>NZ_PDWT01000009.1 GCF_010093345.1 Pseudoxanthomonas yeongjuensis | reverse complement strand
TTATATATTGTAGCGTTTTTTTGTTTTGTTATAAAACAAAAACGCCACACACATGCTCGAAGCCGGCTAGGTGGGTGCGTTGAGTTGTAAAGGAACCGCCCCCGGGGCGGCCGGTTTTGAACCCCGCCACAAACGAAGCCGCAATCCGTGCCTGCCATCAACCCGCCTTACGCGCGTTTCGATCAGTGCAGGCGCACACTGCGCGATGGACTTGCGTCGGGCATCGGCAACACCGGCGCGGACATCGGACAGGCGAGTCCGGTGGCGTACACGGCCCGCTCTTCGCCCACGCCGGTGGGCCGACGCGGCATGCGCCCGGGCCGCTGCGCTTCTACCTGGTCGAGGAGGTCGCGCACGGCCCTCGCTCCGTCATGGATCGCCTGCGCAAGCGGGGGCACGGTGGGATCGGCCGGTTCGGCGGCAGGATCGGCGGCCGTGACATCGCCCTGGGCCGAGATCGTTCCGAGCAGCCGGTCGAGCAGGTCGACCTGCTCCCCGGTGACGCCGATAGCAAAGCGTTCGACGGCCGTGTCGGACGTCTCCGGCGAGGTCGCAGCCGTAACGTCGCGGTCGGGTGCGTCTGCCGCAACTTCCCGCCGCGCCGGCCACGACACGTCCTGCAGCACGAGATCCGCTTGCTCGGCCAGCAACTCCAGGCAGGTCGCAAGGTGGTCCACGGGCACCTCGGGCGCGCGTTCCTGTTCTTCCTTCCATGTGCGGGGTTGCGCCAGCCCCGACAGGAACTGCATGTGGTCGCGCAGCTTCTTCAGCCGGGACTGGCTGTCCTCCGGCAGGAAATAGCCCCGGGTATCCAGATCGTTCGATGTAGGTTTCGACATGATGGCCTCCTCGTTCCATGAAGTGCCCGCCCACCGGAAGACGGCGGACGGGAAGTCGGGAGGTTCGAAACCGCATACAGACGGCGGGCGTATTTCCCTTGCGGGTGTTGTATTAGCCGCCCTCCCGACGCGGAACATTGCGCCGGTTGCACCCAAGACTTGGGCACAAAAAACCCACCAGATTGACGGAGGTGGGTACCGCTGTATGAGGAGTTTCGACGCTCCTTGGAAGTGAGTTTGCGAAGGTGAAGGTGAAATGTCAACTCACAGATTGTTTCGCACTCGCGGTATCAAAGAGCATCGATCAGCATGCTCAACCTTCACAATTGCGCGCCAACGGAACTGCGCGAGTCAATCCACTTTCCTTTCCAGAGGGAATTAAGTCTCTTAATTACCTCCGCCCCCTTTTTTCCGGAAAGGCACTCTGACGCCGCTTTTCTCCGTCATCAAGCAGGCCAGTACGTCCTCTTCAACGGCACCAGCCGTTTTGTTTCAGCATCCGTCGCATCGTAGTGTTCAGTCAATGCACGCACTACGTTGTCTAGAGTCCACAACGAAAGAGGGATTGCCGCGCGATCTGCTTCGTAAAGGGCGTCTTTAGAGAATCCTCCTGTGCTCACATAGAGGCCTCTGTCATCCTTATGCCGGCCACCCAAAAAACTGCGGATTTCCGGACTACCCATTTGCGACCGACGATGCTTAACTTCCACCACAATCCTAGGATGTTCGAACCCAAAACCATCCGGAGAAGCAACGATATCTTTTCCACGGTCCGCACCGCCGAGCGAAACTTGGGTCTTGTATCCCATGGCCCTGAGTATTCCTGCCACTAGATGCTGCATGTTCTCCCATGAAAGTTCATTAACGAGATCTTTGATGCGCTCTATAGCTTGCTGCTCAATATCAGCGAGTGAGTCAATGATCTCCTCATCAATAACAGTATCTGAAAGCGCTCCACTAACCGGCGCGCCAGCAACTTGCCCCAGCATTTCATTCATTGCTGAAGGTGGCAGCAAGAAGACAGTGAGCGTGGAACCCAAGCTGTTTTTTGTCGTGAGGCCCAGGCTGTCGCGTGGCACTTCATTTTCCCGCCATTGCACGGATCGTATTAGAGGCATACCCTCGTCCGCCCATTCAGGCTTGTGCTCTGGCGCGCCGGTTATGGTCCCGACTAGGTAGCTACGATTTGATGGGGAATAGGTCACGACTCCGTCGCCAATCTGTATTTCATTCACGAATCGCCATACCTGCGAGGCACCTGAGATGATTGTGCCCGCGCGAAACTGCGGCTCTACAGATTTGTAGTACTCAATCAGTTCGGCGCGAGAAACTCCGGGCTTGGCAAATCCCGCAAGCTGGGACCAGCCTACAGCAACCGCGTTCTGGTCACGGAATTTTTCATAAAGGCTTCCGCCTTCACCACGCACCATCCACATTCTGGCCATCATGTCCTTCTCCGTAATTGAATGAAGCGATGCAAATTAGAAGCGTGGTAATGACTAATGCGGCGGGCATGAGCCCACACTATTTTTCTACCGCTTAAAAATCACTGGGGCCCGGTTTATTGCGAAAACTCTCTCCAATACTTCTGATTTCAGCAGGCAACCAGCTTTTGCTCGAAACGCGAAAAGCTCTCAGAACGTCGCATACGCTGCACATCAATATCCGCTGCCCTGAGCACACGAATAGCGTCCACCTTGTCGTCGTAGCGCCAACCTCGCGTTTTAAAGTGCTCGACCATTACGGCCTTAGGCTGCATGACGCGGTCGGGTCGTTTGATCCGGCTGACTTGATAGGGATGCGCGGATGTTGACAACAGCTCGGAAATCGCTCGCTCGTTAGTCAGTAGCCAACTTTCCAGTTCTTGTTCGATACATATCAGGTGGACCAAGTGACCGGTGGTCACACCAGCATCCGCCACTCCCTGCAGGACTGCCTGACACTCTGCAGTACGGCAGGGTTTGTTTTTCTTGTCGGGCCATGCCGGGCGCAAATCCCAGATGATCAATACGCAACAGCAGCCGTCGACGAGTAACTGTTTCGCAGTTTTGCCTGCATCGCGTAGAAGATTGGCCTTGTTATCGAGTGTTACCGGGACGACCTCTACGTCGTCTCTCAGGTATTCCGCTAGATACTTACACACTTTCAGGTCAGCACCCTCCGGCCCGCATTCGAAGATCATCCCGATCTTGCTCATTCGATAGCTCCGTGCAACTTGCCCATGGTGTAAAGCCGTCCTGGCGAGAACTCCTGTGACCAGCGTTGCAGGCTGTCCGAGTCTTGCGGACGGTGGAAGCGCGGCTGCCCGTTGGCGTCGCGTGCCACGAGCACGATCTGCTCGAGTTGCAACAAGTCCAGCAGATAGGGCGAATGTGTCGTAAGCACCACTTGGGTGATGCCCGACAGCACCGTCGTGCGAATCTCTTCCACCAGCAGGTGCAGGCTGCGCGGATCCAATCCGTTCTCAATCTCTTCCACTACGATCAGCGGCGGCGGCTGCGGGTGGCGCAACACCGCCAGTAATGCCAACACGCGCAAGGTGCCGGTGGACAACATCCAGCCGGGTACTTTGTAGTCCGCTTCGGTCAGTTGCAGGTAGGCTTTGCGCTCCAGCTCCGAGGTCACTGCCGGCTGCAGGTCACGCGCATACGGCAACACGTAGGCCATGGTCTGCACGATGCCTTCAAAGACACCGGGCGACAGATTTCGGATTTCAAGCAGATAGTCAGCGATGTTGGCGCCGTCACGCCGCAAACGCACGCGGCCTTCGGTGCGTTGCTGCGGCTGTGGAATGCCCATGCTATCCGGGGCCAGCGACAAGAATTGCCAATGCGCCAGGTCACGTGCAGGTTGCGCGAATCCATCCGGATACATCGACAGGTAGGAGCGTCCGCTGTCGAGTCTGGGGTTGACCGGGCGCCCAATAAACTTGCCGCCGGAACCGGGGCGTGTCAGGCGTTCTTCAACAATTCCCATGCGGTCGCCATTGGGGGTGTTGTTGATTTCAATCTCCAGCCGCGTCGCCTTGCGCGGCGTGGGGCCGATGTCGGCCTGAAATATGATGGGATTGACCTGCTTGCCGGCGCGCTCTTTTGCTTCCAGGCTCTTGTGGCGGACATGTTCGATGCCCAGCCAGCGGCCCATGGCGTTGTCCAATCCGTACAATGTGATGTTCTGCCAGGCTTCCAGTGCTTCGATCAGACTGGATTTTCCGCTGCCGTTGTTTCCGACGAAAACGGTCAACGGCCCCAGCTTCACAACACGGCTGTCGACTATCGCCTTGAAGTTGCGCACCCGAATCGACTGCAGGTTCATTGAATCACCCCACGCGCGACATCGCGGTAAGCATTGTAGGCCGCAATCTTCACTGGCTCAGGCACTAGCGGAAACGTGCCGAGGATATGCAGGAACTCCGCGTCACTGAGGCCATAGAGGTGGGCGACTAGCCCGTCCAGTTCGGCGCGCAAGCGACCTCGCTCTGCGGCATCAACCGAAACCTCGCGCCAATTCTTGAAGCCCATAGCAGTGGCAAGCCCATCAAATTCAGGTGATGTGGACGCAAGCCTTACCGAACGAGCTATCAATTTCTTTGCCTCTACCGTCGCGAGCAAAACTGGAGGGGCTGGACATTGATAGATAAAGAACTGCGTCAGATTCGCGCTCACTTGTTGACGCAGCACATAATCGAAGCAAAAGCTGTTAAGCACAGACAGTAAAAAAAGCTGAGAAGGCAGATCATCTGGTAGGAAAGCGACGTTCAACGAATGCGCCGAGAAAACTCGTTTTGGAAGTATCGTTGCAATCATGGTTCGACTATCCGTCCCTCGTGCAATCGCGCGGTACGCAAGACGATACCGCTGATACGATAGTGTCTGACCTATGTCACCAGTACGGCCAAGCAGCGCAGAACGCCCCTCATCTTCTTCAACCCAGTACTTTGGCGGCTGAAGTGAAGTGTCGAACTGGTGAATCATCTTGCCTTCAAAGAGGGGCAATCGAGATGGTGCTGAATCAGTTTTGAAGAGCTTGCTGTCGTCGGTCATATGTAGCTCACGATGCAATTCGAACTTCTGGAAACCGTCTTCACTTCTTCCTAGTGCAGGGAACTCAAACATCTTCGATGCGATGGCCAAATCCAGGGCGGCATGAAACTCCATCACCGCATGGGCATCTGGAGAAAGCTTACGGATCAACTCTACGTCAAGCCACAACCCACCCTCATCCGGAAACCTGTCCAACTCCGCTACATCTGCTCGCATAAATGCAGCAGGGAAGCGCTGCGTGCCAAGCTCGCCGGTGCGAATAGGTGACAGCAGGTCATCCGGCGCAGCGCTAGCGTTACGTTCGCCGATTGCCTGTAGGCGTGGCACTGTAGTCTTTTCAAAGGTCAGCACGACAAACTTGAAGCTACGATGCACACCTTCGAAAATTTCCTTGCGATTCTCAAAACTGAACAAGCCATGGATTGTGGTCTTAGTGAATAGCAAATCACGAAGGCCCTTGGCACCAAGATCGGTATAGATGCCGCTGGGAATGACGATTCCACAGTGCCCACCTTCGCGTAGCAAGTGGAAACAACGCTCGGTGAACAGCTTGTAGAGATTGAGATCGGCCCCCACTTTCCTCCCTGCAACGGTCGCGAACTGCTTCTGGTACTCAGATGCGGAACGGAAGTACCCATTCATGTGCGGGAAGCGGCTCTCGTATTCCAACCAGGCCTCCCGCACCGCCTTGTCTTTGAGTAGCTTGTCCTGTTCCTTCTCGAATTCCTTGATGGCCATCTTGTTCTTGCTGACTAGACTGGAGTGCTCCGAAAAGAACTCTTTGGCCTGTGGTTTGAATACTTCCCATGGTGGGTTGGCCAGAATGATGTCAAAGCCGCCGCGACGCTGCATGACCTCATCGAACATATAGCCCCAATGAAACGGATGCTGGGCGTCAATGTCGGCGCGCTCTATGCGACGCTTCTTGGGCTTGCCTAATTTTTGTTTAGTCGCATCCCAGGTAGCCTGCTCGTACTTGACGCCGAGTGACTCGAACTGGTCTCGCAGAAGCTCGTTAAGTACGCCGGTGGCATAGCGCATCTCGGTGTCGATGTCGTCCCGCACTGCGCGCAAGTCAGCAACCTTCCCGATATCATCTGCGGCGTGCCGATAGACGTCGAGCTTGCGGTTCTTTTCGTCCAGCAGCCGGCGGAACGGTGGTTTGAACAGGTCGTCCTGCTTTCGGTTGAACTCATGCTCGTCAACCCGCATCAGTCCGACCAGCGAGTTTCCTGGCAGGATATTGAAGTCGATGTTTGGCAGCGGCTCCAAGTCCTCGACTCTGCGCACTGACGACACCATAGCCAGGAACAACCGCAACTTGGCGATCTCGGTCGCCTCTTCCATGATATCCACGCCGTACAGATTGTCCGAAACAATGCAGCGCTTGATGTAGTACTCCACACTGGGATGCGCATCCTCGATACCCTTCAACCAGCGCGCCAGCTCTTCACTGGCATTCAACTTGGCGCGGCCGACCACTGCGTAATAAACATTGATCAGCGACTTCAGCGCGGCCACCAGAAACGCACCGGAGCCCACGGCAGGATCCAGGATAGTGATCGAAGGCAACACTTCGTTTACTAGCCGAATAGCGGTGCGGGCATCCATCTTCGCCAGCATGTCCGAGACATTGGCAAACTCAATCGCGGGCAGACCCAGCTCCGGCATGGCCGGCTGATTGATTCTTTCAAGGATCAGCGCATGGATACTGCGGTCAGCGAGGTACGAGGTGATTTCAGGCCGCGTGTAGTAAGCGCCAAAGGCTTTCTGGTTGATGTACTTCTCGAAGATATAGCCCAACACATCAGGACTGATCTCATCACTGTCCCCGCCGGGCGTGTCGTCGAGGTGCCAGCTGAAACTCGCAAACAGCGTGAACACACCTTCGAAAGCCGCGTCGGCGATCTTGAGTGTCCGTCCCAGCCGTGGGTTCGCATATTCATCCAGCTCAAGCTTGTGGTACAGAAACAGACCACCATTGAGATAGGGCACCTCACCGGTCAGCGCACGCGTGGCAGCGGACCGGTCATCGACGGGCTTCGCGAAAGCCTCAAAGAAAAGCGCGCTCAGGAACTCGCCAAAGAACTGATCCTTGCCCCGCTTCTGCGAGGCCTGCAATTGATGACGCAGATAGTCAGCATCGCCGTTGTTCAGAAATAGTTTTTTCTGCAAGAACCAGACAAACATGAGCCGGTTGAGGATCACCGAGGCGTACCAGCGGCGATCGCGGTCGTCGTCAATGCCTTCAATGGCTTGAAGCAGTTGCTCGTGCTGCTCCTGATAGGACTTATAGAAACGCTTGGTGGTCGTTTCCACATCCAGTGCGGCCTGCATGCGCTGCGCCACTTCCAGCACCGGGATACGCCCGCTGGCATCCAGCTCGGACAGTTCCACCACCATCGCCTGCAGCTTGGAGGCGAAAAGATCCACCGGTTGTCCGCGGAAATATTCATGGCGACGCGAGGTCAGCCTCGGTTTTCCGGTGTCAGCATCCTTACTGCGCTTGACCCAGTACCACAGGCTTTGCGATGCCTTCTCCGCCTGATCGGTAAAGATCAGCAGATTCTCGTAATGCCGACTTGCGATCTGCCGCCAGATCGCAAGTCGTTGCGCTTCATCGGGCCAGCTGTCGCTGGAAACGACTTGCAGCACCGCCACGCCCGCCAGCTCCGCAACCATGCGATAGCGAAAAGCTGTGCCACCGGCTTCGTCGTCCTGCCAATCCCGATCGCTGGAGGCGCGATTCCAGCCAAGGACATCGACAAACAGTCCAGCAAAATCAAAAGTGGAAAGGGCCTTTTGGAAGTTCTGAAAATCAAGCTTGGCCACGATGTCAGTGTTCCTCTATCAGGCCCAGGGAGCAAACGATGCGCGGCTCACGCAGCGCAGCGTCTTCTTCGGTATAGGTCAAACGCCCTTCTTCGCGCAGGGTCTTGACCGCTTCGGCCAGCTCTTCATCGTTCACGCCACTGCGTAGCAGGCGATTGAGCAGATCAGCAGCGGTTTCCAGCAATGGGTGGCGATAGATGTCGTCCAGTGCGGTTTCCAGCACCGCATCGGAAAAGAGCGTGCCGCGCTGCGTCTGGGCATAAGACTTCATGCGCTCGTACGCACGACGACGCGGGCTGGATGGGCGGCCCAAGCCACCGCCTACGGACTTGTCCTGACTCACCGCGAGTTGAAGACCTTGCGCGACCAGCTCGTGGTGATTCTCCGCGCGTGGCTGCGCCGGCGTCACCGCAGAACATTCGGCCGCCTTGAGGATCAAGAATTGCGATTCGGTCACAATGTTGCCTTGCTGGCCAATCCAGGCCAGATGGTCGTTGCCTTCCGGCGACTTGACGTAGACCAGGGCGCCCCCTTTGGCTGCAACGGCGTCCAGCGAGGGCGCGCGTTGCGCATCCAGACTGAATTGCTTGGCGGAATAAACCACAGCCGGTAGCGATTCGACCGCGCGTGCCAGTTCGGCGTCGTCCTGGGTGGCTTCTTTCCAGATTTGCCAGGCATAGGACGCCAGATCAACTTCGTCATCGGCATCATCCAGCACTCCAGACTTTTCGGTGTATAGGTCGCGGATGACCTGGACCTCGTCTTCCTCGAAAAAGGCTTCGTCTGTGCCGACCACTTCCGCGTTCTCGGTGAGCCGCTGCTGGATGCGCTCGCGCAGCCGGATCAGGCGCTCCACACCTTCTGCCGGCAAGAAGGAATAGCAGTGAATCCGCTCGGCGCGCTGACCAATCCGGTCAACGCGACCGGCACGCTGGATCAGCCGGATGATGGCCCAGGGCAGGTCGAAATTGACCACCACATTGCAGTCCTGCAGGTTTTGCCCTTCGGACAGCACGTCGGTACAGACCAGCACCCGCAACTCGTCTGCTTTCTTTACTTGCGCACGGTTTGAATCGGGTGAGAACCGGCAAGCCAGCGCATACGGGTCAGCTGAAGCGCCGGTCGCCACATCGATCTGCTTCACGCCTGCCCTGCGCAGTTCTCGTTCCAGGTAACGTGCGGTATCTGCAAACTGGGTGAATACCAGGACCTTGTCCTTCCCGTGGCGCGTAGCGACCAAGTCCAACAGTTCAGCCAACTTTCTGTCGCCGGTTGCTTGCCAAGGGCCATAGGTATTCATGATCCCGCGCAGCCTGTCAGTGTCTTCGGCAAGATCTTCCGCCAGGCTGGGCTTGAACAGCTTTGGACTGATCCATTTGAAACGCTTCTTGTATGCCCCCGCGTACTGGCGATAGATCACTTGCGCCTGAGCGAAGCCCGATGCACTGGCCTCTTCATCGATAACAGCTTCGACCACCCCATCGAGTAGATCTTCCGGCTCGCCCTCAATGCCTTCTGCGTCCTCATCAACACGGTCAGCATCCAGCACGCCGGGGTCCAGCACGCCCAAGGGCAAGTCCAGGCCCTGCTGGATCGCATACAGGTAGATCTCGTTGCGCAGCACATGGCGCTCGATCGACTGCAGGAACGAACTGCCGCTGGACTCCAGGCGCTTGAACAGATTGGTGCGGCAGAACCCCATTAGCCGCTTGCCTGCCCGGCCCAGATTGTCAATCAGTTTGCGCTCGGCGGACGTAGCGGCCTTGACGGCCTCCAGTTCGGCATATTTCCCCAGGCCGTATCGGGGCACATGCAGATTGTTGATCTCATCCACTACTGCATCGGAGTACAGCCGCGCGTAGCGGTCGCCGGCATCCTGCTCGTCAATACTGAAGGTCAACGAATGCGGTTGGCGCTCGGGGAAATAGCGTCTTTCTCCATCCGAGGCGGCGATGAAGCGACGTCCGCTGTCATCGGCTTGGGTGTAATGCTGCAGGATAAAGCTGCGTGTGCGACGCACCATGTACAGACGGATCAGTTCACGCCAGTCGTCGAACTCATCGCTCTTTTCTATGGCGACAATGGAGTTGGCCTTGCATTGCCACTTGCGCTCGAACTCCGCCTCACTCAACCCTTGCTTGCGCATGTAATGCTCGGGCCTGATACCGATGCTGGCCTTCTCGTCGATGAAAAGACGCAACTGACTGGACAGGTCGGTTTTGGTCTTGTTGTATGGCGTCGCCGTCAGCAGGATGACCTTGGCATCAATGCTGCGGATGTAATCAGCGATGGCCTTGTAGCGTCGTCCCTCGCGGTTGCGTAAGTTGTGGCTCTCGTCGATCAATACCAGTCGATACGGCTTGAGATCGGGCAATTTCTTTGTCACCTGCGAGATCGGCAGCACCTGTCCACGCAAACCATACTCCGTACGGTAATGTCGCCACATTGGCTCCAGGTTCTTAGGACAAATGATCAGGGTTTCATAGCCGAGATCGTCCTCGAACATTCTTGCCAGGGCCGTTGCCATAATGGTCTTGCCAAGGCCGACCACATCACCAATGAGGACGCCCCCGCGGCGATGCAAATGCCGTGCGGCGATTTTCACTGCACTCTTCTGGAACTCGAACAGTTCCTGATCGAAGCGCGGCGGCAAACGGAACTGACTCAATCCGGCACGGGCCTCAGTGCTCAGGTGATACGCCATGTTTAGATATATGTGATAGGGCGGAACTAATTCTTCACGCGCCCAACTGTTATCAATGATGTCGGCAAGGTCTTTCGAAATATCCAAGGCCCATCGCTCGTTCCATCGGTCTTCAAACCATTGGGACAATCGCTCCGTTCCGTGGTGATCGAGAACATCAACGTTTAACTCACCCTGCCTCGACAAACCTTGCATGGTTAGGTTGCTACTTCCTACAAATCCTGTGATCGGATTGTTCGCATCGTCACGAAACAAAAGATAAAGCTTCGCGTGCAGCGGATAGGGAAGGAACAACTTGACAACCACCTGACCCGCACGAAGTTGGGTAGCGAAACGTCGCAGGGCATGCTCGTCCTTTCCGGTTGGGATACCCAGAGTGATTTGTTCGCGAACATGAGCTGCAAATTGCGATTTCAAGCGGGAGGCGCTGGCATTATCTAGACCACCCTCCCCTTCGGAAGCGCGATATAGATCGCGAATCTCATCGTGCGAAGGCCGTTGCATACCGACCATGACGCGACATATCTGACCGTGATCAGGGCTCCAAGAGCCGACAAGGTCATCTATCGCTTGCCAACCACGAAGATTGAGGTAACCGACACAGAAATCTGCCCGATTCGATACTGATAGCGATGCCCGCAGTGCAGCAAGAAGATCGTCTTGGATATTGTCAAAAATACGTGGCATGCAGGCTCAGGAGTTATTGATTTTCGCAGCGGTGAGCTTACGCAATACGACTTGCTAGCACCATCTATGGGATTGGGGAGCAGGATCAGAGCGTTGTGGCTATTTTCTAGCCTCCTCGCCATGAGCCTTACGACTTACATCGTTCCAACAGGAGCTGCGCCCGGGTCAGACATTTCCTACAAAACAACACGCAATCTCCCTATTCCCAGCCACCCCACTCCCCTGCCAAATTCCCACCCGCTCCACCGCGTGACAGGGACGCGGCGGGGCATCACCGGCCCGGAATCGCCGGGTCGACCACCATCAATGGAACAAGGAGCAGTACCGATGAGCCTCAACCTGATCTCGCTGGACATCACCGCCGAACAGCAAGCCGCGGCCCTCGCCGCCCTGACCCAGCTGGAGGCCGCCCTGCCCGGGCTGATCTCCCTGGAGCCCAGCGAACGCCGCAAGCTGCTGTGGATGGGCGACAAGAGCGAAGTGTTCTGCCGCCAGACCGTCCGCGTCCTGGGCGACAACCCCGACATCGTCCCTGCCAGCCTGGACGTGGCCGGCGCCCAGGCCGACCTGGTGGCACTGGACCGCCTGCGCCCCGTGTTCGAACGCCTCGGCCGCCTGCACTCGCGGCTGGACGACACCACCAGCGCCCTGGGCAACGACATCATGGACGTCGCCCTGGACGGCTACGGCCAGATCAAACTGGTCGGCGACGCCCACGGCCTGAAGGAACTGCGCAAGGAAATCGGCGGGCGCTGGGCCCGCGGCCCGCGCGCCAAGCCGGAAGCCGCTGCCAGCTGACACGTGACCCGGCAACCCAGGTACGCCACAGGCCACCTTCGGGTGGCCTGTCTGTTTGCGCGGCCCGCCGGACGGCGCCCGGCCCCGGGCGATTGCACTGCCATTGCCGGGAAGCAGGGAATCAGCCTCCCCGTCGCTGCGTTCAAGGACGGAAAGGCTGCAGGCAGGCTCGCCGCGCTTGCGTTCAAGGTCCGCGAGTCTGCGTTCAAGCTTGCCGACCCTGCGTTCAAGCTCGCAGAGGCTGCTTTCAGGCTCGCCCAGCCTGCGGTCAAGGTCGCGGAGGCTGTGTTCAAACCCGCCGACCCTGCAATCAAGCTCCGCGAGGTTGCGTTCAAGCCCGCCGACCCTGCGTTCAAGCTCCCGAGGCTGCGTTCAAGGTCGCCGACCCTGATTGCAGCCAATCTCTGGCCAGCGTGATCCGCGTCCCGCCGTAGCCCAGCCACCCCCGGACCAGGGATTGCGGAGATGTAACAGTGCTTATACATTATCCCCATGCCAGTCCCCGCCAACGCCACCCTGGGCACCCTGCTCAGGCACCTCATCGAAACCCTGGACGGCTCCGTCCAGGCCGCCTACGCCGACCTGGCCCTGAACTACCGCCCGCGCTACACCCCGGTCCTGCGGGTATTGCGCGAACTGGGCTCGGCCTCGATCCGCACCCTTTCCCAGCGCGCCGGCATCAGCCACTCCGCCGTCAGCCAGACCGTCTCGCAGATGGCCCGCGACGGCCTGATCGAAATGCGGGTCGGCAGCGACGCCCGCGAACGCATCGTCGCCCTGAGCCCCGCCGCCCTGGAAATGCTGCCCGCGCTGGAAAGCCAATGGGCCATCACCAACGCCGCCGCCCAGACCCTGGACAACGAACTGTCCCTGCCCCTTTCGCAACTGCTGCGCGAAGCGATAGACGCACTGGAACGCCAACCCTTCAAGGCGCGCATGAGCCAGGCCCAGGCCAGCCTCGACGCGCAGGGTTCCCCATCTCCAACCAAGCAATCCCCGACCAAGCAATCCCCACCCAAACCGACCAGGACAAAGGCAAGCCCATGACTTCGTTGCGCAGGATCGCAGTGCTGATCGCCTTAGGCGCCGCAGCCGCCTTGAACACCTCCGGCGCCTCCGCCTGGGCCGCCGAACGCCTGTCGGCCAAACAGCGCGACGCCGCGCTGGCCGCGATCAAAAAGGAATTCCGGGAAGGCTACGTCTTCCCCGAAATGCGGCCGAAAATCATCGAACGCCTGGACGCCAGCCAGCGCGCCGGCGACTACGACACCGACGATGCGGTCCAGTTCGCCGACCGCATCACCCGCGACCTGCGCGAGGTCAGCGACGACCGCCACCTGTCGCTGCGCGTGGATCCCACCGCCTACGCCGCGGCGCAATCGGAACCGCAAAGCGCGGCCGGCGAAGACGCCTACTACCGACGGCTGGCCGAGCGCAGCAACCACGGCCTGGGCGAGATGAAGATCCTGCCCGGCAATCTCCGCTACCTGCGCGTGACCGGCTTCCACTGGATCAACGACGAAACCGGCGCCGCCTACGACGCGGCGATGCGCTTCCTGCAGGGCGGCGATGCCCTCGTGATAGACGTGCGCAACAACGGCGGCGGCTCGCACGGCGCGGTGCGTTACCTGGTCAGCCACTTCATGGATCCGGACGTGCTGGAACTGAGCTTCCTGGAAGGCTCCAAACCGCCCAGCCAGTCGCGCACCCTGGAATACCTGCCGGCCGGACGGCTGAAGGGAAAACCCCTGTACGTGCTGATCAACGGCCAGACCGCCTCGGCCGCCGAAGCCTTCGCCTACGACGTGCAGCAGTTCCACCTGGGCGAACTGGTCGGCGCCAAGACCGTCGGCGCAGCCAACAACAACAAGCTGTTGCCCATCGCCCCGGACTTCATCCTCAGCGTGTCCTACGGTCGCCCGCAGCACGCCGTGAGCGGCGGCAACTGGGAAGGCAGCGGCGTGGCGCCCGACGTGGACACGCCGCCGGAGCAGGCGCTGGAGAAGGCGCAGGAGCTTGCCTTGCAACGGCTATTGCAGGCCAAGAACGTTGACCCGGAGCGGCGCCGCGACTACGCCTGGGCCCAGGCCGGCGTGGCGGCACGGTTGCAACCCCCGGCCTTGGACAGCGGCGCGCTCGCGGCGCTGGCCGGACGCTACCGCAAGCCGGGATCACCCGATGCCATCGAGGTGGCGCAGCGCGATGGCGTGCTGTGGCTGGCCCTGCCCCGACGGCCGACGGTGCGGCTGACGCCGCTCACCCAGGATCTGTTCGCAGTCGACGGCTACGAAAGCCTGCGCGTGCGCTTCGTCGGCAAGGACCTGCAATTGCTTTGGCTGGACGAAGCAGCGCCGCGGGTCTATCCGCGCGAGTGATCGCCAGCAGGTAGCGGATCCGCGCGCCGTAAAGGAAAAATCCCTGCGTTGCAGGGATTTTTTTTTGAAGGGAAACGCAAGTAGAGGGGGCAAGAACGATTACGCGAACGGATCCTGCAGGACCATGGTGTGGTCGCGATCCGGGCCGGTGCTGACGATGGACAGCGGGCAGCCGGCCAGTTCTTCCAGCGCGCGCAGGTAGGCGCGGGCGGCGGCGGGGAGCTTGTCCCACTCGGTGATGCCGTGGGTGTTCTCTTCCCAGCCCGGGAATTCCAGGTACACGGGGGTGCACTCTTCCCAGCCCTGCGCGTCCAGCGGCGCGTACTCGGTGCGCTTGCCGTGGTACTCGTAGGCGATGCAGATCTTCAGCTTCTCCATGCCGTCCAGCACGTCGAGCTTGGTGATGCACAGTCCGCTGATGCCGTTGATGGCCACCGCGCGCTTCAACGCCACGATGTCGATCCAGCCGCAACGGCGCGGGCGGCCGGTGGTGGCGCCGAATTCCTGGCCCTTCCTGCGGATTTCCTCGCCGACTTCATCGTCCAGCTCGGTCGGGAACGGACCGCCGCCCACGCGCGTCGCATAGGCCTTGCAGATGCCCAGCACGTAGTCGATCGCATCGGCGCCGACGCCGGTGCCGGCCAGCGCGCCGCCGACGGTGGTGTTGGACGAGGTGACGTAGGGATAGGTGCCGTGGTCGATGTCCAGCAGCGAACCCTGCGCGCCTTCGAACATGACCCGCTTGCCCTGCTTGCGCAGGTCGTGGAGGATCCCGGCGACGTCGGACTTCATCGGCTGCACGTATTCGCCGAAGGCCAGCGCCTCATCCAGGGTCTTCTGGAAATCGACCGCGTCGGTGTTGAGGTACTTGGTCAGCACGAAATTGTGGTAATCCAGCGCGGTGCGCAGCAGTTCGGCCAGCTGCTGCGGGTAATGCAGGTCGGCGATGCGGATGCCGCGGCGCGCGACCTTGTCCTCGTAGGCCGGGCCGATGCCGCGGCCGGTGGTGCCGATGGCCTTGCCGCCGGCCTTGATTTCGCGGGCCTGATCCAGGGCGATGTGGTACGGCATGATCAGCGGCGCGGCCGGGGAGATCTTCAGGCGCGAACGCACTTCGATGCCGGCTTCTTCCAGCTCGCCGATTTCCTTGATCAGCGCGGCAGGCGAGATGACCACGCCGTTGCCGATCAGGCACAGCGCATCTTCGCGCAGGATGCCGGAGGGAATCAGGTGCAGGACGGTCTTCTTGCCGTTGATGACCAGGGTGTGGCCGGCGTTGTGGCCGCCCTGGAAGCGCACCACGGCGCCGATTTCCTCGGTGAGCAGATCGACGATCTTGCCCTTGCCTTCATCGCCCCACTGGGCACCGAGAACGACGACTGACTGACCCATGATGTTTGAACTCCGATAGCTTTGCGTAGGAGCGGCCATGGCCGCGACCGTGGAGTACCCGGTCGCGGCCATGGCCGCTCCTACGGGGCACTACACGGAAAAAGCCGGAGGGGAAGCACTCGTTTCAGAGCAGCCCCATCCGGCTTTTGTGCATTATCCGGGTTTTGGGGGGCGGGGGCTACCTCTTCTTCCCTTCTCCCACCGGGAGAAGGTGCCCGGAGGGCGGATGAGGGAAGGGGAACAAGGCCCTTCGGAACTCCACGGCAGGCCGGACCGCATTCCCTCATCCGTCGCTTCGCGCCACCTTCTCCCGGAGGGAGAAGGAAAGCGGGATCAGCGATCGCTCTTCATGTACTGCAGGAACGGGTCGTCCTGGTCCAGCACGATCACGCTCTGGCCGTCGCTGAACGAGGCGCGGTAGGCCTCGAGGCTGCGCTGGAAGGCGTAGAAGCCCGGGTCGCGGTTGGCGGCTTCGGCGTAGATCCTGGCGGCGGCGGCATCGCCTTCGCCGCGCAGCTTCTGCGCATCGCGGGTGGCTTCGGCGACCAGCACGGTCTGGTCGCGGTCGGCGGAGGCGCGGATGGTGCGGGCCTGTTCCTCGCCCTCGGCACGCAGCTTGCTGGCTACCTGCATGCGCTGGGCGCGCATGCGCTCGTAGACCTGCTTGATCACTTCGCTGTCGGTCGGCAGGTCGATCTGCTTCAGGCGGATGTCGGTGATCTGCATGCCCAGGGTGGCGGCGCCGTCGTTGATCGCGGTCAGCTGCTTGGCCACGATGTCGTTGCGGTCGCCGGACACCAGCTGCTGCAGGGTGCGCGAGTTGATCTCGTTGCGCAGCGAGTCGGTGATGATCGGGGCCAGGCGGTCGCTGGCGGCCTTCTCGTCGCCGCCGGTGGCGCGGTAGAAGGCGCGCACGTCGGAGATGTAGCCCACGGCGAAGAAGTCGATGCTGACGTCCTTGCGTTCCAGGGTCAGGTAGCGCTCCGGCGCGGTTTCCAGGGTCCGGAAACGACGGTCGAAGACGCGCACGCTTTCCACCAGCGGCACCTTGAAGTGCAGGCCCGGCTTGATGTCGGCGCGGGCCACCCGGCCCAGGTTGAGGACCAGCGCGGTCTGGTCCTCGCGGACCACGTAGACCGAGCCGAGCAGGCCGAACAGCACGATCGCGGCGATGGCGGCGTAGAGGGAAGTTTTCATCGTTCGACCTCCTCGCGGCCGCTGGGTCGGTCGGGGCGGTCGGAGGCGGCCGGGGCGGCGCTCTGCACCGCCGGCATCAGCACATCGGAAGGCAGCACCGCGGGTGCGGAGGCGGAGGCGCTGGCGCCGCCGCCCTGCGCCGGCATCGGCACGTAGATCAGCTGGCGGCCGTCGCCGCCGACCACCTTGCGGTTCTGGGCCAGCACGCCCTGCACGGTTTCCAGCCACAGGCGCTTGCGGGTGACTTCCGGGGCGGCCTTGTACTGTTCCTGCAGCAGCGAGAAGCGGGCCGCGTCGCCGGTGGCGCGGGCCACGCTGGCGGTCTTGTAACCGTCGGCGGTGGTGCGCAGGCGCGCGGCTTCGCCGCGGGCCTCGGGCACGACCTTGGCGGCGTAGGCCTGGGCCTGGTTGACCAGGCTCTCGCGGACCTGCTGGGCGCTGTTGACCTCGTCGAAGGCGGGCTGCACTTCGGTCGGCGGACGGGCGTCGGGCAGGTTCAGTTCGGTCACGATCAGACCGGTGCGGTAGGCATCGAGCGAATGCTGCAGGCGTTCCTTGGCGGAACTGCCGAGCGGGCCGCGCACGCCGAGCACGGTGTCCAGGTCGGAACGGCCGACCTGTTCGCGGACCGCGCTCTGCGCGGCCTGCTTGAGCACTTCATCGGCGTCGCGCGAGCCGTACAGGTACAGGCGCGGGTCGCTGATCCGGTACTGGACGTTGAAGGAGACGTTGACGATGTTCTCGTCGCTGGTCAGCACCGGCACGGTGTTGCTGAAGTTCTTGATCTGGGTCGCGGTGACCTTGGTGACGCTCTCGATCGGCCACGGCCACTTGAAGTTGGGGCCGGGCTGCATGACCCGGGCGAACTGGCCGAAGCGCAGGACCACGCCGCGCTGCTGCTCGCCGATCAGGGTGAAGCTGGTGAACACGATCAGCAGGACGAAGGCCAGGGCGATCCAGCGCAACGGGTTGCCGCCGCCACCGCCACCATCGAACAGGCCGCGCAGGCGCTCCAGCCAGCCGTCGAAGCTGTTGCCGCCGCCGTTGCCGGCGCCCTTCCTGGGCTTCCAGGGATTGCCCTTGGGCCTGTCGCCGTTCGAGCCGTTGCCGGGGCTGCCGCTATCGGGGCCGCCCTTACCGGGGATGTTCCAGGCCATGCCTACTCCACGTTGATGATGAGCGCGGGCGCAGGGGCCGTTGCGGGTCTGATTCTACTAGATAGGGTCGGAACCCTCAGGAACAAGCATCGGCCCTGCGGAGAGGCCTGTTTTTGTAGGAGCGGGCCTTGCCCGCGATGCTTTTTGCTGCGCCCGGAACGAAAGGCATCGCGGGCAAGGCCCGCTCCTACGTCCCTCCCACAAGGGAGCCTTGCCCTACGCCATCCATTCTTCTTGCGGGGTTTCGGGCAACAACGCCTCCAGCGGCGCGCCGCCGGCCTGCACGGCCAGGCGCTGGGCGTCGGCCAGGGACAGGTCGACTTGGAGATGCCAGCCGTCCTCGTCGTGGGTTTCGCCGCGCACCGCGCCCAATGCGTGCAGGCGCGAACGCAGGCGTTCGGCATGCGCGGCAGGCAGGTGCAACGCGCCCTGCACGCGGACCAGCGACAGGCGCCGGGTCAGCGCGTCCTGCAGCAGGTCCAGGCCGAGGTCGTCGCGCGCGGACAGCCAGACCCGTTCGCGGCCCTCATTGGGCTGGTCGTGGCGCGGCTGCGCGCCGTCGATGCGATCGATCTTGTTGTAGACCAGCACCTGCGGAATGTCGCCGGCGCCGATTTCCTGCAGCACCGAATCGACCTGGGCGATACGGTCGTCGCGCAGCGGATCGGCGGCGTCGATGATATGCAGCAGCAGGTCGGCCTCGCGCGCTTCCGACAAGGTGGAACGGAACGCGGCGACCAGCTCGTGCGGGAGGTCGCGGACGAAGCCGACCGTGTCCGAAAGCATGATGCTGCCGCCGGGCAGGTTCAGCCGGCGCACGGTGGGATCCAGGGTGGCGAACAGCTTGTCCGCGGCGTAGGCGTCGGAGCCGGTCAAGGCATTGAACAGGGTCGACTTGCCGGCGTTGGTGTAGCCGACCAGGGCCACCCGCGGCATCTCGCTGCGGACCCGGGCACGGCGCATCTGGTTCTGCTGCACCTCGACTTTCTCCAGCCGCTTCTCGAGCTGGTCGACGCGCTTCTGCAGCAGGCGACGGTCGGTTTCCAGCTGGGTTTCACCCGGGCCGCGCAGGCCGATGGAACCGCCGCGCTGGCGCTCGAGGTGGGTCCAGCCGCGGACCAGGCGCGTGGCCATGTGCTGCAACTGGGCCAGTTCCACCTGCAGCTTGCCTTCGAAGCTGCGCGCGCGCTGGGCGAAGATGTCCAGGATCAGCCCGGTCCGGTCCAGCACGCGGCGCTCGAGGAATTTCTCCAGGTTGCGCTCCTGGCCCGGGCTCAGCGAGTGGTTGACCAGGATCAGGTCGGCGCCGGTGGCATCGGCCGCGGCCTTGACCTCGTCCAGCTTGCCGCTGCCGATATAGGTCGACGGACTGGGCTTGTCCACACGCGCGGTGACCACCGCCGCGATGGTTGCGCCAGCGGAACGGGCCAGGTCGGCGAATTCCTCCTGCGCCCCGTCATCCGGCGAACTTCCCCCGGAACCGGCGCGCATGGGTTGTATCAACAGGGCGTGCTCGCCCTTCTTCGATCGTTCAAACATGGGTCAAGTGTGGGGGCGGAGGGGCGGATTACAAAGGGTGGAGGGGATTTTGCTTCGGATTTGGCCTGCGCTTTTGACTTTTGGGCTCTTCGACCCCCGTGAGCCGCGGCAAGCGGGCTGGGACAAACCCCGCAGGGGCGGCGCGCACGATGCGCGCCGTTTCCGGACGGCATAGGGATGTGCCTTCCGGAAATTCCCAGGCCGCTTGCGCATCCCACGGCTTCATCGTGGGGCGCGGCGTCAGGGTGTGTTTCTTCGGTTACTTTCTTTGCACAAGCAAAGAAAGTGACTCGCGCATCGCGCGGCTTTCAACAGCGAAGCTGGTCAACGCTTTGCGTCTAGACAAGAGCGAGGAGCGATCCCCGCCTACGCGGGGATGACGAACAAGAACAAAGACGCTGGGTCCCGGCGTTCGCCGGGATGACGAGCAAGAAAGAACTACTCGTTCTCTTCGCCGCCTTCCTCTTCGTCCCCTTCCCCACCCTGCACATAACCGCCACCCGGCCCCACCCGCACATTCCGCGCCGGCACCACCGTGGAAATCGCGTGCTTGTAGACCATCTGGCTGACCGTATTGCGCAACAAGACGACGAACTGGTCGAACGACTCGATCGTGCCCTGCAACTTGATGCCATTGACCAGGTACACCGACACCGGCACCCGCTCGCGCCGCAACGCATTCAGGAAAGGATCCTGCAAGGATTGCCCCTTGGACATTTCGTACTCCCGCCTATTTCAATAGGTGTTGTTTTTATAGGTCCGGAACGGCGCGAAGCTCCCCTGCCGCAGCCCGGATGGCCGATGTTACACAACAACGGGCAATAGGCCAGCTACGCAGTGCCCAAAACCGCGGGCAGGAACAGCGCCAGGGCGGCTTTCAGCGCGTCCCGGTCGGTTTGCGGGTCGAACCAGCGCGCGTCCAGCTCCCCCCGCAGCCAGGTCAATTGACGCTTGGCCAGCTGGCGGGTGGCGAAGATCGCGCGGTCGCGGAATTCGTTTTCCGCCAGCGTGCCGTCCAGATATTCCCAGGCCTGGCGATAACCGACGGCGCGGATCGCCGGCAGATCCAGCGGCCGCTCGACCGCCTGCAAGGGCGGCAGCGCGCGCAAACGCTCGACTTCGCCCATGAAGCCGGCTTCGAGCATGGCGTCGAAGCGCTGTTCGATGCGCCGGTGCAGGACCGCGCGGTCGCGCGGCGCCAGCACCAGTTTGAGCACACGGAACGGCAGGCGTTCGCGCGCGGGCATCGCCTGCCATTCGCTGATCGGCTTGCCGCTGAGGCGGAACACTTCCAGCGCGCGCTGGATGCGTTGCGGATCGGTGGGTTTGATTTTCGCGGCGGCGCGCGGATCGATCGCCGCCAGTTCGGCGTGCAAAGCCGGCCAGCCGCGCTCCGCTGCCTCCCCGGCAATCGTCGTGCGCAGTTCGGGATTGGCTTCGGGCATCGGCGCCAGCCCTTCCAGCAAGGCCTGGAAATACAGGCCGGTGCCGCCGGCCAGGATCGGCAGCTTGCCGCGCGCGGCGTTGCCGTCCATGGCCATGCGGGCATGGGCGGCGAATTCGGCCGCCGAATACGGCTGCCAGGGTTCGCGCACGTCGATCAGGTGGTGCGGAACCGCCGCCAGCATCGACGCCTCGGGCTTGGCCGCGCCGATATCCAGCCCGCGATAGACCAGCGCCGAATCGACGCTGACGATCTCGCCGCCGAGGCGCTGCGCCCATTCCATCGCCAATGCGGTCTTGCCCGAAGCGGTGGGGCCCATCAGGGCAATGGCGACAGGCCGTCGATCGATGCTCATCGGTGGATCACGCCGCGGGCAGTCGCGAGCGCTGCGGAGTCGTGGTGGCTGTGGTCATTGCTGTTCCCGGGTGGATCCGGTGCAGAGCTTACCTTGCCGCCCCGCCCGGGCCTGGGGAGGCCGAAGCTGTCCGGAAGATGACCCTGCACGGGCCCATGCGCTGGATTTTTGGGAGATGCATCACTTTCCGCCCCTGCCCGCAGCGGGTCCGGCGAAGCATTCGGTGTACAGTCCGCGCTGCGCGGATCCGCCGGGTTGCTCATCATGCGATCAAAGGGGGGACGGTTCCGCAACCGGCGTACGCAGTGCGGGTCGCCGGGTCGATGCAAGCGCAAGCGCCTGTGTGTCGATCCGTTGCCGCCGGCACCGTGTCCGTATCGGTAAACCCTGTTATCGATTCCCTTCCAGAGTGATCGCATGAAAAATTCGCGTGGATTCCTGTCCGGCACAGGCTGGCCGATGGCGTTGCTGGCCTGCTCGGCCCTGCTGGCTTCGTGCAGCGGCGATCCGCAGACGGCTTCCACCGGAATTTCCGCGATGGCGGCCGCTCGTGTGCAGGCCCCGGCCGCGCAGGCCGCCGTTTCCGCGCCACTCGCGGTCAGTGCCGCGGCGATCCAGAACCCGATCCTGTTCGTGACCCAGGTGCCGACCGCCGGCGACCTGTTCGCCAGCCGCATGTCGACGTTCGCCAACCACCTGCCGAGCATGAATTCGGTCCCGCGCGGCGGCGACCTGATGATCCGCTACGCCGATGGCAGCCTGCGCAACCTGACCAAGGAGGCTGGATTCGGCATGGAGGGACTGCAGGCGGCGAACGCGATCGCCGTGCGCGAGCCGTCGGTGCACTGGGACGGCAACAAGGCGATCTTCAGCATGCTGGTCGGCGGCCCGCCAGCGCGCTACGAACACCCGACGGCCAAATGGCAGCTATACGAAGTCACCGGCCTGGCCAAGGGCCAGACGGCGGTGATCAAGAAAGTGCCCAACCAGCCGACGGCCTACAACAACGTCTCCCCGCTGTACGCCAGCGACGACCGCATCCTGTTCACTTCCGACCGGCCGCGCGGCGGCGAAGCGCATCTGTACCCGCAACTGGACGAATACGAGAGCACCCCGACCATCACCGGCATCTACAGCCTGACCCCCGCCAGTGGCAAGCTCGCTCTGCTCAATCACACGCCCAGCGGCGCGTTCTCGCCGATCATCGACAGCTACGGCCGGGTGATCTTCACCCGCTGGGACCATCTGCAACGCGACCAGCAGGCCGATGCGGGCGGTTATGGCGCCACCAACTACGCGAGCGAGGCCGCGGGTGCGGCCAACCTGGGAACGCAGACGGAAACCTTCCCCGAATCGCGTGGTGGCATGAGCAGCGCCTACGGACCGGTCGGCGGCTTCACCTTCAACCTGTTCACGCCATGGCAGATGAACCAGGACGGGACCGAGGAACTCACCCTCAACCACATCGGCCGGCAGGAACTGTCCTTCGGCTACCTGACCAAGTCCTTCAGCAACGATCCGGCCCTGTCGGAATATTCCAACACCGCGCTGATCGCCAACAAGAAATACATCCGCATGGATGGCGGCCTGTTCCATGTCCGCGAAGACCCGTTGAACCCGGGCACCTATTACGCGATCTACACGCGCGAATTCGGCACGTTGACCAGCAACCAGATCGTGCGCATCAGCGGTGCGCCGACCTTGAATGCGGAACAGATGACCATCGTCGATGCGTCGCCGGCCGCCGACTCCAACGGCAATCTCGCCGGCGGACGCTTCCGCGATCCGCTGCCGCTGGCCGGCGGGCAGATGATCGCCGCGTACACCGCCAGCCCCGCCGCCCAGGCCGGCATCCAGTTGCGCCTGCAGCAGCTGACCACCAACGCTTCCGGCATGCTGGTTCCCGGCATCGCGCTCACGCCCGGTATCGTCAAGAACATTTCCTGGTGGGATCCGGACACCAAGCGCGAATTCAACGGCGCGCTGTGGGAAATCGAACCGGTCGAAGTGGTCGCCAGGACCCGTCCCGCGGCCGCCACCTCGGTGCTGGAATCGCCGGAACGATCGATCCTGACCGAGGAGCAGATCGACGAGGCCGCCTTGCGTGGCTGGCTGAAGACCAACAACCTGGCGCTGATCGTGACCCGCAACCAGACCAGCCGCGATCGCGACGACAAGCAGCAGCCGTTCAACCTGCAGGTGCCGGGTGGTACCAGGACCCTGGGCGACGCTGGCAAGGTGTACGACATCGCCCATTACCAGGTCCTGCAGGGGAACCAGGTGCGTGGTTACGACAACGATTCCATCTACCAGGAAAGCGGCCGGCGGGTGATCGCGCAACCCATGTCCGGAAGCAATAATCCGGCCAATGCGGGCGGACCTGCGGGCAGCGTGAAGATCGCGGCGGATGGTTCCACCGCCATCTTCGTCCCGGCCAACCGCGCGTTGTCATGGCAGACCACCGACGCCAGCGGCAACCCGGTGGTGCGCGAACGCGTATGGGTGACCCTGCAGCCGGGCGAAATCCGCACCTGCGCCGGTTGTCATGGCGAAAACAGCAAAAACCAGGCGGGCCTGGGCAAGCCGCTCAACAAGCCCGAAGCCTTGCGCCAACTGCTTCGCTACTGGAAACAGAGCAACAACGTCCCGACCCGTGTCCGGGTCAACGGCTCGCAGCCGCGGATTCCCGGCGGCTAGCGCCCAACCCGCCGCTGCGGCCACGCAGTCCGTGGTCGCGGACCCTGTCCGCAGTGCCGGGACGCAACCGGCGGGTCGACGGCGGCGACTCCCGCTGCGCGGAACAACAGTCGCTGGAAGCAGCGGTCAATCGTCATCCGGCCAGCGGATCGTAGCGTCGACCGGTTTCGCCCGCGGCGTCGGCACTGCGGCGACCGCGTTCCATACCTTCAAGGCATCCACCGTGGCGGCGACGTCGTGCACGCGCAGGATCATGGCGCCGCGCTGTGCGGCGATCAGGTGGGCGGCGACCGAACCTGCAACGCGATCCTGCGCCGCATCGCGACTGGTGATTTCACCGATGCTGCGCTTGCGCGAAAGTCCCGCCAGCACCGGCACGCCGAGTTCGTTGAAGCGCTCAAGCTGCGCGAGCAGGGCGAGGTTGTGCTGCGTGTTCTTGCCGAAACCGAAGCCCGGATCGACGATGAGATTCTTTTTGGCTATGCCGGACATCTCCGCGGCGAACAGGCGCTCGGCCAGGAACCGGTGCACGTCGCCGACCACGTCGTCGTAGTCGGGCGCCTGCTGCATGGAGCGTGGTTCGCCGAGCATGTGCATCAGCACCACCGGTACGCCCAGCGAGGCCGCGGCATCCAGCGCGCCCTCGCGGCGCAGCGCATACACATCGTTGATCATGCCCGCGCCCGCAGCGACGGCGGCGCGCATCACTTCGGGTTTGGAGGTATCGATGCTGATTGGCAGGCGGGTTTCCTTCGCCAGCCGCTCGATCACCGGGATGACGCGGCGCAGCTCCTCTTCGAGCGGAACCTCGTCGGCGCCCGGACGGGTGGATTCGCCGCCGATGTCGAGGATGTCCGCGCCCTCCTCCACCAGTTTCAATGCATGCGCTACCGCTGCTTCCAGGTCGTCGTGGGCGCCGCCATCGGAAAACGAATCCGGGGTGACGTTGACGATGCCCATCACCTGCGGGCGATCGAGCTTGAGGAGGCGGCCGGCGCAGTCGAGTTGCGGCGTGGTGTCGAACATCAGGATTTCTTGTCCTTTTCGGTTGCGGCCAGGGCCACGCCGATGGCGACGCCCACGCCGATCCACAAGGCCAGGTTGCCAGTGGCAACGCCGACCGCCGCGCCAATGGCGATGCCCAGCGGGATGGCCAGGGCCATGCGACTGCTTTTCATCGATGCTCCTCCAACCCCGCGATGACGGCGCGATGATTATGTCCCCAAAAACGCACGCCCCAAAACACGAAGGACGGCCAAGGCCGTCCTTCGTGACGAAAACAACCGGCGGAACGGATCAGGTCTGCGCGGCCGGCCCGCCGATCGGCGGCAGCGGCAGCACTTCGCCCTTGTCGGTCTTGGTCCAGCCCACCGGCGGCGGCGGTTCGCGGCCTTCCATGATCGCGTCGATCTGCGGCACGTCGATGGTCTCGTACTGCATCAACGCCTCGGCCATCGCATGCAGCTTGTCGATGTTCTCGGTCAGCAATTTGGTCGTGCGCGCGTAGGCCTTGTCGAGGATGGTGCGCACCACTTCGTCGATCTTGCGCGCGGTGTCGTCGGAGACGTTCTTGTGCTGGGAAACCGAACGGCCGAGGAATACTTCTTCTTCCTCTTCCGCATAGGTGATCGGACCCAACTCTTCGGACAGGCCCCACTTGGTGACCATGTTGCGGGCCATCTTGGTGGCGCGCTCGATGTCGTTGGAGGCGCCGGTGGTGACCTTGTCGGAACCGAAGATCAGTTCCTCGGCGACACGGCCGCCATACAGCGTGGCCAGACGGCTCTCGATGCCGGTGCGGTTGATGCTGTACTTGTCGCCCTCGGGCAGGTACACGGTCACGCCCAGCGCGCGGTCGCGCGGGATGATGGTGACCTTGTAGACCGGGTCGTGCTCCGGCACCAGGCGGCCGACGATCGCATGGCCGGACTCGTGGTAGGCGGTGTTGCGCTTTTCCTCCTCGCTCATGGCCAGCGAGCGGCGCTCGGTGCCCATGATGATCTTGTCGCGGGCGCGGTCGAAGTGCTCCATGCGCACTTCCTTGCCGCTCTCGCGCGCGGCGAACAATGCCGCCTCGTTGCACAGGTTGGCCAGGTCGGCGCCGGAGAAACCGGGGGTGCCGCGGGCGATCACCATCGGCACCACGTCGTCGGCCAGCGGCAGCTTGCGCATGTGCACGCGCAGAATCTGCTCGCGGCCGCGCACGTCGGGCAGGCCGACGACCACCTGGCGGTCGAAACGACCCGGACGCAACAAGGCGGGATCGAGCACGTCGGGGCGGTTGGTCGCGGCGATCACGATCACGCCTTCGCCGCCCTCGAAACCATCCATCTCCACCAGCAGCTGGTTGAGGGTCTGCTCGCGCTCGTCGTGGCCACCGCCCAGGCCGGCGCCGCGATGGCGGCCGACCGCGTCGATTTCATCGATGAAGATGATGCATGGCGCGTGCTTCTTGGCCTGGTCGAACATGTCGCGCACGCGGCTGGCGCCGACGCCGACGAACATCTCGACGAAGTCGGAACCGGAAATGCTGAAGAACGGCACCTTGGCTTCGCCGGCGATGGCCCTGGCCAGCAGCGTCTTGCCGGTACCGGGCTGGCCGACCATCAGCACGCCGCGCGGGATCTTGCCGCCGAGCTTCTGGAACTTGCCGGGGTCGCGCAGGAATTCGACCAGCTCGCTGACTTCCTCCTTGGCCTCGTCGCAACCGGCGACGTCGGCGAAGGTGACCTTGATCTGGTCCTCGCCCTGCAGCTTGGCCCGCGACTTGCCGAAGGACATCGCGCCCTTGGCCCCGCCACCGCCGCCCTGCATCTGCCGCATCATGAAGATCCAGAACGCGATGATCAGCACCACCGGCAGGAAGGTCATCAGGATCGAGCCGAGCGAAAGTCCGCTGGCCGGCTTTTCGCGGGTGATGGTGACGTTCTTCTTGACCAGGATGTTGACCAGGCTCTGGTCCTGCGGACCATAGACCGTGCCGGTGCTGCCGTCGGTGCGCTTGTACTGGATGGCGTTGGTGACCAGGTTGCTGTCGTTGGTGAAATTCACCGAACCCACGGCGCCGCTGTCCACTTCCTGCAGGAATTCGGAGTAAGTGGTCTCGCGACCGCCCGCCGTCCCGCCGATGCTGGGCGAGAAGCTCTGGAACACCACCATCAGCACGACGGCGACGACCACCCATAGCAGCAGATTCTTGGTCAAACCATTCATCCTCATCGACTCCGGATATTCCTTAAATGACGCGATTGCCAGACTACATCGACCCGTATCGAACTACCGATTCCGGGCGCTCATTTCTTGTGCAGCAGCTTGCCCTGGCCCAGTGCATAGACTTCCGGCGAACGCTTGCGTGACGCATCCGGCTTGCGGATGACCACTTTTTCGTAACGCCGCCGCAGTTCACGCACGTAGCCGTCGAAACCCGTGCCCTGGAACAGCTTGATCAGGAACGCGCCGCCGGGTTTCAGGTGGCCGTCGGCGAAATCCATCGCCAGCTCGGCCAGATGCATCATGCGCGGCTGGTCGACCGCATCCACACCACTCTTATTGGGGGCCATATCCGACAGCACAAGGTCCACTTGCTGCCCGCCCAACATCGCCTCCAGCTGCGATAGGACGTCATCCTCCCTGAAATCCCCATGAAGGAAGTCCACCCCGGCCAGGCCGGGCATCTCCAGGATGTCCATCGCCACCACCCGGCCGCTGTCGCCCAGCGCCTTGCGCACGAACTGCGACCAGCCGCCCGGAGCCGCGCCCAGGTCCACCACCACCATGCCCGGCTTGAGCAGGCGGTCGCGCTCGATCAGCTCCTCCAGCTTGTACGCCGCGCGCGAACGCAGGCCCTCGGCCTGCGCCTTTTTCACGTAGGGGTCGGCGAAATGCTCTTTGAGCCAGCGCTGGCTGCTTTTGCTTCGGGTGGCCATCGGGCTCTGGGGACTTCCCGAAGCGCCCGTGGGCACTGGGAAAAAGGATCGCGGGGAAGGCCGCATGATACCCTGAACCCCCTTCCAGTCCCGTACCGCAGCGCATGTCCACTGCTTTGACCTCCAGCCAGTCGCGCTTCCTGCGCGGCCACGCGCACGACCTGAAAGCCCTGCTCCAGATCGGCGCCAAGGGCCTTACGCCCGCCTTCCTGGCCGAACTGGACGCGGTCCTGGAGCAGCACGAACTGGTCAAGATCAAGATCGGCGCAGAGGACCGCGAAGCGCGGGACGCCATGATCGCCGAGATCGTGGACAAATCCGGTGCCGGGCTGGTCCAGCGCATCGGCCACGTCGCGGTGCTGTACCGGCCCAGCAAGGACCACCGCCAGATCGTGCTTCCGCGGAAGTAAAGGGCGATGCGCCAATGGTGAAGAGTAAATAGCCAAGGGTTAAAGCACGCGCTTTGGCGGTTTACCCTTTGCTATTCACCCTTTCCCCTTTACTGCTTCCCATCCATGCAGCTGAACCACGAACTCCCCGACTACGCCTATGCCCTGCGCGCGGCCGACGGTCGCAGCGCCAAGGTCAACGACCGGGTGCTGGAAACCAGCTTCATCCTGGCGCCGAACGAGTTGATCGAAGACTGGAAAGCGAGCGCAGGCATCGATCTTGCGCCTGAAGACATGGCCCCGCTGCTGGCGCTCAATCCCGAACTGGTCCTGCTGGGCACCGGCGATCGCCAGGTGTTCCCTGCGGCGGCGGTGATGGCCGCCTGCCTGACCCGTGGCATCGGCATCGAGGTGATGACCAACGCGGCGGCGGCCCGCACCTTCAATGTACTGGCCGGCGAAGGCCGGCGCGTGGTAGCGGGGTTCCTGCTGAGTTCCTAGGGTCGGGCCTGTCCGTCTGCCCTGCTGTTTCCCTGTGGATCCGAGCTTGCTCGGATGCTCTGGCGCGAAATCAAACGCCTCCGTGCGGGCTTGGACCTGCGCCCCGAAGGAAGTCCCCTCCGGGGACCAGAGCTATCGCTTCGGCAGATACTGTTGCGGGTCCACCGGCTTGCCGTTGTAGCGGATCTCGAAGTGCAGCATGTCGCGCGAAGCGCCGCTGCGGCCCATCTCGGCGATCTGCTGGCCGGCCTTCACGTTCTGGCCTTCGTTGACCAGGCGGGTACGGTTGTGGCCGTACGCGGACAGCCAGGATTCGTTGTGCTTGATGATGACCAGTTCGCCATAGCCCACCAGCCCGCCACCGGAATACACGACCACGCCATCTGCCGCAGCGCGCACCGATTGTCCGCTGCTGCCGGCTATATCCACGCCCTGCTTGGTCGCATCGCCGGCGGCGAATCTCCCGATCACCGCACCATCGGCCGGCCAGCGCCACGACACGCCGCTGTTCGTGGGCGCAACCGAGGGCGGGGCCACCGGCCGCGGCGGGGCCGTAACGACAGGGGGCTTGGGCCGGACAGCGGTAGTGCTCGCGGAGCTCGTGCCGGTCGCGGCAGCACCCTTGCCACTCGATGGATACAGCCTGAGGCTCTGTCCCGGGTAGATCGTGTAAGGCGCGCCGATACCGTTCCAGGTCGCCAGATCGCGGAAATCGATGCCGTTGCGGAAGGCCACGCCATATAGCGTATCGCCGCGCTGCACGCGTGCGGTGGCGCCGTATTTCGGCTTGGAGACGATGCGTTGCGAGGCGCTTGAAGACGGGGTTTCACGCACCACGCTGCTGCTGCACGCAGCCAGCAGCAGTGCTGCGGTCGCCAGTGCCAGGGCACGCCGGGCGTAACTCATGCTTCTATGCGGCATCGTTGCGATTCATCCGTTGTCTGCTCATCCACCGTTCGCCTTCCATACCACCCAGCCGATCAGCGCCAGCAACAGCGCAGTCGAAATCCAGCCGACCGGTTCGATCCAGCGATGCAGCGCCGCTTCCGCACGCGCCCCACCCAGCTTGATCGCGCCGGCGACGAGATACAGGCGCTTGCCACGACCCACGAACATGCTTGCAAGGAACGGTACCAGCGGCACGCCGACGATGCCTGAGGCCCAGGTGAATATCTTCAGTGGAATCGGCGTGAATCCTGCAAGCACCAGCAGCCAGAATGCCTTCCATGGCGACTCCGCCACGACCTGGCGCAACTGCGCCACCTGCGCATCGATCTTTCCGCTCCAACCCAGCCACTCGATCGCCGGCTGCAGCGCGGCGAAGGCGAAATGGCCCAGTGCGTAACCGACCAGCGCACCGGCCAGCGAGCCGATCAGGCTCAAGGTAGCGAACCACAACGCACGTTTCGGTTGCGCCAGCGACATCGGCGCCAGCATCACTTCCGGCGGCACCGGAAAGATGATGGCTTCGATGAAGCTGAGCCCGGTCAGCAACCGGGGCGCGTGCCGGTGTTGCGCCCACTGGATGGCGCGGGCATACAAGGGACCGAATATCTTCATGGCTCAGTCCAGGGTGCCGGACAGCAATGGCACGAACACCACCGGCGCCAGCACCTGTTCGTCCACGCCGCCATCTTCGCGCTTGGTCAGCTTGACCAGGGATTGCGAGGAAGCGCCACCGACCGGCGCGACCAGATGCGCGCCGACCGCGAGCTGCTCGACCAAGGCATTGACCAGGGCCGGTGCGGCCGCGGTGACGATGATCGCGTCGTAGGGCGCGTGTTCCGGCCAGCCGATGCGGCCGTCGTCGTGCTTGCTGCGCACGTTCATGCCCAACTGGCGCAGGCGCTTGCGCGCCTGGCGCAACAGGTCGCCGATGCGCTCGACGGTATAGACCTCCAGCCCCAGCGCCGCGAGGATCGCCGCCTGATAGCCGGAACCGGTGCCGATCTCCAGCACCTTCTTCGGCGCCCGCTTCAGCAGGGGATTCTGCAGCAACAGCGCTTCGGTCATGCGCGCCACCACCCACGGCTGCGAAATGGTCTGGCTGTGGCCGATGGGCAGCGCGGTGTCCTCGTACGCGCGCGTGGCCAGGGCCTCATCGACGAACAGATGGCGCGGCACGGTGCGGATGGCATTGAGGACGTTTTCATCGCGGATGCCGGTTTCGCGCAGCCGCTCGACCAGGCGATCGCGGACGCGTTGCGAAGTCATGCCCTGGCCCACCGCTTCCGGTTGCAGGCGCAGCCGTGGGGTCATGCCGGCGCCCCCAGCGAATCGCTGAGGCCGCTGACCCAGCTGGCGACTTTTTCCAGCGCCTGGTAACGGGTCAGGTCGACATGGATCGGGGTGATGGAAATGAAACCGGTGCGTACCGCGTGGAAATCGGTGCCGGGGCCGGCATCCTGCTCCTGTCCCGCCGGGCCTATCCAGTACACCGTGCCGCCGCGCGGATCGGGCTGCGGCAGACAGGCCTCGGAACGATGGCGGTTGCCGAGGCGGGTGACCTCGAAACCGGCGATCTCGTCCCATGCCAGGTCGGGAACATTGACGTTGAGGATGGTGTCGGCGGGCAACGGATCGGATTTCAGCCGGGCCACGATTTCGACCGCGGCGCGCGCGGCGGTCGCGAAATGCCTGGCCTTGTGGTCGCTGGTCGCCAGCGACATCGCCACCGCAGGCAGGCCGAGGAAGCGCCCTTCCATCGCCGCCGACACGGTGCCGGAATAGATCACGTCATCGCCCAGGTTGGCGGCATTGTTGATTCCGGACACGACGATGTCCGGCTCCGTTTCCAGCATTCCGGTCAGGGCCAGGTGCACGCAATCGGTGGGCGTGCCGGCAACGCGCCAGGTTTGTTCATCGAGCTTCTTGATCCGGATCGGCAGGTCCAGGGTCAGCGAATTGCTGGCCCCGGAGCGATCGCGGTCGGGTGCGACCACCAGGACTTCATGGCCTGCGGCACGCAGGCCTTCGGCGAGGGTTTGGATGCCCGGCGCATCAACGCCGTCGGCATTGCTTACCAGTACGCGCATGGTGTTCCTCTGTGGCGTCCTCATGATACCGCAGGCGGATGGCGCCTTCCCCTTTGATCGTGGGAGCGGCGTCCCCGCCAGGTCGCACCTGCTTGTCGGAAGCACGCGGCGCGCACTAACCTGCCTGCATGTCAAAGCAAGCCGACGAAGACGACGATGCGACGCTGTTCCGGGATGCGGTAGGTCCGGTCAAGCCCTTGCCGGAATCCGCGCTACCGCCGCGCAAGCCCAGGCCCAGGCCGGCAGCGCGCATGGCCGAGCGCGACGAGATCGAGGCGCGCAGCGAATTCCTGCGAGGGCTGGATGACCTGTCCGCGCTGGCGGCAGGCGATGCGCTGAGCTACCGGCGCGACGCAGTGCCCGCGCCGGTTTTCCAGCGATTGAAACGCGGCCGCTTTTCGGCACAGGACGAACTCGACCTGCATGGCGCCACGGTGGCGCAGGCCGAATCGATGCTCAGGACTTTCATCGCCGAGGCCCATGCCCATGAATTCGGCTGCGTGCGCATCATCCATGGCAAGGGCCGGCGCGACGATGGGGGAATGCCGGTGTTGAAGAACCTGGTCGACCGCATGCTGCGGCAGCGCGCCGACATCCTCGCATTCCATTCCGCACCGGCCGCGCAAGGCGGTACCGGCGCCGTGCTGGTGTTGCTGGCGCGGCGCTGAGGGGCGGCCGCGCTACGCGCTTTCCGACTGCGGCTATTGAGTGGTGGCTACGGGCTCGACGATCCGCTTCTTCGGCGGGTTGACCCACATGACCCGGGTGCCACGCTGCTTGGCGATGTACTCGACCGTAGCAACGTAGGTGTTGTCGGTCACCACGCTTTCGTGCTGCATCGGCGCTTTTTCATAGGCGGTCCCGGTGCTGGCGCAAGCCGTCAACAACAGGAGCGTCGACGAAACGACCGCGAAGCTCAGAAAAGCTTTCATGACGATTCCCTCCGAAGATATACCTAAAGAAACAGGCCTCCCTGGGTATTGGAACGGACATCATCCGGATGCCCAATTCGGCTTATACGCCGGCTTGCAGCCCCTGGCCGTGCCCATCTGGGCTTTCCGACGAGCGGCATTGCGACAGGGAATCATCGGCGGCATGGCCGAGCTCCTGCAGCAAAGCCGTCGCGTAGCAGCCTGGCGGCAGCGAGAATGCCAGGCGCAGGGCAGAATCGTCCTGCCATTGCCACGCCAGGCCTTCGGCCACCAGCCGCAAGGCCCTGCGCTCCTGCTTCAATCCGGCCGATTCCAGCCCGGCGCGCAGGGCGATCGCATCTTTGTCGTCCAAGGCGGCCAGCTCCCTCTCCGCGCACTTGCCGACGCTGCGCAGTCCACCCGCGCCCCACAACGGTCCACTGGGATGGATATCGAACCGGGCCAGACGCCCGGCCAGGTCCTCGCTCCACGGTTCCGGGCCGAACACGCTGCGGCTGCCGGAAAGCATCCATACCTCGCCGTCCGTACCCTGGTCCCAGCTCGCGTCGCGTACACGCGCGGCAAGCACGCGATTGAACAACTCCGAACGCGCCGCCGACAGCAGGATCGAGCGCTGGTCGCGGCGCACGCGCCGGCCCGCGAACATCGACAATGCCGCCGCGATGTTGCCGCCCCCGCGACCGAATCGCTGTTCGCCGAACCAGTTGGGCAAACCGCATGCGGCGATCCGTGCCAGCCGCGCGTCGATGGCCGCGCGTTCGCCTTGCACGTCGCGCAGCACCAGCGCGAAGCGGTTGCCGGCCAGCGCGCCGCGCGGCAGCTTGCGGTTGTGCCAGGTGGCGTCGAGCACGCTCAGGTAGGGTCCCGGGCCCGATCCGGGACCGTCCGCCTGCAGGGTCGCCATCTCCGGCGCCACGCGCCTGGGCAGGTGCAGGCTGAAACGCTGGCGCGTCACCGCATGCCGGTCTTTCATCCCGGCATAGCCGATCGCCATCTCCGGCAACCCCGCCCATGCGGCCAGCTGCTTGGCTACGGCCGCGGTGTTCAAGCCTCGCTTCTCGATGGTCAGCAGCAGGTGCTCGCCTTCGCCCGTGGGCTCGAACGCATCGATTTCCTCTACCCGGAAATCCTCCGGCGTGCTGCGGATCCGTGCGCTCAGCACCGCCGCGCCGAAAGCGCTGGGAAGGTCTACGCTCACGCCCTGGAAACCAGCAACACCACCGCCTGCGCGGCGATGCCTTCGCCACGGCCGGTGAAGCCGAGTTTCTCGCTGGTGGTGGCCTTGATGCCGATGTCGCCGCTGTCGATGCCCAGGTCATCGGCCAGCTGTGCGCGCATCGCTTCCGCATGCGGCCCGACCTTGGGCCGTTCGCAGATCACGGTGATGTCGGCATTTCCCACGCGCCAGCCGTGTTCACCGAGCAGACCGTTGCAATGGCGCAGGAAGGCGCGGCTGTCGGCGTCTTTCCATTGCGGGTCGGAGGGCGGGAAATGCCTGCCGATGTCGCCCAGCGCCAGCGCACCGAGCATGGCGTCGCACAAGGCATGGATGACCACGTCGCCATCGCTGTGCGCTTCCACGCCCTGGTCATGCGGCACGCGGATGCCGCCGAGCATGAGATGGTCGCCCGGACCGAAGGCATGCACGTCGATGCCCTGGCCGATGCGGATGTTCAAGGATTTCTGCATGGAATGAATACCGCTCGTTATCATCGAAAACCGGTGTAGGAGCGCCCATGGGCGCGAGCTCTCCGGTGGGCTCCTGGATGCGGATCGAAGAGCTCGCGCCCAAGGGACGCTCCTACAGAGAACGTTGGGAGAGTATGAACTCGAAGCGCGCCAGGTCGGCCGGTGTGGTGACCTTGAAGTTGTCCTCGCTGCCTTCGATCAGCAGCGGGCGCAGTCCCTGCAATTCCATCGCCATCGATTCGTCGGTCGCTTCGACACCGGCCCTGGCCGCTTCCTCGAGCGCTTTCGCAAGTTGCAGGCGGCGGAACAGCTGCGGAGTCAGCGCGCGCCACAAGCGCGCGCGCGGTTCGGTTCCGTCGATGCCGCCGTCATCGCCCGCGCGCTTGAGCGTGTCGCGCACCGGCGCGGCCAGGATCGCGCCGACCGGATCGTTGCGGCCGCGTTCCAGCAGCTGCTGCAGGTCGTTCTGGCCCAGATTGGGCCGGGCCGCATCGTGCACCAGCACGAAATCATCGGCCTTCACTTCCGCAGGCAACGCATCCAGTGCCGCGGACACCGAACGCGCACGCGTCGCGCCGCCGATGCAGGTCAGCACCGGCTTGTCCAGGAAGGAGGTCCAGCCCGGCCAGTCGGGATCGTTGTCCGAGATCGCGACCATCGCCCCCTCAATCGCGGGATGCGCCAGCAGCGCAGCCAGCGCATGCGCGAGCAACGGCTGGCCGGCGGCGGCGAGATACTGTTTCGGCACTTCGCCGCCGAAGCGCGTGCCGCGCCCGGCGGCAGGCACCACCGCCCAGATCCCGGGCATCAGTGTTGCGGCTCCGTATCCGTGCCGGCCCGCGATTCTTCATCCACCGGCGCAGGGGACGAAGGCGATTCGACCACCCGGTAGAACTTCTCGCCGGGCTTGATCATGCCCAGTTCGCTGCGCGCGCGCTCCTCCACCGCGGCTTCGCCGGATTTGAGGTCTTCCACTTCCGCGGCGAGCTCGTTGTTGCGCTCCTGCAGCCCGTGGTTCTCATGCTCTTGCTGGGCGACATGGCTCTGCAACGCATTCACCTCGCCCCAGCTGCCTTCGCCCAACCACAGGCGGTACTGCAGCCAACCCAGCAACAGGGCCAGCAGCAGCATCGGCAGCAGCAGGCGCCGCATCGTTTACCGCTTCAGCGAAACGAAGGCGTCGCGACCGGCATAGCGCGCGCCCTTGCCCAGCGCCTCCTCGATCCGCAGCAGCTGGTTGTACTTGGCCACGCGGTCGCTGCGGCACAGCGAGCCGGTCTTGATCTGGGTCGCGGTGGTGGCGACCGAGATATCGGCGATGGTGGTGTCCTCGGTTTCGCCGGAACGATGCGAGACGATGGCCGCGTAGTTGGCGTGGTGGGCCATGGCGATGGCTTCCAGGGTCTCGGTCAGCGTGCCGATCTGGTTGACCTTGATCAGAATGGCGTTGGCGGTAGCGGATTCGATGCCTTGCTTGAAAATCCGCGGATTGGTGACGAACAGATCGTCGCCGACCAGTTGCACCTTGTTGCCGACGCGTTCGGTGAGCAGCTTCCAGCCGGCCCAGTCGTCCTCGGCCATGCCGTCCTCGATGGTGATGATCGGGTATTCGGCCGCCCAGCCGGCCAGGAAATCGGTGAACTGTTCCGAGGTCAGGCGCTTGCCCTCGCCCATCAGGTGGTATTTGCCGTTCTCGTAGAACTCGGTGGAGGCCACGTCCAGGCCCAGCAGGATGTCCTCGCCGGCGGTGTAGCCGGCCTTGCCGATCGCCTCCAGGATCGTGTCCAGCGCTTCCACGTTGCTGCGCAGGTCGGGGGCGAAACCGCCTTCGTCGCCCACCGCCGTGCTCAGGCCGTGGCCTTTCAGCACCGACTTCAGCGCATGGAAGATCTCGGCGCCGGCGCGCAACGATTCGGCGAACGAATCGAAGCCGACCGGCAGGACCATGAATTCCTGCAGGTCGACGTTGTTGTCGGCATGCGCGCCGCCATTGATGATGTTCATCATCGGCACCGGCAGGACCACGTCATTGCCATTGGCGAGGTGCTGCCACAGCGGCATCTTCTTCGAAGCCGCGAGCGCGTGCGCATTGGCCAGGGAAACGCCGAGCAGTGCGTTCGCGCCGAGGCGGCCCTTGTTCTCGGTGCCGTCGATGTCGATCAGGCGGCGGTCCAGGCCTTCCTGGTCGGCCGCGTCGAAACCTTTCAGCGCAGTAGCGATGGCGCCGTTGACGTTGGCCACCGCATGCAGCACGCCCTTGCCCAGGTAGCGGGTCTTGTCGCCATCGCGCAATTCGACCGCTTCCTTGGAGCCGGTCGAAGCGCCCGAAGGCACCAAGGCCCGGCCGAAGGAACCGTCGGCCAGAGTGACTTCCGCTTCGAGGGTGGGATTGCCGCGGCTGTCGAGGATTTCGCGGGCGTGGATCTTGGCGATTGAGGTCATGGTTTTGCCGAGTCTGAGAGGCTGAGAAAGGATTCCACTTCGGCCAGCGCCGTCAGGCTTTGCTGGCTTTCGTCTAACGGGAACGTACCGTAGGTGGGCACGATCTCGACCGATGGGCTGGGCCACTGGGCGAACACCAGATAGTCCTTGCCTTCCAGGAAATAGACGTCGCAATTGGTCGCGCCGTTCTGGATCAGGAATTGTTCCGGCTGCTTTTCTTTCAGGACGCGCACGGTGGAAAATTCCGCTGAAGTGGTCGGGTAACGGAATGGTACGTTCATTGGTGGGTCGGTGAGCAGCCGCTCCATCAATGCCTCATCTCCCGCGCTCAGTGGCCGGATTCGCTCGACATGGACAATGGCAATCAGATCGGACGTACTTGCCAGATCGCTATACGACGGTGTCGTCCTGGGCGGACTCATCCGACATGCGAAGGCATCGAATGAAGCAAATGCCAGCACCGCGAGCAAGATTGCGACTGCCACTCTTCTCATCGAAGCCACCTGACAGATAGATTGAACCCTTCGTCCATCAGATAGCACTCTCCAGAAACCCGTTCTTCTTGGTGACTGCATCTAGCGCCATCAGCGTTTCCAGCAGCGCCTCCATCTTGCCCAGCGGCCAGGCATTCGGGCCATCGGACAGCGCTTCTTCCGGCTTCGGATGGGTTTCCATGAAGATGCCGGCGATGCCGACCGCCATCGCCGCGCGCGACAGCACCGGCACGAATTCGCGCTGGCCGCCGCTCTTGCCATCCATGCCACCGGGCAACTGCACTGAATGGGTGGCATCGAACACCACCGGGCAGCCGGTATCGCGCATCACGCTGAGCGAGCGCATGTCGGAAACGAGGTTGTTGTAGCCGAAGCTGGCGCCGCGTTCGCAAGCCATGATCTGCTCGTTGCCGGTGGCCTTGGCCTTGTTGGTGACGTGCTTCATTTCCCAGGGCGACAGGAACTGGCCCTTCTTGATGTTGACCGGACGTCCGGCGCTGGCGACCTTGTGGATGAAGTCGGTCTGCCGGCACAGGAACGCGGGCGTCTGCAGCACATCGACCACCGAGGCCACTTCCTCCAGCGGCGTGTATTCATGCACGTCGGTCAATACCGGCACTCCGATCTGCTTCTTCACTTCGGCCAGCACCTTGAGACCCTCTTCCACGCCCGGGCCGCGGAAGCTGGTGCCGGAGGTGCGGTTGGCCTTGTCGAAACTGGACTTGAAGATGAAGTTGATCCCCAGTCGGCCGGTGATTTCCTTCAGCTTGCCGGCGACATCGAGTTGCAGCTGCATCGATTCGATGACGCAGGGACCGGCGATGAGGAAGAACGGCTTATCGAGACCGACTTCGAAGTCACAGAGTTTCATGCACGCAACCTTGTTTGTGGGAGGGGCTTCAGCCCCGACCGGAAGAAGGAAAGAGCGTCGGGGCTGAAGCCCCTCCCACATGAACTCCTCACGCCCGCGCTTCCTTCAACAACTTCCCGCCCGCCATGCCTTCATTCGCCTTGCGCTCGCGCGCGGCGCGGATGAAGCCGACGAACAGCGGATGGCCGTCGCGGGGCGTGGACAGGAACTCGGGGTGCGCCTGGCAGGCCAGGAACCAGGGGTGCACCGTGCGCGGCAACTCGATCATTTCCACCAGCAGGTCGTCCATCGACTTGGCGGAAATCACCAGTCCGGCATCTTCCATCTGGGTGCGGTAGCGGTTGTTGAATTCGTAGCGGTGGCGATGGCGTTCGGCGACCACGTCCTTGCCGTACAACTCGCGGGCGAGTGTTCCCGGCTTCAGACGCGCCTCCTGCAGGCCCAGGCGCATGCTGCCGCCCAGGTCGGTGCGCTCGTCGCGCTTCTCGACTTCGCCGGTCGCCGTGCGCCATTCGGTGATCAGACCGATCACCGGATGCGTGGACTGCTTGTCGTTCTCGGTGCTGTTGGCGTCGGCCATGCCGAGGATATTGCGCGCGTAATCGACCACCGCGGCCTGCATGCCGTAGCAGATGCCGAAATACGGCACGCCATGTTCGCGTGCATACCGCGCGCTGACGACCTTGCCTTCGAAACCGCGGTCGCCGAAGCCGCCCGGCACCAGGATGCCGTCGACGTCCTGCAGCGCGGACAGGTCGCCGCCCTCCAGCTCCTGCGCTTCCAGCCATTTCAGGTTGACCCGGGTACGCTGGCGCAGACCCCCGTGCTTCAGCGCCTCGCCGACGGACTTGTACGCATCCTTGTGGTCAACGTATTTGCCGACCACGGCGATGGTGACCTCGTCCAGGGGATTGAGTGTGGCATCGACCGCTGCTTCCCACTCCGACAGATCCGCTGGACCCGACACCGGCAGCTTGAGCTGGGTGGCGACGATCTCGTCCAGGCCCTGCTCGTGCAGGTACAGCGGGATCTTGTAGAGCACGTCCACGTCGCGCGCGGTGATCACCGCGCGTTCGGACACATTGGTGAACGAGGCGATCTTGCGCCGTTCGGAATCCGGCAGCTCCTGCTCGCTGCGGCACAGCAGCACATCGGGCTGGATGCCGATCGAGCGCAATTCCTTGACCGAATGCTGGGTGGGTTTGGTCTTCAGCTCGCCGGCGGCGGCGATGTACGGCACCAGGGTCAAGTGCATGAACAAGGCCTTGTCCTGGCCCCGCTCGGTGCGGATCTGGCGGATCGCCTCCAGGAACGGCAGCGATTCGATGTCGCCGACGGTGCCGCCGATTTCCACCAGGGCGACATCGAAGCCCGACGTGGCCTCGTCGATGCAGCGCTTGATCTCGTCGGTGATGTGCGGGATCACCTGCACGGTGGCGCCGAGGTAATCGCCGCGGCGCTCCTTGCGGATCACGTTCTCGTAGATGCGGCCGGTGGTGATGGAGTTCTTGCGGCTCAGGCGCGTGCGCACGAAGCGCTCGTAGTGGCCCAGGTCCAGGTCGGTTTCGGCGCCATCGTCGGTGACGTAGACCTCGCCGTGCTGGAACGGGCTCATGGTGCCCGGATCGACGTTGATGTACGGATCCAGCTTCATCATCGTGACCCGCAGGCCGCGGGCTTCAAGGATGGAGGCAAGCGAAGCGGCGGCGATGCCCTTGCCTAGCGAGGACACCACGCCGCCGGTAACAAAAATCAGGGGAGTCATGGACGGGGCTCCGGAAAGCCATAGTTTACAGGCCCGCCCGGTTTCCACCAAGCGATCCGGCAATTCGCGGCGACAATTTCGCCCCCCTAGAAAACACGACGCCCCGACTCAGCGGGGCGCGTGTGGGCGAAAAGCCGCCCTAAATCGTGGTTGCTTGCCGGGAATACCGAAGATCAGGGCTTCTTGCGCTCCTCTTCCTCTTCTTCCCTGCCGGAGTTGCCGGCGTTCTCGCCCTTTGCCTTGCGGGCCGCCGCCGCAGCCTCGTTCCTGGCGCGGCGCTGGGCCTTCTTGTCGGCGTCGGACTGGGGCTCGGCGCTCTGGCTGCTGGACGAGGCCTTGTCGGCGTCCGCCTTGCCGGACTGCGCCCAGGCGGTGGCGGCGAGCACGGCGCTGGCGATGACGCCGAGGATCAGGATGTTGCGCTTGTTCATCAGGGTTCTCCCGTGTACGGCCAGCGTGGCGACCGGCCAGCGCGGAAAATAGCCCACTGCGGCCCACCTGCCACTGAACGTGCAAAAAAAATCCCCAAGCCGCACACTTCGGGGCTGCAGTCGCCGCCCGGAAATCGCAACCAAATCCATGAATATCGCCCCATGAATACCCGCTACAACGCCGCCGACATCGAAGTCCTCTCCGGCCTGGACCCGGTCAAACGCCGTCCGGGCATGTACACCGACACTACCCGCCCCAACCATCTGGCCCAGGAAGTCATCGACAACGCGGTGGACGAGGCCCTCGCCGGCCATGCCAGCGGCATCGAGGTGACCCTGTACAAGGACGGCAGCTGCGAAGTCAGCGACGACGGCCGCGGCATGCCGGTGGACATCCATCCGGAAGAGAAGGTTTCGGGCGTGGAACTGATCCTGACCCGCCTGCATGCGGGCGGCAAGTTCAACAACCGCAACTACACCTTCAGCGGCGGCCTGCATGGCGTCGGCGTCAGCGTGGTCAATGCGCTGTCGAAGAAGGTGGAGCTGTTCATCAAGCGCGACGGCAACGAATACCGCATGGAATTCCGCGATGGCGACGCGGCATCGAAGCTGGAAGTGGTCAACACGGTGGGCAAGAAGAACACCGGCACGCGGCTGCGCTTCTGGGTCGACCCCAAGTATTTCGATACGCCCAAATACAACCTGCGCGCGCTCAAGCACCTGTTGCGGGCCAAGGCGGTGCTGTGCCCGGGCCTGACCGTGAAGCTGTTCGACGAGGCCAGCGGCGAGCGCGACGAATGGCATTACCGCGACGGCCTGCGCGATTACCTGCTGGGCGAACTGCAGGGTCGCGAACTGCTGCCGCCGGAATTGTTCGTAGGCCAGCTGTCCCGGCAGAACGAGATCGTGGACTGGGCCGTGTCCTGGATTCCCGATGGCGAACTGGTGCAGGAAAGCTACGTCAACCTGATCCCCACCGCGCAGCACGGCACCCATGTCAACGGATTGCGCAGCGGCCTGACCGATGCGCTGCGCGAGTTCTGCGATTTCCGCAACCTGCTGCCGCGCGGGGTGAAGCTGGCGCCGGAAGACGTGTGGGACCGGGTGGCCTTCGTGTTGTCGCTGAAGATGACCGACCCGCAGTTCAGCGGCCAGACCAAGGAACGCCTGAGTTCGCGCCAGGCCGCCGGCTTCATCGAAGGCGCCGCGCACGACGCGTTCTCGCTGTGGCTGAACCAGCACACCGATTTCGGCGAACGCATCGCCCAGCTGGCGATCGAACGCGCCAGCGCGCGACTGAAGACCGAAAAGCAGATCGTGCGCAAGAAGGTGACCCAGGGCCCCGCCCTGCCCGGCAAGCTCGCCGACTGCATTTCCCAGGACCTGTCGCGCACCGAACTGTTCCTGGTCGAAGGCGATTCGGCCGGCGGCAGCGCCAAGCAGGCGCGCGACAAGGATTTCCAGGCGATCCTGCCGTTGCGCGGCAAGATCCTCAACACCTGGGAAGTCGCCAGCACTTCGGTCCTGGCCTCCGAGGAAGTGCACAACCTGGCCATCGCCATCGGCTGCGACCCGGGCAAGGACGACATCGGCGGCCTGCGTTACGGCAAGGTGGTGATCCTGGCCGACGCCGATTCCGATGGCCTGCATATCGCGACGCTGCTGACCGCGCTGTTCCTCAAGCATTTCCCGGCGCTGGTCCAGGCCGGCAACATCTTCGTGGCGATGCCTCCGCTGTTCCGCGTCGACGTGGGCAAGCAGGTGTTCTACGCGCTGGACGAGGAAGAAAAACGCCTGCTGCTGGAGAAGATCGAGCGCGAGAAGCTCAAGGGCGCGGTCAACGTCACCCGCTTCAAGGGCCTGGGCGAAATGAACCCCTCGCAGCTGCGCGAATCCACCATCCATCCGGACACCCGCCGGCTGGTGCAGCTGACCAACGACGACGACGGCGACACGCGCTCGCTGATGGACATGCTGCTGGCGAAGAAGCGCGCTTCGGACCGCAAGGCGTGGCTGGAGCTGAAGGGCGATCTGGCTTCCTTGGAAGTCTGATATCCGCCATTCACCAGCGGCGGCCGTGGCGACGGCAAATACAGCCTTGCTGCCGAACGCATCCCGTGGTGCGGAAGTGTAGATCGTGGCTCGCCATCGCCGGCCGTCGCGACGGCACACGGAACCTCGCTGCTGGACTTATCCCGGGCGCGGTCGCGTCACCACGAACACGCCCAGCATCACCATTACCGTGCCTGCGACCTGCCAGGGGCCCATCGGTTCGCCGAGGATCAGCAGGCTCATGACGATGGTCGAGACCGGGCCGACCATGCCGATCTGCGAGGCCAACGCCGACCCCAGCCGTTGCACCGCCATCATCGTGGCCAGCACCGGCAATACGGTGCACACGGTGCCGTTGAGCAGCGACAGCCAGTAGACGTCGGCCGGCTGCCCGAACAACGAATGCCATGGCCGCACGATCATGAAATGCAGCAGGCAGAAGCAGGCCGCCACGGCGCTGGCATAGGCGGTCAGGCGCACTGCACCGACCCGTGCCACCACTTCCCCGCTGCCGACCAGGTAGCTGGCGTAACTGAGCGCACTGAGGAACACCAGCACTCCACCGAGCGCGATGCCATCGCCACCGGTTTCCAGGTCATGGCCGAAGGCCAGGGCGACGCCGAGATAGCTGATGGCCAGCGCCAGCAACTGCCGTCCGGCGGGCTTGCGCCGGAACAGCACCACGCCGATCAGCAGGACCAGCGTGGGGGTGAGATACAGGATCAACCGCTCGAGGGTCGCGGTGATGTACTGCAGTCCGGCGAAATCCAGGAAACTGGCCAGGTAATAGCCGCTGAAACCCAGTCCCACCACTTTCCACCGATCGCCTCCACGCAGGCGGAAGCGTTGCGTGTCGCGCCTGACCCACCATGCCATCAAGGCGAAGAACGGCAGCGCGACCAGCATGCGCAACGCCAGCAGGGTGATGGCGTCGGCGCCAAGCCGGTAGCCGAGCTTGACGATGATGGCCTTGCCCGAGAATGCGATGGCGCCGAACAGGGCCAGGCCGATGCCCGACCAGGGATGGCCGGGACGCGTCGGCGGCTCGGGTCGTGTTTCTACATGCGGGGTTTCGTCCGGAACGGTGGACGCCGCGCTCATGCCAGCATCTGGCCGATCAGCTCGCGCAGCACGGCCTGGGTGCGCGCGGCCTTTTCTTCGTCCCACTCGAAGCTGCTTTCGTCCATGTAGATGCGCTGGCTGATTTCCAGTTGCACGGCATCGACGCCCTTGGCGGGATCGCCGTATTCGCGGGTGATGTAGCCGCCCTTGAAGCGCCCGTTGACTATGAAGTCGTAGCCGTCCTGCGACGCCAGCACCGATTCCAGGCGCGATTGCAGCGGTGGGGAACAGCTCGCTCCTGCCGACGTGCCCAGGTTGAGGTCGGGCAATCGTCCCTCGAACAGGAACGGCACCACGCCGCGGATGGAATGCCCTTCCCACAGTCTGGCGCGGCCATGTCGCGCGTGGATGCGCTGCAGCTCGCCCGCCAACGCACGGTGATACGGGCGCCAGTAACGTTCGACCCGTTCCGCCACTTCGGTTTCATCGGGATCGTGCCCATCGCGATAGACGGGTTCGCCGCTGAATTGCACATGCGGGCACAAGCCAGTGGTGTTCTGACCGGGATACAGCGACACGTCGTCTTCGGGCCGGTTCAGGTCGATCACATAACGCGAATATATCGGCACGATCATCGAGGCGCCGAGTTCGCGGGCGAAATCGTAGAGCCTGGAGACGTGCCAGTCGGTATCGGGCACGCTACGCGCGGAATCGGTGAGCCGCGCGGCGATGTCGGCGGGAACAGCGGTGCCGTCGTGCGGCAGGCTGATCAACAGCGGCGCGGTGCCGCGGTGCAAGGTGTAGGTGTCCATCCGCGCATTGTACGTAGGTCCGGTTGTGGGGGTTGTGGGAGCGGCGTAAGCCGCGAAATGATGTCTCGATATCCCATCGCGGCTTACGCCGCTCCCACAATCCTACAGCTTCACGACTTCAGCGCATCAACACCACTTCCTCGGCCGAAGTCGGGTGGATCGCCATGGTGTCGTCCAGGTCGCGCTTGGTGATGCCTTTCTTCAGCGCCACCGCGAACCCCTGCAGCATCTCGTCGACGCCTTCGCCCAGCAGGTGGATGCCGACCACGCGCTCCTCCTCGCCTACGCACACCAGCTTGAACAGGCTGCGCTGCGGCGAATCGGCCAGCGCGTGCAGCATCGGGCGGAACCGGGTGGTGTAGACCTTCACCGCGTCGCCATGGCGTTCCCGCGCCTCGGCTTCGCACAGGCCCACCATGCCCAGCGGCGGATGCGAGAACACCACGGTGGCGATGTCCCGGTAATCCAGCCTGGCTTCCGGTTGCCCGCCGAAGAGACGATCCATCAGGCGACGGGCGGCGGCAATCGCGACGGGCGTGAGCGCGAGGCGGCTCGAGACATCGCCGACCGCGTGCACATTGGCCAAGCTGGTGTCCTGCAACGCATCGACCACGACGAAGCCGCCGCCATCGACGGATACGCCGATGTCGTCCAGCCCGAGCCGATCGCTGTTGGGCACCCGCCCGGTGGCGAAGATCACGCTGTCGAAAAGTTCGCCGGCCCGGCCGGAGTGTTCGACCACCCTGAGCCGCTTTTCATCGACCTGCTCGATCGCGGCCACCGGATCGGCGAAGTGGCAGTGGATGCCGTGCTGCCGCAGGTTTTCCGCGAGTTCGTCGCTGAGTTCCACATCGAACGAATCGAGCAGGCGACTGCCACGCACGAAAACCTCCACTTTGCTGCCTAGCGCCTGCAACACGCCGGCGAGCTCGACGGCGATATAGCCGCCGCCGACGATGGCGACGCGCCCTGGCGCATCGCACAGGCTGAAGAAATCATCCGACACGAGGCCCAACTCCGCGCCCGGGATATCGGGACGCCTCGGCTTGCCGCCGGTCGCGATCAGTACGTGCGCAGCGGATACGCGCAGGCCCTGGTGTGTTTCCACCGTGTGCGCATCGACGAAATGTCCGCGACACGGCATGTGCACGATGCCCGCTGCGTCGAGGCGCTTGCGATAGCTGTCGTGGATGCCTGCGATATAGCGCTGGCGATGGACGATGAATTCGCGCCAGTCGAGCTTCGGCGGCGGCAGGTCGAAGCCGAGTCGAGAGGCCATGTCGATGCGCTGCGACAATTCGGCCGCCAGCCACATCGCCTTCTTCGGCACGCAGCCGACATTGACGCAGGTGCCGCCGAATTCGCCCGGCTCCAGCAAGGCAACGCGTGCGCCATGCGAGGCCGCGCGGAAGGCCCCCGCGAGCCCGCCGGAGCCGCCGCCGATCACTACCAGGTCGTAGTCGTAATCGGGTTGCCTGGCGCTCATGCGAAACGCTCCATGCGATAAGGCGTCGGATCGATCGCGGTACTTTTATCGGTGATCAGGTCGGCCATCAACTGCCCGCTCGCCGCGCTCATGCTGACCCCGAGCATGCCGTGGCCGGTGGCCAGCCAGACATGGCGATGGCGCGGCGCCCGCCCGAGGATCGGCAGGTCGTCCCAGGTCATCGGCCGCCAGCCATACCAGCGCTCGTGCACCGTGGCGCCGAACGGCTCATGCAGGTATTCGCTGGCGCCGCGCTCCAGCGCGGCCAGGCGCGTGGCATTGAGGGTCTGGTCGTAGCCCGAGAATTCCATGGTGCTGCCCAGGCGGAAACCGCTGTCCCAGGCCGTCACGCACACCTGGCGATCCTTCAGCACCATCGGCCGTTTCGGCACGATAGAGGGTCGCGAATAGGTGATCGAATAGCCCTTGCCCGGCTGGATCGGCAGGTCGAGGCCCAGGCTCCGCGCCAGTCGTGGCGACCATGAGCCCAGCGCGATGACGGCCTCGCTGCCGTTGCGGGAACCGAGGCCGGTACCCGCGACTGCGCCGTCCGCGGAATCCTGCAGCGATTCGACCCGGCAATTTTCCTCGATCACGCCGCCACGCTCGCGCACCGCCCTCGCAAGTTCGGCCACATAGCGATCCGGGCGCAGGCGCGCATCGCCCGGGAAGCGGACCGCGCCGACCATCCCAGCTTTCAATGCAGGTTCGTCGCGCAGGTAAGCGTCGCCGTCGAAGATCTCGCTGGCGATCCCGAACTCGCGCAGCAATTCGCACTCCCGTGCGTAGTGATCGAAGTTGGCCTGTTCGCGGAATACGTAGTCGAGCCCTTCCTCGGCGAATTCGCATCTCAGCGCATAGCGATCCACCCAATCGGCGAGCCGGCTACGCGAGTCGTCGAGGATCGCCGAACGCGAAACCGTGCTCTGCCGCCAATCCTTCATGTTGCAGCGCGCGGCGAAATGCGCCAGCCAGCGCCACAGCGCCGGATCCAGTCGTGGTTTCAGGTACAGCGGCGCGTCCGGGGTGAACATCCAGCGCAAGCCCCGCGCGACCATGCCCGGCGCGGCCAGGGGCGGTGCATGGCTGGGAGTGAGCGTGCCGCAGTTGCCGTGCGAGGCGCCGCTGCCGACGGCGCCGGCTTCGAGCACGCGCACGCCGCGGCCGGCTTCGATCAGCGCCAGCGCGGTGGCCAGGCCGATCACGCCGCCGCCGATCACCAGGACGTCATCGCGTGGGGAATTCACCACGCTAGTGTATTCGGATCGGCTGTATCCGGATCGATGGGACGCAAACGCGGACGGCCCGCCGAAGCGGGCCGTCCCAGGTCATAGGTACCCGCTCATCGCATGCGATGCGCTCAGTGGTGGTGGCCGCCGTCGCCATGCACGTGGCCGTGCTCGAGTTCCTCGGCGCTGGCTTCGCGCACATCGACGATCTCCACGTCGAAATGCAGGTCCTTGCCGGCCATCGGGTGGTTGAGGTCGACATCGACCACGCTCATGCCGACCTTCTCGATGGTCACCGCGCGCGGGCCGAAGTTGGTCTGCAGCACGACCTGCATGCCCGGCTCCAGCTTCTGCGCGCCGAAGTGCTTCTTGGGCACGCGCTGGCTCAGGCCATCGCGCTTCTCGCCGTAGGCATCGGCCGCGGCCACGTCCACGCCGAAGCTCTCGCCGGCTTCGCGATCCAGCATGGCCGTTTCCAGGCCCGGGATGATGTTGCCGTGACCGTAGAGGATGGCCAGGGGCTCACGGTCGTTCGAACTCTCCAGCGCTTCCTGGCCCACTTCGGACACGGTGTAGTGGAAACGGACCACGCTGTCTTTTGCGATTTTCATGCTCGGCTCTGGCTGGGCTGCGCCGCACGACGAGAGGGCGACAGCGAAGGGGCGGCTTGTGGGCCACGGGGGATTGCGGTCAAGATTGGCCGCAATGAAGGCCGCGCATTATCCCGGCTTGTCCGGTTCCACGCCAGTTGCCGCCCGATCCACGAGGCGCCGCGGGCTCCTGTTCGCCGCCATGGCCGGCTTCTGCATGCTGCTGGGCGCTTGCGGCGGCAACGACAACGTCCGCCCCTCGAAGCCGGCTTCGGTCGCTCAGCGCCATTGGCCCCAGGTCCGGCCCGCCGATCCGGCCGCGGCCAACGCGGTGCTGATGCGGGCCATCGGCCTGGTCGGCACGCCTTATCTCTATGGCGGCAACACCCCGCAATCGGGTTTCGACTGCAGCGGCCTGGTGACCTATGTCTACCGGGACATGCTGGACCTGCGGCTGCCGCGCACCTCGCGGGAACTGGCCGGGGTCCAGGGGCCACGGATCGCGCCGGAGAAGCTGGCCGCCGCCGACCTGGTCTTCTTCGGCAGCAAGGGCAGCGTCAGCCATGTCGGCATCTACGTGGGCGAAGGGCGTTTCGTGCATGCGCCCAGCACCGGCGGCACAGTCCGCCTGGACCGGCTGGATGGGCCTTACTGGCGGGATCACTATTCCGGTGCCAAGCGGGTCCTGCACTGAATTGTGACCGCCATCGCTTTTGCTCACGTCCAGCTAACGAAATTTGAACCTCATGAACGACTTATGACGGCATGATCCGTCCCTTGCCCGCTACACAGATTTCCGCGTGACGACCGACGACCTGCAAAAAGGCCTGCCCGCCGCCCGCCGCTCCGCGCTCCGGAGCGTGTCACGCTCCCTCTTCTGCGCTACCGCCCTCTGCCTGACCAGCGTTTGCGTCCAGGCCAAGACCGCTCCCGCAAGCATCACTCCCGAACCCATCGCCAAGCCCACACTGGCCTTGACCGGCGATGCCGCCTTGACCAGCGATGCCATGGCTGGCGATGCCAGGTCCGAAACCGTGGCCGCCACCGCGAAAACCGCCCAGAACAGCGTCCGCGAGAAGGCCGCCGCCGCCGCCGCCGCCACCCTCACCGCTTTGCTGCCGCGCCTGGCCGCCAGCGACAGCATGCCGATTCTGGACCGCTCGGCCATGTTCGCCGGCGACCTCAGCCGCCTGCTGGCCAACTACGACCTCAACCAGTCCGGCGCGATCATGCAGGCGGGCACGCAAGCGGGATCGGGCGGCAAGGTCCAGGCCGTGCTCCAGCGCGCACTGACCCTGCTGGGTACGCCTTATCGCTGGGGCGGTACGTCGCCCGACAGCGGTTTCGACTGCAGCGGCCTGGTCGGCTACGTGTTCCACACCGCCCTGGGAATCGACCTGCCTCGCGTTTCCCGCGACATGGCCAGCAAGACCGACGCCGAACTGATCAGGAACCGCAATGAACTGAAGCAGGGCGACCTGGTGTTCTTCGGCCATCGCGGCCGGGTCAACCATGTCGGCATCTACGTCGGCGAAGGCCGCTTCCTGCATTCGCCCAGCACCGGCAAGGACGTGCGCGTGGACAGCCTGCTCACCGGCTACTGGAGCGCCAAGTTCATGCAGGCGCGTCGCCTGACCATGTAAGCAGGCGGCCCGGGAGCCCGCAAGCCAGAAGGCCGCCTAATCCGCGGCCTTTTTCGTGCCCGCTTCTTTCGTGCTCGCTTCCTGGTAGTGGACGAAGGTCTGTTCGATGCCCTTGCTCAGCTCCATCACCCTGGTCGCGTATTCGGCCAGCAAGCGGTCGTCTTCGGTTTCCGGTTTCCATGCCGGTACCGGCATCGGCTTGCCTTCCACGCCGTCCAGGGCCACGAACACGATGATGCAATGCGTGCACAGGCGGTTTTCCGCCTGGCTCGCGTCCAACCCCGGATCGCGGGCGCGCACATCGATGGCGAAATGCATGCTGCTGGTGCCGGTGTAGACCAGGGTGGCGGTGACGGTGACCAGGTCGCTGATACGGATCGGGGCGACGAAACGGATCCCGCCCACGGCCACGGTCACGCTGTAATGGCCGCTCCAGCCGACCGCGGCCGCATAGCCGACCTGGTCGATCCACTTCATCACCACGCCGCCGTGGACCTTGCCGCCGTAGTTGACATCGGTCGGCTCGGCCAGGAAACGGAAAGTCAGTTCGCGTTGTTCGCCACTCATCCGGGTGCGCTCCTCGACGGCAGGGAACAGGTTACGCCAGCTTGCGACGGCGTGTGCTTGAGGCCATGCTTCGCGCAGGGGGATTCACAAACGCAAACCTTCCAGGAGCGAACCTATGCTGCGCACCTTGCTTGCGATCGTGGCCGGCCTGATCACCGCGATGCTGGTGATCTTCGGAGTGGAAGCCGCCGGAATGCTGTTGTTCCCGCCGCCAGCCGGGATGCCGCTGGACACCGAAGCGGACCTGGCCAGGCTGGTGGCGATGTCATCGCCCGCGGCCAAGGCCTGGCTGGTATTCGGTTGGGCGCTGGGCAGTTTCGTCGGCGCCTGGGTCGCGGCGCGGATCGGTCGCCAGCATCGCCGGATCGCCGCATCGGCCGTGGCCTTGTTCATCGTCGCCGGCACGGTGATGAACGCAATGGTGATCGCGCACCCGCTGTGGATGAACCTGCTGGGCATCCTGTTGCCGGTTCCGCTCGCCTTGCTGGCTTCGCGCCTGGTCGGGCCACGGGTAACGCCCGGGAATCCGTAGATACGCCCTCGGCGGGTTGCCAGCCCGCGCCTGCCGCGCCATGCTTCGCCCATTGCAATATCCCATTGCAAACAAGGAGAACAAGGCGATGGCACGCACGATACTGGGAATGATTGTCGGGGCGCTGGTCGCCAGTCTGGCTCTGCTTGGCTGCTGGTACGCCAGCGCGAAGCTGTATCCGTTGCCGACCAGCGACGATTTCGCCACGCCGGAATCGTTGTCGGCCTACGCCGCCGGAACGCCCTCCACGGCGATCGCCTGCATCCTCGGCGGATGGGCGCTGGCCGGGCTGCTCGGCGGCTGGACCTCGGCGAAGATCGCGCAGCCTCATCGCGGCGCGGCGGCGCTGGTGATCGGCGCGGCGCTCACGATCACGGTGATCGTCTATGCCACGCTGATGCCGAATCCCGAATGGGTGACCGTGGTCGGCGTATTGCTGCCGATGCCGTTCGCGGTGGCGGCCGGGTTGCTGGCGATCCCACGCGGCGAATCCTGATCCGGCACGGCCGCGCTCACGGCTTGACCGTATAGTCCATCCCCACCGAAACCGGCCCGGCTTCGACGAAGCCGTACTTCGCATACAGGTGTTTCGCATCGCCATCGGCGAACAGCGAAACATTGGAAGACACCGGCGCATTCGCGCGCAGCCACGCGTCCAGCGCGTCCATGATCCGCCTGCCCAGGCCGCGCTTCTGGTATTCGGGCTGGACCGCGATGTCCACCACGACGAAGAAACAGCCGCCGTCGCCGATGATCCGGCCCATGCCGATGACCCGCTCGCCGTCGATCACACTGACGCCGTACAAGGTGTTGGCGAGTCCGCGCACCGCCGCTTCGGCCGACTTGGGCGAGAGCCCGGCCGCGCTGCGCAGGCGGCGGTAATCGTCGATGCCCGGGAAGCGTTCGACCAGACGGAAGCTTTCCGTCGCGCTCACGGAGATTTCTCCGCGCCCAGCGGATCTTCTTCGATGCCGAGGTTGGTCGGCGCGGCTTCGTAGATCTTCCGGTCCAGCAACCCGGTTTCCTTGGCTACCAGCACCGGCACCAGCATCTGTCCGGTCACATTCGTCATGGTCCGCATCATGTCCAGCACGCGGTCGATCGCGTAGAGATAGCCGATGGTTTCCAGCGGCAAGCCCGCGGCGCTCAACACCACCGTGGCCATGATCACCGCCGTACCCGGCACGCCGGCGGTACCGAAACTGCCCAGCACCGAGGCCAGGGCGATGATCAGGTATTGCGCCAGCGACAGTTCGATGCCCGCGTATTGCGAGATGAACACCGCGGCCAGCGCCGGATAGATCGCGCCGCAACCGTCCATCTTGATGGTCGCGCCCAGCGGCACCGCGAATGCGGCGTAATCCTTGTCCACGCCCAGGTTGTGGGTGGCGCTGCGCAACGACACCGGCAGCGCGGCGAAGCTGCTCGAGGCGACGAACGCCACCTGCATGCCCGGCGCGGCGCCGCGGAAGAACTTCAACGGATTCAGCCCATGCGCCAGCAGCAGGCCGCCATACACCACGACGATATGGAATGCGCAAGCCGCGTACAGCGCGAAGACGAAGGCCAGCAGCGGCCGCAGTTGCTCGAATCCGTAGCCACCGACCAGCGCGGCGATCAGGCCGAACGTGCCCAGCGGGGTGAACTCCAGCACGAAGCGGGTCACCTGGATCATGATCTCGCTGGCTTCGCCCACCAGCTTGCGCGCTGCGGCGACGCGGTCGCCCAGCTTGACGATGGCGAAACCGACCAGGCCGGCGAAGAAGATCACCTGCAGCACCGTGCCGTTGCGCGGCACCAGCACGGTCATGCCATCGCTGCTCTTGGCGCTGGCCGCGCCCGACAACGCCTGGAACGGGTTGGACGGCACCAGGTTGAGCAACATGTCGAGCACGCCCGGCACGTCCTTGGGCTTGTAGTCGGATGCCACCTGCAGCACGCCGACGCCGGCGCCCGGCTTGATGATCCAGCCGAAAGCCAGGCCCACGCCTACCGCCAGGACCGCAGTGACCGCGAACCAGACGAAGGTGCGCCCGGCCAGCGCGGCGATCGATTTCTGGCCATGCAGCGAGCTCACCGCATTGATCACGGCGAAAAATACCAATGGCACCGCGATCATCTTGATCAGGGTCACGTACAGGTCGCCCAGCGGCCCGAACCAGGTCTCCGCCGACGGCCCGAACGCCCATCCCGCCAGCGCGCCGAGCACGAAGCCGGCGAGCACGCGTTGCCAGAACGGAATCCTGAACCAGGCAGCCACTGATTTCATTTCATCGAATCGCTTTGAACATGCGCGAACGATAGCGCAGCCCATCGGTTGGCGCGACGGCAACACTGGAATTGCCAGTTGTCATCGGCAGGACGCTGTAGCCACGGCATAATCGGCCCTTGTCCAGCATGGAATACATGATGCGTCGTCTGTCCCCCGTCCTGACCAGCCTTGCCCTCACCCTGCTTTCCTCCTGTGCCGCCACGCCCGTACGCCGCGCGGAATCCGCAGTCCACACCATCGAAGTCCCCGCCGTCGCGCACCCCGCTGGCGAAACCCCCGCCTGGTGGTATCGCAGCGGCGCCGCGCGCGCGGCCGGCAACGGCGCGATGCAGGGACGGGCGAAGAACGTGATCCTGTTCCTCGGCGATGGCATGAGCCTGACCACGGTCGCCGCGGCGCGCATCCTCGAAGGCCAGCGCAAGGGCAGTCCGGGCGAGGAGAACCAGTTGTCGTGGGAAACGTTCCCCAGCACCGCTTTGAGCAAGACCTACAACACCGATTCGCAGACGCCCGATTCGGCCGGCACCATGACCGCGATCACCACCGGCGTGAAGAGCCACATGGGCGCGATCGGCGTGGCCTCCGGGCGCAAGGACGATTGCGCCACCAGCCTGGAACAGCCGCTGCTGAGCTGGCTGGAGCTCGCCGACAGTGCGGGCCTCGCCACTGGCGTGGTCACGACCGCGCGCCTGACCCATGCCACTCCGGCGGCGACGTATGCGCATGCACCCAATCGCAACTGGGAAAACGACACCGACCTGCCTGCCGAAGCAAGGGCGCAAGGATGCAAGGACATCGCCCAACAGTTGCTTTCATCGTCACGTTTCGGGCGAGGCCCCAGCGTGGCCCTGGGCGGTGGCCGTGGCGAATACACCACAGTCGGACAACGCGACCCCGAATACGACGACAAGGTCGGCCAGCGCCTCGATGGCCGTGATCTGGTCGGCGAGTGGCAGCGCGCGCATCCCGATGGCGCTTACGTGTGGAATACCCGGCAATTCCAGGCGGCAAAGGAGGCCCCGGCGATCCTCGGCCTGTTCGAGCCCGACCATATGCAGTTCGACCACGACCGCAACCGGAGCCCGGAGGGCGAACCGAGCCTGTCGGAAATGACCGTCGCCGCCATCCGCACGCTGTCGAAGAATGCCGAAGGCTACGTGCTGATGGTGGAAGGCGGACGCATCGACCACGCCAACCACAACGGCAACGCCTTCCGCGCGCTCGATGAAACCATTTCCCTGTCGGATGCGGTCCGTGCCGCGCGCGCGGCCACCTCCGCCGACGACACCCTGATCATCGTCACCGCCGACCATTCGCATGTGCTCAATTTCGTCGGCTATCCGGTCCGCGGCAATCCGATCCTAGGCAAGGTCCGCGGCATGGGCGGGGAAGACGACGTCCCTGGCGACCTGGCGCGCGATGGTGCCGGACAGGTATTCACCACGCTCACTTACGCCAACGGCCCGGGCAACACCGGCGCCAGCAACCAGCAGCCGGCCGGGCCCAAGAGCTACCCGCATGCTCCCAGCAGTTACGAGCCGCGCGAGGGAAGGCCGGATCTGTCCAATGTCGATACCGCCGACCCCGACTACCTGCAGGAATCGCTGGTGCCGCTGAAATCAGAATCGCATGGCGGCGAGGATGTCGGCATCTGGGCCAGCGGCCCCGGCAGCGCAGCGGTGCGCGGCACGGTGGAGGAAAACACGATCTACCACTTCATCGTCCAGGCCACGCCGAAACTGCGCGAGCGCCTGTGCGCGGCCAATACCTGCAATGCCGACGGCGTGCCGGTGGAACTGCCGAGGCCAGCGGACTTCGAAAAGAAATAGACCAGGACCGTAGGAGCGACGTGAGTCGCGAACGAAAAGCCGTTCGCGAAAAGCCGGATTGGATGTGGTGATCCCGGATCCGGGAAATCGCGACTCACGTCGCTCCTACGGCGTCTTCTATTTCAGAACGGCTTGGCCAGCACCAGGTACACGACCGCCACCAGTAGCAAGACCGGCAGCTCATTGAACCAGCGCAGGGCTTTTGAGGATGGCAACGCAAGGCCCTTCTCCACGCCCTTCAGCCAGCGTCCGGCGATGATGAAGTGGGCGAGCAGCAGCACGACCAGCGTGAGTTTGGCGTGCAACCAGCCGCCGCTGATGTGGAAATACAGCCACAGCACCAGGCCAAGTATCAGCGCCAGACCGAACATGTTGTGGCCGAAGCGGTAGAGCTTCTTCCCCATCATCAACAGACGCGCCTGTACCTCAGGCTGGCTGCTGGTTTCGCTCAGGTTGACCAGGATGCGCGGCAGGTAGAACACGGTCGCCATCCAGGCGATGACGAAGACGAGATGTGCGGTCTTGATCCAGAAGTACATGCGTTTTCCTCTATGGAATCGTCGCGGCAAGGATAACCCGGACCATGCGGCCTTGTTTCGTTCGTCACTCCGGTTTTTCTTGCTCGTCATGAACAGCCATTCGGCTGTTCATGACGGTCAAAGGCAAAGGCGGGCAAAAGCGTTACGCTTCCCTCACTCCTCACTCCTCACTCCTCACTCCTCACTCCTCACTCCTCACTCCTCGTTCCTCGTTCCTCACTCCCCAATGCAAAAACAATACGACGAAAACTACTTCCAGCACTGGTACCGCCGCGGCGACATCGGCGGCCCGCAGCGCCTGGCGCGCAAGGTGGCCTTGGCGGTGTCCTGCGCCGAGTACTACCTGGAACGCCCGATCCGCAGCGTGCTGGACATCGGCTGTGGCGAAGGCGCATGGCGCGCGCCGCTGCTGAAATTGCGTCCGAAGCTGCGCTACCTGGGTTTCGACAGCAGCGAATTCGCGATCTCGAAATACGGCCCGCGACGCAACCTGCACTACGCGCACTTCGGCGATTTCGCCCGGTTGCGCCCCTGCCCGCCCGTCGACCTGCTGGTCTGCGCGGATGTGCTGCATTACCTGCCTGCGCGCGAGTTGCAACGCGGCTTGCCGGGGCTGGCGGAACTGTGCGGCGGCGTGGCTTTCCTGGAAACCTTCGCCCGCGAGGACGAATTCGAAGGCGACCACGTCGGCTTCCAGCCCCGCGCCGCGTCCTGGTACCGCAAGCAGTTCAACGCCCATGGCCTGCGCGGGCTGGGATCGCATTGCTGGCTGTCGCCATCGCTGGCCGATCAGGTTTCCGCACTGGAGGGCTCTTAGCTCCCTTCCTTGCGTGGCAGGGAGGGTTGGGGGAGGTGAAGAACGAGGAACGAGGAACGAGGAGTGAGGAAAGCGTAACGCCTTTGCCTTTAGCCTTTGCCTTTAGCCTTTGCTCGTCATTCCCGCGCAGGCGGGAATCGCTCTTGTTCTTGCTGTTGCTTTGGAGGGAGGCGAATTTCCGCTGTACCAGGAACGAAGAGCCAGAGCGATTCCCGCCCCCGACTACAGCATTCGAGGGCAGGCTCTGCGCGGGGCTTTCAACAGCCGAATGGCTGGTCATGACAGGTCGGGAAGACAAGCAAGCATGAGCAAGAGCCCCTCCCAGCCTCCCCTACCCGCTGCGCGGGCAAGGGCGGTGTCGAAACAGCTTCCCTGCACGCCGTCTGGGCAAGGTGAAGAGCCCGAATCGGCTTTGCGGTATGCTGCGACGCAGCAACCCGCCTTCCGCAGGACCCGCCCCACGATGATGCTTTATCAATGGCACGAATTTAACCGCAACTGGATGGCCCCCTGGATCCACCAGGCGGGGGCCAACGCCAAGCTCTTCTCCGATCCCAACAGCTGGCTTTCCGCCCTGCCCGGCGCCGACCGTATCGCCGCCGGCAACGAACTGATGCACCGCCTCGGCAAGGATTACGAAAAACCGCCGTGGGACATCCACAGGATCGAGGTGGATGGCGCGGCCATTCCCGTGATCGAGCAGGAAATCCTCGCCACCCCGTTCTGCCGGCTGCTGCGCTTCAAGCGTTATACCGATGAAGCGAAAAGCATCGCCGCGATGAAGAAGGAACCGGCGGTGCTGGTGGTCGCGCCGCTGTCCGGCCACCACGCCACGCTGCTGCGCGACACCGTGCGCACCCTGCTGCGCGACCACAAGGTCTATGTGACCGAATGGATCGACGCGCGCCTGGTGCCGGCGGCGGAAGGCGAGTTCGGCCTCGACGATTACGTCGCCACCATCGAGGACTTCATCCGCCACATCGGCGCCGACAACCTGCATGTGATCAGCGTATGCCAGCCGACCGTGCCGGTGCTGGCCGCGGTCTCGCTGATGGCCGCGCGCGGCGAAGCCACGCCGCGGTCGCTGGTGATGATGGGCGGGCCGATCGACGCCCGCCACAGCCCCACCCAGGTCAACGACCTGGCCACCAAGAACCCGTTGTCGTGGTTCGAGAACAACGTGATCCACACCGTGCCCGCGTCGTACCCGGGCCACGGCCGCGCGGTGTATCCGGGTTTCCTGCAGCACGCCGGCTTCATCGCCATGAATCCTAGCCGGCATTTCATGTCGCACTGGGACTTCTACGCCGACCTGGTCAAGGGCGATCTGGAAGACGCCGATTCGCATCGCAGGTTCTACGACGAATACAACGCGGTATTGGATATGCCCGCCGAGTATTACCTGGACACCATCCGCACCGTGTTCCAGGAGTTCTCGCTGCCGCGCGGCACCTGGAAGATCAAGGGCGAACGGGTGAATCCGGCGGCGATCAGGAAGACCGCGTTGCTGAGCATCGAAGGCGAACTCGACGATATCTCCGGCCTGGGCCAGACCGCCGCCGCGCACGATCTGTGCACCGGAATTCCCAAAGCGAAACACCAGCACCTCACCGTGAAAGGCGCCGGCCACTACGGCATCTTCAGCGGCCGTCGCTGGCGCGAAGTGGTGTATCCGGACGTGCGGGATTTCATCGCGAAGTACGCTTAGGGGCAGGAACGAGTGGAGAGGAACGAGGAACGAGTAGAAGCTCCTTGCTTCCACTCGTTCCTCGCTTCTCGCTCCTCGCCCTCAAACCACCGCACTGCGCACCAGCAGGTGCTTGGCCAGCAAGCCATGCAGCCTGCCGATGCCGCGCGCCAGATGCAGGGTGGCGAACAGCAGCACCACGCCGGCGATCGACATCAGCGGCAACAGCCAGGGCGCGTTCGCGACCACGTCGTAATCGCCAATGGTCATTCCATAGTTGCCATTGGCGAAGAAATAACCGAAGGGTGCGGCGATGAAGGCCAGCGACGTGCTCAGCAGGGTGACCGCAGTGGTGAAGTAGGCGATGCCCAGCGGCAGCATCAGCAGGAAATACAGCATCGCGGTCCAGGTGCGGCCGTCGGTGAAGATCTCCTTGATCCGCTCCAGCCAGCCCTTGCCGCGCTGTGTGTACAGCGGCCTGCGTGGCATGCGTTCGCCCAGCAGCGTTTCCACGATACGTCCTTCGACCAGCGACAGCACCCGGATCAGGGCCAGGAACAGCACCAGCAGCGGAATGCCGATGATCAGGATCAGCAGGCCCAGCGACAGGCTGGCGCCGGTGGTGACCACGGTGAAGTAGACGATGCCGGTGGCCAGCGACAGCAGCATGTAGAACAGCGCGCCGTAGGTGCGCGGATCGACGACGACGCCGAAGAACTTGCCGAGCGCCGACTCGCGCTTGCGCGGCGCAGGCGCGCGCAGGGCGCGGTTGACCGTGACTTCGGTGTCGCGATAGATCTCGGCGACCTCTTCGGGTGCGCCGTAGCTGCCGGCGACCGAGGCGATCACTTCCGCCTCGCTCTTGCCGGATTGTTCGGCGAGTTCCGAACGCAGGTATTCCTCTGCGTCGTACAGCGCGTCCTGGACCATGGCCGGGTCGGCATCGCGCAGCGCGGCACGCAATTGTTCCAGGTATTCGGGAATGGTGGTGGGCAGGATCTTGGCGTTCATTCGAGTATCCCCAGCAGGACGGAATCGACGGAGTCGCGGGTCGCGCGCCAGGCGGCGACCCATTCAAGCAGGGTGGTTCGCCCTGCTTCGGTAATTCGGTAGTAGCGTCGCGGCGGGCCGGACATCGAAGGCTCGACGAAACTTTCCAGCAGCCCCGCGCCCTCAAGATTCCTCAGCACCGGATACAGCGCGCTCTGCTTGCCGCTGAGCACGCCTTCGCCCACGCGCTCGAGTTGCTTGGCGATCAGGTAGCCGTACATCGGCTCCGGCGCCTTCGAGAGTACCGCCAGCAGTACCAGCGACACGGTGCCGGTGCTGAGCTCTTTCTGGAACTTCTTGAGATGCAGCTCGGATTCGCTCATGGCCCCTCCCTTGCGGTGGGGCCGCTAGGTTGGAGGGAATACTATTGCTTAGTTACGTATAGCGAATGTGCCATTAGTGGGGGTATCGCCAGGCATGGCGCTATCCCGCTTCGCATCGTGGCCTTGAATACTTTGCCCGCGAAGAACCGCCGCCCCGAGAGGTTGTTTCAGCGCAGCGCCGCCCGCCGATCGTGCGGCGTAGACTCGGGCCGCAAATCCTTGTTTCCTTAACCTGAGGACGCCTCATGCCGAATCACGACAGCCATTCTCACAAGGGTCATTGGTTGCTGCCGCTACTCGGTCTGCTCATCGCGCTGACAGGACTTGCACTGGCGGCAGGCGGTGGCTGGCTGATCGCGCTCGGCGGTTCCTGGTATTACCTGCTGGCCGGCGTCGGCATGCTGGTATCGGGTGTGCAGTTGATCCGCGCGCGCAGCAGCGGCTTCTGGTGGTACGTACTGGTGTTCGTCGGCACCTTGCTGTGGACGATCTGGGAATCCGGATCGGATTACTGGCGCTGGGTGCCGCGCATGGGACTGGTCACGGCATTCGGTTTCTTCGTCGCCCTGCTGGCGCCGCGCCTGCGGCGTCCGGTATCGAAAACACTGTCGCGGCTTTGCGCGGCTTCCCTCGCCGCGATTTTCGTGGCGGCTTTCGCGCTCGCGTTCAAACCCTATTACGTGACTCCGGCGATCGGCCCCGGACCGCAAGCGACGAATGCGTCGACGGCCTCGTCGCTCACGCCGCAGGCCGATGGCGACTGGACGGCGTATGGACGCGGCTACGACGCCACCCGCTACTCGCCGCTCAAGCAGATCAATCGCGACAACGTGGCCACCCTGGCGCGCGCCTGGGAATTCCGCACCGGCGATCTGCCGGGCCATCGCTGGGGCGCGGAGACCACGCCGCTGAAGATCGGCGACACCGTCTACCTGTGCACCGCGCGCAACCAGCTGATCGCATTGCAGGCGACCACCGGCAAACAGTTGTGGCGCTACGATCCGAAGGTGAAGGACGAGTCCATTCCCTACACCGCGGCCTGCCGCGGCGTGGCCTATTACGAAACACCGGTTCCTCCGCTGCCCGACAATCCGCCTTCGCTGGCCAGCACCAATCCCGGTCCGCCACCACCGCCGGTGGCGCCGCCCGACCCCATCTGCGAGACCCGCATCATCGAAGGCACCCTGGATGGCCGGTTGATCGCGGTCGATGCGCGCAACGGCAAGCCGTGCGCCGGCTTCGGCAACAACGGCCAGGTCGACATCACCGCCGGCATGGGCGACACCTTTCCGGGCATGGTCTCGATCACTTCGCCACCGACCATCGTGCGTGGCGTGGTGGTGACCGGGCACCAGGTGCTGGACGGGCAATACCGCTACGCGCCCTCGGGCGTGATCCAGGGCTACGACGCGGTCACCGGCCAGTTGCGCTGGGCCTGGGATCTGGCCAATCCGGCGATCAACGGCCTGCCGCCACCGGGCCAGACCTATACCCGCGGCACGCCCAACATGTGGACCACCGCCTCGGGCGACGAACAACTGGGCCTTGTCTATCTGCCGATGGGCAATTCCGGCGCCGACTACTTCAGCGGCTCGCGCACCGCGCCGGAAAACGAGTACGGCACCTCGCTGGTCGCGCTGGACGTGACCACCGGCAAACCGGCATGGCATTTCCAGACCACCCACATCGATGTGTGGGACTACGACCTGGGTTCGCAGGGCACGCTGGTGGATTTCCCCACCGTCAACGGCCCGGTGCCGGCGATCGTGTTGCCCAGCAAGCAGGGCGACATCTATGTGCTCGACCGCCGCAGCGGCAAGCCGTTGGTGGGCGTGGAGGAACGCGCGGTGCCGCAAGGCGGCGTCGAGCCGGACAAGCGCAGCAAGACCCAGCCGTTCTCGCTCTACCATACGCTGCGCAAGGACGATCTGACCGAACGCGACATGTGGGGCATGACCCCGCTGGACCAGCTGGTCTGCCGCCTGCAGTTCCGCCGCGCCAGTTACGGCGGTTTCTACACGCCACCGACCGCGGATCGCCATTCCATCGAATATCCCAGTTACAACGGTGGCTCGGACTGGGGCGGGATCGCGATCGACACTGCGCGCGGAATCATCGTCGCCAACTACAACGACATGCCCAACTACAACCTGCTGGTGCCGCGCGCCGAAGCCGACAGGTTGGGGTGGGCTCCGCGCGACCAGGTGCGCGGCGACGCGGGCGGTGCCGAAGGCGCGGGCGATCCGCAGATCGGCACGCCTTACGCGATCAACGTCAATGCCGGCTGGCGCCTGCCCTTCACCAAGCTGCTGTGCAAGCAGCCGCCGTATGGCGGCATCCGCGCAGTGGATCTGAAGACCGGCAAGACCCTGTGGGATCGCCCGTTCGGCAGCGCCCGCGGCAATGGCCCGTTCGGCATCCACTCCGGTTTGCCGATCGAAATCGGCACGCCGAACAATGGCGGCGCCGCGGTGACCGCCGGCGGACTGGTCTTCATCGCCGCGGCCACCGACGACCTCATCCGCGCCATCGATATCGATACCGGCGAGACCGTGTGGCAGGACAAGCTGCCCGCCGGCGGCCAGGCCACGCCGATGGTGTACGAGGCCGGCGGACGCCAGTACCTGGTGATCATGGCCGGCGGCCATCACTTCATGGAGACGAAGGAAGGCGACTACGTGATCGCCTACGCGCTGCCGAAATAGGCGGGTGCATGAGTGCAGACGAACGGGCCGCCGACGCGGCCCGTTTTTCGTGCGCCGCGAGTAGCCGTAGAATCGACCGCACTCTTCACGGGAAATCCCGCCATGCCCGCACGCACCCTGCTGTTCTCCAGTTTGTTGTCCCTGGGCCTGGCCGCCCTGCCCGCTTCGGCACCGGCCATCGCAGCGGAACCCGCCAAGTATAAAAGCGCGCAGGAAATCATCGATGCCGCACCGGCCGATGCCTGGCGCACGCTGGACCCGGCGAACACTCTCTACCTGGAACTGGAATCCGGCCGCGTCGTCATCGAGCTGGCCCCGCAGTTCGCGCCCGAGCATGTCGCCAACATCCGCACCCTGGCCCGTGAGCATTTCTGGGACGGGTTGAGCATCTACCGTTCGCAGGACAATTTCGTCGTGCAGTTCGGCGATCCCGATGGCGACGACCCGGCCAAGGCGCGATCGCTGGGAACGGCGAAGAAGAAACTGCCGGCCGAATTCCACCGCGCTTCGGCCGGCCTCGCATTCGACCGCCTGCCCGACAGCGACGGCTGGGCGCCGCAGGTGGGCTTCGTCGATGGCTTCCCGGTGGGACACGACCCCAAGGCCGCCACCACCTGGCTGGCCCACTGCTACGGGACCCTGGGCGCAGGCCGCAACAATGACGAAGACAGCAGCATCGGCGCCGAACTCTATGTGGTCGATGGGCAGTCGCCGCGCCAGCTGGACGACAACATCACCGTGGTCGGCCGCGTCGTGCAGGGCATGGAGTTGCTCAGCGTGATTCCGCGCGGACCTGCGCCGATGGGTTTCTACGAGAAGCCCGAACTGCGCACCACGATCAAGTCGATCAAGCTCGCAAGCGAGCTGCCCGAAGCCGAACGCGTCCCGCTGCAGTTGCTACGCACCGACAGCAAAACGTTTGTCGAAGCGACCGAAGCGCGCCGCAACCGTCGCGACGATTTCTACAAGCGTCCGGCCGGGCATATCGACTTGTGCAATGTGCCGTTGCCGGTGCGCGTTGCAAAGAAGTGAGGCATACGCGCACCAAGAATTCGTCGCCCCCGCGAAAGCGGGGATGACATCAAGGATTTCACGCGATCCGCTTGTGCGCTTCTTCGATGATCCGCTTGTTGCGGATCCGCACCGCGCCGACCATCAACAAGCGCATGTCGTTAACGATGTAATCGGCGAGCTCCATATCGGCAATGTCGTCGCCTTCGATATCCAGGCGGAACTCCTGCCCCTGCAGGCCGCCGCCGTTGCTGAAGTCGATCTCGAAATCGAATACCACCCGCTTCTGCACTCCGGCACGCGCGCTCACTTGGCCGCCGTACGCTGGCTTGCCGCCACGCTGCCCAGGATCAGCAGGCCGGCCGCGATCATGGTCGGCGTCACCGGTTCGCCCAGGAACAACCAGGCGAAGGCCGCGCCGAACAACGGCACCAGGTAAGTCACCGTCGCCGCGCGTGCCGGACCGATACGCTGGATCAGGCGGTAATACAGCAGGAAGGCGTAGCCGGTGCAGACCACGCCGAGCGCCAGCACGCTGCCCCAGGCCAGCACCGGGATCGGATGATCGGGCCAGTAGCTGGCCGCGAACGGCAACAGCAACAGCGCCGAACAACCCAGCGTCGCCGCCGCGGCCGCGGCCGGAGGGATATGGCCCATGTGCCTGCGCACCAGGTTCACGCCGAAGCCGTACAGCAGGGCCGCGGTCGCGCCCGCCAGCACCGCGCCGCCGATGCTCATGCCCCCGATCTTGCCGCTGGCCAGCACGACCACGCCGGCGAAGCCGGTCAGCAACGCCAGGCTCCGGCGCAGGCCGATTTTCTCGCCATAGAACACGAAGGCGACCAACGCCGCGAACAGCACGGTCATCGCATTGCAGATCGCACCGATGGCCGCGGGCGCACGCTGCGCGGCCCAGGCGAACAGAAGGAAGGGAATGGCCGAATTGATCAGACCGATGATCGCCAGCTTCGGCCACATCGAGCGCGCGATCGAGGTGCGATCCCGCCACAGGAACGGCAGCAGGACCAGCGCGCCCAAAGCCAGGCGGATATCGACCAGAGCGAAGGCGCCGAATGGTTTGGCCGCGATCCGCATGAACAGGAACGAGCCACCCCAGATGGCGCCCAGCAGCAGCAATTCCAGCGGAGTGCGCCAGTCGCGGGCAAGCGTCGCAGGCTTCCCGGCCAGCGCCACCGTTGTGCTTTCCACCGACATCGCACCCGCTCCAGATTTGTGCCTGACGCCCATTTTCCTTGAACCGACTATCCCCACAAGCGCGTACTATCAGGGTCAGCCACAAATCTGGCTTGTGCCTTGCCGGTAATCGTCATGAACCTGCGTCCTGCCCTCTTGCCCGCCCTCGGAGTGTTCGCCGCTGCGGCCCGGCACCAGAATTTCGCTCACGCTGCGGAGGAGTTGCACCTCACCGCCAGTGCGGTCAGCCACCACGTCCGCAAACTGGAGGCCAGCCTGGGCGTGGTCCTGTTCCAGCGCAACGCGCGCGGGGTGACCCTGACCGCCGAAGGCCGCCAGCTCGCCGATGCGGCCAGCGCCGCCATCGCCGACATCGGCGCCGTCGCCGCCAATCTGCATCACGGCGGCAGCATCACCCGGCTGCGGATTTCCACCCTGCATTCGCTGGCCTATTGCTGGCTGCTGCCGCGGCTCCCACGTTTCTGCGCCACGCATCCGGACATCCGCATCCACATCGAAGCGAGCATCTCGCTGGTCCGTTTCGACGGAGACGGTCCGGACCTCGGTATTCGCCACGGACCCGGGCAATGGGCGGGTTTGACTTCGCATCACCTGATGGACGACGAACTGTTCCCGGTGGCATCGCCCGCACTCGCCGGTGCCGGCGGACTGACCGAACCCCGCCAGATCGCCTCGTTGCCTCTGGTCAGCGACATGGCCCTGCAGGGCTGGCGCGACTGGTTCCGCGCGGCCGGCGTGCGCGGGCTGAGCCTGCCGGCCATGCACACCTTCAGCGACAGCACCGACGCCATGCGCGCGGCGGTCTACGGCATCGGCGCGGCGCTGGCGCGCAAGCAGATCGTCATGCCCTACCTGCAACGCTACGAACTGATCCGCCTGCCGGGCCCGGCCTTGAAGGCGCGCTTCGCCTACTACGCCGTGCATCCCACCCATCGCCCGCTCGCTCCGGCCGCCGAGGCATTCATCGAGTGGATGAAACGCGAAGCCCTGGACGAGCGCACGCCGATGCCGGCGATTCCGGCGGAGTTGCTCGGGCAGAACATCTGAGAATTTGCGCTCGCGAAAGAATCCGGGATCGCACCGGATACCGCAGCAGGGTCTCGGCAGCGGCCATCCCACATCGATGAGCGAGCCCGACCCAGTTCCCGGGGGCCAGTGTCTCGTGTGGCCCGCGAACGGCCGAAGCCACCAGGTTCCTGCTTTCGCGGGCATGACGAAAAACTGTGTTCCGCGCTCGAGCGAGCGCCATGCGGATCCGGATCCGTTGCCGCTACTTCATCGAAAGTTCGAGTTCACGCGCGATGGCCGCCAGGTACTGGCTTGGCGATATCGGATCAAGCAATTCCTCGGAAGTCGCGCCTTTCCATCGAAGCGCGCCAAGCAAGCTGGACGGAGGATAGGTGCCTTCATGGATTGCAGTCGCGTCCTGCCTGGCAACGCGATCGATGAACTCCCGGTCCGGCGCCGAGTCCGGATCGAAGTTGAACCCGACGCGTCGTTCCACGAACGGCACTATCGCCCCCGCATAAGTCAAGAACACTTCGAAATCAAGCTCTGCAAGAAGCGCTGTTACGACATCTTGAGCCCTTATTCCTTCGTTCGAATAGGAGGCGTGGTTCTCGGCAACGTAAATCTTCGGCGATGAATTCGTGAACCGATCGAACCGCTTGTCGGCTGGAAGCTCCGACCAGTACTGTTGCACGCCAGCCTCGACCGATGGCCAGAGAAGGTGGCCGTTCCGCCCGATTACATCCGAAGTCAGTACGAGGCCGCGCGGATGGATAGCCGCCCTGATCCTCGAAACCATGGCTTCCAGATCCTCGACATGGTGAAAGAACTGGTTGACGATTATTACGTCTACCGATTTCCCCTCGAGGCCATGGTTCACGTCGGCGACCGAAAACCGCATGCGCCTATCGACGCCAGCCGACCTCGCGGCTTCTTTCGCGGAAAGCATCAGCGCTTCATTCAGGTCGATGCATTCGAAATCCACATCTATGCCCTGCTCCGCGAGGGATCGGACGAGTTGGATCTCAAGCGAGCAAGCCCCGGAACCAAGGCTCATGACCCGCATACGGCCATCGATGCGAGCGGCCTCCTCTACCAGCTTCGCAAGGTAGAAATGCTCGGGCGATTCGAATCCATGCCTCTTCAAAAGGGGGCGCACATACCTTTCCGACCAATAATGAAATATCGGCGGAAGTGTCTCGCCTTGATAGTGCGGCGTCATGCGAAACGCGACAACCTCGGCGACGTTTCGCAGCTTCCGCGCCCATAAGCGCGGAAGCACGCGATTGAGGACCGCAAGCAGGCGCTTTGCGACAAGCCTGTTCCTGTAAAGAACGCTGCCGAATAAACCACGGGAGTGCATTGTTCGACCTCCATTCCATTGGCGGCCCGATTGGAAGCCGTCAATCCCCATCAATCATTGCACACGGAGGACCAGGGCGCGCGATATCGCCTGGCGACGAGGCCAGTCTGGAATTGCGCATCGAAGCCGGCGGAGCTGTCGGGAAAGAGCTCCTGGACATTCGTGCTCGCGGGGGGAAAAGATGCAGCGCCCGGCGACTGAAGGGACGAGGGACGGAAGGGGTCAAGAGCGGCTGGTTCCTTGAGCCGCACCCGCTTTATCGGATGTCTATCGAACCTGCCAGCAACCGCGGATTCAGGGCACCGACTTCATCGCCATCGCCACCGGCCTCTTCAAGGCCTTGATCTGCGCGTCATCGGACTGGTCGGCTTCCAGGTGAATCGCAGTAAGGAAGGCGAGCAGATCATGCCGGCGCGCAAGCCATGCGGTATCCGCATAAGCCTTCGCGGGATCGCCGATGCGTGCAGGCAATCCGCCGAACCACGCGATCCACTCGGCCTCGCTGAGCCAGCCATGCCTGGCGAGATAAAGCACCGGCCGCGCCAGTCGCCCGGGTTCGCCGTACACATAGGCATGCGCCGACTCGGGAACCGCCTGGCTGGCGATGGCCTTGAGCATGGGATCGAGGTGCGTGCGTTCGAGCGCCGGGTTCAATGCCAATTGCATCAGCCAGTCGCTGCCGTGGGCCACGCCATGGCGCCAGCCCTGCGCATCGTCGTAGCCGCGGTAGTCGCGCACCGACGCTAGGTAATCCGCCGCGGCCGCGACCATCGCCGCGCGTTCCTGCGGCGACATCCACGGCGCGATGCGGTCGGTGCGCGCGACTTCGGACAGGACCAGCGCCGAGAACGGCCGGCGGAAACCGTTCGCATCGGGTTCCTTCAGCATCGCCTGCAACCGGTCGCGCAGTTGCCTGCGGGTGGCGGCGTCGAGCTGCTCGCCGCGCATCCATTGGGCGAGCGCCCCGTAGGCGATGCCATCGCGCAATGCCGGATCGGGATCGGACAGGCAATCGAGCAATCCCAGCGCCAGGGCATTGCGTGTGGCCGTGCCATCGATCGCGAACTTCTGCTGTTTCAATCGCTGCAGTGAGCCGGCGTCGATGCCTTGCGGCGGACAGGTGTCGGCCCACGCGGGCGCGGCAGCGGCCAGCAACAGCGAACAGAACAAGGCCGCGCCACGCATGGATCACCTCGACCGCTTGCGCCGGCGCCAGCGCCGCCAGACGAACACCAGCAGCGCCAACAGCGCCGCCACGGGCAGCAGCGCGGCAGTGGCCCGGATCAGCCAGGCGATGCTGGTGGTGAGGATCGCGCCGAAGTCGCGTACCGATTGCGCTATCTCACTGCGGCCCTGCTGGCCCCCGGGCGTGGCCAATTCGATGGTCAGCAACTGGGTGTCGATGCGGCGCTGTTGCTGCGCGCCCGCGCGTTCGACGGCTTCGGCCTGGGCTTCGATCTCGGAGAGCTGCCTGGAAAGCGCGATCATGTCGCTGACGCTGATGTCCTTGCGCTGCTGGAACTCGGTGAGGCGCGCATGTTCTTTCTGCAGGCGCGACTGCTGCAGCCGGTTGTCGGCCACCACTTCCGCCAGGTCCTCGGCATGGGTGCTGCGGCTGCCGATCTTCGCGCCCTCGCCGGCCGACCTGATCATCGACTCGACTCCCGTCGGCGCGATTCGCACCTTCAGACTTGCCCGTGGATAGTCGCCACCGCTCTGGCTTACCCCCAGGACCGTGCAATCTCCGAATTTAGCCTGCTGACAATCGGCTTGCAGCGCCTGCAGGCGGGGCGCCATTTCATCGGCGGGGATTTCGACCTGCACCTCGTGCTCGTAGGCCAGGAAAGCGCTTTGGGGAGCCGGATTCGTCGCCATCCGGGCTTGCGCCAGTTCCGGGGAACTCCCCGCACCGGTCTTGTTGCTACAGGCCGTGAGGGGCAGCAGCAACATGCACGACACCATGATGGCCCATGCCCGACCCGCGGCCGGACTCATCGGCTGGCCCCATCGATAGGAACGATCTTCAGGCTGGACAGATCGACATCCGGCAGGCAGCGCACATTGACCGCCGCCATCGGTCCCGACTTGGGATTGTCGCCTTCGCCGTACGGCGAAATTCCGCAGGTGGCGCAGAAGTGGTGCTGGATATGGTGCTTGTTGAAGGTGTAGGTGGAGAGGTCGGATTCCGGCGTCTTCAGCACCAGCGCAGCGCGCGGGGCGAACCAGAGCAGGCCGCCGCGGCGCCGGCACATGGAGCAATTGCAGTCGTAGGCCTCGCTGATGTCGCCTTCCACCTCGAACGCGATCTTTCCACAATGACAGCTGCCCTGATGTTTCATCGTCGCCGATCCGTATTGGAGTTGCGCCGAGCATAAGCCATCGGCACATGCGCGGGCTGGCGGTTTTACCTATGCTCTGGGGCTTCGTGCGATGCCGCACTGCAACGGGAACCTTCGGAATGCGCCACAGCCTGCTCGCCCTCGCCCTGCTCTCCAGCCTCGCCGCCTGCCAGAAGGCCGAGGCGCCCGCTGCCGCCGCTGATACAGCCGCGCCCGTAGCTGCCGCCGGCGACACCGCCGAGGCCGACGCGAAATTCGCCGACCTGTCCAAGCGCGCGCTCGATGGCTGGTTCCAGCTGTCGCCGGTCGGCGCCACCCAGATCGGCGAACACAAATACGATACCGAGATCGACGACCTAAGCGCCGCGGGCCGGCAGAAGGGCGTCGACTTCGGCAAGCAGATCCTGGCCGAACTCGATGCGCTGGATGCGGGCAAGCTGTCGCGCGAGAACCAGGTGGATGCGGCGATCCTGCGCAACCAGTTGCAGTACGGCATCTGGGACACCGAAGTCCAGCAGAGCTGGGCCTGGGATCCGCAGGTGTACAACGGCCTGGCCGGTGGCGCGCTGTACAACCTGATGGCGCGCGAATTCGCGCCGTTGCCCGATCGCCTGCGTTCGGCCACCGCGCGCATGGAGAAGATCCCGGCCCTGCTGGCGCAATCGCGCGAGAGCCTGGATCCGGCGCGGGTCCCGAAGATCCACGCGGAAACGGTGCTGAAGCAGAACGACGGCATCCTCAGCATCGTCGCCATGTTCATCACCCCGCACCTCAAGGAACTGCCGGAAGCCGATCGCGTACGCGCGGAAAAGGCGAGCGCAGCCCTGACCAAGGCCGTGGCCGAGCAGAAACAGTGGCTGGAAAAGACCCTGGTGCCGAACGCCAAGGGCGACTTCCGCATCGGCGCGAAACTTTACGACGAGAAATTGCAATTCGCATTGCTGTCGTCGCTGTCGCGCGCCGAGATCAAGCAGCGTGCGGAAGGCGAACTGAAGCGCGTGCGCGAGGAGATGTACGGCATCGCCCGCACCGTGCTGAAGGACAAGCCGGATGCGCCGCAGATGCCCGACGCGCCCAGCGACGAGCAGCAGCAGAAGGCGATCGAAGCGGCGCTGGAACTGGCCTACGCGGACAAGCCGGCGCGCGACAAGGTGGTCGAGGCGGCCGAGGCGGCGCTGAAGTCGGCGACCGATTTCGTCCGCGAGAAGGACCTGGTCACCCTGCCCGACTCGCCGGTCAAGATCATCACCATGCCCGAGTTCCAGCGCGGCGTGGCTGTGGCCTATTGCGATTCGCCCGGTCCGCTGGACAAGAACCTGGAGACGTTCTTCGCGGTCTCGCCGATTCCCGAGGACTGGGACGCGAAGAAAGTCGATTCGTTCCTGCGCGAATACAACAACCGCATGATCCATCTGCTCAGCATCCACGAAGGCACGCCGGGCCATTATCTGGAAGGCTGGCATTCGGCCAAGTTCCCCTCGACCCTGCGTGCGGTGCTGCGCTCGGGCATGTTCGCCGAGGGCTGGGCGGTGTACACCGAGAACATGATGGCCGAGGCCGGCTACATGGATAACGATCCCTTGTTCCGCCTGGTGCAGCTGAAGTTCTACCTGCGCACGATCGCCAACGCGATCCTCGACCAGGGCGTGCACGTGGACCACTGGACCCGCGAACAGGCCATGGACCTGATGGTCCGCCAGACCTTCCAGCAGGAGCGCGAGGCCGATGGCAAATGGACCCGCGTGCAGCTGACCTCGGCGCAGCTGCCCACCTACTTCGTCGGCGTGCAGGAGCACTACGACACGCGCAAGGCCATGGAAGCCAGGCTGGGCGACAAGTTCAACCTCAAGGCCTACCACGACCAGGTGCTGTCCTACGGCGCGCCGCCTGTGCGCTTCGTACGCGAGTTGATGCTGGACCAGCCGATCAAGTAATGCGCATGCCGGCTCAGGAAGCGTCGGCCAGCATGGCCAGCGCTTCCTCGGCCGGTTGCGGGCGGCCGGGGTAGAAGCCCTGGCCGTGGTCGCAGCCCATCTCCTGCAGCAGCCTCCATGTCTCCGCGCTCTCGATGCCTTCGGCAACGGCGATGGCGTCGAGGCCGTGGGCCATGTCGATGATCGATGAGACCAGCCGCGCGGCACGCGGGTTGACGGTGAGTTCGCGCACGAAACTCATGTCGATCTTCAGTTCGTCGACCGGGAACTGCTTGAGGTAGGAAAGCGACGAATAACCGGTGCCGAAATCGTCGATGGAAATGCCCAGGCCCATGCCATGCAAGGTGGACAGGGTGTGCGCCAGCTGGCCCTGGTTGTCGACGAAGGCGGTCTCGGTGACTTCCAGCATCACGTTGTCCGGCCGCAGTTTCCATATCCGCACGGCGGCGGTCATCTGCTCGACGAATCCGGGGGTGGTCAGGGCCAGGGGGGAAATGTTGATCGCGCACTTCAGACCGGGCTGGTTTTCCAGCCACGCCGAGCAATGGCGGAACGTGGCATTGATGTTCCAGCGGGTGATTTCATGGATCAACCCGGCCTGCTCGGCCATCGGCACGAACACATCCGGGCCGATCATGCCGTGCAAGGCGTGCGGCCATCGCGACAGCGATTCGACGCCCTTCAGCGCTCCGTCCTGCAGCGAATAGATCGGCTGCAGGAATACCTGCAGTCGATTGCTGGCGATCGCTTCGTACAACTGGTCGTAGCTCACCAGCGACGCCGGCGCGCCTTCATGCAGGGCATGGCGTTCGCGCAGGCGCCACGCCAGCTTGCAGGCCGCGTCGGCCTGGCGGCACGAAGCCGCGGGCGTGGCGGCATCGGCGGACAGGCAGGCGCCGACCGCCACGTTCACCCATGCGGGTCGGCTGCGGACCTGCAGCGGATCCTGGAAGGCCCGCGCCACCTTGGCCGCGGCCATGCTCACGTGGTTGCGGTCCCGCAGGTCCGGCAGCACCACCGCGTAATCGCATTCGCCGATGCGCACCATGATGTCGGCATCGCGCAGGCAGTCGCGCAGCTTCGCCTCGAAGGCCTGCACCAGGAATTCGCCGGTGTCGTAGCCGAACATGGTTTCGTAGTCGCGCAGGTTCTGCACGCGCACAACCAGCAGCGCCCCATCCGGGCCGCCGGTCGGGGCGGACTGGTCGATCGCCTTGAACAGCTGTTCCCGGTTCAACATGCGCGGCTCTCCCCGTCCGGGACGACCGCTGGCATGCGCTGCGGGGTCACAAGTAGAGCTCCTTCGGATCCAGTCCGTAACTCCCCGCCTGCAGGCAACGGCGGATGCTGACCTGGGCCGAAGCCTTGCCCGCCAGGGTGTCGCGCAGGTCCAGCGATTCGAAACCCTTGCGCAGTTTCTTGCCTACGTCGGTCAACAGCATCACCCGCGGGAACAATCGCCGCACCGGGTTCTGGGCCATGACCACCGCGACCTCGCCCGTGCTCAGTTCGACCAGCGTGCCCACCGGATACACCCCGAGGCATTGCACGAACTGCTCGAGCAGGTCGCTCTGGAACAACTGGCCGCGCTGGCGGTACATCCGCTGCAGCGCCTCGTATTTCGATACCGGCGGCCGGTACGGGCGCGCGCTGGTCATGGCATCGTACGAGTCGACGATGCCGGCCAGGCGGCCGAACAGCGGGATGTTCTCGCCGGTCAGGCCCGACGGATAACCGGAGCCGCCTTCGCGCTCGTGATGGGTCTGGATGATCCCGCGCACGTAGGCGTTACCCGCGCCCGACTCGTCGTACAGGCGCAGGCCATGCTCGACGTGGTCGCGCATCTGGCCCTGCTCGTCGTCGGTCAATGCCTGCGCACGCTCCAGCAACTCCTCCGGGACCACGATCTTGCCGATGTCCAGCAGCAGGCCACCGGTCGCCAGGTCGTGCAGGGCTTCATCGGCCAGGCCGAGATGGCGGCCGAACGCCGCCATCAGCACGCAGCAATTCATCGCATGGCTGTAGGTATAACTGTCGTGCTGGCGCAGGGACTCGAGCCAGAAATAGGCGTCGGGATTGCGCAGCACGCTTTCGACCAGCGGCGCGACCACCTGGTCCACTTCCGTTTCGCTCAATTTGTTGCCGGCGCGCAAGCCATCCATGATCTGCGTGGTCGCCTCGCGCGCTTCCTGCACCGCCTTGCGCGCGCGCGGCAGTTCGTCCTCGACCTTGTGCAGGACCGGATGCGGGCGGCTGTCGGCGATCGCCTTGAGATCGGGCACCTCGTAGCCGCCCGGCCCCGGCCCCGGCCGCGTCAGCCGCTGCAACGAGGACCTGACGAAGTTCTCGCTCTTGACGATATCGACGAATACGTGCCGGCAGTATTGTCCGAGCAGATCGATATCCTCCTGGGTCTGCACCAGGAACCCCTGCAGCAGGAACGGCGTGCCGATCCAGTCCCGGTCCAGGCGACTGACGTACATCCCCGGCCGCAGGCTGGCGACGCGGATTTCGCGTTCTTCTATCAGCATGATTCCCGGCACCCGAGTGAAGCGCGTCGACCCGGGCGATGCCCTTCCGACAGCTTCGCATCATAGACGACAAAACACCGGTCATTGGAAAGTCCCCGGATCCGGAACCTGGAATTTCCAGCACGCGCCGCCGCCGATAAAGGGCGGTGGCTCAGCCCGCCGCCACGAATCCGCCGGTCTGCCGTTGCCACAGGCGCGCGTAAAGGCCGTCGCGCGCGATCAATTCGGCGTGGGTTCCGGTTTCCACCACCTCGCCGCGGTCCATCACCACCAACCGGTCCATCCGCGCGATGGTGGACAGCCGATGGGCGATGGCGATCACAGTCTTGCCCTGCATCAGGATGTCCAGGCCGTCCTGGATAGCCGCCTCCACTTCGGAATCCAGTGCCGAAGTCGCTTCGTCCAGCACCAGGATCGGCGCGTCCTTCAACAGCACGCGCGCGATGGCGATGCGCTGGCGCTGTCCTCCCGACAGCTTGACCCCGCGTTCGCCGACCTGCGCGTCGTAGCCGCGTCGCCCTTCCCCGTCCACCAGTTCGGCGATGAACGCATCCGCGCGCGCGTTGCGCACCGCGGCGGCGACTTCGTCCTCGCTCGCATCCGGACGTCCGTACAACAGGTTCTCGCGTATCGAGCGATGCAGCAGCGAGGTGTCCTGGGTGACCACGCCGATCTGCCCGCGCAGGCTTTCCTGGGTGACCCCGGCGATGTCCTGCCCGTCGATCAGGATCCGGCCCGCTTCCAGGTCGTACAGCCGCAGCAGCACGTTCACCAGCGTGGACTTGCCGGCGCCGGACGGGCCTATCAGGCCGATCTTCTCGCCGGGCCGCACCAGCAGGTCGAGGCCGGCGATCACCCCGCCCTGCTTGCCATAGTGGAAATGGATGTCCCGGAATTCGACTTCCCCACGCGCGATGGCCAGGGTGCTGGCGGTGGGGCTGTCGACCACGGCATTGGGCTTGGCCACTGTCTCCATGCCGTCCTGCACCGTGCCTATGTCCTCGAAAATGCCGTTGACCACCCACATGATCCAGCCCGACATGTTCTCGATGCGGATCACCAGCCCGGTGGACAGCGCTATGTCGCCGACGGTGATTCGCCCCTGTTGCCACAACCACAGGCCCAGGCCGGCGGTGACCACCACCAGCAAGCCGTTGAGCACGGTCAGGGTGACGTCCATGCCGGTGGTCATGCGGGTCATGATGCGGACCTTGGCCACGTTCTCCTGCACGGCCTCGGCGACGTAGGCGTCTTCCTGGCGGGTGTGGGCGAACAGCTTCAGGGTGGAGATGTTGGTGTAGCCATCGACGATGCGGCCCATCAATTTCGAACGCGCTTCCGAAGCCTTCCACGAACGCTCCTTCACCCGCGGCACGAAGAACGCCAGCGCGCCGATGTACAGGAATACCCAGACGATCAGCGGCACGGTCAGGCGCCAGTCGGCCTGCGCGAACAGGAACAGCGCGCTGCCGGTATAGACGCTGACGTACCACAGGGCATCCACGATCTGCACCGCCGATTCGCGCAGCGACGCGCCGGTCTGCATGATCCGGTTGGCGATGCGCCCGGCGTAGTCGTTCTGGAAGAAGGACAGGCTCTGCCGCACCACGTACTGGTGCTGCTGCCAGCGGATCCGCGCGGTCAGCCCCGGGGTGATGGCCTGGTGCTGCAGCAGGTCGCTGAGCGCGATCAGCAGCGGGCGCGCGATCAGCGCCACGAAGGCCATGAACAGCAACTCGCGGCCATGCCGGGCGAAGAAATCGGGTGCCGGCACGTCCCTGGTCAGGTCGACCAGGCGGCCGAGGAAATCGAACAGCGCCACTTCCACCAGCGCGACCACGAAACCCAGCGCGCACATCACCCCGAGCACCGGCCAGGCCTGGCGCAGGTAATGCGCGTAGAAACGCCATACGCCGCGCGGCGGCATGCGCATGTCCGGCTTGCCGAACACATCGATCAACGATTCGAACCAGCGGAAGATCATGCGTGCATTATCGCCTGGCGCATCGTCGGGATCGTGTCATCCGAGCAGGTCCGTTCGCGCCACGATCACGCCATTGGCATCCGCATAGAGCCAATACCCGGGCACGAAGACGACGCCAGCGAATGAAACCTCGACATCCACCTTCCCCACCCCGAGTTTTTCGGTCTTGACCGGACAGGCTGCGAGCGCCTTGATTCCGAGCGGCAATTTCGCCAGTGCCTGCACATCGCGCACGCAGCCATTGATGACGAAACCGCTCCAGCGATTGGCCACGGCCTTCTCCGCCAGCATGTCGCCCAGCAGCGAACGCCGCAGCGAAGCCCCGCCCTGCACCACCAGGACCTTGCCGTGCCCGTCGGTGGCGACGAGGTCGCGCACCCGCGAGTTGTCCTCGAAGCAATCGAGGGTGACGATCCTGCCGCAGAAGGCGGCATCGCCACCGTAATCGCGGAAGACCGGCTCGGCGACCGCGACTTCGGGGTGGGCATCGCAAAGATCGGGCGTGGTCCAGGTCATCGGATCGGTTTCCATGGGAATCGACAGGAATGGTAGCGCCGGCTCCGTCGTCGCGGCGTATGCTGCCCGGGCCAAGACCGGAGACTGCCATGTCGCTTGCCGCCGACACCACCAGCACCATCGTCCCCTGCCTGCGCTATCGCGATGCGCACGCCGCCATCGAGTGGCTGCGCAAGGCCTTCGGCTTCGAGAAGCATGCCGTGTACGCCGACGGCGACACGGTACACCACGCGCAGCTGACCTTCGGCAACGGCATGATCATGCTCGGCTCCGCCGACAACAGCAGCGAATGGGGCAGGCAGATCGTGCAGCCGGAGGAAACCGGCCTGCGCGAAACCCAGAGTCCCTGCGTGATCGTCGCCGATGCCGACGCGCACTACGCACGGGCCAGGGCCGCGGGTGCGATCATCGTCATCGACATCGCCGACCAGGACTACGGCGGTCGCGGCTATTCCTGCCGAGACCTGGAAGGACACCTGTGGTGGTTCGGCAGCTACGACCCGTGGAAAGCATGAACAAGCGCAGCGGAACCACGGCGACCGCCGATCTGTTTTCGGCCAATCCCTTCGCTGCGGCGGCGGCGAAGGAACATTCGCGGATCCGTGTCGGCATCGGCGGCTGGACCTATGCGCCGTGGCGCGGCGGCATGTTCTATCCCGCCGGGCTGGTCCAGCGCCGGGAGCTCGAGTACGCCAGCCGCCAGCTCACGTCCATCGAGATCAACGGCACCTATTACGGCACCCAGAAACCGGCGACCTACGCCAAGTGGCGCGACGAGACGCCAGACGGCTTCCTGTTCTCGGCCAAGGCGCCGCAGCGGATCATGGAGTCGCGTGCGCCATCGAAGGCCGGGCACCAGGTCGAGGACTTCATCGGCGGCATCGCCGAACTCGGCGACAAGCTGGGCCCGCTGGTCTGGCAATTCGACAAGGGCAGGCGCATCGATGCCGGGGAATTCGCCGCCTTCGTCGAGCTGCTGCCGCGCGAACATGCGGGCCGCTGCCTGCGCCACGTGCTGGACGTGCGCGATCCCGACTTCATCGATGCGCGATACCTTGCGCTGGCACGGAAGCACGGCATGGCGACCGTGTTCACCGATTCCGGCGAATACCCCTCCTTCGCCGATATCACCGCCGATTTCGTCTACGCACGGCTGATGCGTTCGCAGGCACCGATCGAGACCGGCTACGCCGGTGCCGACCTCGACGCATGGAGCAAACGGGCGTTGCTATGGGCCGATGGCGGCGATCCGGCCGAACTGCCGCATGTCGAAGCGCCGACACCGATGGCATCGCCGCGCGACGTCTTCGTCTATTTCATCAGCAGCGCCAAGGAACGGAATCCTGCCGCGGCGATGGCATTGCTCAAACGCCTGGGCGCGTAGGCCGGGGCCAGGCCCGCCGCATGTGGAGTCGCGAGCGCGTAGGGTGGGCCTTGGCCCACCGCTTTAGGAAGCAGCAAGATCCCGGAAGGCGGGTCGAGACCCGCCCTACTTTCTGTGCCGCTTGGCAGCGGGCTTCTCGCCCGCCTTTTTACGCAACGCCGCTTCCCAGGCCAGTTGCGCCCATGGCTTCATCGATTGCGCCGACTCCATCGCTTCGGCCGGCGGCGACAGGTAACTCATCACCACCGGCTTGCCCTTGCCCAGGTAGGTGAAAGGCTCGCCACCCGCCTGCTCGAAGGCGTCGCGGGTAATGGCATCGGTCTTGAGGAACAGTTCGTCGCCGATGACCAGGCCGATGATCACGCCATCGTGATAGAGGCCTTGTCCGCCGAACATCTTGCGCAGGGAAACCGGCCCCAGTTCCGAGAACAGGTCGCGCAGGTAACCGGTGAAGGATTCGCCCATGGCCACCTCCGTGGTGTCGTATCGCCGGCGCGCCGGCATCGGCGACAATAGTGGCATGCCCCTGTCGCCGACCGCCAAAGCCCAGCTGCAGATCCACTTCTGCGTGCTGCTGTGGGGCTTCACCGCGATCCTGGGCAAGATGATCACCCTGCCCGCCCTGCCTCTCGTGTGGTGGCGGATGCTGCTGGTGGTGGCGACGCTGGCCGTGTTGCCCAGCGTGTGGCGCGGGCTGCGTGCGATGCCCGCCAGGACCCTGCTGGCCTACTCGGGCATCGGCGCGCTGGTGGCGCTGCATTGGCTGACCTTCTATGGCGCGGTCAAGCTGGCCAACGCCTCGGTGGCCGCCACTTGCATCGCCCTGGCGCCTGCGTTCACTTCGGTGGTCGAGCCCTGGCTGACGCGCCGGCCGTTCTCGATGCGCGAACTGGCCTTCGGCCTGGCGGTGCTCCCGGGCGTGGCCCTGGTGGTCGGCGGCGTTCCGCATGGCATGCGCATGGGCATCGCCATCGGTGCATTGTCGGCCCTGCTGGTAGCGCTGTTCGGTTCGCTCAACAAGCGCATGGTCGATGGCGGCGATCCCCTGACCATCACCGCCGTGGAACTGGGCGCCGGCACGCTGCTCCTGACCCTGCTCGCGCCGCTGATGCCGATGCTGTTCCCGGCCTTCTCGGGCGACCTGCTGCTCGTCCCCAGCCTGCGCGATGCCCTGCTGCTGCTGGCATTATCGCTGCTGTGCACGCTGCTGCCGTTCGCCCTGTCGCTGGTCGCGCTGCGCCACCTCAGCGCCTACGGGGTGCAACTGGTGACCAACCTCGAGCCGGTCTACGCGATCGTGCTGGCCATGGTCCTGCTGGGCGAACAGCGCGAGCTGACGCCGTTGTTCTACCTGGGCGTTGCGATCATCCTGGCCGCGGTGTTCCTGCATCCGCTGCTCAACCGCAACAAGCCGCTGCAACATGCGGAAATCCTGGCGACCTCCGAAGCCAAAAGGGTCGAGTAGGAGCGGGCCTTGCCCGCGATGCCTTTCGTTGGCTGGCGAGAAAGCATCGCGGGCAAGGCCCGCTCCTACATGCTTGGAAATCTCACCAATCGGTACGCTGCGGCAACAACCCGCGCAACTCGATCTCGGTCAGGTTGCGCCATTGTCCCGGCTTCAACGCGCCCAGCTTGAGGTTGTCGATACGCACCCGGCGCAGTTGCTTCACGCGGTAGTCGAACGCCGCCGACATCAGCCGGATCTGCCGGTTCAGGCCTTGCGTAAGCACGATGCGGAAGCCGAACTTGGCCAGCTTCGCGGTCTTGCACGGCAAGGTCGTCTGGTTGTGGATGCGGACGCCGCGGGCCATGCCGCGCAGGAATTCGTCGGTGACCGGCTTGTTCACCGCCACGTGGTATTCCTTCTCGTGCCGGTTCTCGGCGCGCAGGATCTCGTTGACGATGTCGCCGTTGCTGGTCAGCAGGATCAGGCCTTCCGATTCCTTGTCCAGGCGGCCGATCGGGAAGATCCGCTCCTGGTGGTCGATGAAATCGACGATGTTGCCGTCCACCGCCTGTTCGGTGGTGCAGGTGATGCCGACCGGCTTGTTCAACATGATGTAGACGTGCTTGCGGCCGCCGGCCTTCTTCTGGCGCGTGCGCAGTTCCTGCCCATCCACCTTCACTTCATCGCCCTCGCCCACCACCGCGCCCATGCCCGCGGCGATGCCGTTGACGGTGACGCGACGCTCCGCGATCAGCCGGTCGGCTTCGCGGCGCGAGCAGAAGCCGGTCTCTGCGATGTGCTTGTTGAGGCGGGTGGTGGTCATTGAGGAAAGTTCGAAGTGCGCACGTGAAAATAGGCCTCGTCATCCCCGCGAAAGCGGGGATCCAGTGACTTTCGTGCGGTGGCCCTGTCGCCAAGCGAAGAGCAAAGGCGCTGGATTCCCGCTTCCGCGGGAATGACGATTAGGGATGTCACTCGCGCGGCTTGGGCGGACCTTTCCGATGCAGCTTGCCCGGCGGACCCGGCTTGAAACCCGACGGCTTGCCGCCGGTGCGCGCACCGGCCGGCTTGAACTTGCGTGGCGCGGCATCGCCGTCATCGCCCTCGCCGACCTTGTGGATGCGAAGCTGCTGCCCGGACACCCACACCTTCTTCAGGTGCATCAGTAGTTCCTTGGGCATGCCTTCGGGTAGGTCCAGCACGGTGTAGTCGTCCTGGATGTCGATGCGGCCGATGTACTTGCTGTCGAGCCCGGCCTCGTTGGCGATCGCGCCGACGATGTTGGCCGGCTTCACCCCGTGGGCGTGGCCGACTTCGATGCGGAACGATTCCATGCCGACATCGGGTTTCTCGCGTGGCGCCTTGTCGATGCGCGGACGTTCACTGGGAGCGCGCTCGAAACTCGGCCGCTCGATCCGCGAAGTTTCGCGTGGCGGCTTGTCGAAGCTGCGCGGTGCGGCGGGACGTTCGAACGGAGTGGGAGCTTCCTCGCGACGGGGCGCCGGATGATCGCCGTGCGACGCACGCTCGCTACGTGCGGGACGCTCGTTGTAAGCCGGTCGCTCGCCCTGCGCGGAATGCTCGCTGCGTTGCGGCCGCTCGCCGCGTGTCGGGCGCTCGCTGCGCTCATGGCGTTCGTTGCGTTCGAAGGCCTGCGGAGCCGCCGGCGTGCGGTCGGGGCCGAGCAGCAACGGCGTGTCGCCCTGCAGCAGGCGCGCCAGCGCGGCGGCGATGTCGACCATCGGCACGTTGTTCTCCGACTCGTAGCGCTCCACCAGCGAGCGGTATTCGCCGGGTTCGCCGGTCGCCAGGGTATCGGTGATGCGGCCGAGGAAGCGTTCGACGCGCCTGTCGTTGACCGCTTCCACGCTGGGCAGCTTCATCTCCTCGATCGGCTGGCGCGTGGCGCGCTCGATCGAACGCAGCATGCCCTTCTCGCGCGGGGTCACGAACAGGATCGCGTCGCCGCTGCGACCGGCGCGGCCGGTGCGGCCGATGCGGTGCACGTAGCTTTCGGTGTCGTAGGGAATGTCGTAGTTCAGCACGTGGCTGATCCGTTCCACGTCGAGTCCGCGCGCGGCCACGTCGGTGGCGACCAGGATGTCGAGTTTGCCGTCCTTGAGCTGCTGGATGGTGCGCTCGCGCTGCTGCTGCTGGATGTCGCCGTTGATGGCGGCGGCGGCCAGGCCGCGCGCCTGCAGCTTCTGCGCCAGTTCCTCGGTGCCCAGCTTGGTCCGGGCGAATACGATCATCGCTTCGTAGGGTTCGGCCTCGAGGATCCGGGTCAACGCATCCAGCTTGTGCATGCCGCTGACGAACCAGTAACGCTGGCGGATGTTGGTCGCGGTGGTGGTCTTGGAAGTGATGGTCACTTCCTGCGGGTCTTTCAGGTAAGTCTGGGCGATGCGGCGGATCGCCTGCGGCATGGTCGCCGAGAACAGCGCGACCTGGCGCGTCGGCGGGGTCTTCTTCAGCACCGTTTCGACGTCGTCGATGAAACCCATGCGCAGCATTTCGTCGGCTTCGTCCAGGACCAGCGTGGTCAGCTCGGACAGGTCCAGGGTGCCCCGTTCCAGGTGGTCGATCACGCGACCCGGCGTTCCCACCACCACGTGCACGCCGCGCTTGAGCGCGGTCAGCTGCGGCGCGTAGCCCTGGCCACCGTAGATCGGCAGCACCACGAAGCCGGGAATCTTGTTGGCGTAACGCTGGAAGGCCTCGGCGACCTGGATCGCCAGCTCGCGGGTCGGCGCCAGCACCAGCGCCTGCGGCTTGCGCTGGTCCAGCTTGAGGCGCGACAGGATCGGCAGGGCGAAGGCGGCGGTCTTGCCGGTGCCGGTCTGGGCCTGGCCCAGCACGTCCTTGCCGTCCAGCAGGGCGGGAATGGTCGCGGCCTGGATCGGCGAAGGCGACTCGTAGCCTACTTCGGTGACCGACGCCATGACCGGCGCGGAAAGGCCAAGATCGGCGAAAAGAAGGGGGGTGTCTGACTCGTTGGACATGCGAAAAGCTCCGGCGCGCCCCGGAACAGGGCCTACGCAAGGCGATATTGTGCGCCCTGGCGGAAGAGCTGTCGCCCTAAACCCCTGTCGCGACGGCAATCAGCCTCGTAGAGCCGAGCTTGCTCGGCTGCTCCTGGTTCATCGCAATGAGCAGCCGAGCAAGCTCGGCTCTACGGAGTCTCAGGGCCTTAGGCGACAGCCCTGCGCTTGTAACCGAAGCCCACCATCCGCTGCGACTGTTCGTCCCACAGTTTCAGCCGTGCGGACTTCAGGCTGGTCCACAGGGTCAGCCGCGGCGCCGACCGCAGCAATTCGCTGGACTCGAACGCCTCACGCAGGCGGTAGTTGGGGATGCGGCTGGCCAGATGGTGGATGTGGTGGTAGCCGATGTTGCCGGTGAACCAGTGCAGCACGTGCGGCAGGTCGAAATACGAGCTGCCGGCGACCGCGGCCTTGCCGGCGTCCCACTCGTCCTTGTTGGTCCAGTAGGCGCCTTCGAAGGTGTGCTGCACGTAGAACAGCCACACGCCCATGGCGCCGGCCAGCAACACGATCGGCAGATGCACCATCAGCACGGTATGCCAGCCGATGGCGAAACCGAGCGCGCCGCCCACCACCAGCAGCATCAGGTTGTTGAGCATCACGCTGGCCCATTCCTTCTTCCAGCTGAAAGGCAGGTCGAACGGGAAGCGGTGCTTGATCACGAACTGGTACAGCGGGCCGATGCCCAGCAGCACCGGCGTGCTGCGATAGAAGCGGTAGGCGAAACGCCCGAGCCACGAACGCGATTCGTACTCGGCCACGGTCAGGGTCTCGATGTCGCCCATCTCGCGGCGATCGAGGTTGCCCGAGGTGCCGTGGTGCACGGCGTGGGTCTTCTTCCAGTAGCCGTAGGGAAACAGCGTGATCAGGCCGAGGCAGCGGCCGACCAGGTCGTTGGCCTTCTGGCTGGCGAAGAACGAACCATGCCCGCAGTCGTGCTGGATGATGAAAAGACGCACGTAGAAACCGGCGGCGGGAATGGCCATCAACAACGTCCAGCCATAACCCCACTCGGCGACCACGCTCCAGGCCATCAGCGCCCAGATCGCCAGCAACGGTGGCAGAGTATTGAGCAATTGCCAGATGGCGCGGCTCAGGCGGGGCTTGGCGAAGTGTGCGCACAACTTGCGCAACTGGGCGGCCGGGGTCGGCGCCGGGGTGTCGGAACTCAAAAGATATCTCCCGTGGGAGTTCCGATTGTCAGGGACGGATCGGGTCAGCGCAATGACGTGCGCGGGCGTATGGCCCGGATTGTTCATGCCGGCACGTTTCCGCCTGCTGAAACTGAACGGCTGTGAGGATTCGCGCCCCGTTGCGAATCACGGCACAAAGCAGCATGACACACCAGCACGGCACGGCAGACACAATCGGCAGGTACGGGAATGGAGTACACCGCAACCATGGCAAGGGGCACGGACCGGCAGGAGCGATTCCGCGAGCTGATCGAGCGCCATCGCGGGATCGTGTTCAAGGTCGCCCACACCTATGCCTGGCAGGCGGACGACCGGGAAGAACTGGCCCAGGAGATCGCCGCGCAGTTGTGGCGCGCGTTCCCAGGCTACGACCCGGCGCGTCCGTTCCCGACCTGGATGTACCGGATCGCGCTGAACGTGGCGATCAGCTTCGTGCGTGGCAACAGCCGCCATCGCCACCATGCGGTGCCGCTCGATGAAGAACTGCACGACCAGGCCGACGGCAACGCCGCCGACCACGAGTCCGACCAGCAGGTGCGCGCCCTGCACCGCTTCATCCATGCCCAGGATCCGCTGAACCGCGCGCTGTTGCTGCTCTACCTGGAAGACCGCAGCTATCGCGAAATGGCCGAGGTCCTGGGCATCAGCGAAACCAACGTGGCGACCAAGATCAGCCGCCTCAAGCAACGCATCCGCAACGAAATCTGACCGCGAAGACAATCATGGAAAACCTCATGGAACTCGACGAACTGAAAGCCGCATGGCAGAGCCTGGACCGCAGGCTGCAACGGCACGATGCGATCAACCTGCAGCTGTTCAAGGATACGAAGCTGGAGAAGGCACGCAGCAGCCTGCGTCCGTTGTTCTGGGGCCAGATGCTGCAGCTGCTGCTCGGCATCGGCCTGGTCGTGCTGGGCGTCGCCTGCTGGACCCGCAACACCGGCGTTCCGGGGCTGCTCGTGGCCGGCATCCTCGTCCATGCCTTTGGGGCCATCACTGTCGCCGCCGCCGGGATCACGATGGGCCTGATGGGCAACATCGACTATTCCGCGCCAGTGCTGAAGATCCAGAGGCAGATGGCGATGCTGCTGCGCTTCTATACCGTCAACGCCAATGTCTGCGGCCTGCCGTGGTGGATCATGTGGGTGCTGGTGGTCGTCGCCTTCGCCGGACTGGGCCCGGTTGAACCACGGGCGGCCACGCCGGCATGGATCTGGATCAGCCTGGCCATCGGCGTGGCGGGTCTGCTGGGTACCTGGGGCTTCTCCCTGTGGAAGCGGCGGACACCGGCGCGGCACGCGCGCGAAGACGCCTGTATCGCCGATGGTGCGGACGGCATCCGCCGCAGCCAGCGGATCCTCGACGAGATCGCGCAATTCGAGAAGGAGTAAAAAAACGAAGCCGGCAATGCCGGCTTCGTCGTGTCCTGCCGCTACGTCGCCGGCTCAGCGCAGGCTGTAGCCCGACACGCGCCAGGTCTTGTCGTTGTCGAGGTGGAAGGACACCAGTTCGCGCACCGGCTCGGGTGTATTGGCGAACTTGGTCGCATAGACCACGTTGATGTAATTGCCCGCCGGTACCTGCCCGCCGGCCGCATACGCGGCACGGGTCACCCCGACCTGCTTGCGCTCGGTCGGCGCACCGAGCTTCTGCCGGTCCGAGGCGATCTGGCTGACGAAGTTGCTCTTGCCCACCACCGACTTGGCCACGGCCGAAGCGCCGTCCCAGACTTCGGCGAGCCTGTTCTGGTCGACCAGCTGGATCACCTGCGCGGCGGCCTTGCCCATTTCGGCGTTCTGTCGCGTCACCTGGGCCTGCTGTTCCGGGGTGAGCTGCGGTTGCTTGACGGGTTGCGATTGCGGCTGCGGTGCCGGCGCGCTCGCGGGCTGGGTGGCCTGCTGGGCATGGGTGGGGGCAGTGAAAACGAGGATTGCGGCGATCAGGACCAGGCGGGAAGTCTTCATGGGGTCTCCGGAAAGCAGGTGGTTTGTGCAAGCGAGCGCCAGTCTACGCCAGCGTCGCCAAGGACACAGGCCGGCATTCCGGCATGGCCCGCGCCGCATCATCTTGTGCCGCCGACGGACCGGATTGCACGCGGCCCTGTCCGCTTGCCGCACAATTCTCCCCTCCCTTGCCGATCATCCACCATGACCCAACTCGAATTCGAGCTCGACCGCGACCACGTGGAGCTCAACCAATTGCTGAAACTGTGCGGAGTCTGCGACAGCGGCGGCGCCGGCAAGGCGCTGGTGGCCAGTGGCATGGTCTCCGTGGATGGCATGATCGAGCTGCGCAAGACCTGCAAGATCCACGCCGGCAGCACGGTGACCTTCGAGGATGTGGAAATCCGCGTGCGGTCGGCAGCGGGATAACCGGCCAGCATCCCGACACGCGGCCATTCGCTCGAATCCGCCAACGATCCACCCGCAGAGGAGCACGCATGACAATCACGACACTGGCGATCGCACTTCTGTTGCTGGCCCTCGGGGCATGGATGGCGATCGCGTTCAACCGCCTCGTGCGGCTGCGCAACCAGGTGCGCACCGCCTGGGCCGACGTGGACGTGCAGTTGATCCGCCGCCACGACCTGGTGCCGTCCCTGGTCAGCGCCGTGCAGGCCTATGCCGGGCATGAAAAGGCGGTACTGGCCACGGTGACCGAATTGCGCGCGCAGGCGCTGGCCGCGCCGGCACCGGGCAAGCTGGGCGCCATCGAATCCGCGCTGGAACAGGGTATCGGCCGCCTGCTGGCTTTGCAGGAAGCGTATCCGGACCTCAAGGCCAGCGAGAATTTCTCGCAGCTGCAGCGCGACCTGGTCCAGGTCGAGGAACAGCTGCAGTACGCGCGCCGCTTCTACAACGGCGCGGTCCGCGACCTGAACGATGCCGTGCAGCGGGTACCTGATCTGTTCGTGGCCCGCCTTGCCGGTTTCGACAATGCCGAATTCTTCCAGGCCGACGACAGCAGCCGGGCCGCGGCGAAAGTGGAGCTTGCCCGATGAAAGCGATTCTTCTCGCCTGCCTGCTGTCGTTGCTCGCCGCGCCGCTGGCCGCGCAGGAACGGATCCTCTCCTACGACAGCGTAGTGCAGGTGCAAGCCGACGGCGGCCTGGAGGTCACCGAACGCATTGCCGTGCGTGCCGAAGGCAACAACATCCGCCGCGGCATCTACCGCGACTTCCCTACCCGCTACAAGGATGGTTACGGCAATCGGATCGTGGTCGATTTCCAGATGATCGACGTGCAGCGCGACGGCAAGCCGGAGCCGTGGTTCACCGAAAACAAGCCCAACGGCGTGCGCATCAATACCGGCAACGACGACTTCCTGCCCACGCCCGCCGAATTCACCTACACCCTGCACTACCGCACCACCCGCCAGCTGGGTTTCTTCGCCGACCACGACGAGCTGTACTGGAATGCGATCGGCACCGGTTGGGATTTCCCGATCGAACGCGGCAGCGTGGAAGTCCGCCTGCCTGCGGCCGTGCCCGTGGACGGGATAAAGGTCGAGGGCTATACCGGCGCGCAGGGCGAGCAAGGCCATGGCTACGACGCGAAAGTCGCAGCGCCCGGCATCGCGCGCTGGTTGCTCGCCCGGCCGCTGGCGCCGCGCGAAGGCATGACCGTGGTGATGAGCTTTCCCAAGGGCCTGGTCGCCGCGCCGACGCGCATGCAACGCGCGCTGTGGTTGCTCAAGGACAATCGCGGCGTGCTGATCGCACTGGCCGGACTGGTCGCGCTGCTGCTGTTCTGCGCGCGGCGCTGGAATCGCCTGGGCCGCGACCCGAAACCCGGCGTGATCATCGCCCGCTACGATCCGCCCGCCGGCTATTCGCCCGCCGGCCTGCGCTTCATGCAGCGCATGGCTTACGACATGCGCTGCTTCTCTTCCGACCTGCTGTCGCTGGCGGTGGCCGGCAATGTGGACATCCGTCGCGACACGGGCCTGCTGAAGGACGACTGGGAACTGGAAAGGACCTCCGCCACCAGCCAGCCGGCCACCACCGAACAGCAGACTCTGCTGACCAAGCTGTTCGTCGACGGCAAGTCCACGCTGGAATTGAAGAACACCAATGCCTCCACTGTTTCCGGGGCGCAGGCGGCGCACTCGGCGGTGCTGGAAAAGCGTTTCAAACCAGCGCTCTTCGTGCGCAACGGCGGCAGCATCGGCATCGCCGCCCTGATCGTCGTGGCCAGCGGCGTGCTGGCCCTGGTGTTCGGCCACGGCGGCGGAATCCCGCTGGTCATCGGCGTGCTGGGATTGATGGTGCTGGCGCTGGTCGTGTTCGGCGTGCTGGTGAAGGCGCCGACACCGGCGGGTCGCAGGCTGCTGGACGAGATCGAAGGATTGAAACTGTATCTCTCGGTCGCCGAACGCGACGAGCTGAAGAGCCTGCCCGGTCCCGATGCGCCGCCCGTGCTCGATGCCAGGCGCTACGAAATGCTCCTGCCCTATGCGGTGGCGCTGGAAGTCGAAGATGCCTGGACGAAGAAATTCACCGTGGCCGCGGGCGCCGCGGCGGTGGCCGCGGCGACCGCGGGCATCGCCTGGTACCACGGCAGCAGCGTCGGCGACCTCGGCAGCTTCACCAAGGCGGTGGGCAGCAGCCTGAGTTCGCAGATCGCCTCGTCTTCCAGCGCGCCGGGAAGCTCATCGGGCGGCGGCGGCGGCGGATCGTCCGGTGGTGGCG
>NZ_PDWT01000008.1 GCF_010093345.1 Pseudoxanthomonas yeongjuensis | reverse complement strand
GCGGTGGCGTGGTGGGAACCGGGTTCGACTTCGACAACGCCGGCACCGTCATTGGCGGCGATGGCGGCGATGGCGGCTACGGTTTCCTTCTCGGCAGTAGCGGCGGTGATGGCGTCGCCGGTACGGACTTCACTCTCACCAACCAACAGGGCGGCACATTGACCGGTGGCGCCGGCCACGGTACCGGCGCCGGAGGGAGCGGGGTGGCCGGCAGCCAGTTCAGCTTCACCAATTTTGGCAGCGTCATCGGCGGCGGCGGGGGCGACGTCAGCGGCGGCGGAGGCTTCCCTGCCGGTACTGGCGGCAGCGGCAACCTCGGCGGTGGCGATGGCGGCGGCAGTCAGGGGGGCGCGGGCGCTGGCGGTGCCGGCGTGGTCGCCACCGGCGACAGCGTGGTGGTCAATGCCGGCAGCATCAGTGGTGGCACGAGCGGTTTCGGACCAGCCAACGCGGTCGAATTCTCCGGCAGCGGCAACACTCTGGAACTCCAGGCCGGTGCCAGTTTCACCGGCGCCATCGTCAGCAGCAGCGGCACCAGCAACGGCGGCGACACCCTGCGCCTGGGCGGCGATGCCGATGCGGCGGGCGGCAACGTGTTCGCGGTCGACAGCGCCAGTGGTTTCGCAAACTGGCAGAAGACCGGCGCAAGCACCTGGACCCTGAGTGGTACCGGTACTGCCAGCCAGAACTGGACGATCAGTGCCGGCACCCTGGTCGGCGACAGCACCAGCCTGCAGGGCAGCAACCTGACCAATAACGCGACGCTGGTGTTCGACCAGGCGAGCGCAGGCGTTCACGCCGGTGCGATCTCCGGCACCGGCACGCTGATCAAGACCGGCGTGGACACGCTGGTACTGACCGGCAGCAACACTTATGACGGCGGCACCACGATCAGCACCGGCACGCTGCAGGTTGGCGATGGCGGCACCACCGGTTCGATCACCGGCGATGTGGTCGACAACGGCACCCTGGCCTTCGATCGCAGCGATGACATTGCGTATGCCGGTGCGATCTCCGGCAGTGGCGGCTTGCAGCAACTCGGCACCGGCACGCTGGTGCTCACCGGCAGCAGCAGCTACGGCGGCGGCACCACGATCAGCGCCGGCACGCTGCAGATCGGCGCGGGCGGCACCAGCGGTTCGATCACCGGCAATGTGGTCGACAACGGCATCCTGGCTTTCGATCGCAGCGATGCGCTGACCTTCGCCGGTGCGATTTCCGGCAGCGGCGGCTTGCAGCAGCTCGGCAGCGGTACGCTGATTCTCGATGGCAACAGCAGCGCCTTCGCCGGATCCACCGAGGTACTGTCGGGCAGCTTGATCGTCGGCGGCACGGCCGGCAACGGCGCCGCACTCGGCGGCGATGTCGACGTCGCCAGCGGCGCCACCCTCGGTGGCCATGGCAGCATCGGCGGCGACGTCTCGCTCGTCGCTGGCGCGCACCTGGCCCCGGGCAACAGCATCGGCACGCTGACCATCGGCGGCGACCTGTCGCTCGCCCAGGGCAGCGTGCTCGACTTCGAGTTCGGCGCGCCGGGTGCGGACTTCGCCACGTTCGGCTCCAGCGACAGCGTCGTCGTCGGTGGCGACCTCATCCTCGATGGCGCGGTGCTCAACGTCACCGACGCCGGTGGCATGGGTCCGGGCCTGTACAACCTCTTCGGCTGGGGCGGCACGCTGAGCCAAAGCAATGGCGGACTCGTGTTCGGCACGTTGCCGGCAGGCAACTTCCAGTTGCAGACCCTGACCGGCGACAAGCAGATCAACCTGATCGACTCGACCGGAGTGACGCTCGACTTCTGGAACGGCAACGGCCTGGCCAGCACGACCCAACTGGGTGGCGGCGACGGTACCTGGTCGACCACGTCGATGACCTGGACCGATGCCACCGGCAGCATCACCGCGGCGATGCAGCCGCAGCCGGGCTTCGCCATCTTCGGCGGCGTGGCCGGCACCGTGACCATCGACGACGGCAGCGGCGCGGTCAGCGCCACCGGCATGCAGTTCGCCAGCGACGGCTATGCGCTCACCGGCGATGCCCTGACCCTGGTCGCGGACGGCGGCGCGACGCCGGTGATCCGCGTGGGCGATGGCAGCGCGGCCGGCGCGGACATGACCGCGACCCTCGGCAACGTCATCGCCGGCAGCGACGGCCTGGTCAAGACCGACCTGGGCACGTTGGTCCTGACCGGGACCAATACCTACAGCGGCGGGACTACCGTCAATGGCGGCACCCTGGAGGTCGCCGGCAATGCGGCGCTGGGCAGCGGCAGCGTGACGGTGGACAACGCCGCCAACCAGGGCGCCACCCTGAAGGTGGACAGCGGTATCGCGCTGGCCAATGCGATCGCACTCAACAACGGCGGTACGTTGGACAACGCCGGCACCCTATCGCATACGGGCACGTCGGAAATCGGCGTAATCGCCAACGGCGGCATGGCGACCGTGACCAATCACGATGGCGGCCGCATCGCGGGCGATTCCATCGGGCTGTGGCTGATCACCGGCGGTACGGTCGTCAACAACGGCGGCGCCAGCCGTATCGAAGGCGCCGGCTATGCGCTCGTCACCGATGGCGGCCCGGACAGTGTGGTGACCAACGAGAATGGCGCCAGCATCCATGGCGGTACGTACGACAGCGTCCTGATGATCCAGGGCGGCACGCTCATCAATCAGAGCGGCGCCAGCATCAGCGGCGACTCCGTCGCCGTGCGGATGTCGCAGAGCGGCACGATCACCAACCAGGGCGGGGCCAGCATCAGCGGCACCGGCGCCAGCAGTTACGGCGTGATCCTGCATCAGGGCGGCACCATCACCAACCAGGGTGGCGCCACCATCCAGGGCGGCGCCTCGGGCATCGCCCTGGCCGGAGCCAGCACGATCAGCAACTCGGCCGGTTCCAGCATCATCGGCGGCAACAGCAGCGTATCGGTGTTCGCCAGCGGCACGGTCAACCTGACCAATGCAGGCGCGCTGATCGGCGACGTGGCGCTGGATGCCGACGCGCTCAATGCAGTGACGCTGCTCAGCAGCAGCACGTTGCAGGGCGGGCTGTACATCGGCAACAACACGGCCTCGACGCTCGCGCTGGAGGGTAGCGGCACGCAGCTGTACTCGGACGCGGTCAGCGGAGCGACCACGTTTTCCGGCGCGCTGACCAAGGACGGCAACGGGACATGGATGCTGGATCGCGACCTCGCCACGGCGGGCATCACGATCGCCGATGGCACCTTGCAGGTCGGCGCTGGCGGCACGACCGGCGCGATCTCCGGCGATGTCGCGAATGACGCGGTGCTGGCGTTCGATCGCAGCGACGCGATCACCTTCGCAGGCGCGATTTCCGGCAGCGGCGCACTGGTTCAACAGGGCAGCGGCATACTCGTGCTCGATGGCGACAGCAGCGCCTTTGCCGGCAATACCGATGTGCAATCGGGCGGCGTCATCGTCGGCAGCGTCGCCGGCAACGGTGCGGCGCTTGGCGGCGATGTCGATGTGGCCAACGGCGCGACGCTCGGCGGCCATGGCAGCATCGGTGGCGACGTGCTCAATGCCGGTACGCTCGCGCCGGGCGCTTCCATCGGCACGCTCACGATCCATGGCGACTATACCCAGACCGCCACCGGCACCCTGGCGATCGAAGCCAATGCCGATGGCCAGGCCGACTTGCTGGTGGTCGACGGCGTCGCCACGCTCGACGGCAGCACGCTGGTGCTGGCGCAATCGGGCAACTGGATGCCGCGTACCGATTACACCATCCTCACCGCTGGCGGCGGCGTCAGCGGCGAGTTCGACAGCGCGACCTCTAGCCTGTTGTTCCTCGACCCGATCCTGGGCTACGGCGCCAATACGGTGACCCTGTCGCTGCAGCGCAACGACACCGCTTTCGCAAGTGCGGCCCGCACCCGCAACCAGCGCGCCACCGCGGCAGCGGCCGACGGCCTGGACTGGGGAAATACCGCCTACGTCGCGCTGACCACGCTCGACGCCGACAGCGCGCCACCGGCCTTCGATGCGCTATCGGGCGAAGTGCACGCCAGTGCCCGCACCGCGTTGCTGGACGACAGCCGCTATCTGCGCGAAGCGATCAACCAGCATCTGCAGGTGGCGGGCAACGGTGCTGGTGCGTGGACTGCGGCCTGGGGCCATTGGGCGCGCAGCGACAGCGACGGCAATGCGGATGCGATGCGCGGCGACGCGCTCGGGTTCGCGATCGGCGCCGACATCGCCATCGCCGAACAGGCCCGCGTCGGTGCCGTGATCGGAACTGGACAGCTCACCGCGCGCGCCGATGCGCGCGCGTCCGTGGTCGACATCGACAGCCGGCACCTGGGCCTGTACGGCAGCATCCAGGCCGGCGGCCTGTTGCTGCAGGGCGGCGCGGCGCACAGCCGGCAACAGGCCGGCAGCAGGCGTATCGTCGCTTTCGGCGGATATGCCGATTTGACCCAAGCCGACTACGACGCCCGCACCACGCAGGTCTACCTCGATGGCAGCCATGCGTTCGCGTTCAGTCGCGGCAGCCTGGCGCCGTTCCTCAATCTTGCGCAGGTCAAGGTCCGCAGCGACGCCTTCGACGAAACCGGCGGCGATGCCGCGCTGCACGTCGATGCCGCCAGCTGCGAGCGCACCTATGCGACCGTCGGCGCGCGCTGGACGGCGGCGTTCGGCAGCCAGGATGCCGTGCAATGGCAGGGCAGCGTGGGCTGGATGCATGCCTTCGGCGGCGGCGATGTCCCGCTCAACGACGCGCGCTTCCTCACGGGTTCGGACACGTTCACGATCGCCGGCACGCCGATCGCCGACAACGCGTTCGCGTTCGATGCCGGGCTGCGCTGGCAGGCCGATCCGCAGGTGGTGATCGATGCGAGCTACGTCGGCCGCTTCGCCAGCGATACCCGCGACCAGGGTGCGCGGATCACGCTCAACTGGGCATTCTGAGCGCGGAGCGATCACGCCAGCATGCGCCGCGATCCCGCAACCGATGCGGGGCCGCGGCGACTACGGGCCTGCATCGCCGGTGATCGATCCGGACCGGCAACCAGGCCGCACGCTTCGCGGCGGAAGCATGCAAGGTGGGCCTCGGCCCACCGCTGCTGGTTCCGGTGCGATGTGGCCAATGCGATCAATGATGGGCCAGGGCCCATCCTGCGCAACAAGGCCGCCGGCGTGAACCGGCGGCCTTGCGTCGCGTGTGGCGGAATCAGAAGTCGAAACGCACCTGCAACTGGGCCAGGTCGGCATCCAGGTCCTCGATCTCGTAGCGGCTGTATTCGCCACGCAGCGCGACGGCGTCGTTGAAGCGGTACTGCAGGCCGACGCCATAGGTCGGATCGGTGCCGCTGTCATCGGCGGTGCCGGTCAGGCCGGGGATCGCGGTGTCCAGGTCCCAGCGCTGCAAGCCGGCCTTGGCGTAGCCGGAGAACTTCTCGGTGAACGGCAACGTGCCGACCGCGGTGAGATAGACGGAACTGGCTTCCAAGTCCGCGCCGGCGATACCGGGTTCGAGCTGGCCGAAATCCGCATAGCCGGCCTCAAGGCCGAACCAGCGATTGAACTGGTAACCACCGAACGCGGAGAACGCGGTGTCCTCGTCGTCGTAGCTGGCTTCGTCGACGAAGGATTGACCGGCGCCGGCGCCGGCATAGAAGCCAGTGGTCTCGGCCGCCTGCGCACCGAAAGCGGCGGCGCTCATCAGGACGGCGAACAGGGTGCGGGAAAGCATTTTCTTGTGGGTCATTGCATTGAACTCCTGCAGCGGACATCGCAGTGGGGAGGGAGCGGCGATTTCCGTGCGACGGGTCCCGGCGGAATGCCTGGACAGCCATCGCTGCAGGAATGAAATGGGTGCGCAGTGGAAGCGCAAAAGTGCGGAATCAGGGAAGCAATGTCCCGCGGGCGGTCCAATCAGGAGGGAGTGCATTCACGACGCATTGCGTGAAGCCGTGACGCCTCAGGCGTCGCGTCGCGTCGTCGCCAATCGCAGGAAGGCTTCGTGCTGGTAGCGGCTCATGCGCAATTGCTGGCCGGTATCCATGGTGACCACGTGGTGGCCGTTGAACCAGGGATGGATGGTCCGGACGCGGCGCACGTTGATGATCGCGGAGCGGTGCACGCGGGCGAAATGGCGCGGATCCAGGCGCGCGGCGAGCGTGGCCATGGTCTCGCGCAGTTCATGCGTGCGGTCGGCCAGGTGGATCAGCACGGTGTTGCGGCTTGCCTTGATCCACACGATCTCATCGACCGCGACGAAGACGACGGCCTCGTCGACGCGCACCGGGATGCGTTCCAGGTAGTCGTCGCGCTGACGCAGCGCCTCCAGCGCCTGCAGGATCCGCGCATCCGGCGCCGCCCCGCCGGTGCCGGATGCCAGTCGGTTCTTGGCGCGTTGCAGGGTTTCGGCGAAGCGCTTGCGGCTGAAGGGCTTGACCAGGTAGTCCACCGCGTTGGCCTCGAAGGCGCGCACCGCGTACTGCTCGAAAGCGGTGACGAATACCGTCGCCGGCATGTGCTCCGCACCGATCGTGGCGACGACGTCGATGCCGCTGATCGCCGGCATCTGGATGTCGAGGAAGACCAGGTCCGGCGACTGGTCGCGGATCGCCGCGACCGCCGAGACGCCGTCGCCGCACTCGCCGAGCAATTCCATCTCCGGGTCGTCGCGCAGCAGGCGTACGATCGCGTGGCGGGCGATCGGTTCGTCGTCCACGACCAGCGCGCCGATGCTCATGCAGGCTCCGGCTCCGGCGAGAATTCGGGCGCGTCGTCGGGCCCCTCCAGTTCGCGGAACGGCACGCGGATGCGGCAGGCCACGCCTTCGGGCCAGATCATGTCCAGGCGCACCTGCGCGGCGTCGCCATACAGCTCCTTCAGCCGCAAGCGTGTATTCGAGAGGCCGATGCCATGTCCGGTCGGGTCGGCGGGTCCGGGGGCGAGGGTGCTGTTGCGGTTGCGCACGTCGATGCAAAGGGTACCGGCTTCGCGCCGGCTCTCGATCTCGATGCAATCGCCGCCGACGCGCTGGCCGATGCCATGGCGGATCGCGTTCTCGACGATCGGCTGCAGCAACAGGCTGGGCACGGCGCAGTCCAGCGTATCCGGCGCGATGTAGATACGCGTGGTCAGCCGGTCCTTGAACCGCTTGCGCTGGATGCCCAGGTAAAGTTCGACCAGGGCCAGCTCCTGGCGCAGGCTGATCTCCTGCCCGTCGTAGTCCTCCAGGAAGGCGCGCAGCAATTCGCTCAGGCGCAACAGCATGTCCTCCGCCGACACCTTGTCTTCATCGAGCAGGGTCATGATGGCGTGCAGCGTATTGAACAGGAAATGCGGTTGCAGTTGCGACTTCAGCGCCAGCAGCCGCGATTGCGCAAGCTCGGTGGCGAGCCGGCTGGCTTCGACCTCGCGGCGGGTCTTTTCGGCGTGGAAATGCATCGCTTGCTGGATGATGAAAAGCGCCCAGTACGTGAACAGCCCGGTGGCGGAATGCATGCTCAGGTAATACCGGAGCTGTTGGCCGAAGGAGGTGGGTTCGAACACGGTCGAGACCAGGGCGCCGATGACCAGCGCCAGCAGGGTGACGCCCACGCTCGCCAGCAGCGGCATCCCCAGCATGCGCAAACGCAGCGGCGACTGGATCGGGTAGCGCTCGCCCAGCCGGAACACCAGCGGCGCCAGTGCGGCCCAGGTGTACCACTGGATCATCGACCAGCGCAGGTAGCCGGAAACCGACCATAACGGCCCATCAAGCGCATCGTTCATGTACCGCTGCACCGCGAACACGACCACCACCATCGTCCACAGGGCGAGGTAGCGGGAAAGGCCGATTTCCGTGTTGCCGAGTTGGATCTTCATTCCGGGTGTCCGTGGCGGTGCATGGCCATCCTAGGCGTGGCGAGCAACGCTGGAAAGCGCCGCGACGCATCATTACGATTCGCAGCGGCGCAACGACGATTCGTCCCGGATCGCTTTCGCGAAGATCCCTGCGGCGGCTTGATGGACGTGCCGGTTCGCACCATGCGTCGCACGCGATGCCCGGCGATCACCCATCGAGCCGGAGACCATCGTCATGACCCCGATCCGCATCGCCCTCGCGGGCCTGCTGTCCACCCTCGCCACCCAGGCCGGTGCCAACGAGCCGACCCATTACGTGGACCTCGTCAACCGCGCGCACGACAGCGTCACTGCGTTCGAGACGGCCATTCCGGGTAGCGATGCATTCCGGGAAACGTCGCTCGGGGCTCCCTTGCGCGGTGGTGGCGACTCGGCCACGGTGCAGGTCGCCGGGGAAGGCTGCAGGTACGACTTGCGCTTCACGTTCGGCAATGGCCGGGCGATGGTTTACCGCGACATCGACCTCTGCCGCTACAGCACCGTGCGCATCCGGCCGTTGCCCCGCATACCCGGGCAATGACCATTTCGCCGATGCGGGCCCGGCCGGACACGGGAGGGTGATCCGGCCGGGACGGGGGATTGACATACTGTGCAACGCACAGTACTGTGTGGCCCATGGGTGATATGGACGCTTTCGGAAAACTGGAGCTCGAGCTGCGGCGCGGGGTGGTGGTGCTGGCCACGCTTTCGCAGCTGCGCAAGCCCCGTTACGGGTACGAGCTGCGGCAGGCTTTGGCGGATCGGGGCATGCCGATCGAAGAGGGCACGCTGTATCCGCTGTTGCGCCGCCTGGAAGCGCAGGGCGTGCTGAAAAGCGAATGGAAGATCGAGGACGGGCCGCCGCGTCGCTATTACTCGCTGAATGCGGACGGACGCAAATTGCTGAAGAGGCTCACCGAATCGTGGCAGGGCATGAACACCGCCATGGACCGACTCCTGAAAGAGGACTGACGATGAATGCGAATGACGTGATCGAGTCCTACGTCACCGACGTAGCCGTGCAGCTGCCACGCAAGCAGCGCAACGATGTGGCGTTCGAACTGCGCGCACTGATCGATGAAGGCTTGCAGGACAAGGCCGATGCCGCCGGGCGCGGCGTCGATGCGACGATGGCGACCGAATTCCTGCAGACCTTCGGCCATCCCGACGAAGTGGCCGCGCGTTATCGCCCGGCATTGACCATCATCGATCCGGCGGATGGGCACAATTTCCTGCGGGTGACGGTCATCGGACTGGCGATCATCTGGTTCCTCGGGTTGTTGATCCGCCTGGGGCAACCCATCGGTTCGGCAGGGGACGTGCTCAACCTGCTTGGCCAGTGGTGGACAGGCACGGCGATTCCTTCGCTGTGGTGGCCGGGCGTGCTGGTGGTGTGGTTCGGCATGGCTGCCTGGGCCCGCCGCCGCCGACCGCAAACGTCTGCGTGGAAACCGCGTGCGGGCGATCGTCTCTACGGAGGCCGCGTTGCCATGACGACGGCACTGGTCGGCATTCTGTGCGGACTGTACGTGCTCATCGAGCCGCGATGGGTGCTGGATTTCTTCTGGAACGGTCGAGCGGCGCCCGCGGCGTATCAGGCGCTTACCTATACCGACACGTTCCTGCGACGCCAGGCGCCGTGGATGCTGCTGCTGCTCGCGCTCAATATTCCCCTGTTCGCCACCGTCATCGTGAAGGGCCACTGGTCGGACCTGCTGCGACGCATCGAAACCGGCCTGGCCCTGGCCACTTGCGCGGCCATGGCGTGGATCGTCCTGGACGGCCCGGTGTTCAAGGCGCAGGCCAGCGACCAGGTGGTCAAGTTCTTCCTGGTGCTCGGCATCGCTTACATGCTGTACGACTTCGCCATCAAGCGGTACCGCCAGGTCAGGCCGGCGCCGAACTGACGGATCCGGGACCGGCGACGCGCGAAGCGCCTGCAGGTGCTTCGCGCGATAACGAGTTGGTCCGGCTTTGTCCGGGGATTGTCCGGGCAACGAAAATCAGGGTCGATACGGATTCATTCACGCTGCCCAACTCCGCTCCGGGCAGACACATCGTCAGCGCGAAGCGAGCGCCTCGATCAGCGGGACTGCGGTGGCCAGGCCGTCTTCCTTCGCCATCGCCTCGCCAAGCGCGCGGGCGCGCGCCCGCACTCCGGCGCGTTCGGCGAACTCGATCCCGCGCGTGAGCGTGACGGGGCGCAATGGCGTTGCGTCCACCGGGTCCCCGGCCACGCCCGCTTCGCGCAGCCGCGCGGCCCAGAACGGCTGGTCGCCCGCGAACGGCACCACCACCGACGGCACGCCCGCGCGCGCCGCGGAATGCGTGGTGCCGGAACCGCCGTGATGCACCACCAGCGAGGTCCGCGGGAACAGCCATGCGTGCGGCGCCTCGCCGACGACGAAAATGTTGTCCGGCAATCCCGCGGTGTCCGCGCCGCTCCATCCGGGATTGAACAGGGTGCGCCGACCGGCGACGGCTTCGGCGACCACATCGGGCAGCCGCTCCCGGTCGAAACCGACCATGCTGCCGAAACCGACGTACACCGGCGCCTCGCCCGCGCCCAGGAAATCCTGCAGGGCCTGCGGCGGCGACCATTCCGGCGTGGGCATGCTCCATTGTCCGCACACATGCGCATTGGCGGGCCAGTCGCCGGGCCGCGGCAGCAATGCCGGCGAAACGCCGTAGAGCATCGGGTGGTCGGTCCAGACCGATCCGCGCGGCGCAAGCCCGCAGACGCGTTCGCGTGCGTGGTTGGTCGCCTTGCGGAAGGCGCGCCACAGCATCGCGTTGACGAAGCGGTGGCTGGCGCGGTTGAGCATGCGCGGCACGTACGCGGGCGGCAGGAACGGCGAGGGGAACGCTGCGGTCGGCGTGATCGGGATCGGGCCGGTGCCGATCGCCTTCACTCCCAGGCGCTCGGCGGCCGATAGGCCGACGAACGCCGCCAGTCCCGAAACGATCAATGCATCGCAGCCCGCGTCGGCCGCCGCATCCATCGTGGTCCGCAGCCACGCCTCGGTGTTGGCATTGGCGATGCGCGCCAGGGCCTTCGCGGTGGCGGTGAAACCGTCGCCTCCGGCGACTACACCGGAGATGCCGCCACCCGGCTGCAGCGCGCCCTTGATGTCGCCGGCAAGCGCCGTGGTGGGCACGCCCAGCGCGTGGGCGCTGCCGAGCGTTGCGGCGTCGGCAAGCAACCTGGCCTCGTGGCCGGCATCGATCAGCGCGCGGCACAGCGCCGCAAGCGGGCGTGCGTCGCCCTCCGTTCCATAGGTGATGGCGATGTATTTCATGACCGGTTGCGGCTCCTCGAACAGCGCCGGCCTGTCGACGGCGAGTGCCCTTACCGTACTTTCTTGCGGGCCAGGCCACAAACCGGCGCGCGCAAGGCGAGGTGGAGGCCTGGCTTGCGATGCATCTGTGCAGCCCGGGGAAGGCGGCATTCCCCGAACCTGCACTGCAGGCCGGATGCACGGTCGCCACATTCGGCGGCTTTCCTGTTTCCCGATCCGTCGCACGGCAACCGCATGGGTCCATGCGCTGCCGATACTGCGCGACGCGCTGATTGCCCGTGTCGCGCGTCTTCGTCATCCTGATATTGCGATCATCCGTGACCACCGGCAGATACGCCGGATCGGCGTGGCCGTTAGGATCCGGTCCTGACTCCACACGGAATCCCGCCATGCCGCTCATCGCCTTGCTGCTTGCCTTGCAAGCCGCTGCTTCGCCTGCCGCGAGATTCGAGCCGCCACCGCTGGTGCGCGAGAACACCGGTCCGATCGAAGCGGTGCAGATCGGTCCCGTGTACCGGAACCCCTTCGTATGTTCCGAGCACGCGGAGGGGGAAATGGACTATGCCGGCGATGCGCTGGGCACTGATTGCATGGTCATGGGCGGCTTCGACCCGCGTAGCGATGGCGGATTCGGAAAACTCTACCGCAGCGATGGCAAGGCCAACGAGGACTGGTACGGATGGCAGGTCGAGGTGCTGGCGCCGTTCGACGGCAAGGTCAAGGCGGTGCTGGCGAACGAGGTAGTCAACCAGCCGGGCAAGTTCGGGCGCCCACCGGCCAGCATGATCCTGTTCGAGCGCGCCGATGGCGTGGTGGTGGTCTATGCGCACGTGACCGCAGTGAAGGTGAAGCCCGGCGACCTGGTCAGCGCCGGGCAGGAGGTGGCAAGCGTCGGCAACAACGGCATGTCGCGCAGTCCGCATGTGCATGTAGGCGCCTATCGTGGCGACCTGCCATTGCAGATCCGTTGGGATCTGCGCGCGATGGGCAAGTTGCGGGCCCGGTAGCAAGGCCGATGCGTGCCATGCGAAAGGCGGACAAGGGCGGGTCCATGGAATCGCAATGCCGTTGAAGCGTGTTCCGTCGCTCGCGCTGCGCTCGCTGCTGGCGATGACGCTGGCCTTCGCCGTGGTCGTGCTGGTCAACCTGGGTGGCGGCGAACTGGCGGATGCGAGCGGATTTTCGCAGGCAGGCGAAGCCAGGTTGGCCTGGGACCTGGGCTGGGTATTCCTCGCCGGCATGTTTGCCGCGTGGGTGGTGGTGAAGCTCGCACCGTGCGCGCCGCGCAGGCATGCGCTCGTTTTCTTCGTGTTGATGCTGGCCGTGGCCGTGTTGGCCGTGATCCGGGTCGACGGCGGCTGGCCGCGTTGGTTCAGCGCCGGGATCCTGCTGACGGTGCCGCTGCAGGTGGGCCTGGGTGCGGGGTGGGCCGTGCGCGGCAGGAAGCACGCATAGGCATCAGCGCCTGCGAAGAGACTGGATGGCTTCCGCCAGCAGGCAGATCAGCATGCAGACGAAACTGGCAGCTGCCGTTATCGCGGATAGCGCGGCCAAGGTGAGGAACGGGGCGGGATGCAATTCCTTGCCGCCTTCCGTTGCGACTGCCGTGAAGCCGCACAGGACCGCGATCACGATCGACCCGGTGAAAATCCGCAACAGCCGTGGATATGCGGTGGTCGCCGTATCGTCCTTGCCCCGTGCGGCGTCCGCGACCGGGCCGGTCAACGTGCCGTTTCCGCACGGCGCTGCAGCACGGAGAAGGTCACCAGGCAGGCAAGAATGGAAAACAGGATCAGCGACGATCCGAGGGTGCCGAAGTCCAGCCCGCCTTTTTCCAGCGGCTTGGTCAGCACGTCGCCGAAGGTCGCCCCGAATGGACGCGTCAGCACGAAGGCGATCCAGAACAGGACGACTTTGCTGATGCTCCTGATGCGCGTGGCGAGCGCGGTGGCGAGGATCAGCGCCCCGACCAGCGCCGCGCCGCCAGCGAAGCCGAGCCCGGAGTCGTCGGCGAGGAAATCGCCCAGGGCCGTGCCCAGGGTGTTGGAGAACAGGACAGCGCTCCAGTAGAAGATCTCCGCCTTGCGGGAATCGATGCGGCTGACCGATATCGATCCTTCGGACCTGCGCCATGCCAGCAGGATCAGGGCGAGGCAGGTCGCCAGGAGGGTGGAGCCCAGCGCGTAACCGAGTCCCAGGGTGCGATCCAGCAGATCCGATATGGTGGTCCCGGCGGTACTGGTCGCCAGCACCACCGACCAGAACAGCGCCGGGTGGAAACGGCGCGCGGAGACCTGCAGCGCCAGCAGCAGGAAGAAGGCCGCGACCAGCACGGCCGAGCCGAGCGCATAGCCGAGGTCCAGGGTCATCGACAACAGGTCGCCCGCCGTCTCTCCCAGCGTCGTGGCCGCGATCTTCATCACCCAGAAAGCGAAGGTGACGGCCGCCACCTTGCTGCCGGTGATCTCGATATCCGTGTTCTTCATCGCTTGCCGTCCGCAGGTGTCGGCGGCAATCGTGTCCAACGATTCGTCGGAACAGGGTCGGAACGGTGTTGGCTAGCGGTTAAACCGGAATCCGCATTCAGGCAAGGATCCGGCGAACATGCCTGGATTCACGAAGCGATCGGCGATCCATGCATCCACTGCCGGGCTTCAGCCTTCGCCCCGGTAGCGCAAGGTCAATCCCTTGAGGAAGTTGCGCAGGATCTGGTCGCCGCAGGGGCGGTAGTGCTTGTGCCCGGGCTGGCGGAACAGCGCGCTCAGCTCCGGTTTGGAAAGCGGGAAGCCGGCGCGCTCGAAGATCTCGTGCATGTCCACGTCCTTCAGCTGGAACGCGACCCGCAGCTTCTTCAGCACCAGGTTGTTGCTGATCCGGTCCTCTACCCGGCGCTGCGGCAAGCTCTCGTCGCGACCGCGATAATAGAACACCAGGCCATCGAGGAAATGCGCGAGTACCCGATCGCCGCATGGAACGAAACCGTCCTCGCCCTCCTTCTTCAGCAAACCGGGCACGTCGGATTTTTCAATCGGGAAATCCGCGTCGGCCAACCGGATGACCTCGACCACCTTGCCGTCGCCAAGGTCGAGCATGTAGCGGATGCTGCGCATTACGTCGTTGTTGATCATGGTGCGTCCCGTTTCATAGGCTGCAAGGATACGGGTCAGGTTACCTCTTCGACGTGCACAAGGTGGCCGGGGCCGCTATACGGATTTTCGTCCGGCGCAATTAGGATGGCCGGGCTTAGCGACAATCCGTGGATACAGGAGCGACGATGACCAATCACGCCAATGTCGAACCCTGGATCGTCGATCGGCTGCGGGCGATCTGCCTGGAGTTTCCCGAAGCCCATGAAGAGCGGGCGTGGGTCGGCACGCGCTGGATGATCCGCGGCAGGAACTTCGCCCATGTGCTGGTCATCGACGCGGGCTGGCCGCCGGCCTACGCCAGGGCCGCCGGAACCGATGGCCCGGTCACCGTGCTGACCTTCCGTTCCAGCGCCAGGCTGGAGGCGCCGAAATTCTCGCGCGCTCCCTTCTTCAAACCCGTGTGGTGGCCCGATATCGCCGGTCTGGTCATCGATGCCGGCAGCGACTGGGACGAGGTCAACGACCTCGTGACCGGGAGTTACTGCCTGCTGGCGCCGAAGAAGCTGGCTGCCCTGGTGGATCGTCCTGGCGGGTGACTTGCATGCGTGACGTCGCCTGGATTGGGTTCGTGCCGATTATCCCGGCCTTCCTAGATGCATCCGTTATTGTTGCTGCACTTGACCCGGGATGTTTCGTCCTTGAGCAGTTTCTGCCCAGCGGCCTGTTGTTCGCGCAGCTGCGAGGGCGTGCGGCAGACGCGGGTCATGTAATTGCTGCCGATGCGCGCTTCGCGCGTGCAGATCAGCCGTTCGTCGCCGGTGCGGTTGACGGCGGCGTCGATGCTGGCGAGCAGGCTGGCGACTTCATCCCGGCTGGAAGGATCGAGTTGCGAGGTGTCGACCTTGCCTTCGAGCAATACGGCCAGCCTGTCCTGGTCGGCGAGGATCGCCTTGCGCGTGGATCGCGGCATGTCCACGTAGCGGTCGGTGCGCGCATCCATGTCGGCGCGGATCCCGCGTTGCTGCGCGAGGATATCCGCGCTGCGCAGGGCCGGGTCGGCGGCGCCTGCGTCGTAGGTCGTGGCCAGCAACAGCAGGCAGGCGAAAAGGGAGGGCTTGTTCATCGAGACTTCTCTGCTCGGGTTGTCCCGCCCGACGGTAGCCGATCAAACCCCGCCTCTCCAGACGCTCGAGGCAATCGGCCAATCGGCGCAAAGCCGTCGCCGGGGGCGGTGCGCGTATCGCATGGCCCTGCCCGCGCTCCTGACGGCTCGCCCGGCACAGGCCGCCGCTGGCAGGTACGTTCAGCGGCAATGGGTATGCTTTGCCTTCCTCCAACGTCGTCCAGGCCGCCATGTCCCGCTCCTCCCCGCTTCCCTGGGCCGCACTCATCGCCTGTGCGCTGTTGTCGGCGTGCGGCACTGCGGGCAAGCCCAAATCCGCGCCGCTGTTCATGGAAGAATCCTTCGACTCGGACAACATCTATTCGCGCAATTACGCCACCACGCCCGCGCGCGCCTGCGAAGCGGCGCGACGCGCCTTGCTCGGGCAGGGCTACGTGGTGACGCGCGCCACCGGCGAGTCGGTCGAGGCGACCAAGAACTTCCAGCCCGAACCCGAGGACCACCAGCAACTCGACCTGCGCGTGTCCTGCGTGGAGCACGGCGCCGACCAGGCGCTGGTGTTCGTCAGCGCGGTGCAGGACCGCTATGCGCTGAAGAAGAACCCGACTTCGGCCAGCGTGGGCGTGGGCGTGCTCGGTTCGGTGTCGTTGCCGATCGGCAGCAGCGACGATTCGCTGGTGCGCGTGGCCAGCAAGACCGTGCGCGATGCCGGGTTCTACAAGCGCTTCTTCGACCGTGTCGGCTATTACCTGCCTTCGCAAGCCGGCGCGGAGCCCCCTCCGCCCGAACCGCCGCCGGCGCCATAACAGGGATCGTGCCGCCACCATGCAATCAGCGCACCGAAAACCACGCCTTGCCGCCATCGGCGTTGCCGTCGCCACGCTTGCGGGCGCCCTGCTGTCGGCGGCGTGCTCGCCACCCACAGGCACGGCCACTACTCCGGCTCCCGCTCCCTCGGCAACACCGGCACCGGTGGTAGCACCAGTAGCAGCGCCAGCACCAGCGCGCGTGTTGCCAGACAAGGCCACGGCCGCCGCGCGCATGCGGGAATGCCGGGCAAGTCTCCAAGCCGCCCTGCCGGCGGGCCTGGTGCGCAACGCATCGGTGGACAACGGCCGTCCGAAATTATGGGTCGGTCCCGCCTGGCACCAGAGCACGCCGGCGGTGAAGGAAGCCCTGGCGCGCGAGGCGGCCTGCTTCTTCCTGTCGGGCGACGAATCGAAAACCATCCGGTTCTCGGTCTACGACGACAACGACAGGGAAGTGGCGGTGTGGAATCTTTCGCAGCTGGTCACGTGGTGAAGCGGCACTCGATGCGTTGCACGGCACGCCTTGGCCCCAAGGGGACTTCCTTCGGGGCGTCCCCCCAAGGGGACTTCCTCGGGGCGTCCCCCAAGGGGACTTCCTTCGGGCGTAGGAGCGGGCCTTGCCCGCGATGCTTTTGCGGGCAGCGTGATTAAGAGCATCGCGGGCAAGGCCCGCTCCTACAAAAAAACAGGCCGCTCGATCGACATGGCCACGCTGGAACAGGATCGCGGCACCGCGTGGGCGTCGTCTGATACCGCCTGACCCCGCTTGAGCCGCAGCCGATACAATCGCAGCCAACGCAACAGGGGGAATGGCATGAACGTGGTGAAGACCTGTCTGGCGGTCGGCGTGGTCGTCGCCGGCATCTGTCTGTGGAGCGTATACGCGCCGGAAGGCGGCGTCAGCGAAGTGGTCGCCAAGGCAACCAGGCGAATCGATTCCGGAAAAACAGCCGGCGGCCATGGCTTCGTCCAGATCCCGGCGCCCGATGGACAGGCCAGCCGGGGCATCGTCATTTTCGCGCCCGCCAACTGTCCCTCCGATGCCGCGCAACGCGCCGAGGCACTGGCCCGCCGCCTCTCCGCCGAGGGCGTGCCCTACGCGCGTTCGGAAAACGCCGAGTTCGGCAGCCTGGCCTCGCCGGACGAGGTCTCGAAAGTGCTGTCGGTGATGAATGGGCCCGTGCCCGTGGTGTTCGTCAACGGCAAGGCCAAGGCCAATCCCACGCCAGAGGAAGTGGTTGCCGAGTATCGCGGCGGATAAGAGGCCTGCCGGGAAACCCGATCAAGGACCCTGCGGATCCGGTGAGTCGTCCGGAGCGGGTGCGCCAGGATCCGGGTTCACGCCGGGATCGTGCAAGGGTGGGAAAACCGGATCGGTCGGTTGGCCCGGCGGCACATCCCTGACCGGGCTGGGTACCTCGCCGGGTTTCGGGCGCGGCGGGGCGGCGGGGTTGGGGTCGTGCGGGTTCATGGCGTTCTCCTCGCTGGTGCATGAGCCGTGATGCACGCGACCATGCGCGAACATCCGCTCGTCGTGCGTGAAGATCGCGATGAATGCGCATGCTGGGCCGTCGCGCTGCATTGCAGTACATACGAATTCATGCGTACGCGTGCCGCCATGGCTTGTAGCCTCGTTCACGAATGCGAAGGCAGCGGCCCATCGCAAGTCCTGGGGATTCCGCCATGAGAACACTGATCGTACTTTTCCTGGGCCTGGCATTGAGCGCCGCCGCGCAGGCGCGCGACTACGCCATCGATCACCTGGAACCCGCCAGCTGGTGGGTGGGAATGGAACATCGCCGGGTCGAGTTGATGGTGCATGGCGATGCGGTCGCGGCATTGACGCCGCGGCTGTCGCGCCGCGGCGTCGCCCTGGCCGATGTGCAGAAGGTGGCGAATCCCAACTACCTGTTCGTCACCCTCGACATCGCCGCCGACGCAGAACCGGGCGGCTTCGACATCGAATTCCTCGATGGCGATCGCATCGCCGTGCGCCACCCGTTCCGCCTCGACGCGCGCGAACCGGGGTCGGCGGCGCGGCGCGGCTTCGATTCGTCCGATGCGATCTATCTGATCGTGCCGGACCGTTTCGCCAATGGAGATCCGGGCAACGACAGCGTCGCGGGAATGCGCGAAGCGGCCGATCGCGCCTCGCCCAACGGGCGCCACGGCGGCGACATCGCGGGAATTTCCAGGCACCTCGATTACATCGCCGGCATGGGCTACACCCAGTTGTGGCCGACGCCGTTGCTGGAGAACAACCAACCAAGATATTCCTATCACGGTTACGCCATCACCGACCTGTACCGGATCGATCCGCGCTTCGGCAGCAACCAGGACTACCGCGCTTTGTCCGCCAAGGCGCGCGCGCAGGGTGTCGGCCTGATCATGGACGTGGTCCTGAACCACATCGGTTCGCAGCACTGGTGGATGCGCGACCTGCCCACGCCGGACTGGATCAACCACGGCGGGAAGTTCGCGCCCACCAACCATCGCCGGACCACGGTGCAGGATCCGCATGCAGCACGCGTGGACCGTGCCGGCTTCGTCGAAGGCTGGTTCTCGCCCGGCATGCCCGACCTCAACCAGCGCAACCCGCACCTGGCCACCTACCTGATCCAGAACAGCCTGTGGTGGATCGAATACGCCGGCCTGTCCGGCATCCGCGAAGACACCTACGGCTATGCCGACGCCGATTTCCTCAGCGCGTGGGGCAAGGCGATACTCGAGGAGTATCCCGGCTTCAGCATGGTCGGCGAGGAGTGGAGCGCGCATCCGGCCACGGTCGCGCACTGGCAGCGTGGCAAGGTCGATACCGACGGCCATGTTCCGTGGATGCCGAGCATGATGGATTTCCCGATCCACATCGCCTTGCGCAGTGCGTTGACGGAACCCGAAGGCATCGAGACCGGCTGGGGACGCCTGTACGAAATGCTCGGCAACGATTACCTGTACCCGGACGCCGACCGGCTGGTGGTGTTCGCCGAGAACCACGACACCACGCGCGTGCTCGCCCAGCTGGACGGCGATACGGCTCTGTTCAAGCTGGCCATGGCCTATGTCGCCACGATGCGCGGCACGCCGCAATTCTTCTACGGCTCCGAAGCGCTGATGCAGGGCCCGCGCGAACGCGACGACGGCCGGATCCGCGCCGACATGCCGGGTGGTTGGGCAGGCGATGCGAAAAGCGCATTCACCGGCGCTGGCCTGTCGGTCGCCGAACGCGATGCGCAGGATTACCTGCGGCGCCTGCTGCAATGGCGCAAGCGCGCCCCGGTCGTGCGGCACGGCAAGCTGCGGCACTTCGCGCCGGTCGATGGCGTCTATGTGTATTTCCGCTACGACGATAGCGGCGCGGTGATGGTGGCCTTGAACCGGAATGCCGAAACCGTGCCGCTGGCGCTGGATCGCTTCGGCGATTTCATCGATGCGAAAAGTCGCGGCCACGATGTGATGACGGGTCTAGGGGTCGCATTCGACAGGCCCCTGCAACTGGGCGGAAAGTCGGCGACGATCGTGCGGATCGAGTAGGGGGACGGCGGCGGCAGGCGCATCCGACGGGGAATGCAATGGGCGGGCCCCGGTTTTCCATGCCGTCGATCCCCGCTTCCATCGCGTATTCCCGGGTTTCGTCGCAACAGCCCCCAACCGTGGCGCCCGCGATCCTATCCTGCCGGCCATCGATGCAAGCGGGGTGCCCCATGCAAGTCCACTTCCTGTTCGTCCTGCGCAAGCTGATCGCCTGGTTGTTCGCCTTCCTGTCCGCATTGCTGCCGCACCACCTGCTGGTGCAAGTGCCCGAGAACGAGCGTTGCCTCGTGCCGCACGAGGCGGCGCAGGGGGAAGTGCCGCCGCCGGTCCAGGCGCCGGTCGAACCGGCGGAGCAGGTGGCCACGACACCGCCGAAGCGATGATGCATTGACCCGCAAGCGGCTTTCGAATCGAATGAGGCCGCAGCGCTTCCGTGGCCTGTCCGGGTCCCCGGTTGCGTTGATCCATTCGACGTCCTGCGCGCGCAGGACGGGCCGCCGGAAGGGGTCCGGCGGCCGGCGGCCGGATCATGGCGGCAATGCAGCATGCAACAGGGGATTCGCGGTAGATGAAGTTTCCAGTCGTTTCCGTTCCGGCGGCGATTCCATTCGTGCGCGGTTCCAGTCCTGGGCGCAGGCTTCCCGCATGCGCGGCGCGTTGCGAACCCCGTCGGTGCCCGGGCACCGACTCGTGCGGGGCCATGATTACCGTGGCGGGGGAGTGATCGGGACATGTCGATCACGCTACGCACCAGTGGACTCGATGCCCTGGACAGCGATTCGCTGGCGGCCTGGGATGCGTTGGCGCGGCAACTGCCGACGGCAGCGAACCCGTTCGCGACCCCGCAATTCGTCCTGCCCGCCGCGCGCTGGTTGACGCCGGGGCATCGCCCGCTGGTGGTCCTGATCGAGCGCGCTGGCCACGGCGGCAAGGAACTGATCGGGCTGGGTTGCTTCACCCGGGAGCGGCCCGGCTGGCGAATACCGGTGCCGCACCTGCGCAGCTACCACACGCTGCACACTTTCCGTTCGGGAATGCTGTGCGCGCCGGGCGAATCCGCCACCGTCGCCGCCGCCTTGCTGGCCCATGTCGGGGGACGCGATTCCTCCGCGCATGCGATCGATTTCCACAACCTGCCCGCAACCTGCCCGATCTTCTCCGCCTTGTGCGATGGTGCGCGCGAGGCCGGGGGAAGCTGGTTCGAGCGCCATCGTTTCCAGCGGCCGGTCCTGGACCTGGACGCGGGGATTTCCCCGTTGGCGGGATTCCCCGGTTCCACGCTGAAGGACCTGCGCCGATGCAGGCGCAGGCTGGAAGAACGCGGCGAGGTCGGCTTCCGCATCCGCCACGGCAGCGACGCCGTGCAGGACCACGTGCGGCTCGAACACGCCGGCTGGAAAGGCGCCAACGGGACCTCGCTGCTTTCCTCGGTCGAGCAGGCCGGTTTCTTCCGCGAGATGAGCGCGCGCTTCGAAGAAATCGGTGCGATCGTTTTTGCCGAAACGCTGTGCGACGGCCAGGTGATCGCGTCCTCCAGCAACCTGCTGCTGGGCGACACCTTGAGTGCCTTCAAGATCGGCTGGGATCCGGAGTTCGCCAGGTCCAGCCCAGGACGCCTGAACGAGATGTCGCTGCTCGAACAAGCGCCAGCGCTCTGGCCCCGGTTGCGGCGATTCGACAGCCTGTCCAGGGAAAAATCGTACCTGGCGGATCTGCTTCCGCATAAGCAGACATTGGTCAGCGGCGCGCTGGCGACCTCGCGCCTGGGCCAGCAGGCGATGCGCGTGGCCCATCCGCTGCGGCAGCTTGCTTTCCGGGTGAGGCCACCCGCTCCGTATGCGGCGGCCCTGTGCGCTTCGGAACTCGCTGCCAGCCCGAAAGCGGCGTATTGCATTGTTGCCTGAGATGTACGTGACGTGGCGACGTTGCGCGGGCCGACGATCCTGCGCGATGTCCTGACGCCTGCCAAGCATGCGTTTATGCTGGGGTAGCAATGGAAGACACAGGGATGTCCGATGAAGAACAACGCCGTGATCCGCTCCGCGCGCCTGGCCGATGCCGCCGAGCTGTCCGCGCTCATGCGCCGGACTTTCCTCGCCGCCAACGGCCATTGCAGCACGCCGGAAAACCTGGCCGCGTTCCTGGAGGCCACTTACCGTCCGGAACTGCAGGCGCGCGAGATCCGCGACCCGGACACGCTGACCTTGATCGTCGAACAGGACGGGCAATGGGCCGGTTTCGCGCAGCTGCGCTGGGGCACGCCGACGCCGGCGGAAGTGGGTCCGCTGCCGACGGTGGAACTGGGGCGCATCTACCTGGATGCCGCCTTCCACGGGCGCGGCATCGCCGCGCGACTGGTCGCCAACCTGCTGGCCGCGGCCAGCCTGCGCGGTTCGCGTTCGGTGTGGCTGAGCGTGTGGCAGGAAGCGCCGCAGGCGATCCGCTTTTACAAGAAGCACGGTTTCCAGATCGTCGGGCGCTCGGTCTTCATGGTCGGCGAGGATCCGAAGCAAGACTGGGTGATGACGCAAGCGCTGCCGCAGGGCTGAGGGCGGATGATTTTGCCTCCTTTGCAAAGGAGGAGGCCAAGCGAAACAAAGCCCGCTTCCGTCATGGTTCCGCAGCAGTGCCCTTGATCTCAGCGCCCATGATCTCCTTGCGCAGGCGCACCGCTTCGCGAGCCCCGGAAAAGCGCAATCCATTGCCGCCGCGTTCGATGCCCAGTTGCCGGTAAGCCGGGTCCAGCGTCGGGAATTCGCGTAGCGCGGCATGGCGTCGATAGAGCGCGGTCAGCAGTTCGCCACCGGCCAGATGATCCAGTGCGGCGATGAAGTCGTCCGGCGCCAACGTCGCGTTGCCGTCCAGGCAACAACGCGCGTATTCGTCCAGCACCGCATCGAGCGAGGTGCCGCGTTCGCGGCGCAATGCAAGATCCGCTTCCAGCCAGTAGGCGGCGCCGGCCCAGTACACGCGCATGGTGCCGCCGCGTCCGCGTCCCATCGCGTCCATCCGCGTGCCGGAAGTGGCCGCTTCGCCGCGGCGGAAGCCGGCATCGAGGCGTTCCCAGGCCTCGTCCGCGCCCAGCATGCCGGCGCGCGCGCGGAAAACGTTCTGGTAATAGCTGGCCAGGCCTTCGGCCAGCCAGCGCCCGCTGTCGCCGAGATACGGATGGTAGAGGTGCGACAGTTCGTGCACCGCGGTCCAGTCGCCGCGCAAGGCTTCGTAGTCCGCATTCCGGCGCACGTACAGCAGCACGCCTGTCTCGCGGCGGCGCTGGGTCTGGCCCCACGGCACCGGACTGGAATCGCGGCTGTCGATCTGTTGCACGCGCACGTAGGCGCTGCGCAAGGGAAAGCGCCCGGACAGGGTCTTCGTCGCCTCGGCGCTTTCGCTGATCCAGCGCTGCAGCGTATCCACGCGCGCCGGGTCGTCCACGTCCACCACTTCGACCCGCAAAGCGCTGTCGCCGGCATGCAGCACGCGAGTGGCGGTGGCCGCGAGGCAGGGAATCGGCAGCAGGCACAGCAGCAACAGGAAATGGCGCATGCGGGCATTGAATGCGCGGGGACCGGCAAGGTTCCGTGAAATGCGCGCACCGGCGCAGCGGGATGCACTCTCCCGCGAACCCGGGCTAATCCGGAAATCGGACCGGGCGTAGACTCTGCGCACTTTCCTTTCCGGCAGCAGAACCATGAGCGACGCCCTTTCGATGTACCAGGCCACCGTGCCCGTCGGCCAACGCGCATTGCGCAACCTGCGCCAGCTGCTGGTGAAGGGCGAGGCCCATGCGCAAGCGCAGGGCTTCGATGCGGGCGTGCTGCTGCAGACGCGCCTGTACCCGGACATGTTCCCGCTGCTGCGCCAGGTGCAGATCGCCACCGATGGCGTCAAGAACGCGGCGGCCCGGCTGGCCGGGGTGGAGGCGCTGAAGTTCGAGGACGACGAAACCACCTTCGCCGAACTGTATGCGCGCCTCGACCGCGCGATCGACTACCTGGGCACGTTCACTGCCGCGCAGATCGACGGCAGCGAAGGCCGCGCCATCTCGGTGCCGCGCCGGAACGGCGAGCCGCTCAGCTTCGACGGACGCACCTATCTGCTCGCCTTCGTCACCCCGAACCTGTATTTCCACGTCGCCACCGCCTACGCGATCCTGCGCCACGCCGGCGTGCCATTGGGCAAGGCGGACTTCCTCGCCGGCAGCTGACCGGCGCTCGCCGGGCTCAGAAAACCGCCGCGCTCAGCAGTGGCGCCGGGTCGGCCCAGTGCGCGCGCGCATCGAGAAAGCCCAGTTCCAGCAGCACCGCCGCGCCGACCACATCGGCGCCTTGTTGCCGGGTCAAGGCCAGCGCCGCCTTGAGGGTGCCGCCGGTGGCGAGCACGTCATCGACCACGATCACCCGCGCACCGGGCGGCATGGCGTCGGCATGGATCTGCAGGCGGTCGCTGCCGTATTCCAGGGCGTAGTCCAGCGACAGCGTGCGCGCCGGCAGCTTGCCCGGCTTGCGCACCGGGACGAAGCCGATGCCCAGCGCATGCGCGAGTGCGGCGCCGAGGATGAAGCCGCGCGATTCGATGCCGACCACCGCATCCAGCGCCGCATCGCGCCACGGTGCGGCCATCTCGGCGATCGCCGAAACGAACGCCTGCGCATCGGCCAGCACCGGGGTGATGTCCTTGAACAGGATGCCGGGCCTGGGGAAATCGGGTACATCGCGCAGCAGGGTTCGCCAGTCGGACATCACGTTTTCCATGGGAGGGTCGGCAGCGATGCTAACCGCTCGCGTACCCTGCAAGGCAATCCGTATTGAAACCCGCGCCGGAATCCGCGCTCACACCGGATTGACCCTTGCGGTCGCAGACTCGACCGTCATCCACCTTCCCCGATCCCGGATTCCCATGAAATCCATGCGTCGTCTCGCCGGCCCGATCGCCTTCGCCTTGCTCGCGGGTTGCAGCCAGGGGCATTCCGAAACCAGCGCAGGCCAGGACACCGGTCCAACGCCGCTGCTGGCGCAGCCCGAGTCTTCGCTGATCCCCACCGTCGATATCGCACCGGCCGTCGGTTGGCCGGCGCAAGGCAAACCCGCCGCTGCGCCGGGTTTCGCGGTGAATGCCTTCGCCAATGGACTGGATCACCCGCGCACCGTGTACGTGCTGCCCAATGGCGATGTATTGGTGGCCGAAACCAATGCGCCGCCCAGGCCCGATGACGACAAGGGTCTGAAGGGCAAGGTGACCAAGAGGGTAATGAAGAAAGCGGGGGCGGGCGTGCCCAGCGCCAACCGCATCGTCCTGTTGCGTGACGCCGATGGCGATGGGGCCGCGGAAACGCGCAGCGTGTTCCTGCAGAACCTCAACTCGCCGTTCGGCGTCGCCCTGGTCGGCGACACGCTGTACGTGGCCAATACCGATGCGGTGGTGCGCTTCCCGTATCGCACGGGCGAGACCGCGATAGCCGCCGCACCGGTGAAGGTGGTCGACCTTCCCGCGGGCTCCCTCAACCATCACTGGACCAAGAGTCTGGTCGCCAGCGCCGATGGCAGGCATTTGTACGTCGGCGTCGGTTCCAACAGCAATGTCGGAGAAAACGGCATCGACAACGAAACCGATCGCGCCGCGGTGCTGGAAATCGATGCGGCCGCCGGCACCCGCCGCGTATTCGCCAGTGGCCTGCGCAACCCGACCGCGCTGGCCTGGCAGCCGGACGACGGCCGCTTGTGGGCCGTGGTCAACGAACGCGACGAACTGGGCAATGATCTCGTGCCCGATTATCTGACCTCGGTCCGCGAAGGCGCGTTCTACGGTTTCCCATACAGCTATTACGGCCAGCACGTCGACAAGCGCATGCAGCCGCAGGATCCCGCGCGGGTCGCCACGGCGATCGCGCCGGACTATGCGCTGGGCTCGCATGTGGCGCCGCTGGGACTGGCCTTCTATACCGGCGATGCATTGCCGCCGCGTTTCCACAATGGCGCCTTCATCGGCTTGCATGGTTCCTGGAACCGCAAGCCGTTGAGCGGCTACAAGGTCGTGTTCGTTCCGTTCGAGCAGGGCAAAGCTTCGGGCCCGATCGAAACCGTGCTCGATGGCTTCCTCAACGCCAAGGGCGAGGCGCAAGGTCGCCCGGTCGGCGTGGCCCAGGACAGTCGCGGCGCGGTGCTGGTCGCCGACGATGTCGGCAACACGATCTGGCGGCTGGTCGTGGCCACCACGCCAGCCTCGCACTGACAGGCCGGCCCGATCCGCTGGTTTGATCATCGGCATGGAAATCCCGATGAAATCCGGAGCGGTGAAACGACGATGCAACACTCCGCATCCATGCTCGCGGCCACGTCCCCACGTGGAGAGGAACGATGGAACGCATCCTGTTCACCATCTCGCCGGTCTACAACGGCTGGCAGGTGCGCGATGAGCTCAGGAACCGCGACTGGTTCGAGCAACTGGAAGATGCGGTGGCCTCGGCCGATACCCTGGCCCAGGCCCGGCATGCGCTGACCGGCAACAGCACCGGCGTGCTGGTCGATGTGGGCGAGGGCGATGCGGTCATGCGCGCGCGCCATGGATAGGGATTGCCGAAGACGCTTCAGGAAGCGGTAACGCGCTTTTCACGCAATGCTTAACCGGCGCTGGTTAGGTTGGGCGCCCCGAACCATGGGAGCTCCACATGCAGCAAGCATATTTTTTCGCCCAGGACCTGGCGGGCAACCGGCAGAAGGTGCACGTGCTGGGACCATCGATTGCGCATGATGACGCCGGTAGCGGCGCGCCGCGCGCCGCCTATGCGCTGGACGACGGCAGCGCGGTCGAGCGCATCGACAGCGACACCTTCAGGATCATCGGCACCGGAGCGCTGGTCACCCTGGTCCGGGAATGAGCCGTCGCACGCACGACTGAGGCGGATGGCCGGGCCGGGCTGGTCTAAGATGCGGTAACGCAACACGAGTGGGGACTCGTGATGAAACCATGGATTCCGGCCACGCTCGCGCTCGCCGCATCGATCGCCTTGCCCTGGGCGCTGGCCGCCAAGGAATACCGCAAGGCGCCCGTGGAAGTGGTCGAGTGGCCACTGCCCTGGGCCAAGGGTGTCAGCCTGGATTACGACGACACCAGCGAGCGGATCACCGAGGTCAAGGGCGTGGGCAACCGCGTGGTGACCACCGGCGTGACCCGGATCCGGATCATCGGTGAGGACGCGCAGGGCTACGTGCAATCGTGGACCACGCTGGACAGCGATACACGATACGAGCAGGTGTCGGACGCGGGCCAGCTGATGCTGCAGGAACTGACCTCAAGCATGGGCGGCCTGCCGCTAGAGGTGCGGCTGGCAGCGGATGGAACCTACGCCGGCATCGCCAACCTGGACGCGGTCCACAGACGTTTCGGCGCGGTGGCGGAACCGCAGTTCGAAAGGATCCTCGCCAACGGCGGCAAGCCCATGGCGGAAGGGGTGCGTGCCGGCCTGCGCAATGTATTCGATTTGTTGACCACGCGGCCGGTGCTGGAAATGCAGCTGTCGATCCTGCCTTCGGCCTACAACTTCGTTTCCCGGGGCGGGCTCGGCCTGGAACACGAATACCAGTACCAGGATAAGGGTCCCAACCCGCAGGGTGGCGACGCCTATCCCATGACCGGACGCATGACCCTGCACAAGGACGAGCTGCACGAAGGCTGGCTGATGATGGAATGGAGCCTGGGCATCGACCGCGACAAGGGTGGGGAAATACTCGCCGCCTCCGCCCGCAGTCTGCTCGGCGATGCGTTCCTGGCCGATGGCGGCAAGGAGACGCAGGACGCGATCGCGCGGATGGCCGGCAACATCGATATAGGCAGCTCCACCCGCTTCCGTATCGATCCGGCCACCGGCATCGTCCAGTGGATGCAACTGGTGCAACGCAAGCGCGTGGGCGATCGCAACGAAGTGCGCACCACCACCTTGACCTTGCGCAAGGACGAATACGTCGCCATGCCTGGCGGCAGGCCACGCGGCGCGTCCGCCGCGCTGATCCAGGATTGCGCCGACGCGAAGGCGGCTTCGATGTCGGTGGTCGAAGCCTGTACCGGATTGCTCGAGTCCGTTTCCAGCGGTAATGCGATCCGGGAGATGGCTTATTTCAATCGCGCTCGCGCCCACGGGGCCAGGCAGGAATACGACCAGGCCATCACCGACCTGGGCGAGGTGTTGCGCCTGGATCCGGGCAATGCCAAGGCCCATGGCTTGCGCGGCGCGATGCATGGGAACAAGAACGAACTGGACGAAGCCATCGCCGATTTCGACCGGGCCATCGCGTTGGATCCGGAAGACTTCGATGCATTCATGAATCGAGGCACCGCACGCGAGCGCAATGGCGAATACCTGCGCGCGACCGAGGATTACGATCGCGCCATCGCGCTTGCGCCGAAGCAGGCCGGCGCCTGGGGCGGCCGCTGCTGGTCGCGCGCGGTGGCCGGGATCGTACTGGAGTCGGCACTGGCCGATTGCCAGCGCGCCATCGAACTCGACAAGACCGACGCCAACCATCTCAACAGCCGCGGCTTCGTGCATTTTCGCCTGCGCCATTTCGACCTGGCCATCCGCGACTACGATGCCGCGATCGCCGCCGACCCGAAGGTAGCCTCGTCGTTCTACGTGCGCGGACTGGCCAAGGCGCAGCAGGGCGACCGGCGCGGCGCCGATGCCGACCTCGCCGCGGCGACCGCGCTGGACCCGGGCGTGGCCGGACGCTATGCGGGGTATGGGGTGAAGCCCTGATCGATCCACCGGGTTGTGGATGCGTTCTGCGTGTCTGCAGGTGCATGGACCAGGGAAATGGGCGACGGGTCGGTCTTTCGTCGGCTTATTCCCGGCTTGGTCGGCGCATATGGCGGTTTTGTCATCGCCCTGTTGCCGGCGGCCCCGTGGAATCGCAACCTCCTCTCCAGCGCCGGATCCGACACCGGTCATGAGACATCAAGGAGTACGGAGTTGAAGATACTTATCGCGACGGTGGCCTGGTGCCTGCTGTTCATCCTGTGCTGGCCGCTGGCCCTGCTGGTCCTGGTGCTGTGGCCCATCGTGTGGTTGCTCGCCTTGCCGTTCCGGCTGGTGGGCATCACCTTCACCGCGCTGTTCGCGTTCCTGCAGGCGATCCTGTTCCTGCCGGCGCGCATGCTTGGCTGGCGTCCGCGGCCGGTGCAAGCGCATCGCGCTGCGGCTGCCTAGGATTCTTCCGTTCGGGTTCCGCCCCTGCGCTTGCGGCGAGTCTTGCCTAATGTCGTCATCCCCGCGAAAGCGGGGACCCAGTGACTTTGGCAAGGTAGCCGGAAAGGGCAAGGGGCAGAACAGCACTTAGGCGAGCACGCGGCGAGTGTGCCTAACAGCTCCTCATGCCGCACCCGCAGCAGGGCGGCGGCTAAGTGCACGCCTTCGGCTATATTCGCACCCAGTCGCCAGCCCGCTAAGAGTCGGCTTAATTCAGGCGCTAGCCCCTCGAAGCCACCTGTCAAGGAATCATATATGACCCGACTCTTGTTGCTCGCACTGCTTGTCGTATCCTTCAGTGCAAGCGCGGTCGTCATTCGAGATGACGTTGATGACTCGAAGTATCGGGTTCCGGAATCTGAGTTTCCTGCTCTAGTTGACATGCCTGGCGAGGGGCATGGCGTATTGATTACTCCGCAGTGGGTAATTACCGCCGCTCATGCCGTCACGTGGCAATCTGAAATCAAGCAGGTAACGATTAACGGGGTACCCAGAGATGTTGAACGCCTCGTGATACACCCCGGATACAAAAAGCCGCCGCAAGAGCTACTTGACCAGGCGCTGGCCACTTGGGATTGGACGCTTTTTAGGGTGCTGCTCTCCTCATCAGAGGACATTGCACTTATAGAACTGGCACAACCCGTTACTGACGTCTCTCCTGTCGCAATCAACAAGAGCGACGATGAGTTCGGCCAAATCGTCAAGTTCATAGGGAGAGGCGCCACGGGTAACGGAGTCACTGGGTACGAATTTAGTAGCTCCCACCGTACCGAGCTTCGTCGTGCGTACAACAAGGTCACCAGCGCCCACGACCGCTGGCTCTGCTATATGTTCGACAAGTCGTCGGACGCCTTGCCCCTTGAGGGCGGCTCAGGAAGTGGCGACAGTGGTGGACCAGTCCTCATCCAGGCTGAGAAGAATTGGTTGTTGGCCGGACTGGCTTCGTGGTCAGATCCTCAAAGCACTATTAGGACGCCTGGACGGTATGGCCAAATCACCTGCAATGTCCGCCTGAGCCATTACAAGGATTGGATTGAAAGTGTTATCTCTGCGCAGCTGTAAGTGGGGCTAACAATTCGTTCAAGCCGAACTTGCTTCGCTACACCAACAACATGGCAGAAAGAGCTTGCCATGTTGTTGGGTCCGCTACGCAGGTCGGTTTAATTCAGGCGCTAGGCCATGAAAAGCGCTGTTGTTTCGGCAATTTTTATAGTGATGGCGATCGCGGGCGTTATCGCAATGCATATAGGCATATTTGTTCCGTCTCCTTTTTGGATGGTTCTTTGCGCTATACCGGAAACTGCCGTGGCATTGGCTTTCGTTCGCTTCACCGTCAATCGTCCGCGACTTTCGCGACGCTCGGTTCTATACGGAAGGCCAGACAGAAATTTTCAGTGGATCCTGCTTTTACCTTTCGCTGTTGCGTTCTCCTGCATATTTTTCTGCTTTCTGGTTGGTTCAGTCTTTACACCAGCCTTCGGTCAGAACCATTCACGGTCAGCTGAAGTATCCGGCGTGTCCTACAAAAGTAGTCGACGCGGCCCGGACTGCGTCTATGTCAGTGCCGCAATAAAGCGGGAATCAGACCGTTGTATGTTGGGCAATGCTTGCCCCGCACATATAGGGCCAATATGCACACAGGTTACGCAGTACTCTCCACATCGGAATAGATCTTCGGCTATATCGCCATCCTCAACAGATAGCTTGGGCTAGCAATGGCCTAACAATTCATTCAGGACGCACCTGCAGCAGGGCGGCACTGTCGGCTATCGGGCCGGCATGACCATGAACCTGGAGACCGGCGACGGTTCCTGGCCGCCATCTCCGACGTCTACGACTGGCCGATGTTCCGCTCGACGCGGGTCGAACGGACAACGCAACCGGTGGAGGTGTTGAAGTCGCTGGCTGGTCGTTATCAATTCGCGGACGGCCCGACGATCTCGGTGGTTTACGAACAGGAGGCATTGATCCTGCTGTTTCCGAATGGCGATCGCTACGCGATGACTCCGATCGTCGGCGCGCCGCGCGAATTCATCCACCCCGGCACCGCCGTGCGCGTCAGCTTCGAGGGCGAGGGCAAGGACACGACGATACGGCTGTACGGGGAAACCGGGCGGCGTCTCTAAGGCCTGCAGCGAGATCTCACCATGCTCCTCTGTAAGACCCAGCGACAAGCCCGCAAGCAAGAACTGGAAAAGGCCTCACATTCAAGGCCTTTCCTTTTCGCCATCTATCCCATTCTTGAGTGGCATTTTGGGAAAGCAACCAACGCAGTATAAGAGTCGTTGACGAACCCAGGCCTTGGCCGCAACATCTGGCTACGCTCCAATTTTGGGGGCTATCTAGAGTTAGGCCGCTTTGACAGAATCTCTCCGCTATAGCTATGACGTGTCACTGCGCATCACACATCCGGTGCAGGTGCCCGAGTTCTTCTCGTCCAGCTTAGGACTAGATCCTCGCTACTATTGGACTGTGGGACAGCCGCGCAAGACCCGTAAAGGCGATCCGCTGCCTGGCGCCTATAAAGAGACTTACTGGTCGTACTCTTTTGACGTTCCTGAGGACGATGATCTCCCTGGGTTCTTAGATAAGGCTCTGACGGACTTGGCTCAGCACAAAGGCTTCTTTGATCAGATACAAGAATCTGGCGGCAGAGCGGGGTTCTTCATCGGACTATTCTCTGGCGCCTTCAATACGGGTTTCGCCTTGAGTGCTGATCTGCAAAGAAGAGCTGCCGCGCTTGGACTAAGCTTAGACTTCGATATATACGGCTACGGTGGTTCGTCGGATGGCGCGGCCTAACAATTCGTTCAAGCCGAACCCGCATCGGGGCACCGCCTGGGTGCTTATCCGCTACGCTAGCACCCAGGCGGTGCCCCGATGCGGGTCGGCTTAACTCAGGCGTTAGGTGCAACTATGGGACGCAGCACATTCTGGGTACCAATCGCTTTACTCCCAGTTGCTGGGTTTTTGATCCTTGCATTTGGGGATGACCTTATTGATAAAGCCATTGGGCAAAGCGCCACCCCTTACAATCCAGTACTTGCTTGGATTATTGGCTATTGGTGGTTCGTTGTAATGATCCTTATGTGCGCACACATGGCTTTCTTCTTTGTGCATGCCTTGGTTAATAAGCGACTGGACTGGACGCGCCGCTTACTATGGGCGCTGGCAAACTTGGTTGTCTGGCCATTCTCTACTCCGCTATATGCGTGGTTCTGCACCGAAAATGTTCTTACCACCGGAACTAGGGCGCGCTGATAGTGGATGGGGTTGCGCCTAACAATTCATTCAAGCCGAACCCGCTTCGCGGGTCGGCTTAATTCAGACGTTAGGTGCCGCAAATCACTCTCATGACAATTTCAATCTCTCAATCAATCGAGTCAGTCAACTGGACGCACCTCGAAGATCTGTTCATTCGCGCACCACTCGGTGCACGAAGTGCTGCTTTACTCGAGCAGACGTTTCGCAATAGCCAGATCGCGCTATTTGCATATGATGATAATCGCTTAATTGGCGCTGGGCGCGCACTCACTGACAAGATCAATTGGACAGTAGTCTTTGACGTAGTCGTAGATCCAGAGCGCCAAGGCAGGGGTTTGGGAAAAGCTATTGTTGAGGCACTCGCTTCCATATCCGGCGCCCGCAACGTCATGCTTCAGTCTGTCCCTGGCAAGGAGAACTTTTATGCGCGGCTTGGCTATCGCCCAATGACCAGCGCAATGGCAAAGTATGAAAATCCTGACTGGGCATCTGCCAATGGTTACATTGCATCAGCTTCATCGAGCGGAACCTAACAATTCGTTCAAGCCGAACCCGCATCGGGGCGGCGCCTGACTGCAAGTCCTCGGCTATATTTGCATCCAGTCGCCGTCCCGATGCGGGTCGGCTTAATTCAGGCGTTAGGTCGTTTAGGAATAATCGCAGAATGACCGACAAGAGCGGCAAGCCAGCTACCACGGTGCAGTCCTTCATCGACGCACTTGACCATCCGCTCAAGAGCGAGATCGCTGCGCTCAGGAAGCTCTTGCTGAGTGCGGATCCGGCCATCTCGGAGGAGATCAAATGGAACGCACCGAGCTTTCGTACTTCGGAGCACTTTGCCACCATGCACCTGCGCGCGAGGAATGCTGTGCAGCTTATTCTTCATCTGGGCGCCAAACCCAAGCGGACTGTTCCACCAGAGGCCATCGCTGATCCGGAAGGGTTACTCAAATGGCTCGGGGCAGACCGCGCCTCCGTCGGTTTTGCGGGGACCACCGACCTGGCGCATAAGAGCGACGCGCTGGTTGCGATCATCCGGCAATGGATCAAGCATGTTTAGACGCATCGCCTGCCGGTGGCCTGGCGATTCATCCGGGCCGAACCTGCTTCCCGGCTCGGCTTGATTCGGGCATTCGGCGTCATTCCCGAGGCCGAGGAATGACCCCGGCCCGTTCCGTTCTTGCAACTCAGCCACGCCCTTCTTGCGGAGTTTGTACGCCGGGCGATCCCGGTTTCCCCGGTTCCATCGCCCGGATCCGGGTTTCGTCGCCGCGGCCGACACCCATGCCCTGCGAGTGGATAATCTCCACCGCAACCGAACACTCCGGAACCTCCCGTGAAAACCAGCTTCTTCTTCGTCTTCCGCATCGCCGCCGCCTGGGTGTTCGCGTACCTGGTGTTCATCACCTTGTGGAACGGCTTCCTCGGCGGCCCGGGGCCGAACGGCCTGGTGTTCCTGGTGTTCCTGATCACCCTGGGCTTCGTCATCGCCAGCGCGGTCTCGCATATCCGCCGCATCCGCCTGATCGCCGGTGACATCAATCCGGGCACCCTGGCCAACCGCCAGCGCCGGCAGATCGAGATTCCGCTGGAAGCCGGCGTGGCCTTCGACCTGGTCGACGCCACCATCCGCGAACTGCCGCGTTCGGAAGACATCGAAAGCGCGCGCGACAGCCTGCAGGTCCGGGCCAAGGTCGCCCGCATCAACCCCTACAGCAACAAGACCCCCGGACGCTTCAACCCGCTGTACTGGATCCACATCAAGCGCAACCAGATCCTGGCCACGGTGACCCCGGGCGACGGCATCAGCAGCCTGACCCTGGTCTGCGAACCGGAAAGCGGCGCGTGGAGCGACTGGTTCAAGGTCGACGACGGCACCAACCTGGAGAACGCCGAGGCCATCACCCGCGCCATCACCCGCCGCATCGCCGAGCACCGCCGCAACGAACAGGCGGCCGCGCAGCAGACCGTGACCGAGAAGGAACTCACCGTCGCCAAGCTGAGCCTGCTGCACGCGCAGGTCGAGCCGCACTTCCTCTACAACACCCTGGCCAGCGCGCAATACCTGACCCGCAGCGACCCGGCGCGCGCCGACGAGATGCTGGGGAACCTGATCACCTACCTGCGCCATTCGCTGCCGCGCACCGAGGATTCCCTGTCCACGCTGGGCGAGGAATTGGAACGCGCGCGCGCCTATCTCGAGATCCTGAAGATCCGCATGGGCAACCGCCTCAACCTGCAGATCGAAGTGCCCGAGGCGCTGAAGTCCATTCCGTTCCCGGCGATGATGCTGCAAACCCTGGTCGAGAACGCGATCAAGCACGGCCTGGAACCGAAATCCGGCGGCGGCACGGTGTGGATCATCGCCCGCACCATCGACGACTCGCTCGCGGTCACCGTCGCCGACGACGGCCAGGGCTTCAACGCCGGAAGCAGCGGCACCGGCATCGGCCTGAAGAACGTGCGCGAACGACTGCGCCTGGCCTATGGTGGTGCGGCCTCGTTCGCCATCGTCGCCAATTTCCCCAGCGGCGTGGCGGCGACCATCAACATCCCCGCGAATGACATCCCCGCGAAGGCGGAAGAAGGCAGCCATGTTTAAGTGCGTCATCGCCGAAGACGAGGAACTGCTGCGCAACGAACTGTCGAAACTGCTGGCGCAGGCCTGGCCGCAATTGCAGATCGTCGCCGAATGCGAGGACGGCGGCAGCGCGCTGGAAGCCATCGCCGAGCACCGGCCGGAAGTGGCGTTCCTCGACATCCGCATGCCCGGGCTGACCGGACTGGAAGTCGCCGAAGCCGTCGCCGAAGCCAGCCCCAAAACCCAGATCGTGTTCGTCACCGCCTACGACCAGTACGCGATCGATGCCTTCGACAAGGGCGCGGTCGATTATCTGCTCAAGCCGATCGCGCCGGAACGGCTGGCCGCCACCGTGCAGCGCTTGCAGGCGCGCCTGGCCCAGGGCGGCAGCGATGCCGAAGCGCTGGCCGCGCTGATCCGCCAGCTCGGCGAACGCCTGCCCACCGGACCGGCCGAGCCGCTGGTCTGGATCACCGCCAGCGCCGGCAAGGACACGCGCCTGATCATGGTCGACGACGTGGCCTACTTCCAGGCCGACCACAAGTACACCGTGGTCATGACCGCCGAAGGCGAGTCGCTGTTGCGCAAACCGATCCGCGAACTGCTGGAGGTGCTGGATCCGTCCACCTTCAAGCAGATCCATCGCTCCACCATCGTCAACCTCAAGGCGATCGCCTCGATCGCCCGCGACGACACCGGCAAGGGCACGGTCAGGCTGAAATCGCGCCCCGAAACGCTGACCGTCAGCCAGCCGTTCATGGCCTTGTTCCGGAATATGTAGGTTCTTGCATGCCGGCATCAGGCCGGTCTTTCACGCGCCGCTACCGGTTGCGTTCTACGCTCCCCGTTGTTCCTCTGGAGGAGTGAGCGGAGAGGAGTGAGGAGTGAGGTAGCCTTCGCCCCCTGCCTTCGCCCACTTCTCACTCCTCTCCGCTCACTTCTCACAAAGGAGAAAGCGATGACCGCAATCGCCGAACGCGTGCATACCCGCCAGGACGAGATCGCGCTGATCGAATCGCGCATCGCCGAACTGCCGGATGAAGCCATCGTCGAGATCACCCTGGATGACGGCCGGAAATTGAAGGGCCTGGTAACGACGCGACCCACGATCCAGACCTTCCGCGATGCCGAGGGGCAGGAAGGGGTCAACGCATTGTTGCGCCTTGACGATCTGGACCAGTCGGGACATTCGCATCAGGTATGGCTGGACCAGGTCAGCGATATTTTCCACATGGGCAGCGATTGAGCGGGAGGGAATGTGGGAGCGGCGTAAGCCGCGAACGGAAGCCCGACGGTGCCACGCGAATCGATGCTTCGGGAGAGCCTTCGCGGCTTACGCCGCTCCCACAAGTGCTCCAAGAGCTCGTGAGGTGGGTGCGCACTAGCGGCAGACGACCTCGCGTCGCGTGGCGGAACTTTCCAGTCCCCATTCCAGCATGGCCATGACCTGCAGGGCTTCCTGCGGCGTCACCGGTGCGGGGCCGCCGTGCAGGATCGCGTCGCGCATCGCCGCGTAATAGCGGACATAGTCGCCGGGAACGCCCTGCACGATTTCCGTTTCCACGCTGTCGGCTGCGCCGGTACGCAACACGCCGGGCAGGGGATCGATCCCCCAGCCTGCCTGTCCGGGAATTCCACCCTTGCGCAGCGCATCCTCCTGCGGGTCCAGGCCATGCTTCAGGTAGCTGGCACGCGTGCCGTGCACCGCGAAACGCAATGGCTGCCCCGCTACCAGCGATCCGGCATGCAGGACCACGCGCAGCTTCGGATAGCGCAGCAGTACGTTGAAATAGTCCGCGGCACTCGCACCGTCGCGTTGCAGGGCGATGTCGGCGAACACCGCTTCGGGCATGCCGAACAGCTGCAGCGCCTGGTCCAGCAGGTGCGGACCCAGGTCGTACCACAGCCCCGAACCCGGCTCATCGCGTTCGCGCCAGCGGTCGGCCACGACCGGCCGGTAACGGTCGAAGTGCGAGTGGAATTCCATGACTTCGCCCAGCGCACCCTCCGCGATCAGCTTGCGCAGGGTGAGGAAATCGGCATCCCAGCGCCGGTTCTGGAACACGCTGACGATGCGGCCGGCGCGGTCGGCATCGGCCACCACTTGTTGCGCCTGGTGCACGGACACGGTGAAGGGTTTGTCGACCACTACATGCTTGCCGTGCGCCAGCGCCGCGCTGGCCAGGGCGGCATGCACCGGATTGGGCGCGGCGATGACCACCAGGTCGATCTCCGGGTCGGCGAATGCGGCTTCAGGCTCGGCGACCACCCGCATGCCGGGATGATCGGCCAGCACCTTGCGCGCATCGCTCGAGACCACGGCATGCAGGCGCAGGCCCGGCGTGTTCTCGATCAGCGGCGCATGGAACACCTTGCCGACGAAACCGTAGCCGACCAGGGCCACATTGAGATGGGGTTGCATTGTCCGGCTCCAATCGTGAGGGTCATTGCGTCCGGGTTCGATACCTCGCCGATCGAGGCGGGTCTCGCTTTATCTCGTCATTCCCGCGAAAGCGGGGATCCAGTGCCTTTGCGATAGAGGCGAAGTCGCTGGGTCCCCACCCCGACGACAGCATTCGAGGGCAGGCTCTTCGCGGGAACGGCGCTTCGTCCATGCGCAGTCTAATCCCCGGGCCAGGCAATGCGCTCCCGATAGTCGTGCGGATGGATGTCGCATACGACGCACGCTGTGCGGCGGAACTGGCATGATGCGGTCGAGACCCTGCAGCAAAGGCGGTTGTCGATGAAGGTTCCTTCCGTGCTTGCGTCGCTGCTGACCGGATGCCTGCTGTCGGCCAGCGCGGGAAGCGGCATCGCCGCCGGGCCGGAGGCTCCCGTGCCTATGGCGAGTACCCGTGATGGTGTGGTCGAAGGACGCAAGCAGGACGGACTCGATGTTTTCCTCGGCATCCCCTTCGCCGCGCCTCCCATCGGTGCGTCGCGATGGAAGGAGCCGCAAGCCGTTGCCGGTTGGGCCGGCACGCGCAAGGCCGATGCCTATGCCGCGTCGTGCATGCAGAAACCGGGGATCCCGGTTTCTGCCGGTGGTACCGCTGGTGCCTTGAGCGAGGATTGCCTGTACCTCAACGTGTGGACGCCGCAAGCCGATGCCGGTGGCAAGCGGCCGGTGATGGTGTGGATCCACGGCGGCGCGCTGGTCTATGGATCCGGCAACGTCGCGCTATACGACGGCAGTGCGTATGCGCGACGCGGTGCGGTAGTGGTGACGATCAACTACCGCATGGGCGCGCTCGGGTTCTTCTCGCATCCGGCGATCGATGGCGATGATCCTTCCGCACCGGTCAATTACGGCCTGTTCGACCAGATCGCCGCGCTGCGATGGGTGCGCGACAACATCGCCGCGTTCGGCGGCGATCCCGGCAACGTGACCCTGTTCGGCGAATCGGCCGGTGCGCAGAGCGTGCTCGCGCTGTACGCCTCGCCACGGGCGAGGGGGTTGTTCAACCGGGGAATCGCGCAAAGCCCGTATGCCATTCCCAGCCATAGCCGCTCGCGGGCGCGAGAGGTCAGCGTGCAGGTCGCCAGTGCCGTGGGCCTGGACGGAGCCGGTGCGACGGCGGCGCAGCTGCGCGCGGTGCCGGCGGAACGTTTCTTCGGCCTGGGCGACAAGGGCCCGACGCTGGCGCCGGGTTTCATCGTCGGCGATGCGGCCTTGCCGCAGCCGATCCTCGACACGTTCCGCAAGCGCAAGCAGGCGCAGCTGCCGCTGATCGTCGGCAGCAACAGCGACGAAGCCACCGTGGCCGCGGCCTTCGGCGTGGACCCGGCGAAACTGGTGGAGAAATTGCGGGCCGGAAAATTCCTGTTGAAGACCTTGTATCCCGGGGTCGACGACGATGCGCAGCTCGGCCGCGAAACCGTGCGCGACCTGGTGTTCACCGCCTATGCGCGGCAGATCGCCTATCTGCATTCCAGGTCCGCCCCGGTCTGGCGTTACTACTTCAGCCACGTGCAGCAGGGCCTGCAAGGCAAGGTGCCGGGCGTGGGCCATGGCGGCGAGATTCCCTTCGTCATGGACACCCGCGACGATTGCGGTTGCCTGCTCGCGCCCTTCACCATCGCCGACCGCGACTTCGCGCGGCAGGTCGGGGATTACTGGTATGCCTTCGCCCGGTCCGGCGATCCCGGCGTGTCCGGCGCGCCCGCATGGGAGCGGGACAGCGCGCGCAAGGCGCAGTTGCTGGAGTTCGGGGAGCGGGTGGTGGCGAGGAAGGATTTCATGAATGCGCGATTGAACGCGTTCATGGTCACCACCAAGGTCGCCGATGCGTTGAGGAAGGCGCGGAACTGATCCGGGCGGCGCCTGCGGCGGCGATCAGGTTCCCTGGCGGACTATCGCGTCCGGTCGTACGATCTGCGATTCGATGTGCATGCGCGCCAGTTCGATGTAATTGACATGCGGGCCGCTGCCGGTGCCTACGATCTCGCCGAGGTACTCGCTGCCGCTCCAGATCCGGCCCACCCATTCGGCGCCCTGGTCGGAAATCGCCAGCGTGACCGTGTAGCGCAGGTCGCGGCCGCTTTCGTGGCTGCAGTGGTAAACGATCGGGAATTGCGCGGTGAACTGCGGATCCGCGCTACGGCGCTTGAGGTGCAGGCGAGCCTCTTCGAGCAGCTGCGCCTGCTCGCTTTCATGGATCATCGGCAACTGCGCATGCACGAATTCGGATTCGTCGAAAAACGAATCGATGCCCTCGGCCGGGTTGTAGCCCTGCTCGCGCAGCCATTCGATGTATGCGACTTCCAACTCCATAGAGCCGGCTTTGAGCTTGATGCCCATCAGTAGCTCTCTCCTTACGGTCGTAACATTTCCTTCACCTGGATGAAGCTTAGCAGGCTTGCCTTGCCGATATCACCCGGTCCGCTATCCGGATTCCGGCCGGGCAAGTCGCTCTGCAACAACAGGTGTCGGGAGGAAGCTGTCGCGGTCGGCGGAAAGCCATGATCGGAAGCGATCCAGGGGCAGCATGACCGGACTACCATCGTTGGCTTGCGCCGGGCCGGGCCGGGCGAGACAGGAAACAAGGTCATGTATTTCCCTTCACCCGACAAGGCATTCCAATGAACAGAACTCCCCTCGGCCTCCTGCTGGCCATGCTCCTGCTCTGCGGCTGCGGCAAGCCAGCCGATACGCCTGCCGCGAGCGTGCCCGCGAGCGGGGCAGGCGACCAGGCGGTTTCCGCGCCAGAGTCGATTCCGATCGCCGCGAATCCTGCCCCCGACGCCACGAACGGTTCCATCGTCGCGCCAGCTCCCGATGACGACACGGCCGTCAACGCCTCCATCGACAGGGTGCTGGGCGACCATGCCAGATACCAGGCGGTGATCCAGGCCTACCAGAAGGCGGTCGCCGACGGCGACAAGGCCGCGGTCGCAGCGCTGGTCGATTACCCGATCAAGGTCGACATCGATGGCAGCAAGACCACGATCGGGGATCCGGCGGCTTTCGTGCGCGACTACGACAAGATCATCACGCCTGCCATCGCCGGAGCGATCGAGGCGCAGAAGTACTCCGGGCTCATGATCAGCGGCCAGGGCGTGATGTTCGGCAACGGAGAAACCTGGATCAACGGCGTCTGCAAGCGCGGCAGCGCCGATTGCAGCGAATTCGAGGTCAAGGTCGTGGCCATCCAGGCGGGCGCTTCGAACTGAGGCGGCGGGCCGGGTGTCCGCGCCCGGATCATGCGTGCGCTGGCCGGTTATGCGCCGGTTGGCCCGCGAACGTTTACGATCCGCGCATGTTTTCGCCCCGATCGCTGCTGGCCCTGCCGACCGCCATGCTGTTGCTGGCCTGCCTGCCGGTGGAAGCGCGCACGGTCTATCGCTGCGTGCGCAACGGCACCGTCAGCCTGTCGACCGCGCCGGAGCCGGGGTCGAAGTGCGAGGCGAAGAAGATCGACGACAACGCGGCCAACGTCCCCAACCTGTGGGGATCGATGGGCGTGTTCAGCGGCACCCTGTACCAGCGCGAACAGGAAGGGCAGCTGGTCTATGGCACGCGCAAGTTGCCGGGTTCCACCGTGTACCTGAAGTTCACCGTGGCGACGCCGCCGGGCGAACCCGCGCATCCGGGCCTGGGCAAGGTCGGCAAGCCGCGCCTGGATATGTATGCGAAGCAGTTCCGGAGCGCGGCCAGGGTCACGGGCGTGGAGGACGCCTGGTTGCGTTCGATAGCGCATGCGGAAAGCGGCTTCGATGCCAGGGCGCTGTCGCCCAAGGGTGCGCAAGGGGTGATGCAGTTGATGCCCGACGTGTCCAGGCAATACGGCGTGGTGGATCCGTATTCCTCCGTCGAATCGATCAACGCCGGGGCGAAGCATCTGAAGAGCCTGTTCAAGCGCTACCACAACGACCTGGTCCTGGTGGCGGCGGCCTACAACGCCGGTATCGGCGCGGTCACCCGCTACAAAGGGGTGCCGCCGTATGCGGAAACCCAGGCCTACGTGGAAAAGGTGCGGGCCTTGCACCAGCGCTACCAGCAGGCGCTGGGCACGGCGCCGTTGAGACCGGCGGATTCGACATCGGTGGAAACAAAAGCGGCTGCGATGAAGAAGTAATTGATGGTATGGGTCCTGGATCGCGTCCCTCTCCCCACGAGCGGAGAGAGGGACGCGGGATCAAGCTTCGGGAATCAACTTCAACAACCTGCCGCCCGAGCCATCGTCCTCGTCCTCCAGCAGCCACAGGCTTCCGTCCGGCCCCTGTTCCACCTCGCGGATGCGCTGGCCCATGTCGTAGCGCGCCGCTTCGCGCGCCGTGGTGCCGTCGAACTCGATGCGCACCAGCGACTTCGACGACAGGCCGCCGATGAAGGCGTCGCCTTTCCATTGCGGGAACCGGTCGCCGGAATAGATCATCAATCCGGCCGGGGAAATCACCGGGTTCCAGCTGACTTTCGGCGCGGCGAATTCCGGACGGGTGTCGTGGTCCGGGATCACCCTGCCATCGTAATGGTCGCCGTTGGAGACGATGGGGTAGCCGTAGTTCCTGCCGCGTTCGATCAGGTTGAGCTCATCGCCGCCTTTCGGACCCATCTCCTGCTCCCATAGGCGTCCCTGCGCGTCGAAGGCCAGCCCGAGCGCGTTGCGATGGCCCAGGCTCCAGACCTGCGCGGCGATGCCGCCCTGTTTCGCGAACGGATTGTCGGCCGGCACGCTGCCGTCGTCGTTGAGGCGGATGATCTTGCCCAGGTTGGATTGCATGTCCTGGGCGGGATCGAATTTCTGCCGTTCGCTGGAAGTGATCCACAACTTGCCATCGGGTCCGAAGGCGATGCGATGGCCGTAATGACCGTGTCCGGTGACTTTGGGCACCTGGCGCCAGATCACCTGAAGATCCGACAGCGCGCCGCCGCCCTTGGCATCCAGGGCAAGTTTCGCCCGCGCCACGACACCGCCACTGGTATCGCCTTCGCCGGCTTCCGCATAACCCAGGTAGATCCAGCCGTTGTCCGCGAAATGCGGATGCAGCACCACCTCGCCGAAGCCGCCTTGTCCGCCGTAGGCCACTGCCGGGATGCCGCTGATATCGCCAATCCGGTTGTCGGCAGGGGTCGCTCCAAGAGCGACCAGTTTCAACGCGCCTTTCTTCTCGCTGACCAGCAGGCGGCCATCCGGCAGGAAGGTCATCGCCCACGGCTCCTTGAACTGGCCGGCTTCGACGATGCGGAAGGGAGGTTTCGACTTCTCCTGTGCGCTGCAGGCCGATGCGGAAACAACAAGCAATGCAGCGGCACAGGCGGTGGTCAGGATATTGCGGATCATGGTCGGCTCCAGAAGTGATGGGCAGGTTATGGCACGAAGGCGGTAAAAAATAGGTTGCGCCCGCGACACGATCGATACCTTCGTGAACGAGTGACCTCTGGCACCTAGATCGGCGACGCGAAGGGCATACTCTGCCCGCGCCATCGATACGAGACCGCATCATGCCTGTCGCCGCCCTGCCCGCACTGACTCCCTACCTGGCCACAGCCGGCATCGGCTGGCTTTATTACCGCCGGATCCGTCGCAGCTTCGGCCGCCAGACCTGGCAACCCGGGCGCGCGATCGCGCGCCTGGTGCTGGTGTCGGTGGTAGCTCTGGCGTTGGCCAGCGCGGCGGTTTTCCTGCCCCATGTCGGCCTGGGCATTGGCGTGGGCGCGGCAGCGGGCACTGCGCTGGGAATGCTCGCGCTCAAGCACACGCATGCGCAGCTGATCGACGGCCGGCGTTACTACACGCCCAATCCGTGGATCGGCGGCGGCCTGACCCTGTTGCTGCTGGGACGGCTGGCGTGGCGCTGGAGCCTGGGCACGTTTTCGGGCGGATCCGCGCAGGCCGCGCAACAGGTCAGCCCGCTGACCATGGGCATCGCCGCCACGCTGATCGCGTATTCGCTGGTCTACAGCATCGGCCTGCTGCTGCGCATGCGCCAACTCGCGCATCCGCGAACCTTGTAGGAGCGCCCATGGGCGCGAGCTCTCCTTCACGTATCGGAGATCCGAAAGAAGAGCCCGCGCCCATGGACGCTCCTACGGCGGTGACGATCCTTGCCGGTAATCCGCGAAGCGCCTTTCCGCTCAAGTCAGAGCGGTGGCTGTTTCGTAGGGCAGGGTGGTGGCGCCCGCGGCCAGTATCGCGGCCTCGGCCGCGGGAAGTTGCGGGTCTTCCGCATCGATCACCAGCAGGATGCGTCCGGCGGCGATCTCGCCTTCGAACTTGCGCCGCACCGGATCTTCCACCGTGGATCCGACCAGCGATGAGATCCAGGTGCCGATCGCCGCACCGCCGACGGTGAGCAGTACGACCCCGGCAAGGGTGACCCCGAGCGACGGGAAGGCGAGCGCCGCCAGGCCCGTGAGCAAGCCGGCGCCGCCACCGATGGCCGCACCACGCAAGGCGGCCGGCATGAAATCGGTGGCCACATCCTTGAACTCGTCGTCGATGGAACCGAGTTCGATATCCGCGCGGGCGATGAGCGAAAGATTGCCGTTGTCCAGGCCGGCTGCGCGAGCGGCAGCGAGGACACCTTGGGCCGTGGCCAGGTCGGGAACGCTGAATACGTGGCGTGTGCGCATGGTTGCGACTCCGGTGGGCACCTGCGCACCATTTACTGCCGTCCGGGTTATCCATGCGTGAGGAAACGGGGCCGGAAAAAGGAGCAGACTGGCGGCCCCCGCAAACACTGTCTCCGTACGGATATCGCCATGCTGCCCCTCGAATCGATCCAGTGCCCCTATTGCGGCGAAACCATCGATCTCGTCATCGACGATTCGGTGGACCAGCAGCAGTACATCGAGGATTGCCATGTCTGTTGCAGGCCGATCAATATCGCGGTGGCGGTGGATGATGATGGAGCCATCGTTGTGCGGGCCTGGGGGGAGGGTGATGTTTGAGGAGTGAGGAGTGAGGAACGAGGAACGAGTAACGAGTAACGAGTAACGAGAGGTGGGGTGTTCGTCTTCTCGTCTCCCGGGTATTGGCTACTGGCTCGCGCTGGCACTTCCGATTTCTTCTGATTCAATGATGCGCACACCTGGCTCGGCGTCCAGCGCCATGCGCAGCAAGGTGGCGGCGACCCGTTCGGCGGGCACCACGCGATAGCGGCGCGGCAACAGCGGGCCGATCGCGCCCAGCAGTCGCATGCCGGCGTGCTCGATCGGCCGGCGCCGGTCGCGCTCGCCGCCGAGCAGGCCGGGCCGCACCAGGCATAGCGAACGGTAGCCGAGCGTGCGCAAGTCGCGTTCCAGTTCGCCCTTGGTCCGCGAATAGAAGATCCGCGAGTCCGCATCGGCCCCGCTCGCGGAAGTCAGCACGAAGGTCGCGGCGCCATGGGCCAGCGCCTGTCGCGCCACCGCCAGCGGATAGTCGAGATCGACCTTGCGGAACGCGGCCCGCGAACCGGCGTCGCGGATCGTCGTGCCCAGGGTGCAGATCACCGCATCCACCTTCCACCAGGGCGCATCGGCGGGCAGGGCATCGAAGTCCACCCGCACGTCGCGTAATTTCGGATGGGCCGCCAATGGCCGTCGCGCAGGGGCCACGATTTCGCCGATCCGCGGATCCGCCAGCGCCTGCCGCAATACCTCGCGGCCCACCATCCCACTGGCGCCGGCCAGCAATATCCTCGTCATGGTTCCGTTCCTGCGCAAAGGGGCGGGATAGCCGGTTTCGATTCTGCCGCATGCGCATGCGTTAGAGTGACCGCCGCAGGGCGCCGCATGCTGGCGGCTCGGGAGGAATGTCTGGAAACCCATGATTATCCGCGGCTGACATCGCGGCCGCGCGCGTATTGGCCAATGGATCGAGGCGTCGAATGAACCTGCCCCTGCACTTCGGCTTCCTTGGCGCGCTTGAAGCCGGCCTGATCGCTCTGCTGGTGGGGATACTTGGCTACGGCTTGCTGCAATGGGCCGTACGCAAGCTGCACGGCTCGGTCGGCCATGCCCTGGGGTGGGGTTTCGTCGTCGCCGCGGTGGCTTCGGCCGGGATCGATGCCTGGAACTTGTTCTACCTTGGGATGGTGAGACTGGAATCGCCGGTATACGCACGGCTGGCGCTGCAGGGAATCCACGATGCGGACTCGCTGGGCACGCGCGTGGTCTGCGAAATCATCGGCGCGGGTCTCGGTGTACTGCTTGGTTGGAAATTATTCAGCGGTGGATTACGTAAACAAAACATTACGGAATCCGATTGATTCGATGTTGAATTGGCGACTGCATCACGCATGCAACGCAACCATTACCCGGTGGTCACATACGCGTAACGAAGCGGGTAATCTTTTTTTCGAGCGTTGTGGTTAAGGCAACGTGCACGCGCGGATTCCGCACCATCGTCGATTCAGTCGCAGTGCTGCATGGTTCGGCCGTACGTTCAGTACGCACCACCTCATCCATGGAGCAACGACGATGAACAACCGCAACCGCAAGCCCCTGATCGGCCTGATCGCCCTGTCCGCCGCATTGGCCATGCCGATGGCCTTCGCCCAGAGCGAGACCGAAGAGACCGCGTCGCCGCAGACCGAGCAGCCGACACCGACCGAAGCAACCACGCCCACCGAAGCCGCTCCGCCGGCCGAAAGCGCGACCGGCGCATCGGTGCAATCGACCGAGCAGGACACCAGTGCGGCCTCGAGTGGCGCCAAGCAGGGCTGGGCCGATGTCGATACCGACAAGGACGGCGCCATCAGCAAGCAGGAAGCCTCTTCCAACGCCGGTCTTTCCCAGGTCTTCGACCAGGCCGACGCCGACACCGACGGCAAGTTGACCCCGGAGGAGTACAAGGCCTTCGTCAGCAAGAACTACGGCGATCCGAAGACCGAGAAGTAATCGAGCAGGTAATCAATCGACAGGTAACCCGGTAATCGATGCACGCAGTCGATCGTAAGTCGCTTCAACCGGTGCCCTAGCACCGGACCCCGGGAAAGGGCGGCGCAAGCCGCCCTTTCCCATTCCGGGCAAGGAGCATGCGGTTCCCTGGCCGGCTTCCCGAAACTGGAGGAATCCATGAAAACCGAAAATTCCAATCCCATCGGAGCCCCGTTGCGCGCCGCACTGCTGGCGTTGTCATTGTCGGGCGCCGCAATGCTTGCCGGTTGCAACAAGCCGGTCGAAGAACCGCCGGTAGCAACCGACACCGCTCCGCAGCCGGTTGAAACACCGCCGCCTGCGGATACGCCGCCACCCGCACCGACCGAGCAGAATCCGGAGGCGCCGCCGGCCGATGATCCGGCGACCACGCCCGCGCCGGCCGATAGCGACGCGCCTCCATCCGGCGGCTGATCGATCGGGTGCGAAGCTTGCGAGGGGCGGCCGATCGGCCGCCCTTCGCCATGCGCGCCGCTGTTATCCTGCACGCCGGACCATGGGAGTAGCGGATGGCGCAGGCAATCGAGTGGGTCGGCTTCGATGGCGACGACACGCTGTGGAAAAGCGAGGATTACTACCGCGCGGCGGAGCTGGAATTCGAAAGCATCGTCGGCCAGTACATCGACCTGACCGACGCGCGCAGCCTCGACCACCTGCTGGAAGTGGAGCGCCGCAACCTGCGCGTGTTCGGCTATGGCGCCAAGGGCATGACCCTGTCGATGATCGAATCGGCGGTGCAGTTGACCGGGGAGCGGATCAGCGCACGCGACATCCACCGGGTGATCGAGATCGGCCGGGCCACCCTGCAGCATCCGGTGGAGCTGATCGACGGCATCCGTGCCGCGGTGGAATCCATCGCCAGCGGGCATGAAATCGTCCTGATCACCAAGGGCGACCTGTTCCACCAGGAATCCAAGATCGAACGTTCCGGCCTGGCCGACCTGTTCCGGCGCATCGAGGTGGTTTCGGAAAAGGACCCGGCCACCTACGCGCGCGTGCTGCGCGAACTGGACGTTCCCGCCGGCCGCTTCGCCATGATCGGCAATTCGTTGCGTTCGGACATCGAGCCGGTGATCGAACTCGGCGGCTGGGGCATCCACATGCCTTACCACATCACCTGGGCGCACGAGGCCGAACACACCCTGGCCGAAGGCAACGGCAGGATGCTCCAGGTCCACTCGGCGCCGGAGTTGCCGGGCGCTCTGGCGCGGCTGCAATCGCTGAGTTCCGCTTGATCTTCGCGCCCAGCGGTCCGCAGGTATGATTGCGGAAACACCGAGGGGGCAACGCATGAACATGTCGACAGGAAGCGTGCCGATCAGGCTTTCGCTCGCGATGGGCCTGCTGGCCCTCGGCGGTGCGGCTTGCGCGGCCGCGGCCGACGAGCCGATGCAGGCGTGGTTGCGGGCAAGCATTACCCTCGACGCTACCGGCGAACTGACCTCGGTCGAATGGCCCGACCAGAAAGCCAGGGGCAAGGTGCTGACCGAGCACCTGGAAAAGATCATCCGCACCTGGGAGTTCGAGCCCGGCAAGCTGGATGGAGTGCCGGCGATCACCAAGACCCGGCTCAACCTCAACATAGAGGTGGAAAAGAACCCTCAGGGCGGCATGGAAGTGGCCATCCTGCAGGCGCACACCGGGGTGGGATTCAATTCCATGCCGGCCCCGGGCTATCCGACCACGCCGGCGATGCGCGGTTATTCCGCCGAACTGCGCCTGCAGCTGGATGTCGATCAACAAGGCAAGGTCGTGTCCGCCCGCGTGCTCCAGTACGAGGGCGATTCGCAGAACAAATGGATACGCCAGGATTTCGAGAAAGCCAGCCTGAAAGCCGTGCAGTCCTGGTCCTTCGAGCCTGAGCAGGTGGCGGGCAAGCCGCTGGTTTCCCGGGTCAGCGCCCCGATCCTGTTTTGCATGGGAGGCAGCCTGTGGTGCGAGAAGCGGAACGAGGCCCGCCACGCCGCCGGACAGCCGGCCATGTCGATGGATGAGGCGGTCGCGCTCGACAGCGCGGTGAAGATCAGGAAAGGGCCCGTCGCTCCTGGCATTTGAACCCGGCCCGCGGGATTGATCGCCTGCGGACTGACACCAGCCGCAGGCTGCGGCACAATCGCCGCATGCCCCGTTCTTTCCGCTCCTCCCTGCTGATCGCCTTCCTGACGCTGTCGTCCAGCGCCGGGGCGATGGCGCAACCGGCGGAAGCGCAATACCTGCCGCGCAGCGGCGATGCCTGGATCGATAGGCAACTGGCCGACATCAACGTCTATGCCGCGCGTTACCCGCAAAGCTTCGCCGATGAAATGGCGCGCTACTACTCGGTGCCGCGCGATTATGTCGAAGCGATGCTGCAGCAGCCGACATGGGAGGCGGGCGACATCCTGATGGCCTGCGCGCTGGCCCAGGTCGTGGGACAGCCCTGCCGCGCGGTGGTGCGCGAATGGTCGCGCGAGCATGCCGAAGGCTGGGCGGGCGTAGCCAGGCGCCTGCAGGCCAAGCCGGGTTCCGCGCAATACCGCGAGCTGCGCAAGGACATCGAGGCGACCTATTCGCGCTGGGCGCGTCCGTTGAAGAAATAAGCGGAAGATCGCCGACCCGGCGCATCTGCCCCTCAGTCTGTCCGTCCGCGGCGGATTGATCGAAATGAAAAGTTTCTTCTGAATATGCCGGCGAAGACTTTTCTTTGCTTCCGTTTCCCGCACACTGCAGGCCATGAAGAGCATGGTCGATGCGTAGCAAGCTGTTCGTTCCCGGAGTGCGCCCGGAGTTGTTCGCCAAGGCATTGGCCGGCGATGCCGATGCGTTGAGCTTCGACCTGGAGGACTCGGTCCCGGAACAGCGCAAGGACGAAGCCCGCACGAACGTGGCCGGATTCGTGAGGTCGCAATCGGCGCGCGATGCGGCCAAGGTCATCGTGGTCCGGGTCAACGCGCTGGGCACGCCGCATTTCGAAGCCGACTTGTCGGCGGTCGCCTGTTCCGGCGTCGCCCTGATCAATATCCCGAAAGTGGAATCCGCCGAAGACATCCGCGCCGTGGCCGCGGTGCTGGAGCGCGTCGAAACCGGCGACGGCATCGACGCGCCGATCCGGCTGCTGGCCACCATCGAAACCCCGCGCGGCCTGCGCTTTGCCGCGGAGATCGCCTCGGCGCATCCGCGCGTGGCCGGGTTGCAGTTGGGCCTGGCCGATCTGTTCGAGCCGCACGGCATCGATCGCCACGATCCCGCCAACCTGCACGCCACGCTGTACGCCATGCGCATGGCCGCGGCCGAAGCCGGGGTGTTCGCCTGGGATGCGGCGTTCGCGGACCTGGACGATGCCGAGGGTTTTCGCGCCGAGGCCAGGGTGGCGCGCCGCCTGGGCTATGTCGGCAAGAGCTGCATACACCCCAGCCAGGTCGCCCTGGCCAACGAAGTATTCCAACCCGACGCGGAGCAGGTCGCCGCCGCGCGGCGCATCGTCGCCGCTTCGCGCGAAGCCGGCGCACGCGGCCGCGGCGCGTTCGTGGTCGATGGCCGCATGGTCGACCTGCCGTTCCTGAAACGCGCCGAGGCGATCGTGGCTTCCCTCGATCCCGGCGCCAGTTCGAAGCAATGAGGACCAGACCCTTGTCGATGATGCGCGCCTTCCTCGTTCCGATCTTCGCGCTGCTTTTCTTTGGCCTCTCCGCGCCGGCGCTTGCCGAAAGCCTGTCGAAGGTGGAGACGACTTCGCTACCCGCGCTTGCCGGCACCGGGCCACTGTCCGGACTGGTGGCGGTGCAGGGTCGTCCGGTCGCGATCGCGTCCGACCAGGCATGGTTGCTGGACACGGACGGGAAAGCCTGGGTGCGCAGCGATTGGCGTCCAACAGACGCGAATAGCGCTTTGCAGGGCGCCATAGGCAACGGACAGCACGCATTCCTGTTGCTCGGCCCGGCAGGTGGAACGACAACGGAACAGGTGGAGCAGCTGGTCCTCGGCAACGATCGGCTTTCCACCAGCAAACTGCCCTCGTTGCCAGGCCCGTTGAAAGGTGCGCGTGCAGCAGCCACCGCCGACAGACTGTACGTGGCCGGCATCGACGCGAGCGGCAAGGCGATCCTGTTTTCGATCGCACCCGCCGCTGCCGGCGCGCAGTGGCAGGCAGCGGCCGGTTGGCCGGGCGATGCCATGCCCACCTCCCTGGCGGCGCAGACCTCGGCCGTGTTCGTCACCCTGCCCGGAGCGGATGGGGAACGCATCCTGCGCTGGTCTCCCGACCTGGGCTGGCAGGACAAGGGCGAGGTGCCGGGTCGGGTGCTGCCGGAATCGGCGCGCGCCATCGGCCAGGCGCATGTGATCTATCTGCTCGGCAATCGTGGCGGAAGCGATGCCGCACCGAAGATGATGACTTACCAGACGATCACCGGATCGTGGGCGACCCTGCCCGCGTCGGGCGTGGTCACGGCTTCCGCATCGGCGGCATTGGACAATGGTCTGCTGTTGGCGAACCCTTCCGCGGACGGAACCGGCACCGCCTTCTCCTCGCTGCAGGTCCAATCGAGCAAGCTGCTGCTGAAGTGGCTGGACTGGGTGGTGATGGCGATCTACCTGGGCGCGATGGTGGGGATCGGCCTGTATTTCTATCTGCGCGAGAAGCGCGGATCGACCGCGGATTTCTTCGTCGGCGGACGCAGCATCCCGTTCTGGGCCGCGGGCGTGAGCCTGTACGCGACCAACACCAGCTCGATCAGTTTCATCGCCATCCCGGCCAAGGCCTTCGAGACCAACTGGCAGTATCTGACCAACAATCTTGTCGCGGTGACCGGACTGGTGTTCGTGGCGATCTGGATCGTGCCCTTGCTGCGCCGCCTCGACCTGATGTCGGTGTTCTCCTACCTGGAGACGCGCTTCCATCCCGCGATCCGCATGCTGGCCAGCGCGCTGTGCATCGTCATGCAGATCGGCAGCCGCATGAGCGTGATCCTGTTCCTGCCGGCGCTGGCCATCGCCACGATCACCGGGATCGACGTGGTCTGGAGCATCTGGATCATGGGCGGCTTCACCATCCTCTATACCGCGCTGGGCGGGATGAAGGCGGTGATCTGGACCGATTTCGTGCAGGTCTTCGTGATGATGGGCGGCGCGATTTTCGCCATCGTCTTCATCATCTACCACCTCAATGGCGGCATGCCCGAGTTCGTGGCCACGGCCATGGCCGAAGACAAGACCCGCTTGTTCGACTTCAGCTTCGACCTGACCAAGGCCACGGTCTGGGGCTTCATCTTCCTGGTGCTGTTCGACGTGGTGCTGACCTTCCCCAAGGACCAGGTGCTGATGCAGCGCGTGCTCTCGACCAAGTCGGCGCGCGAGGCGGGCCGCTCGATCTGGGCGTTCGCCGCGATCATGATCCCGGGCGGCTTCGTGTTCTACACCATCGGCACGGCCCTGTTCGTCTACTACAAGGACAATCCGGAGCGGATGAACCCGCTGCTGCCGATCGACGCGACTTTCCCGCTTTTCATCGCCGCCGAGCTGCCGATGGGCGTCACCGGCCTGATCATCGCCGGCATCTTCGCCGCCGCCATGTCCACGCTGTCCAGCATCATCAACAGCGTGGCGACGCTGGCCTCGGTGGATTTCTACGAGAAGCTGGCGAAGAACCCCACGCCGAAGAAGAGCGTGCTGTTCGCCGAACTGATGACGGTGGCGGTCGGGCTGGTGGGCATCGGCGTGGCCCTGCTGCTGTCGCGCTATGACATCCACTCGCTGTTCGATGTGTCCATCGAGCTGGCCGGCCTGCTCGGCGGCGGTTTCGCCGGCGCCTACACCCTGGGCATGTTCACCCGCCGGGCCAATTCCGCCGGCGTGGCCATCGGCGTGGCCTCGAGCATCGCGCTGACCCTGGTGGCGTGGTCGATGGACCTGGTGCATCCGTACTTCTACCTGGCCATCTCGATCATGCTGTGCATCGTGATCGGCTACCTGGCCAGCCTGTTGTTCCCCGCGCCCTCGCGCAACCTGGATGGATTGACCATCTACGCCAAGTCAGACAGCAATTACGTCAAGCCGGTTGCCGCAGTGGAGTGAGGTCGGCGGGTCGACCTCTTCGTCAACCCGCCTCTTCGTCAGCCTGCTTGAGCGGGCTGCTCTCGGGAATCACGCGCGCGCCGGTCTTCTGGTTGACCTTGACCCGCCACGGGTAATGACCGCCTTCGCCGCCGGCACCCACCGCTTGCAGGTGGTTGGTGACCGCCTTGCGCCAGGCAGTGCCGGTGTTGGCGGTGCTCATGTGCGGCGTTTTCGAATGGTGGAAGGCTACGTCGCCGCGCCGCATCGGGCAGGCGACCGTGCGCGTTTCATCGACTTCGCAGATCAGCAGGTCGCTCTGCATGCCTTCGACCAGGCGGTGCGGCAGGACGCCATGGACATGGCCGCCATCGATGAAATGCATGCACCCATTGACGCGGTCCACGTCCTGCAGCGGAATCCAGCCGGTGATGCCGCGGTCGGCCAGGTTGCGGCCCCAGTAACCTTCGTCCTGGTGCCATTCGGTCGGCACGCTCTTGCCCGGCGGCTTGCCCAGGAACTGGTCGTACCAGAATTCCAGTTCCATCCCCATCAGCTGCGAGGCGAACGACACCAGCCAGCGCCGATAAGCCTGTTCGCCGATATCCTTCCAGACCAGGGCAGGCGAGGACTGGACGATGCGGAACGAGCGCTGGTCCCGGCTTTCCTTCGCATCCCAGGCCCAGTCGTTGGCCAGCCGCTCCTTTTCGTCGATGAGCGTATTGCAATGTCCTTCCAACTGGTCGAGGTCCGCCTGCGGGATGGTATCGCCGACCACCAGGTAGCCGTGTTCGCGGAAAAAGCCGATCTGTTCGGGAGTCGCGTCGGGATAGGGCATGGTGTCCACGCTATGCAAGTCGGAGGAGGTTTCGCCTGAATCTTCATCCCGTCGCCCTGCCGCAACAAGCATGGCGCGCTATCTTTTGAGTATGCTTAAGCTGGTGTTCGCCAGCGACCGGAGCGCTCTTCGCCGCTCGCCGCTTCCTGCAGCCCGCCGCATACCAACGAGAAACATCACGTGGACACCCAATTCCTGAAAACCTTCGTGGCAGTCGTCGATCGCGGCTCCATGGCGGCGGCGGCGCGCCTGCTAAACATCACTCCCGCGGCGGTGGCGCAGCAGATCAGGACCCTGGAACGGGAAATCGGCGCGCCGCTGATCGCGCGCGTGGGACGCACGGTCAGCGTCACCGAGGAAGGCTCGCGCATCCTGCAGCGCAGCCGCGACCTGCTGCGCGACGTCGCCGACCTGCGCAGCCTGGCCAACGACAACGCGGTCTCCGGCGAGTTGCGGCTGGGCGCCTGTCCGACCGCGCTGGCCGGCATGCTGCCCGACATCCTGGCGCGGATGGTGGAGAAATTCCCCGAGATCAACGTGTTCATAAAGCCGGGCTACTCGGCGGACCTGTATCGCACGGTGGAGAACGGCGAGCTGGATGCGGCCATCGTCCTGCACGCGCCGTACACCTTGCCCAAGACCTGCAACTGGCAACTGCTGCGCGAGGAGCCGCTGGTGGTGCTGGCGCCGGCCAGCATGGCCGGCCGCGATCCGCACGAACTGCTGGCCACGCAGCCGCTGATCCGCTACGACCGCAACCACTGGGGCGGTCGCCAGGCGGAGGAATACCTGCAACGCATGGGTATTACTCCGCAAGAGAGGTTCGAGTTGAATGCGCTCAACGCGATCGCGGTGATGGTGGATCGCGGCCTGGGCGTGTCGCTGGTGCCGGACTGGGCCAAGCCGTGGCCGGAAGGATTGAAGCTGGTCAGGATCCCGCTTCCCCATGAGAGCGTGCCGCGGCAGATCGGCATCGTCTGGTCGCGTTCGACGATCCGTATCCGCCTGGTCACCGTATTCCTGGAAGAAAGCCGCGCGGCGATGAAGGTGATCAACGCGTAAACGCGTAGGGTGGGCCTTGGCCCACCGCAGCCAACGAGGCTTTTCCTGATCTTGCGCAAAGGCAGCCGATGTAGAGCCGAGCTTGCTCGGCTGCTCCTGATCTTGCGCGAAAGGCAGCCGAGCAAGCTCGGCTCTACGCATCACGCAAAGGCAGCCGAGCAAGCTCGGCTCTACGCATCGCGGAATTTCCCTTGGGGGCAAAGACGGCTTTGTTGCGGTGCGCCATGAGTTGCGGACTGGTAAGCAACAAAAACTAGACTCTGAACATAGTCCGGCGCGGTTCTATTCCCGTCTCCCAGCGCCTAGTCTCGCCTCAATCAAATGTCGGGGCTTCACGTAAGCGTCCTGGAGGGGATGCTTGGCACGCAGGGCGCAGCGCACTGCAGACGCATACGCAAACGGGGGAGCCGCGTAGCTACGCGTCTCTGAAGAACAAAAAATCCATTAGAGATCAGACACCATGAAGCACGTACCGGCCACATTCGGCATTTTCCTGTTGGCGGCCGCCGTCAGCGCCAGCGTCCACGCGCAGCAGGCCGCCGTGCCTGCCGATCCGGACCAGACCGAGGAGGCGAAAAGGAAGCTCGACGCGGTCGACCTGGAAAGCGTCGTCGTCACCGGCACGCGCAGCCCCAAGGCGATCGACAAGATCCCAGGGGCGATCACCCTGGTGTCGAAAGAAGAAATCAAGAACACCCTGGCGGTGACCGAAGACGCGACCGCGGTGCTGGCGCGCACCGTGCCCGGCTATGCGGAGTCGTCGCAGGCGATGAGCAATTCCGGCGAAACCCTGCGCGGCCGCATCGCGCTGCGCCTGTTCGATGGCATTCCGCAGGGCTCGCCGCTGCGCGAGGGCAATCGCAGCGCGACCTTCACCGACATGGGCATGATCGACCGCATCGAGGTCATCAACGGGCCTTCGGCGTCGGAAGGCATCGGCGCGGCTGGCGGCATCATCAACTATCTGTCCGCCGTGCCGCAGAAGGAGGGCAATGAATTCCGCCTGGTGACGCGCTACTCCAGTCAATTCGCCGACGACAGCAGCGGCTGGAAGGTCGGCCTGAACTTCATGCGCAAGCAGGACAACTACGACCTGGTGATGGGCGCATCGGTCATCGACCGCGGCATGGCCTACGACGCCGACGGTCGCCGCGTGGGCATGAACACCAGCGGCTCGGTCTCCGATTCCGAGGCCCGGAACCTGTTCCTGAAGGGCGGCATCAATTTCGGCGAGGACGGCATGCAGCGGCTGCAGGCCAGCTACAGCCGCTTCAAGATCGAAGGCAACGGCGACTACATCGGGGTCGATGGCTGCCGCTACGACCCGGTCGAGTGCCCGGTCCCGGTCACCAACACCGCCGAGCGCGGCCATATCTTCGGCAGCAAGGCCGAGATCAACGACTTCGAGCAGTTCAACCTGGTGTACAGCAACGGCGATTTCTTCGGCGGCACTTTGCTGCTCAACGGCTACTGGGCCGACCAGGCGATGCGTTACCTGCCCGAGAACGGCGACGACAAGCAGCTGGTGAAGGTGGACGACGACTTCGACGAGGCCGACCGCATCTACGACCAGTCCGAAATCGACACCAAGAAATACGGATTCCGTCCGTCGTGGGTGCGCTCTTCCCTGTTCGATGTTTCCGGCCTGGAATTGCGCGTCGGCGTCGACTATGTCTACGATGAAGCGCAGCAGCGTCTGGCTCTGACCGATCGCTTGTGGGTGCCGCCGATGGAATACACCAGCACGGCGCCCTATGTGCAGCTGAGCTACGACCTGGGCCCGGTCACCCTGAGCGGTGGCTATCGGCACGAGAACGGCGAATTGAAGGTCGACAGCTACACCACCACGCCGTACCGGAACAGCGTGTTCGTGGAAGGCGGCGGCGTGAAGTACACGGAGAGCCTGGTCAACTTCGGCGCGATCTGGCGCATCACCGACGAGTGGTCGGTGTTCGGCTCCTACGGCGAGGGTTTCGGCCTGCCCAACATCGGCATCCCGCTGCGCAACATCAATGTGCCCGGGCAATCGGTTGATCGCATCCGCGACATCCAGCCGATCATCGTCGACAACCGGGAATTCGGTTTCAACTGGCGCGGCGAAAAGGGTTCGCTGGGTGGTTCCTATTACGACTCAAGATCGCCTTTCGGTACCTCGCTCTCGGTCGATCCCGAAACCAACGACTATGTCCTCAATCGTGCGCCGACCCGGATCAAGGGCGTCGAGCTGAGCGGCGAATGGCGCTTTACCGACGAATGGAAGGCCAGCGCGCTGTATTCGCGTATCCGCGGCAAGACCTCATTCTGGAATTCGGACCTTGAAGGGCGCTACCCGGCCGGCGGCTTGAACAAGCCTATCGGCGTGTCGGACATCAACCCCGACAAGATCGGGGCATCGGTGACCTGGAATTTCGTGCCCGAAGCCGGCGTGACCCTGAGTGCGACCAAGCTGCTGTCGAGGGATCTGTCGGCTACCGACGTGCGCGAGTTCGATGGCGAAGAATACGAATTCGAGGAACACACCAAGGGCTACACGCTGTTCGACCTCAGCGCGACCTACAAGATGGAGAAATACGGCCGCTTCACCGTGGGCATCGAAAACCTGACCGACAAGCAGTACGTGCTCAGCTGGTCGCAGGTCGATTTCTACAAGAACTACTTCGCCGGTCGCGGCCGCATGACTTCCCTTACCTATGAGCTGACGTTCTGAACCCAGGTCGATCCACGGTGGCCGACCATGGCCACGCAAGCAGCAAAGCCGCCCGGCCTTCCCGCGGGCGGCTTTCGATCGCTGGCGTGGCGAAGGCCGGTGCGCTGGGCTTGCTGTTCTCCTGCTTCGGCGCGGCGCCTGCCATCGCCGCTTCCCTGCCAGCCAGTCCTGCAGGCGCGGGCGCCGATTCTTCCCGGTTCCCGGCAGAACGCCTGCAGCGTTTGGACGGATTCCTGCACAAGGCCACCGACGCGCACGGCTACCTCGGTGCGGTGAGCCTGGTCGTGCGCGACGACGACGTGGTCCAGTCGCAGGCCTATGGCTATCGCGACCTCGCCCGCAGCGCGCCGATGCGCGCCGATTCCATCTTCCGCATCTATTCCATGACCAAGACCGCGACCACGATCGCGGTGCTGATGCTGATGGAAGAGGGCAAGTTGAACCTGGACGATCCGCTGGAGAAATTCCTGCCGGAGTTCGCAGGCATGAAGGTGTTCGCGGGCGGCACCGCCGATGCGCCGCAGCTGCGTCCCGCGGAGAACAAGATCACCCTGCACCAGCTGCTCACGCATACGGCCGGCTTCGCCACCGGTGGCGCGGGCTATGAAGAAGCGACCAGATTGCTGGAGCGTGCGGACCTGCACGGCTCGGCCGACCTCCAGGAATTCTCGCACCGCTTGAGCCGGGTACCGTTGGCGGTCGAACCAGGCACGCGCTTCAGCTACGACGGCACCCAACTGGAAGTGCTGGCCCGGGTGGTGGAAGTGGTCGGCGGGCAACGCTTCGATGCGTTCCTGCAGCAACGTCTGTTCGATCCGCTGCGCATGGCCGACACCGGTTTCAGCGTGCCGACGAACAAACGCGACCGCATCGTCGACATCACCGTCATGGGCAGCGACGGCAAGCTGCGCCTGGACGACGGCCCCAGTGCGGTGGATCCCGGCGCGATGCTGAATCCCTACTACAGCGGTGCCGGCGGACTCTATTCCACCGCGCCGGATTTCATGCGCCTGTGCCGGATGCTGCTCGACGGCGGCAGCCTCGATGGCGTGTCGATACTCGGCCGCAAGACCGTCGAGCAGATGATGGTCAATCACCTGACCTTTCTCGATCCGCCGGTCACCCAGTTCAGCGATGCCGAAGGCTTCGGCCTGGGCGGTTCGGTGCTGCTCGACCCGGCCCGCAAGGGACGCCTGGGATCGGTCGGCCAGTTCGGCTGGTCGGGCGCGGCTTCCACCTACTTTTCCATCGATCCGAAGGAACGGATGATCTCGATCCTGCTCCTGCAGCACCTTCCCAACGGTGCGGCCAACGACCTGCCGCGGCTTGCCACGCCGTTCTACAACCTGGTCTACCAGGCGCTGGTGCGATGAACGCGCGGGTTCGCGACACCTTGCTGGTGGCCGGTTCCGCCAACCTTGATTTCGTGGTCCGCGCCTCGCATGTGCCGGCGCCCGGCGAAACCGTGCTCGGACGCGACTTCGCAACCTTTCCGGGTGGAAAGGGCGCCAACCAGGCCGTGGCCTGCGCGCGCGCGGGCGACGTGCGAACCCGCATGTTGCTGGCGTTGGGCAACGACTCCTTCGCTGCCAGCCTGGAAGATTCGCTGGAAGGAGCCTGCGTGGAGTTGCAGGTCGTGCGCAGCGCATTACCGACCGGCACCGCCTTCATCTGCCTGTCCGATGATGCCGAGAACGCGATCACCGTGGCCCCGGGCGCCAATGCTGCGCTGCGCGGCGACGAACTTTCCTCGTTGCACGAAGTAAGCCATCTGCTGTTGCAACTGGAGACGCCGCTGGAAGCGGTCACCGCGTTCGCGCTGGCGGCACGCGCGGCGGGCGTGCAGGTCGTGCTCAACGCGGCGCCCGCGCGCGCGCTGCCGACCGAGCTGTTGCGATCGGTGGACGTGCTGATCGTCAACGAGGGCGAACTGGCCGCCCTCACCGGACATAACGGAACCGTCAACGAATGCCTGGCGCAGCTCGACGTGCCTTGCGTGGTGGTGACCCTGGGCGCGCGCGGTTGCTGCGCAAGGCAGGGCGGGGAGTTCTTCCTGCAACCGGGATTCAAGGTGCAGGCCGTCGATACCACCGCCGCTGGCGATACTTTTTGCGGCGCCCTGGCCGCCGCATTGTGCAGGCAGCTGCCCATGGCCGATGCCTTGCGCCATGCCAGCGCCGCATCGGCATTGACCTGCACCCGTCTGGGCGCACAATCCAGCATCCCCGCGTGGGAAGAGGTGCAGGCGCTGTTGCAGGATCCGGCTGCCGTCCACTCCCCGCAGGCCGTCGCAGCACTGGCCGCCTATTGCGGCTTCGGCTGAATCCCCCATTTGTTTATCGCTGGATGCAGGACCTGATGACCACGCCCTACCAGACGCCGGATTACGACAACGAAACGCCCGATTACGGGCCGGCGCCGATCAAGACCGAATACAAGTTCTCGCACGTCACCACCGGGCGTTACCTGCCCACGCCGGGCAAGGCGCCGGGCTGGCCGTTCGCCGATATCGGCCAGTGGATGATCGACGCCAATGCCAGTTCCGCCGACTGGCTGGCCGAACTGAAGGACTGGCGCCGCGAACACCTGGTGCGGATCGGCTACGACGACGGCAATTACCGTCGCCCGGAACTGCAATGGGCGCAGCGCAATTTCGTGCACGCGCAGATGATGGTGGAAGACCGCTACTTCTACGATCCGGTGAAGGGCGAGTACACCGTCGACCGTTACCTCGACGATCTGGAGGCGCGCTTCGGCGGCCTGGACAGCGTGCTGATCTGGTACATCTACCCGAATATCGGCATCGACGACCGCAACCAGTTCGACCTGGCCCACAGCCTGCCCGGCGGCCTCGACGGTTTGCGCGGCGCGGTGCAGGCGTTCCAGAAGCGCGGGGTCAAGGTGTTCCTGCCGGCCAAGCCGTGGGACCACGGCACCCGCGATCCGGGCACCACGCATTGGGACGGGCTGGCGGAAATCGTCAAGGCAGTGGGCGCCGACGGCATCAATGGCGACACCTTCAATGGCGTGCCGCGCGCGTTCTTCGATGCCTGCGACAAGCTCGGCCAGCCGGTGGTGGTGCAGCCCGAATCGACGATCAGCTCCGAGGAGCAGTTGATCTGGAACGTGCAGAGCTGGGGCAAGAAAGCACCCGATGGGCCGGTGCCGCCGGTGTCCAAGTGGAAGTGGCTGGAACCACGCCACATGGTCAACTACGAGAACCGCTGGGGCCGCAACCGCAACCACGACCTGCAATACATCTTCTTCAACGGCATCGGCTACAACGCCTGGGAAAACATCTGGGGCCTGTACAACCGGTTCACCCCACGCGATGGCGAGGCCTTGCGCCGCATCGCCGCGATCGAGCGTCAGTTCGCGCCCTTGATGGTCAGCCTGGACTGGGAACCCTACCAGCGCAGCTTGCAGGCCGGGATCTTCATCAGTCGCTTCCCTGGCGCCGGCCGTGCGCTGTGGACCTTGATCAACCGCAACGAATACGCCGTCGATGGCGAGCAACTGGCCGTGCCCCATGTCGAGGGAGCGCGTTATTTCGATGCCTGGAACGGAGTCGAGCTGCAGCCGCGGGTGATCGATGGCGACGCCATCGTCGAGTTGCCGATGGAAGCGCGCGGTTTCGGCGCATTGCTGGCTTTGCATGCCGGTGCCGACGAAGCCGGCCTGTCGACGTTCCTGCAGGCGATGCACGATTCGGCCAAAACCCCGCTTGGCGGCTATTCCGCCGCATGGAAGCCGGTGGCGCAGCAACAGGTCGCCATCGCGCCGACCGCGGCGCAAGCGCTCGCGCCGGAAGGCATGCTCAGGATTCCCGCAGGCGAATTCCTGTTCCAGGTCGGCGGCATAGAAATCGAGGGTTTCAACTGGGCCGGACAGGATTTCCAGTATCCATGGGAAGACTGTCCGCGCCGCCATCACCGCCAGCGCATGACCCTGAAGTCGTTCCACATCGACCGTTACCCGGTCACCAATGCACAATTCAAGCGTTTCATCGACGCCAGCGGCTACTGGCCGAAGGACGATCACAACTTCCTCGCCGACTGGAAGGACGGCGCACCGCGTGCCGGCTGGGACAACAAGCCGGTCACCTGGGTGTCGCTGGAGGATGCCCGCGCCTATGCGCAGTGGGCCGGCAAGCGCCTGCCGCACGAGTGGGAATGGCAATACGCCGCGCAGGGCGATGATGGCCGCCTGTATCCGTGGGGCGACGACTGGGAGAGCGGCTTCCTGCCGCGGGCCAATCGCGGCCGCCGGCTGCTGCCGCCCGACGATGTCGATGCCCATCCGCAGGGCGCCAGTCCGTTCGGGGTCGAGGATATGGTCGGCAACGTCTGGCAGTGGACCGACGAATACCAGGACGAGCACACCCGCGCCGCGGTCCTGCGCGGCGGCAGCGCCTACCAGCCGCAGACCTCGCACTGGTATTTCCCGCAGGCCTACCGCCTGGACCAGCACGGCAAGTACCTGCTGATGGCGCCGTGCAAGGACCGCTCGGGTTGCATCGGTTTCCGCTGCGTGGCGGACGCGGTGTGATCAAGGTGTTGTTGCGCGTGCCCGCCGCCGTGGTCGCGATGCTGGCCGTGGCCATGCTCGCGGCTTGCGGCGGAGGCGAACAGAAGAAGATCGTCCTGATCGGCGGCACGCCGAGTGAAGGCGCCGCGCGTCACGCCTATCCCGATGGCGTGCGCCTGCTGGAATCGTTCCTGCGCTCGGCGCCGGAAGCGCGTGGGGCGAAGATCGAAGCCTTCGCCGATGGTTGGCCGGACGACCCGGCCGCGTTCGATGGCGCATCGACGCTGGTGCTGTATTTCGACGGGCAGGACAAGCATCCCCTGCTCGATGCCGGCCACCGCCGCCAGTTCGAGGAACTGATGCGGCGCGGGGTCGGGCTGGTGGCCCTGCACCAGGCCTCCACGGTGCCCGTCGACGACACCGCCATCGGCCTACAGCGCTGGTTGGGCGGCGCGCGTTTCGGCACCTTCGACCGCAGCACCGAAACGGTCGAGGTGCAGGTCGCGGATCCCTCGCATCCGTCGAGTCACGGGGTGCGCGGTTTCCGCTATCGCGACGAGTTCTATCCGACCTTGCGTTTCGCGAAGACGGGCGTGACGCCGATCCTGACCGGCACGCTGCACGTGCAGTACCGCGACGGCGCCAGCGTGGTGGAAGACCTGCCGGAAAAGACCACCCTGGCCTGGGCTTACGAACGCGCGCAAGGCGGCCGTTCCTTCGGTTTCACAGGTGCGCACTACCTGGCCGCGCTGGACCAGCCGATGCTGCGCCGGAGCCTGCTCAACGCGATCCTGTGGACCGCGCACATCGAGGTGCCGCGCGAAGGCGCGACCCTGTCCTCGCCCGCCGCCGCGACCCGCGTCGCCGAACAGGCGATGGCCGCGGCTCCCCCAGCGGATGACTCGCATGTGGCGGGCGTGGATGCGCCCACCTTCCATGGCGACGCGCAACGCAGCGGCTGGCATTCCAGGCAAGGCGTGCTCACGCCGGACAACGTGGGCGGTTCCTCTTTCGGATTGTTGTGGGAGTCGCCGCAACTGGATCCGGTCGATGGCCAGCCGCCGCGCCTGTATGCCTCGCCGGTGTACGCGGAGCGGGTGAAGATCGGCGCAGGTCCGCACCAGGGCGAAACCTTTTCCACGATATTCGCAGCCAGCAACAATGGCTACGCGTACGCCATCAACGCGGCCAAGGCCGGCGATGTCGCGCCCGGACGGATCCTGTGGCGCACGCAGCTCGGCAAGCCGTGCAGGTTGCAGCCTGCACCACTGGATGCGGTGCCTACCGGCGTATTGAGCACGCCGGTCATCGACGTGGCGCGCGGGCGCCTGTACCTGACCAGTTGCGATCCGGAAAAGAAATGGCAGGCCTATGCGCTGGATATCGGCAGCGGCAAGGTCTTGCCCGGCTGGCCGGTGCAACTGGACGAGGCGCGCTTCAACGCGGTCAACCGCAACGCCGGACCGGTGCCGGTCGCACCGACCCGGCGCTTCGATTTCCGCGTGCAGCGCGGCGCGCTGAACCTGAGCCCGAACGGTTCTCGCCTGTACGTCACCTTCGGCGAAACCGAAACCGGCTGGCTGGTGTCCGTGGATACGCGGAAGGCGAGGGTCGACAGCGCCTTCGCCGCGGTCGCCATGCCGCATCGCGGCAGCGGCGGCATCTGGGGCGCGGGCGGTCCGGCGATCGACAAGTCCGGCAACGTATACGTGGTGACCGGCAGCGGCTTCGATGGTTTCGTCGCACAGGACCACGACTGGACCCAATCGGTGCTCAAGCTCTCCGATGCCGCATCCACCGGGCTGAAACTCGAAGGCACCTACACGCCCTTCAATTACTGCGGCACGGCGAAGATGGATATCGACCTGGGTTCGAGCGGCGCTTCGCTGCTTCCGGACCTGGATGCCGGCAGCACCAGCACGCCACATCTCATGGTGGTCGGTGGAAAGCAGGGCAACGCCTACCTGCTCGATCGCGACCGCTTGCCGGGCAGGCTGGATCGCCGCCAAGCCTGCAGCAATGACGCCGCCAGTGACGGTTCACTGCTGCCGCCGCAGCGCCAGCCGCAATTCGCCGGACGCGGACCGTTGAGCGTGTTCGGTCCGTACTCGGAAAACGATGCGGCGCTGGACCTGGCGCGGGCGCGTTCGACCCCGGCTTCTTTCCGTGCCGCCGACGGCAGCGGTTACGTCTTCATGACCGGCAACAACAAGGACGGCGAAGGTTCGCCGACCAGCATCCCGCCTTCGCTGGTGCGGTTGAAGGTCGCCACCGCATCCGGCAAGCCCGCCTACCTGCAGCGGGACGCGGCCGAGAAGAGCGTGGTGTTCGGCAATCCGGGCTCCCCCGTGGTCAGCAGCCACGGCTCCAGGGATGCGATCGTCTGGGTACTGGACGAGAACGCGCGCCGCTCCGCGCCCCTGGCCGGCAAGGATGCGCCCGCGCCGGTGCTGTACGCGTTCGATGCGATGACCCTGAAGCTGTTGTGGCGCAGCGCACCGGGCCAGTTGCATACCAGCGGCAAGTACAACGAACCCACCTTCGCGCGCGGCGCGGTGGTGGTCGGCACGGATCGCATCCAGGCGTTCGGGCTCGGCGCCGCACCGCTTCCACACCGCACCGGAAAGACCGCTGAAATCGCCGCTGACCGCATTGCCGTTGCAGTCGCCGCTGATTCCGGCCTGGATGGCGAAACGATTTACCAGCAGCGTTGCTCTGCCTGCCACGACCATCCGCAGGGCAATATCCCGCCGCGCGAATTGATCGCCAGGCGCTCCTATTCCCATATCGTCGATACACTCGCCAACGGCGCGATGCGTCCGCAGGCCGCGGGGCTCGGCCCCGGCGACATCGAAGCCGTCGCAAGGTACCTCAAGAAATGACCGATCTCCCCCGCGTCCAACTGCACGGCTTGCTGGGCGACGCACTCGCCGCCAATCATTCCGGCCGCCTGTCGCACTTCATCGTCGATGAAGCCAGTCCCGCGATCGAGATCTTCGATCCGGCCCGTGCGGCGAGCAACGACAAAGGCGACTGGTACGGCGAGCACGCCGGCAAGTGGTTGTATGCCGCGGCGAAATCCGCAGGCCGCACCCGCGATCCGCAACTCATCGGACACCTGCATCGCGTCGCCGGCTATCTCGTCGGCGTGCAGGAAGCCGACGGCTACCTGGGCACGTATGCGCCCAGCCACCGCTTCATGCGCAAGCAACCGCCCAAGCCCGGTACCTGGGATGGCGCGCCCAGCGTGCGCACCTGGGATATCTGGACCCACAGTTACCTGATCCTCGGCCTGCTTGAGGTCAACAAGCATTTCCCCACGCCCGCTTACCTGCGGGCGGCAAGCAAGATCGGCAACCTGTGCTGGCGGACGCTGACCGAGGGCGGCATCGATATCTGCGAACTCGGCAACCACCATGGCATGTCGGCGACGGTGCTGATGGACGCGGCGGCCGAACTGTATTTCGCGACCGATACGCCGCGCTACCTCGAACTGGCGCAATTGGTGCTACGGCAAGCCGATGCCAATCCGGACCTGGCCTTGCTCGAGCGCGCGCTGGCCGGCGTCGACGCTTCCGAGATCGCCACCGGCAAGGCCTATCAACTCGCCTGGAACCTGGTCGGCCTGGCCAAGCTGCACAAGGCCACCGGCGACGAGTCATATCGCGTGGCGGTCGACAACCTTTGGCGGAGCATCCGCACCCAGCACCTGACCCTCGGCGGCGGGCCGTGGGGTGGGGTGGCGCATCGCTCGCGCGAAGTGTTCAATCCGGCCGGGGTGTTCAGCCCGCACGGTTATGTGGAAACCTGTTCGCTGCTGGCCTGGATCCAGCTCAACCGCGAACTGCTGGCCATCAGCGGCGAAGCGCGCTACGCCGAAGAGATCGAACGCACCGCCTACAACGACCTGCTCGGTGCGATGGCGCCCGATGGCGAGGACTGGTGCTATTACTCCTTCGCCAATGGCCGCCGCGTGCACACCACGTATTGGCGCTGCTGCAAGTCGAGCGGGGCGATGGCGATCGAGGAGTTGCCGGCGATCGCCTACACGCAGTCGGCGGATGGAGATATCTCGGTCAACCTGCTCGGTCCGGGCGATGCGGAGTTCGATCACCCGCGCGCCGGCGGTTTGCGGCTGCGGCAGGTCACCCGCTATCCGTTCGACGGCGGCATCGTGCTGCAGGTGGCGCCGGAGCGCAGCGCGCGCTTCGCGCTCTCGATACGCATTCCGCAATGGGCGGAAGGCGCGACGATCCTGGTCAACGGCCGGGCCCATTCCGGTTCCGCGATGCCGGGCGGTTATGCGGTGATCGAACGCGAGTGGCTGACGGGCGACGAGATCCATCTCGACCTGCCCATGCCGCCGGTCGCCCACGGACAGGTCCAGCAGAACACCCAGGAATCGTTCGCGCCCGATGGCTCGCCGGTACGCCAGCAGGTCATGCACTACGAGTACATCGCGGTGACGCGCGGTCCGCTGGTCTATGCCAGTGGCCTGGTCGACGGCTACAGGACCGGCGAGACCTTGCGGCTGTCCGATGCGCCGGTCGAACAATGGCTGCAAGTGGCGCAGCAGGACAATGGCGAAGGCCCGGCGATCCATCTGCATAGCGACGGCCGCACGCCTCTGCTGCTGGAGCCGTACTACCGCACCGGCGGTCGCGTCGATGGCGCCTGGCGATTGACCTGGATGTCGCTGGCGCCGGCCGGATTCCACGAAGCGGTGGAATGAGATGAGGGTTTCCATCGGCGGCGCACTTGTTTGTCCCCTCTCCCCTTGTGGGAGAGGGGGCCGAAGGCGGGAGAGGGGAAGAACGGAGCCAGTACATCGTCCGGCTCGGCTCACCGTGCCGAGTATCGCTTTCCTTCAAGGGCCATCGCACTCGATACACCATGGCTGCACGCTGAAAATGGGCTCCGGCGGCCCCTCTCCCGGCCTGTCGGCCACCCTCTGCCACAAGGGGAGAGGGACACGAGGCGAAGCAACCAGCGACGGATTTTTGATATCCAGTCAAATGCGGTCCTCAAGCAAGAAATTGTGCCGACAGAAACTATCGGGCGATCCTGTTCAAGCCCGCGGGCATGAATCAGACTTTGCCCGGTGTTGTTGATGAGGTAGAGGGAGACGGATCTTATGGCGACTACTTCCGCTTTCGCGTTCGCAGGACGCACCGGTGCGGCCGGCCCGCTGAGCGGCGTGCGCGTGCTCGACCTCAGCGCCTACATCGCCGGGCCGTACGGCTGCACCCTGCTGGCCGACCAGGGCGCCGACGTGCTCAAGGTCGAGCCGCCCGATGGCGACAACCTGCGCAAATATCCGTCCACCCTGCAGGCCGAGAGCCGCGCCTTCATCGGCGTCAACCGCAGCAAGCTGGGCATCACCCTGGACCTGAAGAATCCCGTCGACCACGCGGCCTTGCTGAAACTGGTGCGCGAGGCCGACGTGCTGGTGCACAACTTCCGCCCCAGCGTGCCCAGGCGCCTGGGCATCGACCACGAGCAGTTGAACCTGGTCAATCCGCGCCTGGTCTACTGCGCGGTCACCGGCTACGGCGAAACCGGGCCGATGAAGGACAAGGCCGGTTACGACCAGGTGCTGCAGACCATGACCGGCATGTGCGCGCTGCAGGGCAAGCGCGGCGGCGCGCCGGAAATCATCTACGGCTCGGTGGTCGATTACTACGCGGCCGCGCTGGTGGCCGCGGGCGTGTCGTCGGCGTTGTACGAACGCGAGCGCAGCGGACTGGGCCAGTTCGTCGGCGTGTCGCTGCTGCGCAGCGCGTTGACCATGCAGTCGGCGCGGATGATCTGGGCCGAGGGCGAATCGCTGGACATCGGCCGCGACATGCGTTCCGGCGGCGTCACCGGCATCCACCCGGCGCGCGAGGGCCACCTCTACATCTCGGCCAACACGCCGCGCTTCTGGAAGGCGCTGTGCGACAAGACCGGGCTGCGCATGCTGGAAGAAAACCCGCGTTACGACAGCGTGCGCAAGCGCGCCGACCATGCCAGCGAAATCGTCCCGCACCTGCACGCGGCGCTGATGCGCCATACCGCACTGGAGTGGGAAGCCATCTTCGGCGATGAAGTGCCCTGCGCCGCGGCCCTGAAGGTCGAGGACATGTTCGACCATCCGCAGGTGCTGGCCGAAGAAATGGTCGGGGATATCGAACATCCGGTGATCGGCCGTTATCGCGGCATCACCCGGCCGATCAAGTTCGGACGCACGCCGGGGCCGGATCCGTTCGCGGCGCCGGTATTCCAGGAAGCCGAGGCCGCACGGGATCCATCGGCCGCGGGACAGAAGGCCCGCAAGGCCTGAAGCCATTCCGGCAGTTGCGCGGAGCGGCGGTCACTTGCCTTTGGCCACCTGCGTCGGGTCGCCGAGCTTCTTGTTCAGGACGACCGCTTCCCGGGTCAGCTTCGCCGCCGTCGTGGCAGCCAGCTCCATGCCCTCACGCAAATCCAGGGTCGCCATTTCGTACTTGCCGCCGCGCTTGAGCCCGGGTTCGATCCCGCGCAGGCGTTGTCCACGCCAGAAACCGAACAGCACGCGTTTTTCCTCGGCGCGGATCAGCAGGACCGGACCATCCGACAGATAGACCAGGTGGCCCCACTTCACGACTTCCTCCAGCGTCGCAGCGGAGCGGACTGCCGCGCGTAATCCCTCCACGCAGCTGCGCCGCCAACCGTCGAGACCGGCCACGTACGCATCGGGATCGGCGGCGGCAATCGACTTCTGCATGGCCATGTCGCGTGGTGCTCCGGATCGGGGCTGCCTGATGCGCGCGCGGCGGCAGGCGGGGTCGAATTTACGCTGAATTTACGCCGCCACTGCGTGCGCGAATAGAGGCTTTACGCGTCCCGGACCGACACTGCGCACCTCGAAACACCTGAGGAATGCGCGATGCCCGGCTGGTTGTCCCTGTTGTGCGGAACCGTGGTGATCATGGCGGCGGCTTACCTGCTGCTGGTGATCCTGCGCCCGGAAAAGTTCTGAGCGGACGGCGAACATGACCGAAATCCTGCTCGTTTTCGCTCTCGCCATCGGCCTGGGTTGGCCCCTGGGCCTCTACCTCGCCAAGGTCATGCGCGGCACTCCGATGCGTAGCGACCGCCTGTTCGGCTGGCTCGAGAAGCCGGTGTACAAGCTGCTCGGCACCGATCCCCGGCGCGGTATGAGCTGGCGCGGCTATGCCAAGGCCTTTCTGCTCAGCAATCTGGTCGTCGGCTCGCTGACCTGGCTGCTGTTCATGACCCAGGCCTGGCTGCCGCTCAATCCCGACGCCATCCCCAACCTGCGCTGGGATACGGCGCTGCACACAGTGGTGTCGTTCCTGACCAACACCAACCAGCAGCATTATTCGGGGCAGGCGCAACTCTCCTACCTGTCGCAGATGGTCGGCATCGTCGGCCTGCAGGTGGTCACGCCGATGATGGGCCTGGCGCTGGTGGTCGCGACGTTGCGCGCACTGTTCGGCGGCGCGGAACAGAACGCGCACGAAACCGGCGAAGCGAATGTCGGCAATTACTGGGCCGACGTAACCCGCGCGACGGTGCGCTTCATGCTGCCGCTGTGCCTGCTGTGGTCGGTGCTGCTGGCCTCGCAGGGTGTGCCCGCGACGCTTGCCGCGGGTCCGACGGTGACCCCGATCGACGCCAGCGCGCAGATGGCCGGCCAGAAGATCCCGCTGGGCCCGGTCGCGGCGATGGTCGCGGCCAAGCAACTGGGTTCCAACGGGGGCGGCTGGTATGGTCCCAACAGCAGTTTCCCGCTGGAGAATCCGACTCCATTCTCGAACCTGCTCGAAGTCTTCGGCATCATGCTGATCCCGATCGCGGTGATCTTCATGATCACCCCGTTCACCGGACGGCGTAGGCTCACCGCCCTGGTGTTCGGCGCCATGTTGTCGATGTCGGTGGTGTCCACGGGCGTTTCGGTGTGGTCGGAAGCCTGGTCGTCGACCAGTGGCGACGTCGCCGTCATGGAAGGCAAGGAAGTGCGGCTGGGCGCCGGATCCTCCGCCTTGTGGTCGTCCATCACTACCCAGGTCAACAACGGCTCGGTCAATTCCATGCACGATTCGCTGGCGCCGCTGACCGGCGGCGTGGCCATGGTCAACATGCTGGTCAACTCGATCTGGGGCGGCGTCGGTTGCGGCCTGCAGCAGTTCCTCGTCTACCTGCTGCTGAGCGTGTTCCTGGCCGGATTGATGACCGGGCGCACACCGGAATTGTTCGGTCGCAAGATCGAGGCGCAGGAAGTGAAGCTGCTGGCGTTGCTGGTCCTGCTGCAGCCGCTGGTGCTGCTGGGCTTCACTGCGTTGACGCTCGCCATCCCGTCGATCACCGGTTACTCCAACCCCGGCTTCCACGGCATCAGCCAGGTGTTCTACGAGTACACCTCGGCCTTCGCCAACAACGGCTCCGGTTTCGAAGGCCTCGGCGATGCTACGTACTGGTGGAACCTGAGCTGTGCCGCCGTGCTCGCGCTTGGCCGCTATCCAGCCCTGATCGTTCCGCTGGCCGTGGCCGCACTGATGGCGCGCAAGCGTCCGGCGCCGGAAAGCGCGGGCAGCCTTCGTATCGAAACGCCGACCTTCGCCCTGACCCTGATCGCGGTGGTGCTGGTCCTGACCGTGCTGCAGTTCATGCCCGCACTGGTGCTGGGTCCGATCGCCGACCACCTGTCGCTGTCCGCGATGGCGCACTGAGAGCAACGAAATGAGCGAAATCACTTCCCACAGCCAGCATCCGCGCAAACCCGCCCTGGTCGATGCCGCGGCGCTGCGCAGTGCGCTGCGCGACTCTTTCCTGAAGCTGTCGCCACGCCACCTGGCCAAGAGCCCGGTGATGGCGATCGTGTTGATCGGAACCTTGCTGTCGGCGTTGATCACCCTGGCCGGTCAAGCATCGCCCGGGTTCGGTTGGTCGGTCACTGCGATCCTGTTCGTCACCGTGCTGTTCGGCAACTTCGCCGAGGCCATCGCCGAAGCGCGCGGCCGCGGCCAGGCTTCGTCGCTGCGTCGCGCACGCAAGGATCTGGTCGCGCGCAAGCAGGAAGCCGACGGCAGCGAAACCCAGGTGCCTGCCGCCGACCTGCGTCCGGGCGACACGGTGATCGTCAGCGCCGGCGAACAGATTCCCGCCGATGGCGAGATCATCCAGGGCCTGGCCACGATCAACGAATCCGCGGTCACCGGCGAATCGGCGCCGGTGCTGCGCGAGGCCGGCACCGACCGCTCCGGCGTGATCGGCGGGACCAAGGTGCTGTCCGACGAGATCGTCATCCGCATCACCGCCGAACCCGGCCACAGCTTCCTCGACCGGATGATCGCGCTGGTCGAGGGCGCCAACCGGCAGAAGACGCCGAACGAAATAGCATTGACCATGCTGCTGGCGGCGATGACCCTGACCTTCCTGATCGTGGTCGCCACGCTGCCGGCCATCGGCGCCTTCGTCGGCGTGCAGGTCGCGCCGCTGCTGCTGATCGCGCTGCTGGTGTGCCTGATTCCGACCACGATCGGCGGTTTGCTTCCGGCCATCGGCATCGCCGGCATGAACCGCGCGCTGTCCGCCAACGTGCTGGCCAAATCCGGCAAGGCGGTGGAAGTGGCCGGCGACGTGGACGTGCTGCTGCTGGACAAGACCGGCACCATCACCCATGGCGACCGCCAGGCGACCGTGTTCCATCCGCTGGCCGGCGTCGATGCCTCGTTGCTGCGCGAGGCCGCGCTGCTGGCATCGCTCGCCGATCCCACGCCGGAAGGAAAATCAATCGTGAGGCTGGCGCGCGAGCAGGACTGCACCGTTCCCGAGCCCGACCGCGCCCATTACCTGCAATTCACCGCGCAGACGCGCATGTCCGGCGTGGATCTGGACGACGGTCGTGGCAACATGCGCGTCATTCGCAAGGGCGCCGGCGATGCGATCAGGCGCCACGTCGAAGCGCAGGGCAGCCTGGTGCCGAACGAACTCATCGCGCGCGTCGAACAGGTCGCGCGCAGCGGCGCCACTCCGCTGGTGGTCAGCGAAGGCAAGCACATCCTCGGCGTGGTCGAGTTGTCGGACGTGGTCAAGCACGGGGTGAAGGAAAAGTTCGCCCGCTTGCGTGCGATGGGCGTGCGCACGGTGATGATCACCGGCGACAATCCGCTGACCGCCGCCGCCATCGCCGCCGAAGCCGGCGTCGACGACTACATCGCCGAATCCACGCCCGAGGACAAGCTCGCCCGCATCCGCAGCGAGCAGGCCGGGGGCAGCCTCGTCGCCATGGTCGGCGACGGCACCAACGATGCGCCCGCGCTGGCCCAGGCCGACGTGGGCCTGGCGATGAACTCGGGCACCCAGGCGGCGAAGGAGGCCGGCAACATGGTCGACCTGGATTCGGATCCGGCCAAACTGCTGGCCGTCGTCGAGATCGGCAAGCAGCAACTGATCACCCGCGGCGCGCTGACCACGTTCTCGCTGGCCAACGACGTGTCCAAGTACTTCGCCATCCTGCCGGCGCTGTTCGCCGCGGCGATCCCGTCGATGGCGGCGTTGAATGTGATGAAGCTGTCCAGTCCGACCAACGCCGTGCTCGCCGCCCTGATCTTCAATGCGCTGATCATTCCGGCATTGATCCCGCTGGCGCTGCGCGGCGTCCGCTTCAAGCCGGCCGGGGCCACCGCGCTGCTGCGCCGGAACATGCTGATCTACGGCCTCGGCGGGGTGATCCTGCCGTTCGTTGCCATCAAGCTGATCGACCTGGTGCTCGCCGCCACGATCGGCGCCTGAGGAACAAGACAGTGAACTCCCTTATCCGCAACCCACAGCTCCACGACAACGGCGTCCTGCGCGCCTCGCTGGCCTTCGCCGCCGTCATCCTCCTCGGCATGGGCCTGCTCTATTCACTGGCCGGCACCGCGCTCGGTCGCGGCCTGTTTCCGCAACAGGCCACCGGCAGCATCGTGACCGTCGACGGCAAGGCGGTCGGCTCGTCGCTGATCGCGCAACCGTTCGCCGATCCGCGCTATTTCCAGCCGCGGCCCTCGGCGGCCAACTACGACCCGATGGCCGCCGCGGGCAGCAACCAGGCGCGGACCAACCCCGACCTGCGCAAGCGCATCGAGGAAACCGCCGCCGCGGTCGCCGCGCGGGACGGCATCGCCGCGCAGGACGTGCCTGCCGAACTCGTCACCCAATCCGGCAGCGGTCTGGACCCGCACCTGAGTCCGGCCGGCACGCAGGTGCAGATCGCACGCGTGGCCCAGGCACGGGGACTGGATCCTTCGGCCGTCGCCGCATGGGTGGCGGCCAACACGCAGGCGCCGCAGTTCGGCGCGCTTGGGCAGCCGCGGGTCAACGTGCTGGAGTTGAACCTGGCGTTGGATAGAAAGGAACAGGCACTGCATTCGCCGGAAAAATAGAAGTCGCCGTCCCCGCGAAAGCGGGGACGACGATCCAAAAAAATAGCGACAGCCCCAACAAGCCGTGGCCCCAGGCGCACAATAACCGCATGATCGACCTCCGCACCCACCAGGCAGACGCTCTCATCGGCGAGCTCCGGCGCGAAAGCGGCGGGCGTCTGACCATCTTCCTGGGCGCCGCGCCGGGCGTGGGCAAGACCTACACGATGCTGTCGCGCGCGCGCGAACTGCGCAAGCAGAATGTCGATGTCGTGGTCGGCATCGTCGAGACCCACGGCCGCGCCGAAACCGCCGCGCTCATCGACGGCCTGGAACTGATGCCGCGCGCGCGCCTGGACTACCGCGGCCGCGTGTTCGAGGAAATGGACCTGGACGCGATCCTGGCGCGCAAGCCGGCGATCGTCCTGGTCGACGAACTCGCCCACCGGAATGCCGCCGGCAGCCGCCACGAACGCCGCTGGCAGGACGTGGTGGAACTGCTCGACGCCGGCATCGACGTCTACACCACGATCAACATCCAGCACCTGGAAAGCCTCAACGATGTGGTCTTCCGCATCACCGGCGTGCGGGTGAGCGAGACCGTGCCGGATGTCATATTCGACCGCCTGCGCGACATCGTGCTGGTCGACCTGCCGCCGCGCGAACTGATCGAACGCCTGCGCCAGGGCAAGGTCTACGTGCCCGACCAGGCCGCACAGGCGTTGCAGACCTTCTTCTCGCCTTCCAACCTGATCGCGCTGCGCGAGCTGGCGATGCAGACCGCGGCCGACCGGGTCGACAGCGACCTGCGCGAAACCCAGGCCGCGCGCGGCGTATCCGGGATGAACGTGCGGCGCAGGGTGCTCGTCGCCATCGATGGCCTGGGCCAGTCGGAATATATGGTTCGCGTGGCCCGCCGTCTTGCCGAACGCCGCGATGCGCCGTGGACCGTGGTCACCGTGCAGACTGGCGTGAACGATGAGGTTCGCCAGCAGGAGCTCGACGCGGCCTTCGCCCTGGCGCGCAAGCTCGGCGCCCAGACCGAAGTGCTGCACGGCGCCAGCATCGCCGACGCGTTGCTGGACCACGCCGGGCGCAGCGGGGTGTCGGCGATCGTCCTGGGCCGCACCCGCGAACGTCCGGTGGCGCGCATGTTCAACCGCACCCTGACCCAGCAGCTGCTGCAGCGGGGCGCGCACTACGAACTGACCATCGTCAACACGCCAGAGGCGCGCGCGCGCGCGCGGCGCGAATCGCATGCGCCGCGCCTGTCCTTCATCCGCCACGATGTCGCGCTGGTGTTGGCCGCCACCTTGCTGGCGATGCTGGTCGCCTGGCTGGCCGAGCGCTGGGTCGGGCTGGACGATCTGTCGATGGTGTTCATCGTCGCGGTCGTGGTCGTCGCCGCACGCACGCGCATGACCGCGGCGGTGGTCACCGCGGTGCTGTGTTTCCTGGCCTACAACTTCTTCTTCATCGAACCGCGCTTCACCCTGGAGATCAGCGCGCGCCAGGGCGTGATCACCGTGTTCCTGTTCCTGGTCGCCGCGCTGGTGGCGGGGCGGCTGGCGTCCAGGCTGCGCATGCAGGTGATCGCCTTGCGCGCGGCCAACACCCATGCCACGGCGCTGCAGGAGCTTGGCCGGCAACTCGCCAGCGCGGCGGACCTGGGGCAGGTGCTTGCCGCGGGGCGCACCTCGTTGCAGGCGACCTTCGGCGCACCGGCGTGGATCCGCATCGACGATGCCGTGGCCGCATCGGAGTCTGCGAAGCTCGGCGATACCGACCTGGGCGCGGCCGAATGGGCGCAACGCCACGGCCAGGCGACCGGTCGCTATACCGATACGCTGGCGGGTTCGGCATGGTGGTTCCTGCCGCTGCGCAACGATCGCGAAACGCTCGGCGTGATCGGCCTGCGCTTCGCCACCGGCCATGCGCGGCTGGCCTTCGAGCAACAGCGCCTGGCCGAGGCCATGGCCGACGACATCGGCCAGGCCGCATTGCGCACGCGGCTGGTGTCGGACCTGGAAACCGCGCGCGTCGGCAACGAAACCGAGCGCCTGCGCTCGGCGCTGCTTTCTTCCGTGTCGCACGACCTGCGTTCGCCGCTGTCGTCGATGATCGGTTCGGCCAGCAGCCTGGCCAATTATTCCGAGGCGATGAGCGCCGAAGACCGCAAGAGCCTGCTCGACACCATCCAGCTGGAAGGCGAGCGCCTGGACCGCTACATCCAGAATCTGCTCGACATGACCCGGCTCGGCCACGATGGCCTGACCTTGAATCGCGACTGGATCGGCGTGGACGAACTGATCGGATCGGCCACCAGCCGCCTGCTGCGCTATCAGCCGGATATCAAGCTGCAGATGCGGATCGCGGCGGACCTGAAGCCGATCTGGGTGCATCCGGCGCTGGTGGAGCAGGCGTTGTTCAACGTGCTCGAGAACGCGGCCAAGTTCTCCCCGCCCGACCAGCCTGTGGAAGTCGAGGCGCGCCTGGTCGAAGGCAAGCTGCGCATCGACGTGCGCGACCATGGCCCCGGCATTCCCGAGGACGAGCGCGCGCGGATCTTCGACATGTTCTACAGCGTGGAGCGCGGCGATCGCGGCCGCCACGGCACCGGCCTGGGCCTGACCATCAGCCAGGGCATGATCGGCGCGCATGGCGGCAGCGTCGAAGCGCTCGCCGCCGATGGCCGCGGCACCCTGATCCGGATTACCCTGCCGCTGATCGAACCGCTGCCGCAGATGAGCAATGCCAAATCAGAATCACCCGACTGAAGCAGGCGACCCGACCTCCGCGCCACCGGCGCGGGTGCTGGTGATCGACGACGAGCCGCAGATCCGCAAGTTCCTCGACATCAGCCTGCGCGCGCAGGGCTACCAGGTGGCGCTGGCGGCGAATGGCGGGGAAGGACTGACCGCACTGGCCGTGCAGGGCGCGGATCTGGTGATCCTCGACATCGGCCTGCCCGACAAGGACGGCCATGAAGTGCTGAAGGAATTGCGCCAGTGGTCGCAGGCGCCGGTGATCATGCTCACGGTGCGCGCGGGCGAAGCGGAGAAGGTCGCCGCGCTCGATGCGGGCGCCAACGATTACGTGACCAAGCCGTTCGGCGTGCAGGAACTGATGGCGCGCGTGCGCGGATTGCTGCGCCAGCATGCGGCCGATCCGCACGAAGCCCTGCCCGTGTTCGACGACGGCCACCTGCGCGTGGATCTTTCCCGGCGCGAAGTGCGCCTGCACGGCGAACCGGTCGCATTGACCCGCAAGGAATACATGCTGCTCGCGCTGCTGTTGCGCCATGCCGGCCGCGTGGTCACCCAGCCGCAGTTGTTGAAGGAAGTCTGGGGCCCCACCCACCAGCACGACACCCATTACCTGCGCATCCTGGTCGGCAAGCTGCGGCAGAAGCTGGGCGACGAAGCGGCCTCACCGAAATACATCGCTACCGAGCCGGGAGTGGGCCTGCGTTTCGTCGACGCAAGCCAGTGGAAGCTACCTGACTTGTAGATCCGAGCTTGCCCGGATGCTTCTGCTTCGGCGTTTGTAGATCCGAGCTTGCTCGGATGCTTTTGATTCTTCACCAAGAGCATCCGGGCAAGTTCGGACCCACAGGTATCCGGGCATGTTGGTGTCCGTGGTCCGCTCAGACCATCCCGCCATTCGCCCGCAGCACCTGTCCGTTGATCCAGCCGCCATCCGGGCCGACCAGGAACGCCACGACTGCGGCGATATCTTCCGGCGTGCCCAACCGCTCCAGCGGGTTCATCTTGGCCAGGCGCTGCACCAGTTCGTCCGATTTCCCATTGAGGAAGAGATCGGTCGCGGTGGGGCCGGGTGCGACCGCATTGACGGTGATGCCGCGGCCGCGCAGTTCCTTCGAGTGGATGGCGGTCAGCGTTTCCACCGCCGCCTTGGTCGCCGCGTACACACCGTAGTTCTCCATTTTCGTGCCGACCACACTGGTGGAGAAGTTGACGATGCGTCCGCCGTCGCGCAGGCGCCTGGAGGCTTCGCGCATGGTATTGAAGCTGCCTTTCAGGTTCACCGCGATCTGACGATCGAACAGCGCATCGTCGCTGTCGCCGATCGATCCCAGCATCATGATGCCGGCGTTGTTGACCAGCACGTCGATGCCGCCGAAAGCCGCGACCGCCGCGTCGAACAGTTTCGCCACGGCCGCGGCATCCGCCACGTCGGCCTGCACCGCGAGCGCCTGGCCGCCGGCGGCTTCGATCCGGCGCACCACGGCTTCGGCTTCGAGGGCGTTGCCGGCGTAGTTGACGATCACCGCATGGCCATCGGCGGCCAGGCGCTGGGCGATGGCCGCGCCGATGCCGCGGGAGGCGCCGGTGACCAGGGCGACGCGTGGGGTTGCAGTATTCATGCGGGGCTCCATCGGCGGAAAGCGCGCAGTGTAAGGGCGCACGCGCACATGAATGCGGATCCCGTCCCGTCGGGCGTGAGCGGTCCATTTCACCAGCCTGTAACTGCCGGTTCGGTATCCCTCGTTCAAGACCCTCGCAGCGGAAGGTGTGCCATGTCCATCGTCAATGCCCTGGCCGGGATCGCAGTGAAGGATATCGATGCGGCCGTGCTCTGGTACGAGCGGATCCTGGGGCCGGCCTCGCGACCGATGGACGAAGTCGCCGAGTGGCAGCTGCCCCATGGCGGTTGCGTGCAGGTGTTCGAGGACGGGATCCGCGCCGGCTATTCCTCGATGACGCTGGTGGTCGAGGATCTGGACCGCGAAATCGCCGGACTGGAATCCAAGGGCATCCGCATCGGCGAGAAATCGCGCTCCGACCTGGTCGACGTGGCCATCGTCCAGGACCAGGACGGCAACCAGGTGGTGTTCGCGCATGCCAAAAGCGATGCGTTGCTGAGTTAGCCGCCGCAGGTCGTCCCTGCGCTGGTGCGGGCAGGGCACGCAGGAAGGGCGAACGAGGCCTCGTCTATCTTCTTCGAAGGATGACTGCAGGCCGGGGCGACCGCGCAGGCGTCGTTTCCGTCACTGGCCGGAAGCTGGCGAACGGGAGGCGCCGCGCGTCGCGAACGACAGTGGTGCCTGATCAACCGCGTGGTTCGCGGCCGCGGCCTGCTGCAGCCATTCGCTGAAATGCCGCAGCCGGGCATTGCCGGCTGCGGTCTCGGGGATCACCAGGTAATAGTGGCTTGCGCCATGCAGGGGACGGTCGCAGGCGATGACCAGTTCGCCGCGCGCCAGTTCCGCCATCACCAGCATCTTCGGTACCAGCGCGATACCCAGGCCCGCCGTCGCCGCCACCGCCGCCATCGAGAACAGGTCATAGCGGGGCCCGGCAAGCGCCATGGGCGAATCGACCTCCATCGCCGCAAACCATTGCCGCCATGCCTCCGGACGGGTCGACTGTTGCAGCAGCGGCGCGGCGGCGATATCGGCCGGCGTCCAGGATGCGCGCGTGGCCAGCAGCGCGGGACTGGCCATCGGCACCACATCCTCGCGCATCAGCGCGGTGGCGCGGATGCCCGGCCACTGCGCGATCTGTTCGGCGGTACCGGCGTACAGCGCGGCATCGTGGCTGGTTTCGGCGAACAGGAACGGCCGCGTGCGGGTTTCCAGATGGATCGTGATATCCGGATGCAGGGCCGAAAACCAGGGCAGGCGCGGCAACAACCAGCGTGTGGCGAAGGTGGGAACCGATGCCAGCCGGATCGAGCCACCGGCACCCTGGCGCGCCATCGCGTCCAGAGTGTCGCGTTCGAGCCCGTCGAGGCGTCCGGCGATCCGCCGCGCATACGCGGCCCCTTCCTCGGTCAGGCGGACGCCATGGCGGGTACGGCGAAACAGGTCGAAGCCGAGAAACGCTTCCAGGCTGGCGATCCGCCGCGACACCGCGCCCTGGGTGAGGGCCAGCTCGCGCGCGGCGCGGGTATAGCTCTCCTGGCGCGCGGCCGCCTCGAAGCATTGCAAGACCTGGAAGGATGGAAGCTTTCTTGCCATGACATGCAAAAACCGGTTGAATAAACAGAAATCGTGCGCAACAGCAGGCGTTCAGTACAGGATTTGCATCCAAATATGCATCAGAATCATATCTGCTTGCATACTTTTCGTTTGCCGCCGGCCCCGCCGGTTCCTAGGATGGCAGCCTTCACCCTGCCGGCGGCGCCCATGACCCGTACCGTTTTCTCCTATAACGACCCGCTCGATCTGGACGCGCAACTCGGCGCCGAGGAGCGGATGATTCGTGATGCGGCCGCCGATTACGCGGGCACGCGTCTGGCGCCCGGGGTCACCAGCGCCTTCCGCAACGAACATACCGACCCAGGCATCTTCCGCGAGATGGGCGCGCTTGGCCTGCTCGGCGCGACCTTGCCCGAACGCTACGGCGGCACCGGCCTGAATTACGTGTCCTACGGCCTGATCGCGCGCGAGATCGAACGCGTGGATTCGGGCTACCGCTCGATGATGAGCGTGCAGTCGTCGCTGGTGATGGTGCCCATCCACGACTTCGGCAACGAAGAGACCCGGCAGCGCTATCTGCCCGGGCTCGCCACCGGCGAGCTGATCGGTTGCTTCGGCCTGACCGAACCCAACCACGGCTCGGACCCGGGCAGCATGATCACCCGTGCGCGAAAGGTCGCAGGGGGTTACTCGCTGAGCGGCGCCAAGACCTGGATCACCAACAGCCCGATCGCGGACGTGTTCGTGGTGTGGGCCAAGGACGACGAGGGCGCGATCCGCGGCTTCGTGCTGGAGAAAGGCTGGAAAGGGCTTACGGCGCCGCCGATCCACGGCAAGATCGGTCTGCGCGCCAGCATCACCGGCGAGATCGTCATGGACGAGGTGTTCTGTCCCGAGGAAAACGCGTTTCCCGAGATACGCGGCCTGAAAGGACCTTTCACCTGCCTCAACAGCGCGCGCTACGGCATCGCCTGGGGCGCGCTCGGCGCGGCGGAGGACTGCTTCCATCGCGCACGTCTCTACACGCTGGAACGCAAGCAGTTCGATCGCCCGCTGGCCGCCAACCAGCTGGTGCAGAAGAAACTCGCCGACATGCTCACCGAGATCGCACTCGGCCTGCAGGGCTGCCTGCGGCTGGGCCGCATGAAGGACGAGGGCGGCGCAGCGGTCGAGCTGACCTCGATCATGAAGCGCAACAGTTGCGGCAAGGCGCTGGACATCGCGCGCCAGGCCCGCGACATGCTGGGCGGCAATGGCATCAGCGATGAATTCGGCGTCGCCCGCCATCTGGTGAACCTGGAAGTCGTCAATACCTACGAAGGCACCCACGACGTGCATGCCTTGATCCTGGGCCGCGCCATCACCGGCATCGCCGCATTCGCGGGCTGAGGTGAGCCCTTCTTCCCTCCGCAGCGCTCCGCTTGCCGGCATCCGGGTGCTCGATCTGTCGCGGGTACTGGCCGGCCCCTGGTGCAGCCAGATGCTGGCCGATCTCGGCGCCGACGTGGTCAAGGTCGAGCGCCCCGTGCACGGCGACGACACGCGGACCTGGGGGCCGCCGTATCTGCGCGATGCCGCAGAACGCGATACCGGTGAAGCCGCGTATTTCCTCTGCGCCAACCGCAACAAGCGTTCGATCGCCATCGATCTGGCCACGCCTGCCGGTCAGGCGGTGGTCGCGGATCTGGCCCGCAAGGCCGATGTCGTACTGGAAAACTTCAAGCCCGGCGGGCTGGCCAAGTACGGCCTGGATGCGGCCAGCCTGCGTGCGATCGCGCCACGTCTGGTGTACTGCTCCATCAGCGGCTTCGGCCAGACCGGGCCCTATGCCAACCGCGCCGGCTACGACTTCCTGATCCAGGCGATGGGCGGGCTGATGAGCATCACCGGGCGCGGGCAGGACGAGCCGGGCGCAGGCCCGCAGAAGGTTGGCGTGGCGCTGGCGGATATCCTCACCGGCCTCTATTCCACCATCGCGATCCAGGCCGCGCTAAGCGAACGCGAGCGCTCCGGACTGGGCCAGCACATCGACCTGGCGCTGTTCGATGTGCAGATCGCCTGTCTTGCCAACCAGGCGTCCAATTACCTGGTCGGCGGACAGGTGCCGCAGCGCATGGGCAACGCGCATCCGAACATCGTTCCGTACCAGGATTTTCCGACCGCGGATGGCGACATGATCCTGGCGATCGGAAACGATCAGCAATTCGCGCGTTTCTGCACGGTCGCCGGCCATCCGGAGTGGGCGCAGGACGCGCGCTTCTCGAGCAATCCGCAGCGGGTGGCCCACCGCAGCATCCTGATTCCGCTGCTGCGCCAGACCACGGTGATGAGGACCACGGCTGAGTGGGTTTCCGCGCTGGAATCGCAGGCGGTGCCTTGCGGGCCGATCAACGCAATCGATCAGGTCTTCGCCGATCCCCAGGCCATCGCACGCGGCATGCGTATCGAGATGCCGCATCCGCAAGCCGGCTCGGTATCGCTGGTGGCCAATCCGATCCGCTTTTCGGAAACTCCGGTGAGCTACCGGCTGCCCCCGCCAACGCTGGGCCAGCATACCGACGCCGTGTTGGCCGACTGGCTGGGATTCGACGCGGCGCAGCTGCGGACGTTGCGCGACAACGCCGCGATCTGAGCGCATCGGCGCGGCTTGCGCGCCGACGCCCGACATGCCGGCGCGCGGCGCGCGTGCCGGATCGGTTTTGGGCCGAGTACTGCAGAGGCTGCAACTGCGGCATTCCAGGATCGCGTTCCAGGCCCTTCGGAAAAACATGCCGCCGACCGGCGCCGTGCCCGACGGCATGTCCGGCAAGCTTGGCGCCGCCCCTGGCCCGCGCGGATGCGGATGATCCGCTCCCGCCGCACCCGGCCTCTTCGCGAGAGCGGCGTGGCGCACGCGCGCCGACCCCGAAAGACTCCGGAAGGAAATCGCACAAGACGGGAAATTCTCTCCAGCTGGCGCATATGGGCTATTGACCACCGCAAATGGCTAATGTATATACTTAGGACAAGTGCAGAGCGATCGGCACCGATGGACTCGAAAGGGATGCAGCAGATAGCTCCCGCACGAAGGGCAAAGGTTCGGGGAAGGCGGAAAAAATCGACGGTTTGCAGGGCGCGAATCGCCTGCCAGGCGTCACATCAGATCTTAGAGATGTCCCAGCACACTTAAGAGGGGTTGTTGAGATGGCCAGAGAGATTCGTCCCGTACGCAAGTTCCTGATGGTCGCGATCGCGACCGCGCTGTTCCCGGCGGCCGCTTTTGCGCAGGCCGGCGCCGAGACGGCCGAGGCGCAGGTAAGCGATGAAGCCGCCGATGAAAAACAGAACCAGCAGAGCAACGCGGTAACCCTGGACGAAGTGACCGTGACCGCCGAGCGCTATGGCGGTTCGGTGAAGACGACGCCCATTTCGGTGACGGCCCTGAGTTTCGAGGCCCTGGGCGATCGCCAGGTCAAGGATGTACGCGACATCGCCAACCAGATCCCGGGCGTGGTGCTCGCGCCCGCGACGGCTCCTTCCGCGCAGATGAAGATCGTCGTTCGCGGGGCCGGTACGGAAACGGGCGGCATCCGCTCCAACGGCACCGTCGGCGTGTATATCGACAACGTCATCCAGCCCCGTCCGATGGGAGCGTTCTTCGACTTCTTCGACATCAGCCGGGTGGAATTCCTGCGCGGTCCGCAGGGAAGCCTGTACGGGCGCAACACTTCCGGCGGCGCCATCAAGCTGGTGACCAAGCAACCCTCCTATTCGTGGACAGGCGGCGCCCAGCTGAGCGTGGGCGACTGGAACGCCCGCGAAGCCAAGTTCTATCTCAGCGGTCCGCTCATCGAAGACAAGCTCGCCTTTTCCGTCAGCGGCGTGCATCGCGAGCGCGATGGATACATCTACGGCTTGCAGTACGACGATCGCATCGGCGACATGGACCGCAGCGCGGAGCGCATGAAACTGCTGTTCCAGCCGACCGAAAAGCTGATGCTGGAGCTCTCGGCCTACGCGATGCAGGACGACTCCGACGCCAACATTCCGATCCCGCTGGTGGTGCTGCCGGGCGTCGACGATCCGTACGCGGTTCCCGGGCGCGACCTGACCATCAACGAGGTGTACGCCAACCTCGACCAGACCCTTTCGCAGCGCGGGTCGTCGCTCAACGCGACCTACGACCTCACCGAAAACGTGCAACTGACCTCCATCACCGGCTACGGCTCGCTGAAGCAGCGCAACCTGGGCAACGATTCGTTCCTCACGCCGGCCAGGATCGCGGCCAATGGCGGACGCCTGGTCGTGGCCAACGCGGACCGGGTGCGCCTCGAGAGCTCGTGGTGGACGCAGGAATTCAATGCGATCTTCACTGGCGAGCGGCTCAAGGGCGTCGCCGGCCTGTACTACTTCGCCGAAGAAGGCTCGCAGCAGGGCGCGAGCGGCGGCAGCCAGGTCGACGACGCGAAGAACGAAGTCAAGGCGCCCGCGGTGTTCGGCCAGGCGACCTACACGATCGGCGATGGCTGGAGCGTGGTGGCCGGCCTGCGCTACACGCGCGAGACCACGGACTACTACTCGCTGGCCATCGGTTCGGTGGCGGGCGAGCAGGTGGGCCACTCCACCTTCTCCTCCACCACGCCCAAGCTCGGCGTCAACTGGGAAGTCAACGACCAGCTGTTCACCTATGCGTCCTGGACCCGCGGCACCCGCAGCGGCGGCTTCAACTCGCGCGATCCGGTGACGGCGGCGCTCCAGCCCACGCCTTACGGCGCAGAGTGGGTGGACAGCTACGAGCTGGGCGCCAAGATCAACTCGTCGGACAACCGCTTCAGGCTCAATGCGACGGCTTACCTCGCCGACTACACCGACCTGCAGCTGACCACCGTCATTCCCGGTTCGCAGTTCCTGGCGGTGCTCAACGCCGGCGCCGCGCGGGTCTGGGGCCTGGAGCTCGAGCCCAACTGGCAGGTCACCGACAGCCTCAACCTGTACGGCAACATGGCCTTCAACGACGGCAAGTACACCAAGGATTTCGTTTGCGGCAACGCCAACGCGGTCTATGTGGACTGCACGGACAAGGAGATCAAGGGCCTGCCGAAGGAGAAGATCAGCGTGGGCTTCCGCTTCACGCCGACGATTCCGGCCTTGCCGGGAGACCTGACGTTCAACGGTTCCTGGGACCACACGTCGAAGGTCTACAACAACATTTCCAACGAACCCGAGCTGGTCCAGACGCCGGTGCTCGATCTGTTCAATGCGTCGATCGGCTGGCGCAGCAGCAACGGCAGCTGGGATGTCTCGCTGGAAGCACGCAACCTGACCAACAAGCACTACGTGCAGGCCGGTTTCCTGCGCTCCGATCCGGTCAGGCCGGCCGTGGTCGGCTACATCGGCGATCCGCGCCAGATCATGCTCCGCGTCGGTTACACCTACTGATGAACGTCCGACTCGGCCCGGATCCGTCGTCGTGCGGAGTGTGGTGGCTCCGCACCACGACATGCCTCTCGCTGACCCTCGCCGCGGGCCTGGCGTGCATCGCATTGCCCGCGGCCGCGCAGGAGTTCGGTCCGCCGAGCGTCAACCAGGCTCCGCCATTCCCGGTACCCGAGGAGGGCTACGAAGTCGAAGGGCGCCCGGGGCCGCCGGGTTCGGGCTTCGTCCTGCACTACACGCCCACCGCGATCGCGTGGGAAGCGTTCGAAGGCCCCGGTATTCCGGCCGGCCTGCAACGCAGGTTGCTGAGCCAGTCGCCGAGCATGGGCGCGGTGGCGCAGATCACCTACGTGCCCGCGGGTTGGCGCCAGGCGGCGGGTTACGACGAAGTCGACAACGAACTGGTGGTGCTGGACGGCGACCTCAGCTTCGGCGAAGGCGCTGGAGCCGAACGCCTCGCGCGCTATTCGTACAGTTATATCCCTGCCGGTGTCATGCGCGGTTCGATGGCCTCGCGCCAGGGCGCGGTGCTCCTGCAGTGGTGGAAGGGAAAGCCGAAATTCACCGCCTCCGACCGCGACAGACCGGGCGCGCGCGTCGAGGCGCGCATCCGCGACTGGAACCAGTTCGATGCCGCCTGGTACATCGGCAAGCCGTTCCCCGACTACCGCAGTGGCGGCAACTTCCCCGGCGCGCTGCACAAGCTGCTCCGCGAGGATCCCGACACCGGCGAGATGACCTGGATGACGTTCAGCTCCAGCATTCCGGCGCCGCCCAGCGGAAAGCCCAGCAACTTCGGCGGCGGCTACGAGGTGCACCCGAGTTTCGAGGAGTATTTCTTCCTCGAGAAGACCAACGACACGGTCATCGGCGAGTGCCTGGAGCAGGGCGAGACGCCGGTCACCTACGGCGACCGCACCTACTGGTGGCGCCCGGGCGGCGTCGCCCACGGCGGCCACATGAGCCGTGGCGAGCGCGACGCGGGCTACACCATTTCCATCGTCCGTACCGGTACGCCGCTATGGGCCACGTACGTGAGCGACTGCAGCTACAAGACCGGACTCGAGTACACGGGCGAGGGCTGGAAGAAGTACGACTACGACGTGCCGCGGTACCGGGTGCACGAATAGCCGTTCCCCCGACTCCGTGCTCCTCGAGCCGATGCATCGCGATAGTTTTCGCCACCTTTGCCACCGTCAAATGTTGATCCAACCCGGGAGCTACCAATGCCAATAAGCAATCGACTCAGAGCAGGCCTGTCAGTGTGCGGCGCATGGCTGCTCTGCACGACGGCGTTCGCGCAGGACGTGCGGATACCCGAGTCGCGCGATCGTTCGGCCGAGCTTGTCGGATTCGTCCAGCCGCGCAACCTGCACTTCCGCCCGCTGACGTTCCCCGGTCTGCCGGGCGCCGAGTTCAAGCAGCTGAGCTTCGATGACAAGACCGGTGCGAGGACGATCCTGGCCAAGCTGCCGCCGGGCTGGAAGCAGCCGTCGGGATACCATTCGGCGGACCTGGAGATGTTCGTCGTCGAAGGCGGCATCCGCATCGGCGACAAGCCGATGGGGCGATACGCCTACGCGTACTATCCGGCTGGCCATGCGCACAGCTTCAGCACCGAGGAAGGCGCCACGGTCCTGCAGTTCTGGGGCGGCGCGCCCGACTACGTGCCCAGCGCGAAGTCCAAGGCCGGCGCCAGGACGGCCGACGCCATCGACGGCCTGCTCTACAACGACGTGCCGACCAACGGTCCGGGCAGCCTGCCGAAGTACCGCGATGAGCCGGTCATGCAGAACTCCCCGCTCCACGTGAAGCTTCTACGCCTGGACGCGAGCAGCGGACAGAAGACCTGGATAGTGACGACGCCGGGCGGCTACCCGGTGATGAGCGGCGAGGGCGATCTGCCGCGCTGGGCATCCAGCAAGAGCTGGCAAGAGGGCTACCTGCTCGCCGGCGACATGACGATCGCCGAATGCCTGCCGCAAGGACAGGTAGCCGGCACCTACGGGCCGGATGGATATTTCTTCAGGCCCGCCGGGATCGCCCACGGAGGCTTGAGCCAGTATTCGGATACCTTCGCTGTGTGGTTGTACCGCACGGGTCCGGGCCACTGGGAAACGTATCGCGACACCTGTGCGGAGCCGACCGCGCAAGCGGGGGGGGCGCCATGAAGTTGCAACGATGGACATTCCTGTCGCTCGCTGTGGCGATGTTCGCATCGCCCGCGTTTTCCGAAGAGTACGGACCGCCGACGGTCAGCCAGGCGCCGCCGTTCGCTGTGCCCGAGTCGGGCTATGAGGTCGAAGGGCGCCCCGGGCTGATGAACAACATTCCGAACATCGAGTTCGTCGACTGGGAGCCGTTCGAGGCCCCGGGCATTCCAGCAGGGCTGCAGAGGAGGTTGCTCAGCCAATCGCCCAGCATGGACGCGGTGGCGCAGATCACCTATGTGCCCGCGGGCTGGAGCCAACCCGCCGGCTACGATGAAGTGGACAACGAGATCGTGGTCCTCGACGGCGACATGAGCATCGGCGACGGACCGGCCGGCGAGAAGCTGACCAGGTACTCCTACAGCTACCTCCCGGCTGGGGTGATGCGCGGGCCGGTGAAGTCCCGCCAGGGAGCCGTGCTTCTGCAGTGGTGGAAGGGAAAGCCGAAGTTCGTGGTCTCCGACCGCGACAAGGAAGGTGCGCGGACGTACGCGCGCGTTCGCGACTGGAATCGCTACAGGAATCCCTGGTATGTCGATGAGCCCTTCCCGGCCTATCGCACGGGCGGGAATTTTCCGGGTTATCTCCACAACCTGATGCGCAAGGATCCCGATACCGGAGAGATGACCTGGATGACGTTCGTCTCCAGCATTCCCGCGCCACCGAGCGACAAGCCGGGCAACTTCGGCGGCGGCGCCGAGATTCATCCCAGTTTCGAGGAGTACTACATCCCCGAGGGCAGCCGGTTCGCCCAGGTCGATGAAAGAGGGCCTACGCCCGCTCGCTACGGCGGCGAATGCGTGGAACAGGGAATCTCCTCCTACAAGAGGGGAACGCGCGGCTACTTCTGGCGCGCCGCGGGCGTAGCGCATGGCAGCGTCGCCCAGCCGCCGCCGCCGCCCAGGGATGGCGACGGCAACGTCAAGGGTGGGCAGGGCGAAGCGAGCTGGGGTTGGACGCTGGTCCGCACCGGCACGCAACTGTGGGCCTCGTACGTGACCGACTGCAGCTACAAGACCGGAATCGAGTACTTGGGCGAAAAGGGTTGGAGAAAGTACGATTACAACGTGCCGCGCTATGTGCCGAGGAGCCATGAACCGCATTGACGGGCGCTTCTCGCATTGCCGGGCCATGGCGGACGCCGTGGCCCGCGTCCCGGCCAGCGCGGACTCGCGCTGGCGCCAGGGTCGGTTCGATCACGATCGTCATTCCTCGCCGGCCGCCTCCTGTGGGTCGCCGGATCCAGTTGCGATGCAAAAAAGTTCGATAGGAGAGGAATGGTGAGTCAACACGCGCCAGGCGACCCGACGGAAACCGGTTATCCCCCCAGCGGTTACAGCTGGTATGTGGTCGCCATCCTGACGCTGACTTATGCCGTGTCGTTCGTCGACAGGCAGATCATGGCGCTGATGATCGAACCCATCCGCCGGGACCTGGGCATCAGCGATACCCAGGTCAGCCTCCTGATCGGCCTGGCGTTCGCGATCTTCTATGTCCTGCTCGGCGTGCCTATCGGCAGACTGGCCGACCGTTACAGCAGGCGCGCGATCATCGCCTCGGGCATCGCCATCTGGTGCGCCATGACCGCCGCCTGCGGACTGGCCCGGAACTACGGCCAACTCTTCGTGTTCCGGCTGGGCGTCGGCATCGGCGAAGGCTCGCTCGGTCCGGCAGCGCTCTCGCTGATCAGCGACTACTTCCCGAAGCGGACCCGGACCCGCGCGATCGGCGTCTACAACATGGGCATCCTGTTGGGCATCGGCCTGGCGATGATCGTCGGCGGCCAGGTCATCACCTACGTATCGAACGCTCCGCCGCTGCGCCTGCCCATGGTGGGCGAGCTGTACGCCTGGCAGACGGTGTTCATCGTGGTGGGCTTGCCGGGCCTGCTGATGGCCGCGTTGATGTTGACCATCCGCGAGCCGAGCCGCAAGGAAGGCCTTCCGACGGAGGCGGGCGCCGCCGTGCACATGTCGCTGGCCGAAGTCGCGCGCTATCTGCTCGACCGCTGGCGCATGTACGGGAGCCACTTCCTCGGCCTGTCGGCCGTGGCCCTCCTGGCTTACGCGCTCTTCGCCTGGATCCCCACCATGTTCATCCGGACCTGGGGCTGGGGCATCGCCGAGGTCGGCCTCGCCTACGGCACGGTGGTCCTGCTGGCGGCGCCCTTGTCGGCGCTCGCCGCGACGTGGCTGAGCGAACGCCTGGCCGCCAGGGGATACCGCGACGCGCAGATGCGCGCGGCATTGATCTGCGCGATCGTCGCCGGCGCCAGCGCGGTCGGCGCGGCCCTCGCACCGTCGCCCTGGATCGCGGTCGTGCTGCTGCTGCCCGCTTCCATCGGCACGACCGCGGCCACCGCCTGCGCCCTCGGCGCCCTGATGATCGTCACGCCGAACCAGATGCGCGCCCAGGCGTCGGCGATCTACTACCTGGTCGTCAACGTGGTCGGCCTGACCATCGGTCCCACCGGCGTGGCGCTGTTCACCGACTACGTATTCCGCGACCCGCTCGCGCTGCGCTATTCGGTAATGAGCATTTCGCTGGGCGCGGTCCTGTTCGCCGCGGCCCTGCTCGTCTACAACCTGCGCCACTTCCGTGCCGCCCTGGCGGAATCGCAGGCATGGGCCGACGTTCCGTCCTGACCGCGCTTCCGCCTTGGGAAATGGCCCATAGTCACGATAACAACGCTTCGAAAATGGAGTTAGAAAAATGAGCAGCAACGCGATAGATCGGTTGCGGTCGCCGGACTTGAAAAAGTTGTTGCAGGGCGATCTGCCCGTGCCGCTGTATTTCCAGATGTTCACCATCCTGCGCGACTACGTGCTGAGTGGGGAAATTCCCGTGGATACGCAATTGCCGTCGGAGTTCGAACTGACCCATTCGTTCGGCGTCTCGCGGATGACGGCCAAGCGCGCACTGGACGAGCTTGCGGTGGCCGGACTCGTCAAGCGTTCGCGCGGGCGCGGCACGGTCGTGATCCATCAGGCCGCATCCAAGCAGAAGAAGGCCAAGCCGTTGCGCGCGCCGCTGACCGGCCTGCTCGAGAGTCTCGAGATACTCGCCGAGGCCACCGATGTGAACCTGCTCCAGTTCCTGCGCACGCCGCCGCCAGCGCGCGTCCGCGAACTTTTCGAGCTGGGCGCCGACGAAGCGATCGTGAACGCGGTCCGGGTGCGCAGCCTCAACAAGACCCCGTTCGGCTACTACACGAGCTGGACCAACACCGACCACCCGCAGTTCAACAAGGCCAATCTCGCCACTACGTCCCGCCTGGCGTTGTTCAAGCGCTGCAAGATCGACATAGCCCGGGTCGAACAGAGCCTGTCGGCGGTTTCGGCCGACGCCATCATCGCGGGGTACCTGAAGGTGAAGCCCGGCGCGGCGCTGCTCACCCTGGAGCGCCAGTCATTCAATGCCAGCGGCCAACTGGTCGATCTGCTGAACATCCAATACCGACCCGACCAGTTCCGCTACCAGATGAGCCTGGATGTCGTGAACTGGAAACCGAAAGAGTAGGAACATGGCTTCGACGCTTGCCGAAAAAATAATCGCGCATTCGTGCGGGCGCGAGCAGGTGCGGCCAGGCGAGATCATCACCGCCTCGATCGACCTGCTGATGATGCACGACTCGGGAGGACCCCGAAGGGTCGCCTCGCGGCTGGAAGCGCTGGGCGCCACGGTATGGGATCCGGACCGCGTGGTCGTGGTCAGCGACCACTTCGTTCCCGCGGTGGATATCGAGAGCGCCGAAATACTCGCGCTGACCCGCCGCTGGGCCCGGGCGAATGGCGTACGGCACTACGATTCGGTCGGGATCTGCCACGTGGTGCTGCAAGAGCACGGGCATATCCAGCCGGGGATGTTCTGCGTGGGCGGGGATTCGCACTCGACCAGTGGAGGCGCGTTCGGCGCGTTCATGATGGGCGTCGGGGCCACCGATATCACCGCCGCACTGGTCACTGGCGAGATATGGCTGAAGGTGCCGGAAACGGTCCGGGTGAATTGGAACGGCGAACTGGCCGCCGGCGTCAGCGCGAAAGACATGATGCTGTTCCTGTGCGCCTCGCTGGGCATGGGCAATGAGAACCAGGCCTTCGAATACGACGGCCCGGCCGTGCGCAGGATGTCGATGTCCGAACGCATGGTGTTGTGCAACATGTCCGCCGAGCTCGGCGCCGAGACAGGCATCGTTACCGCCGATGCCGCTACCTTGCATGCGCTGGAGCTGGCCGGGCGTCCGTTCGCCGGCGACATCGGACGCTGGCAAAGCGACTCCGACGCAGCCTGTCTCGCCAACCACTGCTTCGACGCAAGTACGCTCGAACCGCAGATCGCGGCCCCGCACAGCCCCGCCAATAGCCGGCCGGCGGCCTCCTATGGCCGGGTCGCGATCGATCAGGCCTACATCGGCGCGTGCACCGGCGCCAAGCTGTCGGACCTGCAGATGGCCGCGGAGGTGCTGAAGGGACGCAAGGTGGCGCGCGGAACGCGACTGCTGATCGCGCCGGCCTCGGTGGAAATGACCGCCCGGGCGGCTGCCGACGGCACGCTGCGAATCCTCACCGATGCAGGCGCAATCCTGCTGCCCACGGGTTGCGGCGCCTGTGCCGGCATGGGCGCGGGCATGGTCGCCGGCGGCGAGGTGTGCCTGTCCACCACCGCGCGCAATTTCAAGGGCCGCATGGGGTCGTCCGAGTCGATGGTCTACCTCGGGTCGCCCTACAGCGTCGCTGCAGGCGCGGTGAAGGGCGAGATATGCGATCCGCGCGAAATGTTGGCGGAGACGGCATGAACGTCCGTGGCCGCGCTTTCGTCTTCGGCGACAGGATAGACACCGATCTGCTCGCTCCCGGTCCGTACATGCGCAGCTCCATCGAGGAGCTGGCCAGCCATTGCCTGGAGGCGATCGATCCCGATTTCGCCCGCGAGGTGAGGCCCGGCGACGTCATCATCGCCGGCGACTCGTTCGGTATCGGCTCGTCGCGCGAACAGGCGGTGCAGGCCCTGCTCACGCTCGGGGTCGGTGCGTTGCTGGCGAAATCCTTCGCCCGGATCTTCTATCGAAACGCGCTCAATCTCGGCATGCCCACGCTGGTCTGTCCCGAGCTCCAGGCCGATCCCGGCGACGATATCGAGGTGCGCCCGGTCGAAGGCATCGTGATCAACCACACCCAGGGACGCGAGTTCCCCTGCGAGAAGATGCCAGCCGAGTTGCTGGAGGTGGTCGCCGTCGGCGGGCTGATGCCGTGGCTCGAACGCAAGCTGGCCCGTAGGCGCGCGCCATGACCGATGCCGTTGTCCGTCGCGGGATTCCGCGTTCGACCGCGGCCGGAATACCGTCCCGCAAACAGCGCAGGACGCGCGTCGCTCGGGTCGGAAAATAGGCCGATCGCCTTTCCATTCTTCCTTTCACCGTTTCTCCGGAGTCACAACCATGGCAGTTGAGTTCGACGTCCTTATCAAGAATCTTCGTGTCGTCCGCCCGAACCAGGACACGGTGGCGATCGGCGATATCGCAATCAAGGACGGCAAGTTCGCCGAGATTTCCGCCGCTATAGATCCCGCGCGCGCCAGCGAACTCGTCGATGGAAAGGGCCGATTGGCGTTTCCCGGCGCCGTGGACGCGCACATGCACACGGGCATCTACCAGCCATTGGAGCTGGATGCGGTCAGCGAGAGCAGGGCGGCGGCCATGGGCGGCGTCACCAGCTCGCTCAATTACATGCGCACCGGCCAGTATTACCTCAACAAGTCCGGCCCGTACGCCGAGTTCTTCCCCGAGGTGCTGCGCCAGGCCGAGGGCAATTTCCATGTCGACTACTGCTTCCATCTGGCGCCGATGATGGCCGCCCACATCGACGAGATCGACGCGCTGATCGCCGACCATGGGGTCTCCTCGTTCAAGATCTTCATGTTCTACGGCCAGCACGGCCTGCACGGCAGCAGCGCCGACCAGAGGTCGTTCCTGATGACGCCGCCGGGCGAGCATTACGACTACGCGCATTTCGAGTTCATCATGCGCGGCGTCCGCCGTGCGATGGACAAGTACCCCAAACTGGCCGACCAGATCTCGTTGTCGCTGCACTGCGAGACCGCAGAAATCATGCGCGCGTACACCGAGATCGTGCAGCGCGAGGGCAAGCTGGAGGGGTTGCCGGCCTATTCCGCATCGCGTCCGCCGCACTCCGAGGGACTGGCCGTCTTCATCGCCAGCTATCTTGCCAACGAGACGGATTGCGTCAACATCAACCTGCTGCACCTGACGTCGCGCAAGGCGCTGGATGCGGCGATGATGATGGCCGCGACCTTCCCGCACATCAATTTCCGCCGCGAAGTCACCATCGGGCACCTGATGCTCGATACCGATGCGCCCTGCGGTGCGCTGGCCAAGGTCAATCCGCCTATCCGCCCGCGCGAGGATGTGGAATACCTGTGGCAGGCGCTGCTCGATGGAAACATAAGCTGGGTATGCTCCGACCATGCCTGCTGCAAGACCGAGTCGAAGGTGCATGCGGAGCATCCGGACGACATCTTCGTGGCCAAGTCGGGCTTCGGCGGCACCGAATACATGTTGCCCGCACTGATCTCCGAAGGGCGCAAGCGCGGCCTCGGCTTCAATCGGATCGCCGAACTGGTGTCATGGAATCCTGCACAACGCTATGGCTTGAACCGCAAGGGCGATATCGCCGTGGGTTTCGATGCCGACCTGGCCCTTGTCGACGACACCGCGTCGTACACGATCCACGCCAGGGAAAGCGAGTCTTGCCAGGGCTACACTCCGTTCGAGGGCATGCAGATGGAAGCGCGTGTCGATCAGACCTGGCTGCGCGGTCAGTTGATATATGCGGATGGCGCCGTGGTCGGAAAGCCGCGCGGCAGGTTCATGCGTCGGCCCGACTGACGCTCCCGCGCAGCGCAATCCGTGGGCGCGCCTGCAGCGCGCTCCAGCGGGATGGATGCACTGGCGTGGGAGCGTCCATTGCGGCGAGCGAAGGCCCGCTCCAATCCGTCTGGATCAAGCCTCTCCAGCGGGCGGAGAGGAGTCCCGGCCTGCGCCGGTACCCGCCTGCGGACTACTCGATCGACCCGACCGGCAACTGCCGACGCAGCCAGTTGCGCGCGAACCTTTTATTCCGGACCTGAATTCGATGCCCGACACCAATCTGAAAGAACGGCTCAGCCTATCCCAGCCGCTGCTGGTCCCGGGCGTCTACGACGCGCTGACCGCACTCCTCGCCCAGCAGGCCGGCTTCGAGGCGCTGTACCTGTCCGGCGCGTCGATCGCCTACGCCCGGTTGGGCCGTTCGGATGTCGGTCTGGTCACCGCCACCGAAGTGGCCGATACGGTGGCCAGCATCGTCGACAGGGTCGACCTGCCGCTCATCGTCGATGCCGACACGGGTTGGGGCAATGCGCTCAACACCCAGCGTACCGTGCGTGCCTTCGAGCGTGCGGGCGCGGCCATGCTGCAACTCGAAGACCAGACATTTCCCAAGCGTTGCGGGCATCTCGCTGGCAAGGAGGTGATCCCGGTGGCGGAAATGTGCGGAAAGCTGCGCGCGGCGCTGGATGCGCGCAGGTCCGCGAGCACGCTGATCATGGCAAGAACCGATGCGCTCGCCGTCGAGGGCTGGAACGCGGCAGTGGATCGCGCCGAAGCGTATCTGGCGTGCGGCATCGATGCGCTGTTCATCGAGGCGCTGCGCACGCAGGAACAACTCAGCGAGGCCGGCCAGCGTTTCGGCAGCCGTATTCCCTTGCTGGCCAACATGATCGAAGGCGGAAAAACCCCGATCCACGACACCGATTCGCTGGGCAGGATGGGTTACCGCATCGTCATCTATCCAGGCGGGACTTCGCGCGCGGTAGGCTTCGCCTTGCAGAAGTACTTCGGAAGTCTCAAGGCCCACGGCACTACGGCGCCGATGCGGGAGCACATGCTTGACTTCGACGGACTCAATGCGGTCATCGGTACCACGGAACTGCTCGAACTGGGTCGCCGCTACTGATCGTTTGTTTGGGTTTCACCGCTCCCGCGGAAGGCTGCGTAAAACTGACTGTAGAGCGGGGCATGGCTGCGATGGATAGGTCGATCCCGCTCCGTCTTCCGGGCGATGCCGGTCCAATGGCGCATGCCCGACCCTCCCGCTTGTAGGAGCGACGCAAGTCGCGAAGACTTCGGCCTCCGATTTCCGCGAAGACCGGTTTCCCAGGCTCGATGACGTCGCGACCCGCGTCGCTCCTGCGCGCCTTCCTCTGCGTATGCGTGGACTGGCGAAGGGCGATGGTCTTCCGCCCGCCATCGAATTCCTGCGCTTCCGTGGCAGCCGCGGCGAGCGATTTCCTCGATCGAAGAAAGACCATGCGATGGTCGTCGTTGCATGCGATTCGCCGTGTTAGTTCACATGACGTGAGTGAAGCGAAATGTCGTGAAAAAGCGGTGAGACAAAAAGCGGCGTGGAGAAGGTAATGTAACTCGCGACCAGCAGTGCCGTGTTTCCATTGCGCCGGAGATCGGCATTGCCGCATCGATTTCCTGCGCAGGGTTCCGACCAATGACGGAATCTTCGCATGGGCAATGCGGATTGCATCGGCTGATCGAGAGAACGCGCGACGCCATGGGATCGGTGCGGCCGGGTACGTGTTCGTGTATTCCGTGCATCGCAGGCGCGGTGATCCGGCTCCAACGACAGGAGGTTCACCATGCAATGCATCCACCGCACTGCACATCGGCAACGCACGATTCTGTCCGATCATTCCTTGCCGACCCGGGCGATGTCCGATGCGCCGGTCGCGCGCGGTCGGGCCGCCGCTGCGCCCCGCCAATGCGAAGCGGAGACGGGCCAGACGCTGGCGACGGCCATGAAGGCCGACATGGCCGATGGACCGGCCCGGACCGCCGATTGGATGGGCGGACATGGAAGCACGTGGTTCAGTCCCGCCAACTGGAGCGCCTTCGCGACGCCAGCGGCGGGCACTGATCTCCGTATCGGGATACGCGTTCCCGTCGAGATCGAAGAAGGCGATGCAGTCTGCCGCGACATGGTCGTCGGCGGAGCCGGTGGCGCCTCGCTGACCATTTCCGGTGGCGGTACGGTGAGCGGCGTCGAGGCAAGGATTGGCCGCGAAGGCGGCGGGGGCACCGTTACCGTGGTCGGCCTTGGCCTGGGCTCGCGCTGGAACACGCATGGACTGTACGTCGGCGACGTTGGTTCGGGAACGCTGGAGATCCGCGACGGCGGACTCGTGGAAAGCGCATCGGGTTCCATCGGTTCGCAGGCGGGGTCCTGCGGCGATGTCACGGTCACGGGCGTCGATTCCACAGGCGCCAGTTCCAGTTGGATCATCGATGCGGGAAACCTCGTCGTCGGCGATGTCGGAGGCGGCACGCTGCTGGTCGAACTCGGCGGCACGGTCCGCAGCCACGAAGCCATCATCGGCAATGCGGCGGACTCGACCGGCAGCAAGGCGACGGTGACCGGCGACGGCTCTACCTGGACCAACGAGGGCCCGTTGTATGTCGGCGATGCCGGTTCGGGAGCGCTGGATATCCTCGGTGGCGGCCGCGTGGAAACCGAATCGGGTTGCGTCGGCTACCGCGTGGGCGCGGAGGGCGAGGTCAAGGTCGCCGGCACCGATTCCCGCTGGATCCACACGGCAGGTCTCTGGGTCGGCTACAGGGGTGTCGGCACACTCGCCATCGAAGTGGGCGGCCTGGTACGCGGCGTGGACGGTTACATCGGCGCGGAGACCGGCTCGGTCGGCGCGGCCACGGTCACCGGCTCCGGTTCCGGCTGGATCAGTACGGGGCACCTTCTGGTCGGCGGCCTGGGTACCGGCGCACTCCGCGTGCGCGACCGCGGTCTGGTGCGCGGCGCCTGCTGCTGGATTGGCAACTCTTGCGGCTCGAAGGGCGAGGTCATGGTGACCGGCGCCGGTTCCCACTGGATCATTTCCCGTGAGCAGACCGTGGGCTTGCGCGGCGCAGGCGAGCTCACCATCGCGGAGGGTGGCCGGGTGGAAGTCCAGGCCGGCCATGGCGACAGCCGGCTGGCCCTTTTCGATGGCTCCAGCGGCACGCTCAATATCGGCACGGGAGGCGCGGCGGGCGTTCTCGACTCGGCCACGATCATCGGTGGCGACGGCATTGCGACGCTCAACTTCAATCACGACGAGGCGCGGTACGCCTTCACCAGCGATGGCACCGCAACCGGCGCGGCCATCCTCATCGGCGGCTCGATCGCGGTCAACCAGATCGGATCGGGTACTACCACGCTGCTGGACACCCACACCTACACCGGCGCCACCACGGTATCGGCCGGCACCCTGCTGGTCGAAGGCGCACTCGGCGATACCGCGATCAAGGTATGCAAAGGCGGGACATTGGGCGGTTCGGGTTCGGTCGCCGGCGCAGTGACGATCGCCGATGGCGGCATCCTGGCGCCCGGCTCCAGCTCCGGCGCGGGCGTGCTGACGCTCGGCGCACTGACGCTGGACGGCAGGGCGAGGCTGGGCTACGCGCTCGGCCAGGCTGGCGCGGTCGGCAACGGCGCCAACGACCTGATCGAGGTCAAAGGCGACCTGATCCTCGACGGCAGGCTGGACATCACCGACATCGGCAGCTTCGGCGCGGGGGTGTACCGGTTGATCAACTACAGCGGCGACCTGATCGACAACGGCCTCGAGGTCGGCAGCGTGCCGGACGGCGTCGACCGGCAGGACCTGTTCGTGCAGACCGCGATCCACGGGCAGGTGAACCTGGTCAACCGCGCCGGGCTTGCGCCGGGTTGCCGCGACGGATCGGTCTCCGCCGGGCACGACAGCGACGTCATCGTCGGCGCCGGCGTCGATGCGGCCAGCTTCGGTAACGGCGCGCGCTGGCGCCGGTAGGGCGCGGTCCGGTGCGGCGGTTCGCGCGCCACGCAAGGCAAATGCAGTCATCCAACCAATAGAAGAACCAGGGGAAAGTCCACCATGCAACACAGCCATCGCATCGTGCGCAAGCACCAGACAATCTCGTCCGCCCGTTCCTTGTTGACGCTGGCCGTCTCCGATGCGCTGGCCTCGTGCAGGCAAACGGCCGCCGCGCCGCGCCGGCGCGGGACGCAGGCGGCGCTGGTGATGGCAACTGCGATGACGTTTGCGTTTGCGGGCTTGCCTGCGCATGCCCAGTCCATCACCACTTGGACGGGCGAGGAGTCGAGCGACTGGTTCGATGGCGACAACTGGAGTCAGGGCGCGGAGCCCACCATTGTCGATGACGTGATCATCGGCGCGGGCAACCACACGCCGGCCGTGACCGACGGCCGATACTCCCGCATTTCCTTGATGTGGATCGGCTATGAGAGCGGCGGCATCGGAAACTTCCGGATCACCGATGGCGGCTGGCTCGACAGCAGGAGTGTCTGGATCGGCTTCGATCCCGGCACGCAGGGGGCGGCGCTCGTCAGTGGCGGAGATTCCCAGTGGCGCGTCGACGGCCCGTTTGTTGTCGGCGATGCTGGCACCGGCACGCTGCGCGTCGAAGCCGGGGGCACGGTCACAGTCTTCAACAGCGACGTTGTCGTCGGCAATGGAGACGGGTCGGTCGGCGAGGTCACGGTGACCGGCACGGAATCGAGTTGGAGCAACCGGAGAAACCTTTTCGTCGGCAATGCGGGCACCGGCAGGCTGCTCATCGAAGCCGGCGGTGCGGTCGACAACCAGGAAGGGATCATCGGCAACGAAGCAGGCTCGGTCGGCGAGGCCACGGTGACCGGCAGTGGCTCTACCTGGACAAACGGGGGGGCGTTGACCGTCGGCAGGGAAGGGCAGGGCTTGTTGCGGATCCTCGACGGCGGCCTGGTGGAAAGCGCATCGGGTTCCATCAATTCCGGCACGGCCCCGGATGGCGGGGTCGAGGTGATCGGCAGCGGCTCCACCTGGACCAATGCGGGTGGGCTTCTGGTCGGCGAGACCCGCCTGGGGTCGATGGAGGTCCTCTTCGGCGGCCTGGTGGAAAGCGCGTCGGTTTCCCTCGGTTCCGGCACGGGTTCGGAAGGTCGGGTCAGGGTGAGCGGCTTCGATGCCGCCACCGTCAGCTCTCGCCTGGGCATCACGGGAGATCTTCTGGTCGGTGACGCGGGGACCGGAAAACTGTCCGTCGACAACGCCGGCGTGCTCGACAACCAGGAGGGCATCATCGGCAACACCGCGGACTCGACCGACAGCCGGGCATTGGTGACCGGCACCGGCTCCACCTGGACCAACCGGGGGGCGTTGTCCGTCGGCAAGGGAGGAGAAGGAATCCTGGAGGTCCTCGATGGCGGCCATGTGGAAAGCGCATCGGGTTCCATCGGTACGGCGGCGGGCTCGGATGGCAAGGTCAGGGTGAGCGGTGTCGATTCCGCCGGCACCTATTCCAGCTGGGAAATCGACGCGGGCAATCTCACCGTCGGCGATGCCGGCGCCGGCTTGCTGCTCGTCGAAGCCGGCGGCCGGGTCCGCAACCTGCACAGCTTCATCGGCAACGAAGCGGGCTCGGTCGGTGAGGTCACGGTGACCGGCGAGGGCTCTGCCTGGATCAACGATCACGGGCTGTGGGTCGGCAACGCCGGTTCGGGCGTGCTGGAGATCCGCGATGGTGGCGTGGTGGGCAGCGTGGAAGGCGTGGTCGGCAACGCCAATGCCGGTGACGGCGCGGTGCTGGTGGACGGCGCCGGTTCGCGATGGGACATCGGCGGCGGGCTCGTCGTCGGCAACGACGGCTCCGGGCAGGTGACCCTCAGCAACGGTGGCGCGATGACGAGCATGTACGCCGCCATCGGCAACCAGGGCCAGGAGCTCGGCACGGTGCTGGTGCAGGGCGCCGGATCGGCATGGACCGGTCTGCAAGGCCTGTATCTAGGCCTGCAAGGGAACGGTGCACTGACCCTCGCGGAGGGCGGCCGGGTGGAGGTCATGGCCGGCATCCCGGGTGCCGGTGTCGTGCTGGGTGGATACGCCGGCTCCAGCGGCACGCTCAACATCGGCGCGGGTGGCGCGGCGGGCGTGTTCGACGCGGCTTCGATTACCAGTGGCGACGGCATCGCGATACTCAACTTCAACCATAACGACGCGAACTATTTCTTCAGCAACGACGGCACCGCCAGTGGGACGGCTGTCCTGATCGACGGCACGACCACGGTCAACCAGATCGGCACGGGCACCACCGTGCTGACCGGCGCCCACACCTATACCGGCGCGACCAACGTCAACGCGGGGACGCTGCGGGTCGAAGGGTCGCTGGGCGACACGGCAACGACGGTGGTCGATGGTGCAACGCTGGGCGGTTCGGGTTCGATCGCCGGCGCAGTGACGATTGCCGATGGCGGCATCCTTGCGCCGGGTTCGAGCGCAGGCACGCTGACGGTCGGTTCGTTGACGCTTGAGGAAGGCGCGACCCTCGATTACGAGCTTGGTCAGGCCGATACAGTCTTCGACGGCGTTAACGACCTGATCAAGGTCACCGGCAACCTGACCCTCGACGGCACGCTGGACATCACCGACATCGGCGGCTTCGGCGCCGGCGTGTACCGGCTGATCAACTACGGCGGCGACCTGATCGACAACGGGCTGGAGATCGGCACGCGCCCCGCTGGCGTCGACGCCAACGACCTGTCCGTGCTGACCACGTTCGCCGGCCAGGTGAACCTGGTCAGCACCGCCGGCCTGACGCTGACGTTCTGGGATGGTGCGACGGCGCACGACAACGACGTCATCGAGGGTGGTGGTGGCACCTGGGACGCCGGCAACAGCAACTGGACCACGGCCAACGGCGCGACGAACGGCCGCTGGGACAACGGCACCTTCGCGGTGTTCGGCGGCACGGCCGGCAAGGTCGACGTCGTCGGCGAGCAGGCGATCGCGGGCCTGCAGTTCATGTCGGGCTACACGCTGACAACGGGCACAGATGGTGCATTGCGCATCGACGGCGCCGACTCGGTGATCCGCGTGGATCCCGACGTCACCGCGACCATCGATGTCGCCATCACCGGCACCGGCGGCCTGGTCAAGACCGACACTGGCACGCTGGTGCTGTCGGGTGCGAACAGCTACGAAGGCGGCACGCGCATCGATCTCGGCACGTTGCAGGTCGCGTCCGATGACAACCTCGGCGACGCCGCAGGCGGCCTGTCCTTCGATGGCGGCACGCTGCAGACCACTACCGCGTTCGCCAGTGCGCGCGACGTGGATCTGCAAGCCGGTGGCGGTACGTTCCTGACCGACGCCGACCTCGGTCTCGGCGGCGTCGTCTCCGGCGCCGGCACGCTGACCAAGGACGGCGACGGCACTTTGACGCTTGCGGGCGAGAACACCTACGCCGGCGACACCCGCGTGCTGGACGGCATGCTCGTGGGCGACACCGGTTCGATCCGCGGCAATCTCGCCAACGACGGCACGGTGGTGTTCGACCAGGCCGACGACGACACGTTCGCCGGTGCGATCTCCGGCGACGGCACGATGGCCAAGCGCGGTGATGGTGCCTTGACGCTCACGGGCAACAGCGCACTGGACTGGAGCATCGACGCCGGTGCCCTGGCCAGCCGCAGCACCCTGTTCACCGGCGATGCAAACATCGCCGATGGCGCACTGCTGCGCTTCGACGAACAGGGCGACGGCCGCTACGGCGGGAAACTGTCGGGCACAGGCGCCTTCGAGATCGCTGGCGACGGGATCTTCGCACTCACCGGCGACAGCGCCGGCTTCACCGGCACGACATCGCTGGAAAGCGGCACGCTGCAACTGGGCGGCGCGCTCGGCGGCAACACACTGGTCGCCAACGGCGCCTGGCTGACCGGCATCGGCATGCTCGGTAGCGTCGACAACCATGGCACGATCGCCCCCGGCAACTCGATCGGCACGCTGACGCTCACCGGCGACTACCTCCACCGCGACGACGCCACCCTGCTGGCCGAGATCGAACCGGGCGGCGACAGCGACCTGCTCGACATCGCCGGCAGCGCGACGATCGAAGGCGGCACGGTGGAGATCGTCAAGCTGCCCGGCCAGTACGAAGGCGGCACCCGCTACACGTTGATCGATGCCGCCGGTGGGGTGACCGGCAACTTCGACACGCTCGACCAGGACCTGCCGTTCCTCGATCTGCTGCTGGGCTACGACGCCAACCACGTGTACCTGGACGTGCAGCGCAACGAAGTCGACTTCAACATCGTCTGCGGCGACGGCACGTTCAACCAGTGCCAGGTGGCCGGCGCGCTGGACCGCATTGCCGATGGGGAGATAAGTGACGACCTCAAGACGGTCCTGACCGAAGTCACCACGCTGAGCCTGCCCGGCGCGCAGGCCGCGTTCGACACCCTGTCGGGCGAAGCCCACGCCAGCGCAGCCGGTGCAATGCTCGAAGGCCATGCGCTGTACGGCCAGACCGTGACCCGGCGCATCGCCGAACGACGCGAAGCGGTAGGCGCGCAACGCCTGCAGGGCGGCGCCTGGGCACGCGGTTACGGGATGGGCAGCGAACTGGACGGCGACGGCAACGCGCATGGCGCGCGGCTGGAGCTGTACGGCCTGGCGGTCGGTGTCGATGCCTGGGCAAGCGAGTCGTGGCTGATCGGTGCCAGCGTGAACACGCTCAAGCTCGATGCCGACTTCCGCGCAGGCGACGGTGCCGAAGCCGATGCGAAGAACGTGTCGCTGTACACCAGCGTGCAGGGCGAGCGCGGATACCTGGATGCGGTGGCGAGCTTCGCCTGGTGGAACAGCGAAGTGCAGCGGCGGATCGCGGTGGGCAGCCTCGCCCGCGAAGCACGCAGCGATTACGGCATGGACCGGATCGCACTGGCACTGGAAGCGGGCCTGACCTACGACCTGGGCAACTCGACCCTGCAGCCGTTGCTGTCGGTGGAGTTCAACAAGCTCTCGACCGAGGGCTTCCGCGAAGACGGGGCGGACGAGGTGAACCTGATCGGCCGCAGCCAGGACGTGGAGCGCACGGTGGCAGGTGCGGGCGTGCGCTGGACGGGAGAGTTCAGCGCTGGCACCTGGACGTTCGCACCAACGGCGCAGGCGCGCTGGCTGCATACGTTCGGCGATCTGGACGCCGAGTTCGACGTGGCCTTCGCTGGCGCGCCGGACACCTCCTTCCGGGTACGCGGGGTGACGGTGCCGGAGGACCGCGGCCTGGTCGGCATCGGCTTGCAGGCCAGCCGCGACACGCTCGATGTCTTTGCCGATGTCGATTACCAGGCCGGTGACGGGTTCAAGTCGGCCAGCTTCGGTGCGGGCCTGCGCTGGCGCTGGTAACCGCTGGCCTGCATCCGCTCCCGCCAGTAGCGGCACACACGTTCCATCCCAAACACGACACAACACCCAGATGCACGACCCCATGGAGTCCACCATGCAACGCAACCATCGCATCGTGCGCAAGCACAAGGCAAACCCGTCCCCCCGTTCCTTGCTGACGCTGGCCGTCTGCGATGCATTGGCATCGTGCAAGCGAGTGGCAACCGTACCGAGCCGACGTGAGACACAGGTGGCGCTGGTGATGGCAACCGCGATGACCTTTGCGTTTGTGGGTTCGCCTGCGCATGCCAAGGACAGCAGTAACTGGACGGGCGAGGTATCCGGCAGATGGTTCGAAGAGGGCAACTGGAGTGACGGCTTGCCGACGGATGAAACGAACGTGGTCATCGACGCTACTCAACACAATCCCGAGATCAGCGGTGGCGATGCATTCACTTCATTTCTCCATATCGGTGGTGCATTGACCATCTCTGGCGGCGGCACATTGAGCAGCTTTAAAGGAGATATTGGCGACGACAGCAGCGGAGGCACCGTTACGGTGACTGGTCCGGGCTCCCGTTGGAGTACGACTGCATTTGACGTTTCCGTTGGTGCGGGTTCCGACAGTATCGGCAGGCTTGACATCGAAAATGGTGGCGTAGTCGAAGCAAAAAGAGAGGTCAGTATCGGTAGGGGGGCCGGTGCTGTCGGGCAGGTCACGGTGGACGGTGCCGGTTCCGAGCTCTTTGCGGAAGGTGACATCGCTGTTGGCCACGCTTCGTATAGCAAGGGTACCCTCGTCCTTCAGGACGGTGGGCAGGCAAGAAGTGGTTCAGGGACCGTCGGCGCCAATTGGAATGCTGTCGGCGAGGCCACGGTGACCGGCGTGGATTCCAGTTGGAGCATTTCGCACCAACTGCGGGTCGGCAATCTAGGAGTCGGCACGCTGCTTGTCGAGGCCGGTGGGTCGATTGTCAGCGAGAGCGGCGTCCTTGGCATCATAGCCCTCGGCGAGGCGACCGTGACCGGCACCGGCTCCAGCTGGATCAACTCGGAAGACCTTCTCGTTGGCGATACGGGTGGCGGCAGGCTGTTCGTCGAAGCCGGCGGCACGGTCGGCAACCAGAGCGCGTTCATCGGCAACGAAGCAGGCTCGGGTGGCGAGGTCACGGTGACCGGCGTCGATTCCACTTGGACCAGCTCGGGAAACCTTGCTGTTGGCAATGCGGGCACCGGCACGCTGCTCGTCGAAGCCGGCGGCATGGTCGGCAACCAGCACGCATTCATCGGCAGCGAAACAGGCTCGGTCGGCAAGGCCACGGTGACCGGCGCCGGTTCCACCTGGACCAATGACGGCGGGTTGCACGTCGGCGTTGCCGGTGCGGGGACGCTGGAGATCCTCGACGGCGGCGTGGTGTCCAGCCTGGAGAGCGTGGTCAGCAATGGCGGCGACGGCACGGTGCTGGTGGATGGCGAGGGCTCGCAATGGAATGCCGGGGAAAGCCTGGTCATCGGCAACTTCGGCCTCGGGCAGGTGACTCTGGGCAACGGCGGCGTGGTGACGAGCACCTACGGCATCGTCGGCAACCAGGGCGATGCGCAAAGCACGATGCTGGTGCAGGGCGCCGGCTCTGCGTGGACCGGACTGGAAGATCTTTACGTCGGCTTCGCCGGCATCGGTGCACTGTCTATCGAGGACGGCGGCCGCGTAGAAAACGGGTCCGGCTCCATCGGTTCCAGCCACGGCTCGGTGGGCGAAGTCACGGTGGCCGGGCCCGGTTCCAGCTGGATCAATGCCGGTGGACTCAATGTTGGCCAGGAGGGCAACGGCACGCTGACCATCGAAGCAGGCGGCCTGGTGGAGAGCGCGGAAACCGGCATTGGCACCGGGGCGGGCTCAACGGGGTCGGTCACGGTGACCGGCGCCGGTTCGCGCTGGACATTCGTCGACAACGGCAGGGTGCGGATCGGCTATTTTGGCCACGGGATGTTGTCGATCCTGGGTGGCGCCGAAGTATCGGGCGACGTCGCGGTCATCGGCGACAGCACCGGCTCGACCGGCGCGGTGACGGTGGATGGCGCCGGCTCCACCTGGACGCAGAAAAAGTTGCACGTCGGCAATGCGGGGACGGGATCGCTGGAGATCCTCGGCGGCGGCCGCATGGAGAGCGGGGAAGGATACATCGGCTCCGGGGGATCGGGCGAGGTCAAGGTGTCCGGTATCGATTCCGACTGGACCAACTCGGGACCTATTTCCGTCGGCTTCGCTGGTACCGGCGTGCTGCTCGTCGAAGCCGGCGGCACGGTCTCGAGTGCGAGCGCCCGTATCGCAAACCACGCGGGTGCAACCGGCAGCAAGGCCACGGTGACCGGCAATGGTTCCGCCTGGATCAACGACGGCGATCTTTTCGTCGGCTATGACGGAGCGGGAGCGCTAGAGATCCTCGACGGTGGCGTGTCATCGAGCGCCAGAGGCTACATCGGTGTCCGGAGCGAGAACCACAGCACGGTGCGGGTGCAAGGCACCGATTCCGCATGGATCGATCTGGAGGACCTGTATATCGGTTCCTTCATCGAGGAACCCGGGAACGGTGCGTTGACCATCGACGATGGCGGCCGGGTAGAGGTCCATGCCGGTGGCAAAGATTTCGATGTCCTGCTGGCCAACATCGTTGGCTCGACCGGCACCCTCAACATCGGCGCGGGCGGCGCGGCAGGCGTGCTCGACTCGGCTTCGGTTACCGGTGGCGCCGGCACCGCGACGCTCAACTTCAACCACGACGACGCGGACTACGCCTTCACCAATGACGGCACCGCAGGCGGCACGGCCGTCCTGATTGGTGGCACGACGACGGTGAACCAGATCGGCACCGGCACCACCGTGCTGACCGGCGCCCACACGTATACCGGCGCGACCAATGTCAACGCGGGGACGCTGCTGGTCGAAGGGTCGCTGGGCAAGACGGCAACGACGGTGGCCGATGGCGGCAGGCTGGGCGGTTCGGGTGCGATTGCAGGTGCGGTGACGATCGCCGATGGCGGCATCCTTGCACCGGGCTCGAGTGCAGGCACGCTGACCGTCGGCTCGCTGACCCTTGAAGAAGGCGCGACCCTCGATTACGAGCTCGGCCGGGCCGGTGTCATCGGCGACGGCGTCAACGACCTGGTCGAGGTCACCGGCAACCTGACCCTCGACGGCACGCTGGACATCACCGACATCGGCGGCTTCGGCGCCGGCGTGTACCGATTGATGAACTACGGCGGCGACCTGACCGACAAGGGCTTGGGGATCGGCGACGTACCGGACGGCGGCGACCCGCAGGACTTGTTCGTGCAGACCGCGATCGGTGGCCAGGTGAACCTGGTCAACAGCGCCGGACTGACGCTGAGCTTCTGGGATGGCTCGGTCGCCAGCGAGCACAACAACGACGCCATCGACGACGGCGACGGCATGTGGAACGCCGGCAACGACAACTGGACCGCATCCGATGGCACGCTCAACGGTCGCTGGCACGACGGCACCTTCGCGGTGTTCGGCGGCACGGCCGGCAACGTTGAAGTCGTCGGCGAGCAGGCGATTGCCGGCCTGCAGTTCATGTCGGGTTACACGCTGACCGCAGGCACCGACGGCGCACTGCGCATCGACGGCGCCGACTCGGTGATCCGTGTCGATCCCGACGTCACCGCGACCATCGATGTCGCCATCACCGGCGCCGGTGGCCTGGTCAAGACCGACACCGGCACGCTGGTGCTGTCGGGCGCGAACAGCTACGAAGGCGGCACCCGCATCGACCTCGGCACGCTGTCGGTTGCGTCCGATACCAACCTCGGCGATGCAGCCGGTGGTATCGCGTTCGACGGAGGCACGCTGCAGACCACCGCCGCGTTCGCCAGTGCGCGCGACATGGACCTGCAAGCCGGCGGCGGCACCTTCCTGACCGACGCCGACCTCGGTCTCGGCGGCGTCGTCTCCGGCGCGGGCACGCTGACCAAGAACGGCGACGGCACCCTGACGCTGACCGGCGCCAACACCTACACCGGCGGTACCCGCGTGCTGGACGGCACGCTCGTGGGCGACACCGGTTCGATCCGCGGCGACCTCGCCAACAACGGCACGGTGGTGTTCGACCAAGCCGACGATGCCACGTTCGCCGGCAAGATCGCCGGCAGCGGCACGATGACCAAGGAGGGCGTTGGCGTGCTGACGCTCACCGGCAACAGCGCGCTGGACTGGAGCATCGACGCCGGCGCACTGGTCGCCCAGGCGAAGCAGTTCGGCGGCGATGCGAGCATCGCCGATGGCGCACGCCTGCGCTTCACCGAGGCCACTGGCACCTACGCCGGCACACTGTCGGGTGCAGGCGCCTTCGAGATCGCCGGGGGCAACACTGTGTTCGCACTGACCGGCAACAGCGCCGCGTTCACCGGCACGACCTCGCTGGAGAGCGGAACCCTGCAACTGGGCGGCACGCTCGGCGGCAACACGCGGATCGCCAACGGTGCAGTGCTCGGCGGCATCGGCACGCTCGGCAGCGTCGACAACCACGGCACCATCGCCCCGGGCAACTCGATCGGCACGCTGACGCTCACCGGCGACTACCTCCACCACGACGACGCCACCCTGCTGGCCGAGATCGAACAGGGTGGTACCAGCGACCTGCTCGATATTGCCGGCAGTGCGACCATCGAAGGCGGCACGGTCGAAGTCACCAAGGCCCCGGGCCAGTACGAAGGCGGCACCCGTTACACGTTGATCGACGCCGCGGGCGGGGTGACCGGCACGTTCGGCACACTGGACCAGGACCTGCCGTTCCTCGATCTACTGTTGGGCTACGACGCCAACCACGTGTACCTGGACGTGCAACGCAACGAGGTCGACTTCAACATCGTTTGCGGCGACGGCACGTTCAACCAGTGCCAGGTGGCCGGCGCGCTGGACCGCATTGCCGACGGCGAGGCCAGCGCCGACATGAAGGCCGCGCTGGCTGCGGTGACCACGCTGGACCTGCCCGGCGCGCAGGCCGCATTCGACACCCTGTCGGGCGAGGCCCACGGCAGCCTCACTGGGATCCTGCTCGAAGGCCACGCGCTGTACGGCCAGGCCGTGAGCCGGCGCATCGCCGACCGGCGCGACGAGACCGGTGCCGGGCGCCTGCAGGGCGGCGCCTGGGTGCGTGCGTATGGCGCCAGCAGCGATCTCGAGGGCGATGGCAACGCGCATGCCGCGGACTTCGAACAACGTGGACTGGCGGTCGGCTTCGACGCCTGGGGCGACGAGCACTGGCTGATCGGCGCCAGCTTCAACGCGATGAGCATCGATGCCGACTTCCGTCCCGGCGACCGCGGCGAAGCCGATACGAAGAATGCCTCGCTGTACACCAGCTTCCAGGGCGAGCACGCGTATCTGGATGCGGTCACCAGCTTCGCCTGGTGGAACAACGGAATCACCCGTGCGATCGTGGTCGGCGACATCGAACGCCAGGCGCGCAGCGAGTACGGTGGGCATCGGTTCGCGACCCACCTGGAAGCGGGTTGGAACTTCGCGCTGGGCCAGCGCCAGCAGCTGACCCCGCTGGTCAGCGTCGAGTACGCCAAGCTCGACCAGGAAGGGTTCCGCGAGGAAGGCGCACAGGATCTGGGCCTGATCGGCCGCTCGCAGGATGTCGAGCGCACCACGGTCAGTGCCGGGCTGCGCTGGACGACCGCGTTCGAACGTGGCGACTGGACGTTCGAACCGACGCTGCAGGCGCGCTGGCTGCATGCGGTCGGCGACGAATACGCCGAACAGGACGTCGCGTTCGCCGGTGCGCCCGACATCGGCTATCGCGTGCGCGGCGTGAGCTGGCCGCAGGACCGCGGCCTGCTCGGCGTCGGCCTGCAGATGCGCCATGGCGACAACCTCGATCTGTTCGTGGACGTCGATTACCAGCAGGGCGGCGGACTGGAAGCGAAAAACCTCGGCGCCGGCGTGCGCTGGCGCTGGTAGTGCCGAGGATCGCGGGGGACCGGATCGATCAATTCTCGAGAAAACAAGCGCCTTGCGGGGCGCTGTAGACAGCCTTGGCGGGTCGGCTTCAACAAAGGGGCCTCAACAAAGGGGCCAGAGCAAATATCCGGTTGAATTCCGAATTTTCCCATGCACCCAAGCAGGAAATCCCGATAGTCACGACCCGGCATGACAGGGACGCTTACTGCAGTCTTCCAGATGCAGAGGATTCCTCCCGCCATGCCGCGTCTTCGAAGAACAGGGCCAGGTTCACTTGACCGGAATAGGAACTGCGCCTGCTCCCGTTATCCGGTTGCTCGTTGCGCAACTCCAGCGGCGCGGGAATTCGATAATGGCGATCAACCGCTCGTTGGCGCACCCACCAGCACATCCGCGCCGCTGACCACGGTCGTCTCACCGGAGGCCAAGGACAGCATCGTCTGTGCAAGCGCCTCGGGCTCGACCCATGCGGAGAAATCCGCGTCGGACATGTCGGCGCGATTACGCGGCGTGTCGATGATCGTCGGCGAAACCGAGTTGACGCGGACGCCCGCGGGCCGGAGTTCCTCGGCCAGCGATTCGGTCAACCGCAGCACGCCGGACTTGGCCGCGGTATAGGCCGCCATGCCATTGCCGCCGCGCCGGGCCGCCGCCGCGGCCACGTTGACGATCGCCGCGCCCGGCCGCAAGGTGGCCAGCGCCGCGCGGCTGGCGTTGACCGCGGTCAACACGTTGGCGCGGTAGAGCCGCAGCCACAGATCGCTATCGCTTTCGGCGACCGGACGCCATTCGAAGGCGCCGGCGATGTTGAGCAGCACGTCGACCGTGCCGAACCGCTCGACGATCCTGGCGAACGCAGCCTGCGCCGCCTCGAAATCGGCTAGATCGGTATCCGGGATCGCGAGGATCGCCGGATCCAGCGTGGCCGGCGCGGCGCCCCGGTCGATCAGCGCCACACGCGCCGACGAGGCAAGGGCGACAGTGGCGGCGGCCAGCCCGAGGATGCCGAATCCACCGGTGATGACCACGGTGCGGTTGGCGAGTGACGAAGCGGGGAAGGACATCGATTGGGTTCCTGATGAAGACGAAGAAGGCCGGTGGCCTATTCTGCTGGCCGGAATCACGAGGCTCAACCTTTATACAACTCCGGAAAGGCGTACTTACCCTACTCGTTAAACAACCAACAAAGAACGACAAAGGGGCCGGAGGGCACCCCAATGAAGGCGCTGCAAATTTGGATCGAGGTGATCTGCGGCACGATGAGCTTGATCTCTTCGCAGCCTTGCATATCGCTTTGATCGTGGCCGCATTCTGACCATCGTGGATCAGGGTGCCGGGATGCGAACCGACGCCCTGTCAGCGGCATCGGGCTGGACGTTCGATGTCTCCCTTGTCCACCGGCGATCCGCTTTAATCGGCGCCAGTGAGAAACACGTAGCCAACACCGCGAACCGAATTCAGCGGCAATGACTGATCGGTCGCAGCAGAGGCCTTGCGGCGCAGCCGGTGGACCAGCATTTCCAGCCGGTGCGGATCGAAATCGTGGATGCTCTCGGTAAGCCGGACGATGATCGCTTCACGCGATACGGCTTCGCCTGCGGAGGTCGCGAGCAAGCCGATGAACAGGCGCTCCGCATGGGTGAGTTGCACCTTGATGCCATCTGGAGAGATCAGATTCCAGCCGTCCGCTGCCAGATGCCAACCGGAAGGAGGCACTGCCGCGATGGGGCGTTGTTTGCGTTGCCCGATCCTGCGCAACAGGCTGCGCACGTTGGCGGCCAGTATATCCACGTCCACGGGTTTGGTGATGTAGGCGTCGGCGCCGCCCTCCAGCGCGCGTATTCGGTCTGCCTTGCCGCGCTTGCTCCCGGTCAGGATCACGATCCCCGCGTCCGTAAGTTTGCGCAGGTGATTGGCGATAGTGAGCCCATCCTCGTCGGGCAGTCCGATGTCAAGTATGAAGACGGAAAAATCCCGTGCGAGCATGCTGCGATAGGTTTCGATGGCGCTGCCGGCTCCCATCACGTTGAATCCTGCGTCGCGCAGGCCGGGAACCAGTATTTCATCACGCATTTCCGGGTCGTCTTCGACCACGAGCACCCACTGTTCACTGCTGTCCGTCACACAACTTCCCCTGTACCCGGATGCGATATGCGTTGCGCCCGCATCCGGTCATCGATCAGTCAAGCGGGTCGCGTGCCCCCCCCTGTTTGCAACGTCCATCATACCTTGATGCGTCATTGCGATTACGCATATTGGGCAAGCCGGGGGGCAGTCAAGCCGGGACAGGAAGAGGCCGTAAAAATTTCAATATATTTCATCTTATATAGAAAACTTCGCTTCAGGAGATTTTTCACCGGGATAGGTGCGTGTAGTCGGCCGCATCGTTGCCTATAGTCGCCGCCATAAGGGGGTCTGCGGTCTTCGATCGCGGTTCTGCTGGGGAGTTCCATAGCCATCTTGTCTTCCCCTTGAAGAAGCACGCTGCATCGGGTGTCCGATGCAACGTGCGCGCGCTACGAATCTGAGTCAGGGAAGCGGTGGAATGATGCAATCGACCTATAACGGCGGCGCGGTCGCGCGCGCGCGGCAACTTCGCGTGCATGCACAGCGGCTCCTTCACGGCCCAGCCTTGCTCTTTGCGCTCTTGTTGTTCGCCTGCGGACAGGCTTCGGCGCAGACATCGGTCGACAACATCGCGAGGGTGACCAATCCCGCGGGGCTCGCCTGTTCCGATGTCGCTACGAACCCGACCTGCGAGCGCACGGACAACGCACTGATCACGGTTGCCGCCCCTCCGCAGCCGGATTTCGGAAGTTGCGACGCGAGCATGTACCTCGCGCAGAACTCGCCGACCGGGCTGTTCAAGTTCGATACTTCCACGAATCCCTTTGCGGTCGACCCGATGGGGCCGACTTCGGCGCAGAACTACAACGCCGTCGCTTTCAATCCGCTCGACAACTACGTCTACGGCACCCTGCTGTCGAGCGCGCCGGGAACGCTGGCCCGGATCGGTAGCGACGGCAGCGTGGAAAACCTCGGGCTTGTCGCCGGCCTCGGGGTGCACAGCGTCGCGGGCGAAATAGGCCCCGGCGGGACGTACTACCTCTCGGCGGCCGGTCGACTGTACCGGGTGAATATCGCGACGATGACGTCGACATTCGTCACGTTGAGCCAGTCCATCGTTTTCCAGGACATGGCTTGGCACAACGGACTACTGTATGCCGCCGTCGCGGGCGGGGCGCTGTACTCGATAAACCCGGCGACCGGCGCGGTCACCCAGATCGGTCCGACAACGGGTGTAGCCGGTTCCTTCGGTGCCATGTTCGGGGCCAGCAATGGCGTCTTCGGTGGCAACAATGCGGGTGGATTCTATCAATTCGACCTGGCCACGGGCGTGGCTACGCTGATCTCGAACCTGCCGGGTTCGGGCAACAACGATGGCGCCAAATGCGCCACCACGCCGCTCGAGTTTCCGGCCGATCTTGCGATCACCAAGACCGACGGCAGCGACGAGTACACGCCAGGCGAGGATGTCGTCTACACCATCGTAGCCAGCAACCTCGGCCCGTTCGGCGTGTCCGGCGCAACGGTGAACGACCTGCTCCCGGCCGGCATCACGAGTGCCAGCTGGACTTGTGGGGCCGCGACCGGTGGTGGCAGCTGCGGCATCGCCAGCGGCACGGGCGCGATTGCCAACGTGCCCGTCGGCCTACCGGCGAACGCCACGGTGACTTTCACACTGACGATGGCAGTGCCGGCGGACTTCACCGGCGAACTGACCAATACCGCCACCGTGGCGGGACCGCCGGGTGGCGCGCCCGACCCCACGCCCGCCAACAACACCGCGACCGATACCGATACCACGCCCGCCGTCATCACGGTCAACAAGAGCGTAAATCCGGGCAGCGGCACGGCGGTGTCGGTCGGCGACACGCTGACCTACACCTTGACCGTGTCGGTCGCCAATGCGGTGACCACGACGGCGGAAACGCTGAAGGACACGCTGGGTGCGGGCCTGGAGGTCGGCACCTTGCCGGCGGGCTGCACCGCGGCGGGCCAGGAGATCACCTGCGTGCTCGGGATCGGCGCAGCGATCGGCGACCACACCTTCGAATACACCGCGACAGTGGTGGCCAATGCGACCACCTCGGTGAGCAACAGCGTGGTGCCGAGCACGGGCACCTGCCTGACCTGCACGACCACCAATCCGGTCGATCCGACGATTACGGTCAACAAGAGCGTGAACCCCGGCAGCGGCACGGCGGTGTCGGTCGGCGACACGCTGACCTACACCTTGACTGTCAGTGTCGCCAACGCGATCACGACCGCAGCGGAAACGCTGAAGGACACGCTGGGTACCGGTCTGACGGTCGGCACCTTGCCGACCGGTTGCACCGTGTCGGGCCAGGAGATCACCTGCGTGCTCGGGATCGGCGCGGCGATCGGCGATCACACCTTCGAATACACCGCCACGGTGGCCGCCAATGCGACCACGTCGGTGAGCAACAGCGTGGTGCCGAGCACGGGCACCTGCCTGACCTGCACGACGATCAATCCGGTCGATCCCACGATTACCGTCAACAAGAGCGTCAATCCGGGCGCTGGCACAGCCGTTTCGCCGGGCGACTCGCTGACGTACACGCTGTCGGTATCCGTTTTCAACGCGATCACGACGACGGCCGAAACGCTGACCGATACGCTCGGCACCGGCCTCGCGGTGGGCACCTTGCCGGCCGGCTGCACCGCGGCGGGCCAGGTCATCACTTGCGTACTGGCAGCAGGCGCG
>NZ_PDWT01000007.1 GCF_010093345.1 Pseudoxanthomonas yeongjuensis | reverse complement strand
CGGTGGTGGCGGTGGCGGACGTTGAAAGCGCAGGCGTTAGAGGCACGGCCGTCCTGGTACGTGTACCTGATCGAATGCCGCGACGGCAGCCTGTACACCGGCATCGCGGTCGATGTCGCCCGGCGTTATGCCGAGCATGCCGCCGGTACCGGCGCCCGCTACACGCGTTCGCACCCGCCATTGCGCCTGCTCGGCCAGTGCGCGTATCCCGGCCGTTCCGAAGCCAGCCGCGCCGAATACAGGATCAAGCGATTGACGCCCGCGCAGAAACGCGGGTTATGCGCCGCCTGGAATGCGGACGCTGCTGCTGAAGCCGGTGGCGACCAGAGCGACACCCACGGCAACTGCAGCGGTCCCCGGATCGGTATCGCCCTGACCCGCGTGCGCAGGTAGGAATGCCGGCGGCATGGACCGGCACACAGGCCTGGCGCGTCCAGCAACCGGATTCCAGCGCATGCGGAACGCAACGGCGGTCGCCGGGATCAGATCCCGGCACGGATCATGTCCAGCGCCTCGATGAAGGCGACCGGCTCGATGATGAGCGCGCCGCTGAAGGGATGCGACATGTCGTAGATCAGGAACAGCGTGAGCCCGGTGAATCCCGAATACATGGCCATGATGGCCTGGTGCAGCGGAGTGATCCTGTGCACGAACAACAAGGTGGCGATCAGTACCAGGCCGACGATGGCCACCAGCCAGAATTCCCCGGACAAGCGGTCGGCCGCCTCGTAGCCGCGCGCCTGGCGCAGGACTTCCACCTGCCAGATGTCGGCCTGCATCCGTTCGGCGAGGATTCGTTCGCGCCTGTCTTCTGGCTGCAGGGCCAGCGACGCTTCCAGCATCCCGCGCCAGGCGATCCAGCCTTCCGCGCTCAACTCCTCGCGCTCGCGCAACACGGGCCAGTCCTTGTCGATCGCCGCGCGCAGGTAAGCGATGCTGGCCGCCTGCAATTCCGGCGCGCCGTAACGCAACGCATTGAAATACACATGGGTGGCCGCCGACGCCTCGGCGGTCACGTCTTCCTCGAACTTCTGCGCGCCGCCATGGGCGCTGGCGAAGACCAGCGACAGGATCAGCCCATGCAATACGCCGATGCGCGCCATGACATCGGAGGCTACCGCGCGCGTGTCGGCCGGCAGCAAGCCCTCGTATCGCCTGCGCAGGAGGCGCGCCGGCAGATAACCGGCCAGGATCGCGCCCGACACGAAGCAGATGCCGATGATCCAGGCGGACATCCAGGGTCCCGTCCAAGTGGAGAACGGGACCAATCATAACCACAACACAGCCGTCGGAATGCGGCGCGCGGTTGCGGGCGGCTACGGCGTGCCGGCCTGGCCGTCGCCGCGCATGGTGTCGGCCTGCCACGACAGCGGACTTTCAGCGGGGCAGCTTTCGTCGGGGAAGCCGAACTTCCGCTCGAGTTCCGCAGCGCACTGGTCCACTTCCTCCAGCGCCTTGCCGGGCTGCGCGCATTCGCGATCGTAGCTGCGGCTGAAGTCGTCCTTGCGACGCACGAAATCCTCGCCGCACTTGCGCGTCAGCTGGATCCGTTCCAGGTCGTCCTGGACCGCGTTGGCGCCTTCCAGCCCGTATTCCTGCAGCTCTTCCTCGGTCAGCAGGCGCAGCTTGCGATTGGGCACGGTCATCATCAGGTCGGCGACGGCCACCGATGCGCCGTTGCGTTCCAGGTATTCCTTCATCTGCGCATAGACCTCGCGCAGCTCCTGGCTCAGTTCGGTGCGCGTGGTCGCGGTGGAATCGACCCGGATCATGCGGTGGATGCCGACCTTGCCGGCGACCTGCCGGCTGTCGCCCGCGGCCAGGATCAACACGCATGCGCTGTGGCAGATCGCGTCGTCGCGCACCCACAGGGTCCATTGCGAGGCGCCGATGGCATCGCCCGCCTTCATCGCGTCTTCGACGTGGCCGCCGCTGGAATCGAGGTCCAGGACATGGCGCCCGATATGCAGGCGGGTGGCCGCATTGGCCACGCGTTCGACCAGCGCGGTGAAATCGGTGGCGATCTTGCCTTGGTAGCGCAGGCGCACCACGCCGGCCTCCTTGCAGGGCTCCAGCGCGGCCGTCACTCCAGTGTAGGAAAGGTCGACCAGCGGCTCCCCATCGCCCTTGGCGGCGTAGTCCAGGTCGCAACTGACGAAAGCTTCGCCGGAGGCGAGTTCGACCTTGGGCCAGTCGGTGCCTTCCAGTACATCGGTTTTCGGTGCCGCCGCCGGCGGCGGCGTGGGACCGCCGCTGAGCGCACCACCCTGCTCGGTGTTGGCCGGCATGTCGATGATGGTGGCCGGCGCTTCGGCCGGTGGCTCTTGCTGGCAGGCGCCGAGACAGGCGACCAGTACGAAGGGAAACAAGTGCTTGGGCATGCCGCGTCGTTTTCCGGAAGTGGGGTCCCGCATCGCGATCCAACACGATGCGGGACCCCAGTCTAGTGCGTGGCCGGGAAACGAACCAAACGATGCATGAACCTCGATGGCTTGCGCGCTGCCGGTTCAAACGCGGCATCGGCCGGAAGATAAAGCCGATTCGATGCCGCCTTGCCGGAAGTCGGCTACATCGAAGCGGAAGTAGCGCCCGCGCCCGCGTAGTCGATCACCAGCGCCACGCGGCGATTGTCGCGACCCTCCGCACCGTCGCGCCCGCCCGGACTTGCCGGTTCTTGTCTTCGCCATGACTCACCGCGCGCACCGGCCTTCACTCCAGCGCCATCTCCACCAGTTTGGCCACCGTATTCACGTTGCGGGCGGTGCCGTGCTTCGCTGCCGGGATCCTGAGCTTCGAATCGGCCATGCCGTCGCCGTAATGGATATGGATCTCGCGCCTGCCCAGGGCGATTTCCTCCCCGTTGCGATGGCTGGCCGTCGCCAGCGCATCGGAGGCCGGCGCCGCATCGAGGAAGACCACGACATTGCGGTTCGGAGCGGCATCCGCGAACGGATTGGCCGCGAGCACCGCCGCCATCTCCTCCGGAGTGCGTACCAGCACGCCGACCGGCTTGCCCGCATAGCGCGCCAACTCCTTCTCCAGCAGCGCCTTCACCTGTTTCTCGCTCCGAGCGCTGCGCAACACCACGTTGCCGCTGGCGATATAGGTGCGTACGTCCTCGAAGCCGATCGCTTCGCACATGGCGCGCAGTTCGGCCATCGGCAATTTGCCGGTGCCGCCGACATTGACCGCGCGCAGCAGGGCGATATAGGTGTTCATGCGAACCTCGTCGATACGGGATCTGCCACGATGCGCAGCGATATCCGTCGCCGCGGTTTCAATCCGGCCATGCGACCCTCGCGTAATACCGGTCATGGTCGTCGTAGGCATAGGGATCGACCAGGTCGCCTGCTTCGGGAGCGCAGACATGATTGAGCGCCAGGGCTTCCAGGACCGCGCGCATCGCCGACGGCAGCGCCTTGTTCATGGTCACGAAGCGGACCTGTCCGTCCGCTTCCTCGCGCAACCAGAGGTCCAGGTAATAGTGGAGCGGATCGCTACCCATGCCGTTGCACGATCCCGCCACTTCGTCCCACTTCAACCCGGGGAACACGGCATCGAGCCGCTCCCGGACCTGCGTCAGCGTGCCGATGGCTTCGGCATGCATCCCTTGCCAGGCATTCATCGGCCCGGTGCCCTTCGGCGCGCGATACAGGTAGAAGTGGAAACTCATCGCCGGCCGCTTCCGTTCATTCGCCGGCACGGCGCAGGGACCAGAACGCGATTTCGCGGCGAATATGGTATCCGTTGCGTTCGTACAGCTGCATAGCCCGCTGGTTCTGCTGGCTGACATGCAGGAATGGAATGCGTCCGCGTTCGAGATTGTCGTTCGACAGCCGGGCCAGCAGGCGTCGGGCGTAGCCGTGGCCATTGAAGTCGGGATGGGTGCAGATCGCGCTGATTTCCGTGTGGTCCTGCATGCCCATGCGCTCGCCGGCCATCGCTGCGAGCCGGCCCTCCCGGTAAACGCCGAAGTAGCGGCCCAGGTCGGTCGTGCGCGGGCGGAAGTAATGCGGATAGACCAGCGCGGTCAGGGCCAGCACGTCGCCGCGATGGGGTTCGGACAGCTCGATGACTTCGGGACCGTCCACTTCCTGCATGCGCACCGGGCAGACCATCTGCGCCAATTGCGCCAGCTGCTCCAGCTTCCAGCCCTGCGGTGCGGACGGCACCGGTCCCAACAGCAGCACGGTGTCGCCGGCGGGCACCAGCGATTCGAGCGCCGTCGCGGCGTCGATGCCCTCGGCCGCCACGCCGAGGAAGGGCGCGACTTGCGCGGGATAACGGGCGACCTCCCCTTCGCGCAGCGCCAGCGAGCGGTGCCGGCTGGACAGGGATTCCCAGATCGGGTTATCGAGCAGGTGCGCGGCCACAGGATCAGTCCTGCGCGATCCGCGACGAATGCGAAGCGAGCATCCGCCACTCGCCATCGCGCCGGATCCAGGTCCGGGTGAAACGGAAGCGTCCGCTCCATGGCTGCCCGTTGCTGGTGCCCGCCTGCACGCTGGTGCCGGTCACCACCGCGGTATCGCCATGCAAGCGGACTTCAACGTCCTGGTTGCCGATAGCCTGGTTGGCGCGGGTGCGGCTGGACAATTCCTTCAGGTAGCCGGCCTTGTCCTGCACGCGCCCGTCGGAATGGGTAAGCAGCCAATCATCGCCAAGCAGCCGTTCCAGGCCTTCGACATCGGATTCGAGCCGCAGCGAATTCCACGAGGCATCGATCGCCAGCAGGGCTTGCTTGTCGGCATCGCTCGCGCATAGCGGCAATGCCCACGCCAGGAACAGCCAGGCGGTCATCGACAGGATCAGGAATCGCATCGGGTTCTCCGGAACGGCATCGGCATCATGCCCGCATCGCCGATCCGGCGGCGATCCTCCCCACCTCCACCAGCACCGCGTTGCGCGTTTCCTGCGGTATCGAAGATTCGGCGTAATAGGCCGTGACCAGCAACGGTGCGCGATCCGGGGGCCAGACGATGGCGATGTCGTTGCTGGCGCCGTTTGCGCCGGTTCCGGTCTTGTCGCCGACGCGCCAGTCGCCGGGCAAGCCCGCGCGCAGGCGCGCAGCGCCGGTGGTATTGGCCAGCAGCCAGTCGGCAAGCTGTTTGCGCGAGGCCGGCGACAACGCGTCGCCAAGCAGCAGCCGGCGCATGTCGTCGAGCATCGCCGCCGGCGTGGTGGTATCGCGCGGATCGCCGGGGATGGCTTCGTTGAGTTCGGTTTCGCGCCGGTCCAGCCGGGTGACGGTGTCGCCCAGGGTGCGCGCGAAAGCGGTCAGGCCCGCAGGCCCGCCGAAACTGTCCAGCAACAGATTGCCGGCGGTATTGTCGCTGAGGGTGATCGCGGCGTGGCACAGTTCGGCCAGGGTCATGCCCGGCGCGCCGGCATGCTTTTCGGTCATCGGCGAATAGGCGACCAGGTCCTTCTTCGCAAAAACGATGCGACGCTCCAGCTTCTCTTCGCCGCGATCCACCCGCGTCAGCACCTGCGCCGCGGCGAGGAACTTGAAGGTACTGCACATGGGAAAGCGCTCGTCGGCGCGATGACCGATGCGCTTGCCGCTGCCCGTGTCCAGGATCGAGACGCCGAGGCGGCCTCCGTAGCGGTGTTCGAGGGCTTCGAGTTGCCCGTACGGGTCACTGGCCGGCGCTGCCGCGAAGGTCCGGTGCAGGGGCGCCAGTGTTGCGGCGCAAGCGCAGGTCAACAGGAAGGAACGGCGTTTGGGATCGATCGTCACGTTCGGCCTTTTCGCGATGGGTAGACGGAATTGTAGCCCGCTCCATTTTCCCTATGCCACGCGTTGATAACGCAACGCGGCGCTCCTGCGGATCCGCCTAGCTCGCGATCTGGCTCGGCACCAATACCATCCATGCCACGCCGAAGCGGTCGGCGACCATGCCGAAGCTCGACGAGAAGAACGTCGCGATCAGCGGCTGCTGTACCTGGCCGCCTTCGGCCAAGGCATCGAACAGGCGCCTGGCCTCGGCATCGTCGACCGCCGACAGCGACAGGCTGAAACCCTTGAACTCGGGTTTCCCGGCGCAGAAGCCGTCGGACAGCATCATCTGGCTGGCGCCGATCTGCAGGCAGGCGTGCATCACCTTGTCGGCGGGTGGCGAGGTTCCATCCGGGCATTGCGAGGAACCTTCCGGGCCTTCGCCGTAGCGCATCAGCATCACCACTTCGGCGCCGAGCGCCTGGCGGTAGAAGGCGATGGCCTCGTCGCAGCGGCCGTCGAAAAACAGGTAGGGCTGGATATTCATGGCGTGTCCTCTGTGCTTGTCGGGGAAAGGAACGGAAGCGGGCTTTCCTGCCTGCGACGAACGCGAAGGGGCGGAATCGACAATCGCTCAGGCCAGCACTTCCACGGCATCGCCGATGCGCAGCGTCCCCAGCGAGCGCGGGATCAGGTTCTGGCCGAAGGCCACGCCATCGGCGGTGCGGCGATAGCCGACCAGCGCGCGCAGGGGTTCGCCATCGGGATCGCGCTCGCCGCGGGTCGGATCCACGGTGGTGAAGATGCAGCGCATGCACGGCTTGGCCACGTCGAATTCGACCGCGCCGATGCGGATGCGTTTCCAGCCGTCCTCGGCATGCGCGGCGGCGCCGTCCACCACCAGGTTGGGACGGAACTGGAGCATGGACACCGGTTTGGCCAGCCGCGCATTCAAGCCGTCCAGCGCGGCGCGTGAGATCAGCAACAGCGGAAAAGCGTCGGCGAAACTCACTTCATCACCCGCCTGCGAATGCACATCGGTCATCGGCCGGGTGACACCGGCATCCATGTGTACCAGCCGCACCGGTTGCCGCAGGAATTCGCTCAGCCAGGCATCGGCCGCGTCCGCGGGCTTCGCGGCGACCTCGCTCTTCCACACGTTTACCCGCATTGTCGCTTCGGTTTGCGGAAACGGCACGGAAAGCGACGGCATACCGGGTGCGGACAGCGAGAGCCCGCCCGCCTCCGGCAACGCGCGCACCAGGGTCAATCGCGGCAGCTGCCTGCCGGTGAGGAAGCGACCATCGTCATCCACCACCATCCAGCGCCGGTCGCTGCGCAGGCCGCGCGTTTCGACCACCGCCGTCTCCACTTCCAGCGGGCCGGTCGATTTGATCGGATACAGGTACAGAGCCGAGAGTTGCATGGGTGGCCGCCGGGAAACTTCGATCAGCGCATGTTAGGGCAAGTCGCAAGGGACGGTGCCGGACTACGGAACACCGACCATCCGGTACGCGCGCACGTAATCGACCTGCATCGTCGCCGGGAAGATGTCCTTGTCCACGCCCTCCTTCCCGCCCCAGTCGCCGCCGACCGCGATGTTCAGCAGGAAGTGGAAGCGCTGGTCGAAGGGCCAGGCCGCCGGGCCGGTGCCTTCGTTGACGAATTCGTAGACCTGCACGTCGTCGATGTAGCCGCGGATCGAGGCCGGCGTCCAGTCCACGCGATAGCGGTGGAATTGCGTCATCGCGTCGGCGACGACATGGGTGGCGGTCTTCTGGGTGCCGATGGTGTGGTTGTAGGCCCCGGTGTGCATGGTGACGTGGATGCGCCCCGGGTCGTAGCCCACGTGCTCCATGATGTCGATCTCGCCGGACTTCGGCCAGCCGCCATAAGCCTGGTCGGTGGGCAGCATCCAGATCGCGGGCCAGGTGCCCCTGCCTCCCGGCAGTTTCGCTCTGACCTCGAAACGGCCGTAAAGGAAGTCGCCCTTATCCTTCGATCTCAACCGCGCGGAACTGTAATCGCTTCCCTCGATCTTCTGCCTGCGCGCGGTGATGCTCAGCACGCCCTCGCCCACCCGCGCATTCTTCAGGCTGTGGGTGTAGTACTGCAGTTCGTGGTTGCCCCAGCCATCCCCGCCTTGCTCGAAACTCCATTTGCCGGGATCGGGAAGTCCCGAATAGTCGAATTCGTCCTGCCAGGCCGGCGTCGTTTCGAAGCTCCAGCTGGTGTGCGGTGGCGATGGTGACGCGGTGATGGCGGCAGTGCCGGCCGCTTCCTGCGCAAGGCAGGTAGAAGCGTGCAGCGCGAACAGCAGGATCGACGCGTCAAGCAGCGTTCTCGGGTGTTTCATCGGCGGGCTCCTGGAGGCCCGGGCGGGCCATGGCGACTTCACGGGTCATGATAGTCATGAACCCGGGACACGGCACCGGTATCGGCCGCGGCCGCGATCGGTGGCGCAGCAATGCCGTGTCTAATTCCTCGAAGGAAACATCGTTCCCTGGTTCTTCGGCCGCCAGTTCATGCCTTCGTACTTGATCTCGCTGGCCGGAGCCGAAGCAGGCGCGTCCGTCCGCGATGCGGAAGCGGGGAGCGTCGCGCCTTTCAGCTTCGCCGCAATCACCGCGAACGCGTTGATGTCGCCCGCGGTGAGTGCGTATTCGTCGCGGCAAACCTGATAGCGCACGGCCTGGGCGCTGCCGATGCTGGCCACCCAGGCCGGGGTGACTTCCTGGCCGATCAGTTCGATCATCTCACCGTCGATGACGCGGCCGCGATGCGAAGCGGGCGCTGTCGCCAGCGGCTTTCCGTCCACCCACCATTCGACGCCGTGGCACGCCGCGAATCGCGGCGCGGGGGCGCCACCTCCCTCGCTGCGCGAAACAAAAGCCAGGCTGATCGCCGACGAAGAGGTCTCGCCGACGAAACTCGCATTGAAGGTGAAGACCGGCCTGGCCAGGTCGGTGTTGCCATCGGCGGTATAGGCCACCGTGCGTTCGCCGCTGATCCGGTCGGTGTCGTCGCTGACGGTCCGGGCGCAGACAGGCGCGGCGCCCGCCAGCGCGATCGCCAGCAAGGCGACGCGCAGCAGCCAGCCGCCCGGCGAGCGGCCGGTATTCCTGTCGGTGTTCCCCATCACACTCCCCAGTGTTCTGTGGCGCCTCTGGACGCCTGCCACGCGGCGTCCTTGCCATGCTGTTACCGGTACAGCTTGACACTCCCGGGAGCGCTTGCGGGTTTTGCCGCCCATCGGCGTGGCCGGATCGTGCGGAATCGCACATTTTCCGCACGGTCCGATGTCGATTCCGTGCATTCCCGGGCGTCGTATGGTCAGAGGGATTTCCTCGGCCAGCGAGAACGATCATGTCCGGAACCGTCCGACTCCACCGCGTCATCCGCGCCTCCCCCGAACGCCTGTATCGCGCCTTCCTCGATGCCGACGCCATGGCCAAGTGGCTTCCGCCGCATGGCTTCACCGGCAAGGTCCACCACCTGGACGCCACCGTCGGCGGGACCTACAGGATGTCGTTCACCAATTTCTCCACCGGCCATAGCCATGCCTTCGGCGGCACTTATCTCGAACTCGTGCCCAACGAACGTATCCGCCACACCGACAGCTTCGACGATTCCAACCTGCCCGGCGAAATGCGCACCACGATCGCCCTGGCGCAGGTGTCCTGCGGCACCGAGCTGAGCGTGGTCCAGGAAGGCATCCCGGATGTGATTCCGGTCGAGCAGTGCTATCTCGGCTGGCAGGAATCCTTGACCCTGCTGACCTTGCTGGTGGAAGCCGATATCCCGGATTGAACCCGGCAGCGGATGCCATGGGCCGGGCTCAAGCCCGCCGCATGATGCCCAAGCTGCGAAACCGGCGAATCTCGATGCGGCATTGCACGCGGCGGGCCGGGGCCCGCTCTATGCCCTGTCGATTTTCACCCTGCCTGATCGTCGCCTGGGGGAAGGTGTGGCCCACGCGGCACCCTCCACCTACAAAACCCAAGGAGATCCCTATGTCCTACATCGACGGTTTCGTGATTGCGGTCCCCACCGCCAACAAGCAGAAGTTCATCGACCATGCCCGCCACTACGACTCCATGTTCCTCGAATTGGGCGCCACCCGCGTCATCGAGGGCTGGGGCGACGACGTGCCCGAGGGCAAGGTCACCGATTTCCAGCGCGCGGTGCAGGCCACCAAGGAGGAAACGGTGGCGTTCTCGTGGGTCGAATGGCCCGACAAGGCCACCCGCGACGCCGGCATGAAGAAGATGATGGAGGACCCACGCATGGATCCCTCCAACACCGACAACCCGCCGATGCCGTTCGACGGCAAGCGCATGATCTACGGCGGCTTCGCGCAGGTGGTCGAGCTGAAGAAATAGAAACCAGGCAACACCGCACATGCGGCGGGCGTGGAGCCCGCCGCACGATACCCGACCCGCGCGGGTCCCTATTCCGAAAAGCGCCAGGGCCGGCGCTTGATGCATGCGCGGATGCCATCGCGCATGGCATCCGCCTTGCCACAGCGGTGCGGATCGCCCCGGGCTCCTGGAGTATGGTTTGCCATCGGGCCGCGATGCCCTGCGAGAGGCAACCGGGCGCCCGGGATGATGAAGACACCTGATCGGTCGCCCATGGAACACGACTCGTGAGCAGACAAGCACCAGCGCGTGCCGGTCAGGACCCCGAGCTGTTGCGCCGCCTGTTGCGCGCCAAGGACCGGATGGATGCCGCCTCGCAGGAGCCATGGCCAGTCGAACGGCTGGCGCGCGTAAGCAGCGTTTCCGAGGCCCACTTCGCGCGCTCGTTCAAGGAGGCGTTCGGTGTGCCGCCGCATCGTTACCTGCTCACGCGCCGGATCGAGCGGGCCAAGGCGCTGTTGCGCGACACGGATCTGCCCATCCTCGAGATCGCACTGCAGACCGGCTGGAACAGCCTGGGAACATTCGGGCGCACGTTCCGCGACATCACCGGCGAAAGCCCCAGCAGGCTGCGTGCGCGCGAGCGAGCTGCGCAACACGAACTGGAGCGGGTGCCGGCCTGCTATGTCAGCGCTGCGCATCGCCCCGACCTCACCTCCGCAGTTTCGGAGAAGCGGCGGCGGGAGGCGGGTGTTACAAAAGACGCCCCACGGAAACCGGAGGTCGCATGAGTCAGGGTATTGGAGTAGTCGGGCTGTACGTTCGCGACCAGGACGAAGCCCTGGAGTTCTATGTCGGCAAGCTCGGCTTCCGCGTGCATACCGACGCGCGCAACGGCGACTACCGCTGGCTCACGGTGCAGCATCCGGATCAGCCGTCCCTGCAGCTTGGCCTGTTCAAGCCGCAGGCGCCGGTGCTCGACGCGTCGACCGCGCAGACGGTGAGCGAAATCGTCGCCAAGGGCGCCATGCCGCCGCTGGTGCTCGATGTCGACGACTGCCGCGTCGATTACGCGCGGCTGCTCGCCGCTGGCGTGGAGTTCACCCAGGCACCGGAAGAGCGCTACGGCAGCGTGGACGCCAATTTCCGCGACCCTTCGGGCAACGGCTGGAAGATGATCGAATCCCGGCGCGCATCGGCTTGAGCGTCAGCGTCTCGACCATGGGTCCTGGCTATATCTGCGCCGCTCAATCGCCGTCGCGTTCGACCACCACTGCGGTGCCGTAGCAAAGGACTTCGGTCAGTCCGGTCATGAGTTCGGTGGCGTCGTAACGCATGCCGATGATGGCGTTGGCGCCCAGCAGGCGCGCGTGGGCCAGCATGTCGCGGTAGGTTTCCATGCGCGCCTGCTCGCACAGTTCGGTATAGATGGTGATATTGCCGCCGAACAGGGTCTGCAGGCCGCCGATGAAATTGCCGACCACCGAGCGCGAGCGCACGGTGATGCCGCGCACGATGCCCAGATTGCGCACCACGCGGCATGCCGGCAATTCCATGGCGGTGGTGACCATGGCATCGCCGAGCGACAGGGTACGGGCGGGAATTGGCGGCGAGGAGTTATAGGGGTCGGTCATTCGTATCCTCCTGAGGTCATGGCGCAATGGGCTTGGGCCATCTTAAGGTCTCCGCCGCGAGCAGATCGTCGCTTGTCCCGGCCCCACCCATCGCCGCTTAAAAGAAGCGGATCCCCGGCCGCAGCACCAGTTGGAAGACGAGCAGCAGGACGACTACCGCAGCCAGCGGATACACCAGCGTGAAGGGCTTCGGCAAATCCCTGGGAACCACGTCGCGCAGGCGCCAGGCGCCGGACTGGATCCAGGGCATGCCGGCCACGAACACGACCAGCGGCAGGAACACCACTTCCAGCCACTCGCGCGGCACGCGGAACGGCAGGATCAACACGATCGCCAGCAGCGCCGGCAAGGTCGCCACCTGGAAAACGAAGCGGCTGCGCGCGCCCGCGCGCGCCAATTGCGCGGACTGGGAGGCCAGACCCAGCAGATGCCGCGAAAACGCGCGTGCGAACAGCGGAACGACTGCCAGCGCCAACAGCGCGGCGATGGCTTTCGCATCGGCGCCGAGGTGGAAGTACTCCATCGCCATGCCGATATCGCTGCCGCTGCTCAGCGCGCCCACCACCACCTGCGGCAGGGCCATGAACACGCCGCAATACGCGACCCAGACCAGGAACAGGCGCGCAGCAAGGGAACGTCCCACGCCCTGGCGCAGCAGCAACAGGCAGATCGATCCCAGCAGGAAAGTCGCCAGTGCACCGGTGCCCTGGAACAGGCTCGCCAGCGGGTGCTCGCCTTCCCACAGGTGGTTGTTGTGGAACAGGGTCGGCTGCAGGCCGGGAGTCAAGGCCTTGGGCAGCACCAGGAACAGTTCCTGGACGAAGAACACCAGGTTGAAGGCCACGGTGAAAAGCAGCGCGGAAAGCGCCACCAGCCGCCAGTCCCATGCCACAGCGGCCACGGGTGGTTCGTTGCGTGCGCGGAATGCGCCGAGCAATGCCAGCAGCAAAGGGCATGCGACGAGGATCAGTGCGGTGACGATCAGGATCATGGGCATTTCGCTACAAGCGGACGGAGCGGGGCCGGCCCGCGATGGTGCCATAACCGTTACTGCGTCGCGTCAGCCTTGCTTGTGTTCCTAGACCCAGGCCACGACGCGCCCCCAGTGGTTGTCCTTTGCGTACCGCAGGAACTGATCGCTGTCATCGTCCATCAATGCGGATTCGACCAAAGGTCCAGGCGTTCCGGAAAATCCTGGTGCCTGCTTGCAGGCCACGGCCGCGGCGACTCCAGCTCGATCAGCGCCAGTATGGCCGCTTCGTCGCTGGATTCCCTGCTCGCCACCGTGCGTGCGAGCAGCTCCGCGCCCTCCTGCAAGTCGAACCGGAACCCTTCCGCTTTCAGCTGTTCCACGGCCCCCTTCGCCAAGCGACCGTAGGATGCGGTGAGCGAAGCGAACCGCATCGATCGCGAAGCTTCCAAGGCAAAACATCCAAGTCGATCATCGCGCGAACGATGCGGTGCGCCTACGGCTTACCGCATCCTACGGAGTCTCAAAAGCAGCTCGGCAATCGGGAGGAATCCCCATGCATCCCGCGGCTCTGCGCACGGCTCAATGGACGGCTTCGACCTTGCCCAGGCCATTCGGGTTGCGCGGATCGCTGGCCGCGGTCTTGAGGTTGCGCGCCCTGTCCCAGACCACCACGTTCATGTTGCCCCACGAGTCCGCGTCGTTGATTTCGTAGCCCATCTCCTCCAGCTTCGCCAGCACGTCGGCGGGAATGTCGCTGCCCTTCTCGATGTCGACGCGGTCGGGCATGAACTGGTGGTGGATGCGCTTCTGCGCGGTGATCTGGCCGGCATCCTTGCCGTCGATGAAGGCGAGGATGGCGCCGAAGACCTGGGTGATGATGGTCGAACCGCCGGGCGAGCCGATCACCGCCAGGCGATCCTTGCCGACCACGAAACTCGGCGTCATCGAGGACAGCATCCGCTTGCCGCCGACCGCCGCGTTGGCGGAGCCGCCGATCAGGCCGAACGCGTTGGGCTGGCCGGCCACCAGGGCGAAGTCGTCCATCTCGTTGTTGAGCAGCACGCCGCTGCTGCCGGCGACGAAGCCCGAGCCCAGCGTGGTGTTGACGGTGGCGGTCATCGAGACCATGTTGCCGTCCTTGTCGATGATCGAGAAATGCGTGGTGTGCATGCCGGGATCTTTCACGGCCACCGACGGCAGCCACGCGGACTTGGTGGCCTGCCCGGGCAGGATGCTCTGGCGCAGGCCGTCGGCGTAGTACGGCGACAGCAGCATGTTCAGCGGCATCTTCACGAAATCCGGATCGCCCAGGTATTCGTTGTGGTCGCGGAAGGCGCGGCGCATCGCTTCGACGAGGTAATGGATGCGGTGGGCTTCATCCATGCTCTTGAGGTCGATCGGCGCGAGGATGTTCAGCATTTCGGCGACCGCCACGCCACCGGAGGACGGCGGCGGCGCGGTGACGATCTTGTAGCCGGCGTAATCAAGCTCGATCGGCGCGCGCTCCTTGGCCTGGTAACTGGCCAGGTCGGCGAGCGTCCAGGTGCCGCCGGCCGCCTTGACCGCCTTGACCATTTCCTTCGCCACCGGCCCCTTGTAGAAGCCGTCGGCGCCGCGTTCGGCCATGGCTTTCAGCGTCGCGCCCTGGCCCGGGTCGCGGAAGATGCCGGTTTCCTGCGGGGCCTTGCCGTCGGGGAAGAACTTGCTGGTCGAGGCCGGGTAGCGGCGCAGTACTTCTTCCTTGCGCGTGATCGAACGGACCAGCGCGCCACTGGGATGGAAGCCCTCGTCGGCCAGTCGGATCGCCGGACGCAGCGATACCGCCAGTGGCAGTTTCCCGTACTTTTCGGCCATGTAGGCGAGGCCTGCCGGCATGCCGGGAATGCCGGCGGCGAGCGGGCCGTTGAGCGAGGTGTCGCGGTTGGGGGTGCCATCGGCATTGAGATAGTCGGCCTCGCTCACTGCCTGTGGCGCCATCTCGCGTGAATCGATGAAGGTGTCCTTGCCGGTGGCGGCGTCGTGGATCAGGGCGAGAAAACCGCCACCCAGGCCCGAGGCTTCCGGTTGCACCACCGACAGCGAGGTGGCCACGGCAATCGCGGCATCGACGGCGTTGCCGCCCTGGGCGAGCGTTTCGAAGCCGGCTTCGGTGGCCAGGACATTCGCGCTGGCGATCGCAGCGGTGGTCGTGGTGGTGCGCGGCGGCGTGTCGTCCTGCGCATACGCCAGCACGCTGAAAGTAGCGATCGCCGCCGCCAGCATCGGCCGGTACCAGCGCAGGTAGTGATGGTCCGGCATGGCGCGGCAGGCCGGCTTTGCACGGGATTGCAGCGTGTCTTGATCGAACATTCGGTCACCTTTCACGTATTGGGGTCGAGCTTGATCGCAGGCGGAGGCTTCGACGAAGAGCCGCCGCGTTTCACGGGTTGTTGGCGGGTATCGCGACGAAAGCTCCGGCGAACCGGAGCTTTCGTCATGTCGGTACCGCCGGCTTTACCAGCTGTAGCGGACTTTTCCGTACAGATACGCGCCCTGGAAGCCGAACGGCGAACTGGACGAGTACGGGAAGGCGCCATTCTGGTCGCTGTCTTGCGGCGCCCTCTTCGGATAGGTGTCGAGCACGTTGTCGCCGCCGAGCGTGAACGTCCAGCGGTCGTGGCTGTAGCTCGCCGCCAGGTCGAGCAGCCATTTGCTCGGATACACGTCGTCATCCACGGAGCTGATCGAACCGTACGAGGTGATGCGGCCGTAGCGGGTCAGCGTGCCGTTGAAACCCCAGTTGCCGGTCGTGTAGGTTTCATTGAGGATCAGCTTGCTGCGCGGCGCCGTGTCGGCAAGCAGGCCCTTGATGGCGCTGCGGTTGAGGCGCTGGAAGATCAGCCCCAGCGAGTCGAGCACGGGGGGGTTCGGCTTGACGTCGGTGACCTCGTTCTTGTGGTAGCCATAGCTGAGCGTGGATGACAGCGAACCGTTGTCGCCGACCGGCATGCGATAGCTGGTCACCAGGTCGATGCCCTGGGTCTTGACGGTGCCGGCGTTGGTGAAATACGCCAGGCCCTGGTATTGCAGGTTGGTGATGCCGTTGTCGGCCAGGTAGGCGATGACCTCCGGCGTCGAGAGCGACAGCGAGCTCGACAGGGCGATGCGGTCACGCACGGTGATCTGGTAGACGTCGGCGGAGATGCTCAACCTGTCGGTCGGATTCCACACCGCGCCGAAGGTGAAGTTGCGGGCTTTTTCCGCTTCCAGCGGCTCGCTGCCGAGCAGCCGGGCAATCGGGTTGTCCACCGGCACCAGTCCGCGCAGGTAGATGCCCGGCGGCAGTCCGAGCGAGTTGCCGGGACCCACTGCCGCGGAGGTGGTTTCGGAATAGTGCTGCTGGCCCAGTCCGGGTGCACGGAAGCCGGTGGAGGCGCTGCCACGCAGCGCGAACGTGTCGGTGAAGTCGAAGCGGCCCGACAACGCCACGGAATTCGCGGTGCCGAAGTCCGAGTAATCCTCGTGGCGCGCGGCCGCGGAAAAACTGAACCGGTCCGTCAGGTTGCCTTCCAGTTGCACATACTCGGCGACGTTGTGCCTGTCCACCGAGATCTCGTCCTGCGGGCCCCAGCCGGCAAAACCCTGGGCGCCGCCGGGGACGCCGGACGTACCGACATAGTAGGAGGAGGGATCGCCGGAGCGTACTTCGTAGGCCTGCCGCAGGTACTGCGCGCCGAACGACAGCGTCAGCGGATGGGCCAGCCGGTTGGCGCCGATCTCCCTGGAGATGTCGAGGTCGACGGTCTGTTGCGAGGCGGAAAGGATGCCATCGTGGAAATCGGTCGGACTGCTGCCGAAATCATTCAGCATGGCGAAGTTGGTGGAGTCCAGCGTGCTGTACGACACGCGGTTGTTGCCGTAGTTGCCGCTCAGGTCCCAGTACCAGCCGTTCACCTCGCCACGCAATCCGGCCACCAGCGAGCGATCCGTCGACTCGCCGTGTTCCCTCGGCAGGAAGCCGTCCGGATAGACCTGTGCGATCAGCGGATGGCGCGGATACGGCGTGTTGGTGCCGTAGCGGTAGAACCCCCGCGGCTCGCCGACGCGCCGGCCGACATGCCCGTACCCATAGAACTGCACGCCGGGGGTGATGTCGTACTGCGCGTTGAGGAAGAGATTATCGTTCCTGAACTTCACGGTGCCGTAGTGGAATTTCACGCCCAGATGGGCCAGCCCCGGTCGGCGATCGACGCCTGCGCGGTTGCTGGGATTCTGGTTGCTGCTCTCCGCGGTGACGCGCAGCCAGCCCTTGTCGCCGCCGAGCGGGACGCCGAAGTTGCCCGCTCCCTGCCATTGCTCGCCATCGCCAGCGGAATACTGGCCGCCGGTAAGCTGGACGTCGCCGCCCTCGGCACCCTTCTTCAGGATGATGTTGACCACGCCGGCGAGCGCGTCCGAGCCGTACTGGGCGGAGGCGCCGTCACGCATCACTTCGATGTGGTCGATGGCGGACATCGGGATCGTATTGAGATCGATGCCCTGCGAACCCTGGCCGATCTGGCCGAGACTCAGCACCAGCGCACCGGGATGCCAGCGCTTGCCGTCCACCAGCACCAGTACCTGGTCCGGCGACAGGCCGCGCATTTCGAAAGGTCGCTGGAACGCGAACGTGTCCGAGGCGGGCGCAAACGGGAAGTTCAGCGAGGGAATGGCGCGCTCGAGGGCCTGGGCCAGGTCGATCGTGCCGGTCTGCAGCAGCGCCTCGACCGAAATCACGTCGATCGGCGTCAGCGACTCGTTGACCGTGCGGTTGCCGGCACGCGTGCCGGTCACCACCACCGTATCCAGGTTCGTCGCCCCGGTCGTTTTTTTGGCGGTCGCGCTGGTCGAATCGGACGGTACCGGCGGGTCGGCGTCCTGTGCCGCCGCGAGGTTGGTAAGTGCCAGCAATACCGCGGCAGTCAGTAAGGTCGGAACGATCCGGCCAGGACGCTTGTTCATGACAACTCTCCCCGAGTGTTTTGTTGCAACAAGATGCCGCCAGCCGAAGCGGACGCACGATTTTTGGTCAAGCGATGAATGAGGTCTGGCATGCGATCCTGGCGAGGTGAGCGTTTCGCTCGCCTGCCGGAAGACTTGCCGGAAGAACAGGTCGACCTCGGCACCAACCGCTGCGGTGCGGCGATGCCCTGCGAGCCGGTCCTGCGCATGGTCGTGACGTTTCGGTCGAACATTCGCTCCTCCATCAAAACCCCCTGCCCGAGCATAGGCACATGCAAGCGAAAGCCTCCATTGAAAAAACAGGCACGAGGTATAACCAAAGGTTGTGGGTGCTTTCGCCTCGAACCGGACGGCCGGCGTGTTCAGGCCGGCCCGGCGAGCGGCGCACGATCTCGGGAAAGCGCCTCTGCAGCGGATTCAGCGGACGATCCAGCCGGTACGGTGCATGAAGGACGATACCCAGTTACAGCTTGAGGAAGCGGGCTTCGACTACGACAAGCCCGATCCCGAGGCGCAGCTGTGCTGGGACCTGTGGAAGAAGTACGAAACCGCGCGCGACGGCCTGCCGTTCCTGGTCGACGGCTATCCGTTCGACAAGGCGAACGGCATGCAAAGCCAGGCGCCGACCTTCACGAAGTGGTGTCAGGGACAATTGATTCTGGTCGAAAGCGTCTCCGCACAACCCAGTGCCACCGGTGGCGCCATGTCCGCGCCACGTGTGCGTTGCAGATGCGCCAGGCCCCAGACCCGGGCGTTCTCGACCAGCGGCAGGACCGTGCGACCGTAATCACTCAGGCGGTATTGCACCAGTGCGGGCACCGGCCCGGTCTCCAAACGCTCGACCAGTCCGTCGGCCTCCAGTTCGCGCAGCTGTTCGGTCAAGACCTTGTGCGAGATCGGCGCGACGCGGCGCAGCAATGCGGAGAAATGATGGGTCTCGCGGGCGAGCCAATACACGATCGTGAGCTTCCATTTGCCGCCGACCGTGCTGAAGGCCGCATGCAGCGGACAGTCGGCGAGCGGATGGGACTTCGCAAGCGGATACGCACCTGCAGGTGCGGTCTTGTCGTTGGACATGGATGCCTCTAGCGTTCGCTCAACCAATAGAGATGGAGGATGCCATGCCGGGCCTTTGCCGTGCGTTGATGCCATGGATCGCGGTCATGGGGTTGTTCTGTTTGCCGGTCGCGCACCTCTCCGCGCAGGCGGTGCAAGATGCCAAAACCGAGGTAAAGCCGATGCGCGATGGACAGCACGATTTCGATTTCCAGATCGGCACGTGGAAGACGCATCTGAAGCGGCTGGTGCATCCACTGTCGGAATCGGACGAGTGGGCGGAGTACGAGGGCATCACCACCGTACGCAAGGTCTGGGATGGCCGCGCCAACCTGGTCGAGCTGTCGGCCGACGGCCCGGCCGGCCATTTCGAGGGCCTGAACCTGCGCCTGTACAACCCGCAGTCACGGCAATGGAGCCTCAACTTCGCCAGCAGCCGCGGTGGGACATTGGGACAGCCGACGATCGGCGGGTTCGTCGATGGTCGCGGAGAGTTCTACGACCAGGAAGACTTCGAAGGCCGCGCGGTATTCGTCCGCTTCGTGATCACCCCGCTCGACGCCGATGCGATCCGCTTCGAGCAGGCGTTTTCCGACGACGGCGGCAAGACCTGGGAGGTCAACTGGGTGGCGACGGATACGCGGGTGAAGTAGTAGCCCCACGCAGGGGGCCAGGGCCCACCCTATGAATCCCCGCCACCCATAGGGCGGGCTCCAGCCCGCCGAATACCGACATCAGGATCGCAAGCCCGATCTTCGGCAAGTTCACCGGAGTCGATGTACCGGCGCAACGAGGAATAAGGCCAACCCACCGCCCGGGCTACGTATCCATGCTTGACCGGGTTGAAGTGGATGTAGTCGAAATGATTCTGCAGGTCGGTTTCATCCATGATCATGTGTTTCCAGAAACGACGTTGCCAGATGCCGCGCTCGCGTTTGGCGATGCGGACATCGGAACGACGCTCCGTCTTCGGCAGCCGACGCGAGAATCCGGACTTGATGCGTGCCCAGCGATCCGCGTTATCGGCATCGCCTTCGGGCAACCGCCACAGGCAATGCAGGTGTTCGGGCAGTACGACGATAGCGACCACATGGAACGGCCGTGCGCATTGCGCGTCGCGGAAGGCGGCCCGCAGCAGATCGACGCGCTCGACCAGTAAATGGCGGTTGCGCCGCTACAGCAGGTCCACGGTGAAGAAGAAGGTGCCACCCGGCACCCACACGCGGCGATAGTTGGGCATGCAGCAACAATGGCCATGCCGTGCATCCGACCCCATCGGCATAAGCCGTGGAACGACGCAGGAAATTGCCGGCAAGTGGAATGCGCCTCACCTTCCCCGACGCCCATGCCCCATGCGGTGGGCCGGGGCCCACCCTATGAATCCACGAACCCCAACATCCATAGACGGGCTCAAGCTCGCCGCATGAAGTCCGACCTACGAGGCGATCACCGCGTGGCAGTCACATAACTTCCATGCAGGCAGGGCATTGTCTGTCACATGCCCACGGAGTGCCGTGGACCCGCCCTATACGCCGAGGTGCCGATGCACGTGCTGATGCTGTCCGACGTCTACTTCCCGCGGGTCAACGGCGTCTCGACCTCGATCCGTACTTACGTCGGCGCGTTGCTGGAGATGGGCCATCGCGTCACCCTGGTGGCGCCCGATTACGGCGGCAGCGATGCCCAGCGGGCTTTCGACGCCGAGTTCGGCATCCATTTCGAGGTCATCCGTCTGCCCGCACGCACGATTTTCTTCGACCCCGAGGACCGGCTGATCACCTCGCGCGCGTTGCGCGAGGCCTTCGATGCGCTGTCGGTGCGCGACTGGGACGTGGTCCACGTCCACACCCCGTTTCGCGCCCACAAACTCGGCGTCCGCCTGCGTCGCGCGCGCGGGCTGCGGGTCGTGGAGACCTATCACACCTATTTCGAGGAATACGCCGCGCACTACCTGCCCTGGCTGCCCGCGCGGCTGCTGAAATCCGCAGCGCGCCGGGCCTCGCGCAAGTTGTGTGGGGAGATCGATCACCTGATCGTCCCCACCGCTGAGATGGTCGACGTGCTGCGCGCCTACGGCGTGGACACGCCTTCCACCGTGCTACCCACCGGCATCGACCTGCGCGAATTCGCTGGCGGCGATGGCCAGGCTTTCCGCCAGGCCCACGGCATCGCCTCCGACCGTCCCGTGCTGCTGACGGTCAGCCGCCTGGCGATGGAGAAGAACATCGATTTCCTGCTGCAGGTCGTGCGCCGGCTGGTGCCTGACTTCCCCCAGTTGCTGTTCCTGGTCGCCGGCGAAGGTCCCGACGCCGCCCGCCTCAAGTCCCTCACCACTTCGCTGCACCTGGAATCCCACGTCCGCTTCTTCGGCAACCTCGATCGCCGCACCACCCTGCTGGACTGCTACCGCAGCGCCGATGCCTTCGTCTTCGCCTCCCCCACCGAAACCCAGGGCCTGGTCCTGATCGAAGCCATGGCCCTGGGCGTCCCCATCGTGTCCACCGCGGTGATGGGCACCGCGACGGTGCTGCGCGATGCCGCCAGCGCAGTCGTCAGTGCGGAGGACGTCGAAGCCTTCGCCAGCCACGTGGCCCAGGTGCTGCGGCAGCCCGAACTGCGCGCCAGGCTGGCGCAATCGGGACCACGCGATGCCGAGCGATGGAGCGCCCCGGCGCTGATGCACGAAGCGGTCGGCGTTTACACCGGAATTGCTGCGCCAGCGGCTTGAGAGGCGAATCGATCAATCGCCGACGATGCGCAGCCCGAACGTCAGGGACGCCTCGGGTATGTAGCGGGCGCTGCCGCTGACATCCAGGCGGATCGTCATCGGCTTCCGGAACACCTGCTCTGCCTGGGTCTCGGTCAGACCATATCCCTCGACCAGGTTCCGCCTGGTCAGGAAGCCGGCGATGCAGACGTTCGAGTCACGCTGGGTCTCGTACCTCTGCTCGGATCCCAACAACGTCGCATTGAGTTGCTCGCCCGAAGTCATGGCCGTGCTCAGCCTGCCGCCGAAGGGCTGGCCCGTGCTCGGATCCACCAGGGAGGGATCACGCAGCACTTCGCTCTCGATCGTCAACCGCGGCCGGTAGACCAGCGACGCGGTCACCGGCTCCGCGCCCGGATTTACGTAGGCAAGTCCAATGTACGGCGAGAACCAGTAGCACAGCAGCGAGTGCGCGGCGTTGCCCGGCAGGGTGATGCTGGCGGTGTCGTGGAAGCTGAAGGACGTCGTCTGCGCTGGCAACGTCTGCTCGCAGTGCGAGCCCTCGTACTGGTGCTCCGGCAGCGAGCAGTCCTCGCTCAGGTGGATGTCAGCTTGCGTCACACCCAGCCATTTCAGCGGGCGACCGAACGAGTCGGGATCGCCCACTTCCTCCCGGGTGGGCGTCCCGGGCAGCGGAGGCAGGGGCGGAAGTGGAATCGGGTTCCCGACCGGGGGCCTCGCCGTGTTCGGCCTGGCTGGCGACAGCGACTGCGGGCGATCCGTCGCGGCCGCCGCGGCGTGCGGGGTCGAAAGGGCACGTTGCAGGGACGGCTGCGCCGCATAGGCGACCAGCGAGGCGAGCGCGGCGGACAGGGCGCCGATGGCGAGGTAACGACGTGGCTTGCGCATGTGGGGAAACTCCGAGGATGGGGGACCTTGGAGTATTCGAGAAAACCGGCGTGCGACTGCCAGCCTCCGGGGCCAGAAGCCCGACCTACGGGGCCTGAATCGGGGGATTCCGGGAATCGAACCGGAGGGTCCCGAACATCGAACTGGAAGGTTCTGGAAACGAACCGGAGGGTTCCGAGCATCGAACTGGAGAGTTCCGGAATCGAACCGGAGGGTTCCGAGCATCGAACTTGGGGGTTCCGAGCATCGAACTGGAGGGTCCCAGAAACCAATCCAGGATTCAGATGGATAACCGATATCCGGACAGGAACCATAGGGCGGGCTCAAGCCCGCCGAATGAAGTCCGGGCTACGTCACTACAAGCGGCGAGGCGGTAAATTTCCCCCGGTGAGCCTTCGCGGGCGCGGGATGCAATTAACACCGTCAAGAATCGCAAGCCCATCGTAGCCGACCGCTATCGCCAGATCGAGACAGCCATCCTGATTGAAGTCGCCTGCCGCGTAGGGATATCGATCGTACGAAACCTTGAAAGCATGGCCCCAGTCTGGATTCGGGTCGTAAAACCGGATCGGTGGATTCAGGTCGCCACCCTTGCCGAGGTATACGGCAAGGTAGGGAATCAAGTCGAAATCCTCGAATTGGTGGTTCACCAGATCGTCCAGTCCATCCCCATTGAAGTCTGCAATGAACGGTGTAATGGGATAGCTGAAATTCATGGCGAGACCGAGCGCTTCGCCGAACGTTCCATCGGCATTCCTCAAATGGATTTCGTCCCCGCTTACCGTGTCCCGGCGTTTGTCCCCATCAACATCACCGAAGATGATATGTGTCTCGCTGGTCAGATTGCCCAACAGCGCATGCAATTCATGTAGCGGACTCAGTCCGCCGCCGGGAAGGCGATAAGCGACCCGTACGCTGCCAGCGTACGGGTCTGATTCTGTCCCGACAAACACCAGATCGAGCAATCCGTCGCGGTTGACATCTTCCACCATAATTTCGGACATCCCTCCCTCCAATCCCTCCGCTATGGCATACGTCGGGCGACCAAAATTCCCGCGCCCATCGCCATGCAGGACTTGGTAGATCAAGCAATAATTACTATTGCAGCTCCCCTGTGAAGCATTGAGATGCTCCGGGCAGCCACCAGCTACGACGATATCCTTATGGCCATCACCATCTACGTCGAGGCTGGTCCAATCGCCAGGCGAATCGCAAGACATGTAGGCCAATGCCGGGTAGCCCTGCTTGAACGAAGGAACCTGACCGGCCCGGGACAACAGCAATCCCACGCCGCCCCGATATCCGTCATCGCTTACCGTATCAAACGCTACATCCTTGATCCCGTCTTCATTGAAATCATCAACGACGATCAATTTCGCTGTGGAATAGTTGATGACGCCAGCGGAAAAAGTGATCGGCGCCGCGAGCGTGCCGCTCGAAGTCTGCAGGATCAGGTCCACGAAATTCTGGTTGGCCAGCGCGACCAAGTCGGTCCTGCCATCGCCGTTGAAATCCCCGGAGACGACGTCATCGTATATCGCCACCCCAACACCGATAGGGTCCACTTCAAGATTCGTCCGATGCAGGTATTGTCTGTGTGGCCTGAAACCCCACTGAGCGATGCTTGGTGAGGTAGTGACCTTCACGGAGTCGCTCAATGCCATCATGCCCGTGGAAGGCGGTCTCCGATCCGCTCTAGCGGTATGCGCTTGTACGCTCCACACGACCGGATTTTCTGTTTCGCGCCTGCTCTCCTCTGCGGCAGGTTGGATACCGCAACCAGCAGGACCAGTTGCCACCAGAATGCAAAACATCCATGAGGTAACGCGCTTGCCCATCGTCCTACTCCCCCTTGACTCCGGCATTAGAGCGCCATGCTAGTGGATTATGTGGGTTGCCGGTCATGCCATCGGCAACTTCAACCCCTGCTCCCGCGCACACTCCTTCGCAATCTCATACCCCGCATCCGCATGCCGCATCACCCCGGTGCCCGGGTCGTTCCACAACACCCGTGCGAGGCGCTTGTCCGCTTCGGCGGTGCCATCGCAGACGATCACCACCCCCGAGTGCTGCGAGTAGCCCATGCCCACTCCGCCGCCGTGGTGCAATGACACCCAGGTCGCCCCGCCGGCCACGTTCAACATCGCATTCAACAGCGGCCAGTCGCTGACCGCATCGCTGCCGTCCTTCATCGCCTCGGTCTCGCGATTGGGCGAAGCCACACTGCCACTGTCCAGATGGTCGCGGCCGATCACCACCGGCGCCTTCAACTCGCCGTTGCGGACCATCTCGTTGAAGGCCAGACCCAGCTTGTGGCGCTGGCCCAAGCCGACCCAGCAGATCCGCGCCGGCAGGCCCTGGAAACTGATCCGCTCGCGGGCCATGTCCAGCCAGCGGTGCAGGTGCTCGTCGTCGGGGATCAGTTCCTTCACCTTCGCATCGGTCTTGTAGATGTCCTCCGGATCGCCGCTCAACGCGACCCAGCGGAATGGACCCACGCCGCGGCAGAACAACGGCCGCACGTAGGCCGGGACGAAACCGGGGAAATCGAACGCGTTCTTGCAGCCCTCGTCGAAGGCCATCTGCCGGATGTTGTTGCCGTAATCGAAAACGGGAATGCCCTGCTTCCCGAATTCCAGCATCGCCTCCACATGCACGCGCATGGATTGCTTCGCCGCATCGCGGACCTTCTGCGGGTGGGTCTTCTGTTCCAGCAGCCACTGCTCCACGGTCCAGCCGATGGGCAGGTAGCCGTGCACCGGATCGTGCGCGCTGGTCTGGTCGGTGACCGCGTCCGGGCGCACGCCCAGGCGCACCAGCTGCGGCAGGATCTCGGCCGCGTTGCCGAGCAGGGCGATGGACTTGGCCTCGCCGGCCGCAGTGTACTTGCGGATACGGGCCAGCGCGTCGTCCAGGTCGACGGCCTGCTCGTCCACGTAGCGCGTGCGCAGGCGCATGTCGATGCTCTTCTGCTGGCACTCGATGTTGAGGCTGCAGGCGCCGGCCAGCGTCGCCGCCAGCGGCTGCGCGCCGCCCATGCCGCCGAGGCCGGCGGTGAGGATCCACTTCCCTTTCAGGCTGCCGTTGTAGTGCTGGCGGCCCATTTCCACGAAGGTCTCGTAGGTGCCCTGGACGATGCCCTGGCTGCCGATATAGATCCAGCTGCCGGCGGTCATCTGCCCGTACATCATCAAACCCTTTTTATCGAGTTCGTTGAAGTGCTCCCAGGTGGCCCAGTGCGGCACCAGGTTGGAATTGGCGATCAGCACGCGCGGCGCATCCGCATGGGTGGGGAACACGCCGACCGGCTTGCCGGATTGGACCAGCAGGGTCTCGTTGTCCTCGAGCTTGCGCAGCGACTCCAGGATCGCGTCGTAGCAGGCCCAGTCGCGCGCGGCGCGGCCGATGCCGCCGTAGACCACCAGCGAGGTCGGATCCTCGGCCACTTCCGCATCCAGGTTGTTCTGCAGCATCCGGTACGGCGCCTCGCTGAGCCAGGACTTGCAGCTGAGTTCGGTGCCGCGCGGGGCACGGATGACGCGGGAGGGGTCGTGGCGGGGATCGGACATTGCGGGAATCCTGATGCAGGCGATGGGCCATTATCGGTGGGAGCGCCGTCCCGGCGCGAGCTCTTCCCTGGCCAACAAGGCAAAAGCTCGCGCCGGGACGGCGCTCCCACGGGGGCGGTGCGCATGGCAGACTTGGCCGCATGCGCCGCCCTGCCCTGATCCTGCTGTCGATCCTGTTGCTGGCCCTGTGCGTGCAGGCCAGCGCGAGCATGGCGCCGCGGGCGCGCGTGCTGGTGTTCACCAAGACCACCGGCTGGCGCCACGATTCCATTCCCACCGCGGTTGCTGCGTTGCAACGTCTGGGCGCGCAGGAAGGCATGCAGGTCGACCACAGCGAGGATGCGCACGATTTCAACGCCCGGGACCTGACGCGCTACCAGGCGGTGGTGTTCGCCAACACCACCCTGGACGTGCTGGACGCGGAGCGGCAGGCGGCGATGGAAGGCTTCGTGCGCGCCGGCGGCGGATTCATGGGCATCCATGCCGCCGCGGACACCGAATACGACTGGCCCTGGTATGGCGAACTGGTGGGCGCATGGTTCAAAAGCCACCCACCGGGATTGCAGACCTCGCGGGTGCTGTTCGAAGGCGAGGACGTCGAGGCGCCGAAAGACTGGACGGTGACCGACGAGCTGTACAACTACCGCAGCAACCCGCGCGGGCGGGTGCAGGTGCTGGCCACGGTGCAGGAAGCCGATTACGACGGCGGCAGCATGGGCGCGGACCATCCAATCGCCTGGTGCCATGCCTTCGACGGCGGACGCGCCTGGTACACAGGGCTGGGACACGAGATCAAGTTGTACGAGGATCCCGTATTCCTCGCCCAGTTGCGGCGCGGCCTGCGTTACGCGGCGGGAATCTCGACGCGTTGCTGAAGCCGTAATGGAAAACGCCCGGCAAGGCCGGGCGTTGCAGTCAAAAGTCCATTGCGATCAATGCACCGCAGGATCCAGCCGGCGCAACGCATCACTCAGGTCGATGGCGCCGGTCCTGTCCAGATCGTCCTTGGTGTAGGAACGGCCGGTGGCGTTGACGCATTTGCGGCCCTTGTTGTCGGGGCGCGGCGCCAGGCGCGAGCCGGTTTCCTTCAGGCAGCTGCGGTCGGAGACTTCGTCCTTCTTGGCGACATCATCCTTCCGGGTGACTTCATCCTTCGAAGCAGGCCGAGCGGCATCGCTGGCCGGGACCGTGGATGTCTGCGGAGCGGCTGTTTCAACCGGAATCGGGGCTGGCGTCTGCGCCACGGCTGCGAAAGCCAGGCCCAGTAGCAAGGGGGAAAAGACAAGACGTTTCATCGGGATCTCCTGCCCGCGGAACAAACGCGGCGTTATGCGGAATGCATTGTTTATACGCCCGTCGCACTGTACCCGTCGCAACCTTCCGGCGCGGCATTCAGAACCGCGTCAGCCCGCCGGACAGGACTTGCCGCTACCCTCGCGGAAAGCCTGCACCGCAGCGGCATCGGCAGGCTCCGGGCGGATGCCGTCGTCGAAGATCATCCGCCATTCGCCATCCGCTTCGCGTTGCCACACGGAACCGTAGCGTCCATGGCGATAGGCTCCGGTCTTCGGATCCTGGTACAGCGCGGGACCGCTGGAATAGGCGGTCCTGCCATCGCCACCGATCGTGACCACGGCCGGGTACCACTCCAGCTTCAACGCGCTGCCGTCGATGATGCCCTGCCATTCCCGGGTCACCGCTTCGCGCCCGACGGTGGGTTCCCGACTCACGCCGAAGGCCGCATTGACGGCGAGGTAACCGGCGAAGGCGACCGGATCATGATCGGCGACCGATTTGGCGAAGCCGAGTTCGCGTTGCCAGACCTGGCAGCGCGGCAAGTCCGGCGATGCCAGGACTTCAGTGCTCGATATCGCGGTCGAGTACAGCGCCAACGCAGCGATGCAAGCGATACGGGGAAGCGGTGTCATGCGCGATACTCCGGAGTCTGCCAAGCTTGGATCCAACGATACTTGCAACGAATGCCTATGCTCCGCTTATTGTTCAGGGCCGCGTGGCCAGCCGCTTTGCTTTTTCTGGCGGCCTGCTCGACCACATCGCCCCGGCCTTCGACTGTTGCCACCCTCGTCGAACCCGCGCCGCTGATGCTGATTTCCATCGATGCCCTGCGCGCCGATTACCTGGGCAAGGGCGATACGCCGAACCTGGATCGCCTGGCTGGCGACGGCGTCCGCGCCGAATGGATGAATCCGTCCTATCCCGCGCTGACCTTCCCCAACCATTTCACCCTGGTCACCGGCCTGCGTCCGGACCACCACGGCGTGGTCCACAACACCATGCGCGAAAATGGGCTCGGCGATTTCAGGGTCGCCGACCTGGGAGCCGTGGGCGATGGCCGCTGGTGGCGGGCCGAACCGATCTGGGTCGGCGCGGAAAAAGCACACCTGCCCACCGCAATCTGGGCCTGGCCGGGCAGCGCGGCGGAAATCGATGGCGTGCGGCCGACTCGCTGGAAGCCGTACGACGAATCCATTTCTGCCGCACGGCGCGTCGATGAGGTCGCCGCGTGGCTGCAAGAGCCTACAGCCACGCGCCCGCGCTTTACTGCGCTTTACCTGGAAATGGTGGATGACGCCGGCCACGATCACGGCCCGGATGCCCCGCAGACGCGCGCGGCCGTGCGTGAAGTGGACGGGGCGATCGGCCGCCTGCTCGATGCGCTCGCCCGCAACGGCTTGCTGGACCGGATCAACCTGATCGTGGTTTCCGACCATGGCATGGCCACGGTGGCGCCGGGCCACGCGATCGCGGTGGAAGAAGTAGTACCGATGGCCGATGCGGCGGTGATCAGCGTCGGCCAGTCGATCGGCATCGCCCCGCGCGAAGGACGCACGCAGGCGGTGGAACTGCGACTGCTCGGCCGCCACGACCATTATCGATGCTGGCGCAAGGGCGAGTTGCCGCCGCAATGGCATTACGGCAGCAATCCGCGCGTGCCGCCGATCATCTGCCAGATGGACGAAGGCTGGGATGCACTGCCTGCCGCAACGCTGGCCAAGCGTGCGCCTGATGCCAGCCGCGGTTCGCATGGCTACGATCCATCGCTGCCGTCGATGCGCGCGGCCTTCATTGCCCATGGCCCTGCCTTCCGCAAGGGCGTGGTGATCCCGGCATTCGACAATGTCGATGTGTATCCGTTGATGATCCGGTTGCTGGGCATCCCGGCTCGCGCGAACGATGGCGATATCGCGCCGCTGCTACCGGCGCTGCGGCCGATGCAGGCGATGTAGGCGATGTAGGAGCGACGCAAGTCGCGAAATCGGCATCAACGATGCTCCATCGCGACTTGCGTCGCTCCTGCAACCAAGATTGCAGCCCACCCGCAGCATTGATGTCCGAAAACGGCGAGTCCGACCCGTGACGCGGTGCTAACCTGCCGCCATGGCCCTCGACACCAAGACCTCCCTGCCCGACCTGCGTGTCTGCGAACAGGCACGGCTGAGTCGCGATGCGCGCTTCGACGGGCTGTTCTTCACCGCGGTCAAAAGCACCGGCATCTATTGCCGCCCGGTCTGCCCGGCGCCTGCGCCCAAGCCTTCCAACATCGCCTATTACGGCAATGCCGCGGCGGCCGAAGCCGCCGGTTTCCGCCCCTGCCTGCGTTGCCGCCCGGAACTGTCGCCCGGCGATGGCGCATGGCGGCGCGGCGACGAAGTCGTGGCGCGCGCGTTGAAGCTGATCGATCAGGGCATGCTCGCCGATCAGCCGCTGTCGGCATTGGCCGGACGCGTGGGCATCGGCGAGCGGCAGTTGCGACGGCTGTTCGTGGACCGCCTGGGCGCTGCGCCGATCGGCGTGCATGGCACGCGCCGCCTGTTGTTCGCCAAGCAACTGCTGACCGAGACCACGTTGCCTATCACCGAAGTCGCGCTGGCCTCGGGTTTCGGCAGCCTGCGCCGTTTCAACGCTACGTTCCTGGATGCGTACCGGATGGCGCCCCGCGACCTGCGCCGGCGACCGCTCGCCTCGCAGGAAGGGGTGATGACCCTGCGCCTGGGTTATCGCCCGCCTTACGATTTCACCGCCATGCTGGATTTCCTGCGCGGCCGCGCCCTACCGGGCGTGGAGCAGGTGGACGAGCACGGATATGCGCGCGTGATCGGGCCTGCGCCGACGCCGGGCTGGCTGCGGGTCAGCGCATGGCCCGGCGGTGAACATGCCTTGAAACTGGAACTGCGCGATGTCGCCCCAACGCGTCTGCTGGATGTGGTCAACCGCCTGCGGCGCATGTTCGACCTGGATGCGGATCCGGATGCGATCGCTTCCGCTTTGTCGCGCGACAAGCGTTTGCGCCCCTTGCTGAAGAAGCGTCCCGGCCTGCGCCTGCCCAGCGGCTGGGACGGCTTCGAGATCGCGATGCGCGCGGTCATCGGCCAGCAGGTCAGCGTCGCGGCCGCGCGCACTTTCACCGCCAGGCTGGCGCAGCAATTCGGTGAAGCCCTGCCCATGGAATTCGCACCGGGCCACCAGCACCTTTTCCCCACGCCCGATGCGCTGGCCGATGCCGACCTGAGCCGTATCGGCCTGACCCGCACCCGCGCCGACACGGTGCGCACGGTCGCGCGCGCGGTGCGGGACGGCCACGTGGACTTCCGCAGCGAACGTACGCTCGAGGAATTCATCGCGCGCTGGGTCGCCCTGCCCGGCATCGGTCCGTGGACCGCGAACTACATCGCGATGCGCGCACTCGGTCATCCGGATGCGTTCCCCGCCGACGACCTGGTGCTGCAGAAGGCGGTGCCGACGGACAATACGCGGATGACCGCGAAGGCGCTTAGCGCACGCGCGGAAGCGTGGCGGCCGTGGCGCGCGTATGCGGTGATCCAGTTATGGAAGGATTCGATGCCAGCGCCGAAAGCGGCGAGCTCTATCGTAGGAGCGACGTGAGTCGCGAAGGAAATCTTTGGATGGCTTCGCGACTTACGTCGCTCCTACACCTTCCACACCCAAACATGCCGCAATACAGGAATTACCGATGATCTTCTACCAATACATCGACAGCCCGGTAGACCCGTTGCTGCTTGCGGCCAGCGACGAAGGCCTGCATCTGATCGAATTCCATTCCCCGCGGCACCCCATGGCGCGCTTGCCGGACTGGCAGGAAGGCGACCATGCGGCACTGCGCACGGCGCGTTCTCAGTTGGAGGAGTATTTCGCTGGCAAGCGCAGGGATTTCGACCTGCCGCTGGCGCCGCAGGGCACCACCTTCCAGAAAGAGGTGTGGCGGACCCTGGCCACGATTCCCTACGGCGAAACCATCAGCTATGCGCAGCTCGCCCGGCGCGTGGGCAAGCCGACCGCGATGCGCGCGGTGGGCGCGGCCAATGGGCGCAATCCGTTGCCGATCGTGCTGCCCTGCCATCGGGTGATCGGCGCCGATGGTTCGCTGACCGGTTTCGGCGGCGGCCTGCCGACCAAGCAGTTCCTGCTGGAACTGGAAGGCGCATTGCCGCAAGGCGATCTGCTGATTTGACGGCCTGATCTTTGTCCCCCAAGGGGACTTCCTTGGGGGCGTGGATCCGAGCTTGCTCGGATGCTTTTCGCGTTGAGGCCAGAGCATCCGAGCAAGCTCGGATCTACAAAGAGATGTTCGCTTTCAATCGGCGAGCAGTGCCTGCAGTACCTGCCGGTATCGCACTGCAATCGCATCGCGATCAGCGTGCCGTCCCTCAGCGACCACGCGCTTGCCGGCGACGCGGACCTCACGCACCGCGTTGCGGTTGCCGCTGAATATCCAGCGGTCGATGGCGTCGTCTTCCCTCACGCCGGCGAAGATCGCGGCATCGGTATCAAGGACCACAAAGTCCCCTTCTCCTACCTGGCCGGTGGACTGGTACGCGCTGGCATGCACACCGCGCAGCAGGGTTTCGCCGACACTGGTCGAGCCCTCGTTGACAGCGATGTTGCGATGACGGGTGATCAGCCGCTGGCCATATTCCAGCCAGCGCAGTTCCTCCACCGGCGACACCGAGATATGCGAATCCGAACCGATGCCCCAGGCGCCGCCCGCATCCAGGTATGCGCGCAGCGGGAACAGGCCATCGCCCAGGTTCGCCTCGGTGGTCGGACAGATCGCCACGGTGGCGCCGCTGGCGGCGAGCTGCCTGGTTTCGGTCTCGGTCAGGTGGGTGGCATGGACCAGCGTCCAGCGCGGATCGACCTCGAAATTCTGCTGCAGCCACTCGACCGGACGTGCGCCACGCAAGGCGAGGCAATCCTGCACTTCGCCGATCTGTTCGGAGATGTGGAGGTGCACCGGCGCGTCCGCCGGCAGCGCCGCAAGCACTTCGCGCATCGCCGCTTCTGGCACCGCGCGCAGGCTGTGGAAGGCGCAGCCGATGCGCAACGACGGGTTTTCCTCCGCGCGCAAGGTCTGCAGCAGGCGCAGGAATCCTTCGACGTCATGACCGAAACGCTGCTGGCGCGCCGACAACGCGCGCCCATCGAAACCGCCGGTCATGTACAGCACCGGCAACAGGGTCATGCGGATGCCGGTATCGCGCGCGGCGGCGATCAAAGCGCGCGACATCGCCGCCGGATCGGCGTAAGGACGGCCATCGGGCGCGTGGTGCAGGTAATGGAATTCGCAGACGCTGGCGTAGCCGGCTTCCAGCATTTCCGCGTACAACTGCGTGGCCACCGCGTAGGTGCTGTCCGGATCCATGCGCGCGGCGAAGCGGTACATGGTTTCGCGCCAAGTCCAGAAACTGTCCTGCGGATGGGTCTGGCGCTCGGCCAGTCCAGCCATGGCGCGCTGGAAGGCGTGCGAATGCAGATTGGCGATGCCGGGGACGATCCATGCGCCTGCGGGGAGGGCGTCGATGGCCGCCCGCGCCCAGCCTTCAGGTGTCCACAACTGCGGTGCTTGGGTCTGGCTCATGCCCGCATTCTCGCCCGACTCCCACGGGAACGCGACTGGCCAGCGTCTACAATCGCGCCATGGGCACGAATCTCGAACCGTTGTGGGATGGGTTGATCACCGGCATCAGCCTGGCGACGCTGGAAGGTAACGCCGGCTACGGCACCATCGAGGACGCCGCGCTGGGCTGGCGCGACGGCCTCATCGCCTACGCTGGTCCCCGCTCGCAATTGCCGGGAGCCGCTTCGACCTTGGCCCATGAGGTGATCGAGGCCGCAGGCGGCTGGATCGCCCCGGGCCTGATCGATTGCCACACCCATACCGTGTTCGCCGGCGATCGCGCCGGCGAATTCGAGCAACGCCTGCAAGGGGCGAGCTACGAGGAAATCGCGCGCAACGGCGGCGGCATCGTTTCCAGCGTGCTGGCCACGCGTGCCGCGAGCGAGGACGAGCTGTTCGACCAGTCCCTGCCCCGCGCCCGCGCCCTGCGCGACGACGGCGTGACCACGTTGGAGATCAAATCCGGCTACGGCCTGGACTTCGACAACGAACGCAAGATGCTGCGGGTGGCGCGGCGGATCGGCGACGGACTGGGCATCACCGTGCGCACGACCTTCCTCGGCGCGCATGCGCTGCCGCCGGAATTCGCGGGCCGTGCGGACGAGTACATCGATGCGGTCTGCGGATGGCTGCCGCGCCTGCACGACGAAGGCCTGGTGGATGCGGTGGATGCTTTTTGCGAACGCATCGGATTCAGCGCTGCGCAGACGCGACGCGTGTTCGAAGCGGCACGGACACTGGGACTGCCGGTCAAGCTCCACGCCGACCAGTTGAGCGATGGCGGCGGCGGGTCGCTGGTCGCGGAGTTCGGCGGCCTGTCGGCGGACCATGTCGAACACACTTCCGAAGCCGGGGTGGCGGCGATGGCCGCAACCGGCACCGTCGCGGTGCTGCTGCCGGGCGCGTACCACTGCCTGCGCGAAACCGTGTTGCCGCCGCTCGACGCCTTCCGCCGGCATGGCGTGCCGATGGCCGTGGCTACCGATTGCAATCCCGGCACTTCCCCGCTGCAATCGCTGCGCCTGGCGATGTCGCTGGCCTGCACCCATTTCCGGCTGACGCCGGAGGAAGCATTGCGCGGCGCCACCATCAACGCGGCGCGCGCATTGGGACTGGGTGATCGTGGCGTGTTGCGCGTGGGCATGCGCGCGGACTTCGCCTGCTGGAGCATTCGCCAGCCGGCCGAGCTGGCCTATTGGCTGGGCGGCAATCCACCCGCCGCGATCTACGCCAACGGAGGCAAGCTGTTGTAGGAGCGCCCCTTGGGCGCGATGCCCTTCGGTCAGGGTGCCTTCGGTCAGATTGCGCAAGAGCATCGCGGACAAGGCCCGCTCCTACGGGGACAAGGCGTCTGCAACGCATTCCCCGCAAACGAAAACGCGACGCCAGGCGTCGCGTTTTGTGCATGACCGGAACGAACCGATCAGCCGGCTTTTGCCACCGTCTTCTTGGCCACGGCCTTCTTCGCCGGCGCTGCCTTGGTAATGGTCTTCTTGGAGACGGGGGCGGCGACGCCCACGGCGGCCTTCACTGCATGCTTGCGTGCATTGCCATAGCTAGCGTTGGTGCGCTTGCCCTTGGCGGTCTTGCGATCACCCTTACCCATGGTTTGCTCCTGATTCGATTGCTGCGCCTTGCGCGCGAGGCCGCAAAGCCTATCACGCAGGCCTCAATGCGCACAGCTGGCATCGTGTACGTGCCAGTGGTTGAGGCGCAGGTTGACCACGTGCGCCAGGCCCACCAGGGTGCCGCCCAGGGTCATGACGATGGCGTGCACGATTACCTGATGATGCAACGGCGGGTAGTAGGCCCCCGCCCAGAGGATCGCCAGTCCGACCAGCAGCAGGCTCAGCGCGCGGAACGCACGATGGCGGCGATAGCCCCAGAGCAGGCTGAACAGGCCCAGCACGGTCACGAACACGACGAAACCACGTTCGAAGCCATCTCCGAGCCATCTCGACAGCCCTAACGAGGGGATCGCCGCCAGTAGCAGTGGCGTCAGCGCGCAGTGCACGGCGCAGATCATCGAACCGGTGGCGCCGAAACGATCGAGCAGGCGGCGGAGGCGGAAATCCATGGGCATCAGTATGACTTTTGGGACGGGTCGTATTTCACGAATGAAATATTATAACATCTGTCTCGAATTCTCCAGCCCTCACGGATCCCATCATGACCCCACGCCCGACCCACCTCCGCCGCAGGCTCACTCTCGCCCTGGCCCTGATCCTGTTCCCGACGGCGCTCCCGGCGCTTTCCTGGGCCGCTACCGCGGACAGCGCGGGCGCTGCTGGCACCGACTTGGATTCGCCGCCCTCCGACACCCGCCACACCGACGCGGACTCCAGGGATCGCCATGTGAAGGACCTGGACGGCGTCGTCGTCACCGCCAGTCCCTTGCGCGACTCCGCCGATGCCTTGAGCAAGCCGACCGAAGTACTGGCCGGCGAACGTCTGGACGAGGACCGCGCCGCCAGCCTGGGCGAGACCATCTCCAGCCTGCCCGGCGTGCAGAGCTCCAACTTCGGCCCGGGCGTCGGCCGCCCGATCCTGCGCGGCCTGGACGGCCCGCGCGTCGCCGTACTCAGCAATGGCCTGTCCACCCAGGACGTCTCCACCATCAGCCAGGACCACTCGCCTGCGGTGGAATCGTTCCTCGCGGACCAGATCGAAGTGTTGAAGGGTCCGTCCACCCTGCTCTACGGCAGCGGCGCGATCGGCGGCGTGGTCAATGTCGTCGACGGACGTATTCCCGAAGCGCCGATCGCCGATGGCTTCAGCGGCCGTGCCGAAGCGCGCTTCGATGCCGGCGACCGCGACGGCAGTACCGCCATGGCCCGCATCGACGGCGGCAACGATCGCTTCGCGCTGCATGCCGACGCGGTCTACCGCAACGCCAGGGACTACGACACACCAGAGGGCCGCCAGGCCAATTCCTTCATCGACACGCATACCGGATCGGTCGGCGGTTCGCTGCTGGGCGACTGGGGCTTCGTCGGTGTTTCCGCTGCGCGTTTCGAGGACGATTACGGCAACCCCGGCGAACCCGGCGACCTCGCCGAGGGCGAACGCGGCGTGTGGCTGCGCATGCGCCAGAACCGCTACGACCTGAAAGGCGCATTGACCGCTCCCTGGGGCGAAGGCAGCGGCCTGCGCTACAGCTTCGGCCATACCGACTACAGCCACGTCGAGTTCGAAGGCGAGGAAGTCGGCACCACCTTCAACAAGCAGGCCAACGAAGGCCGCGTGGAAGCCTCCTTCGCTTTCGGCAACGGCTGGCAGACCGCGGCGGGTTTGCAGGGCGGCGCTTCCACCTTCGAAGCGATCGGCGAAGAATCCTTCGTCCCGCGGACCGACACGCGCTCGCTGGGCCTGTTCGGCGTTGCGCGCAAGCAGTGGGATGCATTGCAACTCGACCTGGGCGCACGCATCGACAAGGTCGAATACGACCCGGCAGCTCAAGCCTCGCGCGATTTCAAGCCGGTCAGCGCCTCGCTGGGCGGTGGCTGGAAGTTGAACGAACGCTGGCGCCTGACCGCCAACCTGGACCACGCCGAACGCGCGCCGGTCGAGGAGGAATTGTTCGCCGATGGCCCGCACATCGCCACCCTCGCCTATGAAATCGGTAGCGCGGATCTGCGGAAAGAAGCGGCCAACCAGTTGGAAATAGGCGCGCAATACCGGAACGACTGGGTCGATGCGAAATTCTCCGCGTATTACAACCGCTTCAACGATTTCATCTACATCGCCGACACCGGCGAGCAGTGGTACTGGGACGAGGAGGACGAGTACCTGCCGATCCGCCAGTGGACCCAGGCCGACGCGCGCTTCCACGGTTTCGAGGGCGAAGCCACCTTCCACCTGGCCGACAACGAAACCGGGACCTGGGACCTGCGCGTATTCGGCGACACCGTGCGCGGCACCCTGGCCGACGGCGGCAACCTGCCGCGCATCGCACCGTCGCGCTTCGGCACCCAGCTGCGTTGGTCCAACCCGTCGTGGCGCGCCTCGCTGGGCGCGACCCGCTACCAGAAGCAGGACAAGGTCGCCGCAGGCGAAACGCCCACCGCCGGCTACACCCTGGTCGATGCGCACCTGGCCTGGCACCACGACAACGACGATACGGCGTGGGAAGTGTTCCTGGATGGCAGCAACCTCACCAACGAGGCAGCGCGCGTGCATACCTCGTTCCTCAAGGACAGCGTGATGCTGCCGGGTCGCAGCGCGTCGTTCGGGGTCCGCGTGTTCTTCTGATCCGCCAATCGTAGGACCGGATCGAGGGCGGTCGCCGTCAAGGCGGCCGCCCTCTTTCTTTGGCATCGATGCGTTCCGCATCGATGCCCTCGACATTAATGTGCATATGCACTTACCATGCGCCGGAACCCGACTGCGATGGAACCCGCCATGTCCTTCCCCAGTGCCTGCACCTGCTTCCGCCTGCGCCGCGCCGCCAGGCAGGTTTCCCAGGTCTATGACCGGGAACTGGCGGCGGTGGACCTGAGCCTCAACGAATACTCGATCCTGCGCCGGGCCGAACCGCAGCCGCGCACGCTCGGCGAACTGGCGGCCACGGCGGGCATGGACCGCAGTACCCTGACCCGCAACCTGAAACCGCTCATCGACGCCGGCTGGCTTAAGGAGACGCGTGGCGAAGACGCGCGCCAACGCGTCATCGCCATCACCGCTGCGGGCCGCAAACGCATCGCCAAGGCCATGCCGCATTGGCAATGCGCCCAGCAACGACTGGAGAAGCAGTATGGGAAACAAGCCACCCTGCGCCTCAATACCGACCTGGATGCGCTGGACCAGGCCTTGAACCTGCCCGGAGCCGATGCATGAGCGTCCATCGCGCGACTCCCGCGCCACGCATGCACTGGGGCCTGTTGCTGACCGCGGCGGCGATGCTGATGATCACCATGGGCGTGCGCCAGACCACCGGTCTGTTCGTCACGCCGATCCATGAATCCACCGGCGTCGGCATCGCCGCGATCAGTTTCGCCCTGGCCATCGGCCAGTTCGTGTGGGGCGCGGTGCAGCCGGTGTTCGGCGCGATCGCCGACAAGCAGGGTTCGACCCGCATCCTGGTGGCCGGCGGCCTGTTGCTGGCAGGAGGCATGGCGCTGACTCCTTTCATGTCCTCGCAATGGGGCTTGATGTTCACGCTGGGCTTGCTGACCGCGGCGGGCGCCGGCGCCGGAAGTTTCTCCATCCTGATCGGCGCCACCGCTTCGCGGCTGGCACCGGAAAAGCGTTCGTTCGCAGCGGGGTTCATCAACGCCGGCGGATCGCTGGGCCAATTCGTGTTCGCGCCGCTGGTGCAATTGGCGATCACTGCCACGGGCTGGGGCGTGGCCATGTTCGGGCTCGCCGCCGCCTCGCTGCTGACCCTGCCGCTGGCGTGGCCGCTGCGGCGCAAGCCTGCACCTGCCGCTGCGGCCAGCGGAGCTGTCGCCACCGGCACGTCACCCGCGGAAATGACCTTGCGCGAACAACTGCGACTCGCATCGCGCGATCGCAGTTACTGGCTGTTGCACCTGGGCTTCTTCACCTGCGGCTTCCATATCGCCTTCCTGGTCACGCACCTGCCCGGCGAGATCGCGCTGTGCGGCCTGCAGCCCAGCGTCGCCGGCGCTTCCATTGCCTTGATCGGCCTATTCAACGTACTCGGCAGCCTGGTCGCCGGTGCGCTGGGGCAACGCTACCGGATGAAGATGATCCTGGCGGTGATGTACGCCAGCCGCGCGGTGATGATCGTGATCTATCTGGTGTCGCCACCTACGCCGATGACCTTCTACATTTTCGCCGCGGCGCTGGGCTTCACCTGGCTGGCGACGGTGCCGCCGACGGCCGGATTGATCGGCAAGCTGTTCGGTCCGCGTTACCTCGGAACCCTGTTCGGCCTGACCTTGCTGTCGCACCAGATCGGCGGATTCTTCGGCGCGTGGCTGGGTGGCGTGGCGATCGAACGGCTCGGCGACTACAGCTGGATGTGGTACGCGGATATCGTGCTGGCCTTGATCGCGGCGATGGCGAACCTGCCGATCCGCGAAAAATCGCCGAGGTTGTTAGCCGTAGGAGCGACGTAAGTCGCGAAGGTAAATGTAGGGTTTCGCGACTTACGTCGCTCCTACGCCGCTGGAATCAACCCGCGCAGCGCGCGCATAAACCATGCACTTCCAGGGTCTGCGCCTGCGGCTGGAAGCCGAGTGCCTTGGCGCGCGCTTCCAGTTGGGTGACCACTTCGCGGTCTTCCAGTTCCACCGCGCTATGGCAGCGGTCGCAGATCAGGAACGGGACCGAATGCTGGTCGCTGTTGGGATGGTGGCAGGCGACGAACGCATTCACCGATTCCAGCTTGTGCACGAAGCCATTGGCCATCAGGAAATCCAATGCCCGATACACCGTGGGCGGAGCATCGGCGCCGACGCCTTTCTTCTCCCGCACCAACTCGAGCAATTCGTAGGCCTTCACCGGCTTGCCGGCATCGGCGATGAGCTCGAGCACGCGCGCACGGATCGGGGTCAGGCGCAGGCCGCGTTCCTGGCAGGCATGCTCCACCGCCGCGACGAAGCCGTGGGCGTCGTCGACGTGGTGCTTGGGATCCGTGCAGGAATGCTTGAGTGCCATGGAATTAGTGAGTGAGGACCGGGATCATGCGTCCGCAGGTATCTTGATAAGCGCTGCGTCGATCCGTTTCAAGGCCTGTTCGCGCCCGGCCAGGTAAACGGTCTGGGAAATATCCGGGCTGACCTGGGTACCGGTGATGGCCACGCGCAAGGGCTGCGCGACCTTGCCCATGCCCAGGCCCAGGGCCGCCGCGGTGTCGTGCAACGCAGCCGCTACCGATTCGACCGTCCACTCCAGCGCATTGGCCAGGTGATCGCGCGCGGCCGCCAGCGGCGCCGAGGCCGCGGCATTCAGGTGCTTGGCGACGGCGGCTTCGTCATAGGTTTCCAGCGGCTGGTACCAGACCGCGGCGCGTTCGGCCATTTCCTTCAGCGTATGCACGCGGTCGCGCAAGGCGATCACCACATCGACCGCAGCGGGACCTTGCGCGGGTTCCAGGCCGAGCTTGCGCAACTGGTATTCCAGCTGCGGCGCGATACCGGCCGGGTCATCGCTCTTCAGATAGTGCTGGTTGACCCAACCCAGCTTGTCCATGTCCAGGCGCGCGGCCTTGGAATTGACGTCCTCCACCGAGAACAACTGGATCAGTTCCTCGCGGGTGAACAGCTCCTGATCGCCATGCGACCAGCCTAGGCGCGCCAGGTAGTTGATCAGCGCATGCGGCAGGTAGCCGGCGTCCTTGTACTGCATGACATCCGCGGCGCCGGTGCGCTTGGACAGCTTGGCGCCTTCCGGGTCCAGGATCATCGGCATGTGCGAGAACAACGGCACCGGCACGCCCAGCGCTTCGTAGATATTGATCTGGCGCGGGGTGTTGTTGATGTGGTCGTCGCCACGGATCACGTCGGTGATGCGCATGTCCATGTCGTCCACCACCACCGCGAAGTTGTAGGTGGGATAGCCGTCGGAACGGAAGATCACCAGATCGTCGAGCTCGCTGTTGGCGATTTCGATGCGACCCTTGATGCGGTCCTCGAAGACGACACTGCCACCTTGCGGGTTCTTGAAACGGATCACCCGGTTCGGATCGTCGCGATACGGCAGGTTCTGTTCGCGCGCGCGGCCGTCGTAGCGCGGCTTGTCTCCCGCGGCCTGGGCGGCGTTGCGGATGGCATCGAGCTCCTCACGGGTCTCGTAGGCGTAATACGCCTTGCCGGCGGCGACCAGCTGCTCGGCCACCTCCCGGTAACGCTCCAGGCGCCGGGTCTGGTAGATCGGGCCTTCGTCGTAGTCCAGGCCCAACCAGTCCATCGCCTCCAGGATCGCGTCGATCGCACCCTGGGTGCTGCGCTCCTGGTCGGTGTCCTCGATGCGCAGGATGAAGTCGCCGCCACGGTGGCGCGCCTCCAGCCAGCAGTACAGCGCGGTGCGCGCGCCGCCGATGTGCAGGTAACCGGTGGGGCTGGGGGCGAAGCGGGTGCGGCAGGTCATGGGGTGCCTGAAAAAAAGCGGAATATGGCCAATTTTACCCTGTAGGAGCGGGCCTTGCCCGCGATGCTTCTCCAGCACGTCATGAAGAGCATCGCGGGCAAGGCCCGCTCCTACGGGGCACGGTTTAGAATCCTGTGATGACCACCCTCTTCATCTCCGACCTGCACCTGGATTCCACCCGCCCCGTGATCACGGAACTGTTCGGCCGGTTCGTGCGCCGCGAGACGGAATCGGCCGATGCGCTCTACATCCTGGGCGACCTGTTCGAGGCCTGGGTCGGCGACGACGATCCTTCGGAGGTGGGCGCCTTCGTCGCGGCAACGCTGCGGGAAGTCGCCGATGCCGGCGTGCCGGTGTATTTCATCCGCGGCAATCGCGATTTCCTTGTCGGACAGGACTATGCGCTGCGAGCCGGATTCCGGGTACTACCGGACCCGGCCGTGGTAGTGCTGTACGGAAAACCCACGCTGCTGATGCATGGCGACCTGTTGTGCACCGACGACATCGCCTACCAGGCCTTCCGCACCCAGACCCGCAACCCGGCGTGGCAAGCCCAATTCCTGGCGCAACCATTGGAGGCCAGGCTCGTCTTCGCGGCACAGGCGCGCGCCGCCAGCCAGGCGCACCAGGCCAAGTTGCGCGAAGGCGGCAACGACGTGCGCTTCGAAACCGTGACCGACGTGACCCCGACGACGGTGGAGGCGACCTTCACCCGCTACGGCATCGACCGGATGATCCACGGCCACACCCATCGCCCCAACGTGCACAAGCTGCAGGTGAACGATCGCGATTGCGAGCGGATCGTGCTGGGCGACTGGTACGAACAGGGTTCGGTGCTGCGGGTGGACGCGGATGGCTATCGGCTGGAGTCGCTAAGCGGCTGATCGTGATCCCGTAGGAGCGACGCAAGTCGCGAAAGATACGGGCGGGTTCCTTCCTGAAACACGCGAATCACTCAAGTCGCGACTTACGCCGCTCCTACGCGCGTGAGAGCTGTTCCAGCGCCGCGATCTCTTCGGCATCGAAACCGGCCAGCAACCGCGCCTGGTGGTTGAATGGGCCACGCAGCACCGGTCCTGCATATTTCGCCAGCAGCTCGCGGAAGGTCGAACGCGGCTCGACCCCGGCACGCCCGCAATACCAACGATACCAGTGCGAGCCGGCCGCGACGTGCGCCACTTCTTCTTCGAGGATCAATTCGAGGATTTCGACGGTCGCGGCGTCGCCCAGGTTGCGCAGCTTCGCGATCATCCCGGGGGTCACGTCGAGCCCGCGCGCTTCCAGCACCCGCGGCACCAGCGCCATTCGCGCCAAGCCGTCGTGCGCGGTTTTTTCGGCCATTTCCCACAAGCCGTGGTGGGCGTCGAAATCGCCGTAATCATGGCCCAATTCGCGCAACCGGTCACGCAGCAGCACGAAATGGCGCGATTCGTCGTTCGCCACCGACACCCAGTCGGCATAGAACTCCGGCGGCATTCCGCGGAAGCGGTAGACCGCGTCCCAGGCCAAGTCGATGGCGTTGAACTCGATGTGGGCGATGGCGTGGACGAAGGCGGCGCGGCCTTCCGCGCTGCCGATCCCGCGCTGCGGAAGCTGGCGCGCGGGTACCAGCTTCGGGCGGGTGGGACGTCCGGGCATGCGGATGGGTTGCGGTGCGGGCGCATCGGAATCAGTACTGAGTTCGCCGCAGGCGAATTTAGCGGCATACGCCTGAGTCAATGCGACCTTGTTTTCTGGCGAGGCAGCATCGAGGCATGCCCGGGCAGCGTCGAAGAGTGATAAAGCCATGGAAAACGAATCGTCATCCCAGCGAACGCTGGGATCCATTTTGACTTTTCCCTCGAACCCCGAACAGCAAAGGCAACGGCAAGATCAAGGTGGATCCCAGCGTTCGCTGGGATGACGGCCCGGAGGGAAGCGGCATCACGACACCCTGCGCTTGCGCTTCGCCTCATCCGAGCGCAGCGCTTCGATCCGCTCGAAATAACCCGGCTCGATGCCGGTCACGTAGTTGCCGTCGAAGCACGAGGAGTCGAAGCGCTGCAGGTCCTGGTTGCCTTCGCGCACCGACGCTTCCAGGTCTTCCAGGTCCTGGTAGACCAGCCAGTCGCAGCCGAGCAGCTTCTGTATTTCCTCGATGCTGCGGTCGTTGGCCACCAGTTCGTCTACCGCCGGCATGTCGATGCCGTAGATGTTGGGGTGGCGCACCGGCGGCGCGGCCGAGGCCAGGTAGACCTTGCGCGCGCCGGCATCGCGGGCCATCTGCACGATCTGTTGGCTGGTGGTGCCGCGGACGATGGAATCATCGACCAGCAGGACCACGCGGTTGCGGAATTCCAGCGGAATCGGGTTGAGCTTGCGGCGCACCGATTTCACCCGCTCGCCCTGCCCCGGCATGATGAAGGTGCGGCCGACGTAGCGGTTCTTGATGAAGCCTTCGCGGTACTTCACCCCGAGCACGTTGGAGATTTCCAGCGCGGCGTCGCGCGAGGTGTCGGGAATCGGGATGATGGTGTCGATGTCGTGGTCGGGACGCAGGCGCAGGATCTTCTCGCCCAGCTTCACGCCCATGCGCATCCGCGCCTTGTGCACCGAGACATTGTCGATCATCGAATCGGGGCGCGCGAAATACACGTATTCGAAGATGCACGGCGCGTGTTCCTGCGGCTCGGCGCAGATCTCGGCGAACAGCTCGCCGCGTGCGGTGATGACCACGGCCTCGCCCGGGCGCACGTCGCGCACGCGCTGGAAGCCGAGGATGTCGAGCGCGGCGGATTCGGAGGCGACAATGTATTCAGTGCCTTCGTTGTGCTCGCGCTTGCCCAGCACCAGCGGCCGGATGCCATGCGGGTCGCGGAACGCGACCAGGCCCAGGCCCAGGACCACGCTGACCACCGCATAGCCGCCCTTGACCCGGCGATGCACGCCGGCGACGGCGCGGATCGCGGTTTCGGGCGAAAGCGTGCGCTGGCGATCCAGTTCGTGGGCGAACACGTTCAGCAGCACTTCGCTGTCCGAATCGGTATTGATGTTGCGGCGGTCTTCGGCGAACACGTCCTGGCGCAGGGCTTCGGTGTTGATCAGGTTGCCGTTGTGGGCCAGGGCGATACCGTACGGCGAATTGACGTAGAAGGGCTGCGCCTCGTCCAGACCTTCGGAACCGGCGGTCGGATAGCGGCAGTGGGCGATGCCGACCCGGCCTTCCAGCGTGCTCATCGCCTTGGGATTGAATACGTCGCGGACCAGGCCGTTGTCCTTGTGCACGCGCAGGCGCGTGCCATCGGCGGTGGCGATGCCGGCCGCATCCTGGCCGCGATGCTGGAGGACGGTCAGCCCGTCATAGAGCTGGCCGGCGACATTCTGGTTGCCGACGATTCCGACGATGCCGCACATGGTTGGCGTACTCCCGTTCTGGCTATTGCGACTGGGGCCGTTTCTGGCCGTTGGGGCGCTGCCTGGATGATTCGATATTGGCCGGGTCGCTTCCGTTCGACTCGACATTGGCCGGATCCTGGCCCTGGGATTCGATATTGGCCGGGTCATGCCCTGGTGTTGCCTGCCCCGGTGCTGTATTCCCGGCGGGACCGCGCGGCGCCAGGCCGCCCTTGGCCGACTCGATCGCCTGCTGCACCGCCTGTTCCAGCGCCGGTACCTGCAGGTTGCCGATGCCGCCATTATCGCCCGTCACGGAGCCGTTGCGAAAATCAATTTGCGGAACGGACCAGTTCGGCAGTTTGGAACGCATCCAGCCGGCCGCGGGGATGAGCATCGGCAGGACCTGCGATTGCCGCCAGGCGGGCTCGCGCGGCAAGGGGGTGAAGCCCATCAGCAAGACCAGGATGCTGGCCAGGAACGCGCCGCGCAGCAGGCCCAGCGCCGTACCCAGCAGGCGATCGACCCCGGAAAGACCCGCCGACTGGACCATCGACCTGGCCATCGCCCCGACCAGGACCACGACCACCATCACCACCACGAAACTCAGCGCGTAGCCGCCGAACAACTCGGTGATCGTGGGCTTGCCGTTGTCCGAGAGCCAGAACGCCGCCTGGCCGCCGAACTCGAACGTGGCCCAGCCCGCCAGCAGCCAGGCCGCGGTCGAGACCAGGGTGCCGACGAAACCGCGGATCAGGCCGAGCAGCGCCGAGCCGCCGATCACGATCAGCAATACGATATCGATCATGGCGCGCTCGAGTCCTTGAAATGGAGTTGTCGGCCTTTCATCCCTGGCCCCTTCTGTGCGGCGGCGTCAAACGATATCGAGCAAGATCACGAAACCGGGTTACGGATGAGGGCGGACCATGCCGCTGATACCCACTTTGGCCGCGACCTGCGCCTTCAGCTGGTCGGCGTCGGCGCGGCTGGCTACCGGCCCCACGCGCACGCGGCTCAGGGTGCCCTTGTCGGTCTTGACCTGCTCGACGAAGGCGCTGAAGCCGCCGGCGCGAAGCTTGTCGCGCAGCGCATTGGCATCGGCGGCATGCGAGAAGGCACCGAGTTGCACGGCGAAGCCGACGTTCGTGGCGACCGGCTTGGGCGCTTCGACCGGCTTAGCTGGCACTACTGCCGGCTTGGGCGTCGCAACGGCAGGCTTGGGCGCAGTCGCGACCGGCCTGGTTTCCGCGGGCGGCGCCTGTGCCGGCTTCGCCGGTTCTGGCGGCAGGGCCTGGGTCGTGACCGCAGCTGCGGCGGTCGTGGCCGCGGGCGTGGAAGCCGGCGCCGTGGCGGGAACGTCCAGCGTGACCACCTGGGCCTTCACATCGCTGCGGACCTGCGCAGCCTGCAGGCGCACGGCTTCGGCATCGGCGCGCTCGGCATACGGCCCGATGCGCACGCGCCAGGCGGTCTTGCCATTGATGGTGGTGGGCTCGCGGAATGCCGGAAGGCTGGACTGCTTGAGCCGCGCGATCACCGCATCGGCATCGGCCGGGGTCGCGTAGGCGCCGAAATTCACCGCGAAATTTCCGCCGGCAGTGCTGGCCGGCAGCATCGCGCTCGCGGCTTCAGCAGGCGCCGCACCCAGCGGAACCGCTTCGCTGGCAGTGGCGGCTGGTACATCGTTGTCCATGCCGACCACGCCACCGGCAGGCGCATTGCCCGGCGTGACCAGGGGCAGTTCGCGGGTTTCGTATTGGCCATCCGGCGTTGCCGGTACCGTGAGCGGCACATCGGAAACGCCGCTGTCGGGCGCGGGGCCCTTGATCAGCATCGGCAGGAAGATCACCGCCAGGGCCACCAGGACGACGGCGCCGATCAGGCGTTGTTTGAGGGCGGTATCCATGCGGGCTCACGAAACGACGCGGCGGGAATGCCGGCTGAATTATACGTTGCGGCGAATCGGCTTCCCCGTCATTGACCTGAATGCAGGGCCGCCAGCGCTTCGGCCACGGTATGGAAGGAACCGAACACGAGGATGCGATCGCCGGCACCGGCCTCCGCCCGCGCCGCCTCCAATGCCGCCGACACGCTGGCATGCCTGGAACCACGGGCGGCTGCAGTCTCCGCCAGCCTGGCTGCGAATTCGTCCACTGACTGCCCGCGCCCGGCGACCGATTCCAGCCCGGCAAGGAACCAGCGCGAGACCGCGTCTTTCAGCGCATTGACGATGCCATCCACGTCCTTGTCGGCCAGCGCGGCGAACACCGCCAGGGTGCGGCCGTGCGCAGGTTCGGCTTGCAACCACGTCGCCAACTCGCGCGCCGCCTGCGGGTTGTGGCCTACGTCGACGATGACCGGCGTGTCGGCGACCTCGAAACGCTGCAACCTGCCCGGCAACATCGCCGCAGCCACGCCCGCGGCCAGCGCGGCATCGGGCAACTCGATATCCAGCGCGCGCAAAGCGGCGATGGCGGTGGCGGCATTGGCCCGCTGCACCGGCGCGGCGAGCGCGGGGATCGGCAATTCGATCTCGAAACCGGCATCGCGCCAGCGCCAATGCGTTGCGTCCATCGGCTCGTGGAAGAAGTCGCTGCCGAGGCGGATGGCGTTGGCGCCGATCGCGTAGGCATGGCGCAGCACGCTGGAAGGCGAATCGATCTCGCCCAGCACCAGCGGTTTCCAGGCACGGGCGATGCCGGCCTTTTCGAAGCCGATGCTTTCGCGATCGTTGCCCAGCCAGTCGACATGGTCGATATCGACGGTGGTGATGACCGCGACATCGGCATCGACGAGGTTGACCGCATCCAGCCGGCCGCCAAGGCCGACTTCGAGCACGACGAGGTCGAGGTCGGATCGCTGGAACAGCCAAAGTGCGGCTAGCGTGCCGAATTCGAAATAGGTGAGTGGGACATCTGAGCCCTCCCCTTCAAGGGGAGGGTTGGGTGGGGATGGTGTTGCATCGCCAAGCGAAAGATCTTCGCTCCGTCGTAGCCTCACCCCAACCCCTCTCCCAAGGGGAGGGGGGCCCAGTCGCGCCGCCTCCACCGCCTCGAACGCGGCCACCAATTCCGCATCGCTCGCTTCACGTCCGTCGATGCGCACCCGCTCGTTGTAGCGCAACAGATGCGGTGAGGTGTAGGTGCCCACCTTCAATCCCGCCGTGCGGGCGATGGCTTCGATGAAGGCGACAGTCGAACCCTTGCCGTTGGTGCCGCCGACGGTGATGACCTGCTTCGCCGGCTTGCCGAGCCGCGAGCGCGCGGCGGCTTCACGTACGCGATCCAATCCAAGCTCTATCGATTTCGGATGTTGCTGCTCGATGTAGCCGAGCCATTCTTCCAGCGTGCGCGTCATGGATCTTAAAGCGCCCGATGCACCGCTTCGCCGAAGAACGGCGTGTGGTGCGCGCAATCGTTGAGGCGAACGACCTCGAGATTGTCCACGTCCGGACCTTCCAGCAGGTTGAGCGTGGTCGGCGCCTGGCGGAAAGACCACAGCTTGGACAGGGGCAAGCCGAGAATGCGGCACAGGATCACCCGGTTGACCGCGTCGTGGGCCACGACCAGCAAGGTGTCGCCGGTGCCGAGGCCTTCAGTGGCGCGGGCAAGGCCCGGCCAGGAACGGTCGAGTACCTGTTGCAGGGATTCGCCACCGGGCATCAACACGGTTTCCGGCTGCTCGCGCCACGCGCGTAGGCGCGCGGGATCCTTGTCGTTGATTTCGCTGGCCAGCAGTCCTTCCCATTCGCCATGGGCGATTTCCTGCAGGTCGATGTCGGTGGTCAACATCGGCTTGCGCGCTTCGCCCAGGGCCAACTCGGCGGTATGCCGCGCGCGCGACAGCGGCGAGGCGACCGCGCGGGTGATTTCCACGTTGCGCAGGCGCGTGCCCAGGGCCGTGGCTTGTGATTCGCCTGTCGGCGACAACGGGATATCGATCTGGCCCTGGTAACGGCCTTCGGCATTCCACGGCGTTTCGCCGTGACGGGCAAGCAGGATGCGCATGCGTGGGGAGATCCGGTGTGTGTGGGAGGCCGGGTCGTTGCGGCGGGTCGAAACGACGACGGAAGCGAATGATACCGCGCCGCGGCAAAACCAAAGCCCCGGATGCCATACGCGCCGCAGCGCGCAATCATCCCAATGCACCCCAAAAAGCGGGAACCCGGAAACCAGGCACCGGGGCCGGACATAACTCCGCCGGTTATTTCGCGACGCCCATTTCCTCGAGCAACTGCGGCGCGGGGTAAACCTCCTGCATGATCCAGCGCAGGTAACGCCCGTCGACGGAAATCATCCGCGTCATCTTCGGGTCGAACACCCAGTTGGAACTCACCGACTCCCAGTTGCCGTCGAAAGCCAGGCCGACCAGCTTGCCGTTCGCGTCCAGCACCGGCGATCCGGAATTGCCGCCGGTGATGTCGAGGTTGGAAAGGTAATTCACCGGCACCGTGCCCAGGCGCCGGTCTTCCAGACCGCCGTAACGCCTGGCCTTGACCGCATCCAGCAAGGCCTGCGGCGCGTCGAACGGTTCCTCGCCCGTGGCCTTCGCAGCTACGCCTTCGACCGTGGTGAACGGAGTGTAATCCACGCCGTCCTTCGGCTGATAGCCGACGACATTGCCGAAGGTGATGCGCAGCGAGAGGTTGGCATCGGGATAGACGAACTCGCCCTTGCTCTTGCGATAGTCGGCCACCGCTTGCAGGTAGGCCGGTCGCGCGAGCAGCGATTCCCCTGTCCGCGTCTTGCGCTGCTCTTCCAGCGCCAGCAGCGACGGCATCACCGCCACCGCATACTGGATGGCAGGATCATTGCTGGATTCGAAATCCTTGCGATCGGCCTGCATCCACTTCAAGCGTTCATCGGTGCTGCCGAGCCGGGTCCCGGCCAGGCGATCCAGCGCGCGGGTGAGGCTCTGTTCCTTGTCGTCGACCAGGAACTTGTCGATCGACGCCAAGCGTTGCGCGGCGGGCAACTGCACGTACTGCCGCAGCCAGTACTGCTGCAACTGGCGATCCATCGCCGGCACGTAGCGGCGCTCCAACTGCTTCTGCGCGCCTTCAATGGTCGGCAGATCGCGCTGCTGGTAGCCGGATTCGCGCTCGGCATCGGGTTTCCCGCGCTCGATGGACAAGCGGTAGAGCTGGATCGCCGATCCCAGCATGGCGGTATTGTCGAGTTGGCCCACGACGAAATCGCGCTCGCGCGTGGCCTTCGCGGCTTCACCCAGATCGATCAACTGCTGGTGCGCCGCCAAGGCTGCACTGCCTTGCGCGCCACGGCTACGCAGCCACGCCAGCACCGCCGCCTCATCCGCATGCTTGGTGCCGGCCGCATCGATGCGCTCGAACCCGGCCAGCTGGCCTTCGTAGTTCTTGCTGGTGTTGTTCCAGCCGGCCATGGTGCTGGCGTACTTGACCTGGATATCCGGGTTCTTCTTGCCCGCCGCATCGACCAACGCGATCAGGTTCTTGTAGTGCTTGCCGATGGTCGGATAGGTCCAGCCGGCGGTGCTGTCGAATTCGCTGGCCAGCGCGTAGCGATTGGTCGAACCCGGATAGCCGGCGACCATGACGAAATCTCCCGCGCCCAACGGCTTGTCGGCGAACTTCAACCAGTGCTTCGGACGATAAGGCACGTTGTCCGCGGCGAACGCGGCCGGCTTGCCATCCTTGCCCACGTAGGCGCGATAGAAGGCGAAGTCGCCGGTGTGGCGTGGCCACATCCAGTTGTCGATGTCGCCGCCGTATTTGCCCACGCCCACCGGCGGAGCGTAGGCCAGGCGCACATCCTTGATCTCCAGGTTGCGGAACAGGCGATAGGTGTTGCCGCCCGAGAAACTGTAGAGGCGGCAGCGGAAACCGGCTTCGGCCTCGCATTCGGCGATGAGCTTCTTGTCGAAGGCCTCCAGCGCGCGGGTGCGCGCCAGCGGATCGTCGCCCGCGGAGGCGATAGCCGCCTTGGCCTCGACGGTGACGTCCTTGATGGAATCCAGGACGTAAATGCGTGCGTTGGGGCCGGCGCTGACTTCCCCGGCAGGCGTGGCCGCATTGAAGCCCGATTTGATGAGATTCTTTTCCGCGGTCGAGTTCAGCTGGATGGCGCCATAGGCGCAGTGATGATTGGTGACCACCAGCCCGACCGGCGAAACGAAGCTGGCGGTACAGCCGCCCAGCGCAACCACCGCGCCCATCGGATCCCCGGTCAGGTTAGCCAGTTGTTCGGGCTTGAGTTTGAGCCCGGCCTGCTTCAACGGCCCGGAAATCTCGGGCAGTTGTTGCGGCACCCACATGCCTTCCGCGGCAAGGGCAGCGCCCGACTGGGCCGCGAAGGCGGCGGCGAGCGACACGGCGAGCAAGTTGGGACGCACAGGCATTCCCTTTGCGGATCATGGACTTTGGATTGTAGCCAGCCGCTCCCGCCGCGGCTCCATGACCTATGGCACGGTGCGCAACGGCTGGTAATGGGTCGCGGCGTATAATTCGCGCCCTCTATCAAAGGCAGGGTCTGCACCGTCATGGCGCAAACGATGAAGGCGCTGGTCAAGCGCGAAGCTGGCAAGGGCATCTGGATGGAACAGGTGCCGGTACCGCAACCCGGTCCCAACGAGGTCCTGATCAAGCTGGAGAAGACCGCGATCTGCGGTACCGACCTGCATATCTACCTGTGGGACGAGTGGAGCCAGCGCACGATCAAGCCCGGGCTGACCATCGGCCACGAATTCGTCGGCCGCATCGCCGACCTCGGCCCCGGCGTCAGCGGCTACACGGTAGGCCAGCGCGTTTCCGCCGAGGGCCACATCGTCTGCGGCCATTGCCGCAATTGCCGCGGCGGCCGCCCGCACCTGTGTCCATACACAGTGGGTATCGGCGTGAACCGCGACGGCGCCTTCGCCGAATACATGGTCATGCCGGCCAGCAACCTGTGGCCGATCCCCGACCAGATCCCCAGCGAGCTGGCCGCATTCTTCGATCCCTACGGCAACGCCGCGCATTGCGCGCTGGAATTCGACGTGGTCGGCGAAGACGTGCTGATCACCGGCGCCGGTCCGATCGGCGTGATCGCCGCCGGCATCTGCAAGCACATCGGTGCGCGCAATGTCGTGGTCACCGACGTCAACGATTTCCGCCTGAAGCTTGCGGCCGACATGGGCGCCACGCGCGTGGTGAATGTGGCCAAGCAATCGCTGAAGGACGTGATGGCCGACCTGCACATGGAAGGCTTCGACGTGGGGCTGGAGATGAGCGGCAACCCGCAGGCCTTCAACGACATGCTCGATTGCATGTACCACGGCGGCAAGGTCGCCCTGCTCGGCATCCTGCCCAAGGGCGCCGGCATAGACTGGGACCGGATCATCTTCAAGGGCCTGACCGTGCAGGGCATCTATGGCCGCAAGATGTACGAGACCTGGTACAAGATGACCCAACTGGTGCTGGGCGGCTTTCCGCTGGGCAAGGTGCTGACCCACCAGCTGCCGATCGACGATTTCCAGAAGGGCTTCGACCTGATGGAGGAAGGCAAGGCAGGCAAGGTGGTCCTGAGCTGGAATTGATCCAGGCAGGCCGAACTCGCGCAAACAAGAAGGGCGCCTTGCGGCGCCCTTCTTCTTGCGGTCGATTGCAGGCGATTACGGCACGGCTACCGAGATTGTCAGCGCCAGGCCCGGCTTGTAGATGTCCGAGCCGCTGCGCAGTTCCTCCGCGTCCGAACCGAAGGTGTCGTAGTAGCCCAGCGTTGCGGTGGCCGGACCGAAGGCCTTGCTGAGCGTAACTGCTCCGTCGAAGTAGTCGCTGACGCCATAGTCGAACGCTTCGCCTTCGATGGTCTCGTTGCCGTAGTCGATCGAGGTATAGCCGACCGACCCACCGATGCTGAAGCCGGTCTCCCCGATATCGTAGGAAGCGCCCAGACTGGCGTAGCTTTCCTTCGCTTTCGGGGCCAGGTCACCGTAATCAGGCGCATAGGCCAACAGGCCGGTAACAGTGACTGGACCACTCCAGGTGATCTTGCCGATGAATTCGTTGTAGTCGCCGCTCAGGCCCTTGTCACCCGAGTAGGTATAGCGGGTAGCGCCGAGATCCAGATTCCAGCTGTCGCTGAGATCGGTGTTCCAGCCGACGTAATAGTCCGTTTCGAAACCACCGGTGCCGAAATCGATGTTGGAACCCCACACGCCGGCATACAGACCGAACGGCGCGTCGTAGTTCAGGCCCGCTTGGAACGCCGGGCCGTTGTCGGACTGGGAGACGCCGCGGAACACATAGTCGGTGGTCGCAGCCAGCGAAGCACTGAGCGGGAATTCGGATTCCTCTTCCACCGCCTCCGCATCCTGCGCGAACGAGATCAGCGGCATGGCCGCCAGAACGAGGGCAACTGCAAAACTGAGCTTTACTGGCTTCATCCGGATTCTCCTGGTGGGCTGTGGGGGCATTGCGGAGCAGCGTCGTCAAGCCACCGTAATCACAAATTCACGGTTTTTTAACCGAATTGATATTGCGACGCAACATTGGCCCCGTCAAGTGCTCCAGACGTAAAAAACGGATAAAGATTCGAGCCCTGGGGGGACTCCGATTTCAAGCGGAAAAGACCCCGAACCGGGTCGCCGCCAACCTGACCTCGGAACCAGCGGCATGCACCGGGGCATCGGCACCCGCGGGCAGCTCTATTTCCACCTCGGTATCGCCTGCATGCAGGCGGGCCCACAGGCGCTGGCGCGGTCCGCTGCGCTGACTGGACAGGACCGTCGCCGGCCAGCCTCCTTCCCGGGTCTCTGTGAGCTGCAAATGCTCCGGCCGTACATACAACTCGATTGCACCCTGCCCCACGGCCGCGCCGGGTGCGGCCAGGTCGAGGCCGGCGACCTGCAGGCGGCCGTCGCGCCATTCCCCCGGCAAGCGGTTGACCGCGCCGACAAAGGAATAGACGAAAGGACTGGCCGGCTGGTCGTAGGTCTCCGCCGGACTGCCGAGTTGTTCGATGCGGCCCCGGTTGAGGATCGCCACCCGGTCGGCCAGTTCCAGCGCCTCTTCCTGGTCGTGGGTGACGAACACCGTGGTCAGGCCGGTGCGATCGTGCAGTTCGCGCAGCCAGCGGCGCAGGTCGCGGCGCACCTGGGCATCGAGTGCGCCGAAGGGTTCGTCCAGCAGCAGCACTTTCGGTTCGATCGCCAGCGCGCGCGCCAGCGCGACACGTTGGCGCTGGCCGCCGGAAAGCTGCGAGGGGAAGCGCGATTCCAGTCCGTCCAGTTGCACCAGCGACAGCAGTTCGCGGACCCGTTCGCGGATTCGCGCATCAGGCCAGCGCGCTTCGCCGCGACGCACGCGCAGGCCGAAGGCGATGTTCTCGCGCACGTTCATGTGCCGGAACAGGGCGTAGTGCTGGAACACGAAGCCGACTCTACGCGCCTGCACACTGAGTTGCGAAGCGTCCTCGCCAGCCAGCAGCACGCGCCCGGCGTCGGCATGGTCCAGACCGGCGATCACCCGCAGCAGCGTGGTCTTGCCGGAACCGGAAGGACCGAGCAAGGCGAGCAGTTCGCCCTGGCGCACGTTGAGGCTGATGTCGTCGAGCGCGGCGAAGTCGCCGAAGCGCTTGCTGACATGTTCGATATTGATCGTCATGGTTTGTTTCCTGTATTGGAAGCAAAGGCTAGAGCGTTTTGACAGGGATAAAAGCGGAAAAATCGGATTAAGCAAAAGACTTGGCTTTTCATCTGCATTTATCAGCTTTTATCCGTGTCAAAAAAGCCCTCCCCCCAGTTCAATGCCGATGATTGGCGGCCAGCGACTCGCCATGGCGCCATTCCAGATAAGCCTTCAATACCAGCGTGACCAGCGCGCTGACCGCCAGCAGCGAAGCCACCGCGAACGCCGCGCCGTAGTTCTGGGAAATGTCGTTGTAGAGGACTTCCACGTGCAGCGGCAACGTGTTGGTGCGCCCGCGGATATGTCCGGACACCACCGACACCGCCCCGAATTCGCCCATCGCCCGCGCGCTGCACAGCAGCACGCCGTACAGCAGCGCCCAGCGGATGTTGGGCAGGGTCACACGCCAGAACGTCTGCCAGCCGCTGGCACCGAGGCTCAACGCCGCCAGCTCCTCGTCGGCGCCTTGCTGCTCCATCAGCGGCATCAGTTCGCGGGCGATGAACGGGAAGGTGACGAAGGTCGTGGCGAGGACGATGCCGGGCGTTGAGAAGATGATCTTCGGCAGCTGCAAGGTGAATTCGCCCAGCCAGGGCAGGCTGGAATGCCAGCCCCCGTCGATCAGCGGCCAGGCCCAGCCCTGGGCGCCGAAGATCAGCACGAACACCAGGCCCGCCACCACCGGCGACACCGCGAACGGCAGGTCGATCAGGCTCACCAGCAGGCGCTTGCCGCGGAAATCATGCTTGCTCACCACCCATGCGGCGGCGATGCCGAACACCAGGTTCAACGGAACCACTATCGCAGTCACCAGCAGGGTGAGCTTGATCGCGGCCAGCGCATCGACCTCGGTGACCGCGGCGATGAATGCCTGCACGCCGCCGCCCAATGCCTGCACGAATACCAGCAGCAATGGCAGCAGCAGGAACCCCAGCAGGAACAGCAACGCAGCCGCGATCAACAGCCAGCGGATCCAGCGCGGCTCGGCGGTGGCGTCGGCGATACGCGAACGGGGGGCGCTGGCCGGATCCAGGAGAGACTCCTTCGAGGGGAAGGGAATGACGGCGGAAATCGCTTCGCTCATCTTAGCGCCCCTTCCGCGCCAGCTTCGACTGCAACGTATTGATGACCAGCAGCACCGACAGCGACAACAACAACATCGCCAGGGCGATGGCGGTCGCGCTGGCGTAGTCGTATTCATCCAGGCGGAAGGTGATCAGCAACGGCGCGATCTCGGTGAAGCCCGGGAGATTGCCGGCGATGAAGATCACCGAGCCGTATTCGCCCACGCCTCGCGCGAAGGCCAGGCCGAAGCCCGCCAGGATCGCCGGCAGCAAGGCCGGCAACACCACCCGCGTCACCGTCTGCCGGCGGTTGGCGCCGAGCGTGGCCGCGGCTTCCTCCAGTTCGCGCTCCACTTCCAGCAATACGGGCTGGACCACGCGCACCACGAACGGCAGGCCGATGAACACCAGCGCGATGGTGATGCCCAGCGGCGTGTAGGCGACCTTGATGCCGATTTCCGCCAGCCAGCGTCCGATCCAGCCGCTCGGCCCATACAGCGAAGTCAGGGCGATGCCGGCGACCGCGGTCGGCAACGCGAACGGCAGGTCGATCATCGCATCGAACACGCGCTTGCCCGGGAATTCATAGCGCACGAATACCCAGGCCACCAGCGTGCCCATCACCGCGTTGAATGCGGCGGCGGCGAGCGCGGTACCGAAGCTCAACTTCAACGACGCCAGCACGCGCGGCTCGGTCCAGATATCCCACAAACCCTGCCAACCCAGACCGCCGGCCTTGATGAAAAGGCCGGCGAGCGGAATCAGCACGATCAGTCCCAACCAGGCCAGCGTGTAACCCAGGCTCAAGCCGAAGCCCGGCATGACCCGCTTGCGCCGGCCGCGCCCAGCCAACGGGGGCGTCGACGAGGACGACAACGGAGATGTTGCCGCCATCGGCTATTTTTCCGCCTGTATCTGATCGAAGACGCCGCCTTCGGCGAAGTGCGTGGCCTGCGCCTTGGCCCACGAACCGAATACCTGGTCCAGGGTCACCAGTTCGACCTTCGGGAAACGTGCGATGTCGGCCGGGTCCGCGTACTGCGGATAACGCGGCCGGTAATAGTTGCGGGCCGCGATCTTCTGCCCTTCCGGCGAATACAGGAATTGCAGATAGGCCTGCGCCACTTCGCGGGTGCCATGCCTGTCCACGTTCCGGTCGACCAGCGCGACCGGCGGTTCGGCCAAGATGGAAAGCTTCGGCACCACGATCTCGAACTTGTCCGGCCCCAGTTCCTGCACGGAAAGGATCGCCTCGTTTTCCCAGGCGATCAGCACGTCGCCGATGCCGTTCTGCACGAAGGTCGTGGTGGAACCGCGTGCGCCGGTATCCAGCACCGGCACATTGCGGAACAGCGCACGGACCAGGTTGCGGGTCTTGGTTTCATCGCCCTTGAAGATCTTTAATCCATAGGCCCAGGCGGCCAGGTAGTTCCAGCGCGCGCCGCCCGAGGTCTTGGGGTTGGGCGTGATCACGGCCACGCCGGGGCGCAGCAGGTCCGGCCAGTCCTTGATCTTCTTCGGATTGCCCTTGCGAACCAGGAACACGATCGTCGAGGTGTAGGGCGAGCTGTTCTCCGGCAAGCGCTTTTGCCAGTCGGCGGGCAGCAGTTTCGCGCGCTGGGCGATCGAGTCGATGTCGTACGCCAGGGCCAGCGTCACCACATCGGCCTCCAGGCCATCGATGACCGATCGCGCCTGCTTTCCCGAACCGCCATGCGAGTTTTCTATCTCGACTTTCTGGCCTTTCTTCTGCTGCCAGTCCTTGGCGAAGGCGGCATTGAATTCCCGGTACAGCTCGCGGGTAGGATCGTAGGAAACATTGAGCAGCTTCACGTCCTTGGCTGCGGCAGCGGCCGCCAACGTGAGGCCGAAGGCGAGCAGCAAGGTCCGGAGAGGCAATGGGATCGATTTGGGCTTCATTGGAAATGACTCCGGTCTGGTTTTCAAAAGGCTAGTCTCAAAAGACTATTTTCAGAAGGCTACTTGCAGCCGCGTGAACACGGCTTTTTCGTCTTCGCGGTCCGCGCCTGCGGCCGCGCCGCCGTCGAGACTGGTCTGCAGGTAATTCACTACCAGCTTGAGGTTGCTGTTGAGGTACCAGTTCAGGCCCAGGGTCCAGGACGTGGCTTCGCTGGCCGCGACGGAAGGATCGGCGAACAGCGGGAAAGCGGCGTCATCGATCTCGAGGGCGCCATAACGGCCCACTACTTCGAATGCGCCCCAGCCGCCCGTTCCCGGACTGAAAGGCTGCGCAGGCTTGACCACGCCGCGATAACTGGCGTCCTCGCCAGTCAGCACGTAGCTGGCGGTCGCCTGCCAGGCCTTGTTGGAAATATCCTCGCGGACTCCATCGATGTTCAATTCCTGCTTCGACACGATGTACTCGGCCAGCAAACCGAAGGCATTGCGATAGTAGTAGCCCTGCGGCGACCACCTGCTCTGCTGGCCGTCGGCCAGGACCGCCGAACGGTAGTTGAAGAACTGCACCTGGCCGGGCGTGCGGTAGCGGGCCAGGAAATTGTTGCCGCTGCCTTCCTTGTCGCCGACGCTGGCGCCGATGCCGAACCCCAATCCGGACAGTGCATTGGCGCTGTTCTTGAACGGCTCGAAGAAAATCCGCCCCGCGTACTCGAAATTGTTGTCCGGATTGGTGGTCGCCGCATCGCGGCCGTCCACGGTGCCGTTGAACACGCCGATGGCATAGCCCAGGCGACCGTCCGCGGCATCGCCCTGCAACTGGATGCCGATGTCGCGGTTCGGCGCAAGCTCGCTGGCGAGCGAGCGTTCGATATCCGAAAGCGCAGAGGACGATTGCAGGCGTTCCAGTCCCACCGGCGAGGTGAACTTGCCTACGCGCAACGTGTAAGCCGGATCGAAGCGCAGATCGACGTAGGCATCGACGATGCTGGCGCTGTCGCCGGCGAATTCCGGAGTGAAGCGGAAACCCACCAGCTTGCCCAGCGAGCCTTCTATGATCGGCCGCGCGGTCCGCAGCAGGAAAGTATCGTTCTGCGGCACCGCATCGTCGTCGAGGAAGAAGCGGCCGTCGCCCTGGATCAGTCCGCGGATCTTCACCTCGTAATCGCCATCGGCGGACTTGAACGAAGCGCCCTTTTCATTGACCGCGATCACCGCCGCCGCCTTGGTCCTGGCCTCCTGCTCTTCCTGCTGCAATTCCAGCTTGCGTTCGAGGATGCGCAGGCGCTGGTCCAGGCCGTCCAGACCGGCTTCGGCTGTGGCCTCCCCTGCGTCCACCGGCACGTTTCCGCCTACGCGACGCTCGAGGGCCTCGAGACGCTGTTGCAGTTGCTCCACCGTCAACTTGTCCTGCGCCCACGCCGGCGCGACCAGGGAACAGGCCAGCGCGCCCGCCAGCCATGTGGCCTGGGGTTTGGCACCGCTCCGTTCCGGTCTTGTCCGCATGGCAGGTTTCCTGAATAGGGCCCGTGGGCCGGTATGCAGATGCTGCGGACGCACAATGCCACCGGGAAATGAATTAAGGACCGCGGCTTATGTCGGATTGGCATGACCCGGGGAACCTGTCGCCCGGTCCGGGTCATTTTTCTGGAAATCACTCCGTACTTGCGGGTGGGCTTTCAAGCGACGGAATTCCAGCGGAACGATTCCAATGGAACGACTCCAATGGAATCATGGATTTGGATTCAGTGGATTCCGTACCTCGTGGATCGTTTTGCCGCCGGTTCCGACGCGAGCCGGGTTCCCGGCGCAAAGGCTCGATGGCGGATTGTTAAACTGGACTCCCTTCCCAGTGCCCGACGCCATGTCCGACTCCTCGACCGTCCCTGCCCTTACCGCGCATTACGCCGCCGAACTGGACTCGATCCGCAGCCAGGGGCTGTTCAAGGCCGAGCGCATCATCACCAGTCCGCAATCGGCTGAGATCGGACTGGCCGATGGCCGCACGGTGCTGAACTTCTGCGCCAACAACTACCTGGGCCTGGCCGACCATCCGGACATCATCCAGGCCGCCAAGGACGCACTGGACACGCATGGCTTCGGCATGGCCAGCGTGCGCTTCATCTGCGGCACCCAGGACCTGCACAAGCAGCTGGAAGCGAAGATCGCGGAATTCTTCGGCACCGAGGACACCATCCTCTATGCCGCCTGCTTCGATGCCAACGGCGGCCTGTTCGAGCCGTTGCTGGGCGAGGACGACGCGATCATTTCCGATGCGCTCAACCACGCGTCCATCATCGACGGCGTGCGCCTGTGCAAGGCCAAGCGTTTCCGCTACGCCAATTGCGACATGGCCGACCTGGAAGCGCAGCTGCAGGCCGCCGACGCGGCCGGATGCAGGACCAAGCTGATCACCACCGACGGTGTGTTCTCGATGGACGGCTTCATCGCGCCGCTGGATGAAATCACCACGCTGGCCCGGAAATACGGCGCGCTGGTGCATATCGACGAATGCCACGCGACCGGCTTCCTCGGCGCGACCGGGCGCGGTTCAGCCGAGGTCAAGGGCGTGCTCGAGCGGATCGATATCATCACCGGCACGTTGGGCAAGGCCATGGGCGGCGCGCTGGGCGGATTCACCACGGCCAGGAAGGAAGTGATCGAGCTGCTGCGCCAGCGCTCGCGCCCCTACCTGTTCTCCAACTCACTGCCGCCACACGTCGTCGCTGCCGGCATCAAGGCCTTCGACATGCTGTCCTCGGCGGGCGAGCTGCGCGAGCGGCTGGCGGAAAACACCCGCTACTTCCGCGAGCGGATGACCGCGGCCGGTTTCGATATCCGTCCCGGCGTGCATCCGATCAGTCCGGTGATGCTGTACGACGCGCCGCTGGCGCAGCGCTTCGCCGAGCGCCTGCTGGAGGAAGGGATCTACGCGATCGGCTTCTTCTTCCCGGTCGTGGCCAAGGGCCAGGCGCGGATCCGCACCCAGATCAGCGCGGCGCATACCCGCGGGCACCTGGATCGCGCGATCGCCGCGTTCGTCAAGATCGGCAACGAGCTGGGCGTGATCAAGACCTGAGCGCAGCTCTCGCAGGAACGACTAGCGTCGCTCCTGCGCTGGCTCCGGCGGCGAGAGCGCAGCGACCTCTTCCGGCGACAACCTGCGCCATTGTCCCTTGGGCAGCTCGCCCAACACCAGTCGGCCGATCGACACCCTGATCAGGCGCAACACGCCGAGATCGGACGCGGCGAGCAACCTGCGTATCTGCCGGTTGCGGCCCTCGTCCAGGACGATTTCCAGCCACGCATTCTTTTCGCCCTGGCGCAGCAGTTCGACCGAATGAGCGCGCAGCGACTCCCCGTCATCGACCACGCCGGCCAACAGGCGCGCCAACGAGGAGGGATCGGGAATGCGATCGACCTGCACGTGATAGGTCTTGTGCGGGCCGGTTTCCGGATCGGTGATGCGTGCCGCCCACTCCGGGTCGTTGCTGAAAAGCAGCAGGCCTTCGCTTGCCTTGTCGAGCCGACCGACCGGAGCGATCCACGGCAGGCCGGCGCCATCGAAACAGCGGTACACGGTGTCGCGATCGCGTTCGTCCCGCGCGCTCGTGACCAGGCCGCGTGGCTTGTTGAGCATCAGGTGGACGCGCTCGCCCGCCGTCACCTCGACTCCGTCGATCGCGATGCGCTGCCTGCCGCGAACGACCGGGAACTCGGCATCCCTCACCACGCGCCCTTCGACCGTTACCCGGCCGGCAGCGATCCAGCCAGCCGCTTCGGTACGCGAACAGATCCCCAGCTTGGATAGCACCCGCGCCAACCCGTGGCGGGCCGGGGGCGGCGAAACGGCAGGAAGCCTGGCCATCACGCCCGATGCGCCGGTCGCAGGCTAACGCCGGTTATTCCTTCTTTGCCGCATCCGCTGGCGCCACCGGCACGGCAACCGGCGCCACGACGGGGGCGGCGCCCTTGGCCACGCGCACGCCCTTCGCCTTCATCCAGGCGTCGAATTCCTCGGCGGTCATGCGCTTGCCGTTCTGGCTCATGTCGAAGCGCCACGGTGTGTTGTCGAACTCGGTCTTGGGCTTGTACGCGGCCGGGTCGTTGGGATTGGCAACGCTCGGGACAGGCATCGCCATGGCCACGTTCTGGCAGGCCTGCACGCGCAACCTCAGCAATACGCGATCGACGGACTGGGCTTCGTCATAAGCGTGCGCCAGCACGCCACTAGGGGCTCCCAGTGGCGTGGTGTTGGTGGACAGCTCGGCGGCGACCGGCGCGAGCAACGTCTGCGCGGATGAAAGCGGCGGAGCAAGTGTGCTTCCCGCACAGTTCGGCAGCGCATGGGCAGCCGGGACCGCAGCGAAGGCAAGCAGGCTGGAAACGAGAATGCGGTGCATGGGACGGCCCGGACTGTGTGAGTGGCCAGAGTGTAGGAAGCGCGACCTGCAATATCAAGGAATGCGCGCATGCATTGGCGCATGCGGCGAACGTTGCGTCCGCATCCAGTGCCCGAACGGCATAGCCGTCTGTGGTTTCGTTGCGCGCTTGAAGAAAGGTTCTTTGTGGATCAGCGGGGAAGATCGGCATCGCCGCAGGGACGTCCGGTGCGAGCTCCTGCTTTTCTTCAATTGCATCACGAAGAGCTCGCGTCCATGGGCGCTCCTACAGAAGAAGCCAAAAAAGAAGCCCGGCACTAGGCCGGGCTTCGATTCTTGCTTGAACCTGCGTCCGATCAGTTCTGGACGTTCAGCTCGGTGCGGCGGTTCTTCTCGCTCTTGCAGGCCGGGAAGGCCTGACCCAGATCTTCCAGCGGACGGCTTTCGCCGAAGCCGTTCGGACCCGTCAGACGAGCGGCATCGACGCCGTTCGAGGTCAGGTAGTCGTACACCGCAGACGCACGGCGCTCGGACAGGCTCTGGTTGTAAGCGTCCTTGCCGCATTGGTCGGTATGGCCAGCGACTTCAACGCGCAGATCCGGGTAGCGCTTCAGGATCTCGGTGGCTTCGCTCAGGATCGCAACCGCGTCAGGACGCAGGGTCGACTTGTCGAAATCGAAGTTCACGCCCTTCAGGTCGATCGAGACCGGAACCGGGCAGCCGTCCGGGCCGATGGTCTGGCCAGCCTGCGAACCGGGGCACTTGTCGTTGCAGTTGTTGACGCCGTCGCCGTCGTCATCCAGGTCTGCGCAGTTCGGGGCGACCGGCGGAGCCACCGGTTCGGCAACGGCGCGGGCGCCGAGCGGAATCACGACGCCGACCGAAGCCAGGATGTCGCCGAAGTAGCTTTCTTCCTGCTGGTGCGGGTAGCCGCCCCAGTCCGGGCCGCCTTCAGCCGCGAAGCTGGAGTCGTCGAAGTCGGCGCGATAGGCCAGCTCGGCACGAACCGCAATGCGCTTGTCGAACGTGGTCTGGATACCGGCACCGATCTTGGCGGCGAAATTGCCGTCCTTACGCTCGCCGGGCGAATTCGGGTTCGGGAACGCGTCGAACTCTTCTTCCGAACGCTGGTAGCCCAGGCCCGCAACGATGTACGGGTTCCAGCCGCGGCCTTCGGAGATGAAGTGGCGACGCAGGTCGACCGACAGGCCGTACTGGCTCCAGTTCAGGTCGTCGTTCGCGCCGGCCACGCCACCGTCGAAACTCGGGTTCTGGTAGTTCAGCTCACCGTCGAGCGACCAGTTCGGGCTGATGAACTTGCCCAGGCCCAAGGTAACGAACGGGGTGTCTTCGGTACGACGGTCGTCGTCCTGCGAGTTGTAGCCAGCGGAACCGGTCAGGTACCAACGGTCGTCGAACTCCTGGGCGGAAGCGGCCTGCGCCCAGCTCAGTCCGGCCAGCATTGCGACACAGAGAAGTTTCTTGTTCATTTGCAGCTCCTTAAAAAAATCAGTTGTATGAAAACCGGAGGACTTCGCTAAAGGGTCCAGCTTGTAAAGGTTCAGACGGCCTGTCTGCGCGCCATCCTTTTCAGGTTATGCGCATCGAAGTGAAGGCTGCGTTAACGGTACCATAACAAGTCAGTCAGGCCAAGCTCAGCACCACCTTATATCCCCTGTGCCCGGTACAAGTTCATGAACGCATCGACAGGCAGTGCGTCCAGCTGAGCCGCGTCGCTTGCCAGGGCCATGATCCGGTCGACCTGGCCCGCCGGCAAGTGCGCGCGCAAGGCCGCTTCGCACTTGGCCATCAGCGCCGGGATGCCTTCCGACCGGCGCTTGCGGTGGCCGATGGGGAAATCGACCGAGATCCGCTCGGTAGAACTGCCATCCTTGAAGAATATCTGCACGGAATTGCCGATATAGCGCTTGTCCGGGTCGAAATACTCCCTGGTGAACCGGGGGTTTTCCCTGACCTCCATCAGGCCACGCAAGGCATCGATCCGCGGGTCGGCGGCGACGGCATCGCCATAGTCGTCCGCGGTCAGGCGGCCGAAGATCAGCGGCACCGCGACCATGTACTGCAGGCAGTGGTCGCGGTCGGCATGGTTGGCCAGGGGGCCGGTCTTGTCGATGATCCGGATCCCCGCCTCCTGGGTTTCCAGGACGATCTTCCCGATCTCGCCGATCCGGTCCTTGACCTGCGGGTGCAGGGTCATGGCGCACTCGACCGCGGTCTGGGCGTGGAATTCGGCCGGGAAGCTGATCTTGAAGAGGACGTTCTCCATCACGTAGCTGCCGAACGGACGTTCGAATTGGAATTCCTTGCCTTTGAAGGCGATGTCGTAGAAGCCCCAGGTCTTCGCGCTGAGGGCGCTGGGATAGCCGACCTCGCCGTCCACGGCATTCAGCGCGTGGATCACAGCGCGACGGCAGGCGTCGCCGGCGGCCCAGCTCTTGCGCGGGCCGGTGTTGGGCGCGTGCCGGTAGGTGCGCAGCACGCCATTGTCGATCCAGCTCTGGGAGACGGCGTTGATGATCTGTTGCTTGCCCCCGCCCAGCATCCGGGTGGCCACCGCGGTCGAAGCCAGGCGGACCAGGATGACGTGGTCCAGGCCGACCCGGTTGAACGAGTTCAGCAACGCATAGCCGCCCTGGATCTCATGGGCCTTGATCGCCGCGGTCAGCACGTCGCGGACGGTAAGGGCCTTGCCGGCATCGCGCCTGGCCTTGCGGCTGAGGTAATCGGCAACCGAGAGGATGGCGCCGAGGTTGTCGGATGGGTGGCCCCACTCGGCTGCCAACCAAGTGTCATTGAAGTCCAGCCAGCGGATCTGCGAGCCGATGGCGAAGGCGGCCTGCACCGGATCCAGCTCATGGCAGGTGCCGGGCACGCGAACCCCGCCCTGCATGGTCGCCCCGGGAACCACCGGTCCCAAGTGCCTGGCGCACTCCGGGAACTTCATGGCCAGCATCGCGCAGGCCAGCGAATCCAGCAGCATGTAGCGCGCGGTGTCGTAAGCCTCTTGCGAATCGACCCGGTAATCGACGACGTAGTCGGCGATATCCACCATTGGCTGGTCGGGGTCCGGGCGGACCGTGGAACGCATGTCGTGCTGGCTCATGCTAAGGCTCCACAGGTGGGGAACGCGCTTATTTTGCCAGACTGACGGCCCGCCATTCCCTTCCGCAACCAAGCCAGGGGAGCGCAGGCGCATTCCTGCAACGCATCGGATTGATGGTGGCACTTGGAGATCCGCCTGGATGGCCCGATCTTGTCGCGATGAACACTTCCCGCCTGCCTTCCCTGTTCGTTTCCCACGGTTCGCCGATGATGGCTCTCGAAGATTCGCCTACCGCGAGTTTCCTGGACCAACTGGGCGAATCCTTGCCGCGCCCGCGCGCGGTGCTGGTGGCTTCGGCCCACTTCATGGCCGCTTCGCCCACGGTGACCGCGACTCCAGCACCTGAAACCATCCATGATTTCGGCGGCTTCCCGAAGCCTCTCTACGAAATCCAGTATCCCGCCCATGGCGCGCCCGCATTGGCCGGGGAAGTGGTTCGCCATCTGGCCGATGCCGGATTCGAACCCCGGCTCGACGACCACACCGGCATAGACCACGGGACCTGGGTGCCGATGCGGCGGATGTATCCGCAGGCCGATATCCCGGTGGTGGCGCTGTCGGTGGATCCGGCCCGGACCGCCGAGTGGCATTACCGGCTGGGCCGTGCACTGGCGCCCTTGCGCGAGGAGGGCGTGCTGGTGATCGGCTCCGGCGGTTATTCCCATAACCTGCGCGAACTGGACTGGCAGCATGCCGATTCGCCCATGTATCCGTGGGTGCAGGCGTTCACCGATGCGCTGAGCGGGAAATTGCTGGCGGGCGACATCGACGGTGCGCTGGACTGGCAATCCCTGCCCGAGGCACGGCGCAATCACCCCACCACCGAGCACCTCTATCCGCTGTATGTGGCGCTGGGCGCGGGCGGGGTGGACGCTCGTGCCACGCGATTGCATCACGCCGTGCAGATGGGCGGCATGGCGATGGATGCCTTCGCCTTCGACCAGGCAGCCTGAGACCTCAGCTCCGCAGACCGCGTTCCCATGGCGCATCGCCGAATCGCGCCACCAGGAAATCGACGAAGGCACCCACCCGCGGCGGCACCAGCCGTCGTTGCGGCATTACTGCACTGATCGCGGTGGTGGCGAGGCGGCAGCCCGGCAAGACCACTTCCAGCCGACCGGCCCGCAAATCATCGGCGACGTGCCACAACGAATGGATGGCGATCCCCTCGCCCGCCGCCGAGGCATCGCGCAGCAATTCGCCGTAGTTGCTTTCGAAACGGCCCTGCACGCGGATCGCATGCTCTTCGCCTTCCGCGTCATGCAGACGCCAGACGTCCTGGCGTCCGCTGCTGCCGAACAGGAGCAGGCAATCGTGTTCCAGCAGATCTTTCGGCGCCTGCGGGATGCCGCGACGCTGCAGGTAGTCGGGCGATGCACACAGGACTCGCCGGTTTGGAGCGATATGCCGCGCCACCAGGGTGGAATCCTCCAGCGCACCGATCCGGATCGCCAGGTCGAAGCCCTCGCTGACCAGATCCACGACCTGGTCGCTCAGATGCACGCTGATGCGTAGTTTCGGATGAAGCGCCAGGAACTGCGGCAGCAATGGCGAGATGTATTGGCGGCCGAATGAGGCGGACAGGGTCACCCGCAAGGTGCCGGCGATCTCGGTGGCGGTTTCCCGCAGGTCCGACCCCAGCAATTCCAGGTCTTCGACCAGCACGCGCCCCTGCTGGGCCAATGCCACACCTTCCGGCGTGGGATGCAGGCGACGGGTGGTCCGATGCAGCAGGCGCACCCCCAGATCCCGCTCAAGGCGCTTCAGCCGCTGGCTGGCCACGGCCACCGACAGGTCCAGGCTATGGGCCGCCGCCGTGATCGAGCCCAGGTCCAGCACCCGCAGGAACAAGCTGAGATCGCCTACTCGATCCATTATCAATTATTCATTGAAAGTGATTAGTCATAGTCGCTGTTTTTCATATTCAGTGGAAGTCCCAAGCTGGCGGGCATTCGAACCCGAGCCGATCCGTGAACACCTCCTCCCCAGCCTCCAGCAAAAGATTCCCGATTGCGCTCTACGCGCTGACCGCCGGCGCCTTCGGCATAGGCACCACCGAATTCGTGATCATGGGCCTGCTGATGCAGGTCGCCGCCGACCTGCACGTTTCCATTGCCGCGGCCGGGCTGCTGATCTCCGGCTACGCGCTGGGCGTATTCATCGGCGCGCCGTTGCTGACCGCGGCGACCAGCCGCATGCCGCGCAAGGCGGTGCTGGTGGCGTTGATGGTGATCTTCACCCTGGGCAACCTGGCCTGTGCGCTGGCGCCCAACTACACGATGCTGATGATCGCCCGCGTGGTCACTTCGCTCGCCCACGGCACCTTCTTCGGCGTCGGCGCGGTGGTCGCGACCGGTTTGGTCGCCGAAGACCGGAAAGCCTCCGCGATCTCGATCATGTTCACCGGCCTGACCGTGGCCACGCTGCTCGGCGTACCCGCCGGTGCCTGGCTCGGCCTGCATTACGGCTGGCGCGCGACTTTCTGGGCGGTGACCGCGATCGGCGTGATCGCGACCGTGGTCATCGCGACTTTGGTGCCGAAGGATCGCAGCGGCGCAGCGACGATGGCGTTCCGCGAAGAAATAAAGGCAGTCGTGCGTCCGCAGGTGCTGCTGGGCCTGCTGATGACCGTGCTCGGCTTCGGCGGCATGTTCACCGTGTACACCTACATCCAGCCGTTGCTCACCGAAGTCGCCGGTTTCGCCGACGCCGCGGTGTCGCCGATCCTGCTGGTGTTCGGCGTGGGCATGATCGTCGGCAACCTGCTGGGCGGTAAATTCGCCGATCGCCGGCTGATGCCGGCGCTGATCGGCACCCTCCTCGCGCTGACCGTGGTGATGGGACTGATGACCTTCGTCCTGCACAGCCAATGGGCGATGGTGCTGTTCGTCGGCCTGCTCGGCGCCGCCGCGTTCGCGACGGTGTCGCCGCTGCAATTGTGGGTACTGCAGAAGGCGACCGGCGCGCAAAGCCTGGCTTCCAGCCTGAACATCGGCGCCTTCAACCTGGGCAATGCCTTCGGCGCGTGGCTGGGCGGCGTGGTGATCATGCACGGCCCCGGTCTTGAAGCCTTGCCGTGGGTCGCCGCACTGGTGCCGTTGTCCGCTTTCCTGGTCGCGTTGTGGGCGATCGCATTGGAACGCCGGCAAGCCTCCAGCGCGCCATTTCCCGATCCGGCGCTGGTCGGCCAGTGCGAAAAGGCATGAGCAGATCCCGCCTGCATGCGGTGGCGCTGGGCGTGGCTTTGGCCACTGGCGCCGCCAGCGCTCCGGCTGCCGATGCCAGCCGCTGGATCGGCACCTGGCACGCCAGTCCGCAACCCTTGTGGCAAAGCGATTTTCCATTCCCGACCAACGTGCCGTTCAATCTCTGGAACCAGACCTTGCGCCAGGTGCTGCGAATCGGTCCCGGAGGCAAAAGGTTTCGAGTGATGTTGAGCAACGAATACGGCGACCGGCCGCTGCACATCGGCCGCGCCCATATCGCGCTCGCGGGAGAAGATGCCGGCATCATTGCCGCCAGCGATCAGGTGCTGCGCTTCGACGGCCGGGAATCGGTGACCATTCCCGCGGGCGCGCCGATGCTCAGCGATCCAGTGGAAATGGAGGCGCCGGCTTTCGCGCAAATTTCCATCAGCCTGTATCTGCCGCAGCCGGCCACACCTTCGACCTTCCACTGGGAAGGCCTGCAAAGCACCTGGCTGACTGGCGGCGATGCCACCGCCGCCACCGATCTCGAAGCCGCGACCGCTCTACCGGTGCGCCTGTTCATCAGCGGCGTGCAGGTCGAGGCCGATGCAGATGCGCGCTCCGTGGTGGTGCTGGGCGACTCGATCACCGACGGCGCGGCCTCCTCTCCCGGCAGCGACCGGCGCTGGCCGGACTTCCTGGCCCGGCGTCTGGCCGGCGAAGGGATCGCGGTGCTGAATGCGGGGATTTCCGGTGGACGCGTCCTGCGCGACCGCATGGGCGTCAACGCCCTGGCGCGTTTCGATCGCGACGTGCTGGGTCAACCGCGGCTGCGCACGGTCATCGTGCTGATGGGCATCAACGACATCAGCTGGCATGGCACGCCATTCGCGCCTGACGACGCGCCGGTGGGGGCCGACGAACTGATCGCCGGATACCGTCAGTTGATCGCACGCGCCCATGCTCGCGGCGTGCGCATCGTCGGCGCCACACTGACGCCTTTCGAAGGTGCGCTGGCGGACACGCCGATCACCGGCTACTACAGCGCTGAAAAGGAACACGTGCGCCAGACCGTGAACCACTGGATACGCGAAGCCCACGAGTTCGATGCGATCATCGATTTCGACGCCCTGTTGCGCGACCCGTGCCATCCCACCCGCATGCTGCCCGCCTATGATTCCGGCGATCATCTTCATCCGGGCGACACGGGTTACCGGGCGATGGCCGAAGCGGTCGATCCTGCGTCGCTCTGAGCGCATCCACTGCCGAGTCAACCTTCCCTGTTCCAGCCTTAGCTCATGATTTCTTCTTCCCCCACAAGGAACAACCCCATGGAATACCGTAATCTCGGCAAGTCAGGCCTCAAGGTTCCCGCATTGAGTTTCGGAACCGGAACGTTCGGCGGGCAGGGCCCGCTATTCGCCACGTGGGGCAATACCGATGCCGCCGAAGCGCGGCGCCTGGTCGATATCTGCCTGGACGCGGGCCTCAACCTGTTCGACAGCGCCGACATCTATTCCGGCGGAGCCGCCGAATCGATCCTTGGCGCCGCCATCAAGGGCCGCCGCGATCAGGTGCTGATTTCCACCAAGGCCACGTTCCGTTTCGACGATGGTCCCAACAGCGTGGGCTCATCGCGCTTCCATCTGATCAATGCGGTCGATGCGGCGCTGAAACGACTCGGCACGGACTATATCGACCTGTTCCAGCTGCACGGTTTCGATGCGAAGACGCCGGTCGAGGAAACCCTGTCCACCCTCGACGACCTGGTCCGCGCGGGCAAGATCCGCTACCTGGGCGTATCCAATTTCTCCGGTTGGCATTTGATGAAATCGCTCGCCGCCGCCGAGCGCCACGGCTGGTCGCGCTATGTCGCCAACCAGACCTACTACTCGCTGATCGGCCGCGACTACGAAGAAGAACTGATGCCGCTGGGACTGGACCAGGGCGTGGGCGCGGTGGTCTGGAGTCCGCTGGGGTGGGGACGCCTGACCGGCAAGATCCGTCGCGGACAGCCATTGCCTGAAACCAGCCGCCTGCGCGACAACGAGTTCGGGCCGCCGGTGGACGACGAGCGCCTGTTCAAGGTGGTCGATGCCCTGGACGCGATCGCCGCCGAAACCGGCAAGAGCATCCCGCAGATCGCGCTGAACTGGCTGCTGCAACGGCCCACGGTTTCAAGCGTGGTGATCGGCGCGCGCAACGAAGAACAGCTGCGGCAGAACCTGGGTGCGGTGGGCTGGGCGCTGACCGGCGAACAGGTCAAGACGCTGGATGATGCCAGTACCACCACGCCGCCCTACCCTTACTGGCACCAGCGCGGATTCGCCGAACGCAATCCGTCGCCGGTCTGACCAAGGAGATTCCCATGAAAGCCATTGCCCTGACCCGTTACCTGTCCATCGACGACCCGCAATCGCTGCAGGACGTCGAACTTCCCAAGCCCGTCGCCAGCGGTTCCGATGTACTGGTGCGGGTGGAAGCAATCTCGGTGAATCCCGTCGACACCAAGATCCGTTCGCCCAAGCCGCAGGTCGAGACGCAACCGAAGGTGCTGGGTTACGACGCCGCCGGCGTGGTCGAAGCGGTCGGCGAAAGCGTCACCCTGTTCCAGCCCGGCGACGAGGTCTATTACGCCGGCGATGTCACCCGCCCCGGCAGCAACGCGCAGTTCCAATTGGTCGACGAACGTCTGGTGGGGCGCAAGCCGGCGACGCTGGATTTCGCCCAGGCCGCGGCGTTGCCGCTGACCGCCATCACCGCGTGGGAACTGCTGTTCGACCGCATGCCGTTCTCGATCGACGCGGAAGGCAATGACCGCAGCCTGCTGATCATCGGCGGCGCGGGCGGCGTGGGATCCATTGCCATCCAGCTCGCACGGCACGCGGGCTTCGCCGTCATCGCAACCGCCTCGCGCCCGCAAACCATCGAATGGTGCAGGTCGATGGGCGCGCATCACGTCATCGACCATCGCCAGCCGCTGGCGCCGCAACTGGAATCGCTCGGATATAAACAAGTCGATGCGGTGCTGAACCTGGCCGACACCGACCGCTACTGGGAAACCATCGGCGAACTCATCGCCCCGCTGGGCCACGTGGGCCTGATCGTGGAACCGAGCGGCCTGTTGAAGATCGGCGACCCGTACAAGGCCAAGAGCGTCGGCATCCACTGGGAAATGATGTTCGCGCGCGCGCGCTTCAGGACGCCGGACATGATCGAACAACATCGCATCCTCAACCGGGTGGGAAGCCTGGTCGATGCGGGCGAACTCCGCACCACCCATACCGAAACCATCGGCGCCATCAATGCGGCCAACCTGCGCGAAGCGCATCGCCGGCTGGAGTCCGGCGCCACCATCGGGAAACTGGTGCTTGCCGGCTGGAACTGAGCGTCGCAGGCATGCGCTGCGGGCAACCGATAGACTCGCTGCCCGCTTCGGACTTTCCGCATGACGCTCCCACCCGCATTCGCAAGACGATTCGCACAACTGTTGCTGGGCCTGTTCCTCTATGGAATAGGCATCAGCCTGATGGTGCGGGCTAGCGTGGGTATCGCGCCGTGGGACGTGTTGACCCAGGGCATCGCCACGCAGACCGGCTGGTCGTTCGGCGCATTGACCAACCTGATCGGGCTTGCCGTGCTGCTGCTGTGGATTCCCATCCGCCAGAAACCTGGCCTGGGCACCGTGCTGAACGTATTGCTGATCGGTCCCAGCGCCCAGTTCGGGCTCTGGCTGTTCCCGCAATTCGAAGGATTGTGGCAGCAGATTCCGGCGTTCATCGCCGGACTTGCAGTACTGGCGCTGGCGACCGGCATGTATATCGGCGCGAATTTCGGTCCCGGTCCGCGCGATGGGCTGATGACGGGCCTGCACCGGCGTACCGGTTGGCCGATCGGCGCGGTGCGCACGGGCATCGAAGCCAGCGTCCTGCTCGCCGGTTGGGCGATGGGCGGCGATGCGGGTTGGGGAACGCTTGCTTTCGCGCTGGCCATCGGCCCGATGTGCGCGATGACCATGCGCTGGTTCGCGGCCGCACCGCGCGCACTGGCAGGTGATGCCGTGGCGGATCCCGCACCGCACGGCTAGCCCCCGACGTCAACCTTGCCGGAAAAGCGGATAACCGGCATCGTGCGCTTTCCGTACGCACACGTATCCGTTGCATGACGCCTCAGCCCACCCCGACTGATCAGCATTACCCGCACCTGTTCGCGCCACTGGACCTGGGCTTCACCCGGATCCGCAACCGCGTGCTGATGGGTTCCATGCATACCGGACTGGAGGACCGCGCCCGCGATTTCCCCAGGCTGGCGGCCTATTTCGCCGAGCGCGCCGAAGGCGGCGTCGGCCTGATGGTGACCGGCGGCTTCTCGCCGAACCTGGTCGGCTGGCTGAAACCGTTCGGCGGCAAGTTGTCGTGGCCGTGGGAAGTGCGGCCGCACAAGTTCGTCACCGCCGCGGCCCACGAACATGGCGCCAAGATCTGCCTGCAATTGCTGCATGCCGGGCGTTACGGCTACCACCCGCTGACCGTGGCGCCGTCGAAATTGAAGGCGCCGATCAACCCGTTCACCCCGCGCGCGCTGTCCTCGCGCGGCGTGGAGCGCCAGATCACCGCCTACGCCGATGCCGCCCGCCGCGCGCGCGAAGCCGGCTACGACGGCGTCGAGGTGATGGGCTCGGAAGGCTATTTCATCAACGAATTCACCGCGCCGCGCACCAACAAGCGCAACGACGCCTGGGGCGGCACGCCGGAGAAGCGCATGCGCTTCGCGGTGGAGATCGTGCGCCGGGTGCGCGAGGCCTGTGGTCCCGACTTCATCATCATCTATCGGCTGTCGATGCTGGACCTGGTGGAAGACGGCAACCAGTGGCAGGAAATCGTGGCCCAGGCCAAGGCCATCGAGGCCGCCGGCGCCACGATCATCAACACCGGCATCGGTTGGCATGAGGCGCGTATCCCGACCATCGTCACCTCGGTGCCGCGCGCGGCGTTCGTGGACGTGACCGCGAAACTCAAGCCGCATGTCGCGCTGCCGCTGATCACCAGCAATCGCATCAACATGCCGGACGTGGCCGAACGGATCCTCGCCGAGGGCATCGCCGACATGGTCTCGCTGGCGCGGCCGCTGCTGGCCGATCCGCAATGGGCCAACAAGGCGCGTGCCGGCAAGGCACAGGCGATCAACACCTGCATCGCCTGCAACCAGGCCTGCCTGGACCATGTGTTCGAGAACAAGCGCGCCAGTTGCCTGGTCAACCCGCGCGCCTGCGCCGAGACCGAACTCAACTACGACAAGACCTTCGCCCCCAAACGCGTCGCGGTGGTCGGTTCCGGGCCCGCCGGCATGGCCTGCGCCACGGTCGCGGCCGAGCGCGGCCACCGCGTGACCCTGTTCGATGCGGCAACGGAGATCGGCGGCCAGTTCAATTACGCCAAGAAGATCCCGGGCAAGGAGGAATTCCACGAGACGCTGCGCTACTTCGCCCACAGGCTGGAGGAAACCGGCGTGTCGCTGAAGCTCTCGACCCCGGTGTCGGCGGACATGCTGAAAGACTTCGACGAAGTGGTGCTGGCCACCGGCATCACCCCGCGGCGGGTGGATTTCCCCGGTGCCGACCACGCCAAGGTGCTCAGCTACGTGGACGTACTCAGTGGACGGGTCACGGTGGGTCGCAATGCGGCGCTGATCGGCGCGGGCGGCATCGGGTTCGACGTGGCCGAATACCTGGTCCACGAAGGCGGCCATTCGTCCACGCTGGATCCGGCCCGCTGGATGGCCGAATGGGGCGTGGACCCGACCTTCGAGGCCCGTGGCAGCGTGGTTCCGGCCAGGCCCGAACCCCCGGCGCGCGAGGTCTGGCTGCTGCAGCGGTCCGCTGGCAAACCCGGCGCGCGGCTGGGCAAGACCAGCGGCTGGGTCCACCGGGCCACGCTGAAAGCCAAGAAAGTGCAGATGCTGGGCGGGGTCGAATACCTGGGCGTGGACGATGCCGGGCTGAGGATCCGGGTCGAAGGCGTCGAACAGCTCCTGGCCGTGGACCACGTCGTGGTCTGCGCCGGCCAGGAACCCCGCCGCGACCTGCAGGTGGACTTGCTGGCCGCCGGCATCACCCCGCACCTGATCGGCGGCGCCGACGTCGCCGCCGAACTGGACGCCAAGCGCGCGATCGACCAGGGCAGCCGTCTGGCTGCAAGCCTTTAGGAGCGAGGAACGAGTGGAGAGGAGTGAGGAACGAGTTAAAGCAAAAGCCGCCGCGCTTACCCCTCACTCCTCACTCCTCACTCCTCACTCCTCACTACTCGTTTCTCGTTTCTCGTTTCTCGTTAATCTCGCTCCCCAGAGCAAATACTCCATTCCCAATCAATCACTTAGCGCGGTTGTCAAGCTTCCGTATTCAGGCCGGGTTGGGCCTCTGGCCCTTACCTTGCGCCAACTTTTTCGGCCCGCCCCCGTATCGACTGGCGAGCCACCCCGGCCCTGATCCCACCTTTCCGGCCGGCCCCGGGCAGCTCGTCGGAGTAGCTGCCTCCCCATGACGCCCTGACGCCGTGTCCATCCAAACCGCACCTTCCCCCGGGAGGCGCGTGGACGCGGTCAAGACGGAGCAAGGAGTTCGTTTCAATGAAGTTGGCCTGGATCCTCTGGCTGTCGCACATGTTGCCGCAGCCCGCCGCAGACTCGCTCTGCCTCAGCACCACCGTCTATCTGGAAGCCCGCGACCAGACCCTGCGCGGCCAGCAGGCCGTGGCCGAGGTCGCCCTGCGCCGCCTCGACAGCGGCCTGTGGGGCGACTCGATGTGCGAGGTGGTCACCGCGCGCAAGCAGTTCGCCCCGACCATCGTCGCCCCCGGCACCCGCCTGCAGAACCCCGAGGCCTGGGCCAAGTCGATCAATGTCGCCCTGGGCGCGGAAAAGAACTGGGCGCTGCCGCCCGGCGAGCGCAAGGAAATCGTGCCTGGCGCCAGCCACTTCATGGCCCACAACATCGCCAGTCCGAGCTGGCGCAACGCCTACCAGGTGGCGACCATCGGCGACCACACCTTCCTGCGCGTGCAGAAACTCAAGCCGCGCTCTTCGTAACGCGCCTTCGTAGCGTGCCTTCGTAACGCGCGGGTTACCGGAAAAGGTCGAGAATGAAAGCGGGTCCGGATTCCTTCCGGATCCGCTTTTTCTTTTCCGGAGATCCGCATGAAGCTCTACACCAAGCCGGGCGCCTGCTCGCTCGGCGACCATATCGCCCTGCGCTGGATCGGCAAGCCCTTCGATCTGCAGGTCATGGACGCGGCGAGCCTGAAGTCGCCCGAATACCTCAAGCTCAATCCCGCCGGCAATGTCCCGGCGCTGGAAGTGGACGGCTGGGTGCTGACCCAGAATGCGGCGATCCTGAATTTCCTGGCCGACAGTTTCCCCGAGTCCGGCCTGGGCGGCGACGGCAGCGCGAAAAGCCGCGCCGAGATCAACCGCTGGCTGGCCTTCTTCAACGCCGACGTGCATCCGGCTTTCCATCCGGTCTTCGGTTCGACCAAGTATCTGGGCGACGAGACCGCGATCGAGCAGAGCAAGGACAACGCACGCCAGAAACTGCGCGGCTTCTTCGAACGCGCCGATGCGCAATTGCAAGGCAGGGACTGGCTGACCGGGACGCGCTCCATCGCCGATCCCTATCTGTTCGTGACCCTGCGCTGGGCCAAGGCGGTCAACGTGGACCTGTCCGGTCTGGCGAACCTGGAGCGCTTCTTCCAGCGCATGCTGGCCGACGAGGGAGTGCGGCAGGCATTGCAGGCCGAAGGCCTCAGCTGAAGCGGACCAACTGGGGCGCGGCGACATGGCCGCGCTCCCGGTTCCGCGCGCTCAACTGCGGACTTCGGCCCGCGCCCGCACCAGCCATTCGCTGGCGAAGGTGTGGTCCTTGGCCTTGGTCAGGGCGGTGGCGACTTCCGGCAGCAAGTCCAGCAAGGCATCGACGTCCGAGCACCGCTCGACCTTCAGCTGCATGAAGTAACCCTTCAGCCCGAGGTGGCGGCTCACCGCATCGGTGACGAAGTTGTACAAGCGCCGGTAGTTTCCGAAATCGGCTGGCATGCTGATCGCGCCAGGAAGCGCAGGCAGGTCCGTGGCTGGCACCTGGACCGGCGTTTCAACGCGCGCCTGGGCTTGCACCGGTGCGTGGGCTACCGCCTTGGCTGGCGCTTCCGCGGGCGCCTCCACTACGGGTGCGGCGGAAGGCCCAGCGTCGCCGCGCTGGATCAACCCTTTCACTACCAGTTGTTCGATCGCATCGTCCGGCGCGCGCAGCCCGGTCATCAACTCGCGCAGTTGCTCCTGATCGCGCTGGCCGTCGACCATCAGCAGGATCGATCGCAAGGCAGCCGGCAACCTGAGCGCGCGATCCTGGATCTCGCGCTTGCCCGCCTCGGTCTTGAAGTAAAGCTCCCCGTCTTTCATGACACCCCTTATGTCGATTCACGATACCGGAACCGCTCCCCAGCGGAAATATTACCGGCATGCGTCGGTTTACATGCAATCGCCGCAGCCGACCGTTACGGATGTCACAACTACCAGTACCGCCGGCAATCGGTCCTGTCCATGCTCATGGCAAACAGCATACGGCCGGGTATCGAAATCAGAATGCGTCGCCCGGCACACGTACTTTACCTTCCATCAGCACCCGCGCGCTGCGGCTCATGATCGCCTTGGCAACGGTCCATGAGCCCTGGCTCCGTGTCGCTTCCGCGCCCACCCGCAAGGTGCCGGAGGGATGGCCGAAAACGACCACGTCGCGCGTGCCGCCGCCGGCGGCCTTGTTGACCAGCGTGCCCGGCACCGCCGCCGCTGCCGCGATCGCCACCGAAGCCGTGCCCATCATGGCGTGGTGCAGTTTGCCCATGGAAATCGCACGGGCCAGCAGGTCGATGTCGGCTGCAAGCACAGGCTTGCCGCTGGATGAAACGTAATCCTTCGGCGGTGCGACGAATGCGACCTTCGGCGTCAGTGGGCGCTTGGCGGCGGCGGCCACATCATCGATCAATCCCATGCGTACGGCGCCGTGGGCGCGGATCGCTTCCAGCTTCGCCAGCGCCGCCTTGTCTTCGTTGATCGCATCCTGCAACTCGGTGCCGTCGTAGCCCAGTTCGGCGGCATCGACGAAAACGGTCGGCACGCCTGCGTTGATCATGGTGACGTTGAACGTGCCCACGCCCGCCACCTCGAGCGCGTCCACCAGGTTGCCGGTGGGAAACATGGCACCGCCGGCATCGCCCTCGCCGTCATCGGCCGGGTCGAGGAACTCGAGCTGTATTTCGGCGGACGGGAAGGTCACCCCATCCAGTTCGAAGTCGCCGGTTTCCTGCACTTCCCCCTTGGCGATGGGTACGTGCGCGATGATGGTCTTGCCGATGTTCGCCTGCCAGATCCGTACCGTGCAGACACCGTCGTGCGGGATGCGCGCCGGGTCGATGAGGCCGTTGGCGATCGCGAACGGACCCACCGCCGAGGACAGGTTGCCGCAGTTGCCGGTCCAGTCGATGAAGCTGTCGTTGATCGGCACCTGTCCATACAGGTAATCGACATCGTGATCCGGCTGCGTACTCGGCGAAATGATCACCACCTTGCTCGTGCTCGAGGTCGCCCCACCCATGCCGTCGGTGTGCTTGCCGTAGGGATCGGGCGAGCCGATCACGCGCATCAGCAGCGCATCGCGCGCCTTGCCCGGCGTCTGCGCCGCGACCGGCAGGTCCTCCAGCCGGAAGAACACGCCCTTGCTGGTGCCGCCGCGCATGTAGGTGGCGAGGATGCGGAATTGCGGAGAATGCATGAGGACAGTCCTTGGGAAATACAGAAACTATAGGAGAACGAGTTGGGCCCCTGCCTGCACCTGGGCTGCGTGCAAGGACCACTGTTCCAAGGTGCGGTAGCGATAGCCCCGAGGAGTGTCCTCTCCAATCACCAATTGGACTTCGCTTACAAGCCAGTCGATCGGATCAAAGCCCAAGGGCTCCCGATGCTCCGGTGCGTCATAGCAAAGCGTGGCATGGGGCGAATGCTTTTCACCGTCCGCAATGGACTCGGTCGCGAGCGCATGCTGGACGTTCACAAGAAGCGGATCGAACCCGGCTGGGCGACCACGAACTCCAAATTGCCAATGGACGCGCTGCCCCGGCTTGCTGGTGATTCGGTTGAACTGCATCTGAAACGCTGCCGCACTGATGCGAGATCCCGCAGCGCAGAGTTTCCGCAGCACATCGTCGGTGGGCGAGAAGTGCCGACCGGAAAGCGACTGATGCCAATTATCACGCACGAACAATTTCCGGCCCAGCATCACATCGAGCCTGTTCTCAGTAACCACGCGCCACATGTAATCGACCACAGATGGTGCAAGCATGGCGATCAGCAACGCGCGAGGTTGCGTCGCCATCAATCACGCCGCCTTTGAGGACTCAAGGAAATCCTGCGCAAAGCGCTGCAACACGCCACCCGCTTCGTAGATCGACACTTCTTCGTCGCTGTCCAAACGACAGGTCACCGGCACCTCGACGCGCTCGCCATCCTTGCGATGGATCACCAGCACCAGCTCGGCGCGTGGCGTGCGCTCCCCAATCACGTCGAAGGTTTCGGTGCCGTCGATGTCCAGCGTCCTGCGGTCGGTGCCGGGCTTGAACTCCAGCGGCAGCACGCCCATGCCGATCAGGTTGGTGCGGTGGATGCGTTCGAAGCCCTCGGCGGCGATGGCTTCCACGCCGGCCAGACGCACACCCTTGGCCGCCCAGTCGCGCGAAGAACCCTGGCCGTAGTCGGCACCGGCGATGATGATCAGCGGCTGCCGGCGCTCCATGTAGGTCTCGATCGCCTCCCACATGCGCACGACCTTGCCTTCGGGCTCGATGCGGGCCAGCGAACCCTGCTTCACGCTGCCGTCTTCGTTGCGCACCATCTCGTTGAACAGCTTCGGATTGGCGAAGGTCGCCCGTTGCGCGGTCAGGTGGTCGCCACGATGGGTGGCGTAGGAATTGAAGTCCTCTTCCGGCACGCCCATCTTCGCCAGGTATTCGCCTGCCGCCGAGTTGCGCATGATCGCATTCGACGGCGACAGGTGGTCGGTGGTGATGTTGTCGGGCAGAACCGCCAGCGGGCGCATCCCGCGCAAGGTCCGTTCGCCGGCCAGCGCGCCTTCCCAGTACGGCGGCCGGCGGATATAGGTGCTCATGCCGCGCCAGTCGTACAACGGCTCGACCTTCGGGCCGTGTTCGACCTGGACTTCGAACATCGGCCTGTAGACGCTGCGGAACTGTTCCGGCTTGACCGATGCCTTGACCACCGCATCGATCTCTTCGTCGCCGGGCCAAAGATCCTTCAGGCGGATTTCCCTGCCATCGACCACGCCGAGCACATCCTTTTCGATGTCGAAGCGGATCGTGCCGGCGATCGCATAGGCGACCACCAGGGCCGGCGAGGCGAGGAAAGCCTGCTTCGCGTAAGGATGGATGCGCCCGTCGAAGTTGCGGTTGCCCGACAGCACCGCGGTCGCGTACAGGTCGCGATCGATGATTTCCTGCTGGATCGCCGGATCCAGCGCGCCGGACATGCCATTGCAGGTGGTGCAGGCGAAACCGACCACACCGAAGCCCAACGCCTCCAGCTCCTGCATCAGGCCGCTTTCATCCAGGTACAGCTTCACGGCCCGGGAGCCGGGAGCGAGCGAGGTCTTCACCCACGGCTTGCGGGCCAGGCCCAGGCGGTTCGCATTGCGCGCCAGCAACGCGGCCGCGATCACGTTGCGCGGATTGCTGGTGTTGGTGCAGCTGGTGATGGCGGCGATGATCACCGCGCCATCCGGCATCAGCCCGGGGGTTTCTTGCCAAGCACCGGCGATGCCCCTGGCGGCCAGGTCGGACGTGGCCACGCGCGCATGCGGATTCGAAGGGCCGGCCATGTTGCGCACGACGCTCGAGAGATCGAACTGCAGCGTGCGCTCGTATTCCGCATTGCCAAGACTGTCGGACCACAGGCCGGTATGGCGCGCATAAAGCTCCACCAGCTTCACCTGCTCTTCCTCGCGGCCGGTAAGGCGCAGGTAATCGATGGTCTGCGGGTCGATGGAGAACATCGCCGCAGTGGCGCCGTATTCCGGCGCCATGTTGGAGATGGTCGCGCGATCGCCCAGGGTCAGCGCGGCAGCGCCTTGGCCATGGAACTCCAGCCAGGCGCCGACCACCTTCGACTTGCGCAGAAATTCGGTCAGCGCCAGCACCGTATCGGTCGCGGTGATGCCCGGTTGCGGTTTTCCGGTCAACCGCACGCCGACGATTTCCGGCAGGCGCATCCACGACGCGCGGCCCAGCATCACGCTCTCGGCTTCCAGCCCGCCCACACCGATCGCGATCACGCCCAGGGCATCGACATGCGGCGTATGGCTGTCGGTGCCCACGCAGGTATCGGGGAAGGCCACGCCATCGCGCGCCTGGACCACGGGCGACATCTTCTCCAGGTTGATCTGGTGCATGATCCCGTTGCCCGGCGGAATCACTTGCATGTTCTTGAACGCCTTGCGCGTCCATTCGATGAAGTGGAAACGGTCTTCGTTGCGCCGGTCCTCGATGGCGCGGTTCTTGGCGAACGCATCGGGGTCGAAGCCGCCGCATTCCACCGCCAGCGAATGGTCGACGATCAGTTGCACCGGCACTACCGGATTGACCTGCGCCGGATCGCCGCCCTGCCCGGCGATGGCATCGCGCAGGCCGGCGAGGTCCACCAGCGCGGTCTGGCCGAGGATGTCGTGGCAGACCACCCGCGCGGGAAACCAGGGGAAGTCCAGGTCGCGCTTGCGTTCGATCAACTGCTTCAGCGAGTCGGTGAGCGTGGCTGGATCGCAACGGCGCACCAGGTTCTCGGCCAGCACGCGCGAGGTGTAGGGCAACGTGGCGTAGGCGCCGGACTGGATGGCCTCGACCGCTTCGCGCGCATCGAAATAGTCCAGCGAGGTGCCGGGCAAGGGTTTGCGGTACTGGGTATTCATGGCGGGCGATCCGATGAGCTAGCTGGCCGACTGGCGCAGTGGGCCGAAACGTCGGCAGGCAGGGCCGTGGCCCTGCCTGCCCGATTTGTTCGGCGCTTGTCGTTCAGCGCCGGTCGAGCGGCACGAAGGCCAGGTCTTCCGGACCGGTGTAATTCGCGCTGGGCCGGATGATCTTGCCGTCGATGCGCTGTTCGATCACGTGCGCGCTCCAGCCGCTGGTGCGGGCGATCACGAACAACGGGGTGAACATCGCCGTCGGCACGCCCATCATGTGATAGCTGACCGCGCTGAACCAGTCCAGGTTGGGGAACATCTTCTTGATGTCCCACATCACCGTCTCCAGGCGCTCGGCGATGTCGTACATCTTGCGGCTGCCCTGCTCGTCGGACAGCTCGCGCGCGACGTCCTTGATCACCTGGTTGCGCGGATCGCCGGTGGTGTAGACCGGGTGGCCGAAACCGATGACCACTTCCTTGCGTTCGACACGGGCCTTGATGTCTTCCCCGGCCTCGTCCGGCGTTTCGTAGCGCTTCTGTACTTCGAAGGCGACCTCGTTGGCGCCGCCATGCTTCGGACCGCGCAGCGCGCCGATGCCGCCGGCGATGCACGAATGCATGTCGCTGCCGGTGCCGGCGATCACGCGGCAGGCGAAGGTCGAGGCGTTGAACTCATGCTCGGCGTACAGGATCAGCGAAGTGTGCATCGCCTGGACCCAGGAATCCCGCGGCTTCTCGCCATGCAGCAGGTGCAGGAAGTGCCCGCCGATGCTGTCGTCGTCGGTATCGGTATCGATGCGCTTGCCGTTGTGGCTCCAGTGGTACCAGTACAGCAGCATCGGGCCCAGCGAAGCCATCAGCTTGTCGGCGATGTCGCGCGCGCCCGGATGATTATGGTCGTCCTTCTCCGGCGATACGCAACCCAGCACCGATACGCCGGTACGCATCACGTCCATCGGGTGCGCCGATGCGGGCAGCTGCTCCAGCGCCGTTTTCACCGCAGCGGGGATGCCGCGCAACGACTTGAGCTTGGCCTTGTAACCGGCCAGTTCGGCGCGGTTGGGCAGCTTGCCGTGGACCAGCAGGTGGGCGATTTCCTCGAATTCCGAACTGCGCGCCAGATCCAGGATGTCGTAACCGCGGTAATGCAGGTCGTTGCCACTGCGGCCGACCGTGCACAGCGCGGTGTTGCCGGCGGCGGTGCCGGACAGGGCGACGGATTTCTTCGGCTTGAAGGGAACTGCTTCGGTCATGTCTTTCTCCGGATCATTTCTTGGCGGCGAACAGCGCATCGAGCTTCTGTTCGAATTCGTGGTAGCCGATGCGCTCGTACAGTTCCTCGCGGGTCTGCATGGTGTCGACCACGTTCTTCTGGTGGCCATCGCGGCGGATCGCGGTGTACACGGCTTCGGCGGCCTTGTTCATGGCGCGGAACGCCGACAGCGGGTAGAGCTGAATGGCCACGCCGACCGATGCCAGCTCCTCGCGGGTGAACAGCGGGGTCTTGCCGAACTCGGTGATGTTGGCCAGCACCGGCACCTTCACCGCATCGACGAAGCGCTGATAGGTGGGCAGGTCATAGGCGGCTTCGGCGAAGATGCCGTCGGCCCCTGCTTCCACGCAGGCGATGGCGCGTTCGATCGCCGCATCCACGCCATCGACCTGGATGGCGTCGGTGCGGGCGATCAGGAAGAAATCCGGATCGGTCTTGGCATCCGCGGCGGCTTTCACCCGGTCGACCATTTCGCTGGCCGTGACTATTTCCTTGCCCGGACGATGGCCGCAACGTTTGGCGCCGACCTGGTCCTCGATATGGCAGGCCGCGGCGCCAGCCTTGATGAGCGATTTCACCGTGCGCTCGATATTGAACGCGCTGGGGCCGAAGCCGGTATCGATGTCCACCATCAGCGGCAGGTCGCACACATCGGTGATGCGGCGCACGTCGACCAGCACATCCTCCAGCGTGTTGATCCCCAGGTCCGGCAGGCCCAGCGAGCCGGCGGCGACGCCGCCCCCGGACAGGTAGATGGCGCGATAGCCGGCGCGCTTGGCCAGCAGCGCATGGTTGGCGTTGATGGCGCCGATCACCTGCAGTGGCGATTCGGCGTTCAGCGCGGCGCGGAATTTCGCTCCGGGAGAAGCGGGGGCGCCAGCGTTCGGGTTGCTCATGTGGACTCCTCTTGGGTCGTCGTGTCCGCCACGGCGCACTGCGTCAGGCGGCTGAGGTGCGCGAATGGTACGCCTCCTCGTTGGGCCGCCAATCTGGCATCATCTGCAGTATTGATCAATCTTGATTATTTCAATCAACATATCTCCCATGTCCACGGATCCGACCCACGCCGATCTGCTTTCCGCCCGCGAGACCTGCCGGATCCTTGGGATCAGCCAGGCCACGCTATACGCGTATGTGAGCCGCGGCCTGCTCGAATCCCGGCCGGGACCGGATCATCGCAGCCGCCTGTACCCACGGCACGACGTGGAGCGGCTGGCGCAACGCAAACAGGCGGGACGCGGCGCGGCACGTGGCGCCGCGCAAAGCCTCGATCGCGGCCTGCCGGTACTGGAGACGCAGATTTCACTGATCCGGCCGGACGGTCCCTACTACCGCGGCAGGTCCGCGATCACTGCCGCGCACGACGGCGCCACCCTGGAGGACATCGCACGGCTGCTGTGGGATTGCGGCGAGCATGATCCTTTCGCGGTTGAACTCGATCCGCATTGGCCGGCGACCGTGTCGGCCATCGCCAGCGACGCGCGCCTTCCGCCACTGGAGCGAGCGATGTCGGCGATACCGTTGCTGGCGCTGGAAGTACGCCATTCCTTCAATTCCGCGCCACGCGTGCGCCATGAGATCGCAGCCACGCTGTTGCGCCATAACGCCGCGCTGCTGGTGGCGCAGCCGCCGTTCGCAGGCCCGGTGCATCGGTTGCTGGCGAACAGTTGGAAACCGGGAGACGAAGGCTTCGCCGAACTGGTACGCGCCGCGCTGGTGGTCTGCGCCGACCACGAACTCAACGTCTCCGCCTTCGCCGCGCGCGTGGTCGCCTCCACCGGCGCGCACCTGCATGGCACGGTCTGCAGCGGATTGGCCGCGCTTTCCGGCCCGCGCCACGGCGGCGCCACGGCGCGCACCCATGCCCTGATCGCGGACGCGCGCGAGGCCGCTTCGATCCGTGAGTTCATCGCCACCCGCTGGCAACGCGGCGACGACCTGCCCGGCTTCGGTCATGCGCTTTACCCGCACGGCGATCCGCGCGCAACGGAGATTCTGTCCCGGTTGCGCGAGCTGTATGCGGGAACGCCGACGATGCAGTCGCTGGAGGCGATCATCGCCGCCACCGAGGAAATCAGCGGACAACGCCCGAACATCGATTTCATGCTCGCCGCGATCTGCCACGTGCACGGACTCCCGGCCACGCCCGCGCTGGTGATGTTCGCGGCCGGACGTCTGGCGGGCTGGTTGGCGCATGCGCTCGAACAACAGGCCTTGGGACGGCTGATCAGGCCACGGGCCAGCTATACCGGCGTGCCTCCAGCGACACCCGGATAGCGCACGCCCTCAGCTGCCGACCTCCGGTCCGCGCAACAGCGCCTTCTTCACTTCTTCCAGCGCGCCCGGATCGTCCAGCGTCGACAGGTCGCCCGGATCCGCACCTTGCGCCAGTGCCTGCAGCGAACGCCGCAGCAGTTTGCCGGAGCGCGTCTTCGGCAAGGCATTGACGATATAGACGCGCGCCGGACGCGCGACCGCGCCCAGGCTTTCCTCCACCGCGCGGCGCATGCCGGTGGCGGCGGCGACGCGCTCGTGCGGCTCATCGGTGTGTTGGCGAAGCGTGGCGAACACGACCGGCACCTGCCCCTTGATTTCGTCCTGCACGCCGATCACCGCCGCTTCGGCGACTGCGCCGAATGACGACACCGATTCCTCGATCTCGCGGGTGCCCAGGCGATGCCCGGCGACATTGATCACGTCGTCGGTGCGACCGAGTATGAAGGTATAGCCGTCCTCGTCGCGGATCGCCCAGTCCAGCGAGCTGTACACCAGTTCCTTGAAATGGCTGAAGTAGCTGCCGATGAAGCGCGCGTCGTCGTTCCAGATCGTGCTCATGCATCCCGGCGGCAGCGGTGGCTCGATCACCAGCACGCCTTTCTGTCCGGCCGCCACGGTTTCGCCGGTGGATTCGTCGATCACCTTCATCCGGTAGCCGAGGTTGGGGAAGCCGGGCGAACCGAACTTCACCGGCTTCATGTCCAGCCCGGGCAGCATCGTGATCGCCGGCCATCCGGTTTCGGTCTGCCAGTAATTGTCGATGATGGGTTTTCCCAGCATCCCGTGGATCCAGTGCGCGGTCGGCTCGTCCAGCGGCTCGCCAGCCAGGAACAGATACTGCAGCTTCGACAGGCCGTGTTCGCGGATGAAGGAAGCGTCGTGCTTCTTCAGCACCCGGATCGCGGTCGGTGAAGAGAACATGGTGCGGACGCCGTATTTTTCGCACAGCGACCACCAGATGCCCGCATCCGGGTGGAACGGCAACCCCTCGTACAGCAACGTGGTGCAACCGCCGATCAGCGGTCCATACACATTGTAGGAATGCCCCACCGCCCAGCCGACATCGGAGGTGGAGAACATCACCTGCCCTGGAGCGCAATCAAAGATCGTGCGCATGGATTGCGCCATCGCCACCGCGTAGCCGCCGACGTCGCGCTGCACGCCCTTGGGCTTGCCGGTGGTGCCGGAGGTGTAGAGCAGGTAGCTGGGCTCGCTGGATTCCAGCCATTCCACCGGCACATCGGTAGCGCCGGCTTCGGCACGCAGTTCGGCATAGTCGACATCGCGCCCCTGCACTTTCGGCAATGCGGGGTCGAGGCCACGGGAGACGATCAGCACTTTCGGCGGAGGCGTCGCGGATCTGGCGCAGGCCTCATCGACCAGCGCCTTGTAGGGAATGACCTTGCCACCGCGCATGCCAGCGTCGGCGGCGATCAGCAACTTGGGCGTGGCATCGTCGATGCGTAGCGCCAGGTTATGCGCGGCGAATCCACCGAACACCACCGAATGCACGGCGCCGATGCGCGCGCAGGCCAGCATCGCGAACACGGCCTCGGCCATGTTCGGCATGTAGATGACGACGCGGTCGCCGCGGCCGACATCCAGTTTCTTCAGGATCGCCGCGAACGCATTCACTTCGCGATGCAGTTCGTTGTAGGAGATTTCGCGGGTGACGTTGGTCTCGGTGGAAATGGCCACCAGGGCAAGCTGTTCGCCGCGCTCCTCGAGGTGCCGGTCGACCGCGTTGTAGCAGAGGTTGGTCTCGCCGCCGACGAACCAGCGGCGGAACGGAGGATTGGAATAATCGAGGATCCGCTGCGGCGGCTTGTGCCAGTGGATCGCCTTGGCTTCCTCCGCCCAGAACTCTTCCGGCTGGTCTATCGAGCGGCGGTAGGTTTCTTCATAGCCCATGGCGATCGTCCAGCCCTCGGAATTGGCCGAAGCATAGTTCCCGCCGTGTGCGAGGGCCTTTGGACATTAGTCGCATGTACGCGACGACGGCGCGCCAAAAGCAAACGCCGGGACAAGCCCGGCGTTGCAGGTATTGCCTCGCCTGGCGCGATCAGCCGAGCAGATGCGCCACGCCGGCGCGCTCCTCTTCCAGCTCGGCCAGGGTCTTGTCCATGGCGGCACGGCTGAACGCGTCCACTTCCAGGCCTTCGACGCGGGTGTATTCGCCGTTGGCGGTGATCACCGGCACGCCGTACATCACGCCCTCCGGAATGCCGTAGCTGCCATCGGACGGCACGCCCATGGTCACCCACTTGCCGTTGCTGCCCAGCACCCAGTCGTGGATATGGTCGATGGCGGCATTGGCGGCCGAGGCGGCCGAGGACAAGCCACGCGCTTCGATGATCGCGGCGCCGCGCTTGCCGACCTGCGGGATGAACGCATCGCTGTTCCAGGCCGCATCGTTGATCTTGTCCTTCAACGAAGCGCCGTTGACCGTGGCGAAGCGATAGTCGGGATACATGGTCGGGCTGTGATTGCCCCACACGACCAGCTTCTCGATGTCGCCAACGGCCACGCCGGCCTTGTTGGCCAGCTGCGACAGCGCGCGGTTGTGGTCCAGGCGCAGCATCGCGGTGAAGTTCTTCGCCGGCAGATCCGGCGCCGACTTCATCGCGATGTAGGCATTGGTATTGGCCGGGTTGCCGACCACCAGCACCTTGACGTTGCGGCTGGCGACCTTGTTCAGCGCCGCACCCTGGGCGGTGAAGATCTTGGCGTTCTCAAGCAGCAGGTCCTTGCGCTCCATGCCCGGGCCGCGCGGGCGCGCACCGACCAGCAGGGCCACGTCGGCGTCCTTGAACGCGACTTCCGGATCGTCGGTGCCGACCATGCCGGCGAGCAGCGGGAACGCGCAGTCTTCCAGCTCCATCATCACGCCCTTCAGCGCGGCCTGGGCCTTGTCGATCGGCAGCTCCAGCAATTGCAGGATCACCGGCTGGTCCTTGCCCAGCATTTCGCCGGAAGCGATGCGGAACAGCAGTGCGTAACCGATCTGGCCAGCGGCACCGGTGACGGCGACTCGAACGGGGGTCTTCATGGTGCGAATCCTCGGGTTTCATAGGGTGGGCCCTGGCCCACCGCACGGGAAAGATGGTGGGCCGGAGCCCACCCTACGGTCATTTCAACTCGGCGAAGAATTCCTGGATCCGCTGCATGCCCGGCGCCAGTTGCGCGGTCGGACAGGTGTAGCTGATGCGCAGCGCGCGCGGCTCGCCGAAGGCCGAGCCCGGCACGCAGGCCACACCCTTGCTTTCCAGCAGCGCATTGCAGAAATCGATGTCGTTGTTGATCGCGACACCGTCATGCGACTTGCCGAAGGCCACGCTGATGTCCGGGAACACATAGAACGCGCCCTGCGGACGCGGGCAGACCACTCCCGGGATCGCGGCCAATGCGGCCATGACCTGGTCGCGCTTGCCCTGGAACTCCAGGTTCTTGGCCGTCGTCACGTCCTGCGGACCCGACAGCGCGGCGATGGCGGCGGCCGTGGTCACTTCCGGGATATTGGTGATGTGGTTCGAGTTGAGCGTGGTCACCGCCTGGGCGATGGCTTCGGGGCCGGCCATGAAGCCGACGCGCCAGCCGGGCATGCCGTAGGTCTTGGACAGCGAATCCACGAACACGGTGCGCTCGCGCAGTTCCGGCCGCGCTTGCACGAAGTTGAAGTACTCCAGGCCGTCGAACAGCATGCGGTTGTAGATGTCGTCGGTGATGATCCAGGTCTGCGGATGCTTCACCAGCACTTCGGCCAGGGCGATGACTTCTTCCTTCGTATAGACCATGCCGGTCGGGTTGGAAGGATTGTTGAACAGGAACACCTTGGGCTTGGTCGCCAGCGCGGCATCGAGCTGCGCGGGAGTCAGCTTGTAATCCTGGCCGGCCGGGCACGGCAGCAGCAGGATTCTGGCGTTGACGATCTCGGCGATATCGACGTACGAGGTCCAGTACGGCGTCGGGAACGCGATGGTGTCGCCCTCGTCCAGCAACACTTCGGCCAGGTTGTACAGCACGTGCTTGGCGCCGATGCCGGTGGACAGGTTGGCGCGGGTATAGCCGGTCAGGCCGAGGTCCTGCATGTGCTTGAGGAAGGCATCCAGCAGCGCATCGGCGCCGCGGTTGGAACCGTATTGCCCCGAATCCTTGGACAGCGCGTCGCGTGCGGCCTGGTAGACGTGTTCGCCAGGCAGGAAATTGGGCACGCCGATCGAGAAGCTGATGATGTCGCGGCCGGCGGCCTTGAGCTTCTTGGCTTTTTCGGCGACCGCCATGATCGCACTGGGCTTGGCGCGACCCATGCGCCCGGCTAACTTGAGCATTGCAGAACCTCGTGGGGGTGAGGGAAACGAGCCGCTGTTGCGGCGCAAAATTTTAGCATGAGCGCGGGTTCGCTCTCCTGTTGCGGGAGGGGCCTCGGCCCCGATGCTTTCCGATACCAGAGCGTCGGGGCCAAAGCCCCTCCCACAGGCAACCCGGATACCTCAGGCGCTGAGGTACTTGTTCCACTCGGCAACGCGGTCGGCCTTGGCGGCCAGCACGGCGGCGGTGTCGCCTTCGATCTTCACCGAGGCGAGGGCATCGCCGCCGGCCACGCTGTCGACCACGTCCAGGCCTTCGACGACCTTGCCGAACACGGTGTGCTTGCCGTCCAGCCACGGGGTGGCCACGTGGGTGATGAAGAACTGGCTGCCGTTGGTGTTGGGGCCGGCATTGGCCATGGACAGCACCCCGCGCTCGTGGCGCACGCCATTGTTGGTCTCGTCCTCGAACCGGTAGCCCGGGCCGCCACGGCCGGAACCCTCGGGGCAGCCGCCCTGGATCATGAAATCGGGGATGACCCGGTGGAAATTGAGGCCGTCATAAAAGCCGCGCTGGGCCAGATTGACGAAATTGGCCACGGTCAGCGGGGCCTTGTCCGGGTACAGCTCGACCTTGATGGGGCCGCGGGCGGTGTCGAAGGTGGCGATCAGGGACATGAATGGATCCAGATTAGATGAATGGCTCGGCGCCAGGTTCTATATAATACCCGGCTTCTTTCCAGGCCCCAGCGTGCCCGAACGGCGCGCCTTTCCCATGTCCATCCAAAATCTCCGCAACATCGCCATCGTCGCCCACGTCGACCACGGCAAGACCACCCTCGTCGACTGCCTGCTGAAGCAGTCCGGCACCTTCAACGAACGCACCGTGTTGGCCGAGCGGGTGATGGACAGCAACGACCAGGAAAAGGAACGTGGCATCACGATCCTGTCCAAGAACACGGCCATCACCTGGCGGGGCAACCGCATCAATATCGTCGATACCCCGGGCCACGCCGACTTCGGCGGCGAGGTCGAGCGCGTGCTGTCGATGGTCGACTCGGTGCTGATCCTGGTCGACGCGATGGACGGACCGATGCCGCAGACCCGCTTCGTGACCCAAAAAGCGTTCGACATGGGTTTCAAGCCGATAGTGGTAGTCAACAAGATCGACCGCCCGGGCGCGCGTCCGGACTGGGTCATCGACCAGGTGTTCGACCTGTTCGACAAGCTCGGCGCCACCAACGAGCAGCTCGATTTCCCGATCGTCTACGCCTCGGCGCTGCACGGCTACGCCAGCCTCGACGATGCCGCCCGCGACGGCGACATGACCCCGCTGTACGAAGCGATCATGAAGCACGTACCGGCGCCGACGGTGGACCCGGACGGTCCCTTCCAGATGCGCGTCAGCCAGCTCGACTACAACAACTTCGTCGGCCTGATCGGCGTCGGCCGCATCCAGCGCGGCAAGGTCCGCACCAACATGGCGGTCAGCGTCGTCGACCGCGAAGGCAAGAAGCGCCAGGGCAAGGTCCTGCAGGTGCTCGGCTTCATGGGCCTGGAGCGCGTGGAAGTCGAGGAAGCCGAAGCGGGCGACATCGTCGCCATCTCCGGCGTCGCCGAGCTCAGCATTTCCGACACGATCTGCGCGCTGGACACCCCGGAAGCGCTGCCGGCCCTGACCGTCGATGAACCGACCATCTCGATGACCTTCCAGGTCAACAACTCGCCGTTCGCGGGCAGCAAGGAGCACAGCGGCGGCAAGTTCATCACCAGCCGCCAGATCCGCGAGCGCCTGGAACGCGAGACCCTGCACAACGTGGCGCTGAAGGTCGAGGAAGGTTCGGATCCGGACAAGTTCCTGGTCTCCGGCCGCGGCGAGCTGCACCTGTCGGTGCTGATCGAGAACATGCGCCGCGAAGGTTTCGAGCTGGCCGTGTCGCGTCCCGAGGTCATCATCAAGGAGATCGACGGCAAGCAGATGGAGCCGGTCGAGCAACTGGTGGTGGACATCGAGGAGCAGCACCAGGGCGGGGTCATGGAAAAGCTCGGCGTACGCAAGGGCCAGCTGAAGAACATGGAATCCGACGGCAGGGGCCGCGTGCGCCTGGACTACATGATTCCGGCGCGCGGCCTGATCGGCTTCCAGAACGAATTCAAGACCCTGACCCAGGGTTCGGGCCTGCTGTTCCACGTATTCGACCATTACGGCCCGAAGGAACAGGGCGCCATCGCCAAGCGCCAGAACGGGGTGATGATCGCCAATGCGCCCGGCGCCACGCCGGCTTATTCGCTTGGGCCGCTGGAAGAACGCGGCAAGCTGTTCGCCGCCGAAGGCGACAACGTCTACGAAGGCCAGCTGATCGGCATCCACTCGAAGGACAACGACCTCACCGTCAACGCCATCAAGACCAAGCCGCTGACCAACATGCGCGCCTCCGGCAAGGACGATGCGATCAAGCTGACCCCGGCGATCAAGTATTCGCTGGAGCAGGCGCTGGACTTCATCGAGGACGACGAACTGGTCGAAGTCACCCCGAAGGAAATCCGCCTGCGCAAGAAGTTCCTCAACGAGAGCGACCGCAAGCGCGCCTCGCGCGCCGCCTGATCGATCCGCCAGGACCGGCGCGTCGTAGCGTAGTGACGGAAACCCATTACAACCCGGCGCCGCGGGCGCATCCGGGCCTGCATGTGCTGGCCTTGTTCGAAGGCCTGAAGGGTTTCCTGGCCCTGATCGCGGCCGCCAGCCTGGAAGTGCTGGGGCCGCAGCCGCTGCGCAATGTGATCTCCGGCTTGATCGCCAGGTTCAACCTCGACCCGGACCACGGCACCCTGCCCTCGCTGTTGAATGCGATCAATCCTGGCGCCGTGCATCTGGCCGTGGCCGTGGTCACCCTGTACGCGATCTGGCGCCTGGTCGAGGCCTGGGGTCTGTGGCGGGCCAAGGCCTGGGCCTCGTGGCTGGGCTGCGTGGGCACGGCCGCCTACCTGCCACTGGATCTGTACGCCCTGTACCACCATCCCGGCTGGCATACCTGGCTGGTGCTGGCCATCAACCTGGCGGTGGTCGCCATCCTTGCGCGCGACCTGCTCAAACGACGCCACTGAAGCGCGTTCCATCAGCGCCCGGATCCGTCCTGCTTGCCATTGCGCACGCACCCGATGCTGGGTAGCCTGCATCACGCACTTTCTTCCGGACCCGACTTGATGCGGCGCATCCCGCTGTTGCTCGCTCTCATCCTTGCGCTCGGCGCTTGCGATTCCACCGCCCCCGATGCCACGCCGACGAGGGCCGCCGCCGAGCCTACCGACTTCATCTATGCGGAAGCCGACATCGCCGACCTGCAGGCGCGCATGCAGCGTGGCGAACTGGACAGCCGCACGCTGACCCAGGCCTACCTGGACCGCATCGCCGCCATCGACAAGGCCGGCCCGGCGCTCAATGCGGTGATCGAGATCAACCCCGACGCGATGAAGGAAGCCGCGCTCCGCGATGTCGAACGCAACACCAATTCCGTGCGTGGCCCGCTGCATGGCATCCCGATCCTGCTGAAGGACAACATCGGCGCGACCCCGATGGCCAATTCCGCGGGCTCGCTGGCGCTCAATGAGTTCCATCCGCGCAGCGACGCCTTCCTGGTCCGGCGTCTGCGCGAGGCCGGCGCGGTGATCCTGGGCAAGACCAACCTCAGCGAATGGGCGAACTTCCGCTCCACCCATTCCACCTCCGGCTGGAGCGGCCGTGGCGGGCCGACGCGCAATCCCTATGTCCTGGACCGCAGTCCCTGCGGTTCCAGTTCGGGCAGCGCAGTGGCGGTTTCGGCCAATCTGGCCGTGGCCGCTATCGGCACCGAAACCGATGGCAGCATCATCTGCCCCGCCGCGATGAACGGCGTAGTGGGCCTGAAGCCCACCGTCGGACTGATCAGCCGTGAAGGCATCATCCCCATCTCCTTCAGCCAGGACAGCGCCGGGCCGATGACCCGCAACGTCGCCGATGCGGCGCAACTGCTGACCGTGCTGGCCGGGCGCGACGACGCCGACCCGGCCACCGGCAACGCGGCCTGGAACACCACCCTGGATTACCACGCGCACCTGAACCCGAATGGCCTGAAGGGCGCGCGCATCGGCGTGCTGCGCAGCAAGTTCGCCATCCATCCCGATGCCGCCGCGGCCATGGAAGTGGCGATCAAGACCCTGCGCGAAGCCGGCGCCACCGTGGTCGATGCCGAGATCCCCACCGACGGTCAATGGTCGGACGACGAAGACACGCTGCTGCTTTACGAATTCAAGTCCGGGCTGGAACGCTATCTGGCCAGACAGGACGCGCCGCTGAAAAGCCTGTCCCAGCTGATCGGCTACAACCAGCAATACCGTGATTCCGAGATGCCGTTCTTCGGCCAGGAATTGTTCGAGCAGGCCAATGCCAAGGGCGGCCTGGGCGAAGAGTCCTATATCGGCGCCCGCTCGCGGGCCAAGCGACTGGCCGGGCCGGAGGGCATCGATGTGGCGTTGAAGGCACAGCAACTGGATGCATTGATCGCACCCGCCACCGGACCGGCCTGGGTCATCGATCGGCAGGCCGGCGATCGCTTCCCCGGCGCCGGCTATGGCGCCGCCGCGGTCGCCGGTTATCCCAGCCTGACCATCCCGATGGGCAGCAGCAATGGCTTGCCGCTGGGCATCGTGTTCATGGGCACCGCGTGGAGCGAGCCGCGGTTGATCGAACTGGGTTATGCCTACGAGCAGCTGACCTTGGCGCGCGAGCCGCCGAAATACCTGCCGAGTATGCCGGCCGCCGCCAAGGCGCATCAGTAGGATCCGCGTCGGTCTCCCGCGAACCTGCATCTCGCGGGATCGACCCGGACCCTCGAAGAACGAGGCTTGGCTGGCCCCCGCAGCCGATCGTTATTGGCGCGCGGCGGGCGCCGCCAGCTGGTTCTGCTTGCGCACGATCGACATCGCGATCTCCAGCGACTGCTCGTAATTCAGTCGCGGATCGACCGTCGAGCGGTAGGCGCGCTCGAGATCGATATCGGTCAGTTCACGCGCGCCGCCAGTGCACTCGGTGACATCCTCGCCGGTCAGCTCCAGGTGCACGCCACCCAGTCGCGTCCCAGCGGCGGCATGCAGGTCGAAGGACTGTTCCACTTCGCCGCGGATGTTGTCGAAGCGGCGCGTCTTGTAGCCGTTCGACGTGCTTTCGGTGTTGCCATGCATCGGATCGCAGACCCACAGCACGCGCCGCCCGTCGCGGCGCACCGCATCGAGCAACGGCGGCAGCTTCTCCGCGATCTGGGTCGCGCCCATGCGATGGATGAAGGTCAGGCGGCCCGGCTCGTCTTCGGGATTGAGGATATCGATCAGGCGCAGCAGCTGGTCCGGATTCACCGAAGGCCCCACTTTCAGCGCGATCGGATTACGCACGCCGCGCAGGTATTCCACGTGCGCGCCATCGACCGCGGCGGTACGCATGCCGATCCACGGGTAATGCGTGCTCAGGTTGAACCAGCCCCACTGTCGCGGCACTTCGCGGGTCAGCCCTTCCTCGTACGGCAGCAGCAGGGCTTCGTGCGAAGTGTAGAAATCGATGCGGTTCAAGTTGTGCACCTCCGAACCGGACAGCGTCTCCATGAAACGCACCGCATCGCCGATGGAAGTGACCATCTGCTGGTATTCGTTGGCGTTGGGCGAGTAGCCGACCCAGTTGAGGTTCCAGTATTCGGGATGATGCAGGTCGGCGAAGCCGCCATCGATCAGCGCGCGCACGAAATTCATGGTCATCGCCGAGCGCGCATGCGCCTTGATCATCCGTCGCGGGTCCGGGATGCGCGCTTCGGCGGTGAACTCGGGCTGGTTGACCAGATCGCCGCGGTAGCTGGGCAAGGTCACGCCGTCGCGGGTTTCGGTGTCGGTGGAGCGCGGCTTGGCGTACTGGCCGGCGAAGCGACCCACGCGCACCACCGGCAGGCGCAGGCCATGGACCAGCACCAGGCTCATCTGCAGGAGGACTTTCAGGCGGTTGGAAATCAGCCCGGACTCGCAGTCGCTGAAGCTTTCCGCGCAATCGCCGCCCTGCAGCAGGAAGCGCTTGCCTTCCTGCGCTTCGGCCAGCTGCTTCTTCAGTGCGAAGATTTCCCAGGAAGTCACCAACGGCGGCAGTCGCCGCAACTCACCCTGCGCCGATTCCAGCGCCTGCGCGTCCGGATACGTGGGCATCTGCACCGCGGTGCGCGAGCGCCAGGAAGCGGGCGTCCACTCGGCGGGAATGTTCACGGCACGGAGATTGCGGTCGGTGTTGCTCATGGCGGTTTCCTTGGCGGATCACCATGTTGCCAGAATGATGCGCCGCGTCAATTCTTGCTTATGAAACCTTCCGCCTGCGGAAACCGGCATGCAGCGCCCACAGCGCGAGCACCGCGAAACAGATCAGGCTCCATGCCGGCATCGCCAGGCCGAGGAAGGTCCAGTCGACCCGCGCGCATTCACCGGAACCGGTGAACACCTTGCGCAACACATCGGCCAGCGGGAAGGCTTCCATCATGAACGACAGGTCCGGGCCGCAGGCGGGCACCTGGTCCGCCGGCAGGTGTTGCAGCCAGACGTGGCGGCCGGCGATCGAAATCCCCAGTGCGGCGGCCAGCAATGCGAGTACGCCATAGGTTCCCCGCCCGGCACGGCCACGCGGCGCGTGCAACCCGCCGATCAGGAACACCAGGCCGAGAAGCACGAATGCGCCGCGCTGGAAACTGCACAACGGGCACGGCACCAGCCCGCCGTAATGTTCCAGGTAAAGCGCATAGGCGAGCAACGCGAAACACGCGAAGAAGCCGCAAAGGAACTGCGTGCGGAACGACCAGCGGAACGGATTCATGGCATGCCTGGGATCGGACGACTGCCGCCATTATCGCCGGGACTGCGCCATCGGGCATATGCCGCAAGTGACGAGCCCGAAAAAACGAACCCCGGCGCATGGCCGGGGTTCGCTGGTGCATTGCATGGAGCGCGCGCGATTGCTCGACGGGATTACTCGACGAGAGCTGCGGCTTCCGGACGGTCCAGCAGTTCGACGTAGGCCATCGGCGCATTGTCGCCAGCGCGGAAACCGCACTTGAGGATGCGCAGGTAGCCGCCCGGGCGCGACTGGTAGCGCGGACCCAGGGTGGTGAACAGGGTGCCGACCGCTTCCTTGTCGCGCAGGCGGGCGAAGGCGAGGCGGCGATTGGCGACGCCGTCGACCTTGCCGAGGGTGATCAGCGGTTCCGCGACGCGACGCAGTTCCTTGGCCTTCGGCAGGGTGGTGCGGATCAGGCCGTGCTTGATCAGCGAGGCGGCCATGTTGCTGAACATCGCGTGGCGATGGGCGCTGGTGCGGCTGAACTTGCGGCCGGCTTTCTGGTGGCGCATGGTTTTGATTCCTGGTTAATGTTGATGCTGTTGGAGTTCGCTGTCGCCATCATGGCGTTGGTACCTGGACTGCGGATGGCCCGAGCCCGGTCGTCCTGATCGGGCATCGCCGCGCCCCTTCAGGTGCGTCGGCGTTGTGTTGCGTTTACAACCGGAAACCCGCAGTTGCTGCGGGTTTCCGTTATTGCTTGATCAGCCCAGCATGCCGTGCTGCGAGACACCGGCCGGCGGCCAGTTTTCCAGCTTCATGCCCAAAGAGAGGCCGCGCTGGGCGAGGACTTCCTTGATCTCGGTCAGCGACTTCTTGCCGAGGTTCGGGGTCTTCAGCAGCTCGACTTCGGTCTTCTGGATCAGGTCGCCGATGTAGTAGATGCTCTCGGCCTTGAGGCAGTTGGCCGAACGCACGGTCAGCTCCAGGTCGTCGATCGGGCGCAGCAGCACCGGATCCACGCCGGTCGGAGCCGGCTTGGCGCCGCCACGGTCGCGGTGGGTGAAATCGCCGAACACCGACAGCTGGTCGCTAAGGATATCGGCGGCGGTGCGCACGGCTTCCTCGGCGTCGATGGTGCCGTTGGTCTCGATTTCCAGGACCAGCTTGTCCAGGTCGGTGCGCTGCTCGACGCGCGCGGCTTCCACCGCATAGGCGACGCGGCGCACGGGCGAGAACGAAGCGTCCAGCATCAGGCGGCCGATGGTGCGGGTTTCCTCGTCCGGACGGCGGCGGGCGGCAGCCGGCTGGTAGCCGAAACCGCGCTCGATCTTCAGGCGCATGTTGATCGCCGTGTCCTTGGTCAGGTTGCAGATGACCAGGCCCGGGTTGAGGATCTCGACGTTGTGGTCGGTCTTGATGTCGCCGGCGGTGACCACGCCCGGGCCCTGCTTGGCCAGGGTCAGGGTGGAGCTGTCGCCGGTGTGGATGCGAATGGCGACGTCCTTGAGGTTCAACAGGACTTCAAGCACGTCTTCCTGCAAGCCTTCGATGGTGCTGTATTCGTGCAGCACGCCGTCGATCTCGACTTCGGTGATCGCGTAGCCGGGGATGGACGACAGCAGCACGCGGCGCAGCGCGTTGCCGAGGGTGTGGCCGTAACCGCGTTCCAGCGGTTCGATCACGACCTTGGCGCGATTGTCGCCAAGGCGTTCGATTTGCGGGCCGCGGGGACGCAGTACCTGCTGTGTGGTAACCGTCATGTTGCTTGGTCTCCTGCAAATCCCCGGCTGATCCGGGGACTCGTGATGGGATTACTTCGAGTACAACTCGACGATCAGCGCTTCGTTGATGTCGGCGGGCAGGTCTGCACGATCCGGCACGGCCTTGAACACGCCGCTGAACTTCTTCGAGTCCACTTCAACCCACGAGGGGCTGAGGTCCATCTGCTGCGACACGGTCAGGGATTCCTGCACGCGAAGCTGCTTCTGGGCCTTTTCGGAAAGCTCGATCGCATCGCCGGCCTTGATCTGGTACGACGGCAGGTTCACCGACTTGCCGTTGACCAGCACGCCGCGGTGCGACACCAGCTGGCGCGCGGACGGACGGGTGATGGCGAAGCCCATGCGGTAGACGACGTTGTCCAGGCGGGTTTCCAGCAGCTGCAGCAGGTTCTCGCCGGTGTTGCCCTTCTTGGTCGAGGCCTTCTTGTAGTAGTTGCGGAACTGGCGCTCCAGCAGGCCGTAGATGCGCTTGACCTTCTGCTTCTCGCGCAGCTGGGTGGCGTAGTCGGACAGCTTGCCCTTGCGGGTGTTGGTGGCGCCGTGCTGGCCGGGCTTCTGCTCCAGCTTGCACTTGGAGTCCAACGCACGCGTCGGGCTCTTGAGGGAAAGATCGGCGCCTTCGCGGCGGGCGAGCTTACAGGTGGGACCAATATAACGAGCCATTTCTCTTCAGCTCCTCAGACGCGACGCTTTTTGGGCGGGCGGCAACCGTTATGCGGGATAGGCGTAACGTCGATGATGTTGGTGATTTTGTAACCAACGTTGTTGAGCGAACGCACCGCGGACTCGCGGCCCGGGCCTGGACCCTTGATGCGTACTTCCAACGACTTCAGACCGTAGTCCAGTGCGGCGCGGCCGGCCTTTTCGGCGGCGACCTGCGCTGCGAACGGCGTGGACTTGCGGGAACCGCGGAAACCCGCGCCGCCCGAAGTGGCCCACGACAGCGCATTGCCCTGGCGGTCGGTGATGGTGATGATGGTGTTGTTGAAAGAAGCGTGGACGTGGGCGACGCCGTCGGTGACGACGCGCTTGATCTTCTTCTTGACTTTCTTTTCGGCTGGTTTGGCCATGATGCGCGCCCCTTACTTCTTGATGGCTTTGCGCGGACCCTTGCGGGTGCGTGCATTGGTACGGGTGCGCTGGCCACGCAGCGGCAAGCCACGGCGATGACGCAGGCCGCGGTAGCAACCCAGGTCCATCAGGCGCTTGATCGCCATACCCACTTCGCGACGGAGGTCGCCTTCGACGATGAACTTGCCGATTTCGGCGCGCAAACGCTCGACGTCCGGCTCGGACAGGTCACGGATCTTGGTGGTCGAAGCCACGCCTGCGGATTCGCAGACCTTCTTCGACCGGGTACGGCCAATGCCGTAAATGCTCTGCAACCCGACCCAGACGTGCTTCTGGGCAGGCAGGTTGACACCTGCGATACGCGCCATGACGCGATTCTCCAACTGTGTTTGGTGGCCCGATTGCAGGCAAACCCGTGAAGGTCTGGTGCAAGCCGGCGGAGTGAACTGCGAATTTTAACAAGATCTCGGGTTTCTGGGAAGCCCTTGCAAGCCAATGACTTGCAGGAACCACGGCATGGGGAGTGTGCCCATGCTCCGGCGCCGGAACCCGCCTGAGACGCAGCCCTCCCGGCCTTGGCCGTTCAGGATCCGCCCCGCCCCGCGCTACTCTTGCGCAGGGACTGGCTGGTTCTCACCTGTGCGCGAGATCGCCGCCCAGGCCGCCCATCTGAAGTTGCGAGCCCGGCCACCAACAATGCCCGGACTGTTGCGGAAAGACTCCGCGGTATTCCTCAGTTGCGCGCCATACCGCCGCGCGAACTGCCTTTCAGGTTGGCTTTCTTCAACAGGCCTTCGTACTGGTGCGACATCAAGTGGGCCTGGACCTGGGCGATGAAATCCATCACCACCACGACCACGATCAGCAACGAGGTGCCGCCGAAGTAGAACGAGGCGCCCAACTGGGTACGCATGATATCCGGCAACAGGCAAACCGCCACCAGGTACATCGAACCGATCGCAGTCAAACGGGTCAGCACCGCGTCCACGTAGTCGGCCGTGGCCTTGCCTGGACGGATACCCGGGATCAGCGCGCCGGACTTCTTCAGGTTGTCCGCGGTTTCCTGCGAGTTGAACACCAGCGCCGTATAGAAGAACGCAAAACCGGTGATCAGGGCCGCGAGGACGATCATGTGCAGCGGCTCCCCAGGCGCCAGCGCCTGCGATGCGCGTTGCAGCCACACGGTCGAGGTGGACTGACCGGACCACAAAGCCAGCGTGGCCGGGAACGCCAGGATGCTGGAGGCGAAGATCGGCGGAATCACGCCGGACATGTTCAACTTCAACGGCAGGAACGACGTCTGGTTCATGTACGCGTTGCGGCCACCCTGGCGGCGCGCGTAATTGACCGTGATCCGGCGCTGTCCGCTCTCGACGAACACCACGAAATAGGTGAAGCCCGCCACCACCAGGGCGATGATGATCAGGGAGATGACGCTCATGCTGCCTTCGTTGACCGCGCTGAACGTGTTGATCACGGCCACCGGCAGGCCAGCGACGATGCCGGCGAAGATGATCAGCGATACGCCGTTGCCGACGCCGCGCTCGGTCACCTGCTCACCGACCCACATCAGGAAGATCGTGCCTGCCGTCAGGGCGACGACCGCGGTCAGAACGAAGCCCATGCCCGGGTTGTAGACCACCGGCATGCCGCCCGGCGCGACCTGGTTCTGCAACGCGATCGCGATGCTGCCGCCCTGCACCACCGCCAGCAACACCGCGCTTATGCGCGAGTACTGGGTGATCTTGCGCCGGCCGGATTCGCCTTCCTTCTGCAACGCCTTGAGCGAAGGAAAGATATGCACGGCCAGCTGGAACACGATGGATGCCGAGATGTAGGGCATCACGTTGAGTGCGAACAGGCTGAAACGGTGCAAGGCGCCGCCCGAGAACATGTTGAACATGTCCACGATGCCGCCGCCCTGCGCCTGCATCATCGCCAGCATCGCATCGGGGTTCACGCCGGGAACCGGAATGAAGCAACCGATGCGATAGACGATCAGCGCGCCGACCACGAACAGCAGGCGCTGGCGCAGTTCAGTGAACTTGCCCAACCCGCCTACGCCGCCTGCGTTGCCTTGCGCCATTCTGCGATTACTCCTGCACGCTGCCGCCGACGGCTTCGATAGCCGCCTTGGCACCGGCCGTGGCAGTGATGCCCTTCAGCACGAACTTCTTGGTCAGGTCGCCCTTCTTGACGATCTTGGCGCGCTTGGCGCTGGTCGGAACCAGCTTGGCGGCCTGCAGCGCGGCGAAATCGATCTCGCCGGCCTCGAGCTTGTCCAGCTGGTACGACATCACTTCGGCGCAATCCAGCTTCAGCTTCGAGCGGAAACCGACCTTCGGCAGGCGCTTGATCAAAGGCATCTGGCCGCCTTCGAACTTGGCCTTGATCTTGCCCTTGCCCGAACGCGCGAACGAACCCTTGTGGCCGCGGCCGCAGGTCTTGCCCAGGCCGGAACCGATACCGCGACCGACGCGCTTGCGCTCGGTGCGGGCGCCTTCGCCGGGCTTGAGTGTGTTGAGATGCATATCGATTACTCCTCGACGCGAACGAGGTAGTGGACCTTGTTGATCAGGCCGCGTACCTGCGGGCTGTCCTTCAGTTCACGCACATCGTTGAGCTTGTTCAGGCCCAGCGCCTTCACCGACAAGCGGTGGATGCCCTGGGAACCACGCAGGCCGCGCACCAGGCGGACTTTAACGGTACCGTTCTTGACCGTACCGGTCTTGTTGGACTCACTTGCCATAATTGAGTTCCTCGATTTTCTTGCCGCGCTTGGCCGCGATGCGGGCCGGCGACTGCATGTCGCCCAGGCCCTTCAGCGTGGCGCGCACCAGGTTGATCGGATTGCGCGAACCCACGGCCTTGGCCAGCACGTCCTTCACCCCGACCGCTTCCAGCACGGCGCGCATGGCGCCGCCGGCGATCACGCCGGTACCTTCGGAGGCCGGCTGCATGTACACACGCGCCGCGCCGTGGCCGGCCTTGACCGGGTGCCACAAGGTGCCGTTGTTCAGGTCGACATTGAGCATGCCCTTGCGCGCATATTCCATCGACTTCTGGATCGCGACCGGCACTTCGCGCGCCTTGCCGTAACCGAAACCGATCTTGCCGTTGCCGTCGCCCACCACCGTCAAGGCGGTGAAGGTGAACTGGCGACCGCCCTTGACCGTCTTGCTGACGCGGTTGACCGCGACCAGCTTCTCGATCATGCCGTCGTCTACTTTCTCTTCGCGGTTGCGGTCGCGATCACGACCCCGCGGTGCACGTTGTTCTTCAGCCATTTCCGGATTCCTTAGATGATTAAGTGATTACGGCTTTGCCGCTTATAGTTGTGGAATGCTGCGGTGGACCGCCGTCACGGACAGAAGCCGCGGGGCGTCCGGCAAAAACCTTGCCGGCGGCCTAAGCGTGGGGACGAGCCCCACGCATTTCAATCAGAACTTGAGGCCGGCTTCGCGGGCGGCGTCGGCCAGGGCCTTGATCCGGCCATGGTAACGGTAGCCCGAACGGTCGAAGGCGATCTTCTCGATACCGGCGGCCACGGCGCGTTCGGCGATCACCTTGCCCACGCGGGCAGCGGCGTCGCTGTTCTTGCCGTTCTTCAGGCCTTCCTTGACGTCGGCCTGCAGGGTGTTGGCGGCGACGATGACCTTGGAGCCGTCCGCGCTGAACAGTTGCGCGTACAGATGCTGGCCAGTGCGCAGCACCGACAGGCGCGGCACGCCGAGCACACGGATGTGGGCGCGGGTGCTCTTGGCGCGGCGGAGACGGGCGTTGTTCTTGATGCTCATGATCTTGATCCTTGGGAAGCGGATAAGCCTTATTAGGCTTTCTTGGCTTCCTTGCGAATGATGACTTCGTCGGAGTACTTCACGCCCTTGCCCTTGTAGGGCTCCGGCGGACGGTAACCGCGAATCTTGGCGGCCACTTCACCGACGCGCTGCTTGTCCGAGCCCTGGACCAGGATTTCGGTCTGGGTCGGGGTGGTGATGGTGATGCCTTCCGGAGTCTTGAACAGCACCGGGTGCGAAAAGCCCAGCGACAGGTTCAGGTCCTTGCCCTGCATCGCGGCGCGGTAACCCACGCCTACCAGCTCGAGCTTGCGCTCGAAGCCTTCGGACACGCCCTTGACCATGTTGGCCAGGATCGCGCGGATGGTGCCGGTGATCGCGTCGTCTGCCGGAGTGGCCGGGGACAGATTGAGGGTGCCGTCTTCGAGCTTGATCTCGACGCCGGCCGGCTTGACCAGCGACAAAGTGCCCTTCGGGCCCTTGACGCTCAGCGTATCGGTCTGGTTGTTGAATTCGACGCCCTTGGGCAGGGTGATCGGCTGTTTGGCTACACGGGACATGCGATTACTCCCTTAAGCCACGAAGCACAGGACTTCACCGCCGACGCCATTCTGGCGCGCCTGCGAGTCGGTCATGATGCCCTTGGAGGTGGAAATGATGGCGACGCCGAGGCCGTCCAGCACCTTCGGCAGGTCGGACTTGCCGCGGTAGTGACGCAGGCCCGAACGCGAAACACGGGTCAGGCGCTCGATCACCGGCTTGCCTTCGAAGTACTTCAGCACGATCTCGAGCTGCGGCTTGCCGTCGACGGTGTTGACGCGCGAATCGGCGATATAGCCTTCGGCCTTCAACACGCCGGCGATGGCGACCTTGATGTTGGACGACGGCATCTTCACCGTCGGCTTGCCCACAGCGGCCGCATTCTTGATGCGGACCAGCATGTCGGCGATGGGATCAGTCATGCTCATTGCGTATTACCCTTATGAGTGCACCGATATCCGCTTTCGCGAAAATCTTTGGTTGAAGGAACTTGTATTACCAGCTGGCCTTGCGCAGGCCAGGCACGTCGCCGTTCATCGTCGCCTTGCGCAGCATGTTGCGGCCCAGGCCGAACTTGCTGTACACGCCGCGCGAGCGGCCGGACAGTGCGCAACGGTTGCGCTCGCGGCTCGGCGACGAATCGCGCGGCAGCTTCTGCAGCCTGGTCACGGCTTCCATCTTTTCTTCGTACGAAGAGCCCGGGCTGGAGATGGTCTTCTTCAGCGCTTCGCGCTTGGCGGCGTATTTCTTGGACAGCTTGGCCCGCTTGATGTCGCGGTTAACCATTGAGGTCTTGGCCATGGACGGTTTTCCTTAGCGGATCAGTTGCGGAACGGGAATTTGAAAGCTTCGAGCAGCGCCTTGGCTTCGGCGTCGGTCTTGGCGGTGGTGGTGATGGCGATATCCATGCCGCGGAGCGCATCGACCTGGTCGAAGTCGATTTCCGGGAAGATGATCTGTTCCTTCACGCCCATGTTGTAGTTACCGCGACCGTCGAACGAACGGGCCGACACGCCACGGAAGTCGCGCACGCGCGGCAGCGCGACGTTGACCAGGCGATCGAAGAACTCGAACATCCTGGCGCGGCGCAGGGTGACCTTGCAGCCGATAGGCCAGCCGTCGCGGATCTTGAACGAAGCCACCGAGACGCGCGACTTGGTCGTGATCGGGCGCTGGCCGGTGATCTTGGCCAGGTCGGCGACCGCATTCTCCAGGATCTTCTTGTTGGTCGCGGCTTCGCCGACGCCCATGTTGATGGTGATCTTGGTGATCCTCGGCACTTCCATCGGATTGGAGTAGCCGAATTTCTCGGTCAGGCTGGGAACAACCTGTTCCTTGTAGAACTTTTCGAGACGGGTGGTCATTGCTTCATTCCTTAGGCGTCGAGCGCCTCACCGCTGGAGCGGAACACACGCAATTTGCGTCCATCCTCCAGCACCTTGAAACCGATACGCTCGCCCTTGCCGGAAGCCGGGTTGAACAGCGCGATATTGGAGATGTGCATCGAGGCTTCACGCTCGACCACGCCGCCGGCGACACCCGCCTGCGGGTTCGGCTTGGTGTGGCGCTTGATGATGTTGACGTTGGACACGATCACCCGATCGCCATCCACACGCACCACGTCACCACGCTTGCCCTTGTCCTTGCCGGCGATGACGACCACCTGGTCGCCCTTCTTGATACGGTTCATATATAAGTCCTCGGCTCAGAGCACTTCAGGCGCGAGCGAAACGATCTTCATGAACTTCTCGGAGCGCAGCTCGCGGGTTACTGGCCCGAAGATGCGGGTACCGATCGGTTCCTGCTTGTTGTTGAGCAGCACGGCCGCGTTGCCGTCGAAGCGGATCAGCGAACCGTCCGCACGACGCACGCCCTTGCGGGTACGCACCACGACGGCCTCGTAGACCTCGCCCTTCTTGACCTTGCCGCGCGGGATGGCGTCCTTCACGGTCACCTTGATGATGTCGCCAATGTGCGCGTAACGACGCTTGGAGCCGCCCAGCACCTTGATGCACATCAGTTCCTTGGCGCCGGAGTTGTCGGCCGCGTCAAGGTAGCTCTGCGTCTGGATCATGATTCAGGTTCCTTGTCAGACGGCCGCGCGGGTGATGATTTCCACCACGCGCCAGTTCTTGGTTTTGGACAGCGGGGCGATCTCGACCACGCGGACCACGTCGCCTTCGTTGCAGGCGTTGTCGGCATCGTGGGCATGCAGCTTGCTGGAACGGCGGATGTACTTGCCGTACAGCGCGTGCTTGACCTGACGCTCCACCAGCACGGTGACGGTCTTGTCCATCTTGTTGCTGACGACACGGCCTTCGACCGTGCGTTGCGATTTTTCTTGGTTGTCGCTCATCACGTCGGTCCTTACTTCTTGCTGCCGAGCAGGGTCTTGACGCGAGCGATCTCGCGGCGAACCCGACGGGTTTCATGGGTCTTGGGCAGCTGGCCGGTGACCTGCTGCATGCGCAGTGAGAACTGCTCCTTGCGCAGGTCGGTCAGATGTTCGTTCAGCTGGTCGGCCGACTTCTCACGGAGTTGTTTGAGTTCCATTAGCGCACCGTCCGGGTAACGAAAGTGGTGGTGACGGAGAGCTTGGCCGCGGCCAGGCGGAATGCCTCGCGCGCGATTTCCTCGGTGACGCCTTCGATTTCATAGATCATGCGGCCGGGCTGGATCTGCGCCACCCAATACTCCACGTTGCCCTTGCCGGAGCCCATGCGGACTTCGATCGGCTTCTTGGTGATCGGCTTGTCGGGGAACACGCGGATCCACATCTTGCCGCCACGCTTGACGTAACGGCTGATGGAACGGCGCGCGGCCTCGATCTGGCGCGCGGTCAACTGGCCGTGCGCGGTGGCCTTCAGGCCGTACTCGCCGAAACTGACGAGATTGCCGCTCCAGCTCAGGCCGTCATTGCGGCCCTTGTGCTGCTTGCGGTACTTGGTACGTTTTGGTTGCAACATGGCCGATTACCTCGCGTCGCGATCACGGGCCGGACGCGACGGACGTTCGCTGCGCTCGGGGCGCGCTTCGTCCTGCTTTTCCTGGCCGACCTGGGAGAAGTCGAATACTTCGCCCTTGTAAACCCACACCTTGATTCCGATGATCCCGTAGGTGGTCTTCGCCTCGGCAAAACCGTAATCGATGTCGGCACGCAGCGTATGCAACGGCACGCGACCTTCGCGGTACCACTCCGAACGGGCGATTTCCGCACCGTTCAAGCGGCCGGCGACGTTGACCTTGATGCCCAGGGCACCCAGACGGATCGCGTTGCCGACGGCGCGCTTCATCGCTCGGCGGAACATGATGCGGCGTTCCAGCTGCTGGGCGATCGACTCGGCGACGAGTTGCGCGTCCAGTTCCGGCTTGCGCACTTCGGTGACGTTGATGTGCGCCGGGACGCCCATCAGGTCGCTCACTTCCTTGCGCAGCTTCTCGATGTCCTCGCCGCGCTTGCCGATCACCACGCCCGGACGGGCGGTGTGTATGGTCACGCGTGCGGTGTTGTTGGGACGCTCGATCAGGATCTTGGAGATGCCTGCCTGCGCCAGCTTCTTGCGCAGCATGTCGCGCACCTTCAGGTCGGCAGCCAGGTAGCTGGCGAACAGACCCTTCTTGGCGAACCACTTGGAGTTCCAGTCCTTGGCGATGCCCAGGCGGAACCCGATCGGATGTACTTTATGACCCATCGTTTTTTCCTTCCGCCTTTACTTGCCTGCGCCCACAACCACAGTGATGTGGCTGGTGCGCTTGAGGATACGGGTGCCGCGGCCCTTGGCCCGCGCCATGAAACGCTTCAGCGACGGACCTTCGTCGACCATGATGGTCACGATCTTCAGTTCGTCGACATCGGCGCCTTGGTTGTTCTCGGCATTCGCGATCGCCGACTCAACCACTTTCTTGATCATGTGCGCTGCTTTCTTGTCCGAGAACTTGAGCAGGTTGACGGCGCGTTCGGCTGACAGTCCGCGCACCTGGTCGGCGACCAGGCGGGCCTTCTGTGCGGAGATGCGCGCGGTGCGCAGGATGGCTTTGGCTTCCATGGTCATCTCCTTAACGCTTGCCCGGCGCGGCTTTCTTGTCGCCACCGTGGCCCTTGAAGGTCCGGGTGACGGCGAATTCGCCAAGCTTGTGGCCGACCATGTTCTCGTTGACCAGCACCGGGATATGGTTCTTGCCGTTGTGCACGGCGATGGTGAAACCCACCATCTCCGGCAGGATCATCGAACGACGCGACCAGGTCTTGATCGGACGCTTGCTGCCACCGGCGGCCTCCACCTTCTTGATGAGGTGATGGTCGACGAATGGGCCTTTCTTGAGTGAACGTGCCATGGTCGATTAGCCCCTACGATCGCGGACGATGAATTGCTGGGTGCGCTTGTTATGGCGCGTCTTGTAACCCTTGGTCGGCACGCCCCACGGCGTGACCGGATGCGGGTTGCCCTGGCCTGCCTTGGCCTCGCCACCACCGTGCGGGTGATCGACCGGGTTCATCGCCGCGCCGCGAACGGTCGGCTTGATGCCGCGCCAACGCTTGGCACCGGCCTTGCCCAGCTTCTCGAGGCTGTGCTCGCTGTTGCCGACTTCGCCGATGGTCGCGCAGCATTCGATCTGCACCTTGCGCATTTCGCCGGAGCGAAGACGCAGCGTGGCGAAGCCCTGCTCGCGCGCGACCAGCTGCACGCCGGCGCCGGCGGCACGGGCGATCTGCGCGCCCTTGCCCGGCTTCATCTCGATGGCGTGGATCGTGGTGCCGACCGGGATGTTGCGCAGCGGCAAGGTGTTGCCGGCGCGGATCGGGGCATCGCTGCCCGCGATGACCTGGTCGCCCGCCTTCAGACCCTTCGGCGCGATGATGTAACGGCGCTCGCCGTCCACATAGCAAAGCAGGGCGATGTGCGCGGTGCGGTTCGGATCGTATTCGATGCGTTCGACGCGGGCCGGGATGCCGACCTTGTCGCGCTTGAAGTCGATCAGGCGGTAATGCTGCTTGTGGCCACCACCGATGTGACGGGTGGTGATGCGGCCGTGGTGGTTGCGGCCACCGCTCTTGCTCTGCGGCTCGAGCAGCGGCGCATGCGGCGCGCCCTTGTGCAGGTCGGGCGTCACGACGCGGACCGCGGAACGGCGGCCGGGCGAAGTGGGTTTGAATTTCATTAATGGCATGGGATGTTCCTCAGGCCTTGGCGGTTACGTCGATGACCTGGCCTTCGGCCAGACGCACATACGCCTTGCGCCAGCTGCCGCGGCTGCCGGTGCGGTTACGGAAGGACTTGTTCTTGCCCTTCACGTTCAGCACGTTGACGCCCTCGACCTTGACGTCGAACAGCTGCTCGACCGCGGCCTTTACTTCGGCCTTGGTGGCGGTGCTCGAGATTTCAAAGACGTATTGGTTGGAGACTTCCTGCAGGCGAGCGGTCTTCTCGGAAACCCGGGGAGCGCGCAGCACGCTGAAGATCTTTTCTTGGCTGATTTTAACGGCCGTGCTCATGCCAGCCACTCCTCGATCTTCTTGACCGCATCGGCGGTGATTACGACGGTATCGGCGCCGACCAGCGAAGCCGGATCCAGGCCCTGCACGTCGCGCACTTCCACGTAGGGAAGGTTGCGGGCGGACAGGTACAGATGCTCGGAGGCCTCCTCGGTCACGATCAGCGGACGACGACCGACTTCCAGGCCCTTGAGCTTGGCGATCAGGCCGGTGGTCTTGGCCGAATCGACATCGAACGAGTCGACGACCATCAGCCGGCCCTGGCGGTTCAATTCCGACAGGATCGCCTTCATCGCGGCGCGGTACATCTTGCGGTTGACCTTCTGCTCGAAGCTGCGCGGCTTGGCCGCGAAGGTCCTGCCGCCGCCGACGAAGATCGGAGCGGTCAGAGCGCCATGGCGTGCGCCGCCACCCTTCTGCTTCTTGGACTTCTTGGTGGTGCCGTTGACTTCCGAGCGCGTCTTCTGCGCCTTGGTGCCGGCGCGGCCCGCATTGCGGTACGCGACCACGACCTGGTGGACCAGGTCCTCACTGAATTCGCGGCCGAACACTTCGTCGGAAACCGACAATTTGCTGGCGCTGCCTGTAATGGCAAGTTCCATCATCGTTCTCCCTTATCCCTTGCTCGACGGACGCACGATCACGTCGCCGCCCGGCGCACCCGGCACCGCGCCACGAATGGCGATCAGCCCGCGCTCGACATCGACTTTCACGACTTCCAGATTCTGCGTGCTCTGGTTCACCGCACCCATGTGGCCGGCCATCTTCTTGCCCGGGAAAACGCGACCCGGCGTCTGCCGCTGACCGAGCGAACCCGGCTGGCGATGCGACAGCGAGTTGCCGTGGGTGGCGTCGCCCATGGTGAAGTTGTAGCGCTTGATGGTGCCCTGGAAGCCCTTGCCCTTGGTCACGCCCTGGACGTCGACCTTCTGGCCCACCTCGAAGATGTCGGCCTTGATTTCGCCGCCGACGGCGAAGTCGCCCAGCTTGCCGTCTTCGACGCGCAGTTCCCACAAGCCACGACCGCCTTCGACCTTGGCCTTGGCCAGGTGACCGGCTGCAGGCTTGTTGATCAGCGCGGCGCGGCGCGTACCCACCACCACCTGCACGGCGCTGTAGCCGTCGATTTCGGGGGTCTTGAGCTGGGTGATGCGGTTCGGGGTTGCTTCGATCAGGGTGACCGGGATGGACTTGCCATCTTCGGTGAACACCCGGGTCATGCCAGCCTTGCGGCCGACCAGACCCAACGAATATTTCTTCGCGGTCATGTCAGTAGCCTCAGGTCAGCTTGATCTGGACGTCGACGCCAGCCGCGAGCTCGAGCTTCATCAGCGCGTCCACGGTCTTGTCGTTGGGGTCGACGATGTCGAGCACGCGCTTGTGGGTGCGGGTCTCGTACTGGTCACGCGCGTCCTTGTCGACGTGCGGCGAGGTGAGGATGGTGAAGCGCTCGATCTTGGTCGGCAGCGGGATCGGGCCGCGCACTTGCGCGCCGGTCCGCTTGGCCGTTTCTACGATCTCGCTGGCCGAGCGGTCGATCAGACGATGATCGTACGCTTTGAGCCGGATCCGGATCTTTTGGTCCGCCATGACGGAGTTTCCTTGGTTAAAAGAGCGACGGGCGCGGCCTCTGGGATGCCTTGCCCCTGGTTGATCCTGCTTGTTCATTTCCCCCGCTGCGCGCTGCTGAAGCTTGCGGCTGCGGTGTGGGGATTCTTCCTGAAAAGCTGGGCGGCCCGGTAACCCGGCCCGCCCAGACAGAAAAGTATAAGACGCGTGAATCACCCCGTCAATAGCAGGGCAGCCAAATATGGCGAATCACGCGACATTTTCCTTGTCTGGCGAACACGAGGCACTTCCTGCGCCTCTTTTCGCGGTAGCCGGCGACCTCCCAGGAGGCGCTGGCGGATACTGCAAAATAACGCCCGGCCTGAAGCCGGGCGCGAATAATACACTTACTTTTAGCTCTTTGCCACCATTTTGGCGGCTTTTTGGGCCCCCGCCTGCGCGAGGATGACGATCCGCCTCGATCAAAGTCGCTGGATCCCCGATAAAAGCACTCGGGGATGACGATTTGACCAAGCCGCGCTACGCGCGGGTCAAATCGTCACTTGATGATTTTCGCCACCACGCCGGCGCCGACCGTGCGGCCGCCTTCGCGGATCGCGAAACGCAGGCCTTCGTCCATCGCAACCGGGTTGATCAGCGTCACCGCCATCTTCACGTTGTCGCCCGGCATCACCATCTCCACGCCTTCCGGCAGCTCGCAAGCGCCCGTGATGTCGGTGGTGCGGAAGTAGAACTGCGGACGGTAACCCTTGAAGAACGGCGTGTGACGGCCGCCCTCGTCCTTGGACAGGACGTAGACCTCGGCCTCGAACTCGGTGTGCGGCTTGATCGAACCCGGCTTGCACAGCACCTGGCCGCGCTCCACGTCGTCACGCTTGGTGCCGCGCAGCAGCAGGCCGGCATTGTCGCCCGCCTGGCCCTGGTCCAGCAGCTTGCGGAACATCTCGACGCCGGTGACCGTGGTCTTCTGCGTATCGCGGATACCCACGATCTCGATTTCCTCGCCCACCTTGATCACGCCGCGCTCGATACGGCCGGTCACCACCGTGCCGCGGCCGGAGATCGAGAACACGTCTTCCACCGGCATCAGGAACGGCTTGTCCACGTCGCGCTCGGGCAACGGGATGAAGCTGTCCAGCGCGTCCACCAGCTTCAGGATCGACGGCACGCCGATCTCGCTCTGGTCGCCTTCCAGCGCCAGGCGCGCCGAACCATGGATGATCGGGGTGTCGTCGCCCGGAAAGTCGTACTTGCTCAGCAGCTCGCGGACTTCCATCTCCACCAGCTCCAGCAGCTCGGCGTCGTCCACCATGTCGGCCTTGTTCAGGTACACCACGATGTGCGGCACGCCGACCTGGCGCGACAGCAGGATGTGCTCGCGGGTCTGCGGCATCGGGCCGTCCGCGGCCGAGCACACCAGGATCGCGCCGTCCATCTGCGCCGCACCGGTGATCATGTTCTTCACGTAGTCGGCGTGGCCCGGGCAATCGACGTGCGCGTAATGGCGGTTGGCCGACTCGTATTCCACGTGCGCCGTGGAAATCGTGATCCCGCGCGCCTTCTCTTCCGGCGCCGCGTCGATCTGGTCGTATCCCTTGAATTCGCCGCCAAAGCGCTCGGCACCGATCTTCGTCAGCGCCGCCGTCAGCGTCGTCTTGCCGTGGTCCACGTGACCAATCGTGCCCACGTTCACGTGCGGCTTGGTGCGTTCGAATTTACCCTTTGCCATGGCTGTCTACCTTTCTATTCTTGTGATCGTTGAATGGGAAAGCCGGCCCTGGGCCGGCATCCCTCAGTTCTTCTTGATGACCGATTCGGCGATGTTGGCCGGCGCTTCGGCGTAATGGTCGAATTCCATCGTGAAGGTGGCGCGGCCCTGCGACATGGAGCGCAGCGTGGTGGCGTAGCCGAACATCTCGCCCAGCGGCAGCATGGCATTGATCACCTTGCCCGACGGACTGTCTTCCTGGCCCTGCAGGATGCCGCGACGACGGCTGACGTCGCCCATCACGTCGCCGAGGTAATCCTCGGGGGTCACGATCTCGACCTTCATCATCGGCTCCAGCAGCACCGGACTGGCCTTGGCGAAGGCTTCCTTGAACGCCATCGAGCCCGCGACCTTGAACGCCATTTCATTGGAGTCCACGTCATGGAACGAGCCGTCCACGGCCTTGACCGCCACGTCCACCACCGGGAAGCCAGCGAGCGGACCGCTCTTCATGGCTTCCTCGATACCCTTGCCCGAAGCGGTGACGTATTCCTTCGGCACCACGCCACCGACGATGGCGTTCTCGAACGAGAAACCAACGCCACGTTCCTGCGGCGCCATCTCGATGACGATATGGCCGTACTGGCCGCGACCGCCGGACTGGCGCACGAACTTGCCTTCCTGCTTGACCGACTTGCGGATGGTCTCGCGATAGGCGACCTGCGGCTTGCCGACGTTGGCCTCCACGTTGAACTCGCGCTTCATGCGGTCCACGAGGATGTCCAGGTGCAACTCGCCCATGCCGGCGATGATGGTCTGGCCGGATTCCTCGTCGGTGCGCACGCGGAACGACGGATCTTCCTGGGCCAGGCGACCGAGGGCGACGCCCATCTTTTCCTGGTCGGACTTGGTCTTCGGTTCCACCGCCATCGAGATGACCGGCTCCGGGAAGATCATGCGCTCCAGGGTGATGATGTGGTCCTGCGCGCACAGCGTGTCGCCGGTGGTGACGTCCTTCAGACCCACCGCAGCGGCGATGTCGCCCGCACGCACTTCCTTGATCTCGCTGCGCTCGTTGGAGTGCATCTGCAGGATGCGGCCGACGCGCTCCTTCTTCGACTTGACCGGGTTGTACACCGCGTCGCCCGAGTTGAGGATGCCCGAATAGACACGGAAGAACGTGAGCGAGCCCACGAACGGATCGGTCATGATCTTGAATGCCAGCGCCGAGAACGGAGCGGCATCGGTGGCCGGACGGGTGTCTTCCTTGTCGTCCTCGTCGATGCCGGCAACCGGCGGACGGTCGGCCGGCGACGGCAACAGGTGGACCACGCCGTCGAGCATGGCTTGCACGCCCTTGTTCTTGAACGCGGTGCCGCAGAAAACAGGCACGATCTCGACCTTCAGCGTGCGCTGGCGCAAGCCGTCGATGATCTCGGCCTCGGACAACTCGCCCTCATTGAGGTACTTGTCCATCAGCTCTTCGGTGGCTTCGGCCGCGGCCTCGACCATGAACGCGCGCGCAGCGGTCGCCTTTTCAAGCAGGTCGGCCGGGATTTCGCCGTATTCGAAGATGGTGCCCTGCGAGGCGGTATCCCAGTGGATACGCTTCATTTTCAGCAGGTCGATGACGCCATCGAAACCATCCTCGGCGCCCACCGGCACCTGCATCGGCACGGCATACGCGCCCAGGCGCGAACGCAACTGGCCGACTACCTTGTCGAAGTTGGCGCCGGTACGGTCCATCTTGTTGACGAACGCCATGCGCGGCACGGAGTACTTGTTGGCCTGGCGCCACACGGTCTCCGACTGCGGCTGCACGCCGCCGACGGCGCAAAGCACGAATACGGCGCCATCGAGCACGCGCAGGGAACGCTCGACTTCGATGGTGAAGTCGACGTGTCCGGGGGTGTCGATGATGTTGAAGCGGTGTTCGGGCATGGACTTGTCCATGCCTTTCCAGAACGCCGTGGTCGCCGCGGAGGTGATGGTGATGCCACGCTCCTGCTCCTGCTCCATCCAATCCATGGTCGCGGCGCCATCGTGCACTTCACCGATCTTGTGGCTGACGCCGGTGTAGAACAGGATGCGTTCCGACGTGGTGGTCTTGCCCGCGTCGATGTGGGCCATGATGCCGAAGTTGCGGTAACGCTCGATGGGAGTGGTGCGAGCCACGACAGTCTCTCTTTGTTTTTGTGTTTGCGGATGGCCGAACGCCGCCCATGGGCGGCCTTCGGATTCGTCATGCGGCGAAAACCGCCGCAAGGGCGCCTAGATGGCGCCGAAGGGTCCGCGATTCAAGACGCCAGCGATACACGCAGCGCCCGCGGACCCGGGCAAATCACCAGCGGTAGTGCGCGAACGCCTTGTTCGCTTCCGCCATGCGGTGGGTTTCTTCACGCTTCTTGATGGCGCCGCCACGGTTTTCCGAGGCATCGATCAGCTCGGCCGCCAGCTTGCGCGGCATCGAGTTCTCGCCGCGCTTGCGCGCCGACTCGATCAGCCAGCGCATGGCCAGGGCCAGGCGGCGCGACGAACGCACTTCGACCGGCACTTGGTAGGTGGCGCCACCGACACGGCGCGACTTCACTTCGACCGTCGGCGAGATGTTGTCCAGCGCCTTCTCGACCAGCTCAAGGGCATTGGGGTTCTTTTCGCCGATCACATCCATGGCGCCGTACACGATCTTCTCGGCGACGGACTTCTTGCCGCTGTACATGACCATGTTGATGAAACGGGCGATGGTGTGGCTGCCGTGCTTGGGATCCGGCAGGACGGTACGCTGTGGGGTTGAGCCTTTACGCGACATGATCTGTTTCCTTAAGCCTTCGGACGCTTGGCGCCGTACTTGGAACGGCCCTGGCGACGCTTGGTCACGCCGGAGGCGTCCAGCGAACCGCGGACGGTGTGGTAACGCACGCCGGGAAGATCCTTGACGCGGCCGCCGCGAACCAGAACCACCGAGTGCTCCTGCAGGTTGTGGCCTTCACCACCGATGTAGCTGATGATTTCTTCCTGGTTGGTCAGGCGCACCTTGGCCACCTTGCGAAGCGCCGAGTTCGGCTTCTTCGGGGTGGTGGTGTAGACGCGCGTGCACACGCCGCGACGCTGCGGGCACTTGTCCAGCGCGGGCGACTGGCTCTTGTAGGTGGGGGCCTGCCGCGGCTTGCGGACGAGCTGGTTGATCGTTGCCATCTTTATGGATTCTTCGGATGTAAGGCCGGAGCCTTGTGCGTGAAAATGACGGCAGGCCGCATGACGGCCCGCCGAGACAGGAAAGTATAGCTGGCAGGTTAAAACCCCGTCAACTGACGGGTCCGGCCTGCTGGCCCATCCGGGGCCGGAACACGGGGCGCCTCCTGCGCCCCATTTCTCTTGGTCCGCCCCTGCCCAGCCATGCCGGAAGGGGCCTGCCGCTTACTCTTCGGTGCCGTCCGCAGCCACGTCGGCCACCGTTACGACCGCGACCGGGGCCGCGACTTCGGCCGGGGCGGAGACCAGGGCCTCCATCTCCGACTCGGTCAGGCCCGAGGCGTTGCGGCGACGGCTGGCGTGGTAGGTCAGGCCGGTACCGGCCGGGATCAGGCGGCCGACGATCACGTTTTCCTTCAGGCCGCGCAGGTTGTCGCGGGTGCCGCGGACGGCAGCCTCGGTCAGCACGCGGGTGGTTTCCTGGAAGGAAGCCGCCGAGATGAACGACTCGGTGGCCAGCGAGGCCTTGGTGATGCCCAGCAGGACCGGATCGTACTTCGCCGGCAGTTCGTTCCTGGCCAGGACCTTGACGTTCTCCTCCAGCACGCGCTGCTTCTCGGCCTGCTCGCCGTGCAGGTACTTGCTGTTGCCGGCGTCGGTGATCTCGACCTTGCGCAGCATCTGGCGGGTGATCACCTCGATGTGCTTGTCGTTGATCTTGACGCCCTGCAGGCGGTACACGTCCTGGATTTCCTTGACCAGGTAGGCGGCCAGCGGCTCGACGCCGAGCAGGCGCAGGATGTCCTGCGGCGACGGCTCGCCGTCCACCACGGTTTCGCCCTTGGCCACGTGCTCGCCTTCGAACACGATGATCTGGCGGAACTTGGGAATCAGCTCCTCGTGTTCGCTGCCATCGGTGTCCTTGATGATCAGGCGCTGCTTGCCCTTGGTGTCCTTGCCGAAGCTGATGATGCCCGAGCGCTCGGCCAGGATCGCGGGATCCTTCGGCTTGCGCGCCTCGAACAGGTCGGCCACGCGCGGCAGACCACCGGTGATGTCGCGGGTCTTGGAAGCTTCTTGCGGCACCTTGGTGACCACGTCGCCCACGCCGACGGCGGCGCCGTCCTGCAGGTTGACGATGGAGCGCGGCGGCAGCAGGTACTGGGCCGGCAGGTCGGTGCCCGGGATGTTCAGGTCCTTGCCGGCCTTGTCGACGATGCGCACGACCGGACGCAGGTCCTTGCCCATCGAGCCGCGGCGCTTCGGATCGGTGATCTCGCGCGAAGCCAGGCCGGTCAGGTCGTCGGTCTTCTCGATCACGGTGATGCCGTCGACGAAGTCCACGAAGCGCACGAAACCGGCCACTTCCGACACGATCGGGTGGTTATGCGGGTCCCAGTTGGCGACCGACTGGCCGGCCTTGATCGCCGCGCCGTCCTTGACCGTGATGGTGGCGCCGTAGGGCAGCTTGTAACGCTCGCGCTCGCGGCCATGGCCGTCCAGCACCGACAGTTCGCCCGAACGCGAGACCGCGACCAGGTGGCCGTTGGCGTGCTCGACGAACTTGAGGTTGTTGAACTTGATCGAACCGGTGGTCTTGACCGTGATGTTGTCCACCGCCGCCGCTCGCGAAGCCGCGCCGCCGATGTGGAAGGTACGCATGGTCAGCTGGGTGCCGGGTTCGCCGATCGACTGCGCGGCGATGACGCCGACCGCTTCGCCGATGTTGACGATGTGGCCACGGGCCAGGTCGCGGCCGTAGCAGTACGAGCACACGCCGAAGTCGGATTCGCAGGTGATGGTGGAACGCACCTTCAGCAGCTGCACGCCCGCATCTTCCAGCTTCTGTACCCAGGCCTCGTCGAGCAGGGTGTTGCGGGTGACGATGGGATCCTCGTCGTTGCCCGGCAGGAACACGTCCTCGGCCACGATGCGGCCGAGCACGCGCTCGCGCAGCGGTTCGACCACGTCGCCGCCTTCCACGATCGGGGTCATCATCAGACCTTCCGAGGTGCCGCAATCGACTTCGGTGATCACCACGTCCTGGGCCACGTCGACCAGGCGACGGGTCAGGTAACCGGAGTTCGCCGTCTTCAGCGCGGTATCGGCCAGGCCCTTGCGCGCGCCGTGGGTGGAGTTGAAGTATTCCTGGACGTTCAGGCCTTCGCGGAAATTCGCCTTGATGGGCGTTTCGATGATCGAGCCATCGGGACGCGCCATCAGGCCGCGCATGCCGGCCAGCTGGCGGATCTGCGCCTGCGAACCACGCGCGCCGGAGTCGGCCATGATGTACAGCGAGTTCATCGACTTCTCGTTGATGGTCTCGCCCTTGGCGTTCTGGACCTTGTCGGTGCCGATGGTGTCCATCATCGCCTTGGCGATGCGTTCGTTGGTGCGCGACCAGATGTCGACCACCTTGTTGTAGCGTTCGCCGGCGGTGACCAGGCCGCTCTGGTACTGCTCCTGGATCTCCAGCACTTCCTGTTCGGCTTCGCCCAGGATGCCCTTCTTCTCCAGCGGGATCAGCATGTCGTCGATGCCGATGGACACGCCGGCGCGCGTTGCGTACGCGAAACCGGTGTACATCAGCTTGTCGGCGAACACGACCGTGTCCTTCAGGCCCAGCATGCGGTAGCTGGAGTTGATCAGGCGGCTGATGGCCTTCTTGTTCAACTCGGTGTTGGCCAGCGCGAACGGCAGGCCCTCCGGCAGGATTTCGGCCAGCAGCGCGCGGCCGATCGTGGTTTCCACGATGCTGGCCTGCTTGCTCTTGTTGCCGTCCTCGTCGGTCACCACTTCGGTGATGCGGACTTTGACCTTGGCGTGCAGTTCGACCACGCGGTTGTCGTAGGCGCGCTTCACTTCGGCGATGTTGGCGAAGGCCATGCCCTCGCCTTTCTTGTTCTCCAGCGCGCGGGTCATGTAGTACAGGCCCAGCACCACGTCCTGCGACGGCACGATGATCGGCTCGCCGTTGGCCGGCGACAGGATGTTGTTGGTCGACATCATCAGCGCGCGCGCTTCCAGCTGGGCCTCGAGGCTCAGCGGCACGTGCACGGCCATCTGGTCACCGTCGAAGTCGGCGTTGAACGCGGTGCAGACCAGCGGATGCAGCTGGATGGCCTTGCCTTCGATCAGCACCGGCTCGAACGCCTGGATGCCCAGGCGGTGCAGGGTCGGGGCGCGGTTCAGCAGCACCGGGTGTTCGCGGATGACTTCTTCCAGGATGTCCCAGACTTCCGCCTCTTCGCGCTCGACCAGCTTCTTGGCGGCCTTGATGGTGGTGGCCAGGCCGCGGCGCTGCAGCTTGGCGAACACGAACGGCTTGAACAGCTCCAGCGCCATCTTCTTCGGCAGGCCGCACTGGTGCAGCTTCAGGTACGGACCGACCACGATGACCGAACGGCCGGAGTAGTCGACGCGCTTGCCCAGCAGGTTCTGGCGGAAGCGGCCCTGCTTGCCCTTGATCATGTCGGCCAGCGACTTGAGCGGACGCTTGTTGGTGCCGGTGATGGCGCGGCCGCGGCGGCCGTTGTCCATCAGGGCGTCGACCGATTCCTGCAGCATGCGCTTTTCGTTGCGCACGATGATGTCAGGAGCGTTGAGCTCCAGCAGGCGGCGCAGGCGGTTGTTGCGGTTGATGACGCGGCGGTACAGGTCGTTGAGGTCGGAGGTCGCGAAGCGGCCGCCGTCCAGCGGCACCAGCGGACGCAGGTCCGGCGGCAGCACCGGCAGTACGGTCATGACCATCCACTCCGGGCGGTTGCCGGATTCCAGGAAGGCTTCGACCAGCTTGATCCGCTTGGTAAGGCGCTTGAGCTTGGTTTCCGAACCGGTGCTGGCGATTTCCTCGCGCAGGTTGACCATTTCCGACTGCAGGTCGATGGTGCGCAGCAGGTCGTAGACCGCCTCGGCGCCCATGGCGGCGTCGAAGTCGTCGCCGTGCTCCTGGCGCGCGGTCATGAACTGCTCTTCGGTCAGCAGCTGGCGGCGCTCGAGCGGGGTCAGGCCCGGCTCGGTGACCACATAGGCTTCGAAGTACAGCACCCGCTCGATGTCGCGCAGGGTCATGTCCAGCATCAGGCCGATGCGCGACGGCAGCGACTTCAGGAACCAGATGTGCGCGACCGGCGAGGCCAGGTCGATGTGGCCCATGCGCTCGCGGCGCACCTTGGCCAGGGTCACTTCGGTGCCGCACTTCTCGCAGACCACGCCACGGTGCTTCATGCGCTTGTACTTGCCGCACAGGCACTCGTAGTCCTTGATCGGTCCGAAGATGGCGGCGCAGAACAGGCCGTCGCGCTCGGGCTTGAAGGTGCGGTAGTTGATGGTTTCCGGCTTCTTCACTTCGCCGAAGGACCACGAGCGGATCAGGTCCGGCGAGGCCAGCGCGATCTTGATGGCGTCGAAGTCCAGCGACTGGCGCTGCTGGTTGAAGAGATTCAGTAGGTCTTTCATTTTGTTTCTCCGGGTAGGAGGAAAATCTGGTGTCGAGGGAGTGGCGGGCAACGGTCGCGGGGCCGGCCGGCGCTAATGCGCGGCCGGCTCCGGTTCACATCACTCTTCCAGTTCCATGTTGATGGCGAGCGAGCGGATTTCCTTGACGAGTACGTTGAAGGATTCCGGCATGCCCGCAACCATCTCGTGTTCGCCGTCGACGATGTTCTTGTACATCTGGTTGCGGCCCTGCACGTCGTCCGACTTGACCGTCAGCATTTCCTGCAGGGTGTGCGCCGCGCCGTAGGCTTCCAGCGCCCAGACTTCCATCTCGCCGAAGCGCTGGCCGCCGAACTGCGCCTTGCCGCCCAGCGGCTGCTGGGTGACGAGCGAGTACGGACCGGTCGAACGCGCGTGCATCTTGTCGTCCACCAGGTGGTTCAACTTCAGCATGTGCATGTAGCCGATGGTGGTCTGGCGATCGAACGCCTCGCCGGTACGGCCGTCGTACAGCTGGGTCTGGCCGCTGATCGGCAGGTCGGCGAGCGCGAGCATGTGCTTGATCTCGGACTCGGCCGCGCCGTCGAACACCGGTGTCGCCATCGGCACGCCATCGGTCAGGTTGCCGGCCAGGCGCAGCAGTTCGTCGTCGCTGAATTCGCCCAGGTTGACGCGCTGTTCGCCCAGCTTCAGGTCGTGGTTGTAGATCTGGTCGAGGAACTTGCGCAGGTCGGCGATCTTGGCCTGTGCATCGAGCATCTTCTGGATCTTCTGGCCCAGGCCTTTCGCGGCCCAGCCCAGGTGGACTTCCAGGATCTGCCCGATGTTCATGCGCGACGGCACGCCCAGCGGGTTCAGCACGATATCGACGGTGCTGCCGTCGGCGGCGTAAGGCATGTCCTCGACCGGAACGATCGTCGAGACCACGCCCTTGTTGCCGTGGCGGCCGGCCATCTTGTCGCCCGGCTGGATCCGGCGCTTCACCGCCAGGTACACCTTGACCATCTTCAGCACGCCCGGAGCGAGGTCGTCGCCGGCGGTGATCTTGCCGCGCTTGTCGGCGAAGCGACGCTCGAATTCCTTCTCGTGCGCCTGGATCTGCTTCTGCGCGCGCTCGATGGCGTCGGAGGCGTCGTCGTCCTTCATGCGGATGGCGAACCAGTCGGCCTTCTTCAGGCCGTCCAGGTAAGCGTCGCTGATGGTGTCGCCCTTCTTCAGGTTGGCGCCGCCGTTGGCGACCTTGCCGACCAGCAGCGGACGCAGGCGGGCGAAGATCGCGTTCTCGAGGATCCGGAACTGGTCGTCGAAGTCCTTCTTGACGCGCTTGATCTCGTTTTCCTCGATCTGGCGCGCGCGCTTGTCCTTCTCGATGCCGTCGCGGGTGAAGACCTGCACGTCGATGACGGTGCCGTCCATGCCCGGCGGCACGCGCAGCGAGCTGTCCTTAACGTCGGACGCCTTCTCGCCGAAGATCGCCCGCAGCAGCTTCTCTTCCGGGGTCAGCTGGCTTTCGCCCTTCGGCGTGACCTTGCCGACCATGATGTCGCCGGCGCGCACTTCGGCGCCGATGTACACCACGCCGGATTCGTCCAGGCGGTTCAACGCCTGCTCGGACACGTTGGGGATGTCGGCGGAAATTTCCTCCGGCCCCAGCTTGGTGTCGCGGGCGACGCAGGTCAGCTCTTCGATATGGATCGTGGTGTAGCGATCCTCTTCCACCACGCGCTCGGAGAGCAGGATGGAGTCCTCGAAGTTGTAGCCGTTCCACGGCATGAACGCGATCAGCATGTTCTGGCCCAGGGCCAGTTCGCCGATGTCGGTGGACGGACCGTCGGCCAGCACGTCGCCGCGCTCGATGACGTCGCCCACGTTCACCAGCGGAGTCTGGTTGATGCAGGTGTTCTGGTTGGAGCGCGTGTACTTGATCAGGTTGTAGATGTCGACGCCGGCATCGGTACCGTCGCCGATTTCGCTCTCGTTGACCTTGACCACGATGCGCGCGGCGTCGATCTGCTCGATCACGCCGCCACGGCGCGCGTTCACGGTCACGCCGGAGTCGCGGGCCACGGCGCGTTCGATGCCGGTGCCGACCAGCGGCTTCTGCGCACGCAGCGTAGGCACGGCCTGGCGCTGCATGTTGGCGCCCATCAGCGCGCGGTTGGCGTCGTCGTGCTCCAGGAACGGAACCAGCGCGGCCGCGATCGACACGGTCTGCATCGGCGACACGTCCATGAAGTCGACCTCGCCCGGCGGCTTCAGCAGCGACTCGCCCTGGTGGCGGCACGGCACGAACTGCTCGGTCAGGCGGCTCTTGTCGTCGTGCAGGGCGTTGGCCTGGGCGATGACGAACTCGTTTTCCTCGATCGCCGACAGGTATTCGATCTCGTCGGTGATCTGCCCGGCCACGACCTTGCGGTACGGGGTCTCGAGGAAACCGTAGCTGTTGGTGCGCGCGTACACGGCCAGCGAATTGATCAGGCCGATGTTCGGGCCTTCCGGCGTTTCGATGGTGCAGACGCGGCCGTAATGGGTCGGATGCACGTCGCGCACTTCGAAGCCGGCGCGCTCGCGGGTCAGGCCGCCCGGGCCCAGGGCCGAGACGCGACGCTTGTGGGTCACTTCCGACAGCGGGTTGTTCTGGTCCATGAACTGCGACAGCTGGCTGGAACCGAAGAACTCCTTGATCGCGGCGGCCACCGGCTTGGCGTTGATCAGCTCCTGCGGGGTCAGGCCTTCGCTTTCCGCCATCGACAGGCGTTCCTTCACGGCGCGCTCGACGCGGACCAGGCCCACGCGGAACACGTTCTCGGCCATTTCGCCGACCGAACGCACGCGGCGGTTGCCGAGGTGGTCGATATCGTCGACGGTGCCGCGGCCGTTGCGGATCTCGGTCAGGACCTTGATCACCTCCAGGATGTCGGAAGTCTCGCCCTGCGCGGCGACCAGGCGCTTGGATTCGTCGTCGTTACGATTGCTGAAGTACTTGTGGTCGAACAGCACGGACTCGCCGGTGACTTCCTTGCGGCCGACACGGCGGTTGAACTTCATCCGGCCCACGCCCGACAGATCGTAGCGCTCGAAGGTGAAGAACAGGTTGTGGAAGAGGTTCTGCGCGGCGTCCTTGGTCGGCGGCTCGCCGGGACGCATCATGCGGTAGATCTCGACCAGCGCTTCCAACTGGGTCTTGGACGGATCGATGCGCAGGGTGTTGGAAAGGTACGGGCCACGATCCAGGTCGTTGACCCACAGCGTGCCCACGGCGTCCACGCCGGCCTTGCGGAACTTGGCCAGCTGCTCTTCGGTGATCTCGTCGTTGGCGGTGGCCAGCAACTCGCCGGTGGCGGCGTCGATCACGTCGTGCGACAGGATCCGGCCGATCATGTAGTCGTCCGGCACGGCCAGGGCGGCGATGCCCGACTGTTCCAACTGCTTGACGTGGCGCGCGGTGATGCGCTTGCCGGCCTCGACGATGATCTTGTCGCCATCGGCCAGGTCGAAATTCAGGGTCTCGCCGCGCAGGCGCTCGGCCACCAGCTCCAGCTGCACGCCCTCGCCTTCCGGCAGGATGTGGAAGGTGTTGATGTCGAAGAACTCATTGAGCATTTCTTCGTTGTTGTAGCCAAGCGCACGCAGCAGGATGGTCACCGGCAACTTGCGGCGACGGTCGATGCGGGTGAACAGCGCGTCCTTCGGGTCGAACTCGAAGTCCAGCCAGGAGCCGCGGTAGGGAATGATGCGGGCGCTGTACAGCAGCTTGCCCGAGCTGTGGGTCTTGCCGCGGTCGTGGTCGAAGAACACGCCCGGCGAACGATGCAGCTGCGAGACGATCACGCGCTCGGTGCCGTTGACGATGAAGGTGCCGTTGTCGGTCATCAACGGGATTTCGCCCAGATAGACCTCCTGCTCCTTCACGTACTTGATGGCCTTGGTCGAGGACTCGCGGTCGTAGATCACCAGGCGCACGGTCACGCGCAGCGGCGCGCCGTAGCTGAGGCCGCGGTTGCGGCACTCGCGTTCGTCGAACACCGGGTCGCCGAGCTTGTAGCCCACGTATTCCAGCGCGGCGTTGCCGCTGTAGCTGGAGATCGGGAACACCGACTTCAAGGCGGCGTGCAGACCGTGGTCGACGCGCTTGGAAGGCTCGATGTTCTCCTGCAGGAACGAGCGGTAGGAATCCACCTGGATGGCGAGCAGGAACGGGACCTCGAGGATCGAGCGCTGCTTGCCGAAATCCTTGCGGATACGCTTCTTTTCAGTGAACGAGTACGCCATGTGACTTATCGCCTTTTCATCTGGGAGCCGCGCGTCCGCGGGTCCGGGGGGAACATGCTGTCCGCGACAGGGAGCCTGCGCGGAGCGGGAAAATCGTCAGTTGGAAGTCGCTGGTATTGCCGGCACCAGCACGCCTTCTCTTGCTACTTCCAACTACCAACTCGGGTTTTTAGTGGTGCATCTCAACAACGACCGAAGGCCAGGGGCTTGCGCCCCCGGCCTCGGTCTGCCGCCGATGTTGAATGGCGGCGGATACCGCTTACTTCACTTCGACAGTCGCACCGGCGGCTTCGAGGTCCTTCTTGAACTTCGCGGCGTCGTCCTTCGAGGCGCCTTCCTTGACCACGCCACCGGCTTCGGTGAGGTCTTTGGCTTCTTTCAGGCCCAGGCCGGTGATGGCGCGGACGGCCTTGATGACCTCGACCTTCTTGTCGCCGGCGGACTTCAGGATGACGTTGAACTCGGTCTGCTCTTCGACGGCAGCGGCCGGACCGGCAGCGGCAGCGGCAGCGGCGACCGGGGCGGCGGCGGAGACGCCAAACTTTTCTTCGATCGCCTTGACCAGCTCCATCACTTCCATGAGGGACTTTTCAGCGACTGCGTCGACGATCTGTTCGTTAGACAGGGACATGTTGATTACCTTCGGAAAATATTTCTGGGATGGGTTTCAGTGATTGCGGTGCGAACTCAGGCCGGATCGGCCGGGGTTTCGGCCGGGGCTGCTTCCACTGGGGTTGCTGCCGCGACTTCGGGTACCGCTTCAACCGAGGTTTCAGCCGGGGCTTCGGCCGATGCGTCGGCAGCGCTTGCTTCAACAGCAGCGTCGCCTCCGCCCAGCTTGTCGCCCACTGCCTTGATCGCGCGGGCGAACATGCTTGCCGGTTCGGCGAGCACGCGTGCCAGCATGGCCAGGGCCTGCTCGCGGGTCGGCAACGAGGCCAACACGTCGACATGGCTGGCCGGGTACATCTGGCCACCCACGACTACGAGCTTGGGCTGCAGCTTGTCGTTGCCCTTGGCGAATTCCTTGATCAGACGACCGGCGGCGCCGGGTTCTTCCGTCGAGAACGCATAGACCAGGGGACCGACCAGCGAGTCCTTGACGCACTCGTATTCGGTACCCTCGACCGCGCGCGAAGCCAGGGTGTTCTTGACGACTTTCAAGTACACACCGTTTTCGCGAGCCTTCTTGCGCATCGTGGTCATTTGACCGACCGTGATGCCTGCGTACTCGGCAGCAATCAAGGAGTGGGCCTTGGCGGCGACATCTGCCAGCTCGGCTACAACTTCTTGCTTCTGAGACAGATTTAGAGCCATACACTCCTCCAAATGAACTCCGCTCACGGCTCCTGCCGCTTGCGGTCCTGGGCGGTGCCCGTCCTGGGCACCGGGGACGCCGGATTGGCATCCCGGTGGTGGCCTTTCCAGAAAGATTTCCAGAAGGCGGCACCATCTACGCCGGCCCGACCCATAAAAAAGGTCGAATTAAGCGATCCCGCTGCATCGACGGCGACTCCGTGCCGTAACCAAGCTTCCGTGCCCGTCATCGATATGCGCCGACCGCGCCTGCGGTCTTTGACAGCTATCGCTTTGGGCCGGAGCCTTTCGCGATTGCCCTCAAAATTTCCAGAAACGAGTGGAGAGGAACGAGAAACGAGTGAACCGCTTGCGCCGTTGCTTTTACTCGTTCCTCACTCCTCGTTACTCGTTCCTACTTTCTTACTTATTTCAGGCTCAGCGAGGACAGATCCACGGTCACGCCGGGGCCCATGGTCGAGCTGAGCGAGATCTTCTGCAGGTAGGTGCCCTTGGCGGTCGACGGCTTGGCCTTGACCAGGTCCAGCAGCAGCGCGGTCAGGTTGGACTTCAACGAGGCATCGTCGAAGCTGGCCTTGCCCAGGGTGCAATGGATGATGCCGGCCTTGTCGGTGCGGTAACGCACCTGGCCCGACTTGGCGTTCTTCACCGCTTCGGCCGGGTTCGGCGAAACGGTGCCGACCTTCGGGTTCGGCATCAGGCCGCGCGGGCCCAGCACCTGGCCCAGCTTGCCGACCACGCGCATCGCGTCCGGCGTGGCGATGACCACGTCGTAGTTCAGGTCGCCGGCCAGCATCTTCTCGGCCAGGTCGTCCATGCCCACGGCTTCCGCGCCGGCGGCGATGGCTTCGTCGGCCTTGGCGCCGGCCGGTGCGAACACCGCCACGCGCACCGACTTGCCGGTGCCGGCGGGCAACACGGTGGAACCGCGCACCTGCTGGTCGGACTTCTTGGCATCCACGCCGAGGCGCACGGCCACGTCGACGGCTTCCACGAACTTGGTCTTGCTGTTGTCCTTGACGATCTTCAGCGCGTCGTCAATGGAGTACGCCTTGCCCGGGGTCACCGCGGCAAAGATCGCTTTCTGTCGTTTGGTCTGTGCCATCGTCTTAGCCCTCTACCGTCAAGCCCATGCTGCGGGCCGAACCCGCAATCGTACGCACCGCCGCTTCCAGCTCGGCCGCGGTCAGGTCGGCTTCCTTCGCCTTGGCGATGTCTTCGAGCTGCTTGCGGGTGACCTTGCCCACCTTTTCGGTGTTGGGGCGCTTGGAACCGGAGGTGACACCCGCCGCCTTCTTGAGCAGCACGGTGGCCGGGGTGCTCTTGGTGATGAAGGTGAAGGTACGGTCGGAATAGGCCGTGATGATGACCGGAGTGGGCAGGCCCGGCTCCAGCTTCTGCGTGGCGGCGTTGAACGCCTTGCAGAATTCCATGATGTTCAGGCCGCGCTGGCCCAGCGCAGGGCCGACCGGCGGCGACGGATTCGCCTGCCCGGCCTTGACCTGCAGTTTGATGTAACCGACTACTTTCTTTGCCATCTCGATTTACTCCTGGAGTTCAAGCGTCTGCACGTCTTGCGACTGCGGGACTCCTCCTTTGGTTTAGAAACTAGTGGAGAGAAACGAGGAACGAGAGGGAGCGGCTTTTACTTCCCCACTCACTCCTCCGCACTCTCCACTGCCTTTTAGGCTTTCTCGACCTGGCCGAACTCGAGTTCGACCGGCGTGGAACGCCCGAAAATCAGAACAGCCACGCGCACGCGGCTCTTCTCGTAATTCACTTCCTCGACCACACCGTTGAAGTCGTTGAACGGACCCTCGGTGACGCGCACCATCTGGCCCGGCTCGAACAGCACCTTCGGACGCGGCTTCTCGACCCCGTCCTGCACGCGCTGGAGGATGGCGTCGGCCTCCTCGTCGCGGATCGGCAACGGACGGTCGGCGGTGCCGCCGATGAAACCCAGGACCTTGGAAGTCTCCTTCACCAGGTGCCAGCTCTCGTTGTCCATGCGCGGGATGCCCGCTTCCTCGTGGGTCTCGATCTGCACCAGCACGTAACCGGGGAAGAACTTGCGCTCGGAACGGCGCTTCTGGCCGGCGCGCATTTCGATCACTTCCTCGGTCGGCACCAGCACGTCGCCAAAACGCTCCTGCATGTCGTTGCGGACGATGCGGTCACGCAGCGCCTGCGCCACCGATTTCTCGAAGCCCGAATAGGCGTGTACGACATACCAACGCTTCACTGCGGTTTTCTCCTCAACGGCCCAGGGTAAAGAACAATTTCAGCAGCCCCTGGATCACCCAGTCGAAGCCGCCAAGCAGCAGGCTGAGGATCACGACCACGATGCTCACCACCCAGGTCATGCGCAGGGCTTCCTGGCGGGTCGGCCAGACCACCTTGCGCAGCTCGAAACGCGACTCGACCAGGAACTCCTTGGTATCGCGGCCCTTGGCCGTGCCCAGGAAAACCACCGCACCCAGCACCAGGCCAGCGACCACGGCCAGCGCGCGCAACGGCGTTGCCCACTGACCCGCGAACCACCACCACACCACCAGACCCACCAGTACCAGCGCGAGCGCCAGGGCGTATTTGGCGATGTCGCCAGCGGAGGACGCGGCGGCTTTGGAACGTTCGACCTTGCTGTTCATCCGACTCTTCGTGTTTGCGACCGTAACCACCGACCCGTCGGCTACGCATTCCAGATGGCGCGCCAGGTAGGACTCGAACCTACAACCTGCGGTTTTGGAGACCGCTGCTCTGCCAGTTGAGCTACTGACGCATTTGTTTATTGCCGACTCTTCAGACGGCGAAGGCGGACCGAAAGTTCGGCCCGCCATTCGCACCATCCAGCGAGGCGAATCGCCGGCTATGCAAACCGCTTATTTGATGATTTTCGCCACCACGCCGGCGCCGACCGTGCGGCCGCCTTCGCGGATCGCGAAACGCAGGCCTTCGTCCATCGCAACCGGGTTGATCAGCGTCACCGCCATCTTCACGTTGTCGCCCGGCATCACCATCTCCACGCCTTCCGGCAGCTCGCAAGCGCCCGTGATGTCGGTGGTGCGGAAGTAGAACTGCGGACGGTAACCCTTGAAGAACGGCGTGTGACGGCCGCCCTCGTCCTTGGACAGGACGTAGACCTCGGCCTCGAACTCGGTGTGCGGCTTGATCGAACCCGGCTTGCACAGCACCTGGCCGCGCTCCACGTCGTCACGCTTGGTGCCGCGCAGCAGCAGGCCGGCATTGTCGCCCGCCTGGCCCTGGTCCAGCAGCTTGCGGAACATCTCGACGCCGGTGACCGTGGTCTTCTGCGTATCGCGGATACCCACGATCTCGATTTCCTCGCCCACCTTGATCACGCCGCGCTCGATACGGCCGGTCACCACCGTGCCGCGGCCGGAGATCGAGAACACGTCTTCCACCGGCATCAGGAACGGCTTGTCCACGTCGCGCTCGGGCAACGGGATGAAGCTGTCCAGCGCGTCCACCAGCTTCAGGATCGACGGCACGCCGATCTCGCTCTGGTCGCCTTCCAGCGCCAGGCGCGCCGAACCATGGATGATCGGGGTGTCGTCGCCCGGAAAGTCGTACTTGCTCAGCAGCTCGCGGACTTCCATCTCCACCAGCTCCAGCAGCTCGGCGTCGTCCACCATGTCGGCCTTGTTCAGGTACACCACGATGTGCGGCACGCCGACCTGGCGCGACAGCAGGATGTGCTCGCGGGTCTGCGGCATCGGGCCGTCCGCGGCCGAGCACACCAGGATCGCGCCGTCCATCTGCGCCGCACCGGTGATCATGTTCTTCACGTAGTCGGCGTGGCCCGGGCAATCGACGTGCGCGTAATGGCGGTTGGCCGACTCGTATTCCACGTGCGCCGTGGAAATCGTGATCCCGCGCGCCTTCTCTTCCGGCGCCGCGTCGATCTGGTCGTATCCCTTGAATTCGCCGCCAAAGCGCTCGGCACCGATCTTCGTCAGCGCCGCCGTCAGCGTCGTCTTGCCGTGGTCCACGTGACCAATCGTGCCCACGTTCACGTGCGGCTTGGTGCGTTCGAATTTACCCTTTGCCATGGCTG
>NZ_PDWT01000006.1 GCF_010093345.1 Pseudoxanthomonas yeongjuensis | reverse complement strand
GCTGGGTCATGGGCTGGCGGAAGGCCGCGGCGGGGAAACGGAACGGCGATGATAGCCTAGGCGCTGCCCAAGCCATGAACGTGCGGCCAACATGCCGCCTGCAAAGCCATGAACGACACCCCCCCAATCGACGATTCCGACTCCTCCGACACCCCGGAAGACGATTCCCCGCGCACCGCCGTGGTTCCGGCCAGTGCCGCCGGGCGCCGTTTCGACGCGGTGCTGGCCGAATTGTTCCCCGAGTATTCGCGCACCCGCCTGTCCGAATGGATCAAGTCCGGGGATGCCCGCCTGGATGGCGGAATCGTGCGCGGACGCGACTCCGTGCGCGGCGGCGAGACCGCCAGCCTGGACGTGATCCTGGATACCCAGACCCATGCCCTGCCCGAGGACATCCCGATCGAGGTGCTGTACGAGGACGCCGACGTGTTCGTGCTGAACAAGCCCGCCGGCCTGGTGGTGCATCCCGGCGCCGGTAATCCCGACGGCACCCTGGTCAACGCCTTGCTGTTCCGCGACCCGTCGCTGTCCACGATCCCGCGCGCCGGCATCGTCCACCGCCTGGACAAGGACACCAGCGGGGTCATGGTGGTGGCGCGCACGCTGCCGGCGCACACCGCGCTGGTCGAGCAGTTGTCGTCGCGCGAGGTGCATCGCCAGTACCTGGCGATCGTGGTCGGCTCGATGGTCTCCGGCGGCACCGTCAATGCGCCGATCGATCGCCATTCGCGCGACCGCATCCGCATGTCGGTGCGCGAGCAAGGCCGCGACGCGGTCACCCATTACCGCCTGCGCGAACGTTTCCGTGCCCATACCGCGCTGGAATGCCGCCTGGAAACCGGCCGCACCCACCAGATCCGCGTGCACATGACCCACCTGAAATACCCGATCGTCGGCGATCCGCTCTACGGCGGCCCGCTGAAACTGCCCAAGCACGCCACCGAGGAGCTGGTCGCCGCGTTGCGCGGCTTCAAGCGCCAGGCGCTGCATGCGGAAATCCTGGAGTTCAAGCATCCGACCAGCGGCGAATCCTTGCGTGTGTCCGCGCCCGTGCCCGCCGACATGCTCAACCTGCTCGCCGCGCTGCGCGCCGACGGCGAGGCGCAGAAGCAGCGATGAGCGCGGCGTTGCGGGCGCAGTGGCCGGTGCCGGCGAACGTGCATGCCTTCACCACGTTGCGCCATGGTGCAGGGGCTTCAGTGGCGCCGTTCGACGAGTTCAATCTGGGTAACCGGCATGCGGCCGATGGCGATGATCCGGTCATCGTGGATCGCAACCGGATCGAGCTGGTGGAGCGCTTCGAACTGCCGTCGCCCCCGCACTGGCTGCGGCAGGTGCACGGGACGGAGGTATTGCGCTTCGATCCGGATGGCGTTGCGCAAGGCGCGGAACCCATCGCCGATGCTTGCGTAACCTCGACTCCCGGCGTGGTCCTCGCCATCCTCACCGCCGACTGCCTGCCGGTGGTGTTCGCCGCCGAGGATGGCGGCGAGATCGGCGCGGCGCATGCCGGCTGGCGCGGGCTGGCAAGCGGCGTGCTGGAAAACACGGTCGCGGCGATGCATACGCCCGCCGCGAAGCTCGTCGCCTGGCTGGGGCCGGCGGCCGGGCCGCAGGCCTACGAAATCGGCGAAGAGGTATTCGATGCCTTCGTCTCGCAGGACGCGCGCGCCGCATCCGCTTTCGCAGCCACGCGTCCCGGGCACTGGCGGGTCGATCTTTACGAACTCGCCCGCCAGCGCCTGGCGGCACTCGGCATCAGCCGCGTCCACGGCGGCGGCCTGTGCACGATTTCCGATCCGCAGCGCTTCTATTCGCATCGCCGCAGCACCTCCGAGGCGGGCGGGCGCACCGGGCGCATGGCGACCGTGGTGTGGATGGCCCCATGAGCGACGCGCTGTTCCAGCGCGTGCTGGGCACCGGATTCGACAGCTTGTCGCCGCTGCTCAAGGCCCTGCACCTGGCGCCGGGCCTGCGGCTCTATCGCGGCCAGGTGCAGGTCGAGCGTGGCGCCCATCCGATCGCGCGCGTGCTGGCCTGGGCCACGCGATTGCCGCCTGCCAGTCAAGGCGAAGTGCGGGTCGAGATCGACGCACGGGAACAGTGCGAGAAATGGACCCGGCATATCCACGGACACGCGATGCCGTCGCGCTTGTGGAGCGCCGATGGCCTGCTGTGCGAACGCCTGGGCCTGGCGACGTTCGGTTTCCGCCTGTCGGTCGAGCGTGGCGCCATTGTCTGGCGCGTGGCACGGGTGGCGGCGCTCGGGCTGCCGCTGCCGGCGCGCTGGTTCGATGGGGTCGTCGCGCACGAATCGGAAGAGGCGGGTCGTTACTGTTTCGACGTGCGCGCGGCCTTGCCTGTAGCCGGCTTGCTGGTGCGTTACCGGGGCTGGCTCGATGTCCCGTCGGCATAGGGCGGCCGCGGCCCCGGTCATCGTCTTCGACGGCGTCTGCGTGCTGTGCAACGGCTGGGTGCGTTTCCTGCTGAAGCGCGACCGGGGTCGCTATCGTTTCGCTTCGATGCAATCGGACGCCGGCCGCGCGCTGCTGGCCGGCCACGGACTCGATCCGGATGATCCGGCTTCTTTCCTGCTGGTGGAAACAGAGGGCATGGAACCAGGCCGTGCCTGGACCGACAGCGATGCGATACGGTGCGTGCTCACCGGATTGGGCGGTCCATGGAGAATCGCGGCGCTCATCGCGCTGATCCCGCGCTTCCTGCGTGATCCGTTGTACAGGATGGTCGCGCGCAATCGTTACCGCTGGTTCGGCACGACAAGCTGCACGGTTCCTACCGAAGCCCAGCGCAACCGTTTCCTGTAACGACCAGCGCTTAGGAGCGACGCTCGTTGTAGGAGCGACGCAAGTCGCGAAGTCATGAAGCCCTGGGTTTCAAGACTTCGCGGCTTGCGCCGCTCCTACAAAGGCGCCGCACCTGCAGGGTGCGCGATCAGAACGTATAGCGGATCCGCGAGTAGTAGTAGGCGCCGTTGCTGCCGATCGGCGACAGCACGTCGTAGGGCAGGTTGCCGAAGTAGGCGATGTCGTCGATGGAACGGTCCGGGTATTCGTCGGTCAGGTTCTGCCCGCCCAGGGCGATGCTCCATTTCGGCGTGATCCGGTATTCCACTTCCGCATCCAGCTGCCACTCGGCACCGTAGGTCTGCTTCGGCTCGAAGCCGCCGCCGAAGTTGAAGATGCGGGTGGCGCTGCCGTGGCGGCTGACCCGGGTCAGCAGATTCCACTGATCGCTCGCCCAGTTGGCCGACAGCAACGCACGGGTGCGTGGTGCGGCATCGGTCAGGGTGTTGCTTTCCTCGATGCCGAACAGCACGTAGTCCGGGTCCAGCGCCTGCAGTTCGGCTGGCGTGGCGGCGATGCGCTTGATCTCGGTCTTCGCATAGCTGTAGGTGCCGCTCAGCAGCAGGTCGCCGCTGCCCAGCTTCTGCCGCCAGTTGGCGACCAGCTCGGCGCCTTCGGTGCGGGTATCGGCCGCGTTGATGAAGAAGTTCACGCTCTGCACACCCGGCACGCCGAACTCTTCCAGGACGAATTCGGTCAGCGCGTCCCCGCTGATCCGTTCGGTCAGGGCCACGCGGTCGTCGATGTCGATGCGGAACACGTCCAGCGAAACGTCGAAGTGCTCGCCGATCCGGCTGGTGAAGCCGAGGCTGAGGTTCACCGATTTCTCCGGATCCAGCGGCCGTGCGCCCAGCGCCTGCGCTATCGGGTTGTTCACCGACAGCAGCCGTCCCTGCAGCAGTTGCCCGGAGGCGTCGTAGCCGGTCGAGGTGGCTTCATAGCCGATCTGGCTCAGCGAGGGTGCGCGGAAATTGTTCGACACCGAGCCACGCAGCGCGAACGCGGGCGCGAATTCGTAGCGCGCGGCGAGTTTGCCGGTCAGCTCGCCGCCGAAGTCGTCGTAATGCTCGTAGCGCGCGGCGACGTCGGTGCTGAATTTCTCGCCGAACTGGCTGGAAAGGCTGGCATAGGCGCTGGCCACGTCGCGGGACAGGTGGGCCACGTCCTGCGGCGTGAGTCCGCCACCGGCCTGCGAGCCGGTGGGGCGGTCGGTGTAGGGGCCGGCCGCGTAGGACGCGGGATCGCCGGCGCCGGTATCGTATTGCTCCCGGCGGAATTCCACTCCGGTGGCGAAGGTGTGGTGGTTGCTGTCGGCATCGAAGCCGCGGCTCACGTCGAAGTTGGCCAGTGTCTGCTGGAATTCGTAATCGCCGGTCTTGAATTGGGTCGGGCTGCCCGGGCCGAGCGAGGCATTGAGCGAATTTTCGAGACGGTAGGTGAAGGCATTCCGGCCGTAGTTGAGGCTGGCGTCGTAGTCCCAGTCGCCCCATTGCCCGCGCAGGCCGGCGACGCCGGCCACGTCCAGGTTCTCGCCGATGGAGATCGGGCGGTAGCCCTCGGGATACACCTCTTTCCAGTTGGCCACGCCATCGGGATAGCGGAAATAGTTGGCGCCGCGGGTGTCGCTCTGGTGCCAGGTGCCGAAGGCGTAGAACTCGGCGTGCTCGCCGACCGGCACCGCGCTGTTGAGCCAGGCGTTGAGGGCCCTGGATTCGCCATCGCCCAGGGAATAGTTGCGCTGGCCGGCCAGGGCCAGGTTGTCCGGGGTCTGTTCTTCGAAGAACGGGATCTGGTCGAAGCCCGCGCGGTTGGTGCCTTCGCGATTCTTCAATTCCACGCCCACGCGGAAGAAACCGCCGTCGCCGAGGCCACTGCCGACCTGGGCGCTGGCGAAACTGGTCTGGCCGTCGGTGACAGTCCGGTCGATCGGTTCGATATCGGTGTGATGCGCGCCGAAGCCCGCTTCATAAGCGCCGCCTTCGGGCGCGTCGTCGAGGATGACGTTGATCACGCCGGCGACCGCGTCGGAACCGTATTGCGCGCCGGCGCCATCGCGCAGCACTTCGATGCGCTTGATCGCGCTGACCGGGATCGCGTTGAAATCGACCGGCGTGGTGCCCTTGCCGATCTTGCTGTCGGTATTGACCAGCGCGCTGGTATGCCGGCGCTTGCCGTTGACCAGGACCAGGATCTGGTTGGGGCTCAGCCCGCGCAACTGCGCGGCGCGCACGTGGTCGGCGCCGCCCGAGTTGGACTGGCGCGGGAAATTGAACGAGGGCAGCAGGGCTTGCAGGGCGCTGCCGAGTTCGCCGTTCAACACACCGGCCTTGCGGATGTCCTCGGCGCTCAGCACGTCGATGGGCGAAGTGGATTCCAGCACCGTGCGGTCGGTGGCGCGGGTACCGGTGACGATGACCGTGTCGAGGTTGGTGGCTTCTGCCTGCGCCTGGACTGCCTCCTGCGCGAAGGCGGGACTGGTCAGTGCCAGGGCAATGGCGACGCCGAGCGGCGTCACGAGGGGACGGGACATGGGGGGCTCCTGGAGGTTTTTCGGATCGGGTGCGGATAGCGCGGGACGAGGGCTCAGCCGCGACAGCATTGCGGACGAATGGAAGGGAGGTTCAAGTTCGTCGGGCCTTCGTCGAGCGTTATCGTTTCGTAATGCAGATACCTTAATTGCATAAGCGGGGCAGCGACATGCTTGCGGCATGGGCTTTGCGCATCAGCTCATGCCTTACGGTTATTTCGGGTGCGGGTAAGATGAAACCAGAGTAGCGGCTGTTTTCAGGAGCGACGACATGGTTCTACGCGGCACCCTTTTACGCGGCACGCTGTTCGCCATGCTGGTCGGGCTGAGCGCGTGCGTCACCCAACCCCGCGCCGCACCTGCGCCGACGGGCGTCTCGGCCACTTTGCAGGGCGACGTGGCGCGGCCTGCGCAGGCCCTGGGCTGGGTGCGCAGCGAACTGTACTTCGGGGTTGGCGAGGAAACGGGTCCGGCCGACCGTCCGCAGGCAGAACCGATCAGTCAGGCGCAGTGGCGCGCGTTCCTGGACAAGGAAGTGACGCCGCGCTTTCCCGATGGGCTTACCGTCTTCGATGCATATGGCCAGTGGCTGTTTCGCGGGGCGAAGGAGCCGAACCGGCTCAACACCAAGGTGCTGGTGATCCTGCACGAGGACACGCCGCAGCGGACGGCGGATATCGAGGCGATCCGGCTGGCGTGGAAGCAGGCGACGAAGCACCAGTCGGTGTTGTGGTCGAAGCAGGCGGTGGAAGTGTCGTTTTAAGCTGCATCTCTTCAATATGAGGGGACACGTTCGCGCAAACACTCGCGGAAACAAAGTAGCAACCCTTCCCCCGCTTGCGGGGGAAGGTGCCGAAGGCGGATGGGGGCGCTTTTCGCGTCAACCTCCGACATTAAAGCTTTCGCGCTGAAGCGCGAGTCACTTTTCTTTGAACGGCAAAGAGGCGCCTTTCAACAGCCCGAAGGGCTGGTCAAAGTAACCAAAAGAAAGCCGCCCTAACCTCGCGCCCAACGATGAAGCCGTTGGGTTCGCAAGCAGGACGGGATTCCGCAAAGTCAAAGGCAACAGCAGCATCCCAACCACCCCCGACCAGTCGAGTTCCCGAATGTCCACTACTCAAGCCCACCCCCGCCGCTGGTTCGTAGCCGGCGACCTCAACGGCTTCTTCGGGCTGGTGGTCGACAACCTGTCGATCCTCGGCTTCATCGCCATGGCCTTGATCGGCATCTTCGGGTTTCCCGCGGAGATCGTTTACCAGCGGATGTTCCCGGGCACCGCGCTGGGCGTGCTGGTCGGCAACCTGATCTATACGTGGATGGCGCGCAGGCTGGCGGCGAGGACCGGGCGCGACGACGTCACCGCGATGCCGCTGGGGCTGGATGCGCCGACCAGCATCGGCATGGCCCTGCTGGTGCTGGGGCCGGCGTTCGTGGCGTTCAAGCAGCAGGGCATGCAGGCGGACGCCGCGGCCCTCGCCACCTGGCAGCTGGGCATGGCCTCGCTGATCGTGATGGGCGTGTTGAAGCTGGTGCTGTCGTTCTTCGGCGATGCGGTGACGCGGATGGTGCCGCGCGCGGGCTTGCTGGGTTCCATCGGCGGCGCCGCGTTGACCTTGCTCGGCTTCCTGCCGCTGATCGAAACCCTGCGCTCGCCGGTGGTCGGCTTCGTCACCTTCGGCCTGTTGCTGTACGTGCTGGTCGCCAAGGGCAGGCTGCCGGTCAGGATTCCCGGCGTGCTGCTGGCTTTCATCGTCGGCACCGCGCTGTACTACGGGCTGGGGCTGGCTGGACTCGGCACGCCGGGGTTCGCACTGCCGCAGGCGGTGCCGCTGGGTTTCACCTTGCCGCTGCCGACGCTGGGTTTCCTCGATGGCCTGGCGTACACGGTGCCGTACCTGCCATTGCTGCTGCCGTTCGGCCTGCTGATGGTGGTCGGCGGGATCAACGTCAGCGAAAGCGCGCGCGCCGCGGGCGACGACTACCGCACCCGCGACGTGCTGCTGGTCGAAGCGGTCGCAACCCTGGTCGCCGGCTTCTGCGGGGGCGTCGTGCAGACCACGCCCTACATCGGCCAGCCCGCCTACAAGCACATGGGTGCGCGCAGCGGCTACACCTTGCTCACTGGCCTGTTCATCGGCCTGGGCGGCATCTTCGGTTACGTCTCCGGGCTGGTGCAGTGGCTGCCGCTGGCGGTGCTGGCGCCGATCATCGTCTATGTCGGCCTGGACATCACCGTGCAGGCCTTCCACGAAACCCCGCGCAAGCACGCGATCGCGGTTGCGCTCGGCTTCCTGCCCTCCATCGCCTATCTGCTCAACATCAAGCTCGGCAATCCGGCATGGATAGCGCCGGAGAAGTTCGCGGAACTCTACAGCGACGCCAACGGCCATGGCTTGCCCGACCTGGCCACCATCGTGACCCTGGGCAACGGCTTCATCATCACCGCGATGATCTGGACCACGGCGCTGGTGGCGATGATCGACGGCCGCATGCGCCACGCGGTGCTGGCGTTGTTGATCGGCGCGGCGTTGGCACTGTTCGGTTTCATCCACTCGGTGGATCCGCGTGGCGGCATCTACTTCCCATGGGACCTGGCCGGCCTGCCGAAGGCGATCATGTGGCAGTTCGCCGGTGCGTACGCGGCGCTGGCGTTGTTGCTGGGACTGTTGTCGTTGCAGAAGCCTGAAGAGCGGCCGACCGCGTAGGAGCGCCCCTTGGGCGCGATGCCCTTCGGCCCGCATCGACGATCCCGACGAAGAGCATCGCGGGCAAGGCCCGCTCCTACAAAAGCGGGTCGTCGGAATTCTCCGTAGGAGCGCCCCCTGGGCGCGATGCTTTTCGGCCCGCATCGACGATCCCGACGAAGAGCATCGCGGGCAAGGCCCGCTCCTACAAAAGCGGGTCGTCGGAATTCCCCGTAGGAGCGCCCCCTGGGCGCGATGCTTTTCGGCCCGCATCGACGATCCCGACGAAGAGCATCGCGGGCAAGGCCCGCTCCTACAAAAGCGGGGCGTAGGAATTCCCCGTAGGAGCGCCCCTTGGGCGCGATGCTTTTCGGCCCGCATCGACGATCCCGACGAAGAGCATCGCGGGCAAGGCCCGCTCCTACAAAAGCGGGTCGTAGGAAATCCCCGTAGGAGCGCCCCTTGGGCGCGATGCTTTTCGGCCCGCATCGCCGATCCCGACGGAGAGCATCGCGGGCAAGGCCCGCTCCTACAAAAGCGGGTCGTCGGAATTCCCCGTAGGAGCGCCCCTTGGGCGCGATGCTTTTCGGCCCGCATCGACGATCCCGACGAAGAGCATCGCGGGCAAGGCCCGCTCCTGCGGGAGCCCGGCGGGCTTGAATCACCGTGCCTTCAACCGCATCTGGATAGCATTGCCGGCACGCCGGCCCCCCTTTCCAGAGGTAGATCCCGATGCGGATGGACAAACTCACTTCGCGCTTCCAGCAGGCGCTGGCCGATGCGCAATCGCTGGCCGTGGGCCGCGACCACAACATGATCGAACCGGTGCATGTGCTGACCGCTTTGCTCGACCAGTCGGATGGCAGCACGCGACCGTTGCTGGCCCAGGCCGGGGTCAACGTGCCGGTGCTGCGCGAGCGCCTGGTCGAGGCGCTGGACAAGCTGCCCAAGGTCAGCGGACAGGAAGGGAATCTTTCCATCGGCAACGACCTCAACCGCCTGCTCAACCTCACCGACAAGCTGGCCCAGCAGCGTGGCGACGCGTTCATCGCCAGCGAATGGTTCGTGCTCGCCGCGGTCGACGACAAGGGGCCCCTCGGCATGGCCTTGCGCGCCGCTGGCGCCGACAAGGCCAGGCTGGAAGCGGCGATCGAGAAGATCCGCGGAGGCGAGAGCGTGCAGTCCGAGAACGCGGAAGAGCAGCGCCAGGCGCTGGAGAAATACACCATCGACCTGACCGAACGCGCCGAATCCGGCAAGCTCGATCCGGTGATCGGTCGCGACGAGGAAATCCGCCGCACCATCCAGGTCCTGCAACGCCGGACCAAGAACAATCCCGTGCTGATCGGCGAACCCGGCGTGGGCAAGACCGCCATCGTCGAGGGGCTCGCGCAACGCATCGTCAATGGCGAGGTGCCGGAGGGATTGAAGAACCGCCGGGTGCTGTCGCTGGACATGGGCGCGCTGATCGCCGGCGCCAAGTTCCGCGGCGAGTTCGAAGAGCGCCTGAAGGCGGTGCTCAACGACCTGTCCAGGACCGACGGTCAGGTGATCCTGTTCATCGACGAGCTGCACACCATGGTCGGCGCGGGCAAGGCCGAGGGCTCCATGGACGCCGGCAACATGCTCAAGCCGGCGCTGGCGCGCGGCGAGCTGCATTGCATCGGTGCGACGACGCTGGACGAATACCGCAAGTACGTGGAGAAGGACGCTGCGTTGGAGCGCCGCTTCCAGAAAGTCTTCGTCGGCGAACCGACGGTGGAAGACACCATCGCCATCCTGCGCGGCCTGAAGGAACGCTACGCCGTGCACCACGGGGTGGAGATCACCGATCCGGCGATAGTGGCAGCGGCCACACTGTCGCATCGCTACATCGCCGACCGCCAGTTGCCGGACAAGGCCATCGACCTGATGGACGAGGCCGCCTCGCGCATCCGCATGGAGATCGACTCAAAGCCCGAGGAACTCGATCGCAAGGAGCGCCGCCTGATCCAGCTCAAGATCCAGCGCGAGATGCTGAAGAAGGAAAAAGACGACGAATCGAAGAAGCGTCTCGCCGACCTGGAAGCGGATATCGAAGTGCTGGAACGCGAGTTCTCCGATCTCAACGAGATCTGGAAATCGGAAAAGGCCGCGTTGCAGGGCTCGACCAAGATCAAGGAACAGATCGAACAAGCGAGGCTTGAACTGGAAGCCGCCCAGCGCCACCAGGACTACGCGCGCATGAGCGAGATCCAGTACGGCCTGTTGCCGGAGCTGGAGAAGCAGCTGCAGACCACGCAGGAAGTGGATCGCAAGGATTTCATCCTGGTCCAGGACCGGGTGACCGCCGAAGAGATCGCCGAAGTCGTGTCGCGCTGGACCGGGATCCCGGTGAGCAAGATGCTGGAAGGCGAGCGCGAGAAGCTGCTGCACATGGAAGACGCGCTGCACGGCCGCGTGGTCGGGCAGGAGGAAGCGATCAAGGCCGTGTCCGATTCGGTGCGGCGCGCGCGCGCCGGCCTGTCCGATCCGGACCGGCCGTCCGGCTCGTTCCTGTTCCTCGGTCCCACCGGCGTGGGCAAGACCGAGTTGTGCAAGGCGCTGGCCGGATTCCTGTTCGACAGCGACGACGCGATGATCCGCATCGACATGAGCGAATTCATGGAGAAGCATGCGGTCTCGCGCCTGGTCGGCGCGCCCCCGGGCTACGTCGGTTACGAGGAAGGCGGTTATCTGACCGAGGCGGTGCGCCGGCGCCCGTATTCGGTGATCCTGCTGGACGAAGTGGAGAAGGCGCACCCGGATGTGTTCAACATCCTGTTGCAGGTGCTGGACGACGGCCGCCTGACCGACGGCCAGGGCCGCACCGTGGACTTCCGCAACACGGTGATCGTGATGACCTCCAACCTGGGCTCGCACCAGATCCAGGACCTGTCCGACAACAGCGGGTCGGATGCCGATTCGGCCGAGGCGTACACGCAGATGAAGGCCGCGGTGATGGCGGTGGTGCAGGCGCACTTCCGCCCGGAGTTCATCAACCGGCTGGACGACATCGTCGTGTTCCATCCATTGGACAAGGCGCAGATCCGCGAGATCGCGAAAATCCAGTTGCACGGCCTGGAGAAGCGCCTGGCCGAACGCGGCCTGCGCATCGAACTGGACGACAGTGCGTTGCAACTGCTCGGCAACGCGGGCTTCGATCCGGTCTATGGCGCGCGTCCGCTCAAGCGCGCGATCCAGCAGCAACTGGAGAACCCGTTGGCGCAGAAGATCCTGGTCGGGGAATTCGCCAGCGGCGACACGATCCGGATCCACGCCCGGGGTGCCGGGCTGGCCTTCGACAAGGCCTGATCCGGACCGCCCGTCGCTACCGGGTCGCGAGCAGACTGGGATTCAGCCGCGACCCGGCATCGTGGCTGCCCCTTTCCATGGAGCAGGCACATGCACAAGACCTTGATCGGCACTTCCCTGGCACTGGCGTTGTTCGCGCTCGCTCCCGCGGCGCAGGCCGCGCAGACCTGCAAGCTCAGCTTCAACATGTCCGGCTGGTCGGTGTTCTACAAGACCGCCTCCGGCACCGGCACCGTGACCTGCAGCGATGGCAGCCGCCTTGCGGTGAAGATTTCCGCGAAAGGCGGCGGGTTGACTGTCGGCAAGACGAAGATCCAGAACGGCACCGGCGAATTCGCCCGGGTCAACAACATCCGCGACGTGTTGGGCAGTTACGCTTCGGTCGAGGCCCATGCCGGCGCGGAAAAAGCCGCGCATGCGCAGGCCATGACCAATGGCGATGTTTCGCTGGCCCTCGCCGGCAAGGGTCAGGGCTGGGACCTGGGCGTGGCCTTCACCAAGTTCACCATCGAGGCGCGCTGAGCGCCCGAGCGAAGCATCAGGACCGTAAACAAAAAGCCCCGGATCTCCGGGGCTTTTTTTGATTCTTCGCGTGCCGGCAGGAAAGGTCGCCATCGTCGTAGGAGCGCCCGATGGGCGCGAGTTCTACGATCCGGTCGCGGCAAAAATCAAGAGCTCGCGCCCATGGGCGCTCCTACATGGGCGCCTCGGCTTTGCGCAGCGCACGGTAGGGCGGCGTCGACATCACCATCTCCGCCAGCGAATAGGCCAGCTCGCGTTCGGCCAGCACCGCGCCGTCGGCGCCGTGTTCCAGCAGGTGCTTCACTTCGGCATCGCTGTGCGCGCGGGCCAGCAGGGTCAGCGACGGGTTGATCGCACGCAGCTTGGCCAGCGCCTCGCCGGCTTCCAGCGGTTGCGGAATGGCGAGGATCGCGATCTTGGCTTTTTCCGGATGCGCCTCGGCCAGCACCCGGTCGGCGGCGGCGCTGCCGCGGATGCCGGGGATGCCGGCCGCGTGCGCGCGCTCCACATGCTGTTCGTTGTCGTCGATGATGACCACCGGCACGCCGCGCTCGCGCAGGACATCGGCCAGCGAACTGCCGACCCGGCCGTAGCCGATGACGATGGCGTGGTCGGTGAGGTCCAGCGACGGGCCCGGCGGCATTTCCGGCACGATCGCGGCGGGCTCCAGGCGCTTGTGCTTGGCTTCCCAGCGATCCAGCAGCATGAAGATCATCGGGTTGAGCATGATCGAGATCAGCGCGCCGGCCAGCACCAGGGCCTGGCCGGTGGGCGAGAGGATCTTCAGCGACACGCCGAGGCCGGCGATGATGAAGGCGAATTCGCCGATCTGGGCCAGGCTGGCGGAAATGGTCAGCGCGGTGCCGTTGGAGTGGCCGAAGGCGCGCACGATCACGAACGCGGCCAGCGACTTGCCGAACAGGATGATGCCGGTGGTGGCCAGCACCTGCCACGGATGCTCGATCAGGATGGCCGGGTTGAACAGCATGCCGACCGAGACGAAGAACAGCACCGCGAACGCGTCGCGCAGCGGCAACGAATCGTTGGCCGCCTTGTGGCTCAGTTCCGATTCGTTGAGCAGCATGCCGGCGAAGAACGCGCCCAGCGCGAACGACACCCCGAACAGTTTGGCCGAACCGAAGGCCACGCCCAGGGCGATGGCCAGCACCGACAGGGTGAACAGCTCGCGCGAACCGGTGCCGGCGATGCGTTCCAGGATCCACGGGATCGCACGGCGCCCGACCACCAGCATCACCGCCACGAACGCGCCCAGTTTGACCAGGGTCCAGCCGATGCTGACCGCGATGCTGCCGAAGGTCTGGGTGCCGCTGCCCGCCTGCTCGCCGAACACGTCGGCCAGTACCGGCATCATCACCAGCGCCAGGACGCAGGCCAGGTCCTCGACGATCAACCAGCCCACCGCGATCTTGCCGCGGGTGGTTTCCAGCAGGCGGCGCTCTTCCATGGCCCGCAACAGGACCACGGTGCTGGCGGTCGCCAGCGAGAAGCCGAACACGATGCCCTGCACGGTCGGCCAGCCCATGGCCCAGGCCAGGGCCCAGCCCAGCACCGTCGCCACCGCGATCTGCACGACCGCGCCGGGGATCGCGATCGCCTTGACCTCCATCAGGTCCTTCAGCGAGAAATGCAGGCCGACGCCGAACATCAGCAGCATCACCCCGATCTCGGCCAGTTGCGTGGCCAGTTCCTGGTCGGCGACGAAGCCGGGACTGAAGGGGCCGACGATGATGCCCGCGATCAGGTAACCGACCAGTGGCGACAAGCGCAGCTTGTTGGCGAGCGCGCCCAGTACGAAGGCAAGGGCCAGGCCAACGGCTACGAGGTCGATCAGGTCGGTGTCATGGGGCATCCGGTTTCCAGCAGGGGTCTGAGTGGGAACAAGTGTCGCTGATGCGTTGTTTCAGGACAAATCGGAACGAGCGATGGCGTTCATCCTGACCAGGGAAAAACAGGTTCTTCACCGCTCACGGAATGGATCATCCCGTAGGAGCGCCCCTTGGGCGCGATGCTCTTCGGCCAGGTTGCGGAAGAGCATCGCGCCCAAGGGGCGCTCCTACGGAAAAGAAAAAATGCCCCGGCATTGCCGGGGCACCTGGCTTCATCTACGGCGCGGGACTTCGCCGCGTCCTCACCACTTGTAGCTGATGCGCCCGTACAGGTAGGAACCATTGAAGCCTGCCGGCGACTGGCTGCTGTAAGGGAACTGCCCGCTGTTGGAGTTGGCGAACAGGGTCCGGTCCGGATACTCGTCGAGCAGGTTGTCCGCGCCCAGGGTCAGCGTCCAGTTCTCGCCCGGACGATAGCTGGCCGATGCGTCCACTATCCAGGTCGCGCCATAGGTCTGGTCGTTGGCGGGATTGCCGGTCTCGCTGACGCGCGTGGTGAATTCGCCGTAGCGGGTGGCGCCGAGATTGAAGTCCCACTGGGCCAGCTTCCAGTTCGCCGACAGGGTGACCTTGTCGCGCGGATAGCCTTCCTCGATCCGGCCTTCCTCGTCGCGGCCGATGCGCCGCAGGTCGGCGCCCAGGTCGGTCAGTTCGGTCGGATTCGGGGCGATGCGCACGATCTCGCTCTCGTTGTAGTTGTAGCCGGCGGTCAGGTTGAGGTCGCTGTTGGTCAACGGGATGCTGTAGCTGCCGATGACGTCGACGCCGCGGGTGCGGGTGTCGGCCGCGTTGGTGAAGTAGCGGGCACTGGTGACCCCGTTGATGCCGAGGCTGGCCAGCAACGCCTGCGCGGCGGGGTTGTCGCCGAGCAACAGGTTGGAAGACAGCACGATGCGATCGTCGATGTCGATCTGGTAGGCGTCGACGGTGATGTACAGCCTGTCGACCGGCTGCAGCACCAGGCCCAGACCGTAGGACAGCGAGGTTTCCGCGGTCAGCGCATCGGCACCCAGCGCCTGGGCCACGGCGCCGGTGGCCGGGAAGGTGCCCGATTCGAAGAAGCGGTCGACGCTGGCGTTGTACTGCGAGGTCACCACCTGGTAGTACTGCTGGGCCAGCGCCGGAGCGCGGAAACCGCTGGCGACGGTGGCACGCAGCGCGACCTTGTCGGTGAATGCGTAACGCGCCGACAGCTTGCCCGAGGTTTCGCTGCCGAAGTCGGAGTAGTCCTCGTAACGACCGGCGACGCCGGCCGAGAACTTCTCGGTGATGTCGGCTTCCAGGCCTGCGTACACCGCGTAGCTGTCGCGATCCGAATGCACGGCGTTGATCGGGGTGAACCCGCCGAAGCCCTGAGCGCCGCCGCTGGTATAGGAATCCGGGTTGCCGGGCGACTGGTTCCACTTCTCGCGACGGTACTCGGCGCCGAAGGACAGCGTGGCCGGGTAGGCCAGGCCCCAGTCCAGGGTCTTGCTGGCATCGGCGTTGACCACGTTCTGGGTGTACTCCAGCGCGCCATCGTAGAAGCGCGTGGGGCTGTCCACGCCCAGGCTGTAATTGATGCTGTTCTGGGTATGGAAGGCCAGGTGGTTGTAGCCGTAGTTGTAGCTCAGGTCCCACTTCCATCCGCTGTCGGTGTCGCCCCTGACGCCCGCCACCAGCGAGCGGTCCTGCGACAGCTGGTTGATCTCCGGCACGTAGCCGTCGGGATAGACCTGCGGCACCAGCGGGTTGTGGCCGATCGAGCGGTAGAACGCGAACGAGATGATGTCGCGGTTGCTGGCGATGGCGGTGGCATAACCGTTGATGTGGTCGTTGAAGGCGAAGCCGGCGTTGGCCGAGACCGCTGCAGCGTCCACTTTCGGATCGCCGTAGATGTAGGCGACTTGCCCGATGGCCGGATTGTTGCCGGTGTTCGGCGAGGTGCCCTGGTACGGGCCGGCGCGGTCGGTTTCATCCTGTTGCGTGAGTTGCCCGGCCACGTTCAGGAAGCCGCGGTCGCCGCCGAAGGGCAGGCCGGTGTCGCCGGAGAGCTGGGTCTGCTTGCCGTCGCCCGCCGAATACTGGCCGAAGTCGACGGCCAGGCTGCCACCCTTGCCGGAACCCTTCAGCACGATGTTGACCACGCCGGCGATGGCGTCGGAGCCGTATTGCGCCGAGGCGCCGTCGCGCAGCACTTCGACGCGCTCGATCGCGGCGATCGGGATGGCGTTGAAGTCCACCGCCGACGAGCCGCGGCCGATGCTGCCGTTGACGTTGACCAGCGCGGAGATATGGCGGCGCTTGCCGTTGACCAGCACCAGCACCTGGTCCGGCGAGAGGCCGCGCAGCTGCGCGGGGCGCACGCCGCTGGTGCCGTCGGTGATGGCAGGGCGCGGGAAGTTCAGCGAGGGCAGGGCGCGGGCCAGGGCGGTCGCCAGCTCGGTGGTGCCGGTCGCCTGCAGCGCCTCGGGGGTGATGATGTCGATCGGCGACTGCGATTCGGCCACGGTGCGGTCGCTGACCCGGGTACCGGTGACGATGACCGTATCCAGCGTATTGGCGACCGGGGCGCTGGCGGGAGCGGATTCCTGGGCGAAGGCGGAAGACGCGGAAAGCGCCAGGACGATGGCGGTGGCCAGGGGGGAGAGCTTGCGATTCATGGGTACTCCAGTACGAAAAACGGGAAAGAACTACCTGGATGGGACGGCACAACTGCAAGGCGGAACCGCGGATTCACGGATCTGCTGCGCCACAACATAACGTCAATTATTTGTTAAGGAGTAGAATCGGGTCGCAGAACTTCTGCTCATGTCCTTATTCCCACTCCGCCGGCTCGGCGCTATCTAAATGATTTCACTAAGAAATTTCGCGCTGCGCAGGGGCGAACGGCTACTTTTGTCCGATGTCGACCTGACCATGCATGCCGGTTATCGGGTAGGCGTGGTCGGCCGCAACGGCACCGGCAAGTCCAGCCTGTTCGCCGCGATCCGCAACGAGATCGAGGCCGACAAGGGCGATATCGACCTGCCTGGCAAGGTCCGGATCGCTAGCGTGGCCCAGGAAACCCCGTCGCTGCCGGACCCGGCCATCGAGTTCGTGCTGGCCGGCGATGTCGATGTCGCCGCCGCCCTGCGCGCCGAGGCCAAGGCCCTGGCCGACGAGGACTGGGAAGCGGTGGCGATGGCCCACCACCGGCTGGAAGAGGTCAACGGTTACGACGCCTCGGCCCGCGCCGGCAAGCTGCTGCATGGCCTGGGTTTCCCCGGCGATACCCACCAGCGCGCGGTTTCCTCGTTCTCCGGCGGCTGGCGCGTGCGCCTGAACCTGGCGCGCGCGCTGATGACGCCCAGCGACCTGTTGCTGCTCGACGAACCCACCAACCACCTCGACCTGGATGCGGTGCTGTGGCTGGAACAGTGGCTGCTGAAATACCCGGGCACGCTGCTGTTGATCTCGCACGACCGCGAGTTCCTGGACAACGTCACCACCCATACACTGCACCTGCACAGCGGCAAGGCGAAACTCTATACCGGCGACTACACCGCGTTCGAACGCCAGCGTTCCGAGCAACTGCGCCTGCAGCAGATCACCCACGAGAAATCGCAGGCCGAGCGCGCCCACCTGCAGAGCTTCATCGACCGTTTCAGCGCCAGCGCGGCCAAGGCCAAGCAGGCGCAGTCGCGGGTCAAGCGCCTGGCCAAGATGGCCGGCACCGAAGCGGTGCGCGCCGAGCGCGAACTGACCATCGAATTCGCCCAGCCCGCACGCCTGCCGTTCTCGCTGATTCGCTTGAACCATGTCGACGCCGGCTATGGCGATACCGTGATCCTCAAGGACATTGCCTTCGGCCTCGAAGCGGGCGACCGCATCGGCCTGCTTGGCGTCAACGGCGCGGGCAAGTCGACCCTGGTGAAGACCCTGGTCGGCGATCTCGAGCCGATCCATGGCGACCGCAGTTGCCATCCGGACGTGCGCATCGGCTACTTCGCCCAGCACACGGTGGAATCGCTGAAACCCGCGCAATCGCCGATCGATCATCTGCGCGACCTGTCGCCGGATTCGCCGATGCAGGCCTTCCGCGATTTCCTCGGCAAGTGGAATTTCCCCGGCGACCGCGCCTTCGAAAGCGTCGATGGTTTCTCCGGCGGCGAACGCGCGCGCCTGGCCCTGGCGCTGATCGCCTGGCGCCAGCCGAACGTGCTGCTGCTCGACGAACCGACCAACCATCTGGACCTGGAGATGCGCGAGGCGCTGGCCGAGGCACTGAGCCTGTTCGAAGGCGCCATCGTCATGGTCTCCCACGATCGCCACCTGATCGGCCTGGTCTGCGAAACCTACTGGCGCGTGGCCGACGGCGTGGTCGAACCGTTCGCCGGCGACCTGGACGAATACGCCGCCTGGCTGCGCAGCCGCGCCACCGCGCAAGGCAACAGGGCGCCGAAGATCCCGGAAACGCCGCTACCTGCGGCGGTCGTCAAACCGGCGACCCCGGCGAAGAAGGTCAATCCGCACAAGCTGGCCCAGGCCGAAGCGCGCGTGGCCGAGCTGGAAACCAGGCTGGCCGCGCTGGAAACCGAGATGGCCGATCCGGCCGTCTACGCCAACGGTGGCGCGCGGGTGGCCGAAATCGGGCGCGAGCAAAGCCAGCTTCGCGACGCGCTCGCGACCGCCGAGGCCGAGTGGTCGGCGCTGTACGACTAGACTGCCAGGCTTGCTTCCCGGCCACTTCGGCCCAACTTCAGACACGACCCGCACGAACTGCCTCGACCTCCATGCCTATCTATGCCTTCCAGTGCGCCGAATGCGGCCACAGTTTCGACCGTCTGCAGAAGATGTCCGATCCCGATCCGGAGACTTGTCCCTCCTGCGGCGCGCATCAGGTCAGACGCCAGGTCACTGCGCCTTCATTCCGCCTTGCCGGCAGCGGCTGGTATGAAACCGACTTCAAGAAAGACGGCGACAAGAAGCGCAACCTGAGCGAGGGCAGCGAAGGCACAGGCAAGTCCGAGAGCAAGACCTCTGGCGATGCCAAGCCAGCAGCCACTGAAACGGCGAGTGCGCCGAAGGCCGAGAGCAAGACGGAAGCGAAGCCTGCCGCGCCTGCGGCGCCGTCTTCTTCTACCTGAAGCGTTTTCTGCTTCAGGGCCGCGTTGGAAATAAGTTCGTCATTCCCGCGAAGGCGGGAACCCAGCGACTTTCGCTCTTTGAGCTTTGAGCTTGAAGTCGCTGGATTTAAAGCTTCAAGTCACTGGGTTCCCGCCTTCGCGGGAATGACGATTCATTTTTTCTCTTGAGCCCGGATATGCATACCCATTAGGGTGCAGGCATGAAAAAACCTCTCCTGCTCGTCGCCACGCTGTGGCTTGCCTCCTGTTCCACGACTTCCGACACGACGGTTCCCGACGCATCCTCTGCCGCGCCGTCTCCAGCGGATATCTTCATGGCGGCCCTCGCTGCGCACTGCGACCGGGCGTTCGCCGGCCGGATCGTGGCCAATACCCCCGCGTCGACCGCGCCCGATCCATTCGACGGCAAGGCGCTGGTCATGCATGTGCGCGGCTGCGACGAGCCGGCAAGGGAACTGCGGGTGCCGTTCCATGTCGGCGACGACCATTCGCGTACCTGGGTGGTCACCCGCACTGCGACCGGACTTCGCCTGAAACACGACCATCGGCACCGGGACGGCAGCGCGGACGTGCTGACGATGTACGGCGGGGACACCGCATCGCCCGGCGAAGCAGGGCGGCAGGAATTCCCGGTCGATGCCGAATCGGTGGCCCTGTTCCGGCGCGAAGGCAGTACGGCCTCGGTATCCAACACCTGGGCGATGGAAATCGTCCCGGGGAAGAATTTCGTCTACGAACTCAGTCGCCCTGATGGCCGGCTGTTCCGGGTCGAGTTCGACCTGTCCACGCCGGTCGCGCCGCCGCCGGCGCCCTGGGGCGCCGCCTCCTGATCCAGAAAAACGCCGCCTCGAGGGCGGCGCTTCTCATCGAACGAGAGTCCCGTTGAGCGAACGAACCGGCGCTCAGCGAGCGCCGAAGCGCGCGCGGCAGCCGCGGTCCACCCAGATCTGGTTGCCCAGGTAGCCCCAGTTCGTACCTTCGCGGCAGCTGTCGGAAGAAATCTGCTGGATCAGGTACGGGCGGCCATAGCGGCTGTTCCATGCGCAAGTGGCGCGGCGGTTGCCCTGGCTGCTGCAGGGCACGCTGTAGTTGCTGTTGCCGCCGCCAGGGTTCCAGCCGCCGTTGCCCTCGACGAACTCGGCCCGGCAGCCGCGATCCACCCAGACCGTGCCGTTGCGCTGGCCCCAGGTCTCGCCTTCGGTGCAGCGCGCGTCGGAAAGCTTGCGGGTGAGCGCCGCGCGGCCACGGAAACCGGTATTGCATTCGCGATAGCGCTTGCCGATGCTCTCGCAACGCACCTTGGCGCCGATGCCGCCCCCGAACGAACCTTCGACGAAGCGCGCACGGCAGCCCCGGTCGACCCAGACGAAACCGTTGCCACTGCCCCAGTTCTGGCCTTCGATGCAGCGCGTGTCGGAAATGTTCTGGCTGAGCGCCGCGCGGCCACGGAAACCGGTATTGCATTGGCGGCGGCGTTTGTCGTTGCTTTCGCACAGGATCGAATTGCCCGGGGCCGGCCCCGGATTCCAGGCGCCGCCGCCCAGCGAAGTGGCGATGTCCTGCTTGATCCGGCTGAAGCCCCAATTGGAACGGTTCACCTGGTCCAGGTAGAACCTGAGCTGGTCGCCTGGGATGCGGCGGCCGCGCGACTGTTCCGAATATTCCAGGCCGATGACCCGTTCCTGGTCGCTGCGCGACAGGTTGCGCAAGTTTTCCGGCGCATAGGCCTTCGGCTGGATCTGGGCCTGGACCGGTTGCGGGACGACGAAGAGCAAACCGAGCACTACGAACATCGCTGATAACGAGCGCAACATGGTGTCCTCCTGACGGATTGGGGTGGTAGGGCCGGAATATACACCCGGCTTATTCGGCCCCGATGAGCGGTGGATTTGCCCGGGCAGGGCCGCGGCCCCAAAATGACGGCCTTTCCGGCCCACTCGGTGCCGGAACCGATTCCCGGAGTTCCCATGCGTACCCATTTCTGCGGCCTCATCGACGAGGCCCTGACTGGCCAGTCCGTCACTCTTTGCGGCTGGACCGACGTCGCCCGCAACCTCGGCGGCCTGTGCTTCATCGACCTGCGCGACCACCATGGCATCGTCCAGGTGCTGGTCGAGCCGGAACAGGTGGAAGCATTCAAGGTCGCTGCCAGCCTGGGCTACGAGGACGTGCTGCAGGTCGAAGGCGTGGTCCGCGCGCGCCAGAGCGTCAACAACAAGATCCATACCGGCAAGGTGGAAGTGGTCGCGACAATGATCACGATCCTCAACAAGGCCGAGCCGCTGCCGTTCCACGCGCACGAGAACGCCGGCGAGGAAATCCGCCTGAAGTACCGCTATCTCGACCTGCGCCGCCCGGAAATGCAGCGGATGATGCGCACCCGCACCCGGCTGGTCGCCGCCTTGCGCCAATGGCTGGACGCACGCGATTTCCAGGACATCGAAACCCCGATCCTGACCAAGGCCACGCCGGAAGGCGCGCGCGACTTCCTGGTTCCGGCGCGCATGCATCCGGGCGAGTTCTACGCGCTGCCGCAGTCGCCGCAGCTGTTCAAGCAGATCCTGATGGTGGCCGGCTTCGACCGCTACTACCAGATCGCGCGCTGCTTCCGCGACGAAGCGCTGCGCGCCGACCGCCAGCTCGAGTTCACCCAGTTGGACATGGAGTTCGCCTTCGTCCGCGAGCGCGATATCCAGGACACCACCGAGGACATGATCCGCGCGGTGTTCCGCGAAGTGATGCAAGTGGAACTGGCCGCCGAATTCCCGCGCCTGACCTATGCTGAGGCGATGCGTCGCTACGGTTCGGACAAGCCCGACCTGCGCAATCCGCTGGAGCTGGTCGACGTCGCCGATCTGGTGAAGGACAGCGAGTTCAAGGTGTTCACCGATTGGGCCTCGAACCCGGAAGGCCGCATCGCCGCGCTGCGCATTCCCGGCGGCGCGGTGCTGTCGCGCAAGCAGATCGACGACCTGGGCGCGCACGCGGCCAAGTACGGCGCCAAGGGCCTGGCCTACATCAAGCTGGGCGAAAACGGCGAGGTCGCTTCGCCGATCGCCAAGTTCTTCGCCGAAGCCGCATTCGCGGAACTGATCAAGGCCATCGGCCTGCAGAACGGCGACCTGGTGTTCTTCGGCGCCGGCAAATACAGCACGGTCAGCGACTTCATGGGCGCGCTGCGGCTGAAGGTCGGCAAGGACCTGGACCTGGTGGAAGACCGCTGGGCGCCGCTGTGGGTCACCGATTTCCCGATGTTCGAGTGGGACGAGGAAGCGCAGCGCTACGTCGCCCTGCACCATCCCTTCACCGCGCCGGCGGTCGATGACATCGCCGACCTGCGCGCCAATGCGAAGACCGCGGTGTCGCGCGGCTACGACATGGTGTTGAACGGGAATGAAATCGGCGGCGGTTCGATCCGCATCCATCGCCCGGACATGCAGAGCGCGGTGTTCGGACTGCTCGGCATCGGCGCGGAAGAGGCGGAAGCGAAGTTCGGCTTCCTGCTCGACGCGCTGAAGTACGGCGCACCGCCGCACGGCGGCATCGCGTTCGGCATCGACCGCATCGCCGCGCTGATGGCCGGCACCGAATCGATCCGCGACGTCATCGCCTTCCCCAAGACCACCACCGCGCAATGCCTGATGACCGGCGCGCCGTCGCCGATCCCGGACGCGCAGCTGGCCGAGGTGCATGTGGCGGTACGTCCGAAGCCCGAGAAGGCCGCGGAATGAAGCCGATGCGCCGTTGCTCCCCAGGAAGACTTCCTTCGGAGCGTGGGAGGGGCGTCAGCCCCGAAGCCTTTTGCGCGCGGTTTTCGGGGCTGACGCCCCTCCCGCAAGGGCGGGCGTCGTGCCCGTGATCATCCGCCGCGCCACGCCGGACGATGCCGCGGCGATGTCGCGTATCGCCACCGATACGTTCGTGGAGACGTTCGGGCACCTGTATCCGCCGGAAGACCTGGCCTATTTCCTGCTGAATTCGTATTCGCCCGCCGCGCAGCGGGAAATGCTGGAACAGGACTCCACCGCGATGTGGCTGCTGGAACGCGATGGCGTGGCGGTCGGGCATGCCTGCGCCGGTGCCTGCGGATTGCCGCATCCGGACGTCGTCGAAGGCGACGGCGAACTCAAGCGGCTGTATGTCCTGCGCGAGGCGCACAACCAGGGATGGGGCGCGAAACTGTTCGAGACCGCGCTGGAATGGCTGGAAAAGGACGGTCCGCGCACCTTGTGGATCGGCGTCTGGTCGGAGAATCTGGGCGCGCAGCGTTTCTATTCCCGCTACGGCTTCCAGCGCGTCGGCGAATACAAGTTCCCGGTCGGCGACACGCTCGATGACGAGTTCATCCTGCGCCGCCACGCCGGCGCGCGTTGAAAGCGCTGTTAGACTCGCCGCCAACGTCCCTGCCTGCGTGGAGATGGCCCGTGAACCGTAACTTCCTGATCGTGATCGTGTTGTTCCCGATGCTTGCGGCATGCGCCTCCACCGCTTCCCTGCTGCCTGCCGAGGCGGGTCCGACGGTGAAGGGCGATGGCCGTTGCGATGCCGCGCCCGTTGCATGGGCGGTGGGCCAGAAGGCCGACGAACAAGTGATGAAGAAAGTCTGGCAACAGAGCGGCGCGGGACTGATCCGCCCGATGGCGCCGGGCCAGGTGGTGACCATGGATTTCCGCCAGGACAGGATCAATGTCCATCTCGACGCCGACAACACCATCACCCATCTCGATTGCGGCTGATCCCGCCTGCGTGGAAGAAGACCGCAAGCCACGCGTCCTGCTGCTGCACGGCATCTGGAACGCCAAGGCCTGGCTGGTTCCGCTGGCGGCACGCCTGCGTGCGGCGGGATTCGACACCGAGGTATTCGGTTATCCGAGCGTGTTCGGCGGTCCCGATGTGGCGGTGCCGCGGTTGATCGCACGCCTGCAGGGCAGCGAACCGGTCGCGCTGCTGGGGCACAGCCTGGGCGGACTGGTCGCGCTGCAGGCACTGAGCCAGAGCCCCGAACTGCCGGTGACGCGGGTGGTCTGCCTGGGCACGCCCTTGCGCGGCAGCGATGCGGCGCGTGGCCTGGCTGGAAATGCCTGGGTGGCGCCGGCGCTCGGTCGCAGTGCCGGGTTGCTGCAGGCCGGCTTCGATCGCTGGGAGGGCAGGGTTCCCGTCGGCATGGTCGCGGGCAACGTGGCCCGCGGCCTGGGCCGGCATTTCACCCGTTTCGATGGCGAGTCCGATGGCACCGTGGCCATCGAGGAAACCCGGCTCCCCGGATTGAGCGGCCATTGCGTGGTCGCCAGCAGCCATAGCGGCCTGGTGTTTTCCGCGGAGGCCGCCCGCCAGGCGGCGCATTTCCTCCGGGAAGGCCGCTTCCAGCAGTCGTAGGAGCGGGCCTTGCCCGCGATGCTCTTGGTCGGGATCGGGGATACGGGCCGAAGGGCATCGCGCCCAAGGGGCGCTCCTACGATGGCCGTGCCGCCCCGGTATAATTCGCGGCTTCCTCAGCAACCGTCCGGAACGCCCATGGGTCGTGGTCCCTCGATCGAAGGCCGCAAGAACGCCACCGATGCCAAGCGCGGCAAGATCTTCACCAAGATCATCCGCGAGATCGGCGTCGCTGCGCGCGCCGGCGGCGGCGACGTGGCCAACAACGCGCGCCTGCGCACCGCGGTCGACAAGGGCCTGTCGGCGAACATGTCCAAGGACGTGATCGAGCGCGCCATCAAGAAGGCCACCGGCGAGCTGGAAGGCGTGGAGTACGAGGAAATCCGCTACGAGGGCTACGCGCCCGGCGGCGTCGCGGTGATCGTCGACTGCCTGACCGATAACCGCGTGCGCACCGTGGCCGAAGTGCGCCACGCCTTCGGCAAGTGCGGCGGCAACATGGGCGCGGAAGGCTCGGTCGCCTTCATGTTCCGCAAGCTCGGGGTACTGAGTTACGACGCCGGCTTCGATGAGAACTCGATCACCGACGCCGCCATCGAAGCCGGCGCCGACGATGTCGTGGTGTATCCGGAAGACGGCGCCATCGACGTGCTGACTTCGCCCGATGCGTTCCTGTCGGTGAAGGAAGCGATGGAAGCCGCGGGCCTCGCTCCCGGTCATGCCGAGATCACCATGCGCGCCGACAACGACATCGCCGTGGATGCCGAACAGGCGCCGCAGGTGGTCAAGCTGCTGGACATGCTGGAGGATCTGGACGACGTGCAAGCGGTTTATTCGAATGCCGACCTGGCTGCGCACGCGTGAAGCCGCTCGCGTCGCTGGCTGCGAAGAGTAAAGTCGGCCGCTACGCGACCTGCGAATAGTCGATCAAGGCGATGCTTCTCTTCCCCGTTTACAGCGCACGCAGTGCGCGGCTTCGCAGGCTGCGCGGCAGCCGGATCCACCGCGCATGACCCGCATCCTCGGCATCGATCCCGGCTCCCAGCGCACCGGCGTCGGCATCATCGATGTCGACGCGGCAGGCAGGACCACGCATGTCTACCATGCGCCGCTGCTGTTGCTGGGCGAGGGCGATTTCGCGCAACGACTCAAGCGGTTGTTGCTTGGCCTGGCCGAAGTGATGGAAACCTACCGCCCCGACGAGGTCGCCATCGAGCAGGTGTTCATGGCCCGCAATCCCGATTCCGCATTGAAGCTGGGCCACGCGCGCGGCGCGGCGATCTGCGCCGTGGTTCTTCGCGACCTGCCGGTGCACGAATACGCGGCCAAGGAAGTGAAGCTGGCGGTGGTGGGCAAGGGCAGTGCGGACAAGGTCCAGATCCAGCACATGGTCGGGATCATGCTCAATCTCAAGGGCAAGCTGCAGGCCGACGCCGCCGATGCGCTGGCGGTGGCCATCACCCATGCGCATGTCCGCGCCACTGCGAATAGACTGGGCGTCAACGTGCGCGAAGCCTGGGGAAGGAAATAATGATCGGACGTCTGCGCGGGATCCTCGCCTACAAGCAACCGCCGTGGCTGGTGATCGACGTGGGCGGCGTGGGCTATGAGCTGGAAGCGCCGATGAGCACCTTCTACGACCTGCCCGACGTGGGCCGCGAAGTGATCCTGTTCACCCACTACGCGCAACGCGAGGACAGCGTGTCGCTGTACGGCTTCCTGCGCGAAAGCGAGCGCCGGCTGTTCCGCGACGTGCAGAAGGTCAGCGGCATCGGCGCCAAGATCGCGCTTGCGGTCCTGTCCGGGGTCAGCGTGGACGAGTTCGCGCGCCAGGTGCAGACCGGCGACATCGCCGCGCTCACCCGCATCCCCGGCATCGGCAAGAAGACCGCCGAACGCATGGTGGTCGAACTGCGCGACCGCGTGGTCGACCTGGGCAGCAATCCGCTGGGTTCGCCCAGCCTGCCCAATGATCCGCAGTCCGAAGCGACCATCGCCTTGCAGCAGCTCGGCTACAAACCGGCCGAAGCCGTGCGCATGGCCCGCGAGGCCGCGGCGCCGGGCGACGATGCAGCGATGATCATCCGCAGGGCCCTGCAATCGGCCTTGCGCTGAACGCCTGGTTTTTAGAGCCCCTCCTCACATCCCAGGCGTTACCCTCGCGCACCCATGAGCACCCCCCATTCCCCGCAGGCAAAGACCGGTCATTCCGGCGAACACGGCCATGGCAAGACAGGCCTCGCCGCGCTGGTCGCGGGCGCCGTGGGCGTGGTGTTCGGCGATATCGGCACCAGCCCGCTGTACACCATCAAGGAAATGTTCCACCCGCACTTCGGCCTGAAGCCCGATCCGGACACCGTACTGGGATTGCTGTCGCTGGGCTTCTGGTCGCTGATCCTTATCGTGACCCTGAAGTACGTGATCGTGATCATGCGCGCCGACAACGAAGGCGAGGGCGGGATCATGGCCCTGACCGCGCTGGCCCAGCGCAGCCTGACGAAGGGATCGCGCCTGAACTACGTGGTCGGCATCCTCGGCATCTTCGGCGCGTCGCTGTTCTTCGGCGACGGCATGATCACCCCGCCGATCACCGTGCTGGGCGCGGTCGAAGGCCTGAGCGTCATCTCCACCGGGCTGACCCGCTGGGTGGTGCCGATCAGCCTGGTGATCCTGATCGGACTGTTCGCGTTCCAGCGCTTCGGCACGGCCAGGGTCGGCAAGATCTTCGGCCCGGTGATGATCACCTGGTTCGTGGTCCTCGCCGCGCTGGGCATGCATAACATCGCCGGTTTCCCCAGCGTGCTCGTCGCGCTGAATCCGTATTGGGCGCTGAAGTTCTTCGTGGCCCACGATTGGCACGCGTTGTTCATCCTCGGCGCGGTGGTCCTGACCGTGACCGGTGGCGAGGCGCTGTACGCGGACATGGGCCACTTCGGCAAGAAACCCATCCGCTGGGCCTGGTTCGGCTTCGTGCTGCCGGCGCTGGTGCTGAACTATTTCGGCCAGGGCGCGGTGCTGCTGGAGCATCCGGCCGCAGTGGAGAGCCCGTTCTTCATGTCGATGCCGGACTGGGCGCAGATCCCGATGACCGTGCTGGCCACGGTCGCGGCGGCCATCGCCTCGCAGGCGGTCATCACCGGCGCCTTCTCGGTCACCCGCCAGGCCATCCAGCTCGGTTATCTGCCGCGGCTGTCGATCAAATACACCTCGCAGGACACCATCGGCCAGATCTACGTGCCGTCGATCAACCTGATTCTGCTGCTGGCGGTGATCCTGCTGGTGCTGGTGTTCCGCAGCTCCACCGCGCTGGCCACCGCCTACGGCCTGTCGGTCACCGGCACCATGCTGATCGATACCTTGTTGCTGGCGGTGGTGGCCTATACGCGCTGGCCGGATTCGCGCAAGTGGGTGCTGCCGCTGTGCGCGCTGTTCCTGCTGATCGACATCGCCTTCCTGGTCGCCAACGGCGCCAAGCTGTTCAGCGGCATCGGTGCGTGGGTGCCGCTGGTCATCGGCATCATCGCCTTCCTGATGATGCGCACCTGGCGCCGCGGCCGCGAGCTGCTGCATGCGGAAGTGCAGAAGGAGGGCATCAAGCTGGACAGCTTCCTGCCCGGGCTGATGCTGGCGCCGCCGGTCCGCGTGCCCGGCACCGCGATCTTCATGACCGCCGACCAGGGCGTGGTGCCGCACGCGCTGCTGCACAACCTCAAGCACAACAAGGTGCTGCACGAGCGCAACGTGTTCCTGACCGTGCAGACGCTCAACGTGCCCTACGCGCCCAAGGAAAAGCGCTTGAAGATGGAGCCGGTCGGCGACGATTTCTACCGGGTGATGATCAGTTACGGCTTCGCCGAGGCCCCGGACGTGCCGCAGGCGCTGATGGGCTCCTGCGACAAGGGCGGGATCTATTTCGACCCGATGGAAACCACTTACTTCGCCAGCCGCGAAACCATCATCGCCAGCGCCCATCGCGGCATGCCGGTCTGGCGCGACAAGCTGTTCGCGGTCATGCACCGCAATGCGGCGCCGGCCACGGGGTTCTTCCGGATTCCGGGCAACCGGCTGGTGGAGCTGGGGGCGCAGGTGGAGATATAGGAGCAGAAACGAGGAACAAGGAACGAGGAGTGAGCAACAGCGGCAATGGCTCTTGCTCGCTCCTCGTTCCTCACTCCTCGTTCCTCGTTCCTTTACCATAGCCCCATGACCGAAGACCGCATCCTCACCGCCGCGGCGACCCGCGAAGACGACGCTCTCGAGGCCAGCATCCGGCCGCGCAAACTCGACGAATACCTGGGCCAGAAGCCGGTCCGCGACCAGCTTTCGATCTATATCGAGGCCGCCAGGGGGCGCGGCGAGGCCATGGACCATGTGCTGATCTTCGGCCCGCCGGGACTGGGCAAGACCACGCTCAGCCATGTCATCGCCAACGAACTCGGGGTCAACCTGCGGGTCACTTCGGGCCCGGTGATCGAGAAGGCCGGCGACCTGGCCGCGCTGCTGACCAACCTGCAGCCGCACGACGTGCTCTTCATCGACGAGATCCACCGCCTGTCGCCGGTGGTGGAAGAGGTGCTGTACCCGGCGATGGAGGATTTCCAGATCGACATCATGATCGGCGACGGCCCGGCCGCGCGTTCGATCAAGCTGGACCTGCCGCCGTTCACCCTGATCGGCGCCACCACCCGCGCCGGCTTGCTCACGGCGCCGTTGCGCGACCGTTTCGGCATCGTCCAGCGCCTGGAGTTCTACAACACCCAGGAATTGACCCAGATCGTGCGCCGCTCGGCGAAGATCATGAATATCGATTGCGTGGCCGAAGGCGCGGTGGAGATCGCCAACCGCTCGCGCGGCACCCCGCGCATCGCCAACCGGCTGTTGCGGCGGGTGCGCGATTACGCCCAGGTCAGGGCCGAAGGGCGCATCGACCACGACGTGGCCAGGGCCGCGATGGGCATGTTGAACGTGGATCCGGAAGGCTTCGACGAGCTCGACCGGCGCCTGCTGCGGCTGATCATCGAGAACTTCGATGGTGGCCCGGTCGGGGTCGAATCGCTGGCCGCGGCCCTGTCCGAGGAGCGTGGCACGCTGGAAGACGTGATCGAGCCCTACCTGATCCAGCAGGGCTTCCTGGTCCGCAGCGCGCGCGGCCGCATGGCCACGGCCAAGGCCTACCGCCACCTGGGCCTGAAGCCCCTCAAACCGGTCCCCGAGCTGTTCGTGGAGGGCGACGATGCCGGTTGATCCGCATGCCGATGACCTGCGGTTCAGTTGGCCGACACGCGTGTATTGGGAAGATACCGACGCAGGTGGCGTGGTCTACCACGCGCAATACGTTGCTTTCCTGGAACGCGCACGCACCGAATGGTTGCGTTTCCGCGGCCATGGACAGGAGCAATTGCGCCACGACCTCGACCTGGTTTTCGCGGTCCGCTCGATGCAACTGGAATTCCTGCGCCCGGCGCGATTGGACGACCTGCTGACGGTGACCGTGGAGATCCGCACCTGCAAACGCGCCAGCGTGGTGTTCGCCCAATCCATCCGGCGTGGCGAGGAAATGCTGCTGACCGCCGAAGTGCGGGTGGCGGTGCTGAGCGCGGCCGGTTTCAGACCCAAACCGGCGCCGGATGCGTTGTACGAAGAGTTCAAGGCGCTGGAAATGCCGAGATAGACCCTGAATTTGATCAACCCCTGAATCGGAAACCTGAGGAAATACCGGATGATTGCACTGCTCCTGGCCCTGCAGGACACCGTGGTCGAAGCCTTGCCCGAAGACGCTGCCAGCGCCGCCGCGCAGGCCAGCGCCGAAGTGGCCCACAGCAGCATCAACTACTTCGACCTGATGCTGAAAGCCAGCCTGCCGGTCAAACTGATCGTGCTGCTGTTGCTGGTCGGATCGCTGATCAGCTGGGTCATCATCTTCCGCAAGGCGCGCATCTTCGGCCGCGCCAACCGCGATGCGGACGAATTCGAAGGCCGGTTCTGGTCCGGCGCCGACCTCAACAAGCTGTACTCGGCCGCAGTCGACCGCAACCGCGTGGTGAGCGGGTTGGAGGCGGTGTTCGAAGCCGGTTTCCGCGAATTCGCCCGCCTGCGCGACAAGCGCAAGCTCGACAGCCGCGCGCAATTGGAAGGCGCGCAGGGCGCCATGCGCGTGGCCTATACGCGCGAGATCGACAAACTCGAACGCAATCTGGAACTGCTGGCCAACATCGGCTCCACCGCGCCGTACGTGGGCCTGGTCGGCACCGTGTTCGGCATCATGGTGACCATGCACGACATGCTCAACAGCGGCGAGCAGGCCGGCATCGCCGCGGTGGCGCCGGGCATCTCCGAAGCCCTTTTCGCCACCGCCATCGGCTTGTTCGTGGCCATTCCCGCGGTGTGGGCCTACAACCGCTACACCACCCGGGTGGAACGGCTTTCGGTTCGGTACGAATCGTTCGCCGAGGAATTCAGTTCCATCCTGCAACGCCAAACCCCGTCCGAAGAGTAAGCGGAGTCCGCCATGGCCACCGCCATTTTCCGCCGCAAGCGCCGCAAGCTCAAATCCGAGATCAACGTCGTCCCCTATATCGACGTGATGCTGGTGCTGCTGATCATCTTCATGGTCACCGCGCCGTTGCTCACGCTCAGCGTGGATGTGACCTTGCCCAAGGCCAACGCCAAGGCGGTGGACAGCAAGGAGGATCCCATTGTCGTGGTCGCCTATCCCGATGGCCGCATGGGCCTGAAGCTGCCCGATGCGGACATCGAAGTGCTGGATACGGCCGCCTTCGAAGCCAGGCTGGCGCCCATCGTCGCCCAGCAAGGGGGCGAGATGCGGGTGATGGTCGCCGCCGAAGGCAAGGCTCCCTACCAGGTCGTGCTGACCGCGATGGACGTGCTGAAGAAAGCGAAGGTCAAGAACGTCAGCCTGTTGACCGAATCCGGTAATGCACGCTGACGTTGCCACACGCGGCGTGGTCCTGCCGGAAGAGGGTTACGGAAAGGCCATCACCTATGCGATCGGCCTGCACCTGTTGCTGGCAGTGTTGTTGTGGTTGTCGTCCTGGCTGACCTGGAATCACGATTCGGCTTCGGCGGCGGGGTTGCCGGTGATGGATGCTTCTCTGGACGCTTCGGCCGCCGATATCCGCGCCGCCGAACGCGCCTTGCAACATGTTCCCGAGCCCTTGCCGTTGCCGGTCGAGGAAACGGCCGAGGAAGAAACGGTGCCGCCACCGCAGCCGATCGAGGAACCGCGCCCGCAGGATTCGCCTACACCCCAGCAGCAGGTGGCGCAGGAACGCATCCCGGTGCCCGACACGCAGGATCAGGACGAAGCCAGTCGCTTGGCCATTTCCCAGGAAAAGGCCCTGCGCGAGCAGGAGGCCAAGCGCCGCCAGGAGCAGATCGACCTGACCGAGCAGAAGCGCGTGGAAGAAGCGCAGAAGCAACAGCGCCTGGCCGAACAACAAGAAGCCGACAAGCAGGCCAAGCTGGCCGAGATCCGTCGCCAGCGCGCACAGCTCGATCAGCAGCAGAAGCTGGCCGAACAGAAACTGCGGCAGATCGCCGATGCGCGTTCGCGTGCCGCTTCCGCCTCCACCGCGCAGGCCAGCGCCTCGCCACCCGCGGGCAGTGCGGGAGCGGATGCGAATCTGAAAGGCGAATACGCGGCCGCGATCCAGAGGGCGGTGTTGAGCCAGTGGATACGGCCGGATTCGGTGCCGCTGGGCCAGCGCTGCACCATCGCGATCCGCCAGTTGCCCGGCGGCGAAGTGGTGGAGGCCAAGGTCGCCGCCAACTGCCCCTATGACGAAGCAGGAAAGCGCTCGATCGAGGCAGCGGTGTTGCGCGCCCAGCCCTTGCCCTACCGCGGTTTCGAGTCGGTGTTCCAGCGCAACCTGACTTTCAATTTCACCGCCCAGGATCAGTGATCACGCAATCTTTCGTTCATGATTGCGAAAATGTTCACGTTCAAGCTGGTATCCCTTCCCCCCGGTCCAAACCACGAAGTGCCCATGAAAACACTGCCGTACTGGCTAGCCGTACTCGCGCTCCTGTTGCTGCCGTTCTCCGCTTCGGCACAGCAGCAAGGGTTGGAAATCGACATCGTCGGTGGCAATGCCTCGGCCCTGCCGATCGCGATCGTGCCGATGCCGTATCAAGGTTCGGCTGCCGCACCGCAGACCGATGTGGGTTCCGTGGTCCGCTCGGACCTGGAGCGCTCCGGTGCCTTTCGTGCATTGCCGGAAGCCAGCATGGTCGAACGCCCGACTCGTGGCGGGGAAGTGCAATACCCGACCTGGCGCGCATTGAAGCAGGACTACCTGGTCGTAGGCCGCGTGGTCGATGCCGGTGCCGGCAGCTACCGGGTCGAATACGAACTGTTCGACGTGGCCAAGCAGGAACGCCTGCTGGGCCTGGCCCTGACCGCGCGCTCCAATGCCATGCGCGACGTGGCCCACCAGATGGCCGATGCCATCTATGAAAAGATCCTCGGCGTGCGCGGCGCGTTCTGGACCCGCATCGCCTACATCACCCAGACCGGGCTCGGCAAGGACGCGCGTTACGCGCTGATGGTCGCCGACTCGGACGGCTTCAACCCGCAGACCGTGGTGCGTTCGGCCGAGCCGTTGCTGTCGCCGTCGTGGAGTCCGGATGGCAACCGCCTGGCCTACGTCAGCTTCGAGCGCGGCAATTCCTCGATCTACATCCAGAACATCAGCACCGGCGCCCGCGAACTGGTTTCCAGCTTCCGCGGCATCAACGGCGCGCCGACTTTCTCCCCGGACGGCCGCAAATTGGCCCTGACCCTGTCGCGCAGCGGCAATCCAGAGATCTACGTGATGGACCTGGGCAGCAAGCAGCTGACCCAGCTGACCAACCAGTTCGGGATCGACACCGAGCCGACCTGGAGCGCCGACGGTTCCAGCATCTATTTCACCTCCGACCGTGGCGGACGGCCGCAGATCTACCGGGTCGGCGCGGGAGGCGGCAGCGCCTCGCGGGTCACTTTCCAGGGCAACTACAACGCCACCGCGACCGTGTCCTACGACGGCAAGAAGATCGCCGTAGCCCAGGGCAGCGGCAACAACTACCGCATCGCGATGATGGACAGCAGCCTGGGTTCGCCGCGCTGGAGCACCTTGTCGCCGGGTTCGCTGGACGAGTCGCCCAGCTTCGCCCCCAACGCGAGCATGATCCTTTACGCGGCCCGCGAAGGGCGCCGCGGCGTTCTTTATGCGGTTTCCGCCGATGCGCGGGTGCGCCAGCGCCTGGTCCTGGCCGAAGGCGATGTGCGCGAACCGGCCTGGTCCCCCTATCGCACTCCCCGTTGAGCGGGCCCCCGAGTTAATATTGTGAAACCCATTGCTCCACCCGTGCCATAGCCCCCGAGGAACCACGATGAATACCACCACCCGTGTTGTCATGCTTTCCCTCTTGTCCGTCGCGGTTCTGGCGGGCTGCAAGAAGACCGTCAAGGAAACCCCGCCGGCCGACACCGGTCCGACCGACACCGGTGTAGTCACCGACGGCACCACCACCGCCGGCGCCTACGGCCCGAACGACCTCGATACCGACGCCTGCCTGCGCCAGCGCGTGGTCTATTTCGACCTGGACCAGGACGCGCTGAAGCCGGAATTCCAGGCGATCGTCGGCTGCCACGCCAAGTACCTGCGCGACCGTCCGTCCTCGCGCATGAACCTGGAAGGCAACGCCGACGAACGCGGCAGCCGCGAATACAACCTGGGCCTGGGCGAGCGCCGCGGCAACGCCGTGTCTTCCGCGCTGCAGGCGCAGGGCGGTTCCGGCAGCCAGGTTTCGGTGGTCAGCTACGGCGAAGAGCGCCCGGTCTGCACCGATTCCAACGAGGATTGCTGGGCCCGCAACCGTCGCGTCGAGATCGTGTACACCGCGAAGTAAGCGCATTCCGGTAACCAGCAAGAGCAAACGATGCAAATCCTGTCCAGATCCATCCTGGTCATCGCGGCGGCCCTCGCGGCCGCCGCACCTGCCCACGCGCAACGCCAGAGCCTGGCCGATCGCGTGGCAGCCCTGGAAGTCCAGGCCGCCAGCGACCGTGGCAACACCGACCTGTTGAACCAGATCGGCCAGATGCGCACCGAATTGCAGCAGCTGCGTTCCCTGGTGGAACAGTTGCAGCACGAGAACACTCAACTCAAGCAGACCAGCCGCGACCAGTACCTGGATCTGGATGGACGCTTGAACCGCCTCGAAGGCGGTACGCTGCCGGCTACTCCGCCAGTCGCTCCACCGCAGGCGTCGCCACAGGCCGCCAGCAGCCCCGCGGCTCCCGCTGCCGCGGAACGGCCGCCGTCCGTGCACGGCGATGTCGGGGCCATGGCCAGTACAGGCGACGAGCGCGCCGCCTACAACGTCGCGTTCGATGCGCTCAAGGGCGGCAACTACGCCGATGCGGCGCAGCTGTTCCTGAGTTTCCTCGAGCTCTATCCGAACGGCGCTTATACCCCCAACGCGCTCTACTGGCTGGGCGAAAGCTATTACGTCACCCAGAACTACCAGCTGGCCGCGCAGCAGTTCCGCACCCTGCTGGAACGCTATCCGACCCACGACAAGGCTTCCGGTTCGCTGTTGAAACTGGGCCTGTCCGAATACGGCCTGGGCAAGGTGGACGACGCCGAACGCACCTTGAGCGACGTGGTCGCCAAATACCCCAACAGCGATGTCGCCCGCACCGCCGACGACCGCCTGCGGTCGATGCAGCTGGGTCGCAGCATCCGCTGAACCGGCAATCCCGTAGGAGCGCCCCTTGGGCGCGATGCTCTTCGTCGCGATAACCGACAAAAGCATCGCGCCCAAGGGGCGCTCCTACACTTTGGTCGCGAAGTCCATAATTCCTGTCATGAATGCCGCTTCCATTCCCAGCGATATCGTCCAGTCCTCCACGGACCGGCTGAAGATCACCGAGATTTTCCTGTCCCTGCAGGGCGAGGCCGCCACCGTCGGCTGGCCGACCGTGTTCGTGCGCCTGACCGGCTGTCCGCTGCGTTGCCAGTACTGCGACACCGCCTATGCCTTCCATGGCGGCGAATGGCGCGATATCGCCGACATCGTCGCCGAAGTCGCCGGGCATGGCGTTCGCCATGTCTGCGTCACCGGGGGCGAACCGCTGTCGCAGAAGCGCTGTCTGATCCTGCTGCGCGCGCTGTGCGACGCCGGTCATGACGTATCGCTGGAGACCTCCGGCGCGATCGACATCGCCGAAGTCGATTCGCGCGTTTCCCGCGTGCTCGACATCAAGACGCCGGGTTCGGCCGAGGTCGCACGCAACCGCTGGGAAAACCTGCCGTTGCTGACCGCGCGCGATCAGGTCAAGTTCGTGCTGTGCGGGCGCGAAGACTACGAATGGGCGCGCGGGATCGTCTCGACCCATCGTTTGAACGAACGCTGCGACGTGCTGTTTTCGCCCAGCAAGTCCGATCTCTCCGCGCGTGAACTGGCCGACTGGATCGTCGCCGACCGCTTGCCGGTGCGCTTCCAGATGCAGCTGCACAAGCTGCTGTGGAACGACGAGCCGGGTCGCTGAGTCGTAGGAGCGCCCCTTGGGCGCGATGCTTTTTCGATTGCCCCAACAAAGGGCATCGCGCCCAAGGGGCGCTCCTACATTAGAATTCGCCCATGAAAAACGCAGTCGTCCTCGTTTCCGGTGGCATGGATTCCGCCGTCGTCCTCGCCCTGGCGCGCGAGCAGGGTTTCGCCGTGCATGCGCTCAGCGTGCGCTACGGCCAGCGCCATACTTCCGAACTGGAAGCCGCGGACCGGGTTTCCAGCGCACTCGGCGCGGTGGCCCACAAGACCGTCAACGTCGACCTGCGCTCGATCGGCGGCTCCGCGCTGACCGACTCCGATATGGAAGTCCCCGAAGCGGGCGGCCCCGGCATCCCGACCACGTACGTGCCGGCCCGCAACACCATCATGCTGTCCGTCGCCCTCGGCTGGGCCGAGGTGCTGGGCGCGGCCGACATCTTCTGCGGGGTCAACGCAGTGGATTATTCGGGTTATCCCGATTGCCGGCCGGAATTCATCGACGCCTTCGAGAAGCTCGCCAACCTGGCCACCAAGGCCGGGGTCGAGGGCGCCGGCCTGCGCATCCGCGCCCCGCTGATGAAGATGAGCAAGGCCGACATCGTCCGCGAAGGCATGCGCCTGGGCGTGGACTTCGGCCAGACCGTGTCCTGCTATCGCGCCGATGATCGGGGCCTGGCCTGCGGCCATTGCGACGCCTGCCAGCTGCGCGCCGCCGGCTTCGCCGACGCCGGCGTGCCCGATCCGACCCATTACGCCTGATTTCGCAGCGGGCGCATGCTGCGTTAGAATGCGCGTCCCGGCGCAAGGCCGGGTGTTCCAAGCGGGCCGTTAGCTCAGTTGGTAGAGCAGAAGACTTTTAATCTTTTGGTCGATGGTTCGAATCCATCACGGCCCACCATCCAGCCTGGAACCCTGTTTTTTCTCCCGCGCTCCGTCAAAAACCCCTTTGGCAATCAAAGAGTTGGCGCTCTTGCTGGGGTCGAAGAGAAGCAACTCGGGGCATATTCTGCGATCTTGCGAGCTCTTTTCTCGGGCGTCGCTTTTTGCTGGCCAAAAGATGATTTTTCACTTGCTTTCAGCTCTCAAGCGCCAATCCTTATGGGTGCGCCAACACGTCAACATCGGAGAATATCGCCCTGGGCGTTCTTGGCGGCTTTCGATTGGATTCAAGATCCATGTTCGTCCGCTTTGCCGTCTGGCTAAGCGCGCACCAAGTCCTGGTAACGGCATTCTTCAACGTCGGCTATCGGCCACAAGCGGACATGGACCAACGCCAGAATTAAGCTGAGCCGCGAAGCCGCTTCGGCTTGAATAAATTGTCAGACCTGTTCACTGAGCCAACTGGACGAAGCAATGCCGAGGAGACGGATGTCCGAGTCAAGGACGCATGCTCCTGGACCTTGGTGGGTCGAGGAGCTGCCAAGATCAGACGTAACGCCTGACCGGATCCCCACTGCAGGGAAGGCACGGCATTGTGCTGCACACTGGCAGAAGAGGCCGGGACACGAGCAGCGTCATCCGCTGCGCCGCCTCGCACGCCAAAGGCAACACGCCGACATGCCTTTCACTTGCGGGCGGACCGTGCGCGTCTTCCACCGTTGCGTTGCGTAGTCGCGCGACTTTGCGCGAACTCCGGGAAGGTCTCAGCTATCGAATCAGCATCCGGCAAGATGTAGAACACCCCGCCCCGTTCGAACGTCGGACGGATGATCCGCTCGTAAAACTCGGGCGAGACGTTGATGCAGCCATGAGTGACGCGGTTGTCGTCCGGCGAAGGCGATGCAAGGCGTTCGGCGCGTCTCTCGGCCGGGACGCCGGTAGCGGTAGGGTGGATGGAGACCGAGGAATCGTAGTCCACCCACAGCACGCGCCCAGCATCGATCGACGGACCGAAACCACCCACAAAGCGACCAGCAGGCGTCGTGCGATCCCGGCCCGGAATCTCGCGAAGCGCGAGACCGGCGATACCGGGGGCCGTGTGATCGCCGGTCGCCGAGCCAAAGAGCCCCGGCGCCGCGCCGCGAAGCCGACCGTCGCCGCCGAACACCAGGATCTGTGCGGCGGCCTTGTCCATGATCGCGAACGGATAGCCCTGGTTGTCCTTGCTTGCGACAACCCAGCCCGCGAGTTCAATCACCGTGTCGGACACGTCTTGGCCTGGCGGAAGCTGGTCGACGGTGGCGACCGGTTGCGCGGCGGCATCCTCGGCGCTGGCTACGCCGATGTTCGCGAACGCCAGCGCCATTGCCAGCGCGCCATAGACGGCCCGGATTGCGGGGTATGTGTATGTACGGATGGGATGGTTCCTTGGGAACGAAGACTGCGTGACGAAAAGGAAACCAGTGGCCAGCAAAGGCCACCGGGTCCCGGATTCAGATGCTCGTCACGAATTGTGCAAGAGCGACTAACCGCGCGGTTGGCGGCGCGGTGCCGCTTCGAGCTGCTGGACGCGACCTTCAATTTGATCCAGCCGTTGGTTGGCCTGCTGCGCGGACTGATTGGCGGATTCGGCGCTCTGGGCCGCGCCCTGCACCTTCGTGTCGAGTTGATCGAGGCGTGAGTTGATCCCTGCAAACTCGTCTTTATAGGTTGCGCAGGAAGCAAGTCCCACGCTGACGACGATCGCCACGCCGAGCGTACGCGCCGTCTTCAGATGTTGCTTGGTCAGAAACATTCCAATTCTCCTTCGTCTGGGATATTGGAATATAGCGGTCTTTTTGCCGGAGTCATGACTCGCCTTTAGCTGACGTTGGGATACGTAGACGGATTGTGAAGATGTGGCATCTGGCAAGAGTTGCGGCTTGAATCCATCAGTCTCCACGAAAACCCGCAGCATTGATCGACTGCCACAACCTTATCCGCAGTCACCGATCCCCACCCAAGGTGAACAGTAGACCTTAATAAGCGGGCCGTTTCGCGCCGACTGATCTTCGGAGACTTCTTCGACTCCTCCCAATTCATCGGCAAGGAAAGCCATGCCGGCGCCTCCAATGAGTCTAGGCGGTCGACATAGTCTCTCCCGGCATCCCGCTACTGCACCGCGCGCGATATCCGCTTCGGGTGGATAACGCACCCGCAAGGTGCCACCTGGGCTTGAAAATTGCGCTATGGCGTAGAGATCAAAAAGGATCGGAGGCCGCGTTCCAGCTCGGCTTGCCACAATTTCTCAACACCTGCTTCTATTGGTCAAAACAGTTCGATGTCAAAAAGCGGGAGAGCATTCAGTCCTTCCACCTTGGCAGAGTAATTCTCTCCGAGATTTATGGTCCGCGGTTTGAAGTCCACTATGCCGGGCATGGCGAACTTCGCAGGCTGCACAAGTCCATCGACCAAATCTGAAAAGAAATGGGGGGATTGCAGAGCCGCTTTGGGTCCAGAGAAAGAAAGTAGAACAGCTTAAAAAAATAAGCTGTTTTCTGTGTTCACCGTAGCTGGGCGGCAAATTTTGGTCGATGGTTGGAATCGTTATTCGGTCCATCATTCGGTCAGTCGCTGCATGCGCGATGGATGCACTGCCCCATGCTAGTGCCGACAAATCAATGGCGTGGCTTGCGTGCCGTCCGTCTTCGACAGGATTCTCTTTGAGAAAACCCGCTCTTCGGTCATAGCTTTCACATGCGGCCTAATTTGGAGACCAAAAAAGCTGGGCTCGGGGTTGTTTGACCGCTTTCGTCGATAGAATCTGCACCGCAATAGGCATATCCCTATTCTGTTGCAAGTCGCCTCGGAGGTTCCCGCGCCCTAACCGAATCGGCTAAGCGGAGCGCATGGCTCTATTAAATCGTTGGTCCCGATGCGGCGTTGTCCGAGGCAAAGCGAATGTCAGCCAACGCCTGGTACGACAACACCCTGCACGTGCGCAGTACCCCGTCCGATGATGCGGTTGGCCAGTATGCCCGGAAACGTAACAAGGATAACTTAGTTGTACAATTGCCGGGCTTGGCCTATATTTGGTCCTGTCCATTTGCCGGCCACCAAAAGCATGTCGCCACGCGAACCCTTAATCGAGCCCGATACGGATCTATCCCGTCCCGAGCAGGTTTTTTTCGAGGATCCGGCGCTCGACCGGATGATGGGTGTGATTCTGGCGCTGGCCACCGAACATTGCGTCCTGCGCGACCAGCTCATGGCGCTGGAGAGCGCGCTGGCCAAGGGTGGGTTTCTTGGCCCGACGACCAGCCAGGACCTGGCCGGTTCCAGCGGGTCCGAGGAATCGCAGCAGGAGGCAGCCGCCTTCGCCGAAGCCCTGCTGCGCCCGCTCCTTGGCGTGCAGCAGGCCAACGGGGCGACGGGTATGTTCAGTTTTGCAGGTCGGCGGAGGACGTGATGGGCACGAGCGATAGTTCCTTCCAGGCTGCTCAGCGCTTCCTGCTCGCTGCCAAGGGATTTTGGACCACGAAGATGTACAGCCGGCTGCGCGCGGAGTATGCCGAGCAATGTGCGGCTCAGGGCAAGGCACCCCAGACCGTGACCGAGGTAGCCGACGTCGTCGAAAGCCTGACGACGTACCGCTACTTCGCGTGGCTCGAGCGGCATTTGCAGAGCGCAAAGTACTCCGGACGCTACGGCCTGGTCCCGCACTATCGCCGGCGGCAGGAAGAGGCGCTGGGCAAGCTGGATGGAATAGAGCACGACCCGGCCCTGGAATTGGACGCCGCGCTGGAGATGCCTGCTTATTACGTCGCCACGGACATCCACCAGCATCCCGGCGGAGTCTGGTCAGAGCCCATTGCAGGGTTGGTTTACGAACACGGCGCGCGCACGACCACGCCGCTGCTCGGCCAGACGCACGCCGACCTCCACACGCGTTTTACCGAAAAGATCGCGGCCGATGGTCAGCCGACCCGCGTGCTGGACATGGCATGCGGCTTTGGCAAGAGCACGTTGCCATTTGCGCGACGGTTTCCCGCCGCAAAGGTTCAGGGTCTGGACCTGTCCGAACCCTGTTTGCGAGTTGCCGCGCACGCGGCGCGGGAAGAGAAGCTGGACAACGTCAAGTTCCGCCAATCGGACGCTTCCCAAGCCATTCTGGAAGAGAATAGTTTCGACCTGGTGACGTCGACCATGTTCCTGCATGAGATGCCACCAAGGGTTCTCGATCAGGTATTCGACGAGTGCATCCGCGTGCTTGAGCCGGGTGGACGCATGGTGCACCTCGACTTCTGGCATATCCCCGATCCGTTCGACCGGTTCCTGCACTACGGGCATGGACGGCGCAACAATGAACCTTACATGCAGCCACTGGCTGAGCTCGATCTGCCTGGAATACTGGCTAAGAAAGGATTCAAGGATGTGCTGATCGAGCCCTTCCACGAGTCCAGCGGAACCTCGGGCGGCAGCGATGCCTGGCGATTCCCCTGGACGGTGATCAGTGCCCGCAAGCCAGCTCACTCCTGAGCGATTGCTTCGGTCAGGAGCGTCAGCTGTTTGAGCGCGGTAGGCCAACCGGAAGGTTGGCCAGGGAATTGTTGATCAGATACTCGGCGGTTTCCAGCATGTATTTGCGCCAGAAGTTTTCCGCCTGTGAGGCCTTGCCATCGGAGATCAACTTGAGAAGCTGTGCGTGTGCGGCGCAAGACTCTTCCGTGCGCACCCACACCGCCCGCTGGTTCGGTCGGCTGAGCAATAAGCGCGGATAGGCTGCGGCGGTAATGTCGCTAAGCATGCCTGCCAGCAGGTTGAGAGCGCTGTTGTCCGAGTGCTTCACCATCTGCTGGTGGAATTCATTGACTGCAGCGATTGCAGCGGCATGATCCTGCCGTGCCAGAGCCGCGCGCTGAGTCACGACGCAACTCTCCAGGTCGGAAAGGAACCCTTTGCTCTTGCGTTGGGCGAGCAACGCCGCAAGCGGCGGCTCCAGCAACATGCGGACCTGGTTTATCTCGCCTAGTGTCGTGCCTTGTGTGGCCAGATAGAGTGCGCCGTACCTTGATGCGGTGTTGATGGTTGGTGTGAGAACGGTGGCGCCGGCGCGCGCGCCGCGTCCTAGCTGGATCAAATTCTCCGCCTCAAGCACGCGCAGCGCTTCGCGCATGATCGGGCGCGAGACGTTGAATTGCCGCAACAACTCGGCCTCGGGTGGCAGCGTGTCGCCATTCTTCAGTTCGCCGTTGGCGATCTGTTCGCGCATCCGGTCTGCGACCAGATGGGCAAGCTTGGGCGTGACCATGCCAACGCCTATCGGTCGGGCACGTGGCCCCGCGGCCGCCGGCTGACCGGTGGTCCGTGCAACTGCTGGTGCTTTCTTGGTTCTCATCCGGGTAAGTCTGCCATGGCCGTTGCGGCGCGGCTATCGGCACGGGCTGCACGTGACCGGGCACAGGCCGAAGGAGGGGCGCCGGTGGGAGCAAGGATGGGCAGCATTTCACTAAATAATAAACTAGGTTATCTTAGTTCTGAAATTGAACTTGATGCCCTCGGGCGAGGGGCATGGGCATCGGGTCGACCGACCTCCGGACATGTAACCCCGTTTCGCAGGTAGGGGGCGAAAACCGGCGGAAATCTGACTCTATATTCGGAGATGTATCGAGATGCATGACGAAACGTTCGACCTGCTGATCCAGAACGTACAGATCGTCCGGCCGGGTGCCGACGGCGTCGAACGGGGCGATATCGCCATTGCAGAGGGGAAGATCGTGGCCACCGGGCCAGGCATCGATCCCGCCAAGGCCGCCAGGGTGGTGGACGGCAAGGGCCGCCTCGCATTCCCGGGGCTGGTAGATGCGCACATGCATACCGGCATCTACTCGCCCTTGCAGCAGGATGCCCTGACCGAGAGCAAGGCAGCCGCCCAGGGCGGCGTTACCTCCAGCCTCAATTACATGCGGACCGGCCAGTACTACCTCAACAAGGGTGGCCCATACGAAGCGTTCTTCCCCGAAGTGCTGGCCACGAGCGAAGGGCGGTTCTACGTCGACTATGCCTATCATCTGGCGCCGGTAGACAAGCACCAAATCGGCGAGATCCCGATGCTGATCGAGAAGTTCGGGGTGACCTCGTTCAAGATCTTCATGTTCTATGGCGGCTATGGCCTGCACGGGGCCTCCGACCACCAGCACAAATTCCTGATGATCGGTCAGGACGAGAAGTACGACGTGGCGCACTTCGAGTTCGTCATGCGCGGGGTAAAGGAAGCGATGCGCGCGTATCCGGACCGCCGGGACAGCATTTCGCTCAGCCTGCACTGCGAGACGCCTGAAATCATGGCCGCTTACACCAAAATCGTGCGCGAGGAAGGCAAGCTGACAGGCTTGCGTGCCTACAGCGCCGCACGTCCGCCCCATTCCGAAGGACTGGCGGTCTGCATCGCTGCCTATCTCGCGCACGAAACCGAATGCACGAACATCAACCTTCTCCATCTGTCGGGACGCAAGGCGCTCGACGCCGCGCTCAAGATGGCCGAGGCCTTCCCGCACGTGGATTTCCGCCGCGAAGTCACCATCGCCCACCTGGTGCTTGATTACGACGCCCCCGCCGGCGCCTGCGCCAAGGTCAATCCGCCCATCCGCGCGCGCGAGGATGTTGAATACCTCTGGGAAAAGTTGCTTGAGGGCAAGCTTGACTGGGTGTGCTCCGACCACGCCTGCTGCAAGCACGAGTTGAAGGTCGATTCCGACCAGCCAGAGGACATCTTCCTGGCCAAGTCCGGCTTCGGGGGTGCCGAGTATCTGCTCTCGGCATTGCATACCGAGGGCCGCAGACGGGGCCTGTCGCTGAACCGCATGGCCGAGCTGACCTCGTCGAATCCGGCGCAGCGATTCGGGTTGAAGAGCAAGGGCGACCTGGCGCCGGGCTATGACGCCGATATCGTGCTTTTCGATCCGCAGCAGACCTTTGTCGTGCGAGCCGAAGATTCCGCGTCTGCCCAGGGTTATACCCCCTTCGAGGGCCTGGAATTACAGGGCAAGATCGTGTCCACCTACCTGCGCGGAAACCTGATCTGCGAGAACGGCCGGATCGTGGGCGAACCGGGTGGGCAGTACCTCAAGCGCCCTTACTGAGGGCTTGGCGTGCAACAGGCGAAAAGCGGAGAGGGTGGGGTGGGCTTCGATCAGGCTGATGGAACCACCCTGTTCGAGAAGCTCTGGGCCCAGCATGTGGTTACCGACTTCGAGGACGGCGCTGCGCTCATCGCCATCGACCGGATCTTGCTTCACGAGCGAACCGGCGCGGTCGCATTGCGCAAGCTGCATGCAGCGCAGCGTCCTGTCGCGCATCCATCGCGAACGTTCTGCACGATGGACCATATCGTCGAGACTGTGCCGGGACGGGGCGACGCCACCCGGGTGCCCGGCGGGCAGACGCTGATCGTGGAAACGCGCAGACGCGCCATCGACGCTGGGATCCGTCTGTTCGACATCAACACTCCGGAGCAGGGAATCGTCCACGTCATCTCGCCCGAGTTGGGTATCGTGCTGCCTGGCGTCACGCTCGTGTGCCCCGATAGCCATACCTGCACCCAGGGTGCGCTGGGTGCATTCGCATGGGGCATCGGTTCGACCGAGGCCGAGCATGCGCTGGCCACCGGGACACTCCGTGTGCACAAGCCGAAGACCATGCGTGTGTGTTTCGAAGGCAATCTGCCCGATGGGGTGACCGCCAAGGACATGAGCCTGTCGCTGATCTCGCGCCTTGGGTCGGGCGGGGGCAGCGGGTATGCGGTGGAATTTGCCGGCAGCACGGTACGTGCGCTCGATATCGAAGCCCGCCTTACTCTGTGCAACATGGCCGCGGAGTTCGCTGTAGTGACTGCGCTGATCGCCCCGGATATGAAGACTTTCGAATATCTCTCGGGTCGGCCCTATGCCCCGGGCGGGGAGGCATGGAAGCGTGCGCTGGGCAACTGGCGCGAACTCGTGAGTGGAAACGCAGCCACGTTTGATTGCGAGATCATTATCGATTCCGGAGACCTGGCGCCCATGGTCACCTGGGGAACGAGCCCCCAGCACGCGGTTCGCGTCGATGGCCAGGTGCCGCGCCACGAGGCGGCACAAGGCAAGCGCGAGGCTTACGATCGTGCCTTGGACTACATGGATCTCAAGGCGGACACGCGCATGGCCGATCTGAGGATCCATGGCGCATTCATTGGCTCGTGCACCAACAGCAGGATTTCAGATCTCAGGCGCGCGGCTGGGCTACTCAGGGGTCGTCGCGTGGCAGAGGGCGTGCGTGCCATATGCGTACCCGGATCGACCCAGGTACGCCTGCAGGCCGAGGCCGAAGGGCTGGACCGCGTCTTCGTGGAGGCGGGTTTCCAATGGCGCGAGTCGGGTTGTTCGATGTGCTTCTACGCCGGCGGCGAGAGCTTCGGGGCCAATGAGCGCGTCGTTTCCTCCACAAACCGGAACTTCGAAAGCAGGCAGGGTCCGCGCACGCGCACGCATATAGCCAGTCCGGAAACCGTCGCCGCCAGCGCCCTGGCCGGCCACATCGCAGACGCTCGCGCGTGGGCGCGTTGAGGGCCGGGGCTTGATCAAATTCGACGGCACCCTTACTGCTATCGCGGCACCGCTGCTGCGCGACAACGTCGACACCGACGCCATCATCCCGTCGCGGGAGATGGTGTCGGCCGATCCGGAAGTTTTGGCCGGCGGCCTGTTCTCCGGTTGGCGCTATCGGGAAGCAGGCGGTCGCGAACCCGATCCGGCCTTCATTCTCAACCAGCCGATCTATCGCAATGCCAAGATCCTTCTTGGCGGCCAGAACTTCGGCTGCGGTTCGAGCCGCGAGCATGCAGCCTGGGCGCTGGTCGGCTATGGATTTCGTGTGGTGATCGCCTCCAGCTTCGCCCCCATTTTCTTCAACAACTGCGTCCGGAATGGCATCGTGCCGGTGCAGCTGTCCGGCGAAGCGATCGCCGAGCTTGCATCCAAGCTGGCAGCCGATCCGCCCGGCGCACGCCTCACCGTGGATCTGGAGGCGCAGAGAATCGTTGCGCCGGACGGAACCGGACTGGCGTTTCCCATCGACGGTTACGCGCGCCAGATGTTGCTGGCGGGCCTCGACGAAATCGATCTGACGCTGGAGGGAAAGGCACGGATCGAAGCCTTCCTTGAACGGGACCGTGAACGTCGACCCTGGATCTACGAGACATGACCATATCGATTCTGATCAGTGAAGTTGGCCCACGCGATGGCTTGCAGAGCATCAAGCGGATAATGCCGCTGGCGGCCAAGAAAGCCTGGATTACCGCGGAGGCGACGGCCGGCGTGCGCGAGATCGAGGTTGGCAGCTTCGTGCCCGCGAAAATATTGCCGCAACTGGCCGATACCGCCGAGTTGGTGGCTCACGCGCGGGGGATACCCGGCCTGACCGTGGCCGCTTTGGTGCCCAACCTCAAAGGCGCCGAAGCCGCGGTGCAGGCCGGTGTCCACAAGGTCACACTGCCGCTGTCCGCATCGGAATCGCACAGCCTGAAGAACCTGCGCCGCACGCACGCGCAGGTCCTGGATGATGTTCGTGCCATCGCCCGGTTGCTCGGTGGCCTGCCATCGGGCGAGCGGCCCCACTTCGAGGGGGGCATCTCAACGGCGTTCGGTTGCACGATCGAGGGCGAGGTAGCCGAGTCCAAAGTGGTGGAACTGGCGGAAGCCCTGATGCAGGCGGGCTGCGACGAGGTCGGTCTGTCGGATACGACCGGCTACGCGAACCCGGCACAGGTAAGACGGTTGGTGGCGGCCGTCAAGCATGCAGTGGGAAGCAGCTCGCTGAACGGTCTGCATCTGCACAACACCCGTGGCTTGGGCCTGGCGAACGTACTGGCAGGCATCGAGTCCGGCATCACCACATTCGACAGTTCACTGGGCGGGCTGGGAGGCTGCCCCTTCGCGCCTGGCGCATCGGGCAACATCGTGACCGAAGACCTCGTATTCATGCTGCAGGCCATGGGTATCAGCGTAGGCATCGACCTGTCGCGACTGCTTGAAGTGCGGCGCATTCTGATTGATGCGCTGCCGGGCGAGCCGCTGTATGGCTTCACGCCGGATGCAGGACTTCCACTCGGCTTCGTACCACCGACGGGAGACAAGTCGTGACTGACCTTGCGACAGCCGAACTGCCGCTGTCGGGTCTTCGGGTAGTCGAGTTCACTCACATGGTGATGGGGCCGGTAGTGGGCGCGATCCTTGCCGAGCTGGGCGCCGAGGTGATCAAGGTCGAGCCCATGGGCGGGGATGCCACACGAGAGCTCGTGGGTTCTGGCGCCGGCTATTTCCCGATGTACAACCGCAACAAAAAGAGTATGTGCCTCAACCTCAAGGAACCGCGGGGTCTTGAAATAGCGAGAAGCCTTGTGGCAAACGCCGACATATTGGTCGAAAATTTCCGCGCTGGCGCCATGGAGCGGCTTGGTATCGGCTACGACTCGCTGGCCGAGCTCAACCCGCGGCTCATCTACTGCTCGGAAAAAGGATTCCTCTCCGGTCCCTACGAGAGCCGGACCGCGCTGGACGAAGTCGCGCAAATGATGGGTGGCCTGGCCTACATGACGGGCCCACCCGGACGCCCGCTCCGGGCCGGTGCGTCCGTCATAGACGTGACGGGGGGAATGTTCGGCGTGATCGGCATCCTGGCGGCCGTAGAGCAACGGCACCGTACCGGACTAGGCCAGAAGGTGACGAGCGCGCTTTACGAAACCACTGTTTATCTTGTGGGACAGCACATGGCCCAGAAAGCGGTGACGGGCAAGGCGGCCCAACCGATGCCGGTACGCATCTCGGCCTGGGCCATCTACGACGTCTTCGAGACGCGGGATGGCGAGCGCGTGTTCTTGGGCGTTGTCTCCGACCTGCAATGGCTCAACTTCTGCAAGGCCATGGAGCTTGACGATCTCGCGGCCGATGAGCGCTATCTCACCAATGCGATGCGGGTGGCGGCACGCGAGCAATTGCTGCCTATCGTGCGCGACGTGCTGTTGAAGTTCGACAGTCGCCAGCTGCTGCAGCTATTCGAGCAAGTGGGTTTGCCTTTCGCGCCAATCCGTCGCCCGGAGGATCTGTTCGACGATCCGCACCTGCTCGCCAGCGGCGGACTGGGGGAACTCGAGCTGGCGAATGGCATTCGAACCGCTCTGCCCATCCTCCCGCTGGAAATGGCGGGTCGGCGGCCGACGCAGGGTGGGGCGCTTCCGCGGGCTGGCGAGCACAGCGAGTCGATCCTCGGCGCTCTTGGCTTTACCGCAGAAGAGACCGAACAGCTCTTGGTCGCCGGAGTGGTCGGACGAGAAGCGCAGTAACCCCGGCGGATTCTCATGCTGCACTGCATCGGCAATGCGCCGAAGCTGCCCAAGACGAGATCGTGCATCAACGTTCTCGTTCAAGTCGATGTGCCCGGATCGGGGTGCCGGTGAACCGATGATGCCCGTGACGAAGCGTCAGCAGCGTAGCCCTGCGTCAGGCAGGGCCGGCGCGATCCCCTGCCTCGCTTGACAATCTCTAACATAGATAGATACGTTATCTATGTCGTCGTCTATTACCCCGTCAGTTCGCACTGACGGCCACCGCTGTTGGTTCCCATCTGTGCGCGCAGGCGGTGCGTACGGCTGCTTCGCTCGCCGGCTTGCCGGCGGATTCGTTATTACGACACACCATGGAGGCGATTCGATGAGCAGCTACGACGTGCCCGATACGTGCGGTCTTACTTCTTTCTCCAGGCGCAGGATGCTGAAGAGCGGCGCAGCTGCAGCCGTGCTCGCGGCTCTTCCCTGGTCCATTCGCCAGAGCTACGCGCGAGAGCCCAGCACGCTGGTGATCGTCGGCGGCGGTACCGCAGGCATGATTGCTTCGATCTTCGCCGCCTACCGGGGGGCGAAGGTCGTGGTTATCGAAAAACAGTTGAGCGTTGGCGGATCGCTGGTGATCACCGGCGGAAACCTGGGCGCCGCCGGAACGGTTTTCCAGAAGGCCAGGGGCATCCACGACACCGCGCAGAAGCACTACGACGACATCATGAGAATCAGTAAGGGTACTGCGGTGCCCGAGATGGCCAGGCTTTGGGCAGACAACGCGGGAGGCATGGTGGACTGGCTGGCCGGGAAGGGCCTGGTCATCCCCGACGATCGTCTGAGCGTCGGTATCTACGATTACTACTCGGTGCCCCGCTATCACGCGGCGTTGCAGAACGGCATATCCATCCTGGCGGTCATGAAGCCGGAGTTCGACCGCCTGGTCGGGCTGGGACAGATCACTCTGATGACTGGTGCCGACGCGATCGAGCTGATGCAGGACAGGAAGGGCGTAGTCACTGGAGTAGTGGTGGCGGATGGCAAGGGTAGGCGCTCGGATGTTTCTGGCCGGAGCACCGTACTGGCGACGGGAGGTTGTGCAAGCAATCCCCGCATGTTCGAAGCGCTGCACGGCGTGCCACTCTATCGACGTGTGGCCATGCCATCGAGCCAAGGCGTCGGTATTACCCTGGGGTTGTCGGCCGGCGGCCACGTGCGGTGCGCCGAGAACTACATCGGCTATTACGGCTCCATTGCCGAGAGCGATCAGTGGCCCTCTTTGGCCGCCGCGAACATGGACATCGATCCGCGGTCGCGTGCGCCTTGGGAGATCTTCGTCAACGCATCGGGCGAAAGGTTCGTGCGTGAAGACCATCCAAGCATGAGCGAGCGCGACCGGACGATGGATCGCCAGGCGGGTCACTGCTTCTGGGCCGTATTCGACCAGCGTGTGCTCGACGAGGCTCCCGCCCTCATCGGCAGTTGGAGCCGGGCGAAGTTGCTCGATGCCTTCAACACGCATCCGATGTTCCACCAGGGCGCGACCCTGGCCGAGCTCGGCGTAAGGGCCGGGATCAATCCCGCCAACCTGCAGAAAACCGTAGATGCGTACAACCTGTCGGTAGAACGACGCAATCCCGATCCCTTCGATCGCGAACACAGGCCAGTGCCTCTCGCACGCGGCCCATTCTATGCCGTCCGATCTCAGACGTGGACGCTCAAGTCCTACGCCGGCCTTGGCGTGGATAAAGACTTGCGGGTGACCACGAAAGAGGGACGCGCGATCGACGGACTCTACGCAGCTGGTGAAGTCCTGGGCGCGGCCACGGGTGGCAAAGCGCACACCAACGGTGCCAGCCTGACCCCCGCACTCACCTTCGGAAAACTCCTCGGAGAGAAGATCATCAGGGTCTGAGCCACTTGCGCGCCATCGCGCTTGCGAGGCGTCCCGGCGGTGGATAAATGCCGGGCGGACGAACCTGCGGCATCGCATGGCTCGTCCTGGCGCAGCGCGCTCCTGGCGAGAACCGCACATCGATCCCGCACTCTCGGTCTCTCGCGGTACGCGGCTCGCGTCTGCCTGCAAAGCGGCAGGTTGACACCCCTGCGGACACCTATCTGCTGCGCGTTGGAAGGGGATTCGAAGTCGAGCGAAAAGGCAGCGGAGTCACTGGATCCGCGCTTTATCGATCCGCGCCACGTACACGCTCGAAACCGCACGCAGATCGGCTTGACAAGGCAGAGGGGCTTATGCAATATGGATAACGTAGTGAACTACGTTATTTCAATCAGCTGGAAAGGATTGAATCGGGCAGGGGTCCATCGCCAAGCAAATATCGGGACGCATCCGAGGTGCGTCCTCGAAACCATCGCGAAGTCATCACAACCTCTAGGGGAAATTCAAAGGTGAAAAGCATGCTGGCAACCGGACTTCCTGAGTCGACGTGTAAGAAGCTCGCATTGGTCTCTGCGCTCACCATCGCACTGTCGACGACGGCGCAAGCCCAACAAGAACAGCCAACGCAGGAAGGCGAAGCGGGAAAGCCGAAGGAAGCGGTTGTTCTCGACGCGGTTACGGTAACCGCCGAGCGCTTCACCTCGACCGTCCAGACCACGCCCGTAGCGATCACGGCCCTGACAGCGGAGACCCTGGCCGAGCGCCAGGTCACTAACGTGTTGACCGCGGCTTCCGAGATCCCGGGCATCATGATCACGCCTTCCCAGGGCAGCAACACGAGCGCGCGCATCGCCATGCGCGGGGTCGGACAAAGCACCGCCGGCATCAACTTCGATCCCGCAGTAGGCATCTATATAGACAACGTGTACCAACCGCGGATCAATGGCGCGTTCTTCGATTTTTTCGACATCGACCGGCTGGAAGTATTGCGCGGGCCACAGGGAACGCTGTATGGCCGCAACAGCTCCGGTGGCGCGCTGAAGATCGAGACGCGCCGTCCATCGGCTTATTGGACCGGCAAGGCCGAGCTGAGTGCAGGCAATTTCGATGCGTTGGGGACGAGGTTCTATGCAAGCGGTCCGCTGATCGAAGACACTTTGGCGTTCTCTCTCAGCGGCGTTACCCGCGAGCGCGACGGCTATCTGTACGGTACGGAGTACGGCCGTCGCATCGGCAACATCGACTCGCGTGCTCAGCGGGCCAAGCTGCTGTACACCCCAAACGAGAAGTTCGAGGTCGAGGGGTCCGTGTTTTCCATCCAGGACTTTTCCGAGGCGGGTGTGCCCGTACCGCTGCAAGTGCTGCCCGGGATCAACATTCCGGAGGCCAATGGCACCTTTGATCGCGACCTCACGCGCACGGAAACCTATGGTCCGCTCGGTCAGGGTTCGATCCACAACACCGGCGCCTCAATCAACGCGCGGTACTTCCTGTCCGACGCCATATCGCTGTCCTCGACCACGGGTTATGGAAACCAGAGGACGTTCAGCACTGGTAACACGATCTGGGTGAGCCTGGCGATGCAGCAGGCGCGCGATCGCGGTGAGGACGTCAATCTGCTGAGCGCCAACGAGGGTCGAACCCGGAACGTATTCTACAGCCAGGAGTTCAACGCGACCTACACGAGCGATAAATTCAAGGGCGTGCTTGGCCTCTACTACTTCGACGAGGAGGGTCAGAGCCGCGCGGTTGCCGCGAGCAGTCCGACGATCGACCAGGACCGGAACACGCGCGCAACTGCGGTCTTTGCGCAAGGCACCTACGAAGTCGGCGCCGGCGTCGGCGTGACGGCAGGTATCCGGTACACCGAGGAGCGCGCGGACTTCACCCAGTTCTACCGCACATTGCTCAACGTCTCGCAGAACGCCAAAAAGACCTACACCGCGACTACGCCCAAGCTTGGAGTGAACTGGGAGCCGAATTCGCAAGTCATGGTATATGCGTCCTGGACGCAGGGCTTCAAGAGCGGTGGCTTCAATCCCATCCCGCCCAACGCGAACACCGGCGTGCCGGACCAGATCGGTGCACCGACGCCCTACGACCCGGAGAGCGTCGACAGCTACGAGGTCGGTATGAAATACACCGCCCCGAACAATCGCTTTCGCCTGAACGTGGCCGCCTATCGAGCCGAGTACGACGGGCTGCAGCTGCCGGTGTTCTTTCCTGGAACCAGCACCATCTACACCTCCAACGCCACCGGCGGCGTGGTTCGCGGCATCGAGCTGGAGCCCTCGTGGCAGGTCTCCGACAGCTTGCTGCTTTATGGCAATGCGTCCTTCACCGACGGCGAGTACACCGGTTCGTTCGCGTGCGCCAACCAGTTCGGTCAGGTCATTGACTGCGGAGATAGGGACATCGCGAACCTGATCCCGAGGAAGGCGCAGCTCGGGTTCCGCCTGACGCCAGAGGTGCCTGGCCTGCCCGGGCAGCTGCGCATCAACGGGTCGTGGAACCACCACAGCGCCTACTTCAACAACGTCGCCAACGAAGGGCCGCTTGTCCAGACGGTTTCGGCGAGCATCTACAACGCGGGCATAGGTTGGATCAGTCCAGGCATGCGTTGGGAAGTGAACCTCGATGTACGCAATGCCGCCGACAAGCACTACTCGCTCGCCGGACTACAGCAATCCAACCCCGTGCGACCGGCCGTCAGCGCATATCCGAACCCGCCGCGCGAAGTCATGCTGCGGATTGGGGTTAGCTTCTGAGATATATCGTCTTGCGCGTGCGTCTGGGCCAAGCGTGCTGGCAGCCTGTTCTGAGACCGCGCTCGCGGCGTCGAAACCGCTAGCAGCACTCTTTTCTTGGCCAAGCCGCACGAATAGCAATTGATATTGCATTCCGTCCCGCCTTAACCGACTTGGGAGTTTACGCATGTTGATTTCCCCTCCAGCTTGGAAGCCCGTGGTCAAGGGAGTTCTGCTCGCGACGCTTGCCGGCAGCGCCTCTGCTTCCGCGGCGCAGGCGACCCCTGCGCCGCAGGACGCTACGCGGCCGATCATCGCGACACTCACGCCAGACCCCGATAGCTGGGGTCAGATCGGATTCGTCAACGTGCCGAAGTTTCCCTTCGATGGCACACCCGGTTCGGCGATCAAGAAACCGCCGCTGGGTCCGACTTCCAAGACGATCTTCCAGAGCCCAGAGGCCGGGCCCGACAGCACGCTTCCGGTAGGGCAGTTGATCCACCTGGAATACCTGCCGACGTTCACCTCGAAGATGCCGCCTGCCGAGCAGGTATCGCATTACCACGAGTTCTATGAGTGGGGCTACACGCTGGCCGGCGATGCGATCATGCCCGAGCCCGTCCACCCGGATCAGGTCAATGGGATGTACTACCGCAAGAAGGAAGGCGGTTGGCTTTCGCGTCCACCTTACTCGCTGCATGGCGGCACGCTGGGAACCGGTGGCCTGCGCAATCAGCTCCCTTACGATCTGATCATCTTCGAGGAAGGCGACGGTCACGTCATCAACGTCGGCCGCAACGGCCAACCCGGCAGCTATCGCGGCCGTGATGGCGGTCCGCCTCCTCCCGGTGTCGTCGGTGATTATCGAAAGGTCGAAGAATTCACCCGTCCCTGGCTGCTCGATTCGACTCGCGACGTGGACTGGGAGGAGGATCGCGAGGTGCCAGGCCGATTCGTGAAGTGGCTGGATGACAGCCGCAAGATGGGTTTCCGCTCGCGCCTGGTGAAGATTCCACCAGGTTGGAAGGCGCCTGCAGGCTGGACTCGGACCTATTTCGAGCATGCCAACGTTATGCGCTACATGGTGTGGGGTGAAATGAATGTCTGGCGTTTCAAGGATCCCAAGGATGCTGGTTCGCCATACCTCGTAGGAAAGGACTACTTCATCTACCAGCCGCCACGCACCATCTGGGGCTACGGCTCGGGGCCGGTGACCGAGCGAGGTGCAATCTGGCTCGAAGTCACGTATGCCAAGGGACTTAAGCATGGCGGTGGTCCCATCGAGGAAGTGAAGCGGCTCGACTGAGCCGTTTTGCTCTCCTACTTGTAGCTCGATCCTATGGCACTGGCCACAATCCATGACCCGGTCCCGGCGGTGGAATCGATGGTCGATCGCACCGGTCTTGCCTGAGCGGGAGAAAGAAAATCAGGTCAGCGCGCCTGCCAGCGGTCCATCTTCAGTCACCAACCGCGTGCCCTGCTTGCTGCTGCACGAGATGCGTTTGCTTGCACGCGCATACAAGGCAAGCTCGTATCTCGTGGGCGATGCCACGAATGATTTCCGCCATCGCATAGGCGAGAAAGCGGCGCGGGGGGCCGCCTTCTCAGTTTCGTGCGCCTGTCTTCAACGAATCGCTTCAATCGTATTGGCAATGTCGTCAGCCACTGCTTTGAGGTTGGACAGCATTGGCACATGACCGGTATGCAAGACGATCGTCTTGGCGCCGATTTTCTTGGCGACACTGCGCTGGGCAGCGGGATGGATCATCCGGTCCTGGCCAGAGAGCAGCACGACGGCTTGGTGCTCCATGCGGCGGTGATGGCTTTCTGTTGGAAGTTGGCGCCGTGTACTGGCCCTTGCGTGGCGGCGGCGAGGTCGGCTCACATGTCCTGCGCGACTCAGTGGCGATCGACTGTGGAGACAGCGTCAGGAAGCCATCACCGGACATGCGCTTGTACGAGCGCGTGGCCTCGATGTTGCGGGAGACGGACGATGCGGTGGCTAGGGCAGTTGGCGGGACGGCGCGCGTGGCGAGGACCCTGCGCAATCGGCCACGTGGCGATCAGGGATCGCCGATTCCGGGCGCGTCCGGGTGGCGGGCCACCGGGCGTCGGCGCGATGACGCGCGCATGTCCCTCAATGGCCCTTTCAGCGGCAAGACCAGATGCCGGTAGAAGAAGGACAGTGCGCGCCGCGAAGCCGGCACGCGGTGCGCGAGTCCTTCTTCGATGGTGTAGACGCATGGCGCGCATGTCCCGCAGGGCCTGCCGCGCAGCGGGGTATGGCAAAACCATGTCATGTCCATGATGGCGCTCCAGCCTCCGGCTTCGGCTTGCCGGCCGATCCCCAGCTTGTCGATACGGAACAGCGGAAAGCTGAAGCAACCGAACAGCCTGTACTCGGCGGTGTCGGCATGCCTGGGGTCGACGCGGATGCTGCGGTAGCCGCATGGATGTTCGAACTCGACGACGAACGAGCGCAACAACGCCTGTACCTTGTCATCGACATGCACGCCCAACTCCATGCCGGTGATCGCATTCTGCTTGCAGAATGCCGGCAACCACGCGTACTGGCTGCCGATGAAGGTCCTTTTGCGGATCTCCCGAAGCGCACCGGAAATCTCCGGATCATCCGCGACGTCGGCTACCGCAGCGAGGCGTAGAGGTTGCAGAAGCTCGCGGGTGCATGGATACGCCTCGCCCAGATGCTCGCCGATGCGGGCCATCGTCCGCAGTTCGATCTGCGTCGATGCCCGCGTCGGATCCTCCAGGTAATGGGGGGCGACCGGGACGCGATGCAGCAGCAGCAACTGCAACAGCCTGAAAGTCGAATCCCAGCCGCCGGTCCAGAGCAGGTCCACGCAAGAATCGTCTGTCGTGACGCGTGATGGGTCATCCATCGGTCGAGTATTCCTCTTGCGCATTCGCCGCATATCCCTCTCAGCCTTGCCAAACATGCGAATAGTGCGCGATTCCGCGTCATTCCAGAATGAAAAATGAACCGGCGCAATCTTGCGGAAGATGAATGCGGCTGCCTTCAAGGGCGATCTGTGCGAAACACGGAAATGAGGATAAGAAAATTCACGTTACATCGATCCGGTTCACGACCGTGAGCATGAAGTGAAGCGTCCGTGCAAGGTCGCAGAGTATGCTCCCGTCGGAATTTCGTCCGGCCATCCATCCACTTCGCATCGTGGTCATTCACATCGCGGAATTTCCACCAGGTTGAACGCATGTCATTGCAGAAGAACCAAAACGCGCCGGCAACACCTTTCGTTCCAGCCATGGCGACGCGTTCCGGTGCGTGGGACAGGAAAACGTTCTGGCAGCGCGCCGACAAGGCCAAGGAAGCGACCGAGGCATTGGCGGAGCAGAAGATGAAGGCGCTGTCGCGGCTGCCCGTCGATGCGCTGCGGCAATTCTGTACGCAGTATCGATTCTTCACGATCGACTACATCAGCGACCTCGCCTTGTTGTTGGCAAAACTTCCTTTCGGCGGCTTGCGTAGCCTGTTGAGCGAGATTCTCGCCGAGGAGCTCGGCGAAGGCGACGCGGCCAAGGCGCATCCAGAGATCTACGACCGCTTTTTGGCGAGCATCGGCGTGGAGCCGGAGCGACTGGAACGTGGCTTGCCCGCCAACCGAGCCATCCTGGGCGGGTTGACCGAGGAGCTGCGCCATCGCGCCCCGGCCTTTGGCGTGGGCCTGCGCGGGATGGGCGGCGAATGCCTGTGCCAGACCTACCTGTCGGTCATGTTCGAGCATCTGCGCACCCATCCGTACATGCGCGAACACGCGAACCGCATCGACTGGGAGTTCTGGACGATCCATACCGGAGAGCAGGACATCGTCCATGGCGAGCTGACGCGCCAGGCCATCGACGACTACATCCGCCAGGATCCCGGTGCGCTGCCGGACCTGGCCGAGGGCTACGAACGCAGCATCACGGCGTGGAACCTGTTCTGGCAGAACATCTTCGATGCGTGCGTCCCGCCCGGGAGGCACGTCATGAGCAAGACGACATGAGCAAGACGACATGAACAAGGCCGCACAGTTCCATCTCGCTTTCCCGGTGCGCGACCTCGACGAGGCGCGGCGCTTTTACGGCGACACGATCGGTTGCCCCCAGGGCAGGAGTGACGTGTCGTACCAGGACTTCGATTTCTTCGGCCATCACCTGGTCGCCCACATCTCTGACGACGACGCGCCGCTGCAGAGCGGGCGCTTCGACGGCGAGGCGGTCCCGGTTCCGCACTTCGGCATGAATCTCGACCGTGAGTCGTGGGAGGCGCTGGCCAAGCGCCTGAAAGCCGCCGACCTCTCGTTCCACGAGGAGCCGCACCTGCGGTTGAAGGGCAAACCCGGGCAGCACGTGACGATGTTCCTGTTCGATCCATCGGGAAACGCCCTGGAGTTCAAGTCCTTCGACGACCCCGAACAGACGTTCATTCCCTGAACGTGGGGATCCGCCCTGCGCGATGGCCTGGAGGTCGTTGACGGGTGATGCGCATCGTGGGTCGCTACTGCGCCGGGTAACGACATGCGCCGGCCGCGGCGCGCTCCAGTCCGGCACGGTAACGCGACCGCCGGAAAGAATGTCCGGGCAGCGGCAGCCAATCCTGGGCGCCCGGCTGCCTGAAGCGGCTTCATCGCTCCGCAGCCCGCCTGCTTCCGGCTTCTGCTTTCCACCGGGACGGTCGCCAAGCGGACTGACTCCAAGCATGATCGAGGTGGATACGTACGTGCCAACCCATGTGCTAATCGTATGCGCAGGCAACATCTGCCGCAGCCCGATGGCCGAGATCGTCTTACGCCATCAACTCCATGGAAGAGCTATTGCTGTCGGGTCCGCAGGGCTGTTGGCCATGGAAGGAAGTCCCATCGACCCTCTTGCCGAATCGGTGCTTTCCGCGCATGGTTTGACGGGGCGCCTGCATGTCGCCCATCAGATCAACCCAGCCATCATCGACGCTGCCGATCTGGTGCTTGCAATGGAAAAGCGGCATCTGGCCGCGCTGCATGCGTTGTCGCCTTCTGTGCGCGACAAGTCATTCCTGCTGGGGAAATGGCAGGGGGATGCCGAAATCCCGGACCCCTATGGCCGCCAGCGACCCGCCTTCGAGCGCGCTTACCAATCGATAGAAACAGCGCTGATGCGTTGGAGTTCGCACTTATAGAAATTCCACGCGATGTTTCATCGGCTCGTTACTTTCATGAACATGAAGTCCGATTTTCAATCGTGAACTGAAAGAAAAAATACGCCTGCTTTTCACTCCATGGTCAGGAGCGCATCGCTAGATTCTCTGCGGACCAAACGTTGAGGAGGCGATCGATGGGAGTCATCCATCAGGATCGTCGATCAATTGCATGCGCAGGTCATCCGCCGGTGGAAGCGTGTTGTTGCCTGGCTCGCACGAACCGATCCAGGCAACAGAGGCCATTGATACGAGGCAAGGCAAATGGATGACCCAAAACTTGTTGCAGCCAGCGCGATCGCGCTGGCAGTCACTCTTTTCGCCATTTTTTCGATGCGGCCCGTGGCGCGCCGGCTGGGCTTGGTGGACAAGCCGGACGAGCGCAAGCGCCATCGCGGCCGCATTCCCCTGATCGGGGGGCTGTGCTTCTTCCTGGGAACGCTGGTGGGGCTGAGCTATCTCGGCTACGTGGACAGTTTCGTGATGAACCTGATGGCCGGCAGCGTGCTGATCGTGGCGGTCGGAGTCGTGGACGATGTCGCCCACTTGAGCGTGCGTACGCGGCTGATGATCGAGGCCTGCATCGTGGGATGGATAATCGCCACGTCCGGCGTGCACATCGACTTCCTGGCGCAGTTGTCCGGCACCCATGAGCTGCGGCTAGGCCTGCTCGGAATCCCGGTCACGATCATCGCGATCATCGGACTGGTGAATGCCTTCAACATGCTCGACGGCATAGACGGACTGGCGGCCGCCGTGGCCATGACCAGCATCGCCGCGATCCTCCTCTTCGCGGGCGCGGGCTTGCCGGCGCCCGGTGCCCTGTTGTTGCTGCAACTCCTGTTTGCCGCGCTGGTTCCCTACATATTCGTCAATCTGGGATGGCCCGATGGACGCAAGATATTCATGGGCGATGCCGGCAGCAAATTGATCGGTTTCCTGCTGGCGTGGAGCCTGATCTTCCTAAGCGACCAGAGGGTCGGACGGCTGGCGCCCGTGGACGTATTGTGGTGCGTGGCGCTGCCGGTCATGGACACGTTGGCGGTGATGTACCGACGCTTCCGCCTGGGACGCTCGCCATTCAAGTCGGATCGCCAGCATCTGCATCACCTGCTGATCGATGCCGGCTGCTCGCCGCACGCGACCCTGCTTGCCATGGTCGGCGCCTGCGGCATGCTGGCGCTGCTGGGCTATGCATTGCGCGGCGTGCACGATGTGTTGAGCGCAGTGGCTTTCCTTGGAACCCTGGTCGCTTATGTGCTGTGGCTGCCGCGGCTGCTCGCGAAGTTGCGCAACTTGCTTCCCCTGAATTCGCCCGGGGCAGAAGATCCGATGCCGGTCGCGGAAGTGGCCGGTTTCATCGCAAGCCGGAAATGGGAGGATCGGGAGGGAGCGCCGAGAGGTCCGGAAGGCGGAGACGAGCGCGGGACCACGGGATCCTCAAGCTCCTTCCCGCCTGGAATGCAGTCGTCCACGCCGGTGAGGGCGCTGTGCATGCTGGCAGCGTCCCCGGATGCCATCAAGATCGCGCCCATTGCCCAGCAGATCTCGCACGACCATCGCTTCGACTCGACCGTGTGCATCGCCGCCGTGCCCGACTATGAAGCGGAACAGGTCCTGCATCTGTTCGACATAAGGCCCGACATGGTGCTCGATACCCCGGTAGCGGGCGAGGATCCTTCCGCGATCACACAGGCTTCGCTGGGACAAATGAGGCGCGTGCTCGATGAGGTTCGGCCGGATGTGGTGCTGGTGCCGGAAAACGGATCCACGACGCTGGCGACGATGCTGGCGGCCTATCACCAGGATATTCCGGTGGTATGCATAGGCACGTACTCGCAGGCCGTGGATCCGGCTTCAAGCTTGCAGGACGACGCCAATCGCAAGATCGTCCGTGCGCTCGCTTCACTGCATATGATGTCGAGAGGGGACGCGGACAGGGACGGGACGATCGAAGGCGTCCCGATCGAACGCATACTGGTGACCGGGAACACCTCCGTGGACACCTTGCATGCGGCACTGGAACGCCTGCAGCAGGATTCGGTGCTCAAGCGACGGTTGGCGCAGCGATTCTCCTTCCTGCGCCCGGGTAGTCCGTTGCTGCTGCTTGCGACGCGCGGGCCCGGGGTCGCCGCTTCCGAAACGGCTGCATGCGCATTGCGGGACATCGCGGTCCAGCATCCGGAAATGGACATCGTCTATCCCGCGGATCCGGCACGGACACCGACGGGCGGATCCAGGAACGCGTCGGAGGAGTACCAGAACGTGCATCCGATCGGGGCCATGGACTACCTGGCCTGGGTCTATCTGCTGGACATGGCTTACCTGATCCTCGCCGACGAGGACATCCGGGTCGAAGCGGCCGCATTGGGAAAGCCGGTGCTGCTCCTCCAGGGCAGCGATATATCGGACGCGGACACCGCCGCGAATCCGAATGTCGTGAAAGCAGGCTCGGGCCGGCTTGAGATCGTTGCCCGGATCTCTTCCCTGCTGAATGGAAGCAGGGCATACGACGCCATGCGCCAGGCCTCCAGCCAACCTGCCGGAAGCGACAGCTATCGGCCGATGCTCGAAGCGCTGGCGAACCTGTGCTCCGCGCCGCCCATGGCGCCCGCCGATCGAGCGCCGGGCGTGGACCTGCCTGTGGACGCCGGCATGCAAGGCGTGCGGGGGGCGTTATGACTGGCTGCAAGCGCAACACAACGACTTGTTCGCAAGCACCGCATGGACGTGTACTGCATGGAGAAGCGCCGCGCGGCATCGCTGCCGAAAGCGATACGAAGCCGCGGTTATCCCTTTTATCTGACGGGTGAAGAACATGGCAACACATCTCACGAACAGAACGGAAACGCACGGCCAGGCGCCGGCCACGCTGCGCGATGAGGACATCGATCTGCCGACGATGGTGGGCACTCTCGCCGAAAACAAGCGGTTGATCCTGTTCGGCACCGCGCTTTTCCTGCTCGTCAGCGCGATCTACGTACTCCTGGTCACGCCGAAGTACGAGGCCAACGCAGTGGTGCAGGTGGAGAACAGGATGCCGACCGTGCCGGGGTTGAATGCGAACACGGCCGCGCAGGCTCCTGCGCCGATGAGTTCGCCGGCCTCGACCGAAGTCCAGTTGCTGACTTCGCGCCGGGTGCTTGGCGAAGCGTTGAACAACCTCGACCTGTACATCGAAGCCGCTCCTTCCCGGATTCCGCTGATCGGCGGTATCGTGGCGCGCGGATTCCAGCTCGCCCGGCCTGGCGAGCTGGCGGCTCCATGGTTCGGCCTCGATCACTACGGCTGGGGAGGGGAACGGATCGATGTCGCGCGACTGGACGTGCCGGCCAACCTGGTCGGTGTGCCGCTGATGCTCGTCGCCGGCGACGCTGGTCGCTACAAGGTGTCGGACAGCGAAGGCAGATTGCTGGTCGAGGGAAGCGTGGGGCGGGTCGTCGATGCGAACGGCATCAAGCTGGAAGTGAAAAGCCTGCAAGCCAATCCAGGCGCGCGCTTCGAACTCAAACGGCTCGATCCCACGACCTTGATCGAGACCCTGAAGCGCAATATCAGCGTTTCCGAGCAGGGCCGGAACTCGGGCGTCATCGCGCTGACCTACGCCGATGCCGATCCGGTCCGGGCCAGGCAGGTGCTGGACGAGATCACCGGCTCCTATGTGCGCCAGAACGTCGCGCGGACCTCGGCCGAGGCGGCCAAACGGCTCGAATTCGTCACCGAGCAACTGCCGAACGTGCGCCGCGAACTGGCCAAGGCGCAGGCCGCGCTCAACTCGTTCCAAAGCCGCACGCAGACGCTGGACGTGGACGTACAGAACAGGGCGCTGCTCGACCAGACCATCGCGCTGGACTCGGGCATCCAGCAATTGCGCATCCAGATGACCGACAGCAACGCCCGCTTCACCCCGGAGCATCCGGTCTATCGCGCGCTGCAGGCGCAGATCGGCCAGTTCCAGCGCGAGAAGGCGGCGTTGCAGGGACGCATCCAGAAATTGCCCGATACCCAGCAGGGGCTGTTCCGCCTGAATCGCGACGTCGAGGTGACCAACCAGACTTACGCCAACCTGCTCGACCAGGCGCAGCAACTCAATATCGCCCGCGCCAGCGCGGTCGGCAATGCGCGGGTGATCGATCCGGCAGCAGTGAACCTGGACGATCCGGCATGGCCGAAACCCATTCCCGTACTGGTCGGCGGCACCGCACTGGGAGCGATACTGATGATCGCGTTCGTGCTGCTGCGGCAAATTTTCAAGCGCGGCGTCGAGGATCCGATGGATATCGAATTGCTGGGCCTGCCGGTGTACGCCTCGATCCCCTACAGCGAAAAGGGCCGCGCGCTGACCCTGCATCCGGGCCGGCGTTTCGGCCGCGACGGGCGCCAGCGCCTGCTGGCCCTGAAAGCGCCCACCGATCTGGCGATGGAGGCGCTGCGCACCTTGCGCACCAGCCTGCATTTCGCGCGGCTGAAGACCAGGAACAACCTGCTGATGATCACCGCGCCCAGCCCTGGAGTGGGCAAGACTTTCGTCTGCGCCAACCTGGCCGTGGCCATGGCCCAGGCGGATCAGCGCGTCATCCTGGTCGATGCCGACATGCGCCGCGGCACCCTGCACAACGCCGTCGGGGTCAGATGGGAAGGTGGTCTGTCGGAACTGATCACCGGCCAGATCGAACTCGATGAGGCGATCCGCAAGGTCTCCGGGGCCGACAACCTGTCGTTCATTTCGCGTGGGGCGGTACCCCCCAACCCGTCCGAGCTGCTCATGCACGAGAACTTCAGCGAGCTGTTGCGGAAATTGGCGGATCGTTACGACATCGTCGTCATCGATACGCCGCCGATCCTAGCCGTCACCGATGCGGCGGTGATCGGCCATCACGTCGGCACCAGCTTGATAGTGGTGAGGTGGGGCCTGAACCAGCAGCGCGAGATCGCGCTGGCCAAGCAACGGCTCGAGCAGAACGGAGTGGAGGTCAAGGGTGCGATCTTCAATGGCGTGCAGAAGCGCGGTCGCGGCCAGTACGCGTACACGTATTACGAGTACATACCGGCCAACGGCCCCAGGTCCTGACGGGTACGCATGCATGCAGATCACCATGTCCCCTTACTTCGGCAAGCCGGATTTCTCCGCCCTGGCGGAAGGCCATGCGCAGCGCGATCGCATCGACCTGGTTTCCGTGGCCGACATCCTGCGCAATGCGTTCGTCTATCCGCCGCACTCGATCTTCGAAGGCGTCAAGCTGGTGACGTTCGGATTCTGTCCGCAGCACGACATGCATGTCGCACCGAAATTCCATTTCAGGTTCCGCAACGCAGGCGAGATTCCGGTAGACGCCAGCGCGGACCAGGACTGGGTGGCGGCCTACCATCGCCTGCTCTGCGATGCGGTGCTCCGCTCCTGCGAAGGCATGCGTGCGCCATGGCTGCTGCAGAGCGGCGGCAAGGATTCGACCACGCTGTCCATCGCTTGCGCCGATGCCCGGCCCGACACCACCTGCATCACCTACCTGGGCGGCCGCGAAGAAAACGAAGTCGAATCGGCGGCCCATGTCGCCCGGACCCTGGGGCTCAGGCATGAAACGCTGGTATGCGATCCCGGGCGCGCCTACGACCGCTACCTGGCGGCCGTGCCGCGGCTGCCTTTGCTGACCGCGGATTTCGCCCTGCTTTCCTACATGGACCTGGCAACCGAGATCGGCGAGCGCGGTGGCGATGGGGTCATCGACGGGCTGGGCGCGGACAGCTATTTCGGCACACCGGTGGATCGGCGACAAAGGATACTCGCCGGGTTCGCCCGCGATCTGCGGCTGCCGAGCGGCATTGCCGAGCTGCCGCTGGTCGACCGCAGTTTCCAGCTTTGCTTCATGCTCGGCACCTTGCAGATGAACGCCATAGAACGCGTCTTCCCCGGCTCCCGTTTCAGCGACGACGAAGTCGATGGCTTGTTCGGCCGGCCCATCGCGCGGGAATCGCGGGCACGCCTGACCCTGTTCAACGACGAGATCGCGTCGGCCACGAGTCCGTGGGAAAAGCGCGACATGTCGATGTCCATCGCCGGTTCGGCCGGCGCTTTCGCCAAGGGGCTGTACACCGCCAGTGCGTTGTCGGTGCACGCGGCGTATCCGTTTTGCGACCGCACGCTGCGCGAATGGATCTATCACGAAGTACCGCGAGACCAGAAAGTGGACCCGGTCACGCATCTCAACAAGATGCTGATACGCAGGCACATCGCCTCGCGTTTCGACGAGCTTCCCTATGTGCGGAAAAAAGGAAGCTTCCGCTTCGATCTGTGCGGCCTGGCCGCCCAACGTTTCGAAAGCGTGCGCGATTACGCCCAACAGGCGCATGACCTGCTGCCCGGTGCCGTGCCCTGGCTCGACCGGAATCGCCAGCGGCTGGACAACAAGTACCACGCCTCCAAGTTCTATCTCCTGGCCATCGTGTTGCCCTGGCTGGCCCACCACCGCCGCGATCTGCAGTCGCAGGCACTCGCAGCATGAGCCTGGATCGGGAGCAAGCGGCCGCTTGCGCATCGCGAAGGGATTTCATGGGTGGGCTCCTGAAGCTGACCGCTACGGCTGTGGCGTGCGGTTCGGCATCATTCGCGGCTTCCGCCGCCGTCGTCTCCGGCAGGGAGCGGGGAAGCGCCGTGATCGACGTGCGGGCGCACGGTGCCAAGGGCGATGGAATCCATGACGAGACCTCCTCGTTCCAGGCTGCGATAAACGCATTGCCGGAAGCGGGCGGCACGATAACCGTGCCCGCTGGCGCTTATCTCATCGACCCCACGCGCAGCGTCAAGCTGCGCAGCCGTATGCACCTGTCACTGGCGGCCGGTGCCCGGCTCCTGGCCAGACCCAACGCCTCTCCCCGGGCCTACGTGCTGTTGGCCCAGCAGCTCGAGGACGTGGAAATCTCGGGCGGTCGCATCATCGGCGAGCGGGACTCGCACCTGGCCGCTTCCGGTGAATGGGGCCATGGCATAAGGATCCGCGGATGTTCGGGAGTGACGGTCAGGGATATCCATATTTCGCGCTGCTGGGGCGACGGGATTTCCGCCGGCGGCATCATCTCCAGGGCGCGGGCTTCCCAGCCGGGCCGCGATTACGTGTTCGAGAACGTCGTCTGTACCGGGAACCGGCGCCAGGGACTCACCATCGGCAGTTCACGCCGCGTGCGGGTGCGGAACTGCACGTTCGCCGATACCGGTGGAACGCCGCCGGGCGCAGGCATCGATATCGAGCCGGACACCGGGATCGCAAGCGATATCGTCATCGAGGATTGCCTGCTGCGTGGGAATCGCGGCCCCGGGATATCGATCTACAAGCGCGCGGCGGGAGTGACGATAAGAAGGTGCACGATCGATCGCAACCGCGGCGATGGAATCCTGGCCGTGACCGCCATCGATTGCGTCTTCGCCGACAACATCATCCGCGACAATGGATTGAAGGGGATAGCGTTGAAAGCGGGCTCGCGCAATGTACGGGTGGCGGGAAACCGGTTCAGCTCCAACGGCCGTGGCGGCAAGGGTCAGGTACGGGTCGCCGACGACAGCCGGGAGATACGCATCGAAGCGGACAACGTCTTCGAATGATCAGCGCAGCAGCGCGCGCCGGCCGGCTCCCCATTGCTGGATAACCGCTTTGGCGGGCGCCTTGATCGGCTTCACGAGAACGCGGTAGAAGGCTCCCTTGATGCGATTGCGACGCGGGATCCTCCAGCCAAAGCCTTCGTCGACCGCGTAAAGGCAGGGATTGCAGTATCCGCAGGGTTCGTTGCCGTTGCCGGGTTTATGGCAGAACCAGGTCATGCGGAGGATGTCCAGCCATCCCTGCTCGACGGCGATGTCCCCGGTTTCCTGCTTGTCCAGTTCGAAAAGCGGAAAGGAGAATCCACCGAAAACAGAGAACTCCTTCGTGTCCGAATAGCGTGGGTCGATGCGGTAGGAAACATGGCCATTGTTCCAGGTCTGCACCACCAGCGCGCCGATAATGCCTTGGATCCTGCCGCCACGATGGCCGGCTGCCAGCTCGAGTTCGGCGATGCCGAGTTGCTTGCGGAACCTTGCGAGCCAATCGTACTGGTTGCCTATGAATCGCTCTGCCACGAGCTGCCGGAACGCGTCGGTTATGGCGGCGTCCGCCGCCAGCCCGGCTATGTCGAACTTGCTAAGAGGCTTGAGAAGGACGCGGGTATGGGGATGCTTTTCGAACAGGGCGCTGCGTATGCGCTGCATCGCCTCCAGTTCCGCGTTTGTGGAGGCACGGGTCGGGTCCAGCAAGTAGTGGGGAACCACTTCACGCCGATGCTGCAGCAACAGCTGAAGCAGGCGAAAGCTCGAATCCCAGCCGCCTGTCCATAGCAGGTCTACAGGGGGGAGCGAGTCCGCATGACCTTCTTCGGCGTGTATGCCCATGCCGCGATACCTTTTGCAAAGCATTGCCACTGAAATTGCCGGTCATTAGGAACGAGCCTGTGTCGTCAACCCGTGATCGCGCCGCCGCCGCTCGGGAGCGGTACAGGTACCCGGCCGCGATTGTTCAGTTGGGTGAAGGAAGTGGCGAAATTTTTCGCGGCTGGAAACTCCTTCGCAGTCAGCGTTGTGAAGCGGAGCGTAGTCATGAACATAAATGCAGAACAATAAAAATAAGACGGGACGTAGCCTGAATAAATGAAGCTGAAAACAGAAGTTACATCACAATTATCGAGATGCGGACTTCGGTTCCAACACGCATGCTATAGATTGCACCAAGCCGTAAAAGGGGCGTGAAAAATACGACGTCAGCGGCTACTCGATATATTCAGACCAGGACAGAAAATTCCATGAGAAAGAACGAACTTGCGCGTCTGGCGTGCGAGCCAGGGATGGCGCGGCGCGATTTCATCCGCAAATCATTTGCGATCGCACTACCAGCAACCCTGGCCGGATTCTCCGGTCCTGTCATGGCGGCGATCACCAGCCCGGGCGTGACTGCCTCCAATTACACGCTTCCTGTCCTGCAGCGCGGCAGCACGGTATTGAGCGTGAAGAACTATGGCGCTGTCGGCGATGGGGCACACGACGACACGGCTTCGATCCAGCGGGCGATCGATGCATTGCCTGCATCGGGCGGAACCATTACCGTGCCGGCCGGCACGTATCTCATCAACGCCCTGACTTCCATCAAGCTGCGCAGCTACATGCACCTGAAGTTGTCCGCGGACGCGAAGCTGGTCGCCAAGCCCAATAGTGCCGAAAGGTACAACATCGTGTACGTGAACAAGGTCCGGGATGTGGAGATTTCCGGCGGGCGGATCGTCGGCGAGAGGGATGGGCATGGTGGCAGCGCCGGCGAATGGGGACACGGCATCTATGTGCGTGGATCGAGCAACGTCACTGTCCGCGACATCCATATTTCAAAGTGCTGGGGAGATGGCCTGGTCATCGCCGGCGCAACCATGTGGCAGGCGGCTCCGATTCCGTCCTCGAACGTCCTCGTCGCCAATATCGTCAGCACCGGCAGCCGCCGCCAGGGTCTGTCGGTCGGCTTCGTCCGCGATGTGAAGGTATACGACTCGGAATTCAGCAACAGCAACGGCGCCACGCCCCAGTGCGGCATCGACATCGAGCCCGAGAACGGCAACACCGCCTACAAGGTGCTCTTCGAGAACTGCCTGGTCCGCGGCAACGCCAGGTACGGGATGCTGCTCTACAAGGGTTCCCAGGGCGTCACCGTGCGGCGCTGCACGGTGGAGAACAACGGCAGCTGCGGTATCGTCACCGCCAATGCGGTGGCGACCTATATCGCCCAGAACACGATCCGCAACAATTCGGCGACCGGCCTGTTCATCCAGGACGGGACGCGGAATTGCCAGGTCAGCTCGAATACCTCCTACGGCAATTACAACCGTCTGGGGGCGGTGTCCAGGACGCCGTTCCAGATGTCCGGCTGGAGTTCCAAGATCGAGCGGGACATGCTTATCCGCGGCAGCACTTCCGATATCAGGATTACCACGAACTACTACCGCTGAAGCGATGGTCGACGCCGCCCCGGCCATGCCGGGGCGGCTTTTTTATGCCTGAGTAAGTGGCCCCGGTGGATGCCGGCAGAAGATTCAGGATCCGGGGAGCGGCGTCCGATCCAGCCCATGTCCGGGAACCCGCCGACGAGAAACCCGATCACAAGAGGGTCGAGCAGAAGTTTCTTCCGATCGCATCCTGGACGGAGATTCCGGTCGTATATCCGATCTGTTTCGAGAGTCGTTTGTTCGTCGCGCGCTGGAAAACAGTCGTGTCATCGTTGGAGGCATTGCCACGAGCATCATGGTGACGCACGCGTACCAGGACGTGCCGCGCACCCTCGGAAGAATGATGGTTTGCACGCCGGGATCGGGACGTCCCACGATGGCATTCACACGGACCATCAGGCTCAAAGCGGGCAGGGCGTTCGCAGTCAGGGCCGGATGGCAAGAAAATGCCTTCTGCCACTGGGACTGTCCCCGCACTCGCTCGTAGGGATTTCTTTCGGAAACGTGTCAGCTTCGGGCGGCGCGAACAAACTTGCGCGCCTATACCTATTTTCGTGAAGCGGCATGGCAGGCTTCCACGAGCAGAAGAAAAGCATTGGGCAAAGTGAAAGCCACGTGATGCGCCGATGAACTCAAGCCAAAGCCATGATTACTGCATGCCATGACAAGAATGTAGGATACGGCCCCCGGTTGCCTGCGGACGAATCGATGGAAAAAAAGCAACCGGATTTCCCAGCGCGCACTGACACTAAGCAGCGGACATCAATGCTTGTTCAACTCGACAAACAGAAAACACGACTTCGGCCCGGCGCGCATCGTCATGGAGCCTGCCGTCGCCTGCTGTTCGCCGACCGGGCGAAGCGGGGCTGCGGGTGATAGCGCAAGTGGGCATTCCTGGGTGGCGTCGTGCGGCAATGACGGTGTCGATGCTGGGCGTGGCCACCGCCATCGGCGCGCTGATGGTTTTCCTTACCCAGGCGCTGCTCGCGCGCCAGATGGGGCCGGCGGAATACGGATTGTTCGCCTCGTCACTGGCCACGGTCACCATGCTCGCGCCACTCGCGGGTTTCGGGCTGACCCAGTTCCGTTTGAAGGTCTACGGGGTCGAAGGATGGGCGGCCAATCGCTGGCTGAAGCCGTCGATGCGCTTCACCGTGGTCACGACGCTGCTGGCGACGGCCATGGTGGTCGCCTGGGCCCTGGCGGCCGCGCCGCGCGATGGCACGCGCTTCAGCTTGCTGGTGCTCACGCCGGTGATCCTGAGCGTCCTCACCGTCAACCTGGTCAGCAGCAAGCTGCGGTTGGAAGACCGCTATACGCGGATGGCGTTGAACCAGATGGTGATACCGGGAAGCCGCCTTGCGGTGGCGCTCGGATTGCTGCTGGTGCCGCAGCTTACCGGCAGGTTCGTCGCGCTCAGCTACGGCGCCATTTCCCTGCTGGTCGCGTTGTCGGCGATACCGCAGATACGGACGATGTTCCGCGGGGAAATCGCGCTGAAGGGCCATGGCCCGAGGACCACAGCGGCGGCGACGTCCATCGCGACTCCCGGCGTCGCCGAAGTGTGGTCGCAGGCATGGGCCTATGGCGTATATGCGGCGCTGTATCCGGTTTTCTTCCAGATCAGCACGATCCTCATCAAGTACATCAGGGGCGATGCCCAGGCGGGCATGTATGCCATCGCGCTGGCGGTGATGACGGCGATCTATCTCATCCCCGCCACGATCTACCAGAAGTTCCTCCTGGGCAAGCTGCATCGCTGGGCCGCGCACGACAAGCCGAAATTCCGCTTGGTCTATCGCAAGGGGAATTTCGCCATGTTCGCGCTGGGACTGGCGATCAGCGCAGCCATGGTGTTGCTCGGTCCCTGGCTGATCCCGATGATATTCGGCGAACAGTATCGTCGCGTGGTCGCGATACTGATGGTGCTCGCGGTCTGCATCCCGATCCGTTTCCTTTCCACTGCGATGGGTTCGGCGCTGCTGACCGAAAACCACATGCGCTTCCGGGTCTATGCGATGGCGATGGCCACCTTCACCGCCATCGCCGGCAACGTCCTGCTGATTCCCATGTTCGATGAACTGGGTGCGGCCTGGGCCACCGTGGCCGCCGAAACGGTCCTGCTAGCGGGAACTTATTACGGCGTACGACGTTTCACCAGGATGCAACGCGATGACGACGATGGTGATTCGGGCTGAGGCGCGGATCCGCTCGCCATTGCGCCGGGCAGGATCAATGCGGTGGATATGCGGGACGGCCCTTGGTCCCGTGGCGACCGTTGCGTCGGTCCGTTCCTGTTGTAGTGAAGCTCGCGTCGGCAAGAGACCCTGTCCATGATCGCATCCACGAGTCGTCGATCGGCGTCTGCCGCATCCGCCAGCGCTCCGCTCACGAGCGCAGCCGTGCTGGCGATCTTCGTCGGCTGGACGCTTTTCTCGGTGTATGTCTACAGCCGCTACAGCCAGCTGGGTGATGCCGAGGCCTACCTCACGGAGGGCTACGACGAATATTCGCAAGGCCGGACCCTGCTTGTCGCCCAGATCGCCGGTGGTCTGCGGTCGGTGCTCGGCGCGGATCTGCTGGTGCACATGGCGTTCTCCCTGTTCGCTGCCAGCGGCGTGTGCTACCTGGTCGCACAGGGAAACATCCGCGGCCATTATCGATGGCCGTTGCTGGCCATTCTCCTCAATCCGAATTTCGGCGTTTGGGCCTCCGTGACCGGACGCGAATCAATCTTCGTGGGCTTGCTTGCGTTCTTCATGGGGACGGTGCTGGGCCACTATCGCCAGCGCCGGTTCGAGCATTTCCTTCTGGCGCTCCTGTGCGTGGCCGGAATGATCTATATCCGCGCACCGTTCGGCACCGGTGTCGCGCTGTTCTACCTGGTCTACCTGCTGTATGCGTGGGGACCGCGCCTGCACATGAGCATCGGCGTCCAGGCGTTGTTCGTCCTGTCGCTGGCGGCGCTGGTGTTGTCGTTCGCCTGGCCGTACCTGGACAGCTATATCAGCAACGAAGTCCTTCCGCTGGCGAGAAGCTATTTCACGGTGGCGTCGGCCACCACCCGCACCTGGGTCGACCTGCACACCACCAGGGATCTGCTGACCGGGCTATGGTGGATATTGCCGCTGTCGCTGATCGGACCAACGCCCGGTGAAGTGCTTGCACGGCCGATCACGCTGCCATTCTTCGTGGCCGGGCTGATCGTTTTCGGCCTGCTTGTCCATTCCGTGTATGTGGCGCTGTTCAAGATCCCGCGCGGGCCCGTTCGTGGCACGTTGCTGCTGGGTTGGCTGCCGGCCACGGTGGTGATACTGGTGTCGTACATGCCATTCGGAATCTATAACCCCGGAAGCGGCATACGCTATGCCTCCTGTTTCCTGCTGTTCCTGATTCTTCCTTCGCTGCTTTTATCCGTCGTTCCTGCCGTGGCGCGGCACAAGCGGCTCTTGCCTCGCGCTTCGGGCATGGGAGATGCAACGGATTCGCACAGGACGGCCATTCCATGATCGGCGTGTCGCACGCCGGCTCATTCGATCCGAGATTCCGTTCCGGAAACCCTGTAACTATGCTCGGGGAGCATGGACGATGAAGATCGCGCTGTTCGCCAATACCGATTGGTATCTGTACAACTTCAGGTTGTCGACGGCATTGCGGCTTCGATCGCTGGGCGCCGAGGTGGTGGTGGTATCGCCGCCAGGCGATTTCGGCGCGCGCTTCGCCGAGCACGGGATCCGCTGGCTGACCCTGCCGATGAACCGGAGCAGCCTCAACCCGCTGCGCGAGGCGCTGGTGCTGCAGGCGCTGACGCGGCTGCTGGCCTCCGAAAAGCCCGACCTGCTGCACAACTTCACCGCGAAATGCGCGGTCTATGGCGCCTTGGCCGCGCGCATGGCCAGGGTGCCGGCCACGGTCAATGCGGTGGCCGGCATGGGCTATGTATTCGCCAGCGACAGCATGAAGGCGCAGGCGCTCAGGCCGATCGTCACCGGATTGATGCGTCAGAGCCTGAGCCATGGGAACTCGCGGGTGATCCTGCAGAACCCGGAAGACGCCGAAATGTTCGCTGCGCTACGGCTGGCGCCGCGGTACAAGGTACGCCTGATACGCAGCTCGGGCGTCGATACCGCGCTTTTTTCCCCGACAGGAGATGAAGCGGATGCGTCGCAGCCGCTGCGGGTGCTGCTGGCGGCCCGCCTGCTGTGGGAGAAGGGAATACGCGAATTCGCAGAGGCGGCCGCCTTGCTTCGGCAGCAGGGCCGGCGGATCGAATTCTTGCTCGCCGGAACGCCGGATCCCGGCAATCCGGGTTCGGTGCCGCAAGCGGAAGTGGAACATTGGCAGCAGCAAGGCGTGCTGAAGTGGCTCGGCCATGTCGATCGGATGCCGGAGCTGCTGCGTACAGTCGACGTGATGGCGCTGCCCAGCTATTACCGTGAAGGCGTTCCGAAAAGCCTGATCGAGGGTGCGTCCAGTGGATTGGCGCTGGTCACCACCGATCTCCCCGGTTGCCGCGAAGTCGTTTCCGAACATGGCGTCGATGGCTTGCATGTGGAGCCACGCAGTGCGGAATCGCTGGCCAGTGCGTTGGCACGGCTGGATGACGACCGCCAGCTGTTGCGGCGGCTCGGAAGCCAGGCGCGCAGCCGCGCCCTGCAGCACTTCGATCATCGCGGCGTCATCCAGGAGACGATCGATGTCTACAACGAGCTGCTGGTGACGCCTTTGCCAGAGGATCCAACGGGATCGCTTGCGGATTCCATGGGAATGCGAACGTCGTTCGCTGCGGCCGGTGCGGTGCCGTCGCGCCTGCCGTCTGATGTTTCGATGGACTGACTTGCCTGTGCCCATGCTTTCTTCGTTGCAGGATCTCATCGTCTCATTGACTTACCCGCCCACGTTGTCGGTCTGGCTGCTGGTTTGCGGGGGGCTGTTCCTGCTGCTGCATCGGCGGAAACTGGCGCTTGCGATCATGTTTTTTGCGATTGCCTGGTCCGGGGTGTGGTCGATTCCACAAGCTTCGGATTGGCTGCGCGGCCATCTGGAATCCCGCTATCCCGTCGTGGCCGAAGCGACGCTGCCTGAAGCCGATGCCATCGTCGTGCTGGGTGGCGGTCACTACGGCTGGCTCGATCGCCCGGGAATCGGGCCCGAGCAACTGCAAAGCAGCCGTGTGGCGGCAGGCGCACGCGCGTGGCAGGCCAGGCGTGCGCCGCGGATCATTCTTTCCGGCGGCGGCACGCGGGCCGAAGACAGCGAGGCGCGCACGATGGCCTATGCGATCGGCAAGCTGGGCGTTCCGGCTTCCGCGGTGGTACTTGAAGAGCGCAGTCGCGACACGCGCGACAACGCGCGCTACACCGCCGCATTGCTCGGGCCCGACGGGACGCGGCGGGTATTGCTGGTCACCTCATCGTTGCACATGCCGCGCGCAAGCCTGGTTTTCCGCCAGGCCGGCATCGATGTCGTGCCGGTGCCGGTGCCGGAAACGATGCCGCGCGCCACTTGGCGAGAGCGCTGGTTTCCGTCGCGCGGCGCGCTATGGCGCAGTGGTCGCGCATGGAAGGAATACGCAGGCCTGCTGGCCGTGTATGCGCAGGAATGGATCTGAAGATTCAGTTTGACTTCGCGGTTGCGGAATATTCATTTCCATGTCCGTGAAGCCCGCATTTTTCACGCGCCTGATGCAATCGGGCCATTAGGCTGCTTCATGCTCGAAGGCATTGAGTTCCGCAACACCCGCATCGATGAAATATGAATCGGCACGCCCGCGGCAAAGCAAAGGCGGGAGAAAAGGCATCGCAACCGGTGCCGGTGCCATCAGCAAGAGGGCTCCAAAGGTGAAAAACATTACTCATTCCTGTGCCGTCGCGATCTTCGCGATCATGCTTGGCGGATGTGCCGGCCAGCACATGTCCACGCGTGGGTCGGGCAATACCGAATCGATCGGTGGCAGCGAGCCGCAGATGGTCGCGATCACGCCGGAACTGGTCGCGCCACAACGGACCGTCGTGCCGGTGCCGACCGAATTGACCAGCTATCGGCCCGATACCTACCACATCCAGCCGGGCGACACCCTTCTGGTCACCGTGTGGGATCACCCGGAACTGACCACGCCCGCCGGCAGCCAGCAGCAAGCGGTGGCCAATGGCCGTCTGGTGCAGGCGGATGGATCCTTCTACTACCCGTATGCCGGCAAGATGAAGGTATCCGGCATGAGCATCGAGGAGTTGCGCGGCACGCTTTCCAGCCGGCTGGCGAAATACCTGCGCGATCCGCAGTTGGATGTGAACGTGGTGGGCTACGGCAGCCGCGTCGCCTTGCAGGGCGCCTTCACCGATACCTCGCCGCAGGAAATCACCACGGTGCCCCTGACCCTGGCGCAGGCGATCGGCAAGGCCCGCATCGATGTCGAACAGGCCGATCTTTCGGGCCTGGTGCTCACGCGCGACCAGCGCAATTATCGGCTCGACCTGGACGCCTTGAATCGCGACGGCAGCGTCGCGCCCCCCATCTATCTGAAACCCGGCGACCACCTGTTCCTTCCGTTCAACGACCGCAAGGAGATCTATGTGATCGGCGAGGTGCTGCGGCCGCAGGCCATCACCTTCAAGACCACGGACATGAGCCTGACCCAGGCTCTGGGTCGCACTGGCGGCCTGAATCCGGTCACCGCCAAGGGCGCCGCGGTCTACGTCATACGCGGCATGGAAGACGTGCCACGGACACCGGCGCGGGTCTATCACCTCGATGCTTCGTCGCCCACGGCTTTTGCGCTGGGCGATCGGTTCCCGCTGCATGCGGGCGATGTGGTGTGGGTCGGGCCCGCTGGCGTAACACGCTGGAACCGCTTCCTGACCCAGTTGTTGCCACTGTCCGGGATCATCAGCAATGCGGCCGCGGCGCAATATGACATGGGACGCGGCAACTGATCGAAGACCGGTCTTGCCCTTGTGCCTTATTGCTGCTTTCCGGCCCTGGCGTCATCAGAGCGGCTTTGCCCCATGCAGGAAGTTTCATGCGCGGGAAGCTCACGCAAGCTCAAGTCTGCGATGTCGTGAGATGGAATTCAGGACCGGCCATGTCAGCGGTACCATCATCAAGATCCGGAACCGGGCCGGCTTTGAGTTGCCGGGGTTCAGTGGACACCTTGGCGGCTTGATGCGCTGCTTGGAACTCATTCGGACTGATGCCGCGGATTAGGCCGGCATTCCGCTCGGCTTCCTTTGCGTCCTGATCGCTCTGAGCATGTTCTGCTTAGAGCGCGGTAAAGGCTCCTGGGAACACGATCCCGATTGCGCGATAAAGTCGATGATCCGCTCTTGCTGAAAGCAATGCGGGGGCTCGCAAGAGGTCCGGTCAGCGAGTCTTGGGTGGCGTTTTCGCCGTCATTCGCCGGCTGCGCGCTACTGCCCTTGCCGATGGCGATTCCTCGGTCCGCGCGGATTTCTGCTGCGCAATCGTCTCTTCCCCGTGCAAGGTCATGAGCGATTCCATCAGCTGCTCGTCCGCGCTCGAACATACGCCAAGAAGCAACACCTCTTCGCAACCCTTGGCAGCGATATAGGCGTGGCCCATGTTGGAATCGATATAGACCGATTCGCCGGCCTCGAGCACGATCGGATCGTAGAATTCGGTGTGTATCTCGGCACGACCCTCCAGGATGTGGATGTATTCCTCGCCGGAGTGATGGACCAGGTCGCCGAACTCCTGGATGCTCTTCGCGCGCACCCGCGTGAGCACGGGGATCATGCGCTTGCGGCGCAGCTCGGGGCACAGGTAGTAATAGTCGTAGTTGGGCGTGGTGACGCGGATCGCGTCCTCGATACGGCCGATGCTGCGGCGGGCGGTTACCGCGGGCTCTGGCGTATCGTCCTGCTCGGCGAACAATTCGGACATGCGCAGCTGCAGGCGCTGGCTGAGCTGCAGCAGCTTGTCGTAGGTCAGGGTCAAGCGGTCATGTTCCACCTTGGAAAGCGTGGAGAGCGGGATGCCGGAATGCTGGCTCATCTGCTTCAGTGTCCAGCCCTTGCGTGCGCGAAGCGAGCGCAGCAGTCCGCCGATGGTGGGGTGTTGCGCTGTCATCCTTGCCTGATCTCCCGGGTTAATAGCGGCAACAGTGGATTGTCCTGAGCAGGATCATCATCGCCCCAGCAGGCGCTCTAGGGAAATAGCGACGGGATGTGGCGATACAAGAGGGAGAGGGATGGGTGACTTTTTGCATGTTGACAATTCTCTGATTAGGATCATTATCGCCGAATCAGGATAATGTTCACTCTCTGCCGCCGCCCCGGCATCTCCGGGCGGGCTTGCTCATCCAACCCGGAGACTATGCGATGCGCGTAATTCCGTTCACGTTGTGCGGCTGTCTGTTGGCCATCGGCCTGATCTCGACGCCAAAAGCGCAAGAGGCCGCATTGGTCCCGACTGCGGTTCCTCCCACTACGGTGCCGGCCGACCCCGCCGTCTCCCAATTGCCCAGGACCCCGTCGCCCGATGCCGCGCCCGAGCTGACCCGCGCCGACATCGAGGCCTGGCTGGACGGTTATCTGCCCTACGCACTGGACAACGGTGACATCGCCGGTGCGGTGGTCGTGGTGGTCAAGGATGGCCAGGTGCTGCTGCAGAAGGGCTATGGCTACTCGGATATCGAAAAGCGCGCCCCGGTCGACCCGGCGGCAACGCTGTTCCGTCCCGGTTCGGTGTCCAAGCTCTTTACCTGGACCGCGGTCATGCAATTGGTCGAGCAGGGCAAGCTGGACCTGGACGCGGACGTCAACCAGTACCTCGATTTCAAGATCCCCTCGCCCGACGGCAAGCCGATGACGCTGCGCCAGATCATGACCCATACCACCGGGCTGGAAGAGCAGATCCGCGGCCTGATCACCTCGCGCAAGGAGGAGATCGTGCCCCTGGGAGAGGCGCTGAAGCGCTGGGTGCCCGAGCGCATCCATGCCCCGGGCGCCACGCCGGCCTATTCCAACTATGCGACCGCACTGGCGGGCTACATCATCCAGCGCGTGTCCGGCGAACCCTTCGACGTTTATATCCAGCGCCATATCTTCCAGCCGCTGGGCATGGACCACTCCAGCTTCAGCCAACCGCTGCAGCCCGCATTGCTGGCCAAGATGTCCAAGGGCTATGACAAGGCTTCGGATGGCAAGGCGAAAGATTACGAATTCATCAGCCTGGCGCCTGCCGGCAGCCTCGCATCCACGGGCGCGGACATGGGTCGCTTCATGCTCGCGCACCTGCAGGATGGCGCTTATGGCGATGCGCGCATCCTCGGCGCCGCGACCGCGGAGAAGATGCATACCACCGGCCAGGCTTCGGTCGGCCCATTGAACCGGATGATGCTTGGCTTCTATGAAACCAGCGTCAACGGCCACCGGGCGATCGCGCATGGCGGCGACACCACGTTGTTCCACAGCGACCTCGAGCTGTTCCTCGACGACGGCATCGGCATTTTCGTTTCCATGAACAGCAATGGTCGCGATGGCGCGACCGGCGTGATCCGCGGCGCCCTGGTCCGCGGCTTTGCCGATCGCTACCTGCCCGGTCCGAAAGGGCGCGCACCCGCGCTCGACGCGGCCCAGGCCAAACTGCACGCGCAACAGATGGCGGGCCATTACGACAGCAGCCGCCGTCCGCAGAGCAACCTGCTGTCGCTGGTGAACATGCTGGGCCAGGTCAAGGTGGCAGCGAACGAGGACGGCACCATCAGTGTGCCGATGGCGACGGGCGCCAATGGCGTGCCGAAGAAGTGGCGGGAGATTTCGCCCTACCTGTGGCAGGACGTGGCCGGCAGCGACCGCCTGGCCGCCGACGTCGTCGATGGCAAGGTCACCCGTTTCACCATGGAGCCTTACGCGCCGATCATGGTGTTCGAACGGCTCTCGACCTGGCGCTCGCTTGCGCTGCCGCTGCTGGCGGCCAGTCTGGCCGTGCTGTTGTTGACCGTGCTCGCATGGCCCGTGTCGGCGCTGGTTCGCCGCCACTATCGCGCGCCCTATGCCTTGTCTGGAGCCGATGCGCGCGCGCATCGCCTGGTGAGACTCGCGGCATTGGCCGTACTGCTTTCGGTCGGCGGGACGTTGGGGTTCGTGGTCGCGATGCTCGGCGATCTCGAGATGACCGGGGCCGGCTCTGACAAGTGGATCAACCTGCTGCGGTTGTTCGCAACGGTGGTGTTGCCTGTCGGCGCGGCGATTTCCGTCTGGAATGCCTGGCAGGTGCTGCGCAGTCGCCGCCGCTGGCTGGCCAAGCTGTGGGCCGTGCTGCTGGCGCTGTCGTGCCTGTTCCTTCTCTGGATCGGTTTCGCCAACCACTTGATCGGTTACGGCGCGTATTACTGAGTGATACGGCCGGCAGGCTCTCGCTGTCGGCCGCTTTTTCTGAATCTCGCCCATAGAGGTGCGCGTGGCCGCCAACGTGTCCGTCGAACTCGAACTGCATAACGAACCGCTGCCGATGTCGGCCCCGTTCCGCATCGCCGGCCATGTGTTCGAAGCGATGCCCGCCACCGTGGTGACGCTTCGCGATGGCATGCATGTCGGACGCGGGGAAGCGGCGGGCGTGTATTACAACAATGATCATCCCGAGACGATGATCGCCACGCTCGAGGCACTGAGGCCACGCATAGAAGCAGGGCTGGATCGGGATACCCTGCGTACGCTGTTGCCGGCAGGCGGCGCGCGCAACGCGCTCGATTGCGCCTTGTGGGAACTGGAATCGCAGCGCAGCGGCGTTCCGGTCTGGAAACTGGCGGGGTTGGAGAAGGCGAACAAGCTGCTGACTACCTTCACCGTAGGCGCCGACGAGCCCTCGGTGATGGCGGACCGGGCGGCTGCCTATTCGCAGGCCCGCGCGTTGAAGTTGAAGCTGACCGGCGATCCGGAGCTCGACGCCGCGCGGGTGCGCGCGGTGCGCGCACGTTGCCCGCAGCCGTGGATCGGTGTCGATGCCAACCAGGGTTACATGGCAGCTACTTTGCCGTTGCTACTGCCGGCATTGGTCGAATCGAAGGTCTCGCTGCTCGAACAGCCGTGCGTGCGGGGCCAGGAAGGCGACCTGGATGGCATCGAACGCGCGCTGCCGTTCGCGGCGGACGAAAGCATCCTCGACCTTGCCGAGCTCGAAGCGCTGCATCACCGGTTCGATGTCATCAATATCAAGCTCGACAAGTGCGGCGGCCTTACCGAGGGCCTGCTCATGGCCAGGCGCGCGCGCGAACTTGGCAAACAGGTCATGGTCGGCAACATGTGCGGCACCAGCCTGGCCGCGGCGCCAGCATTCGTACTGGGGCAGTTCTGCGATGTGGTCGATCTGGATGGACCGATCTTCCTGAAGCAGGACCGCACGCCCTCGGTCCACTACGAGGATGGCTACATCTCCTGCGGCGACGAAGTCTGGGGCCCGAAGGCCGCCGCGTGAGCATGGCGATGGAGAAGACGTGGTTCGGACAGCCGCGCGGGCTCACGATCCTGTTCCTGACCAACATGTGGGAGCTGTTCTCCTACTACGGCATGCGCACGCTGCTGGTCTACTACATGACCAAGGAGCTGCTGTTCGCACAGGAGAAATCCTCCTTCATCTACGGCACGTACACGGCGATGGCGTATTTCACGCCGATCCTGGGCGGCGCCATCGCCGATCGCTGGCTGGGCAAGCGCAACGCGGTGATCATCGGCGGCAGCGTGATGGCGCTGGGCCATTTCATGATGGCGTTCGAGCCCATGTTCTATCTCGCGCTGGCGACCATCGCACTGGGCAACGGCCTGTTCCTGCCCAGTCTTCCCAGCCAGATCAACGATCTGTACCGCGCCGACGATCCGCGCCGCGGGCGGGCCTACAACGTCTACTACGTCGGCCTGAACATCGGCGGCTTCATGGCGCCGCTGGTCTGCGGAACCCTGGGCGAACTCTATGGCTGGCATTACGGTTTCGGCGCCGCCGGCATCGGCATGTTCATCGGCCTGATCATCTATGTGCTCGGCCGCGACTATCTGCCGCCGGAGATCCGTACGCGCGTGGCGCGCGCGCCCCCGACAGCAGGCGAGCGCGGCGACCAGAGACGGGTCTGGTGGTTGCTGCTGGGCGTGGGCCTCGCGGCGACCATCTTCCGCGGCGCTTACGAACAGATCGGCAACACCTTGCCGCTGTGGACCGACATGGGCGTGGACCGGACCTGGGGTAGCGTGGTGATCCCGATGACCTGGTTCCAGGCCCTCAATCCGCTGCTGGTGATCAGCATGACGCCGCTGTTGCTGTTGCACTGGCGTCGTCGCGCCGATGCCGGCCGCGAGACTTCACCGGCGCGGAAGATGGCCATCGGCGCGGTGATCGTTGCGCTGGCCTACCTGCTGCTGGCGACACTGGACGGTTTTGCCGGTGGCGAGCGCGTGGCTTGGTCGTGGTTGCTTCTGTTCTTCGCGATCCTCACGCTGGGCGAACTGTACATCCTGCCGACCGGCCTGGGCCTGTTCGCGCGCCTGGCGCCGCCGCGTCTGGGCGCCACCACCGTTGCCGCGTGGTTCCTGGCGATCTTCAGCGGCAGCCTGCTGGCCGGTGCGGTCGGCGCATTGTGGTCGCGGACCAGTCACGCCGGGTTCTTCGTCCTGTTGTCGGGACTGGCGCTGGTGGCCGCCTGCGTCCTATGGATGCTGGATCGTCCCATCCGCAATCTGGAATCGGCCCGTCGTAATCTGCCAGCGGAAAAAAACGCGTCCGCGGATGCGGGCGGGACGCTGGAAAAAAATCCGTAGTTGAAGCTTGTCGATCACGGTGTCTTGCCGTGATGCTTTCCGTCGTTGCGATATCCATGAGGAGCATACCGATGTATCGACTGAGCATTTCCCTATTGGCGTTGGCGCTTGCCGGCTGTTCTTCCGCGCCCGGTCCGAAGACCGCAAGCGAACCGTACGACCTGCTGATACGCAACGGTGTGGTCTACGACGGCAGTGGCTCTGCGGCGCAACAGGTCGATGTGGCCGTGCGCGGCGATCGCATCGCCGCACTGCTGCCGGTGGGTAGCCGAGTCGTGGCCACCCGCACCGTCGATGCGCATGGGCAAGCCGTCGCCCCGGGTTTCATCAACATGCTGAGCTGGGCCGTCGAGTCGCTGATCGTCGATGGCCGCGGAATGAGCGATACCAAGCAGGGCGTGACCCTGGAGGTCTTCGGCGAAGGCTGGTCGATGGGGCCGTACAACGAAAAGATGAAAGCCGATGCGCTGAAGCAGCAGGGCGATATCCGTTATCCGATCGAATGGACCACGCTGGGCGAATACCTGGACTATCTGCAGGAGCGCGGCGTCACCCCGAACGTCGCCTCGTTCGTCGGCGCCACCACCGTGCGGATCCACGAATTGGGCGAAGCCGACGTCAAGCCCGATGCCGCGCAACTGGCGCGCATGCAGGATCTGGTGCGGCAGGCGATGGGCGAAGGCGCGCTGGGCGTGGGCGGCTCCCTGATCTATCCGCCGGCTGCGTTCGCCGACGGCAACGAGCTGACCGCACTTGCGCAAGCCGCCGCAGAAACCGGTGGCGGCTATATCGCGCACATGCGCAGCGAAGCGGACCGATTCCTGGAAGCGCTGGATGAAACCATCGCCATCGCCCGCGCCACCGGACAGCGCGCCGAGGCCTACCATCTCAAGGCCGCCGGCGAGAAGAACTGGCCGAAGATGGCCCAGGCCATCGCGAAAATAGACGGGGCCAGAGAGCAGGGGGCTTTGGTCAGCGCCAATATGTACGCCTACACCGCCGGCGCCACCGGCTTGACCGCGGGCTTGCCGCCCTGGGTGCAGGCCGATGGCCACGATGCAATGGTCGCCCGGCTCAAGGATCCGGCCATCCGCGAGCGCGTGATCGCGGAGATGAAGGATCCCGATGTGGACTGGGAAAACATCCGCATGCTCTCCGGGTCGGACGATCGCGTGCTGTTGATCGAGTTCAAGAACGAGAAGTTGAAGCCGTTGCTCGGGAAGTCGCTGGCGGAAGTGGCCAGGGCGCGCGGGAAATCCGGCGAGGAAACACTGATCGATCTGGTCATCGAGGACGATTCGCGCGTGGGCGCCGCGTTCTTCATGATGAGCGAGGAGAACGTCGAGCTGGGCCTGAAGCAGCCGTGGACGAGCTTGGGATCGGATGCCGAATCGTCGGCGCCCGAAGGCGTATTCCTCAAATCCAGTACCCATCCCCGCGCCTACGGCAACGTCGCACGCTTTCTCGGCCATTACGTGCGCGACCGCAAGCTCATGCCGTTGGAAGAGGGCATCCATCGCCTGACCGGATTGCCTGCGCAAAACTGGAAGCTCAAGGATCGCGGTTGCCTCAGGCCCGGCTGTTTTGCCGACATCGTGATATTCGATCCGGCCACCATTTCCGACCACTCCACCTACGACAAGCCGCAGCAATACGCGACCGGAGTGGAGGAAGTCTTCGTCAATGGCGTGCAAGTGCTGCGCGATGGAGAACACACAGGAGCGAAGCCCGGGCGCGTGGTGCGCGGCCCCGGCTGGCGCGGGCAAGGACAGCACTAGGGCAGGTCCGAACAATCCCGGGAAGTAGGCGCGAGTCCTGGAATGCCGTTCGTGTCGAGTCCCGGATCAAAGCCTGCCCCGTACTTGGTATGGGGTCCGGGGCGGGCTCTGTCGAACCACCTGGAGGGATCGGCAATCTCGCGGTTGCCGCAGGAGTTCCAGCCGTCCACTGGGTGCGAGAGGGAATTATCCAGAGCATTTCCTCGACGCGGATCAGAGCGGAAGCCACGGATAAGGCAAACGCTTTATCTGTCTCTCGCTGTATCTGTCTTTTCCACTTTGATCCGTGTCTAAAGGTCCCTGCCTTTTCCTGCTTTGTGCAAGGGACGCAAAAGAGGGAATTATTCAGAGCTCCCTAACTGGACCATCCGCGATCAAGCGGCTTCAGCGGATTCTTCCGGGTTTTTCTATCCGTATTGACAATTCTCCAATTAGGATCATTATCCCCAATCAGGATGCCGGTGCGTGTCGCCGTTGGCGTACGCAGCCCGGACCGATCATCGATACAACCCATTCGTCGTCCCGGGGAGAGCAAGAGATGAACGCGTTCCAGCCCAATCGCCCGTGGTATCGCTCACCGTTGTCCATTGCCATCGCCAGTACCTTGGCCTGTGTGGTCGCCGCGCCTGTCATGGCGCAGGAAAGTCCCGGGCCCCAGGCGCCGACAGAATCCGCATCGGCCGAACGTGCGACAACGCTCGACAAAGTCGTGGTCACCGCCAACAAGCGCGTCGAGAACATCCGGGATGTCGCTGCGTCGATCAGCGTCATTGGCGAACGCCAACTTGAAAACATCGGGGCGAGCTCGCTGGCCGATTACGCGGCGCTGATCCCCGGTCTGCAGGTCCAGGACAGCGGCAGCCCCGGGCAGACCTCGGTTTCATTGCGTGGCATCGCGGCACTGTCCTCCGGTGCTTCGGTCGCGACCTACATCGACGAAGTGCCGGTAGGGTCGAGCGGCATCTATCAGGGCGCGAACACCTTGATGCTGGATGTGCTGCCCTACGACATCAGCCGGGTGGAAGTGCTGCGTGGCCCGCAAGGTACGCTCTACGGCGCAGGCGCCATCGGCGGGCTGCTCAAATACGTGACGCGCGCGCCCGATGTCAGCGGCGATGAATTCCGCCTCGGCTTCGGCCTGCGCACGGTGGAAGACGGCGGCCAGGACTTGAACGTCCGCTTCGGTGCGAGCGTGCCCTTGAAAGAGGACCGGCTTGGCCTGCGCATGAGCTTCGCGCGCAATGGGTTGCCGGGTTACACCGACAACATCATCGACGGTCGCAAGGACATCAATGACGGCGAGCAAGTAGGTGCGCGCGCGGCATTGTTCTGGGATGGCGACGCATTCGACCTGAACCTGTCGGTGCTGGACCAGCGCATCAATGCCGATGATCGCGGCGGCACCGCGCTGGACCCCGAGACCCTCAAGCCGCTTTTCGGCGATCTGGTGGACAGGACCTGGCAACGCCAGCCCTTTTCCAAGGACCTGACACTGACCTCGTTGAGCCTGGATTGGGACCTGGGATGGGCCAACCTGGTTTCCGCCACCGGCTGGTCGCAGACCAAGACAACGACCCAGATGGATTCGACCATCCAGTTCGGGGAGGTCGCCAACCTGTTGCTCGAACTGCCGGATCCCGGCAGTTCCTTCCTGCGATACGACTTCGACCTGGACAAGGTGACCCAGGAGTTCCGCCTGAGTTCCAAGAGCGGCGGACCGTTCGAGTGGCTGGTGGGCGTGTTCTACACCAAGGAGGATGCGCTGCAGAGCCAGTTCGTATGGCTGGGCCAGCTGGACGGTTCGCCGCTGCCCGCGCCTTACGACAGCATGTTTTCGACGCTCGCGAATCTCGAACTGCCCAGCACCTACAAGGAGCTTGCGGTCTTCGCCAATGCATCGTGGCGCATCGGCGAGCGCTTCAAGATCGATGCCGGCGTGCGCCAGGCGCGCAACGAGCAATGGTTCAGCCAGAACGTGAGCGAGGGCATCCTGGTGCCGCTCGGCGATGCTCCGGGCGAGTCCAGTGAAGACGTCTTTACCTGGAGCCTGAGCCCGCAGTTCAAGCTGGGCGACGACTCCATGGTCTATGCGCGCATCGCGACCGGCTACCAACCCGGTGGGCCGAACGTGGCGCTTGAGGGCATGCCTCCCAAGGTGGATTCCTCGATGCTCACCAGCTACGAGCTTGGGCTCAAGTCGCAGTTCGCCGACCAGCGCGTGCAGTTGGACCTGGCCGCATTCCGCATCGACTGGGATGACATCCAGGTAGCCTCTTCCTTCAACGGCGTCGGTGGCCTGGTCAATGGCGGCGAGGCGACCAGCGAAGGCGCCGAATTGTCCGCCCTGTTCCGCGCCACCGACGAGTGGACGGTTGGCTTCAACGTTGCGTACACCAGGGCCAGCATCAAGAACGACTTCGAGCCGACGGTGATTCCGCAAGGGCCTTTCGACGTCATCCTCTATACCGGGCTTGCCGGAGACCGCATGCCTTACGTGCCCAAGTTGTCCTGGGCGCTGACTACCGAATATGCCTTCACGACGCAGGGTGGGTTCAACGGCCAGGTGGGCGCCGCACTGCGCGGCATGGGTTCGCGGCTCAACGATACGACCGAACTCCAACGCATCACGGCTCCCGGAGATCCATCGACCTTGCTGGCGGAAGACCAGATAACGCCGCCCCTCGAACTCGACAGCTATCGCGCTCTGGATCTGTACGCAGGCATCGGCAAGGGCGGTTGGGAACTGCGCGTCTATGCCAACAACATCACCAACGAAGGCGCCTGGTCCTCACTCGCTCCCTTGAATGGCGCATTGAGCGGCACTCCCGTGCAAGTGGTGGGGGTGCCTATCCGGCCGCGCACTTTCGGTATCGAGTTCGACTACCGGTTCTAGTCGCGATATCGCGCGACTAGCCGAAGTTCCCTTGCATCCGCCACTGCACAGCAGTGGCCCGATGCCCCACGATCTTGCCAGGTGAAGAACACCGCATGCTGCAGACCCGCTTGCCAACCCCACAGGCATTGAAGGCGTTGCCGGGACCCTATCTGTTGTTCCTGGGCGACATCACCGAGCCCGGCTACGCCAAGACCGCTTTCGGATTGCGCGACTGGGCGCCCGGGCATTGCACCGGGGAGTTCGGCTGCGAAGGTGGAACCGTCACCGCCGGACTGCCGCGGATGACGCCTGCCGAGGCCGCCGCGCAAGGCGCGCGCTCGATGGTCATCGGTGTGGCCAACGCCGGTGGCGTCATTCCGGACGCATGGGTGGGTCCGATACTGCAGGCGATGGAAGCCGGTCTGGACATCATCAGCGGCATGCATGTGCGCATGGGTGAGATCGAGCGCCTGCGTGATGCGGCGAGCCTCCTGGGACGCAGGCTTATCGATGTGCGCGAGCCACCGCGCGGGATCCAGGTCGCAACCGGCCGGCCTCGCAGCGGCAAACGGCTGTTGACCTTGGGTACCGACTGCGCGCTGGGCAAGAAATACACCGCCCTGGCGCTCACCAAGGCTTTCACGCAACGCGGCGTCGATGCGGATTTCCGCGCCAGCGGGCAGACCGGCATCCTGATCGCCGGCAGCGGCATACCGATGGATGCGGTGGTCTCGGATTTCGCCGCCGGCGCAGCGGAAATGCTTTCGCCCGATGCCGCCGCAGACCATTGGGACGTGATCGAAGGGCAGGGCTCGTTGTTCCATCCGGCCTATGCCGCCGTGTCGCTGGCACTGCTGCATGGAAGCCAGCCCGATATCGTGGTGATTTGCCATCAGCCTGGTCGCGAACGGGTGCTCGGCCATCCGCACTTCGCGTTGCCCAGCATCGAGGAGACCATCGCCCTGGCATTGCAGCTTGGGCGACGCACCCAGCCGGCCATCCGCTGCGCAGGCGTCAGTCTCAATACCTCGCACATGGACGAGGCGGATGCGTTGCGCCTGCTCGCGACCGAAAGCGAACGCCTGGGCTGTGCGGTCGCCGACCCGATGCGCGGCGGTGCTGCTTTCGAGCGACTTGTGGAAGACTGCCTGGCATGAGGTTTGCGCACGACCACGGAACGACCACGCAACGAAGCCCTTCGACAGGCTTCGGGACGGGCTTGTGGTGCAGTACGCCGGACGGGGCAAGACCGGGCCGCAACATCGTCATTGCCGCGAGCGCGCAATGAGCGCGGCCTCCACCTGGTTCCAGCGCTACCTGCTGCCCGGCTTCGTGTTCCAGGCGGCGGTGATAGCGGGCGGTTACGCCACCGGGCGCGAACTCGTGGAGTTCTTCCTGCCGGCAGGCCCGTGGGGCGGCCTGCTGGGCATGGCGGTCAGCATGCTGGTGTGGAGCGCGGTGCTGATGGTCAGTTTCGAACTGGCCCGGGTCGCGCGCGCCTACGACTACCGTTCGTTCTTCAAGCTGCTGCTCGGCCGCGGTTGGTTCCTGTTCGAAATCGGCTACTTCGCGCTGATGATCATCATCCTGGCGGTGATGGGCGCGGCTGCCGGCGAGATCGCGCACAGCCTGTTCGGCCTGCCGAAGCTGGCCGGTTCGCTGGGCATGATCGCCGCCACCGGCGCGATGCTGTTCTTCAACAGTGCGGTGATCGAGAAATTCCTGACCGTGTCGGTGGGTTATCTGTATCTGGTCTATTTCGTGTTCCTGGTCTGGAGCGTGATCGCGTTCGGCGATCGCATCGAAGCCAACTTCGCGTCGGTTCCGCTCGCCGACGGTTGGCTCGCCGCTGGCGTCACCTACGCCGGATACAACGTCGCCACCATTCCCGCGGTGCTGTTCTGCATCCGTCATCTGGGTAGTCGTCGCGAGACCCTGGTCGCCGGAGCGCTCGCCGGTCCGCTCGGCATGCTGCCGGGCGTGGTGTTCTACATCGCGATGATGGGCTACTACCACGAGATCGGCGCCGAAGCCTTGCCTTCGGCCTTCCTGCTGGCCAAGCTGCAGGCGCCGTGGTTCGAGTGGGCGTTCCAGATCGCGGTGCTGCTGACCCTGGTGGATACGGGCGTGGCGCTGTTGCATGCGATCAACGAACGGGTGGCGAAATCCTACGAGGAGCGTCAACGCCCCATGCCGCAAGCACTGCGTCCGGCGCTCGCGGTCGGCGTGATGCTGCTCGCTGTGTACGCCGCGACCGCCGTCGGCCTGGTCGAGCTGATCGCCAAGGGTTACGGCACGCTGACCTGGCTGTTCCTGGCGGTGTACGTGCTGCCGCTGATGAGCTGGGGAATCTGGCTGCTATGGCGCCGTCCGCAGCGCATTGCAGCTGAATTTCGCTAGCGCGAGGTCCGAATAAGTTCCAGATCGTCATTCCAGCGAACGCTGGAACCCATTTGACCTTGCCATGAGTGGATCAAGATCCAAGTGGGCCCCGGCTTGACCAGCTTCGCTGTTAAAAGCCGCTGGGGTGACGGTTTGTTCAGACGCTTCCTGGAAAACGTGTTCCGGAGATTCCGATGCTTTCAACTTCTAAAATTCTGCATGCCGTCGCGATCACGACGGGTTTGTTACTCGCCAGCATCGCTTCGGCCGCACCGCCCGCCGGTTTCGATGCCCGCGTGGAAAAGGCGCTGAAGGAGCACGACGTGCCGGGCATGGCGATCGCGATCGTCGAGAACGGCCGGATCGTGCAGGCCAAAGGCTACGGCGTGCGCCGGCTCGGGGCGCCCGAAGCGGTCGACGCGGACACGATCTTCCCCACCGGTTCCACCGGCAAGGCCTTCACTGCCGCCGCGCTGGCGATCCTGGTGGATGAAGGCAAGCTCGGCTGGGACGACAAGGTCATCGACCACCTTCCCGATTTCCGCATGTACGACCCCTGGGTCACGCGCGAGATGACCGTGCTCGACCTGCTGGTCCATCGCAGCGGATTGGGCCTGGGCGCGGGCGACCTGCTTTTCATCCCGCGTAGTTCGCGTAGCCGCAGCGACATCGTTCGCGCATTGCGCGACCTGAAGCCGGCAACCAGCTTCCGCAGCAACTATGCCTACGACAACATCCTGTACATCGTCGCCGGTGAAGTGATCGCCGCCGCCAGCGGGCAGGACTGGGAAAGCTTCATTCGCGAGCGCCTGTTCGAGCCGGCGGGCATGACCAGTTCGGTCAGCGACGAGAAGGACCGCTTCGCCAACCCGAACCGGGCGCAGCCGCACGCACGGCTCGATCCGCGCTTGCGCGGCTTGGGCCCGCAGCAGGTGTTGCCCGAGCGCGAAGGCCTGGGCCAGGTGGGCGCACCCGCAGGTGGCCTGTCCTCGAGCGCCAACGATCTGGCCCACTGGTTGCAAGTGCAACTGGCGCAGGGCGCGCTGCCAGACAGCGATGGCAAGCGCCTTTACAGCGAGGCTTCCGCACAGGCGATGTGGACCCCGCAGGTGCCGGTGCCGATCAATGCCTACCCGGCGCCGATCACCGACATAACGCCGCAATTCTCCAGCTACGCGCTGGGCTGGAATGTGCAGGACTACCGTGGCGTCAAGGTAGTGCAGCATGGCGGCGCGGTATTCGGAGTCCTGACTTTCATCGTGATGGTGCCGGAGCGGAACCTCGGCATCTCGTTGCAGATCAATTCCGAAGATGTCGGGGTGATGCGCGGCCTGGGCTACGAGCTGCTCGACCACTACCTGGGCTTCGAACCGCGCGACTGGGTGGCGGCCTTCGACAGCTGGTATCAGCAACGCCTCGACGGTGGTCTGGCTGCGCTGCAGTCCGCCGGCAAGGGCGCCCGCAAGGCGTCGCGTCCCTCGCTGCCGGCCACCGGCTACGCGGGCCGCTATGCCGATGCCTGGTATGGACCCATCGAGATCACCGAGCGTTCGGGTAAATTGCGCATCGACTTCCAGCGGACCCCGAACATGGCGGGAACGCTCAGTCACTGGCAGTACGACACGTTCCGCACGGAATGGGACGATAGTTCGATCGAACCCGCCTATGCCACCTTCGCCCTGGATGCGGAAGGCAAGGTCGCGCGCATGACGATGAAGCCGGTTTCACCGCTTGCCGATTTCAGCTACGACTACCAGGACCTGCTGTTCACCCCGCGGCACGAAGAACAGGACGAAGCGCACCAGTGAACGAACTCCGCGGATTCTTTCCTGGACGGTTGCCTTGACCGTGCATTGACGGAGGGAATGCCATTCTCCGTGCCGGTGGCGTGACTCCATCGCTGCTTCCCCAGGAGATTTCCATGCCCAGCGAATTCAAGGTCGGCGACCATGTCGGATGGAATTCGGAAGCCGGCCACGTGAGCGGCACCATCATCAAGGTCCACGTGCGCGACTTCGACTACAAGGGCCACATGCACCGGGCCAGCGCGGAGGATCCGCAGTACGAGATAAAGAGCGACAAGACCGATCATGTCGCCGCCCATCGCGGCGCGGTGTTGAAGAAGATCGCGCGGCGCGCGACCTGACCGCGATCAGCGCGGGGCCGGCGCCGGGATCGTCGGCAGAGAAACGTGGTTGTGCAACCGGTAGCGCTGCCAGAAGGTCTCGGCGATGCGTTCCGCCATGTCGTCGGCCTGGGCCTGCATGGCCGGGTTGCCCAGGGTCGCGGTGACCTGGTGGAACAAGCGCAGCCATTGCCGGAAAAGTTCCTGCGACAGTCCGGGCAGGACAAGGTGTTTCGACATCGGCGCGCCGCGGAAGCGGCGGGTGCCGCGCAGCATCGCCGACCAGAAATCGACCAGCAGGTCCAGGTGAACGGGCCAGTCGGCGACGTGCCCGGCGAAGATCGGCCCCAGCAGGGGATCGATGCGGACTTGCGCATAGAACTCATGCACGAGCCGGGTGACTTCGGCTTCGGTGCAGAGATCGGGGCCGGGCAGGGGAGGAGAAGAGAGGTTCACGATGATGGGGGTGATTATCCACCAGATTCGCGCTTGCGCGAAGAACCGGAAGGCGCTTCGCGAATTATCGCCGCCGCCGTAGGAGCGTCCATGGGCGCGAGCTCTTGACTTGTTTCGCGGCCGGATCTGAAGAGCTCGCGCCCATGGGCGCTCCTACGGTCTGTCGCTGGCGATATCGTTGGCATCCTTGCCCGGCCGCAGCTTATGACCGCCGTGAAAACGGGTCATGTTCGTGAAAACGAGGCCGGGTTCACTCTTCGGGCAGGAAAGTGACTTGCGTGGCGGATGAGAGGGTCTGGTTCGAACTGGTTGCGAATTATTCTGCAATTCGGCTGGTTATACTCGAATACGATCACGCACCTGCATCTGTAGCAGCCATGCATCCGATGGATCATTTCAAGATCCAGGCATTTCGATAGTTGATCGATACAGGACCCGGGGGGGGGTAGTGCGAAGATCGATTCTGGCGGCTTCGGTGCAAAGCGCGTGGGTTTTGGGCTTGCTGGTTTACGGCCCTGCCGCGGCGCAGCCCGCGGCAGAAACCGCGAAGGCGGAAAACGCCGACGTGGTCACCCTCGATACGGTACAGGTCGCCGGCATCCGCAGTAGTCTGGCGAAGTCGGTCTCGGACAAGCGCGATGCCGACATCATCAGCGACAGCATCGCGGCCGAAGATATCGGCAAGTTCCCGCAGCAGAACATGGCCGAATCCTTGCAGCGCGTGACTGGCGTGCAGATTACCCGCAGCAGGGGCGAAGGACGGGCGGTGAGCGTGCGCGGCCTGGACCCGAAATTCACCCAGGTTCTCTATAACGGCCGCCAGCTGCCTTCCGCCAGCGGCGATCGCAGTTTCGACTTCACCATCCTCTCGGCCGATTTCGTCAACGCATTGAGCGTATACAAGACGCCGGTCCCGGAAATGCGCGACGGAGGAATGTCGGCCACGATCAACGTTCAAACAGCCAAGCCGCTGGACATCGGCGAGCGGCATGGCGCCATTGCTGCCGAAGGAATCCATGACCCCGGCGGCACGACACCGCACCTGTCGGCGTTCTATACCGATACATTCGCAGACAACACCTTCGGCGTTTCCCTGGGCGTGGACTACAGCAAACGCCAGTTGCAAGGCCAGCGCTACGAGGCCTTCGGGTTCGAGCAGCGTAGCGAGGCTTCCAGCGGGTTCGATCTCAACGCGGACGGCGATCTGGACGATACCCTGCGCTTCAATCACGCTGCCAACTTCGGCATCGATCAGGGCACCCGCGAACGCGAGAGCGTGATGGCGGCTTTCCAGTACCGGCCCAACGACGTTTTCGAGCTTCGCTCGGACGTCCTCCATTCGAAGTTCACCACGGATGCGCTCTATCCCGTCAATGCGCACCGGTTCACCTACATCATCGGGACGCAGGGTACGAGCGCCTCGGATGACGGTTCCGGATACCTGGACTATTTCGAATCCGATGGCGTGGACCTGCGCAACAACGCGCGCACCGAGAACGTCGTCGACGAATTGAAGAGCATCAGCATCGGCAGCAGTTACGTCAACGATCGCTGGACGACAGACGCGGAAGTGTCCTACGGAAAATCCAGGCGGGTGCAGAGCAATCTGTCGCTGGAAGTCATCGGCCGCGCCAACGTCTCCTACGACTACCGCACCGATCATGGCGGCATTCCCAGCCTGGAATACCATGGCGGGTTCGATCCTTCCGCCCCCGGCGTGTTCCGGGCCATCGGTTTCAACGGCAAGGTCGACCAGCCCACGGAAGACACCACACGCGACGCCAGGCTGGATTTCACCTATGCGATGGACGGTGCGATCAAGAGCATCAGGTTCGGTGCGGCCGCGGGCAGCCGCGAATACCTGATCGACAGCCGGTTCCTGCAGGTGGGGGCCGAGGATCTTGCGGAGTTGCTGGGAGTGGCTTACGACCCGGTCCTCGAAGGCGGGAGCTTCGACGGCACGCCCTGGATGCGCCGATTCGGTGGTTCCGGCTACCTCTCCGGCTATGACGGCAGCTCCACCTTCCCGACCGGTTGGTTGTCGGCAGACCCGTATGCGTTGCTGCGGGATATCCCGCTATCGGAGCTGGAGCGCCTGTTCCCGCCGGTACGGTTCCAGACTTCGGTTTCCGATGTGAAGGAAGGCACTCGGGCGCTGTATTTCCGGGCGGATTTCGGTACGGAAGACGGACGGCTCACCGGCAACGCCGGCTTGCGTTACGTCAGGACCGAACAGGAAACGCTGGGCTACATACCGGATCTGACCCGTATCGTGTTCGAACAGGGCAGCGCGATCACCATCGTCCCGGACGCTGTGGCCCAGACCATCAGCCGTTCCTACGACAACGTCCTGCCGAGCCTGAACCTGCGTTACGAACTGCGCGGCGACCTGGTGGCGCGCTTCGCCGCGGCGCGGGTCATGTCAAGACCCGACCTCAACGTCATCACTCCAACCACCAGCGTCAGCGCCAACGTCAAGACCATCAGTTCGGGCAATCCGAGCGTGGATCCATACCTGGCCGACCAATTCGACATATCGCTGGAGTGGTACTTCAGCAACGAGAGCATGCTGTCGGCGGCATTCTTCTACAAGAACGTCAAGAACTTCATCGTCAACACCACCAGCGTAGAGGTGTTGAACGTGCGTCAGGGCGCAAACGGACCGAGTCTGCCGGTGGAGTTCACCCGCTTCCAGCCGGGCAACGGTGGAGACACCAGGATCAAGGGCATCGAATTCGCCTACCAGCAGCCCTTCACCTTCCTGCCGCCGCCATTCGATGGTTTCGGAATGATGGCCAACTACACCTATATCGACGCCGGTCAACTGCCGACCGAGGAAGGTGGTGCCGGCAAGACGCTGCCGGGCGTGTCCAGGAGCAGTTACAACGTCACCGTGTATTACGAAAAGCCGCGTTTTGGCGCCTATCTCTCCTACAACTATCGCGACGGTTTCCGCCTGGACAATGACAGCTACTTCGGCGATGGATCCAGGATCGACGAGTACGGGCAGCTGGATCTGTCGATCGATTTCAAGTTCACCCCGCACCTGGGCATGACCCTGGCGGCCAACAATCTCACCGACGAGCCGGTAGTCGCGGTCAACGATGCGGGTTACGGACGCGGTTACGAGTCGACCGGTCGGCGGATCATGTTGGGATTGCGTTACGACTTCTGATCGGACTCCATGAGCGCATGGCATCGTTTGCTTCCGGCATAACGGCTCGCGCCCATGGACGCTCCTACGGTCTGTCGCTGTCGGCTTCCTTGGCATCCTTGCCCGCTTGCCTGGACACGATGCTGGTCGCGGTGAGATCCGCGGTCACATTGCCGACCGTGGCGAACACGTCGGGAATCGTATCGACCGCCAGCAGCAGGCCCAGCGGTGCGATCGGCAGGCCCATGGCCTGGGTGACGGGCAGGTTGGTGGCCATGTAGCTGACCTGGCCCGGCAATCCGACCGCGCCGCAGCTGATGATCACCGCCAACGCGGCGCCGGTGGCCAGCTGCGCCGCCGACAGGTCGATGCCGTAGGCCCAGGCGATGAACGCGGCGGCGCTGACGTATTGCACCGGACTGTTGATCCGGAACAGCGATACCGCCATCGGCAGGACCAGTGCGGTCACCTGCGGCGAGTAACCCAGCCGGCGTTGCGCGACTTCCAGCATCGCCGGCAACGAAGCCAGCGAGGACTGGGTGCTGGCGGCCACGACTTGCGCCGGAATGATCGCCGCCGCGAACCTGCCGATGCGCTCGCCACCGAAGTAGGCCGCCACCGGCAGCATCATCACGGTAACCGCCAGATACAACGCGCATTGCAGCAGTATGTACACGCCCAGCGCGCTGACCATGCTCATTCCGGATTGCGCGCACACCGCCAGCACCAGGGCGAACACGCCCACCGGCGCCGCCCACAACACCCAGTGCACGACCACGATCATCGCGTCGGACACGGCCTGGAAGAAGTTCACCATCAGGTCGCGTCGCGGCTTTTCTATCCGGGTCAGGGCGAAGCCGAAGAACAGGGCGAATACGATCAATGGCAGCATCGCGCTTTGCGCTGCGGCCGAGACTGCATTGCTGGGAATGATCGAGGTCAACGCCTCGCTCCAGCCGCTAGCGGTCGTAACGACGGGAGCCGTGGCGATGGAGCCGCTCAGCGCCTGGGTCAATGCCGGATCGCGCGACACCAGCGACAGCAGCAAGGGTGCGGCGAAGGCGGTGAAGAACGAGGCCGCGCTGAGCAGGGTCACGAACACCAGCAACGCGCGCCGCGCGGTGCGTCCCGACGACGCGGTGTCGCTGGCGGTGGGGACGCCGATGATCACCAGCGCGAACACCAGCGGCACCACGGTCATCTGCAGCCCATTGAGCCAGAGCTTGCCGACGGGTTGCACGAAAGCGGCTACTTTCGCCGCCAGCGCGGGATCCGACCAGGCCAGGGTCAGTCCGATCGCCGCGCCCGAGGCGAGGCCCAGCAATACGCGTGTAGTCGGCTTCAAGGCATGGGCTCCAGGGTAGGTAGTTGCCAGGCATCGTGCAGGCTGGCGTACTCATTGGCCGGCAGCAGCACGAAGACCGGATGTTGGTCGGGCCGCAGCCATGCCAGCAACCGGGTCATGGTCGGATCGTCCATGGCGGTGCAGCCGGCGGTGGATTCGGCGGGCTTCCTCCACAGGTGGGCGAAGATGCAGCTGCCGGCGTCGCGCCGCGCTTGCGGGTTGTGTTCAATGACGAAACCGAGACGATAGCGTTGGTCCCCCGCGGAGTGCAGGTCCAGGCGCATCGGTTCGGTCGAGCCGGCGACCGCTTCGGCGCCCACCGCTTGCGCATCGACGATGCGGTTGTACAGCGGCGATCCGCTGACGTCCATGCAGTAGTGCGAGGCCTGCATCGCGTCGTAGGGCAGGGCGGTGTCGGCATGCTGTGCATAACCGAAGGCATCGCCGATGCCGAACACGCCGGCCGGGCTGCGGCCGTCGCCCTCGTGCTTGAGCGGCCCCGCCTTCGGATCGGGATGCAGTCCAAGGCCCCAGGCGGAACCGTTCCTGCCGACGGTGACCGGTTCGCTTTCGCCGACCTGCCGCCACTTTCCGTCCGCGCGCTCGTAGGTGCGCAGCGCGCCTTGGTTGGCATTCCAGTCCGGCGTGACCACGACCACGACTTGCTGCGCATTGCTCCACGGCAGGGTGGAACGCGAGGTGGGCGCACTCGCGCAACCAGAAGCGAGGGTTGCGAAGGCCATCAGCGCAAGTAGCCAAGAACCCCGCCTGCCGGTGGTCGTGTCTTTGCGTGTGCGGGAGTATGCGTTGTTCATGGATTGAGGGCCGGTTGGATGCGCTCCAGGTTTTCCTGGAGGATGTCGAAGCGTTTCTTGCTGCCTTCGCAGAGCATGACGAAGATGCCGTCCAGCAGATGCTGCAGCGCGGAGCGGTAGAGCAGCGGTTCGATATGCGGACGGTCGTCGTGCGCCGACACCAGCAGGGCCAGGTCGGCATGCGCGCGCAGGGCGTTGGAGGTGTGGCGGGGGACGGTGACGACCTTGCCCTTGATCTTGCGGAACTGGTGGCAGATCTGCGAAAGCGCGGTCTGGGTGCCGTCTTCGCAGAACACCAGCAGCACGTCGCCGGCGGTCGCCGCCGACACGCTCGCGGTCATGTGCGCAGCGTCGAAATTGTGGATGGTGGGGATGCCGAGCAGCGACAGCCGCCAGGCGAAGGCGCGCGCATGCAGATCGTCCTCGCCGAAGCCGATGATGAACACCTTGCCGGCTTCGCCTATGGCATCGGCCACCGCCTGCACCGCCTCGGGCGGATTGATCAGGCGCGTTTCTTCCTCGGCCTCGGACTTGCGCCGCCACAGCTGGCTGCCATGCGTGTCGTCGGTGCCCCGGGTCGAGGCCGCGGCCACGGTGGGGTCGCCGTTGTCGGCGCGGGCGATCGCCTCGCCGATCGAATACTTGAGGTCCGGGTAGCCCTTGAAGCCGAGCTTCTGGCTGAACTTGACCACGCTGGACTGGCTGATCCGCAGTGCCGTCGCCAACTGCTGCGACGAATAGTCGCGGAGCAGTTGCGCATTCTCGAGGATGAAGTCGGCGATGCGGCGTTCGATCGCCGACATCTGGTCGCGCTCGGAACGGATCTTGATAAGCGGGGACATGTCAGGCCTCGAGCGGCTCGAGGCCGCGGATTTCGCGGATACCCAGCCCGGGTGCGTCGGTGATGGTGATTTCGGATTCGTTGAATATAACCCCACCCTCGACCGGGTTGAACAGGCACAGCGAAGGCCCGTCCAGGTCGATCTTGGTGATGACGTCGGCCTTGGCCACGGCCACGTGCACCGCCGCGGCGACACTGATGCTGGTTTCGAGCATGCAGCCGATCATGCACTCGATGCCGTGCATCGCGGCGATGTCGGCGATGCGGATCGCATTGGAGATGCCGCCGGTCTTCATCAGCTTGATGTTGATGATGTCGGCCGCGCGCATGCGGATCAATTCCACCACTTCCATGGGGCCGAACACGCTCTCGTCGGCCATGATCGGCGTATGCACCCGCTCGGTGACGTAGCGCATGCCTTCCAGGTCGTGGGCCTTGACCGGCTGCTCGACCAGCTCCAGACGCACGCCGGCGTCCTCCAGCGTCTGCAGCGCGTACACCGCCTGCTTGGCGGTCCAGCCCTGGTTCGCATCCAGCCGCAGCAGGGCGCGGTCCTCCACCGCCGCGTAGATGGCCTTGACCCGCTCTATGTCCACGCCGATGTCCTTGCCGACCTTGATCTTCAGCGACTCGAAGCCGCGCTCCACCGCGGCCATGGAATCGGCCACCATCTTGTCGATGTAATCGACGCTGATGGTGATGTCGGTGGTGATGACCGGATCGCCGCCGCCCAGCAGCTTGTACAGCGGCGCGTTGTACAGCTGGCCGAACAGGTCGTAGATGGCGATCTCGACCGCGGCCTTGGCGCTCGTGTTCTTCTCCATCGCGCCCTGGATCAACTGGGTCAGGCGATTGAGGTTGGCGACGTCCTCGCCGATCAGGCGCGGGGAAATGTAGTGGCGGATGGCGTCGACGATGGAGCCATGGGTATCGCCGGTGATCACCGCGGTCGCCGGGGCTTCGCCGTAGCCGATGTTGCCGCTGTCGGTATGGACCATGATCACGATGTCCTCGACCCGGTCCACCGTGCGCAACGCGGTCTTGAACGGAGTTTTCAGCGGGACCCGCAGCATGCCGAAGGTGATGTCGGTGATTTTCATTGGTGTCGGTTCTTTATGGGAATTCGTTATCAGGGGCGGATGCGGACGATGCTGGTGATGCGGTCCACGTAGGTCTGTTCGACGTTGAAGCGCAGCGGCAGCAACGGGGTCATCGATACGGCGTTGAGATGCATGGAGCGCAGCTTGCCATCGGCGCCGAGATAGCTGCCGCCATTGGTGTCGTGGATCACGTAGGGCGCGCCGTCGATGCGGCCGATCATCATCATCACGTGGCCGGGGATATAGATCAGGTCGCCCACTTGCAGCGCATCCACGGCGGCCTTGCGCCGCTCGGACCCTTCGTCCTTGGCGAAGGTCACGTGGTTCAGCGCGGGGCTGATGCTCTGGTCGCGGGTATTGCGCGGCAACTCCACGCCCATGCTGCGATAGACCTCGGAAACGAATCCGCTGCAGTCGCGGCCATTGTAGGAATGGCCCCAGCCGTAGCGCTCGCCGAGGAACTTGAAGGCCTGGCGGACAAGATTTGCGTGGGTAAGCGGCAGGTAGCCGCTCGCGGTGTCCTGGTTCTTCTGCAGCAGCGCCGGTGCGAAACCGAGGGATCCATCGGCGGCGCGGATCGGCAGTTCGACCGTCCACGAGGAATAGGGATGCTGGCCGTTCACCGGCGCGTCCGGCGGCACGTCGGCCAGTGGAACCCGCACGCCCATGTCCAGCTGCAATTCGGACAACTGCGGCTGCTCGCGGGTATACACCGTGGACACCTTCGCTCCCAGCACGATGCGATAAGGCGTCTTGTCCGCGTAGGCGAGCACCTGCTCGCGGCTGCCTTCGGCGATGTCCTGTCGGCTCACCCAGGCCTTGTACCTCGGGCTCACCACCCACAGCCACTTTCCGTCCCGGCTCTGGTGCGCGATCGCCACCGGGGTGCCGGGGAACAGGGCGCTTTCCTGGAAACGGTCGATGTCGGTGTCGCCGCGGCTGCTGAAGACGCGCAACCCGGTCGGGAAACCGCGCAACGCGGTCCGGCGCAGCACCAGTCCGTAGCGCGTCCTGGTGTCAGCGGCGATCGCGTCCAGGTCCAGCGCGTCCATCAACCCGTCGAGCGTGGAAGCAGGCACCGGATTGCCGTCCACGTCATAGAAGGGTTTTTCGGGCCGCGACGACAAGTCCTGGATCCATTCCACGATCCGGGCCCTGGGCAAGGAAGCCGGCAATGCCGCCAGGTCGTTCATCGATGGATCGGTGCGCTCCAGTTTTTCGTTCTGCGCCGCGATCGCGGCTTCATCCAGCACCACCCGGTCGGGATGGTCGGCCTGGGCGACCCAGAAATCGGCGGTGAGTTGCGCATCGCCGATTCCGACCACGCCATGCGCGGGAACCGGTGCCGCAGGCGCGTCGCCGCGTGCCTGGGCCAGGGACGCGCACGTGAGCAGGGAAAGGGCGAGCAGGGCATGGGGAGCGCGGAGAAAGAGTCGCATGGTCTACCTCGGACGGAAGCCAGGAATGATGGAGCAGGAAAGGCCGGCAAACCGGCGCCGGCACGCGCGGTCCCTGCGTACGGTGAAAATCCCGGTGGCCTTCAATGCGATCGCCAGAACGGGCAGGGCCGTGCGGATCATGCGTTCCCCTTGCGGATTGTTTCCCGATTCTTCCCCTCACCCGGCCAGCCGGGAGTTGGGAATACATGATTCTTATATCACAAGATTGAAGAATAAATTATTGACGACGGTTTCATGACATGTTAGACAGTCATCTTCCGCTTGATGCCGTGGGAGGCGTCGCAAGTCGAAATGGTGGGGAGTCCTGTCAACGCAATCGTCGTTCGCCCCGGCTCGAAGCCGGTCTGGGTGGGCTTGCTGCTGGCCGCGGCGCTCGCCTGTTCCGCGCCGTTGATGGCGACGGACATGGCGGCGCAGGAAACCCAAACCGTGGCCGGGTTGATCGATGCGGGGCACTTCGCCGAAGCGGAATCCTCCATCGCCAAGTCACTCGCATCGCCAGCTGTGTCCACCGAAGCGAAGTCGGCGCTGTTGTTCCAGCGCGAACGCATGCGCCGGATCCTGATCGATTTCACCGTCGATGCCGATCAAGCCAAGGCCCGGATCCGCAAGCAGATCCCCGATCTGGGTGATGAGGAGTTCGCCCGCTGGGACGCGGCGGGACTGCTCGAATACCAGGTCATCGACGGCCGCAAGCTGTATTTCAACCGCGCCCCTTCCAATCTGTTCCGGCTCAGCGCCGAGGCCAGGGCGCGTCGGCAGGAGCAGACTCCCGTCGTCGATGGGCCGATGGAAGCAGCCAATGCCCATCACCGCGAAGTACGCGATGCGGCACTGGCGCAACACGCCACCGATGCCGGGTCCAGGCGCCTCCGCGTCACCCAGTCGCTGACCGTCGATGCGGATGCGGTGCCCGCCGGGGAAACCGTGCGTGCGTGGATCCCGTATCCGCGTGCGATTCCCGGGCAGCAGGAAGACATCCGCTTCATCGAAAGCGTGCCGGCGGCGCACCAGATCGCGCCGGAGTCGACGCTGCAGCGCACGGTGTATCTGGAAAAGCCGGCGAGCGCCGGCCAGCCCACGAAATTCTCGATCAGCTATGAGCTGACCATCCGCGGGCAGTACCACGCCATCGATGCCGACAAGGTGGTCGCGGCGCCGCTCACCGCGGAACTGGCGCCGTTCGTGGCCGAACGCCCGCCGCACGTGGTGTTCACGCCGGCGCTGCGCGAGTTCTCCCGCAAAGTGGTCGGTGACGAGAAGAATCCGTACCGGATCGCGCAAAAACTCTTTGCTGCGGTCGATCAGATCCCGTGGGCCGGCGCCCGCGAGTATTCGACCATCACCAACATCAGCGACTACGCGCTGCACGCCGGCCACGCCGACTGCGGGCAGCAGACGCTGTTGTTGATAGCGCTGCTGCGGCTCAACGGCATACCGGCGCGCTGGCAGTCGGGGATGGTCTATTCGGATGGCGACTACGACAACCTGCACGACTGGGGGAAGGTCTATTTCGCTCCCTACGGCTGGGTGCCGATGGACGTCACCACCGGCCGGCTGGACGATCCGGATCCGCAGATCGCCAATTTCTATCTCGGGGGGCTGGATGCGTACCGCATCGCCTTCAACGACGACTATTCGCGGGATTTGGTCCCCGCCAAGCGGCATTTCCGCTCGGAGACGGTGGACCTGCAACGCGGGGAAGCGGAATGGAGCGGTGGCAACCTCTATTTCGATCAATGGGATTACGAATTCGAAGGAAAAATACTGCCGATGAAGAGCAGTGCCGAATAGCCGAGCGGGAACCAACCTACCAATTCAGCAAGGGAGAGATCGGGGATGAACAGCAAAAATTTGCGTAGGGCCGCGCTGTGTATAGCGTTGGGATCGTGTCTGGCGTCCATGGCGCCGTTGGCGATGGCGCAAAGCGTGACCGGCGCAGTGGCCGGCCGTGCCAACGCCGGCGAGCAGATCACAGTCACCAATCCCGCCACCGGCCTGAGCCGCACGGTGACGGTCGGCAGCGATGGCACTTACCGCGTGGCGCAATTGCCGCCGGGCGATTACACCCTGGTCGCAGGCGGCGGTGAGCCGCTTTCAGTCAACGTATCGATCGGCGGCACTACTACCGTGAACCTGGCCGGTGCTGGCGCAGTAAACCTGGACGTGGTGCAGGTGATCGGTTCGCGTATCGTCAACCGCGTCGACGTGCGTTCCACGGAAACGGCGACCAACATCAATCGCCAGGAACTGGCCCGGTTGCCGGTGGACCAGAACCTGACTTCCGTGGCGCTGCTGGCGCCAGGCGTGATCGATTCCGGTTCCTCCTTTGGCGGCCTAAGCTTCGGCGGATCGTCGGTGGCGGAGAACGCCGTTTACATCAACGGCCTGAACGTGACCGATCCCTTCCGTCGTCAGGGTTTTTCATCGGTGCCGTTCGCCTTCTACGAGGAATTCCAGGTCAAGACCGGCGGCTATTCGGCGGAATTCGGCCGTACTACCGGTGGCGTCATCAATGCGGTGACCCGCTCCGGCGGCAACGAATTCCATGGTGGCATGGAAGTGACGCTGGAACCGTCGGCCTGGGCGTCTGAAAGGACGGACCGCTTCAATTCCGATGGCACCCTCGTCCCGCGCAATCGCACCAGCCGCGATGTGAGCCCGTTCTTCAAGACCAACGTGTGGGCGTCCGGCCCCCTCGTGAAGGACAGGCTGTTCTTCTTCGCCATGTATGAAAACCGGGACAACGACTCCAAGGACTTCGATACGATCGAAGCCTGGAAGACCAAGAACAGCAATGACTTCTGGGGCACCAAGCTCGACTGGCGCATCAATGACAATCACTCGCTGGAACTGCTGGCTTTCTCCGACAAGGCCGATTCGGTCACCACCAAGTATGAATACGACTGGGATACGGCTGTCATTGGCGACAATCTGGGCGAAAGCACGTCGGGTTCCGGCGGCGACAACTGGTCGGCAACCTATACGGGCCATTTCGGCGACAATTTCGTTGCCAAGGCGATGTATGGCGTAAACAAGCGCAGCAGCACCAGCGGCAGCCCGCCTTGGGACGGTTATTGCAGCATAGTCTTCCGCGACAGCACCTACGACAAGATGTTCGGGGATGCGACCATACGGGAAGGCTGCCATCCGACCAACAGCGGGATCAGCAGCCGCTACGACAAGCGCGAAGCGGCTCGCCTGGATTTCGAATGGACGCTGGGCGACCACCTGCTGCGCTTCGGCCTGGATCAGGAAATCATGGATTCCACCAGCTCGGCGCTGTATCCGGGCGACGGCGTGAGCTACTTGCTGCTTGGCATGCCCATAAACGCCACCGATGAGGACCGTGAGCTTCCCGGCGGCGGACTCGTTGACGCCGGGACCGCCTACGTCGATGCGCGCCGCAAAATCACCGGTGCCCCGGTCTCGACCAAGGCGCAGGCGATTTATGTGGAAGACAACTGGAGTGTCACGCCTAACCTGCTGCTCAGCCTGGGCGTGCGCGCAGACATGTTCGAGAATACGCTTGCTTCGGGCGCGACCTTCGCCAAGGCCGATTTCAGCGACATGATCTCCCCGCGCCTCGGCTTCAGCTGGGACATGAATGGCGATGGCACCATGAAGCTGTTCGGCAACGCCGGCCGCTATTACATTCCGCTGACCAACAAGCTCACCGACTACTTCGGTGGCGGCACCACCGACGAGCACACTTACTACGCGCTCGATGGCTGGACCGAACACACCGATCCGGCCACGGGCGCAACGTACCTGCTCCCGAACCTCGGTGCGCAAATCGGTCCGGTCAATACCGAAGGCAATGCCCCGGCACCCGACGATGTCCGTACCGCAGTCGCCCGCGACCTGAAGCAGGTGTTCCAGGACGAATTCATCCTGGGCTTCCAGCAAGCCCTCAACCAGGAATGGTCATGGGGCGTCAATGCCACTTACCGCAAGGTGACCCGTGCCGTGGAAGACGTGAGCATCCGGCACGTGGAAGGATGCGACTGGTATTCCGGTGACTGGCCGATCCTCAACCCCGGCGAAACGAACACTCTGTGGTGCCCGGATACCAACGAATGGGTAACTTTCGACAACTCCACGGATGGTTACATTGCGTCCGGCAGCGGCACCGTGATGGGTTACAAGAAACCCCGACGCACCTACAAGGCGGTCGAGTTCCAGCTTGACCGTGCATGGAACGACAAGTGGTTTTTCAACGCCAGTTACCTCTGGTCCAAGAGCGAGGGCAACATCGAAGGCCCGGTGAACTCGGATACGGGCTACAACGACACCAACCTGGTGCAGTACTACGACCACCCGGCCGTCAATGAGCGCTATGGCGTCCTGTTCAACGACTCCCGCCACCAGATCAAGTTGCGCGGCGGTTACAAGCTCAACGACATGTGGAGCTTCGGCGCCACGTTTTCCGCGCGCTCCGGCGGGCCCATCACCGCCTATGGCGTGCGCTGGCCCGGCGACAACCGCAGCGCGGGCGGTCCGGGCGAGTACAGTGGCGGCGGTTCGGGCTGGCTTTGCGTATCAGGCTGCGGGGACTACACGACCCGGGAACTGGTCTACACGCCGCAGGGCGCATTCGGGCGCATGCCGTGGGTCACGGACCTGGGCGCCAGCGTGACCTGGACGCTGCCGGTGGAAGGCATCGACCTGAAGGCGCGCTTCGCCGTGTACAACCTGCTTAACAAGCAGGTAGAGGTCAACGTGCATTCCCGTTACGAAAGCACACCCGGAAACGAGATGCCTTACTTCGGAGAAGGCACGAACTGGCAATCGCCGCGCTATATGAACCTGGTGGTGACCTGGAGCTTCTGAGGTCGTGCATGCAGCTGTCGGAACCATGAGGTTTCGACAGCGACCGTGAACAGGGCAGGGTGATGGAAGATCGTCACCCTGCCACTGTTTTTTTTAGGCCGGGGAGCTGTCGACCGATGACGGTCTCCGCTGATCGTTCGGCCCTTCCAAAACCGCTGGAACCATGACCCGATGCCAGAAGTCGAGGAAAAGTCGCGCTTTGATGGAATTGAACTGCATGCGTTGGCCACAGCACTGCCAACGCCCTTCCACGCCTATTCCGCCAACGCGATACGCCAGCGCATAAGTGGGTTGCAGCAAGCGTTGCAGGGGCTGGACGCCACGATCTGCTTCGCGGTCAAAGCCAATTCCAGCCTCGCGATCCTGCAGTTGATGGCGGAAAGCGGCGTGGGCGCCGACATCGTTTCCGCCGGTGAGTTGAATCGCAGCCTCAGGGCGGGAATTCCCGCTGATCGGATCGTGTTTTCAGGCGTCGGCAAGACCGAGGCCGAAATGGCGGAGGCGCTCGATGCCGGAGTCGGCCGGTTCAACGTGGAATCGTTCGACGAGTTCGAAACCCTGCAGCGGGTGGCGAACGCACACAAGGTGATCGCACGCGCGGCGGTCCGCATCAATCCCGACGTCGACGCGCGCACCCACCAGAAAATATCCACCGGCAAGTCCGACAACAAGTTCGGCGTAAGCATCGACGAGGCACGACGCTGGTTCTCCGGCAGCAAGGCATTTCCCAACGTACGGCTGGACGGCCTGCACGTGCATATCGGTTCGCAGATCCTGGATCTCGAGCCCTTCCGCCAGGCATTGGCGCGTGTCGCACGGTTCTGGCATGAACTGGCCGAGGCGGGACATGAGATCGCCAGCATCGATGTGGGCGGTGGACTGGGCGTGGTCTATCGCGCCGGCCACGACCGAGCGATAGATCCGGTCGAATACGTGCGCACGATCCGCGAGGCGCTGACCGGCTTCGAGGGGCGCATCCTGCTCGAACCCGGGCGTTACCTGGTGGCGGAGGCAGGACTGCTGCTGACCCGGGTGATCCGGACCAAGCGCGGCGAGAGCCGGAATTTCCTGATAGTGGATGCCGCCATGAACGACCTGATGCGGCCCAGCCTGTACGACGCCTGGCACGACATTCAACTGATCGGAGCGACAGCGGCAGAAGGGGAACGACCTGCCACGACTTACGATGTGGTCGGGCCCGTCTGCGAAACCGGCGATACCTTCGCCGTCGGCCGCGAGTTGCCGGAGTGCAGGGCAGGCGACCTGCTGGCGATCCGCTGCACCGGGGCGTATGGCGCGTCGATGTCCTCGACCTACAATTCAAGGCCTCTTGCCGCCGAAGTCCTGGTCGACGAGGGACGCTACTCTGTGATCCGCCGCCGGCAATCGTTCGAGGAAATGATCATGGGCGAACAGGCCGCTACTTCGTGGAGGAATGTCTGATGGATGCATCGGAAATCCGTCGCGCCGCCGCATTCGCTTGTCTGGCGCTCGCGGCCGCTTTCATGGCGCCGGCCATTGCGGGTGGTACGGAAAAGAACGACACCGCAACCACCGCCACGCGAAACCAGGACGCAGCGCTGGATGCGATCGTCGATGCGGCAGTGGAGCGATACCACCTTCCCGGCATCGCCGTCGGCGTGATCGAGGACGGGCGGGTCGCTTACACGGCAACCCGTGGCGAAATCGCGGCGGGCAGTGGCGTACCCATCGATACGCAAACCCTGTTCAAGATCGCCTCCAACAGCAAGGCCATGACCGCCAGCGTGCTGGCGCGGCTGGTGGATGCGGGAAAACTGCGCTGGGACGATCCGGTCACCAAGTACCTGCCCGCATTCCGCATGCACGATCCCTGGGTCACCCGCGAGATGCAGGTGAAGGATATGCTGGTGCACAACAGCGGCCTGCCCGAAGGGGGCGGCGACCTGATGCTGTGGCCGGAACCCAACCACTACACCCGTGCCGACATCATCGCCGGCCTGGCGCATATCAAGCCCGCCTACAGTTTCCGTTCCGGTTATGCCTACGACAACCTGTTGTACGTGGTGGCCGGTGAAGTGGCCGCGGCCGCGGGCGGTGCTCCATACGAAGAACTGGTGCGCCGTGAAGTGTTCCAGCCGCTGGGCCTGTCGCGTTGCCGGGTCGGCGAATGGAACCGCGATACGGTCGGCAACGTCGCCCGATCGCATACCCGCAGCGCAGGCCGCTACATGGCGAGCGGCGATGGCGACGCGGCCGTGCCTGAGCTCGTTTCCGCTGCGGCCGGAGGCATCCGCTGCAGCCTGGACGACATGCTGTCGTGGGCGCGCAACTGGCTGGTTCCGGATGCCGCGCAATCGAACTGGCTGTCGGCGGGCCAGCGACAGGCGATGTGGACGCCGCGCACGCCGATGCCCATTTCGGCCCGGCGCCATGCCTGGGACGGAACCCGCTTCTACGCCTACGGCTACGGCTGGAGGATCGCCGATGTCGATGGCGCGATGACCGTTTCCCATACCGGCACCCTGTCCGGCATGTACTCGGTCATGACCCTGTTGCCCGACCGCAAGTCGGGTTTCGTCGTGCTCATCAACGGCGACGCGGACGCGGCACGGACCGTGTTGAACGAAGTGCTGTTGAAGCGGTTCACCTCGCCCGCAGACACACGCGGTGTCGCTTATTACGCCGACGAGTTGCTCAAGGAAGAGGCGTCCAGTCGCGCTGCCGCGCCACCGGCCCCTTCCGTGCGGCAGGCGGCCGGCGTGGAGGAAATGAAGCCGTGGCTCGGCGTGTATCGCGATCCATGGTTCGGTGAGGCGAGGGTCTGTCCGCATAACGGACAAGTACGTTTCGCTTCGGAAAAATCGCCGGTGCTCGCCGGCCGGGTGATGCGCAGCGGCGCGCGCCTGCTGGTGGACTGGGACGACGATGGCGTGGATGCGGAAGCCTGGCTGGACTTCCATGAAGCCGGCAACGCTTCGCCCGTGCGACTGAACATGGCCAAGGTCGATCCTGATGCCGATTTCAGCTACGACTATGAGGATCTCGCTTTCGAGTGGGTGCGCGATTGTGAGTAGGCGGAGAACTCTTGTAGGAGGGGCTTCAGCCGCGACAGCTTTTCGCTTGCGTTCGTCGAGGCTGAAGCCCCTCCTACAACCGGAGTGCTGGCGCCACTCGTCGATGCTGGCCATGACTCTGATGATCGCGGCATGTTCAACCGGAATCCCTGCCCCCGCACCGGTAGTCTCCAGCGCGACCACCTTCGCGCAAGCCGGCCTGGTGGACATACGGTCGCTGGTCCCGGATATCGCCGAGGACATCCGCTATGCCGGCGCCGATAATTTCGTCGGTGTTCCCGTCGACGGCTACCGCGCTCCGCGCTGTTACCTGCGCGAATCGTCGGCCCAGGCCTTGCAGCGCGTGGAGACGGCGTTGCGCGAGGAGGGGTTCCGCCTGCAGCTGTTCGATTGTTACCGGCCCGCGCGCGCGGTTCGGCACTTCGTGCGCTGGGCTGCCGATCTACCGGACCAGCGGACCAAGGCACGCCACTATCCGAACCTCGACAAGCGGGTACTGTTCGACGGATACATCGCTTCGGTTTCCGGCCACAGCCGCGGTGCGACCGTGGACCTTACTTTGCTGGATTGCCGTGCAGGCGACGGAGACTGCCGGGCGCTGGACATGGGCACGGATTTCGATTTCTTCGATCCGCGAGCCAACACCGATTCGCCCGCGATAACCGCCGGACAACGCGACAACCGCCAGCGCCTGCTGCAGGCGATGGCGCGGCAGGGATTCCGCAACTATCCTCAGGAGTGGTGGCACTTCAGCCTGGCGTCCGAACAGTCGCAGGCCATCTACGATATTCCTGTCGAATAGCATTCCTTGAACAGCACTCTTTGAACAACGTTCCTTGAACAATATCCCCGCCCTCGTGCCTGCCCGGGTCCACGCCATGCGTTCCCACTTCCTGCTGATTGCCATGATCTCCTTGTCCACCGGTTGCGCCACCCACGCGAATTCACCAGGCAACGAGGTGGACGCGCTGATGGGTCGATACGATGGCGCGGTGCCGGGGGCGTCGCTGCTGGTGATCCAGGATGGAAAGTCCGTGGTGCAGCGCGGCTACGGCCTGTCGGATATCGAAAACGACATCGAGGCCGGCCCCACGACCAACTACCGCCTGGCCTCGGTCACCAAGCAATTCACCGCATCGGCGATCCTGCTGCTTGCCGAAGACGGCAGGCTCGCCCTCGATGACCGCCTGCGCCAGTGGCTGCCCTCGCTGCCGGCCGCGGACGACGCGATCACCCTTCGCCACCTGCTCACCCACACCTCGGGCCTGATCGACTACGAGGACGTGATGCCCGGCGACACCACGGAACAGTTGCGCGACGCCGACGTGCTGAGCCTGCTGGAATCGCAGGACCGGACCTATTTCAAGCCGGGTAGCGACTACCGCTACAGCAACAGCGGCTATGCGCTGCTGGCGCTGATCGTGGAGCGTGCCTCCGGTAAAACTTTCCAGGACTTCCTGCGCGAACGCATCTTCCTGCCGCTGGGCATGCACGACACCCTCGCGTATGTGCGGGGCGAGTCCGAGGTTGCGCATCGGGCCTATGGCTACAGCGAAATCGATGGCCGATGGATCCGCACCGACCAGAGCACGACCAGCGCGGTACTCGGCGATGGCGGCATCTATTCCTCGATCGCGGACCTGGCCAAGTGGGATGCGGCCCTGTACGACGACCGCCTGCTCAGCGACGCCTCGCGCGCCGCCGCCTTCAGTGCGCACGCGCAGGTGGTGGGAGAACCGTACCAGGCCGATTACGGCTACGGCTGGCGGATCACCGGCGACAGCCTCTGGCATTCCGGAGAAACCATCGGCTTCCGCAACGTGATCGTGCGTTATCCACGGCAGCGCCTGACCGTGGTCCTGCTCAGCAACCGCGACGATCCCGAGCCTTACGCGACCGCAAAGGCGATCGCAAAACTTTATCTTCCGAAGGAGTGAGCATGCTCGTGCCGCCTTTCCGCGACGTCCCCACGCGCTCCACGCCATTGGCCAGGCTGTTGCTGTTGTCCCTGCTCGCCGTGCTGCTGGCATCGTGCGCGCATGCGCCGCCACGCAACCCGTTGGCGCAGTGGGTGCCTTCGCCCAACCACAATGCGCGCGAGGCGATCCTGGTCGTGATCCACGCTACTACCCAGGATTCGGTCGAGGAAAGCCTTGAGACCTTGCGCACCGCCAACAGCGGCGGGCCGGTCAGCGCCCACTACCTGATCGGCCGCGATGGCGCGCTGTACCAGCTGGTCGCCGAGGACCTGCGCGCATGGCATGCCGGTCCCGGCGCGTGGGGCACGATCAGCGACGTGAATTCCGCTTCCATCGGCATCGAGCTGGACAACAACGGGACCGATCCGTATCCGTCCGAGCAGATCGACTCGTTGCTCAAGCTGCTGGCCGACATCTGCAAGCGCAATGGAATCCCTCGCGAACAGGTGATCGGGCATTCCGACATGGCACCGACCCGGAAAACCGATCCGGGCGCGCAATTCCCCTGGGCGCGACTGGCGCAGGAAGGATTCGGCCGCTGGCCGCACGTGCCGCTGACCGATCCACCGGCGGGTTTCGATCCCGCGCTCGCGTTGCGCCTGCTCGGCTATTCCAGCGACGATCACGCGGCCGTGATCCGTGCCTTCCATCTGCACTATCGGGGCATCGACAGCCAGGCTGCGGTCTTGGACGACGAGGATGCGCGGATCCTGCATGCCTTGCTGGCAAAGCCGGGGATGCAGGCAACGAATGTCGGGGATTCGCAAGAAAAATAGGTTTTCGTGGAAAATCCAGGACGGCGCAAGGAAGTCGATGCCGTAGGAACGACGTAAGTCGCGAACGCAATCTTCCTGCTTGACCCGGCATTGGTCGGCTCGTCGCCACATCGCTGGTCTTGCTCATGGCCTTTTCCGCACGGTGCCAAACCAGGTGCGGATTCGGTCGCGACTTACGTCGCTCCTACGTCTATGGCTCGATGCTCGATGCTCGACGCGCCTCAACCCTGCGCGCGGATCGTTTCCAGTACTTGCGGGCCGTAGCGTTCCAGCTTGGTGCCGCCGATGCCGCCGACCCGGGCGAGCTCGCCTAGATTCTCCGGGCGCTGCTCGGCGATGTTGCGCAGGGTGCTGTCGTGGAAGATCACGTAGGCCGGCACGTTCTGCTCGCGCGCCAGTTGCGCGCGCAAGTCGCGTAGCGCGCCGAACAGCGGCAGGTCGTGCGCTTGCACGGATACCCCCGTGCGTGGGCCGCGTTCGCGCTCGCGGGCTTTTTTGCCCGGCAGTTCCTTGCGCAGCACCACGGCCTGTTTGCCGGTCAGCACGGCGCGGCTGGAGTCGGTCAGGCGCAGGCCGCCGAATGCTTCCGTATCGACTTCCAGCAACCCGCTAGCGACCAGCTGGCGGAACACGCCGCGCCACGATTTCGCGTCCAGGTCCTTGCCGATGCCGTAGGTGCTGAGCTTGTCGTGACCGAACTGCTGGATGCGTTCGCTTTCGCTGCCGCGCAGCACGTCGATCAGGTGCACCGCGCCGAAACGCTGGCCGGTGCGATAGACGCAGCTCAGGGCTTTCTGCGCGGCCAGGGTCGCATCCCAGCTGGCGGCCGGCTGCAGGCAGTTGTCGCAGTTGCCGCAGGCCTGTGGGTAGGCTTCGCCGAAGCCGGCCAGCAGTACCTGCCGCCGACACTGCATCGATTCGCAATAACCCAGCAGCTGGTCCAGCTTGCGGCGCTCCAGTTGCTTGCGTTCCTCGCCGGCTTCGGACTGCTCGATCATCTGCTTCAGCAGCACCATATCGCCCAGCCCGTAGCAGAGCCAGGCTTCGGCGGGCTCGCCGTCGCGGCCGGCGCGGCCGGTTTCCTGGTAATAGCCTTCCAGCGACTTGGGCAGGTCCATGTGCGCGACGAAACGCACGTCGGGCTTGTCGATGCCCATGCCGAAGGCGATGGTGGCGACCATCACCACGCCGTCCTCGCGCAGGAAGCGGCGCTGGTTGGCGGCGCGCATTTCCGCATCCAGCCCGGCGTGATAGGGCAGGGCCTTGAAACCCAGGCCGGCCAGCGCCTCGGCGGTCTGGTCCACCTTGCGCCTCGACAGGCAATAGACGATGCCGGCCTCGTCGCGATGCGCGCCGAGGAAATCCAGCAACTGGCGCTTGCCGTTGTCCTTCTGCACCACGTTGTAGCGGATGTTGGGCCGGTCGAACGAGCTGACGAACCAGCGCGCCTGGTCCAGTTGCAGCCGCTCGGCGATCTCGCGTTGGGTCGGCGGATCGGCGGTGGCGGTCAGGGCGATGCGCGGTACTTGCGGCCAGCGCTCGTGGAGCACGGTCAGCTCGCGGTATTCGCGGCGGAAATCGTGGCCCCATTGCGAGACGCAATGCGCCTCGTCGATGGCGAACAGGGCAATGGGGGACCGGTCCAGCAGGGACAGGAAGCGCGGGGTCAGCAAGCGTTCCGGAGCCACGTACAGCAGGTCCAGTTCGCCGGCCAGCAGGGCCCGCTCGACCCGCGACGCGGATTCCGCATCCAGGGTCGAATTGAGGAACTCGGCACGCACGCCAAGCTGGCGCAGCGCTTCCACCTGGTCCTGCATCAGCGCGATCAGCGGCGAGATCACCACGCCCACGCCGTCGCGCAGCAGCGCCGGTACCTGGTAGCACAGCGACTTGCCGCCGCCGGTCGGCATCAGCACCAGCGCATCGCCGCCGTCGGCGATGTGTTCGATGATCGCCTGTTGCGGGCCGCGGAAACCGGCGTGGCCGAAGATCCGCTGCAATAGTTCCTGGGGTGATTCGTGCATGTGGCTAGGGTAGCAGCGGGGTCAAGTGGTGCAATAGTGAGAATGCCCGCAGATCCAAGGAGTATTGGCGCAGTTCCCTGTCGGAAAAAACTGACCTGACTTTTTCCTCTCCCCTCGTGGGAGAGGATGCCCGGAGAGCCTGCCCCCGAATGCTTTAGTCGGGGGGCAGGAGAGGGGGCGCAAGCGGAGCTTGCGTGCCTTTGATCCTGGCTTCGATTACGAAAAGGTAAGTCCCTTCAGCCACCTCCGGCATACCCTCTCCCGGCCGTTGGCCAGCCTCTCCCATGAAGGGAGAGGGGAGTTCCTTCACTGCAATAACGGGTTCATTGCAGCAGCGAGCGCAGCATCCAGGCGTATTTCTCGTGGGTCTGCAGGCGCTGGGTCAGCAGATCCTCGGTCGGGGCATCGTCGGCGGCGTCGGCGATGTCCAGCACCTTGCGCGCGGTACGGCAGACCGCCTCGTTGCCGACCACAAGCTGGCGGACCATTTCGCGCCAGTCGGCGCTGTGGGTCAGGCCTGGCTCCTCGGGAATCGAAGACAGGGCCACAAACTCGCGGTACGAGCCCGGCGCGTTGAAGCCCAGTGCGCGGATGCGTTCGGCGGTCTCGTCCAGTGCGGTCCACTGTTCGGTGTACTGGGTCTCGAACATGGTGTGCAGCGTGTTGAACATCGGACCGGTGACGTTCCAGTGGAAGTTGTGGGTCTTCAGGTACAGGGTGTAGCTGTCGGCGAGGAAATGCGACAGGCCGTCGGCGATCTTCTTGCGATCACCCGTACCGATCCCGATATCGATGTTGGGCGCGGTTGGCGCGGCGGCGGCCAGCTTGGCGCTGGCGGGAGAGGCCGGTTTGGCTGGTTTGCTGTTGGACTTGTTGCTCTTGGTCTTGGCCATGGGGCGCTCCTCGGGGTGGGATAGGCGACAATAAACAGACTAACCGATGTCGTGTAATCGAAAAATTCGCTGCCGCTGATATATGAGTGCGATTGAAGCCGAAAACAAGGATCTGCGCGCCGCGCGGCGCGCCATCGATGGCGCGTTGACGCGCGACCGTGGGCGGCTGCATGGCCTGTGGTCGCGCTGGCAGGGCAAACCGGCGGACATCGCCGCCAGGGCGGCCTTCGAGCAGGCATTGGCGGTCTCGGCCTCGCGCGTCGCCGCCAGGGCAGGCTCCGCGCCCACGGTGACCCTGGACGAGGCGCTGCCGATCGCACGCGAGGCGGAAAAGATCGTCGATCTCATCCGCATGCACCCGGTGGTGGTGATCGCGGGCGAGACCGGCTCCGGCAAGACCACGCAGTTGCCGAAGCTCTGCCTCGCCGCAGGCCGCGGCGTGGCCGGTATGATCGGCTGCACCCAGCCGCGGCGGATCGCGGCGCGGGCGGTGGCCCGGCGCGTGGCCGAGGAACTGAAGACTCCTGTCGGCGGCGCGGTCGGTTTCCAGGTGCGCTTCAACGACCAGGTCGGCGACGACACCCGGATCAAGTTCATGACCGACGGCATCCTGCTTGCCGAGATCGCCTCCGATCGTTGGTTGTCCGCTTACGACACCATCATCGTCGACGAGGCCCACGAGCGCAGCCTCAACATCGATTTCCTGCTCGGCTACCTCAAGCAGCTGCTGCGCAAGCGCCGCGACCTGAAGGTCATCGTCACCTCGGCGACCATCGACACCGAGCGCTTCTCGCGCCATTTCGACGGCGCGCCGGTGATCGACGTGGAAGGCCGCACCTTTCCGGTGGAAGTGCGATACCGGCCGCTTGAAGGAGAAGGAGAGACGCATGCTGAGGGACGTGATTCCGAGGAATCACGTCGCGGCGAACGCACCGTAAACGACGCCATCGTCGCCGCCATCGACGAGATCACCCGCCAGGATCCGCGCGGCGACGTGCTGATGTTCTTGCCCGGCGAACGCGAGATCCGCGATGCGCACCAGGCGCTGGAACGGCGCAAGTACCGCGAGACCGAAGTCACTCCGCTGTATGCGCGGCTGTCCGCGCGCGACCAGGACAAGGTCTTCAATCCCGGGCCGAAACGCCGCCTGGTGCTGGCCACCAACGTCGCCGAGACCTCGTTGACCGTGCCGCGGATCAAGTACGTGGTCGATCCCGGCTATGCGCGGGTCAAGCGCTACAGCCCGCGGCAGAAACTCGATCGCCTGCACATCGAACCGGTGTCCCAGGCCAGCGCCAACCAGCGCAAGGGCCGCTGCGGACGCATTTCCGATGGCATCTGCTACCGGCTGTACGCGGAAGCCGATTTCGAGTCGAGGTCAGAGTTCACCGATCCGGAGATCCGGCGTTCCAGTCTGAGCGGTGTGATCCTGCGCATGCTTTCATTAGGCCTGGGCCGAATCGAGGATTTCCCGTTCCTGGAACCGCCGGACGAGCGCGCGATCGCCGATGGCTGGCAGCAGCTGGGCGAACTCGGCGCGGTCGACAAGGACAGGAAACTCACCGCCATCGGCAGGCATATGGCGCGGCTGCCGGTCGACGTGAAGCTGGCGCGCATGCTGGTCGCCGCGCACGGCAATGGCTCGTTGCGCGAGATGACCGTGATCGCCTCGTTCCTCGGCATCCAGGATCCGCGCGAACGCCCGCCGGAAGCGCGCGAGGCCGCCGACCACGCGCATGCGAAGTTCGCCGACCAGAAATCCGAATTCATCGGCATCCTCAAGCTGTGGCAGGCCTACCGCGATGCGCACGAGGAACTGACCCAGTCGAAACTGCGCGACTGGTGCGAACGCCACTTCCTCGGTTTCCTGCGCATGCGCGAATGGCGCGAGCTGCATCGGCAGTTGTTGGTGTTGTGCGGGGAGCTGGGATGGGAGGAGCTAGAAACGAGTGGGGAGGAACGAGGAACGAGAGAAGGCAAGGGCGCGGATGCAGATACTCGTTCCTCGTTCCTCTCCACTCGTTCCTACATCGCCCTGCATCGCGCGTTGCTCGCCGGCCTGCCGACCCAGGTCGGGCACAAGACCGAAAAGGGCGACTTCCTCGCTCCGCGCCAGCGTCGTTATCACCTGTTCCCGGGCTCGACGCTGGCGAAGAAGCCGCCGGCATGGGTGTTGAGCGCGACCCTGCTCGACACCGCGCGCGTCTGGGGCATGACCAACGCCGCGATCGAGCCCGACTGGGTGATCGCCGAATTGCCGCACCTGCTGGCGCGCAAGCATTTCGATCCGCACTGGTCGCGCGCGCAGGGCCATGTGCTGGCCTCGGAACAGATCAGCCTGTTCGGCCTGGTGCTGGCGCCGAAGAAGCCGGTGCATTACGGGCGCATCGCGCCGCAGGAATCGCACGAGATCTTCGTGCGCCAGGCGCTGGTGACCGGCGAGATCAATACCCGCGCCAGCTTCGTCGCCGACAACCTGAGGACCCTGGAGCAGGCGCGCGAAGAGGAAGCCAAGCTGCGTCGCGCCGGCATCGTCGCCGACGAGGACTGGCAGGCGCGCTGGTACCTGGACCGCATTCCCTCCGACCTGCATTCCGCCGCCGGACTGGATGCCTGGCACAAGAAACTGGCGCCGGAAGCGCGCCACGCGCTGCACTGGTCGCTGCTCGACCTGTTGCCGGGCGAGGGTAGCGAGGAGGACCGGTTTCCGAAATATTTCCCGCTCGGCGACGCGCGTCTCGCGTTGCATTACAAATTCGAACCCGGCGCGGCCGACGACGGCGTGACCCTGGAAGTGCCGATCCACCTGCTCAACGCGCTGGATGCCGCGCGCCTGTCGTGGCTGGCGCCGGGCTTCGTCGCCGACAAGGCCGCCGGACTGATCCGCAGCCTGCCCAAGGCGATGCGGCGCAACTACGTACCGGCGCCGGATTTCGGCCGCGCCTTCGCCGAGGCGTTTCCCAAGGCGGGTGCCGACGATGTGCGCGGCGAACTCGCCCGGTTCCTTTCCCGCACCACCGGCGCCGCGGTCGCTGCCCTGGATTTCGACGAAGCGGGCATCGAACCGCACCTGCGCATGAACCTGCGCCTGCGCGACTCCGACGGCAAGGTGCTGGCCGAGTCGCGCGACCTCGACGGATTGCGCGCGCGTTTCGGCGAACGCGCGGGCAACGCCTTCGCCGCGCGTGCGGGCCGGGAGCTCGCGGCCGAAGGATTGCGTGAATTCCCTTCCGCGCCGGTTCCGCTGCAGGTGCCGGGCGAAGCCGGGGTGCCGGCCTATCCGGCGCTGGTCGATGAAGGCGAAGCGGTTTCCCTGCGCGTCTTCGCCGACCGCGGCGAAGCCGATGCCAACCATCCGCAAGGCGTTCGCCGCCTGCTGGAGATCGCATTGGCCGACAAGGCCAAGAGCGCGCGCAAGCAGCTGCCGGTTTCGCCGAAGACCGGCCTGCTGTACGCCGCGATCGAATCGCAGGAGCGCCTGCGCGGCGACCTGGTTGAAGCGGCGATGAATGCGCTGCTGGCCGAGGGACTGGGCGACATCCGCGATCGCGAAGCCTTCGAGCAGCGACGCGAAAGCGCAGGCCGGCGATTGTTCGGCGAAGCGATGGAGCGGCTGAAGCTGGCCGAATCCATCCTTTCCGCCGTGGCCGAACTCAAGCCGCAACTGGAATCGCCGCTGATGGGCTGGGCCGGCGGCAACCTCGACGACCTGCGCCGGCAACTCGCGGCGCTGGTCCACGCCGGTTTCCTGCGCGACACCCCCGCCGCGGCGCTGGCCCAGTTTCCGCGCTACCTGAAGGCGATGCGCCTGCGCGCCGAACGGGCGCTGCGCGATCCCACCCGCGACCAGGCCCGCCTGCTGGAACTGCAGCCCTTCATCGATGCGCTGGATCGCGAATCGGGCAAGCGCCAAAGCCCGGAATGGCAGGCGCTGCGCTGGGACCTGGAGGAACTGCGGGTCTCGATGTTCGCCCAGGAGCTGGGCGCGCGCGGCGGGATTTCGCCGAAGAAACTCGCGCAACGCCTGCAGGCGCTGCGCTGACTTGTAGGAGCGGGCCTTGCCCGCGATGCCTTATCGAACATTCGGGCAAGAGCATCGCGGGCAAGGCCCGCTCCTACGGGTGATCTTCTCGCTGCCGGTCGTTATTTGATGCGGCGCACCTTGGCTGCGGTGTTGTAGCCGTCGATGCGCATGAACCAGTTGTTGAACATGCCGGGCTTGATCGACACCTTGGGGTTGGTCCGGCGCACGCCGTCCAGCGAAGCGGGCTCGATCTGCTCCCAGACCTGGCCGTTCTCCAGGGTGTACTTCCTGCCCTTGGCGAAACCGTTGAATTCGCCGACCAGCGCGCTCTCGATCGCTTCGCTGGAGCCGAAATCGAAGAAGCCGCGATTGATCTCCTTGACTTCCTTGCGTCCCTCTTCCTTCGCCACCTCGACCGCCTTGGTGGTTTCCTGCACCACCTTGTGCTGCAGCCAGGCATTGAGCGCGGCCAGTTCCTGCGCGCTCAGCTTGTCCAAGCCGGCGGCCTTGAACTCGTCGGCGCTCATCTGCTGCTCGACATTGGCGGTCAGCGGGGCCGATGGCTGGGCCCAGGCAAGCGGCGCAAGCGCGAACATCAGCATGGCGAGCGGGATGCGTAGCGATTTCATGGTTGTTCCTCCGGGCGCAAGGCCGCTAGTGTAGTCACATCTTCTGGAAATCGATCCCTTGAACGCCCCATCCACCGCCCCGCTGCAAACCTGGCTGCAGTCCCGTTCAGCCGAAGCGTTGTCGCCGTCGATGCGCGCGGCCATCGCCGACGCAGCGACGGCCGGGGACGCGACGGCGGGCATGCCGGATCCGTGGCCGGTGCTGATCGATACGCTGGAAGCGCTGGCCGGGTTGTCGGCCGAGGCGGATGTGCTGCTGGCGGCCCTGTTGTTCGGTCTCCCCGGCCTGCAACCGGCATTGAAGGCGCAGCTCGCGAAAAACACCGGCGTCACCGGCTTGCTGGATGGGCAGAACGCAGCCGCACAGGTCTGGGCGCTGCACGCCGAGCGCGAGATCGCCGGCAACAACGAAGGCCTGCGCCGGCTGTTGCTGGCCATCGTCAACGACCTGCGGGTGGTCCCGATCCTGCTGGCCAGACAACTGGCGCGGATGCGCGCCGCGGGCAAATTGCCGGCCGCGGAGCGGCGCCTGCTGGCCCAGCTGACCCGCGACATCCATGCGCCGCTGGCCAACCGGCTGGGCATCTGGCAGTTGAAGTGGGAACTGGAGGACCTGGCCTTCCGTTACCTGGAGCCGGAAACCTACCGCCAGATCGCGCAGCAACTGGACGAGAAACGCACCGGCCGCGAGCGCTACATCGCCGCGGTGACGACCACGCTGCGCGAGACGCTGGGTGAACATGGCATTGCCGCCGATATCAGCGGACGGCCGAAGCACATCTACAGCATCTGGCGGAAGATGCAGAAGAAGCAGTTGGCGATGGAGGAACTCTACGACCTGCGCGCGGTGCGCGTGGCCGTGGACGACGTCGGTGCCTGCTACGCCGCGCTGGGTCTGGTCCATGCCTTGTGGTTGCCGATACCCAGCGAGTTTGACGACTACATCGCCCGTCCCAAGCCCAACGACTACCGTTCCCTGCATACCGCGGTGATCGGACCGGAAGGACGCACCCTGGAAGTGCAGATCCGCACCCACGAAATGCATGCCCAGGCGGAACTCGGCGTGGCCGCGCACTGGCGCTACAAGGAAGGCGGCAAGGGCGGCGACAAGGCCTTCGACCGCAAGATCGCGTGGATGCGGCAGTTGCTGGAACCCAGTGGCGAAGGCGGGCGCGAGGAAGGAGTTGGCCTGGCCGGCGAACTCGACGCTCAGCTCGCCGAGGAACGCATTTACACGCTGACGCCCAAGGGCGAGGTCATCGACCTGCCGCAGGGCGGAACCGTGCTCGATTTCGCCTATCACGTGCACACCATGGTCGGGCACCGCACCCGCGGGGCCAAGGTCAACGGCCGCATCGTGCCGCTCAGCCACCAGTTGCGCAGCGGCGACCGCGTGGAAATCATGACCGCGAAAACCGGCGAGCCGCGCCGCGACTGGCTGCTGGCCAGCAATGCCTTCCTCGCCAGCGGCCGCGCGCGCGACAAGGTGCGGGCCTGGTTCCACAAGCTGGATCGCGCCCGCAATGTGCAGGCCGGCCGCGAGGTGCTGGAGCGCGAACTCAAGCGCCTGGGCCTGCATCACGCCGACCTGGCGCCGATGGCGAAGAAATTCCACGCCGAAAGCATCGACGACCTCTATATCCAGATTGCCCTGGGCGACGTTGGCCCCAGCCAGATCGGCCGCGCCCTGCATGAGGAACAGCGCGCCGCCAGCGAACCCGCGCCGGCCGCCCTCGCGCGACACCTGCCGAAGCGTCCGCCGACGCCTTCCCGCTCGAATTCACGCTCGAAGTTCACCGTGCAGGGCGTGGGCAACCTGCTGGTGCAGTTGGCGCGTTGCTGCCAGCCGGTGCCTGGCGAAGCCATCGCCGGTTACCTGACCCGCGGCCGCGGCATCACCGTGCATCGCGCCAACTGCGCTTCGCTGCTGCGCCTGGCCGCGGCCAGTCCGCAACGGGTGCTGCCGGTGGAATGGGGCGTGGCCGGCGGCGGTTACGAGGTCGATGTGCAGATCCGCGCGCTGGATCGCAAGAGCCTGCTCAAGGACATCACCACGCTGATCGCGCAGGAAGACGCCAATGTCACCGACATCCAGAGCGACAACGTGCGCGGCAGTGGCCACGTGCTGCTGCGCCTGCGCCTGAAGGTCACCGACTACGGCCAGTTGTCGACCCTGCTCGGCAAGCTCGATGCGCTGCCCGGGGTCGAGGAAGCGCGACGTTCAGGCTGAGCGATTATCCTGTCGCGGTGATCCGAACTCCCGACAATCAGTCCGGCAAGTCGCCTGGCGACCGGGTCGAACCGGTGGCGGACTGGCTGCAGGAGGTCGAATTCCGCCGGCCCGCGCGCCCATCCCCGCCACCTGCCTGGCGGGATCGTCGTTACTGGCGCTGGGCCCTGGCGATCATGCTGGTGGCGGGCGTGGCGGTGGTGGCGTTCCGGCAACCACTGGCCAATCTGATGTGGCCGGACATGCGCGTGCAGCGCTTGCTGGGCGAGGCGGAAATCGCCCTGAAACAGGGCAAATTGAATGCCGCGGACGGCACCGGCGCGCGCCAGCGTTTCGAGGCGGCGCTGGCCCTGGACTCGGATCGCAGCGAGGCCCGCGCGGGTTTGAGCCGGGTCGCGGAAACGGCACTGGCGCAGGCGCGCGCGCAACTCCGCGCGAACCGTTTCGAAGACGCGCGGCAGTCGCTCGCGCTGGCCCGGGAACTGCAGGTGCCCCGGGCCGTTGCCGACGCGGTCGCCGATCAGCTGCGACGTGGCGAGGCCGCGCATGCCGGCATCGATGTGCTGATGGCTGAGGCCGCGGCCGCGCAGGCGGACGGACAACTGGGAATCGCGTTGCCCCTGTACCAGCGCGTGCTGGTCCTGGAACCCAACCAGACCGCGGCCCTGGAAGGTCGCGAGGACGCCTTGTCGGAATGGTTGCAGCAGGCGAGCCAGGCGCTGGCGGGTGGCGATCTTGCGCGTGGTTCCAGTTTGATCGCGCAGGCACGCGGCTACGATCCGGGGCATGTCGATTTGCCTGGCCTGGAGGCGCAACTGGCGCGCGCCATCGAGCACCGACGCCAGCTTGCCGATGTCGATTTGCGGCGCCAGCGACTGGATCGGGCATTGACAGGCTATCGGTTGGTACTGGCTGCGTCGGCCGATGACGCCGCGGCAGCACAGGGCATCGAGCGCGTGGCCAGCGCCTATGCGCAGCGAGCGGTGCGCGAAGCGGCGGATTTCGATTTCGCCAAGGCCGAGGCGTCGCTGGCGCTGGCCCGCGAAATCGCGCCACGGGCAGCCGTGGTGAAGGAGGCGGCCCAGTCGCTGGCCCGTGCCCGGCAATCGCAGTCGCGGATGACCAGCTCGATGCCGCCGCGCGAACGGATACGGCGCAGCCGGGTCCTGCTGGCCGCGATGGAACAGGCCGAGGCGCGCGGCGACTGGCTCACGCCGCCGGGCGAAAGCGCCTACGACAAACTCCGCGCGGCCCAGTCGCTGGCACCGGACGATGTCGAGGTCAGGCGCGCTGCCGCCCGTCTGCTGCCAGCCACCCGTTCCTGCTTCGAGGAACAACTGCGTGGCAACCGCGTGCGTCGCGCCCGCGCCTGCTACGACGCCTGGCAGACCCTGGAGCCGGGCAATGCGCAATTGTCCGACGCGCGTCGCCGGCTGGCGCAGAAATGGCTAGCGGTGGGCGGCGAGCGGCTGGGGGCGGGCGAAGTCGCCTTCGCCGCCGAAGCCCTGCGCGAAGCGCGTGGCCTGGATGCGGGTGCGCCAGGGTTGGCCGAGTTCGCCGCGCGGGTGCGCAGTGCGGAGGCTGGGGGCGATTAGGGGCGGGGAGCTAGGAACGAGGAACGAGGAACGAGAAGTGAGAAGTGAGAAGTGAGAAGTGAGAAGTGAGAAGTGAGAAGTGAGAAGTGAGAAGTGAGAAGTGAGAAGGCTATCGCTCTCCTCGTTCCTCGTTCCTCGTTCCTCACTCCTCGTTCCTCGTTCCTCACTTCTTGCTCCCCGCCTCCCGCCCAAAAAACCCCCGCCGCACCACCTCGCGCGCCGCATCCAGGGAGAAATGCCGGGCCACGTTCTCCAGGCCGCTGCGGGCCAACTGGTTCCACAATTCCTCGTCCTGGTACAGGCGAACCACCGCCTCGGCGAACGCTTGCGCATCGTCGGCGACCAGCACATCGCGGCCGCCCTGCAGATGCATGCCTTCCACCGCGCAGGTCGTCGCCACCACCGGCTGGCCGTGGGCCATGCTCAGGTTGACCTTGCCCTTGACCCCGGCGCCGTAGCGCAGCGGCGCCACCGCGATGCGCATGCCATCCATGGCCGGCACCAGGTCGGGGACATGGCCGTGGACCACGACACCGTCCAGCGCGGACAAGGCCAGCACCGCATCGGAGGGATTGCTGCCGATGCAATGGAACACCACCTCCGGCAAGCGCGCGCGGATGGTGGGCAGCACTTCGCGCGCGAACCAGACCACGGCGTCCACGTTCGGCGGATGACGGAAACCGCCAACGAAGACCAGGTCCTTGCGCTGCGCGAAGGGCTGGCCCGGCCCGGCGACCTGGTGCAGGTTGGAAACCACTTCCACGGCCCGGCCCGGCGCTTCATGCGCCAGCCATTCCTTTTCCACGCTGCTGACCACCAGGGTCACGTCCGCGCGCGCCATCACCGCCAGTTCCGAGGTTCGGGTGATTTCGGACGCGCGCAGCATCGCCTCGTCCTGGTTCATTTCCGCGCCCCGCCGTTCGCGCAGGTAATGCAGGTCGACGGTGTCGAACACCACTTTCGCCTGGGGCGCATGCTTGGCGACCAGCGGAAGGAATGCGCTGGCCACGTAGTGCCGGCAGAGCACCACGCTATCGAAGCGCGGCCCGTGCTCGGCCAGCCAGGCGGGCAGGCGGCGCGCATGCGGCGCGTACCAGGTTTCCACGCCGAGCGCCTGCAGGGCGGTGGTGTAGTGGCCATCGTCGCGCCGGTTGGAGGGCAGGAATACGACATGCATCCCTTCCTCGCGCAGCAACCGCATCAGGTTCACCAGGCGCAGCGAGCCGGAATCGTGATCCGGCCGCGGGGTCATCGCATCGATGATCAGGACCTGGCGCTGTCCGGCATGCAGCAGGGCCGGCGTGGGCAGTGCGTCCGGGGCGGGTTGCCGCGCCAGGGCGTCGCCCCACTTCCCGGCGAAGCGTTCGCGATTGCGTACCTGATAAGCCTTGGCGCCGGTGCTGGTATCGGTGCCGGAAGTGATGCCTTCCAAGTGGACCACGCGCGATCGCGGCTGGTACAGCACGCCGTGGCCGCGGGCGCGCACCGAGAAAGCGAGGTCGGTGTCCTCGTAATACGCCGGCGCATAACGGGTATCGAAACCGGCCAGCGAGTGGAACAGCTCGCGCCTGATCGCGATCGCCGCACCCGAGCAATAGTCGGCTGCGCGCAAACTGGCGAAACGCGGATCGTGCGGGGATTCGAAGCGTCCGTAGTTCCAGGCCGAGCCATCGGAAAACACCACCCCACCGGCTTCCTGCAGGCGCCCGTCCGGATACAGCAACTGCGCGCCGACCAGGCCGGCCTCGGGATGCGAGCGGAACGTATCCAGCAGGGCATCGAGCCAGCCGGGCTGCGGCACGGTGTCGTTGTTCAGGAACACCAGGAACTCGCCGCGCGCGCGCTCCGCGCCATCGTTGCAGGCGGCGATGAAACCTTCGTTCCGCGCGCGCCGGTGGAAATGCAGGCCGGAGACCTGCGCCATCCACTCCGCGGTCTGGTCGCTGGAGCCATCGTCGACGACCAGGATCTCGCAGCTGGCCAGCGGCGGGTGTTCGGCCAAAGCGCGCAGGCAGGCGGGGGTGTGCGCGGCCTGGTTGTAGACCGGGATGATGATGCTGGCCCGCGGCGTGGGACTGTCGGGAACCGCGAATGGCGCGAATGGCGCTTCGACAGGGAAATAGAGCGCGGCGCGCTGCATCTGCGGCGCGCGCTGGAACTGGCGTTTCAGCCGGTCCCAGCTCGCCCGCCAGCCACGGGTGCGCAGGCTGCTGATGCCGCGACGGATCAGGCCCAGCGCGCGTTGCCATTGGAAGCGCGCATCGGCCAGGGAAATCGACATTCCGGTGCAACTCCAGCTGAGCAGGGGGGAAGTCCGCCGGCCGCAGCGTGGCGGGCTGCGCTAGACTCGTCGGAACTCCTATTGTCGCATTCCCGTGCCGCGCTACGACTACGACGACCAAGACGACGACACCGACGATCACGACGACGCGCATCCCTGGCGCCAGCGGCTGGTGACCTGGGCACTGGCGGCGCTGGGGCTGGGACTGGGTTTCCTGATTCCCTACACCCTGTACCTGAACCACCAGGTCAGCCAGCGCTTCGGCGCCCTGCAGTGGCAGATCCCGACCCGCGTGTATGCGCGCCCGCTGCAGCTGGCGCCCGGCGTGGCGATGGATGCGCAGACCCTGAAGACCGAACTCGACGCCGCTTCCTATCGCGACGACGGCAGTGGCGAGCGCCTCGGCACCTATGCGCGCGATGGCGGCCGTTTCATCATTGCCAGCCGTGGTTTCACCGATGTGGAAGGCAAGGTGCCGGCGCGCAGGCTGCAGGTATCGCTGTCGGGCGGGCGCGTGGCCAGTGTCCGCGACCTCGGCCGCAGCCAGAACCTGAAGTCGGCGCGGTTGGATCCGGCGCGCATCGCCACCCTGTACGGGCAGAAGCAGGAAGAACGCCGGCTGGTGCGCATGGAGGAGGTACCCGAGTTGCTGGTCACCGGCCTGCAGGCGGTGGAAGACCGCGACTTCAGCAGCCACCACGGCATCGATGTCAGCGGCATCCTGCGCGCGATCTGGGTGACCGTGCGCTCCGGTGGCGAGACCCGGCAGGGCGCCAGCACCCTGACCCAGCAGCTCGCCCGTAGCGGCCTGCTCGGCATCGGCAAGGAAGTCACCCCGAGCCGCAAGTTCAACGAAATACTCTTCGCCTTGATCCTGGAAGCGCGCTACGACAAGCGCACCATCCTCGAGGCGTACTTGAACCAGGTGTACATGGGTCAGCGCGGCAGCCAGGCCATCCATGGCGTCGCCGCGGCCTCCGAATTCTGGTTCGGGCGCGAACTGGATTCGCTGACCAGCGAACAGATCGCCCTTCTGATCGGCATCGTCAAGGGACCGTCCTACTACGATCCGCGCCGCAACCCGGAACGTGCGCTGGATCGCCGCAACCTGGTGCTGGACAAACTGCTGGAAACCGGGTTGATCAAGCAGCCCGAATGGAAGCGCGCCCGCGCCGCGCCGCTCGGCGTCACCACCACCCCGGGCATGGCCGCGGCCAACCGCTTCCCCGCCTATGTCGATCTGGTGCGCCGCCAGCTCGCGCGCGATTATCCGGAAAGCGCGCTGCAGGGCGCCGGCCTGAGCGTGCTCACCGGCATGTCGCCTTCGGCCCAGGCCTATGCCGAAGGCGCGGTCGCGCGCACGCTGAAATCGGTGGAGAACAAGAAGCGCCCGCCGTTGCAGGCCGGACTGGTGCTGACCGATGTGCACGATGGCGATGTGCTGGCCGTGGTCGGCAGCCGCAACGTGTCGCAACCCGGCTTCAACCGCGCGGTGGAAGCGCAGCGTCCGGTCGGTTCGCTGCTCAAGCCGTTCGTCTATCTGCTCGCGCTGGCCCAGCCGGACAACTATTCGCTGGCCAGCTACGTCGACGATTCCCCGGTCACCGTGCAACTGGGCAAGGGCAGACGCTGGACGCCCGGCAATTCCGACAACCGCAGCCATGGCTCGGTGCGACTGGTCGATGCGCTGGCCCATTCCTACAACCAGGCCACCGTGCGCATCGGCATGAAGGTGGATCCGCAGCGCCTGTCCAACCTGATCCACGTGCTGGCCGGAATCAAGGCCGAGCCGAATCCGGCCTTGATCCTGGGCGCCACCGACCAGAGTCCGTATGCGATGGCCCAGCTTTACCAGTTCCTCGCTTCGGGTGGCGAGATCCAGCCGCTGCACGCAGTGCGTGGCGTGCTCGATCCGAACGGCAAACTGCTCAAACGCTACGACAAGACCCCGGCGCCGGCGCAGGAAGGCGATTCCATCGCAGCGCACCTGGTCAGCATCGGCCTGCAGCAGGTGGTCAGCAACGGCACCGGGCGCCAGTTGCTCGGCGATGGCCTCGGCCGCCTGCAGTCCGCGGGCAAGACCGGCACCAGCAACGACGGCCGCGACAGCTGGTATGCCGGCTACACCGGCGATCACCTCGCGGTGGTGTGGATGGGCAACGACCAGAACGAACAGACCGGCCTGTACGGCGCTACCGGTGCGATGCGGGTATGGTCGGGGATCTTCACGCGCCTGCCCAGCGCGCCGTTGAAGGTGTCCGGCAAGGGCCTGGACTGGCAGTGGGTCGCCGGCGCGAACGCCACCGATGCCGGTTGCCCCGGCGCGCGGCAACTGCCGTTCGTGTCCGGCTTCGCGCCTGCCTACGCCACCTGCGTGATCGAGCCGGTGCCCGAGGAAACGGGCGAAGAAGCCGAAGGCGGCGGCTGGCGCAGCTGGTTCGGCCTGGACGGCAAGAAGGAAGAACAGGCGCCGCCCGCAGAACCTGCCCCCGCACCGCAACCGTGATGAAGATGAAACCGTTCCGAAAATTCGCAACCCTCGCCGTGGTGCTCGCCATGTCCGCCTGCACGACATCCGGTACATCGACTGTTCCCGCATCGCCCGCTGTTCCCAAGGTCGCTCCGGAACTGCGGCTCGCCAACGTCGTCGCCGCATCAAAGGGCGCCGACGATCGCGAACTCGCGGTGCAGCCCTTGCGCGACCCGCAAGTGCAGGACCTGCGCGACGATGCGGCCGCCGCCATCGCCGCACGCGATTACCCCGCCGCGGCCGAAGCCCTGAACCAGGCGCTGCTGATCGCGCCCGACGATCCGGCGATCCTGCAGGAGCGCGCGGAAGCGGCTTTGCTGCAATCGGAATACGAACGCGCGGAGACGCTGGCCAAGCGCGCCTTCGACCTGGGTTCCAAGGTCGGACCGCTGTGCCGCCGGCACTGGGCCACCATCGAACAGGCGCGCCTCGCGCGCGGCCTGCAGCAGGACGCGGTTTCGGCGCATACGCAGATAGAAGCCTGCACCGTGGCGGGATTGAACAGGATGTAAGGCGTCCGCCGCCTCCCCGTTCACGGGGGAAGCTTGGGATGGGGGCGGTCCGAAGCCGGTAAACTTGCAGGGCACGCCAGTTTCCAGCGATGCCATCCCATGCGGTTGCCTGGCATTGGAGTTGTCGTCGCAACTGGATTCCGATCGGCTCCGGCTGCCCCCACCCTAGCCCTTCCCCGCGAAACGGAGGAGGGGGCTTTTCAGGAATGCCCCACCCACCGATGTCACGACTTGCCGAAGCAGCCCGCGACGCCCTCAGCGAAGGCGGCGCGCTCGCCAACCAGCTCGACAATTTCGTTCCCCGTGAGGCGCAGCAGCGCCTGTCCACGGCGATCGCCGATGCCTTCGACAGCCGCGAAGTACTGCTGGCCGAAGCCGGTACCGGCACCGGCAAGACCTTCGCCTATCTGGTGCCCGCGTTGCTGTCGGGGCTGAAGACCATCATCTCCACCGGTACCCGCGCGCTGCAGGACCAGCTCTACCACCGCGACCTGCCGCGGGTGCGCAACGCGCTGGGCACGGGAGTGAAGTCGGCGCTGCTGAAAGGCCGCGCGAATTACCTGTGCAGATACCGGCTGGAACAGGCCAAGGGCGAACCGCGCTTCACCACCCGCGAACAGATCTCGCAGTTCCAGCGGATCGTTTCCTGGGGCGGACGCACCCAGTTCGGCGACATGGCCGAACTGGAAGCGCTGCCCGACGATTCGCCGCTGTTGCCGATGGTCACTTCGACCAACGACAACTGCCTGGGCACCGATTGTCCGTTCTGGGGCGAGTGCTTCGTCGTGCAGGCGCGGCAGCGCGCGCAGTCGGCCGACATCGTCGTGGTCAACCACCATCTGCTGCTCGCCGACCTCGCCTTGAAACAGGAAGGCTTCGGCGAAATCCTGCCCGGCGCGCAGGCCTTCGTCATCGACGAAGCGCACCAGCTGCCGGAACTGGCGGCGAACTTCTTCGGCGAAAGTTTCGGCATGCGCCCGATCCAGGAACTGGCGCGCGACTGCCTGGCCGAGTGCAAGGAAATCCCCGGCGCGCTCGCCAGCCTGCAGATGCCGGTGCGCGCGCTGGAGCAGTCGCTGCGCGAACTGCGCGCGGGCATGGAAGGCCTGCCGGTGCGCGGCACCCGTTTCCGCGCGCTGTCCAAGCCGGAAGTGCGCGAGGGTTTCGATGCGCTGACCGAATCGCTGCGGCAGTTGCTCGAAATAACCGTCGCCATGGCCGATACCTCGCTCGGCCTGGACGCCTGTGCCGCACGCGCGAAAGACGCCTCGACCCGGCTGGGGCGCTGGCTCGGCGACGACACCCGCGCCGACGACGAGCGACTGGTCGATTTCGACGACGAAGCGCCGCTGCCTTCCAGCGACGTGCTCTGGTACGAACTCACCCAGCGCGGCTTTCGCTGCCAGCGCACGCCGCTGGATGTATCCGGCCCGCTGCGCGAGCATCGCGAAAAATCGCACGCGTCGTGGGTATTCACTTCTGCAACGCTCGCCGTCGGTGGCAGCTTCGACCATCTCGCGGTGCGCCTGGGCCTGGACGATCCGCAGACCCTGCTGCAACCCAGCCCGTTCGACTGGCCGAAACAGGCGCTCTGCTATCTCCCGCAAGGCCTGCCCGAACCCAATTCGCGCGGCTACGGCACAGCATTGATCGCCGCGCTGTATCCGGTGCTGCAGGCTTCCAATGGACGTGCATTCCTGCTGTTCGCCTCGCATCGCGCCTTGCGCGAAGCGGCCGAAACCCTGCGCGATGCGCCGTGGCCGCTGTTCGTACAGGGCGAGGCGCCGCGGGCGACGCTGCTGCAGCGCTTCCGCGAATCCGGAAACGGCGTGCTGCTGGGCGCGGCGAGTTTCCGCGAGGGCGTGGACGTGGTCGGCGATGCGCTGTCGGTGGTGGTGATCGACAAGCTGCCGTTCGCCGCGCCCGACGATCCGGTGTTCGAGGCGCGCCTGGAAGCGATCCGCCGCGATGGCGGCAATCCGTTCCGCGACGAACAACTGCCGCAGGCGGTGATCGCGCTCAAGCAGGGCGTCGGCCGCCTGATCCGCAGCGAAACCGACCGCGGCGTGCTGGTCCTGTGCGACCCGCGCCTGACCGGCAAGTCCTACGGCAAGGTCTTCCTGGATTCGCTGCCGCCGTTTGCGCGGACAAGGAATGTGGAGGATGTGGAGGCGTTCTTTGCGGTGCGTGAAGATGAAGCGATAGTGGGCAGTCGTGAACAGGTAACCAGTGAACAGATAGCTAGTGAAAAAGAGTGATCCGTCATCCCAGCGCAAGCTGGGATCCATTTTGCTGTTGCTCTTGTTCGAACCCGCTTGAATGCAACAGCAAGATCAAGATGGATCCCAGCGTTCGCTGGGATGACGAGCAAAAAGAGCTACGCTTCATCCGTTCCTCGTTCCTCGTTCCTCGTTCCTCACTCCTCACTCCCCCGCCCATGAAACTCCTAGCCCTCGAAACCGCCACCGAAGCCTGCTCCATCGCCGTATACGTCGATGGCGAGATCATCGAGCGCCACGAAATCGCCCCGCGCCTGCATGCCGAATACGCCTTGCCGTGGGCGGAAGCCTTGTTGGCCGAGGCCGGCATCGCCAAGTCGCAGCTCGACGCCATCGCGATCAGCCGCGGCCCCGGCGCATTCACCGGCGTGCGCCTGGCCATCGCCCTGGCCCAGGGCATCGCCCTGGCGCTGGACAAGCCGGTGGTCGCGGTGTCCACCCTGCAGGCCATCGCCGTGCAATCGCAGGACGAACGCATCCTCGCTGCGATCGATGCGCGCATGGGTGAGATCTACGTGGGCGCGTTCGCACGCAAGGGTGATGGGCTGATCGCGATCTCCACGGAAATCGTCTGCGCCCCGGAAGCGGTCGCGCTGCCCGACGACCGTAGCGGCTGGCACGGCATCGGCACCGGCTTCGCCGCTGCCAATGGACTGCTGCAACAGCATCTGCATGCGCAACTGGCCTCGGTCGACGCCAGCGCCCTGCCGCATGCCGCCGATGTGGCGCGGCTCGCGGTGGCCGCATACGCACGCGGCGAAGCGCTCGCGCCGGAACGGGTGGAGCCGGCCTACCTGCGCAACAACGTGGCGCTGACCCTGGAAGAACAGAAAGCACTACGCGCATCGCGTTGACCCAAAACAGATCGCCCGTGTAAAGCGCAGCGACTTTCAACAGCGCAGCGGGCCAACCCGGACCACATGGCCTTCCGGGTGGCGTCAGCGCGTGGATGAGTCACTGCCGCAGGATCTTTTCCAGCGCCTTGCCCTTTGCGAGCTCATCGACGAGCTTGTCCAGGTAGCGGATCTTCTGCATGAGCGGGTGCTCGATTTCCTCCACTCGAATGCCGCACACCACGCCCTTGATAAGCGAGGCGTTCGGATTGATCCGTGGCGCCTGGGCGAAGAAGGTCTCGAGGTCGTTTTCGGACCCGATCTGGCGCCGCAGTCCTTCAGGACTGTAACCCGTCAGCCAGCGGATGACCTGATCGACTTCTTCCGCCGAGCGGCCCTTGGATTCCGCTTTCTTGACATACAGCGGGTACAAGCTCGAGAACTTGATTGCGAAGACTCTCTCCTGGCGCATCGCCCCTCCTGGAATGGACCCGGACCCGGACTCGGACTCGACTCGAATGAATTGTCGGGCACCTGGTCCGTTGGCCAACGCGAAGAGTTTGAACAGGTAGCCCACTTCATGCCACCCCGGATGCGCGAGGCATCGGGAACTTTAAAACCCGACGGTGTGGTTTGTCCGCAGGCGCTGGGGTGGATCGGTTTGGTTTGAAGCCCCTGTCCTGCCGGCGTCTAGGCAGGCGGATGCTTCGCCACACCCACGCCATGCCCATACACCAGCTTGCCGCCGAACCATCCACCCACGCCCAACACCGCGAAGCCGGCCACGCTCAGGCCCAGGTCCAGGGTATCGGGCTGGGTCAGCGTGGTGCCCTGCAGGCGCAGGAACAGGCTGGTCGCGTACAGACACCACGCGGTCGACATCAGCAGCATGTGCCGGTTGAGATCGCGGGTGGCCGGATGTTCCGCACCGACTTTCAACAGTTCGATGAAGCCGGTGGCCATCGCCGCCAGCGCGATCAGCGTGCCCAGCGCCAGCAGCACGCCGGCCAGCCTCCACGCCGGCTCGCCGAACCAGAGGCTGGCCACATCCGCAGCCGTGGCCAGCGACCAGCAGGCGATCGGGAAATGGACCAGCGCCGGATGCAGGGGATGGCTCATGGTGGGTCGAACCTCAAGCCACCAGCACGGCGCTGAGCAGGGTCAGGAAACCCGCCACCGCGACGCCGGCATGGACGAACACGACCGCCTTCGGCGCGACCGTGCCGCGCAGGTGCAGCGAAGCCAGGTAGAAACCGCCCAGGGCCGCCACCACCAGCAGGCCCAGGGCGGCGGTGACGCGTGCCGGGGTCGCGCCCTGCATGACGGTGAGGATCAGCAGGACCAGGCCGCTGGCGCCGAGCAGCGCGTGCAGGATCGAAATGGCCCACGGGGCGAGCTTGCCGCGCAGCACGCTGCTGGCCAGGACCAGTCCGCCGACGGCGGCGATGGCGAAAACGATGAGTGCATAAGTGAGCATGTCCGATCCTCGGGTGGTGGGTGCAACAGGTGGAAGGAACCGGCGATGCCGCCGGTTCCCGCTTCGATCGTTCAGGGCCTGCGCCCGTCTTCGCCGGATCCGTCCAGTTCGGTGCCGACGCCATGCACGGTGAAGCGATCGTCCAATCGCTTCAGCACCGTCGCAGTCATGCGCTCGCAGCGTGGTCCCAGGAACGGGAACGCATCGGTCAATGTCGTCGACAGGCTGTCGTGCAAGGCCGCGCGCAGCAGCCGGCGCGCGCGGTGCAGGCGGGTCTTCACCGTTTCCTGGCGCAGGTCCAGGCTGTACGCGGTTTCCTCGACCGTGCATTCCTCGATCTCGCGCATCACGAACACGATGCGGAACGGTTCCGGCAGGTCGTCGATGGCGTGTTCGACCAGCTTGCGGATCTGCGCGCGCGCGGCGCTGGCGGCGGGATCCTCGTTGCCGAACTTCGACGGGAACTGCACGATCCGGTCGCTGGCCTGCGAGGCCTCGATCTGGTCGATGTCCACGGTGTTCCTCCGCTGGCGCAAGCGGCCATAGGCTTCGTTGAGCACGATCCGGGTCATCCAGGTGAGCAGCGCCGCCTCGCCGCGGAATGTGTGTAATTTCTCATACGCATGCGTGTAGGCCTCCTGGACCACGTCCTCGGCCTCGGTGTCGTCGTTGACCACGCCGCGCGCGACCCGGAACAGGCGCTGGTTGCAGCGCTGCATGATGTGGCGGAAGGCGCCGCGATGCCCCGACTGGGCCAGGGCGACTAGCGCCGTATCCTCCAACTGGGCGTAATCGATGGCTAGCGCGTTGGCTGGCGTGTTCATGGTCCTCTCCTTCTACACCCATCGGATGCACGAGTGCGCGAGAGGTTCCCGACTCAGCCCGCCAGGGTAGCCAGGATGTCGCGGCGATGCGGTTCCTGCCCGAATTGCCCCAGCAGGCGCCGGGTGACCATGGACACGCCGTGCATGCGCGCCCCGCGCGAGGAGATGCACTCGTGGCTGGCCTGGATGACCACGGCCACGCCGCGCGGCTGCAGCACGCGCTGCAGGGTGTCGGCGATCTCGGCGGTCAGCCGCTCCTGGATCTGCAGGCGCCGGCCGTAGGCATCGACCAGCCGCGCCAGCTTGGAGATGCCGACCACGCGCGCACCCGGCAGGTAGGCCACGTGCGCCACGCCGCGGATCGCGGCCATGTGGTGTTCGCATACCGACCGCACCGGGATATCGCGCAGCAGGACCAGGTCGTCGTAGCCGCCGGTTTCCTCGAAGGTGCGGTCGAGGAGCCGGTCGGGATCGAGCCGGTAGCCGCCGAACCATTCCTCGTAGGCGCGCACCACCCGCCCCGGCGTGGCCAGAAGGCCTTCGCGCGCGGGATCGTCGCCGGCCCAGCGGATCAAGGTGCGCACGGCGGCTTCGGCTTCGTGGCGGGTGGGGCACTTGCTCGCGCACTCGGCGTGCTGGTGCGAGGGCAGGCGTTCAATGGTTTGCAGGTCGGCATCGAGCACGGTACGGCCTCAGGAGTGGAGGTGGTATGCAGGAATGGATGCGCGGGTGGGGGTGAGGTTCCCGCAGACGCGGTTCGTGGGAGCGGCGTAAGCCGCGCAGCTTTTGCCTCCGTCTCTGCCTTCGCGGGAGCGGCGTCCCGCCGCGAGCTCTTGCTTTCGGCCTGGAGTAGAGAATCGCAAAGACACCAGCCAAAGCTTCGCGGCTTACGCCGCTCCCACGTGCTCCTCGCCGCTCACGCCTGCGATACGCATCGCGCCCGACAATCACCGGGAACCGGATGCGGCTTGCGCCATCCAATGCACGTAACCCGCGCTGGCACGCAGGCGCATCGCATCCGCGTAGATCGAAGGAGACACACCATGTCCCAATCCGATACACCACCCCCGGGTCCGGACCTCGCCCTCGGCGTACCACTATCGAGCGTGCCCACCAGCGGCGTGCTCGCCGGCCATGTCGATGGCGGGGCGGTGCTGCTGGCGCGACTGGACGACGGGATCTTCGCGATCGGCGGAACCTGCACCCATTACGGCGCCGCGCTGGCGGAAGGATTGGCAAGCAATGGCGAAATCCACTGTCCTTGGCACCATGCCTGTTTCAGCCTGCGTACCGGTGCGGCATCGAAGGCGCCGGCCTTCGCGCCGCTGGCGACGTGGCAGGTGGAAACCGTCGGCGACACGGTCTTCGTCCGCGGCCAGATCAACAGCGGCGAGACGAAAACCGGTGCTGCCGATCCGTCCACCCACCCGCGTCGCATCGTCATCATCGGTGGCGGCGCCGCCGCCTTCGCCGCGGCAGAACGCTTGCGTGGACTCGGTTTCAACGGCTCGTTGACGATGCTCAGCGCCGATGCCGATCCGCCCTGCGACCGGCCCAATCTTTCCAAGGATTACCTGGCCGGGACCGCCGCGGAAGACTGGATTCCGCTGCAGCCGGACGAGTTCTACGCCGACCGGAGGATCGATCTGCATCAGTCCTGCGAAGTCGTCGCGATCGACATCGAAGCACGCGAAGTGCGCGCTCGCGACGGCGGAAGTTTCGGCTATGACGCCTTGCTGATCGCCACCGGCGCCGAGCCGGTGCGCCTGCCGCTGCCGGGATTCGATCGGCCCAACGTATTCGCCCTGCGTTCGCTGGCCGATGCGCGGGCGATTGTCGCCGCGGTTGGCGCCGCGAAGTCGGTCGCGCTTGTCGGCGCCGGCTTCATCGGCATGGAAGCGGCTGGCGCGTTGCGCGTGCGTGGATTGGAAGTGCATGTGGTGGCGCGCGATGAAGTGCCGATGGAACGCGCGCTGGGGCGCGAGTTCGGCGAGTTCATCACCGGCCTGCACCGCGACCATGGCGTGCGGTTCCACCTGCAGGCCCGCCCCGCCGGTTTCGACGGCGAGGTGCTCACGCTCGCCGATGGAACCCGGATCCACGCCGACCTGCTGATCGTCGGCGCGGGCGTCGTCCCGCGCATCGCTTTGGCCACTGCCGCGGGCCTGGCGGTGGAGAACGGAATCCTGGTCGATGCGCGCCTGCAGACTTCGGTCGCCGGGATCTATGCGGCCGGCGACGTGGCCCGTTACCGCCATGGCGCGGAACTGGTCAGGATCGAACACTGGGTGCACGCGCAACGCCAGGGCCAGGCCGCGGCGGAAAACATGCTGGGCGCGGGCCGGGTGTTCGACGACGTGCCGTTCTTCTGGACCCATCATTACGGCCTGGACATCCGTTACAACGGGCATGCGCAGGGTTGGGACGAAGTGCGGATCGAAGGCGCGCTGGCGGCGCATGATTGCACCGCGCGATTTTTCCGCAAGGGCGAACTGCTGGCTGCGGCGTCGGTCGGACGCGACCAGGAAAACCTTGCCATCGAAGCCGAGCTGCAGCGGTGTACCGTATCGGCATGAGCGGACCCTCGGTCACGTCAGGCGACGAAAAACGCAGTACCGCTTTCGTGCTGGCCGGTGGCGGCAGCCTGGGGGCGGTGCAAGTGGGCATGCTCAAGGCGCTGGCGCGGAAAGGCATCGTTCCCGATTTCGTGGTCGGCGCCTCGGCCGGTGCGATCAACGGCGCCTACTACGCCGCCGATCCGGATGAGGCGGGCGTGGCCCGGCTCGAGCGGATCTGGCGCGGGTTGCGCCGCGCGGACATCTTCCCGCTGTCGCTGGTCGGCAGCCTGTCGTGGTTGCTGGGACGGCGCGATTACCTGGCCACGCCGGCATCGTTGCAGGCGCTGATCGAATCCGAACTCCCGTACCGCCAGCTGGAACAGGCGCGGCTGCCGTGTCATATCGTCGCCACCGACGTGCTGGATGGCACGGAAGTCGTTTTCTCTGACGGGGAAGTGGTGCCGGCGCTGCTCGCCAGTACCGCGATCCCGGTGATCTTCCCCACAGTGTCGATCGGCGAGCGGCATCTGATGGATGGCGGGGTCGCCGGCAATACGCCGATTTCCACCGCCCTGCACCTGGGCGCGACGCGGGTGATCGTGCTGCCGACCGGCGTGCCATGCACGCTGGAACAGCCGCCGCGCGGCGCCTTCGCCATCGCTGTGCACGCCTTGAACCTGCTGGCGATGCGCCAACTGCGCAGTGACGTCGAGCGCTACTCCGAACGTTGCGAACTGGTCGTCATTCCGTCGCTATGCCCGCTGGCGGTGCACGCCTACGATTTCTCCCACACCGGCGAGTTGATCGACCGCGCCGAAGCGGCCACCCGCCTGTGGCTGCGCGGCGGACTGGACAACCGCGATGCGTTGACTGCGTTGCTACCGCATAGGCACCGGTCTGCACAGGCACGCATTGGCGCCACGAAAGTCCTAGGCTCCACACCGCCGTCCCCTAGCCAAGGAAATCCATGATGCGTGCACTTGTCCGCTTGCCAATGCTCTTGGCCGTCATGCTGGTCCCGCTTGCGCCAACCGCGCGAGCCGCCGATGACGGCATCGCCGTCGACCAGGCGCAATACGCCAACCGCTCCCTGTTGCCGGATTTCACCGGGGGCGATTGCCCCGACATGCCGCGCGGCCTTGAACAGATGAAGGGCAACCTTTATCGCCACACCAGTGGGGCGGGTCTGGCCGTGCACAGCGGCCTGGTGCTTATCACCAAGGAAGGCGCGCTGGTCATCGACCCCGCGGCGACCTGCACCGCCGGCTGGCTGCGCGACGAGATCCGCGAGCGCTTCAACGTGCCGGTGAAGTACGTCGTGTATACCCACGGTCATGCCGACCACATCAGTGGCGGCCAAGTGTTCCAGAAAGACGGCGCGATCGTCGTCGCCAACCAGCGCGCGGTCGAGCCGATCGTCGGCGAGAAGATCCCCACCGCCGTGCCCGATCGCGTCTTCGACCAGGACATGGAAATCACCCTCGGCGGCGAAACGGTGCTGCTGCATCGCGTCGCCCCCAGCCACTCCGACAGCATGATCATGGTGCTGTTCCCGAAGTACAAGGCGCTGCAGTGCACGGATGTCTGCGAAGGCAAGTCGATGCCCTACAACGACTTCCTCGATTTCTACTATCCCGGCTGGATCGAGACGCTCGACTGGGTGTTGCTGCAGGATGTGGATGTGATCGACATCGGACATTACAGCCCGGCAACCAAGCCAGACATCGCCGCCGAGCGAGCCTACATGGTCGACCTGCACCAGCAGGTGCTGGACCTGGTGCGCGCCGGCCAGTCGTGGGACCAGTTGTACCGCAACGTGAAGTTCAACGACGAGACGAAGAAGTGGATCGGCTTCGACACGATGCGCGTGCTCAACATCATGGGCATGTATCGCTGGGTGTCCAACCATCGCCGCGGCGAGTGGTAATCGCATAGGGTGGGCTCAAGCCCACCTGATGCGCCCATCGGGGCGCATCGGCTCCGTCAAAGACGGTGGGCTGGGGCCCACCCTATGGGCTTTTGATCGTCGCTACTCGTCGTCGCGCACTTCGCCGCCCGCCAGGAACTGCCAGGTGCGGGTGACGTGGAGGATGTCGATGTTCTCGTCGGTCTTCGGCAACGGCGGGAACGGCACCGACAGCTGCACGATGCGCAGCGCGGTGGAGTCGAGCAGGGGGATGCCGCTGGACTGGATGATGCGGCTGCCTTCCACCGAACCGTCGCGGCGCACCGCCACGCTGATCACCAGTTGCCCGGACAGGCGCTTGCGCCGCGCCTCGTCGGGATAGTTGAGGTTGCCGACGCGCTCGGCGCGATCCACCCACGCGCGCAGGTAGTTGGCGTAGGCGTATTCCCGGGTGCTGGCGGAAACGAACTTGCGCTTCGGGCGCTTGGCGTACAGCTCCGAACGCAGGTGGATCTCCGCCGCCAGCCGGGCCATTTCCGCATCGCGCGAGATCTTCAGGTCGCCGCGCGGCAGTTCGGGCTGGTCGGGCTCGGGCAGGGTCTGCGCCGGTGGCACGGTGGTGTCGCTGTTCCGGGTGGTGACCACGCGGGTTTCAGGTGGCGGCGCCGCGTCGGGCGATTGCGCGCGCAAGGGGTGCGGAGCGACCCCGGTCTGGGCCTGCGGTACCCAGCCGGCCTGGCTGTCGCGCGGCCGTCTGGATTTGTCGCTGTCGCCGCCGCCCTGCTGGTTGGCCGCGGCGAGGAAATCGGCCTGCTTGGGCGTCAGCGGGGTGGAAGTCTGGCTGAGGATCACGTCCAGCGTCGGCACCACCGGCGCCGCGTCGTCCAGGGCGAAGCCCAGTCCCAGCACCAGCATGCCGTGCACGATCAGCGACAGCGCCAGGGTGGCGGTCAGGCGTTCGTTGGAGCCTATCTTCGGGGGTGCGACGACTGCGGACATTACTGGTCCTGGGAAAATTCCGTCGTCATCCCCGCGAAGGCGGGGACCCAGTGACTTTGCTTGTGAGGGCGATAAGTCACTGGGTTCCCGCCTACGCGGGAATGACGATCAAGAACAGAAATTCCGATGCTTTCCATCAGATCTGCAGCCGCTTCTCGATCGCGTCGAACAACATCCCCGCGATATTCAAGCCGAACTGCGCATCCAGTTCGCGCACGCAGGTGGGGCTGGTGACGTTGACCTCGGTCAGGTAGTCGCCGATCACGTCCAGGCCGACGAAGAGCATGCCGCGGCGCTTCATTTCCGGCGCCACCTGGGCGGCGATCCAGCGGTCGCGTTCGGAGATCGGGCGGCCTTCGCCGCGTCCGCCCGCGGCCAGGTTGCCGCGGAATTCGTCGCCCTGCGGTATCCGCGCCAGCACGTAATCCACCGGCACGCCGTCGACCAGCAGCACGCGCTTGTCGCCTTCCTTGATCCCGGGGATGAAGCGTTGGGCCAGGGTCTGGTTGCCGTCGCCGATCAGCGTTTCCAGGATCACGTTGAGGTTGGAGTCGCCGGCACGGGCGCGGAAGATCGAACGTCCGCCCATGCCGTCCAGCGGCTTGAGCACGGCTTCGCCGTGTTCGGCGACGAAGGCCTTGAGCTCCGCGGCATCGCGGCTGACCAGGGTCGGCGGGCAGCATTGCGGGAACAGCAGCGCGGCCAGTTTCTCGTTGTAGTCGCGCAGGCCCTGCGGATCGTTGACCACCAGCGCTCCGGCGCCCTGGGCGATGCTGAGGATCTGGGTGTCGTAGAGGAACTGGTCGTCGAACGGCGGATCCTTGCGCATCAGCACCACCTGGCCCGGGCCGAAGGCCAGTGGCGCCGTTTCCCCGAGGGTGAACCAGCCGGCCTTGTCGTCCTTCACCGCCAGCGGCGCGGCCTGCGCCAGCGCCTTGCCGTCGCGCAGGGACAGCCCACCGGGGCGCACATAATGCAGGCGATGGCCGCGGCGCTGGGCCTCCAGCAACATGGCGAAGGTAGTGTCCTTGGCGATCTTGATGGACCCGATGGGGTCCATCACCACGACGACATCGAGGGGCATGGCGGGCTTTTTCCGGGGTTTTTCAGCCGAGGATGTTAGCAGGCGGAAAATGAGACGAAGTTCGCATCGCCGCATTCAGCTTCGCCCGGACCCTCACCCCAACTTGACAGTGCGTGCGGATGTTGGGATATAAGGTGCTTCGCAGCGGAGCCGATTAGAAGCGCCGCGCCTGGGGAATGAACGGTAATGACAGAGCATGACAACCCGGCCGGGGGATTCAGCGGCCTCCGGGTGATGGTGATTGACGACTCGAAAACCATTCGTCGCACCGCTGAAACCCTGCTCAAGCGGGAAGGCTGCGAAGTGGTCACGGCGACGGACGGCTTCGAGGCGTTGGCCAAGATCGCCGACCAGCAGCCGCAGATCATCTTCGTCGACATCATGATGCCGCGCCTGGATGGCTACCAGACCTGCGCGCTGATCAAGAACAACCAGGTCTTCAAGAGCACGCCGGTGATCATGCTGTCCTCCAAGGACGGCCTGTTCGACAAGGCGCGCGGCCGCATCGTCGGTTCCGAGCAGTACCTGACCAAACCATTCACCCGCGAAGAGCTGCTCGACGCGATCCGCACCCATGTCGGCTGACCGGAAAGGGACGACGCCATGAGCCGCACTCCATTCGACACCCTCGCTGAATACGAACGCCGCAGCCTGGCCCACGCCGTGGTCCTGCCGGCGCGCGAAGCCGCCGCCGAGCAGTGGCGCGGGGTCGGCTACCGCGTCGGCCAGCGCCGGCTGGTATCGGGCTTCGAGGACGTGGTGGAAATCGTGCCCTTGCCGCCGACCACGCCGGTTCCGGGCGCGCAGCCCTGGCTGCTGGGCATCGGCAACCTGCGCGGCAATCTGTTCCCGGTGATCGACCTCAAGCATTTCCTCGAGGGCGAACGCACCGTGCTGCATGAAGGCCAGCGCGTGCTGGTGGTGCGCCAGGCCGGCGGCGACGTGGCCCTGACCATCGACGAACTGTATGGCCAGCGCAGTTTCACCGACGAGCAGGGCATCGAGCCCGGCGCGCTGGCGGAAGGGCGGTACGCGCATTTCGTGGAGCGGGCCTTCCACGGCGACGAGCATGACTGGGGAGTCTTTGCTTTGTCGTTGCTGGCGCGTACGCCGGAATTCCGCCAGGCCGCGCTGTAGGGCCGAGTTGACGGGAAAGCCGGCGGGAAAGAGCGAAAGGCCGCTGGAGCGGCCTGCAATGCCGCCAGGGAGGCGAAGGGATCCGGCGCATAGACGCGCGGTCCCCGGGGGGGAAGGTCGGGCTTGGCCGGGCCGGGTACTTGGATGATGCGCAGCGCGCGTCAGCCAGGCTTGATTTGAACTACTGCTGCATATTGTCCAATTCCAGGGGTCGAATAATGAGCACTGCACCGGATTCTCCCAAAGCCAGCAAGCTCGGCAGCTTGGGAAGCAACTTCTGGCTGATCCTGCTGGCATTGTCGGTGATCGTGTTCGGCGCCAATACCGGCGTCGCCACTTACACCGGCAGCCGCCTGTCGGGCGCCGCCACCGGCGCGGCCGACTTGCAGGTGCTGTCGCAGCAGTTGGCCAACCAGGGCCGCGAGGCGGTGGGAGGCAATGCGGAGGCGTTCAAGGCGTTCAAAGCCACCAAGTCGCAGATCGACTCCACCATCGCCACCACCACCAGCCGCTACGGTTCGGAAGGAACGGTATCGGGCCCGTTGAACAAGCTGGTGGCCACCTGGACGCCGCTGGGCAAGAGCGCCGACCAGTTGATCAGCAGCGAGCCGGCGGTGCTGGCCCTGGCCGGCAATGCCGATCGCTTCGGCAACCAGGTCCCGCAGTTGCAGGCGCAGTTGAACGAAGTGGTGCGCGCCATGTCCGCCAGCGGCGCCCAGTCTTCGCAGATGTACAACGCCCTGCAGCAGGTCGTGGTCGCGGGCACCATGGCCCGCCGGGTGACGGAAATGCGCGCCGGCGGCAGCGGCGCGGCGAATGCCGGTAGCGCGCTGACGCGCGACGCGGTGGTGTTCGGACAGGTACTGGAAGGCCTGCGCAACGGCAATGCCGACCTCGGCATCGCCCCGCTGCGCGGCGGCGACGCATTGTCGGCGCTGACCCAATCGCAGGCGCTGTGGGCGACGATGAAGAAGGACCTGGACGCGATCACCGGCAGTTCCAAGAACTTGTTCGCCGCGCAGTCGGCCGCCGCCACCATCACCAGCGGCTCCACGCAGATGCTGGAGGACAGCAAGAAGCTGTTCGACGCGTTCTCCTCGTTCGGCTCGGTGCGCGATACGCGTCCGTTCCCCAATTTCTGGCTCGGCATCGTCTCCGGCCTGCTTGCCCTGGTCTCGATCGTCGGCTTGCTCTGGAGCCTGTATCGCAGCCGCCAGCGCGAACAGGAAACGCGTTACCAGACCCAGGTGGAATACAACAGCCGCAACCAGCAGGCGATCATGCGGCTGCTGGACGAAATCAGCTCGCTGGGTGAAGGCGATCTGACGGTGAAGGCGACGGTGACCGAGGACATGACCGGCGCGATCGCGGACGCCATCAACTACGCCGTCGATGAACTGCGCCACCTGGTCACCACCATCAACGACACCACCGTGCAGGTGGCCGCGTCGACCCAGGAAACGCAGGCGACCGCGCTGCAGCTGGCGGAAGCGGCCGGGCACCAGTCCGACCAGATCAACAGCGCCTCCGAGCGGATCAACGAAATCGCGGTCAGCATCGACCAGGTCTCGCGCAACTCCACCGAGTCGGCGGAAGTGGCCCAGCGATCGGTGCAGATCGCCACCGAGGGCGCCGGCGTGGTGCGGGAAACCATCCGCGGCATGGACCAGATCCGCGACCAGATCCAGGAAACCTCCAAGCGCATCAAGCGCCTGGGCGAGTCCTCGCAGGAGATCGGATCGGTGGTGGAACTGATCAACGACATTTCCGAACAGACCAACATCCTGGCCTTGAACGCGGCGGTGCAGGCGGCTTCGGCCGGCGAAGCGGGTCGCGGTTTCGCGGTCGTGGCCGACGAAGTGCAACGCCTGGCCGAACGCACCTCCGGCGCCACCCGGCGCATCGAATCGCTGGTCCAGACCATCCAGGCCGACACCAACGAAGCGGTCAGCTCGATGGAACAGACCACGTCGGAAGTGGTTTCCGGCGCGCGACTGGCCGAAGACGCGGGCACCGCGCTGGGCGAGATCGAGCGCGTGTCGATCGACCTCAACGAACTCATCAAGAGCATCTCCAGCGCGGCGCAAAAGCAGTCGACCGCGGCCACCGATATCACCCAGACCATGGGCGTGATCCGGCAGATCACTTCGCAGACCTCGCTGGGCGCCGGCCAGACCGCCGAATCCATCGGCCATCTGACCGAGCTGTCGGCGGAACTGCGTCGCTCGGTCGCCGACTTCAAGTTGCCGGGCTGAGGGCGGGACGAACCAGAATGGAAGTCAGGAATTCCCGGGCAGCACGCGCAGGCAGTGGGCGGATCTTCGCGGCAGGAGCAGGCCGATGAGTGCGCTACGCGATGCGATGAGCCACGCAGTGCTGGGTTGGGTCAAGCCCGAGCTGGACGAAACCCTGCGCCTGGCGCGCGCCGAGGTGGAGTTCTTCGCCGAAGACACCGCCGACACTTCGCGCATGCATTTCTGCGCCGGCTATCTGCACCAGGTGCAGGGCACCTTGCGCATGGTCGAGCTGTACGCCCCGGCGATGGTCGCCGAGGAACTGGAACTGCTGGCGCGCGCGTTGCAGGAAAGCACCACCAGCGATCGCGACGAGGCCTGCGGCACGCTGATGCGCGGCACGGTGCTGCTGCCCGACTACCTGGAACGCCTGCAGAACGGCCATCGCGACATCCCGATCGTGCTGCTGCCGCTGCTCAACGACATTCGCGCCGCGCGCGGCGCCCCCGGCCTGAGCGAGAGCGTGCTGTTCGCGCCGGACCTGGAGCAACCGCTGCCGCAGGCCTTGCCATTGCCCGAAGTGCTGCCATGGCAGGCGCGCCAGGCGCGCGTGGGCGATGCCCTCGAGCAATTCGACCTGGCCTTGTCCGCATGGCCCGAAGACGGCGCGCCGGCCAACGCCGTGGTCCTGGCCGAATCGGCCAAACGCTTGCTGGAAAGCGTCGAGCACATCGCCACGCGACGCATGTTGTGGGTCGCTTCCTCGGTCGCCGATGCGCTGCGCGATGGCGCGATCCCTGCGACTCCGGTGCTGCGCCAGGCCTATGCCGGCGTCAGCCGTGCGGTACGCAGCAGCCAGCAGGAAGGCGGCGGTGCCACTGCGCCAAGCCAGGAGCCCACCCGGCAACTGCTTTACCTGGTCGCGCAATCCGCGACCGGGCATGCCGGGCTCGACGAACTGCGCACGGCCTTCGCACTGGATGCGGAACTGCCCAGCGAAGCCGAACTCGATCACGCGCGCGGTAGCGTCAGCGGGCGCAATCGCGCGCTGCTGGACACCGTCGGTGCCGCGGTCAAGGAGGAACTGCTGCGGATCAAGGACGCGCTCGACCTGCATCTGCGGACCGGCGCGCAGGTCTCGGCGCTGCAGACCCAGGTCGACGAACTGGGCAATGTCGCCGATACCCTGGGCATGCTCGGCCTGGGCGTGGCCCGCGGCGTGGTCGTGCAGCAGCGCGATTCGTTGCGCGAGATGGTCGGCGGCCAGCGTACGGCCGATGAGGGCGCGCTGCTGGATATCGCCGGCGCCCTGCTTTACGTGGACGCCTCGCTGGACGACCAGGTCGCCCGCCTGGGCGAATCGGGCGCCGCGGTCGAGGAAATGGCCAGCTCCGAATCGCAGCGCACGGTCGAGGCGCTGGCCCAGGAAGCGATCCACAATTTCTCGGCGGCCCGCGAAGGCTTCGTGGCCTTCATCGAAACCAACTGGAACCACGCCGAACTGGCCGAAGTCCCGCGCCTGCTGTCCGAAGTCGCCGGTGCGCTGCGCATGCTGGAACTGCCGCAACCCGCCGATTACCTGCTGGGCGTGCGCCAGTACGTGGCGATCGAACTGATCGGCAAGCGCCGCGTGCCCGGCGGGCAGCAGCTGGACACGCTGGCCGATGCGATGGCCAGTCTCGAGTACTACCTCGAAGCCCTGCGCGAACGCCGCCCCAATCGCGACGAAATCCTGGACATCACCCGCAGCAGCCTGGAGAACCTGCGTTACTGGCCGTTGCCGGCGGATGAGCCGGTGGCGCCCGCAGCCGTGGCCTTCGCCGATGCCATCGCCGTGGAAACCGATATCCCGGCGGTGGCGCTGGACGACGCGTCGATCGACGCAGCGCCGGAAAGCCACACGGTCGACTTCGATCATTCCGGCATCGCTGCGATCGCGCCGGACGACGCGGATCCGAACCAGGCGGCACTGGACACCGACGCCCTGGAAGCTCTGGAAGTGCAGGAAGCGATGCAGGCGCTGGAAGCCGAAGCGGCCGCCGCTTCGTTCGACGAAGAGCGCCTTGTCGAAGAGCATGTTGTTGAAGGGCATGTCGTTGAAGCGCCGGCCGCCGAGGTTCCCGTGGCGACCGTCGCCGAAGTCCCGGCCCCCGTGGCAGCGGTCGCGCAGAGCGTCGCCCAGGGTGGTTTCGACCTGACCGGCAACGACATCGACGACGATATCCGCGAAGTCTTCATGGAGGAGTTCGACGAGGAAATCGTCAACCTCGGCCAGTTGCTGCCGGCATGGAGCGCGGCCCCGGACAACATGGAGCGCCTGCGTTCCATTCGCCGCGTATTCCACACCCTCAAGGGCAGCGGCCGCCTGGTCGGCGCCAAGCTGCTGGGCGAGTTCAGCTGGAAGATCGAGAACATGCTCAACCGCGTGCTCGACGGCTCGCGTCCGCCGTCCGATGCGGTCATCGCCCTGCTCGAACAGTCCACCAAGGTGCTGCCGCAACTCAATGCCGCACTGCGCGGGGAAGGCCAGGTCAGCGCCGACCTGGAGGGCCTGCAGGAGCTCAGCGATCGCGTGGCGGCGGGTGAAGAGATCTTCTATTCCGCCAAGCCGGCCGTCGCCGCCGACCTCGATACCGGCGAAGAAGTCGAAGCGCCCGCTACGGAAGCGTTCGCACCGGAAATCGAAGGCACGCCCGCTTCCGTGGACGGGGTGCTGCGCGAAATCCTGGAGACCGAGGTCGGCGCACACCTTGAAACCGTGGATCAGTGGATGGCGCAAGCGCAAACCGCTGCCTGCCTTGCCGATGAATCCCTGTTGCGCGCGTTCCACACCATGAACGGCGCGTTCGCCATGGCCGACGTGCCGGAAATCACCGAAGTCACCGCTGCGGCCGAGCAATACGTGAAGCGGCTCTGGTCGGCGAAGGAAATCCCGTCGACCGAAGGCGTGGCCGCATTGGCCGACAGCGCGCATGCGATCCGCCGCACCGTCGCCGCCCTGCAGGCCGCTTCGCCCCGCATCCCGGTATTCGCCGCACTCACGGCGCAACTGGCCAACCTGCGCGACAGCCTGCCCGAAGCGCGTATGGCGGCAGTGATCGTCGACGACTCCGCGCAGGGCACTTACGCCGAAGCCATGCCGGGCATCGAGCCGCCGGTATCGCCCGGCGGGGTCGAACTGTCGGTCCATGATCTGTCCGCCTATGTTGGCCATGAAGAGCCCGTGGCGGTCGCGTCTGAAACGGCCGGCTCGCCGGCTGGAGCGGAAACGGAGCTGGTCGACGGGACGAACGACGAACTGGCATTCGATGATCGGGAAGTCGTGCTTGGAATCCGCGATGCCGAAGTCGAGGCTGCTGAAGCCGAGGATGCGAAGCCGGAACCCGCAGTCACTTTCTTCGACGTGGAAATGACCTACAGCGCGGTCGTACCGGCAACGGAAGCGCCTGTCGACGAACTCGCCGGGGAAGCCATTGCCAGCGATGCGATCGAAGCATCCCCGGCCGGAGAATCGGCAGGTGATGCGGCTTCGGGTGGGGAAGCGTCGACGGAAACCGTCGCTTCCGAACCCGGATACTCCGTGCCGGAACCAGCGCAGGACGACGCGGCTGCGATTGAACCGGTCACGGTTGAAGAGCGAGCCGCCGAAGAGCTTGCGCCCGAAGCGACGGTCGGCGGAGAAATCGCTGGCGAAGAGTTTGCCATCGAAGAACAGGCCGCCGACGGGCCCACCGTCGAAGAGCAGGCTGTCGAAGAGCTGGTTGTAGAAGCGCAGGTCGTAGAAGAGCAGGTCGTCGAAGAACCGGCCATGCAAGCGCCCTTCCTGGAAGATCAGGAAATCGAAGAATCCGCGGTCGAGGAGCTTGTGGTCGAGGAGCCGGCGATCGACGAGCCGATGATCGACGAGCCTGAATCCGCGGCGCCGGTCGAAGAAGTCCAGACCGAAGAAACAGAGATGCTCGAGGCCGATTCCTTGGCGTCCGCGTCCGCAGGCATTGAAGCAGCAATCGATACCGTCGAACCCCCGAGCGACGTCGTGCCGGAACCACCGGCAATGGAGGCAGGGGTGGAAGAATCGATGGATACCGAAGCGGCAGGCTCCGACGGAACGGTCGAAGCCGGCGGCGAACCGATCGCAAACGAAGGCAATGCAGGGGTAGAGGAAACGATGGCCACCGCGCACGACGCCTCGCCCGCGCTTGCCGACGATGCGCTGGACCCCGCCGAACTGGATCTCGACCTGGTCGACATCTTCGCCGAGGAAGGCAACGACCTGCTCGACCATTCCGATGGCCTGCTGGCGAAATTGCGCGAGACCCCGGACGATCGTTCGCTGATCACCGGCCTGCAGCGCGACCTGCATACCATCAAGGGCGGCGCGCGCATGGCCGGGATCAACGCCATCGGCGACCTGGGCCATGCGATCGAGTCGCTGCTGGAACAGGTGGCCGCGCAGCGCATCGACCTGGACGGCGATGGCGTGCGCTTGCTCGAACGCGGCTTCGACGGGTTGCACGGCCTGGTGGCCAGGGTATCCGCGCATCGCAAGGCGCCGATGCCGACCGAACTCATCGCCGAATTCGAATCGAGTGCGAACCCGCAAGCCGCGGCCATCGAGCAGGCTGCCGAAGGCGCGGCACAGGCTCCGGCGCCGGCCATCGCCCTGGCGCCGCTTTCCGCGCCGATCGAGACCGCTTTCGCCAGCGACGACGAGGCCATGCCCTATGCGGCGCAGGAGCAGGTGCGCGTGCGCGCCGACCTGCTCGACCGCCTGGTCAACAATGCGGGTGAAGTGGCGATCTACCGTTCGCGCCTGGAACAGCAGTTGGGCGCGTTCCGCGGCGCCATGTCCGAACTCGACCGCACCAATACCCGACTGCACGACCAGTTGCGTCGCCTCGACTTGGAAACCGAGGCGCAGATCGTCGCGCGTTACCAGCGCGAGCACGACAAGCGCGACCCGACCTTCGATCCGCTCGAGCTCGACCGCTTCTCCACGCTGCAGCAGCTCAGCCGCGGCCTGGGCGAATCGGCGGCCGACTTGACCGGCTTGCAGGGCGTGCTCGACGAGCTTGCGCGCCAGTACGACGGCCTGCTGCAGCAGCAGTCGCGGGTCAGCTCCGAATTGCAGGAAGGCTTGATGCGCGCGCGCATGGTGCCATTCGACGGACTGGTTCCGCGCCTGCGTCGCGTATTGCGCCAGGCCGCCAGCGATACCGGCAAGCAGGTGAGGCTGCAGCTCGACGGCGCCCACGGCGAACTCGACCGCAACGTGCTCGAACGCATGACCGCGCCGCTGGAGCACCTGCTGCGCAACGCCGTGGCCCATGGCCTGGAATCGCCCAAGCAGCGCCGCAAACAGCACAAGCCGGAAGAAGGCACGGTGCAGATCGCCCTGCGTCGCGAAGGCGCGGAAATGGTGTTCCAGGTCTCCGACGACGGCGTCGGCATCGACCATGCCGCGATCCGCCGCCGCGCAGAACAGCGCGGCATGCTGCAGGCCGATACCCAGATGTCCAATGCGGACCTGGAACGGCTGATCCTGGAATCCGGTTTCAGCACTTCCGACAGCATCAGCCAGCTCGCCGGCCGCGGCGTCGGCATGGACGTGGTCTACAACGAAGTCCGCCAGCTCGGCGGTTCGCTGGAAATCGCTTCGCAGTCCGGCCAGGGCACCACCTTCACCCTGCGTCTGCCGCAGACACTGGCGGTCACCCAGGCGGTGTTCGTGCAGATCGGCGAAACCCAGTTCGCGGTGCCGGTGGCGGCGGTGGGCGGCGTCGGGCGTATCTCCCGCGACCGTTTCGAAACCGCGGGCGCGGTCTATGTCTACGGTGGCGAGGAATACGTGCTGCACGACCTGGGCGCATTGATCGGGCAGCCGCCCGCGCGCGCCGAAGGCCAGCCGCAGGTGCCATTGCTGCTGGTGCGCGCCGGCGACCTGCGCGCGGCCGTGGCCGTGGACCAGGTGCTGGGCAACCGCGAGATCGTGGTCAAGCCGGTCGGTCCGCAGATCACTTCGGTGCCGGGCATCTACGGCGCCACGATCACCGGCGATGGCAGCATCGTGGTGATCCTGGACGTGGCCCCGCTGGTGCGCCGTCACATCCTGCAGCCGCACCTGTTCGTCTCCGAGACGCCGGCGCCTGAAGAGCGGCGCGTACCGGTGGTGATGGTGGTCGACGATTCGCTGACCATGCGCAAGGTCACCGGCCGGGTGCTGGAGCGCCACAACTTCGAGGTCACCGTCGCCCGCGACGGCATCGAAGCGCTGGAGCGGCTGGAAGAGCGCGTGCCCGACCTGATGCTGCTCGACATCGAGATGCCGCGCATGGACGGCTACGAGCTGGCGACGGCGATGAAGGCCGATCCGCGCTTCAAGGACGTGCCGATCGTGATGATCACTTCGCGCACCGGCGACAAGCATCGCCAGCGCGCCATGGAACTCGGCGTGCAGCGCTACATGGGCAAGCCGTACCAGGAGCTCGACCTGATGCGCAACGTCTACGACCTGCTGGGGATCGCCCGTGTCCGTGAATGAGGGTGGTTTGGCGATGACCGCGCAACCGGGCAAGCGCGTCGCGTTGCTGGCGCGTCCCGGCTCCGCCCGCGAGCAATTGCGCCTGGCCTTGCATGCAGCAGGGGCGGAGATCGTGCTGGAGGACGATCCCAACACCCTGGATGGAGCGGCCCTGGGCGACGCTTCCCCGCAGGTCGTGCTGGTGGCGCTGGAATCGGCCATCGAGGACAGCCTTTCGCGTTTCGACCAGGTGCTGCACGATCCTTCGGTGGTGGTGATTTTCGATGAAGTCGAGCTGGCCGCGCGTCGCGAAGGCTGGGAGGCCAAGCGCTGGGCGCGGCATCTGTCGGCGAAGTTGAATGGCCACGCCGACGTGCTGCCGCCGGGTGGCGAGCTGGACGACACCCGCCCCGAACCCGGCCTGCCGCTCTCGCCGGCGCAGATCCATGCCGATGCGGGAATCGAACCGCACCTGGAGGAAGCGCAGGGAGTGGCGTTCGAACTCCCGCGCGGCGGCCTGGAACTGGTGGCCGACGACGACGCGCCCGGATCCAGCCAGTCCATCGACCCGGAAACCTGGAAACCGTCGATCGCCGTGGAACACGACGCGCCGCTGCATGACGGTATCGGATCGGCGGAGCCGCCGGCGGTTGCCGTGGCCGAGCCGCCACCGCTGCCCCAGGCGCCGGTGAAATCCAGTGGCCTGACCCTGGAACTGGAATCGATCCATGCCACGGCGACGGGCGCCGGCGTCCGTGGTGCGGCGTTGCTGTTCGCCGGCATTGGCGGTCCCGATGCGGTACGCAAGGTGCTTGCGGACCTGCCGCCCGGCCTTTCGCGCCCGGTGCTGGTGCAGCTGCGCCTCGATGGTGGACGCTACGACAACCTGGTCAAGCAGATGGAGCGCGTCTCGACGCTGCCGGTGCAACTGGCCAGAGCGGGCGAAGCCGCGCAGGCGGCGCATGTCTACGTGCTGCCCGACGACGTGGCGGTGAACGTGAAAGAAGGCGTCGTCCATTTCGGCGAGGGCGCGCTCCGGGTCGATGACCTGATCGCCTCGCTCCCGCCCGCGGAAAGCGCGGTGCTGCTGCTCAGCGGCAGCGATCCGTCGCAGGTCGAGGCGGCGTTGGCGCTGGCGGCCGAGGGCGGCCTCGCCGCAGGGCAGTCGCCGCAGGGCTGCTACGACCCGGCCGCCTCCAAGGCGCTGGCCGCGCGTGGCGGCATGGTGGCGACGCCAGCCGAGCTGGCGTCGCATCTCGCTTCGCACTGGCCCGATTGATCACGTTGTATCCAGGCACGCTGTAACCAGGCCTGACGTACCGAGGAAATACCGATGGCAAGTTCCAACGACGAAATCCGTGGCGTACTGATCCAGGCCGCCGAAGAGCGCCTGCTCCTGCCCAACGCGACCGTCGCCGAGGTACTGGCGCGCGTGCCGGTGGAGCCGATCGCCGACGCACCGGCGTGGTTGCCGGGCCAGATTTCCTGGCACGGCTGGCAGGTGCCGCTGGTTTCGTTCGCGCAGTTGACCGGGTTGGGAGCGGAAAGCGTCGTCGCCAGCAGCAAGATCGTGGTCCTCAAGGCGCTGGGCGGTAGCGAAGCCATGCCGTATTTCGCCTTGCTGACGCAGTCGTTCCCACGCCTGGTCTCGGTGCCGCGCGACGGCCTGCTGGCCGATGCGACCGAGGAACAGCTGCCGAATGGCGTGCGCATGCGCGTATTGCTGGGCGATGAGGCGGCGTTGCTGCCGGACCTGGAAAGCATCGAGGCCATGCTCGGCGATGCGTTGGCGGCGGTGGCGTAACGACCGCCTGCTTCGTCCGCCAGGGGGACTTCCTTCGGGGCGTCGGGGCGTAGGAGCGGGCCTTGCCCGCGATGCTCTTCGATCCGTATCCAGAAGACAAAGCATCGCGGGCAAGGCCCGCTCCTACATATCCCCGAATCGCGATTGCAGGGCCGCGATAGCCGCCAATCCCGCGGTCTCGGTGCGCAGGATGCGCGGCCCCAGCCGCAAACCGGAAAATCCGGCTGCGCGCAGGATCTCGCGGTCGCGCGGCGACCAGCCGCCTTCCGGGCCGATCGCGATGGTGAGCAAACGGGCAGCTGGCGTCGCCAGCGTCGCCAGCGCGGAATCGCCGACGGGATCCAGCGTGAGTTTCACGGCATCATCCGCGACCTGCGCTGCGACTTGGCCCAATTGGATCGGTTGCATGAGCTCCGGCACGCGGGCGCGACCCGATTGTTCGCAGGCCGACACGATCACGCTGCGCCAGTGGGTCATGCGCTTTTCGGTGCGTTCGGCGTCCAGCCTCACTTCGGTGCGTTCGGCCAGCACCGGGACGAAGCCGGCGACGCCCAGTTCGGTCGCCTTCTGCAGGATCAGGTCCATCTTCTCGCCGCGGGCGATGCCCTGGACCAGGGTGATGCGCAACGGCGATTCGTTGTCCACCGGGCTGGCCGACAGGACCTGGGCCACGACCTCGCGCTTTCCCGCCGAGGCGATGCGCGCGCGATAGTCGTCGCCATCGCCGTTGAACAGCACGCATTCATCGCCCTCGCGCAGGCGCAGCACGCGGACCAGGTGCGCGGCCGCCGACTCGGGCAGTGTGATCTCGACGCCTGGAGAGAGCGCAGTGTCAACGTGGCAGCGGGTCAGGCGCACTCGCAGTCCTTTGTCCCCCGAAGGGACTTTCTTCGGATTGGGGGAGGGGCTTCAGCCCCGACGGTTTGCCGGGCGAAGAGCCGTCGGGGCTGAAGCCCTTCCCACAACAGGTTCGGCATCACGATGTCGCCTCGTCGATCACCGCGCGCGTGGTTTCCGCCAGCGATCGCAACTGCGCATCATCGATGCAATACGGCGGCATCCAGTACAGAACGTCGCCGAGCGGGCGCAGGACCACGCCGCGTTCCAGCGCTGCCCGATAGGCCTTCAGTCCGACCCGCTGCTGCGCGGGGAACGGCGTGCGCTTGTCGCCGCCCCGGGTGAGCTCGAAGGCCACGATCATTCCCGCCTGGCGCACGTCGGCGACCTGCGGGTGGGCGGCGAATGGGGCGGCCAGCGCGGCCATCTGCTTCGCCGTAACGCGGTTGCGCGCCAGCACGTCGTCCTGCCCGAAGATATCCAGCGTCGCCAGCGCTGCCGCGCAGGCCAGCGGGTTGCCGGTGTAGCTGTGCGAATGGAGGAAGGCGCGCTCGCGCGAATCGTCGAGGAAGGCGTCGTAGATCTGCTGCGTGGCCAGCACCGCCGCCAGCGGCAGGAAGCCGCCGGTCAGTCCTTTCGACAGGCACAGCAGGTCCGGCATCACGCCGCTTTCCTGGCTGGCGAACATCGGCCCGGTGCGGCCGAAACCCACCGCGATCTCGTCGGCGATCAGGAACACGCCGTTGGCGTCGCACAACTGGCGCACACGAGCCAGGTAGGAAGGGTCGTGCATGCGCATGCCGCCCGCGCATTGCACGCGCGGCTCGATGATCAGCGCGCAGATCTCGCCGGGATGGCGGTCGAACAGGTTTGCCAGCGCATCGGCAGCGCGCCCGGCATGCGCCGCCGCCGACTCGCCGGGTTCGGCCAGGTAGGCGTCCGGCGATGGCGCGAACAGGGCCTCGCTGAGCAGCGGCGCATATACGCGCCGGTACAACGGGATGTCGCCGACGGCCAGCGCGCCGATGGTTTCGCCGTGGTAGCCGTTCTCGAGGGCCACGAACTTCGTGCGCCGGTGTTCGCCGCGGTTGTGGAAATAATGGAACGCCATCTTCAGCGCCACTTCCACGCCCGCGGAGCCATTGTCGGCATAGAACACCTTGGCCAGCGGCTTGCGATCGGCCTGGCGCGGGGCCAGCGCCAGCAGGCGTTCGGCAAGTTGCACCGCAGGCGCGTGCGAGAAACCGGCCAGCATCACCTGCTCCAGGACCTGCGCCTGGCGCGCGATGGCCGCGCCGATCCGCGGTTCGCCATGGCCGAACAGGTTGGTCCACCAGCTGCTGACCGCATCCAGGTAGCGGCGACCGTCGTAGCCCACCAGCCAGGCGCCTTCGCCACGCGCGATCGGTACCAGCGGCAGCGTATCCGGATGTTCGCGCATCTGCGTGCACGGGTGCCATAACACTTCGAGGTCGCGCGAACGCCAGTCCCCGGCCTCTGTTAGCATTTGAGCTTCATGATCGTTTCCCTGCATCCGCCCATCATATCGACCACCGCAGGCCCCCGCACCGGAGTTCGCGGATGAGCCGCCGCCTGCCCATCATCCACGGCATCAGCGAACGCAGCGAAGGCCCGTCCGAGCGCATCGTCGAGGTGCTGGACCTGGAGTTCAGCAACGGCGAGCGCCGGCATTTCCACCGGCAGAAGCCGCACGGCTATGGCGCGGTGGTGGTGGTGCCGATGCTGGACGACGAAACCGTGCTGCTGGTGCGCGAATACGCGGCGGGCGTGCATCGTTACGAGCTGGGCCTGGTCAAGGGCCGCATCGATGCCGGTGAAAGCCCGGTGCAGGCCGCCAATCGCGAATTGCAGGAAGAAGCCGGCTATGGCGCGCACCGGCTTGAGGTGCTGCGCGCGTTGAGTCTGGTGCCCACCTACATGAGTCATCAATCATGGCTGGTGCTGGCGCGCGATCTTTATCCGCAGCGATTGCCCGGCGACGAACCCGAGGAACTGGAAGTGGTGCCGTGGAGGCTCGATGCGCTGGACCAGCTGATGCTGCGCGATGATTTTTCCGAAGGCCGTTCGCTGGCGGCGTTGTTCATCGCCCGCGAATGGTTGCGGGGACAGGCATGAGCATGCCGGCATGAGCCCGGTCACCGCGGACCTGCGCGAAGCGGTCATCGCCATCGCCCGCGAGGCGGCGGCGGCGATCCTGGCCGTGTACGAAAATGCTTTCGAGGTCGAAAGCAAATCCGATTCCAGTCCGCTGACAGCCGCCGACCTGGCCGCGCACCGGATCATCGTCGATGGCCTGGAACGGCTGACTCCGGATTGGCCGATCCTGTCCGAGGAAGCCGCCGATATCCCCTGGGAAACGCGCCGGCACTGGAGCCGTTACTGGCTGGTGGATCCATTGGACGGCACCCGCGAGTTCGTCAAGCGCAACGGCGAGTTCACCGTCAACATCGCCCTGATAGAACAGGGCGTGTCCGTGTTCGGGGTCGTGCTGGCGCCGGTCGGCGGGACCGTCTGGCATGGCGTGGCCGGCGCGGAAGCCTGTCGACGCGATGGCGAAACCGACACCCTGTTGCGCACCCGCGCGCCGGCCACGGGTACCCTGCGCGTGGCCGCCAGCCGCTCGCATCGCGATGCGCGTACCGAGGCACTGCTGGCCCGGATCGGCGATGCGCAGACGCTGGGCCTGGGCTCGTCGCTGAAGTTCTGCCGCATCGCCGACGGCACCCTGGATGTGTACCCGCGCTTCGGCCCGACCTCCGAATGGGATACGGCCGCGGCGCAATGCGTGCTGGAGGCCGCTGGCGGCGTGGTCATCGCCCCGGACGGGCGCGCGTTCCGCTACAACCAGCGGCCTACGCTGTTGAACGGCGATTTCATCGCCCTCGGCGATCCGCAGTTGCCGTGGAGGAGCTGGATTGGATAAGCCGGCCGATATCGCCGATCTGCTCGCGATCATGGCCCGGTTGCGCGATCGCGACAGCGGCTGCCCCTGGGATATCGAGCAGGACTTCGCCAGCATCGCCGCGTACACCATCGAGGAAGCGTACGAGGTCGCCGATGCGATCGATCGCAACGACCTCGATCACCTGAAGGACGAACTGGGCGACCTGCTGCTGCAGGTGGTGTTCCATGCGCAGATGGCGCGGGAACAGGGCGCCTTCGATTTCGGCGATGTGGTCGCGGCGATCTGCGACAAGATGACGCGCCGGCATCCGCATGTGTTTGCCGCACAGGGATGTGCAAATGCCGCGGGAGGCAGGATGCCGGGAGCGGCCGCCGATGCCAGCGTCGAGGACGCCGAGGCCCAGACCCGCGAATGGGAAGCGCAGAAGCAGCGCGAACGCCAGGCGGCGGGCGACGACGACATCTCGGCGTTGGCCGGCATTTCGCGCGGCATGCCCGAATGGCAGCGCGCGGTGAAGTTGCAGGCGCGCGCGGCGCGGGTCGGTTTCGACTGGCCCGGCACCGATCCGGTGATCGCCAAGCTGCACGAGGAAATCGAGGAAGTGCGGGTGGAATTCGCGCGCGGCGACGTGGAAGCCAACCGCGAGCGCCTGCAGGACGAGATCGGCGACATCCTCTTCGTCTGCGCCAACCTGGCGCGCCACGCCAAGGTCGATGTCGGCGCCGCGCTGCGCCACGCCAACCTGAAATTCGAGCGGCGTTTCCGCAGCATGGAGTCGCTTGCGGCCGGCGAGGGCACCCGCCTTGCGCAATTGCCGCTGGAGCAGCAGGACGCCTACTGGGATCGGGCCAAGCGGATCGAGCGCGGGCAGGAATGAAGACCCTGCTGCTGTTCCTGCTGACCGCCGTCGCCGAGATCGTCGGCTGCTACCTGCCCTATGTCTGGCTGCGCAAGGGCGGCAGTGCGTGGCTGCTGTTGCCCGCCGCCGCCAGCCTGGCCCTGTTCGCCTGGTTGCTTACCCTGCACCCGACCGCCTCGGGCCGCGTTTACGCGGCGTACGGCGGGGTGTACGTAACCGTGGCCATCGGCTGGCTGTGGTGGGTCGATGCGGTGAAGCCGACCCGCTGGGACCTGTTTGGCGCGGCGTTGTGCCTGCTGGGCATGGGCGTCATCATGTTCGCGCCACGTACCGCATAAGCCACCGGGAGGAGTCATGAGCCGCTTCGCCAGTTTCCGCGAGTTCTACCCCTTCTACCTCGAGGAACACAGCAATCGCACTTCGCGCCGGCTGCATTTCATCGGCAGTTGGGGCGTGCTTGCGCTGCTGGCCACGGCCGCGGTCAGCGGCAATGCCTGGTGGCTGCTGGGTGCGCTGTTCTGCGGCTACGGCTTCGCCTGGATCGGGCATTTCTTCTTCGAGAAGAACCGCCCGGCGACGTTCAAGCATCCGCTTTATTCCTTCGCCGGCGACTGGGTGATGTTCAAGGACATCCTGCTTGGCAAGGTCAAGCTCTAGGGAAGGTCTGGACGATTCCGGGAAGCGGGCGCGACTCCTGGAATGCCGTTGATGGTGAGCCCCGGATCAAAGCCTGCTCCGTACTCGATAAGGGGTCCGGGGCAGGCTCTGTCGAACCACCCGGAGAGATGGCTGCCGCAGGATTTTCAGCCACCCAGCGGGCTTGAAAGGGGAAATTATCCAGGGCTTCTCCTGGACACGGATCAGAGCGGAAACCACGGATAAAGCAAACGCTGTATCTGTCTTTTGCTGTATCTGCCTTTTCCGCCCTGATCCGTGTCCAAGGGCCTTTGCCTTTCCTGCTTTGTGCAATGGGCGCGAACGAGGGAATTATTCAGAGGCTCCCTAGCGGCGGCAAGGATCAGAACTTGCTCCTGAAGGCGAAATAGGCGGCGCCCAGCAGGCATAGTCCCGCCCACAGGTAGTCCAGCTTCAACGGTTCCTTCAGGTAGAAGATCGCGAAAGGCACGAACACCCCCAGGGTGATGATCTCCTGCATGATCTTCAGCTGGCCGACGCTGAGCACGGTGTAGCCGATCCGGTTCGCCGGCACCTGCAGCAGGTATTCGAACAGCGCGATCCCCCAGCTGACCAGCGCGGCCAGCAGCCACGGCTTCGCACTCAGTTCCTTGAGGTGCGCATACCAGGCGAAGGTCATGAACACATTGCTCAGGATGAGCAGGGAAATGCTGGCCAGGACAGGGTGCATGGGTTCGATTCCGTTGTGGTGGACCTGGCCGGGCGGATGGCCGGTTGCGAAGAGTAGGGCACTTCTCCCTGTCCGGGCGTCGCCTTCACATGCCGTCAACCGTCCAGCAGGTAGTTTCACAAACCTGAAGAAACGACGGAGGCTGCATGCGCCAAACTCAAGAAACCGCCGGACTGGTGCTGGTGGTCGAAGACAACCGCAACATTTCAGAAATGATCGGCGAGTACCTGGAAGGGCGCGGCTTCGAAGTCGATTACGCCACCGATGGCCTCGATGGCTACCGGCTGGCGGTCGAGAACAGCTACGACGTGCTGGTGCTCGACCTGATGCTGCCGCGCATGGACGGCATGGAAGTCTGCCGTCGCCTGCGTACCGAGGCACGCAAATCCACCCCGGTGCTGATGCTGACCGCGCGCGACACCCTGGACGACAAGCTGACCGGACTGGGCTCGGGCGCGGACGACTACCTGACCAAGCCGTTCGCGATCCAGGAACTGGAGGCGCGCCTGCGCGCGCTGATCCGACGCGAACGCCGCCAGGTCGGCGCGGAAGTATTGAAGGTCGCCGACATGGCGCTGGATCCGGTCAGCATGCGTGCCACCCGTGGCGGTTCGGAGTTGATGCTTTCGCCGATCGGGCTGCGCCTGCTGACCATCCTGATGCGCGAATCGCCGCGCGTGGTCACCCGCCAGGAGATCGAGCGCGAGATATGGGGCAACGGCCTGCCGGATTCGGACACCTTGCGCAGTCATCTCTACAACCTGCGCAAAGTCATCGACAAGCCGTTCGACAAGCCGCTGCTGCATACGGTGCAGAGCGCGGGCTATCGCATCGCGGACATCGCCTAGCCATGGGCCGGATACGGGCATGATTCTGCCGGCATGACCCAGCTACCCCGAAACGGAACATAAGATGCGGCAAGGCCTGCCCCGCAAGATCCGGATCGCCTTCATCATCCAGGTGGTGCTGGCCAGCCTCGCTATCGTGCTCGGCGTGTTTCTGGTATCGGCGGTGATCAAGCACAGCCTGATCAACACCGCGCTGCAGGAAGAGGCCATGCACTATTGGGACCTGTATGGCGCATCGCAGACCCAGCCGCCGCCCAATACCTACAACATCCGCGGCTACCTGGTCCCACGCGGGCGCTCCAACCTGCTGTTGCCGGAGAACCTGCGCGCGCTGAAGCCGGGCTTCTACGAGCTGAAGGACGACGACCAACTGGTACTGGTGGATGAGAAACCGGCGGGACGCCTGTACCTGGTGTTCCTGCGCTCGCAGGCCGAGCGCCTGGCCTTCTATTTCGGCACCTTGCCGATCATCCTCACCCTGATCGCGATCTACGCGGTTTCATGGCTGACCTACCGAGCCTCCAAGCGCCTGGTCTCGCCGGTCAGCTGGCTGGCCGAACAGGTCATGCGCTGGGATCCGCGTGGCCCCGATATCAGCAACCTGGCGCCGGACAAGCTGCCGGCGGACGTGCAGGGCGAAGCACGGCAATTGGCATCGGCGCTGCACGGCCTGGCCCATAGGGTTTCGGCGCATGTCGAACGCGAACGCGACTTCACCCGCGACGCCAGCCATGAGCTGCGTACTCCGCTCACCGTGATCCGGGTGGCCAGCGACATGGCCATGGCCGAGGATTCGCCGCCACGGGTGACCCGCGCCCTGCAACGCATCCAGCGTGCGGGACGCGACATGGAAGCGGTGATCGACGCCTTCCTGATCCTCGCCCGCGAGGCCGACGTGGAGCCGCAGAGCGAGGATTTCGAGCTGGCCGACATCGTCCTGGACGAAGCCGACAACGCGCGTTCGCTGCTGATCGGCAAGCACGTGGACCTGGAAGTCACCTGCAACGCCAAGCCGCGCCTGCACGCGCCGCCGCGGGTCATGCAGGTCGTGGTCAGCAACCTGTTGCGCAATGCCTGCAGCTACACCGATGCGGGCCGCATCGAGGTGGTCCTGGAACAGGACCGCATCGTCATCCGCGACACCGGCATCGGCATGAGCCAGGACTCGATGTCGCGCGCGTTCGAACCGTTCTACCGCGCCGATCCTTCGCGTCCGAACGGCACCGGCCTGGGCCTTTCCATCGTAAGCAGGCTGTGCGAGCGCTTCGGCTGGAAGGTCGAGCTTGAGAGCGTGCTCGGGCGCGGCACTACCGCGACCATCCGTTTCGTCGCTTAGCCTGGGTTGCGAGGAGCGAGGAGCGAGGAGTGAGGAGTGAGGAGTGAGGAGTGAGGAGTGAGGAGGGCTCTTGTTTCCATCTCTCGTTTCCCCTCCCGCCTCCCGTGCCCTCATGCAAGCAAACCACTCCTAAACGGGATCGAGCAAGGGAACCCTCGCCCGTCCCGCACTGTCAACGCTGACCGCGGCCGTGCGTTAATGCCTCGAATCCCACGCCCCAAGGTCCGACTCCCCGCATGAACCAGCCGCGTCGAAATTCCCCACGTCGAAATCCCTCGCGCCCCCGCAGCAAACTGGTTGCCCGCATCGTTTCCGCGGTGGTCGTCGTGACGGTGATCGTGGCCGGGCTCTGGTACTGGAACAATCGCAAGAGCGAAGCGGCCGAAGGCGCCTACCGTACCGTCCAGGTCGATCGCGGCGACATCCGCGTGGTCATCTCTTCCACCGGCACGCTCAGCGCCACCTCCACGGTCACCGTGGGCAGCCAGGTTTCCGGCCAGGTCACCGACGTGCTGGTCGACTTCAACGATCAGGTGAAGAAGGACCAGGTGATCGCGCGCATCGATCCCAGTACCTATGAAGCGCAGATCGCCCAGGGCTCGGCGCAGATCAGCGGCGCGCGGGCCTCGCTGGCCCAGGCCCAGGCCACTTTGCGCAACGCGCAACTCGACTACGACCGCAAGTCCGACCTGGGCAGCCGCCAACTGGTCGCGCGCAGCGACGTCGACCTTGCCCGCGCGGCGTTGGACCAGGCGCGCGCGGCGGTCAATTCCGCGCAGGCGCAGATCCAGCAGCAGACCGCGTCGACCCAGACCACGCGCATCAACCTGGGCCGCACCGTGATCCGTTCGCCGGTCGATGGCGTGGTCCTGACCCGGACCATCGAGCCCGGCCAGACCGTGGCCGCCAGCCTGCAGGCGCCGGAGCTGTTCACCATCGCCGAGGACCTGGCCAAGATGAAGATCGAACTGGCCGTGGACGAAGCCGACATCGGCCAGGTCAAGGTCGGGCAGGGCGTATCGTTCACCGTCGACGCCTTCCCCGACCGCCAGTTCCGCGGCACGGTGGAACAGGTGCGCCTGTCCGCCACCACCACCAGCAACGTGGTCACCTATCCGGTGGTGGTCGCCGTGGACAACAGCGACGGCACCCTGCTGCCGGGCCTGACCGTCAATGCCGAGATCGAGGTCAGCAAGCGCAATGACGTGTTGAGGATTTCCAACGCGGCGTTGCGGTACAAACCGGCGGACAGCGCTGCCCCGCAACAGGCGGCGCCGGTCGCGATGCGCGGCGCCGGCAGCGGGATCACCGACGACCTGGCGCGTACGGTCGCGCAGTTGAAGGCCAATCCGGAACAACAGGCGGCATTCGATGCCGCCGTCGCCAGCATCCGCGAACGCCAGGCCGCGCGCCAGGCGGCGGCGAAAGCCGGCGGCAGCAATTCCATGTTCGGTGGCGGCGGCGGTCCGCGCATGGTCTCCAGCGGTTCCGGTGACATGCAGGCGCAGATCAGGCAACGCATGCTGGAGCGCTACCAGCAGGATTTCGCCGCGTTCCGCACCAGCCTGGACGACGTCCAGCGCAAGCAATGGGATGCGGCGGTGTCCGCGCTGACCAGCGCCAAGCGCGCGCCGCTGTACAAGCTGGTCGATGGCAAGCCGCAACAGGTGCAGGTGCGCATCGGCGCCAGTGACGGCACCAACACCGAGGTTTCCGGCGACATCAAGCAGGGCGACACGATCATCACCGGCGAGCGCGCCAGGGAATGAGCCAGGACCCGACAGCGGTACCGGTGATCGAGACGCGCGGCCTGGGCAAGGTGTATTCGCCCGGCAGTGAGGCCGAGGTCGTCGCCCTGAAAGCCGTGGATCTGAAAATACATCGCGGCGATTTCGTCGCGATCATGGGCCCTTCGGGTTCGGGCAAGTCGACCTTGATGAACCTGATCGGGTGTCTGGACAAGCCCAGTGCGGGCGTCTACGAATGCGACGGCATCGACGTGGCCACGCTGGATGCGGAAGAGCTGGCGATCCTGCGCCGCGACAAGATCGGCTTCGTGTTCCAGGGCTTCAATCTGCTGCCGCGGATGAGCGCGCTGGACAACGTGGCCATGCCGCTGGGTTACGCGCAGGTGCCGCCGGTCGAACGCAAGCGTCGCGCGCAGGAAGCGCTGGCGTCGGTCGGCCTGGGCGAGCGCTCCTCGCACCGGCCCAGCGAGCTTTCCGGCGGCCAGCAGCAACGCGTGGCCATCGCCCGCGCGCTGATCAACAAGCCGCCGATCCTGCTGGCCGACGAGCCCACCGGCGCGCTGGATTCGAAGACCGGCGAGGAGATCCTGGCCCTGTTCAAGCGCCTGCGCGACGACGACCACACCGTGATCCTGATCACCCACGATGCCGAAGTCGCCGCCCACGCCGACCGCATCTTCGTGATGCGCGATGGCGAGCTGCATGAAGAGCCGCACGCGCACGTGGAGCAACACGCATGAATTTCCTCGACATCCTGCGCACCGCGATCTTCGCCCTGCGCGGCAACTGGATGCGCAGCGCGCTGACTTCGCTGGGCGTGATCATCGGCATCGCCGCGGTGATCGTCATGGTCTCGGTGGGGCAGGGCACCCAGGCGGAAATCGACAAGATGGTGTCCGGGTTGGGTTCGCAGCGCCTGGACATCTCGCCCGGCGCCGGGCGTGGCGGCGGCGGGGTGCGGATGAGCTCCAGCAGTTTCTTCACCCTCGACGAGGGCGACGTGGAGGCGATCCGCAACGAAATCCCGGAAGTGCAATATGTCGCCGGTGCGCTGCGCGGCAGCACCCAGGTGGTGTATGCGGAAAACAACGCCGCGACCAGCTGGCAGGGCGTGCAGGCGGATTATTTCGACATCAACGGCTGGACGATGGAAAACGGCGAAGGCTTCGACGCGCAGGACTACACCAGCGCCGGCAAGAGCGTGATCCTGGGCGACAGCGTGCGTCGCACCCTGTTCGGCGACGACAGCGGCGTGGGCCAGACCATCCGCCTGGGGCGGGTGCCGTTCACCGTGATCGGCACCCTCAAGGCCAAGGGTCAGGGCGGCTTCGGCCAGGACCAGGACGACGTGGTGATGGTGCCCCTGCAGACCGCGCGCCGACGCCTGATGGGCGCGATGGGCCTGCCCGCGGGCGCGGTGATGCAGATCGCGCTGACCGTGACCAGCGCCAAGGACCTGGGCTACGTGCAGGGCGAAGTGGAGGCGCTGCTGCGCCAGCGGCACAAGATCGCGCCGGGTACGGACGATGATTTCAACGTGCGCAATATTTCCGAGATCGTCGCCACGCGCACCGCCACCACCAACCTGATGTCGAAACTGCTCGGCGCGGTGGCGACCATCTGCCTGATCATCGGCGGCATTGGCATCATGAACATCATGCTGGTCTCGGTGACCGAGCGGATCCGCGAGATCGGCTTGCGCATGGCGGTGGGCGCGGGACCTTCGGACGTGCGCAGGCAATTCCTCGCCGAGGCCATGCTGATCTCGCTGGTCGGCGGCGTCATCGGCATCCTCATCGGCGTGGTCGGCGCGCTGCTGGTCGGCAAGTTCAGCGACCTGCCCATCGTCCTCAACGGCCAGGTGGTGGCGCTGGCCGCCGCCTTCTCGATCTGCACGGGCCTGTTCTTCGGCTACTACCCGGCGCGCAAGGCCTCGCAGCTGGATCCGATCGAGGCGTTGCGCCAGCAATAACGGCATGCCGTAGGAGCGCCCCTTGGGCGCGATGCTCTTCTCGTGTAACCAGATGAAAAGCATCGCGGGCAAGGCCCGCTCCTACGCCCCGAAGGAAGTCCCCTTGGGGGACGGGGCCATCGGCTATCCTTTGGCCTGGCCATAGCCGATCTTCCAAATGACCCCGCACGCCCAACACTTCACCCTCGTCATCCACGGCGGCGCCGGCGTGATCGAGCGCGACCAGCTGTCCGCGGCCGACGAGCAATCGATCCGCGCCGATCTGGAACAGGCGCTGGAAGCGGGACGTGCGATCCTCGCCAATGGCGGCAGCGCGCTCGACGCGGTCGAAGCAGCGGTCGTGGCGCTGGAGGAATCGCCGCGCTTCAATGCAGGCAAGGGGTCGGTCTATAACGCGGATGGCAGGCACGAGCTTGACGCCTCGCTGATGGAAGGGCGCACGCGCCGCGCGGGTGCGGTGGCCGGCGTGGAAACCATCCGCAACCCGGTCAAGCTGGCGCGCGCGGTGATGGAGCATTCGCCGCATGTGATGATGATCAGCGCCGGTGCCGAACAGTTCGCGGACACCCAGCCGCAGATCGAACGCGTGACCAACGAGTGGTTCGACACCGACGCACGTCGTGCGCAACTCGACCAGGAACAGGCGCGCGAACGTGCTGAATCCGCCGATGCCGACAATCTGCGCGGCAAATACTTCGGCACGGTCGGTGCGGTCGCACTGGATACGCACGGTAATCTCGCCGCCGCCACTTCCACCGGCGGCATGACCAACAAGCGCTACGGCCGGGTGGGCGATTCGCCGTTGATCGGCGCCGGCACCTGGGCCGACGAGCGTTGCGCGGTGTCGGGCACGGGCTGGGGCGAATTCTTCATCCGTAACGCGGTCGCGCACGACATCGCCGCGCGCATGGCCTATGGCGGCGCCAGCCTCGCTGCCGCCGCCGATGCGGTGATCCTGCAGCGCGTACCCGAACTCGGCGGCGACGGGGGCGCCATCGCGGTGGATCGCGATGGCAACATCGCCATGCCCTTCAGTACCTCGGGCATGTATCGCGGATGGGCCAAAGGCGATGGCTCGCGTGGCGTGGCGATCTTCGGCGCGAGCGACAACTGATCTCCACGTCCGGGTCCGCGTACGCAGGATCAACTGCGACGGCGTCGCCGGTCAGGCCAGGCTTTCGTCCCAGAACGCAGCCTCGATCTTGTGGCCATCCGGATCGCGTACGAAGCAGCCGTAATAAGGTTCGCCATAGTGCGGGCGTGGTCCCGGACCGCCTTCGTCGATTCCGCCATTGGTCAGCGCCGCGGTATGGAATGCATGCACCGCATCGCGGCTGGATGCAATGAAACCGAAATGCACGCCATTGGCGGCCTGCGCGGGCTTTCCGTCCACGGGCGTCTGCACCCAGAATTCGGGGAACCGCTTGCCATAGGCCACTGCGCCGGGGTGTTCCAGCACCCGCTTGCAGCCCAGTGTTGCAAGCACGGCATCGTAGAAAGCAATGGCCCGGGCCTGGTCGTTGCTGCCGATCGAGACGTGGGAAAGGATGCTGGGGTTGTCGTCGTTCATGGGCACAGGCTCATTTCTGTTGCTCGCTCCATTCGGCCATGCGCCTCTGCATTTCCTCCGGACCGACTTCCTCCACGTGCGTGGCCAGCGACCATTTGTGCCCGAAGGGATCGATCACGGTGCCGATGCGGTCGCCCCAGAATTCGTTCTTCAGCGGCCGGTCCGCCTTGGCGCCGGCCTTGACCGCCTGGTCGTAGGCGGCGTCGGCGTCGGGCACGTAGATCATGAAGCTGGCAGTGGGGCCGCCGCGGCTGTTCGGGCCCAATGCGCCCATGTCGGGGAATTCGTCGGCCAGCATGAGGTGGGTGTCGCCGATCATGATTTCCGCATGGCCGATCTTGTCGCCCATCGGCAGGCGGAAGAGCTCCTCGGCGCCGAAGGCGTCGCGATAGAAATCCAGCGCCTTGGCCGCGTCATCGACCATCAGATAGGAAGTGACGGTGTGGTAACCGTCGGGAATGTAGTTCACGGCCATGGATATGCTCCGCAGGATGGGAGCAGCGAATCTATGCCTGCAGGAGTTACGGATCCGTTACCGGAATGGATCGGTCGGCGGACAGGTACGGCGCGACCACCCGCGTCCACAACTCGTAGCCGGCCGGGTTCATGTGCAGCCGGTCTTCGCCGAACAGTTCTTCGCGTGGTCGGCCTTGCGCATCGAGCATCGGAGTGAAGATGTCGATGAACTGGACGTTCGCCATCGTGGCGATGTCCTGGCGGATCAGCGAATTCGCCTTCCGCTGCGCAGCCAGCAGGTGGGCGCGCGAGGGGCTGGGCTTGTTGGAGATATAGGCGATCTTCACCCGGGGCAGGTCGTGGCGGACGCGTGCCACGAAGCGGCGGAAGTCATCGCGCAACTGCACGGGACTGCGTCCGCTTGCCAGGTCGTTGTCGCCTGCGTAGATCAGGACCTGACGCGGCGCGTACGGCACCACGATGCGGTCCGCGTACCAGGTGCTGTCGCGGATCTCCGAGCCGCCGAAGCCGCGGTTGATCACCGGCAGCCCGGGGAAGTCCGTCGCCAGCGTGTCCCAGAACCGGATCGAGGAGCTGCCGATGAACAGCAGCGCATGCTTCGGCGGTGGCGTGACGGCGTCCGCGGCGGCGAAGCGCTGCATGTCCTGCTCCCAATCCGCGCTGGAGACCTGTCCGGGTACCTGTGGCGGCCCGATCGGCGGTGCCGGGGTGCTGGCGCACGCTGCGAGGAAGGTGAGCAGGCTGGCGAGCAGGAGGGTATGCATGGGGCGTATCGAGGGCATGACGCGGTCCGGCAGGGGTTTTCCGTAGTGGACCAGCCCACGCCAGCCAGCGCAAATCCAGGTGGCCGCGAGTGGCTGTCGTCGCCTTGTGGCAAAATCGACGCCTTCCCGACGGCCGAGCCTCGCCCAGCCCATGTCCACCTTCGCTGAGCTCCTTCGACATGGCCGATGAAAAAGGGCATATGCCCCGCGGTCCGGGCCGGATCCTGAAAGCCACGGTCTGGTCCCTGCAGGGCCTGCGCGCGGCCTGGCTGCACGAGTCCTCGTTCCGACTGGAAGTGGTGCTGCTGGTGGTGCTGACCCCGCTGGCGATCTGGCTGGGCGAAGGCGCGATCGAACGCGTGCTGTTGATCGGCAGCTGCCTGCTGGTGCTTTCGGCCGAATTGCTCAACTCGGCCGTGGAAGCCGTGATCGAGCGTTACGGCCCCGAGTTCCACGAGTTGGCCGGCCGCGCCAAGGACATGGGTTCTGCCGCCGTGTTCGTACTGATGATGAACGTATTGCTGTGCTGGGGCCTGATCCTGGGTCCGCGACTTTTTTCGATTTGAAGGATTGATTGCCGATGAGTTTCGAATTCCTTGCCGACCCCAACGTCTGGCTCACCCTGGTCACCCTGAGCGCGCTGGAGATCGTGCTGGGCATCGACAACCTGGTGTTCATCTCCATCGCGGTGGGCAAGCTGCCCGAAGAAAGGCGCGACGTGGCCCGCAAGTTCGGCATCGCCGTGGCCTGCATCACCCGCATCGCCTTGCTGGTTTCGCTGGCGTTCCTGGCGCGCATGCAGAACGACCTGTTCCACCTGCTCGGCATGGGTTTCTCGGTGCGCGACCTGGTGCTGATCCTGGGCGGCATCTTCCTGCTGGTGAAAGGCACCATGGAAATCCGCGAGCTGATCTCCGGCGGCCATGACAAGGATCCCAACACCACCAAGGCTTCCGGCGTGTTCGGCATGGTGATCCTGCAGATCGCCATCATCGACATCGTGTTCTCGCTGGATTCGGTGATCACCGCCGTGGGCATGGCCCAGCACATCCCGGTGATGGTCGCGGCGATCCTGCTGGCGGTGGCGGTGATGCTGCTGGCGGCCAATCCGCTGGGCCATTTCATCGACGCCAATCCGACCATCAAGATGCTGGCGCTGGCCTTCATCGTGCTGATCGGCGCGGTCCTGATCCTGGACGGCTTCGAAGTCCACGTGCCCAAGCCCTACATCTACTTCGCGATGGGTTTCTCGGTGCTGGTGGAATGGCTCAACCTGCTGATGCGCCGCCGCGGCGCCCAGCACCAGCACCCGATCGTGCCGTAACGCGGTTGATTTGTAGGTCCGAGCTTGCTCGGATGTGTGGAGCCAGAGCATCCGAGCAAGCCCGGATCTACGCCCCGGAGGAAGTCCCCTCGGGGACAAGACCGGGCATGATGGTTGCGCTGGGGTCGGTGCGGTGCTGCAATGGCCGCAGCCCACCTGGAGGACTTCCGCCATGCGCCTGCTTTCGCGTTCGATCCTGATTCTTGCCCTGGTCGCGCTGCTCTCGGGCTGCGGCTACAACGCCATCCAGCAGAAGGACGAGACGGTCAAGGCCGGCTGGTCGGAAGTGCTGAACCAGTACAAGCGCCGCGCCGACCTGATTCCGAACCTGGTCAAGACCGTGCAGGGCTACGCGCAGCAGGAACGCCAGGTGCTGACCGACGTGACCAACGCGCGCGCGCGGGTCGGGCAGATCAACGTCAATGCCGACGACGCCGAATCGCTGAAGAACTTCCAGGCGGCGCAGGGCGAGCTGTCGGGAGCCTTGTCGCGCCTGCTGGTGGTCACCGAGAACTACCCCAACCTGAAATCCGACCAGTCGTTCCGCGACCTGCAGGCGCAGCTGGAAGGCACCGAGAACCGCATCACCGTGGCCCGCGGCCGCTACATCGCCACGGTGCAGGACTACAACACCTACGTGCGCTCGTTCCCGCAGAACCTCACCGCGATGATCTTCGGTTACAAGCAGAAGCCCAATTTCACCGTGGAGAACGAGGCGCAGATTTCCGAGGCGCCCACTGTGGATTTCGGCAACACGCCGCCCCCGCCGGCTCCGCCTGCGCCGCCACCGCCGCCCGCACCCGGCAACTGATCGGTGGCGGATAGCTGATCGACATGCTGCGACGCGCGCTCGCGTTCGCCTGGCTGCTGCTCGCTTGTCTGCCTGCGTGGGCACAACAGGCAGCAGCGATTCCCGCACTGGACTCGCCGGTGGTCGACACCACCGGCACGCTCGATACGGCGCAGCGGCAGCAACTCGAGCAACAAGCGCTGGCCCTGCAGCAACGCAAGGGCAGCCAGCTGCAGGTGCTGGTGGTCGCGAGCACGCAACCGGAAACCATCGAGCAGTACACGCAACGCGTATTCGACCAGTGGAAGCTCGGCCGCAAGGGCGTCGACGACGCGGTGCTCCTGGTCGTGGCCAAGGACGACCGACGGGTGCGCATCCAGCCGGGTTACGGGTTGGAAGGCGCGATTCCCGACGCCATCGCCAACCGCATCATCCAGGAATACCTGGCGCCGAAATTCCGCGAAGGAGATTACGGCGGCGGCATCGCCGATGCCACCGCCCAACTCGTAAGGCTGATCGATGGCGAGGAGCTTCCTGCACCGGTCAGCGACAACCGCAGCGCGCAGGGCGACGGCGGCGGCGACTGGGTCTTCGCCCTGGTTGCGGCCTTCATCGCCGCCAGCTTCATCCGCGGCCTGTTCGGAAAGGCGCCCAAGGGCGTGCGCAGCGTGCTCACTGGCGGCGCGGCTGGCGGCGTGGCCTGGTTGATGTCGTCGCTGATCCCGCTGGCGGGCATCGCCGGCGCGATCGGCCTGCTTTACGGACTGATGTCGGTATCGGCCGGGCGTTACGCGCGTCACGGCGGCTGGGGTGGTTTTGGCGGTGGGTGTTTCTTTTAAACATCTTAAACATCTCCGCGCCCACGAGACAGTAAATTACCGAGAACGTAGTAGATAGACTTGTAGAGATGAGACGCATACAACAAAAAGCTAGCTGAGTAGAGATAGTGAAACAAAAAATACATAAGTAAATGA
>NZ_PDWT01000005.1 GCF_010093345.1 Pseudoxanthomonas yeongjuensis | reverse complement strand
GAGGCGATCGCGGCCTTCGCCGGAAACGACATCGCGCAGGCGAAGTACTACCGGGAGGACGTGGACTTCCTGCTGGAATTCGAGCCGACCGTCGAGCATTACGAAGTCTCGTAGGGCATTCGTGGGAGCGGCGTCCCCGCCGCGGGCTTTCGGCTTTTTCTTCCATGCGAGAGAAGCAAGGGCTCGCGGCGGGGACGCCGCTCCCACGACTGTCGTGATCGGTGAAGCGTGCTTCGTGGGAACAACCTTGGCTTTTTCCGATTGCTGGCGGGGTGTACGCTGGGGCGAGCGCGTCGGTCGACGCGCCTGTCCCGACTTTCCCACCTACCCGGAGGATCCATGTCCCGCACCCTGATCTGCTGCGCCCTGATACTGGCCATGACATCGGCTACTGCCCAAACCCCGCCCGACGCGGCACGCAAGCTGGCGCAGGACGCCGTCATCGTCGATACCCACATCGATGCGCCCGGGATGCTGATGGACGGATGGAAGGATCTGGGCGTGGACGCCAAGGGGCGCGAGTTCGATTATCCCAAGGCGCGCGCCGGCGGCCTGGATGTCGCTTTCATGTCGATCTATACCTCGCCCAGGCAGGACGCCGATGGCAGCGCCTGGCAGGCCGCCAACGAGATGATCGATGCGGTCGAGGCGCTGGTGCAGCGGCATCCGGACAAGTTCGCATTGCTGAGTTCGCCGAAACAGGTCGAATCCCTGCGGGTGGGCGATCGCGTGTTGCTGCCATTGGGCATGGAAAACGGCGCGCCGATCGGCGACGACCTGGCCAACCTGCAGTTCTTCTTCGACCGTGGCGTGCGTTACATCACCCTGGCCCACAGCGCGGCCAACCGCATCGCCGATTCCTCGTACGCGCTCGAGCGCAAGTGGCATGGCCTGAGCCCGTTCGGCAAGCAGGTCGTGGCCGAGATGAACCGCCTCGGCATCATGGTCGACGTCTCGCACATCTCCGACGAGTCCGCGCGCGAGGCGATCGCGTTGAGCAAAGTACCGGTGATCGCCAGCCATTCGGCGTTCCGCCATTTCACCCCGGACTTCGAGCGCAACATCAGCGACGAACTCGCCAAGGCCGTGGCGGACAAGGGCGGCGTGGTGCAGGTTCCGTTCGGCACCGCATTCGTCGATCCGCAGGGGGCCGCGGATACGCAAGCGCACTTCCGCGCGACCAATGCGCTCAACCAGCGCAATGCCGCGCTGAAGGCGGCCGGCAAGCCGCTTGAAGACAGCGATGCCTTCGACAAGGCCTGGGCCGACGCGCATCCTGCGCCGCAGACGAAGATCGACGCCGTGCTCGACCAGATCGACTACGCGGTGAAGCTGATCGGCATCGACCATGTCGGCATCGGCTCGGACTTCGACGGCGTCGGCGGCGAACTGCCGGATGGCTTGCGCACGACCGCCGACTATCCGAACCTGGTCGCGGGATTGCAGGCGCGTGGCTACGGCGATGCCGACATCCGCAAGATCCTCGGCGGCAATCTGCTGCGAACCTGGGCGGCGATCGAGGCCGGATCCGCGGCCCGCTGAAGCAACGAAAAGGCCCCGCGACGCGGGGCCTTTCTTGTTGCGGCATGCAATTCACGAGCAAAGCTGCTCGACGATCCCGTCGGCGAACTCACTCGCTTCTGTGACGCCGTCCTTCGGTGAGCAGACACAGAGCGGCAGCCTTGCGCATGCCTTCGATGCGGATGGCGGGCTCTCTCAATCGGCCTATACGAAGACAAATAATAGTCGGCATGGGAATGCCGACAGAAAAAGCGTGACGAGTCTCACAGCGATGATTTATCCGCCGCCGAATCCTTCTTATTTCATGCGCCGCGTGTTATCTCTCTTACGCTTATGGAGCCGGCCGGCTTGGGGAAGCGTGGCGCAATCAAGTGTCCGGTAAAACGGCCAGACGACTCGGGGAAAAATGGAAAAGCTAGTCGATATAGAACTGAAGGTCGTCTCCGACCGCAGGGATGGGTTGCTGCTGGCCTTGGGCGAGGTGCTGGTCGCCAACCGCTTCAACTTGCTGCGCCAGCGCCGTGCGAATACCGAGACCGGCGTGGTCATGGTGTTGGTGGTGCAGGGGCCGGAAGTAAACCTGCTGCAGCTGCAAGAGCAATTGGGCACGCACTGGATGGTGCAGAGTTTCGAGGCCAATCCCTACGATGCAGCCGCGCCGACGGCGCCGATCGCACCGATTCGGGTCGACACGGCGACATCGTCCGCGCCGCCATCGCCACCACCGGCCACGGCGCCGGCCAGTTCCGTCGACAACCAGAAGCGGGTCGAGGCGCTGTTGCCGCAGATCGCGCGCGACTATCCGCAGATCTTCGGCCTGACCCTGGGGATGGAGCGCGGCCTGGAGCCGGCACAGCGCGAAGCCACCATGCGCTATGTCGGTACGCGCGTGGGCGCATGGGTGTACAAGCGCGACTTCGCCCTGGGCGCGCACTTGCCCCTGCCGGGTTCGATCCGGCATATCGCCCTGCCAGCCATACGCCAGTTGCTGCCCACCGAGTTGGAAGAGGAGTCGCTGAAGACCAGCAGCAGTCCCTTCTGCAATCCAGGCCAGCCGGCGACCGCACCGCAGTGCCATTTCCTGCGCGGTTTCCTGGAGGGCGCGCTCAACGAAGCCGGCAACCTCGGAATGGTCCGGGTGAGCGAAGTGTCCTGCCGCGCGCAAGGCGCCGACTGCTGCAAGTTCGTTTTCAATGTTTGATCCGGGCCCATAGCGGGCCCTCCACAAGAAAAAGCAAGGGGGAAAAAACCATCATGCCGCACGATCATGCGATTCAATGTATCCACGACCCGATCCTGGTTCTGCTTTCGTTCCTGGTGGCTGCGCTGGGCTCGTTCACCGCATTGCAGGTGGCCGTCGGCATTCCGGCGGCGCGGACCACGGCGCAGCGCTGGCAGGCCATATCCGCCGGTGGCGTGGCCCTGGGCGCCGGCGCCATCTGGTCCATGCACTTCATCGCTATGCTGGCATGCAAGATGGATATCCCGGTGACCTACGACCTTGGCCTGACCGTGCTGTCGGCGGTGATTGCCGCCGCCGCGTGCATGGCTGGCCTGGCGATTGCCGGCATGGGCGTGTTCGGTTGGGGCAAGCTGGTGCTGGCCGGTCTGTTCATGGGTCTGGGCGTGGCCGGCATGCACTACACCGGCATGGCTGCGATGCGGATGCCAGCCACTACCCATTACGATCTGGGCATTGTCGGCATTTCCATAGTCATCGCCGTGGTCGCCTCGACGGTGGCGCTGTGGCTTGCCTTCAATCTACGCGGCTGGGTGCAGATGCTGGGTAGCGCGCTGGTGATGGGCGTGGCGGTGTGCGGCATGCACTATACCGGTATGTACGCGGCGCAATTCATGCCCACCGGAGAAGACGCGGCGCTGAGCACTGTCGGCGGACTGGGCGGCGAGTACCTGGGCATGGGCGTGTTCGCCGTGGCCACGGTGCTGTTGACGGTGATGCTGGTGATGACGATGCAGCGCCGACAGAAGCGCGCAGCGGTTTCGATCTGAGGAAGGGATGAGCAGGCCGTTGCGGACAGGCGCGTCATCAGGCGGCCTGCAGCCGGCCCGCTCGACCAACCAACGGCGCATGTCCGCAGTCAGCGTCCGTCCAGGGAGTCAGGCGCCGCGCGGCCCTGCCACCTTCTCCCGCCAAGCAGGAGAAGGGTTCCCTGAAACGTGTACCTTCCGCCAAAAAAAAGCCCGGACATGCCGGGCTTTTTCATGCCTGCCGCAAGTCGATCAAAGCTGCTTGATGATCTCGTCCGCGAACTCGCTGCACTTCACTTCGGTCGCGCCTTCCATCTGGCGGGCGAAGTCGTAGGTGACGCGCTTGTTGGCGATGGCCTTGTTGAGGCCGTCGATGACCGCGTCGGCGGCCTCGGTCCAGCCCATGTAACGCAGCATCATCTCGCCGGACAGGATCACCGAACCCGGATTGACCTTGTCCAGGTCGGCGTACTTGGGCGCGGTGCCGTGGGTGGCCTCGAATACGGCATGGCCGGTGACGTAGTTGATGTTGGCGCCCGGGGCGATGCCGATGCCGCCGACCTGCGCGGCGAGGGCGTCGCTCAAATAATCGCCGTTGAGGTTCAACGTCGCCGAGACGTCGTACTCCTTCGGACGCAACAGGATCTGTTGCAGGAAGGCGTCGGCGATCGCATCCTTGATGATCAGGCCCGCGCCCGGCTTGCCTTCCGGGATCACATGCCACGGGCCGCCGTCCAGTTCCACCGCGCCGAAGAAATCGCGCGCCACCTGGTAGCCCCAGTCGCGGAAGCCGCCTTCGGTGTACTTCATGATGTTGCCCTTGTGCACCAGGGTCACCGACTTGCGCTTGTTCTCGATCGCGTAGCTGATGGCGCTATGCACCAGGCGCTCGGTGCCCAGGCGGCTGACCGGCTTGATGCCCAGGCCGACTTCCACGGTCATGTCGCGGTGCGGCGCGCCGATGCCTTCCAGCGCCTTCTGCCAGTCGTCGACCAGCTGCTGGGTACCGAAGCGGATCTTGCCGAACGGTTGCGGGAATTCCTTCTGGATGAAGTCCAGCACCTTCTGCGACTCGGCGCTGCCGCCGGCCCATTCGATGCCGGCGTAGATGTCCTCGGTGTTCTCGCGGAAGATCACCATGTCCACGTCGCCCGGGCGCTTGACCGGCGAGGGCACGCCCTCGAACCAGCGCACCGGACGCAGGCACACGTACAGGTCCAGCATCTGCCGCAGGGCGACGTTGAGCGAACGGATGCCGCCGCCGACGGGCGTGGTCAGGGGGCCCTTGATCGAGACCAGGTAATCGCGGCAGGCCTGGACCGTGCTTTCCGGCAACCAGGTGCCGTAGTTGTTGTTGGCCTTCTCGCCGGCGAACACTTCCAGCCAGTGGATCTTCTTGGCGCCGCCGTAGGCTTTTTCCACCGCCGCATCGAGCACCCGCACGCTTGCGCGCCAGATGTCGGGACCGGTGCCGTCGCCTTCGATGAAGGGGATGATCGGGTGGTTGGGCACGCTGAGCTTGCCGCCGCTGATGGTGATCTTTTCGCCACCGGCGGGCGGGGTGAGGACGGGTTCTGCCATGGAGTCGCTCCTGGAGTTGGGATGCGGCGCGCCGGTCGCGGAGACGCGCGGTGCGGGGGACAGCGCAGTGGAAGCGCGGAACGCGCATTGTCGCGCTTTACGCCGGCCGGGGCAAAGTCCGGGCCGGTTCGGCGACGCTCCTACGTGGGAAGGCAAAAAAAAGGGCGCGGATCTCTCCGCGCCCCAACTTGCTCGCCTTTCGGGGAGATCGTTACTTGACTTCGATTTCCTGGGTCATGCCCGCGGGCTGGCCGTTGACGGTCACGTCGACCTTGTACTTGCCGACCGGCCATGCATTGGCATTGCTGAAGGTCACGTTGGTCGTGCCTGCATCTTCGGCCATCACGTTGGCGGTCTGCTGGCCCGCTACCTGACCGTCCTGGTAGGTCAGTTTGGCGTCGATGGCGGCATTGGCCGCGGTGGCGGCGTCGGTCTTGACCGAGACGATGATCTTGTCCTTGACGCCGAACGTGCTCACCGCGGCGACCGACTTGTCGGCGGCGGCGGTGTTGCCGATGGTGACGCTGGTGGCGGTGATCGGAGCGGGTGCCGGTTCCATCGGTGCGGGCGCCGGTGCCGGCTCGGTGACGACCGGCGGGGCGACCGCGGCTTCTTCCTTCTTCTTGCAGCCGGCCAGCGCAATGGTGCCGGCCAGGGCGACGATCAGGGCATAGGAGATGCGATTGAGTTTCATGGTGTCGGTCCTTGGATTGAGGAAGGAGAAAAGAAGCGATCAGGCACTGGGTGCTTTCGGCGGCAGCTTGATCACCTGGCCGGGGAAGATCCGGTCCGGGTCGTCGATCACGTCGCGGTTCGCCTCGAAGATCTGCTTCCAGGCGCTCGCGCTTCCGAGTTGTTCCTTGGCTATCTTGGAAAGGGTGTCGCCTTTCTCTATCGTGTAGGTCGTCGCTCCGACGATCTCCTCGGTGCTGTCGACGCTGGCGGTCACGCCGGAAAAATCGGCGGCCTTCTGCTCGGTGCTGTCGACCGTGGCGCTGACGCCGGAAAAATCGGCTTTCTTTTCGGTGCTCATGCGGGGCTCCTCCCTGAGGGAGATGATGTTCTGGGGAGACCAAATCTACACATGAGGTGTTAAGGATTCATCGCGTCCAGGTGAAACCTGGATTTCGCAGCCAGGCCGTTATTGGCGTGGTTCACGCGCCGGGGTGGGCGGCGGGAATCCCTCCGTCGCCCGCCAGGGATTGATGTCCAGTCCGCCACGGCGCGTGTAGCGCGCCTCGACCGACAGCGCCTGCGGCCGGCAGCGCGCCATCAGGTCGTGGAACATGCGCTCCACGCATTGCTCGTGGAATCCGGCGTGGTCGCGGAAGCTGACCAGGTAGCGCAGCAGGCCGGCGCGGTCGAGGCGCGGCCCGCGATACAGGATCACCACGCTGGCCCAGTCCGGCTGGCCGGTCACCGGGCAATTGGACTTGAGCAGCTGCGAGGTCAGCGATTCCTCGACCACTTGCGCCGGATCCGCCGAGAGATGGTCTGGATTCGGCGGACCGTAGTCGTCGATGTCGATATCCAGCAAGTCGATCGATTCGCCGGAGCTTGCTTGGCCGGACCTCGCTTCCGCCATCGGCGGCAAGCCGAAGGCGACCGCCACGTCGGCACCGGCACGCGCGGACAGGTCGACGGCGATGCGCTCGCGCACGGCCTCTTCGCTGTTGAAGCGTTCGGCGTTCAACGAGTTCAGGTACAGCTTCAGCGATTTCGACTCCACCAGGTTCGGCGAAGCGCAGGGCACGGTGAAGGTGGCCGTGGCCACGCGGGGCTTGCCGCGCGCATCCAGCCAGCCGATCTCGTAGGCATGCCAGCGGTCGTGGCCGATGAACGGAAGAGCCTGCCCCGGACTTGATCCGGGGGCGCCATCGGCGATGCCGATTTCCGCGCGGCCGGCGGCGCGCGGGATCGGGAACAGCAGGCCCGCGTCGTATTGCGAGGGGTAGGCGACCTCGTGGCCGAGGCTGGAATCCTGGGGGGTGTTCATGCGCGCATTTTAGCGGCGCAAGCGTTATGAAGAGGTAGGTGGATACGATGTGGGAGCGACGTCAGTCGCGAACAGGCCTTCTCGTGAACCCCCTTCGCGACTGACGTCGCTCCCACAATCGTTCTTATCGGCCCCCGCCGTGCAGGTAATCCAGGGTCACCTGCATCAACGCGCGGAAGCCGATGTCCAGCGACGATTCGTCCAGCAGGAATTTCGGCGAATGGTTGCTGGGCGCGGTGGCCGGATCGATGCCCTTCGGGGTCGAGCCGACGAAGAAGAACATCGACGGCACTTCCAGCGCGTACAGCGAGAAATCCTCCGAACCCATCTGCAGCGGCGGTTCGTACACGTTGTCCTTGCCGACCACCGCCTGCAGGCTGGGCAGCATGCGCGCGGTCAGCGCCGGATCGTTGACCGTGGGCGGATTGCCGTCGTTCTCGTAGATGTCGGTCACCGCCGTGGCCCCGTGCGCGGCCGCGGTGTGTTCGGCGACGTTGCGCAGGTCGGCGAAGACCTGCCGGCGCATGGTCGGGTCGAAGGTACGGATGGTGCCGACCATTTCCACGTCGTCGGGAATGATGTTGTAGCGGATGCCGCCCTTGATCGCGCCGAAGGTCACCACCGCCGGCAGCCTGGCGATGTTGGTGCGGCGGCTGACGATGGTCTGCGCGGTGCCGATCAGGTCGGCGGCGGCGACGATCGGATCTATGCCGTTCCACGGCGCCGAACCATGGGTCTGGCGACCGCTCACCTTGATCGCGAAACGGTCCGACGCGGCCATCAACGGCCCGCCGCGCACCGCGATCTGCCCGGCCTGCACGGTGGAGAACACATGCAGTCCGAACACCGCCTCGGGCTTGAAGTCCTTGAACAGCCCCTCCTTCAACATCAGAGAAGCCCCGCCTTCTTCCGGTGGCGGCGGCCCTTCCTCGGCCGGCTGGAAGACCAGCATCACCGAACCGGGCAGCTCCGCGCGCATCGCCACCAGCGCTTCGGCCACGCCCATCAGGATGCCGGTATGCGCGTCGTGGCCGCAGGCATGCATCACCCCGACGTTCTCGCCGCGATAGGTCGAAATGGCTTTCGAGGCGAACGGCAGGCCGGTCTGTTCGGTCACCGGCAGCGCATCCATGTCGGCGCGCAGGGCGATCTTCGGCCCCGGCCTGCCGCCCTGGATGATCGCGACCACGCCATGGCCGGCCATGATCTTCGGCTGCAATCCGAGTGCGCGCAGGTGCCCGGCGACCTTGGCCGAAGTGCGCTCCTCGCGGTTGGACAATTCCGGATGGGCGTGGAAGTCGCGGCGCCAGGCGACGATCTTCGCATCGAGTTTGGTCGCGGCAGCGGCGACTTCCGCGCGTTGCGTGGAAACTTCCTGCGCATTCGCATTCAAGGCGATGGCCATCGCGGCCAGCAGCGGGACGATCCGGACAGTGAAAGGCATCGACAGGCTCCAAAGGGTTTGGGCGATGCTAACCCGCGCCGCGCGCCGGCGGGACGCGTTGGTGACTTATCATGAAGGGACTTCGCATTCCGCGCCCGATGACGGTGCCTGCGTCCTGCCCGTTACCTGCCCGGATGATCCCTTGGAAGAGCTCGGCCTCCAGATCCTGCTCCTGTTGTTCGCCGCCGGACTGCTTGCCGGATTCATAGACGCCATCGCCGGTGGCGGCGGCATGATCACGATTCCGGCGATGCTGCTGGCCGGGATCCCGCCGCTGCAGGTACTGGGCACCAACAAGCTGCAATCGCTGTTCGGTTCCGGCTCGGCCAGCCTGGCGTACGCGCGGCACGGCCATGTCGACCTGCGCGGACAATTGCCGATGGCACTGACCGCGGCGCTGGGTGCGGCGCTGGGCGCGTTTCTGGCCACGGTGGTGCCGGGCGACGTGCTCAAGGCGGGGCTGCCGTTCCTGCTCATCGGCATCGCCATCTACTTCGGCCTGAAACCCGATGCCGGCGAAGTGGATCGCCATCGGCGCATGAGCGCGAAGACGTTCGCGCTGGCTTTCGTGCCGGTCATCGGCTTCTACGATGGCGTGTTCGGCCCCGGCACCGGTTCTTTCCTGATGCTCGGCTTCATCTCGCTGGCCGGCTACGGCCTGCTCAAGGCGACCGCGCACACCAAGTTCCTCAACTTCGGCTCCAACGTCGGCGCCTTCGCGGTGTTCCTGGCCTTCGGTGCGGTCCTGTGGAAAGTCGGACTGGTGATGGGCAGCGGACAGTTCATCGGCGCGCAGCTGGGATCGCGTTTCGCGATGAAGCAGGGCGCCAGGATCATCAAGCCGTTGCTGGTGACGGCGTCGGTCGCACTGGCCATCCGCCTGCTCGCCGACCCGGCGCATCCGTTGCGTACCTGGCTGGGCATGTAGGCGTTTGCGCGGCGCGCCTCGGCGCCGCGTAGGAGCGACGTGAGTCGCGAATGCACGCTGGGATTTGATGACGTGCGGTGCCTGCTGTTCCTTCGCGACTTACGTCGCTCCTACGGTTTCTTATTCAGGTAATCCAGCGCGACCTGCAGCATCGCCCGGCTTCCCACCTGCAACGATTGCTCGTCGAGCAGGAACTGCGGCGAATGGTTGATCGGCGCGGTGGTGGGATCGATACCGGCGGCGGTCGATCCGACAAAAAAGAAGAAAGTCGGCGCTGCGGTCGCGTATTGCGAGAAATCCTCGGCCACGGTCACCAGCGGCATCTCGGTCACGTTGTCCGCGCCGACCGCCGTTTCCAGCGACGGCCGCATGCGCTGGGCCAGGGCGGGATCGTTGATCGTCGCCGGCGCGTTGTTCACCACCTGCAGTTCCGCGCTGCCGCCGCCGGCATGGGCGAAATCCTCGGCGGTGCGGCGGAAGCGGGCGATCACGTCTTCGCGCACCCGCGGGTCGAAGGTGCGCAGCGTGCCGACCAGCTTCGCCTCGTCGGGAATGATGTTGAAACGCACGCCGCTCTGGAACTGGCCGGCGGTCAGCACCACCGGGGCCGCGGCGATGTTGACCTGGCGCGCGATGATCGATTGCGTGCCGAGCAATATCTGCGCGCCGATCGTGATCGGATCCACGCCGTCCCACGGCCGCGAACCATGGGTCTGCTTGCCGCGTACGGTCAGCGTCCATTCGTCGGCGCTGGCCATCAGCGAACCGCTGCGGAAGCCGACCTTGCCGACCGCCAAGCCGGCCCATACGTGCAGGCCGAACACGGCGTCCGGTTTGAAATCCTTGAAGATGCCCTGCTTCAACATCAGTGCCGCGCCGAATTCGTCCCCCGCATCGGGCGGACCTTCCTCCGCCGGCTGGAACACGAACATCACTTCGCCCGGCAACTCGTCCTTCACCGCCACCAGCGCCGAGGCCACGCCCAGCAGCATCGCCAAGTGCGCGTCGTGGCCGCAGGCGTGCATCACCCCGACCGGCTGGCCGCGGTAGTCGCCGGTGACCTTCGAGGCGAACGGCAGGCCGGTCTGCTCGGTCACCGGCAGCGCATCCATGTCTGCGCGGATCGCGATGCGCGGCCCCGGTCTGCCGCCCTTGAGGATCGCGACCACGCCGGTCGAGGCGATCCCGGTCTTCGGCTCCAGCCCCAGCGCGCGCAGCTGGTCGGCGACGAGCTTGGCGGTGCGGATTTCGTGGGTACCCAGTTCCGGGTGTTGGTGGATATCGCGTCGCCATTCGACGATCTTCGGTTGCAGGTGTTGCAACACCTTCATGGCCATCGAGTTCTGCGACTGTGCCGACGCAGCGTCTGCAAGCAGGAGGGTGAAGAGCAACGCGCAGAGGGAGATACGGTTCCGACGGTGCATCAGGGCATGTCCACGAGAAGATCAGGCGATGGTATCCCGACTCGGCGGGCCAACGATGTAGGAGCGGGCCTTGCCCGCGATGCTCTTCGCCGGGTGTAGGGAAGAGCATCGCGGGCAAGGCCCGCTCCTACACACACATAAGGGAATGGCATATCGACAAGCCGCAAGCGGCTCGCGTTCCGCCTGCGGCCATGCGACGCTGCGCGCCTCCGACCGAGGATGCCGATGAGCAGCGATTCAGCCCCGATCCGGAAGCCGCTGGAAGGCGACGCCGCCCTCATCCGCGCGGTCGGATCGTTCGCCCTGGCCGCAGCGGTGATGAACATCATCGTCGGCGGCGGCATCTTCCGCATGCCGTCGGCGCTGTCGGCGCAGGTCGGAATCGCCGCACCGCTGGCGCTGGTCGCCGGTGCGCTGGCGATCATCCCGGTCGCGTTGTGCTTCGCCGCCATCGGCAGCCGCGCGGTCGCCACCGGTGGCCCCTACAGTTACCTGGGAGCGACCTTCGGCAATTTCGCCGGCTTCGTCGCCGGGGCGCTGATGTGGATCAGCAACGTGGCTTCCAGCGCGGGCGTGGCCGCGGCGTTCTCGGTGCAGGTGGCGAACCTCGTGCCGTGGTTCGGGCAACCGTTGCCGCGCGCGGGATTGCTGACCGCGCTGTACCTCATCCTGTATGCGTTGAATGCGTTCGGAGTGAAGCTGGGCGCCCGTGCGATCACCACACTGGCGGCATTGAAACTGACGCCGCTGTTCCTGCTGGCCGGCGCAGGCCTGTTCTTCGTCGACTGGACCCAGGTGAGTTTCGACCCCCGTGCGGTGCCGTCGTGGGCAGCGCTGGGCACGGGCATGGTGCTGGTGATGTTCGCCTACTCCGGCATGGAGACGGCGCTGGTGCCTTCGGGCGAAGTCCGCGATCCCTCGCGCAGCGTGCCGCGTGCGACGATGGCGGCGATCCTGCTGGTGGTGCTGTTGTACATGGGCCTGCAGGTCGTCAACCAGGGCGTGCTGGGCCCGGCGCTGGCCAAGAGCGGCGTGCCGATCGCCGATACCGCGGCCGCGTTGTGGGCGCCGGGCCGGGTCCTGCTGCTGGTCACCGCGTGCATTTCGATGGCCGGGTTCCTGCTCGGCAACCTGCTCGGCTCGTCGCGACTGCTGTTCGCGCTCGGGCGCGATGGCTACATGCCGCATGCCTATGGCCGGGTCAGCGCCACGCATCGCGTGCCGCTGCTGGCGCTGGCCACGCATGCGGGATTCGCCTGGCTTCTGGCGCTCGGAGGAACCTTCGATGCGCTCGCGCTGATTTCAGGTGGCGCGATCTGCCTGGTCTACGCGCTGGTCGGTCTCGCCGCCTGGCGTGGGCAGAAGACCGACCTGCGCGAGCGCGGCGGCGAACCCTTCTTGCTATGGGGCGGCCCGCTGGTGCCGCTGCTGGCGGTGGTGGCGATGGGATTGATCGTGACCACGCTGACCGGCAAGGAATGGCTGGCGATCGGAGTGGCGCTGGCGGGGTTGGGGGTGGTGTATGCGGTGGTGCGCGGGCTGAAGTCGCGTCAAGCGTAATCCCATCGATGTAGATCCGAGCTTGCTCGCATGCCTTGGCTTCAATGCGAAAGCATCCGAGCAAGCTCGGATCTACAGAACCTATTCCAGCCGCATCACCCCACGTCGGGGCACCGAGGTCCCCAAAGTCTCCGCACTCACCGGCGCACCCAGCTCCATCAGCACCTTGCGCTGCTCCGCCAAGGGCGAGCGCATGCTTTTCTCTTCCAGTCCGGCGAGCTTGCGGAACGCAGGCAGGGCCCAGGCGCGTTCCAGCAGCGCCGCCACGCGCGGCCAGCGCCGCGCATCCACCGTGTAGCGCACGAACGCGGCGTTGCGCAAGAAACTGGCGATGCTGATGTCGGCCACGCTGGGTTCGCCGAACAGGAAGCCATCCGCCGGCAGCAACGACTCCAGGTAGTCCAGCGCCACCGGCAACTGTTCGTCGCGGGCGCGGGCGATGATGGCTTCATCCGGTTCCTCGCCGAACACATAGCGCTTGACGCCCTTCTGGAAGAACATGCCCCAGACCACCACGTCGCCCAGCCAGGTGTCGCAGTACTCCTCGATCCAGCGCGCCTGCGCGCGATCGCCGATGTCGGACGGATACAGCGAGGGTTGCGGGTGGCGTTCGTCCAGGTACTGGCAGATCACCGAGGAATCGTTGAGCACGCGGTCGCCCTCGATCAGCACCGGGATCCGGCGCAGCGGGCTCAACTGGCTGAAGCGCTCGTTGCCTACGAACGGGGCGATCGGATCGATGGTGTAGTCCAATCCCTTCAGCTCCATGCACACCAGTACCTTGCGCACATAGGGCGAGACGTAGTTGCCGATCAGGTGGTAACGATTGGTCATCGTGGCGTTTCCGGGGCAGATATGAAGAGAAGTCCCGCTCTTGCTTGTCATCCCGGCGGAAGCCGGGGCCTATTTGCTTTCAGCATCATGCAAGGCGAAGATCAAAATGGATCCCGGCTTCCGCCGGGATGACGAATACTTGATCGGGCAGTCCTTACCGGAACACCACCGTGCGATGCCCGTTCAACAGGATCCGGTGCTCGACATGTCGCCGCACCGCGCGCGCCAGCACCTGGGATTCGGTGTCGCTGCCCAGCCGCACGAGCTCCTTCGGCGTCATCGTATGGTCCACCCGGGCCACGTCCTGTTCGATGATCGGGCCCTCGTCCAGGTCGCCGGTCACGTAGTGCGCGGTGGCGCCGACGATCTTGACCCCGCGCTGGTGCGCCTGGTGATAGGGCTTGGCGCCCTTGAAGCTGGGCAGGAAGCTGTGGTGGATGTTGATCGCGCGCCCGGCCAGCGCGGCGCACAGTTCCGGCGACAGGATCTGCATGTAGCGCGCCAGCACCACCAGGTCGATACGCTCGCGCTCGACCAGCTCGATGATCTGCCGTTCCTGCGCGGCCTTGCTCGCGGGCGTCACCGGCAGGTGGTGGAAGGCGACGCCGTAGGACGCCGTCAACGCCGCGAAATCGTCGTGGTTGGACGCCACGGCCGCGAGGTCCACCGGTAACTGCCCGCTGTGCGCGCGGAACAGCAGGTCGTTGAGGCAGTGCCCCTGCTTGCTGACCAGCACCAGCAGGCGTGCGCGCCGTTGCGCATCGTGGATCCGCCAGTCCATGTTGAAGACCTCGGCCAATGAGGCGAAGCCTTCCTCCAATGCCTCCATCTCGGCCACGTTCGGCGCATCGAAATGCACGCGCAGGAAGAAGCGCCTGGTTTCGTCGTCGCCGAATTGCTGCGCATCGACGATGTTGCAGCCCGATTCGAACAGCAGCCCGGTCACCCGGTAAACGATGCCGGTGCGGTCGGGGCAGGACAGAGTGAGGATGTAGTCGGGGCGCATACGGGGATATTAGCTTTTCCCGCGCCCTGATTTGTAGAGCCGAGCTTGCTCGGCTGCCCTTAGCGGGATTCGCCGGAAAGCAGCCGAGCAAGCTCGGCTCTACGCATCGAAGGGAGCTACAGGTCGTAGGACAGCAGGTCGTAGCCCGTGGCCGCGCGCACCACCCGCTGGTGGACGAAGGAGCCGCTGCCGCCGTTGGTCAGCACCACGATGCCGCGCCGCCTCTGCGCATCGCCGACCGCGAAATTCTTGAAGATGTCGCCGTTGCTGCCGGAGTGGTAGAACACCGGTCCGTCCCGCGTCGCCTCCATGTTCCAGCCCAGCCCCTTTTCCGTCCAGCGCCCGGGAATCCTGATCTGCGGGGTGAGCATCGCCTGCCGCGTGGCCTCGCTGATTTCCCACGGCGCGCGCTGCCTGCGCGCCATCACCAGGGTCATGAAGGTGGCGTAGTCCTGCACGGTCGTACGCAGGCTCGCCGCCGCGTTGGCGACGATGTCGCCCGGCCAGGTCACCAGTCCCGGCGGCGACAGCGCCATTACTTCAGGCAGCGCGCGCGCCGCGTCGTCGTATTTCCAGGCCGACAGCGGCTTGCCCCAGCGATCGGCGACCTGCTGGGCGATGCTCCACTGCTCGCGGAACATCTGCGGCGGCATGCCTGCACCGGCCTTGTCGTGCGTGGAATGTCCGTACACCGACCGCGCCGCCAGGTCCGCATTCCACGTATAGCTGCTGTCCTTCATCCCGGCCGGGCCGAACAGATGCGCCTGCATCGATTCGTCCAGGCTCTGGCCGGTGATGGTTTCCAGCGCCAGTTGCAGCCAGAAAATGGCCTCGCCGGAATAATCGATGCGCGTACCGGGTTCGACCATCGGTACCAGCTTCTCCGTCGCCGGCGACTTGCGCCAGTTGGGCAGGCCGGTGGAATGGCGCAACACGTCGCGCGCGGTGATCCTTTCGATCCACGGATGATCGGCCAGGTAGTCGGGGCGCCTGTATTCCACCAGGGGGCGGTCGAGGTCGATCAGTCCCTGGTCGAGCAGCTGCAGCACCAGGTAGGCGAACACCGGTTTGCTGAGCGAGGCGTCCTCGAAGATCGTGCGTGCGTCCACCGGTTTGCGCGTGAGCGCATGGGTCACGCCGAACGGGCGGCTCCACGCCACTTCGCCGTCTTCGACCACGGCGATGCCCACGCCCGGAACCGCGAACGCCTGCATGATCCGCGACAACTCCTCGAGGAATTCGCCGGAGGGAATCCAGGAATCGGATTGCTTGTGGCAGGTCGCCGCCAGCGCCTGCCACGGAGCGCATGCCGCCGCGCCCAGGGCGGCGCTCGCCGCAAGGAAATGGCGGCGACTTATTGAAGGTAGGGAAGATTGGGACATCGCTGCATTGGACAGGTTTCCCGCCAGCCTATCAAGCCCGTGCCAAATCTGCGCAGGAGCGACGTAAGTCGCGAAGCCATTCACCGATTCGGTAAAGCATGTTTCGCGACTTACGTCGCTCCTACGCAATCAATGCAATCGCAATCGCAATCGCAATCGCAATCGGGAATCAGAATGCGTGGTCGAAGCCGACTTCGCCTTGTACCCCGACCTGATAGGCCGACACCCGGCGCTCGAAGAAATTGGTCAGCTCCTGCACGTCCTGCAGGTCCATGAACGGGAACGGGTTGGTCGAGCCGAAATGCTTCGGCATGCCCAGCTGGGCCATGCGCTGGTCGGCGCAGTATTCCAGGTATTGGCGCATGTCCTTGATCGACAGCCCGGCGACGCCGCCGCTCAGTGTGTCTTCGGCGAAAGCGACTTCGCAGTCGACCGCTTCGCGCATCATCTGCACCACCTGCGCCTTGAGGTCGTCGTCGAACAGATCGGGCTCTTCCTCGCGCGCGGTGCGGATCACTTCGAAGGCGAAGGCCATGTGCGCGCTTTCGTCGCGGAACACCCAGTTGGTGCCGCTGGCCAGTCCGTGCAGCAGGCCGCGCGAACGCAGGTAGTAGACGTAGGCGAAGGCGCCGAAGAAGAACAGGCCCTCGATGCAGCCGGCGAAGCAGACCATGTTGAGCAGGAACTGGCGGCGCTGCTCGCGCGTCCCGATGCGGGTGATGCCCTGCAGCGAGTCGATCCATTTGAAGCAGAACTCGGCCTTGCGCTTGATCGAGGGGATGTTCTCCACCGCGGCGAACGCCCTGGCGCGCTCGTTCGGATCCGGCAGGTAGGTGTCGAGCAGGGTCAGGTAGAACTGCACGTGCAGCGCTTCCTCGTACAGTTGCCGGGACAGGTACATGCGCGCTTCCGGTGCGTTGATGTGCTGGTACAGGTTCAGCACCAGGTTGTTGGAGACGATGGAATCGCCAGTGGCGAAGAACGCGATCAGGCGTTCGATCAGGTGCCGTTCGGCCGGGCCGAACTTGTCCTTGAGGTCCTTGGTGTCCAGCGAGAAATCGACTTCCTCCACCGTCCAGGTATTGCGGATGGCGTTGCGGTACATCTCGTAGAACTGCGGGTAGCGCATGGGGCGCAGGGTCAGTTCGAAGCCTGGGTCCAGCAGGCGAGGAGCGAGTGGGGAGGAACGAGGAACGAGAATGGAGTTTTCCGAAGTAGGCATGGGAGTTTCCTGATGGTGGGCATTGCGCAAGAGCGTCAGCATGCGTGGGCATGCAAGGAGGCATCGATGCACTATCGGGATGCAGTGGTATGGGACAAGGCAATGGCTCTGGCCGAACAGGCGTGCCGGCTATCGGGAACCTTGCCGGCCGTGGAACGTTTCGGATTGCGCTCGCAACTGAGTCGGTCGGCCGTATCGGTACCCAGCAACATCGCCGAAGGCTGGTCACGCGAATCCAGGCGCGAGAAAGCGCAATTCCTGGCCATCGCCCAGGGGTCGCTCTCCGAGCTGCACACGCAGTTATTGCTCTGTGAGCGATTAGGGTGGTTCGATCCCGAGCCGCTTAGGCCAATACATGCATTGGTTGACGAAGTCAGTCGCATGCTGACGGCATTGCGACGAAAACTGAGAAACGAGTTGAGAGGAACGAGAAACGAGTGAAGGGCCGCCCCTACTCGCTCCTCGTTCCTCACCACTCGTTCCTGCTTCATTAGCACGCCTCGCAAGCTGAGAAACGAGTTGAGAGGAACGAGAAACGAGTGACGGGCCGCTCCTACTCGTTCCTCGTTCCTCACCACTCGTTCCTGCTTCATTAGCACGCCTCGCAAGCTGAGAAACGAGCTGAGAAGAACCAGAAGCGAGTGACGAGCCGCTCCTACTCGTTCCTCGTTCCTCACCACTCGTTCCTGCTTCATTAGCACGCCTCGCAAGCTGAGAAACGAGCTGAGAGGAACGAGAAACGAGTGACGGGCCGCTCCTACTCGCTCCTCGTTCCTCACCACTCGTTCCTGCCTCACTGACATGCCTCGCAGCTCTCCGGGTTCTCAAGCGAACAAGAAACCGCCTCTGCCGGTGCATAAACCTTCGCCTCGCCCACCGTCGTCTTGGCGATCTTCGTCGCCGGACGCGAGCGCAGGTAATACGTCGTCTTGATGCCCTTCTTCCACGCATACATGTACATCGACGACATCGCGCCGATGCTCGGGCTTTCCATGAACAGGTTGAGCGAGGCGGACTGGTCGATGAAGGCGCCGCGGTCGGCGGCCATGTCGATCAGCGAACGCATCGGTACCTCCCAGGTGGTGCGGTAGATGTTGCGCAGGGTTTCCGGGATGCGGGCGATGGACTGGATCGAACCTTCGGCCTGCTTGATTTCGTCGCGCACCTCCGGGGTCCACATGCCCAGCTTCTTCAACTCGTTGACCAGGTAGCGGTTGACCTGCAGGAAATCGCCCGACAGCGTCTCGCGCTTGAACAGGTTGCTGGTCTGCGGCTCCACGCATTCGTAGCAGCCGGCGATCGAGGCGATGGTCGCTGTCGGGGCGATGGCGATCAGCAGCGAGTTGCGCAGGCCGCTTTCGACGATGCGCTCGCGCAGGGTCTCCCAGCGGTCCATGTGCTCGGGTGTCACGTTCCAGGATTCGAACTGGAACCCGCCAGCCGCCGCACGCGTGTCGGCGAACGAGGGATGGCGGCCGCGTTCCTCGGCCAGTTCCACCGAGGTTTCCAGTGCGTGGTAGTAGATGGTCTCGGCGATCCTGGCCGACAGCTTGCGCGCGTCTTCGCTGTCGAAGGGCAGGCGCAACTTGAAGAACACGTCCTGCAGGCCCATCACCCCCAACCCGACCGGACGCCAGCGCAGGTTGCCGCGGCGCGCGGTTTCGATCGGATAGAAATTGAGGTCGATCACCCGGTCCAGCTGGCGCACGGCCAGGCGCACGGTTTCGGCCAGCTTGTCGAAATCGAAAATCGAATCCTCGTCCAGGTGATGGCTGAGGTTGATCGAACCCAGGTTGCAGACCGCGGTCTCTTCGGCCGAAGTGACTTCCAGGATCTCGGTGCACAGGTTGGACAGGTGGATGACGTTGCCGGCCTTGGCGGTCTGGTTGCTGGCGCGGTTGCACTTGTCCTTGAAGGTCATCCAGCCGTTGCCTGTCTGGGCCAGGGTGCGCATCATCCGGCCATACAGCTCGCGTGCCTTGATCGACTTCACCGCCTTGCCCTGCAGCTCGGCCTGTTCGTAGGCGCGCTCGAAGTCGGCGCCGAACAGATCGGTGAATTCCGGCACCACGCGCGGGTCGAACAGCGACCAGTCGGCGTCGGCTTCGACGCGCTGCATGAACAGATCGGGGATCCAGTTCGCAAGATTGAGGTTGTGCGTGCGCCGCGCTTCGTCGCCGGTGTTGTCGCGCAGTTCCAGGAATTCCTCCACGTCCGCGTGCCACGGCTCCAGGTACACGCAGGCCGCACCCTTGCGCTTGCCGCCCTGGTTGACCGCCGCGACCGAGGAATCCAGGGTCTTCAACCACGGCACGATGCCGTTGGAATGGCCGTTGGTCGACTTGATCAGCGAGCCACGCGAACGCACCCGGGTGAAGCTGACGCCGATGCCGCCGCTGAACTTGGACAGCTGGGCGATGTCGCCGTATTTCTGGTAGATGGATTCCAGCGAATCGACCGGAGAATCCAGCAGGAAGCAGCTGGACAGTTGTTCGTGGGTGGTGCCGGCGTTGAACAGCGTCGGCGAACTGGGCAGGTAATCCAGGTTGCCCATGCGCCGGTACAGCGCCAATGCCTCGGGCACGTCCTCGCTCAAGGCGCAGGCGATGCGCAAGAAGAACTGCTGCGGGGTCTCGATGACCTTGCGCGTGTGCGGGTGGCGCAGCAGGTAGCGGTCGTACAGGGTGCGCAGGCCGAAGTAGTCGAAGCGCAGGTCCAGTGACGCGTCGAGCGCGTCGTTCAATTTGCGCGCGTTGGTCTGCACGAAGCCGAGCAGGCGGTCGTTGATCAGGCCGACCTCGTGCCCGCGCAGGATCGACTGCGAGAACGCGTGGATTTCCTGGCCGGTGACTTCCTTGGCGATGTAGTTGGCCAGCAGGCGCGCTCCCAGGCGGCCGTATTCCGGTTCTTCCGCGGTCAACAACGCGGCGGTGCGGATCGACAGCTCGTCCAGCTCGCGCGTGGTCGCGCCGTCGTACAGGCCGCTGATGGTGCGCGTGGCCACGCGCATCGGGTCGATCGCGTGCAGGCCTTCGCAGTTGCGCTGCACCGCGCGCACGATCTTGTTGAGGTCCACCGGCTCCTGGCCGCCGTTGCGCTTGGTCACGCTCATCGCGGTGGCGGTGGGCGGCGGGGTGAGCAGGAAGGAGCTGTCGTCGGTCGCTGCTGCGAGCGCCTGTTCGGTCTGTGTCACTGGTGTTTCTCCCATCGTGATGCACGCGGCGGCCTGTCCCTCGCAGGCAGCGCAGGCCTTGTGCATCGCAGGATGGGAAGACGGCGTCGCAAGCGCAGCGACAGAAGCCGCCATGCATCGCGTCACCAGCCTTTCTCCCCCCGGAGATTCCGCGGCCGGCACCGCGCGGTGTGCTTCGCGCGGCTGTCGGCAGGTCTTCGGACTCGTGGACTTGAAGCGAGGAACGAGTAGTGAGGAACGAGGAACGAGGAAAGAGTGAAAGCGCGGATGTGCCTGCTTTTACTCGTTCCTCACTACTCGTTGCTCGTTCCTGCTTCTCCTAGCCCGCCGCTTCCCGGGGTCCATGCCCCAGTGCAATGACGGGTTCGTTTCCACATACCGCTGCGGGGCAGTGCCGGATTCGAACCGGCTTCCCTTTTCATCCGGAGACACGAGCCGCCGGAACCGACGACCACAACATAGTGTGGTTTCAACCACGCGTCAACACGACATGTTGGCTTTATTTGGCGATTCCGATTTTCAGCCCGGGGGCAGAACAACGCCTTCCATGTTTCACGCCAGCCACGCACAAGGCGCGCGTCGTGGAACATGGCGACCGATGCACGAGCGACAAAATGCAGTGGATGGCGGATGCGTGGCGGTTCCCTTCGATCGTTCCCCCTGGCCGCATCGGGCGCTGCAGGCAGAGCAGTCCAGAGCCGTGCGGAAGATCGGACCGCACGAGTCGTCTTGTCGGTTCGCGATTCCGTGTGGCCACGCGAATCGAAACGTGGCGCATGCAACTCTGCGCGCGTGTTCCGCCTGTTTCCATTGCATTGATTCGTGCTTGCGCTCTGCATTCGCACAACCAGAAAACCTCGCGCGCTCGCGTGTCGCTCTTCGCGTAGCCGTTGCGCAAGTCTTTCGCGCGTCGGCGCTCATGACGTGATGTTGGTTGCATATGAGCCGACTTTGATAAGCATGTGCTCATGCGCATGAGCGAATGAAAAAACAGCATAAAAAAACGCATCCATCCGCATAGACGCATGGCTGTAGGCCTCGTTACAGTCCTTCGCTACCGGAACGGCCGCGCGAATTCTTGCGTCGGAGACTCCGGTTCACCTTCTCCCACGGGCATGACGATGAATGGATATTTGAAAGTGGCGCGCCGCGCGCCGCTACGGGCGTTGCTGACTTTGACGATCGCGCAGGCGCTGGCGTTGCCTGCGCTTGCGCAGGCAATGGATTCCGATGCGACCGCGGGCGATGCGGACAGTGCGGGCGCTGCCACGGAGCGGCAGGCGAGCGCGACGCAACTGGATGCGGTGGTCGTGACCGGTTCGCGCATCTCGCGCCTTGACTACGAAAGCAGCAGTCCGCTGACCACGGTATCGCGCGAGATTCTGGATGAGACGGGCACATCGACCATCGAAGAGGCGCTCAACCAGTTGCCGCAACTGGGCCTGGGCGCCAACAAGGCCAACGCCGGCTGGGGCGGCACGGGTCAGGCCACGTTGAACCTGCGCGGCCTGGGTGCGCAACGCAACCTGGTATTGCTGGATGGCCGCCGCCTGCAACCCTCGACCACCGACAATGTGGTCGACGTCAACACTATCCCCGCCGCCTTGATCGAGGGCGTCGAGATCATCTCCGGCGGTGCGTCGGCGGTGTACGGATCCGATGCCATCGCAGGCGTGGTCAACGTGCGGCTCAAGGAGCGCTTCGAGGGCATCCGGCTCGACACCCAGTTCTCGCAGTACGCAGAAGGCGATGGCGATACCAGCGACGTCGCGGTGACCTTCGGCGGCAACTTCGCCGACGATCGCGGCAACGCGGTGCTGTCGTTTTCGTGGACGGATCGCCAGGGCGTCGATTTCATGGCTCGCGATTTCTTCCGCAAGAACCCCGGCGGTACCGATTTCCGCATCCAGACCGGCACCTACGAACTGGGCGCCAACTTGCCAACGCAAGAGGCCGTGGACCAGGTATTCGCGCAGTATGGCGCCGCACCCGGTCGGGTGCCGGTTTCGCCCACGACCTACCTGGGCTTCAACGACGACGGCACCTTGTTCGCCGCCAACAAGGGGCCGTTCAACTGGCGTGGTCCGGAAGGCCAGTTGAACGACACCGGCACGCAATTGAACAACCTCAACCAGTATTCGTTGATCCAGGTGCCGCTGGAGCGCCATACCGCCTTCGGCCGCGTCAACTACGACATCACCGATAGCGTGCAGGCCTATAGCCAGTTCAGCTGGTCCGGCCTGCACAGCTACGTGGCCGCCGAAGGCGGCAATACCGGGATCAGCGTCCCAGTGAGCAATCCGTTCATCCCGGACGACCTGCGCACTATCCTGGCTTCGCGCGAAAACCCCGATGCCGATTTCCGCTTGCACAAGCGCTTCCAGGAAGCCGGGCCGCGCACCTTCGAACGGGATTTCGATAGTTGGCAGTTCCTGGCCGGGGCCAAGGGCAGCCTGGATGCCATCAACGGCTCCTGGGATGTCTACGCCAGCAAGGGCAGCACACGCGTGCATGAAGTCAACAACGGCGCGGTGGTCATCGAGTCGCTGAACAAACTGATCACCGCAGCCGACGGCGGCGCCAGCCTGTGCGCGGGCGGCTACAACCCGTTCGGACTGACCGTGTTGTCGCCGGAATGCCGCAGCTATCTGGTCGCCGCAACGGTCAGCGAAACCGTGTTTGAACAGGAAGTGCTGGAGGCCAACCTGCAGGGCGGGCTGTTCGACCTGCCCGCCGGTGAAGTGCGTTTCGCCGCCGGCCTGGGCTGGCGGCGGAACAGCTACGACTTCCAGTCCGACCGTCTGCTGCAACAAGGCGGCATCGTCGGCGTGCCGGCCAAGGGTTCCAGCAACGGCAGCACCGGCGTGAAGGAAGCCTATGTCGAAACCCTGGTGCCGCTGCTTTACGACAAGCCGCTGGTGCATTCGCTGGACGTGGGGCTGGCGTACCGCTACTCCGATTACGACGTGTCCGGTGGCGTGGAGACGTACAAGGTCGACTTCAATTGGGCGTTGACCGAAAGCCTGCGCCTGCGTGGTGGTTATCAGCGTGCCGTGCGTGCGCCCAGCGTGGGCGAGCTGTACGTCGCAGCGGAAACCGAATCCAACGGCTATGGCCTGGTGGCGAACGGCCAGGGCGACCAGTGCGACGCCAGCAGCCCCTTGCGCGCGGGCTCGAATGCCGCGCAGATCGAGGCCCTGTGCCTGGCGCACGGCATCCCTGCCGAGTTGCTCGCCACCTATGTCGATACGCAAAGGGAATCCCTGGCGACGCGGGCGGGCAACACCGGATTGAAGCCGGAAAGCGCCGATACCTATACCTTCGGCGTGGTGTGGACGCCGGAAGGAACGGGTTTCTCGCTGGCGGTGGATTACTTCGACATCAGCGTGGAAGACGTGATCGGCACCCTGGGTTCGTCGCAGGTTCTTGCCGCCTGCTTCAACCAGGACGGCTCCAACCCGGGCTATTCGGTGGACAACTTCTATTGCGCGCAGATCCAGCGCAATGCGGAAACCGGCCGCATCGACAACATCGACAAGCCCACCTTCAACATGGGCAGCCTGAAAACCAACGGCGTGGACGCGCAGCTGGACTGGCAGGGCGAGTTCGGCAACGGCGGAAAGCTGGGCGTCGGCTCGGTGCTCAGTTGGGTGGACAAATACGAAGTGCAATCGGTGGAAGGCGGCCCTGTATACGACTACGCCGGCTTCGTGGGCACGCTGCCGACCTGGAAGGTGACCAGCCATGTGCGTTATGCGCAAGGCCCGGCCAGCGTGGGCCTGCGCTGGCGCTACATCGACGCGATGGAGCACTCGTCCAAGGTGCTCAATCCCGGCTCGACCACGCCATCGATCGACGCGTTCGACTATTTCGACCTGTTCGGCGGCTGGAAATTCAGCGAGCGTTTCGCGGTGAAGGCCGGCATCAACAACCTGCTGGACAAGGGGCCGCCCCAGGTCGGCGGCACGCCTGGCAGCACCAACAACAGCACCTACGACATCTACGGCCGCCAGTACTTCGTCGGCTTTAGCGTGAAGCTTTAACCCCCTGAAACCACCAACCATAGACAAGAAGAGGCACATGACATGATCAGCAAGAAGCACATCCTGGGTATCGTCGCCGTTCTGGGCTTTGCCGTGATCGGCATCCAGAGCGCCGCTGCGCAGGCGCTGTCCGGACGCCAGCTGCCCGACCGTCCGCGCGTCGGGGTAAGTTATTACAAGGTGCCGCCGGGCAAGCAAGACGAATGGCTGGCGTTGTACAAGAAATGGCACCGCCCGATCATGGAAGCGCAGATCAAGGCCGGCACGACGGCCAGCAGCGTCCTCTATGCGCTGAGCAACCACCAGATCGGCTCGCCGTACGACTTCGTCATCATCAGCGTTTCCCCGGCCGACCCCAAGCCGCTGGGGCTCTCGCGCGGCGAGTTGATCAAGAAGTTGTTTCCCGACACCGAGGCCTACGTGGCGGGGGAGAAAAAGCGTTGGGAGCTGACCGTCGATCACTGGGATACCAGTCTTCTGGAAATCAATGTGGACGAACCCAATCCGTCGGTGTACTACCCGATCATCGACGGAAAGATCGTCAAATAGCCTGAAACGATTGCGCAAACAGAAAAAGCCGGATGCCTGTGCATCCGGCTTTTTCTGCGGAGTTTTTTTTGCGGCGGTTCGCTTGACGAGGATTCGCTTGACAGAGGCCAGGTGCTCCGCATCTCGATCAGGTTGACGTGGCGGTCATGCAGCCCGGCGATCAGGCAGTGCGGGCTGTTTGCGCCAGCGAGCTTGAGTTGCAGGACGCTGCGACCGCGGGAATCTTTGCCCCGGACAGTGCATGGATGATCAGGGAGGGCAGCCTGCTTGCACTGCCGGCGGCACGGTGGCTGGTGGAAGTCCGCGGGTTTCCGCATCGACCCGTGTCGCATCGCCATGGCTGGGTGCAACGACTAGAATCGATGCGGACCAGCAATCAGGATTGATCGATGACCACGACACGACGCCTGCGCCTGCCTGCGCCGCAAGCCACCGCCCTGGCCAGCGGCATGGCCGGTCTCCAGAGCGAGCTCGGCCTGCCGTCGGAGTTTCCGCCGGAAGTCGAGCAGGCGGCCACTGTCGCCGCCGCCAATCCGCGCTTGCCCGACCAGGACCGCACCGACATCGAATTCGTCACCATCGATCCACCCGACGCGATGGATCTGGACCAGGCGATGTTCGTGGAGCGCATCGGCGACGGTTACCGCGTGCATTATGCGATCGCCGATGTCGCCGCGTTCGTCACCGCCGGCGATGCGATCGACCTCGAAACCCATCGTCGCGGCGAAACCCTGTACGGTGCCGACGCCAAGATTCCGCTGCATCCCAGGGCGCTATCCGAAGACGCGGCCTCGCTGCTGCCGGATCAGGTGCGGCCGGCGTTGCTGTGGACCATCGAGCTCGACGCCAGTGGCGAAGGCACCGCGGTCGACGTGCGTCGTGCGCGGATCAGGAGCCGGGCCAAGCTCGACTATGCCGGCGTGCAGCAGCAGATCGACAGCGGCAAGGCCGGACCGATGTGGGCGGTGTTGCGCGAGATCGGCGAACTGCGCAAGCAGCGCGAGCAACGCCGCGGCGGGGTCAGCCTGCCGCTGCCGGAACAGGAGATCCGCGTCGAGGACGGGCGCTGGACGTTGGAATTCCGCGCCCGCCATCCGGTGGAGGACTGGAACGAACAGATTTCCCTGTTGACCGGCATGGCCGCCGCGCACCTGATGGTGGAACACGGCGTCGGCCTGCTGCGCACCCTGCCCGAAGCCGATCCGCGCGCCCTCGCGCGCCTGCATCGCACCGCCCTCGCGCTGGGCATCGACTGGCCGCGATCGCGCAGCTATCCGGATTTCATCCGTTCGCTGGATCCGGCCAATCCGCGCGATATCGCGATGATGACCGCCTGCACCACGGTGCTGCGTGGCGCCGGCTACGTCGCCTTCGACGGCGCCGTGCCCGACGAGTCGCGGCATTCCGCGCTCGCCGCGCAGTACACCCACGTCACCGCGCCGTTGCGACGGCTGGTCGATCGCTACACGGGCGAAACCTGCGTGGCGCTGTGCGCCGGCACGCCGGTGCCGCAATGGGTGCTGGACGCGCTGCCGGGACTGCCGGCGACGATGCAGGAATCCGCGCGCCGAGCCAGCCGCTACGAGAACGCGATCCTCGACCTGGCCGAAGCGGCGGCGCTGGCGTCGCGGGTGGGCGAGGTTTTCGACGGTGCGATCGTCGAGATCGACAAGAAGGATCCGCAGCAAGGCGAGGTGATGTTGCGCGAGCCGGCGATCCTGGCGCGCGTTGCTGCCAACCGCGGGCTTCCATTGGGCGAGCAGGTGAGGGTGCGGTTGGTTGAAGCGGATCCGGCTACGCGCAGGATCCGGTTTGAGCTTGCGGGATGAATTGCAGAACCGGATGCGGCGGGGACAAACCAGCGTATGCCTGAAGCAGGCGTGCCATGTAACGGCCGATCATGCCGTCCGTTTTCGCGGGAATGACGGACACGGTTGTTACTGGAACAAGGGCATCGCGGGCAAGGCCCGCTCCTACGCTCCGACGGAAGTCTCCTCGGGGGACAGGATCAGGCTTTGTGTTGCGAGGCCAGGTATTCCGCGCTCTGCATTTCGATCAGGCGCGAGGCGGTGCGTTCGAAGGCGCCTTGCAATCGTGTTCCCGAATACAGCTCGGTCGGCAAGGTGGTTGCGGTGCAGACCAGGTTGACGTGGCGGTCGTACAGCTCGTCGACCAGGTTGACGAAGCGGCGCGCGGCGTCCTCGTTGTTGCGGTCGAAGGCGGGGATGCCGCCGAGCAGCACCGTGTTGAACTCGCGTGCGACCTCGATGTAGTCGCTAGTCCCGCGCGGGCCGTCGCACAGCGCGGCGAAGTCGAACCAGACGATGCTCTTGCCGCGGGCGCGCACCGGAATCCGGCGCGACTCGATCTCGATGTTGCCGCGCTTCTCCGCCAGGCCGCTCAGTTCGCCCCAGCGTTCGCCCAGCCAGCCGTCGGACGCTGCATCCAGCGGCGTGCGGTACACCGGCGAGCGGGTCAGCGCGCGCAGGCGGTAGTCTTCCTCGCCTTCGGCGTGCACGGTCGCGCAATGTTGCTGCAGCAGGGCGATGGCCGGCAGGAAGCTCTCGCGTTGCAGGCCGTCCTTGTAGAGGTTCTGCGGCGCGGTGTTCGACGTGGTCACCAGGGTCACGCCCTCGGCGAACATGCGTTCCAGCAGGCGGCCCAGCAGCATCGCGTCGCCGATATCGGTGACGAAGAATTCGTCCAGCACCAGCACGCGCAGTTCGTCGCGCCATTCCTCCGCGATCTTCGCCAGCGGATCGCTCTGCCCGGCGTGCTCGCGCAGGCGCTCGTGCACGCCGCGCATGAAGCGATGGAAATGGGTGCGGTATTTCTGCTGGATCGGCAGGCCGTCGTAGAACAGGTCGACCAGGAAGGTCTTGCCGCGGCCGACGCCGCCCCACAGGTACAGGCCGCGGACCGGCTCGGGCTTCTTCCAGAACGAAAGCTTTTCCCGCCAGCCTGTCTCCGCGGTCTCGATCAGCGCCAGGTGGATGCGATCCAACTCGCGCAAGGCGACGTATTGCGCGGGATCGTCCTGCCAGTCGCCGCGCGCCGCGCCCTGCGCATACGCCTGCGAGGGCGTCGCTGCGGTGCCCGCCGCACTCACGCGATCGGCAACCAGTTCTTCACGCCGTGCTGCAGCGCGCCGCGCAGGTCGATCAGCTTGCGATGGAAGAAATGGCTGGTGTCGGGCATGCGCACCAGCTCGGGCTTGCGCTTGAGCGTGTCGATCCAGTCGTAGACCGCTTGCGGCTCGACGATCTCGTCGTCCTCGCCCTGGATCACCAGCCAGGGGCAGGCAACCGGAACGATCTTGCGGAAATCCCAGCGTCCGGCCGGCGGCGCGATCGAGATCAATCCCTCCGGCTGCACCTCGTGCGCGGCGCGCAGCGAGACATAGGCGCCGAAGCTGAAACCCGCCAGCCACAAGTCGTCGTTCGGGCGTCGCTCGCGGACCCAGGCCACCACCGCCAGCAGGTCCAGTCGCTCGCCATCGCCCTGGTCGAAGGTTCCATCCGAGTTGCCCACGCCGCGGAAATTGAAGCGGATGGTCGTCGCTCCCAGCTCGCGCAGGCTGCGCGCGGCCATGGTCACGACCTTGTTGTTGAGGCTGCCGCCTTCGGTGGACAACGGATGGCAGAGGACCACGGTCAGCGGCAACGGCGCGGTTTCGCCTTCGGGCAGGTCGACCGCGACTTCCAGCTGGCCGGCGGGGCCGGCAAGCATCAAGACCGAGGAAGTAGCGGGAAAGGCGGGAGCGATCATGCGGGAATGATAACGGTAGGAGCGGGCCTTGCCCGCGATGCTACTGCTTCTGCTTTTGCTCCTCCCCTTGCGCGCAGCGCAGGGGGAGGTTGGGAGGGGGTGCTCTTCGCGCACACCCTAATGTCTCAGGAGACCGCAAAAGCAAGATCAAAAGCGCCCCTCCCAGCCTCCCCTTCGCTACGCGAAAGGGAGGAGCCCGGCAAGGTTACAGATCGAAGCCCAGCAGCATCGGGTCGTGATCGGAACTGCGCCACGGGCCGGCGACGTCGCTGCCGGCATAACCTTCGCCATCGGCTTCGTCGGCGTTGCTGTGCCACTCGGTGGCGCCTTTCAAACGCTTGGCCAGGGCCGGACTGAGCAGGGCGTGGTCCAGGCGGCCGAGCATGCCGCCATAAAGATAGCTGTAGGGCTGCTTGGCCTTCGCCACCGCGAACGCATCCTTCCAGCCGGCGTCGCGCAGCGTCCGCACCGGGTCTTCCATCGCATAGGCGTTGAAGTCGCCGACCACCAGCTTCAGCGCGCTGCCCTGGCCGGTGGGATCGGTTTTCAGCCATGCGTCCAGGCGCTTCGCCGATTCCACGCGCAACGCATTCCAGCAGCCCTGGCCGTCGCGCCGGTCGGCATCGGCGCCGGTGGCGCCGGAACAGCCCTTGGACTTCAAATGATTGGCGACGACCACGAACGCCGGTCGTTTGCCGCGGCGGAAGGCCTGCGCCAGCGGTACCCGGCTGCAGGCCTGCGAGGAAACGCAGTCGAACGGCCCGCCTTCCAGTGTCGCCGGTTTGCCGACCGGGGAGACGCGGCTCTTGCGGTAGATCAGGCCGACCCGGATCTCGTCGCTGCCGGGCCCCTTGCCGGCATCGATGAGGCGCCAGTCGCCGCCGTCCGCGTTCAAGGCGTCGACGAACTGGGCGAGGCTGGATGGCGGACCGTAGCCGTCGTTCTCCAGCTCCATCAAGGCGGCGATATCCGGATCCAGGGCCTTGAGCGTCGCCACCAGCTTGTCGACCTGGGCCTTGAACTGGGCCGGTGTTTTCGCGCCGCGACGGGTGGGGAAACCGCCGCCCTTGCCGTCGCCGTTGAACAGGTTCTCCATGTTGAACACCGCGATGCGCAGACCGCCGGCGACCTTGGGCGCGGCCGGGCGCGGCGCCGCTTTCACCTGCAGGGGCGCGGTCAACTGCAGCCGGTAACCGCCATGGCGCTGGTCGACGATGCCCTGCGCGCCGCTGGCGATGCTGCCGGCGCGTGGAATCCCGTCGGGCAGGTACCAGAGACCCGGCGGATCGCGGCGATTGCTGGCGTCGTCGAGCACGATCCGGCGGCGCGCGTTGTAGGTTTCGACTTCGTGGAAATGGTCGCTGCCGGGCAGGGCGACTTCGCTCGGCGTCCACAGGCGTCCGCCGAAGCTGGCGCTGGTCTCGGCGTAACGCGCATCGCTGCCGTTCAAGCTCAGCGGCGCTTCGATCGCGACCCGCATGCCCTCGTATATTTCCCAGCGTTCCGGCGGTGCGCCGATCACGGTGGCGACTGGCGCCGCTGCTTTCGCCTTCTCGATGCGCTCGGCCTTCAGCGTGGTCAAGGTGCCGGCCTTGCCGTCGCCGGGATCCTCGAACACGTTGCCGTACACGCGCACCGCGTCGCCAGCCTTCAGCGCGGCCTTCAGCGACTTGGGCGGAATCACGAACAAGGCGTCGGAAGTCGCCGCATCGCCATCGCCCGCGTCCTGCAGGAAGAAGCCGCCGAGGCCGTCGCGGAAATCGCCGGTGACCACGCCCTGGACGATGACCGGCTGGCCTTCCATCGGGCTGCGGTCGCCGTGGCCCTGGGTCCTGCCGATGGTGATCACGCTGCGCTTGACCGCGGCATGCGTCGAGGCGGCGACACCGGCGCAGGCCAGCGCGAGCAATAGCGAGGCGGGGGGGCGGGAGGGGGGCATGCGCGGCTCCGGGGGGGGAGTGGGAAGCGGGCGGGGGGAACGAAAACGCCGCCCGGAGGCGGCGTCGTGCGCATCGGCGGACCGAAGCTTACTTGAGGTTGCCCAGCATCCAGTCGACGGTGGCGTGGACCTGTTCCTCGGTCAGCGCCGGGTTGCCGCCCTTGGGCGGCATCACCCCGCCATCGGGGCCGGTGAAGCCTTCGATGGCGTGCTTGTACAGCGTGTCCTTGCCCTGGGCGATGCGCGCATCCCAATGCGAGTGGTCCAGGGTCGGGGCCTTGCCCACGCCGTTGGTATGGCAGGCGCCGCACAGGTTCTGGTAGATCACCGCGCCATCGGTGGTGCCGCCGTAGGCGGTCTGCGAAGCCGCCGCCGCCAGGGCCGCCGCCGCTGCCGCTGCCTGGGCTGCGGCACCGGTGGAGCCGGCATAGACGGCGCCGGTCGGAGCGATGCGCGCCTGGGTCTGCTTGACCGCTACCGGCGAGACTTCCGGCGGGATCAGCCCGTGCAGGTGGAATGCGGCAGCGATCAGGCCCAGGGTCACCAGGATCAGGAAACCGAGGACCATGGAGAAATGCTTGAGGAATTCGAGGTCGTAGTTACGCACTTTGCACCTTTGGCAGCACGGTCGCGGGACCGTGCATGGCTACGAAGAACTTGGTTCCGGGACACCGCCCCGAGGGCCGCGTCCCGATCACGCCCGCGCAGGGAAACCCCGCAGGCAGACCGCCATTATAGACAGGGCGGCCGTTTCCGGTAACGGCCCATGGCCGGGGCCGCGGATAGCACCGGCTATTCCAGGGTGAACCACTGCACTTCGACGCGGCGGTTGAGGTCGCTGTCGGTGCCGGCCGGCTCCTCCCAGCCGCGGCCGACCAGCTCGATGCGCTTGGCGTCGATCTTCGGATAGCGTTCCAGCAAGGCATCGCGAACCGCCTGGGCGCGTTGCCGCGACAGCTCCATCGCCTTCAGGGACATGCTGCGGACCAGTTCCTGGCCGCCCTGTTGCTCGAATTCGGCCTTGCGCCCGGCATCCACGTGCCCGCGCAGCAGCACCACCGAGCCGGGACTGACCTGGAGGAAGTTCTTGATCGTCTCCAGATAGCCGGCGTTGGCCGGCGCGGCCTTGTCCAGGACCGCCGAGTTGGGCTGGAAGAAGAAGCGGATGTCCTTGCTCAGCAGGGCGTCGCCTTCCAGCGAGACCTGGCTGTTGCCGCTGCGGATCGGGGCGATGGCGATGCTCTGGTCGGCGTACAGCCCGGCCTTCTTCAACGCATTCAACGCGGTGCTGTCGACCAGGCGTGCCGGGTCGGCCGGGTTCTTGATCAGGCTGCCGTAGGCCAGCACGGAAGATTGATAGATGCCCTGGAACGAGCCGGCCGAATCGATGGTGCCCTCGAAGAAGGCCAGGTTCTCGGGCAGGTTGGACAGGTGGACCTTGGCCAGCTCCTCGCGCGTGTCGGCTTCGCTCCACTTGAATGCCTTGGCGATCACCGCCAGTTGCGTGGCCGGCTGCTCGCGGACCAGGCGATTGCCCTCCAGCAGGCCGTGGACCAGGCCCTTCACCCATTCCGGCTTGGCCTGGGCGAAGCCCTTGTTGACCAGCAACAGGTCGGCCACGATCAGCAGGTTGCGGTTGCTGACCAGGGTCTTGGCCTTGTTGGCGGAGGCGGCGACCACTTCATCGGTGCGCGGCGACCAGCCCACGCAGCCATTGAGCCGCGGGGTGGCGCGGGCCAGCTCGTGTTCGTAGGCGTCGCAGGCGATGAAGGCGTCCTCGTAGAACACCAGGCCCAGTTCTCCGGGTCCCGGCTTGCCGTCCAGGTCGCGCAGCACCTTGACCGGCACGCCGGCTTCGGAAGCCAGGTAGCGGATGAAGAATTCGCTTTCGTTGAACTGCGAGGCGGCCAGGGTCTTGCCCTTCAGCTGATTGATGCTGGCGATGCCCGTATCCACCACCACCTGGTCGGCGCCACGCGAAAAACCGATCTGCGCCGGCACCACCACGTCGAACTGGCGGCCGATCACCGCCAGGGTGTCGGCGGTGGTCACCGACGCGGCGACGCGGCCGTTGTTGAGCTTGGACCAGCCTTCTTCCTCGCTCAGGGTCAGGCGCACCTGGAAGCCATAGTGCTTGGCGAAGAACGAATCCGGATTCGGTTCCAGCCCGCCGTTGGCCGCGATCAATCCGGCGTAGCCGGCGTATTCGCTGATGTCGACGTCGACGATATTGCCCTTGGGCTGGTAGGGCGCCGCCGCATCCAGCCGCGGCTGGCCGGTGACCGGCTCGATCGGGTCGGGCGCTTCGCCGGACGGGCCTTCGGACGATTCGGCGACCGGTTTGCCGTCGGCGTCCTTCTTGCCGGACTTGCCCAGGTCGCGGAACACCAGCCAGCTGCCGAAGGCCAGCAGCGCGAACACCAGCAGCGCGGTGAACAGTTTGCCGCTGGCGTTGCCGCGTTGCAGGGCGCGTGGGCTCTTGGAGCGGTGGGTCATGACGACTCTCCTTCGGTCATGGCGGAGCGGGGATTCTTTCCGCGCAGCACATGCTGCGGCAGGTGGGGTTGCAGGTCGAGGTCGAACGAGCCGAGCAGATCGCGCTGGCCGTCGAGCCAGCGGTTGGCTTCGCGGAACGAGGCGGCCAGCGCATCCAGCGACAGGCCGATGCCGCCTTCGTCGGTGGCCAGCAACGCTTGTTCGCGCAGCAGGGCGATTTGCTGGGCGATGCGCTCCAGTTCCGAATCCACGTGTTCCTCGCGGCGCGCGGCATCGATGTGCGCGGCCTGGCGCTGGTCGATCACGCTTTTCTGCTGTTCCAGGCTGCGGCGCAGTTCGTCGCCGAGGTCGGCCTGGGTCAGGCGCGCGTCGATCAGTTGCTCGTGCGCTTCCAGTTGCTTGTGCTCATCGCGCGCGGTCCGCACCACGCGGCCGATGGCCGCCTGCGCGACCAGCAGGCGCAGGTGCAGCCACACCAGTTGTTCCAGGCTGTCGGCGTGCGCGGCCATGACCGGCGAACGGTCGAGCATGGCGATGATCTCCCGCGCGCGCGCTTCCAGTTCCTGCTGGCGGCTTTGCAGCGGCAGCGGCAGCTGCTCCAGCAGTTCGCGATAACGGCGGTCGGCCGAATCCTGCTGCAACGCTCCGGCATCGACGCTGGCGCGGAAGCGGCGGTTGTTGGCCAGCCAGTACAGGTAGATCGCCTCGGCACCGGCGCCAAGCAGGTAGAAGCCGGGGCTGAGGAAGAATCCGGCCAAGGCGAACGCGGCGATGCCGAACCAGTTGGGCGGCACCGGCATGCCCAGCGGACGCGCGTTGAAGGCAGCGGCAAGGTAGGACAGGGCCTTCATTCCGGCGGCGTTTTCGTGGTGAGCGGCCGCAGCGACGCAGGCACGAAGCGCAGGTCGGTGGCCTCCGCTATCGCGATGCGCATCTGGAACTCCAGCACCTCCAGCGCCACCGGCGGCTGATAGTCGGCCAGACTGGCGGCGATCGCATCCAGCGGCGCCAGCGGGCCGGTGCGCGCCAGCCGATAGGCCTTGACCGCGAAGGCTTCGGCGGCGCCGGGCGTCAGCAACAACGGCAGCTCGAGCTTGTGCAGTGCTTCGACACCGGGGGCCATGTCGAAACGCTTCAGCAAGGCGTTCAACAGCCCGGCGCTTTCTTCCTGCGTGGTGGTCGGCAGCAGCGGGATCTTCACGTCCACGCGGCCCGGCCGTTTCAGGTCGACTTCGATCAGATCCGGGCGCGATGAAGCCAGCACCCATATCACCCGGCCGCGGTTGTCGCCGTCGGCCATCTCCTGGGCGATCATCGAATACAGCCGTCCCGACAGGCCGCTGTCGCCGCTGCCGGCATCGCGCTTGCCCAGCGTCTGGTCGGCCTCGTCGATGAACACGATGCAGCGCCCCAACGCGCGGATCAGGCGGAAGATCTTCTCCAGGTTGCCTTCGCTGGAACCGACCCAGCGGTCGCGGAAATTCTTCAGCTTCAATACCGGCACGCCGGCCTCGCCGGCCAGGCATTCGACCAGGAAGGTCTTGCCGGTGCCGACCGGGCCGCAGAACAGATAGCCCATCGGCAAGGCGCGAACATCGCCATTGCGCCACAGGGCGATGTCCTGGCGCAGCCACTGCTTGAGCACGACCGGCGCGTGGTAATCGTCGAGGGTGCGGCCGGAGTCGATGAATTCGACCAGGTCGGCGGCGTCGGCTTCCACCAGTTGTTTCTTCGCCTGCACCCAGTCGGTCGCGCCCAGGGTGCGGCGCCCGAAGGCGCAGGTCTTCACCAGGCTCTGCAGGGCGCTGATACTGACCCCGGTCAAGGCTTGCGCGGCGATGTCGTCGTCTTCATCTGCCGCAAACGCCGCGGCATGGTCCACGCGCAACTGCGCCAGCGCCTGGCCGAGCACCTGCGCATCCGGCAACGGCACGCGGATCCGCGCCACGCGCGGATTGAACGCGACCTGCGGATGCAGGTCGTTCAAGTTGTCGGCGATCAGGAAACTGGCGAAGGCCTGGTCGGCGAAGGGCGGCTCGCCGGCCCAGTCGCGGACCAGGCTGGCCAGGCTGGCGATCTCGAAATCGCCGCCGCGCCCACCGGGCAGGATCTGGTCGGCGCCGCGCACGATCACCGCCACGTGCTCTTCATCGCCCTGGCCCAGCGCGCGCAGGTTGGCGCGATAGCGCAGGTAATGCGAAACCCGCTCCACCGCGGCGCGCGGTTCGCGCGGCCAGGGTTCGGAGGCATGCTCGCGCGAGGCCAGCCACTGCTTCAACTGCGCGCTGCCACGCAGCATGCCCAGGCCGTTGCCCGGGTCGTAGAGGAACACCGTGCTGAAGCCGGTCAGCAGTTGCGCGTCCAGCCAGCGGGTCAGGCTGGTCAGCCGGCCCTGCAACGGGAAGCGGTCGTTGACGTTGCCGTACAGCACGAACTGGCCGTGCGCGCCGCTTTCGTAGGCCAGCGCCAGTTCCTGCGCCCACGCGGGCGCGGACGGATCCAGTGGCATCAGCGTTGCCCGGCCTTGAAGGAAAGCCTCATCGGCGAATCCGCAGGCGCTTTACTGGCCGCCTTCGGACAGCGGCTTTTCCTGGGCGCCCATGTTGCGCGACGGCGCGGGCGAAGCCGCTTCGCCTTCCAGGGAAATGCCTTCGGCGGCGGCGAAGTCGGCCAGGGCCTGGTCGGCCAGCGCCTTCTGCTCGGCTTCCTGCACATGGATCTGGCCCATGTCCAGCGAATCCTTGGCCACGCGTGCGCGTCCGGCGGCCTTGTTGCGTTCTTCTTCCACCATTTCATGCAGGCGGTTGAGGGTGTCGCCGGAGCCGCCGATCTGGGTGACCATGCCCGCCGCCATCTCGTTCATCTCGGCCAGCGCGGTCTTCATGCGCAGGTCGTTGATCGCGCCCTTCAGGTTCTGGATCTTGGCGCGCGCCGCGCTCACCGCCACGTCGCGGGCCTTGACCAGGTTCTGGTAGGTGTCTTCGGCCTGGGCCATCTGGGTGCGGTTTTCCTGCAGCTCGCGGGTCACGGTCTGCAGGCGCAGCGCGTGCTGTGCGGCGGCGTCCTTGTTGCCGGCGCGCAGGTGCGCGGTGGTGCGCGCGCGTAGTTCCTTCTCTTCGGCTTCGAGCTTGCGGACCTGGCCGATCAGGCGCTCGGCCAGTCCGGCGTGCACGGCCAGGCTCTGGTTGTAGCTGCCGATCTGCTTGCGCAGGTTCTCCTGCTCAAGCTCCAGCAGGGCCTCGGGGTTGCGCTTTTCCACGCCCGACACGAACTGGGCGAAGAAACCACGGATCACGTTCATCAGCCGACCGAACATCGCATTGCTCCCGGAGGGAATCCCCAATGCGGCAACTGTACGTGCACGGACCGTGCATTTCCAACCGCGCCGGTCACGCTTATGCGGCGTAGAACACCTGCACCGGCAGGGCCGCATGCTGCAGCACGTTGCGGATCGGGTAGTCGGCACCTTCGCCGACGCCCGCCACTGCGGCATCGAGTACATGGCGTTTTCCCGTACCTTCGACATGCAGGTACAGGTGGCGGGCGGCGAGGATAGTCGGCAGGGTCAGGGTGATCCGGGGCTCGCCGGCATCGGGTGCACGCATCGGCAGCACTTTCGACGTCGTGGCCGGGTCCACCGCATCGGCTAGGCGGTCGCCGCCGGGGAAGAACGAAGCGGTGTGGCCGTCGTTGCCCATGCCGAGCACCAACGCGTCGAAAGGCGAGGGCAGTGCTGCCAGGTCGCGTTCGATTCCAGCCAGCGCCTGCTCGGGTTCGGGCGTGTCGCGATGCAAGGGCAGGAAGCGCGCTTCCGCGGCGGCGCCGTGTAGCAGGTTCTCGCGCAACAGGCGGGCATTGGAGCGTTCGTTCGACTCCGGTACCCAGCGCTCGTCGACCAGGGTCACGCCGACGTTTCGCCACGGCAGCGCTTGCCGCGACAGCGCCTGCAGGAAGCGCTTCGGGGTGTTGCCGCCGGATAAGGCGAGGCTGGCGTGGTCGCGTGCCGCGAGTGCGGAACGCAGGTTGTCGGCGATGGTTGCGGCCAGCGATTCGGCCAGGGCGGCGGGATCGGGGAAGGTGTGGAGCTGGATCTGCGAAGAGAGATCGGTGGTCATGTGAGCTCCTGTTTTCCTCCTCCATCGGGAGAAGGCGGCGCGCAGCGACGGATATCGATGCCGCCGTCAGGCGGCTGAGGAAGGAGACCGAGTTGCTACTTGGGCTCCGCTACGAACTGATACCCCTTCTCTCTCCGCCCTCGCGGGGGCAGGTTCGGGAGAAGGGAGCAACAGCGCTACGCCTCATCCTCATGCCAGGTCCGCCCATCGCGTTCGATCAAGGCGACCGCCGCGCTCGGCCCCCACGAACCGGCCGTGTAAGGCTTCGGCGCCTCGCGCAGGGTTTCCCATGCGGCCAGGATCGGGTCGATCCACTTCCACGCCGCTTCCACTTCGTCGCGGCGCATGAACAGGGTCGGGTTGCCGCGGACCACGTCCATCAGCAGGCGCTCGTAGGCTTCCGGCTGGTGCACGCCGAAGGCCTCGGCGAAGCTCATGTCCAGCGGCACGTGCTGCAGGCGCAGGCCGCCGGGGCCGGGGTCCTTGATCATCAGCCACAGCTTCACGCCTTCGTCGGGCTGCAGGCGCAGGACCAGCTTGTTGGCCATCACCGGGCCGGCGCCGTGTTCGAAGATCGAATGCGGCACGTGGCGGAAGGCGACCACGATTTCCGACACGCGCTCGGCCAGGCGCTTGCCGGTGCGCAGGTAGAACGGCACCCCGGCCCAGCGCCAGTTGTCCACTTCGGCCTTCAGCGCGACGAAGGTCTCGGTGCGCGAATCGGTGCGCCCGGGCTGCAGCGCGGCGAGTTCTTCCACGTAGCCCGGCACCGCGCAACCGTTGCTGGCCCCGGCGCGGTACTGGCCACGCACGGTCGCCTGCGCGGCCTCGTCGTTGCTTATCGGGCGCAGCGAGCGCAACACCTTCAATTTCTCGTCGCGCACCGCGTCGGCCTCCATCGCCGCCGGCGGTTCCATCGCGACCATGCACAGCAGTTGCAGCAAGTGGTTCTGGACCATGTCGCGCAGCGCGCCGGAGCCGTCGTAATAGGTGGCGCGTTTCTCCAGGCCCACGGTCTCGGCCACCGTGATCTGCACGTGGTCGATGTAGTTGGCGTTCCACAGCGGTTCGAACAGGATGTTGGCGAAGCGCAGCGCCATCAGGTTCTGCACCGTCTCCTTGCCCAGGTAATGGTCGATGCGGAAGATCCGGCTTTCCGGGAACGCGCTGCCGACCGCGTCGTTGATCACCGCGGCGCTGGCCGAATCCTTGCCGATCGGTTTCTCGATCACCACCCGCGACTTGCCGCCGTTGAGCCCGTGCGCCTTCAGGCGGGTACAGATATCCACGAACAGGCCGGGGCTGGTGGACAGGTAGAACACGCGGATGCGCTCGCCATGGGTCAGCAGTTCCTCGGCGAAGGCCTGCCAGCCGGTGTCCAGGGTCGCATCCAGGGCGTGATAACCCAGCTTCTGCAGGAACGGCTCCAGCTTGGACTGCAGCGAGGCCTCGCCGCGCACGACCGTCGCCAGCGCCTCGCCCACCTTGCTGCGGTAATCGGCATCGGCCAGCTTGTCGCGGGCCACGCCGATGATCCGGCTGTCCTCGGGGATCTGGCCGTCGGCATAGCGGCGGAACAGGCCCGGCAACAATTTGCGCAGCGCCAGATCGCCGGTACCACCGAAAATGACGAGGTCGAAGGTGTCGACGGGGACGGTCTTGGCGGTCACGTCAGTTCTCGCAAGTAGGGCCGGAGAGGGAGTAAGGAAAATACCACCGAAATACCATGATCGCCATTCATGTACTTGTTTGATGGTCGATAAGCCTCGTGGTTGCATGATTGGTATTTCACTGGTACTTTCGGCGCATGTCCTCGCCCTTGTCCCTCGAATACCAGCGTCTCGGCGCCGCCGAAACCACCCGCGCCCTGGCCTATGTGCGCCTGCGCCGGGCGGTGCACAACCTGATCGACAGCGGCGTGCTGCAGCCGGGGCAGGCCCTGCCCAGCGAGCGCGACCTGGGCGCGGAACTGTCGCTGTCGCGGGTCACGGTGCGCCGGGCCCTGGCCGGCCTGGTCGAAGCCGGCCTGCTGACCCAGCGCCACGGCGCCGGCAGTTTCGTCGCCGAGCGCATCCAGCGTTCGTTCTCGCGCCTGACCAGCTTCACCGACGACCTGCGCGAACGCGGACTGGATCCGCGTTCGGAGTTCTTCGAGCGCGCCGTTGGCGAGGTGACCCCGGAAGAAGCCATGGCCCTGAACCTGTCGCCGGGCAGCGGTGTGGTCCGCTTCCATCGCGTGCGCTACGGCGGCGAGTCGCCGTTGGCGGTGGAACGCACCCTGGTGCCGCATGCGTTGCTGCCGGATCCGCTGAGCGTGGTCGATTCGCTGTATGAAGCGTTGCAGCCGCACGGCAACCGGCCGGTGCGCGCGTTGCAGCACCTGCGCGCGGTCGCCCTGGATGCCGAAACCTCGCGCCTGCTGCGCGTGCCCGAGGGCAGCCCGGGCCTGCTGATCGAACGTCGCGCGTTCCTCGCCGACGGCCGCGTGGTCGAGTCCACGCGTTCGTTCTATCGCGGCGACGCCTACGATTTCGTGGCGGAACTGCACAGCGACTGAGCGTCGCCCCGATACGCGTCGCCGCGATGGGTCGCGCGCCTCAATGTCCGATCGCGCGACGCCATTCCGGTCCCGGACGCTGGAACAGCACGCGCTCGGGCCGATGCAGCGCATAGCCCTGGCCGTAATCGACGCCGAGCAGGGACAGCGCCGCGGATATATGGCTGCCGTTGACCCATTCGGCCACCACCTTCAATCCGCGCTGATGGCCGATCTGCGCGATCGCGCTGACGATCGTGCGGCTCATCGGGTCGACGCCCAGGTCGCGGATGAAGCTGCCGTCGATCTTGATGATGTCCACCGGCAGGTTCTTGAGGTAGCCGAACGAGGACATGCCCGCGCCGAAATCGTCGAGCGCGATCAGGCAACCGGCCTCGCGCAGGCGCTCGATGACATGGACCACCTTGAGCAGGCTGCGCACCGCGACCGTCTCGGTGATCTCGAAGCACAGCTTCTGCGCCGGCACCTTGAACTCGGCCGCGCAGGCGAGGATGAAGTCGGCCAGCGCCGGATCCTCTATGCTGGCGCCGGACAGGTTGATCGCGCAGACGCCCAGGCGCGCGCCGGCGGGATGGAGTTCGTGGAAGTGGGCCAGGGCGGTGCGGATCACCCAGCGGTCGATCAGCGGCATCATTCCGTAGCGTTCGGCGGCCGGCAGGAAAGTACCGGGCAAGACGATGCCTCCTTCCTCGTCGCGCAGGCGCAGCAGCAACTCCAGGCTGGGGGCATGGGTGGGTACGGAACCCAGCGGGACTATTTCCTGGTAGTCCAGCAGCAACCGGTCCTGCTCCATCGCACTGCGCAGGCGATTGGCCCATTCCATCTCGCCCAGCCGGCGCGTGGTTTCATCGTCCTCGCGATAGACATGCACGCGGTTGCGGCCGTTTTCCTTGGCCAGGTAGCAGGCGGTATCGGCCCAGGCCAGCAGGTCCTTCAGGGTCGGGTCGCCGTGGTCGACCATGACCACGCCGATGCTCGCGCTGATCGTGTAGGTGTGCTCCTGCCAGGTGAACATCTGCGCCTCGATCCGCTCGCGCAGGTCGTCGGCCAGCGCGAGCGCGGCCTCGGCATCGACCTCGAAGGCGAGCAGGCCGAACTCGTCGCCGCCCAGCCGCGCCAGCACGTCGCCGGCACGGCCCTGCTGGCGCATGGTCAGCGCCAGTTGCGCGAGCAGCTGGTCGCCGGCCATGTGTCCGGAGAGGTCGTTGATCAGCTTGAACTGGTCGAGGTCGATGTACAGCAGCGCGCAAGGCAAGGCCCCGGGCCGGACCTTGCGTTCGGCCAGGGCCTGCTCCACCCGGCGTTCGAATTCGCGCCGGTTGCACAGCTCGGTCAGGGCGTCATGGGTGGCCTGGTAGCTGAGGCGTTCGGTCAGTTCGCGCTGCTCGGAAATATCGGTGGCCACCATCAGCAAGTGCGATTTGCCTTCCATCTCCACCTGCGCGATGGAGGAGTTCACCCAGAACGATCCGCTCTCCGACCCTGCCAACTCCGCTTCCACACTGTTCCAGCCACGACCCACGGCCTCCAGGTCGGCGACGCCAAGGCTCAGCAACGGGTCTTCGAAAAGCGAGGCCATGGCCCGGCCGCCGATATCGCCCAGGCGCAGGCGCGCGGCCTGGTTGGCGTAGACGATGCGTCCGTCGTCGCCATCGGCCAGCAGCACCAGCGCGGGCAGCAATTCGTTGAGGGTACGGAAACGGGCTTCGCTTTCGCCGAAGCGCGTGCTCATCCTGCTGCCCAGCACCAGCGCGCGCCGCCGCGTGGTCGCCAGCGACCACAGCAGCAAGGCCAGCAGCGAACTGATGACCACGCCCGCGACCACCACGGTGCGCAGGCGCCCCGTGTCCAGCGGCGCCGGGCGCGGCTGCAACTGGAGTTGCCAGCGGCGGCCGCCGAACTCCAGTGTCCGCACATAGAGGCGCGCATTCGCTGCGATGGGCGTACCCGAGTCGAAAAAGGCGATGGACGATGCCCCGTCCATGTCCCGGATCCGTACCCGGAATTGCTCCAGCGCCTGCGCGGGCAAGCCGTCCCGGATCAGCGCATCCAGCCGCAGGCTGACCGCCAGCGCGCCTATTTCGCGAGCGCGCCGTGACTCCACCGAATCGGGAATGAGGCCACGCGAGTACACCGGCAGGCGTACGGTGATGCCCATGAGCGGCTTGCCGTCGGCCGACAGCTGGCGCAAGGGAAACGGTTCCGAAACGGTGGCGGCATCCGCATCGCGGGCGCGCTGCAGGGCCAGCAGGTTCTCCTTCTGCCGGGCCATGTCGAAGCCGATCAGCGATTCGTTGCCGCGCACCGGCGCAGCCAGATGGTAGACATAGGCGATGCGTCCCGGATCGGCCGGGTCGAGCTGACGGCGGGCGAAGGCGGTGGCGACATGGCCGGGCAGGCGGGTCCGCAGCCGCAGGTTCTCGTTGTACTGGGAGAATTGCGCCTGGTCCATCTGGTCGTCGGCCAGGAATACCGTCTGCATGGCGCGCAACAGGGCGGCGGTGGCGGCAAGCTGGGCTTCGAGGCGCTGCGCGCCATGGTCGGCGGCTATCTGGTAAGCGGTATCCGCCCGATGCCGGGCATCCCGCCACTCCCTGCGTGCGACCCAGGCAGTGAACAGGAAGCCGATGATCAACAGGGCGGCAGCCCAGGCCAGTGGCGGCATTCCCTGCAGCCGCCGCTCGTCATCGCGACCGGGCGGCCGAGGCGGGGATGCTGCCGCTGGGGTTGCTGGTTCCACCTGCAATACCTGTGCTCTGGGACGGGGCGGATGCCGGGCGGGCTTCCCTGGCAGGGTAGTCCTCCCTACGATTGCACGCACGCTTCATGCCAAAACCCGGCCGATGCGATTATTGGACGCCCACGGACGATGCAGGACCGTGAAGGGAGGGATCGCCGTACGCCAGCGGCGCGGAGCGACCGGACCCGCCCGGCGGCGGCGCGACTCAGAAAAATTCCCGCCTGCAGTGGCCGGCCAGCCGCCATCGTCGACGCGCGAGGGTCGACCCGGGGCAGTTGTAGCGGAAAGAGAAGCTGGTGCGCCTGGAGGGATTCGAACCCCCGACCAATGGCTTCGGAAGCCACTACTCTATCCGGCTGAGCTACAGGCGCACGGGGCGTGCATTCTAACGGCAAACCGGCGAATCGTCTTTTTCCGCCGGCGACGGGCCTGATAGTCTGGCGGCATGGGTTACGAACGCTATCAATCGCCGCCGCTGCCGCGCTGGCGCGAACGCCTCGATCAATACTGGAAACTGGTGCGCGGCGACCGCCCGATCGGGGTGCTGTTGCTGCTGTGGCCGACCTGGTGGGCACTGTGGATCGCGGCGGCGGGGGTGCCGCCGCTGTGGACGCTGTTCGTGTTCACCGCAGGCGTATGGTTGACCCGGTCGGCCGGCTGCGTGATCAACGACTACGCCGACCGCTGGCTGGATCCGCAGGTGGAGCGCACCAAGGGGCGACCGCTGGCTACCGGCGCGGTCTCCGGGCGCGAGGCGCTGGCGGTGTTCGCGGTGCTGATGCTGGTGGCTTTCGCGCTGGTGCTGACGTTGAACCGGCTGACCATGGTCCTGAGCGTGGTCGGGCTGTTCCTGGCCGCCACTTATCCCTACCTCAAGCGCCATACCTACCTGCCGCAGGTGTACCTGGGGCTGGCCTTCGGCTGGGGCATCCCGATGGCGTTCGCCGCGGTGCAGGGCACGGTGCCGCCGGTGGCGTGGGTGCTGTATTGCGCCAACATCCTCTGGGCCACCGCCTACGACACCTGGTATGCGATGGTCGACCGCGACGACGACATCCGCGCCGGTTCCAAGTCCACCGCGATCCTGTTCGGCGACCTGGACCTGGTCGCGCAGGGCGTGCTGTACGCACTGGTGTTCCTGGCGCTGTACCTGGTCGGCCGGCAGGCGCAGCTCGGCATGTACTACGGGACGGCCATGGCCGTCGCCGCCGTGCTGGTGATTTACGAATTCGTCATCGCCCGCCATCGCGAGCGCGAAGCCTGCTTCCGCGCGTTCCTGCACAACAACTGGGTCGGGGCCGCGCTGTTCGCGGGGATCGCGATCCACCACGCCGTGCAAAGCTGAAGCCGGCCCAGCGCATTACCCTGCCGATGGTCCGCCAGGACTTCCGCTCGCCAGAGGTCGACGCCATGAGAATCCCGTTCGCTTGCCTGCTCCTGCTCGTCGCCCACTGCGCCTGCGCCGCCGAGGCATCGCCATCGCGCGAACATCTTGCGCCCTCCGGCTGGGAGGGCTCCTACAACGAACTGCATTACTCGCCGGTGGTGAAGATCGGCGACCGGGTCATCGTTTCCGGGATTCCGGCGATCGAGGGCGACAGCGAAGAAGCCAGGATCCGCTGGGCATTCGAGCAACTGCGCCTGCATCTGGAAAAAGCCGGGGCGACCATGGAGGACGTGGTCGAGCTGACCAGCTTCCACGTGGCCACGGACCATGCGGAGTTCCGCGCCCGCCTGGAGCCGGTATTGCGCGTGCATCGTGAATTCTTCAAGGATCATTACCCGGCATGGACCGCGGTAGGCACCAGCGCGCTGTACTCGGCCGATGCGCCGATGGAACTGCGCGCGGAGGCGGTCATCGGCTCCGGTCGCGCGCCCAGGGCGGATATTTCGCCGCCCGCGCCTCCCTCCACGACAAGCGAATGATGGAAGTCGCAGCCGGCGCACTGAAGAGTGCAGCCTGCATTCAAGCTGGCCGGGCTATCGTCCTGTTGTCCGAAGGCTTGGTCCGAATCTAAGGCTCCAGGCAACCTTCCCCATTCGCAGGCGCCATATGAAACGATTGGTCTTGTTGTGCCTCGGCCTGTTCGCTGCCAGCCATGCCTGGGCCCAGGCCACCGCCGAGTCGCTCGACCTTCGCCTGCCCGAACAGCCCAATCCGTATGCGGCAGAGCCCAGTCCGCAACGCGATCCGCCCGGCACTTACTACGGCGACACCAGCGGCAAGCCCGCCTCGTCCGGATTTGCCGAAGAAGCCGAGGCCGATGATGGCAAGGCCAAGGTCTGGGGCAGCTTCACTACCGGCATCGGCCACAGCAAGGGCTACGGCACTTCGCACTTCAACGCCGCCGAGATCAATGTCAGCAAGTCCTTCGGCGAGGGCGAACGCAAGAACAGCGTCAACCTGCAGATCAATGTCGAACAGGGCGACGGGCCGGCTTTCGGAGGACGTTATCCGTATCCTTATTACGGCCACGACACCCAGTACGGGCCCCCGGACCGCTGATCCGGTACGCAGACCGGCGCCGGGAATCCCTGGCCGGCGGCATGCCTGAGTGGCGGCAGGATTTGCCCGTTCGGCAGGCATCACCGGTGGTCACGGCACCCGCGCGCAGACCCATGCGTCCACCCGCGACACGCCGGCGCGCCGCAAGGCCCGGGCCGCCGCTTCCAGCGTGGCCCCCGTGGTCATGACGTCGTCGACCAGCGCCACATGGCCGGGCAATGGCGCATCGGCGCGGACCGCGAATGCGCGCCGCAGGTTGCGCTGGCGGGCACCGGCATCGAGCTCGGATTGCGGCGCAGTGGCCCGGGTCCGCAGCAACACGTCGGCAAGCAGGGGAATCCGCAAGCTGCGAGCCAGCGGTGCGGCCAGTTCCAGCGCCTGGTCGTAGCCGCGCCGACCCAGGCGGGTGCCGTGCAGCGGCACCGGCACCAGCGCCGCGGGCCTGGGCAAGGCGCCCAGGGCTTCGGCCATCAACCCCGACAACAAGCGTCCGGCGGCCAGATCGTTGTGGAATTTGAGTCGCGGCACCAGCCGGTCCAGCGGGAACCCGTAGACGAACACCGCATGGGTTTCGTCCATCGACGGCGGCTTTTGCAGGCAGGCGCCGCAAGTGGCGGGGACCGGCAACGGCAAGGCGCAACGCAGGCAGGCGCTCGCATTCCAGGGCAGGGCCTCGGCGCAGGCCGGGCACAGGTCGCGGTTATTCGCGCCGCTTTCGCCGCATAGCAGGCAGCGCGGCGGGAACACCGTACGGACGGCCTTGCGCAGCCATCCGTCAACTTTCAAAGCATCCATGCGGTTGACAGCCTTGCTTGCGGTTTCCAGACTGGCCGGACTTTAACGCCGCGAGGCCCCGATGTCCGCTTCCGTCATTTCCGCCGCCCCCCCGCTCCGCCACGACTGGCAGCAGGCCGAGTTGCTGGCCCTGTTCGAGCTGCCGTTTCCGGAGCTGCTGCACCGCGCCGCCAGCGTGCATCGCCAGCATTTCGATCCGGCCGAGGTCCAGGTCTCCACCCTGCTCTCGGTCAAGACCGGCGGTTGCCCCGAGGACTGCGCCTATTGCCCGCAGGCCCAGCGTTACCACACCGGCGTGGACGCGCAGAAGCTGATGAGTACCGAAGCGGTGCTGGAAAAGGCGAAACAGGCCAAGGCCGCCGGCGCCTCGCGCTTCTGCATGGGCGCGGCCTGGCGTTCGCCCAAGGATCGCGACATCCCCAAGGTCGCGGCGATGATCCGCGAAGTGAAGGCGCTGGGCCTGGAAACCTGCGCCACCCTGGGCATGCTCAGCGGTGGCCAGGCCGATGCCTTGAAGGCGGCGGGTCTGGACTATTACAACCACAACCTGGACACCGCGCCGGACTTCTACGGCGAGATCATCCACACCCGCGAGTACCAGGATCGCATGGACACGCTGGAACACGTGCGCGACGCCGGCATGAAGACCTGCTGCGGCGGCATCGTCGGCATGGGCGAGTCGCGGGCCCAGCGCGCCGGCCTGCTGCTGGCGCTGGCCAACCTGCCGGCGCACCCGGATTCTGTGCCGATCAACCGCCTGGTCCAGGTCGAAGGCACCCCGCTGCACGGTACCGCCGAGCTGGATCCGTTCGAATTCGTGCGCACCATCGCAATCGCGCGCATCACCATGCCGCACTCTATGGTCAGGTTGTCGGCCGGCCGCGAATCCATGAGCGACGAGCTGCAGGCGCTCTGTTTCGCCGCCGGCGCCAATTCGATCTTCTACGGGGAAAAACTGTTGACCACCGGCAATCCGGACACGGAGCGCGACCTGGCGCTGTTCGCACGCCTTGGCCTGCGCCCCATGGCGGTGGAAGTGCGGAGCGGCACCGTGCATGCGGACATCGTCGAGACGGCAGTCTGCGAACAGGTCGCCTGAAAGCAGTGGAACAACAGACTTTTGTGCTTTGCCCCTTTGCCGAAGTCCTTATCGCCCATTGACCGAAGAGATAACCAGCAAATGTCCCGACCCGACCTCCACGAACGCATCCAAGCCCTGCGCAAACTGCGCATCGCCCAGGGACGCGTGCGCGTGCGTCGCACCATCACCCGCCGCGATGGCGTACGCGTGGAAATGGACGGGCGCTGGCTGACCGAGTTCTGCGGCAACGATTACCTGGGCCTGTCGCAACAATTCCAGGTGGTCAGCGCGCTGCAGGAAGGCGCTGGGCGCGATGGCGCCGGTGCCGGAGCCTCGCATCTGGTCAGCGGCCACCACGCCGCGCATGAGGCGGTGGAGCGCGAGATCGCGCAATGGCTGGGATATCCGCGTGGATTGCTGTTCGGCAGCGGCTACCTGGCCAACCTGGCCGTGCAACAGGCTTTACTGCTGGAAGATGGCGATGTCTGCGTGCAGGACCGGCTCAACCATGCCAGCCTGCTGGATGCTTCGCTGCTCGCCGGCTGCAAGCTGCGGCGCTATCCGCATGCCGATGCCGAAGGCGCCTTGCGCCAGCTCAAGCACGCCCCCGAGGGCGCGGCGATGCTGGCCACCGACGGTGTCTTCAGCATGGATGGCGATGTCGCTCCGCTGCGCGCCTTGACCCTGGTCGCACGCATGCAGAAGGCCTTGCTCTACGTCGACGATGCGCACGGCGTGGGCGTGCGTGGACCGGAAGGACGCGGCAGCGTCGCCGAGGCCAACCTGGGCCCGGTTGAAATCCCCTTGCAATTGGTCACCCTGGGCAAGGCCCTGGGTGGCTACGGCGCGGTCGTGGTCGGCGACGATGCGCTGATCCAGCACCTGTCCGAAACCGCGCGCCCTTACATCTACACGACCGCACTGCCGCCGGCACAGGCCGCGGCGACCCTGGTCGCGGTCAAGCACGCGCGTCGCGACGAATGGCGGCGCGAGAAACTCACCGGCCTGATCGCGCGTTTCCGCGGCGGCGCACAGCGGCACGGGCTGGAAACGATCGTTTCCGATTCGCCGATCCAGCCGATCCTGTGCGGCGACGACGCCAGCGCCATGGCCATGTCCTCGGCGCTGCAAAGCGCCGGCTACCTGGTCACCGCGATCCGTCCGCCGACCGTGCCTGAAGGCAAGGCGCGTTTGCGGGTGACCTTGTCGGCCTTGCACATGGCTGCCGAAGTGGATGCGCTGGTCGAGGCGCTGGCGCGTTCGCGCGACGCCGTCCAGCGCGTTCGCGGCGCGGCCTGAGCCGATGGCGTTGCATATCGAGGTAGTGGGCGAGGGCCCACCGCTGGTGCTGGTCCATGGCTGGGGATTGCATGGCGGGGTGTTCGCGCCGCTGGTGGATCGTTTGTCCGGCCGTTACCAATTGCACCTGCCCGACCTGCCGGGCCATGGCTACAGCCGCGATGACGCTACATCGTTGACGCTGCAAGCCTGCGCCGCCGAAATCCTCGCGCGCACGCCGCCGGCAGCATGGCTGGGCTGGTCGCTGGGCGGCCTGTTCGCCCTGCATGCCGCTTCGGTGTCATCGCAGGTTCGTGCCCTTGCCCTGGTCGCGGCCACCCCGCGTTTCGTGCGCGGGCAGGACTGGCCGCACGCGGTGGAGCCTTCCGTGTTCGAGCAGTTCGGCAGGGACCTGGAGCAGGATTATCGCGGCACGCTGGAACGGTTCCTGGCCCTGGACACGATCGGCTCGGAACATGCGCGGGCCGAGTTGCGTACCTTGAAAGAAAATCTGTATGCACGCGGCGAACCCGCGCCGCAGGCGCTGCAGCAAGGCCTTGCGCTGCTGGAGCAAAGCGATTTGCGGACAGTGCTTCCGGAGTTGCCGATACCCAGCCTGTGGATCTCCGGGCATCGCGATCGCCTGGTATCGCCGACGGCGATGCGCGAGGCCGCGGCGATGGCGCCCGGCAGCCATTACCTCGACATCAGTGGCGGCGGACACGCGCCTTTCCTGGGCCACGCCGACCAGGTCGCCGATGAAATCCGCCGTTTCATGGACAAGACCGGGCGCGTAGGAGCGACGTGAGTCGCGAATGAAGTGCAATCGATAAAACCTCTTCGCGACTCACGTCGCTCCTACGACCCGGCTCAGAATCACCGTCGCCCATGAACACCCCCTTCGACCACCGCCAGATCCGCCGCGCATTTTCGCGTTCCGCCTCCAGCTACGACGCAGCGGCGGCGTTGCAGCACGAGGTCGAAGCGCGCCTGCTGGAATCGCTCGACTACCTGGGCGAGCGGACCCCATCGGTAGTGCTCGACGTCGGCAGCGGCCCCGCGCACGCGGCCGCGGAGATGCGCAAGCGCTGGCCGCGCGCCCAGGTGGTCGCGCTGGACCTGGCCATGCCGATGCTGCGCGAAGCGAAGAAGCATGCCGGCTGGTGGAAGCCCTTCGCCCGCGTCTGCGCCGACGCGCGCGCGTTGCCGGTCGCCGACAACAGCGTCGACGTGTTGTTCAGCAATCTGTGCCTGCAATGGGTCGAAGACCTGCCGGCGGTGTTCGCCGGGTTCCGCCGCGTGCTCAAGCCGGGCGGGCTGCTACTGTGCTCGACCTTCGGCCCCGAGACCTTGATCGAACTGCGCGATGCCTTCGCCCAGGCCGACGCCGTGCCGCATGTCAGCCGCTTCCCGCCGATCGCCCAGTTCGGCGATGCGTTGCTGATCGCCGGCTTCCGCGATCCGGTGCTGGACCGCGACCGCTTCACCCTGACCTACGACGACCTGCCGGCGCTGATGCGCGAACTGCGCGCGATGGGCGCGACCAATGCCCTGCGATCACGCAGGCACACACTGACAGGACGTTCGCGCTTCGCCGCGGCCAGCATGGCCTACGACACTTTCCGTCGCGACGATGGCAAGCTGCCCAGCACCTGGGAAGTGATCTATGCCCATGCCTGGGCGCCGCCGCCGGGCGCGCCGATCCGCGGCCAGGGCGAGGAAATCGCGACGGTGCCGGTGTCGGCGATCCCGATCCGGCGCCGCGAGTGACCGAGCGCCGCGAAGACATGTAGATCCGAGCTTGCTCGGATGCTTTTGATCTTCCGCGAGAGCATCCGAGCAAGCTCGGATCTACGAAGCAGGGGCAACGGCATCCGGGCAAGCTCGGCCCGCGCAGTTCAGGCCGAAACCTGCGCCAGCCACGCCTGCTCGTTGTAGTAATGCGATACCCGCGCAATGCGATCCTCGCGGATTTCGAAGAACGCGCCGCCCTGGAGCCGGTACTTCTGCCCATGCGCGGCGGGCTGGTCTTCTTCGGTCTCCAGGTATTCGCCATGCACCACGTATTCGGCGGCCGCACGGTCGCCATCCGGCGCCACCAGCACCACGATATCGCGCAACTGTTCGTGGCAGCTGGCACGCATCCGCGCCAGGTGCGCGGCGAACGCTTCGCGCCCGTTCTCGCGCGCGCCCTGGTTCGGATCGTGCGCCACGTCATCGGCCAGCAGTGCCAGCAGGCCGTCCCAGTCGCCGCGATTGAAGGCGGAGTAATAGGTCAGGACCAGTTCGGTGGCGCGGTCCTGCTTGCGGTTGCCATCGATTTTCATGGGCCGGGGGTCCCCTGTGAAGTAGCAGCGCCGCATCATAGCGCCGCATGCCGCCAATGGCGTCGCCGGGGATTACCTCGATTCCAGCAGCAGGTCGCGATGGAAGAAATACACCTCTTGCAGCAGGAAGCGCTTGCGGGTGGCGAAGCTGCGGAAACGGCTGGTAGGGGTGGAGGAACCCAGGGCGTCGATTCCGAGTTCGCGCGCCAGGCGCAGCGCGCGCGCCATGTGCAGCGGATCGCTGACGATGATCGCGCGGCGCAGGTGGTTGGCTTCCATCAAGGCCCGCGCTTCCTGCAGGTTCTGGCGCGTGGTCCGTGAGCGGGATTCGATCAGGATAGCCTGCGCCGGCACGCCTTGTTTCAGCGCAAAGCGCCGGGCGACCTGCGACTCGGAATACGGCGCGCCGTTGCCGAAGCCGCCGGTGAAGATCAGGCGTGGGGCCAAGCCGCGTTTGTACAGATCAATGCCGTGACGGATGCGTTCCTTGAACACCGGTGAGGGATTCCGGTCGTAGGCGGCGGCGCCGAGCACGATGATCGCGTCGGAAGGCGCGGCCTGGTCGCGTTCGCCGACCCATACGATGTAGGCGGCCACGCCGGTCAGCCACAGCAGCAACAGCAGCAACAGGCGCCAGGCCCAGCCGAGGAATCCCTTCCGCTTCCTCTTGGCCCGCGCGTTCACGCCCGCCCCCACGGTAGCGCGTCCAGGTCGACGTTGCCCCCCGACAGGAGCACGCCGATGCGCTGCCCGGCGAATCGCGACGGATCCTGCAGCACCGCGGCCAGGGCGATGGCCGAAGACGGCTCGACCAATTGCTTGGCGATCTGCCAGAACAGGCGCATCGCAGCAACGGTCCGCACGTCGCTGACGGTGACGACCTCCGCCGCGTACTGGCGCAGCAATTCGAAGTTGGGTTGCCCCAGGCTGCCGCGCAGGCCATCGCAGATCGTATCGGGAGTGAAATCGACGCGTCGCTGGCCCGCCGCCAGCGAACGGAAGGTGTCGGCGGCGCCCTCGGGCTCGGCCAGCAGCACCTTGCAACCTGGCGCCAGCGTGGCGGCCGCGATAGCGGTGCCCGCGGCCAGACCGCCACCGCCCACCGGCACCACCAGGACATCGAGTGCGTCGGTGGCATTGAGCAGTTCCAGCGCGGCGGTGCCCTGGCCAGCGATCACCCGCGGGTCGGTGTAGGGATGGACCAGCACAGCGGCGGTGGCTTCTTGCACCTGCGCGCACATTTCCTCGCGCGCGACGATGCTTGCGGCGCAGGCATGCACGGTGGCGCCGTAGCGCTGGATGGAAGCGACCTTGGCCGCGACCGCGCCTTCCGGCACCACCACGTGGCAGGCGATGCCGCGGGTCCGCGCCGCCAGCGCCAGCGCGGCGCCATGGTTGCCCGAAGAGTGGGTGACCACCCCGGCGCGCGCTTCCGCTTCGGTCAGCGACCAGACCGCGTTGCAGGCGCCGCGGAACTTGAACGCGCCGACGCGCTGCAGGTGCTCGGCCTTGAAATGCAGTTGCGCGCCGGCCAGCGCATCCAGCGCGCGCGAACGCAGCACCGGGGTGACCAGCGCATGCGGTGCGATCCGCGCGGCGGCGGCCAGGAGGTCTTCGAAAACGGGGAGTGGGGCAGGCATGCCCGAAAGATTAACGTATCGGGCCCGGCTTCCCGGAAGCGATCGAAGCGAGTACGGATTCCAGCATCGTCGACTGTCGCCACCGACATGTGAATGGAACCCGTTGTTCCGCGTGCCGCCGGAAGGGTTAAGCACGGATTCAATGCCGCGGGCCGATGCTCACTGCAAGCAACGCCGGGGGGCGTCATGAAACTACGTCTGATCACCACACTCATCGCCGCCGCCGCGCTCAGCGGTTGCGCCACCTACGACTACGCTGGCGGTAGCGCCCCGGGCGGTTACTACTACGGACGTTCCGCGCCGAGCTATGGCCCCTACGACGACGGTTATGGCTATGGCGGCTATGGCTATTACGGTTACTCGCCCTATTACGGCTACGGCGGTTACTACCCGTACTATCTCTACCGCCCGCATCGTCCGCACCGCCCCGGCCACAATGACAAGCCGGATCCCGACAATGATCGCGCGCCACCGTGGCGCAACCCCGAGGACGGGCGCTACCGGGAATCGGGCCGGGTGAAGATCCCGCCGCAGAACCGCGTTCCCCAGTCTCCCGGCCTGCCCCGGGTCGTGGGTGACGGGCGCGAGCCCAGCGGCAACAACGGGATCCGCCAGCGCCCGGCCAGCGAACCACCGCAGCGGATGGCGGAACCCTCGCGGCCCCGTCCGGTGGAAAGGTCGCGGCCGCCGGAGCGTTCGGCACCCCCGCCGCGTTCGGAAAACCGCAGCCGGGTACGCAGCCAGGAGCCTTGATCATTGCATTGCCCGCGAGGACGTCACAGGCTGAGCGCGAGTTGACCGGTTACGTCGCTTACTGACGTGATTGGAATGACACGCCTCTATGTCGACGTCCGGTGGGGAAATCTGGATCCCCCCTGTTCCGGCCCTGCCGGGCGTCGGCACTCAACAAAAAAGCCCGGCAATGCCGGGCTTTTTCTGTTGCAGGGGCGTCCAGCGCAAATAAAATGGGGCCGGCAGTCCCCCGACTACCGGCCCCGGCGCTCCCCCGCAGTGCACACGGCTGGCCCCTGTTCCAATTACCAGCCTGCGCCCCTGGTCGCTTGCCACGACGGGTGCAGGAGGGATAACGCAGAAACCGTGCCAAATCTTTCCGCCCCACGCCTTTCGATTAGGCCGTCGGGCATGGCGGTGTCAAAATGGCCCCATGAACGCTTCCTTCCACCACTACGATGTCATCGTCATCGGCGGCGGCCATGCCGGCACCGAGGCCGCGCTGGCGTCCGCGCGCGCCGGAGCCCGCACCTTGCTGTTGACCCACAACGTGGAAACGGTGGGGGCGATGAGCTGCAACCCGGCCATCGGCGGCATCGGCAAGGGCCACCTGGTCAAGGAAATCGACGCGCTGGGCGGGGCCATGGCCCGCGCCGCCGACCTGGCCGGCATCCAGTGGCGCACGCTCAATGCCTCGAAGGGTCCGGCGGTGCGTGCGACGCGTTGCCAGGCCGATCGCTCGCTGTACCGCAGCGCGATCCGCCGCCTCGTCGAGGCGCAACCCGACCTGACGATCTTCCAGGCCGCGGTCGACGACCTGGTGATCGAGAACAACACCGTGCGCGGCGCCATCACCCAGACCGGCCTGCGTTTCGATGCGCCGTCGGTGGTGCTGACCGCCGGCACCTTCCTCGCCGGCAAGATCCATGTCGGCGAAACCCAGTACGCCGCCGGCCGCGCCGGCGATCCACCAGCGACCGCACTGGCGCACAAACTGCGCGAAGGCCTGTTCGTGGTCGACCGGCTGAAGACCGGCACGCCGCCGCGTATCGACGGCCGTTCGCTGGATTACTCGGCGATGGTGGAACAGCCCGGCGACGATCCGCTGCCGGTGATGTCGTATATCGGCGATGTCGCCGAGCATCCGTGCCAGGTGTCGTGCTGGATCACCCACACCAGCGAGCGCACCCACGAAATCATCCGTGGCGCGCTGCATCGTTCGCCGCTGTACAGCGGCCAGATCGAGGGCATCGGTCCGCGCTACTGCCCGTCGATAGAGGACAAGGTGGTGCGCTTCGCCGAGAAGGCCAGTCACCAGATCTTCGTCGAACCCGAAGGCCTCGACGTCGCCGAGATCTATCCCAACGGCATCTCCACCTCGCTGCCGTTCGACGTGCAGCTGGAACTGGTGCGCAGCATCCGCGGCATGGAGAACGCGCACATCACCCGCCCCGGCTATGCGATCGAATACGACTTCTTCGATCCGCGGGGATTGAAGTCCTCGCTGGAAACCAAGGCCGTGGCCGGGCTGTTCTTCGCTGGCCAGATCAACGGCACCACCGGTTACGAGGAAGCCGCCGCGCAGGGTTTGGTCGCTGGCCTCAACGCCGCGCGCAAGGTGCAGGATAAAGAAGCCTGGTGCCCGCGCCGCGACGAAGCCTATATCGGCGTACTCATCGACGATTTGATCACCCACGGCACCAACGAGCCGTACCGCATGTTCACCTCACGCGCCGAATACCGGCTGCAGCTGCGCGAGGACAATGCCGATGCGCGCCTGACCGAAACCGGTCGCGGCCTCGGCCTGGTCGATGACGCGCGCTGGCGGAAATTCCAGGCCAAGCGCGATGCGGTGGCGACGGAAACCGAGCGCCTGCGTGGGTTGTGGGCCACGCCCGGCAATGCGTTGGGTCGCGAAGTGGAAGCCGCGTTGGGCGTAGCGGTCAGCCGCGAGACCAACGTGCTGGACCTGATCAAGCGCCCGGAACTGGATTACGCGCAACTGATGCGGGTGCCGTCGCTGGGCCCGGGCGTGGCCGATCCCAAGGTCGCCGAACAGGTCGAGATCAGCGTGAAATATTCCGGCTACCTCGATCGCCAGCGCGAAGAGATCGATCGCCAGCAGCGCAACGAAGGCACGCAGATCGCCGTCGACTTCGACTATGCGGTCGTACGCGGCCTGTCCTTCGAGGTCATGCAGAAGCTCGAACGGGTGCGCCCGCAGACCATTGGCCAGGCCCAGCGCATCCCCGGCATGACGCCGGCCGCGATTTCGCTGCTGCTGGTGCACCTGACGCGCGCGCGCCGCAGCCGCGTGGCGTAAACGAAGCCCGTAGCAGCGGGCCTTGCCCGCGATGCTTTTGGCGAGGCGTCACGAAGAGCATCGCGGGCAAGGCCCGCTCCTACAGGGTTGTCAGCTTTGTTTGGCCCGTGCGAAGGCCGCGGCCAATGCATTGTCGGCGGGCGGTTGTTGTGGCCGGCTGGTTGCAGCCGCTTTTCCATGGCGCTGTTCCGGTTTCCTTTCAGGTGCTGGCCGCGCATCGCGTCGTATGTTTTCCTGCGGCGATCTCGCCACCGGCGCATCGTCCAGCCGCCGCGTCAACGCGATCCGCTTGCGCGGGATATCCACTTCCAGTACCCGCACCTTGACGATATCGCCGGCCTTGACCACGTCGCGCGGGTCTTTCACGTAGGTATCGGACAACGCGGAGATGTGGACCAGGCCGTCCTGGTGCACGCCGATATCGACGAAGGCGCCGAACGCGGCGACGTTGCTGACCACGCCTTCCAGGATCATGCCGACCTTGAGGTGCTTGATGTCCTCGATGCCTTCGGCGAAGCGCGCGGCCTTGAACTCGGGGCGTGGATCGCGGCCGGGTTTCTCCAGTTCCTTGAGGATGTCGCGCACCGTGGGCACGCCGAACTTTTCGTCGGTGAACGATTCCGCTTTCAGCCCGCGCAGGTAACCCGTGTCGCCGATCAGCTGGCGCACGGCCTTGCCGCTGTCCTTCACGATCCGCTCCACTACCGGATAGGCTTCGGGATGGACCGAGGAGCCATCCAGCGGTTCGTCACCATCGGCGATGCGCAGGAAGCCGGCGCACTGCTCGAAGGTCTTCTCGCCCAGGCGCGGGACCTTCAACAGCTCCTTCCTGCGCTTGAACGGGCCGTTCTGGTCGCGATGCAGGACGATGTTCTCCGCCACCGAGGCGGACAATCCGGAAACCCGCGAGAGCAGGGCGGCCGAGGCGGTGTTGACATGCACGCCGACCGCGTTCACGCAGTCCTCAACCCGCGCATCCAGTGCACGCGCCATGCGGTACGGATCCACGTCGTGCTGGTACTGGCCGACACCGATCGCCTTGGGCTCGATCTTCACCAGTTCCGCCAGCGGATCCTGCAGCCGGCGTGCGATCGACACCGCGCCGCGCAGGCTCACGTCCAGCTCCGGGAATTCCTTCGCCGCCAGTTCCGATGCCGAATACACCGACGCACCGGCTTCGCTGACCACGATCTTCTGCAGTTTCAGTCGTGGGTGCTGGCCGATCACTTCGCCCGCCAGCTTGTCGGTTTCGCGCGAAGCGGTGCCGTTGCCGATGGCGATCAGCTCCACGCCGTGCTGCGTGCACAATTTCCCGAGCGCGTGCAGCGACTGGTCCCATTGCTTGCGCGGTTCGTGCGGATAGATCGTGTCGGTCGCCACCAGCTTGCCGGTGCGGTCGACCACGGCGACCTTCACTCCGGTGCGGATGCCCGGATCCAGGCCCATCACCGTGCGTGCGCCGGCCGGCGCGGCCAACAGAAGATCCTTCAGGTTGTCGCCGAAGATCGCGATGGCTTCGGCCTCGGCTTTTTCCCGCGCCTGGCTGAAGAGATCCAGCAGCAGGTGCAAATGCAGCTTGGCACGCCAGGTCATGCGCGCGCTGTCCAGCAGCCAGCGGTCGGCGGCGCGGCCCTGGTCGCTGATGCCGGCATGCAGGGCGACGCGGCCGTCGCCGTACAGATGCCCGGCCTCGGCATCCTTGCCCGGATCCAGGTCGAGGTAGAGGATCTCTTCCTTGCGCGCGCGGAACAGCGCCAGCAACCGGTGCGAAGGAATCCGGGACAGCGCTTCGCTGTGTTCGAAATAGTCGCGGTACTTGGCGCCGGCTTCTTCTTTTCCTTCGGCGACGCGGGCGCGGATCATGCCGACTTCGCCCAGCCAGTGGCGCAGCTCGCCGACCAGCGCCGGATCCTCGCCCCAGCGTTCCATGAGGATGGCGCGCGCGCCGTCGAGCGCGGCCTTGGTATCGGCGACGCCTTTTCCGGCGTCGACGAAGCTTGCCGCGAAGTTTTCTGGCGACTGCGAGGGATCGGCCAGCAGGCCGTCGGCCAGCGGCTCCAATCCGGCTTCGCGCGCTATCTGCGCGCGCGTGCGGCGCTTGGGTTTGTACGGAAGATAGAGATCCTCCAGCCGCGCCTTGCTGTCGGCCGCTTCGATATCGGCACGCAATTCGGTGGTCAGTTTGCCCTGTTCCTCGATGCTGGCCAGCACCGTGGCGCGGCGCTCTTCCAGTTCGCGCAGATAGGACAGCCGGGTTTCCAGATTGCGCAGCTGGGTATCGTCCAGGCCGCCGGTGACTTCCTTGCGATAGCGCGCGATGAACGGAACGCTGGCGCCTTCGTCCAGCAATGCGATCGCCGCGAGCGCCTGCGCGGTCTGCGCGCCGATCTCTTCGGCGATGGTGCGGGCGATCTGCTGGGCGAGTTGCTTGGGGATGTCCTGCATTGTGTCCGTTCGAAACCATGTAGCGGGAGCCCAATTGTGGCGGTCGCGACGCGTACGGGAAACCCGTTGACAGGACTGTGAATTGCAGGTTTCGCAAACGCGTGTGGCATGGCGTGGAAGCGGCGTCCCGCTGCTCCCACGGTTCCTGGTCACCGGAAGGAATTGACGCCAAGCGTTATGCTTTCGCCATGCGCCATTACCTCGTACTCCTGCTTTTCCTGCTGACCGCCTGTGGCGGCGATCCTGCTGCACCGGCATCGATGGTGCCGGCCGCGGAGACGCGCGCCGCGCATGAACTGTCGGACTGGCCGTTGCCCGTGCCTGGCACGGCGGCGCAATCCGATCTGGTCATCGCTCCCGATGGACGATTGCTGCTGTCCTGGGTCGAGGCCGGATCCGGCAGCAGGCATGCGCTGGTGTTCGCCTCGTTCGATGGCAGCGCATGGAGCTCACCGCAGGAAATCGCCCGTGGCGACGACTGGTTCGTCAACTGGGCCGACACCCCGCATATCGCGGCCACCGAAGATGGTGCGTTGTGGGCGCACTGGCTGCGCCAGTCGGCCAAGGCGGCCTATGCCTATGACGTGGTGTTGTCGCGATCGGGCGACGGCGGGAAAACCTGGTCGCCGCCACTGGCGGTCAACGAGGACGGCACGCCGACCGAGCATGGCTTCGTCTCCCTGTGGCCGCAATCACGGGACTCCCTTGGCATCGCCTGGCTGGACGGCCGCAACACGGCCGGCGAAGGACATGGCGGCCATGAAGAACATGGTGGTGGAGCGATGACATTGCGGGTGGCGAACTTCGATGCGGCGCTGCGCAAATCCGCGGAAAGCGAACTCGATCCGCGCACCTGCGATTGTTGCCAGACCAGTGCCGCGATGACTGCAGGCGGTCCGCTGCTGGTTTACCGCGATCGCGACGGCGACGAGATCCGCGACATCGTCGCCACTCGCTTCGACCGCGGCGCGTGGACCTTGCCGCGCAAGGTCCACGACGACCGCTGGATGATGCCGGCCTGCCCGGTGAATGGCCCGGCCGTCGCCGCCAGCGGCAGGCAGGCATGGGTGGCGTGGTACACGGCGGCCGGCGACATGCCGAAGGTGCGCGTGGCCCGCTCGCAGGATGGCGGCGACAGTTTTTCCGCGCCGGTCGATCTGGACAGCGGCCTGCAGGTGCAGGGGCGTGTCGGCGTGGCCGTCGATGGCGCCAGCGCGTGGGTGAACTGGACACGCGAGCAGGCCGATGGACAGTCGCTGTGGCTGGCGCGTTACGACGCCGCCGACCCGTCGAAGGAAGTAGAGCGCATCGAAGTAGCGAAACTGCAGGGCAGGGGCCGTGCGACCGGATTTCCGCAAATGGTCGCGCGCGGAGGCATCGTCTATCTGGTGTGGACCGACGTGATCGACGGCAAGCCGGTATTGCGGGGTGCGCGACTGGCTGCGAAAGAAGATCCGGATATCCCTTCGCCAGCGGTGCAATGAAGATTCTTCAGCCACTACCGGTCAAGCTCGTCGATTTGTAGGAGCGTCCATGGGCGCGAGCTCCTGCCTTTAGAGCAGCAAGCAAAAGCTCGCGGCTGGAACATGTTGCCAAGAGCTCGCGCCCATGGGCGCTCCTACGGGGAAAACCTTCCTCCAAGGCTCGCCCGACGCTTAATGCAGGGTAGGAGAGAGGACGCAAGTTATTCCGCCCGTCGCAATCGCACCGGCATGCCCATGAAATCGCCGTGACGACGCGCAACGCTGTCCAGCGCCTTCAGCTCTTTCTTGAGCAATGCACGGAACGGACTGAGCTCGATCACGATTCCTGTCGGGCCCAGGCTACGCTTCCAGGTGCCCACGATCCGCCCGTCGATCACCAGACCGGCGTTGAACAGTCCGTTGACGCCGATGACCTGCCGGCTGAAACGCGCTTCCAGCGCGTCGCTGCGGTCCTTGTAGGCGACCAGGTATTCGTCGAAGGCGGGCAGCAGTTGCGGTGCGCGCAGTCCTTCGTTCGTGGCGATTGCGTCACCCGCGTGCAGGTAAACCCGATCGCCGATGGTTTCCTGCTCAAGATCGGTGCCGACGAGTTGTATCGCCAACCGCACGTCCTTGAGCGTGAGTCCGGACCACCATGCGAAATCCTGTGTCGTGGCCGGGCCATGACTGAAGAAATAGCGACGCGCCAGCTCCGCCAGCGCCTGATCGCGCTCCATGTCGCGGTGGGCAGCGACCCACTCTTCCAGCAGCACGAAGGTCGGTTGCTTGTCCGCGCGCGGTCCCAGGCAGAGCAGGCCTTCCTGGGCGAGGCGGCCGGTGATGTGGATGCCGCGTTGTTTCCCGGTGGTGATGCCGGCTTTTTCCAGCGTCGCATACAGGTCGCTGCGGGTGAGCGACTGCCCGTCGCGCAGCGCCTTCACCAGCACCTTGCGGCAACGCGCAAGCACGGCGTCGTCCAGTCCGAACTCGCGCAGCAATCGCGCCTTGCTGGCGGCGATCACGCGCGGCGTCATCAAGGCCGACATCCAGCGCGCGTCCTCGGCGGCGACGAAGTGCAAGGTGCCGCGCATCGGCCAGGTGCGCACGATGCGGCGTTCGGCGATAGCCTGCTCCACCTTCGCCCGGGTCGCCTCGCGCATGCGCAGGCCGATGGCCCAGAGCGAGGCCGCGTAGTCCTGCGCCTGGATCGCGCCGAGCCAGGAGACGACCTGCCCGGGCGAATCGAATCCCGCGCCGACGATGCGCTGCCGTTGCAGGCGCAGTTGCGCGATCCGGGAAATCCCGCGCGTCTTCACCAAGACGCCCTACTTTTCCTTGCGCCAGTTGATCGAGCCGCGGGTTTCCACCGTGCTCGACTCGATCTCCGCGTCGAAGCCCTTGCGCAGCAGGTATTTCAGGGTGATCGCCGAACCGCTGCCGACCATGGACACGCCGTAGCTGACGTAGAGCTTGGGCGACAGGTACTTGCCCACGCCGAATACCGAGCCGCCCAAAGTGCGCGATTCCAGCACGCCGGCGTCGTCCAGGCCGATCTTCGCCCCGAGCTGCGAAGCCAGCAGGCCGGCACCGGCGGTCAAGGCGGTGGAAGCGGCGTTGATCTTCTGGCTTTCGTCGGTGCTGGCGGTATTGAGCGAACGCCCCAGCACCAGGTAGGCCAGCGCCTCGGATTCGCCCATCGCCGGGTTGGACCAGACCGTGGCCTTGGGGCTGCCAGCGCGCCCGGTCACGTCGATGCCGGCGGTGACGCTGGAACTCACCACCTCGCGTTCGGCGCGGATGTTGATGCGCGGATCGGAAACGGCGTTGTTGCTCCACACCAGCTCGCCGCGGGTGATCAGCAGTTTCTGCCCGTAGGCGGTGTAGCGGCCGTCGACGTCGAGGCGGCCGGTGGCGACCATCTCGCGGCCGACGCGCGAGCGCACGTTCATGGTCCCGGCCAGCGAACCATCCAGGCCATAGCCCTTCAACTTCACCGCATCGCCCAGGGTGATGGCCATGTCCAGGTCCAGGCGCGAGCTCGGCGTGCGCTCCGGATCCACCGGGTCCAGCACCACCACGTCCTCGGAAACCGACACGCCGTCGTCGAGCTTCTCCACGTCGATGCTGGCCGAAGGCACCACCACCTGGCCGCGCACCTGGAGGGTGTTGTCGGCGAACTGCACCCTCAGGTCCGGCGAAGCGACCGCCTGCAGGTCGACGGTGTCGGCGACCAGGAAATCCTTGCCGCGGATGTTGAACTGCAGCGGCGAGCCTTCCACCTTCCAGTCCAGCGCGCCATCGACGCTGAGCGTGCCGCCGTTGGCGGTGCCGCCAGTGGACGACACCGACTTGAGCGTGCCGTCGATGCGCGCGCTGCCGTCGGCCTGCGCGACCAGGTTGGCGACGCCCTCGGTCAGGGTGATGCCCAGCGAAGGCAGTTCGCCCTTGAACTGGGTCAGTTGCGCTTCACCGCTCAGCGCGGGCGTACCGCGGGTGCCGGCCAGGCCGACATGGCCGTGCAGGTCGCCGGTCGGGCGCACCAGGTCGGGCGAGAACAGTTCCAGCCAGAACAGGCGCGAATTGTTGAAGTAGATGTCGCCCTTCAGCGGTGAGAAATCGTCCCAGCCGGTGGCGATGGTGGCATCGACATAACCGTCGCCCTTGAAGCCGGTGCCGAGGCGGCCCTTGATCGTTTGCGGATTGAAATCGGCATCGAGGGTGAAGTTGTCGTAACGCACGATCTCGCCGCGCGCGTTGTTGCCCAGCTTGAGGCCGCCATCGAGCGAAGCCAGGTGCACTTCGCCGACCCAGGCATTGCCGGCCGGCTTGACCGACGCATCCAGTTTGATTTCGCCACGCAGCGTGAGCGGGCGGCCGTTGCTAGGCGGCAACCAGGGTTGCACCAGGGTCAGCGGCAACGCATCGGCGTGCAGTTGCAAGCCTTGTTTCGGCCAGTCGGCCTCGGCGCACAGCGCGCCGCCGCCGCTGGCCGCGAGGCAGGCCGGCGACAGGGTGAAGGCGGAACCGTTCTGCGCATAGCGCGCGGGCTGCTGCAGGCGCCAGTCGCTGCCCTTCGATGGGGTCAGTTGCAGCGTGTCCAGGCTGCCCTGCCAGTTGGCGCCACGCTTGAGCGCGGTGCCCGCCAGCGAAACCGAGCCCATCGCATTGCTGGCGTCGCCGTCGAACTGCAGGTCCTCGACCGCGCCGCGCGCGTCCACGCGCAGGTTGTCCAGGACCATGCCCACGTCGACCGCGGAACCGCGGATCGCCAGTTCGCCATTGCCGCCTTGCCACGGCAGGCGTCCGCGCACGCTGAGCGCATCGGCGCTGTAGCCGCTCCATTTCAACCCGCTGCCGGAAAGATCGGCGTCCACATTGGGCGCGTTGCGGGTGCCGGTGAGTTTCAGGGTGCCGGCGATGCTGCCGCTGGCGTCCGGCAGCAGGTCGTCCAGATGCAGCGGTTGCAGCGTGGCGTCGATGTCGAGCCTGGCGCCGACCTCGCCCTTGGCGTTCACCCGGCTGTTGCCCAGCGCCAGCGCGAGCTCGCCTTCGCCTTCATCGCCATGCAGGGCGAACTTGCCGCGTCCGTCCAGCTTGCGTCCGCGCAGGCTGCCGCCGAGCTTGGGAACATCGAGCGTGGCGTCGAAGCCGCCGATCTCGCGTGCCTGGCCCTTGCTGGCGAGATCGCCGGAGATATTGCCCTTCCAGTCGGCCAGGAAATAACCGGGATCGAAACCGGCCAGCTTCGCGCCCAGGTCCCAGCGCAACCCCGGTTCCCAGCCGACGATACCGGTCGCGTCCAGGGTGCCCGTCGGCATCTTCGCCTGCAGCCTGTTCAACACCAGTTGCTCGCCGTTGCCGGCGCCATCGAAATCGACCGTCGCAGTCTGCTTCTCGCGCACCAGCGTGGCCTTGCCGATCGCTGCCCAGGCTTTCACCTGTCCGGCGAAACCCAGGTCCGCATCGGCGGCGATCCGCGTCGCCGCGTCTTCGCCCCAGCGCAATCCGCGCGCGTTGATCGAGAACTTGAACTGCGGGTTTTCCGGATCCTTGAAATCGGCACGCCCGCGCAAGGTGGTCAGTCCGTCGAATGCGCGCACCGCCAGCGGTTCGACGGTCAGCACTTCATCGGCAATACGTATTTTCGATGGCTCGATCACGGCCACGAAATCGCCCTGGACGACGCGTCCCTGCAGGTCCGCCGCGCCACCGGCGCCGTTCGCCTTCAGATCGAACGCCAACGGCATGCTGGTGTCGGAAAGTCCCAGCAGCGCCAGGTCCAGCGCCTCGGTCTTGCCGCTGAATACCCAGGTCGGATTCTCCTCGCCACGCACGCCCAGCAGTGCCCGCACCGGCGCCGGCGCGTTGCCGGCCAGGCCGATGTCCATCTTCATGCGGTCGCCGCGCGCGACCAGGCCCAGTCGCGCCGGGGAGCGGCCCAGTGTCGCGGGGAACACCGCCGTGGCCACCACGTCGGTGCGATAGCGGCTGCGCGGTTCATAGCCGCCGTGCAGATCGATGCGCCCGCGATCGCTGTCGATCGCCAGCCCGGTCGCCTTGAAGTACCCATCGCCGATATCGATGCCGCCCTTGGCGCGACGGATGTCGATCAGCGGCTGGGTGCTCTGGGTGATGCGCAGCCCGTCGATGGCCAGTGTGTCGGCCTGGATCGCGATCGGCATCTCGATCTGCGGCAGGAGTTCGGGCCAGGTCGGCAGCTTGAACGGTTCGTCGCTCTTCGGAATGTCCAGAGTGGCATGGGTGAGCTGCAGCGCATCCAGGCGCAGGCGCTTACCGAGCAGCGGCCGCAGGTCCGGATCCAGGTAGATGCGTTCGGCGGTGAAATGGATTTTTTCGTAACGGAAGTCCACGCCATGCAGGGTCAGCGGTCCGGCCAGCGGGCCTTCCACTTTCTTCCAGGTGAAGGAAGAGCCCGCCGGCAGGCGCGCGATGATCTGGTTGAGCAGGACGTCGCGTCCGGCCACCGTCTGCAATAGCCAGTAAAGCGCGATGGCCAGCACCACCAGCAACGCGGTCGAACCGATCGCGCTGCGGATCGCCAGCACGCGCATGCGCGCGCGCCGCCGCGCACGCAATTCGGCGATGCGCGCCTCGCGTTCTTCCGGGGGGATATCGTCCGCGATCCGCTTGCGCCAGGGAGCCATCAGAATTCCGCCCCGATGCCCAGGCCGATGGTGAACGACGAGTCGGGATCATCGAGTCCCCGCGCGATGTCGATGCGCACCGCGCCGACCGGCGATTTCCAGCGGACGCCCACGCCCACGCCGGTACGCCAGTCCGCGGCCGTGCCGTCGAACGCGCTGCCGCTGTCGACGAATGCGGCGGCACCCCAGCTGGCGTTGAAATAATGTTCGTACTCGGCGCTGGCGGTGACCACGTTCTTGGCGCCTACCGAGAACTTGCCCTTGTCGGTCTCCACCTGCGGGCCGACTTCGCGGTACTGGTAGCCGCGGATGCTGTTGTCGCCGCCGGCGTAGTAGCGCAGGCTCGGCGGCATGTCGCTGAGCCCGTCGGTGAAGGTGTGGCCCAGTTCGCCGCGCAGGATCAGGCGGTCGCTGCTGCCGATGCCCTTGAACCAGCGCGCCTGCGCATGCAGTTGGGCGAAGTTGGCGTCCGAACCCGCGCCTTCGACGCCACCGCGCAGGGACGCGGAACCGGCGATGCCGCGACGCGGGAAACTGCGCTGGTCGACGTCCACGTAGTCGGCGCTCAATTCCGGATAGGTGAAGGTCGCATAGCGGTAGACGAGCGGCGCCAGCGCGCCGCCGCCATCGTCGGCGACGGTATAGGCCCAGCGCTCGCGCACGGTGTTGAGCGAAGCGATGGCCCGCAGATGGTCGTTGATCTGCCCGCTGCGGGCGGCGCTGAACTTGATCAGGCGGGTGTCGATGTAGTCGGTCTGCTCGTCGTAGACCTGGGCCGCGATCGTGTACCAGCCATCCAGCCACTTGAACGCGGGGATGCGGTACTGGGTGATGAAGTTCTTGCGCTTCTGCGCGTAGTCCAGCTGTGTGGACAATTTATGCCCGCGCGAATTCACGTAGCGCCGTTCCAGGCCGAAGCGCACGCCGGCGCCGCTCTCGGTGCCGTAGCTGACGCCGGTGGTGTAGATGTCGCGTTTGGCCAGGGTCAGGTTGACGTCGATCGGTACGCGTCCATCGACCGCGTCCTCCGGCTTGGCCTGGATGTCGACGTTGTTGAAGTAGTCCAGTCCGACCAGGGATTCGCGCAGGCGGTCGAGCTTGCCCTGGTGGAAATAGCTGCCTTCTTCCCAGTACACCAGCTTGTCCAGCAGGCCGGGCCTGAACTTGGTCTGGTGGAAGGTGGTCGGCCCCATGTCGTAGCGGATGCCGCTGGCCCAGGTCAGGTCGATGTCGGCGGCGCGCTCGGCACGCGTGACTTCGACCCGGCGATGGATGAAGTCGGCATCGAAATAACCGCGATCGGCGAGCCGGCGCACGATCTGGGTCTTGCTGGTCTCGTAGGTGGTGTGGTCGAAAATGTCGCCGACCTGCGGATGGAACGCGGCCAGGTCTTCCTTCAGGTAGCGGTCGTTGCCGCCGGCGCCTTCGATGCTCAGGTCCGAATGCCGCACCCGCACCGGCTCGCCCTTGTCGATGTCGATGACCACGGTAATGCGCTCGTTCTCGCCGCCTGGGCGTGCGGCATCGACCTTGATCTGCGGCGAGTAGTAGCCGAAGGGTTCCAGCGCCTCGCGGGCCTCGGTCTGGGCCTCGGTCATCAGGTATTCGAGCCGCGATTCGCCCTGGCGGCGGCCGATCACGTCGTTCAGCGACAGGGCCACGTTGATGTTCTCGACCATCAACGCCTCGGTTTCGTTGTCCAGGTCGAAGCCGCGGACCTCCACCTTCTCGATCGTGGCCGCTGCATGGGCCTGGCCGGAAACGGACAACAGGACGGCAGCGGCGGCGAGGTGGGGGAGTGGTCGCATGCGGGAAGGATACCGGGCAGGCGATGAATCTGGTTAATGCGGGGTGAGAATGTTTGCCATTTCCGGCGAGCCCCAACTGCAAGCCGGCGGGTCATTCAGTGGAATCACTCTTGCCGTCATCCCAGCGAAAGCTGGGAACCACTTTGATTTTGCTCCGGCTGATTATTGGGCATGCAAAAGCAAGAGCCAAATGGATCCCAGCTTTCGCTGGGATGACGAGCAGAAAGTCAGGACGACAAATGCTCGATCGCCGCCACGGCGCGGAAACGGTCGGCTAGGCGCTTGAGCAAAGCCAGGCGGTTGGCGCGGATCGCGGCATCGTCGACGTTGACCATCACGCTGTCGAAGAACGCGTCCACCTGCGGCCGCAGCAGGGCCAGGCGGCTGAGCACGCTGATGTAGTCGTGGTGGTGCAGGGCTTCGTCGGTGTCGCCGATGGCCGCTTCCACGGCTTCGGCCAGTGCGCTCTCGGCCGGGTCGTTGAGCAGGCTGCGGTCGATGGAATGCGGGATCTCGACATCGGCCTTCTTCAGGATGTTGTTGATGCGCTTGTTGGCGGCGGCCAACGCTTCGGCCTCCGGCAGCGCGGCGAACTGGCCGATGGCGTCGAGGCGGGTGTCGAAGTCGTAGAGGGAAACAACTCTGCTGTAAGCGAGTTCGGCAACAGCATTGAAATGAGTTGCCTGGATGCCTTTGTCGGCGTAATACCCACGGAGGCGGTCGATGATGAAATCGAAAACGTCGACGCGAATTGTCTCGGTATTGCGGTCCGGATGCGGCGCCACGGCTTCTGGAAGCAAGGCGACCGCCTTATCCAGAAGCGACCGCAGATCGAGATTCAATCCGCTCTCGATCGCCGTGCGCGCCAAACCCAGCGCATTGCGACGTAATGCGAACGGATCCTTGTTACCGGTCGGCTTCAAGCCTGCAGCGAAGCCACCCACCAACGTGTCGAGACGTTCCGCGATCGCCAGCACTTTGCCGACTGGCGACAACGCAATGTCATCACCTGCAAACCGTGGCTGATACGACTCGTCAATCGCCAGCGCGATCTCGCTCGGCTCACCGGCAGCGTCCGCATAGTGCCGGCCGGTGATGCCCTGCAGCTCCGGAAACTCGTTGACCATGCGTGATTGCAGATCATTCTTCGAAAGTTCTGCCGCACGGCGCGCCAAGGCGGGGTTGGCACCGATCTCATTGGCAATCGTTTCCGCCAACGCGGCAACGCGCGCGACCTTGTCGGCGACCGAGCCGAGCTTGGCCTGATAGGTGACGGTCTTCAAACCATCGCCCATGGATACCAGCCCCTGCTTCAGATCCTCGTCGAAGAAGAACTTCGCATCCGAGAAGCGCGGGCGGATCACGCGTTCGTAGCCCTTGCTGACTTCGCCCACGTCCTGCGATTCGATATTCGCGATCCCGATGAAATGCTCGGTCAGCTTGCCGCCGTGGTCCAGCACCGGGAAGAACTTCTGGTTGGCTTCCATCGTCGCGATCAGCGCTTCCTGCGGTACCGCCAGGAATTCCGGCTCGAAGCTGCACAGCACCGCCGACGGCCATTCCACCAGGCAGTTCACCTGTTCCAGGTTGTCTTCCGTGATGCGGGCCACGCCACCGGCTTTCGCTGCGGCTTCCTCAACCTGCTGCCCGATGCGCGCGCGGCGCTCGTCGGCGTCGACCAGCACATGCGCGCCGCGCAGCGCGTCGATGTATTCGCCGGGATTGCCGATCCAGACCGGCTTGTCGTGCTCGAAACGATGGCCGCGGCTCATACGGTCGCTGCGCACGCCCATCAGCTCGACATCGACCACGTCCTTGCCCAGCAGCACGACCAGCCAATGGACCGGCCGCGCGAACGCATAGTCGTGGCCGCCCCAGCGCATCGGCTTGGGGATCGGCATGGAGGCAATCGACTCGCTCACGATTTCCGCCAGCAGGTCGACGGTCTTCGCGCCCGGCTTGTTGGAGCGATGCACGAAGCGCTCGCCCTTGGCGTCGCTGGTGCGTTCCAGCTGCGACCAGTCGATGCCGGCCTTGGCGGCGAAACCCTGCAACGCCCGGGTCGGCTGGCCTTCCGCATCCAGTGCGATGTTGAGATACGGGCCCAGCACTTCCGAACTCTGTTCGGGCTGCTCCGTCGAAACACCCGGCAGCAACACCGCCAGCCGGCGCGGCGTGTACAGCGCCTTGGCGCCGGTGTGGTCGAAGTCGATGCCGCGCTTCTGCAGCGCGTCGATCACGCCGTCGAAAAACGCCTGGGCCAGGCCGGGCAGCGCCTTGACCGGGAGTTCTTCGGTGCCTAGTTCGATCAGCAGGGGTTTCATGTTGTCCATTCTGGTTCCTGTGTTTTTCCCTCTCCCCTTGTGGGAGAGGGACGGCCCGCAGGGCCAGGGAGAGGGGCGGCCTTGCCGGCTTGATTGCAGTGCAAAGTCAAAAGCTTCCCCTCTCCCGTCCTTCGGGCACCCTCTCCCACAAGGGGAGAGGGGAAAGCGTTACGCCGCTTCCCCACCCTTGGGACCATAAAAAATCACCCAGGTGGCGAAGTCGTCGCTGAAATTCTCGAAACGGTGCTCGATTCCGGCGGGAACGAACAGCAGCTCGCCCGCCCCGAAAGGCCTGCGCACGCCACCGTTGACGAACTCGCCGTTGCCCGACACCACCACGTAGACCTCATCGCGCGCATGCGGCGTCTGCTCGTCGCGGCCGAGCGGCTTGTAGATCTCCACCGATAGCGATCCACGGGCGAACAACTCCACGAAGGGCAGCTTGTCCTCGCTGCGCGCCAATGCGGCCAGCGCGGCTTGCGGGGTCAGGCGCTCGTTCACGCACCGGCCTTGCGCACGCCAGGGAAGCCGAGCTTCTCGCGCTGGGCGAGGTAGGCCTCGGCCACCGCCTGCGCCAGCCTGCGCACGCGCAGGATGTAGCGCTGGCGTTCGGTGACCGAAATCGCGCGGCGCGCGTCGAGCAGGTTGAAGCAGTGACTGGCCTTGCACACCTGTTCGTAGGCGGGCAGCGGCAGGCCGGCTTCGACCAGCTTCACCGACTCGGCCTCGCAGGCATCGAAGCGATGGAACAGCTCGGCGACGTCGGCGATTTCGAAGTTGTAGGTGCTCTGCTCGACTTCGTTCTGGTGGTACACATCGCCGTAGGTGACGACCCCTTGCGGGCCTTCGGTCCAGACCAGGTCGTAGACGTTGTCCACGTTCTGCAGGTACATGCACAGGCGCTCGAGGCCGTAAGTGATCTCGCCGAGCACCGGACGGCATTCCAGGCCGCCGGCCTGCTGGAAATAGGTGAACTGGGTGACTTCCATGCCGTTCAACCAGACTTCCCAGCCCAGGCCCCAGGCGCCCAGCGTCGGCGATTCCCAGTTGTCCTCGACGAAGCGCAGGTCGTGCACGCGCGGGTCGATGCCCAGCGCCTTCAGCGATTCCAGGTACAGCTCCTGGATGTTGTCGGGGTTGGGCTTCATCACCACCTGGTACTGGTAGTAATGCTGCAGGCGGTTGGGGTTTTCGCCATAGCGGCCGTCGGTGGGGCGGCGGCAGGGCTGCACGTAGGCGGCGCTCCACGGCTCCGGGCCCAGCGAGCGCAGGAAGGTGGCCGGGTGGAAGGTGCCGGCACCGACTTCGATGTCGAGCGGCTGGATCAGCACGCAGCCCTGGGCCGCCCAATAGGCGTTGAGGGTCTGGATCAAGCCCTGGAAGGTGGGTCCTGTCATCGGCATTTATTGCACTGCGGAAAAGCGGGCTAGTATAAGGCGCAAGCCACTGACCGGCCTCCGATTAGCGCTGTGAACACCCCCCACCAAGCCCCTTTCCTGATCGTCGAAACCGGACAGCCCGCCACCCGGCTGCGCCGCTACGGCCGCTTTCCGCACTGGATCCGCGTGGCCGCCGGGCTGGAAGCCAGCGAAGCGGTAGTGGTGAACGTCGAACAAGGCGATGTGCTGCCGCGACGCGAGGGTTTCGCCGGGGTCATCGTCACCGGCTCGGCGGCGATGGTCACCGACAAGGCCGAGTGGAGCGAACGCAGCGCCGACTGGTTGCGCGACGCCGCGCACGAAGGCATGTCGCTGCTCGGCATCTGCTACGGCCACCAGCTGCTGGCCCATGCGCTGGGCGGCGAAGTCGCCTACAACCCGGCCGGACGCGAATCGGGCACGGTGCGCATCGATCTGCATCCGCCGGCCCAGGACGATCCGCTGTTTTCCAACATGCCGCTGACCTTTCCGGCGCATTCGACCCACGTGCAGACGGTGCTGCGCCCGCCCGAAGGCGCCACCGTGCTGGCCAGGTCCGAGCAGGACGAATGCCACGCTTTCCGCTGGGGCGATCGTGCCTGGGGCATGCAGTTCCATCCCGAATTCGCCACCCATCACATGCGCGGCTACGTCGCTTTCCGCGGCGAAGAGCTGCGCAAGGCCGGCCGTTGCCCGAACGCGATCGCCCGCGAGGTGACGGCGGCGCCGCAGTCGCGCAAACTGTTGCGGCGTTTCGTCAAGCACGCCCGTGGTTTGCACCTCGGCTGACTCCACAACGATTTCCCCCACGTTTCCCCCACAAGACCCATCGGAATCCCCTGGATGTCTACGATCAAAAAAGTGCCGGCCGGTGCCGGCGCGGAATGGCTATTGGGCGCGTTCTCCCTGCTTCGCAAGGCGCCATTGGCGCTGGGGTCGCTGGGACTGATCTGGGGCCTGCTGTCGATGCTGGCGGTACAGGCGATGGCACTGAACGCCAGCGTGGGCATGTTCCTGCAACTGGCGTTGGCGCTCCTGGCGCCGCTGCTGTTCGCGGGCATGCTCTGGGCGGTCCGCGAAGTGGACCAGGGCCGGCCGGCGCAGCCGGCGCACCTGTTCCATGCGCTGCGCAGCGAACACTCCGGCAGCCTGCTCGCGACCCTGTTGCCGCAGCTCGCCGCCGCCGCCGTGCTGGGTTTCCTGTTGTTCGCGATGATCGGCGCGGACGGATTCCAGCAACTGCGCGAAGTGATGGGCAAGTTGCAGGAAACCGCCCAGGCCGGCGGGCAACCGGATCCGGAGCTGATGCGCAGCCTGCCGGTAGGCCGCCTGTTCCTGTGGATGCTGCTGCTGTTCGCCGCGGTGATCGTGGTCAGCCTGGTGACGTTCGTGGCCGTGCCCGACATCGTTTTCGGCGGCAGTCGCGGTTTCGTCGCCATGCGCAACAGCTTCCATGCCTGCCTGCACAACCTGCTGGCGATGCTGGTGTTCTACGTCCTGCTGTTCATCGCCTTCTTCATGATGAGTTTCGGCATCCAGCTGCTGTCGATGGTCGTGCAACTGGTGGCGGGGCCGACCGCCGCCTTGTGGGTATCGAACCTGCTGCTGATGGCGGTGCTGATGCCGGTGATGGCAGGCGCTGTGTTCCATGCCTGGCGGCAGATGCTGGGTGGCGACGCGGCGGCGGCTCCGGCCGCGCAGACCCACTTCGAAGCTTGATGTCGTTGTAGGAGCGCCCCTTGGGCGCGATGCCTTTCGGCCAGGTTGCGGAAGAGCATCGCGGGCAAGGCCCGCTCCTACGGGGTTTGCACGAAACATCGTGGTGGGGGATATCGCAGGAGCGCCCCTTGGGCGCGATGCCTTTCGGCCCGGTCGCGCAAGAGCATCGCGGGCAAGGCCCGCTCCTACGTGGATTCTTTCGCTTCGCGTGGGGTGACCCACTTCGATGCCACGATCCCGGCTTCGTACAGCAGATACATGGGAATGGCCAGCAACAGCTGCGAGACCACATCGGGTGGAGTGATGATCGCGGCCAGCACGAAGATCCCGACCAATGCGTAGCCACGCGAATCCTTCAACTGCTGTGGGGTGACCCAGCCCAGCAGGACCAGGATCACCAGCGCCACCGGCAGCTCGAAGCTCGCGCCGAAGGCGATGAAGATCACCAGCACGAAATCCAGGTAGGCGCTGGCGTCCGGGGTGACCGCGATCACTGCCGGGGTGAAGCTGATGACGAACTTGAACAGCGCCGGCAACACCAGGAAATAGGCGAAGGCGCAGCCCGCGTAGAACAGGGCCACCGCCGAAGCGAGCAACGGCAGGGCCAGGCGTTTCTCGCGCTGGTACAACCCTGGCGCGACGAAGGCCCAGGTCTGGTAGAGCAGCCACGGCGCGGCGACGAAAAGCGCCACGAAGAACGCCAGCTTGACCGGGGCGATGAAGCCGCCGGCCGGGTCCATCGCGATCATGGTCTGGCCCGCGGGCAGGCGCGCGATCAGCGGTTCGGCGATCCACGTATAGAGCTTGCTGGTGAATGGCAGCAGTCCCAACAGGACCACGAATACCCCGGCCAGCCCGCGCATCAGCCGCGAACGCAGCTCGATGAGATGACCGAGCAGGCTCGACTCGGCTTCGGGCTCAGGCGTTGCGCGGTTCATCGCTCTCGCCTTCGGCTGGGGTCGTGCTCGTGGAGGGGGCGTCGTCATCGACGACCGGCGTTTCGGCATCGGGTTTCGATGCGACCGAGGCGCGCATCTGTTCGAACTCGCGCTGCACTTCGCTGCCGCTGTCGCGGATCTTCTGCTCGGTGTCGTGCAGGGCCGACTGCGCGTCATGCAGGCTGCGCTTGAGCTCCTCGGCGGCCAGCTCGCGCTCCAGTTCGTCCTTCACCGAATGCCATTGGTTGCGCGCGCGCCGCACCCACATCCCGGCCAGGCGCGCGACCTTGGGCAGGCGCTCGGGGCCGAGCACGATCAAGGCGATGATGGCGATGAAGAAAAGTTCGCCGCTGCTGATGCCGAACATGGCCGGGTTAGTCCCGGGAGATCAATGCGCGTCGCGGTCGCGTTCCTTCGACTCGCTGCTGGTTTCGTCGCTCCGCGACTGGTCGCCGATCTGGCCGGTGGGCTTGTCGTCGTCCTTCATGCCCTTCTTGAAACCCTTGACCGCTTCGCCCAGGTCCTGGCCGGCATTGCGCAGGCGCTTGGTGCCGAACACCAGCAACACCACGACCAGCACGATGATCCAATGCCAGATGCTCAAACCGCCCATGGTGTACTCGCAAGAAAGTAGGGGTGTCAGGATAACGCAGCCGCGGGCCGACGATTGCGAAGTCGGCCCGCAATCCGGCTCACGGCGCGGGGTTCACGGCGTGGTCTGCAGCGGTTCGCTGCGGATTTCGCCTTCGGCCACCGGCTGGAAGCCCTGGGTCTGGGTTTCCGCCGCTTGCGACTGGGCCGGGGCAGCCTCGGATCCGCTCACCGTGACCGGTGCGGCCATGGGCGCATCGGAAGCGGGCGCGATCGGCGCCGATACCGGCTTGTCGCCACGGGCGGCGCGGGCGATGGCGGTGGCTTCCTCCAGCTGGTCGCGGAAGCCGACCACGGCATCGGAAGGCGCACCGGCACGGCTCTCGAAGATCGCGCGCGGGGTCGCGGCGCTGCCGTACACGGCCACGTTGGCGTCGTCGTCGATCTGCAGCACCGCGCCGTCCAGGGCCACGCCGGCGAACAGTCCGCGGGCGCGCGACCACGACCAGATCTCGGCCTTCAGCTGGCCGTCGGTGGAGGCCGAGGCGTTGCGGCCGACCGGGCCGGCGGCGACGCCGGCATCGGCGCCGAGGGTGATCTTGCCGTTGACGATGTTTTCCAGGTTGCGGTCGTTGCGGAACACCATCACCACATCGGACGACTGCACCCCGGCCTGGAAGCCGATGCTGCCGCCGGTGAGCTTGACGAATACCGGTTGCGACCAGCTGCCGTCGGGGCTCTTCACCGACATCAATCCATGGCCGCGGCGCCCACCCACCACCAGACCGACCTTCAGCGTGTCGGGAATCACCACCACCGCGCGGCCTTCATCCAGCAGCTTGTCGGGAATGCCCTGTTCGGGGATCTTCTGGATCTCGCTCAGTACACGCACCGCATTGCGCGCGCGCTGGTCTTCTTCCTCGCCCGCGAATGCGTGGCCGGCGAACAGCGCGGCGCAGAGGAACAGGGCAAGACGCGGCAGGCGCGATTCTCGCGGGAAATTCGGGAAAGACATGGGGAGGCTCCGCAGTCAGTTGGCAAGGTAATGGAACAGGAACATGCGCCAAGGCATTGAAAGATGAGACTAGGCGCGCCCGCGTGAATCGGCGATGAGTCCGGCGGCCTGCGTGGAAGCCTTCCATGGAGCGGCTTCTGTGGGGGTGGCGTAAGCCGCGAGCTCTTGATTGCAGAAAGACTTCGAGGCCAGAGCAGGACAGCAATGGATCGAGCCAAGAGCTCGCGGCTTACGCCGCTCCCACAGGATTCTCCCCACCGGCCCAAAATCGGCCTTCTGTCATCATATTGCGATGTCCGCAACCGATGACCACGCCGCCATGCCCCTGTCTGCCGGACCTCCGGCGACGACGCTGCTGGTGGTCAACCTGGGCACGCCCGAGGCACCGACCGCCCCGGCGGTGCGCCGTTACCTGGCCGAATTCCTCCACGACCGCCGCGTGGTCCAGCTGAGCCGCTGGATCTGGTGCCCGCTGCTGCATTTCCTGATCCTGCCGCTGCGCGGGCCGAAAGCCGCGGCCAAATACGCCAAGGTCTGGTTGCCGCAAGGCTCGCCGCTGGCCGTGCATACGCAACGCCTGGCCGAGACGATGCGGTCGCGGCTTCCCGGCTGGCGCGTGGTCGCGGCCATGCGCTACGGCGAACCGTCGTTGAAGAAGGCGCTGGCCGCACTCGACCGGCAAGGTTCCGGGCGCGTGGTCGTGCTGCCGCTGTATCCGCAGTATTCGACCACCACCACCGCCTCGGTCGAGGACGTGGTCGCGGCCGAGGGCAAGGGCCTGGCGGTGAACCTGGTCGACGATTATTCGACCGATCCGCAATGGGTCGCGGCGGTGGCCGCTTCCATCCGTGCCTGGCGCGAGCAGCACGGAACCGGCGAACACCTGCTGTTTTCCTTCCACGGTCTGCCGCAACGCATCGCCGATGGCGGCGATCCGTATCCGCAGCGCTGCCAGGCCAGCGTGCAGGCGATCGCCGCCGCGCTCGGTCTGGCGCCCGCCGACTGGACGCTGACCTTCCAGTCGCGTTTCGGCAAGGAACGCTGGCTGGAACCGTCCACCGACAAGACCCTGGCCGCATTGGCCGCGCGCGGCCTGCGCCGGGTGGATGTGGTCTGCCCGGGTTTCGCCGTGGATTGCCTGGAGACGCTGGAGGAAGTGGCGATCCTGTTCGCCGAAGGATTCGCGGCACAAGGCGGCGAGCTGCGCTACATCCCCTGCCTCAACGACTCCGCCGCCCACGCCGACGCGCTGGCGGCGCTGGCGCGGCGGGCGCTGGAAACCGGCGCATGAGCGTGCGCGAAGTCGGCTTCGATATCCCGTTCGGCCGCATCGCCGGCCTGCGCGGCGGCACGGCGGACGGTCCGAAGGTATTGGCCTTGCATGGCTGGCTGGACAATGCGGCCAGCTTCCTGCCGCTGTCCGCGCACTTTCCGGAGCTGGACCTGGTGATGCTGGACCTGCCTGGCCATGGCCACAGCGCGCATCTCGGCGCGGGCGCCGACTACAACCTGCTGGTGACGGTGAATGCGGTGCTCGATGTCGCCGATGCGCTGGGCTGGGAACGCTTCGCGGTGCTTGGGCATTCGATGGGCGCAGGCATCGGCAGCATCCTCGCCGCATCATTGCCGCAGCGGGTCGCGCGGCTGGTCGCGATCGAGGCCCTGGGCGCGCTGGCCGAGGAGCCCGAACGCACCACCACGCGGCTGCGCGAGGCGGTCGCCGCCGCCCGCGCGCTCGCTTCCAAGAAGCTGCGCGTGTTCCCCGACCTGGCCGCGCCGATCCGCGCGCGCATGCAGGCCAACCAGCTCAGCGAGCCCAGTGCGCGTTTGCTGGTGGAACGGGGCGTGGTCGCCGTGGACGGAGGCTTCACCTGGAGCAGCGATCCGCGCCTGACCCTGCCGGCGATGCAACGCATGACCGAGGCGCAGGTGCGGCAACTGATCGCCGGGATCGAATGCCCGACGCGGGTGGTCTTCGCCGATCCGCCGCAGACCTACCTGCCGGAACCATTGCGCAGCGAGCGGGCCGCGCTACTGCCCCGTGGCGAATTGACCGTGCTGCCCGGCAGCCATCACCTGCACATGGAAGCGCCAGCGGCGGTGGCCGCGGCCATTGGCGGGTTCTTCCTCGCTTAGCGCAGCTCCGGGTGATTTCCTGAAGCAGGAGCGCTCAGGGAATAGAGAGGGTGACCGTGCCAGCGTAGGAGCGACGTAAGTCGCGACTGTAAGCCGCTCTCTTGATCAGACATCCGCGGATCCGCCGCTGCTTCGCATCGCGGATAGGTTCCCGGTCCTTCCCGCGGTGCTCCCGGGACCACGGGCTGGATCCGGTCGCGACTTACGTCGCTCCTACGCCCGCCCCATGTCGTTGGATGCGTGTCCCACTCAGTGCAAGGTGGACTCCGTTCGCGCGGCGATCGCCCTGGCTTTCTGGAAGGCAAGCACCAGGGCAACGTCATGCCGGCTGATTGGCGCGGGATCCTTCCACCAGTCGTCGATCAGGTTGCCCAGCTCGGGGTCGGCACGGGCCGCACGCTTCATCGCCGCGATCTGCTCGGTGCTGGCGCGCTGCCATTGTGCCGGGGTGTCCAGCGTACCGGCGCGGTTGGCCATGCCGAAATCGAGCAGGGTCGCCAGAGCGATGCAACCGGCCAGCACGCCAACCAGCGCGCAGGCGAATCCGGCCAACAGCAAAGGCTGGCTGGTGTAGACACTGCCGCCATAACTCAGGATCGCACCGAGGCTGACCATGATCACCGCCAACGCGACCCGTCTGGGGACGCGCGTGCTGAAGGACACATTCCTGCGCGGCGGCTTGAGCAAGGGCAGCGATGCGTCCTGCATCAAGCTGCGTCGGTAGCGCAGCGCATTGCGCGCGTTGACGACATCGATAGATTCCGGCCCGGTGTCGGGCGCGAACGTTGCATGCCAGGAAGGGTCGCCTGATTCCACGCTGCGCAACCGGTCCATCCAGTGGCTGGATCCCACGGCCATGCCGATGCTCCTGGTCCGCGCCCGATCCGGCCCGAACGTAAAGTGTGATCCCCTGCACAAAAATAGTACCCCGGAATCGGCTCTCTGGGTGCCCGATCCCGCTGAATAGGGATTACGACCCCAGCAGGCGACGCAGGGTCGCCTTCAGTCGGCGGCCTTCGGCATGGAAATAGTCGCGTTCGGCCCGCCAGGCGGGGGATCGCGCCTCGACCTCCCGCCAGAAGGCGGCGCCGTGGTTGGCATGGAGCAGGTGGCAGAGCTCGTGCACCAGCACGTATTCGAACGCGGACGCCGAGCCCAGCACCAGGGCCAGGTCCAGGGCCAGCGAACCATCCGGGCTCAATGAGCCCCATTGCGAAGACATCACCTTGAGCCGGATCCGGGCCGGCGCCCGCGGCAGCGAGGGCAGGTACTTCGGCAGCCAGCGGCCGATGTCGGCGCGCGCTTCGGCTTCGTAGAACTCGCGCAGGGCACGGCGCAGGGTCGCCTCGCTGGCGCGCAGGGGAGCGTGGAAATGCAGCAGGCCGGTGCCGGCATCGTGGCTGAGCCGGGCATAGCGGCCTTCGTGCCAATGCAGTGCCACTGCTTCGCCCCGCAAGGGCAGGCTGGCCGTCCGATCGCGGACCAGCCCCGGCAGATCGTCGTCGCTCGAGTATTTCTCCAGCTGCATCGACAGCCACTGCCGATGCTCGTGCAGGAAGCGATCGCCGGACACCAGGCTGGCGCGCATCGGCAAAGTCAGTCGCGCGCCGCGTTCGTCCACGCTCAGCTTGATGCGCTTGGCGCGCGGGTCGCGCACACGCTGGATGTCGACGCTGCGTCCGTCGTGGAGGGCAAGGGGAATCGAATCGCGCTCGACCGCTCGGGGCTTTGGCGCGATCAGGCGTTGGAACAGGCCGGGCATGGCATGAAGCATGTGCGAATTCCCGCGCCAGTCAAGCCACGATCCGCATTCCTTGTGGATCCGAGCCTGCCCGGACGCTCCTGATCTTCGCGAAAAGCATCCGGGCAAGCCCGGACCTATGCACCGATGGAAGTCCTTTTTGGGACAGAACTTCAGGCTTTCGCCTTGCCAACTTCAATGCGGTTTCGAGCACCACAAACAGGCGCTCTGCCTTCCGGCCTGGCCTCTACCGCGAGGCGGGACGGCTCGCTGGACGGCTCGCTGGAGCGCTCGGTGGATACTTCGGAATACCGCGTAGCGCCAGCGCACTGGGCTTGCTGTTGTCGATCACCACGCAGTCCTGCCGCGAATTGGCCGGATCCTGGCACCTGGACTCCTCTTGCCACCTCGCCAGCAAGGCTTCGCACTGGTCGGCGAGCCATTTGCGCGAAGTCGCCTTGGCGAAGGATTCGTCCGAGCATCGGCTGGCGAATTGCTGGCCGGAAATCGTCATCGTGTCGGGTAGCGCCAGCGCTTGCGTTTGCGGTGCGTTGGACTCGGTCGCCATGGCTATTGCGGGGAGCAGGATCGTGACCAGGGCAGTGCAGGTGAGCAGCTTCATGTGAACTCCTTATCCAGTTATTCCAGTTATCCAGCGACCCTGTAATCGAACCTACACCTGTGCCGGGGTCCAGTCAAACCACGGCACAGGCAAGCAAATTAACGTGCGGGCTCAGCGGCTGGCGCCGACGCTGAACAGCAAAGGGGCGTTGCGGAATGCGGCGACGGTGTCGAATGCAAGGTCGGCGCCGCGGTCGGCGGAAGCGACCTCAACCGCCACGAGGCGTGGATTCGCATGCTGCCGGACACGCAGCTCGGCTTGTTCGCGCCACCACGCCAACAGGCGGACGCATTTCCTCGCCAGCCGATCATGGTCGTCGGCCCTGGCAAATGCCTCGTCGCTGCATTGGTTGGCGAACTTGTAGCCGACGGCGGTCATCACGCCGGGTACCACCGGTGCGTCAGTCTTGGCTTCCCCCGCCATGGCGAGGGAGGGAACCAGCAGGGACAACAGGATTGCGGACTTCAGCGTGGTCTTCATCTGCCTATCTCCTTAACGGGGGTCGGAATCCCAGATAGTACGCAGCCGGGGACGGAAGCGTCGCGGCGGGCGGATTCCCGTCAAGCCTCGGCCTTGCTCAGCTTCAGCGCCGCCTCCAGCACCACGAACAGCCGCTTCACCTCGCCGCTCATCAACGCGAAACGCGCGGCGAGTTCGGCGCGCAGGTCTTCCTGCTCGCTGTTTTCCAGCTGGTCGACGGCGCCGTCGAGGAACTTCAGCTTGCGGATCACCAGGTCCTCGCCGAGGACGAAGGACAGGTGGTCGTCCAGGGTCAGGGCCAGGCGGGTGACCTGCTTGCCGGCTTCCAGGTGCTTGGCGATCTCGTCGCCCTGCAGGTCCTGGTTCTGGCACTTGACCACCGCGCCGCCGTCCATCGCATCCTTCAGTTCGCATTCCTCGCCCAGGGCCAGGCCCTCGGGCATCGGTTCGCCGGCGATCCAGCCGGTCAGGATCGAGCGCGGCGCGACTTCCGCATTCAGCGGCAGGGCCGGGAAGCTGCCCATCGCATGGCGGATCTCCGAGACCACGGTCTCGGCGTTCTTGCGCGACGAAGTATCGACGGCGACGAAACCATGCTCCAGATCGAGCAGGGCGTCGGTGCGCGACGGCTTCACGAACGCGCGCGGCAGCAGTTCGTGCAGCAGGTCTTCCTTCAGGCGCTTGCGGGTGCGGCCGCCGGGCTTGCGGCCTTCCTTCTCTTCGATCTCGGCCAGTTTCTTGGCCAGCAGGTCGTTGACCACCGAGCCGGGCAGGATCTTGTCCTCGCCGCCCACGGTCAGCCACAGCGAATTGCCGCTGCGATGCGCCAGCACGTCGTCGCCGCGCCCGAACGGCGGCACGAAGCCGCGCGAGGACATGTCCAGCGCGCCGACGGGTTTGAGGATCATTTCGGGGAGCAGGGTGTCGAGCTGGGAGAAATCGAGGGTGGTGGGGAAGCGGAACAGGGTCAGGTTGCGAAAGAACATCTAGGATCCGGGAGGAGTGGGTGAGGGGCGAGTAACGAGTAACGAGGAACGAGGAGTGAGGGGAAGCGGGGAAATGAACCTTCGGGACGTCGTTCCGGCGTATGCCGGGATCCCGCTAGCCGTTGTCTGGAATCCGGGCTCCGGCTTGCGACAAGGCGACGGCTTCATTCCTCGGGCCCAGACCGAGGAAATCGAACAGCTTGGGATCCGCCAGCTGCGACGGCTCCACCCGTGCCAGCGCGCGTGCGATCTGGTCGATGCGGCCGGGGGTTTCGGCTTCCCACGCGGCCATCATCTTCTGCACCTGCTTGCGCTGCAGGTTGTCCTGCGAGCCGCACAGGTCGCAAGGGATGATCGGAAAGGCCATGGCCTGCGCGTGTTCGGCGATCTCGGTTTCGCTGACGTAAGCGAGCGGACGTATCACCACGTGTTCGCCGTCGTCGCTGAGCAGCTTGGGCGGCATGCCGCTGAGCTTGGCGTGGAAGAACAGATTGAGGAAGAACGTCGCCACGATGTCGTCGCGGTGGTGGCCCAGGGCGATTTTGGTGAAGCCATTGGCCTCGGCATGCGCATACAGGGCGCCGCGCCGCAGGCGCGAACACAGCGAGCACATCGTGCGGCCTTCCGGGATCACCCGGCTGACCACCGAATAGGTGTCCTGTTCGATGATCTGGAACGGCACGCCGAGCCGGCGCAGGTAGTCTGGCAGGACCCGGGCGTCGTAGCCGGGCTGTTTCTGGTCCAGGTGCACGGCGACCAGTTCGAAATCCACCGGCGCCTTCTTCTGCAACTGCAACAGCATGTCCAGCAGGGTGTAGCTGTCCTTGCCGCCGGACAGGCAGACCATGACCTTGTCGCCGGCGCCGATCATGCCGTAGTCGGCTATGGCCTGGCCGACCTGGTGGCGCAGGCGCAAGCCACGCTTCGCATCCACGCCGGGGGCGGGGCGGGAAACGGGATCGCGCAGGGCGGCGGGCGGGGACGGGACGGCATTCATCGAGCGCTCCATTGTAGCGGCCGCGCCCGCGATGACGGCTGCGCCCGCTGCGGTGTACGCTGGCGACGTGGAATCCTTGAGCTTTTCCGAGATCAACCAGCGGGTGTCCGAGCTCAAGCTCGAGCACCGCAATCTCGACGCCGAGATCGACCGCCTGATCGCCGATATCCAGGCCGACGAGCTGTCGATCAAGCGCCTGAAGAAGCGCAAGCTGTGGCTGAAGGACTGCATCTCGCGGCTGGAAAGCGCGCTGATTCCCGACGAACCCGCTTGAACGAGTCCCTCCCTTGCGTAGCAAGGGAGCTCGAAACCGCCTTCGGATGGCTGAGAGGGAAGGCTTGCTCGGGTATCTATGCAGTTGATGAAAAGCAAGCAACATCAAAAGCACCCCTCCTCGATCCTCCCCCCGCCTTCGCGAGGGCGGGCTCTGCTGCGCATGGGAGAGGCAGAGCGTGGCTTTTTCAAATCCCAATCGCAGTTGCTTACTGACGTAGCGCGTCACTCCTCGTTTCCGTAGCCGCTGCCGACGCCCGATATCCGGCCTCTGTCGGAAGATATACGGTCCACCGGGCACCCCTGAAGTTGGCCCGATGCTTGCGTAATCCTGGCGAGGGAACCTGACCCCCGCGGACGACAGTCCGCCGGCCAGGCTCCGGCACAGGGGAAAACAGGTGAATGACAACGCTGCATCCGCGCCGAGGCTGGCCGTGTCCGATCCCGGACATCGCGGGCTGTCGCACGCGATGAAGCCGCAGGACCAGGCTCCCGGATCGAGTCCGGGGCAGGCTTTGCGGGTCCGGCGGATCCTGCCCGGCCAACCGCTGGGCGACGTGCAGCGCCTGCGCCGCGAGGTCTATTTCCACGAACAGGGCCAGCAGCGCGAAGACAGCCGGCGCATCGTCGACGGCCTGGATGGCAGCGGCACGGTCATCGTGGTCGAAAGCGGCGCGCGGGCCGTGGGCACCTTGCGGATCCACGATTTCGACGCGCTGACGGTGCAGGTGGAATACGGCCGCCTGTTCCAGATCGACGATTTCGCCCGCGCCTGGCCGCTGTCGCAGGTCGCGGTCGGCACGCAATTGGCGGTGCAGTCCGAGCAGCGGGTCAAGGGCATGAGCGACGCGCTGATCGAAGAAACCTACCGCTACGCGCTCGAGCGCGGAATCCGTTTCGGCCTGGCCGCCTGCGCGCCCTCGCTGCATGGGTTGTTCGAATACTACGGTTTCCGCGAATACCTGCCGCCGGCGATCCTGCCCAACGGCGACGCGGTGCTGCGCATGCTGCTGGTGCTGGAAGATGCGGCGCACCTGCGCGAATGCGATTCGCCGCTGCAACACCTGGTCCGCGATCCCGCCGCGGCGGCGGCTCCGCTGGCGTGGATGCGGCGGACCTTCAGGCTGGCCGACTGAAACTCAGTCGGGGCTGGTCGTCTCCGCTTCCGGCTTCGCCGCTTCCGGGCTGACCCGCTCGATGGTGTGGCGAAGTTCGCGGCCGAGGATGACCTTGGCGTCCTTGGCCCAGGCATCCAGGTGCTCGTCGAACACCAGCTTGCTGTTTTCGTCCGGCCACACCAGTTTCAGCTCGCGCAGTTTCTGGATGAAGCTGCGGAACAGGGTCTTGTCGAAGAACTCGGGCGCGGCCGGCGCGTACAGCAGGCTCAGGCGCTGCGCGGCCTGCTGGCACAGGCTTTCCAGCTCGGCCGCGCCGAGCACGCCGGGGCCGTTCTTCACCAGTACCGAGATCGCGATGTAATAACGCTCGAAGGCCTGCTGCAACGAATGGCCGATCGCGCGCAGGCGGAACACTTCGTCGGTCTGGCCGGCGTTGCGCTGCAGGATGCCGCCATCGTCCTCGTTGACCTGCTCCAGCAGGCCTTCGCGCACGAACACGTCGATGGTGCGGTCGATGCGCTCGGCGAACTCGTCCTCGTTCCACGGCAGGAACAGCTCCTGCTGCAGGAACGGGTACAGCGTGCGGCCCAGCTTGATCACCCGCTGCCGGACCATGCGCCGGTTGTTCTGGAAGCAGCAGGCGATCCACGCCGCCGCGGTGAACAGATGCAGCACATTGTTGCGGTAGTAGCTCATCAGCACCGCGGTGTCTTCGCTGACCACGTCCAGCACGTCGCCCAGCGGATGCTGGATGCGTTGCAGGACGTTGATCTCCACGCCATGGGCGATGATCCGTTCGGGCGAGTGCGGGGTCACGGTGACCCGGTCCGAATAGGGCATGTCCGACAGCAGGGTCTTGCACAGTTCGATCTGCGCGACCAGGTCGGCTTCGCCCATCGCATGCTTGGGCGTGGACAGCAGCGCCAGCGCCAGCAGGTTGATCGGGTTCACGTCGGCGGCGCGGTTGATGTTGACCTGGATCCGCTGGGCCAGGGCATCGATGGCGGTCGACAGCCACGCCGGCTTCTCTTCCTCGGCCACCGCTTCGCCCTGCCACTCCGGCCCATGTTCGGCCAGCACGTCGTTGAGCAGGATCGGCTCGCCGAAGTTGACCACCACCTGGCCGTAGTTCTGCCGCAGGATCCTGGGGATGCTCCACAGCAGCGCCCAGATCGATTCCTTTTCCTTGGGCTTGCCGGTGAGTTCGTCGAGGTAGCTGTTGCCCTCCATCAGCTTCTCGTAGCCGATGTACACCGGCTGGAACAGCACCGGCCGGGTCGGCTGGCGCAGGTAGGCGCGCACGGTCATCGCCAGGGTGCCGGCTTTCGGCGGCAGCAGGCGCCCGGTGCGCGAGCGCCCGCCTTCGATGAAGTACTCGATCGAATAGCCGCCGGAGACCAGTTGCGCCATGTATTCGCGGAACACCGCCGAGTACAGCGCATTGCCGCGGAAGCTGCGGCGGGCGAAGAACGCGCCGCCCTTGCGCAGGATGCCGCCGATCACCGGCAGGTTGAGGTTGATCCCGGCGAAGATGTGCGGCGGCACGATGCCGCGTTCGTACAGCAGGTACGACAGCACCAGGTAATCCATGTGGCTGCGGTGGCAGGGCACGTACACCACTTCATGCCCGGGCGCGGCTTCCTTGAACTTGTCCAGGTGGTGGACCAGCATGCCGTCGTAGATGCGGTTCCAGACGTGCGACAGCAGGAAACTGGCCGAGCGCACCACCGGGTTGGAATAGTCCGCGGCGATTTCCCAGGCGTAGGCATGGGCCTTCTTCCACGCGTCCTCGGGCTTGGTGTTGTCGCGCCGGGACTGGCTGGCGATGGCTTCGCGCACCGGATCGGCGGCCAGCACCTTGTCCACCAGCAGGCGGCGGGTGGAGAGGTCGGGGCCGATCACCGCTTCGCGGATCCGGTGGAAGTGGGCGCGCAGTACGCGCGAGAGTTTGCGCACGGTGCGTTCCGGCGGCAGGTCCTCGGCGAGGCTGTCGCGGATCGACACCGGCGCGGCGAAACGCACGATGGTGTCGCGGCCGTTCAGCAGGATCGCCAGCAGGCGGCGGAAGCGGCCGACGATGGTCCAGTTTTCCGAGAACAGCACCGAGAACCAGCCGCTGGCCTTGTCCGGGGCGCGGCCGACGAAGATCGACACCGGGACCAGTTGCACGTCCAGCTCGGGCTGGGCGCGATGCGCCTGCAGCAGCCGGGCCAGCGAGCCGGAATGGGTCTTGTGGCTGCCCGGTTCCGGAATCAGCGCGCTGGCGTTGCGCCGCGACAGGGCCACGTACGCGCGTTTGCGCCCCAGCGGATCGCCGGGCAGCGGCACCAGCGGCGAAGGCAGGCCGGCATCGCGGCAGGCGCGGTCCAGGATCAGCGCATTGGATAGCCCGTAGTCTTCCAGCACGTAGCAGACCGGGCGCGCGTCGATCTGCTGGCGCGGGTCTTCCGGTTCGATGTTCAGGGTCAGCCACGGGTCGGCCAGCTTGCTCATCAGCCTGGCCCACAGGGGGCGCTTGGTCGTGCGGGCGGGTGCAGGCGACACAGCCAGCGCCGTCTTGGGTTCTGGTGCGGAAGGCTCCGGCGACGGCGCGGGCGGCGGCGAGGACGGCTCGTCCGGAAAGGGCAGCGGATTCTGTTCAGGCATCGGCGACATTATGGCCCAGCGGCTTGCGAACGCGACCCGCGGCATCGTGGAGCGGCGTAGGAGCGGGCCTTGCCCGCGATGCCCTTGAACGAGCTGGTCGAAGGGCATCGCGCCCAAGGGGCGCCCCTACGCGCCGCTCAGTCGGGCTTTGCTGGCGTCTCGGGGGTTTCCCCGGCCGGCATCGCCAGCGCCTGCTCGGCGTGGCGCAGGTGATCGACCAGATACCAGTGCCCGTCACGGCGCCGCAAGCTGACCACGGTGTCGATCTCGCGCTTGTCCAGCGGGTAGTGGATGCGGACCCGGGCCAGGTCGCCCTTTTGTTCGATCAATTCGGTGCGCAATCCGGAGAGGCTGCGGTCCAGCGACAGGCCGTAGCTGGCCAGGCTGGCCTTGGCCTGGGCGAAGAACGGCCCCAACCGGCGCAGGCTTTCGCTCATGCCGGCCTCGCGCAGCACCTGCTCGCTGGTCAGCCCGGTCCTGCGCGCCGCTGCCGCCAGTTTCGAAATGGCCGCCGCCATGCGCTTCGGATCGCCCAGCGGCGCCTGCGCGCCCCATTCGCTGAGTGCGGTGATCACCTGGGCGTAGTGCGCGCGCTCCTCGGCGGTATAGACGCCCTCGCGCTTCACGTATTGCACCCCGAACGAGCCCAGCGAGCGCGCGGCGTCGCGCAGATCCTTGTCCTGGTTGGCGAAATTGCGCTTGAAGCCCTGCTGCAGGCTGCGCTCCGAACCCGGCGCGGCCAGCGCGGCCAGGAGGGGCTCCAGTTGCTCGTCCAGCGGCAGCTCGGTCAGCGGCCAGCGGCTGCGGCCTTCGCGCCAGGCGGTTTCCAGGCCGGCGTATTCGGCCGGCGGGATGGCGTCGCGGGCGAAACCGACCAGGTCGTTGTCATGCAGGTGCCGGGCCAGGCGCTGGACCGCGGCCGCCGGTTCGCTGGCGGTTGTTTCGGCCACGGCTGCAGGCGCAGGCGTGCGCTGGCAGCCGGCTGCGACCAGCAATCCGCACAACAACAGCGTCGTGATTCCCCGCAACGGCATGGTGGCGATTCCCCTTGATGCCCGGGCATCTTGGCGGCATGGGCCGGGCAGGGGCAAGGAAGTGGCGCACGGCTTGGCAAGGACGATCAGCGTCAATGTGCTCGTGTAGGAGCGGGCCTTGCCCGCGATGCGTTTTTGCGAGCCGGCCGAAAAGCATCGCGGGCAAGGCCCGCTCCTACAAACGGGCCAACAAAAAGGGAGGCCTGTTGGGGCCTCCCGAAGCCGGCCGAAGCCGGAAGACATTGTTGTGGCACAGCTCCGGCCGAAACCGGATGCAGCCATCCTAACCTTCACGTAAACCTAATGCAACACCTCAAGTAAATTGATTCAAGCTATTGATTTATTTGAATGAAGAGGAAATTTCAACCTGAATCGCTTCAGCGGCCGCGCGCGGATCGGCGGCCTGGCTGATCGGGCGCCCGACCACAATGGCATCGGCGCCACGGGCGAAGGCCTCGGCCACGCCCACCGTGCGTTTCTGGTCGTCGCCGACCGGGCCGCCGGGGCGGATGCCGGGGCAGACGATCGAGAAATCCGGGCCGCAGGCGGCCCGGATCAGTCCGGCTTCCTGACCCGAGGCGATCACGCCATCGATTCCCGACGTCTTGGCGGCCCAGGCTCTTTCGACGACGATGTCTGCCGTTTCGCCGGAAATCCCTAATTGTTTAAGGTCGTTCCCATCCATTGAAGTCAGCACGGTGACCGCCAGCAGGCGCAGAGCCTGCCCCGGACTTGATCCGGGGGCGCCGTCACGGGCTTCGGCGGCGGCCTGCATCATCCCGGCATGCCAGCCGTGGATCGTGCAGAAGCTGACCGGCCAGCGCGCCAGCCCGCGGATTACCCCGGCCACCGTAGCCGGGATATCGAAGAACTTCAGGTCGACGAAGATCCGCTTGTCGCGGCGCGCCAGTTCGTCCAGCACGGTGAAGTAGTCGCCCGAGGCCAGCAGCTCCATGCCGATCTTGTAGAACCCGACCGCGTCGCCCAGCCGGTCCACCCAGGCCAGCGCCTGCTCGCGGCCGGGAGCGTCCAGGGCGAAGATCAGGCGTTCGCGTTCGCCCAACTGCAAGGCGGCGCGCCCGCTCATGGCGCGTAGTCCAGCGCCTCGCGCTTGGCCTGGCGCCGAGCTTCCCTGGGCTGGGCCCAGTCGTTGTTGAACAACGCCGGTTCCCACGAACCGTAGGTCGGGTTGGGCAGCATCCACCAGCGCTCGCCGAACCAGTCGTGGTATTCGCCATACAACTGGTCGCGACCCTCGCGGGTATTGGCCACGACCTGGACGAAATCGCCGATCTGGTCGCCGAACTGCATCAGCACCCGGTATTTCTGTCCGGCCAGCCTGCGCCGGCAATTCTTTTCGCTGCCATTCTGTTCGCAGCCCTCGACCACCGTGCCCAGGCCAAGGAATACGTCCTTGGCCACCGGCAGGCCCACCGCCTTGAGGTTGGCCAGGGTGGCTTGCTCCAGGTGCACCGCGCGATTGGAGATATAGAGCACGGTCACGCCCTTGGCGGTGGCGGCCCTGGCGAAGTCGACCACGCCGGGCAGGGGCTTGGCTTTCTTCTCCGCCACCCACTGGTCCCAGCTGACCTCGTCGTAATCGGTGCCGTCGCGGACCAGGCGCGCCTGGTAAGGCGAGTTGTCCAGCACGGTCTCGTCCACGTCCATCACCACTGCCGGTTTCAGTCCGGTGGCGGCGTTGCCGCGCTCCTCCGGCACCAGCGCATCCCAGTTCTTTTCCTTCAGCGCCTGGTCCAGGTGGTCGGCGGCGGCGCGGTAGGTCTGCTCGCTGAGCGCCTTGTATTCCACCGAGGTCTGCACCCAGGCCACGGCGTTGAGGTTGTCATGGGGTGGATTGGCGGAAGTTGCGGCCGCCGGGGCTGGAGTTTGCGACGGCGTCGCAGCGACGGGCATCGCCGCATTCGCGGGTGCTTCGGTGCGCTTGCAGGCGGACAGGGCGAGGGCGGTGCAGGCGGCAAGGACGAGCAGGCGCATGGATTCGGCTTCGGCTGGGGAACCTGCGCAGTTTACCGGCTGCGGATGACGGCCGAACGTGGGAGCGGCTTTTGTGGGAGCGGCGTCGTGGGAGCGGCGTCCCGCCGCGAGCCTTTGCTTTCGCTTTGTTCTTGCTCCTGTTTTCGTTTCTGTTCTGAATCGAGAAGCCGGGCCACAAGGACAGGATCAGGAGCTCGCGGCGGGACGCCGCTCCCACGGCCGCTTCCGTGCGCACTCCGCTATCCTTGCGCGCTGTTCAAGGGATGCCTGCACATGGATAACACCGACGAAACCGCGAGCCTGGTGCTGACGATCGCCGAAGCGCGCGTGCTGGGTTGCCTGATCGAGAAGGAAGCGACCACGCCCGACGCCTATCCGCTGACCGTCAACGCCGCCCAGGTCGCGGCCAACCAGAAGACCGCTCGCGATCCGATCATGGCCCTGAACACGGGCGATGTGAACCACGCGCTGCGCCAACTGGAAGCCAAGGGCCTGGCCAGGCAGGTGTTCTCCTCGCGCGCCGAACGCTACGAGCATCGCGCCGACAAGACCCTGGACCTGTCGAAGCAGCAACTCACCCTGGTCGGCCTGCTGTTGCTGCGCGGCCCGCAGACCGTGCACGAACTGCTGGCGCGCAGCGAGCGCCTGGCCACGTTCAACGATGCCGAGGACGTGCGCCATCATCTCGATCGCCTGATCCAGCGCCAGCCGGCGCTGGTGCAGCAGATCCCGCGCGGCCCCGGCCAGCGCGAAGACCGCTACGTGCACCTGCTCAGCGGTGCGGTGGACGTGGCGGCGGTCACGGCGCGGATCGCCTCGTCCGCATCCTCATCTTCGTCCTCGGGTGAAGCCGTGTCGCCCGCCTTGGAGGCGCGGGTGCAGGCGCTGGAAAACGAAGTGGCGGAATTGCGCGCGGCGATTGCCGCATTGAGTGCGGATCGCGACACCTGAAGCGCGTTCAGTCCTCGGCTTCGTCCGGAAGCAGCGCCCGCAAATCGGTTTCGCCCACGTCCACGTCGGCCTGGCTGAGCAAGGTGGTCGCCTGACCGCGGTGGTGGGTCTGGTGGTTGAAGAAATGCAGCATCAGCAGATCCATGCGCTTGCGAAATGGCACTCCGCGCGTGTTGCCGTAGGACAACACCTGGTTCCAGCCGCCTTCGGGCGCCGTCCGCGTCCAATCGACGATCAGTGCGTCAAGCCATTCGCGGTGCGTCCGCAACGCGGCGAAATCGGGGAACGGAACAGCATCCAGTGCGTTGGGTAAAGGCACTTCCGCCAAGGCACGAAGCGTCCGCACATGCGCCGGGTGCGAGGCGAAGCGCTTGAGCCAGATCGTGTCGGCGACGACCAGGTGGTTGAGCGTACCCAGGATCGAGCCGAAGAATGCGCCACGATCCTGCGCCAGCGCATCCGCGTCCAGGGTCGCGGCCGCGGCGTAAAGTTTCCGGTTCATCCACCGGTTGTAATCGGCCAGCAGGGCGAAGTGGGATTGCTCGGTCATGATTGCAGGTAGCGGACGCGGGAGGGCTCAGGAAAGAAAAGCCAGGGCAGGCGTCAGCCCGGCATAGATGATGACGCACCAGAAACAGCGTGGCGATTCGCTATGCAGCACCGTGCGTGCGCCGGGTCCCGCCCGGACACCACTTCGCCCTTGGCCATGGCGTAGATCCTGTACAGCGCCACCCGCGCACCGGGGGAGCTTGAACACCTCAGGCCGGCCGCTTGCTGCTGCGGAGCAGGAACAGGCTGCCCAGCAGCGTGCCGACCAGCGCGCAACCCAGCCCGAGCGCCGCGGCGATGCCGAGTTCCAGTGGCCACAGGTTGTGCGAAGCCGGATCGCGGCTGGTTTCCACGACAACCCGCACCAATACCGCGAGCGGCACGGAAGCGGCGATCGACAGCCACACCTTCCAGAAGCGCGCCAGGCCGAACGCGCGCGCCATCAGCGCGACCACGCCGACGGCCACCAGTCCCGGGCCGTACAACGAGCCGGGCAACGACACCTCGGAGTAGGGAATCTGCCAATAGCGGAAACCCACGCCGATGAAGGCGATGAGGAAGGCGATCAGCAACCAGGCGGGACTGGATCGGGTCATGGCATTCGCGCGATCGGTCAACGAGGGTGCCCAGCGTACCGCAGCGACGACCGGATGCTCATGGCTTTACCCCCAGGGGACTTCCTTCGAGGCGTAGAGCCGAGCTTGCTCGGCTGCTCTTGGTGCTCAATCAAAAAGCAGCCGAGCAAGCTCGGCTCTACAGAGGTGTTGGTTCAATCGAACAACGCCTGGATCGCCGCCAGTCCGGCACTCGCCCTTTCCTTCTTGTTGGCCGCATCGGCTTCCGGATCGGCGCCGTCGCGCTGCAGTTCCGATTGCGGCAGTTCGTCGAGGAAGCGGCTGGGCTTCAGGCGGATGCGGTCGCCGAAGCGGCGCGTCTCGCGGTTGTGGCTGAGGTACAGGGCCTGCTTGGCGCGGGTGATGCCGACGTACATCAGGCGGCGTTCCTCGGCCAGGTTGCCTTCATCGATGCTCATCTCGTGCGGCAGGGTGCCGTCCTCGCAACCGACGATGAAGACGTAACGGAACTCCAGGCCCTTGGCCGCGTGCAGGCTCATCAGCCGCACCTGGTTGCCGCCATCGTCCTTGTCGTTGCGCGACAGCAACGCCAGTTGCGCGGCCAGGTCGCCGGCGTTGCCGCCGCCGCGCGCGCCCTCGAACCAGTCGGCCAGTTCGTCCAGATTGCCGCGTCGGCGCGCGAACGAAGCATCGTCCTTGCACTGCGCGCGCAGTTCGGCGAGCAATCCCGAACGTTCGCTCAGGCGCCGCACCAGGTCGGCCGCCGAGAGTTGCTTGGAATGGTTGCGCAAGTCGCGGAGGATGTCGACGAAGGCGTTCAGGCCATTGGCCGCACGCGGCGTCAACGCCTTCAACGCGCCCATCGATTCGGCCGCACGCGACATCGGCAGGTGCGCGTGCTGGGCCATCTCGGCGAGTTTGGCCAGCGAAGTCGCGCCGACCTCGCGCTTGGGCGACTGCACCGCGCGCAGGAACGCCGCGTCGTCGTCGGGATTGACCACCAGCCGCAGCCACGACAGCGCGTCTTTGACTTCCTGGCGTTCCAGGAACGCGGTGCCGCCGGTCAGGTGGTAGGGGATGCGCAACAGCTGCATCGCCTTCTCCAGCGGCCGCGACTGGTGGTTGCCGCGGAACAGGATGCAGAAATCGCTCCACGGCGCATCGCGCGCGGTGTGCAGGAACGATATTTCGGCGGCGACCTTCTCCGCTTCGTGCTCGTTGTCGCGGCATTCCCACACGCGGATGCGTTCGCCGTCGGGCTGGTCGCTCCACAGCTTCTTCGGATGCTCGTGCGGATTGTTGGCGATCAGCGTGTTGGCCGCGCGCAGCACGCGGTTGCTGCAACGGTAGTTCTGCTCCAGCTTGATCACCTGCAACGCCGGATAGTCGGCGGCCATCTGCAGGAGATTGTCGGGATTGGCGCCGCGCCAGGCATAGATGCTCTGGTCGTCGTCGCCCACGCAGGTGAAATCGCCGCGCGGGCCGGCCAGCACTTTCAACAAGCGGTATTGCGCGTCGTTGGTGTCCTGGCACTCGTCCACCAGCAGGTAGCCGATGCGCTCGCGCCAGGCAGCGGCGATTTCGGTGTCGTTCTCCAATACCTGCACCGGCAGGCGGATCAGGTCGTCGAAATCCACCGCGTTGAACGTGGACAGCCGCGCCTGGTAGCGCGCGTACAACTTAGCTGCTTCCTGTTCGCGCGTTGTCTTCGAAGCCGCCAGCGCTTCCTCCGGCGATAGCCCCGCGTTCTTTGCGCGGGAGATCAGGTTCTTCGCCGCTTCCACCGCGTCGTTCTTCGCGCCCGGCATCAGGTCCTTGATCTGCGCGTTGCTGTCGTCGGCGTCGAAGATCGAGAAGCCGCGCTTCAAGCCGACCGACGCATGCTCGATCTGCAGGAACTTCAAGCCCAGCGCGTGGAAGGTGCACAGGGTCAGGCCCTCGGCCGCATCGCCCTTCAAACGCTTGCCCAGGCGCTCGCGCATTTCCTTCGCCGCCTTGTTGGTGAAGGTGATGGCGGCGATGCGCTTGGCCGGCATCCGCCCGGAAGTCACCAGATGCGCGATCTTCTCGATGATGACCCGGGTCTTGCCGCTGCCGGCGCCGGCCAGGACCAGCAGGGGGCCGTCGCAGTGCCTGACCGCGTCGCGTTGTGGAGGGTTGAGACCTTGCATGGAAACCGCCTGCGGGGTCGCGCATTGTACTGAAGCCACGGCCCCAGCCGCACGACAAGGGATGCGCGGTCCCGGATGGGAACCCGATCGTGCCCGAACAGCACTATTACTTGCTTCACTGGCCGGACCCGGCTTCCGGGGCCACCCTGCAATAGCCCATGGCATTGGAATCGTTGCGCCAGCGCGTCCAGTAGGGGACAGGGCTTGCGACGAAGCCTCCTCTTGCGCCGTATCGGGTGGAATGCGTGCGTACGCAAGGCGCGCGCACCGTGGATCGGCGCATCGACATTACGCAAGCCCGCCAGGAAGGGAATCAGCATGAAGAAATACATGGTCGCCACGATGCTCGTATTGACATGCGCACACGTGCTCGCCGCGCAGCAGCAGGAGAGCGCCCAGCCCTCCAGGGCCGAATGGCAGGGCCCGGTCGAGCGGCCGAAGCAGGGGAATTTCGTGGGCGAGCCCGGGATTTCCCCCGAACTGATGACCGAGGGCTTCCTGTCGGCGCACCCCGACCTGCGCTGGCGCCGCGAAGGCCTGCATGCCTACGCCAACAAGAACTACGGCGAGGCCATGCAGCATTTCCAACGCGCCGCGCGCTACGCCGATAAGCCGGCGCAGGCGATGATCGCGGAAATGTACTGGAAGGGCATCGGCGTTCCCCAGGATCGTGAACTGGGTTACGCGTGGATGGATCTGGCCGCCGAGCGCTTCTATTCCAACTTCGTGATCCTGCGCGAACAGTATTGGGAAAAGCTCGATGCCGAGGGACAACGCAAGGCGATCGAGCGTGGCCAGGCGCTGCTGGCGGAATATGGCGACGACGTGGCCAAGGTGCGCATGGCCAAGGTCCTGCGCAAGGAGCGCAGCGTCACCGGCAGCCGCGTGGGATTCGTCGGCAACCTCGAGATCATTCCCTTCACCGGTCCCAATGCCGGCAGCGGCATGAGCATCCGCGCCGACGAGTACTACGCGCCCAAGTACTGGCAGGCGGACAAGTATTTCGAATGGCAGGACCAGATCTGGGATGCACCCGATGCGCGCAAGGGCCGGGTGGAAGTGGGCGACGTACAGCAGGCGGGCAAGACGTCGCCGCCCGATTCGGGGAACGAGCCGCCGCGGTAATGCATCTGCGCGGCAAACCCATGCGCAAGCCGGGCGATCACGGCGATTGACGAAGCGGCGATTGCATGTCCAACTGGCCGCAGGAAGCACCGAAGAGGAGTTGGCGAGCATGCATGCGAAGCGTCGGTTGCGCAGCAGATTCGTACTGGCCGGGCTGCTGATCGCGGCGATTGCGCCGCCTGCCGTGGGATCGGGCAAGACAGGCGGCGACATCGACCGCAAAGATCAGAGCGTGATGAGCACGCGCACTTTCCTCAATGCCCACCCCGATCTCAAATACAGGTACGAAGGTTGGGTTGCCTACGAGGCTGGCGATTATGGCCGGGCGATGGAGCATTTCAGGACGGCCTCCCGCTATGCGGACAAGGCTTCGCAAGCGATGGTCGCCGAAATGCTGTGGCAGGGCCGCGGCGTACCGGTCGACCGGGCCTTGGCCTATGCCTGGGCCGATCTGGCGGCGGAACGCGGATACCCGTCGTTCCTGCGACTGCGCGAACAATACTGGCGACAGTTGTCGGAGGTTGATCGTGCACGTGCGCTGCATGATGGCCAGTCCTTGCTGTCGGAATACGCCGATGCGGTAGCACGGCCGCGCATGGCCAGGTTCCTGGTCAAGGCGGAGCAGAGCCGCAAGCGCTCGAGCATGAGCATTGGCAGGCCCAGGGAGATCAGGTTTCCAGCACCCGGGGGTGGAATGGCGAGCATCCCGGTCCATCGATTCCTGGCGCCGAAGTTCTGGGATCCGGTGCAGTATCAGGTCTGGCAGGACCAGATCTGGAGCGCTCCGCCCAGGGGCGAGGTCGACGTGGGCGATGTCGAGCAGGTCGCGCCGGCAAAGGAATGACCGTGCCGCTGGCGCGGCGATAGAATTGGCGCATGGCCAAGCTCTATTTCTATTATTCGGCGATGAACGCCGGCAAGACCACCACGCTGCTGCAGTCGGCGCACAATTATCGCGAGCGCGGCATGCGGGTGATGATCCTGACCCCGCGCCTGGACCATCGCGCCGGCAGCGGCGTGGTCGCCTCGCGGATCGGCTTGAGCGCGGAGGGGATCGCGTTCGATCGCGACGCGGACCTGGAGCGACTGGTCGGCGATGACATCGCCGCGCACGGCAAGCTCGATTGCGTGCTGGTGGACGAAGCCCAGTTCCTGTCGCGCGCCCAGGTCTGGCAATTGAGCGAAGTGGTCGACCGGTTGCGCATCCCAGTGCTCTGTTACGGCCTGCGCACCGACTTCCGCGGCGAACTTTTCGAGGGCAGCCAATACCTGCTGGCCTGGGCCGACGAACTGACCGAGATCAAGACCATCTGCCACACCGGCAAGAAGGCGATCATGACCGTGCGCGTGGATGCGCAGGGCCGTGCGGTGCAGGACGGGCCGCAGGTGGAAATAGGCGGCAACGAACGTTACGTGTCGGTCAGCCGGGCCGAATACAAGAAGATCGCGCGCGGCGAGGGCAGCATCGATCCGCTGCAGACTTCGCTGTCGTTCTCTTTGTAGGAGCGCCCATGGGCGCGAGCTCTTGATCTTCTTGCGATCGGAACGAGAAGCTCGCGCCCATGGGCGCTCCTACGCCCCGAAGGAAGTCTCCTTGGGGGGACAGGGTCGTGGTCTGGCGGGGCCGCTCAGCCGCAGGCCGCGCGGATCGCCAGCGCTTCGCGGGTGATCACGCCGCCATCGGGCCGGGCAGCGCGCAGTTCCTCGATAAGCGCATCCAGTTCGCGCCTCGCGCGCTCGCGCTGGCCGCTGCGGCAGCGTACTTCGCCGGCATAGGCCCGCGCCCGCCAGTGCAGCTTGGGAATCTCGCTGCCGGTTCCAGGGTGGAGCGCCAAGGCGTCCAGTTGCTTGAGCGCGATGGCGGCCTGGCCGTTGCGCGCGAGCTGGCGCGCCATGGAAAGTTCCGCGACCAGGGTGTTGGGGTTTTCCGGTCCGTAACCCACCCTTGTCAGCTTCACCGCACGGTCGAAATAGGCGGTGGCTTCGGCGGACCTGCCCTGGCTGGCCAGCACTTCCCCGATCATGCGGTCGGTGTCGCCGATCAACGCATGGCTGGCGCCGTATTGCGCGGCGCGTATCGCCCGCGATTCGCGCAGGGCCTTGAGCGCCTCTTCCTCGCGCCCGGCCGCGTGCAGGACCATGCCGTAGACGAACAGGCCGCCATGCAGGTTCTGCGATCCGTTCGGGCCGCGCCAGATACGCACGGCCCGGCCGACATCGGCGACCGCTTCGCCAAGGCGCCCGCGTTGCCAGGCGATCACGCCGCGGGTATTCCACGCCAGTCCGGTTTCGCGATGAGCCGGGCCCAGGGCCTTCTCGGTCAGTTCCAGCAAGGGGATGATCTGCCGTTCCGCCCTGGCGTAGTTCTCCTGGTCGACCTGCAGCGCGACCAGCTGCCTGCGTATGCCCAGGGTGACCGGATGCTGTTCGCCGTGGATCTCCTCGGCGATGGTCAAGGCCTCCTGGAACGTGGCTTGCGCGGCGGCAGTGTCGCCGCGGGCCCGCAGCAGGCGTCCCCTGCTGTCCTGGATGGTCGCGGCCAGCGCGTTGCGGGTGCCGACATATTTGTGCAGGTGGGCCAGCGCCCGGTCGTAACCGGCCAGGGCATGGTCGTTGCGCCCCAGGTCGTTGTCGACCAGGGCCAGGTCGTACAGGTTCTCGGCGATGCCGCTCTGGTCCTTCACCGTGCGGCGCAATGCCAGCGAACGCTCGAACAGCTGCTGCGCGGCCTGGCGTTCGCCGATCACGCGCCGGCAGCGTCCGTACTGGGACAGGAAGTCGGCTTCCTGCTGCGGCATCTGCGAGGCGATGCGGGAAAGGTCGGCTTCGGCAGGGGTCATCGTGGCCAGGCAGTCGCGCGCGCGGTCCAGTAGATACAGGGCACGGCCGCGCTCGGTCACCGCTTCCAGTTTCAGTGCCGGCGGTGCGGAGGCGAGTTGCGCCAGCAGCGTGTCCTGCCGTTCGAGCAACTGCAGCGCCTCCTGGTAATCGCCCAGGCCGATGCGCAGGCGCGCGATCACGCCGAGCAGTTCGGCATGGGCCAGCGGCTGCCCGGCCAGTTCGCGTTCGCCGCGGCGCTCGCCGGCGACCAGCAGCTTGCGCGCGTCGAAGATGTTGCCCTGCTGGGCCACGCCGGCGTTGTCGAACAGGCCGATCACGAAGTCCTGCATGGCCTGGGCGCGCGCGGTTTCGCGCATCGCCTGGCGGCCCTGCCAGACGCTGGCGGCCAGCGCGGCCAGCAATACGCAGCCGGCCATGCCGCCGAAGGCCAGCGCCCAACGATGGCGCGAAGCGTATTTGCGCAAGCGGTAGCCCCAGCTTTGCGGCCGCGCCTGCACCGGACGGCCTTGCAGGTGCCGCTGCAGATCCTGGGAGAATGCCTCGACCGAGGCATAGCGTTGCTCGGGCTGCTTGGCCAGGGCCTTGAGAACGATGTTGTCCAGATCGCCGCCGAGCCGGCGCGCCTGGCGCCGCGCTTCCGGGCTGTTGTCGCGGCTGCCGTCGGTGGCGCGTTGCGAGGCGATGGAAGGCTTGAGCGGCTCGACCGCGAGGATCGCCTGCTCCCATTCGGCGTCGGTCTGCCGGCGCAGCCGGTACGGCTTGGTCCCGGCCAGCAGTTCGTACAGCACCACGCCCAGCGAATACACATCGGTCATGGTCGTGACCAGCTCGCCGCGCACCTGCTCCGGGGCGGCGTAGTGCAGGGTGAAGGCGCGCACTTCGGTGCGCGGGTGCACCGGCGCCGGCTCGGGATCGTCGAGCAGTTTGGCGATGCCGAAATCGAGCAGGCGCACTTCGCCGGTGGGCGTGACCAAGATGTTGGAAGGCTTGAGGTCGCGGTGCACGATCAGGTTGGCGTGGGCGTGGCTGACCGCTTCGCAGACCTGCAGGAACAGCTTCAGTCGCGTGTCCACCGACAGGCCGTGGACCAGGCAATAGTCGGTGATGGGGATGCCTTCCACGTACTCCAGGGCCAGGTACGGCTGGCCTTCGCTGCCGATGCCCGCATCCAGCAGGCGCGCGATGTTGGGGTGGGCCAGGCGCGCCAGGATCTCGCGCTCACGGCTGAAGCGCAGGCGCAGGTTGGGATCGGCCAGGCCGGGGCGCAGCAGCTTCAGTGCGACCTTGCGCTGGTACAGGCCGTCGGCGCGCGCGGCCAGCCAGACCATGCCCATGCCGCCTTCGCCCAGCAGCACTTCCATGCGGTAAGGCCCGACCAGGGTGTCGACCTGCGGTTGCCCCGGCTTGTCCAGCAGCGGCTTGTCCATGAAGTCGCCGTTGCCGTCCTCCAGGGCCAGCAATTTCTCCAGCTCGTCGGCGATGCCGGGGTCCTGTTCGCGCAGGAGTTGCAGTTGCGCCAGGCGCGCCTGCGGTTCCAGCTCGAGCAGGACGTCGAGCAGAGGCGACAGTCGTTTCCAGCGTTCGGCGTCCATCGGGCGGTATTCGCCGGCGCCGGGTCAGTCTTCCTGCATCGCCGACAACAGGAACAGCCGCGCCTTCTGCCAGTCGCGGCGGATGCTGCGCTCGGAGCGTTGCAGGAGTTCGGCGATTTCCAGTTCCGAGAGGCCGGCGAAGTAACGCATCTCGACCACCTGGGCCAGGCGTTCATCGGCGGCGGCGAGCTTGTCCAGCGCATCGTTCAGGGCCAGGGTGTCCTCGTCGATGCGCAATGGGCCTTCCACGTCCTCGGGGATCTCGGCCACGCGCTTGAGGTCGCCGCCGCGCTTGCGCGCCAGGCGGTTGCGCGCGTAGTCCACGACCACGCTGCGCATCGACGAAGCGGCGTAGGCGAAGAAATGCGCGCGGTCGTCGAACTTGGCGTTGCCGCTGCTGCCGATCAGCTTCAGGTAGGACTCGTGGACCAGCGCGGTCGCGTCCAGGGTGTAGCCATGCTGGCCGGACAACTGGCGGCGGGCCATGGTGTGCAGCTCCTGGTAGAGCGTGGACAGCACATGATCCAGCGCGGCGCGGTCGCCCTTGCGCGCCGAGTCCAGCCATACGGTGATGTCCGCCGAGTCCGCCATCGCCCTTCCCCGAAAATGCAGGGAGGGAATATAGCCCATCCGCCCGATCGGGCGCCGACCGCCGCCTTCAGCGCTGGCAGTGGCCGCACCAGACGCTGGCGCGCTGGCCGATCTCGGCGGATTTGAGCGCGCGGCCGCAGTTGGGGCAGGGTTGCCCGCCACGGCCATAGGCCGAGAGCTCCTGTTCGAAGTAGCCGGGCGCGCCATCGGGGCTGATGAAGTCGCGCAAGGTGGTGCCGCCGCGGGCGATGGCGGACGCGAGGATTTCCTTCACCGCCTGCGCCAGCAGCACGTAGCGTTCGCGCGAAACCCTGCCCGCCTCGCGCAGCGGCGAGATGCCGGCGCGGAACAGGCTTTCGGCGGCGTAGATGTTGCCTACGCCGACGACCACGCGCTGGTCCATCAGGAAGGTCTTGACCGGCGCGGTGCGCCCGCGGCTGCGTTCGAACAGGTGCTCGCCGTCGAACTCCTCCGACAGCGGTTCAGGTCCCAGCGCTTGCAGCAGTTCATGAACCTGGCCGGAGGGCTGCCACAGCAGGCAGCCGAAACGGCGCGGATCGTTGAAGCGCAGCACGCGGCCGCCGGCGATGGCGATGTCGACATGGTCGTGCGTTGTGACCGGGGTCTTCTCCGGCAGCACACGCAGGCTGCCGCTCATGCCCAGGTGCAGCAGTGCGCTGCCGGCCTTCGTGTCGATCAGCAGGTACTTGGCGCGGCGGCGCACCGCGTCGATGCGCTGCCCGGGCAGCGTCTCGACCACGTCGTAGGGAATCGGCCAGCGCAGGTCCGGGCGGCGCAGCACGACGTGGCGGATGCGCTTGCCCACGAGGTGCGGGTCAAGGCCACGGCGCGTGGTTTCGACTTCGGGCAGTTCGGGCATGGGGTGAGGAACGAGAAGTGAGGAGTGAGGAGTGAGGAGTGAGGAGTGAGGAGTGAGGAGTGAGGAGGAAGCGTAATCGCTTTTGCCCGTCATTCCCGCGCAGGCGGGAATCGCTCTTGCTTCACTGCCTTTGCTTTGTAGGGCCGGAGTTGTTCGACTTTACAAAGCATGAGCGATTCCCGCCTGCGCGGGAATGACGGGCAATAAAGTAATGACGGGCAATAAAAACGATCATCCGCCACTGGCCGAATACGCGTCGCCTTCCCGGCGAACCCTCAATGGCCCGCCGTAGGCCTGCGAAAGCAATTCCGACGTCAGCACGTCCGCGCGTGCGCCGTCGGCCAGCACGCTGCCGGCGCGCAACAGGATCACCCGATCGATCTCGGCGATGATTTCCTCCAGGTGGTGCGTCACCAGCACCAGGGTGATGCCCTGCCGTGCCAGTCCACGCAACAAATCCAGGAAATCGCGCTGCGCCACCAGATCCAGCCCCGCGGTGGGCTCGTCCAGCAACAGCGCCTGCGGGCGGTTGACCAGCGCGCGGGCGATCAGCACGCGGCGCATTTCGCCGGTGGACAGTTCGGCGTATCGCCGCGGCGCCAGCGCGGTCGCGCCCACGCGGGCCAGTGCTTCGCGCGCGCGCTGGCGCTGCCCGGCGTCGATTTCCACGTCCGGGTGCAGCATCAGCGTGGCGAAGAAGCCGGTAAGCACCGCGTCCTCCACGCCCTGTCCCGGCATCTCCAGCAGATCGCGGCCGAGGTCGCCGGTGACCACGCCCAGGTGCGTGCGCAGTTCGTTCACGTTCCAGCGATCTAGACCCATGACCCTGACCGGCGATTCGCCCTCGCGCGCCAGCGGATACAGCTCGCGGTTGATCAGCTTGATGAAGCTGGACTTGCCGCTGCCATTGGCTCCGAGGATCGCGGTGTGCTGGCCGGCGACGATGCGCAGCGACAGCGCGTGCAGCACCGCGGCGTCGCCACGGACCACGGTGGCGCGGTCGAGCTCGATCAGGGGCTGGTGAACAACGGGATCCGGGGCGATCCCGGTGGGGGACAGGGACATGGAAGGGGCGAATTCTGGAGGCGCGGACGGGACAGCGGCGGATGAATACCATACCCCGGCGACGGGTGAAATTTGCCTGGCCAGACTCCATCATCACTGGATCGGCATCGGATCCACCGATGCTTCCGTCTGCTGCTGGAGCCCTGCAATGCCCGATTTCCTGTTCGACTTCCTTTCCGGAGGCCTGCTCGGGCTTGGTTGGCTGGGCATGCTCGTGGTGCTGCTGGTCTTCACCCAGCTGACCATCTTCTCGGTGACCCTGTACCTGCATCGCAGCCAGGCTCACCGCGGCGTGGATTTCCATCCCGTGGTCAGCCATTTCTTCCGTTTCTGGACCTGGCTGACCACGTCGATGATCACCAGGGAATGGGTCGCGATCCACCGCAAGCACCACGCCAAGGTGGAGACCGACGAGGATCCGCACAGCCCGCAGTTCAAGGGCATCGGCAATGTGTTCTGGCGTGGCGTCGAGTTGTACCGCGAAGCGCGCTGGCAGCGCGGGGACATCGAGCAGTACGGCAAGGGCGCGCCGGACGACCGGATCGAACGCCATCTGTACACGCCGCACGCGACCTTCGGCCCGATCGCCTTGCTGTTCCTCGACTTCCTCCTGTTCGGCATTCCCGGTGTCGCCCTGTGGGCTATCCAGATGGCGTGGATCCCGTTCTGGGCCGCGGGAGTGGTCAACGGCCTGGGCCACTGGTGGGGCTACCGCAATTTCGAAACCGCCGACACTTCCACCAACCTTTCGCCATGGGGCGTGTGGATCGGCGGTGAAGAACTGCACAACAACCATCATGCCTTTCCCAGCTCGGCGCGCTTTTCGATGCGGCGCTGGGAAGTGGACATCGGCTGGGCGATGATCAAGCTGATGGAATCCGTGGGCCTGGCCAAGGTGCTGCGCGTCGCGCCTGCCCTGGACGTCCGCCCGAACATCGCCGTGCCCGATACCGACACGCTGAAGGCCTTGCTCGCGCATCGTTTCCTGGCCATGACCGATTACCAGCGCAACGTGCTGAAGCCGGCGTTGAAGGAAGAAGCGCGTCTGGCCGGCGAGAAATTGCGCCGCCTGCTGCCGCGCCGCCTGCGCAAGGGCCTGGCCGACGACGGCCGCTGGCTGCAGCCCGATGCGCGCGAACAATTGCAGCGCTGGGTCTTGCAGCGTCCACGCATCCACGCCCTGGTCGAACACCGCGCGCGCCTCAGCGCTCTGCTGGAAGCGCGGACCCACGACGCCTCCGAGCGCTTGAAGCAATTGCAGGCCTGGTGCCAGGAAGCCGAGGCCAGCGGTATCCGCGCGTTGCAGGAATACGCCGAGCGCCTCAAGGGCTACGCGCTGGTCGCGCATTGACCAGTGCCATGACAAACGCGGTCGCGTCGCGATATTGCCTTTGCCCCCCAACGGGATTTCCTTCGGGGCGTAGGAGCGGGCCTTGCCCGCGATGCTCTTCCTCGGGCTCATGCAAGAGCATCGCGGGCAAGGCCCGCTCCTGCGTGTTCGTGCTTGCGCTCGCCGCAGCGCCTGCCTTCGCCCAGGTCGCCGCCACCAGCGATTACCTGGCGCGCATGGACGCCAACGCCGATGGGCGGGTCGGCGTGGACGAATACCTGGACTGGATGAGCTATGCCTTCGATGCGCGCGATGCCGATCGCGACGGCGTGTTGAGCGCGGACGAACTGCCTGGCGGAAAAGGCCGGGCCATCACCCGCACGGAGCACCGCGAGCGGCTGGCGGCCACATTCAAGAAGCAGGACGTCGATGGCGATGGTTTCCTCAGCGCGAAAGAGCTGGCGGCGCCGCCGCAGTAGCCGCGTGGGAGCTGCTTCTTGTAGGAGCGGCGCAAGCCGCGAGCTCTTTGCCTGCTCCAAAGTAAAGCCAAAGGCTCGCGGCTTGCGCCGCTCCTACAAAAAGCCGGCCCACAAAAAAGCGCCGGCCCTTGCGAGTCGGCGCTGGTAAAACCGGATCATGGATCCGGGTGACGCAGGGGAAACCTATTTGGTGATGTCGACGTCCTTGGTTTCCGGCAGGAACAGGGTGCCGATCACCAGGGTCATCGCCGCGATGATGATCGGATACCACAGGCCCTGGTAGATGTTGCCGCTGGCCACGACCATGGCGAAGGCGATGGTCGGCAGGAAGCCGCCGAACCAGCCGTTGCCGATGTGGTACGGCAGCGACATCGAGGTGTAGCGGATCTGGGTCGGGAACAGTTCCACCAGCCAGGCCGCGATCGGGCCGTAGACCATGGTCACGTAGATCACCAGGATCGACAGCAGCACCAGCATCATCGGGATGTTGATGCGGTCCGGATCGGCCTTCGCCGGATAGCCGTGCTCGGTCAGGCTCGCCGACAAGGCCTTGCCGAAATCACCCGACTGGGCCTTGAACGCGGCCGCCTCCATGCCGCCGCCCTCGAACGCTTCCACCGTCGCGTTGCCCACCTGGATGTGCGCGACCGTGCCGGCCGGTGCATCCTGGTTGGAATAGGTCACGCCGGCCTTGGCCAGGGCGCCCTTGGCGATGTCGCAGCTGCTGGTGAAGACCTTCTTGCCCACCGGGTCGAACTGGAATTTGCAGGTCGCCGGATCGGCCACCACCACCACCGGGCTGGTCGCCACGGCTTCTTCCATCGCCGGGTTGCCGTAATGGGTCAGGGCCTTGAAGATCGGGAAGAAGGTCAGCGCGGCGATCAGGCAGCCGCCCATGATGATCGGCTTGCGCCCCACCTTGTCCGACAGCCAGCCGAAGAAGATGAAGAACGGGGTGCCGATGATCAACCCGCCGGCGATCAGCAGGTTGGCCGTGGTGCCATCGATCTTCAGGGTCTGGGTGAGGAAGAACAGCGAGTAGAACTGGCCCGCGTACCAGACCACCGCCTGGCCCGCGGTCGCGCCCAGCAGCGCCAGCAGCACGATCTTGCCGTTCTTGGAGAAGAAGCTCTCGGTCAGCGGCGCCTTCGACAGCTTGCCGTTGTCCTTCATTTCCTGGAACAGCGGCGATTCGGCCAGCTGCAGGCGGATCCACACCGACACGCCCAGCAGCACGATCGACATCAGGAACGGAATGCGCCAGCCCCAGGCCTCGAACGCCTCGTTGCCCAGGGCGAAGCGGCAACCCAGGATCACCAGCAGCGACAGGAACAGGCCCAGGGTCGCGGTGGTCTGGATGAAGCTGGTGTACAGCCCGCGCTTGCCGTTGGGCGCATGCTCGGCGACGTAGGTGGCGGCGCCACCGTATTCGCCACCCAGGGCCAGGCCCTGCAGCATGCGCAGGCCGATCAGGATGATCGGTGCGGCCACGCCGATGGTGTTGTAGCTGGGCAATATGCCGACCAGGAAGGTCGCCGAGCCCATGATCACGATGGTCACCAGGAAGGTGTACTTGCGTCCGATCATGTCGCCCAGGCGGCCGAACACCAGCGCGCCGAACGGACGCACCGCGAAACCGGCGGCGAAGGCGAGCAGGGCGAAGATGAAGCCGCTGGCCGGATTCAGCGCCGAGAAGAACTGGGCGGCGATGATCGCGGCGAGCGATCCGTACAGGTAGAAGTCGTACCACTCGAAGACCGTGCCCAGGCTGGAGGCGAAGATGACCTTCTTGTGGCCCGCGGTCAGCGGCTTGCCCGTGGGCAAGGCGCCGTTTGCTGTTGTCGTGGACATGTTGGCTCCCCTTAGAAGCTGTACTTGACGGAGGTTTGCAGGCGTTTCAGATCGCCTTCGCGCTCATCCTCGAGCGAACGTTGGCCCCAGATCAGCTCGGCGCCGAGATCCAGCTTCGGGATCGGCGAGTAGATCAGGTTGGCGTGCAGCGATTGCGCGCGTTCGGTCACGCCAAGGCCGGTGATGGCCTTGTCGTTGTCGAAACTGGCGGCCGAATACATCAGGTTGCCGCGCAGCTGCGGACTGAACACATGGCGCCAGGAAACGAACGCGCCATAACCATCGAGCGCATCCAGGTCGCCATTGGCGTCGAGGACCGTGTCGCTGCCCAGGCCGAAGGCCAGGTAGCGGCCGATGCCGCTGCCGGCGTTGACCGCATAGCGCAGGTCGTCGCTCTTGCCCAGGTTGAACTTGCCCGAGACGCTGACCGCGGCGCCGGTTTCGGTCTCGTCCAGGTATTTGAACTGGCGCGCCAGGCCGGCGACGCTGAAGTGGCCCCAGTCGCCCTTGCTGGTCCAGCGCGCGGTCAGGTCGGGCATCACGTTGTCCCCGCTGTTGAAGCGCGCGCCATTGTTGAGGTACGGGGTGATGGTGGTCTGCGGGTTTTCCGCGGAGAACGACCACGGTCCCTTGGTGTAGCGCAACTGGGCCTGGCGCACGAATACGGTGCCGTCGGTGGTGCCGACGAAGTCGACCGCGTCGGGCAGCGCCGCCGTATCCATGAAGTTGGACCAGGTCTGGCCGGCCAGCCAGTTGTTCCAGCTGACGTAGGCCTGGCGCAGGGTGACCGCATAGGTGTTGGTCGAGGTTTCGTTGCCGGCCAGGGCGTTGCTGCCGCCGCCGAAGAAGTCGGCTTCGATATAGGCCTTCAACTTGTTGCCCGAGTCGGTGACCGTATCGGCGCTCAGCCAGAAGCGCGAGAACTGGGCGTGGAAGTCCGTGTACGGGTCGCCGCCATCGACGCCATCGGCGCCGACGGGAATCGTGCTGGGCAGGTAGAACAACCGGCCGGACGAACCGTCGGCGATGCGGCCATCGCTGGTGTCGGTGGCCATTGCGTCCATCTTGATGAAGCCGCCATACGAGAAGACCGTGCCCGGATTGGCGCCGGGCATGATCGGCGAAGTCTGGATCCGCGGCTTGCCGTCGGCGGGCGCGGCCTGCGCCGTCTTGACCTCGCTGACCTGCGCCTGGGTCTCGGTGATCGCAGCCTGCTGTTGTTGCTGCGAAGACAGCAGCGCCTGGATCTGCTGTTCCAGATGGGCCACGCGCGCCTCCAGTTCCTTTTCCTTCGCGGTTTCGGCGAAGGCCACGCCCGGCGCGATCAGGGCGACGAACAGTGCTGCGGCCAAGGGCCGTCGCGACATCGATACAAAGCGTTTGCTCATTACCCCTCTCCCGATAACGCATGAGTGAACCGCGCAGTAGGCACGGCAACCGGGAGCCTGCGCGCCGCTTCCCGCCGCGCCTATTCGCCATTAGTCGTAATCGCATGCGAATACGACCAAGGTCTAAGGTTCGTGCTAGATGGAGGCTTGCCTGAATGCGTAGACTTGCGGCATCGCGCGCACGTACCCTCGGCCGCTCACTGTTCCCGTATCTATCCGCAAGGAGAACTCCATGTCCGACCTGTACCCCGTCAACCCGGAATTCGCCGCCAAGGCGCGTATCGATCGCGATGGATACCGGCGCGCCTGGCGCGAATCGGTCGAGCATCCGGACAAGTTCTGGGGCGAAGTCGCCAAGCGCCTGGACTGGTACACCAAGCCGACGCAGATCAAGGACGTCAGTTTCAAGCTCGACGACTTCCATATCCGCTGGTTCGCCGACGGCGAATTGAACGCCAGCGTCAATTGCCTGGACCGGCAACTGGAAACGCGCGGCGACAAGACCGCATTGCTGTTCGAGCCGGACAGCCCGGATGCGCCGGTCCAGCGCATCAGCTATCGCGAGCTGTACGAGCGTACCTGCAAGCTGGCCAATGCCCTGCGCAGCCTCGGCGTGCGGAAGGGCGACCGGGTCACCATCTACCTGCCGATGATCCCCGACGCGGCCGTGGCCATGCTCGCCTGCGCGCGCATCGGCGCGATCCACTCGGTGGTGTTCGGCGGCTTCGCCGCCAATTCCATCGCCGATCGCGTCGCCGACTGCGCCAGCAAGCTGATCATCACCGCCGACGAGGGCCTGCGCGGCGGCAAGAAGGTGGCGTTGAAGGCCAACGTCGATGCCGCGCTCAAGTTGCCCGGCACCAACACGGTGGAAACCGTGCTGGTCGTGCGCCATACCGGCGGCGCGGTCGACATGCAGATGCCGCGCGACCGCTGGTTCGATGCGGTGGTCGATGCGCAGCCGGCCGAGTGCGAGCCCGAACGCATGAACGCGGAAGATCCGCTGTTCATCCTCTACACCTCCGGTTCCACCGGCAAGCCCAAGGGCGTGCTGCATACCACCGGCGGCTACCTGCTGTTTTCCGCCTTCACCCACGAAGCGGTGTTCGACCTGCGCGAGGACGACGTCTACTGGTGCACCGCCGACGTCGGCTGGGTCACCGGCCACAGCTACATCGTCTACGGACCGTTGGCCAACGGCGCCACTTCGGTGATGTTCGAAGGCGTGCCCAACTATCCCAGCGTGTCGCGTTTCTGGGAAGTCATCGACAAGCACCAGGTCACCTTGTTCTACACCGCACCCACCGCGATCCGCGCGCTGATGCGCGAAGGCGAGGAGCCGGTGAAGCGGACCTCGCGCAAGTCGCTGCGCCTGCTCGGCAGCGTCGGCGAACCGATCAACCCGGAAGCCTGGCGCTGGTACTACGACGTGGTTGGCGATGCGCGTTGCCCGGTGGTCGATACCTGGTGGCAGACCGAGACCGGCGGGATCATGATCTCGCCGCTGCCCGGCGCGATCGACCTCAAGCCGGGTTCGGCCACCCTGCCGTTCTTCGGCGTGCAGCCGGCGCTGGTCGATGCCAACGGCGAATTCATCGAAGGCGCCGCCGAAGGCAACCTGGTGCTGCTGGATTCGTGGCCGGGACAGATGCGCAGCGTGTACGGCGACCACCAGCGCTTCATCGACACCTATTTCCGCACCTACCCCGGCACCTATTTCAGCGGCGACGGTTGCCGTCGCGACGAGGATGGCTATTACTGGATCACCGGCCGCGTCGACGACGTGATCAACGTCAGCGGCCACCGCATCGGCACCGCCGAAGTGGAAAGCGCGCTGGTCCTGCACCCCAAGGTCGCCGAGGCCGCGGTGGTCGGCTTCCCGCACGACCTCAAGGGCCAGGGCATCTACGCCTACGTCACCCTGGTCGCCGGCGAGGCGCAGACCGAGGAGTTGCAGAAGGAGCTGGTGGCGCACGTGCGCAAGACCATCGGCCCGACCGCGACCCCCGACCACCTGCAATGGGCGCCGAGCCTGCCGAAGACGCGCTCGGGCAAGATCATGCGCCGGATCCTGCGCAAGATCGCCGAGAACGCGCCGGAGCAATTGGGCGACATTTCGACGCTGGCCGATCCGACGGTGGTCGAGTCTCTTGTTGCGGAACGCAAGGTGAAGTAAGGCAGGAACGAGGAACGAGGAGTGAGGAACGAGTAAAAGCAAAAGCAAAAGCAACGGCGTTTTCCCGACTCGTCCCTCACTCCTCGTTCCTCGTTTCTCTCCACTCGTTCCTCTCTATTGGTTCCTCGCCCCTCCATGACCACCCTGCTGATCGCCGACGACCACCCCCTGTTCCGCGAGGCCCTGCGCGGGGCGGTGCAGCGGGTGATGCCGGGGGTGAAGCTGCATGAAGCCGACAGCGTCGATGCGCTGTATGCGCTGGTCGAGGCCCATCCGGATGCCGACCTGTTGCTGATGGACCTCAACATGCCGGGCGCGCACGGTTTCAATGCCCTGGTCCATCTGCGCGCCTTGCATCCGCAACTGCCCGTGGTGGTGGTGTCCGCGCGCGAGGAACCCGGGGTGATGCGGCGCGCGCTGGACCACGGCGCGCTCGGTTTCATTCCCAAGTCGGCGTCCTCCGACACCATCGGCGAGGCCATCGGCCAGGTCCTGGAAGGCGAGCGCTGGGCGCCGCCGGCAGCGCATGCCGCACCGGGCATCGGCCGCGACGAATACGAAGTGGCGCAACGCCTGCGCGAACTCACGCCGCAGCAGTTCCGCGTGCTGCAGATGCTCGGCGCCGGCCGTTTGAACAAACAGATCGCCTACGACCTGGGCGTGTCCGAAGCCACCATCAAGGCCCATGTCACCGCGATCCTGCGCAAGCTCGGCGTGACCAACCGCACCCAGGCGGTGCTGATGGCCGGGCGCCTGTCGGTGGACCCCGATACGCTGGTATTGCCGCCGGAAGAGCCCGACTAGCGACGGCGCCTGTTGCCTGCGCCTTGAACGCTCGCTCCCGGATGACCCAGGACACGGTCCGACCACCTCCATTGGCCGATAATCCGTCCATGGACAGCGACCGGGGTGAGAGGCGCCGCCTCAACTTCAGCAAGCGCATGCACCCGCTGCGTGCCGCGGGCTTCGCGCTGGGCGCAGTGTGCGTGGGCGCGGTGCTGCTGGAGCACCAAAGCCCACGCTGGCTGTGGGCGCTGCTGGTTTTGTGTGGCTTGCTGTGGGCGCACCTGGCCTACGCCCTGGCCCTGCGCAGCCGCGATCCATTGCGCGCCGAATACCGCAACCTGTTCGTCGATTCGGCGCTGGTCGGCTTCTGGATCGCGGCGATGGCCTTCGACACCCTGCCCAGCGTGCTGCTGGCGATCATCCTGACCATGAACCAGATCATCGTCGGCGGGCGCCGCTTCGGGGCCAAGACCCTGGCGAGCATGGCCGTGGCCTGCCTGCTGACCAGCGCTCTGCTCGGCTTTCCGCTGCAGCCGGTCACCAGCTACCGGACCATGCTGGCCTGCCTGCCGATACTGGTGGTGTTGCCGTTGGTGATCGGCGGCACCAGTCGCCTGCTGGCGCAGAAGACGCTGCAGCAGAAGCGCATGCTGGAGAAGACCTCGCGTTTCGACGCGGCCACCGGGCTGCTGAATCGCCAGCAGTGGCTGTATGCGGCCAACCTGGAACTGAGCCGGTTCGTCCGCACCGGACGCCCGGCGGTGCTGCTGATGATCGATATCGATTGCTTCAAGCAGATCAACGACGGCCATGGCCATGTCGTGGGCGACAACGTGATCGAAGAATTCGCGCGGTTGATGAAGGCCTGCTTGCGCGACATGGACAGCGGCGGGCGCTACGGTGGCGACGAGTTCGGCATCGTCATGCCGGAAACGCGTTGGGAAGAAGCCATCGTCGCGGCCGAGCGCCTGCGCAGGCAGGTGGCGGCGTATGCGTTCGCGGGCATCGACCTGCACTGCACGATCAGCGTCGGCTTGTCCGAGGTCAACTCATCCATCGCCAGCGCGACCGACTGGATCAACCGCGCCGACGCGGCGCTGTACGCGGCCAAGCGCCGCGGCCGCGATTGCATCGAAGTGGCGCGTTTGCCGCAGTATGCGGTTCCAACGCTGCAGGATCCCGCCCTCAGGCCGTGAGCGCCTGGTGGTGCGCGGCCAGGAAGGCGCGCAGCGAGGCCGGCTTCACCGGCTTGGTCAGCAGCCGGTAACCGCGCTCGCGGGCGAGCTGCTTCAGTTCGTCGCGGCCATCGGCGGTCAACAATGCGCCGGCGATGGGCGAGGGACTGGCGGCGCGCAACGCATCCAGCGTCTCCAGGCCGTCCAGGCGGTCGTGCAGGTGGTAGTCGACCAGCATCACCGCCGGCATCGCGGCGATCTCCTGCAGGGCCTCGTCCACGGTCGCGGCGGTGATCACTTCCACTCCCCAGCGTCCGAGCAGGGCGCGCATGCCGTCGAGGATCTCGTGGTCGTTGTCCACGCACAGCACCCGCAGGCCGGCCAGCGAATCGGCGGCGCGCAGCGCCGGTTTCGGCTCGTACGCGACGGCGGAGGCGCGCGCCGCGCGCGGCAGCGTGATCGAGAACATGCTGCCGTGGCCGACCACGCTGTGCGCGCCCAGGTCGTGGCCGAGCAGGCGCGAAATGCGCTGGCAGATGGACAGCCCCAGCCCCAGCCCCTGTTCGCCCCAGTCGAACGGCTGCGGGTAACGGTGGAACTCGTCGAAGATCTGCCGCATGTGATGCTCGGGGATGCCCGGGCCGGTGTCCCACACCTGCAGTTCCAGGTTTCCGCCACGACGGCGCATGCCCAGCACGATGCGGCCGCTGCGGGTGTAGCGCAGCGCATTGGCGATGAAGTTCTGCAGCACCCGGCGCAACAGGCGGCGGTCGCTGCGTACCGCCAGCGCGGCGGCATGCACGCGCAGATCCAGGCCGCGCCCGGCGGCGACCGGTGCGTATTGCGCGGCGAGTTCGCGCAGCAGCGCGCCGGCATCGAAGTCGCTGATCTCGGTATGCATGCCGCCGGCGTCCAGGCGCGAGACGTCCAGCAAGCCGTCCAGCAATTCCTCCGCCGCGCGCAGCGAGGCATCGACCCGTTCGGCGAGATGGCGCTGTTCGTCGGGTTCTTCGGTGTCGCGCAACGCCGAGGTGAACAGGCGCGCCGCATTCAACGGCTGCAGCACATCGTGGCTGATCGCGGCCAGGAAGCGCGTCTTGGATTGCTGCGCGGCCTCGGCTTCGCGGCTGCGGTCGGCCACGCGCTGCTCCAGGTTCTCGTTGGCCTCGAGCAGGGCGGTCTCGGCGCGCTTGAAATCGGTGATGTCGTTGTAGCTGGTGACGTAGCCGCCCCCCGGCAATGGTTGTCCACGCATCTCGATCACGCTGCCGTCGCTGCGCACGCGTTCGAAGATATGCGGCGAACCGGTGCGCATGTACTCGATGCGCTTGGCGACCTTTTCCCCGCGGTCGCCTTCGCCCAGTTCGCCACGCTCGGCGTTGTAGCGGATCAGGTCGGCCACCGGCCGGCCGACGTAAAGCATGCCCAGGGGATAACCGAACATGCGCTGGTAGCTGCGGTTCCACGCCACCAGGCGCATGTCGGGATCGACCACGCTGATCCCGGCGCTGATGTTCTCCAGGGTCGCCGAGAGGATGTCGCGGTTGAAGCGCAGCTCCTGCCCGGCTTCGTCCAGCACCGCCACCACCTCGGCCAGTTCCATGCCCGAGCCGCGCAGCACGCTGGTCAGCACCAGCCGTGCCGACGCCGCGCCGATCGACGCGGCCAGCAGGCGTTCGGTGAACTGCACCCAGGCACGGTCGGCGACCGCGGCGGGCTGCAGTTCGCGCTGCAGGGTGGCGGCCTGCTCGGCGAAAGCACGGCGTGCATGACGCTCGCCGACGATGCGTTCGGCCAGCGACAACAGGTCGGAAATGCGCACGTTGCCCGGCCATTCGCCGGCGACCAGGGTCTGGCGCTGCGCGTACGGATCCAGGAACGGGGCGATACGCAGACGCTCGTCGACGCTCGGGCGCCAGCGCGCCGACACCAGCATCATCACCCCGGCGTTGAGCAGCAGCGACCAGAAGGTGCCGTGGGTCAGCGGATCCCAGCCGGTCAGGTTGAACAGCTGCTGCGGCCGCAACCAGGGGATGCCGAACGGGCCGGTCTGCAACCACTCCGGACCCAACCAGCCCGAGGCCGACAGGGTCGGCAGCAGCAGCGTGTAGATCCAGGTGGCGAAGCCGACCAGCATGCCGATTTCCACCCCGCGCCGGCTCGCGCCGCGCCAGTACAGACCGCCGAGCAGGCCGGGGGCGAACTGGGCGACCGCGGCGAACGCGATCAGGCCGTACGAGGCCAGCGAATTGTCGTTGCCGCTGTTGCGGTAATAGACATACGCGCACAACGCCAGCATCAGGATCGCGATGCGCCGGATCCACAGCACGCGCGTGGCCACGTCGGCCTCGGCATGGCGCTCGGCCCAGCCACGGCGCAGCAGCACCGGCATGACCAGGTCGTTGCTGACCATGGTGGCCAGGGCGATGCTGGCCACGATCACCATGCCGGTGGCCGCGGAAAAGCCGCCCACGTAAGCCACCAGCGCCAGCGCGTTGTTGCCCGCGGTCAGCGGCAGCGCCAGCACGAAGGTATCGCTGGCCGAACCGTCGCCGCCGAACATGGCCACGCCGGCGGCGGCGATCGGCACCACCATCACCGAGATCAGGATCAGGTAAATGCCGAACAGCCAGCGCGCCTTGCGGATGTCGCCCACGTCGCTGCATTCCACTACCGCCACGTGGAACTGGCGCGGCAGGCAGACGATGGCAAGGAAGCCGAGCAGGGTCTGGGTGAAGAAACCCACCGGCGGCGCGTTCTCGAACAAGGTGCGCGCCGATTGCTCGACGTGCAGTGCCTTGCCGCCCAGCCACAGGTAGGCGAACACGCCCAACGCGATCATCGCCAGCAGCTTGATCAGCGATTCCAGCGCGATCGCCAGCATCATGCCGTGGTGGTGCTCGGTCGCATCCACCTGGCGGGTGCCGAACAAGGCCGCGAACAGCGCCATCAACAGCGCCACGTATAGGGCCGGATCGGTGAAGAAACCGGTGTTGCCGGCGCCCTGGCCGGTCAGCACGCCCAGGCTCAAGGCCACCGCCTTGTACTGCAGCGCCAGGTACGGGACCACGCCGATCAGGGCGATCACCGTGACCAGCGCCGCCAGCCGGCGCGAACGGCCATAGCGCGAGGAAATGAAATCGGCGATGGAAACGGTGTTATGGCTGCGTGCGATCAGCGCCAGGCGCTCGATGATGCGCCAGCCGAACAGGAACAGCAGCAGGGGGCCGAGATAGATCGGCAGGTAGCCGATGCCGTTGCGCACCGCGCTGCCGACCGCGCCGTAGAACGTCCACGACGAGCAGTACACGGCCAGGGCCAGGCTGTAGACCACCGGCCGCAGCCACGGCCGGTCCGGATACATCGGGCGGCGGTCGCCCCACCAGGCCACGCCGAACAGCAACGCGGCGTAGCCGATCGACACCAACAGCAGGATCCAGCTGGAAACCAATGCGGCGCTCCGTATCTTGGGCCTGCGAGTGTATGCCGTGCCGCCTCGCCCGGCTGCCTGCTTGCCTGCGCCGGGCGATGTCGGCAAGCTGAAATGCGGTCAACAGCTGGTGCATGCGCGCGAGGTGCGCTGGCATGCCGGTCTTCCGGGGCAAAGGCATGAGGCAGGATCAGGACATGGCAGGAGCCGGGAACAAGCGCGCGACCGCCGTGCGCCTGCCGCTGCACGAGAAGATCGGCTACGGCATCGGCGACTTCGGCTTCAACCTCTACTGGGCCAATATCTCGGCCTTCCTGTTGATCTTCTACACCGACGTGATGGGCCTGGCCGCCGGCGCGGTCGGCACCATGATGCTGGTCACCAAGCTGGTCGATGCGGTGACCGATCCCTTCATGGGCGCCATCGCCGATCGTACCCGCAGCCGCTGGGGCCGGTTCCGGCCGTACCTGCTGTTCGGCGCGTTGCCGCTGGCTTTCACCGGCGTGCTGACCTGGACCGTGCCTGATCTGGACGGCGGCGGCCGGCTGCTGTGGGCCTATGCCACCTTCACCCTGATGATGCTGGCCTATACCGTCCTGTCGATGCCGTACTCGGCGCTGTCGGGCGTGATGACCGCCGACAGCCAGCAGCGGACCACGCTGATCAGCTTCCGTTTCATCGCCGCGTTCGCCGGCACCACGGTGGTCAGCTGGTTGACCCTGGACCTGGTGCGCTGGCTCGGCCGCGGCAACGAGCCGCTGGGCTGGCAGTTGACCCTGGGCCTGTACGGCATCATCGCGGCGGCCTGCTTCGCCGCGGTATTCCTGTCCACGCGCGAGCGGATCGAGCCGCCAGCGCAGCAGCGCAGCACGATGCGCCAGGATGTGCTGGACCTGCTGCGCAACCGGCCATGGCTGGTGCTGTTCGTGCTGGCGCTGATCATCATGGTCACGATCGTGATGCGCAGCGGCTCGCTGGTGTACTACCTCAAGTACCACGTGGCGCGGCCGGAACTGACCGGGCTGTTCCTCGGCAGCTATTCGCTGGCGCTGGCGGCGGGCGCGGCATCGACCCCGTTGCTGACCCGCTTCATCGACAAGCGGCGCCTGCTGATCTGGCTGATGGCCGGTGTCGGCGTGCTCAGCTGCGCGATGTACTTCGTGCCGAAGGAGGCGATCGGGACGATGCTGGCGCTCAACCTGCTGATCGGCCTGCTGCTCGGACCGAAGTCGCCGCTGGCGTTCTCCATGTATGCCGACTGCGCCGACTACACCGAATGGAAGACCGGGCGCCGCGCCACCGCGATGACCTTCGCCGCGGCGGCGTTCTCGCAGAAGTTCGGCGGTGCGCTGGCCTCCGCGGTGATCGCCTGGATGCTGGCGGCGATGGGTTATGTCGCCAACCAGGCGCAATCGGATGCGTCGCGGCACGGGATCGTGCTGCTGCTGACCGTGATCCCGGGCGTGGTGGCGCTGGTCGCGGCCTGGGTGATGCGCTTCTATCCGCTCGACGATCCGACCCTGGCCCGGGTGCAGGCCGAGCTGCAGGCGCGGCGCGAGGCGATGGCATGAGCGGCGTTCCCTCCGGAACCGGAATCTGCGGCTTCGAGGAACAGGGCCGGCGCTTCGTCCTGACCAGTCCCACCGCGATGCCGCAGGCCTCCACCTTCCTGTGGAACCGGCGGATGCTGCTGCAGCTGAATTGCCGCGGCTACGCCACCGCGCAGTTCATGCAACCGGAGCCGGCCAGGTACGCGCACGCGCCGACGCTGGAGGCCAAAAGCTTCATGCAGCCGGAGCAGCCGTACTACACGCACCATCCCGGCCGCTTCTACTACGTCAAGGACGAGGAAAGCGACCTGCTGTTCTCGGCGCCGCACGCGCCGGTGAATCGCGCACCGGATGCGTTTTCCTTCTCGGTCGGCCAAGGCGATGTCGCCTGGACGGTGCAGTGCGATGGCATCGAGGTGGAGATCTCGGTGCGATTGCCGGTGGAGGACGTCGCCGAACTGTGGACCGTGCGCGTGCGCAACCGTTGCGGTCGTGCGCGCCGGATCAGCCTGTATCCGTACTTCCCGGTCGGCTACATGTCGTGGATGAACCAGTCCGGCCGCTATCGCGCCGACCTGGGCGGGATCGTTTGCGACAGCGTCACCCCGTACCAGAAGGTGGTCGACCATTTCCGCCAGCGCGAATTCAAGGACCGTACCGTGCTGCTGCACGAGCGCCAGCCCGATGCCTGGGAAGCGAACCAGGCCGCGTTCGAGGGCGAGGGTGGATTGCACGCACCGACCGCCGTCACCGCGCATGAGCGGCTGGCGGGCGGCGATGCGCTGTACGAGATGCCGGCGGCGGTGCTGCAGTACCGCATCGCCCTGGCGGCGGAGGGCGAAGAAACCTTCCGCTTCGTCTTCGCTCCAGCCCGCGACGACGCCGGGACCGCCGCGCTGCGCGCGCGCTACCTGTCCGCGGATGGTTTCGCCGACGCCGCCACGGCTCATGCGTCCTATCTGGACGAAGGCCGCGGCTGCCTGCGGATCGAGACCCCGGATCCGTGGCTGGACGACTTCGCCAACCATTGGCTGCCGCGGCAGGTCTACTACCACGGCGATTGCAACCGCCTGACCACCGACCCGCAGACCCGCAACTACCTGCAGGACCACATGGGCATGGCCTACCTGCGGCCGGCGACGGCGCGGGCCGCCTTCCTGCATGCGCTGTCGCAGCAGGAGCCCGGCGGCGCGATGCCCGACGGCATCCTGCTGATCGAAGGCGCGGAGCTGAAGTACATCAACCAGGTGCCGCATGCCGATCACTGCGTGTGGCTGCCGGTATGCCTGCAGGCCTACCTGGACGAGACCGGCGACGACGCCCTGCTCGAGGCGACGGTGACCGACCGCGAGGGCGATGCGGCCAGCGTCGCCGAACGCATCGACCGGGCGATGGACTGGCTGCTGCAGGCGCGCGACGCGCGCGGGCTCAGCTACATCGCCCAGGGCGACTGGTGCGATCCGATGAACATGGTCGGCTGGAAGGGGCAAGGCGTCTCCGGCTGGCTGTCGCTGGCCAGCGCGCATGCGCTGCGGCTGTGGGCCGCGGTCTGCGCACGCAACGGACGCGCTGCGCAGGCCGCGCGCTTCGAAGCCGGCGCCGAAGCGCTCAATGCCGCGGTCAACGCCCATCTGTGGGATGGCGACTGGTACGGCCGCGGCATCACCGATGACGGCGTGGTGTTCGGCGTGCGCGCCGACAGCGAGGGCCGCATCTACCTCAACCCGCAGAGCTGGGCGATGCTCAGCGGCGCGGCCGATGCGCCGCGCCGCGCGCTCCTGCTGGCCGCGGTCGACGCGCAGCTGGTCTCGCCGTACGGCGTGGCCATGCTCGACCCGCCATACACCGGCATGCGCGACGACATCGGTCGGCTGACCCAGAAATTCCCCGGCTCGGCCGAGAATGGCGCGGTCTACAACCATGCCGCCGCCTTCTACCTGCACAGCCTGTACAAGGCCGGCGAAGCGGACCGCGCCTGGAACGTGTTGCGCGCGATGCTGTCCGGCCCGGACCTGGAGGACTGCCTGCGGCGCGGACAACTGCCGGTGTTCGTGCCCAACTACTACCGCGGCGCCTGGCGCCTGCATCCGCGCACCGCCGGCCGCTCCAGCCAGCTGTTCAACACCGGCACTGCGGCGTGGATGTACCGCTGCCTGGTGGAGGAACTGTTCGGCCTGCGCGGCGACGGCCAGGCGCTGCGGTTCGCGCCGCAACTGCCCTCGCACTGGCCGCGCGCGCGCGCTTGGCGGCGATTCCGCGGGGCCGAGTTCGAAGTGGAGATCGAGCGCGTCGCCGGCCGCACCGAGGCCCGGGTCGCGGTGGATGGCCGATGGCTGGACGGCGACGCCTTTTCCGGCATCGAGATGGGGCGGCAGTACCAGGTCCGGGTGGAATTACCGGGTGAGGCGGGGCCGGCATGAGCGGCGTGCGCGGGGGCGTGGTGATGGGCGTGTCCGGCAGCGGCAAGACCACGCTGGCGCGCGCGCTGGCCGGGGCATGGGAGGCGACCTTCCTCGACGCCGACGATTTCCACAGCGATGAGGCCAGGGAGTTGATGGCGCGAGGCGAGCCGCTGACCGACGAGATGCGCCAGCCGTGGGCGGCGGGTATCGCCACCGAGCTGCAACGCCGCGTGGCCGACGGAGCGCGCGTGACCCTGGCCTTCTCCGGACTGCGCCGCCAGCACCGCGACCTGCTGCGCGCCGCGGGCTTGCCGTTGCAATTCCTGTTCCTGCGCGGCGAGGCGGCGCTGATCGGCGAACGCATGCGCGGTCGCAGTGGCCACTACATGCCGGTGTCGCTGCTCGACAGCCAGTTCGCCACGCTGGAGGAGCCCGGCGACGAGGACGACGTCGTGGTGCTACCGGTCGACTTGCCGCCTGATGCGCAACTGCGTCTTGCACTGCAGGTCCTCGGCGTACCCTTGCACGACCACTTGGTGTAGGAGCGCCCCTTGGGCGCGATGCCCTTCGTCCAGTTCGCGCAAGAGCATCGCGGGCAAGGCCCGCTCCTACTCTCGAGCGTGCGCCAGCAACCGTCTTGCGGCGGTCTCCGCCTGTCCACGCAGCTCCGGCACTGCGATGCTTTCCCACAGCCTGCCGATGCGCAGGCTGCCGACCACGGCGATGGCGGGCAGGTTGCGACCCTGCGCATCGACCAGTTCGCCCTCGGCGCAGGTGTCGATGCCGATGCCGTGCGGACCCGGGCGTGCGAATCCCTTGCCCAGCAGGTCCGACAGCAACGGATTGCGCATCAGCTGCGCGCGCATCTCCACGCCGGTGGCATTGACGATGCGGTCCACGTCGAGTTCCAGCGAGCGACGGTCGCGCATCGACACGCTGACGCGGATGCGCGTGCCTTCGCGGGCCACGGTCTGCAAGCGGCCACGGTGCAGTCGCAACTGGCCGCTGGCCTGCAAGGTTTCGAGCTGCGCATGGACCTGCGGGGCGATGCGATGACGGTGCACGTCCCAGTAACGGACCACATGGCGCAGGAATCGGCGCTGCTCGTCGTAGCTCAACGTGCACCACAACTCCCGCACCAGCGGGCGCGCGGTTTCCATCACTGCCTGCCACGGCAGGCCCTGTCGTTCGGCATCGCGTGCGGCTTCGCGCAGGGCGCGCATGCGTTGGCGCAGCGGCATCGCCAACAGTGTTTCCGCTTCGAATCCGGCCACCGCGTGCTTCGTATGCGGCAGCGGCAGCAGCGCATGCCGCGACAGCACATGGATGCGGCCGCGATGGTCGTTGGCGGCCAGGCTCAGCACGGTATCGACCATGCTCAGGCCGGAACCGGCGATGCAGATTTCCGCCTCGGCGGGAATGCGCTTGATCGCATCGAAATCCCAGGCTTCCAGCACCGACCCCGCCGGCAGACCGGCCGCGCCACGCGCCGGCAACGGCTTGGGATTGTTGCCCACCGCCAGCACCGCGCCGCGTGCGCGCAACTCCGTGCCCGATTCCAGTTGCAGGCGCAGGCGTCCGCTTCCCTCTTCGCCATCGATGCCGGTGACGCGATCCTGCAGTACCTCGAAATGCGCCGCGCTGCCGCTGCGCGCAAGCTGCAGGCGATCGCGCAGGTAGTCGCCGTAGCGCCGACGCTCGGCGTAGGCCACGGCGATAGCGTCGCGCGCGTCTTCGCCCTCGCTGGCCACCAGGAAGTCGACGAAGTCGTCCGGCCGGTCCTTGTACGCGCTCATGCGCCGCGCGGGCACGTTGAGCAGGTGTTCGCCATGGGTGGTGGCATAGGCCACGCCTTGCGCCAACCGCGCGACGGGCTCGATCAAGGCGATGCGGGCACCGGCATCGGCCAGGCGCAGCGCATGGATCGCGGTGAGCACGCCTCCGGCGCCACCGCCGATGATGGCGATATCGAAATCGGCGAGTGATTGATCTGCAGTCATGGGCGATATTGTAGGCGATGGTCCGCGATGCCCGGTTTTTGCTGCCGGGAATTGACCTGGTCCACCCCTCCCCTCGTGGGAGAGGTCGCCGCGCTAGCGCGGCGGGAGAGGGGAACGGAGCGAGGATGTTTCCGATTGTGTCGAGCGTTCCGGGTTCGGAAGGAAGGCTATCGGCGAGCAAGATCAAAAGCCGAACCCTCTCCCTCGGCGCTGCGCGCCTTTCCCTCTCCCGAAAAGGGAGAGGGGGAAAAATTGCTGGCTTGATCCACCTCTCCCCTTGCGGGAGAGAGCTTGCCCAGCACTTGATACGGGGTCGATGCGCTTGCGCGGCGGGAGAGGGGAGAACGGAGCGAAGGTGCTTCCGATTGCGTCAGGCGTTCCGGGTTCGGAAGGAAGGCTACCGGCGAGCAGGATCAAAAGCCGAACCCTCTCCCTCGGTGCTGCGCGCCTTTCCCTCTCCCGTAAAGGGAGAGGGGAAAAGCATGCTGGAAAGCGCTACATCAGCGAATCGGCCAACCGTGCGATGCCTTCGCGACTGCGTCGCCAGGCGGGACGACGGCGCCACTGCTCCATGGTGACGGTGTCCGCATCGGCGAGGTAATCGGCTTCCACCTCGCGCATCCGCGCGACCACCTCGCGGTCGTAGCAGAGCAGGCCGATTTCGGCATTGAGCGCGAACGAACGGATGTCCAGGTTGATCGAACCCACCAGGGCGATGTCGTCGTCCACGCTCAAGTGCTTGGCGTGGAGGAAATGCGGCCGGTACAGGGCGATCCTCACTCCGCTGGCCAGCAGTTCGTCGTAGTACGAGTCTTGCGCCCATGCGGTCAATCGCTGGTTGTTGCTGGCCGACAGGATCAGCTGCACTTCCACGCCGGACAACGCGGCGATGCGCAACGCACTGAGGGTGGCGTCGTCGGGCACGAAGTAGGGCGTGGTCAGCACGATCCTGTGCCGGGCCAGATGGATCAACGCGTTGACCGTATCGCGCGCATTCCCGAACGGATACGCCGGACCGCTGGGCAGCAGTTGCATGGCCACGTTGGCATCGCTGCTGACGGGCACCGGCTTCACCTGCAGGCGCTCGCCGGTTTCGATATACCAGTCGCTGGCGAACACGCCTTCCAGGTGCGCCACCACCGGCCCCTGCACCCGCGCCACCAGTTCGCGATTGGGGAAACCGCGCACGAACATCGCATCGGCCAGGTTCTGCGAACCGACGTAGCCCGCGCCGCTGTCGATCACCGCGAGCTTGCGGTGGTTGCGCAGGTCCATGCGCCCGCTGCGGCGCCAGCGCAGACCGCCCGGCAGCATCACCTGCAGGTCGACGCCGGCCGCGCGCAGGCGTCGCGCATAATGCTTCAGCCCGCGTTTGGCGCCGACCGCGTCGAGCAGCAGCCGACAGTGCACGCCACGCGCGGCGGCGCGCTCCAGCGCCTGGCAGACCGCTTCGCCGACCGCGTCGTCGAACAACAGGTAATACAGCAGGTGCGCGCGTTCCCTGGCGCCGTCGATGTCGATCAGCAATGCGCGCAGCGAGGCGTCGTAGTCGTCCAGCAATTCCACCGCATTGCCATGCGTGGGCATGAAGTCGCCCAGGCGTTCGACCAGCGGCACCATTTCGACGGCCGCGCCGGATCCGTCGGGTGATCCGCTGGGCGACCAGCGCAATGCGCCATGCGGAGCCTGCTCCGCGCGGATTACCTCGGAAGCCAGCGCCTGCCGGCGCACGCGCTCGCGCGACAGCCACGGATGGCCGAACAGCAGGTACAGCGGCAATCCCACCAGCGGCAGGAAACCCACCAGCAACAACCAGCTGCGTGCCGCGGCCGGGGTGGTGCGGGTGGGGATCCACAACAGCGCGGCCAGGCGGATGACCCAGTCCAGCGCCAGCAGCCAGACGCCGGTGGAAAACGGCGCCGCCCAATCGGCGAACTGATGGAGGAGGGAGTTCATGCGCCGATTCTGCGGGCTGGCGCGGGAAACGACAAAGGCGTGATCCGCCCCAGGACTTGAAGTCGAGATGCGTCCTTCTCCCCTTGTGGGAGAAGGTGCCCGAAGGGCGGATGAGAGGTGCCCGGGCGAAGCCCGGCATGCTTTACGCGACAGACCCCTCTCCCTCGCCTTCGCGGGGGCAGGCTCTGCTTCGCTGCGCGAAGCTGTCCCTCTTCCGCAAGGGGAGAGGGGGGGGGCGCAAGTTTGAAATCCGGATACGACAAACCCGCCTTTCGGCGGGTTTGTCTTGTAAGGCGCTGGATCCCCGCCTTCGCGGGGATGACGCATTGGCAAAGCCGCGCTAGCGCGCGGGCCAATGCGTCACTTGATCTTGCCTTCCTTGTAGACGACGTGCTTGCGCACGACCGGGTCGTACTTGCTCATTTCCATCTTGCCCGGGGTGTTCTTCTTGTTCTTGTCCGTCGTGTAGAAGTGGCCCGTACCGGCCGAGGAAATCAGACGGATCTTGTCGCGTTTGCCTGCCATGTCTTATCTCCTCAGACCTTTTCGCCGCGCGCGCGCAGCTCTTTCAGAACGGAGTCGATGCCATTCTTGTCGATGGTGCGCAGCGAATGCGCGGATACTTTCAGCTTGATCCAGCGGTTTTCGCTGGCGACCCAGAAGCGGCGCTCGTGCAGGTTGGGCAGGAAACGACGACGGGTTTTGTTGTTGGCGTGGCTGACGTTGTTACCCGTCATCACACGCTTGCCGGACACTTGGCATACGCGGGACATTACGCACCTCGATGGTTGTTTTTGTCGCCCTTAGCCAGGGAGACGGCGGCCCCGATGACGGCTCCAGGTGGGGTGGCCATCGCGCGATACGGGTAATGGGTCCACTGCCGGGGCGGGCCGGAATCGCACTTCCGGGCGCAAATCCGGACGGATCCGGACGCAGCGAGCCGCGCATTATGCCCGGCTTCCCCTTGTGGCGCAAACACTTAGCCCGGGCCCAAGCCCGGGCCACCGCAGTCCGGCAGCCCCTCAGCCGGGCCGTGGGGCGGGAAGGCTCGCCCGCCGAGGACGGCCCGGGTCATTGCCGCCCGGGCCCCACCCTCAGTCGTCGGCCCTGGCCAGCGGCTTGGCCCTGCTCTCGGCGATGAAGGCCTGGATCTGCTGTTCCAGCACCGGCAACGGCACCGAGCCCTGGCGCAGCACGGCGTCGTGGAAGGCCTTGATGTCGAAACGGTCGCCCAGCTCGACCTCGGCCTCGGCGCGCAGGCGCACGATCGCCAGTTCGCCCAGCTTGTAGCTCAGGGCCTGGCCCGGCCAGGAGATGTAGCGGTCCACTTCGGTGGTGATTTCGTGTTCGCTCAGCGCGGTGCGGTCGCGCAGGTAGGCCAGGGCCTGGTCGCGGGTCCAGCCCTCGTGGTGCAGGCCGGTGTCGATCACCAGCCGGCAGGCGCGCCACATTTCGTAGGTCAGGCGGCCGAAATCCTCGTACGGGGTCTCGTAGATGCCCATTTCCTTGCCCAGCTTCTCGCTGTACAGGCCCCAGCCCTCTCCATACGCGGAGATGTAGTTGCGGCGGCGGAACTCGGGCTGCCCGTCCTGCTCTTTCGCCAGCGCGCCCTGCAGCGAATGGCCGGGCGAGGACTCATGCAGGGTCAGCGCCGGCAGGTTGTACAGCGGCCGCGCCGGCAGGTTGTAGGTGTTGAGCCAATAGGTATCGGCGCCACCGCGGCCGGAGGTCCAGAACGGGGCGATGTCGGCGGGCACCGGGACGATGGTGAAGCGGCCGCGCGGCAGGGTGCCGATGAATTTGCCGACCTGGCCATCGACGCGCTTGGAGATCCACGCGGCACGGTCCAGCAGGGCCTGCGGGGTGGCTGCATAGAATTGCGGGTCGGTACGCAGGAACTGCAGGAAGGCGGGAAACACCTCCTCCCCGGGCGGGGCCTTGAACCCGACCTGCTTGATGATCGCGTCCATCTGCGCCTGGATCCGCGCCACTTCGTCCAGGCCGACCCGGTGGATCTGTTCCGGATCCAGGTCCAGGGTGGTGTATTCGCGGATCTGCTGGCGGTAATAGGCCTGGCCCTCGGGCATGGCTTCGGCGGCCAGGGTGGTGCGTGCCTGCGGCACGTATTCCTCACGGAAGAATTTCAGCAGTTTGGCGTAGGCGGGGATCATGCGCTGGCCGATGGCGGCGGCGGCGGCAGTGCGCAGGCGCTGTTGTTCGGCGGCCGGGATCTGCGCCGGCAAGTGCTTGAACGGTTCGTAGAAATTGGCGGCGGTCGGATCCTTCAGCTCGGCCATCGACGCGATCGACACCTCGCGGCCGTCCAGCACCGCGCGCGGCACGCTGAAGCCGCGGGCCAGGCCGGCGCGCATGTTGTCGATCTGCTGGTCGAAATAGCGCGGCACGTCGTTGAGCCGGGCGAGGTAGGCGTCGTATTCGCCGACGCCGCGCATCTGCTGCCGGGCCATGAAGCCGAGGTCGGACCAGAACGAGGAGTCCGAATTGAACGGCATTTCATAGCCGCGCAGGCGCACTTCGGCAGCCAGGTTCTCGACCTGCGGCCGGTACACGGCCAGGTTGATGCGGTTGTCGGGCGAAAGCGCCGCCGGATCGATCGTGTCCAGCTGGCGCAGAACATCGGTCCACACCTTCAGCCGCTCGGCCTGGGCGGTGGCGCCGACGTCCGGCAGGTGGTCGTTGCCGGCGCTGTTGTCGCTGTCCTCGTCGACGCTGCCGAAGCTCTCGACGCGCCATTTCCATTCCTTCTCGTAGAGGGACTGGAACTGCCGGTCGGCAGGACTCTCTTTCGCCGGCGCGGCGGGAGTACCGGCAAGGAACAGCGCCAGCAGCGCAAGGATGAGGAATTGCTTCACGAGGATTGTCCGCAGCAAGGGAAGCACGAATGATCGCATTGCTGCGACGGCAATGACGCGCGAACGGGTCGCATCGTAGGAGCGCCCCTTGGGCGCGATGCTCTTCGGTACGTATCCACGATCCTTACGAAGAGCATCGCGGGCAAGGCCCGCTCCTACAAAAGCGGGGGCTGCTTCAGCGCGGCGCGCGCAGCCTTTCCAGCACGCCGTCCAGCGTATCCAGGTCGGTGTAGTGGATCACCAGCTTGCCCTTGCCGCCACGGCCGTGGGCGATGGCGACCCTGGTGCCCAGCGATTCGGACAACTCGGTTTCCAGCGAGGCGATGTCGGCCTGCGGCGTGGCCTTGCCGGGCTTGGCCTTCTTGCCGCCATTGACCGGCACCTTGCCGGCGGCGAATTGCTGTGCGCGGTGTTCGACCTCGCGCACCGACCAGCCCTGGTCGGCGGCTTCGGAGGCCAGTTTGCTGGCCAGCTCCGGCGACAGGGTCAGCAATGCGCGCGCATGGCCCATTTCCAGACGCCGCGCCTCCAGCAGCGCACGGATAGCCGGCGGCAGCTCCAGCAGGCGCAGCAGGTTGGACACCGCGGCGCGCGAACGGCCGACCGCTTCGGCGGCTTCGGCGTGGGTCAGCGAGAACTCGCCGATCAGCCGCTGCAGCGACTGCGCTTCCTCCAGCGGATTGAGGTCCTCGCGCTGGATGTTCTCGATCAGGGCCATGGCGATGACGGTGCGGTCGTCCAGCTCGCGCACCACCACCGGCACGCTGGCCAGGCCGGCTTCCTGCGAGGCGCGCCAGCGGCGTTCGCCGGCCACGATCTCGAACTTTCCGGCGGACAACTCGCGGACCACGATCGGCTGGATCACGCCCTGGGCCTTGATCGACTCGGCCAGTTCGCTCAGCTTGGCCGGGTCCATGGCCATGCGCGGCTGGTACTTGCCGGGCTGCAGCTGCTTGACCGGGATCTGGCGCAGGACCTCGCCCGGCTGGGCTTCCGGCGGCGGGGTCGCGGCGGCCTTGGGGCCGAGCAGGGCTTCCAGGCCGCGGCCGAGGCCGCGCTTTTTCGCCGGCATGTTCTTGGGGGCAGGCATTTACACGTTCTCCGTAGAACTGGGTTGCAGCCGGGGTTGCAGTCGGACTTGCTGCTTGTTGCGTTCGGACTGGCGGCGCAGGATCTCGCCGGCCAGACCCAGGTAGGCGACGCCGCCGCGCGAGGCGCGGTCGTAACCGACGATGCTCTGGCCGTGGCTGGGCGCCTCGGCCACGCGCACGTTGCGCGGCACGATGGTGCGGAACACCTTGTCGCCGAAATGGTTGGTGAGTTCGCCCGAGACCGCATTGGCCAGGTTGTTGCGCACGTCGAACATGGTCCGCAGCACGCCTTCGATCTCGAGTGCCGGGTTCAGCCGCGCCTTCAGCGCATCGATGGTCTCGATCAGCGCGCTGAGGCCTTCCAGCGCGTAGTACTCGCACTGCATCGGCACCAGCACCGAGTCGGCCGCGGTCAATGCATTCAAGGTGAGCAGCGACAAAGCCGGCGGGCAATCAATGAGGATGAAGTCGTAATCGCCGCGCAGCGGATCCAGCGCCAGCTTCAGGCGCTGTTCGCGATCCTCGAGCTGCATCAGCTGGATTTCGGCCGCGGTCAGGTCGATGTTGCCCGGCAGCAGGTCGAAGTCTTCCGGGGTCTTCACGATCACCGCGCGCGCTTCGGCTTCCTGCAGCAGCACGTCGTAGCTGGAGGCTTCCAGCTCGCGCTTGTCCACGCCGCTGCCCATGGTCGCGTTGCCTTGCGAATCCAGGTCCACCAGCAGCACGCGCTTGGGCGCACGAGCCAGCGCGGCGGCCAGGTTGACCGCGGTGGTGGTCTTGCCGACCCCGCCTTTCTGGTTGGCGATGGCGATGATACGGGCCATGTGTGGAGCGCCTCGTGGAACCCTGGTGGGTCGGGGATTATGCGGGATGAAGGCGGCAAGTTTGGGGAACCCCGTCCGCCAAGGGCGGAAAACGGGGCCTGACGACATGTGGGAAGGGCTTCAGCCCCGACGCTTTTCCGGAAAGAGCGTCGGGGCTGAAGCCCTCCCACAGGGGACCTTATTGGCTCGACGGGGACGCTTCGCGACTCACGACGACCAGATGCCGTTCGCCCGTCAGGCCGGGAACGGCCAGGGGATGCACGGCCGAAACCGTCCAGCCGGCCGGCAAGGCGGCGATTTCCTCTTCCGGTCGTATTCCTTTCATCGCCAGCAGCTTTCCGCCCGGTTTCAGCAGATGCCCGCCGACCCCGATGATTCCCGCCAGCGTGTCCAGCGCGCGCGCGGTGATGGCGTCGTAGGCGACCCCGCTGTTATGGACGTGGACGTCCAGCGCCTCGGCCCGCGATTCGGCCACGCGCGCATTGGCCAGGCCCAGCGTGCGCACGGCTTCGCGCAGGAAGCGCGCCTTCTTGCCGTTGCTTTCCACCAGGGTGACCTGCAATTGCGGTTTGGCGATGGCCAGCGGGATGCCGGGAAGGCCGGGGCCGGTGCCCAGGTCGGCCAGCGCGCCGTCCTCGACGAAAGCATGCATCGCCAGCGAATCGAGCAAGTGGCGCGTCACCATCTCGCCCGGGTCGCGGATCGCGGTCAGGTTGTAGGTGCGGTTCCAGCGATCCAGCAAGGCCAGGTAGGCGAGCAAGGGCGGGGCCAGGGCGTCGGCGTCCAGATGCAATGCCGTCAGGCCGCGATGGAGTTCGTCGCGCAGCGCGGCAGGGAAGGCAGGGTTGTTCATCGCCGACATTATCGCAGCCATCCCGTGCCGGCGTAGGGGCGGTGTAGGAGCGACGTAAGTCGCGAAGGGTGTTGATCCAAGGCGTCAAGTCGCGACTCACGTCGCTCCTACACCGCTCCTACACCGCTCCTGCACCGGCGGTCAGCGGCCGCCACGCCAGCGCGGCGCGGTAGCCGTCCAGCGGCGTCCACTCATGCACGGTCCAGTCATCCGGCGCGCCGAGCGCGGCATCGCAGGCGACCAGTTTCATGGTGTTTTGCTGCTCGGCGAAGACCAGCTTGTCCAGGCCGAACGACAAGCCCTGGCCGTGCGCCTTCAGCAGCGCCTCCTTGGCGCACCACAGGCGCAGGAACGAGGATTCCATGGCGTCGGCAGCGCCTGCTTCCAGCCAGCGCACTTCGTCGGCATGGAAGAAGCGCCGGGCGAGTTCGCGCGCGCGCGGTCGCGGGCGAACCTGTTCCAGATCCACGCCGAGCTGGATGGACTCGCCCAGGGCAAGCAGCAGCGCCTCGCCGCTGTGGCTCCAGCCGGTGTCGAAGCGTTCGTACGGCGGACCCAGCAGCGGGCGCCCCTGCAGGCTGCGGTGCAGCGGCAGTTGCTCGTCGCTGCAGGCCAGTGCCTCGCACAACAACGGCCGCGCCGCGGGCTCGCCGCGTCCGCGGCGGGGGTGCGGCAACAGCCACAGGCGTGCGGGAGTGGGCGGTGGAGTGAAGGGCATGGTGCCAATGTAGCCGAAGCCGGTTTTCTGCTGCGCGGCGGCGTGCATGCGCCAGTGGTTTGCGCTATCTAGCAGGGCAAGAAGGAGAAGGCCCCACCAGGACGCGGGTTTAACAGCGGCTTCACGCATCGAAGCCTTAAATCGATCCACTTGAGAAGCTCGTCCCAACGGTTCCTGCAGAGATGCAGGGGCTCCTTCCGAAAGTGACAAAGGAGAACACTGGATGAATTTCCTGATCTATCTGATTGTCGGTGGTATCGCAGGCTGGCTCGCCAGCATCGTGATGAAGCGCGATGGTTCGCAAGGCATCATCCTCAACGTGGTCGTCGGCATCATCGGTGGTTTCCTGGGCGGCTGGCTGTTGCCGCAACTCGGTTTCGCCATGGGCGGTACCCTCGGCTTCCTGATCACCGCCTTCATCGGCGCGGTCGTCCTGCTGTTGATCGTCAACCTGTTTACGCGCGGCAAGGCGCGGTAAACGTTTCGCTGCGACCGCGTGCGCTAACAAGACGCACCCATGGTTCGTGGCACCGCAAAGGCCCGGCAATGCCGGGCCTTTGTTCGTTTGGCGCCATTTCCGTGGGTAGCCATCCCGCAACGGCGAGGATCAATCCTCGAGCTGCACCCACGCAGGCGCGTGGTCGCTCGGGCGTTCCCAGGTGCGCGGTTCGCGGTCGATGCCGGCGGAGGCCGTGCGCTCGCGCAGCGCTTCGGACACCAGGGTGAGGTCGATGCGCAGGCCCAGGTCGCGGCGGAAACCGGCCATGCGGTAGTCCCACCAGCTGAACACACCGCCTTCCTCGTGGTGCAGGCGGTAACCATCGTGCAGGCCCAGCGCGTACAGGCGCTTGAGCGCGTCGCGTTCGGCGGTGGAGGTGAGGATGTGGGAATCGTTCCATACCGCAGGATCGTGCACGTCGCGATCGTCGGGCGCGATGTTGAAATCGCCCAGCACCACCAGCTTCGGATGCTCGCGCAATTCCTGTTCCAGCCAGGCGTGGACTGCTTCCAGCCAGCGCAGCTTGTAGGCGTACTTGTCGGTGCCCACGTCCTGGCCGTTGACCACGTACAGGTTGACGATGCGGGTGTCGCCCACGGTCGCGGCGATCGCGCGCTTCTGTTCGTCCTCGAAGTTCGGGATCCCGACCTGCACGTCGGCGATCGGCAGGCGCGAGACGATGGCCACGCCGTTGTAGGTCTTCTGCCCGGCGAACACGCTGCGGTAACCCGCTTCGGCCAGCACCGTGTCCGGGAACTTGTGGTCCTCCAGCTTGGTTTCCTGGATGCCGACCACGTCCGGCGCGAACGCGCCCAGCCATTGCTGCAGGTGCGGCAGGCGCACGTTGAGCGAGTTGACGTTCCAGCTGGCGATTTTCATGACATCGATTCCGTAGGAGCGGGCCTTGCCCGCGATGCTCTTGCCTCAAGGGTAAGGCATCGCGGGCAAGGCCCGCTCCTACGCCCGGAAGGAAGTCCCTTCGGAGGGCGAATGTGCGATGTGTGACCGACCGCCTAGCGGATGATGAAGTCGATGAAGCGCGCCACCTTCGAATACGGCGGCTTCAGCATGTCGCTGCCGGCGCGGCGCGGCTGCCACAGGATCGGCAGGGCTTTGCTCATCGCGTCGAAGCCGGCGCGACCGTGGTAGGCGCCCATGCCGCTGGGGCCGATGCCGCCGAAGGGCAGGGCGTTGATGCCGAAATGCAGCACCGTGTCGTTGACGGTGACGCCGCCGGCCAGGGTGCCGCGCAGGATCTTCTCGACCTTGCCGCGGTCGTGGCTGAAGGGATACAGCGACAGCGGACGGTCGTGCGCGTTGACGTAGGCGATGGCCTCGTCGAGGTTGCGATAGGACTTGATCGGCAGGATCGGCCCGAAGATCTCTTCCTGCATCACCCTGGCGTCGTCGCCCGGCTCCAGTACCAGCGTCGGTGCGAACAGGCGTTCGCCGTCCCTGCCGTTTTCGCCCAGCGGCAGCACCTGCAGGCCGCGCGCGCGCGCGTCTTCCAGGTAGCCTTGCAGGCGCGCGTACTGCCCGTCGTTGATGATGCGGGTGTAGTCGGCCGAATCGGCGAGCGCGCCGTAGCGGGCGCGCACCTGTTCGCGCAGGGCCTCGGCCAGCGCGGGCGCGCGGCCTTCGTCGATCAGCACATAGTCCGGCGCGATGCAGGTCTGGCCGCCGTTGAACCACTTGCCGGTGGCCAGCCGCGCCGCGGCCTGTTCGACCGGGAAATCCGCGCAAACGATCGCTGGCGACTTGCCGCCCAGCTCCAGGGTCAGCGGGGTGAGGTTCGGCGCCGCCGCGGCCATGACCTTGCGCCCGACCGCGGTGGAACCGGTGAACACCAGGTGGTCGAACGGCAGCGCGGCGAAGGCGCCCGCCACCTCTGCGCCACCAGCGGCCACGGCCACGCGATCGGCGGGGAACACTTCGGCCAGGAGGCTGCGCAGGAAACCGGTGGTGTTGGGCGTGTGCTCGGAAGGTTTCAGGTAGACGTGGTTGCCGGCGGCGATCGCGGTGGCCAGCGGAATCAGGGCCAGGTTGACCGGATAGTTCCAGGGCGCGATCACCCCGACCACGCCGACCGGTTCGGAGCGGATCTCCGCGCGCGCCGGCCAGAAGCGCCAGCCCACGCCGACGCGCCGGGGTTTCATCCAGCGGCGCAGGTGGCTGCGCAGGTGGTCGATCTCGTTGAGCACGGTCATGCCGTCGGCGATCAGGGACTCATGGCGCGAACGCTGGCCGAAGTCGGAAGCGATGGTCTCGGCCATTTCCTCCAGACGCCGTTTCAGCGCGTCGCGCAGGCGCTGCAGGTCGTCGCGGCGTTGTTGGTAATCCGGGCGCCTGCCCTGCCAGGCCGCGCGCAAACGGGCCAGGGTGGGCGGCAATTCGGTGCGGGGAGTGTCGGCTGAAGGTTCCATACGCCGCAGTGTAGTCCGGGCTCCGCGGGCCTGCCCACACCCCTGTCCACTACAATGCGAGGATGACCGCACTACGCCCCTATCTTGGCCGGCTTCCCACCCTCGGCCAACGCGTTTACCTGGACCCGGCCGCCACCGTCATCGGCGACGTGGAGCTGGGCGACGATGTTTCGATCTGGCCCGGCACCGTCATCCGCGGCGACGTGAACTTCATCCGCATCGGCGCGCGCACCAATGTGCAGGACGGCACCATCATCCATGTCAGCCACCACAGCCCCTACAACCAGGCCGGCCATCCGACCCTGATCGGCGAGGACGTCACCGTCGGCCACGGCACCATCATCCACGCCTGCAGCATCGGCGACCGCTGCCTGATCGGCATGGGCGCCTGCATCCTGGATGGCGCCACGGTGATGACCCATGGTTTCGTCGGCGCCGGCGCCATCATCGGCCCGGGCAAGGTGGTGGGCGAAGGCGAGCTCTGGCTGGGCAACCCCGGTCGCTTCGCGCGCAAGCTGGGCGACAGGGAGATCGAGAGCCTGCTGTATTCGGCGCAGCATTACGTGCGCCTGAAGGACCAGTACCTCGACGCCGCCCCGTAGGAGCGCCCCTTGGGCGCGATGCTCTCCGATCCGACCGCGAAACAACCAAGAGCTCTTCGCTTTGTAGATCCGAGCTTGCTCGGATGCTCTTCGCGCAAATCAAAAACATCCGAGCAAGCTCGGATCTACAAAGCGAAGGCATCGCGCCCAAGGGGCGCTCCTACGGGGAGGTCGCGATTTCCAGTCTGGTGAGGTAGGCCGACGCCTCGCCGCGATCATTCCCGCACATCTCCAGCGACGGCCGCAACGACACGCAGAACGCCGGCCGTTCCGGTTTGCCGAACAGCCTGCAACGCAATTGCTCGTCGAGCTGCACGCAGGCGACCCCGGCCGGCTTTCCCTGCGGCATGCCGGGGATCGGCGAGTTGATCGACGGCGCGATGCAGCAGGCGGCGCAATGGGCGCGGCACTCGAAGGTTCGGGTTTGCATGATCGCGACAGTCTAATCGCGCTGGGCAAGCCGTGATTTCGCCGCTAAAGTCGTGTCGACAGGGATAATGGAACAGGAATCGCGCATGCCGCGCAGCAAAGCCCCACGGCCAGGACGCCGGCAACCGCTGGCGGCGCCTGCTTCGATCCGCACGGGAACCGGCCGGCGCGCGGTGCGCGCCTGATGCTCGACACCTATCGCGAAGTGATCACGCCCGAAGGCGTGGCCCTGCACCTGCCCGCCGCCGGCCCGGTGCCGCGCGCGGTGGCCTGGGTCATCGACCTGGCCATCCGCCTCGGCATCCTGATGTTGCTGGGCACCATGCTGGGATTGTTGGGCGCGGCCGGCATGGGCCTGTACCTGGTCGCCTACTTCCTGGTGTTCTGGGGTTATCCGATCGTGCTCGAGGCGGTCTGGAACGGACAGACGCCCGGCAAGAAGGCGATGTCCCTGCGCGTGGTCGCCGGCGACGGCGCGCCAGTCGGCTGGCTCGCCTCGATCACCCGCAACCTGCTGCGCACCGTGGACATGCTGCCGTTCGGTTACGCCGCCGGTCTGATCTCCAGCCTGGCCGATCCCTACGGCCGCCGCCTGGGCGACCTGGTCGCCGGGACCCTGGTCGTGCATGACGTGCGCGAACGCGAGCACGCACCCGCGCCGATCAATGCGGTGCTGGCGCCGAGCCTGGCGCTGCGGCCGGGCGAACAGAGGGCGGTAGTCGCCTTCGCCGAACGCGCGCCGCTGCTCACGCCCGCGCGCCAGGTGGAAGTGGCCGATCTCGCCGAACCGCTGACCGGCGCGCGCGGCGAGGCCGGGGTGCTGCGCCTGTACGGCATGGCCAACTGGCTGCTGGGGCGGCGATGAAATTTTCGAACGATGCCGTCGCGCCCCGCTCTACGGGGGGATGCGGATGAGGCAGGAGCAGTTCGTCGCCCGCTACCAGCGCGAATGGCAGGCCTTCGAGCACTGGCTGGAGACCCGTGGCGATGCGCGCAAGGCCGGCGCCGAACGCAATACCGGCGAGATCGGCGACGAGGACGTCCCCGCGCGCTACCGGCGCCTGTGCCAGCAGCTGGCGCTGGCGCGCAAGCGCGGCTACAGCCCGATGGTCACCGCGCGCCTGCAAATGCTGATGCAGCGCGGGCACAACCTGCTCTATCGCACGCCGCCGCCGCGCTGGCAGCGCGCGGTGGAATTCCTGCTCGCCGATTTCCCGCGCCTGGTGCGCAGCGAAGCCGGCGCCATGTGGGCCGCGGCCGCCTTGTTCGTGGTCCCGCTGGCGACCATGTTCGTGCTGCTGCAGTGGTATCCGGAACTGATCCACGGAATCATGGACCCGGCGCAGATCGCGCAGGCCGAACGCAGCTTCGATCCCGCCGCCGAACACAGCAAGCTGGGCCGCGACAGCGGCAGCGACTGGCAGATGTTCGGCTACTACATCATGAACAACATCAGCATCGGCCTGAAGACCTTCGCCAGCGGACTGGTCTTCTGCGTGGGCTCGGTGGTGGTGCTGATCGCGAATGGAATAAGCATCGGCGCGACCTTCGGCCACCTGCAGCAGATCGGTTCCGGCGATCCGCTGTGGCGCTTCGTCGCCGGGCATGCGCCGTTCGAGTTGACCGCGATAGTGATTGCCGGCGGCGCCGGCCTGCAGCTGGGACTCAACCTGATCGCGCCGGGACGGCGCCGACGCGTCGACGCGCTGGTGGTCGCCGGGATCAAGGGCGCGAAATTGTGCCTGGGCGTGGCCTTCATGCTGCTGGTCGCCGCTTTCATCGAGGCGTTCTGGTCCTCGACCCAATCCATTCCGGCCGCGATCAAGTTCAGCGTGTCGGGCGTGCTGTGGACGCTGGTGCTGCTGTGGCTGTGGCGCGGCGGGCGCAACCGGCCCATAGATGACCAGCCCGCAGCCAGCTGGCCCGGAGACGCCGATGCGTCTTGAGCAGATGACCGTGCACCTGCGCGAGCGTTCGGCCTGGGAAGCGGTCGAGCTCGGCACCGCCCTGGTCCGCCGGCATGCGGCGGCGATCTGGAAGCCGTGGCTCCTGCTCACGCTGCCCGTGTTCGTCGTCCTCAACGCCGCGACCTGGTGGATCGACAGCCTGTGGCTGGCCGGATTCCTGATGTGGTGGCTGAAGCCGGCCTTCGACCGCATCCCGCTGTTCGTGATCTCGCGCGCCACCTTCGGCGCGACGCCGGCCCTGCGCGAGACCCTGGCCGCGCAATTGCGCTGGGGCTGGAAACCGTTGCTGCACTACCTGACCTGGCGACGCCTCAGTCCGGCGCGTTCGCTGTTCCTGCCGATCGACCTGCTCGAGGGCGTGCACGGCACGCGTCTGCGCGAACGCCGGCGGGTGCTCGGCGGCGCGGTCTACGGCAATGCCGCCTTGCTGACTCTGGTCTGCCTCAATTTCGAGGCGTCGCTGTTCTTCGCCTGCATCGCCTCGATCCTGATGTTCCTGCCGATCGACGAGCTGCCGGAAACCATGCGCGCCGGCTGGTCGCTGATCACCGAACAGATGCCATGGTGGGTGCAGCTGGCCTGCAACCTGTTCGCCTGGATCGCCACCTCGATCATCGAACCGTTCTTCGTCGGCGCCGGCTTCGGCCTGTATCTCAACCGCCGCACCCAGATCGAGGCCTGGGACGTGGAGATCGCCTTCCGCCGCTTGCGCTCGCGACTGACTGCGGCCGCAACCTCGTTCGCGCTGGTGCTGGCATTGCTGGGCGCGACGATCCAGTTCCCGGCGCAGGCGCAGGAAAAGAATCCGCCACCGGAGCCGGCGGCCACGCCCGCAGAAGTGTTCGGCGACCAGCTCGTCGACGACCAGGCCTTCCGCAAGGCCGTCGACCGGGCTTACCGGGACCCGCTGCTCAACGGCAAGCTCAAGCAGACGACCTGGGAAAAGCGCGACAAGACCAAGCCCAAGGAGCCCAGAAAGACCGACCTGTCGTGGCTGTCCGGCATCGGCACGTTCTTCGCCTTCATCGCCGAATGGGGCCTGTGGCTCGTGGTCGCGATCCTGGCGGTGCTGTTGCTGCTGTCGATGCGTTACTGGCTGCCGTGGATGCGCGGCTCGCTGCGCCGGCACAAGCCGCTGCCCGCGGAGGTGGAAACCGAAGCGCTGGCGATCCCCGAAATCCTGCCCGACGACGTTCCCACCGAAGCGCGCAGGTTGTGGTCGCAAGGCAGGCCGCGTCACGCGCTGGCGCTGCTGTACCGGGCCAGCGTGGAAACCATGGCCCAGCGCGCCGGTGTCGCCCTGGTGCCGGGCGCGACCGAATCCGAATGCCTGCGCGCCTCGCGGCGCATGCCCGACGGCGAGGACCGCAGCCTGTTCGCGCGCATGGTCCGGACCTGGCAGTACGCGGCCTATGCGCAGCAGTTGCCGGCGGCGGAAGAGTTCGACGACCTGGTGTCCACCCTGCAGCGGCGCTACCGGTGGGCCGCATGAGCCGCCTCGGCAGCAGCGTGCGCATCGCCCTGATCGTATTGCTGGGCGCGGGCCTGGTCGCGGCAGGGGTCGCCTGGTTCCTGCACGCCTACGAGAAAGTGGAAAAGGAAATCGCCCTGCCGCCGCGCGGCGAAGCCAGCCACAACCCCCTTTACGCGCTGAAGAAGACCTTGCAGGCCGATCGCCTCAAGGTCGACTCACGCCAGCGCCTGAACCTGTCCACGGCGCAGTTGGGCAAACGCGACACCCTGCTGATCCTCAACGACCCGCGGGCGATGACCCCGGTCGATTCGCGCCGATTGCTGGAATGGGTGGCCGGCGGCGGCCACTTGCTGTTGCGTACGCCGCCGGCCGGCAGCCGCAACCAGGAAACCGGCGTGCCGCTGCTGGAAGCGCTGCACATACTGCTGACCGACGATGCACCGGAGTGCGCGCCGCTGCAGGTGCCGAACGAAGAACAACACATCGAATTCTGCCGAGGGCGTCGCTTCTTCTTCGACCAGGTCGAACCGGAACTGGCCTGGGGCGACCTGCAGGCAGCCTACGTGTACGCGCGCCTGGCCCATGGCGAAGGCCATGTCGACGTGCTGGCGGATTTCGATTTCCTGACCAACAACGGCAACCGGCGAAGCGATCTTTTCGCTCCCGACGAGGATCCGCGGTCCGGTGGCCTGCGCGACGGCCCGCATCGCGCCCTGGCGCGGCAGTTGCTGGCGCCCAACTACGGCCACGGCACCATGCACCTGGTCTACGCCGCGCAGATGCCGTCGTTGTGGCGCATGGTCCTGCAGCGTGGCTGGCCGGTGTGGGCGCCGTTGCTGCTGGCCCTGCTGGCCTGGCTGTGGCTGCGCATGCAACGCTTCGGCCCGCTGCGGCCCGCGCCGGCGGGCGAGCGCCGTTCGTTGCTGGAACACGTGCGCGCCAGCGGCGAACACCTGTTCCGTTACAACAGGCGCGCGTTGCTGTATGCGTCGGTACGCAATTCCTTCCTGGCTCGCCTGCGCCGTCGCGATCCGGTTGCCGCTGCCTTGAGCGGCGAACCGCAGGTCGGCGCCATCGCCGAGCGCCTCGGCATTCCCGCCGAAGCGGTGCGCATCGCCCTGCAGGCGCCGCCTTCGCACGACAAGTCCGCGTTCCGCCACCGCATTTCCACTTTGATCCAGCTGAGAAACCGTCTATGAACGATGCAACCGCAACCGTTTCGATCGCCCCCATCACCGGCGAAGCGCTGGCCGAACGCGCCGCTGCCGTGCGCGAGGAAGTTTCCAAGGCCTTCATCGGCCAGCCGGAGGTACTGGACCAGATCCTGATCGCGCTGCTGGCCGGCGGCCACGTGCTGATCGAAGGCGTGCCCGGGCTCGGCAAGACCCTGCTGGTGCGTGCATTGGCGCAGGCACTGGAACTGAACTACGCGCGCGTGCAGTTCACTTCCGACCTGATGCCCAGCGACGTCAGCGGCCATGCGGTCTACGACCCGAAGACCGAGAGCTTCAAGATCCGCCGCGGCCCGGTGTTCACCAACCTGTTGCTGGCCGACGAAATCAACCGCGCGCCGGCGAAGACCCAGTCGGCGCTGCTGGAAGTGATGCAGGAAGGCCAGGTCACCATCGAGGGCAAGCCGTTCGAGCTGTCGCCGCCGTTCCTGACCCTGGCCACGCAGAACCCGGTGGACCAGGAAGGCACCTATCCGCTGCCGGAGGCGCAGCTGGATCGTTTCCTGCTGAAGATCCTCATCGACTATCCGGCGCTGGCCGACGAGAAGCGCATGGTCGATGCGATCACCACCGGCCGCAGCGCCGGCGACTTCGACCTGTCGCAGGTGCGGCGCGTGCTCGGCGCCGCCGACATCGTCGCCATGCAGCAAGGCACCGCCGCGGTGACGGTGGACGAACAGGTGGTCGACTACGCGGTGCGGATAGTGGCGGCCACGCGCAAGTGGCCGGGCATCTCGCTCGGCGCCGGTCCGCGCGGCAGCATCGCCCTGGTCCGCGCCGCCCGTGCCCAGGCGGTGCTGCAGGGCCGCGACTTCGTCACCCCCGACGACGTGCGCGACATCGCCAAGCCGGCGCTGCGCCATCGCATCACCCTGTCCCCGGAATTGCAGATCGAGGGCCAGTCGCCGGACGATGCCCTGCACGCGCTGCTGGCCAAGGTGGAAGCGCCGCGGAAATGAAGCAGAGCAATATCCAACGTAGGAGCGACGTGAGTCGCGACTGTGATTTGCCTCGCTGTCGGGAAGTTTCCGGCTTTTCAGTCGCGACTTACGTCGCTCCTACGCCGGTCCTTGTGTGAGACCCGCACCGCTACTGATCGCATTGCTGGTGTTGTTCGGCCTGTCCGGCCTGGCGGTGCTGTTCGCAGATGTGCCGATGCTTGCGTGGCAATCGACCGGCATCGGCCTTGTCTTGCTTGCGACACTGGATGCTCTGTTCCTGCGCCGCCGCGAAACCCCGCAGGTCACCCGCGAAATCCCCGAAGCGCTGCCGCTGGGCATCGAACGCGACGTCACCCTGCGCGTGGAATCGATGACCCGCCAGCGCATCGACGTGTTCGACCTGCATCCAGGCGCATGGCCGGCGCAAGGTTTGCCGCAGCGACTGAAGCTGGCGCCGGCCACCGCGTCCACCTTCAGCTACCGCCTGCGCCCGGTCGCGCGCGGCGACGCGATCTTCGAAGGCGTGCAGTTGCGCCTGGCTTCGCCGTTGCGCCTGTGGCGCCAGTCGCGCATCGCCGGCGCGCCGCAGCAGGTGCGGGTGTATCCCAATTTCGCGCCGCTGACCAAGTTCGCCTTGTTCAGCGCGGAACAGGCCTCGCGCCTGGTAGGCGCGCACCTCAAGCGCCGTCGCGGCGAGGGCACCGATTTCAACCAGATGCGCGAATACCGCGTCGGCGACAGCCTGCGTCAGATCGACTGGAAGGCGACCTCGCGTTCGCGGAAACTCATTTCGCGCGAGTACCAGGACGAGAAGAACCAGCAGCTGGTGATGATGGTCGATACCGGCCGGCGGATGATGGCGCAGGAAGGCGAGATCGCCCATTTCGACCATGTGTTGAACGCGACGCTGGTCGTTTCCTACCTCGCCTTGCGCCAGGGCGATGCGGTGGGCCTGTTCGCCAGCGGCGGCGAGTCGCGCTGGGTCGCGCCCAAGCGCGGCATGGCCGCGATCGACACGCTGCTGCGCGCCAGCTACGACCTGCAGCCGCAGGCGGTGGCGACCGACTACCTGGCCGCGGCCACGGAGTTGTCGCTGCGCCAGCGCAAGCGTTCGCTGGTGATGCTGGTGACCAACGTGCGCGACGAGGACATCGAGGATCTGCTGGCCGCGGTGCGCCTGCTGCAGAAGCGGCACCTGGTCTGCGTCGCCAGCCTGCGCGAGCGCGCGCTGGACGAGGCGATCAACGAGGAAGTCCACGACCTGCCCGGCGCGATCCGCGCCGCCGCGGTCGCGCGCTACCTGGAACAGCGCACCGCTGCGCACGAAGCCTTGCGCAGCCACCGGGTCATGGTTCTGGATGTCGCCAGCGAGGAATTGCCTGCGGCGTTGGTGGAGCGTTACCTGGCGGTCAAACGGGATGGGTTGTTGTAGGAGCGGCTTCCAGCCGCGAGCTCTTCGCTCTACAATTTTTGTAGGGTGGGCTTAAGCCCATCGCTTTTCGTCATGGCGTCATTGCATCTGGAAACACGACTTCGTTCGACAGCCATCGCAGGTTGAGACTTGGCGATGGTGGGCCAAGGCCCACCCTACGTGTTCTCAGGGATCGTGCGGGGCTATGCGCTTGCTGCTGCGCAGGAATGGGTCTGTATAGAGCGACGAATTGTAGGCGCAGATTGACTTGCACCCCAGCTCATCTTGCGATGGCTCAATCAACTCAATGCGCTTCGGTGCAATCCTGAGTGATATCCGACACATTGCATCTTGTGCGTCGGTCCCGTGGAGGATTTCATCCCGACCACTCCTGCCCAAGGAGAGAATTCCAGACGAACTGCAGCCGCCTTGGGTAGTGGCGAATGTGGACGTGTCGAGGGAGTAGTCGAAACGGCCATCAGGACGGTGCACAAGCGTCAGCGTGTTCCAGGAAACACAATCTCTGTAGCTTCCGTCCTCAAGTTGCTCGGCACACTCCCCTCTGACGCGGTAATGTCCCTGAAGCTCTACAGGGTTTTCCGCAGCTGCAGCTACACAGGGCGAAAGTATAAGGATTGCCAAGGCAGCAAGCAGGAAGGGTGGTTTGTGGTCCATCGCAAGAAATCTCCTGGTGCCTGATGTTGAATCAAGTCACTTAACTTGGGTAGAGCTCGTTGGGCGGAACCCGCGTAGCCGTTTCCGCCGAATACGCCGCGATACATGCGGCGGAATCGCCTTTGGCGGTTCCGCCCTACGCGGGCTAACGCTTGAGTTAAGCCGGACCGCGGCAATGATGCAATCATTGATGCCGTTGCCGAGGCCGCGAAGCGGTCTCGGCTAAAACGAATTGTTAGGTGGCCAAACCGCCCTCAATTGACAAATTGCGCAGCCGATAAGTACTTCTTGGTTCGCGGTTAAGCGCGTGAACTGTACGTACTTGCATGTGCGCCGTCATGCGCGAGTTGGCAACATTTACTTGCATTGCGATCGCGCTGAGATAGGACTCTACTGCGTCAGCATGAGCCTTGCCGAATAGCACATCCCCGGTGAGCGTCCTGAACTCAAACGTCCGGTGTTCAGGAAGCACATGAATCGACGTGCCTTGTATGTCAGTGGCCTCATCCTCGATGGTTGAGGATTCAGCTCGCTGCCTCGCTCTTAGAACGGCAGGTCCATCCAGATTGAGCTCGTGGATGTCCTCAACTATCCGAACAGTAGCCGAAGAGTTGTCCATTTCTTGGAAGAAATTCCTAAGGGAAATGACTGTCCTCTGGTCAATCTCGGAGGCGAACTCCAGGAACTCCGAGTCGCTGTCAGCGCTGAATTTTTCAAGCGTTAGGGAGACTTCTTTAACTACTTCTTTGAGTTGCGTGTCAAGAATTGATGTTTGGTCGGACATCTCGTCAAGGATGAAGCCAAACGAGCCATGGGTTACACCAGTGACCATCATTTCCGTGTTTTGTCGGAGAGGAATTGGGCCGCGCTCACCCAGTGCGCCAAGCTCGCGCCGCGCAAATGTCTTTGATACGAGGTCTTGGTAGTTCTCTAGGCAGCGCCCAGCGAAATCCGCGGCAATTCCGCGAGTGCCAAGAACAGGGCGCCCGCTGAAGTACAGAGCAACCGACGCTCTCGTGGGGTCTTGGAGCTCAAGAACAGAAAGCTCTTCTTGAATCTGTTCTAGGCGACGGCGAAATTGACCACTACCCACAATATCGCCGTACTGGTCCGACATCTCAACCTGAGCGCGAACACTCCCGAGCTCTGCTCTAAGTGCATCTAGGCGAAGTCTACGGAGCATAAGCGCCTCCTAAAAATCGCCTCGCAGAGTCGTCGTTTGAGGCAAGAGACAATTCTAGCAAGCCCTTCCAGATGTACGTGTCTCGTTGATGGGAGAAGAGGCCAAACCAGAACCTTGACCTGCTCACGATGGCTTCTGGCGGTAAATGGAGGTCGACGTAGTAGGCGTCGCACTTATGGTCAGATTGAGTAATGTTCTGATCAAACAGATGGGGGTTTGCACCATAGAACGTTACCCAGTCTTGCTGCGACTGAGCTGATGCTGGACGTCTGGCGAAGGTCACAATGTCGATATCTTTCGGGGGGCGTTGGCGCTGGTTCTCACAGTCTTCAAGGAAACTGCCAGCGATCCATTGGAACCCGTTCGTTATCCCTGCAGCTCGTAGGCTGTCGCGGTAGTCAATGAGTCCAAGCAAGATGTCTCTACGTTCTGTCGAGTTGCAGAGGGTTTGTGCGATCTCCAGTAGGTCTGTCGGGTAAGGCGCCATTGCACTCGAAACGGTTGGTCCCGGTTGAGGCAAAAACGGGGGCAGGACGCCCGATTGATTGAAGCTTGGAATCACTATGGTCTCCCCTTGGCCACCTAACTAGATTTAGACCGTGAAACTAAGACATTACCCCGAGAAGAAGTCGGACTTGAACTATTTTTCTGACCGCGTAGCCCCGCACAACCCCCAAACAATCATCACCAACCCCGTCAGCGACACACAGTTGACCAGCATGCGCACGATGCCGAGTCGGGCGAAGATCACGCTGATCTCCGTCGCTGCACCCGCATTCGCGGCCTGGATCACCCAGCTCTGGTAAAGCCCCAGCGCCAACTGCAACACGGCGCAAGCCAGCATCAGCCCTGCGCCGATCAAACCGAGTTGCCGCGGCTTGCCCGGTCGCGCTGCGGTCCACAGCATCGCCAACGCGATGCCGCAGGCCAGCAGTTCCGGGAACGAATAACCGAGCGTGGTCAGCGCAGGAATCAGGAAGGAGTCCATCGATGGCTCCTCAGTCGGCCGTGACCAGCGACGCATCCTTGCCGCGCAACGCCGCATACACCGGCGCCGTCTCCGGGCGCACGCCGTGCCACAACTCGAAGCTCGCGGCGGCCTGTTCCACCAGCATGCCCAGGCCATCGACCACGTCGCGGCAGCCGGCGGTGCGCGCCCAGGCCAGGAACGGGATCGCCGCTTCGCCGTAGTTGAGGTCCACCGCCAGCGTGCGCGGCGTGGACAACTGGAAGGGCAGGCGGAATTCGCTGCCGCCGTCACGCCCCAGCGAAGTGGCGTTGACGACCAGGGCGAAGTCGCCCTCGTTGACCAGGTCATCCCAGTAACGCGAATGCGCGCGTGCCGGTTCGCCCAGCGCATCAGCCAGCGCATCGGCGCGTTCGGAAGTGCGGTTGGCGATCATCAATTCGGAAACGCCCGCATCCAGCAACGCCGGCGCCACCCCGCGCGCCGAACCGCCGGCGCCGAGCAGCAGGGCGCGGCGTCCGCGCAGGTCCAGGCCGAGGCGTTCGGTCAGGTCGCGGACCAGGCCGATGCCGTCGGTGTTGTCGCCCTGCCATTGGCCGTCGTTGCGGATCAGCGTATTCACCGAACCGGCGCGTCGCGCGCGTTCGCTGGTGGTGGCGCACAAGGCGAAAGCGGCTTCCTTCAGCGGCAGGGTGACGTTGGCGCCCTTGCCGCCACCGGCCGCGAACGACTCCAGCGCCGGCGCGAACGCTTCCGGCGCGGCATCGATGGCGGTGTACTCCAGTCCTATCCCGGTCTGGCGGCCGAACGCGGCGTGGATACGCGGCGACAGCGAGTGCGAAACCGGATGGCCGAACACAGCGTAGTGATGGTTTGTCATGGCTTGGTATAAAGGCAGTCGGGAAGGGATGCGTAGGCGGGAATGAAAACCATGAAACGCAGGTTCGCGATTGCCGCCCTGGCTTGCAGTCTACTCTCGGCCGCCGCCGTGGCGCAGCTGGCCGAATTCGGCATCGAGGGCATGGGCGTGGTGTCCACGCGCGACACCGAAGTCCGCGCCAGCGTCAGCGCCGATGGCCAGCGCATCGTCTGGGGCAGCACCAATCGCACCGGTGGCGCCGGCGGCTGGGACCTGTGGCAGGCGCGCCTGCAGGACAAGCGCTGGAGCGACCCGCAACCGTTGCCGATCAATTCGGCGGCCAACGATTTCGATCCGCTGCTCAGCGCCGACGGCGAGTGGCTGTACTTCTTTTCCAACCGCGAGGGCGGGCAGGGCGGCGACGATCTCTATCGCGCCGCGATTCTTGCCGACGGGAGTTTCGGCGCGCCGGAGAACCTCGGCCCAGGCGTCAATGGTACTGGCGACGAATGGGCGCCGACGCCCAGCGCCGATGGCCGCCAGCTGCTGTTCGCGAGCGATGGATTCGGCAGCGTCGGCGGGCACGACCTGTTCGTGGCGCGCTGGAACGGCAAGGCCTTCGTCGATCCGCAACCGGTGCCGGGCGTGAACTCCAGGATCGACGAATTCGACGCGGCCTGGATCGACGGTGGCAGGGCGATCGTGTTCGCGCGTTCCGGCGATGTGGAAAGCAAGCCGATCCAGCTGCAGGTCGCGCATTGCGACGGCAGGGCCTATACCGATATTGCGCCATGGACGTTGTCGTTCAACACCGCCGACGGTTCCACGCTGGGCCCGGTGCAGGATGTTTCCCGGCCGAATGAACTGCTGGTCACCGGCTCGGCGCCATCGCCGAAGGCGGGCAAGCTCGACATCTATCGCGCGCTGGCCCCGACCAGCCACGGCAAGCCAGGTTGTTTGCCGTTGTAGAGCCGAGCTTGCTCGGCTGCTCTTGATCGCTGCTCTTGATCTTCGCGGAAAGCAGCCGAGCAAGCTCGGCTCTACGCACCGAAGGAAGTCTCCTTGGGGGACAAGGCAAAGGCGGAAGCATCGCGGGCAAGGCCCGCTCCTACAGGTCAGGGTTCGCGGAGCCAGCGGGCTGCGTCGAGGGCGAAATAGGTCAGCACGCCGTCGGCGCCGGCGCGCTTGAATGCGGTCAGCGCTTCCAGCACGCAGGCGCGTTCGTCCAGCCAGCCATTGTTGAACGCGGCCTTGAGCATCGCGTACTCGCCGCTGACCTGGTAGGCGAAGGTCGGCACACCGAACTCGTCCTTCACCCTTCGCACCACGTCCAGGTACGGCATGCCCGGTTTGACCATGACCATGTCCGCGCCTTCGTCGATGTCCAGCGCCACTTCGTGCAGCGCCTCGTCGGAATTGGCCGGGTCCATCTGGTAGTTGTACTTGTTGCTCTTGCCGAGATTGCCGGCGCTGCCGACCGCGTCGCGGAACGGACCGTAGAATGCCGAAGCGTATTTCGCCGAGTAGGCCATGATCTTCGTATGCACGTGGCCGTCGCTTTCCAGCGCCTCGCGGATCGCGCCGATGCGTCCGTCCATCATGTCGCTGGGGGCGACGATGTCCACGCCGGCGCGCGCGTGCGACAGCGCCTGCTTGACCAGGGCTTCGACGGTGATGTCGTTCATCACGTAGCCGCTGTCGTCGATGATGCCGTCCTGGCCGTGGGTGGTGAACGGGTCCAGGGCCACGTCGGTGATCACGCCCAGCTCGGGGAAGCGTGCTTTGAGCGCACGCACCGCGCGCTGGGCCAGGCCGTCGTCGTCCCAGGCCGCCGCGGCATCCAACGACTTGGCTTCAGGGGCGGTGACCGGGAACAGGGCGATGGCCGGCACGCGCAACTCGACCGCTTGTTCCGCGACCTTCAGCAACTCGTCTATCGACAGGCGCTCCACGCCGGGCATCGAAGGCACCGCTTCGCGGCCGGACAGCTCATGCACGAACACCGGATAGATCAGGTCGTTGGCGGTCAGCACGTGCTCGCGCATCAGGCGGCGGGAGAAATCGTCGCGGCGCATGCGCCGCGGGCGGGTGTAGGGATAGGCCATGGGAACTCCTCGAATCTATGCGCGAATGATACGCCTGCGCGCTTTTCCCTTCTCCCTCCGGGAGAAGGTGCCCGAAGGGCGGATGAGGGAGTGAGCTATCAGATTCTGCTGAAATTACTGGGTTACTTATTCTCCTTCCCTCATCCGTCGCTGCGCGCCACCTTCTTCCGGTGGGAGAAGGGAAGCGTCTACCAACGCGTAGGAGCGACGTGAGTCGCGAAGGAGACCCTGCCGGATTGGATGTTTAATTCGCCGACATTTCGCGACTCACGTCGCTCCTACGGAAGCTTCGATTCGCTCCGGCAAGATGATTTCCGGGCCAGACAAGAGCAGGAGCTCGCGGCTGGAAGCCGCTCCCACACGCGGATCAAACTATCCCGCCGCCGATGCCCAGGCGCACGATGGCGACCACGATGACGATGCCATTGAGCAGCAGGCCGGCCTTGGCACGCCCGGTCTTGGCGCTGGAAGTGAACAGGATGCCGATGGCGGCGATGACCGCGCCGACCGCGGCGAACGGAATCAGGAACCAGTTGCCCCAGCCCAGTAGCGGAATCAGCGCCAGCACCATCCAGATCATGGCCACTACGCCCCACAACACACTGATCAGGCCCATGAGTTTGCTCCTTGGTTGAATGGGGTCGACTATAACCCCCGACCGCCGTGGCCCCGAGACCCGATGGTCATGGAATACGGACGCCGTCACCGCCAGGCGGGCAACGGGTGTGCGAGCATTCAGTCCCTCGGACCGATCATCTGGTCCCTGTTCCAGGGAGCACCGCCATGAGCCTTCGTCCCGCACTCGTCCTCTTCGTCCTCGCCCTGACGGCCTGCGCCGGCACCTCCAAGGTCATGCTCGGGCAGGCGCGCCCGCCGGTCGATCCGGCCCAGGTCCGCATCTACACCACGCCGCCGCCGGGCTCGGTGGAAATCGCCCAGCTCGAATCCTCCAGCGCGGTCGGCTTCGGCACCCAGGGCCAGACCGATGCCGCCGTCGCCCGGCTCAAGCGCGAAGCCGCGGCGCTGGGCGCCAACGGCGTGATCCTGATGGGCGTGGGTTCCAGCGGTTCGCCGGTCGGCATGTCGGTCGGCGCCGGCAGTTATGGACGCCATAGCGCAGGCGGCGTCGGCATCGGCATCCCGACCACGCAGAAGAAAGCGGCTGGCGTAGCGATCTACGTGCCGCCGGGGGCGGAACCGGCGCAACCTTAGGTCGGCTTCTGTGGGAGCGACATTGTGGGAGCGGCGTAAGCCGCGAGCTCTTGATGGTCGTTTGAGTGCCTGAAGAGCTCGCGGCTTACGCCGCTCCCACAAAAGCCGTTCCCTACTTACTTGCGCCGCTGCGCGGGAATGAAGGTTTCCCTCACCGCCTTGGCCAGCTGGTCCGGCGGCAGCAGGCCCTGGTCGAGCAGGAAATTATTGAAGGCCTTGCGGTCGAACTGTTTGCCCAGCGCCAGTTCGGTCTGCAGGCGCAGTTCCATGATCCGGGTATAGCCGTAGAAATAACTGCCGGCCTGTCCGGGCGCGTTGAAGGTGTAGCGATCCAGTTCCTGGCGCGCCATCGGTTCGGACAGGCCCACGTCTTCCTCCAGCACCTGGCGCGCGCGTTCGCGATCGATCAGGCCCAGGTTGAGGCTGGGATCGAGCACCGCACGCGCCGCGCGCATCAGGCGGAACTGCAGCGCGATCAACTGCCCGTCCAGCGGCTCGTACGGCACCATCTCGGCTTCGGCATACAACGCCCAGCCTTCCACGTTGACCGAATTGAACGCGAACATGCTGCGCGCCAGCGAGATGCCGCGTTCGACCATCGCGGTGAACTGCAGCTCATGGCCCGGGCGTCCTTCGTGCGCCGACAGCGTCCACGCCACCGAGTCGAAATTGAAGTCGTCGTAGTTCTTGCCCTTTCCGTCCTTGTCCGGGTTGCCCAGCGGCAGCACGAACGTGCCCTGCTGGCCGGTGTTGCCGACCAGCGGCGCCGGCAGGAAATGCGGCGCCGGTTGCGCGGCGCTTTCGGCCGGCGAACCCAGGCGCATCTGCATCGGCCGGTTGGGCACGTCGACGATCTTCTCGTTGCGGATGATCGGATCGATCCGGTCGATGATGCCGCGGTAGTAGGTTTCCAGCTGGTCGTTGGCGATGCTGTTCTTCTTCAGCGCCTTGATCACGTCGCGGTAGTCGCTGGCGTCGATGCCCTTGGCCTTGGCCACCAACGGCGCCAATTGCTGCATCACCGCGCGGGTTTCCATGAATTCGAGTTGCGCGCGCTGCATCAGCAAGGCCGGATCGATATCGATGCCGTACTGCTTGAGCTGGTAGGCGTAGAGCTCCGGCGGCAGGCGGGTGTCGGTGCGCGCCTTCGGCAGGACCTCGCTGCGGGTCCATTCGTTGTAGTCCTTGAGCTGCTTCTCCATCGTGTCCAGCGCTTCCTCGGCGCCGTCGATCCTGTACTTGGCGAACAGGTCGCGCACGCCCGACACATAGGTATCCACATTGCCGACCGCGCGCTCGACTTCCAGTTTGGTCGGCTGCAACAAGGCCGTGTCGGACAGCTTCTCTTCATAGCGTTGCCGCGCGAGCGTGGTGATCGCGGTGCTGCCGGGAGCAAGGCCGACATAGCGCTTCAGCCGGTCCAGCGCCTTGGCGCGTCGCTCCGCCGGGGTCTGATCCGAAAGCAGGCCGTTGAGGCCGTTGAACACCATCTGCGGCGCGTCGCTCCACGGCAGCAGGTATTTCTCGTTGAGCGTGCTGCCTTCGATGTTCTCGTCGGCGGCCTTGATCATGATCTCCAGGTCCTGGCGGACGTTGGCGTCGCGCTCCGACTGCAGTTTGGCCTGCAACTCGGCCCTGGCCTTGGCGGTCGCGTCGCGATAGCGCTTGCCGTTGTCCGGGCCCAGGTCGGCGACCTGGTCGTCGTAACCGGGAATGCCGAAGAAGCTGGCGTATTCCGGCTGGAACGGCGCCTGCGCGGCGAGCAGGATCTGCGCATTGCGATTGCTGGCTTCCACCCAGGCAGGTGCTGCGGCAGGCTTGGCCTGTGCGGTGGGGGCCGCAGTTTGTGCGAAGACGGGCAGCGGTGCGGACAGCGCCAGGGCGATGGCGAGGACGAGTGGCTTCATCGGCGAGGTTCCAGCGGAAAGGAGGATCGCCGACCCTACGCGTTCGGCGGCAGGCGGGCAATGCGCCGGAGGTCACGCTAGTGATTTCCCTTCTCCCTCCGGGAGAAGGTGCCCGAAGGGCGGATGAGGGAGGGAGAATTCCGATCCATGGAAAGCATTTCGCAACTGGTGGCTCCTTCCCTTATCCGTCGCTGCGCGCCACCTTCTCCCGGCGGGAGAAGGGAAGCGTCGCGGCTTCACCTTTCTTGAATCAGACTATTTGTTGCCCGACCCAGGCAACAAATCCCCCGGAATCGTCGGCTCCGAAAGGATCCGCTCCATGGCCGTCCACCGCGCTTCCGGCGTTTTGCCGGCGGCATCCACATGTGCGCGAACCAGGTCCTGGCCCAGCCCGTAGTTGATGACGTAGCTGCGATACCTGTCGACGAAGGCGATGGATTGTTCCGCGCGCTGCGGCGACATCAGCTGGTACTTCTGCGCCAGCCGCACCGCCTCGGCGCGGTCGATGCGGCCGTCCAGGTAGTCGCGGGCGATGCTGAGTCGTGCGCCGGCCAGTTCGGCGCGAGCCTGCTGCAGTTGCGCATCGCGTGCGGCCAGTTCGGGATCCAGTCCGGCCAGCGGATACAGCACGTCGCGTTCGAACGCCAGTTTCTCTTCGCCGGGGAAGGCCAGTTCGATGCCGAAATTGGCCGAACCCTCGGCGATCAGCGACATCGGGCTGTACAGCGGATACACGGTGAACTCGATCCAGCCGCGCTGCCGGTACAGGCGTTGCTCCAGCAGCATGTTCAGCACGTGGTGTCCCGGATAGCCTTCGTGGCAACCCAGGTCGACCGCGCGGCTCATCAGCACCGGCAGATCGGTGTTGATCTGGATCACGCTGGTCGCATCGCCCTTGTACCAGTTGTAGCCGGACCAGGGCTGGCCGGTGACCAGTTCCAGGGTGAATTTCTCGTCGGCGGGCAGGGCGATGTGCGCCAGGGTGCGGCGCTTGCACTCGTCGATCGAGGCATGCATCACCTGCTCCAGCCTGTCGTGCGCGATCGCGGTGGTGCTGGCGAACGTATCGACGCGCTGCCATAGCGGGCCATCGCCGGGGAAAACCGCTTCGAGTCGCTGCAGCGCCGGATCGTAATCGTCCAGCGGCTTCAGCACGGGGCGCAATGCATACAGGCCTTCGGCCTCGTCATCGAAAGCCGGCTTCTCGCCCGCCATCATCGCCATGCGGGTCGCGGCGGCGGTCAGCTGGGCGACGAGGAGTTTCTTCCGGCGGATTTCAAGGGCGGTGAGCGAACCGGTGTCGATCGCTTGCGCGCGCTGGATGAGTCCGTCGGTCGCTGCGCGCAGGTCCGGCAAGGAACGTTTTTCCGCTTTCGCCTGTTCCGCCCATGTCGCCGGACCGTAGTAGGCGTCGACATAGCCTGGTTCGTGCTCGCCTGCCTCGAGGGTCAGGTGGACATACGCTTCGGCGATGCCGCCCAGGGCGGCGCTGGCTGTTTCGACGGGTGCGTGAGGGGGCATGGGTGGAGTCGCGCAGGCGATGAGGGGGGTGAGCAACAGGGAGAGGATCAGGTGGCGCATGGCGTTTCCCGGTTGGATTCTGTTTCGTCATCCCGGCGTACGCCGGGATCCATGTTGATCTTCGCGAAATGCCGGAAGACCAAGATCAAACTGGATGACCAGCCATGCGGCTGTAGAAAAGCACCTCCAGCGTTCGCTGGAATGACGAAGTCATCGATTCTGCGTTCCCTGGCCGAACAGATGCTTGCGTTCCTCGTCGCTCATCGGTTTGCCCGCATCCGGATTCACTTTCTCCCCCCACGCATAGGCGCGCGCGGTCGCAGGCCGTGCGGCGATGGCGTCGTACCAGCGCTTCATGTTCGGGAAGGCGTCGAAATCCGGCGGCAGGCCGGCGTAAGCGTCGATCCATGGATAGCTGGCCATGTCGGCGATGCTGTATCCGTCGCCGGCGATGAACGCGTTGTCGGCCAGGCGCTTGTCCAGCACGCCGTGCAGGCGGGCGACCTCGCGGTCGTAGCGGTCCATCGCGTACGGAATCTTTTCCGGCGCATAGACGTGGAAATGGCCGCGCTGGCCGGTCATCGGGCCCAGTCCGCCCATCTGCCAGTACAGCCATTCCAGGGTCGCGGTGCGTCCGCGAAGATCCTCGGGCAGGAACAGGCCGGTCTTCTCGGCCAGGTACTGCAGGATCGCGCCGGACTCGAACACGCTGACCGGCGCACCGCCATCGGCTGGCGCATGGTCGACGATGGCCGGCATCTTGTTGTTGGGGGAAATGGCCAGGTATTCCGGCTTGAACTGGTCGCCGGCGCCGATGTTCACCGGTTTGACCGCGTATTCCAGCGCATGGCCGGCATCGACCAGCTCTTCCAGCAGCAGGGTGATCTTGTGGCCGTTGGGGGTGGGCCAGTAGTGCAGGTCGATCATGTTCCATACTCGTTGCGGCGTGGGGATTGCGAGTTTAGCCCGCGATTCGTGCTTGGCAGCGTCACGCTCGGCCGGTAACCTGCCGCATTCCCGCAACGCAGCATTCCGATCCCATGCAACAGAAGCAACCCGTAAGCCTTGGCCCCCTGCCTGCCCTGATCTTCAGCTCGCGCTGGCTGCAGTTGCCGCTTTACCTCGGCCTGATCGTAGCCCAGGGCGTGTACGTGGTGCTGTTCATCAAGGAGTTGTGGCACCTGGTCCATGGCGCCATCAGCCTGAGCGAGCAGGACATCATGCTGCTGGTGCTGGGTCTGATCGATGTGGTGATGATCTCGAACCTGCTGATGATGGTGATCGTGGGTGGCTATGAGACCTTCGTCTCGCGTCTGCGTCTGGAAAACCACCCCGACCAGCCGGAATGGCTGAGCCACGTCAACGCTTCAGTCCTCAAGGTGAAGCTGGCGATGGCCATTATCGGTATCTCCTCCATCCACTTGCTCAAGACCTTCATCGAGGTGGGCGGATTGGGCGAGCTTCCTTTTTGCGGTACCGCCGACGCCTTCGCGGCGGCCGAGATGGCCAGTGCCGCGCAGTCGAAGCTGAAAACCTGTACGACAGTCACGCAAATCGGCGTGCTTTGGCAGACGATCATCCACACGGTCTTCATCCTTTCGGCCATCGGCATCGCCTGGACCGACAAACTGATGCAGAACGACAATCACAAGGCCAAGGCCGCTGCGCATTAAACTCACGTAGTGGATGTCTCCCACCTACTCGATGACCTGAACCCGGCGCAGCGCGAAGCCGTTTCCGCCGCGCCCGGGCATTACCTCGTGCTCGCCGGCGCCGGTTCGGGCAAGACCCGCGTGCTCACCCATCGCATCGCCTGGCTCAACGAAGTGCATGGCGTGCCGGTGCACGGCATCTTCGCCGTGACCTTCACCAACAAGGCCGCCGGCGAGATGCGCCACCGCGCCGATGCGCAGTTGCGCAACGGCAGCCGCGGCATGTGGATCGGCACCTTCCACGGCCTCGCCCATCGCCTGCTGCGCCTGCACTGGCAGGAAGCGAAACTGCCCGAAAGCTTCCAGGTGCTGGATTCCGACGACCAGCTGCGCCTGGCCAAGCGCGTCGTGCAGCAGATGGAACTGGATGAGGCGCGCTTCCCGCCGCGGCAGATCGCCTGGTGGATCAATGCGCAGAAGGACGAAGGCCGCCGCGCGCAACACATCCAGCCCGGCGACGATCAATGGACCGATACCCTGCGCCGCGCCTACGCGCTGTACCAGGAGCGTTGCGACCGCGCCGGACTGGTGGATTTCGCCGAACTGCTGCTGCGCGCGCATGAAGTGCTGCGCGACAACCCGGCGTTGCTCAACCATTACCGTTCGCGCTTCCGCGAAATCCTGGTCGACGAATTCCAGGACACCAACTCCATCCAGTACGGATTCGTTCGATTGCTGGCGGGCGACAGCGGCCACGTGTTCGTGGTCGGCGACGACGACCAGGCCATTTATGGCTGGCGCGGCGCGAAAGTGGAGAACGTGCAGCGTTTCCTCAAGGACTTCCCCGGCGCGCAGACCATCCGCCTGGAACAGAATTACCGTTCCAGCGCCAACATCCTCAATGCCGCCAATGCGGTGATCGCGCACAACCCGGACCGCATCGGCAAGCAGCTGTGGACCGACACCGGCGATGGCGAAACCATCGACCTGTACGCGGCCTACAACGAAGTCGACGAAGCGCGCTACGTGGTCGAGCGCATCCGCCAATGGGTGCGCGACGGCGGCAGTTACAGCGAGGCCGCCGTCCTGTACCGCAGCAACGCCCAGTCGCGCGCCTTCGAAGAAGTCCTGCTGGCCGAACAGGTGCCGTACCGCGTCTACGGCGGCATGCGCTTCTTCGAGCGCGCCGAGATCAAGGACACCCTGGCCTACCTGCGCATGATCACCAACCGCGCCGACGACGCGGCGTTCGAGCGCGCGGTCAACACGCCCACGCGCGGCATCGGCGACCGCACCCTGGACGAAGTGCGCAAGCGCGCGCGTTCGCTGTCGCAATCGCTGTTCGAATCGGCGCGCGAGCTCTCCATCGGCAACGAACTCGCCGGCCGCGCGCGCAACGCGCTGGCCGGGTTCATCGCCCTGGTCGAGGCGTTGTCGGTCGAAGCCGCCACGTTGGACCTCAAGGACAAGATCGACCACGTGCTGATGCGCTCGGGCCTGCGCGAGTTCTACCTCAACGAAAGCAAGGGCCAGCAGGACTCGCGCACTGATAACCTCGACGAACTGGTATCCGTGGCCTCGCGCTTCGTGCGCCGCGACGAGGAAGAGACCGAGGGGATGAGCGAACTGGTCGCGTTCCTATCCTATGCTTCGCTCGAGGCCGGCGAAGGCCAGGCCCAGGCCGGCGAGGACGGGGTGCAGTTGATGACCCTGCATTCGGCCAAGGGCCTGGAATTCCCGCTGGTGTTCCTCGGCGGTCTCGAGGAAGGCCTATTCCCCAGCGGCAAGTCGCTGGACGAAAGCGGACGCCTGGAAGAGGAGCGGCGCCTGGCCTACGTGGGCATCACCCGTGCGCGGCAGAAACTGATGCTGAGTTACGCCGAGACCCGGCGCATCCACGGCCAGGACATGTACGGCATTCCCTCGCGCTTCCTGCGCGAGATCCCGCCGCACCTGCTCAATGAAGTGCGGCCCAAGGTGCAGGTGTCGCGCACGTATTCATCGGGTCCGTCGCGCAACCCCGGCCACGCCGCCATCGAGGCGCCGCCGCTCAGGCTCGGCGCCAATGTCATGCATCCCAAGTTCGGCCAGGGCGTGGTCACCGACTACGAAGGCAACGGCGCCCATGCGCGCGTGCAGGTGAACTTCGACGAGGTTGGGAGTAAATGGCTGGTTCTCGCCTATGCGAATCTCTCTTCCGCATGAGCGGATGGACTTCCGTGCGGTGCGCAGCGTTGGAGAAAAGGGCGCCTTGGTTCGATCGCGGCGCGGCTGGTGCCGGCCTACGCCAACCTGCAGGTGGTCCGATACCCGTCGAACGGGCGCAGGGCAGGAAACGCACATGAGCAGGACGGAAAAGGAAAAGATGCTGGCCGGCGAGCTGTATCGCGCCGATTCGCCGGAGATCCAGGCCGATCAGGCCGCCAGCATGGCCTGGCTGGCGCGTTACAACGCGGCGATCGACCACGGCAATGAAGCGCGCCATGTATTGCTGCGCGAGCGCTTCGGCAGCGTAGGCGCTGGCGCGGTGATCCGGCCACCGTTCCATTGCGACTATGGCTACAACATCCATCTCGGCGCCGGTGTCTTCCTCAACTTCGATTGCGTGATCCTGGATGTGGTGGAAGTGGCGATAGGCGACGGCACCCAGATCGGCCCGGCCGTGCAGATCTACACCGCCGACCATCCGCGCGATCCGCAGCTGCGCAGCACCGGCCTCGAATCCGGAAAGCCGGTGCGCATCGGCCGCAACGTCTGGATCGGCGGCGGCGCGATCATCCTGCCCGGCGTGAGCATCGGCGACGACGCCCTGATCGGCGCCGGCAGCGTGGTGACCCGCGATGTGCCGGCGGCCGCGACAGTGGCGGGCAATCCCGCGCGGATCCGCTGAGCCGCTATTACCCATGGCACATGCCCCGCAGGCCGCCGATGGCGGACATTCACTGACGTAGCCCCCACCGGACATGCCATGAATGCCACCGCCACGCCGTCGCCAGGCCGCAAGCCGGTTGCCCGCTGGCTGAGGTCCGAACTGCCGCAACTGCTGTTGATGCTGCTGCTGCTCGCCGCGGCGCGCGATTCCTTCGCCAATCATTACTACGTGCCGTCGGGTTCGATGGAGCACACCCTGGAGGTCGGCGACCGGGTGGCGGTAGACATGCGCGCCTACGGCGTGCGCCTGCCGTTCACCGACGTGCAGCTACTGGCGACCGGCAAGCCCGAGCGCGGGGATATCGCGATCTTCGATTCGCCGGAGGACGGCGTGCGCCTGATCAAGCGCGTGGCGGCGGTGGCCGGCGACGAAGTGGACCTGGTCGAAGGCCGGCTGAGCATCAACGGCGTGGCGATGCAGGCGCTGGACCAGGCGGATACCGAACTGTTCGAGCAGCATCGCGCGCGCCTCAATCTCGCCTACGGCGGAGGTCCGGACCTGCATGCGATCACGGTGCCGGCAGGCCAGGTGCTGATGCTGGGCGATGCGCGTGGCAACAGCCACGATGGCCGGTTCTTCGGTTTCGTACCGGCAAGCGGGCTGTATGGACGCGCGCTGGCGGTCTATTACCGGCGTGGCGAAGGGCTTGGCTGGAAAAAGCTGTAACAGCGCAGGGTGGGCCTTGGCCCACCCTCGGGGTATTTCGGAATCTCGCAAGGTGGGCCATGGCCCGCCCTACGCCACGTGCTGGAATCAGCCCGGGCCGATCGCGCCGTTCACCATCCGTAGAGCTTCCAGTACACCGGGGAAACCGGGCCTTCGCCCTTGCTCTTGTCCAGGCGGCCGTCGCCGTTCTCGTCCATCAGGTAATAGGCCGGCCCGCGCGCAGGCGTGACCTTGACCATGCGCAGTAGTCCGCCGACGCGATATTCCTCGATCACGTCGCCATTGGCTTCGGTGCGCACGGCGACCTGCGCATCGGCCAGGTCCACTGCCGGATCGTTGCGTGACGAGCCCATCGCGGCGCAACCGGCGAGCGCCAGCAGGGGGACGATCAACAAGGCTTTCATGACCATTCCTCGCGGTCGGTATCGGATGCGGATTATGCGCCGGGCGCGCTAAGTGTGGGTGAGAGGGTGAGAGGGTGAGAGGAGTGAGGAACGAGGAACGAGTAGGCTCTTGACCTTCGGCTGCCGACTTCTGGGGGCGAAAGGGATGAACAGGAGTTTCCTGGGCATGAGGATCAAAGCATGAGGGGTAGAATCGGCGCATGCCCAGACTCGTACTGATCGACGGTTCCAGTTATCTGTATCGCGCCTTCCACGCGCTGCCTCCGCTGACCAATGCGGAGGGAGAGCCTACCGGCGCGTTGTTCGGTGTGGTCAACATGCTGCGCGCGACGCTGAAGGAGAATCCGGAATACCTCGCCTTCGTGGTCGATGCGCCGGGCAAGACCTTCCGCGACGACCTGTATCCGTTGTACAAGGCCAACCGCGCGGCGATGCCCGACGACCTGCGCGCGCAGGTCGTGCCGATGTGCGAGATCGTGCAGGCGCTGGGCATGCCGATCCTCCGTGTGGATGGCGTGGAAGCCGACGACGTGATCGGCACGCTGGCGCTGCAGGCGGTCGACGACGGCATCGACGTGACCATCTCCACCAGCGACAAGGATTTCGCCCAGCTGGTGCGCCCGGGCCTGGAGCTGGTCAACACCATGAGCGGCAGCCGCCTGGATTCGGACGAAAAGGTGTTCGAGAAATTCGGGGTCAAGCCCGGCCAGATCGTCGACCTGCTCGCGCTGATGGGCGATGCGGTCGACAACGTACCGGGCGTCGAGAAGTGCGGGCCCAAGACCGCGGCCAAATGGCTGGCCGAATACGCGACGCTCGACGGGGTGATGGAGCATGCGGGCGAGATCAAGGGCAAGATCGGCGACAACCTGCGCGCCGCGCTCGAGCGGCTGCCGCTGAATCGCGAACTGGTGACGATCAAGGTCGACGTCCCGCTCGACGGCAACGCGCAAAGCCTGGGCCTGCGCGAGCGCGACGTGGAAGCGCTGCGCCGGCTGTACCAGCGCTATGGTTTCAACCAGGCATTGAAAGAACTGGAAAGCGGATCGGCAGCGACATCTTCTGGCCCCGTCGCCGAAAAGGAGCCCGGCCGCGCGCGCGGAACCGGTTTCGCCGCTGCCGCCACGACCGATGCAGTGGCGCTGGATCCCGCGTTGTCCGCGCCGGGCGAATACGCAACCGTGCTTACCGGAGATCAGCTCGACGCCTTGATCGGCGTGCTGCGCAAAGCCGATGAGTTCGCCTTCGACAGCGAAACCGACAGCCTGGATCCGATGCAGGCCAATCTGGTCGGCCTGAGCTTCGCGGTGGAACCCGGCAAGGCCGTGTACCTGCCGCTGGCGCACGAATATCCCGGCGCGCCCGCGCAACTGGATCGCACCGCGACCCTGGCCGCATTGGCGCCGCTGTTCGCCGATGCGAACAAGAAGAAGCTCGGCCAGCACGGCAAGTACGACCTGCACGTGCTGCGCCGCCATGGCGTCGAGGTCGCCGGCTATGCCGACGACACCATGCTCGAAAGCTTCGTGCTGAACTCGGGCAGCAGCCGCCACGACATGGACAGCCTGGCCAGGCGCTATCTCGGCTACGACACGATCAAGTACGAACAGGTCGCCGGCAAGGGCGCCAAGCAGATCCTGTTCTCGCAGGTCGCGCTGGACGATGCCACCCGCTATGCGGCCGAGGACGCCGACATCACCCTGCGCCTGCATCGCACGCTGTCGCCGAAGCTCGCGGCGGAACCCGGCCTGCAAAGCGTGTATCGGGACATCGAGATGCCGCTGGTGCCGGTGCTGGAACGCATCGAGGCCAATGGCGTGAGCATCGACGGCGACGAGCTGCGTCGGCAGTCGGCCGACCTGTCCAAGCGCATGCTGGCCGCGCAGCAGAAAGCCACCGAACTGGCCGGGCGCACCTTCAACCTGGATTCGCCCAAGCAGCTGGGCGCGCTGTTGTTCGAGGAACTCAAGCTGCCGGTGATGGTGAAGACGCCTTCCGGCCAGCCTTCGACCAACGAGGAGGCGCTGGAGGCGATCGCCGACCAGCACGAACTGCCGCGCGTGATCCTGGAATACCGCGGCCTGGCCAAGCTGCGCAGCACCTATACCGACAAGCTGCCGGAAATGGTCAATCCCGACACCGGCCGCGTGCATACCAGCTACCACCAGGCCGGCGCGGCGACTGGACGCCTGTCTTCCTCCGATCCCAACCTGCAGAACATCCCGATCCGCACCGACGACGGCCGCCGCATCCGCAAGGCCTTCGTTGCACCGGCGGGCCGCAAGATCGTGGCATGCGACTATTCGCAGATCGAACTGCGGATCATGGCCCACCTGTCGGAGGACCCCGGCCTCACCCGCGCCTTCGAATCCGGCGTGGACGTGCACAAGGCCACGGCGGCCGAAGTGTTCGGCCGCAAGCTCGACGAAGTCACCGGCAACGAACGCCGCGCCGCCAAGGCGATCAACTTCGGCCTGATGTACGGCATGAGCGCCTTCGGCCTGGCGCGCCAGCTCGGCATCGGTCGCGGCGAGGCCCAGGATTACATCGCGCTGTACTTCAGCCGTTATCCGGGCGTGCGCGATTTCATGGAACGGACCCGCCAGCAGGCGCGCGAGCAGGGCTATGTGGAGACCGTGTTCGGTCGCCGCCTCTATCTCGACTACATCAACAAGGGCACCCAGGGCCAGCGCGCCGGCGCCGAGCGCGCCGCGATCAATGCGCCGATGCAGGGCACCGCCGCCGATATCATCAAGCGCGCGATGGTTTCGGTGGATGCCTGGCTCATGGATCACGCCTCGAGCGCGTTGATGATCCTGCAGGTGCACGATGAACTGGTGTTCGAAGCTGAACAGGATTTCGTCGACACGCTGCTGCCAGCGGTCACCACGAGAATGTCGGGCGCGGCGCAACTCTCCGTTCCGCTGGTGGTCGACAGTGGAGTCGGCGACAACTGGGATGAAGCGCACTGAGTGCCGGAAACAAGCACAATTCCGTTGGCGTGCGGGCGGTTACGGCGGGTTCCTGTGCGAGGGAGCGCGCTGTAAATTCAATACTGGCCAGTTCAATAAAATGAATCCGCCCTAAACATTACGTTTTTTTAATCGGAATCTTCACGAACTATCCATGCCCGGTCTGGTCATATAGCCCGTGACAGATGCAAGGTCTGTCACTGGATCCCTCCCATCCCCTGGAGTGATCTTGGAACGAAGGCCCCTCCCCAGGCCCAGTTCCCTGGCCCCGCTGACCCCCCCCTGGTCGGTGGGGCTTTTTATTTGCGGAACCTTTTTTCCTCCGGATCCGCAAGCGCGTTGCGCTAAGGTGCGCGCACCCACTCTCCAAACTCTTCTGGATCCGACCATGGCGCATGCATTCGATGGGATGTTCGACCTGGCGATGCCGTGGTGGGCGTTCGTGCTGCGCGCCTGCATCGTGTACTTCATCCTGCTGTTGCTGATCCGCGCCTCCGGCAAACGCACCATGGGCCAGTTCACGCCTTTCGACATGCTGCTGGTGGTGCTGCTGGGCAATGCGGTGCAGAACGCGTTGTTGGGGCAGGACACCTCGGTCGGCGGCGGCCTGCTGCTGGCGGCGACCTTGCTGTTGCTGAACTGGCTGGTCGGGCTGGTCTCGGCGCGCAGCGCCAGGATGGAAGCGCTGGTGGAAGGCGTGCCGGTGTTGCTGGCGCGCGATGGCAAGGTCTACAAGGACGTGTTGCGACGCGAATTGATCAGCCGCGCGGATTTCGACAAGGCCATGCGCGAATCCGGGGTCGAGGATCTCGACGACATCCGCATGGCGGTGCTGGAGACCAACGGCCACATCACCCTGGTCACGCGCGATAGGTCATGACGACGACTGTAGGAGCGGGCCTTGCCCGCGATGCTCTTCGGTGGGATCCCGGACGCGGGACGGAGAGCTCGCGGCGGAAAGCCGCTCCCACAAGAGCATCGCGCCCAAGGGGCGCTCCTACGGGGTCTTGAGCTCCTGCAGCCAGTCGCGCGGCTTGAGGTAATCGGCCAGCCGCGATTCGGGGCTGCCGTCTTCCGGGGCGTAGCCGTATTCCCAGCGCACGCGTGGCGGCAGGCTCATCAGGATCGATTCGGCACGGCCGCCACTTTGCAGGCCGAACAGGGTGCCGCGGTCGTAGACCAGGTTGAACTCCACGTAGCGGCCGCGCCGGTACAACTGGAACTCGCGCTCGCGTTCGCCGTAGGCCATGTCCTTGCGTTGCGCGACGATCGGCAGGTAGGCATCGAGGAAGCCATCGCCGACCGCGCGCTGGTAGGCGAAGTCGCGCTCGAAGTCCGCACCCAGGTCGTCGAAGAACAGCCCGCCCACGCCGCGGGTCTCATTGCGATGCTTGAGGAAGAAATAGTCGTCGCACCAGCGCTTGTGCGCGTCGTAGCGCTCCTCGCCGCCGAATGGCTCGCACAGGTCGCGCGCGGTGCGGTGCCAGTGCAGCACGTCCTCGTCGAACGGATAGAACGGGGTCAGGTCGAAGCCGCCGCCGAACCACCAGGCCACGGCCTGTCCGTCGCGCTCGGCGCGGAAGTGGCGCACGTTGGCGTGGGTGGTGGGCAGGTAGGGATTGCGTGGATGGAACACCAGCGACACGCCGACTGCGCGCCATGAGGCGCCGGCCAGTTCCGGCCGGTGCGCGGACGCGGAGGGCGGCAGCTTGGTGCCGGAGACATCGGAAAAGCCGATCCCGGCCTGCTCGAACACAGCGCCGTCGCGGAGGATCCGGGTGCGGCCACCACCGCCTTCGGCGCGCGTCCAGTTATCTTCGATGAAATGCGCACCACCGTCGGCGGTTTCGATGGCGGCACAGAGGCGGTCCTGCAGGCCGGTGAGGTAATCGCGGACGCGGTCGAATTCGTTCATGCGCACATTCTAGCGGCGTGTAGAAGTGTGGGAGCGGCGTCCCCCAAGGGGACTTCCTTCGGGGCGTAAGCCGCGAGCTTTTGACTTTGGCTCATTAACGCCAGCTGCAAAGCATAGGGAGGGAAGAGCTCGCGGCTTACGCCGCTCCCACACGACTCAGCGGGTGAACTCGGCGCGGATCTCCGGTCGGTACAACTTCCAGATGATGGCCCCATGCAGGATGGCGACCAGCAGCGCGGCCGCGATCATCGCCACTTTCATGGCCGACTGCAGGCTCTGGAACGCGGGGTCGAGCTCCGCGATGTCGGTGGCGCCCATTCCGCTCGCCAGCGACAGGACATGGACGAAGGCGATGGCGCCGAGCAGGCCGGCCAGCGCGCTCGCGGCCAGGAACAGCACGAAGCCCACGCGTCCCCACTCGAAACGCTTCAACAAGCCGTACGAAACCGCGGCGAACAACGCCGACGACAGCAGCGAGAGGAAGTTCAGCAGGCCGAGATTCCCGAATACCCACAACATTGCCGGAGGCAATTGCGCTTCCGGCGCGATCACGCCCAGGAAGTCGTGCAGCATGCGGTCGGTCGGCAGGGCCAGCAGCATCATGCCCTGCACGATTCCCGAAGCCACGCCCGCAATTCCCAGGGCCAGCGAAATCCAGGCCATGACCGTGACGAACTCCGAGCGCGGCATCGCCTTCACCGCCATCGCCTACTTCAGGTTTTCCTCGAACAGCTTCAGCACCCGCTTGTATTCGTCCAGCCACGAATCGGCGCGGGTGAAGCCGTGCCGTTCCAGCGGATAGGGCGCGATTTCCCAGTTGTCCTTGTGCAGCTCGATCAGCTTCTGGGTCAGCACCACGGAATCGCGGAAGAACACGTTGTCGTCGATCATGCCGTGCGCGATCAGCAGGTGGTCCTGCAGGCCGGCGGCGTACTCGATCGGTGAGGACGCCTTGTAGGCATCGGGGTCGAGTTCCGGCGTGTTGAGGATGTTGCTGGTGTATTCGTGGTTGTACTGGGTCCAGTCGACCACGGGGCGCAGCGCGGCTCCGGCCTTGAACTTGCCGGGTTCGCGGAACAGGGCCATGAAGGTCATGAAGCCGCCGTAGGAACCACCGTAGATGCCGGCGCGGTCGCGATCGCCCTGCTTGTTGGCGACCAGCCAGTCGAGGCCGTCCAGGTAATCCTCCAGCTCCGGATGGCCCATGTTGCGGTAGATCGCGGTGCGCCAGTCGCGGCCGTAGCCTTCGCTGCCGCGGTAGTCCATGTCCAGCACGATGTAGCCGCGCTGGACCAGCAGGTTGTGGAACATCTGCTCGCGGAAGTACGCCGGATAGCGCGCATGCACGTTCTGCAGGTAGCCGGCGCCGTGCACGAACATCACGATCGGGTACTTCTTGCCCGGTTCCATCGCCTGCGGGCCGTAGTATTTCGCCCAGACCTTGCCCGCGCCGTGTTGCGAAGGCACCTGGACCAGGGTCGGTTCGATCCACGCGCGCGCCTTGAACGCTGGCGTGCGCGTGTCGGTCAGTGCGGTCGCCGCGCCACCCTCGACGCCGACCACGCTCAGCTGCGAGGGCAGGTAGCTGCCGGAACGATGCAACAGCAACTGGCGGCCGTCCGGCGACAGGGTGAAGTCCTCCACGCCGCCCAGGTCGGTGAGTTCGCGGACCTTGCCGCCGTCCGCGCGACAGACTTCGTAGCGGCCGGGAGCGTTGCGGTTGCAGAGGAAGAAAAAGCCATCGCCAGCGGGCGTTGGTTGCGGCAGCGACACTTCCCAATCGCCGGAGGTGACCTGCATGGGCTTGCCGGAATCGCGCTGCGTGTACAGGTGCGAATAACCGGATTGCTCGGACAGGAACCACAGCGTCCTGTTGTCCGGCAGCCAGCCGAAGTCGTTGAAGCCCCAGTTGATCCAGGCCGGATCGGTCAGGCGATGGCGCGGCTGCAGCTTGCCTGCGGCCAGGTCCACGCTGGCGATCCAGCGGTCCTTGTTGTCGATCGCGCGCACCATGATCGCGGCGTTGCGGCCGTCGTCGCTCCAGCGCAGCAGCGAGGCGTCGCCGTTGTCGCCGCTGGTCGCCACCTGCACCTCGCGGTTGCCCTTGAGCGGTTCCTTGCCGGCGGCCTTGCGCAGGGCGGCGAGCGGATCGTCGTGGATGCCGGGCAGGGCATCGAACTTCAGTTCGCGCGCGCTGGAGGCAACCAGGTCCACCAGCCACAGGGTCTGCGCCAGCGGCGCGTTGCGGCCGACGCGGGTGCGCACTTCCTCGAATTCCTCGTAGCCCGATTCGGTGACGTAGCGCGGCAGCTTGCCGGCCTGGCCGGCCTCGGCGCCCTTCTTCTGCGTGGCCACCAGCAACCAGCGCGCGTCGGGAGACAGAGCGGTGTCGACGATCTCGACTTCATCGCCCAGGTACACCGGCGCCGGCGCGCGGCTGGGGTCGGCCTTGCGCCAGGCCTCGCCCTGCTGGCGCTGCGCCTCGCGCTGGGCCTTGTCGCGGGCCAGGGTCTCCAGGGTGCGCAGCTGCTGTTCGCGCAACGCATCCGCCTTGGGCTTGGCCGCGGGATCCTTCTCGGCCTTGACCAGCGCGGCCTGGGCCACGCCGCCGCCCGGGGTCCAGCGATACCACTGGTTGCCCACGCGCCACACCACGCCGCCATCGGGGGAAAACCGCGGCTGCGATTCCTCGTCGTTGCTGCGGGTCAACTGTTGCAGCGCGCCGCTGCGCAGGTCGCGGACGAAGACATCGCCGTTGCGCACAAAGGCCATGCGCTGGCGTTGCGCGTCGTAGGCGGGTGCGGCCGCATCCAGGTGGTCGCGTTCGCCGTCGGCCACGCGTTGCGCGGCGCTTCCGTCCAGCGCTTGCCGGTAGGTATCGCGGATCGGGCTGCCCTCGCGCTTGAGCTGGTATTGCACCTGTCGGCCGTCCCAGGCCCACCATGCGTTTTCCACCGGCGGACCGATCCAGTCCGGGTCGGCCATCACCTGTTCGATGGTCAGCGGCGCAGCGTCCTGGGCGGATGCGTTGTGGACGACGAACAAGAAAGGCAATGCAAGCAACAACGCGGACAGGCGGGCCGGCAGGCTGGGACGCATGGTTTTTTCCGTTGGATACGCTGAACCGCAAGGGTACCAGCCGGGCGCGACCGCCGACCCGGCCAGTGGTCATGCCCGCTGGCTGAACGCATGCGGTTCCTTCGTCACGCCGTTTCCGACACAATCCATGCGCCCTCGGCCGGTCGCTGCACCTGCGCAAGAGGCGGGGCCGCGAGGCTGGGGAAGCCGGCGTCCCGGATAACCACAGGAGAGCGCAACGCAATGTCGGCAGTCGTCCAATCCTCGACCGGATCGTCCCGGCCGCAGCCACTGGCTGTGGGCTGTGGCGATCGCACCGTCGCCTTCGATGGGAACGGACGCACCGATCTGGATACCTTCCTCGCCCATGTGCGCGCCGTCGCCGCCGTGCTGCCGGCGGGCCGGCATGCGGTCAATCTTTGCGAGGACCGTTATCGTTTCCTGGTCTCGTTCTGTGCGGTCGCGTTGCGCGGCCAGGTCACCCTGCTGCCGCCTTCGCGCGCGCCGGCGGTGGTCGCCGACGTGCTGGCGCAGTACGCCGACAGCTACAGCCTGGGCGACGGCCTGCTCGAGGCGGTGCCGCCCGGGCATTGGCTGCTGCCCGAACCCCTGCCTGCGCTTGCGGGCGAAGCGCCGACTGAAGTGCCGACCATCGACGAAAGCGCCGTCGTCGCGATCGGCTTCACTTCGGGCAGCACCGGCCATCCCAAGCCCAACCCGAAGACCTGGGCCGCGTTCCGCGCCAGCACCGGGCAGAACCTGGCCGCGCTGGAAAGCCTGTGGCAGGGACATGCGATGGCGAACGTGGTGGCGACGGTGCCGCCGCAACACATGTACGGCATGGAATTGTCGGTGCTGCTGCCCTTGCTCGGTCCTGCGGGCCTGCATGTGGGACGGCCGTTCTTTCCGCAGGACGTGGCCCGGGTGCTGGAGGAAACCCCGGAACCACGGTTGCTGGCGACCACGCCGGTGCACCTGCGCGCGCTGGTCGAGTCCGGCGTGCGCCTGCCGCCGCTGTGCGGAATCGTTTCGGCCACGGCGCCGCTGTCGCAGGAGCTTGCCGCCGCGGCCGAGGCGAGTTTCGGCTGCGAGGTGCGCGAAGTATTCGGATCGACCGAGACCTGCGTGATCGCGCGCCGCCGCACCGCCCGCGAAACCGCGTGGACGCCGCTGCCCGGAGTCGACGTGCATCCACGGCCCGACGGCGCCCTGGTCAGCGCGGCGCACCTGCCGTTGCCGGTGACACTGGCGGACCTGGTGGAACTGGAGGACGACGGCCGTTTCCACTTGCGCGGGCGCCAGGCCGACCTGCTGGAAATCGCCGGCAAGCGCGCTTCGCTCGGCGATCTGACCCGGCGCCTGCTCGCGATTCCCGGCGTGGTCGATGGAGTGATGCTGCAACACGACGAAGGCGACGCCCTCGGCGTGGCGCGCGTCGCCGCCCTGGTGGTGGCGCCGACGCTCGACGAAGCCACGATCCTTGCGATGCTGCGCGAAAGCATCGATCCGGTGTTCCTGCCGCGCCCGCTCAGATGCGTGCCCGCGTTGCCGCGCAGCGAAACCGGCAAGTTGCCGCGCGCGGAATTGTTGAAGTTGTTGCGCACGTAGGAGCGGGCCTTGCCCGCGATGCTCTTGCGCGATCTGGTCGAAAGGCATCGCGCCCAAGGGGCGCTCCTACGCTCGCTTCGGGATCAACCGTGGACGCCGTCGATTTCCATGCTCAGTTCGCGGCGGCAGATCGCCGCATGCAGGAGTATCCGCGGGACGCGGTCGCCGAAGCGCTGGTCCAGGGCCTCGGCCACGGTCGGCAGATCGCTTTCATCGCGCACATAGACCTTCAACCGCGTGCCCGGGCCGAATTGCGCCGGCAGGGAAGGCGCGCGCTGTCGCGCCGCGCCCAGCAGGGCATCGAAATTGGCCAGGGTTTCCTCGATCTGCGCCTGCAGTTGGCCGGCATGCTGCGAGGCGTGGCCGACCACGCTGGCCGTGCCCGAGAGCAGCAGCGGCATGTTGCCGCCCGGTGGCGGCAGCATCGCCCGGGCGAAGCTGGGCGACTGGCGGCCGTACTGGCGGGGATAGTGGTAGGCGCTGACCTGGCGCGGGTTCTCCACCGGCGTGCCGGCCTCGCGCGCGGAAAGCCAGTAGACCTGGATCACGCGTTCGTCGTCGCAACGGCCGATCGCGGTCGCCGCCGGCAAGGTGGTGGCGTCGAAATCGCCCATCCCGCGTGCGCGGCCGACGCAGAACTGGCGATAGCGTTCGGCATCGCCGTCGCCCAGGGTGATGGCATCCAGGTAATTCCAGATCCGCAACAACCGCGGCGTGGCGCTGCGGCCGACGAAGGCGAGCAGCCGGGAATAGGCCTTCTCGGCGGCGGCATCGATGCCGATCTCGCGTTCATCGATCTCGATCGCACCGAACGAAAGCTGTCCGTCGGTGGCCCAGGCGATGTCGCCTTCGCGGCCATGGGCGACCGGCGAGCGGGTGCGCCAGATCTCGAATGGCGTCGTGCCATACGGCTGCAAGGGCACGCGCAGGTAACGCGGGTCGTCGACGCGCGGGGCGTCGTTACCGAAGCCCAGCACCGCCAGCACGTCATCGCCGCGCAGCAGTGTCTCCGGCGAATCCGCCTGCACGTAGTCCACGTCCAGGCGCGCGTGCGGCGCGGCCGCGGATAGTGGTGAACTCATCGGCCGACTCATGGGTTGCCTTCCTGGAGGGTGTCGCCGCCAAAGGTTTCGCCGACCTGGCGTTTCCTGCGCAGCCAGCCGCGCAACGCGCGCGGCGCCAGCTGCAGCGCATTGAATGCGTAGATCAGCCGGAACAGGCGCAGCCGGCGCAACACCGGCTTGTTGTCGAACACGTCGCCGGCGAGCATCGAGATCACCGCCTGTTCGACCTGGAAGGTGTTGCGCGGATTCGCGAACAGGCGCTCCATGACCGGCGTGTTGAAGCGGTAGATGAACCAGGAGAAATGCTTCAGCCCGCGCTTCAGGCGCTTTTCCATGGCCCGCTGCAGGCGTGTCTCGCTGGAAGGGTCGCGCAGCGCGCCGTCGACCACTTCCACCGCATGCTCGGCGCTGTTCATGCCCAGGTATACGCCGGACGAGAACACCGGATCGATGAATGCGTACGCATCGCCGACCATCACCCAGCCCGGCCCGGTCATCCGCGCGCAGGTATAGGAATAGTTGCCGGTGACGTGGACCGGGGCCACGCGTTCGGCCTGTTGCATGCGCGTCCACACCGATGGCGTTCCCTGCAGGGTCTGCAGCAGGAATGCTTCATTGGAGCGGGCCTCATTGTCGCCGCGGCGTTGTTTGAGGTATTCCGGGAAGCACACCGCGCCGACGCTCATGACGTCGTCGCGCAGCGGGATCAGCCACATCCAGCCATGGGCGAAACGCTCGACGGTGATGTTGCCCGCGTCCGGACCTTCGCGGCGGGCGACGCCGCGGAAATGGCTGAAGATCGCCGCCGACTGGTGCAGCGCGTTCTTCTTCTTCAGTTTCAGCCTGCCGCCGAGGAAGGTGTCGCGGCCACTGGCATCGACCAGGTAGCGCGGGGCGAACGCCAGGGCTTCGCCCTCGGCGCCGCGCGCGTGCACCGTGCCGGGACGGCCGTCGGCGCCGAACTCGACCTTCTCCACCGCTACCTGCATCCGCGCGTCCACGCCGTTCTCCACCGCATTGCGGAACAGCAGCAGGTCGAATTCCTCGCGCTTGACCTGGTAGGCATGCGGGAACCTGGGGTTGAGGGCGCGCTCGAAGCGGAACACGTTGACGCTGCTGGCGTCGCCCTGCAGCGGGAAATCCGCGCCGGGCTTGAACACGCCGATCCCGCGCACCTGCTCCAGCACCCCCAGGCGCTCGAGGATCGGCAGGTTCATCGGCAACAGCGATTCGCCGATGTGGAAGCGCGGGTGCGTGCCTTTTTCCAGCAACACCACCTTCCAGCCCTTGCGCGCCAGCAGAGTGGCCGCGGTCGTACCGGCGGGACCGCCGCCGATCACCAGTACGTCGACCGCCATCGCATCCTTCGCCATCGCGACCACCGACTCCGCGGCCGGCGTCTCCATGCGGGGCTGGGCGCTGGCGGGATCGGCTTCGGTCATCCTGGCAAAACCATGGTCGGCGTTCATCGGGAACAGAGGCCCATGATAACGCGGCGCTCGCGGGCGCCGGTTGCCAAGGCGACGCCGATACCGGATCGTGTCGCCCCTGCCACCCATGGAAACCACCGGATGTCCCCGCAAACCGCCGCCGAACGCGAACTCGCGCAATTGCTGGTCGAAAGCCTGAACCTGGAAGACGTCGAGGCCGGCGCGATCGACCCCGAGGCGCCGCTGTTCAATAGCGGACTGGGCCTGGATTCGATCGATGCGCTGGAACTGGCGCTGGCGATCAGCAAGCACTACGGTTTCCAGTTGCGCTCGGACAACGACGAGAACCGCCGCATCTTCGCCTCGCTGCGCGCGCTGTCGGCGCATGTCGAAACCAGCAAGGCCGGCTGAGCCGGCGATCCCGGCGCGCGCGGCCCCACCGGCGTTGCTGATGGGCCTGCGGGTGGCGCTGGCGCTGGCCTATCCGTTGCTTGCGCACCTGGCCGGCGCGCGTGGCGACGGTGCGTGGGCGGCGGTGGCCATGGCCGACCTGGTCCTGTTGCTGCTGCTGGGCCCGTTGCTGGAACGCCGCCCATGGGCATTGCTGCTGCTGGCATCGTCTCTGCTTGTCCTGTGGTGGATCTCGCTTTCGCGCTACGCGTTATTGCCGTTACTGCTGCCGCCGATGCTGTTCCTTGGCCTGGTCGGCTGGTTCTTCGGGCGCACGCTGCGGCCGGGACGGGTGCCGCTGATCACGCGGATAGTGGAAGCGCTGAACGCCCAGGCCGGCCTGCCGATGACGCCCGACCTTTACCGCTATACCCGTCGCTTGACCGCGGTGTGGGCTGTACTGCTGGCGGTGCTGGCGTTGGTCAACCTGCTGCTGGCGCTGTGCGCGGTCCCCGGCGGCATGCTGGCGCAATTCGGCTACCGGCCGCCGCTGACGGTGTCGGATGAGCAGTGGTCGTGGGTGGCCAATTTCCTCAACTACGGCATCGTCGCCGCGCTTTTCTGCGGCGAGTACCTGTGGCGCAAGCGTCTGTTCCCGCAGCGGCCGTACCGCAATTTCCTCCAGTTCCTGCAACAGATGGCGCGGCTGGGGCCGGGCTTCTGGAGCCGGTTGATGCGCTGACTGGCGGCAGGATGTCTGAAACCACGGCCCGGCCTGCCACGACGGGCGCTCCGGTATCCTAGGCGGCAGGGAATCGCGTTCGCCCGGGCAGGAATACCAGCAGCATGCAGTTCATCATCCCAGCGGACCATCCGAGCCTGGCGGGACATTTCCCGGGCCGGCCGATCGTGCCGGGCGTGGTCGTGCTGGATCGCGTCGTCGATGCCATCGAAGCGATGCATGGCGCGTTGCCTCCCCTGCGCCTGCCGCAGATCAAATTCCTCAAGCCGCTGTTGCCTGGACAACTCGTATCGGTGGACTTGCAAGGACAGGCGCCGCGCTGGCGTTTCCGCGTGCTGCGTGGCGACGAGCTGCTGGCCAGCGGCGAGATCGTCGCCGGGCCGTCGGCCACGCCATGAGCGCGAACAGGCCATGAGTGCGAACTGGAAGCAGCGACCGGAAGGCGGCGGCCGCTTCGCGATCTGGTTGATCCGCGGCATCGCCCGTCATGGCGGGCGACGCCTGGGCCGCGCCTTCCTGTATCCGATCACCCTGTATTTCCTGCTGGTGCGCGGCCCCGAGCGCCGTGCCTCGCGCCGTTATCTGGCACGGGCGCTGGGCCGCGAAGTCGGCCTGCGGTCGGTGGCGCGGCACATCCACACCTTCGCTGCGACCATCCTCGACCGCGTGTTCCTGCTCGGCGGGCGCTTCGCCGGTTTCGACGTGCGCGTCGCCGGTCTGACGCCACTGATCGAAGCGCTGGACCGGGGCCAGGGCGCATTGTTGTTCGGCTCGCACCTGGGCAGCTTCGAAGTGCTGCGGGTGCTGGCCGAGCAGCAGCCCGACTACCGGATCCGCGTGGTCCTGGACAAGGCCCACAACCCGGCGATGACCCAGTTGCTGGACGCGTTGAATCCGGAAATCGCCGCCGGCGTGATCGATGCGGGACAGGATGGCCCCTCGATCGTCATGGCGATCAAGCAGGCCACCGACGACGGCGCGCTGGTCGCGTTGCTGGTGGATCGCGCGCGCGCCGGCGAACCGGCATTGAATATCCCGTTCATGGGCCGTGATGCACCTTTCCCGACCGCGCCATGGCTGGTCGCCGCCGCGCTGAAAGTGCCGGTGGTGCTGGCTTTCGGCCTGTACCGCGGCGGCAACCGCTACGACCTGCAGTTCGAGCCTTTCAGCGACGGCATCGCCGTGCCGCGGCAACAGCGCGCCCAGGCCGTGCACGCGCTTATCCAGCGTTATGCCGCCAGGCTGGAGCATCACGTCCGCGACGCGCCTTACAACTGGTTCAATTTCTATGATTTCTGGGGTGGTGAAGATGAAGGCAGCACGCCGACGGCGACCGACCCGCCGTGCATCGTGGCGATCGATCATGCCGATGCTGACGCTGCTGTGCAGCGCCGCACTGCCTTGCGCCGCGGCGCCTGAGCCCGGCGTCGCTCAGCAAGCCGCGACGCAGCAAGTCGATGCGGGCTGGATCCTGCGCGCGTTGGCGCGTCCGGCGCCGGTGCGCACCGCGTTCGTGGAGCTGCGCGGTTCGCCGCTGCTGAAGGCGCCGCTGCGGATCGAAGGCGAATACCAGCGTCCCGACAACGACAGCCTGGTCCGCGAAGTGCGTTCGCCGTATGCGGAGACCACCACCTTGCGCAATGGCGAAGCGACCATCGTCCGTGCCGGCAAGGCGCCGCGGAAATTTTCATTGGCGCGCGTTCCCGAACTGGCCGGACTGCAGGCCAGCTTCGGCGCGCTGTTGTCCGGCGATCGTGTGTCGCTGGAAAAGCATTACCGGCTCGCGCCGCAGGGCACGCGCCAACAGTGGACGCTGTCGCTGACGCCGAAGGACGCGAAACTGCAGGGCAGCGTGCGCGACATCACCCTGTACGGGCACGGCGCCGAACTGCGCTGCATCGAGACGCGTCCGGCCAGAGGCGACCTGCAACGCACCCTGCTGGCCGGCGCCGCGCATGAGGCTGCCGGCACCAGCACGACCGAGGCATTGGCGGTGTTGTGCCGCGCGGGCAGCGCGCACTGATGCTGACGGGGCGCAGCCGCCTTGCCCTGGCCTTGCTGTGGCTGGCCTTGCTGGCGGTGGCGGGCTGGGCGATCGGCCAGCGTTTGCAGCTCAGCGGCGACCTGCGCAAGTTCATGCCGGCGGCGGAAACGCCGGCGCAGAAACTGCTGATCGACGAACTCGGCGAAGGTCCGGGCTCGCGCCTGTTGCTGATGTCGATCTCCGGTGCCGATGCAGAGACGCTGGCGGCGCAGTCGCAGGCCTTGCGCGAAGCCCTGGCGGCGCGTCCCGAATTCGCCCTGGTCGCCAACGGCGGCGATGCCGGCCTCGACGCGGTTCCCGAACGCCTGCGTCCGTACCGTTACCTGCTCACCGATACTTTCGATACCCAGGCACTGGATGAAGCCTTCCTGCGCGAAGAACTCGAGGCGCGCGTGCAGGATCTGGGCTCGCCCGCCGCGGCGCTGGTCGAGCCGCTGCTGCCTTCCGATCCCACCCTGGAAACCTTGAAGCTGGCAGAGCGCTGGCAACCGGCGAACGCGCCGCAGCGCTTGCACGACGTCTGGTTCGATCGCGCCGACGACAAGGCCTTGCTGGTCGCGCAGACCCGCGCGGCGGGTTTCGATCCGACCGGGCAGCAGGCGGCGGTGGACGCGATCCATGCCGACTTCGCCAGGGTCGTGGCGGGAACGAAAAGCGAACTGGTGCTGACCGGGCCGGGCGCGTTCTCGGTCGAGATCGGCGGCCGCACCGCGGCCGAGGCGCAGTGGATCGGCATGATCGATACGATCGGCCTGATCCTGCTGCTGTGGGTCGCTTATCGCAGCTGGAAAATGCCGATCCTCGGTGCGTTGCCGCTGGCCAGCGCCGGCCTCGCCGGCCTCGGCGCGGTGGTGTTGCTGTTCGACGGCGTGCACGGCATCACCGTGGCCTTCGGCTTCACCCTGATCGGCGTGGTCCAGGATTATCCGATCCATCTTTTCAGCCACCAGCGCCCGGGTGTGTCGCCGTGGGCCAACGCGCGCGCGCTGTGGCCGACTCTGGCCACCGGCGTGGCCTCCACCTGCATCGCCTACGTCACCTTCCTGTTCTCCGGCGTGGATGGACTCAAGCAACTGGCGGTGTTCACCATCGCCGGCCTTGGCGCGGCGGCGTTGAGCACGCGTCTGCTGTTGCCGGCGCTGATCGATCCGGCGCCGCGCGACTTCGCCGATTCGCGCCTGCTGGCGAAATTGTGGAACGGCATCGCCCGCCTGCCGCGCCCGCGCTGGTCGCTGGCCGTGGTCGCGGTGCTCGCATTGGCGGTGACGGTGTTCGCGCCGGGTCCGTTCTGGCAGAACGATCTGTCGAAACTCACCCCCGTTCCCGCCGATGCGCTGGCGCGCGACGAAGTGTTGCGCGCTGAACTCGGTGCGCCCGACGTGCGTTACGTCCTCGCGTTGAGCGGCAAGGATAATGAGCAGGTGCTGCAGGCTTCGGAGCGGTTGCGTCCGGCGCTGGACGGACTGGTCGAACAAAAAGCGCTCGCCGGTTACGACCTGGCCGCGCGCTACTTGCCCAGCGCCGCGGTCCAGCGCGCGCGCCAGGCGAGGCTGCCGTCGGCGCAGCGCATGCGCACCATGCTCGACGCGGTGGTCGCGCAGACGCCGTTCAATGGCGATGCCTTCGATCCGTTCCTCGCCGATATCGAGGCGGCCCGGCGCGCGCCGCCATTGACCGCATCGGGATTGCAGGGCTCGCCGCTGGCGGCCAGCGTCGCCGGCTTGCTGCTCGGTTCCCCCGGCCACGCCACTGCGCTGGTGTCGTTGAACGGCTTGCGCGACCCGAACGCCGTGTCGCGCGTGGCCGCCGCCAACGGCGCACAGCTGCTGGACCTGAAACAGGCTTCGGAATCATTGGTTGCCGCGTATCGCGGCCGGGTGCTGGCCGCGCTCGGCATCGCCGCGGTGCTGCTGGTGATCACCGTCTGGATTCCCCTGCGCACGCCACGCCGGGTGTTGCGGGTGCTGCTGCCGATGGCGCTGACCACGCTGCTGATCCTGGCCATCCTGCGCGGCTGCGGGGTGGAGCTGAACCTGTTCCACCTGGTCGCGTTGATCCTGGCCGCCGGCCTGGGCCTGGATTACGCGCTGTTCTTCGACCATGCCGGCGAAGACCGCGCCGACCAGCTGCGCACCCTGCACGCGCTGATCGTGTGCAGCCTGATGACCTTGCTGGTGTTCTTCCTGCTCGCCCTGTCCTCGATCCCGGTGTTGCGCGCGATCGGCAGCACCGTGGCGATCGGCGTGTTCTCCAACTTCGTGCTGGCGCTGTTGATCTCGCGACAACCGGTTGTTGTGGGAGGGGCTTCAGCCCCGACGCTTTCCGGGGGAAGCGATGTCATCTGATAAGGCGTCGGGGCTGAAGCCCCTCCCACAAGGTCAGCCCCCCTGTAGCTGGAGCTCTCATGATTGGGCATGATCAAATCGAAGCGCTGATCCCGCACAAGGGCGCGATGTGCCTGTGGGGCGAAGTCGTCGACTGGGATCCGCAGCGCATCCGCCTGCGCTCCTCGAGCCACCGCGATCCCGCCCATCCGCTGCGCTCGCACGAACGATTGCGCGCGGTGCACCTGTGCGAATACGGCGCCCAGGCGATGGCCGTGCATGGCGGCCTGCGCGCGCGCGAAGGCCGCCAAACCGCCAGGCCGGGAGTGCTGGTCGCGCTGCGCGGCGTGGAGCTGCATTGCCTGCGCATCGACGACCTGTCCGGCGCGCTCGAATGCGAAGCCGAGGTGCTGGCCGAAGGCGAGGGCAGCCAGCAATACGCCTTCCGCATCAGCCACGCCGGCACCCTGCTCGCCGAAGGCCGTGCGGCGGTGATGCTGCAGGACGATCCGCAGGCGTAGGAGCGGGCCTTGCCCGCGATGCTCTTCCGCTCTTCCGCGACCTGGCCGAAAGGCATCGCGCCCAAGGGGCGCTCCTACGAGTGCTTTGCTCTCTCCGAATCACCGGCGCGATGATGCATCCGCTAGGATTGCGCCATGAATGCCAATCCACGCAAGCGCGCACTGGTCACCGGCGGCAGCGGCGACCTCGGCGGCGCCATCTGCCGCCGGCTCGCCAATGACGGTCTGCATGTCATCGTCCACGCCAACGGCAACCTGGCGCGTGCCGAAGCACTCGCAGCGGAGATCGTTTCCGCGAACGGCAGCGCCGAAGCCATCGCCTTCGACGTGGCCGATGGCGAGGCCACGCGCGCGGCGATCAAGGGCCTGCTCGAAACCGGGCCGATCCAGGTCGTGGTCAACAACGCCGGCATCCACGACGATGCGCCCATGGCCGGGATGTCGGAAACGCAGTGGAAGCGGGTGATCGACGTGTCGCTGCACGGTTTCTTCCACGTCACCCAGCCCTTGCTGTTGCCCATGGCGCGCACCCGCTGGGGCCGCATCGTCAGCGTGTCCTCGGTCGCGGCGGTGCTCGGCAACCGCGGCCAGAGCAACTACGCGGCGGCCAAGGCCGCGTTGCACGGCGCGTCGAAATCGCTGGCGCGGGAGATGGCCGGCCGCGGCATCACCGTCAACGTGGTCGCGCCGGGGGTGATCGAGGGCAGCATGGCGGCCGATGCGTTCCCGCTGGAAACGATCAAGCAGCTGGTGCCCGCGGGTCGGGCCGGCAAGCCGGAAGAGATCGCCGCACTGGTCGGATTCCTGTGCGGCGAGGAGGCCGGCTACCTCAACGGCCAGGTGATCGGCGTCAACGGCGGAATGGGCTAGCCAACAGGTTGGCTTGTTGGAAGAAACCTGGCCAGCTTCGCGAACCTGTCTGCAGTGCTGAATGCGGGAGGGGCTTCAGCCCGACGAACGCAGCCAGGGAAAAGCGTCGGGGCTGAAGCCCCTCCCACAGAAGCGCAGCCGCGCTATGGTTCATGTGGCCTTTCCGGTTCCCTGCGCCATTGGGGCAGTGGCGAACTCGCCGCTGGGATCATCGATGATCGGCGGATTGGCCTGGATGCTGCGATACACCGCCGGCAGGCCGCCGTAACGTAATGCCTGCAGCACGATGTGGCTGGTGATGCTGTACAGGTCCTTCAGCGGACGGAAATGGCTGGCGCGGAATTTCTCGTCGCTGCCGGCGCAGTGGTAGCGCGACTCGATCGGCACCGACACGCAACGCGTGCCCAGGGAGCGCGCCGCGGAAATCACGATCTGCGCCTCGAACACGAAACCTTCGCCGGGCACGTCCTGCAGCGCGATCACCTCGGCCGGGTAGAAGCGCTGGCCGCTCTGGCTGTCGGCGACCTGGTAGCCGGTGCCCCAGGCGATACCCCAGTCGCCGAATTCGTTGGCCAGCCGGCGGTGGGTCGGCTGCGCGGCGCGCTTGCGCAGGCGCGCGCCGATGATGATGCAGCCGGGATGGCGATTGGCCGCTTCCAGCAACCGCGGCAGGTCGCCGGCGGAGTGCTGGCCGTCGCCATCCATGGTCAGCACGCCCCGGTAACCGCGCCGCGCCGCTTCGCGGAAACCGTCGCGCAACGATTCGCCCTTGCCCTTGCGTTGCGCATGCCGCAGCACGGTCACCGGCAGGTCGGCGATGCAGGCGTGGGTGCCGTCGCTGGAACCGTCGTCGACCACGATCACGTTCGGGCATTGCTCCAGCGCGCCCAGCACCACTTCGCGGATCCGCAGCGATTCGTTCAGGGCCGGGACCAGCACGGCGACATCGTCGCGGCCGAGGTGTTTCGATGCGGTCATGTGGGTTCAATCATGGACGATGCCGATCCGCAGGGACGTGCCGTGGCCGGCGCCGAGCACGACCTGGGCGCGGCGCAGCGCCAGCGCCTCGAACAACGGCAGCATCGGCGCCATCGCGTTGCCGGCGAGGAACAGCGACAGCGGTCCGTCGGCCTGCGTCGGGTCCATGGGTTCTTCTTCCACGCGCACCTGCAGGCGCGGCATTCCCGGCGCCGGATCATGGACCAGCAGCAAGGCGGCTCCCAGCAATCCCTGGCTGCGCGACACCCGCGCCACCGGCCCGGTGGCATGGCCGTCGCAGGCCGCCAGCAACACCGCCTCGGTGCCGGTGGCCAGTTGCGCCAGGGCTTCGAGCAGGCCCTGGGCGAAGCTGGCATCGGAGGCGCTGATCGCGGTCGCCGGCGCCATCGCACCCGCGCCGATGGTCCAGTAGCCGGCGGCCGCGTTGTGCACCGAATTGTGGAAGCGGATGGGCGAGAGACTGCGCGGTTCGCTGGCCAGGGTCTCGCACATGTAGTCGGTGATGTTGAGGTCGCCATGGGTGGAGGCGAACACCGAGGGCAGCGTGGCCGGGTCGCGGCCGGCGGCGATGCAGGCCGCGAGCGCCACTTCCAATGCCACCGCCACCGTTTCCGGTGCGCGCCGGCGTTCGTTGGGCGCCAGCAGTTGCGGGGAAGGGCGGGTCGGCGCATCGACGGGCAGGGCGTCGGCGGCGAGATACGCGCATGCGGCCTGCCACGAGGGCAGCCCGCGCGCCCAGAACCCGATTCCGGCGATGCCGGCCGACAGCGAGGAAGTGGTCATGCGCGGCCGAAGACCAGCGAGGCGTTGTTGCCGCCGAAGCCGAAGGAATTGTTCATCGCATAACGGATGTCGCGCCGCGCATTGTCGAAACGGATCTGCGCGCCGCAGGCCGGATCGCGCGAGGTGCTGTTGAGCGTGCCCGGCAACAATCCACGTTCCAGCGCCAGCAGCGCGATCACCGATTCGACGATGCCCGCCGCGCCCAGGGTGTGTCCGGTCCAGCCCTTGGTGGAACCGGCATGCAGTGCATCAGGAAACATCTCCGCCACCGCCCGCGCCTCGATCGGGTCGTTGGCCGGCGTGGCCGTGCCGTGCAGGTTGAGGTAGCCCACCTCGTCGGCATCGATGCCGCTGCGGGCCAGCGCATCGGCCATGGCCAGTTTCGCGCCCAGGCCCTGCGGGTGCGGCGCGGACATGTGGTGGGCGTCGCTGGATTCGCCATAGCCGCGCAATTGCAACGGGGCGCGATCGCCATCGTCGTTTCGCTCCAGCACCGCGAAGCCGCCGGCTTCGCCCAGCGACAGGCCGCTGCGTGCGGCGTCGAACGGCCTGCACGGCTCGGTCGATACCAGTTGCAGGGCGTTGAAACCGAACAACACGCTGCCGCACAAGGTGTCCACGCCGCCGACCACGGCGGCATCGGCCAGTCCGGACTGGATCAGGCGCGCGGCCTGGGCGAAGACCTTGGCGCTGGAAGAGCAGGCGGTGGCCACAGTCGCGCAGGGGCCGCCCAAACCGGTGGCCTGGCGGACGAAATCGCCGAGCGAATGCGGGGTGTGGATGATCGGGCGATCCAGGTCCGGCGGGAAACGACGTTCGCCGCTTTCGCCCGACAGGCGCGTGTAAGCCTCCTCGGTGGCGCCGATACTGGAGGTGGAAGTTCCCATCACCACCGCCACGCGTCCTGCGCCGTGGCGGGCGACGACCGCGTCGATCGCCGCCATCAGGCCGTCCTGCTGCAGGGCCAGCCAGGCCAGGCGGTTGTTGCGGCACTCCCATCCGGCCAGGGCCGCGGGCAGAGGCGATTGTTCCAGCCCGTCGACCCGGCCGATCCAGCAATCCAGGCGTTCGTCGCCACCGAAGTCGTTGCGGCGCAGCCCGCTGCGTCGATCGTTCAGCGCATCGGCCTGGGCATCGCGGCCGCGGCCCAGCGCGGTGGTGGCGGTATAGGCGCGTATCGCCAGTGCGGGCATGGGTGAAAGCGATACGGGCACGCGTTGTTCCGACGATGATGTGGCGGAAGTATAGCCAGTGGCGGATCGGGCCAGATTCGCATGGCATGGACATTGCTGACTGCCGCCGGCAGGGTTCAGCGATGTGAGCGGCATGCGCAGGGCAGCGCTCGCGACGGCGGAAAACGCCGGTGAAAACGCGTCAATGCGCGCCCGGCGGAAACGCCGCGCGGGTTTCGCTATGTCCGGGTTTCGGCCACAATCCGCACCACCCCCCTGCAGGATGCGTCACGCGCGGATGCAAGCCTTCGTTTACAAGAGCCAGCGCAAGTCCGATACCTTCGTCTACCTTGCCGCACGCGACGATTTCGAAAAGATCCCCGAACCCCTGCGTGCGCAGCTCGGCGAGTTGGCGTTCGTGCTGGAAGTGGCGCTGACTCCGCAACGCAAGCTGGCCCGCGAGAACCCTGAAGTGGTGCGGCAGAACCTGGCCGCGAACGGCTTCCACCTGCAGTTCCCGCCGCAGATCTTCAAGCTGCAGGACGCCGATACCGGGCGCGACGATGGCTAGGTCCGCTTCCCTGGCCAGGCACGCGCACTGGATCGCGCTGGCGCTGGGCGTCGCCCTGGCCGCATCGACCGTGTTCGGTGGAATCGTCGCCCTGGCCGGCGCGCTGCTGGCGCAACCGTTGCTGGCGCTGGCGGTTTCCTGGTGGCGCGGCACCCGTTCGCGCGCTTCGGGCGCGATCCTGCGTGGCGAAGCCGTGGCCCTGCTGGCGCTGTGGGCGCTGGGCTTCGCCGCCTCCGCCTTGCTGGTGGCCTGGCCGTTGGCCTCGTTGCGCCAGAGCGGCAGCCTGCCGGCGGCGCTGGGCCTGAGCGCGGTGGTCGGAGCGGTGTTGATCGGGCTGTGGCGCACCTGGCCGCTGTGGCAGGCGCTGGAGCGCGAAGGCGGCACCCTGGCGGCGCACTGGCACGGCTTGCCGGAGCGCGATATCCACGCCTGGCACGGCCTGGGCGTGGCCGCGCTGGTGGCGCTGGCGATCGGCCTCGGCGGTGCGCTGGCCTGGCCGGGCATCGTGTCCGACCACCTGCACGTCGCGGTCGGTGTCGCCTACGCCTTGTTGCTGCCGGTCCTGCACTGGGCGCTGCAGCGCAGTTCGGTGGCCCGGGCCTTGCCGGTCGTGATCATGGCGCCGGCAACGCCGGTCGAAAACCATTCCGCGGAAGCGGCGACGCCCGCCGCGGAAGACGATCTCGATGGCGCCTTGTTCGCCGCCGCTCGCGCCGGACGTGTCGAACGCGCGCTCGAATTGCTAGAGGCGGGCGCCGATCCGCGCGCCGTTCCCACCGATCCGCGCGACCAGCGCAGCCTGGCCACGCTGGCCGCGGTGCTGCCCGACCTGCGCCTGCTGCGCGCGTTGATCGCGCACGGCATCGACCTCAACCAGGCCCAGGCCGGCATGACCCCGTTGCTGGCCGCGACCCGCGACAGCTGGCACGGCCGTCCGGATGCGGTGACCACGCTGCTGGCCAACGGCGCCGATCCGCGCACCGCCGACAACGAAGGCAACACGCCCTTGCACCATGCCGCGCGCAGTTCCGATCCCGGCGTCGCCGCGCTACTGCGCGATGCCGCGGCCGAAACCGATGCGCTCAACGCCGAAGGCATCACCCCGCTGGGCGTGGCCTGCGTGGCCGGCAACTGGCGGCTGGCCAAGTTCCTGCTGGAGCGCGGGGCCAAGGCCGAACCCCCGGGCGGCCAACCGGTGTTGCTGGCGGCGGCCGCGACCGAGGAAGACGATCCGGTCGGCGTGCAACTGCTGCTGAAGCACAAGGCCAAGGTCGACACCCGCGACAGCCTGGGTCGCAGCGCCTTGCATGAGGCCGCCTACGCCGGGCATGTCGAGATCATGGCCGTGCTGCTGGCGGCCGGCGCCGATGTGCATGGCCGCGACGATGCCGGGCGCACGCCGTGGCTGGCGGCCGCGCGCGGCAGTCAAATCGCCGCGCTGGAAGCGTTGGCCGTTGCCGGCGCCCGCATCGGCGATGAAGACAACCAGGCGCGCAATGCGCTGATGCTGGCCTGCACCGGCGAATCGGTGCCGGTACCGCTGGTGCGGCGACTGCTGGAACTGGGCGTCGATCCGGACCACGCCGACCGGCAGGGCCGCCGCGCCGTCGACCTGGCCGCCGAAGCCGGCCGCTGGGCGATCGTCTCCGCGCTCGATCCGGACTATGCGCTGCCTGCGGCGGTGGCCGAGAACGAGGAAGACCAGTCGCCGCCGGACCGCGCGCCGCTGGGCCTGGTCCGCGATGGCCTGTATGCCGACCGGCATGACGGCCTGGAAGCGCTGGCCAGACTCTGCTCGGCATCGGAACTCGGCAGCCTGCTGCACGATCCCGGCATCGTCGCCTCGCCCGCGCGCGTCGAATGGCTGCTGCGGCACGGCGCCGATGCGGAAGTGCGCGACGGCGTCAGCGATGTACCCCTGTTCGCGCTGCTGTCGCGCGGGCCGGAAGCGATGCCGGTGCTGCGCGCGCTGTTGCAGCGTGGCGTCTCCCCGGCCGGTGCCGGCGGCCTGACCCGGTTCCTGTCCGCCTGCCTGCATGGCAACCCGTCGATCGCGGGCGCGGAAACCTTCGCCCTGGAATTGCTGGAACGCGGCGCCGATCCGTTCGCCGTTTCCCGCGTCGACGATCCGCCGCTGTCGCTCGCGGTGCGGCTGGGCTGGACGCGCCTGCTCGATCGCCTGCTCGATCTCGGCGTCGATCGCGAAGCGCGCGACGGCCATGGCATGTCGGCGTTGCACCTGGCCACCGCGCTCGGCCGCGAAGCCGTGCTCAAGCAGCTGATCGCCAAGGGCGCTTCCCCGCATGCCCGCGCCGCCGATGGGCAGACGCCGCTCGGCGTGGCCCTGGCCAGCGGCCGTCGCGACCTGGCCGACTGGCTGGACTGGCGCGGCTGGCCCTTGCCCAGGCGCGTATTGCGCGCCGCCGACCTGCCGGCCGCGGCGATGGCCGGCGACGCCGACGCGGTGCGTCGCCTGCTCGATCTCGGTTTCGCCGTGGATTCGCCCGATGCGCAAGGTTGCACCGCGCTGCTGCGCGCGGCCGGTGGCGGCCATCGCGCCACGGTCGACCTGCTGCTCAGGCGCGGCGCCGATCCGCAACACGCCGCCAACACCGGGGCCACGCCGCTGTCGGCGGCGGTGAGCATGCGCCAGGCCGATATCGTCAACGACCTGCTGGCCGCGGGCGCGCAGATCGAGCACCGCCTGCCGGGCGGGGTCACCGTGCTGATGCTGGCCGCGGCGCTGGGCCTGCCGGACATCACCGCGCGTTTGCTGACCGCCGGCGCCAACGTGCATGCCAGCGATGCGCAGGGCCTGACTCCGCTGCATTGCGCGGCCCTGTTCGGTTTCATCGCCCGCGACAAGCCGCGCCTGGTCGCGCTGTTCGACACCCTGCTGCTGGCCGGCGCCGAACCGGAAACCATCGCCGCCGGCGCGGTCACTCCGCTGCTGCTGCTGCTGGGCGCGCGTGCGGAACCCGGCACCGCCTGCGACGAGGAAGTGGTGCTCGCCGCACTCGAACGCCTGCTGGACGAAGAGGTCTCGCTGGACGTGCAGGATCCGCGCGGGTTCGGTCCGCTGCACCTGGCCGCGTTGCATGGCCTGTTGCGCGTGGTCCAGCGCCTGCTGCGCACCGGCGCCGACCCCGATCTGCGCGACGCGCTCAACCGCACCCCGCGCGAGGTCGCGGTGATGCGCGGCTTCGTCGACGTCGCCGCCGAATTCGCCCCGGCCGTGCCGGGCGCATCGATGGCCAGGTTCCTGCGCGAACCGCGGTGATGTGGCTTCCTTCTCCCTCCGGGAGAAGGTGGCGCGAAGCGACGGATGAGGGAATGGGAGTGACTTGCCTACGGACTTTCATTGCAAGCTGAATTCTGAATTGTCTTTCCCTAATCCGTCCCCCGACTAGAGCGTTCGAGGGGCAAGCTCTCCGGGCACCTCCGCCTTCGCGGGGGCAAGCTCTTCTCCCGGTGGGAGAAGGGAAGGAACAATCGCCAACATCAAATCGGTTTCGCCGAATCCGCGTCGTCCACCGGATCGCTGTCGCTCACATCGGCCTCGAACAATGCCTCCAGCGCACCGCGCGCGTCGCGCGCGGTCTGCACCACCGCTGCATCGTCGTCGTAGACCAGGTGCTGGGCGCGCAGCAGGTTCTCGTCGTGGACGCGGAAACGACGGGCATGGTCGGCCGCCACTTCCGGCGGCAGGCCCAGCGCCTCGAGCACCTTCTCGCCCATCTCCAGGCTGGAGCCGAAGGTCTCGCGGAACGCCTGCGCGCCCAGGTCCATCAGGCGCCAGGCGTGCTGGCGATTGCGTGCGCGGGCGAAGACCGTGGCCTTCGGGTACATGCGCCGGATCAGGCGCGTGGCCTTGATGTTGGTCTCGGTGTCGTCGATCGCGATCACGAACGCCTTGACGTGCTGCGCCCCGGCCGCGCGCAGCAGTTCCGGCCGGGTCGGATCGCCGTAATAGATGCGGCTGCCGAAACGGCGCATGTCCTCGACCTGTTCCGGGCTGTGTTCCAGGGCCACGAAGGGAATGCGCTGCGCGGTCAGCAGCCGCGCCACGATCTGGCCGAAACGGCCCATGCCGGCGATCAGCACCTGCGGTCGTTGTCCGTCGACCGCGTCGGCGCTGTCGATGGCGTCGAACTCGCGCGGCTGCTTCTTCTCCGCCTTGTAGTGCGCCAGCAGGCGCGACATCGCTATCAGCAACAACGGGGTCAACGCCATCGACACGCCGACCATCGCCACCAGGCGGTCGCGGGTGGGATCGTCCAGCAGGCCCACACGCACCGCTTCGCTGAACACCACGAAGGCGAATTCGCCGCCCAGCCAGAGCACGCTGGCCAGCATCAGCGCCGAACGCGGGTTGAGCTTGCCCGGCCGCAATCCGACCAGGAACAGGATGCCGAACTTCACCAGTAGCAGCACAGCGACGCCGGCGGCGATGATCCGCGGTTCGGCGGCGACCCGGTCCAGGTCGATGTCCATGCCCACGGCGATGAAGAACAGGCCCAGCAGCAGGCCCTTGAACGGTTCGATCTGCGATTCCAGTTCGTGGCGGAATTCGGAATCCGACAGCAGCACGCCGGCCAGGAACGCGCCCAGGCCCGCGCTCAGGCCGGCCAACTGCATGAACCAGGCGGTGCCCAGCACCACCAGCAAGGCGGTCGCGGTGAACACTTCCGGCATGCGCGTGCGCGCGACCACACGAAAAAGCTGTCGCAACAACAGGCGGCCGCCCAGCACCACCACCGCGACCGCGCCCACCGCCTGCAATGCCATGGCCCAGGTCAGGGTCTGGTTCTTGGCCCCGGCCAGCAGCGGGATCGCCGCCAGCAGCGGGATCGCGACCAGGTCCTGGAACAGCAGGATCGCGAATCCCTGGCGTCCGTAATCGCTGGTCAGTTCCTTGCGCTCGGACAGCAACTGCAGGCTGACCGCGGTCGAGGACAGCGCCAGTCCCAGGCCGATGACCAACGCGGTCTTCCAGTGCAGGTCGGCCAGCAGCGCCAGTCCGCCCAGGACCAGGGCGGTCAGCAGGCCCTGCACCCCGCCGGTGCCGAACACCGGCTTGCGCATCACCTGCAGCCGCGACGGCGACAGTTCCAGGCCGATCACGAACAGCATCATCACCACGCCGATCTCGGCGGCGTTGAGGATCCGGTCCGCATCCCGCACCAGCCTCAGCCCATAGGGACCCAGCACCGCACCGGTGACCAGGTAGGCCAGTACCGCGCCCAGGCCGAATTTCTTGAACACGGGCACCGCCAGCACCGCGGCCAGCAGGAAGACCAGGGCGAGTTCCAGACCGCTGCCGTGCATGGGCGCACCTCCTGGGTTTCATTATGCGGGGTTGATCGTTCGTGAGCCCGACCCGCGTAAGTCGGGGTAGCGATCGGCTCAGCGAAGGCAATGGGCCTCCCGGGTTGGTTGTACGCACTCGCCCTGTGCGGCCCCCGGCGCCGCCCTGGTTGGCAAGGGTCGTCCCAGTGGATAGGCTGACCATTCGACAACTTCGCAGGGAGAGGCGTAATGAATCGAATAGTGGCGTTGATGCTGGGGCTGTTGGTTGCATTCGCGAGCCACGCGGCAGGCCCTCGCGCAGTACGCAAGACGGTAGAGTCCAGCATGCTGGTGACCGGGTGGGTGTTGATTGCGACCGACGGCAGTATCAGCAAGCTCGAGCTCGACGAACCGGACAAGCTTCCCACGGGCGTGCTCTCGCTGGTCGAGCAGGCGGGCGCGTCCTGGCGTTTTGAACCGCTGCTGATCGATGGCGTAGCGCGAAAGGCCAGGGCGCGGATGAGTCTGCGGATCGCCGCCAAGAAGATCGACGCCGAACGCTACGAGGTCGGCATTCGCAGCGGCTACTTCGGCGAGGAAGCCATGACTCCGGAGGAACGCCTCGCGCGAGCGGATTCGATCAAGCCCATCGCAATGAAGCCGCCGATCTATCCAGAGAGCGCATGGAAGGTAGGCGCGCGCGGAACCGTCTATGTGGTGCTGAAGATCGGGCGCGAAGGCGCCGTGCAGGAATTGTTCGCCGAACAGGTCAACCTGCAGGTCATAGGCAGCGAGAATGAAATGGACCGCATGCGCGATATGCTGGCCAAGTCCGCGTTGAACGCGGCAAAAAAATGGACCTTCCAGCTGCCTGCCGTTGGCGAAAACGCCAAGGAAGAAACCTGGGTGGTACGCGTTCCGGTCGACTTCCAGTTCCATGGCTACCAACGGCCCTCTTACGGCCAATGGGATTCCTATGTGCCAGGCCCTATCCGCCGCGCGCCGTGGGACACGGGATTCGACAGCGCCCAGAGTCCCGACGCAATGATCGCCGGCGTTCTATACGACGCGCGCAACAGCCTGCGCCTATTGACGCCACTGCAGCCAGGATGAGCGGTCGGCCGATTGAAAAAGCCCCGCTCGCGGGGCTTTTTTTGTGGCGCCGAAGAAACCTGCCTCGGCACTTCATCGAACTGAAGAATTCATCATTCGAACTGGTGTTCTTTATCTTGCTACGCCGCAGCCCACGGACGTTCTCCTGTACGTGGATCGTGCCGGGGAAGTGGCATGCGTGGCGGAAATGATGTTCCGATTTGCTCCCCTTCTCCTTTGGAGGCATGATTCGCCCGTCGGCGGCTGACTTCCGCCGACCAAGGCAGCAGGAATCTGCCCTCTCTAACAAGGAGCAAGTGCATATGGATGCGACAGTCGAATCGGGCCGGGCCGTCACCGGGAATCAGGACGCGATCGATGGGATCCCGCGCCGCTACGCCGGCCAGGGCGGGATCCAGGATCGCCCCCGGCCTTACACCAGCCTACTGCCCGCCGACGATGAGTGGTCGCGCGACACGGTGCTGCGCGCGGTCGTTGCCGATGCGCTGCAACGCAACGGCCTGGTCGTGGACGAAGACACCCTGGAGGCGACCATCGCCTCATTCGACAGCTCCGGCGGTGCGCTGGCAGGCACCGCGTCGACGTGGAAGCTGCATCCGGGCGAGACCCGCGACGACGGCCGCATGGCGCCGCCTTTCCACGGTTACGCCGTGGACATGCCTACGGAATTGCAGTCGTCTTTGGTCGCCTACGCCACGCAGTGGTCGGCGCAGCGTGACGCGCAGCCTCCAGCTCCGGTCGATGGCGCGCTGACCGAACTCAAGGGGTTGGCGCGCAAGGACGGGCAACACGAGGTCTTCGACACGCTGGACGCGATCCAGGCCGCGATCGAGACCGGCAGCGTCGCCCATCGCGACGGCAAGCCACTGGATTCGGTGGCGATGGCGGCGGTACTCGAGTTCGCCACCCGCAGCGGTCGCGAGCGTGAAGCGGCGAAAATCCTCGAACGCTACAGCGCAATCAAGGACGTGGCCCAGGAGGCCAGGCACCTGGGCGAGAACGCCGGGCGCGTGTTCAACGGGCGCGATCCGATCACCGGCAAGGCACTGAATACCGACCAGCGCGTGGACTCCGCCTTCGACCTGCTCAATGGCGGCTTCAAGCTGGCCGGCAACGCAGGCAATGTCGCCCTGATGATGGGCGCACGCAATGCCGGACTGGTCGGCGCACTGGTTGGCGTGGCTCCGGTCGGTATCGCGATCGTCGCGTTCGCCGCCGGCGCCTATCAGCTGATCAAGCACGCGCGCGAGGCCCTGCTGGCGCCGCGCTGGGACGAGTTCCGCGAACGTTTCCCCTTCGCCGTGGGCATGGAACCCAAGCACGCGATCAGCGGGGTGATGCGGCAGATCGCGGGCATGCCGACCGATGCCGGCAACGCCCTGTCCACGGCCACGCGCATTCTCGAGGGCATCGGGCAGAACCCGGAGACGCGCGAACGCTTCCTCGCCTTCCTCAAGCAGAAGGTCGATCCCGATTCGCTGATCGATGCGCTTGCATCGGGCAAGGGACTGGACCGCCTCAAACCGGAGCAGGCCATGCAGCTGGCGCAGGCGGCGAAGGGTTTCGCGAAGGATTTCCTCGACCTGGAGCTCAAGGACGTCAAGCGCTACCTGCGCGATCACGACGGCGAACGCGAGCGCGGCGCTTACCTGCCTTCCACAACCGCGAAGGAAGCGGTCAACCGCAACGGCGGCCGCGTCGGTGGCGCGCTGGAGGAGGGGTTGCGCACGGCGGCCATTCTGACCAGCGGCGCGCATGCCCTGAACGGCCTGTACAAGGAATTGCTCGGCAAGGTCCAGGAAGCTCCCGGCGCCGGCAAGCTCGATGCGCAACAGCAGAAAAACCTGGCCGCCGCACTGGTGCCATTGGCGCGCGAAGGGGGCATGAGCGGCGTCGACCACCTGTTCCTTAGCCGCGACGGCAGCAAGGTCTTCGCCGTCCAGGGCGATCCGAAATCCCCCGCCTCGCAGATGGTGTCCCTGGAGCTCGCTTCCGGTTCCCGGCAGAGCGTGGAAACCAGCAGCCAGCTCGCCGCCCGGCACGCGACGGCCGACGCCTCGTCGCCGGCGCAGGCCGTGCAGGCTTCACCCGGCGGACGCGGGTTCTGATCGGCCGACACGCCGTCGCCGTGCGTGCAGAGAACGCCCCGCCTCGCGGGGCGTTTCCTTTTCCGGTTGCCGATGGAATCGATCAGGAGCCCGAGAATATCCACGGAAAACTTTTCCAGCGATCCGCCGACATCCTGTGCTCAGTTGGCCACGAGCTGCAGCAGGTGCTTCCCGTACTTTCCGGAGTGGGTGGCACTGACCGCCAAGATCGCATAGGCGAACACCAGGCCGGCGGCCGCGAACGCGGCCACCATCGGCCATTTCAGCTTGCGCGGCAGGGCGATGCGCTTGTGCTTGTTGCGGATGAAGAATTCGGCGACCAGCAGGTTGGGGACGAAGAACAGGTACAGGAGCGCGTAGTCGAACACGCCGGGCGTTTCGCTTTCGCTGATGCCGATGCCGCCCGTGAGGTCCTTCCATGCGCGGAATTCGAGATCGAACACCCATGAACCCAGCACCATCGCGAATAGGCGGATGGCCCATGCCCGGTGCAGGTCGAAGCGTTTCGCGCGCGCGTGGACATAGGCCATGACCGCGCTCAGCATCAGCACCGTACCCCAGATGCCGAAGGCCACGGACGCCGCCCGGAGGTATGCGCCGTGGGTCAGGATGAAGGACATGCCACCGATACCCGCCAGCAAGCCCGCGGTCACGTAGACCCGGCCGGTCCAGCGATGCACGGCGCGATGGCGGGCGCGAATTTTTGATGAAAGCAGGATCGGCCAGGCCAGTACCAGTATCGTTCCCATGACGAAGTGCAGGCCGATACCGAGATTGGCGATCCAGATGGAGGCCGTCGGCATCGACAGGCCCGCCACCAGCTCGTGCCACTGTTCGAAATTCCTGAAGGTGGCGCCGGTGGCGCGAAGGACGATGTAGGTGCCGAAGACCCCCAGGCCGGCCAGGGCCGCGAAGTAGAAGAAGCGGCCGGTCCAGCGCAGCAGGCGTTCTTCGGCGGGGACCGGCCGCGCTGTTGTCCGGCCCATGGCCAGCCTGTTTTGCTCGTTCATGGCGGCGTTTTCCTCTTTCCGGAGTTGCCGGAAGAATCGCGTGGCCTACAACCGGGCGACATCGGGCGCTTCGCCGCCGAACCACGCCCTGTCGTACGCCCGCCGCGTCGCCTTCTCCGCCGCCTTGTCGCCCTTGCGCTTGTAGACTTCCGTCAATCCCGCCAGCGCCCAACCGTTGCCGCGCGATCGCAGCAGCGATTCGCGCAATACCTTCTCCGCTGCGTCGAGCTTGCCCTGGCGCAGATAGACCGAACCCAGCGACTGGCGGATGGGGTAATACCAATAGGGCGGTTCCATGTAGGAGAACGAATCCTCCACCGCGATGGCGTCTTCGTAGGCCTTTTCCGCCGCGTCGAGGTCGCCCTGCGCGTCGACGAGGCGGGCGGTGGCGACCAGGCGCGCGGTCCGCACGATCTCCTGGCCGGGCACGTACCAGTCGACGTAAGGCTTGAAGTCGGCGTTCCGCTCGATGGCGGCGATGGCGGCGATTTCGCGCTTCGCGCCTTCGAAGTCCTTCTTCCCGGCGTAGCCCAGCGCGCGCGCGTAGTGCGCGAGCGCCGCCACCAGCACCTGGTTTTCCGGCGGGGCTTCCAGGCCGAGGATCTCCGCGGGCGCGCTGAACATGGCGTGCGCCAGGTAGGGCGCGGCCTTGATGGGTTCGAGCAGCGGATATTCCGCGACGACGTCGTCGCCAAGCGAGGCCTCCAGCCTGCCTGCCGCGTCGATGGCGGTCTTGCCGTCGCCGCCCATCTGCGCGGACACCAGTACGAAATGGATGTTGTGCGGGTAATAGGCCGACTTGTAGAGCGGGTCGGACGGCGAGGTGGCGAAATACGCCTCGTCGACGGCCATCGCGCGCTTGTTGATTTCCATCGATTCCTTGAACAGTCCCACGCGATAGTAGATGTGCGCGGGCATGTGCACGATGTGCCCCGCGCCGGGCATCAGTCCGGCGAGGCGCCTGGCGTGGGGCAGGCCGCGTTCGGGGGTGGCGGAAGCCTCGACGGCATGGAGGTAGAGGTGGATCGCGCCCGGGTGCTCGGGATTGCGGGCGAGGACTTTTTCGAGCACCGCGAGCATTTCGCCGGCACGGCCCTTGGGCCTGGTGCCCGCCGCTTCCCAGTAATCCCACGGCTGCGTGTCCATGATGGATTCGGCGTAGAGCGTCTGCACCGTGTCGTCCTCCGGATACGTTGTGGCCACGACCCGCATCGCGTCCGCGAAAGCGGCGTCGAGCGCTGTCCGGTCGGCGCCGGGGTCGGTGGAATAGCGCTTCTGCAGGGCCGCGACCAGCGCGCGGTCCTTCGCCGGCGCGGTGGCCGCCCGTTCCACCGCCTTGGTGAGCGCCGCGAATGCGGGCGCCACGGCCCCCGGCAGCATCGGCGCGTTGATGTTCGGCCCCAGCACGAACGCCTCGCCCCAATACGCCATCGCCAGCGTGGGGTCTTCCTGCTGCGCCGCCTGGAACGCGCGCTGGGCCTCGGCGTGGTTGAACGCGAACGCCCAGCGCAGGCCCTGGTCGAAATACGCCTGCGCTTTCGCGCGCTTCGTGCCCACCGCGAGGGTCAGCTGGCCGAGGTTGCCGTAAAGCGGCACGGCGCCGCCCGCGGCTTTCATCGGCTGCACCGGGAAGGGCCGGGTCTCGGCTTGCGCGAGCACCAGGGCGTCGAGCAGCGCGGGGCGGCCGGCTGTAGCCGGCGAACACACTGCGCCGATGGGATCGAGCAGCGGATCGAACGCCGCCGGCGCAATGTCGGTCCTCCCCATCAGGCGGCTGGAGCCGCAAAGGCCGACGAGCGCCACGGGAAGGGCGAGGATGCGAAGCGAAGGCTTTTTCATGGGAAGTGCCTCAAGGAGAGCTGGCTGCCGGGGAGAGTGATCGATTCGCCGCGCTTTCCCGGCGTGGCGGCGCGGATCGCGCCTGCCTGGCCAGCTTGCCGCTGCGGCGCGGACGAGTCTTGAGGAAAGCCGCAGACAATGCGCAGATCGGTGAGGAAAATCTCAGAAAAGGCTTAGGCCAGCCGCGGCGGCCATGCACCTATACTTGATCGGGCGGGATTTCCCCGCCTGGGAACCGCATGCCGAAGCCCGTGCCGCGCAACCTGGCCTTCGACGACGTGGTCATCGACTTCGCCGGCCGGCGGTTGTCGCGCGGCGGCCGCGAACAGGCGCTGGAACCCAAGGCCTTCGCCGTGCTCACGCTGCTGGCCGGTTCCCCTGGCCGGGTGGTTGCCCGGGAAGAAATCCTGGACGCGGTCTGGGGCCACCGGCACGTCACCCAGAGCGTGCTGAACCGGATCATGAGCGTGTTGCGTCAGGCGCTGGGCGAGGATGCGCAACATCCGCGCCTGCTGCGCACGGTGCATGGGGTCGGCTACCGCTTCGACCCGCCCCTGCCGATGGCGGAAGCCGACGCGCCACGCTCGACGACGCAGCCACTGGCTGGACCGGTGCGCACGCGCTGGCCCCGGCTCGCCGCCGGCGCCGCGGCGGCGCTGCTGGCGGCGACCGCCGTCGCATGGCTGCTGCACAAGGACGATGGTGCCGCGCCGGACGCCGTGCCTGCGGTCCCGGCACCGCCTTCGCTGGCGGTGCTGCCGTTCGCCGATCTTTCGCAAGCGCAGGACCAGGAATACCTGGCCGATGGACTGGCCGAGGAAATCCTCAACCAGTTGGCGCAAGCGCCGGCGCTGCGGGTGGTGGGACGCACGTCGAGTTTCTCGTTCAAGGGCAAGAACGAAGACCTGCGCACCATCGGCCGGAAACTCGGCGTCGCCTATCTGCTCGAGGGAAGCGTGCGCAAGGACGGCGGGCATCTGCGCGTCACCGCCCAACTCGTCGGTGCCGGCGATGGTACCCATCTGTGGTCGAAGACCTACGCGCGCGAACTGCGCGGCGTGTTCGCGGTGCAGGAGGAAATCTCGCGCGACGTGGCGCAGGCCTTGAGCGTGAAACTGGATGTGGCGAGGTTCAACCGCGGACAGGGCGGCACCACCCATGTCGAAGCCTATGAGCGTTTCCTGCGCTGGCGCAGCATCGTGATGCGGGAACAGTTCGATTTCGAGCATGACCGCGAACGCCTGCAACTGGCCCGCGAAATGGTCGCGCTGGATCCGCAATGCGTGCTGTGCTGGGATGCGCTGGCCGGTTCGTTGAATTCCATGGCGCAGGAATTGCGCGGCGCCCAGGCCGACCAGCTGCGCGCCGAAGCGCTGCAGGTCCGCGAGCGCATTGCCCGCATCGCGCCCGACAGCTGGGTGGCCAGGCGGGACCGCTCCAATGCGCTGTGGCGCCAAGGCAGGCGCGTCGAGGCCATCGCCCTTGCGAAGGAGATCGTGGATTCCGGCCCGCCGACCAAGGAGCGCGTCTGGGACTACAGCTACATGCTCTATGCCATGGGCCATCTGCAGGAAGCCGTGGCGCTGATCGAACAGGTGCGCGCAGTAGAGCCGATGGCGCTGTTCCTTTCCCGCGACCTGCAATACGACTACACCGCCGCGCGCCGCTACCGGGATGCCGAAGCCGAATACCAGCGCGGCCGGCAACTGGAAGGCAGCCAGCTGGAGCCGGACTATGTCGCCTTCATCCGTCAGCTGGCGGGCAAGCGACCCGGCGGGTTGGCGCAGTTGCGCGAGCTGCACGGTCGCCTGCTGAAACATTCCAAAGACTTCGACACCCCGTTCTTCCGCGATCTGGGTGCGGTGTTGGACGAGCGCGAGGCCATGCTCGCCCTGGTGCGCAAGGCGCTCGCGGACGAGGCCTACGGTGGCGGCTACAACGAGGCTTCCTACATGTGGACCAACGTGGCCGATGCACTGGGGGACACGGACCTGGCCATGACGGCACTGCGCCGGGAGCTGGAAGCACAGGGCGGATTCAAGGACGGCGCGATGGCCCAGTTCCCGTATGTCGCGTTCTGGAATGCGCCGTATTCCGGCGTGCGCGCGCACCCGGATTTCAAGAGGCTGCTGGCCGAGGCCGGCGTGGTCGATTACTGGCGGCAGACGGGACGCTGGGGTGACGGTTGCGGACCGGTGGGCGCCGACGATTTCCAGTGCCGGTGAACGGAAACGCCCCGCGTCGCGGGGCGTTTTTTCTTGGGTTCCGCTGCTGGCTCAGCGCTTCATCGAACTGAAGAACTCGTCGTTCGACTTGGTGTTCTTCATCTTGTCCAGCAGGAATTCCATCGCCGCGATCTCGTCCATCGGGTGCAGCAGCTTGCGCAGGATCCAGATCCGCTGCAACAGTTCCGGTTCGATCAACAGATCCTCGCGGCGGGTGCCGGAACGGTTGATGTCGATGGCCGGATAGACGCGCTTCTCGGCGATGCGGCGGTTCAGATGCACTTCGCTGTTGCCGGTGCCCTTGAACTCCTCGTAGATCACCTCGTCCATCTTGCTGCCGGTTTCGACCAGCGCTGTCGCGATGATGGTCAGCGAACCGCCTTCCTCGACGTTGCGCGCCGCGCCGAAGAAACGCTTCGGGCGGTGCAGCGCGTTGGCGTCGACGCCGCCGCTGAGCACCTTGCCGGAGCTGGGCACCACGTTGTTGTAGGCGCGGGCCAGGCGGGTGATCGAGTCGAGCAGGATCACCACGTCCTTCTTGTGTTCGACCAGGCGCTTGGCCCGCTCGATCACCATTTCGGCGACCTGCACGTGGCGCGCGGCCGGTTCGTCGAAGGTGGAGCTGATGACTTCGCCGCGCACCGTGCGCTGCATCTCGGTGACTTCTTCCGGACGCTCGTCGATCAGCAGCACGATCATGTGCACGTCGGGATGGTTGGTGGTGATCGCGGTGGCGATCTGCTGCATCAGGATGGTCTTGCCGGCTTTCGGCGGCGACACGATCAGCGCGCGCTGGCCTTTGCCCTGCGGCGCCATCAGATCCATGATCCGGCCGGAGATGTCCTCGCTGGAACCGTTGCCGCGCTCCAGGGTGAAGCGGCGGCGCGGGAACAGCGCGGTCAGGTTCTCGAACAGGACCTTGCCCTTGCTGGCCTCGATCGGTTCGCCGTTGATCGTGTCGACCACCGACAGCGCGAAGTAACGCTCGCCGTCCTTGGGGAAGCGGATGCGGCCGCTGAGGTGGTCGCCGGTGCGCAGGTTGAAGCGGCGGATCTGGCTGGGCGAAATGTAGGTGTCGTCCGGGCCGGCCAGGTAGCTGGCCTCGGCCGCGCGGAGGAAGCCGAAGCCGTCCGGCAGGATTTCCAGCACGCCGTCGGCGGCGACGCCTTCGCCATGGCGGGTCAGCACTTTCAGCAGGGCGAAGATCACGTCCTGCTTGCGCGCGCGGGCCACGCCTTCGTGGATGCTCAGCTGCTCGGCGATGTCGAGCAGCTTCTGCGCCGGCATGCGCTTGAGGTCGCTCAGCGAATACTGCGGGAAGCCTTCCGGCACGCCGGGCGCGGGGCCGCGCGGCACGAATACTTCGTTGGCGCCGTTGTCGGCCGGCAGGCCGTCGTTGCGCGGACGTTGCTGGTCGCGATCGCGGCGGTTGCGGAAACGGTCGCGGCGGTTGTTGTTGCCGCCGCCGCCGCTGTTGTTCTGGAAGCGGTTCTGGTTGTTGCTGTCGCGCGGCTCGCCCTCCTGCTGCTGGCCGCCCTGGGGGTTGCCTTGCGCATTCTGCGACGGCTGGCCGCCTTCCGCGGTGTTGCCGCCTTGGGATTGCGGCTGCGACAACGCGGGCTGCGCCGGTACGGCGGCAGGCTGCTGGGGTTCGGATCGCGGCGCCGGTGCTTGCGGCGCGGCGGAAGCCGGAGGAGTCGTGCTGGGAGCAGGGGCCGGGGCGGTAGGCGCTTCGGAGGCGGGAGCGGCCTTGGCGACGCGCGGGTTGCGCACACGCTTCTCGGCAGGAGCGCCGGCGTCGCCGGCTTCAGGGGTGTTATCGGACAAAGGTGCGATTCCTCGCTAGGTTTGCGAGCGCCGGCGAATGCCGGCGAGGCGGGTGGAAGAGGTGGTGCTTGGGAGGGGTGCCATCAGATGGGTGCGGCGCTGACCCCCGCGCCGGATAGCGCTGAAACTAGCACCGGGAAGCGGCTGCGGCAAGCGCCGCGCACGGAAACCCGTTCAGATTCGTAGGAGCGCCCCTTGGGCGCGATGCTCTGGTCTGGGCATCCGGAGGAAGGCATCGCGCCCAAGGGGCGCTCCTACGCGGGATTGCGGTTCAGGCGGTCGAAGCGGCCGAGCCGATGCCTTTTTCGATCATCTGGGTCAGCTGGCCCTTGCCCACGGCGCCGACCTGGGTGGCCTGGACCTGGCCGTCCTTGAACAGCAGCAGCAGCGGGATGTTGCGGACGTGGTACTTGATCGCGGTCGCGCGGTTGTCGTCGACGTTGAGCTTGACCACCTTCAACCGGCCTTCGTAGGTCTGGGCCAGTTCGTCCAGCACCGGGGCGATCATCTTGCAGGGGCCGCACCATTCGGCCCAGAAATCGACCAGTACCGGTTCGTCGGACTGCAGCACGGCCGCGTCGAAATCGGCGTCGCCGACGTGTGTCACCTTATCGCTCACTTTAGGGGTCTCCTGCGGGGTCCGCGGACAGCGGGACCGGAATGGTCGCCGCATTGCTGTAAACTGGGGCGTTCCGCGATTCCGTTCAAGGGCTTAGCCCAGGATTCGCATACACCGGCATGGAACGCAGTGTGCGACGCCGGTGACGACGATGCAAGCGCATCGACCCGCGCGTTGCGCGTGCCATAGCCTCTATCAAAGAAGCCCAGCAAAGAAGAAAGCATGAGCGACAAGCCGCTAACCGACATCACCTTTTCCTCGTTCGACCTGCAACCGGCGCTGCTCGCCGGACTGGAAGCCGCCGGCTTCTCGCGTTGCACCCCGATCCAGGCGCTGACCCTCCCGGTCGCCTTGCCGGGCGGCGATGTCGCCGGCCAGGCCCAGACCGGCACCGGCAAGACCCTGGCGTTCCTGATCACGGTGATGAACCGCCTGCTGACCAAGCCGGCGCTGGCCGACCGCAAGCCCGAGGATCCGCGCGCGTTGATCCTGGCCCCGACCCGCGAACTGGCCATCCAGATCCACAAGGATGCGGTGAAGTTCGGCGCCGATCTCGGCCTGCGTTTCGCCCTGATCTACGGCGGCGTCGACTACGACAAGCAGCGCGAACTGCTGCAGCAGGGCGTCGACGTGATCATCGCCACGCCTGGCCGCCTGATCGACTACGTCAAGCAGAGCAGGGTGGTTTCGCTGCACGCGTGCGAGATCTGCGTGCTGGACGAAGCCGACCGCATGTTCGACCTGGGCTTCATCAAGGACATCCGCTTCCTGCTGCGCAAGATGCCCGAACGGACCACGCGCCAGACCCTGTTGTTCTCGGCCACGCTCAGCCACCGCGTGCTGGAGCTGGCCTACGAACACATGAACGAGCCGGAAAAGCTCGTGGTCGAAACCGAATTCATCACCGCCACCAAAGTCCGGCAGAAGGTCTATTTCCCCGCCAACGAGGAAAAGATCCCGCTGCTGATCGGCCTGCTGTCGCGCAGCGAAGGCGCGCGCACCATGATCTTCGTCAACACCAAGGCCTGGGTGGAGCGCGTGGCGCGTTCGCTGGAGAAGGCCGGCTATCGCGTCGGCGTGCTCTCGGGCGACGTGCCGCAGAAGAAGCGCGAAAGCCTGCTGCGGCGCTTCCAGGCCGGCCAGCTCGAGATCCTGGTCGCCACCGACGTGGCCGCGCGCGGCCTGCACATCGACGGCGTGTCGCACGTCTACAACTACGACCTGCCGTTCGATGCCGAAGACTACGTGCACCGCATCGGCCGCACCGCGCGCCTGGGCGCCGAGGGCGACGCGATCAGCTTCGCCTGCGAGATCTACGCGCAGAGCCTGCCGGAGATCGAGGCCTACATCGCGCAGAAGCTGCCGGTGGAAGCGGTGACCACCGAACTGCTGACCGCGATCCCGCGCGCACCGCGCGCGGCGCCCGAACCCGGCGCCGAAGTGGACGAGGACGAAGGCGAGAGCATCGGCGCGATCTTCAAGGAAGCGCGCGAACAGCGCATCGCCGACGAGCAGCGTCGCGGTGGACGTCCGGGTGGCGGAAGCGGCGGTCGCAGCGGTCCGGGCGCAGGTCCGCGTCCGCGTTCCGGTTCCGCCGATGGCAAGCCACGCGCTCCGCGTCCGCCGCGCAGCGAAACCGCGGCGCCCGCGGTCGCGAACCCCGTCGTCGCTGCAGCCGCGGTCGAGGCCGCGAAACCGGAAGGCGCACGCCCGCCGCGCAAGCGCCGTCGCCGTCGCCACGGCGTGCCGGTCGAAGGCGCCGCCGCACCCGCTGCCGTGTCGTCGCAGCAGGCGCCGTCGCAGGCTGCCGCGAAATCGGCCGGCGACAATTCGTCGTTCCTCACCAAGCTGGGCCGCAAGCTCAAGTCGCTGGTGTCGGGGTCGTAAAAGCTTCCTTCTCCCGCCGGGAGAAGATGGCGCGCAGCGCCGGACGCTGCGCGGCAAGCACCCTTGGGGTGTGAGGGAAGAGTGGCGTGGTGCGGAAGATTCAGCATTTCTGCAGCCGATGGCTCCTTCCCTCTTCCGCCCCCGTATCAAGTACGGGGCAGGCTCTTCGGGCACCTTCTCCCGGAGGGAGAAGGATGCAAGAACAAGGCATAATCCGGCCATGAGCGTCCTCCGATTCGAAAACGTCAGCAAGCAATACCCCGGCGGCCATGAGGCGCTGGCGGACGTGAGTTTCGAGGTCGCGCAGGGCGAGATGCTGTTCGTCACCGGCCATTCCGGCGCCGGCAAGAGCACCTTGCTGAAATTGATCCATCTCAGCGAACGCCCTAGTCGGGGCGCGGTCGTGTTCGCGGGACGCAACCTGCTGAAGGTCCGCGGCGGCCGCGTTCCCCTGCATCGCCGCGAAGTCGGCGCCGTCCACCAGGACCACCGGCTGCTCTCCGAACGCACCGTCGCCGAGAACGTCGCCCTGCCGTTGATCCTGCGCGGCGACCGTCGCGCCGACATCGGCAAGCGCGTGCGCGAAGTACTGGCGCGCATGGGCCTGGGCCATCGCGAGAAAGCGCTGCCTTCGCAGCTTTCCGCGGGCGAGCAGCAGCGCGTCGGCATCGCCCGTGCGATCGTCGCCGAGCCGCGACTGCTGGTCGCCGACGAACCCACCGGCAACCTCGACCCGACCCTGGCCGCGGAAATCATGTCGCTGTTCGCGTCCATGCCCGAGCGCGGCACCAGCGTGCTGGTGGTCAGCCACGATCTGGCCCTGATCAAGCGCATGAAGAAGCGCGTGCTGATCCTCGACCATGGCCGGCTGACCGACGACATTTCCCCGGCGGACCTGGCCGAATGACTGCCACGCCTGAAAACAGCAAGGTCGAGGCTTCGCGTTCCGGTTTCGGCATCTGGCTGGACCAGCACCTCTACAGTTTCGTCGCCAGCCTCGGCCGGGTGTTGCGCCGGCCGTGGACCACGCTGCTCACCATCGGGGTGATGGCGGTGGCGCTGGCCTTGCCGCTGGGCCTGGGCCTGGCCCTGGACAATCTGCGGCATTTCGCCGGCAGCGTGGAGCAGTCGCGCGAGATCGACCTGTTCCTGAAACCGGGTATCGATGTCGCCCGCGCGCAGGCGCTGGCGGCCGAACTGCGCGGCCGCGGCGACGTGGCCAGACTGGAACTGCGTACTCCCGAACAAGGCTTGGCCGAATTCCGCGCGCGCAGCGGCCTGGGTGATGCGATCGGTGCCCTGGAAGAGAACCCGTTGCCCAGCCTGTTGATCGTGACCCCGAGCGGCGACGAGGCCGGCCTGGTGGCGGCATTGGAGCGCCTGCCCGAAACCGGCCTGCTGCAGCACGACGCGGCCTGGCGGCAACGGCTGCAGGGCTGGCTCGGTTTCGGCGCGCGCCTGGCCTGGGTGCTGGCGGCGCTGTTCGGCCTCGGCGCGCTGCTGGTCGTGGGCAACACCGTGCGCCTGGACATCCAGTCGCGGCGCGAGGAAATCGGCGTACTGCAGCTGCTCGGCGCCACCGACGGCTTCATCCGCCGGCCCTTCATCTATCTCGGCGCCTGGTATGGCCTGGCCGCCGGTGCGCTGGCATTGGGGCTGTTGGCGGCGGCGGCGTATGCTCTGCGCGCGCCGCTGCACGCGTTGGCGCAAAGCTATGGCAGCGGTTTCGCGCTCGGCGGACTCGATCCCCTGCGCGCCGCGGGCTTCGTGCTCGCGGCGACGGCGGTCGGCTGGTTGGGTGCATGGCTGGTGACCGGACATTTCCTGCGTCAAACCCGACCGACCGAAACCTAGAGTTTTCCTTATGCATTCGCAGGAACTTCGCCACCTGATCAGCAACGCACCCCGGGTGATGGTGGTCGACGGGTCGAAGATGGTGCGCAAGATGATCGCCGATGTGCTCAAGCGCGACCTGCCCGGCGTCGAGGTGATCGGTTGCGCCAGCATCGCCGAGGCGCGCGCGGCGCTGGCCGCGGGTGCGGTGCACCTGGTCACCACTTCCCTGGCGCTTCCCGATGGCGATGGCCTGGAGATCGCGCGCGCGGTCCGCGAAGCCGCCGGCCAGGCCTACGTGCCGGTGATCGTGGTCTCCGGCGATGCGCAACAACACCTGGAAGAGCGCCGCTTCACCGAATACGTCACCGACTATTTCGACAAATCGCTGGGCCACGAAGCACTGGCGGTGTTCATCCGCGGCTACGTGCAGCCGGCCCCCGTCGCCGGCGCCACCGTGCTGTACGTGGAGGACAGCCGCGTCGTCGCCGAGACCACCAGGCGCATGCTCGAGCGCCACGACCTCAACGTCGTCCACGTGCTCAAGGCCGAGGACGCCTTCGCCCTGCTGACCGCCGAGTCGCTGGGCCTTTCCACCCATCATTTCGACATCGTCCTGACCGACGTGACCCTGAAAGGCGAGTTGAGCGGCCGCGACGTGGTCCAGCGCGTGCGCATCGATTTCGGCTACGGCAAGCGCCGCTTGCCGATCCTGGTGATGACCGGCGACGATAATCGCGACAACCAGTCCGAGCTGCTGCAGGCCGGCGCCAACGATCTGGTGCTGAAGCCGATCGAGGAGCGCCTGCTGATCACCAAGGTCCTGTTCCAGCTGCGCGTATCCAGCATGGGCGAGACGCGCGCGCTGGTTTGAGTTCCTCTTGCCCCTTTCCAAAGAGGGCAAAAAACTCAAGGCTTTCCTCACTTCTCACTTCTCACTTCTCATTTCTCGTTCCTCGCTCCTCCCCCCGCCATGTCCGAAGAAGAACGCATCAAACTCGAGCCCTCCTGGAAAGCCCGCATCGGCGACTGGCTGCAGCGTCCGGAGATGCGCGAGCTCTCCGCGTTCCTGCGCCAGCGCAAGCAGGCCGGCGCGCGGATCTTCCCGCCGGGCCCGCAGATCTTCGCCGCGTTCGATGCGACTCCGTTCGACGAAGTGAAAGTGGTGATCCTGGGCCAGGATCCGTACCACGGCGCGGGACAGGCGCACGGCCTGTGTTTCTCGGTATTGCCGGGCGTGCCGGTTCCGCCATCGCTGGACAACATCTTCAAGGAAATCCAAAGCGACCTGGGCATCGCCCGTCCGGACCACGGCTGCCTGCTGCCGTGGGCGCGGCAGGGCGTGCTGCTGCTGAACTCGGTGCTGACGGTCGAGGAAGGCCGCGCCGGGGCGCACCAGGGCAAGGGCTGGGAAGGCTTCACCGACCATGCGATCGAAACGCTGGCGACGCAGCGCGAGGACCTGGTGTTCCTGCTGTGGGGCAGTTATGCGCAGGCCAAGGGCAAAGTCATCGACGCGCGCCGCCATCGCGTGCTGCGCGCGCCGCATCCCTCGCCGCTGTCGGCGCATCGTGGGTTCATGGGCTGCGGGCATTTTTCGGCGACCAACCAGTTCCTCGCCCAGAAAGGCAAGGCGCCGATCGACTGGCGGCTGCCGCCGAAGGCGGAATTGCGCCTGTCTCCCAAGGGAACTTCCTCCGGGGCGTAGGAGCGGGCCTTACCCACGATGCTTGTGGTTTCGTAGATCCGAGCTTGCCCGGATGCTTTCCGCGAAGATCAAGAGCATCCGAGCAAGCTCGGATCCACGAATGCAACGGCAAGGGCATCGCGGGCAAGGCCCGCTCCTACGGGAGGGGCTATTTCTTCTTTTTCCTGCGCGGCTGGGGCGGGGTGACCTCGGGGGCCTTGACCGGCTCCACCGCTACCGTGTCCAGTTCGGTCTTCAGTTGTTCCAGCAACGGCAGCACCTTCTGTTGCACGGCGCCCATCAGGTTCTGCATCAGCGCCGGGGTCTTGTCCAGCAGCGACTTGCCGGCCGGGCTCTCGTAGAACTTGGCCATGGCCCTGACGTCTTCGCGGGTGAAGGTCTTCTTGTACACGTCGATGTACAGGGGACGCATTTCTTCCCAGCTCAGCGAGCGGCGCAGGATGTCGCTGGTGCGCGCGTGCAGTCGCTCGATCTCCGCCTTCTGCTCGGCGCTGAGGTCCTTGCCGGCGGTGATCCGCTCGAACTGCTGGCTCTGCATGGCTTCCATCTGCGGCAGGATCGCGTCGAGCATGCCCTGCGCGCGCGATGCGGTCAGCAGCCGCTCGATGTCGGCATCCGATGGCGGCGCGGCCGTGGCGGCGAAGGCGGACAGGGCCAGACAGGCAGCCAGCAGCAGGCGCGGCAACGGAGATCGGTGGGACATGCGGGAATCCGGAAGCGTGGAGCGAGCGCGGAGTTTGCCTAGCTTTTGGTAAACGACCGGTTAAACCGGCGTGCGCCGAAGTCCCATGCATGCCAGCGACGCCGGCATTGCCTACAATTGGCCGATGGGGAGCGACGCACTCGAGATCACACCCGCGCTGACGATACCGGACACCGAACTGGTCGAACGCTTCGTGCGCGCCAGTGGCGCCGGCGGGCAGAACGTCAACAAGGTTTCGACCGCGGTCGAGTTGCGTTTCGACCTGGCCGGCTCGCCGTCGCTTCCTGAACCGGTGCGCGAGCGCCTGCTGGCCAAGCGCGACCGGCGCATCACCGACGACGGTGTGCTGGTGATCGACGCGCAGCGTTTCCGCACCCAGGACCGCAACCGCCAGGACGCGCGCGAGCGCCTCGCGGCCTTCATCGCCACCGGCCTGGTCGCGCCGAAGAAACGCATCGCGACCAAGCCCTCGTACGGCTCGAAACTGCGCAGGCTCGACGCCAAGCGCGGCCGCGGAGAAATCAAGCGGGGACGTTCGACCAAGGGAGACATCGATTGAGCGAGGCGACAGACGTTATCCCGGCCATCCCGCCGCGCATGCCGCAGGTGAAGCCCAACCGTTTCACCCGCTGGCTCGGCCGCACCGCGCTCAGGCTGGGCGGGTGGCGTGTCGTCGGCCCGATCCCCGACCTGGCCAAGGCGGTATTGATCGTGGCCCCGCATTCCTCCAACTGGGATGGATACTGGGGCATGGCGGCGAAGATCGCGCTGGGCCTGGAAGTCCGCGTGCTGGGCAAGACGCAGTTGTTCTGGTGGCCGCTGGGACCGCTGCTGCGCCGGCTGGGAGCGATCCCGGTCAACCGCAGTTCGCCGCAGGGCACGGTGGAGCAGGCGGTCGCGATCATCCGCGACTTCGACCGGATCTGGTTCACCCTGACCCCGGAAGGCACGCGCAAGCGCGTGGACAAGTGGAAGAGCGGTTTCTGGAAGATCGCGCGTACCGCCGAGGTGCCCATCGTGATGGCCTACTTCCACTATCCGGAGAAGACCATCGGCATCGGCGACGTGTTCCACCCCACCGATGACGCCGCCGCCGACATGGCCCGGATCCGCGAGTGGTACCGTCCCTGGCAAGGCCGCAACCGCGGCACGACTTGAGGCGATGGGGTGTGGGAGCGGCGTAAGCCGCGAAAGTGATGCGATAAGGCTTCGCGGCTTACGCCGCTCCCACAGACAGGCCCTTTTTTGCTGAATGGCGGATCGGTTCGCATCTTCGACACATGCGTTCGCGGCGCCATCGCGCTAGGGTAGCCGGCTTGTTCCCCGACCCTGGAAAGCTTAAATGTCGCGTACCGTCGTCCTCGCCGCCGCCATCAGCCTGGCCCTTGCGGCCTGCACCGGAAACAAACCCGAAGCCGTGACCGAAACTACCCCCGCCGCCACGCCCGCCGCCGCCGAGAACCCGCTGCTGGTCGCCAGCACGCTGCCGTTCGGCGCGCCGGTGTTCGACAAGATCAAGGACAGCGATTACCTGCCCGCGTTCGAGGAAGGCATGAAGCAGCACCTCGCCGAGATGCGCAAGATCGCCGACAACCCGGAACCGGCCACCTTCGAGAACACCATCGAGGCCCAGGAACGCACCGGCGAGACGCTCAACCGCGTCGCCCGCATCTTCTTCGGCCTGGTCCAGGCCGACACCAATCCGGAACGCCAGAAGATCCAGGAAGAGATCGCGCCCAAGCTGGCCGCGCACCAGGACGAGATCGCGCTGGATCCGAAACTCTTCGCACGCGTGAAGTCGGTCTACGACGCCCGCGCCACGCTGAAACTCGATCCGGAGCAACTGCGCCTGGTCGAACGCGACTACCAGGAACTGGTTCGCGCCGGCGCGCAGCTGTCCGATGCCGACAAGGACCGGATGCGCAAGTTCAACGTGGAAGAGACCACGCTGTCGACCGAATTCCACACCAAGCTGGTCGCCGCCGCGGCCGCCGGTGCGGTGGTCGTCGACGACAAGGCCAAGCTCGACGGTTTGTCGGAAGGCGACATCGCCTCGGCCGCGCAGGATGCGGCCGCGCGCAAGCTCGACGGCAAGTGGCTGCTCGCATTGCAGAACACCACCCAGCAGCCGGTGCTGGCCTCGCTGAAGGATCGCGAGCTGCGCGCCAAGGTGCTGGAAGCCTCGGAAACCCGCACCGAACACGGCGACGCCAACGACACCCGCAAGATCATCCAGCGCCTGGCCCAGCTGCGCGCGCAGAAGGCCAAGCTGCTCGGCTTCGACACTTACGCCGCCTATAGCCTTGCCGACCAGATGGCGATCACCCCGGACAAGGCGCTGAAGCTGCTGACCGATACCGTGCCGGCGGCCACCGCCAAGGCGCGTGGCGAAGCGGCGAAGATGCAGGCCGTCATCGATCAACAGAAGGGCGGTTTCAAGCTCGCGGCCTCGGACTGGGATTTCTACGCCGAACAGGTGCGCAAGGCCGAGTTCGACCTGGACGAATCGCAGATCAAGCCGTACTTCGAGATGGAAAACGTGCTGCACAACGGCGTGTTCTACGCGGCCACGCAGATGTACGGCATCACCTTCAAGGAAAGGAAGGACATCCCGACCTACAACCCGGACATGAAGGTGTATGAAGTGTTCGACAAGGACGGCAGCTCGCTGGCCCTGTTCTACACCGACTACTTCAAGCGCGACAGCAAGTCCGGTGGCGCGTGGATGGACGTGTTCGTCGAGCAGGACGGCCTGACCGGCGCCAAGCCCGTCGTCTACAACGTCTGCAACTTCACCAAGCCGGCGGCAGGACAGCCGGCGCTGCTGAGCTACGACGACGTCACCACCATGTTCCACGAGTTCGGCCACGCGCTGCACGGCATGTTCTCGAAGGTGAAGTATCCGTCGATCGCCGGCACCAGCACTTCGCGCGACTTCGTCGAGTTCCCGTCGCAGTTCAACGAGCACTGGGCCGAGGATCCGAAGGTGTTCGCCAACTACGCCAAGCACTACAAGACCGGCGAGCCGATGCCGCAGGCGCTGGTCGACAAGATCAAGAAGGCCGGCAAGTTCAACAGCGGCTACGCGACCACCGAATACCTGTCGGCCGCGCTGCTCGACCTGGCCTGGCACACGCTGCCGGCCGATGCGCCGCTGCAGGACGTGGACCAGTTCGAGGCCGAGGCGCTGAAGAAGTTCAAGGTCGACCTGGCCGAAGTGCCGCCGCGCTACCGCAGCAGCTACTTCGACCACATCTGGGGCGGCGGCTACTCGGCCGGCTACTACGCCTACTTCTGGTCGGAAGTGCTGGATGACGACGCGTTCGAATGGTTCAAGGAGCACGGCGGCATGACCGCCGAGAACGGGCAGATCTTCCGCGACAAGATCCTCTCGCGCGGCAACACCGTCGACCTGGCCACGCTGTATCGCGATTTCCGTGGCAAGGATCCCAGCGTGGAGCCGCTGCTGGAGAATCGCGGCCTGAAATGATCGCTGTACACGACTCGTGATCGACGAACGGGATGGCTGCGAAGCCATCCCGTTTTTTTGCGGAGTCTTTCGTTCCTGTGCCAGCGCAACCTGGCGTAGGAGCGACGTGAGTCGCGAAGGCAGGCTTCATGGACGTTTCCCTCGCGACTAGATCCCTGTGGGAGGGGCTTCAGTCCCGATGCTCTACATGCCGCAGCCATGGCAATCTGGCGTAGGAGCGACGTGAGTCGCGAAGCCGAACTCCACGGGCGTTTCCTTCGCGACTCACGTCGCTCCTACGACTGGAAGAGCGCCCCTCCCACAGACGAATGTGCGGCGCATCCGCGGTAGAATCCGCGGCATGCTGCGCCACCGCACCTTCCAGCGATCCATGTCCCGGCTGGCGTTCCTCGCCGTGCTGCTGATGGCGTTCGCCCCGGCGATCAGTCGTTGGACGCAAGGCGATTCGCTGCAGCAGCTGGTGCCGGGACTGACCGGGATCTGCACCGCCGCCGGCCTGAAAAGCGTGGATGTCGCCGCATGGCTGGGCGGCGGCAGCACCAGCACCAGCACCAGCACCAGCATCGGCAAGGTACCGGCGCCCGATCATTTCGGCATGGACGCGGACTGCGCCTATTGCACGCTGCTCGCCGGCACCGCGTTGTTGCTGCTGACGCTTGCGCTGCTGTTCCCGCGGGTCCTGGCGAACCTTGTTCCCGCGTCGCTGCCGCTTTCCTTCCGGTCTTCCTCCGTTTTCCCGGGACTCGGTTCCCGCGGTCCACCGCTCGCCCTCTGAAACACAAGTCCTGATTCCCTACGCGCGGCGTCGCTGCCGCGTTACTTGCGCTTTTGGAGTTCCCATGCCTATTTCCGTTCGTGCGGCGATGCGTTCGTCGCGCCTGTCCGTGGCCGTGCTTGCCGCGCTCTTTCCCTTCGCTTCGGCTATTGCCGCCGATGTTTCCGACGCCGATGCAAACACCATGACCCTCGAGAAGGTCGAAGTCATCGGCGAAGCCGTGCGTCCCCTGACCGTTGAAGATCTCGAACAGGCCAAGGCTCGACTGGACCTGCGTGCCGGCGGCGCCGGCATGGTCGATGGCGAATCCTACCGTGGCGGCCGGGTCGGCACGCTGACCGATGCGCTGGGCCAGGCCGCGGGCGTTTTCGTCCAGTCGCGTTTCGGTGCGGAAGAGGCGCGGCTGTCGATCCGTGGCTCCGGTCTCCAGCGCACCTTCCATGGGCGCGGCATCGACCTGTTGCAGGACGGCAGTCCCTTGAACCTGGCCGACGGCGCGGTCGATTTCCAGGCGGTCGAGCCGCTGTCGGCGCGTTACATCGAGGTCTATCGCGGCGCCAACGCACTGGAGTACGGTGCGGCCACGCTGGGTGGCGCGATCAATTTCGTCTCGCCGACCGGCTACGACGCGGCAGCGATGGAAGTGCGACTGGAAGGTGGAAGCTTCGGCTATGCGCGCGGACAGATCGCGCTGGCCGGCGCCGGCCAGCGCGCCGATGGATACCTGAGCGCAACCGGTTTCGCCCAGGACGGTTACCGCGACCATGCCAGGCAGGAAACCTACCGCTTGTCCGGCAACGCGGGTTTCCGCTTCAACGATGCGCTGGAAGGCCGCGTATACCTCACCCATGTGGACACGCATTCGGAACTGCCGGGAAACCTCACGCTCGCGCAGTCGCTGGACGATCCCGCGGGCGCTGCCGCAGGCAACATCGCCCTGGACCAGCGCCGCGATTTCACCCTCGACCGCATCGCCGGCAAGCTGGCCTGGGCACCGGCCGAAGGACAGCGCCTGGTGTTCTCCGCGTTCCATTCGGACAAGTCGCTGCACCATCCGATCTTCCAGGTGCTGGACCAGGACACGCAGGACTACGGCGTCGACCTGCGCTGGCGCGGAGAAGGCGTGCTGGCCGGTCGTCGCAACCTGCTGGTTGCGGGCGTTACCCTGGCCCAGGGCGATGGGGAGGACGACCGTTTCGTCAATGTCGCCGGCCGCGAAGGCGCGCGCACCAACAAGTTCGAGCAACGCGCGCGCAATGCGAAAGCCTATGTCGAGAACCAGGCCTGGCTGGATGAGCGATGGGCGCTGTCGCTGGGCGCACAGGCGCTCAGATCCGAACGTCGCTCACGCGACCTCCTCGTCACCGGCGGCAACGATGAAAGCTTCGATGTCGGCTACTCGGGTTTCAGCCCGAAGATCGGCGTGCTTTACCAGCTCGATCCACAGACACGGTTCTTCGGCAATCTGAGCCGCAGCCTGGAACCGCCGAGCTTCGGCGAGCTGACCGGCGGGCCGGGAGTGAGCCAGGTCGATGCGCAGCGCGCCACCACCGTCGAACTCGGCTTGCGCACGCAGCGCGATGACCTCTCGATCGATCTCGCCTTGTACCTCGCCCATGTCGACGACGAGCTGCTGGCGTTGACGGACGGTGCAGGAAACCCATTGGGGACCGTGAATGCGAAACGCACGATCCACCAGGGCCTGGAATTCGGTTTGGCCTGGCAGCTCGCCGCAGCGCTCAAGTTGTCCGCCAACTATCTGTGGAACGACTTCGAATTCGACGACGATCCGGTTTATGGCGACAACGAGCTGGCCGGCGTGCCGCCGCAACAACTGCGTGCCGAACTGCGCTGGCAACCGAGCGGGCGCTTCTACGCCACGCCGAACCTGGAATGGACGCCCGATGATTATTACGTCGATCACGCCAACAGCTTCCGTGCCCCGGGCCACGCTTTGATCGGGTTGAAGCTGGGTGGCCGCATCGGTGATCGGTGGAGTTGGTTCGCGGATGCGCGCAACCTGCAGGACCGCAAATGGATCGCCACCACCAACGTGGTGGCCGATGCGGGTGGCCGTGACGGCGCGAATTTCCTGCCGGGCGATGGACGTTCGGTCTATGTGGGAGTGGAGTGGCGGATGCGTTGACGATCCGGCAAAGCGTAGGAGCGACGTGAGTCGCGAAGGGAAGACCAGGTGGGGGCGACATGAGTCGTAAAAGAGGCGTCTATGAATCCAGCCTTCGCGACTCACGTCGCTCCTACGTCGGCTGCGGTCAGTCGCGGTCGGGGTTCAATCCATGCTTCGCCAGCATCGCGTCGAGGCGCTGCTGCGCGTAGTCGCGGTCCGCGGGATCGGCGCGGGCCAGGATTTCCTTGGCCAGCACGTCGAACTGCGGCCAGAACTGCGACTCGTGGCGCAGCTTCTCGCGCCAGTGCGGCAGCATCCGCTCCAGGTTCTCCAGTTCGGCTTCCAGTTGCAGGCGTGTGTCCATCAGGCGGGCCTCGGCCAGGTCGCCTCGACGTGATGGATGGATTCGTCATCCACCAACTGGAAACGCAGGCCCTTCTGCACGAAGCCATCCACGCTCAATACCACTTCGCCACTGTCGACCTGGGTGACGGTGATCAGGTACATGCTCCCGCCGTAGCGGTAGTGCAATCTGTATTCGGTCCAGTCGGCGGGGATGCAGGGCTTCAGCGACAGCTGGTCGCCTTCGCGATGCAAACCGAGCAGCGATTCGGTCAGCAGGCGATACATCCAGCCGGCCGAACCGGTGTACCAGGTCCAACCGCCACGTCCCACGTGCGGCGCCACGCCATACACGTCGGCGGCGAGCACGTACGGTTCGACCTTGTAGAGCTGCGCCGCGGCAGCGTCTTCGGCGTGGTGGATCGGGTTGATCATGCCGGCCAGTTCCCAGGCCTTGCCGCGATCGCCCAGCTGGGCGAAGGCCATCGCCGACCACACCGCCGCATGCGTGTACTGGCCGCCGTTCTCGCGCACGCCGGGCACGTAGCCGCGGATGTAGCCGGGGTCGTGCGTGGTCTTGTCGAACGGTGGTTCCAGCAACTGGATCAGGCCCGCTTCGCGCTTGACCAGGTGTCTGTCCAGCGAGGCCATCGCCTGCCGCGCACGCGTTGGGTCGGCGGCGCCGGACAGCACCGACCAGCTCTGCGAAATCGAATCGATCCGGCATTCGTCGCTTTGGCTCGAACCCAGCGGCGTGCCGTCGTCGAACCAGGCGCGCCGGTACCATTCGCCGTCCCACGCATGCGCTTCCAGGTTGTCGCGGAGCTTCTGCGCGGACCCGGCGCAGTACGTGGCGAATGCCTCGTCGCCACGCGCGAGCGCCACGTCGCCGAAGCGTTCCAGCACGTCGTAGAGGAAGAAACCCAGCCACACGCTTTCGCCCTTGCCGGCTTCACCCACCCGGTTCATGCCGTCGTTCCAGTCGCCGGTGCCGATCAGCGGCAGGCCGCGTCCGCCCAGCAGTTCGGTGCCGCGCTTCAACGCCAGCACGCAATGGTCGTAGAACGACTGCTGCAGGTTGGAAGCCACCGGCAGGTCGTAGTACGACTCCTCGTCGGCATTGACCGGCCGTCCCTCGATGTAGCGCACCTTCTCGTCCAGCACGCCGAGGTCACTGGTCACCTGCAGGTAGCGGCAGGCGGCCAGCGGCAGCCACAGGTAGTCGTCGGAACAGCGCGTGCGCACGCCGCGTCCCTGCGGCGGATGCCACCAGTGCATCACGTCGCCCTGCGGGAACTGGTGCGCGGCGCTGAGCAGCAGATGCTCGCGGGTCAGCGCCGGCTTCGCATGCACCAGGGCCATCACGTCCTGCAGCTGGTCGCGGAAACCAAAGGCGCCGCCGGACTGGTAATAGCCGCTGCGCGCGACATAGCGGCAGGCGAGGGTCTGGTACAGCAGCCAGCCGTTGGCCAGCGCGTCCACGCCGGGGTCCGGAGTCTTCACCCGCACTGCGCCGAGGACGTCCAGCCAATGGATGCGCACATTGTCCAGCGCGTCGTGCGCGGCGGCGCTGCCCTTCATCCGCTGCGCCAGTTGCACGGCGCTGCGCGGGTCGCCGCCCGCGCCCAGGCGGAACACCACTTCGCCGGCCTGGCCATCGGCCAGGTCCACCGGCAACTGGATCGCCGCGCATGGATCCAGGCCCACGCCGAGCTTGCCGGAGAGTTTTTCGCGCTTCAGCGCCGCCGGATCGGCGAGGCTGCCGTTGCGGCCGAGGAATTCGCTGCGGTCGGCGGTGAAGCTGCGCGGGCGTGTATCGCCCATGCCCGCGTCGTCCGCGCCGGAGCCATCGGCGTCGAAGAAGGCGACGCGTCCGCCGAACTCGGTGTTGTAGGGATTGCGCGCGGTCAGCGCGCCGCTGGCGTTGTCCAGTTCGCTGACCACGTGCATCTGCGACTTGGCCTTGATGTCGCCCAGCACCCATTCCACATAGCCGGTCGCCGACAGCCTGCGCGCGCGTCCGGACAGGTTGCGCAGCTTGAGCACGGAGAACTTCACCGCCTCCTCCAGCGCCACGTATACCCACAGTTCGCTGGCGATGCCGTCTTCCACGTGTTCGTACACGCTGTAACCGAAGCCATGGCGGGTGCGGTACGCGCCGGTGCCGCGACGGGGCAGGGGCATCGGCGACCAGACCCGGCCGTTGTCCTCGTCGCGCAGGTAGAACGCCTCGCCGCCCGTGTCCGCGACCGGATCGTTGTGCCAGGGCGTGAGCCGGAACTCGTGCGCGTTCTCGAACCAGGTATAGCCCGGCGCGCTTTCGCTGACCACGCAGCCCAGTTTCGGATTGGCCATCACGTTGGACCAGGGTGCCGGCGTCGGCGCGCCTTCGCCCATCACGATCACGTACTCGCGCCCGTCGGCGGCGAACGCGCCGGTGCCGTTGTCGAACAGGAACTCGTCGGCCACTGCTTCGAACGGCCAGGGATCGTCGTCGCCCGATTCCACTTTCGCCGGCAGGCCGGACAGACCGTCGCCATCGCCGGGCGCGGGTTCCGCCAGCATCGGCGCGCCATCGGCGAAAAGCGGCGGGATGCTGCGCTCCGGCGGCATGTGCTTGCCGATCTGCGTGGCCAAGGTGCCGCGCTGGTCGCTGACGATCACCCGCGCCACCGTTTGCAGCAGCACACGGTCCTCCTGCGAGATCTGCTGCGCCGGGCGCACGAAGATGCCGCCCGGCCGGTCCAGCAGGTTGCCTTCCGGTCCGGCCGAAACCAGGCCCAGGATCTGTTCCTGCAACTGCTGGCGATAGCCGGCCTGGTCCTCGTTCCAGATCACCAGGTCCACGTTGAGTCCCTTCAGGCGCCAGTAGGCGTGCGCCTGGACCATCTGCCGGACCAGTTCGATGTTGGCCGCATCGGCGATCTGCAGCAGCACGATCGGCAGGTCGCCGGAAATGGAATGTCCCCACAACCCGGATTGCCCGCGCCGGTTCTGCATCAGCACCGCGCTGTCGGCGCGCAATAACGGGTGCGCATACACCATCAATCCCGCCAGCCGCTCGTACAGCTGCGCGTCGGCCTGCGAGGCGTTGATCTGGCGGCGCACCACCTGGCTGTGGGTCCAGGCCAGGTCGAACACGCGGTCGGCCAGGCGCCGGTCGCGGTATTTGTCGATCAACGCGGCGCAGTCCTCGCGATCGGCGCCGACACCGGTGACCATGTCGACCATCGCGGTCTGTTCCGGGGCCAGGGTGATGCGGCAGCGGATCGCGACGATCGGATCCAGCACCGAACCGGCCGAATCCGACAACGCCTGCAGCGAAGACAGCGCCTGCGGCGCGCGCGGAGTATTGCCGCGGCCGAGGAAGCGCGCGCGGTCGGTTTCGTAGGAAATGGAATCGATGTCGGCATCGTGCGCGGCGACCAGGTGGAACATCCACGGCGGCACTTCGTCGTGCGAGCGCGGGCGCCGGGTGCACAGCAAGGCCTGCTTGTCGCGCGCGATCTCGGTCTGCACGAACAGGTTGCTGAAGGCCGGGTGCATCTCGTCGGAGATCGACGAGGCCAGGACCACTTCGGCATAAGTGGTGATCTCGATGGTGCGGGTGCGCCGCGAACGGTTGCGTACCGTGAGCCGGCGCAACTCGATGTCGTCCTCGGCCGATATCGCGATTTCCAGGTGCGTGTTGAAGCCGTGCTTGCGCCCGCGGAACTCGGCCTTGGCATCGGAGAAGATCGCCTCGTACTGCTCCACCGGGACGCAGGTCGGCTGGTGCGCGGCGGACCAGTACTCGCCGCTGTCGACGTCGCGCAGGTAGCAGAAGCTGCCCCAATGGTCGCGGGTGCCGTCTTCGCGCCAGCGGGTCACGGCCATGTCGCGCAGGCGGCTGTAGCCGCCGCCGGCGCTGGTCAGTAGGGCGTGGTAGCGGCCGTTGGACAGCATCTGCACGGCCGGCCGCGCGGCATCGGGGTTGCGGAACACGCGCAGGCGGGTTTCCGCCGCCGCCGGCGCGACCCGTGCGCCGGTGGCCTCGGCCTCGTGCGGGTGGAACACGCCGGTGCGCGGGATGCGTTCCTGCAGCAACAGCAGCGTGGCCTGGAATTGCGCATCGGCCAGGAAGCGCTTCTGCATCGGCTGGTCGCCCAGCAGATAGTCCAGGGCCAGGAAACCCATGCCCTGGTGGTGGGCCATGAACGAGCGCACCAGCGCATGGTCCTGCCCGCGCGGGACCCGGCCCGGGGTGTAGTCGATGGCTTCGTACAGGCCGTAGCGCCCGCCGAAACCCAGCGCGCTCAACCGCTGCAAGTTCTGGCACGCCGCTTCCGGCGCCACCATCAACGCCATCATCGTCGCGTAGGGGGCGATCACCAGGTCCTGGCCCAGGCCGCGCTTCAGGCCCAGGCCGGGCACGCCGAAGGCGCGGTACTGGTAGTTCATCCGCGCATCGACGGTGTTGTAGCCGGATTCGGAAATGCCCCACGGCACTCCACGCCGCGCGCCGAAATCGATCTGCGCTTCCACCGCATGCTGCGCGGTCTGGTCCAGCAGCGTATCCGGGTAGCTCGGCATCACCAGCTGCGGCATCAGATACTCGAACATCGAGCCGCTCCACGACAGCAGTGTGGCGTCGCCGTCGACTTCGGTCAGCAGGCGACCCAGCGCGAACCAGCTTTCCTGCGGCAATTGCCCCTGGGCGATGGCGACGAAACTGCACAGCCGCGCTTCGGAGGCAAGCAGGTCGTAATGGCCGGCATCCAGCCGGCGCTCGTCCACGTTGTAGCCGATCGACAGCAAGTGGCGGGCGCGGTCGTAGAGGAAGTCGTATTCCATCAGCGAGAACTGGCCGGCGACGTGGGCCAGGCGTTCGAGTTCCTGGATCCGCGCGCGCGCGCGGTCCCGCGCCAGCGCATCATCGGATTGCATGCTCTGCCCGCGCAGGGTCGGCATGGGTGCGTCGGCCGCCGCTTGCGCGGATCCGCTGCCGCCTTCGTCGGTGCCGGCGGCAAGCGATGGCGCCAGGAAAAGCAGTTCTTCGCAGGCGCAACGGCAAGCGCCCGCCAGCGAAGCCGGCCAATGCGGCCCGATCCCGGAATCGGCGGTTCCTTCCGGCGCCGGCCACGCTGCTGCGATCGCGTCGGCCTGCGTTCGCAACGACGCCAGCATGCGCGCAGCCGCTTGCAGCGAGGCCGGTGGTTGCGCGCGCGCGGCCTCGAGTCGTTCGCGAAAAGCGGCGAGCGCGGCCGTCAGTTCGGCGGCCTCGTCGCCCGTCGCGCGCCGGGCCTCCTCCAGCACGCCCAGGGTGTCGTCCAGCCCGTTGAAAGTGGACCGTGCCAGGATCGGTTCGTCCGGCATCGCCAGCAATCCCTGGCGCAGGGTCAACAGGTGCCCGGCCAGGTTGCCGCTGTCGACCGTGGAAATGTAGCCCGGCGGTAACGGCTGCAGGGTCTCGGTGTCGTACCAGTTGTAGAAATGCCCGCGGTGCCGCGGCAGTTTTTCCAGGGTGGCGAACACCCGCTGGGTGCGTTCCATCACCCCGCCCATCTGCAGGTAGCCGAAGTCCCAGGCCGACAAGTTGGCCAGCAGCGACAGGCCAATGTTGGTCGGCGAGGTGCGCCGCGCCACGACCAGGGCGGGGTGTTCCTGGATGTTGTCCGGCGGCAGCCAGTGGTCCTCGGCGCGGACCCAAGTCTCGAAGAACGCCCACGTGCGCCGCGACAGGCGTCCGAGGAAAGCCAGTTGCGTCGGCGCCAGTTGCGCCAGGCGCCGGCCCGGCGGCCGGCCCAGCCAGGCCATCAGCGCCGGCGATGCGAACCACAAAGCCAGGATGGGCATGGCCACCCACAGCGCCATCGGGTTCGATTTCCACAACGCCGCCGCGATGACGACGGCGAATACCGGCGCGAACCACATGCTGCGCAGTTCGGCGCCGCTGCCGCTGCCCAGATTGCGCTCCACCTCGCTGGACGGATTCCACTGCAACAGGTGGCGGCGGCTGATCGCCATCCGCCACAACGTGCGCCCGATCGCGCCGAGGCTGAAGAACGCCTCGTAAGGCAGGCAGGCCAGGTTCACCGCAGCGCGTTGCAGCTGCTGCCCGCTGGATTTCAGCACCTGCAGCAGGTGCGTTTCCAGGGCCATGTCCATCGGCCGGGTGAACACATCGCGCAAGGTCGGCACCAGCACCGGCAGCAACAGCAGGCACAGCAGCCACGACGTCCAGGCCAGCGCTTGCGGCACCAGCACCCAGCCGATCACGAACAGCGCGGTCGCCGCCGCCGGGACCAGGCTGCGGCGCAGGTTGTCGAGCAGCTTGCCGCGCGACAGCCACGACAGGGTGCTGCGTTCGAACCCGCCGCCCTTGCGCGGCACCCACGGCAGCAGCCAAGGCAGCAATTGCCAGTCGCCGCGGATCCAGCGGTAGCGACGCTTCACGTCCACGACGTAACGCGAGGGATAGTCCTCGTACAGGCGCACGTCGCTGACCAGCCCGGCGCGCGCATAGCAGCCTTCCAGCAGGTCGTGGCTGAGGATCCGGTCCTCGGGGAAGCGGTCCCCCAGCGCATGCTCGAACGCATCCAGGTCGTAGATGCCCTTGCCGACGAAGGACCCTTCGCCGAACAGGTCCTGGTACACGTCCGATACCGTGCGTGTGTACGGATCGATGCCCGGCTCGCTGCCGAACATGCGCGCGTAACGCGAACCGATCCGCCCGCTCATGCTGCTGCCCACGCTGGGCTGCAGGATGCCGTAGCCGCGGGTGACCCGGCGCTGCTTTTCGTCGAAGCGCGCCCGGTTCAGCGGATGCGCCAGGGTGCCGACGAATTCGCGCGCCGCATCGCGCGGCAGCCGCGTGTCGGTGTCCAGGGTAATCACGTAACGCACGTTGGCCAGCGCTTCGGTGTTGCCGACGACCCGCAGGAAAGCTTCGCTGCCGCCGCCGCGCAGCATCCGGTTGAGCGCGGCCAGTTTGCCGCGCTTGCGTTCGTGGCCCATCCACACGCCTTCGCGCGGATTCCACTGGCGCGGCCTGTGGAACAGGAAGAACAGGTCGTTGCTTTCGGGCGCATAGCGCGCGTTGAGGCGCTCGATCTGCTGCGCCGCGTGCTCCAGCAGCGGCTGGTCGTTCGCCTGGACCTGTTCCTTCGCGTCGAGGAAATCGGTCAGCAGGGCGAAATGCAGGTGCGGGTCGCGGTTGGCGAGGAAGCGCACTTCCAGGCCTTCCACCAGGCTATCGATGCCGTGGACGTTGCCGATCATGCTCGGCACCACCACCAGGGTGATGGCGCTGGCCGGAATGCCTGCGGAAAAATCCATGCGCGGCAGCGGTTGCGGCGGCACCAGCACGGTCGCCAGCCAGTTGATCAGGGCGATGCCCAGCTCGCTGAAGGCGATCACCCCTAGCGCGCCGATCAGGCACAGCCATCGCCAGTCGAACCGGTCCGCACTGGCTTCCGCGACCAGTGCCCAGGTGAATCCGGCCGCGATCAGACAGATAGGCAGAAGATACGCAGGCAACGGGATGCGTCTTGGCCGCAGGCGTACCGGTCTGCGCGCGCCCTCCAGTCCGGCGGTCGCGGCCTTGGTCTCGGCGATGCCGTCATCGACCAGGTAATAACCGACATGGGCGCGGGTGCCGCGGGTGATCGCATGCGCCTGCGCCAGTTGCAGCACGCACCGCGCCACTTCCATTTCGCCGGCGCCGCTGAGCCGGGCGACTTTTTCCACCACGTGCCGATAGGCATCACGGGTACTGAAATCCATCGACGCATAGGTGCCGGCCGGATCCTCGCACAGGGTCCGGTCGACCAGGCTCATGCTCTCCACGAACTCGCGCCAGTCCATGTTGGCCAGGAACCGCAGGCTGCCGATGCTGTTGCTGATCGACACCTGGTCCGATGCCTGCTGCTGGCTCTCGGCGTGGACCAACTGCTCGATGCTGTGACCGCCGTGGGTCACCCATTGCTCGACCCAGTTCGCCGGCATGGCCAGCACCGCGCTGCGTCCGTGCATGCCCCGGGTCAACTCGGCCACGAAGGCCCCGGTCAGCGGCGGATCGGAACGCGCCATATCCGCCACCACCAGCACCACGTTCTTCGGATCGCTGTCGGCGGTGTCGTTGAGCAGGCGGGCCCATTCGCTGGCCAGGCGATGATCGACGCCGTCGCGCATGACCCGCACCGCCATGCGCCGCAGGTTCTCGATCAGGGCCAGCCGCAGCATGATCGGGATCGCCCACAATTCGCCCAGCTTCAACGGCGTGACCGACTGGTACGCGGCCACGAAGCGGCTCAGCGTCTCCGCATCCACGCGTCCGTCGCCATGGGCGATCGCTTCCATGGCCAGGTCGTAGACCCGCGGCAACCCGGCCGACGGCCCCTTGCCCAGCGACGGCAGTTCACGACTGTAATTGCGCGGCAGGTGCCGACGCGCGGTGCGGACCTGTTCCTCGATCAGGTAGTAGTTGTCCAGCAGCCATTCGCCCGCGGGGGTGATCCGCACCTCGTCCTGGACCATCCGCGTGAGCAGGGTGTTGGCGTCGTCCAGCAGGCCTTCGTTTTCCTTGAGCCGCGACAGCAGCAGGTCCGGCTGCGGCTGCAGGTGCAGGCGATGCCCATGGGCCAGCGCCTTGCCGTGCCGTTCCATCTGTTCGGCGCTGAACAACTGCGCGCGCAGCGGCGGTTCCGATTGCAGCGGCTTCTGCGTCGCTGCGCGCTGCCAACGCCAGATGCGCCTGCGCAGGCGCAGCCAACGACCGAAGATCCGCCAGGCAGTGGGCATTCCGAATCCGTCGCCATGAAGCCAAGGGGATCGCAATCATTGCATCCGTTGGCTAAGTGGCTTGTGAAGCCGGGCGTTGGCGGAAGGTTAAAGAAGATTTTCCAAGCCGCTTTCGTCTCTCGCCCGCGAAATTCAATCAGCGATGAAACCCGGACCGAAACCGGATCGCATTCCTTCCGCCGATTCCTTCGGCCTTCAATGATCCAGCGGACTCAACACCCCATTGGCGCCGCGACCCAGCACGTGGGTATAGATCTGCGTGGTCGACACGTCCTTGTGCCCCATCAGCTCCTGCACCGTACGTATGTCCTGTCCCGATTCCAGCAGGTGCGTGGCGAACGAATGCCGCAAGGTATGGCAACTGGCCGGCTTGTCGATCCCGGCCTTGTCCCGCGCGACCTTGACCGCGCGCTGCAGCACGCCTTCATCCACGTGGTGCCGCCGGGTCATGCCGCTGCGTGGATCCTTCGATTCGCGTGGCGAAGGGAACACGTATTGCCAGCAGAACTCGCGCCCCGCGTTCGGATACTTGCGCGCCAGCGCATGCGGCAGGAAAACCTCGCCGGCCCCCGCTGCCAGGTCCTGGCCATGCAGGATCCGCACGCGCTCGACCTGTTCCAGCAAGCGCTCGCGCAACCGCCGCGGCAACGGCACCCGCCGGTCCTTGCCGCCCTTGCCATTGCGAACGCAGATCTCGTTGCGGTCGAAGCCCACGTCCTGGACCCGCAACCGCACGCATTCCATCAGCCGCATGCCGGTGCCGTACAACAGCGACGCCATCAGCGCGACCTGCCCATCCATCAATGCCAACAGGCGCGTCACCTCGGCACGCGACAGCACCGTCGGGATCTTCTGCGGACGCTTGGCCCGCACCACCGACTCCATCCACGGCAACTGGATGCCCAACACCTCGCGATACAGGAACAACAGCGCCGACAACGCCTGGTTCTGGGTGCTGGCCGCCACATCGTCCTGCGTCGCCAGCCGTGACAGGAACGCCTCCACCTCCACCGCCCCCATGTCCCGCGGATGGCGCTTGCCATTGGCCATCACAAAACGCCGGATCCAGTCCACGTAAGCCCGCTCCGTACGCAAACTGTAGTGCCGTACCCGGCAACACTCCCGAACCCGCTCCAGCAACCCGGGCGCCCGTGTTTCCTTGCCCTGACCGTCCGATACCACCGCATCCTTGGGGCGATAAGACATAGCAACTCGCTTATGCGTTAGTTGCCTGCAGCATTGCCCTTGGTGCCCAGTCCTGGAAATCGGGCAACTTCTTGATTTGGGATAGGATTAATCTGATTGACAGCCTCTGCTGTGGAAAGAGACCATCCCGCTATATCCCGTTTTTGGGATCTACTTAGAGTTAGGCCCGTAAAAAGCAGAATGCCGTGAGCGGATATCTGTCCGTTCACGGCATAGTTTTGCTTACTCTTCGGCAACAATCATGATGCCGTCGTCAGTCACTTGCACTCGTGCTTTCTGGCCAACCGTAAAGCCTGCCGCTTGCAACCAATCACCACTCAGACGCAAGAATGGGACTTGTCGTGGTCGGGTGCGGCATTCTTTGTCTTTGCGCTGGCTCTCGTAATACTGACAGCCAACTGTCAAAAAGCGCAGCTTCGGAAACGTTCTCTTATTTGCAGCCATTGCGGCCTCCTACGAGTTTGCTCAATTTCGCCTCCTGTTCAGAGAGGCGGCCGGGTGCTTGAACACGGTCGTAGGGCCGCCCGCAGCTTTCCCCTTTCGGGTGTTGTATGGCTGCGCGCCACCCGGCCATTGACACAAACGCTGGTCGCAAAAAAACCGCTTGGCTTACGGGAGCGGCTTCCGCCTACGAAAGGTGTGTTCAGCACCTGCTGCAAATCTATCTGGCTATGGGCTTGCGGTCAAATCTCGGGCACGGGCCTAACAATTCGTTCAAGCCGAACCCGCATCGGGGCGTCGCCTGGGTGCTTTTCCGCTACGCTAGCACCCAGTCGCCACCCCGCTGCGGGTCGGCTTAACTCAGGCGTTAGGCCCCATGAGTAGCTATCTCAATCATCTTGTAGGCATGAGCGTCACTGCCGTTGATGAAGCTGATGACTCAATGTGGCTGCGTTTCGATGGCTGTTCCTTTCGCAGCTTCACCAAGCACATCTGCTCTGTGCCGCTAGGCTCTCTTGTCGGTAACTCCGCAAAGTCTGTGTCGCTCATTCCGGACCAAGGGTTGGCCATCCACTTTTCCAACGGCGGCTCTCTTTCCGTTTCCCTGGCTCCTGAGCACTACACCGGACCAGAGGCTTTCGTAGCTCAGTTCTTGGATGGCACCTGTGTGGTCCAGTAGCATGGGTCCTAACAATTCGTTCAAGCCGAACCCGCATCGGGGCACCGCCTGGGTGCTTATCCGCTACGCTAGCACCCAGTCGCCACCCCGCTGCGGGTCGGCTTAGCTCAGGCGTTAGGCGTGCTATGACACTATTTATCAGCTCGCTGATAGTTATGGTTTGCTCTTCCATCATCGCTGGTGTGCTCGGCTATCGGCTCAAGCAAAGCCAGCCAGAATTACATCAGTCTCTGCAAATAAATCCTTGGCAGCGAGCACCTCAATTTTGGGTCTATCACCTTTTGGCGCCATCGAAATTCCGCAATATAGGCCGCATCGACAAGCTCTTAACCGCAGCTTCAATCGTTCTACTTTCTGCAGGACTCATTACTTTGGTGGCGTGTGTTCTGGATTTCGTGAGGCATGGCAACCTCTAGAGCGCACGCCTAACAATTCGTTCAAGCCGAACCCGCATCGGGGCACCGCCTGGGTGCTTATCCGCTACGCTAGCACCCAGTCGCCGCCCCGATGCGGGTCGGCTTAACTCAGGCGTTAGGCCGCTATGACGCACTTCATCAAACTGTTGGCCCTTGCGGCGATGCTCCTCTGCGTTGGATTGCCTGCTAAAGCTTCGAATACGTTGGAGGCATCCTGGCTGCGCCTCATCAAGGCTGACTTCGAAGAGTCTTGCGCCGTTGAGCGCGTAAAGGTCGGCTCTGTCGTGACTGGCAATAACGGGCTCCGGAGCGAACAATGGTTTATTCATACCTGCCTCGGCAATTTTGAGTACCGAGTTGCCTACTATCCGCCAACTGCCTTTCCTGGTCGCGCCACACCTTTTGAGGTCACACGGGTTGCGCCGGTAAGTGGTGCGCGGCCTAACAATTCGTTCAAGCCGAACCCGCATCGTGGCGTCGCCCGGGTGCTTTTCCGCTACGCTAGCACCCAGTCGCCACCCCGCTGCGGGTCGGCTTAACTCAGGCGTTAGGCCGCATGAAAGCAAAACGCGTTTCATGGTTCATTACGATATTCGGCACATTTCTTGGCCTGGTGGCGATCGGCTATGGCGCCATTACACTATTCCTCCAGCCCTCCGCTCCTATCCTTGATTGCGGTGCCAAATGTGCGACCGAGCGTGCTCTATTTGGTTTGCTCGGACAGCCGCTCTACAACCTAATCTTTGGGCTGATTTGGGTAGCCATTGGATTGGTCGTCATCATTACAGTGATCCGGGTTAGGCGGCGGCGCGCGTAATCGTCTGCGGCCTAACAATTCGTTCAAGCCGAACCCGCATCGGGGCATCGCCTGGGTGCTTTTCCGCTACGCTAGCACCCAGTCGCCACCCCGCTGCGGGTCGGCTTAACTCAGGCGTTAGATCGCGCTATGGCAACTTTTGCTCGTCAAGCACTCATCTCACTCTTGGGCGGCGGGTTATTGCTGGCTGTTCTCTGGGGAGTTGCCCGTATTCTTCCGCCACTAGGGGCGCTGCTCTATTTCCCTACTGTTGTGGGCCTTGAGATGCTTGAGGATCAAGGCTACCCGACACTTCAGGGCTCTCCCGATGGTTGGCCCATTCCGACTGACTTGGGTCTGTGGGTGTCAGGCGCGCTTTGGTTGGCTATCTGTTCGTTAGCTGTGCTGGTAGTTCTACGCATCAGGCATCGGCGTGCAAGGATTGTCGCGGCGCGATCTAACAATTCGTTCAAGCCGAACCCGCATCGGGGCGGCGCCTGACTGCAGGCCTTCGGCTATATTTGCATTCAGTCGCCGCCCCGCTGCGGGTCGGCTTAACTCAGGCGTTAGGCGTCATGTCCAAGCTCACCGCGATCTGTTACAGACTTTTTCAGGGCGAGGAGTCTGCCGTAGATGCGGCAGCGAGGGACGAGACTCATGACTTTGGCGGAGAGCTCGCACTGACCTTCCAAGATGGCCGGGAACTCTTTGTTTCTTGGGTTGGAGAGCCTGTCCAGTACGCTATCGGTACCAAGGACTCATCGCACTTCCTGCCAGATGCCGAGCTTACGGACTTCGACGTTTCTGGCTCTGCCGCCTGGGCTGACCTAATCGGGCAGGATGTATCACTGCACTTCGTAGCACCTGAGAACCAAGTACTGAAAGTTTCTTCGGCAAGCGGCCATCTCCTGCTTTGCTCGTATGAGCGGGGTGGTTGGTGGGCAGACGAGGTAACAGTTTGCAAGCAGGCGCCAGCACCGCATGACGCCTAACAATTCATTCAAGCCGAACCCGCTTCGCGGGTCGGCTTAATTCAAGCGTTATGCGGTTACTGGGGCAGGGCAGTCGCTGCTTCTTCTTTTGTCCGGCTCATGCGTGCTGCGAGCGTCGGCTTCGGCAAGTTCCGGGTCTGAGAGTTGCTCGCTCAGCGGGTGATTCCCGCAGTCCGCCTAGCTGGCTCCGGGCGCACCTTGGGCCACGGGTTCAAGCTAATGCCCTCAGACCAGGTTGCTGATACTGTTCGGCCTACGGCGGCAAAAGGGGGCGGTTCGGTGACAACTCGGCCAGTACCGCATAACAAGTCATTCAAGCCGAAACCGCTTCGCGGTTCGGCTTAATTCCGGCGTTATGCGGTAATGCGATCAATATTGCCGCAGTTCTTCCTTCGGCTAATGCGCCGCATCGTCCAGGGTCGCCTCCGGACAATTGTTTCCAACTTAATTACGCCCATTCGTCCGCCGCTTCGATGTCGGCGGATTGATCTGGGTGCTGCGATTGGCTTTGGCTTCGGCCGTTCTTCGGCTGATGGGTTCTTGCCAAAGCTCCGGTCATAAAGGCTGGTAGTATTTCGACGGGGCGGTGGTTCCCGGTTGTGTTGGCTAGTTTCCAACCCTTCTGGGCATCTACCGCATAACAAGTCATTCAAGCCGAACCCGCTTCGCGGGTCGGCTTAATTCAGACGTTAGGCACCTAATGAAAGAACACTGCTGTCGGGTCATGACGAGGCAAGTGACGCATCAATGCGATCAGCATCCTGATCCATTTGAGTGCCCAGACGCGCTCGTTCACTACTCGGCCGTGTTTGATGAGTACGGCCTGATCATTCATGGCTCCCCGGCGGTTAGCCACATCCACTTTTGCCCCTGGTGTGGCACAAAGCTTCCGGATTCAAAACGAGACCGCTGGTTCGATGAGCTGCGCGCCATGGGCTACGAGTATCCTGATGACGCTCCTGATCTTCCAGTCCGCTACCGGACAGGAGAGTGGTACGGTGCCTAACAATTCATTCAAGCCGAACCCGCTTCGCGGGTCGGCTTAATTCAGGCGTTAGGCCTCATGAATAGATGGCTCGCAATTGCTACCTATCAATGCCAAATTGATGGCGTTCCGACCGGATCGATTGATGTACAAGTGCGCTACTTCAGACTTCCTAGCCCCGAGGACGTGCAGGCTGCGCTTCAAGGCGAGCCGCCTCATGTGTACAAAAATCATCTTGACCAAACTGTTTCCTGGCATCTGCAGCAAACCGTCAACATTCAAGGAGTCAGTTCTGTGCGCTCTGGGGACGAGGTCATTGGATTCATTGCAGACATTGAGGACTTCAGTGCTTGGGCGGGTCGCCCTGCGGCCTAACAATTCGTTCAAGCCGAACCCGCATCGGGGCGCCGCCTGGGTGCTTTTCCGCTACGCTAGCACCCAGTCGCCACCCCGCTACGGGTCGGCTTAACTCAGGCGTTAGCCACCGTGAAAAATTCACTCGCACTCACAGTTCTCCTTCTAGCGGCGCACCCTGCCAGCGCAAAGTGCGCCTCAGAGTTCTTTGTATTCTCTGGCAAGGTCACTGATAAGGCCGGAGCACCTCTGTCCGGCGCGTCGGTTGGCATCTCGTGGTCGGAGTGGGACGGCCCCTCTGGCCCGGCCTTGGCGATAACGGACTCTAAGGGGCGCTTCTCTGTTCCGGTTGCGTTCGACACGTACTCTGGCAAAGGGACCGTCGTTGAGGACCTATGCAATCATCGGGTGCGTTCGGTTTCTTTCTCGGCCCATAAAGGGCAACTTCGCTCGGCTTATCAGCGCGTAGCTATTGGCGTTTCACAAAATGTCGCCCTCCCCCCCAGTGTTGTCCGGGTGGAGCTTGATAAAAAGCCGGTGGTCCAGCTTGTACGGCCCGGTGGCTAACAATTCATTCAAGCCGAAGCCGCTTCGCGGCTCGGCTTAATTCAGGCGTTAGGCCTGCTTAGGAAGATTCATGGAACTCGGATCAGCCCTTCTCCTACTTGCGCTCTCAAGCGTTGATGCGCGTGACCTTGGATGTTCTACCCCAGACAGCTGGGCACCAACCATGGCATTTGTGCATCTAAAGAATGCTGGTCTGACCGACAACCCGGCTGTAGATTTCAACAAGACTCATGTTGAGCTTCTGGCGCAGCAGAAAATTGGTAAAGACCTGTACCGCCAGATCCATCGCGTGACGTTTCGGCTTAAGGCTAGTGGAATGATCGAGGTAATAACTCACAGCAACGCGTCCAGTGAGGAGTGCTCAATGAGTAGCGTCCAGGTATTTGTGGTGTCCAAGCAGCTTGGCAAAAGCCCGTGAGCAGGCCTAACAATTCGTTCAAGCCGAACCCGCATCGGGGCACCGCCTGGGTGCTTTTCCGCTACGCTAGCACCCAGTCGCCACCCCGCTACGGGTCGGCTTAACTCAGGCGTTAGGTGCCATGGCCAACTTCTTCTGCAGGTCTTGTGGAGCAAAGATACGCAACTCACGCGTGATCTTAGGCTGGCCGTCTAGAATTCGGTGCGCCGCCTGCTCGGCTGGCCACTCCTTTCGTCATGCGACGCTCTTTGGAGTCTTGTACATATCACTATTCGTGTTGCTAACCATAGCGATCAAAGCCTACGCAGATACCTTCACTATCAAGACTGGCAACATCTACTCGATGGGGCCACTCAAAGCAGTGCTTGAGTTCGGGGCACCGTTCATTTCGCTTGCTGTAGTTGGCTGGTCATATCTGCTCGCGCTGGGGCGATTCTCAGAGCTTCGCCCCAATGGCACCTAACAATTCATTCAAGCCGAACCCGCATCTTGGCTTCGTTCAAGCGCCTGGTTTCTGTTCTAATTTCACCCAATCACCGTCCCACTACGGGTCGGCTTAACTCAGGCGTTATGCGTCACTGGAGATTCCATGAGAATCGTGTTGCTTTTCTTGCTCATTCTTCTCGGCACGGCAAACGTACGCGCCTCCGAAGATCAACAGGCGCCTGACCAGGCTGAAATCGAACGCGCCATTGAGAACTGGAACGCTGCCTGGAAGATAAAAGATCCAAAATTGGCGGCACAGGACTACTCGGACAGCGCTGATTGGACAAATGCCTTCGGCATGAGTCGCGTCGGCCGCGTAGAAATTGAGAAGCTGCTAACTGAGGTGTTTGCCCTGCCCTTTGTCATGGCTGGTGACAGCGAGACCGTCGCTCAAGACATCCGCTTTATCAAACCAGACCTCGCCCTGGTTATCACACGGGTGCAGCGCAAAGGACAACGCAACCCCACTGGACAAGAGATTGGGCAGCGGCGCACGAGCCACCTGCGGGTATTTGCACAGACTGACGGCAATTGGCAAATAATCAGTCACCTCATTTCGGACGCTCGCGAAACACAGCAGGCAGCTCACTAGATGCGGGTGACGCATAACAATTCGTTCAAGCCGAAGCCGCTTCGCGGCTCGGCTTAACTCAGGCGTTAGGCCCCATGGCAAGCAGCGCGGCTATCTCACTTATTCTTATGGGCACTCTGGCGCCAGGCGCCGAGATCTCCATCGTTCCTGACAGTGCGCTGAGCCTCGGCGGCATAGAGCTCGGCGTACCTGCGGCTTCCGTCAAATCCGTACTTGGCAGTCCGTCTGCTGAGCGACAAACCGACGACTTCCTGCCTGTCGAGATGCGCTATGCCGGTTTTACGGTTTGGCTCGACGAAGCCGGCCGAGTTGGCGAGATTCTCAGCACCAGTCCAAAGTACTGCACACCGCAGGGTGCATGCCCAGGGCAGCCGTTCTCAAAGGTGCAAGCGCTCTATGGCAAGCCTATGGTGGCGCTGCGCGAGGACGGCCGCTACATGGAGTACTACCCCACGTCGGACTTTCCTTGCTGGCTGCAAATCGCCGTAGAGTCCGGCACCGTCAGGTCTATTCGGTCGGAGTGCCAGCCGTAGATGGGGCCTAACAATTCGTTCAAGCCGAACCCGCATCGGGGCACCGCCTGGGTGCTTTTCCGCTACGCTAGCACCCAGTCGCCACCCCGCTGCGGGTCGGCTTAACTCAGGCGTTAGGCGGCACAAGAAGAGTATGGCGACCAACAAGATCAGTTACAGAGAGATGTTCTCTACTCTTCTTCTGAGGATGGCCCCGGCTCTAGTCTTGATTACTCTTGCGTATCGGGCAGCTCGTCGTGATATTCCCGCAATCGCTGAAATGTCGGCTCATTTCACTGACTACGTGTTCTTGCTTCTAATTTTTTTAGCCGTCTATCTGACCGCTGGAAAGCTAATTATCCGGCTGTTACGGGACGGAAAATCTGGATCGGAAGGTTCCGATGGTGCCGCCTAACAATTCGTTCAAGCCGAACCCACATCGGGGCGGCGCCTGACTGCACGCCTTCGGCTATATTTGCATCCAGTCGCCGCCCCGCTGCGGGTCGGCTTAACTCAGGCGTTAGGCCTCAATCCAACAATTATGCAAACGTTGATTCAAAAACTTGGTAAGCCGCGCAGCTGGTTGGTCTTTGCAGTCGCCTGCCTCGCTGGAATTGTGCTTGGCGGGTTGTGTGTTGCTCTTTACTTCATCGGGCTGCAAGCCGCGGGCCGTGTAGGCTTTTGGTTGATGGTGATCTGTTGGATTGCCGCCGCAGCAGCAAGCCTGAGCTACTTCATCGGTCAGTTCTCTGGGCGCTACCGCGACCTGAAAGGAAAAAGCTGGGCGGAGCTGCCATGGTAGCGTTGAGGCCTAACAATTCGTTCAAGCCGAACCCGCATCGGGGCGGCGCCTGACTGCAGGCCTTCGGCTATATTGCATCCAGTCGCCGCCCCGCTGCGGGTCGGCTTAACTCAGGCGTTAGAGCGCACACATGACCACGACGCGAACTGAAGCAGAAGTCAAAGACGATTACATCTCTTCCATGGGCGAAGATCTCGGCACTGCGTTCTTTCAGCTCTACCGGAAGCTCATGGAGCTCCATATTGTCTGGCAGCAATACCGCCAGCTCTTTGGCAAGGATAGTGACACCGTTCACCTACTAAACCGAATGGCAGGCCTCTTTTTCAAGATCATTCAAGACGAAATTTGGGATAGCGTCCTCCTCGGCATATCCAGGATGACAGACCCGCCCAAGACCGGTAACAAGAAAAACCTGACCATCCAATCACTGCCTAGTTTGATTAGTGACCCTACGCTCAAGGCGGAGGTGGAGACTCTTTGCGCCGAGGCCGTGGCTGCGGCTGAATTTGCGCGTGAGCATCGCAACAAGCGCATTGCCCATCAGGACCATGACTACCTTACTGACCGCGCGTCCAATCCCCTGAGTGGGGTCAGTCGTGAGCGTGTTGAGACCATGCTGGCTTCGTTACGCAAAGTCCTGAATCGCCTCGACCTGCACTATCGGGACACAACCGTAATGTATGAGGACTTTGTAGATGAGAGTGGGGCCAGGCTGCTCGTCGCAAAGCTCAAAAAGCTCGAGCTTCTTGCATCCCCGGTGAGTGCGCTCTAACAATTCATTCAAGCCGAACCCGCTTCGCGGGTCGGCTTAATTCAGGCGTTAGGCGGCAATGCAATCAATATTGCGGTAGTTCTTCCTTCGGCCAATCCGCCGCAGCGTTTAGGGTCGCCTCCGGATAGTGTTCAACTTTCACGCGATCGGTTTGCTCGCCGATGACGA
>NZ_PDWT01000004.1 GCF_010093345.1 Pseudoxanthomonas yeongjuensis | reverse complement strand
CAACGCGATCACGACGACGGCCGAAACGCTGACCGATACGCTCGGCACCGGCCTCGCGGTGGGCACCTTGCCGGCCGGCTGCACCGCGGCGGGCCAGGTCATCACTTGCGTACTGGCAGCAGGCGCGGCGATCGACGATCACACCTTCGAATACACCGCGACGGTGACCGCCAATGCGACCACCTCGGTGAGCAACAGCGTGGTGCCGAGTACGGGCACGTGCCTAACTTGCACGACCACCAACCCGGTTTCGCCCGAAATTACGGTCAACAAGAGCGTGAACCCGGGCAGCGGCACGGCGGTGTCGGTCGGCGACACGCTGACCTACACCTTGACCGTGTCGGTCGCCAATGCGGTGACCACGACGGCGGAGACGCTGACGGATACCCTGGGTGCGGGTCTGACGGTCGGCACCTTGCCGGCCGGCTGCAGTGCGTCGGGCCAGGTGATCACTTGCGTACTGGCAGCAGGCGCGGCGATCGACGATCACACCTTCGAATACACCGCCACGGTGGCCGCCAATGCGACCACGTCGGTGAGCAACAGCGTGGTGCCGAGCACGGGCACCTGCCTGACCTGCACGACCACCAATCCGGTTTCGCCCGAAATCACAGTCAACAAGAGCGTGAATCCGGGCAGCGGGACGGCGGTGTCGGTCGGCGACACGCTGACCTACGCGCTGACCGTCAGTGTCGCCAACGCGATCACGACGACGGCCGAAACGCTGACCGATACGCTCGGCACCGGCCTCGCGGTGGGCACCTTGCCGGCCGGCTGCACCGCGGCGGGCCAGGTCATCACTTGCGTACTGGCAGCAGGCGCGGCGATCGACGATCACCTGTTCGAGTACACCGCGACGGTGACCGCCAATGCGACCACCTCGGTGAGCAACAGCGTGGTGCCGAGTACGGGCACGTGCCTGACCTGCACGACCACCAACCCGGTTTCGCCCGAAATTACGGTCAACAAGAGCGTGAACCCGGGCAGCGGCACGGCGGTGTCGGTCGGCGACACGCTGACCTACACCTTGACCGTGTCGGTCGCCAATGCGGTGACCACGACGGCGGAGACGCTGACGGATACCCTGGGTGCGGGTCTGACGGTCGGCACCTTGCCGGCCGGCTGCAGTGCGTCGGGCCAGGTGATCACTTGCGTACTGGCAGCAGGCGCGGCGATCGACGATCACACCTTCGAATACACCGCCACGGTGGCCGCCAATGCGACCACGTCGGTCAGCAACAGCGTGGTGCCGAGTACCGGCACCTGCCTGACCTGCACAACCATCAACCCGGTCGATCCGACCCTCACGGTCAACAAGACCGTCAACCCAGGTAGCGGCACGACGGTATCAGTCGGCGACACGCTGACCTACACCTTGACCGTGTCGGTCGCCAATGCCGTGACCACGACGGCGGAGACGCTGACGGACACCTTGGGTGCGGGTCTGGCGGTCGGCACCTTGCCGGCCGGCTGCACCGCGTCAGGCCAGGTCATCACTTGCGTACTGGCAGCAGGCGCGGCCATCGACGATCACCTGTTCGAGTACACCGCGACGGTGGAAGCCGATGCAACGACCTCGGTCGAGAACAGCGTGGTGCCGAGTACCGGCACCTGCCTGACCTGCACGACCACCAATCCGGTTTCTCCTGAAGTTACGGTCAACAAGAGCGTCAACCCGGGCAGCGGTACGGCGGTGTCGGTGGGCGACACGCTGACCTACACGCTGACCGTCAGTGTCGCCAACGCGATCACGACGACGGCGGAAACGCTGACCGACACGCTCGGCGCCGGCCTCACCGTCGGCACCTTGCCGGCGGGCTGCAGCGTTGCCGGGCAGGTCATCACCTGCACGCTGGCGGCGGACGCGGCGATCGGGGTACATACCTTCGTGTACACCGCCACGGTCGATGCCGACGCGACGACTTCGGTCGAGAACAGCGTGGTGCCGAGCTCCGGTACCTGCACGACCTGCACCACGACCAACCCGATCGTGCCGAAGGTATCGGTGGTCAAATCCTCGGATCCGGCCAGCGGAGAGACCGTCAAGGCGAACGACCTGGTCACCTACACCGTGTCGGTCACCGTCGCCAACTCGGCGACCACCGAGGCGATCACGCTGACCGACACCCTCAGCGGTGCGCAGGCTGTGCAGGCGGATTCGATCGTCGCGCCGGCGGGTGGCACCTGCATGGTCTCGGGCGACGTGCTGACCTGCACGCTGGCGGCCGGTACGGCGCCTGGCGTCCACAGCTTCGTCTACCAGGCACGCGTCGATGCCGACGCTTCGGGCAACATCGGCAATCAGGTCATCGCCACCGGTGGCGGTGGCGAGGATCCGGACTGCGTCAGTTGCAGCACCGAACATCGCATCGCCGAACCTGTGGTCAACGTCACCAAGTCGGCCGATCCGGGCAACGACGCGCAGCTCCACATCGGCGACGTCATCGACTACACGCTGACGGTGACCGTGGCCGATGCCGCGACCACCTCGGACCTCGTGCTCGACGACACCCCGGGCCCCGGCCTGACCGTCGGCGCATTGCCGGCCGGCTGCACCATCAGCGGCCCCGGACTGCGCTGCGTGCTGCCATCGGGAAGCGTGCCGGGCACCTACACCTTCGACTATCCCGTCACCATCAACCCCGATGCCGGTGATGCCGTGCGCAACGCGGTGCTGGCCAATGGCGGCGGTGGCACGCAGAACCAGCCGACCTGCCTGAGCTGCGAGACGGAGCACAAGGTTGTCGACGACGCATTGCTGCGCGTGGTCAAGACCACCAGTGTGCGCGAAGCGCGGATCGGCGATCTGGTCCGCTACACGCTGACGGTGCAGAACGTCGGCGCCACCAACGTGCGCGATGCCGAAATCATCGACACACCGCCGGCGGGCTTCAGCTACGTCGAAGGTTCGCTGGTGGTCGCCGATGGCGACAATGCAGGCAGCGCCGATGGCTACAACCCGATCCGCTTCGGCGACCTGGACATCGACGCCGGCGCATCGGCGACGCTGGTCTACCTGATGCGCGTCGGCGCGGGCGTGCGCCCGGGCGTGCTGGTCAACCAGGCACAGGCGTTCTCCAGCGGTGGCGACCCGGTCTCCAACATCGCCACCGCCGAGGTGGCGCTGGTCGCCGATCCGTTGATCGACGAAAGCCTGATCCTGGGCACGGTGTTCGACGATCGCGATGGCGACGGCTGGCAGGACAACGCGGAGCTGACCGGCATCCACGTGCAAGGCGGTTTTGCAGCCTCGGCCTACGTGCCCGGCTCGACCACCATCGATCGTGGCGACGGAGCGGAACCGGAAGCAGATGCCAGCGCGCCGCTGTTGCATGGCATCGCGCTGGGCGACATCGCTGCGCGGCAGTCGATCGCCGATCCGACCCAGCGCCGGCAGATCGTGCTCAGCCAGCGTCTGGTCGACACCCGCTTCACCGACGACTTCGTGCTGACCACCCGACAAGGCGTGACGGTACGGATGGATGCGGCCGGCAACAGCACGGTCGAGCGGAGTGGCGAGGCCGCCAAGGGCCTCAACGCCGCCGCACCGGTGGTCACCCGCCGCATCGCCCAGGGCGAAGGCGGTTACGTGGTGGACTACGTGATCGGCAATGCCGGCATCGACGAGCGCGGTATCCCCGGCGTGCGCATCGCCTCGGTGGATGGTTTGTTGATGGAGACCGACCAGTTCGGCCGTTACCACCTTGCCGGCGTGCCGGGTGGCGCGTGGGAGCGCGGTCGCAACTTCATCCTCAAGGTCGATCCGGCGACATTGCCGCCGGGAACGGAGATCACCACCGACAACCCGCTGATCCGTCGCATCACCCCGGGACTGCCGGTGCGCTTCGACTTCGGTGCCAGGTTGCCGGTCGAAGAGATCAAGGGCGGCGAACAGCAGGTCGAACTGGAGCTGGGCGAAGTGGTCTTCGACCCGGGCAGCGCACAGGTGCGCGAGCAATACCTGCCGTTGATCGAACAGATCGCCGCCAGGGTGACCGAGTACCACGGTGGCGAAGTGGTGATCGGCGCCAATGGCGACAGCGAAGGCCTCGCCTTCGAACGCGCCAGCGCGGTGAAGGCGGCGTTGCTGGCGCAGCTGCCTGCGGAAAGCGCGCAAACGCTGACCGTCAGCGTGCGCACCGTGGTCGACGATCCGTCGACGCTGGTGGCCGGCATCGCCGAAGGCGGCGCGCTGTTGGGCACGGTGCTGTTCGATACCGATCGTTCGACGATCAAGCCGGAGTTCGCGCCGCTGCTCGACAAGGTCGCGGCCTGGCTTGAACAGCAGCGTGGCGGCGCGGTGGCGATCGTCGGCCATGCCGACCTGCGAGCTTCCGATGCCTACAACCTCGCCCTGGGCATGCGCCGTGCGCGTGCGGTCTACGAAGCGATCGCGACAAGGCTGAGCCCGGAAGTGCGCGGCAAGGTGCGCGTGGAATCAAGCAACGACCCGGCAGCCCCTGCCGGCGCCAGCCGCAAGTAAGGGGACGGGCCATGAAGATGAAGATGAAGCTACTCGATTACACGTTGATCGGCCTGTTGGCTGGCATGGCGCCAACGGTCGCCGCGCAGGATGCGGGGCAGGCGGCGGTCGATCCGGTCGATGCCACCGCGCAACCGGCGCTCCCGGACTGCAGCGACAAAAGCGAATGCCGTTCCGATGCCGGCCTGCTGTTCAAGCTGCGCACGCGCGGTGAACGTCAGCCGTTGACGACGGATGCCGGCGACGCATCGTCGACAACCCTGCAACCCGACCGTCGCGTCACCGTGGGACTGGAACGTCCGGGCGAGGCGACCGTATCGGGAAAATTCAGCGTGCAGCTGGCCAATGGCGGCGTGATCTGGGCCACCGAGGATCCCGCGCTGGGCGAGCCCGAGCTGTCGATCTCGGCGCCATCGATCGTGCCCTTCGATGGCAGCGCGATCACCAAGCCGGTGCAGTTCTACGTGCGCAGCAACTACTCATCGTTCGTCCAACGTTACGAGCTGACGATCTATCGCGCCGCCGACACCGATCTGATCGAGCCGGTCGCGATGGTGCCGCTGGACGTGGCCGCGGTATCCAATAGCGACTGGGATGGCAGCCTGCCGTCGAAATATCGTTTCCGCGCCGGCGACGAACTGGTCTACGTGCTGCGCGCCTACGATGATGAAGGCAATTTCGACGAGACCCAGCCGCGCATGCTGCAGCTGGTGACGCCGGAAGAAGCCGAGCGTGGCGGACAACAGTTGCGCGACAGCGCCGAGAAATACCTCGGTACCGCGCTCACCAGCGACCAGGCGCAGACCCAGAGCCTGATCCAGAGCGTGTTCGCCGACAACGGCCTGCGCCAGCAGAACATCCCGATCTACGGTTCGCGCATCCGCGTGCAGGGCCGCAACCTGCCCGCCGGGCAAAGCCTCGACATCAACGGCGACAGCTACCCGGTCGACCTCGAGCGCAAGTTCGTGGCCGAGTACCTGGTGCCGGTCGGCCGGCAGGTCTTCGATATCGAATTGCGCAGCGGCAGCGATGGCCTCGGCGGCACGCCGGCAGCGGCCGGTGCCGGCGCACGCCACACCCTGGACATCGACGTCACCGGCCGTTATTTCTTCGGCGTCGGCATCGCCGACCTGACCGTGTCGCAGAACGACATCGGCGGCTCGGTCGATCAGTTCGCCACCGACAGCCGCTATGCGGACGACGTGATCAGCGACGGACGCCTCGCGTTCTACGGCAAGGCCAAGTTCAAGGGCCGGTACCTGATCACCGCGCAGGCCGATACCACCGAACGTGATCTGGAACACCTGTTCGATGGCTTCACCAATGCCGACCCGCAGGATATCTTCCGCCGTCTCGACCCGGATCTGTATTACCCGGTGTATGGCGACGACTCGACGACCTATCGCGACGTCGACACCATGGGCCGCTTCTACCTGCGCGCCGACTGGGACAAGAACCAGGCGCTGTGGGGCAACTACGCCACCGGCATCGGCGGCACCGAGTACGGGCAGTACGTGCGTTCGCTGTACGGCGCCGCGCTCAGCTGGCGTTCGCGCAGCAGCAATGCCTGGGGCGATCCGGATACGCAACTGCGCGTGTTCGGCTCCGAGGCGCAGACCGCGCCCGGCCACAGCGAATTCATCGGCACCGGCGGCAGCCTGTATTACCTCAAGCATGCCGACCTGCTGCCGGGTTCCGACAGCGTGGTGCTGGAGATCCGCGACACCACCACCGGACGGGTCGAGAATCGCGTGACCCTGCAGCGCGGCGCCGACTACGAGATCGACGAACTGCAGGGCCGCGTCCTGCTGACGCGTGCGCTGGCGATGATCACCCGCGAGAACCTGCGCAGCATCACCCGCGACACGCCGCTGGATGGCTACGAGCAACGCCTGATCGTGGACTACGAATGGGTGCCGTCGAATTTCGATGCCGACGAGGTCACCGCGGGCTTCCGCGGCAAGCACTGGTTCGGCGATCGCCTCGGCGTCGGCGTCACCTACGTGGACGAGAACCGCGCCGGTGAGGATTACACCCTGGCCGCTGGCGACATCACCTTGCAGGCGGGCAAGGGCACCTACCTCAAGGCCGAATACAGCCAGACCGAATCGTTCAGTGCGCCGGTGTTCTTCTCCGACAACGGCGGCTTCACCTTCACCCAGCTCAATCCGGTCGGTCCGCGCGAAGGCGAGGCCAAGGCCATCGAGGCGCGCGCCAACTTCAAGGAACTCGGCTGGACCGAGCAGGACTGGTCCGCGGGCGCCTGGTGGCGCGTGGTCGGTGCGGGTTATTCGGTCAGCCGCTACGACAACGGCCTGGACATCGAGGAGCGTGGCGCCGAGTTGCTCGGCCAGTTCACGCCCAACCTCGGCATCTACGTGCGTTACACGCAGGCCGAGCGTGGCAGCGAATCGCTCGACCAGGCGCAGGTGACCGGCGAGTGGCGCATCAGCGACTTCAGCACGTTCAGTGCCGAGCTGCGTAAAGTCGAAGAGCAACGTCTGGCCGGCAACGTGGCGGGCACGTTGGCGGCATTGCGCTACTCGCAGCGCGTGGGCACCAGCCTCGACCTGTACGGCATCGCCCAGTTCACCGTGGATGACGACAACGGCGCCTATGCCGACAACGACGCCTACACCGTGGGCGGCAAGTACCTGTTCGGCGATCTGTCGAGCGTCGGTGCCGAACTGACCAGCGGCGATCGCGGCGATGCGGCGCAGGTAAGCGCCGAGTACCGTTTCAGCCCGGAACACACGGCCTACGGCAGCTATACCTATTCGACCGACACGACGCAGTACGACTCGTTGTTCAATCCAGCCCGCCAGAACGGCTGGACCCTGGGGCAGCGCTGGCGGTTGTCGAACCAGGTCAACGTGTTCAACGAAAGCCAGTTCCTCAAGACCCGCGCCGAATCGGGCCTGGCGCATACCTTCGGCATGGATTTCTATCCGGCGCAGGGTTGGAACCTAGGCTTCACGCTGTCCGACGGCGAACTGGTCAACAGCGCCGGTGGCGAAGTCGACCGCCGTGCGATCAGCCTCAGCGGCGGCCGTACCTCGCCCGACACCGACTGGCAGAGCAAGCTGGAATGGCGCAAGGACAGCGGCTTCGAACAGCGCGAACAATGGATCAGCACCAACCGCTTGCTGCACAAGATCAACGACAGCTGGCGCATCGCCGCGCGCCTGAACTACGCCGACACCGACGACGAACTCAACCCGGCCGCCGGCGCCAAGTTCATCGAAAGCAACATCGGCTTCGCCTGGCGTCCGTGGAACAGCACGCGCTGGGGCGTGTTCGGTCGTTACACCTACCTGTACGACCTCGCCACGATGGAGCAGGTCAACGGCGCCACCTACGACCAACGGTCGCAGGTGCTGTCGCTGGAAGGCGTGTACAAGCACGACCAGCATTGGGAATTCGCCGCCAAGCTGGCGCGGCGCGAGGGCGAAGTGCGATTCGGCCGCGGTACCGGCGCATGGTTCGATTCGGCCACCACCTTCGCTTCTGTCCAGGTGCGTTACGAATTGCGGCAGAAGTGGCATGCGCTGGTCGAGTTCCGTCGGCTCGACGTCGATGACGGCGGTACCAAACAGGGCTGGCTGGCCGGCGTGGACCGCGACCTCGGCAAGAACTTCCGTCTCGGCGCCGGCTACAACTTCACCGAGTTCAGCGACGATCTGACCGATTTCGATTACGACCACAAGGGCTGGTTCATCAACCTGGTGGGGAGTTACTGATGGCATCGAAAGAACGAATTGGCAGCATGCGGACTTGTGCCTGGGTGACCGCTTTCGGGTTGTCCCTGGCTGCGCCCGGGGTCGGCGCGCAGGTGCAGCGCAGTTTCATAAACCTGGGCTTCGAGCAGCCGGCGCTTGCGCCAAACGGTTGCTACATCATCACCAGTTCGGCCGATGTGCCGGGTTGGGAAACGACGCATTCCGTCTATCCCCGTAGCGGCAGCTGCACCAGCCCCACGGGCAGCGCCGGCCCGTCGATCGAACTCTGGCGGAACCTCAGCGGAACCGGGCCGCGGGCCGGACTGAACCACGCCGAGCTCAACGCCCACGAGAATTCGCGCATCTACCAGTCGGTCTGCCTGGCCAACGGCGAGGTGGTGAACTGGAAATTGAGCCATCGCGGACGCGGCGCTACCGATGTGATGTCGTTCAACATCGATTCGGTGGCCAACCAGATCGTGCGCGCCTCGACCACGGCGGCAGGCGTCGGATCGGTGGTCGCCGGATCCTGTGGGTCCGGCGATGTCGGCAGCGCTGCCTGCAACGCTCCGACTACGGTGGCCAGTTGGGCCGATTACAGCGGCAGCTTCGTCTGGAATGGCAGCACGGGCGCCCACAGCTTTGGATTCCAGGCGATATCGGGGGGGACAGGCAATCCAGCGACCGGTAACTTCCTCGACGAGATCGTGGTGATCCTGCGGCCGTACGTCGAGTTCTTCCCCACGCCAGCGTCCACTCCGGAAGGTCAGGGCGCCGCTGGCGTTCCCGCACTGCGTGTCACCGGCGTCGTCGCCGTCGCATTCGACGTCGAGGTGACGATCACCGGCGGCACGGCGATCGTGGGCAGCGATTTCACCGCGCCCGGCAACACGTTCACCGTCACCATCCCTGCCGGCGACTATGGCTCGGGGCAGAGCTTCCCGTTGCCGTTGTCGGCGGTAGAAAACGCGATCATCCAGGACAACCGGACCGCCACGTTCGCTATCGTTCCCGATCCGACCCACTATGTGGTGGGTAGTACGACTACCTGCGGCGGTCCGGCCAACGCCGACATCACCTGGACCATCATCGACGATGATGTGGACCTGGCGACGACAAAGTCGGTGAGCACCCCGTCGCCGATGATCGGCACCGACTTCACCTACACCGTCACCTACGCCAACAACACCGCGCGGCCGACCGTGACGCCGCTGGACGCGCACGATGCCATCGCGACCATCGCCGATGCCCTGCCGGCCGGTGTGCTGTTCAACAGCTGGACCTGCCAGGCCAGCAATGGCGCCAGTTGCCCGGGCGGTACGGCCAATGGCAATACCAGCGGCAGTGGCGCGATCAGCGGCTCGGTCACGTTGCCGGCCGGTAACGCCACAGCCGGCGGAAGCCTGGCCTACACCATCACCGCGCGGCTGGACGCTGCGCCGACCTGCAATGCGATCACCAACACTTCGACCATTGCCACGCCTGCCGGCATCGTGGAAGGCACGTCCTCGGCACCGGGATTCGTCACGCCGTCTCCAGGCGGTACCGCCAACAACGCGGCGAGTGCCGATGTGACGCCAGCCTGCGCCGATCTGTCGATCGTCAAGAGCGCCATGCCGACCAGTGTGGTTTCCGGTGGCAAGGTTGCGTATACGTTGTTGGTCAGCAATGCCGGTCCCGCCGCAGCCGATGGCGCGGTACTGATCGATCCGCAACCAGCGGGAGTGGATTGCAGCGCCGGCACATTGACTTGTGATAACGAGACGGGTGGTGCGGCATGCCCGGCCTCACCTACCGTGGCAGGCCTGCAGGGCGCGGGCCTGGCCATTTCCACTTTTCCGGTGGGTGGCTCGCTGAGATTCACATTGACCTGCATGGTGAGCGCCAGCGGAAACCCCTGAGCACGGACATCGATGCCTGCAGCGCAACATCGCGCTGCTTGACGCTGTTGATCCCGCCTTGCCGGATAGCGGCAGATCCCCGGAGTGGCCCGCGCGCTGGCCGCGAGTGGCGCGCAGTGAACAAGGACAGAAAGAAACTTTTGCATCAGCCGTGTCGACGGCGCTGACCTGGGAAGACATCGTCCCACCCGTGCCGCAGGCGTTTCGATGCGTCTGCGCGATGCGGTACGGGGATATGTGACCGATCTGCCGGGAGAACATCCGGGCTGGGTGCTCGTTTGCTTGTACGTAGCGCAGATGGAATACGAGCCTACACATAAATTAATTGGAAATTTGGAGAAAAACCTTGAGCATCATTGCAAGTTTGAATATTTCAGTACGATCACGCATCGCGCACTTTGGTTTCCGTGCTTTGCTGCTCGTTCTTGCTTCGCTCGCGGCAACATTTCCAGCGAAGGCAAACGATTGCCGGCTCGCCGATCCGAACTCTCTCGGCCAGCACGTCGGCGAGATCTGCTGGTTCCAGTTCGGCGCGGTCGACGAAGACCTGCCGAGCGGAACGACCGGCGCGCCGTTCGAGTTCGATCTGCCGGACGGGTCCAGGGTCGAGCTCAATGTCAGCATCAGTGGCGGCAGCGCAGCCAACCCGCGGCTGACCGTGCGCCAGGCACCGACCTGGACCGGTTCCAACTTCAGCGGCAACTCCGGCTACTACACGATCCTCACGCCGAACGCGGCGGCGCTGCACTCGCCGGACGGACGCGGTAATCAGGTCGCGCTGGTGCTGTCGGACATCCGTCTGTACGCGCCCGACGGCACCGAGGTCACCGACCTGCCGTTCGAGATCGTGGTCGCCGACGCCGAGCGGTTGAATGCCAACCCGGAACACCTCGACTTCGGCGTGGTCTCGGGCGGTTCGCCGTGGACCGTGCTGGAGTGGCTGGGCAATGCATCCGCCGCGGCGGTGGAGCAGGGCACGCCGGCCACACTGGACCCGGGCGTGGCCTCGGCCTGCCTGGGCAGCTACATCGACTGCCTCAGGTTCAAGGGTATCACCGGCGGCAGCGACGCCAATGCGGTGGTGCTGTCCAGCCGCAAGGTCGTCGGCAGCGCGCAGCCGTTCACGGTGATGGGGCAGATCCATTCCGCGGCGGGCCAGGGCTTCGCGGTCGGCATGCGCTGCTGCGAGCTGCGCCTGCGCAAATCGCTGCCGGAAGGTCGCGCCGATCCCGCCGACCAGTTCATCTACCGCATCGTCAACGCCAACGGAGAGACGGTCAGCACCGGAACCACCACTGGATCCGCTTCTGGCAGCTATCCGTACATCAGCACGATGGCGATGTCGGGCAATGCGCTTACCCTGATCGAGGAGATGGCGCCGGGCAGCGTGTCGACGCTGTCGGCCTACGAGCGCCGAGTTGTCTGCGTCAATCCCAACACCGGCGAGACCCTGCTTGACGAGGAATACGGTCCGGCCTCGCCGCCGGCGGTGAACGCCCTGGAGATGGGCGATCTGGTCGAGTGCGACATTATCAACACGCCCTTGCCGCGGGCGGACCTTTCGATCCTGAAAACGGCCGCCCCAGAGACCGTCCAAACCGGCGATGAGGTGGTTTACACGCTGGAAGTGACCAACCACGGCCCGGCGGCCGCGGACGGCGCGGTGGTGACCGATCCGCAAGCGGTGGGCCTGGACTGCAGTACGGGCACGCTGACCTGCGGTGGAGAAACCGGCGGCGCGGTCTGTATGGCGTCGCCGACGGTGGCGGCATTGCAGGGGGGAGGCGTTGCCATTCCGACATTGCCGGCAGGCGGCTCCGTGGAATTCGCATTGACCTGCACGGTGACCGCCAGCGGGCTTCCATGAGTGCTCACAGTACAGCGCAGCGTCTGCATGCGGCATCATGACCCCATGCCGTATGGATGCGTACCGCCAGCGGGCTGCCCTTTCGCCTCTGTGCATCGAAGGCAACATCGTGACGCATGGCATAGATACTCCCGCACTCGGACCCGGTCGCGGCCTGGCCGCACCTGCTGATGTAAAGTTGCTCCTCGCGCACAACCGAGGAGACGCATGAGTATCGTCCTGCCCGCACCGCTTCGCTGGATCGCTAGCCCATGGCGGATGCTGTCGGGCTGGCTGTCGCGCGCACCCATCGACGATCCGGTCGATCGGCACAATGCCCCCATGTTGCAGATCCTGTTGCTGCTGCTGGCCAGCTCGCCGCCGTTGATGTGGGCATATCGCGGGTTGGCGACCGACATCCCCTGGCGGCCGGGTGAAACCGTCAGCCTGGCGCTCAGCCTTGGAATCAGCGTCTTCGCACTGTTCGATTTGTGGCTGGTGCGGCGCGGCCGCTTCCAGGGCGCGGTGCGGTTGCTGATGGCGGTGATCGCGATCGCGATGCTGCTGTCCTACCTCGGCAGCGGCTTCGGCGCCAACCGCTTCGAGCAGCCGATCCAGGCCGTATGGCTGATCATCGCCGGCCTGGTGATCGGCCGCCGCGCGCTGTGGCTGATGTACGGCTGGATGGTGCTGGCCTTCGCCGCGGGCGGCGTCGTGGACTTTGGCTCTGCCAAGAACGTCGATCCGGCCATGAGCCTGATCGTGGATTGCAGCATTGCCGCGCTGATCTTCCTGTTCATCGCGATCATGGTCGACCGCACCGTGGCGGCGCTGCGCGAGAGCCTGCAGGCGGCGACCCGGCGCAGTGACGAGCTTGTCCAGGTCAACAAGCACCTGCAGGCTGAAATTTCCGAGCGGGAACGGATGCAGGAACAGCTGATCCATTCGCAGAAAGTGGAAGCCGTCGGACGCCTGGCCAGTGGCGTGGCCCATGATTTCAACCACCTGCTCGGGTTGGTGCTGGGCTATACCGCGCGCGGCAAGCGCGCCGATACGGACGACGAAGTGCAGAAAGCCCTGACCGGGGTGGAATCGGCGGCGCGCCGTGCGACCGCGGTCGCCCAGAAGCTGCTCAACTTCAGCCGCCAGGAGATCACCCGTACCGAGACCTTCGATGTCGGTGCTGCGTTGCGCGAAATGCGGACGATGCTGCGCCAGTTGTTCGACCCGGCGGTGGAGATCGTGCTGGATCTGCCCGAGCGGCCGGCGGCCATCCACTTCGACCGCGCGCAGTTCGAGTTGATGATCCTCAATCTGGCCGCGAATGCCGAGCATGCAATGCCGGAGGGCGGCCGTTTCCGGATCGCGGTGCAGCAAATGGACGATACATCGACAGTAGCGATCGATCTGCACGACACTGGCCATGGCATGAGCGAGGACGTACGCGCGCGCATCTTCGAGCCGTTCTTCACCACCAAGCCGAGCGGGCAGGGCACCGGTCTCGGGCTCGTGGTGACCCGCGACCTCATCGTCAGTGCCGGGGGCAGCATCGAGGTGGACAGCTCGCCCGGCGCAGGAGCGGCCTTCCGGATACGCTTGCCGGTTCCCGCAGTGGCAGACCTGGAGTTGGCTGGCTAGCCGGTACCTGCACGGCCGGCGGTGCCATGGACACGACTGTCCCTGACGGCGCGATCTTTCACGATCACGGGACGACGCCCGCCTGCCGCTATTCCACTGTCGCAACTGCGCCAACAACTGCGCGCAGTGGCGTGACGCGCCGATGACGATCAACAGCAGGCCGGAAGTCGCCAATGCATCGTTTTCATTCTGCTCGTCGCGCCGTTGAGTGTGATGTTCACGAAATGCTCTTCGAAGTCCATGGCGCTCGCAGGAGGGTCGGCGCCGGGAATGCGGTTCGAGCCTCTGCTACCGGACTGATGCGAGACCTTCGATCAACGGCGAGAGCCACGGTTCGTAATTGCGCCAGCGATCCAGGCCGGACCGGTTGATCGGCAGCCGGACCTGTTGCGCGCTCGGTGTGTGGACCGGTCTCCGGTTCTCGTGGAAGCGCAGGCAGGATTCGTCGAAGTCCAGTTGCAGGTGGTCGAGGAGGCGACGGATTTCCGTTTCAGGCTCCTCCACCAACCGCTCATAGCGCAGCCGGTACACGCGTCCCGGAAGGGTCGCGTCGACATGAGCCATCATTCGGCTGTAATCGTTGTAGTAGCCGGCCAGATCGTGCAGGTTGGCGGGGAGGCTGCTTTCGCGGTTGAAATAGGTGGAAAAGGCCGAAAGACAGCATGACAGCGGGTTCCGCCTGACGTCCACGATCCTGGCGTTAGGCAGGATCAGGAGGATCAGCGCGGCGAACCGCCAGTTCGCCGGCATCTTGTCGGTGAAATGGCGACGCCCGCTGCTCCTGTGCCGGCGCGTCGCATCCAGGTAGCGCTGCCCCAGTGCCTGCAGTTCGTTCGGCGCGAGTCTGGCCATGGCTTCGGACAGGGATTTCTCCCTCCCGTTGCCGGTAATCGCGGCCGCGATGTCCTGGAGCTCGAAAAGTTCGCCGCAGCCTTCGACCAGTGGATGGCTGGCGAGAATCTGTTCGACCAGCGTCGAACCGGAGCGGGGTATGCCGACGATGAAGATCGGATCGTCGGCAGGATGCCCGCGACCCTGGCGCTCGGCGAAGAATGACGGGGTGAGTGCTTCTTCGTGCGCCAGCGCCAGTTCCCGGGTCGTTCGTGGATCGTAAGGGACGAGTGCTCCGCGTATGGCGTTCGCCTGCCGATAGTGATCGAAGGACTGTTCGAACCGCCCGAGATCGCCGAACGCTCTGCCAAGTGCGAACCGGATCTGGACTTCCCGGAACGGATCGTCGGCCGATGGCAGCGCCTGTTCCATCGTGCGGATGTCATCCGCGTCGAGCGGGATCGTGCGCAGGTTGGCAAGGCCCCACCATGCGGCTCCGTTTGCGGGATCCAGTTGCAGCGATCTGCGAAAGGCCGCTACGGCCTGCTCGGTCCGGCCGATGGTTTTAAGGGCATGTCCGTAATTCATCCACAAGACGGAAGACTCCGGCGCTCGCGCCACCAGCGCCTCGTGGACAGGAAGCGACTCCTCGATCCGGCGCTCGGCCGCGAGCACGCCCGACTTGATCGACAGCGGCCAGAGGTCGGTCGAATGCCTCGCTATTTCGCGATCGAGGAGCGCGAGTGCTTCATCGGCGCGTCCCAGGCGGCACAACAGCGACGACAGGTCCGCATGGCCGAGGATGAAATCCGGTCGATAGGCGATGGCGCTTCGCAACAACCGTTCGGCATCCGCGGCATGTCCGGCCCTGATGGCGATCATGGCGAGCAGGCGCAACGCATCGACGTCGCTGGGGGCCTCCGCCAGACGGGAGCGGACAAGCGCCTCGGCTTTTGCCGGTTCATTGGATTGCAGGGCGCGTACCGCTGCCGTCAGGAGCGCTTGTAGGGTCGTCACGTGTGGCCTGGAGGAAGGGTCGTCACGATGGTAGTCGTATCAGGGTGCGCTCGGGGCCGATCGGGTCCGGTGCGCCCGCTCCCCGAGTGCGCCTCTCCAGGCCGTAAAGCGGTAATGCGGTCCGGCGCTCGCGGTGATTGCGCTGGAACAGGCCGCGATGGTGCAGAAGGCCCTGGCGGCAGTGCACGTGGAAGCCGGCCCGCGATGCCATGGGATCGGTGCCGCCGGTTCGGTGCCGGCCGGATCTTTTCTCTTCCGTCATGGCTGTCCGGAAATGCCGACTCATCCGCCCCGGCATGGAACCGGCTAGGACTCTTCGAGTGCATCGCGCAACGCTTCGCAGAGTAAGAGGTTGCAGCATGGATGGCTGATGGTCGCGATACCAGTGACGACTGACGAAGGAACCGGAATGGAATGTTCGGAGCGCATCCGGGATTTCATTGATTCTGCCCGGAAGAGAACTCTCACCATAAATTTATAAAACTCATAATTGATCAATAAAAATCACAGTGCATGATCGCTATCGGATCAACAGCGCTGCATCACGGAAGGTGCGCATTTTCATCGTTCGACAGCCGGTGCATCCGCAGAATGTGATGCTCACCAATTGAGATGGAAGGTGAGAGGTTGTAATATCGGTTACGCAGGCCATCGGAAGCCTTCTGTACTTCTTCCGGGAACCGGCGAAAAGTTGGGACAGGGGGCAAGCAACGATCGGGAAAGCAGCAGTGCCTTCGTTGTCAAGGCCGGTGCTGCTTCTTGTCGACAGCATGCCGATTCATTTCACGGGAAGCGCAACAACTGGTCTCCATGCCCGCTCGCGCGGAAGGATGCTGGGTGCGCGAGGGGCGAGGCTATGTCTGGCAAGAAGAAGTGGATTCAGCGCAATCGTGGTTCGAGGACGCTTTCGAAGAGCCTGCTATGCAGCGCGCTCGCGGCGATCCTGGCCACCGGGGCTCCTTCGGTCGCCCATGCTGCGGACCGCTACTGGGACGCGAACGGCACCGCCGTCGGCTCCGGCGGCTCCGGCACCTGGAACCTGGCCAACCTCACCTGGAGTCCCAATGGCGACGGCGTCAGCGGTCCATTCCAGCTTCCCTGGAATAATGCGCTGCTCGACAACGCGATCTTCGGTGGTACTGCCGGAGCGGTGAACCTGGGTACGCCGATCGCGGCTCACAACCTCACCTTCAATACGGCAGGTTATGTCCTCAGCGGCAATACACTGACGCTCGGCGGCGCATCGCCCACGATCTCCACAGTCGGCGGCACGACGACGATCAATTCGATCATCGCCGGCACTTCGGGCCTGACCAAGGCCGGAGCCGGGTTGCTGCAACTGTCGGGCGTGAATACGTACAGCGGCGGCATTTCCATTCTCGATGGCACCTTGTATGGCGTCACGGACCGTGCGCTCGGTGCGGCGGGGAACAACATCACCACCGCGGCAGGCGCCACTGTCGGTCTCAGAATAGACGGTGCGGGAACCGCGAGGTCCGTCGCGATCGGAGATGGCGGCACCCTGACCGTGAGCGGCGCCGGCGTCGGCTCGGCGCTGATCAGCGGGAACGGCAGGGTCAACGTCGGGGCTTCCAACAATGCGCTCAGCATCGTCCAGCTGACGAATGACGCCAATACCTATACCGGCGCGACGATCTTCAACGGCTGCAACGGCGTTTGCAGCGCTTATTTCTCCTCGATCGCCGACCTGGGCCAGGCAAGCTCGCTCGGTGCTCCGACGGCCGCTGCTGACGGCACGATCATCTTCAACCAGCAGAGCCAGTATTCCGACAACGTCATCTACATCGGCGACGGCGACAGTTCGAACAGGAACTGGGATATCAATGGCAGTTCCGCCCAGATTCGGAATCGCGGCACGGGCACCTTGACGATCACGGGCGATGTCGACGTTTCCTCGGGCGCATCGTTCAACGCGGAAAATGCGGACATCGAACTGCTGGGTGTCCTGAGCGGGGCCAACTACAGCTTCATCGCGAATCCCGGCCGTACCGTCACCTTGGCCGGTGCGAATACGTTTTCCGGCGCGGCGAGCATCGGCGGACTGGTGCGGGCATCGGTGCTGGCGGACGTCGGCAGCGCCAGTTCGCTGGGCATGGGGACCAGTATCAATCTGAACAGCGGCATCCTCAGTTATACGGGGGGCGGTTCGAGCAGCAACCGGACATGGGGCGCCAACGGCGCCAACAGCATCCTCAACGACGGCAGCGGCGCGCTGGCGCTGAGCGGCGACCTGGCCTTCAGCCCTGCCAATCCCGCCATCGACAGCCTGACGCTCGGCGGCAGTTTTGCGGGCACCAACAGTTTTTCGGGGATCGTCTCGGGCAACGGCAATCTGATCAGTGGTGGATTGGGTACCTGGAGCCTGGACGGTGCGAACACCTTCACCGGATCGGTGACCGTCAACAGCGGCGTCCTGCGCGCCGGAAACGCCTCCGCATTCGGCGCGTCGACGGGCTTCACCGTCAATGGCGGCACGCTGGATCTGAACGGTTTCGATCTCACCGCTCCTTCGATCGCCGGAACCGGCGGCTCGATCGCGCTGGGCAGCGCCACCCTGACGGTCAATGCGACGACGGCGCAGAATTATGCGGGCAGCATCGTCGGCAGCGGCGGCCTCACCAAGAGCGGCGCGGGCACGCTGACCCTTACCGGCGCCAGTACCTACAGTGGCGCCACGACGATCAACGGCGGCAGGCTCGCGCTTGACTTCACCGGCGCTGGAAGCCCCGCCAACAGCATCCTTTCGGCATCGTCGCCCCTGGTCCTGTCCGGCGGCGTCCTCGACGTCCTGGGCGCGGCGGGGGAAAACAACAGCCAGGCCTTCAACGGGCTGACGGTGAACGCGGGCAGCAACACCGTGCGCGCGATCGCGGGCGCGGGCGGATCGGTGGACCTCAGCCTCGGCGCGATCACCCGCGCCGGCGGACTCGTCAACTTCGTACTGCCGACCGCGGGCGCCATCTCGACGACCAATGCCGACGGCCTGCTTGGCGGTTGGGCGACCATCGCCGGAACCGACTACGCCAAGGTCGTGGGCGGGGACATCGTCGCGTTCGACGAGACCGACTACACCGACAAGGACGATGCCGGCACCTGGCAGACCGGCGAGATCATCAGCGACACCGAAGGCCTTGCCGATACGCCTTTCTTCGGCACCGTCGGCGGCGATGTCTCCCTGGGCGGCCTGCGTTATACCGCCGCCGCGGACTCCACCGTCACGATCGGGGCAGGCAACACGCTCGGCGTGGACGGCACGATCATCGTCGCGCCCAGCGTGGCCGACAACGACCAGACCCTCACCGGAGGCTTCCTGACCAGCGGCATCGGCGGGGGCACGCTCGGGCTCCAGCAGAACGGCCAGGGCACCTTCACGATCGGCTCGACGATCGTCGACAACACCGGCGTCACGTCCTTCGCCAAGGGCGGTGCCGGATTGCTGGTGTTGACCGGCGCCAATACCTACACCGGCGCGACGACGCTGTCGGCCGGTACCCTGCGGGTGAGCAACATCGGCAACGGTGGCGTCGCGAGCAATCTCGGCGCATCGACGGCGGCATCCTCCAACCTCGTGCTGGAGGGTGGGAGCCTGCAGTACACCGGAGCGAGCTCCACCACCGATCGCGGATTCACGCTGGTCAACGGCAGCCCTTCCAGGACGATCGAAGTCACCAATGGGGCGACGAACCTGACTTTCACCGGGCAGGTGACCAGCCCGGACGACGCCGGTTTCACCAAAACGGGTGCGGGAACGCTGACCCTCGCCAACGCCGCCAACGACTACGTCGGCGTGACCACGGTCAGCGGCGGCACGCTGGCGGCGACCACGCTCACCGACGGCGGGCTCGCCAGCAGCATCGGCGCGGCGACGAGCAGTCCGGCCAACATCGTGCTGGCGGGCGGCACGCTCGCCTACACCGGCGCCACGACCGGCAGCAACCGGGGGATGACGTTCGGAGCCGGCGGCGGCGGGATCGGCGTGACCGATGCCGCCGCCACACTGACGCTCTCCGGCACCCTGACCGGCACCAGCCTGCGCAAGGAAGGCGCGGGCACGCTCGTGCTCAGCGGAGCGAACACCTACTCGGGTGGAACGTCGCTCAACCAGGGCGTCCTGCGCGCCGGGGCCGTCAACGTCTTCGGCAGCGGCGGCATGAATGTCGCCACGGGAACATTGCTCGACCTCGACAACTTCAACAACGCGGTCACCACGTTGAACGGAGCCGGAGACATCGATCTCGGCTCGGCCATCCTCACCGTCAACAGCGGCGGCACGTTCACCGGCACGATCAGCGGCAGCGGCGGACTCACGCGCTCGGGAACCAACCAGTTCACGTTGAACCTCAACGGCTGCAACAACACCTACACCGGCATCACCACGATCACCAACAGCACCACGCTCGCCACCGACTGCCTCGCCGACGGCGGCGCGGCGAGCGGCATCGGCGCGTCCAGCAACGCACCGTCCAGTCTGGTCCTCAGCAATGGATTCCTGAACTACACCGGCGGCACGGTGACCACCGATCGCGGCTTCACGGTGGCCGGCATCGGCGGCGTCCGGGTGAATTCCGCCGCGACGACGCTCGAGTTCACCGGCGACATCGTGGGTACGGGCGGTCTGCGCAAGGACGGTCCCGGCACGCTGGTCCTGTCGGGCGTGAACAGTTCGACGGGCAATGCCCGCGTCACCGGCGGAATCCTGCGCGCGGGGTCGACCACCGCGCTGGGCAGCGGCGCGCTCACGCTCGACAATACCGCGGGCGTATTGCTCGACCTCGACGGTTTCGACAACAGCGTCGGCTTTCTTGCCGGCGGCGGCGCGAACGGCGGCGGTATCGAGCTGGACGGCGCGACGCTGACCATCAATGCCGGCAACAGCCTCGCCAACGCCAACTACGCGGGCGCGATCGCGGGCAGCGGCGACCTCGTCAAGAATGGCGGAAGCATCCAGCAGCTGTCGGGTTGCGCCAGCAGCTACGACGGCGGCACCACCGTCAACGGCGGCATCCTGGCGGTGGCATGCCTGGACGATGGCGGGGCCAACAGTTCGATCGGGTCGTCCTCGGCTGCGGCGGGCAATCTCGTCCTCAATGGCGGCACACTGCAGTACATCGGCACGGGCGGAAGCACGAACCGGCAATTCACGCTTGGGCCATCGGCCACGAGCAAGCTCGATGCGTCCGGAACCGGGGCAATCGCCTTCACCGATACGTCGGCGATCTCGTTCTCCACCCCCAACGCTGCCCAGGCCCTGACGCTCGGCGGCACCAGCACCGCAAACAACACGCTCGCTGCGCGGATCAGCAACAACGGAACCGGCGTCACCCGCCTGTCCAAGACCGATGCGGGGACCTGGATCCTCACCAATTCCGCCAGCGACTACACCGGCATCACCACGATCAGCGGTGGCGTCCTCGGCGTCGACAAGCTCGCCAACGGCGGTCTTGCCAGCAGCATCGGCGCCTCTTCCTCGGCCGCCGCGAACCTGGTCATCGGCAACGGCTCGACCTTGCGTTACACGGGCGCCGGCGACAGCACGAACCGCCTGTTCACCCTTTCCTCGGGCGTGACCTTCATCGAATCCTCGGGCACCGGCGCGGTCGTCTTCACCGACACCGGGCCGGTGACGCTGCAGGGCAACAACCAGGCGCGCACGATCGCACTGGGCGGAACCAACACCGGCCTCAACACGCTTGCCGGCTCGATCGGCAATGCGGGCACCGGCGTCACCACGCTGGCGAAGAACGACAGCGGGACCTGGGTGCTGACCGGAAACCACAGCTACACCGGTTCGACCAACGTCAACGGCGGCATGCTGTTCATCGGCGATGGCGGCACGACCGGCTCGATCGCCAGCGCCACGGTCAACAATTTCGGCATGCTGGGCTTCAATCGCAGCGACACCCTCGCCTATGGCGGCGCGATCGTCGGCACCGGCTCCCTGCGCCAGGCGGGGACGGGCACGACCATCCTCACCGGCACGAACAGCTATTCGGGCGGCACCACGATCGACGCGGGCACACTGCAGCTCGGCAACGGCGGGGCGACGGGCAGCATCGTCGGCAATGTCGCCAATGACGGGACGTTCGTCTTCAACCGCAACAATGGCTACACCTTCGGCGGCGTCATTTCCGGCGCCGGCGCGGTCGTCCAGAGCGGCTCGGGCACGACGATCCTGGCCGGCACGAACAGCTATGCGGGCGGCACGACGATCAACGCCGGCACGTTGCAAATCTCAAGCGATGCCAACCTGGGCGACGCCGCGGGCGCGATGGCATTCAACGGCGGCACGCTGCGCACCACCGCCGACATCGACAGCAATCGCGAGGTGACGCTGGCGGGTGCGGGCACGGTGCTGACCGATGCGGGTACAACCTTTGAACTCGGCGGTATCGTCTCGGGTGCAGGCGCGCTCATCAAAGCGGGCGCGGGCACGCTGGTGCTGACAGCGGACAACGACTACGCCGGCGGCACGACGATCGCGGGCGGCACGCTGCAACTGGGCGACGGCGGCACCAGCGGCTGGATCCTGGGCGATGTCGCGAACAACGGCACGCTGGTGTTCGACCGTACCGACGACATGACCTTCGCCGGTCTCGTTTCCGGCAGCGGCGGGCTGATCCAGAACGGCTCCGGTGTCGTCACGCTGACCGCCGACAACAGCTATGGCGGTACAACTGTACTGAACGCCGGCACGCTGCTGGTCAACGGCGACCAGTCGGCGGCGACCGGGCTGACGACGGTCAATTCCGGGGCGACGCTGGGCGGCTTCGGCACCATCGGTGGCGATGTCGTCGTGGACAATGGCGGCACCCTGTCGCCGGGCGACAGTCCCGGCACGCTGACGATCGGCGGGAACCTGTCGCTGTCCACCGGCTCGGTGCTGGATTTCGAGTTCGGCGAAGCGAATGCCGTCGGCGGTTCGCTCAACGACCTCGTCGAGGTCGGCGGCAATCTCGTCCTCGACGGCACGATCAATGTCGGCGTGCCCGCAGGCGGCGACTTCGGCGGCGGTATCTACCGCGTCTTCAATTATGGAGGCACGCTGACCGACAACGGTCTCAATCTCGGCACGATGCCCGCCGGCGCCAGCGTCACTGTCCAGACCTCCATAGCCAACCAGGTCAACCTGGTCAACTCCGCGGGACTCGAACTGAGCTTCTGGGATGGCGATGCCGGTCCGAAGTTCGACGATACGGTCGATGGTGGTGCGGGTACTTGGCACCTCGGCGGCACCGACAACAACTGGACGGATGCCGGCGGAACGATCAACGCCGCCTATGCGGATGGAACCTTTGCGATCTTCGCGGGTAGCGGCGACCTGGTCACGGTGGACAACAGCGGCGGAACGGTGACGGCCGCGGGCATGCAGTTCGCAAGCGATGGCTATGTCATCAACGGCGATGCGCTGACCCTGACCGATCCCGAGTCGGTGATCCGTGTCGGCGACGGCACCGCGGCGGGAGCGGGATATACCGCGACCATCGCGACCGAACTCGCCGGCGCCGGCGTGCAACTGGTGAAGACCGATCTCGGCACGCTCGTGCTGACCGGCGAGAACACCTATTCGGACGGCACCAGGATCAGCGGAGGCACGCTGCAGCTGGGCGACGGCGGCACCAGTGGTTCGATCCTCGGCGACGTCGTCAACGATGGCACGCTGGCGTTCGACCGTTCGGACGACGTGGGTTTCGCCGGAATCATCTCCGGCAGTGGCGCGGTGGTGAAGCAAGGCGACGGTGTGCTCACGCTCACCGCTGCCAACGGCTACCTGGGCGGAACGACGATCGAGGGCGGCACGCTGCGTATTTCGAGCGACGCCAATCTCGGTGCCGCCAGCGGCGGACTGACTTTCGACGGCGGTACGTTGAACACGACCGCCGACATCGCCAGCGGCCGCGATGCGACGCTGGCGGGCATGGGTACGGTGTCGACCGACGCCGGCACGACCTTCGAACTCGGCGGCACGATCGCGGGCGCGGGCGGACTTGCCAAGACAGGCCTCGGAACACTGGTCCTGACCGGCACCAACACCTATGCGGGTGGAACGGCGATCGCCGCGGGCGGCCAGCTGCAACTCGGCAATGGCGGCACCACCGGTTCAATCACGGGTGATGTCGCGAACGACGGCACGCTGGCGTTCAACCGCTCGGACGCAGTGACCTTCGACGGAACCATCTCCGGCGATGGCGCGGTAGTGAAGCAGGGCGGCGGCGTGCTCACGCTCACCGGCACCAACGGCTACCTCGGCGGGACAACGATCGAGGACGGCACGCTGCGGATTTCGAGCGATGCCAATCTCGGCGCCGCCGCCGGCGGACTGACGTTCGACGGCGGCACGCTGAACACGACGGCCGACATCAGCAGCGGCCGCGATGCGGTACTCGCAGGCGCGGGCATGATCCTGACCGACGCCGACACGACCTTCGAACTCGGTGGCACGATCTCGGGCGCGGGCGATCTCACCAAGGCGGGTGCGGGCACGCTGGTACTGACCGGTACCAACACCTACGTCGGCGGGACGACGATCAACGCCGGCACGCTGCAGATCTCCAGCGACGCCAACCTGGGCGACGCCACGGGCGGGGTGACATTCGGCGGCGGCACGCTGCACACCACCACCGACATCATCAGTGGGCGCAACGCGACATTGGCGGGTGCGGGCACGGTGCTGACCGATGCGGGCACGATCTTCGAACTCGGCGGCCCGGTCTCGGGTGCCGGCGCCCTCACCAAGTCGGGCGCGGGCGCACTGGTGCTGACGGCGGACAACGACTATGCCGGCGGCACGACGATCGCGGGCGGCACGCTGCAACTGGGCAACGGCGGCACCGCAGGTTCGATCCTGGGCGATGTCGCCAACGACGGCACGCTGGTCTTCGACCGTTCCGACGACGTGAACTTCGCCGGTCTCGTTTCCGGCACCGGCACGTTGGTGAAGCAGGGCGGCAACGTGCTCACCCTGACCGCCGACAACACCTACAGCGGTGGCACCACGATCGTGGGCGGCACACTGCAACTGGGCGACGGCGGTACCAGCGGCTGGATCCTGGGCGGCGTCGCCAATGAGGGCACGCTGGCGTTCGATCGTTCCGACGACGTGACTTTCGCCGGTCTGGTGTCCGGCAGCGGCGGACTGGTCCAGAACGGCTCCGGTGTCGTCACGCTGACCGCCGACAACAGCTATGGCGGCGCGACTGTGCTCAACGCCGGAACGCTGCTGGTCAACGGCGACCAGTCGGCAGCGACCGGCGCCGCCACAGCCAACAGCGGCACGACGCTGGGCGGCGCGGGCATCATCGGCGGTGACGGCGCGGTCGCCGCCGGGGCCAGCATCGCCCCCCGCCTTGCCGGCGCAATGCCCGGCGGGCTCACGATCAACGGCGATCTGTCGCTCGCCGCCGGCGCCACGCTCGATTACGACCTCGGCGAGTCCGCTGTCGTCGGCGGTGCGTTCAACGACCTGATCGAGGTCGGTGGCGACCTGGTGCTCGGTGGCACCCTCGACATCGCCACGAGCGCTGGAGGCAGCTTCGGCCCCGGCATCTACCGTGTGTTCAACTACGCAGGCACGCTGAGCGGCCCGGGCCTGAATCTGGGCACGATGCCGTCAGGCACCGATTTCTACGTGCAGACGTCGGTCGTTCATGAGGTCAACCTCATCAACACCAGCGGCTTGGCGCTGCGCTTCTGGGACGGCGCCGCAGGCGGTCGCAACGACGGCACGATCACCGGCGGCGACGGCCTCTGGCAGAACACGTCCGGCAACGACAACTGGACGCTCGCCGACGGTTCGGTCAATGCGCCGTTCCTCGACAACGCATTCGCGATTTTCCAGGGGACGGGAGGCACTGTCATCGTGGACGACAGCCTCGGCGCCGTCACGGCGGGCGGCATGCAGTTCGCGGCCGACGGCTATGCGATCGAGGGCGACCGCATCGATCTGGTCGGGCCGCAGGCGATCATCCGCGTCGGCGACGGCAGCGTCCAGGGCGGCGACTACACCGCCAGCATCTCGGCGGAACTGGCCGGTTCGGCGCAGCTGGTGAAGAGCGACGCCGGCACGCTGGTGCTGTCGGGCGCCAACAGCTATACGGGCGGCACGCTGATCGACGGCGGCACGCTGCAGATCTCGAACGACGCCAATCTTGGCGCGGCGGCGGGCGGGCTCGGCTTCGACGGCGGCACGCTGCATACGACAGCCGACGTGGCGTCGGGCCGCGATGTCGTACTCACCGGCGCAGGCGCAACCGATGTCGATGCGGACACCACGCTGGTGCTTTCCGGGGCGCTGTCGGGCTCGGGCGACTTCACCAAGCTGGGCGACGGTACGCTGGTGCTGTCGGGAACGGGCAGCAACGGCGGCGGAATGAGCGTCGATGGCGGCACGCTGCTCGTCAATGGCGACTACACGGCGGCGACAGGTGCGACCAGCGTTGCGCTGGGAGCGACGTTGGGCGGTACCGGCACGATCGGCGGCGATGTCGCGCTTGCCGACGGCGCGGTCCTCGCCCCCGGTGCTGGCGGACCGGGCACGCTCACCATCGATGGCAATCTCTCGCTCGCCTCGGGCAGTCTGCTCGCCTTCGAATTCGGCGAAGCCAACGTGGCAGGCGGCGCGCTCAACGATCTCGTCGATGTAGGCGGCGACCTGGTGCTCGACGGCACGATCGACGTGTCCGTCCCGGCAGGCGGCGACTTCGGCGCTGGCGTCTACCGGGTGTTCAACTACGGTGGCTCGCTGACCAACAACGGTCTCGAGCTCGGCACACTGCCCAGCGGCAGCAACGCGGCGGTCCAGACCTCGATCGCGGGGCAGGTGAACCTGGTCAACAGCGCGGGCCTCACGCTCAATTTCTGGGACGGCGCGGCCGGTCCGAAGAACGACGGCGTCATCAACGGTGGCGACGGCGTGTGGCAGAACAGCGCCGGCAACGACAACTGGACCGAGGCGACCGGGTTGGTGAACGCGCCCTACGCCGACGGCGCATTCGCGATCTTCGGCGGTACCGCCGGCACTGTCGAGGTCGACGACAGCCTCGGCGTCGTCTCGGCAAGTGGCATGCAGTTCGCGACCGACGGTTATGTGGTCGCCGGCGACGATATGGTCCTTGGCGGACTCGATGCGACGGTCCGGGTCGGCGACGGTACCACCGCCGGCGCTGGCTTCACCGCCACCATCGATGCGGTGCTCGGTGGCGATGCCCGGCTGGTGAAGACCGATGCGGGCACGCTGGTGCTGACCGGGAACAACAGCTATGCAGGAGGCACGCTGATCAGCGGCGGCACTCTGCAGATCGCAGACGATGCCAATCTCGGTGCGGCGGCGGGCCACGTCACGCTCGATGGCGGTACGCTCGCGACGAGCGCCGACCTCACGAGCGTACGCGGGATCGAGATCGCAAGCGGCGGGACGATCGCGACCGCGACAGACACCACCTTCGCCTTCGAAGGCCTGTTCTCCGGCATGGGCACGCTGACCAAGACCGGTGCTGGCACGTTGCTCGTCACTGGCGACAACGACGGCTTTGCCGGCACGGCGGCGGTCATCGCCGGTACGCTCGATGTCCAAGGCAGCTTGGGCGGCGAGGTGAACGTACAGGCGAACGGACGCCTTCAAGGAACCGGCCAGGTCGGCAGCATCACCAACGCAGGTATCGTTGCGCCCGGCGACAGTATCGGCACGCTGACCGTCGCGGGCGACTACGTGGGCAGCGGCGGCATGCTGGAAATCGAGGCCGTGCTCGGTGATGACGATTCATCCACGGACCGGCTGGTGGTGAATGGCGGCACTTCCGGCGACACCTCGGTCACCGTGATCAACCGCGATGGAATCGGCGCCCCGACCGTCGAAGGCATCAAGATCGTCGACGTCGCCGGCGTCTCGAACGGCACCTTCACACTGGACGGCGACTATGTGTTCCAGGGAGAGCAGGCGGTGATCGCCGGCGCCTATGGCTATCGCCTCTACAAGCACGGCGTCGCCAATCCCCAGGATGGCGACTGGTATCTGCGTTCGTCGCTGCTCGATCCTTCGGTGCCCGAGGAACCGCTCTACCAGCCCGGCGTCCCGGTGTACGAAGGCTATACGCAGACTCTGCTTGCGCTGAACGGTCTGCCGACGCTGCAACAGCGGGCCGGCAACCGCTTCTGGGGCGTGGAGCTCATCGGCGCAGGAACGGGCATCTGGGGCCGGGTGGAATCCCGGTACTTCCGTCCGGAGCCTGTCTTCTCGACCAGTGCCGCCGACAGGGGCATCGACAGCTGGCAGATGCAAATGGGCGTCGACACGGTCATGTCCCAGCGCGAGGACGGCGCGATATTGATCGGCGGGCTCAGCGTGCACCATGGCAAGGCCGATGCCAGCATCACTTCGGTCTTCGGCAGCGGCTCGATCGACACCGAAGGCCATGGCGTCGGCGCAACCCTCACGTGGTACGGCCCGCAGGGTTTCTACCTGGATGCCCAGGCGAAGCTCAGCTGGTTCGACAGCGACTTGAAGTCCAGGGTGCTCGGTTCGCTGGTACAGGGCAACAATGGCAAGGGCGAAGCGGTCAGCCTCGAGGTCGGCAAGCGGTTCCCGGTAAGCGACGAGCTTGCGTTGACGCCGCAGTTCCAGGCGATCTATGCCCATGTCGACTTCGACCGCTTTGCCGATCCGGCGGATGCGATCGTTTCGGCGGACAAGGGCAACAGTCTGAAGACCCGTTGGGGCCTCGCGCTCGACCACCAGAAGAGCTGGAGCAGCGCCTCGGGCGATGCCCGCCGCGCGCATTTCTATGGCGTGGCCAACCTGACCTACGAATGGCTCGACGGTACCGGCGTCGATGTCTCCGGCACGTCGATCGCCAGCCGCGATCGCAGGACATGGAGCGAACTGGGTGTTGGCGGCAGCTATAACTGGGGCGGCGGCGCGTACACGCTCTACGCCGAAGTCTCCGCCGATACCCCGATCGGCGACTTCGGCGACGCATACAGCTTCAAGGGAACGGCCGGTTTCAGGGTAAATTTCTGACCGGGTACCGGAAACATCCAAACATCTATGGGAGACAACATGACGACCGGCTTGGCCAACAATACGGATGCATCCGCGGCAGCGGCGCTACCGCTCTTTTACCGCAAGCCGGTGGTTCTCCACTCGGAAGCGCACGCAGGCTGGCGGTTGAAGGATGGCGACACGGCGTTTGCGGCCCGCACCCCTTACGTGCCGATCGTCCTGGGCGAGATCGGCGAGGCCAGTCGTAGCTATCCCGTGGTCTTCGCCGGCGAAACGCTGCTTCCTGTCGTGATCCTGGGACTCTCCGAAGGAGAGAATCTGTTCGTCGAGGAGCGCACCTGGGACAGGGAGCACTATGTGCCCGCGTATGTGCGACGCTACCCGTTCGGCTTCGTCTCTATCCCGGGATCGGACCGTTTCGCGCTCGCCCTGGATACGGCATCCGAGCGCGTCGTCCGCGAAGGTGCGGAGGGCGTGCCGCTGTTCGAGGAAGGTGGGCCCAGCCCTCTCACACGCCAGGCCTTGCAGTTCTGCGAGGCCTACCAGGCCGAATTCGTGGGCACGAAGTCCTTCGTGGCCGCGCTTCGGGAACACGATCTCCTGATCGACAAGCGGGCGGACGCGACGCTTGCCGACGGCAGGCGCTACGCGCTGGACGGTTTCCAGGTCGTCGATCCCGATCGCTTCAGGGATCTGGACCAGACCACGGTCGTGGACTGGCATCGCAAGGGTTGGCTCTCGCTGGTCAATCTGCATCTGGCCTCCCTTGGAAGGCTGTCGACCCTCATGGAGCGGCAGCTCGGCCATGTTGCGCAAGCCAAATAAGTGGCGGGCGCGCCCGGACTGAAGGCATTGCTGGTTTCCGCTCCGACTTGACTGCTCCGACCCGCGGGGCTGCCTGGTTGGGGCCCGGCTATGGCAACTGGCGGTCTCTGCCCGCTTGCATGGTTAACCGCCTGGCCCGCCGGGGCTGGTTCATTTGCGGTCATTGATCGATGGAGCGTACGGAAGCGCCTCGATTTCCAGTTGTAGTGGCGGATGTGCGATTCGTGCGCATTGATTCGCGCACGAATGCCTCGTGGCCATCTTTCCTGTCGCGTAGCGCAAGGTTCGACATCCGGCAAGGCGTGCAAGCCATGCCAGCGCAGGCGCAGGTTCCCACTCGTGGAATCGGTTGGGTCGCAGTCGAATTGACTGCGCATGATGCTCTGTCCACACACCTGCGAGACGAGCCCGGCATCCACGACGCTACGCGCGCGCCCATACGAGCAGCGTTCTCGTCTGCGGTCTCTTTTTGTCTCGGGACTCCGCTGCCAATTAGGCTGGTCCTGCCCTGGAAAGGAGATCGTCTGGAAGCGGTGGTGGGAGTGGCTTCTTTGGCTCTAGTTGCCGGGCCGGGAGCGCGCGCGGTGCAACTTGGTGACGCGTGGATTGTGCGCGCTGCGTCCAGGGTCCTCATCTGGGGCGCGTTGGCAATGGCATTACCGCGGGTATCGGCAAGCTTGCTGCCGGCTTTGGAGTCGGTTGGTGCCGATGAAAAGTGCTCAGACATCCGTTGCCTATGATCGGACCCTAGCTAAGGGTCCGCGTGTGCACGGCAGATCGTCGATGGCCTGTTCGATCCGTAGGTGGGACATGATCATTGGAGGATCCTTCGCAGCCCATTTGCATGGGCTCTGGCGATGCGCCAAGGATCGCAACAGCAGCGAACGGGATTGTCTGGGCGCCCGCTCGGCGTTCGAAGATCGTCGAGCGGTGGCATGCCGCAGCATGCTGCCGGCTTACCAGGTGAGCGCGTAACCGATTCCGCGCACCGTGGTCAGCGGCAACTCCTGGTCGCCCTTGTGCGTGCATTTCCTGCGCAGCCGGTACACCAGTACCTCCAGGCGATGCGGATCGAAATCGTGGATGTTGTCGACCAGGTTCGCGATCAGCGCCTCGCGGCGGACCGGCATGCCATCCGCTGCAGCAAGCAGTCCGATGACCTGGCGCTCGGCAAGGGTCAGCGCGACCTTGTTGCCGGAGGGCGACTCCAGCCGCCATCCGCTTTCGTCGAGTCTCCAGCGTCCGGATGCGTGGTCGGATGCCGCAGGCTCGTTGGTGACCCGGCGTGCCAGGTTGCGCAGCGTCGCCACGACTTCGGACATGTCGACTGGCTTGGTCAGGTAGGCATCCGCGCCGATCGCGAGGCCGGCGATGCGATCCGTTGGCGCGCTGTGGCCGCTGAGCATCACGATCCCCAATGTCGGCGAGAGGCTTCGCAGGCGTTTCGCGATTTCCAGGCCATTGTCGTCCGGCAGACCGATGTCCAGGAGAACCATGTCGTAGCGCGTGTCGAGCATGGACCGGTAAAGCTCCAGCGCGGTCGCCATGCCGGTGGCTTCGAAGCCGGCATCGAGCAACTCCGGCAGCAGGACGCTTTCGCGAAGTTCGTCGTTGTCTTCGACCACGGCCAGCCGCGCCGGGCGTACTGAATGAGCCTTAGTAATGTTCTTGATCCCCATTGCTTGATCCAACCGTAGAACCAAAGCAGGCCGAAGCATACATGACCGCAGGCGCGATTGAAGCGGTGGGCCAACGACTTCAATCGAATATCGATCCATCGAACATGTCGGATCCCGCGGCGCCGGTGAGCTGCGGCGCGCGAATATCACGTCGCGTGAGGAACCGGAATGTGGCGTGCGTGCATCCGCGAGAGTCGGGAACTAGAGTTGCGCCTCGCCGAGTATCGGGCGCGGATGGGGAAGGGTCATGCACTTCGCATTGCGCATCTCGACTGAGGCTTTTCTGGGCGGTCACCGCACCAGCATGTCGCCGAAAGGCGACGCAGGACGTTGTTGTTCGACACGGATTTCCTCGCAACGTACTGGCGCACTTCCTTATGCCTGCATGGCGGCAGGCGAAAACGGCCGCATCAAATTTGCGGTTGGCGCTCACGCAATCGATGCAGTGCCGACTTCCAACGTGCCCACCGGCAACTAGGGCACCAGCAAGGGGATAGACAAGTGTTGGGGAAACTTCCAGGAATCGCAGTCGCGTCGCATCGCCTGCTTGCAGGCACGATGCTTTCGCTGGTCCTTGCCTTGGTCCCGCTTGCGCCCGCAATCGCACAGGACTCGCTGACCAATACGGTCACAGTGACGCCGTCGTCGTCGATCATCGATGGCACGCCGGACAACAACACCGCACGGGCGACCGTAACGGTCGGCGCGTCGGCGACCTACGACTTCTGTCCTGTGGACAACCAGACCTACAGCCTCGGATTGGGCGGGAGCATCTGGCGACACGACCCGAACCTGAGCGGGTCGCCCACCTGGGTGACCGAACTGGCCCTCCCCCGTCCGCCGTACGGTAATAGCAATGCCTTGATGGTGGATTCGGCGCGCAACCGCCTTATGCTCGTGGCGGAAGACTCGTCCGGCGGTGACCAATTCCTTGTCTATGACGGCGAGGGCGGGGGTTGGAGCTCTAAGCAATTGTTCGGCTTGCCAGCCACCAATCAATACCACATGGGGGCGGTGGCGCCCGACGGCCGTGCCTACATCATCTCCCTTGTCGGCGGCAACGGGAGGCGGATTATTCGACTCGATCCCGACCCAGATCCGAGCAGCACTGCCTATACCGAAACGGACCTGGGCGTGCTGAACTTCGACCAGCTTTCCGGTGTCGATCCCGGCGACCTGGCCTTCGATGCCGATGGCGTGGCATGGATCGTGCTTGGCGATGCGCTATATAGCGTCAATCTGTCCGCTGGCGATCTCAACGCGACCAGGCGCGCGGACCTGTCGATCATCGGCGATATCATCCAGGGCATATCGTTCACCGCCGATGGCCGTTTGCTCCTGGCCGGCTATTTTTCAGGCGGTACCCCCAAGTATTACTTCTACGACCCGAGTACCGGCGAGGTGAGCGCTGGGCCGACAGCGGCCGAAGAAATGATTTACGATCTCGCTTCGTGCGCGACACCCCGCATCGCCCCGCCGGAACCGCTGACCGTCACCAAGACGCTCGTGCAGGTCAACGGCACTGGTTATGTGCCCGGCGAGCCTGTCAGGCCGGGCGATACGCTGACCTATAACATCCATCTCGCCAACGGCGGCGGCATCGTGACCGCGCTGGCTCCAGGCGATGTCATCGAGACCTTGCCGGATCACACGGCTGTCGTGGCCATCGGCAATGACTTCACGTGCAGCGGTTCGACGACGTGTCCCAACACCGTTGCCGCCAACGTGCCAGGCGGCGGCAGCGTCGACCTCCGTTTCATGGTCGCGGTGCTCACCACCGTGCCCGCCAGCACCCCCACCATCGACAACCACGTGAGTGTGACCGACGTCGATTGCAGAGCGACGGGCAACGATTGCGACGAGGTGACGCCGCTCGCCGCCTCCGTGGTCACCGTGTCCAAGTCGTCGGACGTGGGCAACGGCACGCCGGTGAAGGCAGAGGACACGATCACCTACACGGTGACGGTCTCGGTGGCCAACGCCCCCACCAACACGCCGGTGGTCGTGACCGATACCCTGGGTAACGGCCTGACCTTCGACGAGATCGTTTCCGACAGCGGTTTCGTCTGCACCACCGCCAGCGACGGCCTCGAATGCACACTGCCGCAGGGCACGCCGATCGACGACTACGAGATCGTGTACTCGGCGACGGTTGACCAGGACGCGAACACCTCGGTGTCGAACAGTGTGGTGACCGATACCGGCACCTGCACCGCGTGCACCACGACCAACCCGCTGCTGGCGGCCATCACGGTGGTCAAGACCGCCGATCCGGCTTCCGGCAGCACCGTACTGCCGACGGCCACCATCGGGTACACGCTGACGGTCACGGTCGCCAACGCGGCCACCACCCAGGACTTGGTGCTGGAAGACACGCTGGGCAACGGCCTGACCCTCGGCGCCGTGACCAGTGCCGGCGGCTTCGACTGCAGCGGCGCCCTGGAGTGCACGCTGCTCGCAGGTGCGGACATCGGCACCTACGTCATCACCTATACCGCGCAAGTCGATGCCGATGCGGTCGACAAGGTCAACAACAGCGTGGAAGCGCGCAACGCGCAGGGCGGCGATCCCGACCCGGTCTGCACCTCGTGCACGACCGAGCACAACATCGTGCCCGCGGAGATCGTGGTGACCAAGAGCGCCAACCCGGCGACGGGCAGCACGGTGGCGCCAGGGGACACGATCGAGTACACGCTGACGGTCACGATCGCGAACTCCATCACCACCGAGGCGATCACCCTGGAAGACACCCTGGGCGCGGGCCTGACCTTCAAGGAGGTGACCAGCGCCGTCGGGTTCGACTGCAATGGCGAACTGACCTGCGTATTGCCCGAGTTCGCAGGAATCGGCCCGCACGTGGTCACCTACACGGCCACGGTCGATGCGAGCGCCACCGGCACGGTGGGCAACACCGTGATCGCCACCAATCCGCAGGGCGGGGATCCCGACCCGGAATGCGCGACCTGCGCGACCGAGCACAAGATCGTGCCCACCGAGACCACGGTGACCAAGACCGCCAATCCGGCGACGGGCAGCACCGTGCTGCCCGGGGACACCATCGAATACACGTTGACGGTGACCGTCGCGAAATCGACCACGACCGAGGACATCACCCTGGCCGACGTGCTGGGCGATGGCCTGAGTTTCGGTGCGGTGACCAGCGCCGGCGCGTTCACCTGCAGCGGCGAACTCGATTGCACGCTGCCCTTGGGCACCGATAGGGGCGTCTACGCCATCACCTACACCGCCAAGGTCGATCCCGACGCGACCGGCATGGTGGGCAACACCGTGACCGCCACCAATCCACAGGGTGGCGATCCCGACCCGATCTGCGCGACCTGCGCGACCGAGCACCAGATCAAGCCGGTCGCCATCACGGTGGTCAAGTCGGCCGATCCGGCCGCCGGCACCGAGGTGCGCGTCGGCGACACCATCGCCTACACGGTGGCGGTCACCGTGGCCAATTCGGCCACCACCCAGCCGTTCACGCTGACCGACACCCTCGGCCCGGGCCTCGGCTTCGGCGAGGTCACCGATGCGGGCGCGTTCACCTGCTCGGGCACGCTCGAGTGCGTGCTGCCGGTCGGCACGCTGCCGGGGCTCTACGAAGTGGCCTACACCGCCACCGTCGGCGCGGACGCGAAGAAGCAGGTCCTCAACCAGGTCGCCGCGACAGGCGGCGGCGGGGACACGCCCGACTGCAGCAGCTGCAGCGTGGAGCACCTGTTGGCCGATCCCAAGATCACCATTTCGAAGTCGTCCGACCCGGGCACCGGAGCGGAAGTCCGGATCGGCGACGCCATCGCGTACACGCTGACCGCCGTGGTGGAGAACTCCGCCACGCTGGACGACGTGTACCTGGTCGACGCGCCGGGCGTCGGCCTCGACCTGGCGGCGCTGCCTGCCGGTTGCACGCCTTCCGGAGACGGGTTCCGCTGCGTGCTGCCCGCCGGGACCGTGCCCGGCGCCACCACCTTCACTTACACGGCGACCGTGAACGCGGATGCCGGCACCAATGTCGTCAACCTCGTCACCGGCGAATCCGTGGGCATCGCGCCCGAGTGCGGCGTGTGCGAGACCACGCACAAGGTGGTCGACGACACCTCGCTGCGCATCACCAAGGCCGTGGGTTCGCGCACCGCGAAGATCGGCGACCTGCTGCGCTATACCCTGACGATCGAGAACGTGGGCACGCGCAACCTCGCCAATGGCACGGTGCTCGACACCCCGCCGGCAGGCTTCAGCTACGTCGAAGGCTCGATGTCGGTGGCCGATGGCGACGGCGCCTTCAACCTCGGCGCAAGCCAGTCGCCGTTGCGCGTCGAGGGCCTGGACATCGCCGTGGGCGAACAGGCCACCGTGGTCTACCTGCTGCGCGTGGGCGCCGGCGTGCGTCCGGGCGTCTACATCAACGAAGCGGTGGCGGTCGGCATCGATGGGGAACCGGTGTCCAACGTCGCGACCGCGCAGGTGATCGTCGATTCCGATCCGCTGCTCGACGACAGCCTGGTGTTCGGCACCGTCTTCGACGACCGCGATGGCGACGGCTGGCAGGACAGTGCGGAGCTGGATGGCGTGCGCGTGCAAGGGGGCTTCGCCGCGGACGTATACATCGCCGGTTCGACCACGATCGACCGTGGCCAGGGCCCGGTGCCGCAGGCCGATGCGAGCGCGCCGCTGCTGCACGGCCTCGAGGTCGGCAAGATCGAAGGTCGCGGGTCCATCGCGGACAAGAGCGTCCGCCAGGTGGTGATCCGCCAGCGGCTGCGCGAGCTGACGTTCGACGGCGACTTCGTCCTGACCAGCGCACAGGGGCTCACCCTGCGCATGGACGCCGCCGGCGACACCACGATCGTGCGCAGCGGCGACGCCATCAAGGGGATCGGTGCCGGCGAGCCGACGGTCGAACGTCGTGTGGCGCGCGTCGAAGGCGGCTACGAGGTCAGCTATGCCATCGGCAACGCCGGCATCGACGAACGCGGTATTCCGGGCGTGCGCGTCGCATCGGTGGAAGGCCTGTTGATCGAGACCGACCAGTACGGCCGCTTCCACCTGATCGACGTGCAGGGCGGTGAGGGTGCGCATGGTCGCAACTTCATCCTCAAGGTCGACCCGGCGACACTACCGCCGCAAACCGTGTTCACCACCGAAAATCCGCTGGTGCGCCGGATCACGCCCGGGGTACCGGTACGCTTCGGCTTCGGCGTGAAGCTGCCGGTACAGGAAATCCCGGGTTCGACGCAACGGCTGGAACTGCAACTGGGCGAAGTCATCTTCGCGGCGGACAGCGCGGAGGTCCGGGCCAAGTACATGCCCGCGATCGCGAAGATGGCCGAGCAGGTCGATGCCCATGGCGGCGGCGAGGTGATCATCACCGCCGAAGCCGGCAACGAGGCGCTGGCTTTCGCCCGGGCCGAAGCGGTGCGCGATGCGCTGGTCGCCAAGACCAGCGAGGCCGCGGCCAAGGCATTGAGCGTCGTCCTGCGCACCAAGGTGGACGACCCGCACTCGCTGGTCGCGATGCTGGGCGGCAGCGAAACGCTGTTGGGCACGGTGCTGTTCGATACCGACCGTTCCACGATCAGGCCGGAGTTCGAGGGCCTGCTCGACAGCGTCGCCAAGCGTCTTGAGGAAATGGGGGGAGGCGCGGTCGGGATCGTGGGGCATACCGACGTGCGCGCGTCACACGCATACAACACGGCACTCGGGCTCAGGCGCGCGCAATCGGTCTTCGATGCGCTCGTGAAGCGGCTGAGCCCGGCGGCGCGTGCGCACCTGCGCGTGCAATCCAGCAACGATCCGAACGCCCCCCTCGGGACGGAACAAAAGTGAGGGCCGGCGTGAACATTAAGATGAAACTGCTCGACTACACCCTGATCGGCCTGCTGGCCGGCATGGCGCCCCAGGCCTTGGCCCAGGACGCCGCGGATGCCGCGCAAGAAGAGGCCGCCACTCCGGTGCCCGAGCTGATCGACGAGGCCCAGGCGGCCGGGATCGACTGCGGCGACGACGGCTGCAACACCGACGAAGGGCTGTTGTTCCAACTGCGGACCCGGAGCTACGACGAGCCGGTGACCAGCGGGACCAGCGCAGCGTCCTCGTCCGAGGCCTTGCAGCCGGACCGCCGCGTCAGCATCGGCCTGGAACGCCCAGGCCGCGCCGAAGCGGTCGGCAATTTCCTGGTGCACCTGCCCGGTGGCGGGGTGATCTGGGCGACCGAAGACCCGGCCCTGGGCGAGCCAGAGCTGTCGGTCTCGGCGCCTTCGATGGCCGGCTTCGACGGCAAGGCGATCACCGAACCGGTGCGCTTCTTCGTGCGCGGCAACTACCCGGCCTTCATCGATCGCATGGAGATCGCGGTATTCCGCGCGACCGATGCCGACCTGATCAAGCCGATCGCGCAGCTGCCGATCGACGTCGCCGCCGTGTCCGAGACCGAGTGGAACGGCGAGTTGCCGGCCAACGGGCGGTTCCGCGCCGGCGATGAACTGATCTACGTGCTGCGCGCCTGGGATGCCGAAGGCAACTTCGACGAAACCCAGCCGCGCAAGCTGCAACTGGTGCGCCCGGACGAGGCCGAGCGCGGCACGCTGCAATTGCGCGACAACGTGGAGAAGTCCCTGGGAACCTCGCTCGGGGTCGACCAGGCGCTGGGCCAGAGTCTGGTCGACGATGCCTTCTCCAGCAACGGGCTGCGTCAGCAGAACATCCCGATCTACGGTTCGCGGGTGCGCGTGCAGGGCCGGAACCTGCCGGAAGGACGCGCGCTCCTGATCAACGGCGAGAACTACCCCGTCGACCTGGAACGCAAGTTCGTCGCCGAATACCTGGAACCGATCGGCAAGCACGATTACAAGATCGAACTGGCCGGGCGCGACGACGCGCCGGCGGCCAGCCACATGCTGGAGGTCGAGGTCACCGGCCGCTACTTCTTCGGCGTCGGCATCGCCGACGTGACGGCCTACGAGAACAGCGCCAGCGGCCCCGGCAAGGACCTGGCGAGAGCAGGGCGCGAAGACGACATCCTCAGCGACGGTCGGCTGGCCTTCTATGGCAAGGCCAAGCTCGGCGGCAAGTACCTGGTGACCGCGCAGGCGGATACCCAGGAACGTCCGCTCGAAGACCTGTTCGACGGTTTCACCAAAGCCGATCCGCAGGACATCTTCCGTCGCGTCGATCCGGACCTGTACTACCCGACCTACGGCGACGACTCCAGCACGTTCCGCGACGTCGACACCATGGGCCGCTTCTACGTGCGCATGGACTGGGACAAGAACGAGGCGCTGTGGGGCAACTTCGCCACCGGCATCACCGGCACCGAGTTCGGCCAGTACTCGCGCTCGCTGTATGGCGCGGCGCTGAACTGGCGTTCGCGCGGTGCGAACGCCTGGGGCGCGCCGAACACCGAACTGCGCGCATTCGCGTCCGAGGCGCAGACCGCGCCGGGACACAGCGAGTTCATCGGTACCGGCGGCAGCCTGTACTACCTGCGCCACACCGACGTGCTGCCCGGTTCCGACCATGTGGTGCTCGAGATCCGCGACGCGGCCACCGGCCGGGTCGAACGGCGGGTCGAGATGTTGCGCGGCGCGGATTACGAGATCGACGAGTTGCAGGGCCGGATCCTGCTGACCCGGCCGCTCGCGCAGCTGACCCGCGAGAACATGCCGACGATCACCCGCGACGCGCCGCTCGATGGACTGGAACAGCGCCTGATCGCGGATTACGAATGGGTGCCGACCGACTTCGACGCCGATGAAATCGCCATGGGCGTACGCGCCAAGCACTGGTTCGGCGACCATGTCGGCATCGGCCTGACCCGTGTCGACGAGAACCGCGCCGGCGAGGACTACACCCTGACCGCCGCCGACCTGACCCTGCAGGCCGGCAAGGGCACCTACGTTAAGCTGGAACACGCGCAGACCGAGTCGACCAGCGCACCGGTGTTCTTCTCCGACAACGGTGGCCTGAGCTTCACCCGGCTCAATCCCACTGGCGCGCGCGAAGGCGAGGCCAGCTCGCTCGAGGCAAGGGCCAACTTCCGCGAGCTCGGCTGGACCGAACGCGACATGAGCGCGGGCGCGTGGTGGCGCAAGGTAGGCCACGGTTACTCGATCTCGCGCTACGACACCGGCCAGGACATCGAGGAGTACGGCGCCGAGCTGCTCGGGCAGCTGAGCGACGACCTGGGCATGTACGCGCGCTACAGCCGCGCCGAACGCGGGGGCGAGACGCTGACCCAGGCGCAGGCGACGCTGGAATGGCGGTTCGCCGAGTACAACGCGCTGACCGCCGAAGCCCGCCGTGTGGAGGAGAAGCGGGCGTCCTCGCAATCGGCCGGCATCCTCGGCGCATTGCGCTATACCCATCGCATCGGCACCGCGCTGGATGTCTACGGCACCGCGCAGTTCACGCTGGACGATGATGGCGGCGCCTACGCCGACAACGATGCCTACACGCTGGGCGGGCGCTACAACTTCGCCAACCTGTCGACGGTCGGTGCCGAACTGACGGACGGCGACCGCGGCCACGCGGCGCAGGTGAACGCCGAGTACCGGGTGTCGCCGCAGCACAGCTTCTACGGCAACTACACCTACTCGACCGACACCACCGCGTACGACCCGCTGTTCAACCCCTCCGCGAACAACGGCTGGACCCTGGGCCAGCGCTGGCGGTTGTCCGACCAGGTCAACGTGTTCAATGAAAGCCAGTTCCTGAAGGAGCGCAACGAAACCGGCCTGGCCCACACCTTCGGCATGGATTTCTATCCGGCGGTGGGCTGGAACGCGGGCTTCACCCTCAGCGAAGGCGAACTCGACAACCGCGACGGCGGCCAGGTGGAGCGCCAGGCGATCAGCATCAGCGGCGGGCGCACCTCGCCGACGACCGCCTGGAACAGCAAGCTGGAATGGCGTCGCGACAGCGGTGCCGAACGCAGGACCCAGTGGGTGTCGACGAACCGGCTGACGCACAAGCTCAACGAAAGCTGGCGCATCGCCGCGCGCTTCAACTATGCCGATACCGACGACGAGATCAATCCGGCGGCCGGCGCGAAGTTCATCGAAGGCAATGTCGGTTTCGCGTACCGTCCGTGGAACGGGGACAGGTGGGGCGTGTTCGGTCGTTACAGCTATCTGTACGACCTGGCCACGCTGGGCCAGGTCGGCGGTGCGAGCTACGACCAGAAGACCCAGGTGCTTTCGCTCGAAGGCGTCTACCGCCTCGATCATTCCTGGGAAGTGGCCGGCAAGCTGGCGCGGCGCGAGGGCGAAGTGCGCTACGGACGCGGCAATGGGGCATGGTTCGATTCCACCACCACTTTCGCCGCCGCGCAGCTGCGCTACGACCTGCCGCGGCAGTGGCATGCGCTGGCCGAGTATCGCTGGCTGGATGTCGCCGACGGCGGCACCCGTACCGGCTGGCTGTTGGGGGTCGATCGCGACATCACCAAGAACCTGCGCCTGGGCGTCGGCTACAACTTCACCGAGTTCAGCGACGACCTGACCGACTTCGATTACGACCACCGCGGGTGGTTCATCAACTTCGTTGGAAGCTACTGACATGGGAACGGCACAAGCAAGCATGAAAGCCACGGCGCGATTCGAACCACTCGAGCCATGGGCGGCGACGCGCAGGCGCAAGGGCGCCGGCCTGTTCGCGGCGCGCGCGATCATCGCGCTGGTGTTGTTCGGCTCGGTGCTGCTGGCCGCCTGGCCGGCGCATGCGCAGCGGGCGTTCGAGCCGCGCTTCACGACCAACGCACCGGGCGACATCGCCCTTATCGGTAACGTCACGATGAACTGTGACACCTATGGCCAGACGCCCGGCCTCGCGGCGTGCGGCGACAGCCGGGGGGATACCCGCGTCGGCGGCCTCACCACCCACTCCAACAACCAGTTCACGATGCGCCACATCAAGATCGAGAATGATCCCAACGTGCTTCTCAGCTCCAGCCAGGCCAGGTTGGAACTGCCGCCGGGTGCCACGGTACTGTTCGCGGGCCTGTACTGGAGCGGTTCGCTGGCGGGCAGCACTGGCAGTGACTTCGATGCAAGGCGCGTGAAGTTGCGTCTGCCCGGCGCCGGGAACTACATCGAGCTTGTGGCCGAACAGCTCGACATCATGTCGGCGCCGGGCAGCGGACGCCGACAGTACCAAGCCTTCGAAGAAGTGACCGACATCCTCAGTGCCGACCCCAATGGCGACTATGTCGTGGCGGATGTGGCCAGCCTCAATTTCTCGGCCGATACCTGGGGTGGCTGGAGCCTGGTGGTCGCGTACCGCGACCAGACACAGCCGTTGCGCAACCTGACCGTGTTCGACGGTTGGCAGCGTGCCAACAGTTCGTCCCAACCGCTGGACGTGCAGGTGAGCGGTTTCCAGACGCCACTGTCCGGCCCGGTGGCCTCGCGCCTGGGTGTGCTGGCCTGGGACGGCGACCGCAACGAGGAAGACGGCTTCGTCGGCCTGCAGTTCGGTCCCGACGCCGGTAGCCTGAGCAATGTGTTCAACCCCGCCAACTCGACCAACAACTACTGGAACAGCACCATCAGCCGCGACGGCGCCATGGTCACCGGCGTCACCAGCGGCATGGTTCCCAATTATCTCAATACACTCGGCATGGATCTCGATATCCAGACGCCGAACGTGCCGCTGCCCAACGGCGCGACTTCGGCGCTCGCGCGGCTGCGTGGCACGACCAACGAGACCATCTACATCGGCATGGTCAGCCTGGCCAACGACATCTACGTGCCGGTCCTGGTCGATCGGGTGAAGACGTCCGTGTCGTCCGATCCTTCCGGAGACGTCTATCCGGGGGACGAGCTGACCTACACCGTCGGCGCCCGCAACGATGGCAGCGACAATGCCAGCAACGTCGTGTTCACCGATGCCATTCCCGAGCACACCGAGTATGTACCGGGCAGCCTGGCGATCGTCGCAGGCACCAACGCCGGATCCAAAAGCGATGAGGCCGACGGCGACCAGGCCGAGTTCGACGCGGTCAACAACCAGGTGGTGTTCCGGCTTGGTGTCGGTGCGAATGGGACGCAGGGTGGAGTGCTGGCGCAGAACGAAAGCTTCCAGATCCGCTTCCGGGTGCGGGTGAAGACCGATACACCGGTGGGCACCATCATCAACAACCAGGGGCGCTACGACTATTTCGGTGAACTGCTGGGCGCCGACCTGGAGGACTTCAGCGATGCCGATGCCGGGGTGCCCGGCAACCAGCCCACGGTGGACGAGGTGCTGGGGCGCGACGTGGATCTGGCGATCACCAAGACCGCCTCCTCGCCCACCGTTGTAGACGGCGGTTCGGTGACCTATACCATCGTCGTGTCCAACAACGGCCCCGAGGGGGCGGGTGACGGGGCGGTCGTCAAGGATCCGGCGGTGGCGGGCATCGACTGCGCCAGCGCGACGCTGACCTGCGACGCCGCCGGTGGTGCGGTGTGTCCGGCTTCCCCGACCGTCGCCCAGTTGCAGGCGGCGACGGGTCTGGTCATCCCGACGTTGCCGGTGGATGGCACGGTGACCCTGCGCATGACCTGCACGTTGAGCGTTCCGTAAAGTCGTCGACGACCTGGCGTTACGCCGGGTCGTCGTCCTTGATGGGGCGTCGAGCGGATGGCTGCTGCCGGCTGACGGCATCGGCCACGCCGGTTCGGGAATCCTTCGCAGAGGCTTGTGTTGCGACATATGCCGCATTGTCCCGGCCACGAACCCCGGTGGAGCCACGTGATCGATACGCTGCCTGCGTGACAGGTTTCTTGCGCCAGAGTGTTTTGTGACACGCATCACATCACGCTTCAGGAATGAGTAACCGGTCTTACGTTGATGGACTGCCTCACGTCACAATGACGCAGGGCAGATTTCTGCTGGGGGCAGTCATTTCGATGCGGCTGATTTTCCTGATCGTCGGGCTGCTGGTGGCGTGCGGCCCCGTACTGGCATCGAACACAGTGCAACCCGGCCACACGACGGTGCCGACCGTATTCACCAGCGACGATGGCCTTCCCCAGGCGGGTGTGACTTCCATCCTGCAGACCCGCGACGGGTATCTGTGGGTTGGCACCTTCGGTGGGCTGGCCCGCTTCGACGGGCGGACATTCAGCGCCTTCAGGAATGTCACGGCCACCGATTCGCCTGATCCGAAAGGCGGGCCCTCCAGCGACCGGATCCTGGCTCTCTATGAGGACGACCGCGCGCGGCTATGGATCGGGACGGAAAATGCCGGCTTGAGCGTACTCGAGCAGGGAGTGTTCCGGCACCTCCCGATGTGCGGCGGCACCTGCCAGGTCAGCGGCATATTGCAGGCGGCGGATCGGACGATATGGATCGCAAGCAGCGCGGGCATCCATTACCTGCCGCCTGACGGACAACAGGCGGTCCTGTTCGAACCGCCTGGCCCACTCGGCTACGATTATCTGGCCGAGGGCAGCGATGGCCACGTCTATATCGGGGGGCACGGGGGCTTCCGCGTCGTGGTCGGACGTCAGCTTCGTGCCATTCGCCTCCCCGATGGCGACAAGCTGGTGCGCATCTTGAAGCGCGACGGCAAAATGTTGCTGGTGGGGACCGAACGCAGGTTGTACCGGTACCACCCTGTGGATGGGAAATGGATATCGCTGGATGTGGAGCGGCCCGGCTACGCCACGCGCGATGCGGATGGCCGGTGGTGGGTTTCCGAAGGCACTTGGACGCTCAAGCGTGAGAACGAGGCGGGCGCATGGCACGAGATGCCGGAGTTGTCCGGCATCGGCATCACCAGTCTGTCGTACGACGATGAAGGGAATCTCTGGATCGGCACCGCCAGCAAGGGACTGTTGCGACTGCGCAAATCGCTGTTCGGGCGACTATCGGCACCGCAACTGGGAACGAACGAAGCCGGCCGGGCAGTGATAGCCGACGGTCAGGACGGCTTGTGGTTCGGGTTGTCCTGCGGGGACCTGCGCCATTGGCGAAAAGACGGCAGCGTGCAGACGCTGCCGATCCGGCTGGGGGTGAGAAACGACTGCGTTTCCAGCCTGCTGCTCGACCACGCCGGCGCGCTCTGGATCGGGACGGCGGCGGGCACCCTGGCCCGGATCGAAAACGGCGAGCTCAGCCGTGTCGCTGCCTGGCCCGGCGCGCAATCGGTCAACATCTGGCAGGACGAGGACGGGCGTTATCTCGCCAGCGTGCACCGTTCGACGTATGTGCTGGACATCGATGCCGAAGGGCGCATCGCCCGGCGTCGCCGCATCGAAGCGCTGCAAGGCATGCGCATCAATCGCGTGGTCGCGGCCGCGCGCGGAGGGCATTGGTTCGTCGGCGACCAGGGCGTACTGCGACTGGTCGGCGACAAGGTCGTCGAGCGGTGGACGCAGCGGGAGGGGCTGTCCTCCCGCTTCGCCCGGGCCCTGTACGAGGATGCCGCCACCAATGTGCTCTGGGTGGGAACCTACGGCGGCGGCCTCAATCGCATACAGGACGGGCGGGTGCGGCGCTATACCAGCAGCAATGGCCTGTCGGACGACACGGTGTCGTGCATCCTGCCCGATAACCACGGGCGCTTGTGGCTGGGAGGCAACCAGGGCGTGGCCTTGCTGACGGCACCGGAGGCTGCGGCAGCCGAAATCGAATCCGTGGGGTATGCCGCGAACGATGGATTGGTACCGTCTGAAATCAATGGTGGGACCTCGTCCCCCTGTCACCGCGATGCGCAGGGCCGGTTATGGTTCTCCATGGTGGAAGGTTTTGCCGTCGTCGACCCGGCTGATGTGCCGGACACCCGGCCCGCGCTGCTCCGGCCGTACATCGAACAGGTGGCAGTCGCCGGCAATGCGCAAGAGATCGCCGGATCGGCCCTGACGCTGCAGCCCTTTGCGCGGAACCTGGAGATCCACTACACGGCGATCAACTTGAGCCGGCCCCGGGAAACCCGTTTCCGTTTCCGTCTTTCCGGATTCGATCGCGACTGGGTCGAGGCCGAACAGAACCGCAGCATTCTTTACCCTTCGATTCCCTGGGGAAAGCACCTGTTCGAAGTCCAGGCGCGCACCGCGGGCGGCTCCTGGTCGCCGGTTCCGGCGCAACTGACGATCATCCAGCCGCAGCCGTGGTACCTGCGCCCCTGGATCTGGACGCTGGCGACATTGATGGGCCTGCTGGTGCTGGTCGGGAGCACCCGGCTGGATGAGAAACAGGAGCGGTCGAAGGGAGCGATTGCGTTGCGTTAGGCGTTAGGGATAGTTTCTCATTCATTCATTCATTCGGTTCTGCCATGTCGACCCTGCACAAATACCTTCCTTGCCTTTTCCTTTTTGCTGGCAGCGTCTTTCTGCTCCGCGGGATGAAGTCTTTGGTATCCGACGCTTCGGCTGTGTTGCCGGATACGCTGGGCGCGGCCTATGAGCATGGCTATGCTCTTGGGCAAGCGGTCGCCTCCATTTCTTTCATGGTTTCTGCCGCTGGCTTTTTTCTCCTCGGCTGGCGCAGACTGCTCGCCCAGCGCAACCAGTAGCTTATTGGGCGGGACGCAGATGCCGCCCGACAATTCACTCAAGCCGAATCGATACGCGGATCCGCTTGATTCAGGCGATAGGCCCCGGTAGACGGTCCGGTCAATCCTTCCACGCGCGTCTGGATCATCCTGCGGCGCGCGGCGGATCGCGGTCCGCCTCGGCAGTCCGCAATATCTCCAGGAGTTGCTCGCCCGCGAGCGGATTGCGTAGTCGCTGGATGCGGGGCGGGTCCGGGTCATCACCGGAGGGATGCTCGGAGACCAGCACCAGACGTGCCTTCGGAAGCATCCTGCCCAACTCGCGAAGCAGCCTCGCCGCGTCGGCATCGGCCATGGCGTGGCCTGTGATCGCAACGTCGAAGGCGGCCGATTGAAACGCATGGGAGATGGCTTCATCGGCGTCGGCGGCCTGGACCAGGCGGTAGCCTTGCGCCGCAGTCAGCTGCGCCGCCAATTGTGAAAGCTCCGGATCGCCGCCGACCAGGAGGATCCGCAATGCTGGCATGCCTGTCTCGTGCGGAGCCGCGTCCCGGGTCGCCAACGGCAACCGGATCCGGATGCGTGTTCCTTGGCCAGGCGCGCTGTCCATATCCATTCTGCCGCCGCTGTCGGCGACAAAGCGGTGCACGATGGCCATGCCGATACCGGTTCCTTTTTCCTTCGGTTTGGTCGTGAAGAACGGTTCGAACACGCGGGCCAGCACATCCGGCGCCATGCCGACGCCGGTGTCCTCGATGCTGATCAAGGCGTGGTCGTCGCCGGATTCTATGGACAGGTCGAATCGACCGCCCTTGGGCATCGCGTCGCAGGCATTGCTTACGATGTTCAACAGGCTCAACTCCAGCTCATCGCGGTCGGCCCTGATCAGCGGACCGGGATGGGGAATATCCAGTCGTACCTCGATATCGTGGCCGAACATCGGCAGGATCAGCGTACGCGCTTCGTCGACAGCGGCAGCGAGGTCGAATGTCGACACCTGGCGAACCTGGGTGCGACTGAAACTCAGCAGGCGGCGGGTGATCATCGCGCCGCGCCGCGCCGCCTGGCGGATGCCGGGTAGGATGGTGTCGACAGAGCCACGATGCCTGCTCGACGTGGCAAGGCCCAGGATCACGCTGAGGATGTTGTTGAAATCATGGGCGACGCCGGTCGAAAGCCTGCCGATGGCTTCCATCCTCTGCGTCTGCAGCAGGCGTGCGTAGGCAAGCTCCTTCTGCTCGATCTCGATCTCCAGTTCCACGCTGCGCTGGATCGCGCGCTGCGACGACAGGATCAGGCGGTCCAGAATCACCGCCAGGACAAGGAAGTTCATCGCGGACAAGAACAGGTTGGGAAGAACGGCGGATGCGGCGGCGGCGTTCGTCGCGTGCGCCATGTCGACCCAGGCGCCGATCACCAGCGCGATGGCGTTGGCCAGGGCCGTCCACCAGACCGCGGCCCTTCCCAGCAGCAGTCCGGCGAACAACAGCGGCATCAGGTGCGTCATCTGCAGGCTGGACTGAGCCTGCAAGCCGTAGGTCGCATAGCTGAGCCAGATAAGCGTCATTCCGCCGACGACGGTGAGGCTCGCCGAGAGCCGGAAGTACCCCCGGCGCGACAACAGGACCCCGGACCACGCGAAGACGGCGATCGCCAAGGCGCCCAAAGTTGCGGCGCGGCCCGCCGCTCCTGCCGTGACATGGGACACCAGCGCCATCGACAATGCGGCGGCACCGGCGATGAAGAGCACGGTCTCAAGCATCAACGCATTGCGCTTGTCCTGCGGTGCATCAACGGGTATCCGCCGCATCCAGTCGATGCTGCGTTGCCAGGGCCCGCGTAGCGCTTCATCGGCGATCATGCGCGTGTGCAGCGGTCGCGGCGGCCAGGTGGAGTCCCGACGGCATGGCAGGTATCGAGCCCCGGCCTTGCCTGGGTGCGGCGTGCAGGCAGGCTTGGCGGGACCTGCCGGAGATGTTCCGTCACTTGATATTCCTTCATGTGTTTCCGAAGGTCACCGCGTGGACAATCGCCACCGTGCAGATGCAATTACTGGAACCCGGTACATTCAAAGTTAGCTATCCGTCACCGTTGCGGCCACTCGATATGAGGGGCATCACGTTGGCATATAGTGGCTCGTCACGATAATAATGGTCACACGTTCATTGCATCGAAGGCGCGAACAGAATTTCCGCACCGATATTCTCACGCCTGGTGATCATAAGTGAAAATTGGTGCATCTGTATCCTTCGGCACTGCCGCTGGAACCGGGCGAGCGCCTGCAGGCCGAAATTTCCGAACGCGAACGGATGCAGGAACAGCTGATCCATTCGCAGAAAGTGGAAGCCGTCGTACGCCTGGCCAGTGGCGTGGCCCATGATTTCAACCACCTGCTCGGGTCGGTGCTGGGCTATACCGCGCGCGGCAAGCGCGCCGATACGGACGACGAAGTGCGGAAAGCCCTGACCGGGGTGGAATCGGCGACGCGTCGCGCGATCGCGGTCGCCCAGAAGCTGCTCAGCTTCAGCCGCCAGTGAGGTCACCCGTACCGGGACCTTCGATGTCGGCACCGCGTTGCGCGAAATGCGGATGATGCTGCGCCAGTTGTTCGGCCTCGCCTCTTGCCGGTGGAGCCAGCGCTGTGGAATATCTCGCCTAGGCCTGCTGCTTTCGACCGTGGATTCAACCGAGCGAGGCCACCCGCATGAAGGTCATGCAGGCAGGAGTGTCGCAGATGAGATGCAGGACCAGGGCCTATTGCATGGAAGGCGAGAAGTCCCGGCGATGGGATGGATGGCAGCGGGGCGATCCGCTGTGAAGACCGGCTGTTCCATGGCGAATCCGGCCTGATGTAGCGTTTTCTCAGTCGGGACGGGCGAATCGGCTGGGATGCACGCCCAGCATGCGACGGAAGGTGCGGCTGAAGTTGCCGACGCTGTTGTAGCCGACGTGGTTGGCCGTGCGCGAGACCGGGACGCCGCGAGCCAGGTGTACGGCCGCGGCTTTCACTCTGACCTGCTGCCGCCACGCGGCCAGCCCTTCGCCCAGTTCGCTGCGGCACAGCCGGGTCAGTGTCCGACGGCTCAGGCCGACCGCGCACGCCCAATCGTCTATCTGCCGGTCGTTCGCCGGATCTTCGAGGATGGCCTGGCAGATCCGGCGCAATCGGGGATCGCGCGGCAACCGCGTGATCGTCTGGAAACAGCGCAGGCGTGCGATCTCGTCCAACAGCAGTGCGACGACAGCTTCGTGCCGTCCGTCCTCCGGCGCGCGAGCATCGTCCGCACCCAAGTCCTCCAGCAAGGCCAGTAGCAATGTGGTCGGCTCGACGCCGCGCAGGTCCGCAGACATGCCGGGTGGAGCCGGTTCGAAGCGCAGTTCCCGCAAGACGGTGTTCTTACTGCATTCCAGGCGATAGGCGGCGCCTGCCGGCAGCCAGGCCGCGCGTTGTGGAGAGAGCGCCAACTGGACATCGCCCGTTTCCAGTGCGACCGCGCCTGAAAGCAGGACAAGCAGCCGCGCGCATTCGTCGCCGTGCAGCACCAGCGCCTGTCGTGGGCGCAGGACGAGGCCGCATATTCGAACTGCCGGTGCAGGCAACATGCTCGTGGACAGCACGCTCAGTCGCCTACTGCCGACAGCGTGCGACCAAGATTGAACGTCCGGCGCAGGAAGGCGGCGCCATCCTCCAGCGCTTGCCGGGCAGTGGAAGACACCGCGACCGCCTCGATGAAGCTGTGTGGCGCGCCCGGATAAAGCTTCACTTCGACGCCAACGCCGGAGGCGAGCAGCTTGCCCGCCATCGCCAGATTCTGTTCGGCCAATATGTCGCATTCGCCGACGCCGATGAAGAAGGGGGGCAGTCCTTCCACGTCGGCCAACAGTCCATGGGTGTAGGGATCGTTGCGGTCGGCGGGCCGGGAGATGTACTGGTTCCAGAACGTATCGACTTCGACGGCGGTCAGCATGTCCGCGTCGCTGCCATAGCGGCGGCGCGAATGCGGCGAGCAATCGGGCGAATAACCGGCATAGTAGTTCAGCGCCGCGGCGACGCGGCGACCCTCGCCGGCGTCGCGCAATTTAAGCAGTGCGCCGGTGGTCAGGTTGCCGCCGGCGGAGTCTCCGCCCAGCGCCAGCCGATCCGCATCGAGACCGTGCCGTGCGCCGTTCACCTGCAGCCAGCGCACGACATCGACGACCTGTTCCAATGCGACTGGATAGCGAGCCTCGGGCGACAGTGCATAGTCGATGCCGACCACGGCGACACCGGCGCGTGCGGCCAGTTCGCGCATCACCCGGTCATGGGTGTCCAGGCTGAACATCGCCCAGCCTCCGCCATGCAGGAAGCCGAGCGTCGGCTTCGCCGTGCCGGGCGCGGGATCGTAGATACGCAGGCGTACCGGTCCGTGGCGGGTGTCGGCAAAGATCTCTTCGGTGCGCGCGAGCACTGGGCCCCCCTCGCACCAGGGGCGGCGAACCTGCTCCACGATCTCGCGGCGGGCCGGCCAGTCCAGCGTGCGGCCGGCGGTGATGCGGCGGCCTTCGGCGATCACGCTGTCGATGAACCCGGCGATCTCCGGATCCAGCGGCTTGGCCGTCGGTGTGATCGCGTCGATCGCGCCAGCGCCGCGGCCGCCATCGAAACGACGCATCCATTTGCCCAGCGCATGCTGCCGTGTATTCCAGAGTCCGCGCAGGATGTCGTCGAAGACGTCGTCGCGTTCGTCCTGGCCGAGTTTGAACGTGGCTTTGACGTCGCGGACATGCGCATGGAAGCCGACGATGCCCTTGCGCAAGTTGAAATAGCGTTCGCCCATTTCTTCGGAGCGCCATGGGCCCGGACGTTCGTGTTCCATATCATCGACCAGGTGCTGCAGCAGGCGCTCGGCGTCCTCCTGCGTGTCGCGCAGTTCGATGTCGACTTCGAATACCGCGGTCGCGTAGTTCCAGGTCGGCGCGCGGGTGCGATCGGCGAACCAGGACGGCGAGACGTAGCCGTGCGGGCCAACCAGCAGCACGGTCGCGCGCGGATCTTCGGCGAATGCGCGCCACTGCGGGTTGCTGCGGGCGAAGTGCCCGAGCAGGCGCAGCGGTTCGCCCTCCGCATCGCATTCAAGCTGAACCGGCAGCGGTGTGGACGACAGTGCGCCGGCCGCACCGGAGACGATCCAGGCGAGCGGCTGTTCGGCGACGAGATCGGCAACGTCGCGTGGGGAAAGAGGCTGGAACAAGGAAGGATTGGCCATGGTCTGTTTGCGAGGGGAAGGGGCGGCGTTCAATGGGTAGCGCTCAATGGGCGAGACCGGCCACCGAATGGGCCGGCCAGCGATCGGCCCAGGGGGCCGCCGCTTCGAGTTCGTAGGACAGTGCGAGCAGCGTGTCTTCCTGTCCGCGGTCGGCCGCGAACATGCTGCCGATGGGCAGGCCGCGAGAGTCGCTGGACAGCGGCAGCGAGATCGCTGGCGTACCGGCCATGTTCTGCAGCGGCGTGTAGTCGATCCACTCGAACATCGTCTTCATCAACGCGTCGAACGGAACATCCGGTGCGAAAGTCCCCAGCAACGGAGGCGGCGCACTGATCACCGGGGTCAAGACGACGTCGAGCGTGCCGAAGAATGCCGACAGTTGTCGCGGCAGTTGTGCGATCTGCTGATAGGCCGCCTCCAGAGCATGGGTGGGCAGGTTGCGCGCGCGAGTGGCAAGCCCCAACGTCCATGGCTCCACCGCGTCTTCCAGGCGGCGCCCACCGATCAGCGCGGTGGCGGCGTCGACCGCATCGGCGGCCAGGTGCGACCACAGATCCTCGAATGCGTTGAGGAATCCGTGACCGTTCAGCGGCCACTGGACGCGTTCCACGCGATGTCCAAGTCGCGCGCACAAATCCGCTGTGCGCGCGATGGCATCCCTCACTTCAGGGTGAGGCGCAGCTCCGCGCAGGCCATGCTCGATCACCGCGATCCGCAGGCGCCGGGGAGAGGGTTCCCGGATCATCGCGCGACCCGCTTGCACATGGGTCGCGGCGAAAGCCCAGGCGGTATCGCGCACGCTGCGCGAGTGCAGGCTGTCGGCCACCAGCAGGTCTTCGACCAGATGACGGCCGCGCACGCGCACCGTGCTGTCGCGACCGGGCTTGAGGCCGACCACGCCGCAGCATGAGGAAGGCAAGCGGATCGATCCGCCACCGTCACTGCCGTGCGCGAAGGGAACCAGGCCGGCAGCCACTGCGGCGGCGGCACCTCCGCTGGAGCCTCCCGGCGAATGCGCCAGCGACCAGGGATTGCGGGTCACCGGCCCCTGCAGCGGCTCGGTCGAGGCGAGCAGTCCGAACTCCGGCATCGATGATTTGCCGACCGCGACCAGGCCTTGTGCGATGAGTCGCTCGACATACGGATATCCGCGTTCCACCAGCACGCCGCTGCGACTGCGCGAGCACGACCGCGTCGGCATGCCCGGATAATCCAGCGAGTCTTTCGGCAACCACGGTACGCCTGCCATCGGGCCGGAAGTCGCCGTTCTGGCGTCCGCGCGATCCAGCGCCGCCGCCTCGCGGCGTCCGGATTCGAATGCCTGGTGACTCAACGCCTGCAGTTGTGGATCAAGCGCTTCGATCCGGAGGATGGCTGCCTCGACCAGATCAGCGGCTTGCAGGCTTCCCGAGCGCAACAGCGCGGCCTGGTCATGCGCGTCCAGGCGGCCGATCGCGAAGGCATCCGAGCGCGTAAGCGTGTTGCGGGACATGCAAAGATTCCGTCTTGTGGCGGGAGTGGGTGAGGGAAGGGCGGTGTCAGGCGTTGCGTTGCAAAGCGCGGGCGCGACCATAGAACCGGTACAGCAGGCCCCCGATCACGGCATAGACGGTCAGCAGCACGACCGGGAGCAGGTCGCCGTTACGTGCCTGCCGCACGATGTCCAGCGCCACCGGCAGGGTCATGGCGAAACTCATCAGTATCGCCAGCACCGGGACTACGCCGAACCAGAGGCCGCCGATGCGTACGCCACCCAGCGGAACGCGGAAGCGGCCCAGCCGTTCGGGTTGCGAGCTGCGGATCCGGATCAGGCTGATCGCCACCATCGCGAACATGAGCGCAACGCCGAACGTGACCAGGTCCGCCATCACCGAGATCGGCAGCAGCGCGGCATTGATCGCGGCGAGCGCGGCCAGCAGCAGGTTGGCGATCCAGACGCTGTTGCGGGTCGGATGCAGTCGGCTGAACACGTCGGGCAACAGGCCATCGCGCGACATCGCGTAGCACACGCGCGAATGGCCGAAGGCGTTGGCGAGCAGCACCGAGGCCAGGCCGGCGAGCGCGCCGATCTTGATCACCACCGCGAATTGCGGCCAGCCGATGCGATCGACCGCCACTGCGATCGGATCGGGCACGTCGAGTTCGCGGAACGGAACCAGGCCGGTCAGCACGATCGCCGCCAACACGTAGAGGGTGGCGCAGATCGCCAGCGAGCCGAGGATGCCGATCGGCACATCACGCTGCGGGTTGCGGGTTTCGGCGGCTGCCGTGGACACGGTCTCGAAGCCGAGAAAGGCGAAGAACAGCAGCGAAGCCGCGCGCGCCACGCCCTCCCATCCATAGGTGAAACCACCCTCGTTGGGCGGCAGGAACGGCGACCAGTTGCCGGGATCGACCGCCGTCGCGCCAACCACGATGAAGCTGACCAGCACCAGCACCTTCACCAGGACCAGGATGGTGTTGGCCAACGAGGAGCGGGTCGTCCCCAGGGCAACGATCGCGCCTGCGGCCAGCACCGCAGCTGCGGCCACCAGGTTGGCATTGCCGGTGAAAACCAACGATTTGCCCTGTTCCCCCAGCAGCAACTGGACCGCCGGCGTCGAGATGGCTTTCGGCAGAACGACGCCCAGGTCCGCCATCAGGCTGCCGAAATAGCCGGCAAAACCGACCGCCAGCAGCGAAGCGGCCACGCTGAACTCCAGGAAGAGCAGCCAGCCCAATGCCCAGGCCGGGCCGATCCCCAGCGTGTGCTTGCAGTAGCTGTACGCCGAACCCGATTCGGGCACGCTGGAGGCCAGTTCGGCATAGCACAGACCCACCAGCAGGCAGGCCATGCCGGCGATCAGGAAGGAAATCGTCACCGCGGGACCGGCATACAGGGACGCCGCCGTGCCGATCAGGACATAGACCCCGGCGCCGAGGATGTTGGCCACACCCAGGACCAGCAACGAATGCCAGCCGAGTCGAAGCTGCAGCCCCGGAGCTCCGTCCGGCTGCGAAGGAATCGTCATCGGGAATCCCCATTCTTGGTTGCGGCCCTGGACAACGCATCGTCCGGGTACCGTTGCACGGGCCGGGTGGCGAACGCCGGATACGGCACCGGCTGTTCCGTCCCGCCAGAGCGCGGCGGCAGGGTCGATGCCCGCAGGCTTGCGCACGGGGCGAGGGGATGTGGTCGATCGATCATGGCGGTTTCATGCTGTCCGTGGCGAAGGTTCAATGCTTCGCCATCCCGCCCCCCGACTTTGCCGAACCTGCCTATTGACGGCCGCAGCCATCACCCGGTGCGCGTGGCACCGCCACCCTTCAGCGGATTTCGAACGCGAACCTAAGTACGTCGGTCACCGACCGGGCAGGTACGTTGACGTGCACTTCGTCCGGATAGCGGTGCAGGCGCACGCGCAGTCCGTAGCCGGACAGCCGATCCAGTCGGTCGACGAGCGCGCGCGCCGGTTCCGGGTCATCGTCGGTGTCCTGGTCGCCGACGACCACCATCAGCCGGCTGGTCTTGCCGGTCTTGCCGCTGGTCAGCCGCGCGGTGAACGCGCGTTCGTCATCGAGGATGCCCTGTTCGTTCCACTCCATCGACGGGCTGGCGGCCACGATCGAATGGAAGGCGCCTGGGCGCTCGTAGAGCGCATACAGCGCGAACAGGCCTCCCAGCGAGTGGCCGAACAGCGAATGGCGGTCGGGGTCGGTGCGGTAGCGACGGTTGATCTCGGTCCGCAGCTTGCCGGTCATGAAATCGAGGAATTCCTTGCGCGCGCCGCTCTTGTACTTCGCCAGTTCGCGGAATTGCCGCGGCGGCGGATCGAGCAGCGGCGCCGTGTAATCGTTCAACCGGCGCACGTCCCAGGCCTCATCGGTGGGATAGCCGACGCCGACGACGATCGACTTGCCGACCGGCAGATATTCCTGGACCCACCGCGCCTGCGCGAACGATGCGAAGTATGCGTTGCCGTCCAGCACGTACAGCACGGGATAACCGTCTTCCGGCGGCTCGCCCTCGCTGGGGAAGGATACGAAGATGCGATACGCGTCGCCGTTGTCGGACGCCATGTCCCAGACCTGCGTCGACGGCATCGTGTAACCCTGCGGTGCCGGCGATGCCGGGACAGGCGGGGCCGCCTGCGTGGCCCAGGCCCGCGCGGCAGGCAACAAGGCGCCCACGGTGATTGCGACTATCCAGACCAGCGTCTTGCATGCTCGCATCGTGTTTCTCCCCGGCGGTTCGTCGATCCAAGAATAGCGCCCATGGCCTGGCCGAAGAGCGCCCGCTCAGAACATGACCAGGACTTGCGCCCGCCAGCGCGCGTCGCTCTGGTCGCGTGTCAGCAGGCCCGAGCGTGCGGGATCGATATCGGTGTCGCTGTAGCCGATCGAGTATTCCCAGGATTTCCGTTGTGCGACGAGGCGCAGGTCGATATTGCTGTAGTTGCCGATCGCCCGGTTGCTGAAGTCGTAATGGCCGGCGGCGACCACTGCGGACACCGGCACGCCGTACGGTTTGCCGAGGGGCACGCGCAGGTTGGCGTAGTTGTAGGTTGAATTCCCGTCCTGGAAATAGTCCCAGGAGTAGTAGCTGCCCACACCTGCGCGGGCGACGCCGAAGTCGTACGAGGCGGAAACCGAGACTTCCTGGAAATCGAGCGGGAGCGTGTCGGAGGGACGTTGCCGGTAGAGATAACCGGTGTTGAGGGACACCTTTCCGAACTTTTTCCCCCAGCCGATGAAGTAGTCGAACTCGGCACTCGTGTCGGTCCCCGGCCCCAGATCGAGATTGCCCGCCCATATGCCGGCGTAGGCGCCATTGTCGTGGTTCAGCTTGAGTTCGCCGACGATCGACGGCTTGCCGTCGGTCAGCGACTGGCCGCGCCAGACGTACTCGGTGGACAGGACGGCGCCGTTGCTCCAGTGAAGTGATCCATTCGACTCGGCGGCCGATGCGATGGCGGGCGGACAGGATGCGGCAAGACAGGTGAGGATGAGCAAGGAGGGTTTCATGGCCGCAGCATAACGGCCGCCGATCGGTCGCTCTTGACCAAAGCGTTACGCTGCTTCGCAGGAATGGATGCGTGCACCCGCGGGCCCGTGGACCGAGCGGTTCGCGCCGCCGAGCGCAGGCATCCATGATGCGTACCCGGTGCCGTTTCGGCTAAGCCGCCGTCCTGATCGGCTTGTCCATCATGGCGCCGCGCGGCTAGGCTCGGGGGATTACGCAACGACAGGACAGACCTTGGCGACTATCGACTCCTTCAATCCTGCCAGCGCGCGCGAATGGCTCGCGCGGCTGGTCGCCTTCGACACCACGTCCCGCAATTCCAATCTCGCCCTGATCGAGGCGATCGAGATGTGGCTGGATACCCTTGGCGTGCGCTCGACCCGGATCGTGGGCGCGGAGGGTCGCAAGGCGAACCTGCTGTTTTCCATCGGGCCGGAAGTTGCCGGCGGGGTCGTGCTGTCCGGACACACCGACGTCGTGCCAGTGGATGGACAAGCCTGGAGCAGCGATCCCTGGACGCTGTCCGAACGCGACGGCAGGCTGCACGGCCGCGGCTCGGCGGATATGAAGGGCTTCATCGCCGCCGGCCTGTCGCGGGTGCCGGCGATGCTCGCCGCCGGACTCAAGCGGCCGATCCATTTCGCGCTGTCCTACGACGAGGAAGTCGGTCTGCTGGGGGCGCCAGCGCTGATCGAGACGCTGATGGCGAAGGTGCGCACGCCGAGCCTGGTGGTCGTCGGCGAACCGACCGGGATGCGGGTGGTGGAAAGGCACAAGGGCATCATGGGCTTGCGCACCACCGTGCTTGGCCACGAGGCGCATTCCAGCCAGACCCATCTGGGGGTCAGCGCCAACATCGTCGCGACGCGGCTGATGTCGCGGATCGTGGAGATCGCAGACCGCCTGGCCTCGGCGCCGCCGGCTGCGGCCGGCTTCGAGCCGCCGCATGCCACGGTGACGATCGGTGTTGTCCACGGCGGCACCGCACCGAACATCCTCGCCAGGGAGTGTTCCTTCATCTGGGATATCCGTTCGGCCTCGCCGATCGAGGCGCGGGCGGTGTACGACGAGGTCGAGGCCTATGCCAGGCAACTCGAATCGGGCATCCGCGCGCGTTTCCCCGATTGCGGCATCGCCACCGAGATCCTGTCCGACGTGCCGCCCCTGACCGGCGCCGGCAATGCGCCTGCGCTGGAACTGGTGGCCCGATTGGCCGACACGCCCGACCGCGATGTCGCCTCCTATGTCTCGGAGGCGGGATTGTTCGAACGCGCCGGACTACCGACCGTGATCTGCGGGCCCGGCTGGATCGCCCAGGCCCATCAGCCGGACGAATATGTCGAGACAAGCCAGCTCGCCGCAGGCGAGGCGTTCATGGACCGGTTGATCGAAGCGTCGTGCAAGTGAGCGGCGACCGCGCCAGCGCCGGCGCCTCCAACCGCATCGTCGGCAGCCGCAACTGGATACTCGGCGTCCTGACCTCGATCTATCTGGTGAATTTCATCGATCGCCAGGTCCTGGCGATCCTGCTGCCCCAGGTGAAGGCGGAGTTCGGCCTGTCGGATACTTTCCTGGGACTGCTGGTGGGCCCGACGTTCGCGTTCTTCTACGCGACGATGGGCCTGCCCCTGGCGCTGTTGGCCGACCGCGTCAATCGCCGCCGGCTGATCGCTGTCTCGCTGGCGCTGTTCTCGGCGATGACCATCGCCTGCGGCCTGGTGGTGCAGTTCTGGCAACTGGTCCTGGCCCGCATCCTGACCGGCGTCGGCGAGGCCGGTACCGGTCCTGCTTCGCAGACGATGATCACCGACCTGTATCCGCCGGAACGACGCGGACGGGCGCAGGCCATCTACGCCACTGGCGCAAACCTCGGCGTGCTGGTCGCGTTCGCCGCGGGCGGGGTGATCGCCCAGGCCTGGGGCTGGCGCGTTGCGTTCATCGCCGCCGGCATGCCGGGATTGGTGCTGACCGTGGTGGTGCTGGCGACGGTGCGCGACCCCGAGCGTGGTGCGATCGATTCCGGCGTGTCGCAGGAGCAGGCGCCTGCCTTCGGGATGGTGATGCGGCAGATCTGGCAAAGCCGTGCGTTCCGCTACACCGCGCTCGGCGCCTGTTCGACCTGTTTCACTTCTTATGCGCTGGGAAGCTTCTTCCCGCTGTTCCTCGCCCGTAGCCATGGCCTGTCGACCAGCGAAATAGGCATCACCATGGCGCTGATCATGGGAGTCTGCGGCGGCCTGGCGACCTACGCGGCGGGTCACTTCGCCGACCGCTTCGGACGCAACGACCAGCGCTGGTATTCCTACGTGCCCGCGATCGCGGCACTGGCGCCGTTGCCCCTGGCGCCGATCTGTTTCCTCGCGCAGGACACCGGCATCGCGCTGGCGGCCGCGATCATCCCGCTGTCGCTGACCGCCGCGTTCATCGGCCCGACGATCACCATCATCCAGCGGTTGGTGCCGGTGCGCAGCCGCGCGACCGCGGTCGCGACCCTGATCCTGGTCGACAACATCATCGGCCTGGGCCTAGGTCCGCAGTTCGTCGGCATCGCCAGCGATCTATGGAAACCGGCGTTGGGCGAGGATTCCCTGCGCTACGCCATGCTCGCGGCTATGGCCGGTTCCGCCGTGTCGGTGTTCGGCTTCGTCATGGCGGCGCGGCATCTTCGCGGCGACATCGCCATGCGCGAGGCGGCCGCCGTGATGCCTGCATCGAATGGCTAAGCGCCTGCTCTGATCCGCCAAGCAGCCAGCGGCCGGCTGCGTCAAGTTCAACGTAAGGGGGCAGGCGCGCCACTGCCGCCAGACGCAATTACCGGAGGAGAGCGGCCCGCATGACGCATTCTGCCGATTGCATGTGACAGTTGCGATCTTCCCCGCTTCTTCGGTGGGCCCCATGTTCGCGCAGATCGCGAGCGACGCCTTCCAGCAATCACGCTCCAGTATTCCCCGCTTCGACATTTCCCGCACCGTCCGCCCGATAGACCGCCAGGAATTCCAATGACCACATCTTGTCAACGCTCTCCAGGTTTCCCCGCCCTCTCCTTGCTGACGGTGGGCCTGCTGGCCGCCGTGAACGCGCATGCGCAGACCGCCCAAACGTCGGACTCCCAACAAGCCACGGACTTGGACAGGATCCTGGTGGTTGGCCAGCGCGCCAGCCGCGTCAGTAACGGCGCGACCAACCTGGACCTGGACATCAAGGAGACCCCGCAGTCGATCAGCGTGGTTTCGAAGGAACAGATGGAACAGTTCGGCGCCGACAGTCTCAACGATGCGCTGGACCTGGCCACGGGCATACAGGTCGAGCAGGTGTCGACCAACCTCACCCAGTTCCTTTCCCGCGGTTTCGAAATAAAGAACACCCAGATCGACGGCGTCGGCCTGCCCAATGGCTGGGGTCTGGTCACCAACGCGATGGATTCCTTCGGCTTCGAGAAGCTGGAAGTGATCCGCGGCGCGAACGGCCTGCTGACCGGCGTGGGCAATGCCGCCGGCACCATCAACTACGTGCGCAAGCGTCCGACCAACGAGGAGCAGGGGCAGGTCGGGATCACGTTCGGTTCGGAAAACCGACGCCGCCTGGAAGCCGATTACTCCACGCCATTCAACGACAGCGGAACCTGGGCCGGCCGCGTGGTGGCGGCGCGTGAGGACAGCGACTCCTACCTGCGCGATTTCGAAAGCGACCGCAGCTATTTCTACGGCGTGGTGGACGGCCAGGTCGGAGAGAACGGCACGCTGGCTTTCGGCTATTCCTGGCAGAAGGCCGACACCAACAACAACATGTGGGGGGCGCTGAGCTACATCGACACCGACGGCAACCAGATCGAGTGGGACCGCAGTGCGTCGCCCACCCAGGACTGGACCTACTGGAACTCGACCACCCAGGCCGGTTTCATCGATTACACGCACCAGATCGGCGATACCTGGCAGTTGAAAGCTTCGTACAACTATCGCACCTACGAACACGACTCCAAGATTTTCATGGCCTATTCCTTTGCCGGACTGGATCCGGTCACCCACGAGGGCCTGTACGGCTGGGCCTACAAGAGCCCCTATGAGACCAAGGCGCATATCGGCGATGTGACCCTCAACGGTCGCTTCGACCTGTTCGGGCATGAGCAGGAAGCGATGTTCGGCGCGAGCGTGGGACGCAGCGAAAGCATCGACTGGTACAACCCGACCGACACCACCGGCCCGCAGTTCGGACCGCTTCCGGGCTTTCCGTTCGGGGGCGACGCGGTCGAAGAACCGGTGTGGGGCGAGCGCGCCGTCTATACCACCCTGGACCAGCGGGTGACCCGTGTGTTCGGTGCGACGCGGCTGACTTTCACGGACCGCTTCAAGACCATCCTCGGTTTCAACTGGGCCGAGTACCACCGCGACGGTGTCGACAATGATCCCGGGACCCTGGACACGCCCAGGACCGATCGCAATTTCGCGCCGTATGCGGGCGTGACCTTCGACTTCACCGATCGCATCACCGGTTATGCCAACTACTCCTACATCTTCCAGCCGCAGGATGCGGTCGACTACGACCGGGCCTACATCGAACCGAGCAAGGGCACCAACTACGAGGTCGGGGTCAAGGCCGAATGGCTGGACAAGCGCCTGCTGACGACGCTGGCCTGGTTCAGCGCCAAGCAGGAGGGACTTGCCACCTACGTCGCCACGCGCTTCATGGAGGGCTATGCGTATGGCTACTCCAGGCCCGACGATGTCGAATCCCGGGGCTTCGAATTCGAGGCTACCGGCAGGTTGAGCGAGTACACGGACCTGCTGTTCGGTTATACGCAGCTGACGATGGATGGGGGCCCGCCAACCGAACTGGACGATCCCGCACCAGGTCCGACCTACAGCTGGGTGCCGCGCCGCACCGCGAACCTGATGCTCAGCAAGCGTCTGGCCGGCAACCCGGCGGTGTCGTTCGGTATCGGCGGCCGCTGGCAGAGCGATATCTCCAACAAGGAGGATTACGTCAAGTACGCCCGGGTACGCCAGGGCAGCTATGCCGTGCTCAACGCCTTCGCGGCCTGGGACATCACGCCCGACCTCACCCTGCGCGCCAACGTCAGCAACCTCACCGACACGAAATACATCCAGAGCCTGTATTCGGTCAGCTACTACGGCCCGCCGCGCCAGTACGCGCTCAGCCTGGACTGGCGTTTCTAGGATGAATCGTGAACTTCGACCCTTGAGCGGCATGATGCAAACCGGCGGGCGGCAACGGCTTCCGGTCCTGCGCCTGCCCCGAACAAAATGCCTCATCGGCCTCTGTGCGCTGGTTCTTTTCTTCGGCACGGGATCGGCGTACGCCGGGGATCGCGAGGATGTGCTCGCCACCATCAACCAGTACATGGAATACGAGAAGAGCGGCAACCTGATCGCGCAAGGCGAGCTCATGCTGGACGAGCGCACCATGGTGTATCCGGGTGGACGCGCCGGGGGCGACAACCGCAAGGGTATGCGGCAACAGCAGGCGGAGCAGGACCAGTTCGCGGCGGAGTTTCCCGGGGTGCGCTATGAATTCGAACTGCGCGACGTCCAGGCCCAGGTCTGGAACGCCGACAGCGCGCTGGTCACGTTCGATTCCTTGCCGACGCGCATCGTTCCGCCGTCATTGCCGGCGGAAAAGACGGCCAAACTGGGTTCGCCTAAGATCCCGCTCATCGTCGCGGTGATGCTGGTCAAGCAGCAGGGAGCGTGGAAGATCGCACACACCACGTTCGTCCCGCTAAGCAAGGACTGAGCCCGTTGCGGCAGGCGGGAAAGCGCAGAAGTGGCGCAGCCGCGCTTGCCTGCATTCGATCGACTGCTACGCCCCGCATCGCGAATATGCCCTCAGCCTGAGCTGGCGTTTCTGATCGCCCTAGAGGTTCAGCATCGCGCTGACTGACAGGGCATGGGTCATCTCGTTGGACGCCCGGTTGCGACCGAAATCGTATTGATTCATGTATCCGGCTTCGACCGACCATCTCCCGCTGGCTCTCCATGTAACACCGGCAAAGTTGCGCATCCGCTGATACCCGGTGCGCTGGCCCCAGTCGGTATCGTTGAGGAGGATGAAGCTTTCATGGCTAGCAACCAGGCTGAAGGGTCCGCCGACCGGCAGGGTCGCCTTGATCTGCGGACGCAAGCGGAAACCGGCATCATCGCCATCCGATCGCTGCCGGTGTTCCAGCCGAACCCGGCCCGACAGTCTGGCCGGACCGATGGTGCCGGAAACGCCGAAATGCGCCCGTAACCTGTCCTCGGTCCGGCTCACGTCGCCATGCAGATAATCGATGCTTCGCACATAGCCGCCGCCGAGGGTGACGCCTTTTGCCACCGCGTACGTGACCATGCCGCCCAGTTCGACTTCGTCGAGGCCGTTCGAATCGTTGCTGAATCGACTTTCGACATCGAAGTCCAGTTTCGTGCGATCGCCCAATCCGACGGAGACCGCACTCTTCAGCCATAGCTGCTGGTCTTCGTCCCGTGCCCATGCGGGTACGGCGACCAGTGCGATGGAGAGGACAAGCGGGGAATAGCGCATCGGGCGAGCACCTTTGGTACCAGTTGTCGCCATCGTAGTCGGGGCGATTCCCGGGACCCGTGCCAATGCGTGCGCCGACTTGTCGGATACTGTCCGTTCTGCGATCGCCTGTTGCAGTGCATTCGTCTATTCCATCGAGTCGGGATAGTGAAGAAGCGTCGAGTCCTTCCCTCCGTAGCGGCAGACATGCGGGTTGCGCAACCATCGGTGCGATGATCTGGATTTCCTGTGCGATCCGCCCGCCTGGTGATCATCCAGCGCCGGTATGCGGACCTGCATGCATCGCGCTGCCTGGCGGCGATCGCATGCAGGCGGACGTGTCCGGTCTACGGGGCCGGATCGATTTCGCCAGCCCAGCGCTTCATGCGCGTCGGCACGTGGCGCCCCAGCGCGGGATGGCGCTTGATCGCGCGATCGATGGCGGCGGCATCGCCATCGCGCACAAAGGTATCGAGGAAGGCGAGGGCCGCGTCCCCTATCGCCGACAGCGCCTCGCCGCCGTCGATTCCGCCCACGCGCTCTTCCCGCCTGGGTCCGTCCAGCAGGGCGACAAGGTCGGTGTATCCCAGGTGGCGACTGCCTTGCAGGCGCACGCGCACCAGCTTGTCGTCCTTGCCCGCGTCCTTCCATGGCTCGTAGGCGAGATCGTTCGGACTGAAATCCTCTTCCCGCGGCTGGCCTTCGAGCAGGCCGTAGCGCGGCCAGTCGCTCAGCATCAGCAGCAAGGGTCGCCCGACGGGTCGATCGAACAGCGCCGGATCGAAATTCTGCCCATCGAGGTTGATCGCCGCCCGGCACGCCTCCAGTAGTCGGCAACTCGTGGCCGAGGTGGCGCCGCCGAAGGACATGCCGGCGAAGGCGAGGCGCTTGCGGTCCGCATTCGCCAATATCTCGTGCAGCGACTGGGGTTCGCCTCGGTCGACGATGGACCGGGCAACGAACAGCGTGTCGTCACGCCACTGGACCAGCGAACGGCCGATGCGCGTCGCCGGAAGCGACTCCGCGTACACGGCCAGCGCCTCGCGTCGCACGGCCAGATCCGCGCCTCCGGCGAGCACTTTCCACGATTCCGCGAATCGCGGGTCGTCCACCGGGCCGGCGAAGCGGGTCGCGATGACGCGGCCGTCCTGCAGGCGTACGTCGGTGGAGTCCCCCGGGTGCGCGATCGACACCACGATGTAACCATGGCTCGCCAATCGCGCGGCAAGCGCGCTGTTCTGCTCCGGGTACAGGAACAGGCCGTGGCTGTACACCACGACCGGGAATCCCTGCGGATGCCGCGCGGGTTCAGCACCCGGTCGTACGGCGAGGCGCGCCTGCGCGACCGGTTCCAGTTCTCCCTCGGCATAGCGGAAATTGCGGGCGATGGCCGGCAAGGTCGTGGCGGCGACCTCGTGCTCCAGATAGGGCGAGCCTTCGGCATCGGCATGCTCGAAATCAGCATGACCGCTCGCCGGGTACCACACGATCGCAGGCAATCGACGTGGTCCGCTGGCAGGATCATCGGCATCGAGCAATCGTGAAGGATCGACGAATTCGGTCCTGGCCACGCCGACGGCATACTCGCCATCCGGTACGGGCAAGGTCGCCGCGGAAGCCGCCTGGATGCCAATCCATGTGGCCATGGCGAGCGCGGCGATCGAATACCTTCTGGTCATGCAAATCCTCGATGTCGTTGGGTGGATCGACGCTCAGATAGTCCGTCTGGCGATGGCCGGGCCGTGCGTGCAGCAGAACCGACATGCAGGCTAGTTCACAAGCGCCCCGTCGGCGAATGGCGACGCAAGGCCTGCGTCTTCGCGCGGCAGTTCCGCGAGCACGCTGCGCATCTGCGCCGTTCGCATCAGGGTGGGGCAGGAACCGAACGCCAGCTTGAACGCGCGGGTGAAACTGCCGGGGCATTCGTAGCCGCATTCGATCGCGATGTCGATCATGGACTTGTCGCTCTTGCTCACCAGCACCATCGCTTTCGACAGCCGGACCTGCTTGTAGACCTGGCCCACGCTGCCGCGATACAGCACCTGGAACCCGTATTGCAGCTTCTTGATGGTCATGCCGACCGCGGCGGCGAGCTCGGACACGCTCAGCGGTTCGTCGAGGTTTTCCTCGATGACCTGCTTGGCGAGTTTGACCTTCTCGACATCGGCCCGTCGCAACACCTGGCCGTCGGCATCGCTGTCCTCCGCATACGACTGGATCACCGCGCAAACGATCTCGATCGCCTTCGCGGTCAGGTAGAGCCGCCGCAGCTCGCCCTGGTAGGGGCATTCGAAGGCCTGGGTCGCCGCGATGCTCGATACGTTGCCCAGCGGCACGTGGCGCAGGCCGGTGGGCGTCCGGTGGAGGATGTAGTCGCGGAAGATCTCCGGCAACGCCTCGGCGTCCAGACCAAGCACGTCCTTGATGCGGTCGCGCCGCAGGAAGATCGAGACCCAGCGCAGGGGGCGGTTCGGTTCGTACACGGTACGCACGGAATCGCCGCTCGGCAGGCCGTAGAACGTGCAGAACCCATGCGCGAGCTCTTCGTCGGCCAGGCCGTTGCCGGCGGAAATCGTGCTTCGCCCCTCGATCCATGCGCAGAACACCAGGTGGTCGTCGTGGCGGTGCAATCGCGAGATATGGTGCGCCGCGCGGAAATCGACGATGGCCATCGACAAGGCATCGTTGAGCTGGTGGAACACCCAGCCGCCGTCGCCCACCGATTCATCGTAACGATGCCGGAAACCATGCCCGGAAACGAGCGGTTCGCGCCGGCCTTCATGTACCGCCGCGCTGCGCCAGCGGGCCGCTTCCGCCGACTGTCCCGCGCAACCCAGCATTTCTTCGATGGTGCGATCGTCGAGAATCATTGAACAGGGCCTCCCCCCAAGGTTGCCCGACGCATGGGCATCGTGCCTGCGCCGAAGCGGGGCTGCTTGCGTCCTGCGGCAGCGAACTTCTTGAACCGGAGCCGGCCCAGGTCTTGGACAATCATGCTCGGCGCGTACGCAAACCAGCGCAAACGCGCATCCCGGGATGTTTCGGTTAAGTCGTCGGCCTGTTCGGCAATTCTGCTTCGAGGCGCCGACGCTAACCTCAGGACACTTTCCCCCGGCATCCTGGAAATTGGCGATCACTACTCCGCTCCGTCCCCCGCATGAAATGCCAGAGCCCGCCTGTAGTCCAGTGCCGGCCCGGACTTGGCGGTGCGGGCTATGTGCCTGTTTTTCAAGAAAAACAATCGCCGGCGACGCAACAATGCGGCGTATGCGCGACTGCAAACGCGCCGGCAGGGCGTTTCCACGCGTGAATACGCCATGCGCCTGTTCCAGCGCTTCCTTGTCCCCTGCGAGGCGTGGACTGTTGTCGCATGGCCACGCAGGGGCGACACTTCAGGCACTTGTTGCGTCCGGTGCACCCCATGTCCCACAAGGATTCGCTCGATCGAATCGACCTGAAGATCCTCCAGGCGTTGCAGGAGGATGCCCAGATCAAGAATCGGGTGCTCGCCGACCAGGTGGCGCTGTCGCCCAGTGCCTGCCTGCGCCGGATCCGCGATCTGGAGGAGAGGGGCTACATCACCGGCTACCGCGCCAGCGTCAAGATCGACCGGATCCGCACGGTGACCATCGTGATCGCGCAGGTGTCCTTCGAGCGGCATTCGGTCGGCAGGTTCATGGATTTCGACGAATGGGCCACCCGGACGCCGGAGATCGTGGAATCGCTGCGCATCAGCGGACACTACGATTACCTGCTCAGGGTCGTGGTCAGCGATATCCACGACTGGAAGCGCATCATGCGGGACATGACGGATGGGAATTTCGGCGTGGAGAAGATCGTCTCCAACTTCATGATGGAAGACATGAAGTCGTTCGAAGGTTATCCGCTGACACAGAACAGCAATCCCCGCTGATTTTTTCGGCCCGGCCGCACGGGACCGGATCCGCTCGCCAGGCGAGTGGAAAAGCCGTCGTCATGTCGCCTTTGGCGCCGACACGCATGGACGGGATGCCCCGGGAATGGGCGTGTCCGGCGATCCGTGGGCACGCATCCGTGGCAGTCGAGTCCGTCCCTGGGAGGGGAGCACGATGAAAATACTTGAATCCGCAGGAGCGCCTGCGGCCGCGCCGCGCCGCGGCCCGCTGCACGGGCTCGTGGTGCTGGACATAACACGGGTCGTGGCGGGTCCTTATTGCTCGATGATCCTGGCCGACCTCGGCGCGCGCGTGATCAAGATCGAGCATCCCGAAGATCCGGACTACGTCCGCGATTTCCCGCCCTTCGTCGGCGAGGGCGACGAGCGTTTCAGCGCTTTCTTCGCCCAGTACAACCGGCACAAGGAAGGCATCACCCTGAACCTCAAGCACGAGGACGGCCGTGCGCTGCTCAAGCGGCTGGCGGCCCGCGCCGATGTGCTGGTGGAGAATTTCCGGCCCGGCACGATGCAGCGTTTCGGCGTGGGTTACGAGACCTTGCGCGCCGAGAATCCGAAGCTGGTGTACGCGGCGATCAGCGGATTCGGGCAGACCGGCCCGAACGCGCTGCGGCCGGGATTCGACAACAGCGGCCAGGCCACCGGCGGCTTGTGGTCGATGAACGGGTTTCCCGATCGCCCGCCGGTGCGCGTGGGCACGATCGTCGGCGACGTATCCGCCACGCTGTTCGCCACGATCGGGGTGCTCGCTGCGATCCGTGAAGTGGAACGGACCGGGCAGGGGCAGATGGTCGATGTATCCCAGCAGGATTCCGTGCTGGCGCTGACCGAGAACGCGGTCGTCAAGTACACCGTCGACGGCGAGATCGCTGGACCGCTCGGCAACGATCATCCTTTCGTGCGGCCCTACGGACAGTTCCCCTGCAAGGACGGCCATGTGTTCTTCGGCGGTTACAACGACAAGTTGTGGGGGTTGTCGTGCCGGAAGTTCGGCACGCCGGAGCTGATCGTCGATCCGGAGATCGACACCATGGCCAAGCGTTTCGATCCGGAGGTGTATGCGCGCCGGATCAAGCCGGTAGTGGAGGCGTGGTTCCAGGAGCGGAGCAAGGCCGAGTTGGAGGCCTTGGCGGGAGACGATATTCCCCTGTGCGCGGTGAAGAACATCAAGGAGGTCGTCGAGGATCCGCACATCGCGGCCAGGGACATGATCGTGGACGTCGATTATCCGCAAGGCCGTGTCGGCATGTTCGGCACGCCGATCAAGTTGTCCGGAACGCCGGCGGACGCGCGCGGCACCGCGCCGCGGCTGGGCCAGCACAACGCCGAAGTCTATGCGGATCTGCTGGGCATCGATTCGGATGAACTGCAGAGACTGAAAACATCGGGAGCGGTGTGATGGGGGGAATCGCGTACGAAGTTTCCGACGGCATCGCGATGATCCGTTTCGACCGGCCCGACAAGCTCAACGCGTTGACGCTTGCGATGTACCGGGAACTCGGGGATGCGTTCATCTCGGCGCGTGACGACGAACGCGTCCGCGTGGTGATCCTGACCGCCAGCGGGCAGCGCGCATTCTGCGTGGGCGCGGATCTCGGCGAGTCGATTCCCGCGCTGATGGACGACCGGTTCGACATCTCCCAGTGGGACGACGCGCACCTGAAGAACCTGCGCCTGTACAAGCCGGTCCTGTGCGCGATCAACGGCCTGTGCCTGGGCGGTGGTTTCGAGATCATGCTCGGTACCGACATCCGCATCGCCTCCGAGACCGCGAAGTTCGCGCTGCCGGAACCATCGCTCGGCATCGTGCCCGCGGGCGGAACGCTGGTGCGCCTGGTCAGGCAGATTCCCTATGCGCATGCGATGGAGCTGCTGCTCACGGCCAACGGCTTCACTGCGCACGAACTGCTGGCCAAGGGGCTGATCAACCGCGTGGTGCCGCCGGCGGAGTTGATGCCGCAAACGCTGGCGCTGGCCGAGCGGATAAAGGCGCTCAGCCCCAGCGCCATCGCCGTGATCAAGGAGTCGGTGCATCGCCTCATCGACCTGCCCGAAGCCGAGGCGTTCGCCGAGGAGGCGCGGCTTGGCCAGCGTGCCTTCACCAGCGACGACGCACGCAAGGGCCTGGCTGCTTTCGCACGCAAGCAGACCCCGATTTTCGATTGACAACTTTTTCTCTTCAGGATCGCCATGAACGCTAGCAGTCGTATCCCGGGTTTCTACAAACTCGATCCGGAAAGCCGTTTCCTCAAACTCCTCGAGTTCAGCGGATTGCCGGCCGAACAGTTGCGGCCGTTGCAGGGAACGGATGTCCGCATGGCATCCATCGCCGACCGGATGATCGAGAACGCGGTCGGGACCTTCTCGATCCCCTTGGGCGTGGCCGCCAACTTCCTGGTCAATGGGATCGATTACCTGGTGCCGATGGCCACCGAGGAGCCGTCGGTGGTCGCCGCCGCGAGCAACGCGGCGCTCATCGCCCGCGAAAAAGGCGGTTTCCATACATCCGGCACCGACCCGGTGATGATCGCGCAGGTGCAGATCCTCGACGTGGCCGATCCCCATGGCGCCCGCCTGCGCCTGCTGGAGGCCCGCGACGAACTCCTCGCGCTCGCGAATGCACAGGACCCGCTGCTGGTCCAGCTCGGTGGTGGCGCCCGCGGCATCGAGGTGCGCTTGCTGGAATCGGGCGACTTCCGCTCGGTCGTCCTGCATCTGCAGGTCGATGTCCGCGATGCGATGGGTGCGAATGCGGTCAACACCATGGCCGAAGCGCTGGCGCCCAGGATCGCCGCAATCGCGCGCGGACGCAGCCTGCTGCGGATCCTGTCCAACAAGGCCGACCTGCGCCTGGTCCGCGCGCGCGCGGTGTTCGACGCGGAAAAACTCGGCGGGCCCGAGGTCGTCGATGGCATCGTCGATGCCTCCCGATTCGCTGCCGCCGATCCTTATCGTGCCGCAACCCACAACAAGGGCATCATGAACGGCATCTCCGCCGTGGTCCTGGCGACCGGGAACGACACCCGCGCGATCGAGGCGGGGGCGCACTGCCATGCCTGCCGCGAGGGGCGCTACACCCCGCTGTCGTATTTCGAGAAGGACGCCGACGGCAACCTGGTAGGCACGATCGAGCTTCCGCTGGCGCTGGGTCTGGTCGGCGGGGCAACGAAGACCCATCCGGCGGCGCAGGCGGCAGTGAAGCTGCTCGCGGTCAAGAGCGCCGTGCAGCTGGCCGAAGTCACTGCGGCGGTCGGCCTGGCGCAGAACATGGCCGCGCTGCGTGCGTTGGCGACGGAGGGCATCCAGCGCGGCCACATGTCGCTGCACGCCCGCAACGTGGCCGCCGCCGCGGGTGCCGCCGAAAGCGAAATCGGGGCGTTGGTCCAGCGCCTGGTCGCCGACGGGCACGTGCGGCTGGATCGGGCGCAACAGCTCCTTGCCGAGATCAGGGCGGAGTCGAAATCCTCTCCGAAGTGAAGGTCGGACTGGCGCATTTCGCGCCATCCGGATGACCCGCCAATTCCCCGCCGATTCTTTCCAGTCCATGCGAACACGGCATGAAGCGCGTGCGGGGCGAGCAACGTTGAGATCGAGGGTATCAAGATGAAATTGCTTCCGCTTTTACTGTCCGTATTCTCGGCTGCGTGTTGTGCGACGGCTGCCGGGCCGGCCACGGCAGGGGAGCTGCTGTACACGCTCGACAGCGCCACGACGCTGCCCAGCACCGATACCGGTTACGACTACATCAAGATGCAGCCAGGCACCAGCCGCCTGTTCATGGCGCGCCTTGCCGATGGCCTGACCGTATTCGATGTGGATACCAACAAGGTAATCGCAACCGTGGGAAATTCGGTGGGCGCCAATGGCCCGCTGCTGCTGCCCGAATACAACCGCGGCTATGTGGCGATGCACGACGGTTCGCTGCTGAGTTTCGATCTGGAAACCCTCAAGCCGATTGAACGCAAGCCGCTGGCGGAGGATGGCGGTCTCAACAGCGCCATCTACGATCCCTACACCAGGCAGGTCCATGCCATCGTCGGCACCCGTCCCCAGCAATCCACCTGGTTCACCCTGGATGCGGCGACAGGCGAATTGCTGAAGACCACGGTATTCCCGTTCCGGAAGATGGACGACCCTGCCAGCGACGGCAAGGGCCGCTTGTTCGCGCCGGCACGCAAGGACAGCATCGTCCTGGTCCTGGATGCCAGGACCTTGAAAGAGAAAGCGCGCTGGCCGGTGGGATGCACCGCATCCAAGGTCCGCTACCAGGCGGCAACCAACCGTGTGCTGGGCGCGTGCAGCGGCAGCAAGCCGATGTTCTTCGCACTGGACGCAGACACCGGCCGCGTGATCGAAACATTCCCCATCGGCGTCGACCTGGACGGCTTCGCGATCGATACACGACGCCATCGCATCGTCACTTCCAACGATGAAGGGACGTTGAGCGTGATCGGGCAGGACGGTGCGGACGATTTCAAATTGCTGGGCACGGTCGCAACGCACAGGGGTGCGCGGATGATGGCCATGGACGAGCGCGATGGCCGCCTGTACGTGGTCAATGCCGCTTTCACCGGCACTGCGCCCGACGACAAGGGCGAAGTTTCAAGAAGCTACCATCCCGACAGTTTCGTGGTGCTGGCCTACAGGCCGCAGTGAAATGGAGAGGCGACTGCCATGACCGTCGCCCAGGACGATCGAGAGTGGAGGGTTACCGCATATGAGCGGGGGTTTGATGGCGCTGGACCGGACCGATCGCAGGATCCTCGCCCTGCTTCAGCAGGACGGGCGCATCACCAACGTCAAGCTGGCCGAAGCGGTGCACCTGTCGCAGACCGCAACCCTGGAACGGGTGCGCCGGCTGACCACCGAGAACTACATCCTCGGCTACCGCGCACGGCTCGATCCGCAAAAGCTCGGCGCGGGCATGCTGGTGTTCGTGGAGGTGCTGCTCGACCGGACGACGCCCAACATCCTTGAAGAGTTCAAGGGGGCGGTGAAGGAGCGGCCGGAAGTGCTGGAATGCCACCTGGTGGCCGGCGGCTTCGATTACCTGATCAAGCTGCGCGTCGCCGACATGTCCGGCTACCACGACATCGCCAGGCGCATGCTTTGGCAACTGCCGGGAGTGCGTGAAACCAGGACCTATGCCGTGATGGAGGAAGTAAAGAGCAGTGGCGACATCCATTTTTCCGTATGAGCCAGCAGGCAACCGCAGGCTTCCGATGCGGATCGAATCGCAACGCGACGAGCCGATCACCTGTCGTCAGCAAGTTATCAGCCAGAACGTGGCAGCTTGCATGCTGCAATACGAAAACCGCCAGATCCGCCGGCACCGGCATCACGCGCCGGGCGCCTCTTAATTTCATTATTGCAACCAATTTCTTGCGATCAGATCCGGAAACAAGTCCATGCCGATCAGGAACACAGATCCAGGTGCCGGGCGCGAGCACGACTCCGCCTCAGGCCCAAAGCGCATTCGCTCACGCCTCTCTTCCTTGTGCCTCGCCCTGGCGGGTTGCGGCATCGCGCCGGCATTCGCGCAGGCGGCAGATGCCGATCTGGTCAAGCAGATCGAGGCTCTGAGGGCGCAGCAGGCGCAGATCGCGCAGATGCAGCAGCAGACCGAAGCGAGCATCCGCGCGCTGGAGGCGAAACTCGGCGTTGCCAGTCCCGCCGCGCAGGATGCGCCTGCCGCCGTTGCTCCCGTGGCCGCGGCGCCGGCCGCGCAACCGCAAGAACCGAAACTCAAAATCTCGGGCGACCTGCGGCTGCGTGCCCAGGGCGACTACTCCGACAACGATGGCGCCAATCGCACCAGCACCCAGTTGCGCGCGCGCCTGGGCGCGACCTATGCGCTCAACGACCGGGTGACCATCGGCGGCCGCGTGGTCACCGGCGACGGGGATGACCCCAACAGCAGCGACGTGCAACTGTCGAACTGGGACGACGATCTGCAGATCAGTCTCGATCTTGCCTATGCGCAACTGAATTTCGGAAACCTGAAGGTTTACGGCGGAAAAATCCCCAATCCCTTCACCCGCACCGACCTGGTCTGGGATGGAGACGTCAATCCGCAGGGCGTCGGCGCGGCCTACAAACTGCCGCTCGCCGGCGGCGGGGCCTTCCGCGCCAATGGGCTGTTCTTCTCGGTCGATGAACAGGTCGCCGGTCCGGACAGCACCATGGGCGGCGTGCAGTTCGGCTTCGATTCCCCCAGTTACGGCGGTTTCAAGTACGACCTTTCCGGCGGCTACTACCGGTACAGCCCGGGAAGCCTGACCGGAGCGGATTCGGGCGACTGGCGCAGCAATCGCCGCAATCCGGACGGCGGCCTGGCGTCCGACTACGAACTCGTGGACGTAGTGGCCGGCCTGGGTTGGCAAGGCGCGAACGAGAAATGGCCGGTGCGAGTCGTCGGCGACTACGTCAAGAACCTGGGCGCCATCGACAATCAGGATACGGGCTTCGGTGTCGATGTAAGCCTGGGCCGTGCCAGCAAGCAGGGCGACTGGCGCTTCACCTACGGTTATTCCCGGACCGACGTGGACGCCGTCCTGGCCGCGTTCTCCAACGACAACATCGGCATCGCCACCAACTACAACCTGCATGCGCTGACGCTGGACTACACGCCCATGCCGAAGACGATGATCAGTGCGATCTGGTACCACTACAAGCCGAACGATCCGCTGTATGCGGGGACCAACCAACCCGACGACTGGCTGGACAGAGTCCGGGTCTTCTTCCTGATGAATTTCTGAGTGGCGGGCATCGCCCGCGTCTTTTCATCATGCTCCGAGAGATGGAGTCGGCGTGTTCTGCGTTCCTCGATGCCCGCAACGCCAAGAAGTCCGGCGGACGCACATCGGCACGCAGCTGCGGCTGGACCCATCGCAAGCACGGTTCGAGCCTCGCTTTGCGAAGCCAGGGGGCTTTCTTCGTTCCGGCACGGGTGCGCCGGATGAATCCCCGCCTGCCTGGCGCCGCACGCGTTGGCGCCAGGCAGGCGGGGCGGGAGGCGGTCAATCGAAAATATTGCGCTGCCTGGTCTTGCGCTGCAGGACTTCGCCGGTCTTGCGGTCGATGACCAATTCGACCTTGCGTTGCTGCGCGTCGCGGCCCTCGACCTCGGCAAGGCGGTTTTCCATTTCGATCTCGGTGACCACGATGCCTTCCGAAGCCGCGCGTCGCTCGACTTCGGCCATGTTCAACAGACCCGGAGCGGATGCGCGTGCGGCCTGTGCGACAGCCTGATCCGGGGCGGAAACCAGGCCGATGGTTGCGGCTGCCAGTACCAATGCGGTCGAGTAGAGAAAGGTGCGGTTGTCCATGCCGGACTCCTGACGAAGGCGCGATTGCCTGTTGCGGGATTGCATTTCTACGCGCCCTTCCCTGATACGCGACTCACTTGCCCCGTCAGTCCCATGTCAGCGAACCCATGCCAGCATGCCCCATGGACATTATTCGGACCCTTGCGGGCATCGCCTTGGCCGTGCAGCTGCTGGTTGCCCCGATGGCGGCCAGCGTCGGTGATCGGGATGGGAAACGGGATGAGAAGGCGCTCAAGAAGCAGGCCCAGGAAGAGGCCATTCTCGCCATGCGCCGCGGCGAAATACTCCCGCTTACCAGGATCCTGCAGATCGCCAACCGCCATGTCGTCGGCGACATCATCGAAGTCGAATACAAAGGCGGCCCGAAGTACGAGATCAAGATCCTGACCGCCTCCGGGCGCGTGCGCGAAGTCAAGTTGGACGCGCGCACCGGCGCCTTGCTGGAGATCGAGGACGACTGATGCGCGCCCTTCTGGTGGAAGACGATCCGGATGTCGGATCCGATGTGGAACAGGCATTGCGTGCGGGCGGTTTCGTGGTGGACCGGGCACGCGATGGAGAGAGCGCCTGGTTCATGGGCGATACCGAAGACTACGATCTCAGCGTGCTGGACCTCGGGTTGCCCAGGCTGGATGGACTGTCGGTGCTGAAGCGCTGGCGCGCCGCCGACCGGTGCTTCCCGGTGCTGATCCTGTCCGCCCGCGGCGACTGGACGGAGAAAGTGGAGGGCATCGAATCCGGTGCGGACGACTATCTGGCCAAGCCGTTCCAGTCGGCCGAACTGTTGGCCCGCGTCCGCTCGCTGGTCCGGCGCGCGGCCGGCAGGAGTTCGGCGCTGCTGGACTGCGGCAGGTTGGTCCTGGACACGCGGCGCATGTCCGCGACCCTCGACGACAAGCCCGTGCAGCTCTCCCCACTGGAGTTCCGCTTCTTCGATTACCTGGCCCACCAGCAGGATCGCGCCGTCTCGTCCGGCGAATTGGCCGACCATCTCTACGGATCGGACGAAACCAGCGATACGAACGCGATCGAGGCCTTGGTGCTGCGCCTGAGGAGGAAGCTGGGTGCGGACATCCTGCTCACCCGACGCGGCTTCGGCTACGAATTCGGCAGCCGATCGCGGAGCTGACTGTCCATGAATTCCGGATCCTTGCGCTGGCGTTTGCTGCTGGCTGCAGCCATCGCGATCCTGATCGCGATGACGGTTTCCTGGGCGCTCATGGGCTTGCTGTTCTCCCGGCATGCGCAGCGTGGCGTGGTGACGGAACTGACCCGCGAGGCGCTGGAGCTGGTGGCCGGCCTTCATCTCAACGCTGTCGGGGTTCCGCAGCTCGAGGGACAGGCTTCCGATCCGCGGTTCGATCGACCCAGCAGCGGGAGGTACTGGCAGGCCAGTACTTCGCTGGGCGCGGCGCGATCGCTTTCCCTATGGGATGAAACGCTTCCCGTTCCCGGCGCGCTCGATGCCCGCCAATGGCGGACGCGCGAAAGCAACGGCCCGTTCGGGCAAAGACTGATCATCGTGGAGCGCGTGGTCCGTCTCGATCCCGAGGGAACGCCAGTGACCGTGCAGGTCGCGCAGAACCTGTCCGATCTGGAAGCCGCCGCCCGCGCTTTTCGCCGCGAACTGGGATTGTTCCTCGGCATCCTCTGGGTCGCGCTGGTTGCCGCGGCCTGGCTGCAGGTCACGCTGGGCCTGGCTCCCCTGGCCAGTGTCAGCACCGCCCTGTATTCCCTGCAGAAGAACCCGGCGGCACGCCTGACGGCGCCCCATCCGAACGAAGTATCCCCGCTGGTGTCGGCGATCAATACGCTGGCCGACGCGAGAGAAAAAGACCTGGTCCGCGCCAAGCGGCGCGGTGCCGACCTTGCGCATTCCCTGAAGACGCCATTGTCGGCGCTGCGGGCGATCAGCCATCGCGCGCGGGAATCAGGCGAAACCACCACCGCGGACGATCTGGACCGGGTGATCGACACGGCAGGCGCGGCGCTCGAGGCGGAACTGGCCCGCTCCCGGGCCGCGGCGATCCGGGACAACCGGGCCAGTACGCAGTGCTCGCCGTTCGACGTGGTCGAGCGGATCGTCGGAGTCCTGGAGAAGACCGATTTCGGCGGCGACCTGGTTTACAGCGTCGACATAGCGCCCCAGTTGAAGCTGCCCCTGACCGAAGAGGACCTGATGGAGGCGCTGGGCGCGCTGGTCGAAAATGCATCGAGGTTCGCCAGACGTCAGGTCGCCGTTTCCGCCATGCGCGCCGAGGGGCATTTCAGGATGCTAGTCGAGGACGATGGGCCCGGGCTTGAAATAAGTACCGAGGCCGCGTTCATGCGCGGTGGCCGGCTCGACGAGTTGGGCCGGGGAAACCACGGTCTTGGCTTGTCCATCGCCAAGGAGATCGTGGAGGCGGCCGGCGGAACGCTCGACCTGCAGCGCTCCGTGCCCGGCGGCCTGCAGGTGGCCCTGTCCTGGCCGGCTACTAAGTGAGCGCGACCGGCCGGTATCCATGCGGTGCCCCAGCCCGATCAACGGCGCCACTGCTGAACGCTGACGCGAGTCGGAGACTCTTCAGCCACTGCGCCTACCCGATGGAAGCATGCGCCGCAGGGTGTTGTCCTTCCAGAAATAGTGATGCGCGAGCGCAGCCAGGGCATGCAGCCCGATCAGCCAGTAGCCGAAACTTCCGACGGTTTCGTGCAGTTCCACCACCTGCGACGCCAGCGCCTTGTCCTGCCCGACCAGCGGCGGCAATTCCAGGCCGAAGAACGGAACCGGCTTGCCGGCGGCGCTGAGCACCACCCAGCCAGCCAGCGGCATGCCGATCATGAACGCGTACAGCAGCCCCTGGACGACGCCGGACGCCAGTCTCTGCCAGGCAGCCGGGGCAGGAACGATCGGCGGCTTGTGCGTTACCGCCCGAAGGAAAAGGCGTACCCATACCAGTGCGAATATCAGCAGACCGCACATGAAGTGGAAACTCTTCATGGTTTCGCGCGGCACGCTCCCTTTATCGAAAAGCACGCGCAATTCGATGAACGCATAGACAAGGACGAACAATCCCAGCATCGCCCAGTGCAGCGTTATCGACCAGCGGTTGTAGGTCGTATTTCCATTCATTGTGCTCATCGCTTCATTTCTTCCTCATGGTTGCTCTTGGACCGGCCATTCGAACGCATCATTGGAAAACGTACTCGATCCCCAGACGCATCGATGCCTGCGTGCCGTTCCCGCCGTGCCGCCAGCTCCTGCCATAGCCACCAAACAGCATCCATGTCCCCTGCGACTGCCAGCGGAACCCGAGACTGCCGCGCTGGAGCACCTGTCCGTCGCCGCCCAGCGCGGCATCATGCAAGGCTTCCGCTCCCAGCCACAGGTTCGGGGCTACTTCGTATTCGTACAGCGCTCCCGCACTCCATGCCGACTCGCCGGCCTGCGATGCGTGCAGCCAAGCCACCTGCGCGGTCAAGCGTCCGCGTCCTGACGACCGGCTCGCCCGCAGCGGCAACGCCAGCAGCGTGTCGTCCCCGCCCATTCCGGCACCTCGATCGCCCGTGGGCAAGGTCAGCTCCGGCTCCAGCGCCACGCCGAGGGAAGTGCCCGACTCTTGCCGTAGCCTCCACTTCAACGCCAGCCGCAGATCGTGGCTGCCGTGACGGCGCTGTTCATCGTGGAATTCCGTAATACCGTAGCCGCTGCCCACGGCCAGCTCGAAATGGTCGGCGAATCCCCAACCCGCTTCCAGCGCCGGCCGCGTCCACGTCACATCATCCCCGCTGCGCGAGCGCCCGGACTCCGCCTTCAGCTTAAAGCCACTGCCGACATCCGTATCGCCCACCTCGAACGCGCTCGCATCGGAGTGATCGGGGAAGATCGAGCCCGTCAGGATCGCCGCGATCGCCATCGCATTGCTCCGCGAACGGCGCATGCGAGGCCGCCGACGGAACTGGATCGACCATTCCCCCATCACCACGGCCGCAGTGGGGCAAGATGATCGGGGAACACGGCTTCCACCATTTCGGACTTCTCCATCTGCACGGGATGAGAGTCAGCTTAGCCAGGCGAGCTGACATGCAACTGACGTCGCGCCGCAGGCATGAAACCAGGCGGTCCGACCAATGCGGCGAATCGCGACGCTTACGACTGCCATACGGTCTGGAGAGAGCGCTCGCCCGATCCGGCATTCGCTCGGCCTGACCCGCAAACGATCGGCGGGATCGCTCATTTCCGGGCCTGCACCTCGGCGCGCTGGCGATCCAGCTCCTTGAGCCACTCCGTCGCCGTGGTCGGTCCCGACACTTCGAAATGGGTGTGATCGGCGATATGGTTGCGCACATCCAGGAAAAAGAGCGCGCCGCTGGGCAGGCCCAGCTCCCTGGTCTTCGCCTTCATGGCCGCCAACTGCTCCGGCGTCGTCTTGGGACGCGAGGGCTTGTACAGCATCACGTCCCAGCCTTCGCCGCCCGCATGCAGGAACACTTGCGATGGCTGTTGGCCGCCGGCGATGCTGACCTTTTCCCACTCCGCGATGCTGCGGAGGAAAGCTTCGGTATGGCCGGGCGCCAGGCGGAACATCTCGAACGTTCCCGTGGTCATCTCGACCTTGGCGGATGCCGGGTTCGACGCATCGGCCGGTTTGTCCTGCGCCAGCACCGATCCGGGAACGACGAGCATCGCGAGCAACAGCATTTTGAACATCGGTCGGGCGCTCCTGTCCTGGTCGCCGAATTATCGTCCGCGAGGATTGCGATAAAAGACAAATTCGGGCCAAAGATCGACGCTGGCGGGCAACGATGCGCAGGTAACCCTGAGGATGCCGCGCGCCGGATGATGCACCGACAAATCTGCATATCCAATGGTGATGCAGGTTCGCAATCGAATACAGACCGTTTTTGTCTGTCCGTGTATCGCCCAGCTGACACCACGCTGACGCGACGCGTAAGCCACCTGTGGGTGGCCTCTTGTAAAGGTGAAGAGGAGTCCACTAGACCAGGGAAAAAGATGCACGGCATGAAGTACACGGCAATCGGCGCGGCGATCCTGGGGGCATTGATGCTGAGCGGGGTACCCCGTGCCTATGCGCAAACCGAGATGCGGATGGGAGTGACCGGATTCGAAACCGGCTACTTTTCGCGATCGCAACCCGCAACCGCCTATGACATGGTCATCCTGCTGCCCGGCCTTCGCCCCATCGAGGGCGACGCGGACTTGCGCGGATATGCTGGCACCGGGGGAAACATCCTGATCGACGGCCAGCGTCCTGCCAGCAAGGGACAGACACTAGAAGAGATCCTCAAGCGCATACCCGCTTCGGCAGTCGAACGCGTGGAGCTCGTCCGCAGCGGGGCGGCGGGGGTGGACATGCAGGGCTACGCGGTGATGGCGAACGTCGTCAGGATCCAGGGAGGCAAGCGCAGGGGCAGGATCGAGGTGGAAGATGCCTTCCTCCAGCATGGCTTCTCGTCGCCGAGAGCCGCAGCGGAATTCTCCAGCGACAATGAGGGCCGAACCCTGGATGTCGCTGTCGCCATTTACCGGGAAATAGACGACGAACACGGATTCGGTATCCGTAACCGGTATGCCGAGGATGGAACGCTGTTGCGCCAGGCCGATTACGAGCAACCGGAAGGGGAAACGGTCAAGGAGCTTTCCGGCGGCTATCGATTTCCCCTGGCTGGCGGGTCGCTCAAGGTGAATGCGCTTCTCAAGGACGAGCGCATGTTCGCCGACATCAAGAACGATATCAGCTACCCGCTACCCCAACTCTCCACCGGAACAGAACGCGTAACGACAAAAACAAAAGAAGTGGCGGCGCGCTTCGAGCGTCCTCTTTCGCCCCGTGCGGAGCTCGAGTTGCTTGCAAGCATCAGCGATGTCGGGGAAAGCGGAAACGACACATCGCGAAGCGAAGGAAGCTCCGATGAATCTCGCGAAGTCGTGGACGCCAGGGAGACCATACTGCGTGGCGTCTATCGTCATAAGGGCGATGTTGTTTCATTCGAGTCGGGTGCAGAAGGTGCGCTCAATGTGCTCGATAGCCATACGGCCCTCAGGGAGAACGGGATCGACATCCTGCTTCCCTTTGCCAATGTGCGGGTGGAAGAACAGAGGGTCGAAATATTCTCGACCGCGACCTGGTTGCCGTCACCCGCCGTTACCATCGAGGTCGGGGCGCGCTATGAGTTCTCGAAACTTGCCCAGACCGGCGACAGCACGCTGTCGAAATCCCTTTCCTTCCTCAAGCCGCGCCTGCTGGCGACATGGGCCATCTCGCCAGCGGATGGACTCAGGGGCTTGATCGAGCGCGAGGTCGGCCAGCTGGATTTCGCCAACTTCGCCGGCTCGGCTTCCCTCACCAGCGGTACGGTTACCGCGGGCAACCAGGACCTCGAACCCGACCGCCTGTGGCGGATCGAGGCAGCCTGGGAACACCGGTTCGTAGCGGGTTCGCTGGTCGTGGCCGCGCGGCATGAAAAGATAAGCGATGTCGTGGACAGGATCCCGACCTTCACCGACCTGGGCGTTTTCGATTCGGTCGGCAATATCGGCGATGGGAAACGGCAGGAACTGGAAGCGAATCTGAATCTTCCCTTTGATCGGATCGGATTGAATGGAGTGAATTTGCAGGCCAACGCGCTCTGGCGCCGCAGTCGAGTCACCGACCCCGCCACTGGCGAATCCAGGCGGATATCGGGCGACCTGCCTTTGGAGGCGGGCCTGACGCTCAGTCACGACATCCCCGCCCGCAAGCTCCGCTGGGGAGTCGACTATGCGGTGGAAGCGGAAGAGACCGAGTTCAAGGTGGACGAAATCCAGACCGACGTCATTTCCAACAGGGTCGACCTGTTCGTGGAGTACAAGCCGACCGACAAGTGGTCGTATCGTCTGTTCGCCAAGAACCTGACCGACGGCCCGGCCACGCGTACCAGGTACATCTACGACGGCCTGCGCGGCGCGTCTCCATTGAATCATGTCGAGAAGCGGGTATTGAAGAGCGGTCCGTATGTTGGATTCGCCGTGCAACGGAGCTTTGGCGGTTAGCGCGAAGGACGAGCGGGACTCCCGAACAGGACGCCGCGCAGGAACAAGTTCGATCGGGCCGCTGCCACTGTCCGCGATCTCGACCAGGCTGGTTGTTGAGAATCCGAGGGTGCAAGGTCATCGCGTACATGCCCATGGACGCGATGGGATCTCCTTTCTCGACCTTCAGGTAGGTCGTCCCGGAAAGCCTGGCACACTCGACCATCATTTCCGCGGCCAGGCTGCGCTTGCGCCGGGGTCCTCGAGGTCTTGCCCAGCTTGGCAAGAGAGCGCCGGACCGGGGGTAGGGTGTCTATTGCTGCTGGGATCGCACGGAAAGGTCGTATTAAATAGCCCTTAAGGGCCTTAAGGGATAGATTATTAATCCTTATCCGCCTGCTTGGCAGGCAAGCCTAAGGTGCTGGGTAGGGCCAGGTCCGGGCGTCCTCATGGCTCAGGAAGGTCTTGCTGGCATAGGATTGTTTGCGCCGGACCTGTACCCGCGAGTGGCCCGATTTGAGCTTGGCAATGTCGCCATTTCGTATGCGCTATGCGTGCATCGAGGGTCGTAGAGGCGCAATCGGGCGAATTGGAGTGCACGAGAGCGCACGCGGCCTATCCATGCTTTTTATTTGCAGGTTAAATAATTGAATTACAAAGAAATGAAGTTATCGGTGGCGCCGATGATGGACTGGACCGACAGCCACTGCCGGGTGTTTCACCGCCTGCTGGCGCCGGGTGCGCGGCTGTACACGGAAATGGTCCACGCCAATGCGGTGCTGCAGGGCGACCGCGGACGCTTGCTGGCGCGCGATCCGGTCGAGAATCCGGTGGCGTTGCAGTTGGGCGGCAGCGATCCGACGTTGCTGGCACAGGCGACGCGGGTCGGGCAGGAGCGTGGTTTCGACGAAGTGAACCTCAACGTCGGTTGTCCTTCCGACCGCGTCCAGGCCGGCCGCTTCGGTGCCTGCCTGATGAAGGAGCCGGCGCTGGTCGCCGACTGCGTGGCGGCGATGATCGCAGCCACGGACATCCCGGTCACGGTGAAATGTCGCCTGGGCGTGGACGAAGAACACGATTACGATCGCTTCGCCGCCTTCATCGACACGGTTGCAGAAGCGGGTTGCCGGATCTTCTTCGTGCACGCGCGCAATGCGTGGTTGCAGGGCCTGTCACCGAAGGAGAACCGCGAGGTGCCGCCACTGCGTTACGACTGGGCCTACCGGCTCAAGCGCGAGCGTCCGGCGTTGACCATCGCGGTCAATGGCGGCATCGCCACGGTCGAGGATTCGCTGGAACACCTGCGGCATGTCGATGGCGTGATGTTGGGCCGCGCGGCCTATCACGACCCGTACGTGTTGCACCGCCTGGACGCGGCGCTGTCCGGTACCGAAGTGCAGCCGCGCGCGCAGCTACTGCGCGCACTGCGACCCTACGTGGAAGACCGGCTCGCCCACGGCATCGCACTCAAGCACATCACCCGCCACCTGCTCGGCCTGTTCCACGGCCAACCGGGCGGCCGCGCTTTCCGCCAGGTGCTGAGCGAAGGCGCGCACAAGCCGGGTGCGGATTGGGCGTTGGTGGAGAAGGCGATCGCAATGACCGAATCGCGACTGGAGTCCGCTGCCTGATCGATGCGGTTGTTCGATCGGTGCGCCCGGACTTCAATTCGGCGCTGATTACGTAATATGATCGGGCCACACGCCAAGGAGGAAGTGACTGTGACGGAATACACACATCCGATATTGATCAAGGGAAACTACCAGGTCGTAGCCGTGACCCAGGATGAGCAATACGATCCTGGCGACATCACCGGTTACGCAGTGCTGACCATGGCAGGCGCCCGGCTGCGCCAGGACATGACCCTGGAAGACGCAAGGATCTGGATGGACAAGCTGGTAGAGGAAGAAAACCTCCAGCGCGCCGAAGCGCCTGTCCGCGCCAAACCCATGCGGCAGCGACGCTGAGCCTGCCAGGCACCACGGAAGGATGCGGGTAACAAGGAGGTGCAGGTGAACAGGAACAAGACGATTTTCGTGGTGGCGGCCGGGCTGGCTGTGCTGTTGGCCGGGTTCTACCTGTCCGGTTATCTGGCCCTGATTTTCCTCAAGCTCGACACGGGCTTGTTGAAGTGGAACACCTACCCGGCCTATCTCAAGGCGCTGGACCTGCCGCAAGTCCAGCCCTATGTCGGCAAGCTCAAGGTCGCGGGCTACGTGGGCTTCGGCCTGCCGCTACTCGCATACCTGGCGTTGCTGGTGCTGGTGTTGAAACCGGCGAAGAAAGCCATGCACGGCGATGCCCGTTTCGCCAACGCCGGCGACCTGGCCCGGCAGGGCATGTTCAAGTCCTCGAACAACGGCATCGTGGTCGGCAAGTTCAACGGCAAGCTGGTGCGCCTGGGTGGACAGCAGTTCGTGATCCTTGCCGCACCCACGCGCTCGGGCAAGGGCGTGGGCATCGTCATTCCCAACCTGCTCGACTACCAGGAATCGATGGTGGTCCTGGACATCAAGCAGGAGAACTTCGACCTGACCAGCGGCTGGCGCGCCAGCCAGGGCCAGGAAATCTACCTGTTCAACCCTTTCGCCGAGGACCGACGCACGCACCGCTGGAATCCGCTCAGCTACGTGTCGGAAGACCCGGCTTTCCGCATCTCCGACCTGCAAAGCATCGCCGCGATGCTTTACCCGGATGGATCGGACGACCAGAAATTCTGGGTCAGCCAGGCGCGTAACGCATTCACCGCGTTCGCGCTGTTCCTGTTCGAGAATTTCGACGACCAGTGGAAGCAGGGATTCCCGAAGGAATTCCTGGCCTTCCCGACCCTCGGAAGCATCTACCGCCTGTCGTCCGGCGACGGCAGCGACCTCAAGGCATACCTGCAGGCGCTTTCGAAGAAACCCTTCCTCAGCAGCCACGCAAAAACCGCCTTCGCCAACATGCTGTCCCAGGCCGAGGAAACCTTCGCCTCGATCCTGGGCACGTTCAAGGAACCGCTCAACGCTTTCATCAATCCGGTGCTGGATGCGGCCACCAGCGGCAACGATTTCCTGCTCACCGACGTGCGCAAGCGCAGGATGACCATCTACATCGGCATCCAGCCCAACAAGCTGGCGGAAAGCCGGCTGATCGTGAACCTGTTCTTCAACCAGATCATCAACCTCAACACCAAGGAGTTGCCGCAGAGCAATCCGGAACTGAAGCACCAGTGCCTGTTGCTGATGGACGAATTCACCGCCATCGGCAAGGTCGAGATCATCGCTTCCGCCGTCTCCTACATGGCCGGCTACAACATCCGCCTGCTGCCGATCATCCAGAGCATGTCGCAGCTGGACGCCACCTACGGCAAGGACGTCTCCCGCACCATCATCACCAACCACGCCCTGCAGATCATCTACGCCCCGCGCGAACAACAGGACGCCAATGATTACTCGGACATGCTCGGCTATACCACCGTGCTCAAGCGCAACCGCAGCCAGTCGCACGGCCAGCAGGGCAGCGTGACCTTCAGCGAAGTGGAAGAACGCCGCGCCCTGATGCTGCCGCAAGAGCTCAAGGCCATGGGTTTCGACAAGGAAGTGTTCCTGTATGAAGGCATCGCGCACCCGGTGATGTGCGAGAAGATCAAGTACTACCAGGACCGGTATTTCACTTCGCGGCTGTTGCCGAAGGTGGAGGTGCCGAAGCTTGGTCTCTAGCGTTCCGCCTGACCCGCAGTAACTTGGGCGGACAGGGCGCATGGATCCTGAGGGGGGCAGGATCGGGGGTCATCGGCACTTGCTGCCATGAGGGAACGAATACCGGACTCCAGGGAAAGGCGTACGCCAACAGGGGTGGCAGGTGACCGAAAGGATGCATGGTCTGTCGCTGCCGGGTAAAGCAGTCCGGATACAGGAATTTGCAGCTTGCGCGTCACCGGAAGTCCCGGTGGATCGAGGAGGCCGGTGCAAAAAAAGAGGGAGCCGCAAGGCGAACGACAGCCCGCATGGTGCGACTTTGAAGATCTATCCGGTTACCTGATTCGCTGCAAGGGACGGATTGTTTCAGGATGATTTCACTCGCAAGCTTTGTCGCATCGCGCTATGAACAGGGAAGAGAAGAGCAGGCAATGGAGTTGTTTCTTGTGCAAGCGCGGAACTATTCGTGCGCTGACGCACAACTCTCCACCGATTGCTTGACTATTCTCATGCGATCAAGCTAAATCCAGTCGGGGCTGTAATCGTCGTAGAGCAGGTCCGGTAATCGGTGCCCAGCGGGTGGTCGATGAACCGACCGCAGCCCGGGCATGAAGGATTCATGGAGCAAGTCTGCAAGGAGGCGGGGAAATCGATGTCCAGTCTGTACCGGGTAATTCCCGAATCTTTTCAAGTCCGATTGCCAATAGGCAGTCCTGGCCGCGGCTTCGCGCCTGGCTCATCCTCGGCTTCTGGTTCCGTAGCCTTGCAGGCTATCCGGTCTTCTTGCAGCAGCAAGCGCGATTCCAGCCGTAATCGTGCGACTCGTCGCCGTAATCATGTGGCATTGATCCCTGCGAAAATTCGTCGCGGCGTGCGTCATGTGCTTGTCAAATTCCCCAATGCCATTCACCGGTGAAGCGTGAAATACCAAATTCCTGCTAGCAGTTTCCTTTGGGTAGTGATTCCGCTGATGTTCGTGCTGGCAAGCTGCGCCACGCGCCCGGCCCCGGATTTCGGCGGACGCTGGAAGCCGGCGAACCGCTATGCCGCCACCGCGGAAGAAATTCCCCTGTACCAGTCCTATGTGTTCACGGCGTCGCCCATGGACGGCACGCTGAAGAACATGCTGACCCGCTGGGCGAAGGACTCGAAGATGACCCTTTCGTACCTGCACCCCTCCGATTTCAGCCTGTACCAGCCGGTGGCGCAGATCCATACCAATGACCTGCAGCAGGCCGTTTCGCAACTGACCTCGGCCTACGCGGGGCAAAGGGTCTCGGTGACCGCCAGCAACAACCAGATCGTGGTGCGTGCGGCGCAGGTGGCCGAAGCCGCGCCTGCGACGGATGCCGACCCAGCACCGGCAAGTCCATAAGTCCGCGGACATGTTCGCGCGCGGACCCGATTGCCACGACACCGCTCCACATGGATCGACCTAGATGTTCCGGAAGAAAGAATCCACCCCGCAGATCGACAAAGCCGTCGCCAAGTCGGTCAGCTTCGAGCTGACCATCGCCGACATCGCGCGACAAAGCGAACGCCGTGCCTGGTTCGTGGCGTTCGGCGCCATCCTCCTGTCGCTGATCCTGGCCGCGGGCTATTTCTACATGCTGCCATTGAAGGAAAAGGTGCCCTACCTGGTCATGGCCGATGCCTATACAGGGACCAGCACCGTCGCCAGGCTCAACGAGAACTTCGACAACCGCAGCATCACCACCAGCGAAGCCATCAACCGCAGCAACGTCGCTCATTTCCTCATGGCGCGCGAGTCCTACGACGTGGCGCTGATGCTGCTGCGGGACTGGACCACGGTGTACACGATGTCCTCCCCGCAAGTGGCATCGGGCTACACGACCCTGCATGCGCGCAACAACATGAGCAGCCCCTACAACACCTACGGCAAGGAACGGGCGATCCGGGTGAATATCCTGAGCACCGTACTGATAGGCGGCGAAGACGGCGGTCCACCCAAAGGCGCGACAGTACGGTTCCAGCGCAGTCTCTACGACAAGAAGACCGGGTCCTCGCAGCCGCTGGACAGCAAGATCGCGACGCTCGAGTTTTCCTACAAGCCCAATCTGAAGATGGACGAGAAGGATCGTATCGAGAATCCGCTTGGATTCCAGGTGACCAGCTATCGGGTGGACAACGACTACGCCGCTTCGCCTCCCGTCCAGACCGTGCTTCCGCAAGCGCCCGTAGCGGCGATGCAGGAAAGCGGGATTCCCGGTGCGCAAGTCCCGGCGGGAGCGCCGGCTTCCGGAACACTTGCGCCCGAGTCCGATAGCGCGGCACCTGCCCAGGCCGCTCCGCCGGAGGGCGCTGCAGCACCCGTCACCGCACCTGCACCCACGAACAGCGTCAATGGAGCCAGCAACCGATGAACCGCTTTAGCAAACATTGCCTGGTTGCCGCGCTGTACCTGGCAGTCTTCTGGGCGGCACAGCCCGCCAGCGCGCAGGTGGTGCAGGACTACGAATACGAACCGGACCGGATCTATGAAGTGCGGACGGGGCTGGGGATCACCACCCAGATCGAATTGAGCCCCAACGAGAAAATCCTCGACTTCAGTACCGGGTTCAGTGCCGGCTGGGAGTTGACCCGGCGCGACAACGTGTTCTATCTCAAGCCGAAGAACGTGGATGTCGACACCAATATGATGATCCGCACGGCCACCCACTCCTACATCTTCGAATTGAAGGTGGTGGCCACGGACTGGACCGCGCTCAACCAGGCCAAGCAGGCCGGCGTGCAATACAAGATCACCTTCACCTATCCCAACGACACCGATTTCATCGCCGAAGCGGACGATACCCCGCAATTGAGCACCGGACTCGACAAGGACAGGCGTTACAACTTCAACTACGACTACTCGACGCGCACCAAGCAGGCCTGGTTGATTCCGACCAACGTCTACGATGACGGGCAGTTCACCTACGTGAAAATGAGCGACCTCAAGGCCTTTCCTACCGGCAATTTTCCTGCGGTGTTCGCCAGGGAACGCGAAGGTAGCGAAGACTTCGTGGTCAACACCACGGTCGAGAACAACACGTTGGTCGTCCATGGCACCTATCCCTACTTGGTGATTCGTCACGGCAAGAACGTCGTCGGCCTGCGCAGGAACAAAACCCAGTGAACCAGAACCTACCTCCCAACCAGACCGGCCGGCCCCACGACGATGAAGAGTCGGATTCCCAACGAGATCCCCGACGGGATTCCTATCGCGATTCGGGCCAGGACGACCGGGGCGAAAATCCCTACTACGCCAATCAGCGCAATGCGCCGCCGCCGGACCTCGACGCCAATGCCCCTACGCTGAAGTCCAACGAACTCCAGCGCCTGAATCGCAAGGCGCTGGTGTTCCTGGCGGGCATCGTGGCCCTGCTGATCGTGGCGGCGTTCTGGATGTTCAAGAGCGCAACTTCGGGCAAGGGCGAAACGACCAAGCCGCGCGAAGAGGCAGTGGTGATTCCGGAGCTGCCAAGAGCGCCAGAAGGAGAGGTGCCGGTCCAGGAAGTGGCACCGATCGAACTCGCTCAGAGCAGCCAGGTCGAGATGCCTCCGCTGCCGCAGCAGCCTGCCATGCAGCCGGCTTACCCGCCGGATTATGGGCAGGTGCCTACGGGACCGCGCGAGCCGACCTTGATGGAGCGCAGGATGGCGAACGCGGACGGCAGTGATGCCGGGGGCGGATCCCAGGGCAAACAGCCAGACCCCTATGTACAGGCCATGCTCGCGACTTTGCCCGGGAACCAGCAAAACCCCGCTGACCAGAAACTCCAGCCGGCCGAAGCCACCAGCGCCCAGTACATCAACAAGCCGGATGCATTGCTGGTGCGGGGCACCTATATCCGTTGCGTGCTCGAGACCAGGATCATCACCGACATTCCCGGCTTCACCTCATGTCTGGTGACCGAGCCGGTCTATTCGATCAACGGCCGCCGCCTGCTGTTGCCGAAGGGGTCGAAGATGCTGGGCAGCTACGACGTGCAGGATCCTAAGTTTCCGCGCGTCTCGGTGATATGGGACAGGATCACGACCCCCAACGGTATCGATGTGAGCATGGCCAGCCCGGGCATCGACAACCTGGGTAGCGCCGGCCATCCGGGAAAATTGAATTCCCACTGGGGTAGCAAGATCAGCGCCGCCCTGTTCATCAGTCTGCTCAGCGATGCCTTCAAGTATGCGGGCGAGAAGAACGGTCCCACCACCACCACGGTTACCAGTGGTGGGCATGTGATCGAGCAGCCTTTCCAGAGCAATACCGCCCGCACCGTCGAGCGCCTGGCGAATCAGGCGGTGGATCGTTATGCGAGCCGACCGGCTACGGTCACGATCAACCAGGGAACCGTCGTCAACATCTATGTGGCCAAGGACGTCGATTTTTCCGGCGTGCTGGCACGCAACTGATGCGGGTGGACCGGCATGGATATCGATAATTCGCCGGTCGCCCGGGTTTCGAACGAGTTCCTGAACTACCAGTACGACGTGCTGGGCATCCTCGATTACATGAGTTCCCCGGATGTCACGGAAATCTGCATCAACAAGCCTGGCGAGGTCTATCTGGAAACCAGGGAAGGCTGGCAGTGCGTCGAGGTGCCAGGCCTCAATTACGAGCGCGCGCGCCAGTTCTGCACAGCTGTGGTGAATGAAAGCAACACCGGCCAGCGCATCACCGATACCGACCCGGTGGTCTCGTTGACCTTCCCGACCGGGCAACGCGCGCAGTTCGTGATCCCACCGGCCTGCGATGCGGGCAAGGTGTCCATCACCATCCGTCTGCCGTCGAAACATACCAAGACCCTGCTGCAATACCAGGAAGACGGGTTTTTCGACCAGATCCTGGAGCAGGGCCACACCCTGAGCGACCATGACCGCGAATTGCTTGAATTGAAGTATTCGCGCAACTACGCCGAGTTCTTCAAGAAGGCGGTGCTGTACAAGAAGAACATCGTGGTTTCCGGCGCCACCGGCAGCGGCAAGACCACTTTCATGAAATCGCTGGTCAACCATATTCCCGAGAGCGAACGGCTGGTGACCATCGAGGATGCCAGGGAATTGTTCATCAGCCAGCCCAATGCCGTGCATCTGCTTTATTCGAAGGGCGGCCAGAGCACCAGCAACGTCACCGCCAAGAGCTGCATGGAGGCATGCCTGCGCATGAAGCCCGACCGGATCATCCTGGCCGAGTTGCGCGGCGATGAGTCTTTCTACTTCATCCGCAATTGCGCGTCCGGGCACCCGGGTTCGATCACCAGCTGCCACGCCGGCAGCACCATCCAGACCTGGGACCAGCTCGCCCTGATGGTCAAGGCATCGACGGAAGGAGCAGGGTTGGAGTTCGCGATCATCAAGCGCCTGCTGCTGATGACCATCGATATCCTGGTCCACATCAAGGCGCATGCAGGACAGCGCTATATCACCGGCATTGATTTCAATCCCGAACGGAATTTCGTGGAATGAACATGCCGCGGCAATGGATGGCCATGACCGGCCCGGCAGTACCTCTCGGGAAGTTCCTGTTCGCCGATCTGGTTGCTCATGCAACAAAAATGTTGGGTAACCTGGTTACTTCTGTTGGCGTATTGGGTGCTGATGCGTCCTGCAACGTAATCGAGTCAGCCCATCGTTTGAAATTTGTGATGCGGTTTGCGTAATGAAACGGATCGTCGGCAAAGAGTGAGCCTCGTCAGACATTTCATTGGCCCATTGACATCTCAATGGGGCTAATGAAATATGAAAACACAAGGATAGTGCGAGTTTCAGTTCATCGGTCTGATGGCTGACTGGTCGTCGGATGTTGGAAAGCGTGTATAGGGAGGTGCGCGGTGATACTTGGCATGGAGCTGATGAATTGTCCTGATCTGGCGGTCCCGCTTGATGTCATGCACCATGTCGTGCGCGTCGAGTCTTCCCGCAATCAGTTTGCGATCGGGGTAGTCGGCGGGCATCTGGTCCGGCAGCCGCAGAACCTTCCGGAAGCGCTGTCGACCGTGCGCATGCTCGAGAGCCGTGGCTACAACTTCTCGATCGGTCTGGCCCAGGTGAATCGTTACAACCTGGGCAAGTACGGACTCGATTCCTACGAAAAGGCATTCCAGGTCTGTCCCAACCTGCAGGCGGGTTCACGCATCCTGGCCGATTGCTACAGTCGCTCCGGTGGGGACTGGGGTAAATCCTTCAGCTGCTACTACTCCGGTAATTTCGTTACCGGCTACCGGCACGGTTACGTGCAGAAGATCTACGCATCGATGCGCGGCGTGGCGCCTGCGACGATCGATGCGGCAGGGCCTATTCCGGTAGTGAGCCGGCCATCGCGTCGCTCGGTAGGCATTACCCGTTATCCGGTTTATGCCGCGCCTGTACAGCCGGGCATGCAACGCGTGATCGCCACCACCGAACCCCCGAAGCCCATGCAGGATCCTGCGCCCGCCGGGCCTGTGATCCTGGAATCCGTACCTGCACAGGCCCCTGTCGCTGCAGGCGCAGTAGCGTTGGCTCAGCAACCAGCGCAAAGGCCAGTCGCCGTGGACGAAGCCGCAACCGATGCCGGCATGCCATCCACCGATACCGCATTCGTCTTCTAGAGCAAGTCATCCCCCGGAAACGCCCCTGTTCCACAACACACAATCCACAAGGAGATCCACCATGAAACCAGTCATGTCCAAGGCAATCGAGCATCAGGTCAAGAGCGTTTTCTCCGCATTCTTCATGGCCGTCCTGTTCGTAGGTGCCCTGATCGTTCCCGAAATGGTGATGGCGGCACCTGCTGATTTCGGAGGCGCCGATACCAAGGTGTGTGGCTTCTTCGAGAATATCAAAGGCCTGCTCAACATCGCTTCCATCGCGGTAGTGACCATCGCCATCATTTTCGCCGGGTACCAGATCGCTTTCGCGCACAAGCGCATCGCCGACGTGGCGCCGATCCTCATTGGCGGTCTGTTGATTGGCGCCGCTGGCCAATTGGCCAGGATGCTGATGGGTGCCGATGGCGGTGCCTGCGTCTAACTGGCTACCTTGCTGACCTTAAATGCAAAAGAACGTACTTTTCCGCGGCTGCACCCGTCCGGCCATGTTCTTGGGCGTTCCCTACATGCCCTTCTTCATGGTGGCCGGCGGGTGCCTGCTGTTTGCGATGTACTTCAATCTGCTGTTCCTGTTGATGTTGCCCGTGGTCATGTTCGTGATGCGGCAGATGGCACGACGCGACGAAATGATCTTTCGTCTGATCGGTCTACGTTGGCAATTCAAGTTCAGGGCCCGGAACAAACAGCATCATTCGGGTATGTGGGTGTTCTCACCCAACAGCTATCGGCAGAAGCCGGCGGGCAAGTAGCAAACCGGGCGGCCAACATGGCCGCCCGGTCGGGGAGTGCCCTGCAAGTCGAGCTCCATGCAGGGTGTGATCGGAATAAACAGGAAACCAACGGCAGTACACAAAGCGCATGTTCAACCCAGATGCCTCCATCAGCGAGTTCATACCGTTCTCGACCCATGTATCGCCATCGGTACTGAAGACCACGGGTGGCGATTACCTGCTGGTTTGGCACTTGGGTGGGCTGCCGTTCGTGGGCCGGGAAGAGTGGGAGATAGAACACCGCCACAATACGTTCAACCGCATGCTGCAAACCCTGCGCGCACCGGATTTCGTGAACGTGGCTTTCTGGGTGCACGACGTGCGCCGCAAGCGCCGGATCAAGGACAGCAGTCTGTTCGAGCAGTCCTTCAACCAGCAGATGTCGGATGCCTATTTCGAGGCCCTGTCCTCGCAGAAGATCATGCAGAACGAGCTTTACCTCACCATGATCTATAGGCCTGTGGTGACGGGGAAGCGCTTCGTCGAGAAATCGACGAATACCGCCCAGTTGCAGTCCGAACAGGACCAGGCGATCGGCAAGATCCAGGAACTCGCAGGCAATGTCGAAGCGGTGCTCAAGGATTATTCTCCCTATCGACTGGGGATGTACGAAGCCAGCAACGGAATCGTGTTCTCTGAAGCGCTGGAATTCTTCGGTTACCTGCTCAATCGCATCGATGAGCCGGTGCCCGTGTTGCAATCGCCGGTGCACAGCTATTTGCCGGTAAGTCGCCATATGTTCTCGGACAAGACCGGCGACTTCATCATCAACACCCCCAATGGCGTCAATCACTTCGGCGCCATCCTCAACATCAAGGAATATACGGACGGAACCTACCCGGGCATCCTCAATGGGCTCAAATACCTGGATTTCGATTACGTAATCACCCACTCCTTCAGCCCGATGGGCAGGCAGGACGCACTCAAGGTGCTTGATCGCACCAAGGGCATGATGATCTCCTCCGGCGACAAGGCGGTAAGCCAGATCGTGGAGCTGGACCATGCGATGGATCAGCTGGCTTCGGGAAATTTCGTTCTTGGTGAGTACCATTTCACCCTGGGCGTCTACGCCGATAGCCAGGAGAAGCTCTCGCAGAACATCGCCACTGCGCGCGCCGAATTGTCGAATGCTGGTTTTGTCTCGGCCAAGGAAGACCTGGCCGTGGTCTCGTCGTTCTACTCGCAATTGCCAGGAAACTGGAAATTCCGTACCCGAATCGCCAACGTAAGTTCGCTCAATTTCCTGGGTCTCTCGCCGCTGCACAACTTCGCTTCCGGAAAGAAGGACAACAATCCGTGGGGCGATTGCGTAACCACTCTGCAGACCACGAATGGCCAGCCGTATTACTTCAATTTCCACGCCACGCATCCTGCGGAGAACTCATTGGGTGAGAAGGCGATCGCCAACACCATGGTCATCGGAAAGTCCGGTACCGGCAAGACCGCGTTGATCAATTTCCTGCTCAGCCAGGTGCAGAAGCTGAAGCCCTCGCCGACGATCTTCTTTTTCGACAAGGACCGGGGCGCGGAAATTTTCGTGCGTGCGTGTGGCGGAAATTATCTGGCTCTTGAGAACGGTCGTCCTACCGGATTCAATCCCTTCCATTGCGAACGCAATGAAGCCAACGTGCAGTTCCTGGCCGACCTGATCAAGGTGCTGGCGGGAAAGCTCAGCTATACCTCGCGCGACGAGGAAGACATCTTCCGGGCGGTCGAGAACATGCTCGATACGCCGATGCATTTGCGCAACATGACGAATTTCCAGAAGAGCCTGCCCAACATGGGCGACGATGGATTGTTCGCGCGCATGCGCCGCTGGACGGCAGGCAATTCCCACGGCTGGGTGTTCGACAACCCCGTGGACACCATCGACATGCAGAAAGCCAACATCATCGGCTTCGATTACACCGACATCATCGACAACCCCGAAGTGCGTGTGCCGGTGATCAATTACCTGCTGCATCGCCTGGAGGCCTTGATCGACGGACGCCCGTTGATCTATGTGATGGACGAATTCTGGAAGATCCTCGACGGTAAGGGCGGCCTCAAGGAGTTCGCCAAGAACAAGCAGAAGACCATCCGCAAACAGAATGGCTTGGGCATCTTCGCCACCCAAAGCCCGGAAGACGCGTTGGCCAGCGATATCGCTGCCGCCCTGATCGAGCAGACCGCGACCATGATCCTGCTGCCAAACCCTAATGCCAGCCGAGATGACTACATCAATGGCCTCAAGCTGACCGAAGCCGAATACCAGGTGGTCGTCAGCCTGGACGAGCGCTCACGCTGCTTCCTGGTCAAGCAAGGTCACGCCTCCAGCGTGTGCCAGCTCAACCTGCGTGGTATGGACGATGCATTGGCAGTGATTTCGGCTTCGACAGACAACATTGAGATCATGCATCAGGTGCTGGCAGAACGAGCCCGCGTAGAGGGCATTGAATCCGATGAGCTGCGCCCGGAGCAGTGGCTTGAACAGTTCTACGCCAGCCGGAAGGGATCTGGAAAGAGCAGTACAAGATCTCCCGAAGGGCGAAAAGCCATCGCATAACGATTATTTCAATGAGTCAAGGTTTCGGCGAAAGATCAGTGGAAAATTTGTTCACGTGCTATGGCTACGGACTATAGGAGAAAGCAATGAAAGCTGAATTGTCATCTGCGAACAAGCGCAATAGTAGTCGCCCGCTCGCCTTGTCTCTGCTCGCGACCATGATGGTGGCAGCGGGCAATGCGCAAGCCATTATTCCCGTGACGGATGCGGCTCACATAAGCTCCACTTTGACGAGCTGGTTTGGGGAGTGGGGCAAGACAGCTGCGCAATGGGGGAAGGAAGGTGCGCAGTGGAAGCAGACTTGGGATCACTACTTGCAACAACTTGTGATGATGAAGGGTCTCACGATGTCAATGGGCCTGGACAAGGGCGTGAACCTGGAGCCGGTTGACGAAAACACTTACATGGTGGCCGAGCGCTGTGGTTCTGGATTCAGTCTCGGTAGTTTGACCAAGATGATCAGCCTCAATAGCTCCGGAAACATCTACGAACAGCAAAAGCAGATATGCGGGAACATACAGCGCGTGCAAAACATGAAGTACAACCTCACGGTTAAATTCATGAAGGACAACGTGCCGAAGATGGAAGACATGCTCAAGGAGATAGAGAACGAGCGCAATGCCAACAACAATCAAGGCACCGTCGAAGGCACCACCAGCAAGTCCGCACAAATGAATAACTCGATCGCTTTGAACTTCCAGAATTACCAGTCGCAGATTACGACTTATGACGCATATGTAGAGACGCTTGAAGGCACCCAACGAACCTTGACGCAGGGTGCTCTGAAGGGAAAGCAGGGAATGCTCGGCGCTTTCGTGAAAACCGCGGCACTGAAGACTGCCTTGGAAGTCGGCGACTGAATTTTCTTCAATGAGATTTTCGATAGTCAAAGCGGTGGCTTTTAAAGGATAAGAGCAAAGATGAGCAGGGGAGTTGATATCGTGGGTGGATTGCTGGGAAGCAATGGATGGCTGGAGTGGCTCCATCCGAAAGTGCAGTCCGTCGGGGACTTCGTCTTCTTCCGGCTCATCCTGACGTACCTGCGGGAAGAGATACGCGATTTCGGTATCAGCCTGATGGGCAATGCCATGCAATGGGTAGGCGGCATTGCGCTTACCCTACTGACGCTATGGATCATGATCCAGGGCTATCGCATCGTGACGGGCCAGTCGCGTGATTCGATGATGGCGCTGGTGACGAGCTCGCTGAGAGCGGTATTCATTCTCACAGCTGCCACCACAATGGCCATGTTCGGCTCGGACCTGCATAAATTCCTCAACGAGGATGTCAAGAACGAGATCAACCATGTAGTGACGGGCGATGATGAGTCCCCGGAAGATCAGATCGACAAGAACCTGGCCTGGATGCAGGTTGCCCTGTCGAGCATCGATGGGCTGGACGTCATGGGTGACCCAACCCTGGACGGTCAGAAGACGCGTGCCATGTGGTTCATAGGTATAGGTGCCGGTGGCCCGGCGATTACCGGAGGTACGATGTTGTTGTTGTATGAGGTCGCCATGGCCTTGTTTATCGGACTAGGTCCAATCTTCATCCTGTGCCTGCTGTTCGATCAGACCAAACCATTGTTCCAGCGATGGCTTTTGTATGGCATAGGCACGATGTTCTCGATGGCGGTGCTCAGCGCCATGGTGTCGATCGCCTTGGCGATGGTCACCCGGGTGGCCGCCGCATTTTGGACTACCGCTCTGGCGGGTTCTCTGCTGGGTGAGAATTTCAGCGACGGCATGACCAGCCAGGCGATGCAGCAGGGCGGTATGGGCCTGATTCTCACGGCCTTGATCATCAGTGCGCCACCCATGGCGGCGATGTTTTTCCAAGGGACCTTAGGCCAGTTTATGGCGTACTCTCAATTTGGTGGCGGTGGAGGTGCTGTAGGCCATCGTCCTGGCGAGTCAGGATATCAGGGGGGGAATGGATCACATATTGCATCGGCGCCACAGAATAGCCAACAGACAACGCAGGCACTACCCACTCAGCCAGCCAACACGAGAATAGCTGGCGCCCCAGAGCCGTCAGTGGACGTAACGGCCGGTCAGCGTGGATTAGCAAACAAGGGGCCAGTATCCTGAGCTTATGACTAGTGCAATGGGTATAGAGATGAATATCTGGCGATTACTGATTCTATGCTTGCTGGGCGTCGGCTCGTTTGCTCATGCTGAAGGTGGAACCTGCCCACCCGGCTACTACCCACAAGGAGGGCAGGGCGCAATGGGCTGTGCTCCAATTCCGAATTATCAAGGCGGCGCCAGCGGAAGTTCTCCTATAGAGCGCCCTCAAGGTCATTGGAAACTTACTTGGGGAGCAATAGCTATGGACTACAGTGGAGATGTTGGAGTCACAGTTGGGAAGTTCTCAGAGAATGACGCCAAGCGCGATGCTTTAGCACGCTGTGCTACTTGGGGGGCTAAGAAGTGCAAGATCGAGATCACTTACAACAATCAATGCGCTGTGATTGTGAAGCCAATGCGTGATGGTGAGATTTCTGCTGGAACAGCGGTTGTTCAAGGTGGACCATCAATTGAAGCTGCCACTCGACTTGCCATGTCGACATGCGGGGAAAAAAATGAAACTGAAGAGTGCAAAGTTATTTACTCAGACTGCACGAAGCCAGTGTTGGAGTACTAGAAGGTACGTAAGAATCCCCGAAGTCACAGGGCGCACTGAAGGTCGAACGTGATCCCGTCGTAAGGCTGGATCTTTAATAAGGAATTAATCCATGTCGCGAACGCTCCGGTTAGCAAGCATCCAATATTCTAAGTAGATTTGAACAATGTGATCAGCTTCATAATTTATGACTATATTGCGTTCGCTTAACAAAATATTTGTTTTAATGAATTGCCTATAACATATCTTTGGTCCTGCATGGAGCAGCCCTATGACGCACGGAAGAACGATCCTATTGATACTGATAGCGCTGCTGCTCGGGTCTTGCAAAGCCAAGACGCCCGATGAGGTCTCTCCGGCCGCCGTCAACACCCCTACCAATCCGGTAAAGCAGGACACCCCCACTGTGGCCAATGATCATCAGAACGAAGCTGTCACGCAGCCTCCGTCGCCCAGCAGCGCGCTCTATTTCATCTATCAGAAGGATGGCGATGGCGCCTTGTCGTATGAGGTCGAGAATGGAAGCTGGACCACTTACTGGTATGGCTATCAGTTCGACCTGGATGGAAAGCATTACTACACCGGTTTCGCCTACGACACGCCGTTCAAGTTCAGCAAGGCCGAACAGGAAAGCGAGCCTGCTCCGGAAACAAAAGCGACAATCGCCCAGTCGACTTTCTTGCTGACCGCCCCGGGCACGGATAAACCGTGGACTTTCCAGGGTTCGGATCGTTCCGTCGGTGAATTCGGTGCCTATGAGAAGGGCAACGAAATCGACGACAAGCGCGAACCCCAAAGCTACCGCACGCCCGGTGGCAACCTGCTGTTGGCGATCCCCACCTGGTATCTGGCGTCCGGCACGCGGATCAGCTCTTTCGACCTGCTGGTTTTCAACCCCCACGAGCTGACCAAGACCGACCAGCAGCGCTGGGTATATGTCGGCAATGTTGTGGTCGGGGCGGACAACGGCGCCGCCTGTGATGAAGAAGACGGTGGCAAGATCGCCTGCGCCAGTAGCGCCGGCACATTGAGCTTCGTGCCGCAGGCGCAGGACGATCTGCCACTGCTTCGCGTTGCGCGCAGTGGGACGGAAATCGCCGAAGGCGGAAAACTTCGCACGCTGGGGCCGGCCGACAGCGCCGAATATCGCTACGACGCCAACAGCAAGCAATACCAGTAACAGCAACGGTTGACCTATTGCTCAGGACCCACGGATGGGTCCGGTTGACGCAGCGCGGCGGGTTTCGCCGTAACTCAACCCAAAGGAATGAGAATCATGGAACGTGATTACAGCAGGCAGGAAGTCCTCGACATCATCGAAAGCGAGGCGCGGGAACGGAACATTCCGCGCGATGACTTCATGCGCTTCGCTTATATCGAGACCGGCGGCAGCTTCAACGAGCAGGCTTCCCGCGGGGCTGCCGGCGCCAAGGGATTGTTCCAGTTCGTCCCGGATACCGCCGACGCCTACGGAATCCGTGGGCGCGAACTGGATGCGGTAGCCAATACGGATGCGGCGGCGCGCCTCTATCAGGACAACCGGCAGACGTTGGTCAATCGCCATGAACGCGATGGGCGTCCCTATCTTTCCGGTAAGTCCGAGCCCGATGGGCTGGACATGTACATGGCGCATCAGCAGGGTGGTGCGGGCTATCGCTCTATCCAGACGGCGATCGCCACGGGTCATTTCGGCCGCGACGATACCCGCGCCAATATCCTGAACAACGTCAGTTCCCGGGACTTCGAAACGGTTACCGGCACCAGATATGCGGATTTCAGGAACATGTCCGACCGCGACATGGCGACCACGTTCACGCAGTACTGGGACCAGAAATTCGACCGGGTACGGATTCCCGAAAAGGGAATCGAACCCGTGACCGAAGGCGGGCAGACCACCGCGCCCGTGCAGACAGCGCCAACCCCAATCCTCCCGTCGCAGCCTGCCCCCGGTACGACTGCGGAAACCGCGCAAGGAATAGCGTTGACCGCGGCTCATGATCTGAGCGTGAAGTACGACCACGTGAAGTACGCCATGAGCGGCAAGTACCCCGGTGTCGACGGAAAACACCCGGACCAGGGCTATGTCGACTGCTCGGGATGGGTGGCGACCATGCAGAACGCGACCATGGCCGAAATCAACGCCAAGACTGGGCGCGAAGTCTTCGACAAGAATGAACTGTTCAAGCTTGGCACCGATGGCGCGGCGATGATCGTCGACAAGGCCCAGGCACGCTCGGGGGTCATGATCGAGGGCAAGGCCGTCACCCGGGATGTCCTAAAGGAAGGCATGATCATTGGCGAGGACAATGGCCCTACCAAATGGGACGCCGGCCGTTACAAGGGCATAGACCACATCACCATGGTGGTACGCGACCCGAAGAGCGGCGAGCTCGTGATCAGCCAGTCACGCGGCGGCGAAGGCGTTGAGCTGAGTTCGCTGGACGGGTACCTGGAACGCAAGCAGGCGAATGGCGTGAAGTTGTATGCCACGGATCCACTGGCCGAGGCGCGCACGCTGTTGCAGGACAAGCGGCAGGACCAGGTACAAGGCCAAACGCAAGCATCAAATCCGCAAGCGCCGCGAACTGCCGCTTCCGATGGGATGCTCAAGCATGGCGAAAAGGGCGAAGATATCCGCCATCTACAGGACACCTTGAACAAGCTGGGCTACCGCGATCATGAGGGTCGCGCCTTGAAGGAAGATGGCGGTTTCGGCGACCGGACCAAGGAGGCCTTGCAGGCTTATCAGCGAGCGCATGGGCTGAAGGCCGATGGCATCGCAGGCCCGCAAACCCTGGAAGCATTGAAGAAATCGGAGCAAGCGCCCCTGCTCTCCGACCCGCGGCACCCCGACAACGCGATGTTCCAGCAAGCGTTGAAAGGCATGGAGCAACTGGGTCCGCAGGCGTTCAAGAACCGCCAGGAAATGGAGAATGCGGCCGGTGTGGCGGTATTCGAAGCCAAGGCCAGTGGCTTGAAGCAGATCGATCACATCGTCTTGAGCAGCAACGGTACCGGCCTGTTCGCGATGCAGGGTGCACCCAACGATCCGGCCCACCACCGTGTGCATCTGGACAAGGCGCAGGCCGCAGCCGAGCCAATCGAAAAGAGCACGGTACAAGTACAGCAGGAAACCCAGCCAAACGCGCAGCTGGAACGGGAACAACAGCGTTCGATGAAGGTGTAGCTGTCCTTCTTCAAGCCGACAAGAGTCCAAGGAGATGGGCTCTTGCGAGAATCAATTTCTGGACAAGATCGCCATCGTCTGATGTGTCTGATTCGGCATGCTGCTTGTGCGGTCACTATCGATAGGGACGTTCAGGAGTCTGTTCAGTTGCAGGAAATACACGCGAGAATGCGGATGACGATCTAGCTCCATCCACTATTCAATCTCGAGTTTGCGGCGATCGTGTTTCCGTTTCTTCGCTTTCCGCCATTGAGCCGCTGAAGCAGATTGCTTTTTCAACATGACCGAAGGAAACAACCGCATGCATGGAAAGATCATTGTCGCCCTGGCATTGTCCGCCTTGGTAAGCGCATGTGATGCCGCGCCTTCAACGGATACTCAGGCAAGGGCCGCAACCCCGGCCGTGAATGAGCCGGCGCAATCGCAAGTCCGTGCTGCTGAGCGCGTTCTCGAAGGTGTGCTGAAGAAAGACATGGCGTATGTCGATCTGCGTAACGCTGTATTGGCGGAAGGCTGGCTTCCGTTGGTGGACCCGTTATGCGAAGAAAATGTAGGTGGCGAAGCTGCAATCTGCAGCCAGCTTGCGGAGCTTGAATCATGCAGCGGCGATGGCCGTTGTCTCATGCGGTTCGCGCACGGTTCCGACCAAAGCGTGCTCAAGGTCGATGCCTACGGCGATTACACCAAATGGCCGCTCTCCGGCGCGGCGGCGGTACTGAATGTGCGTGGCTGGGAATTTTCACCTGCCCAGGGCGCCACCATGGTCGCGCAATGCCCGTCGCAGAATTTCGAGGATTTCCTCAATGCATTCGCTGGTGACGACGGTGTTCAGAGGGATTTCACCCTCCCGTTGGTCAAGGTGATGCAATACCGCGATGCAGGCGAAGACTACGAAACGTATCCGAGCTACGTGAGCGCGGCGGACTATTCCGGTTTTCGCATTGATCGCGGCGCCGATGGCTTTCATATCGTCGACAGCACCGGCAAGGCCGACCCCATGCCCACGCCGCTGGAGATCAAGCCAGAGGCCGAAGGTTCTTATTACGTGAGTTATCGCTACGGCATGTCGGAAGGCAACTCGTATCGTTTCCAGCATCGGCGCGGTTGCTGGTATCTGGCTGAAGACCCCGACGCGCCCAGCCCTTGATCGCTGCAGTTCCAACACACACTCAGTCTAGGAGACAGTCATGAGCAGGTACAGGATTACGGAAAGTGTAGGAAGTCGCGTCGAGGATGTCGGCAGCTTTCGAGACCTCGAAAAACACCATCCCAGTTCGGGCCGCGAGTCGGGGCGGAATTACGAAACTATCGACGGCGAGTTGGAAGAGGTGCGACGCACCAGCGATGGCCGCACCTTGGTAAAGAAGGATTTCATCCTCAGCCAGGACAGCCCGGGGCCGGTATACGTTCCGTCTCCGGCCGCCGGCTACATCCATTATCTTGGTGACGCGACCAACGCCGTCCGCATTTACGACCGTCCCTTCGGCGAGCCTGGAGCCAGGCTGCTGGCACAATCCCTGCATATGGAGCGCGGCAACTCGCCACCGGAGGGCGCACGCGTCGAGTATGGGCAACGCTTGGGCCAGATGGGCGATACCGGCTCGCCGGGTTCGTTCCATGCGCACGTGGAGATGGAACCCGCGCAGTTCCGGCGTTATGTCGCCGATATAACCAGCGGTGTCATCACCCCTGATTCGTATCCCACAAGGGGCAGCGACGGGCCGGTACCGGTTTCCGTTTCCGCGCTCGCCGACGGCGTGCTGAAGGAAGGCGACCGTGGCCCCGAAGTGACCGCTTTGCAGCAACAATTGAACCAACAGGGGTTTCGCGATGCACAGGGCCGGGTACTGGCCACTGACGGCGATTTTGGCCGGAGTACGGAGCAGGCCGTGCAGGCCTTGCAGCGCGCGCGCGGACTGGAGGCCGATGGCGTGGTGGGCCGCGACACCACTGCTGCCCTGCGCGCGCCTCCACAGCAAACTGCGACCACGCAGCCGTCCATGATTGCTGCGCAATACGGGCCGACCACGCTCAGCAACCTGATCGGCAGCGGTGAAGGCGGGTACAACTCCTACAACCGCGGCCGTGCCGGTGACGCCGACGGCAAGGAAATCGATTTCTCGCAGATGACCCTGGCCGAAATCATGCGTCGCCAGGACCTGCCGCGCAATGATCCCGATCGGCTATTTGCAGTGGGCAAATTCCAGATCATTCCCGGCACCATGGAGGAAACGGTCACCGCGTTGCGGCTGGACCGCAACCAAAAGCTGACTCCTGAATTGCAGGAGCGGATGTTTTCCGACTATCTGGTGGATGAAAAGCGCCCTGCGGTCAACGCGTACATCACCGGAGAAAGCAGCGGACCCGAAGGCCTGCGTCGCGCACAGACCGCACTGGCGCAGGAGTTCGCCAGTGTGGCCGATCCGCGTACCGGTCGCAGCTTCTACGATGGCGATAATGCCGGCAACAGCGCCTCCATCACCCCGCAGCAAGCAGGACTGGCTTTGGAGCAGATGCGTACGCAATACCAAGCCAATATCGCCCGCGGCCTGTCATCCGATGCGGCCTATCGCGGTCTGAGCGGTGAGGCATCGGCGCAAGCGCCACAGCCACAGATCCAATCGCAGGGTCCGGCTGCTGCCACTCTTCTCGCCACTGGTACGCGAGGGCCCGAAGTAGTGCAATTGCAAGAAGCATTGGGCCGTTTTGGTTATCTCGACAGCCAAGGCCGTGCGCTGGCAAAGGACGGCGATTTTGGACCCCGTACACAGCAGGCAGTGCAGGCTTACCAGCAGGCGCATGGATTGAAATCCGATGGCGTGGTGGGTCCGCAGACGCTCGAGGCACTGGCGAAGTCGAAGGAGGCGCCGTTGCTCTCCGATCCGCGGCATCCCGACAATGCCCTGTACCAGCAGGCGGTGAAGGGCATGGAGCAACTGGGGCCGCAGGCGTTCAAGAATCGGCAGGAGCTGGAGAACGCGGCCGGCGCCACGGTGTTCGAGGCCAAGGCCAGCGGCCTGACGCGGATCGACCACGTCGTGCAGAGCAGCAACGGCACCGGACTGTTCGCGGTGCAAGGTGCGCCCAACGATCCGGCCCATCATCGCGTGCACCTGGACAAGGCACAGGCGGCAGCCGAACCGATGGAAAAGAGCACGGTGCAGGTGCAACAGGAAATCCTGAGCCAGCAGCCGCAAGTCCAGCAGCAGGAGCGTGAGCGACGCTCGATGGTTGCCTGAGTGTCGGCTATGCCGAGGTTGCAAGAACCCCTGCCTGGCGGGGGTTCTTGCTGTAGTGGATTCTGTGGCAGGGTTAGGCAAGCAGCCTGTGCGGACCATGGCTGCCGCTCCTTGCGGAAACGCTTGTCACCATGAGCGTGTCGACGAAATAGACCGGTTCCTGCAGCCAGGCATCCAGACCGGCCGCCGATAGCGTCAACTGCGATGAGAGATCATCATGCCTCTGCTGGCCATCGTGGAGTCCAGGAAACCCGTGGACCCATGCCTTACGTATCGGCTGGGGCATCGCCTTCGCGGCTCACGTCGCTCCTACGCGAGCCGGGTCGTCTTCGCTGTTGCGCATGGCGAAGTTTAGCTATTGTTTCCGCGCATCTGATTCCGTACTTACTGGACAGTTCGACTTCCCCATGATTACCCGCGATACCACCGCATTCCTGCAGTTCGCCGGCCAATGCCCCGCCGACTTCGGTCCACCCATCGCGCGCGCCGCATTCCTGGTGGCTCCGGATGGATTCGCGCGGGCGGAGCAGTCGGCCAGCGACAACCAGTACATGGCCCAGGCCGGAGCGTTCGATGCCGCAGGGGCCATGGCCCAGCATCGCGGCTTGCATCGCGGACTGGCCACCGAATTGCCTGTGGTGTGTTTCCCCGGCGATCCGGACACGCCAGACGCCCTGTTCCCCAATAACGTCTTCGCCACCGCACCGGCGCGGCTCATCGTCGGCCGTATGCGCCATGAAGTGCGTCAGCGCGAAGCCGTGCGTGCCGACCTGCGCGACTTCTTCACCGGCCTGCTGGGTTACCGCGAACTCGATCTGTCGCTGCAGCCGCATCCGTGCGAACTGACCGGCGCCCTGGTCATCGACCGCGCCCGCGGCCTCGGCTACTGCGGCCTGTCCGAGCGCTGCGACGAGTCCGGCGCCGCGCTGATGCACGAAGCCTTCGGCCTGCGCGCCACCTTGATGTTCGACCTGGCCCCGGGCGAATACCACACCAACGTGGTCCTGGCCGTACTCGCCGGACGTGCCGCCCTGATCTGCCCCACCGGCTTCGCCGATCCGGCGGTGGTCGAGACCATCGCCAACTTCTACGCCCCGCACGGCATCCGCCTGTCCCCGGCCGAACATGCCGCCTTCGCCGGCAACGCCATCAGCCTGAGCGAGGCTTCGGTCTGGATGAGCGCCGGAGCCGACGCAGCGTTGACCGCGTGCACCCGCCAGACCCTGGCCGAGGCCGGATTCCGTGTGCGCAGCGTGGCCCTGGATGCGATCGAAGCCGCCGGCGGGTCGTTGCGCTGCTGCGTGGCCGAGGTTTTCTGAGCGTCAGTGAACCTGAATGGCCTGAGGCGGCCTGTGGACAAGTTCAGACCGAATTCACCGCTGCGGCCCAAAATCGCAGGCCATTCCTCATTACAGCCGGTGACGGGTCCCGTTCATTCAGGGAAGCCGAAATCCGTTACGATTCCGTTATGCGATTGTTGTCCCGTTCCGTACTTCCCCTCGTCCTGCTGATCGCCCTTTCCGGGGCGAGCGCGGTCGCTTGGGCGCAGTCCGACGCACAGGAGCCTCCGCGGCAGCGCGAGGACGCCGGCCCACCGAGCAAGCCCAGCCGGATCTCGCTGTCCGACTCGGTGCGGCGCGCGCAGCGCGAGACCGGTGGCCAGGTCCTGGGTGCCGAGCGCGTGCAGTTCGACGGGCGCGAGATCAACCGGGTCAAGGTAATGGACGATCGTGGCCGGGTCCGCTACATGGACGAAGACCCGCAACGCGGACGCAGTCGCTCGGGCAAAGAGGATTCCAGGCGCGAACGCGGCTCCGATGAGCGTGGTCGTGGCGTCGAACGTCCCGAATCCGAGCCGCGTGCACGCCGCGATAACCCGCACAGGCCTTAACCTGTTCATCAACGTGGCGCAGTCGCCACCAGTTCCGATTAGGGAGAATCCATGCGTATTTTGCTGGTCGAAGACGAAGCCCCCCTCCGCGAAACCCTGGCCGCGCGCCTGAAGCGTGAGGGCTTTGCCGTTGATGCGGCGCAGGACGGCGAGGAAGGCCTGTACATGGGGCGCGAAGTGCCGTTCGACGTGGGCATCATCGACTTGGGCCTGCCCAAGATGTCGGGCATGGAACTGATCAAGGCCTTGCGCGACGAAGGCAAGAAATTCCCGGTGCTGATCCTGACCGCGCGTTCCAGCTGGCAGGACAAGGTCGAAGGCCTGAAGCAGGGCGCCGACGACTACCTGGTCAAGCCTTTCCACGTGGAAGAGTTGCTGGCCCGGGTCAATGCGCTGCTGCGCCGCGCCGCCGGCTGGAGCAAGCCGACCCTGGAATGCGGCCCGGTCGCGCTGGACCTGGCCGCGCAGACGGTCAGCGTCAACGGCGGCAACATCGACCTGACCAGCTACGAATACAAAGTGCTGGAGTATCTGATGATGCACGCCGGCGAGCTGGTGTCGAAGGCCGACCTGACCGAGCACATCTACCAGCAGGACTTCGACCGCGACTCCAACGTGCTGGAGGTCTTCATCGGCCGCCTGCGCAAGAAACTGGATGCGGACGGCGAACTCAAGCCGATCGAAACCGTGCGCGGACGCGGCTACCGTTTCGCCATCCCGCGCAACCACGAGGGCTGATGCCCCCCCGCGCGGCGGACGCTGGTGCGGGAAAAAGCGGGCGCGATCCTTTCGCAGGGTGGCGCCCGCGTTCTTTGCGCGCCCGGCAACTGCTGGCGGCCAGCATCGGCCTGGTCGCATTCCTGTTCCTCGCCGGCTACGCGCTGGACAAGGCCTTCGTCAGCACCGCCGAACAGAACCTGCGCCATCGCCTCAAGGGCTACGCCATGTCGTACGCCAACAAGGTCGAATTCGCGCGCGACGGCAGCCTGATCCCGCCCGAATTGCCGGTCGATCCGCGCTTCACCCAGCCCGGCAGCGGCCTGTACGCCGAAGTGAGGCTGCCCAACGCGCGCTGGGGCTCCGATTCCACGCTGGGGCCGGGCATGCAGGAAGTCCCGATGCTGGCGCCGCTGCAGGAAGTCTTTACCGGACCGGTGCCGATCACCCAGGTCGATGGCAGCGAGGGTAGCGTTTACCGTTTCGGCCTGGGCACGGTTTACGCCAATCGCGGGCCGGATGCGGAGTTCCCGTATTCCATCTATGTCTCCGAGGATTCCAAGGTGCTGTCCTCGCAGCTGCGCACCTTCCGCGGCGCGCTGTGGGTGTACCTGACCGCGGCGGGGATCTTCATGCTGCTGCTGCAGGTGCTGGTGCTCAACTGGAGCTTGCGTCCGCTGCAGCGGGTGATCAACGAACTGACCCGCGTGCAGCGCGGCCAGGCCAGCCGCATGAGCGAGCGCCATCCGCGCGAACTGGAACCGCTGACCGAAAGCATCAACGCCTTCATCGAGAGCGAGCGCGAGAACCTGGATCGCCAGCGCAACACCCTGGCCGACCTGGCCCACAGCCTGAAGACGCCGCTGGCGGTGTTGCGCTCGCAACTCGACGAAGGCATCCACGCCACCGCCCTGCGCGAGGAGCTGGATACGCAATTGAAGCGCATGAACAACCTGGTGTCGTACCAGCTGGCGCGCGCGGCTTCCAGCGGCCACGCGCTGTTCGCCGCGCCGGTGCCGATCGAGGCCAATGCCGAGGAGATCGTGCGCGGGCTGGAAAAGGTCTATGCGGCCAAGGGCGTGATCTGCGAATTCGAGATCGATCCCGAGGCCCGCTTCCATGGCGAACCCGGCGACCTGCAGGAACTGATGGGCAATCTGCTCGAAAACGCGTTCAAGTGGGCGCGTTCGCGGGTTCTGTTGACCGCGACCCCGACCAGGACCGTCGGCAATCGCCGTGCCGGCCTGCTGCTGGCGGTGGACGACGACGGCCCCGGAATCGCCGAGGAGGACGTGGCCCACGTGCTGCAGCGTGGCGTGCGCGGCGATGAGCGCGTGCACGGCCATGGCATCGGCCTGTCCATCGTCCAGGACCTGGTCCGCGGCTATCGCGGCGATTTGCAGGTGCAGCGCTCGCAGGAACTGGGCGGCGCGCGCTTCGAGGTGATCCTGCCGCAGGGGTTGTGAGACGGATGGTTGTGGGAGCGACGTAAGTCGCGAACGGGAGTTCCGCCCACCTCGGGAATCATCGAAGGTTTCGTTGCCAAGCATCGCGACTTACGTCGCTCCCACAGCCGTCGCCCTATGCCACTCCTACGGCGTAGAAACGTTGCAGGTGGGCGGCGACTTGCGGCAATTGTTCTCGCAGTACCTGCGGTGCGGAGAAGTGGTATTCGCTGGCGACGGCGAAGAATTCTTCCGGTGATTCGGAGGCATAGGGATCGATGACGGTGTCATGGCCGGCGTCGACTTGCTTGCAGAACGCATCGTATTCGCGCTGGAAGTCGGCCGCCCATTCGCGTTGCCAGCGGCGCGGCAACGGTGGGGTTCCATCCATCGCGCCGTCCAGTGCATCGAGCTTGTGGGCCATTTCGTGGATCGCCACGCAGAAGCCGGCGTGCGGGTCGGCCAGGTCGGCCTGCACGTCGGCCCAGGACAGGATCAGCGGGCCGCTGTCCCAGGATTCGCCGATCAGTTCGTCCTCGTATTCGTGCAGCACGCCGGCCGCGTCGACATGGCTGCGCTGGACCCGGAACGCATCCGGATACACCAGCAGTTGCGACCAGCCACGCAGTCCGCCCGCGCCGTATCCGAGCAATGGCAGGCAGCACAGCGCCGCCAGTTGCAGTCGCGCAGTCGCGTCGAGTTCCAGTCCGGCGACCGGGGTGATGGTCTTGCGTTGCAGGAAAAGCGCAGTCAATTCCTGCAGGCTTGCGTCGCCGGCATCGTCCAGTACGCTCAGCAGCGCGGTCGAGCGACGCATTTCACGCCATGACACCGGATCCGGCAGGGCAGGCGGGCGTCGCAGCCAGCCGAACAGGGATCCGATCAGCGAAACATTCCCGGCAGGAAGCTGTGCCACTTGGAACCACGCAGGCGCGGCTGGTTGTCGTCGTCGTTTCCACCGCCACCGCCGCCCGGGTTGATCGCGGGTTTGGAGGCCTTGGCACGGACCGGGGCGGCCGCCTTGGCGTGGACCACGCCCGCCGCCTGTGCGGATTCATCGCGGCCCATGGCCTCGGTGGCCTGGCAATTGGGGACCACGCTGTCGGCGCGGTTGTTCAGGGCCAGGGCATGCGCGCTGGCGGACACCAGCAACAAGGCGATGATGAGGCGCAGCATGGGCAAGCTCCCGTCGGGGCCGCGGTACGGCGGCGCGGAACTATAGCGCGGTTTCCACCGCCTTGCCTGTGCCGGATGCTGCGTCGCAACAGGCCCCGGCAACGTCTTCATGCAGACTCCGGGGCCATGCAGATATCCGCCGATGACTCCCTCAGCGCCCCTGCATTGCGGCGTGCATTGATCGCTGGCGCGCGCCGGGTCATCGCCTCGCGCGACGGGCTCAACAAGATCAATGTGTTCCCGGTCGCCGACGGCGATACCGGCAACAATCTGGCCGCCACCCTGGGCAGTGTGCTCAACGGCGCGCTCAGCCGCCGCAGTCGCCATGCCGGCGAATTGCTGTCGCGGGTCGGTAACGACGCCATCGATGGTGCGCGCGGCAATTCCGGCGCGATCCTCGCCCAGTTCCTGCATGGCATCGCCGAACACGTGAAGCCGCTGCCTTCGCTGGACGCGGGGTCGCTGGCCGCGGCGGTGCGCCACGGTGCCGCCAGCGCACGCCTGGCCCTGGCAAGGCCGGTGGAAGGAACCATCGTCAGCGTCATCACCGCTTTCGCCGAGGAGCTGGAAAGGAGCTCGCTGGAAAACCGCGATCGCGGTTCGCGTGCAGGCTTCGCTCTCGCCTTGTCGCGCGCACGGCGCGCGCTGGCCGAGACGCCACGGCAACTGGCGGTGTTGCAGAAGGCGGGCGTGGTCGATGCCGGTGCCCAGGGTTTCGTGGACCTGCTGGAGGGCATCGCCGAATTCGTCGAAGGCGGCCCGCGCGCGATCCGCATGCGCGGTGCGAACGCGCCAGCGGCCAACGAAAATGGCGAAACGGTAATCCACGAACACGAGGTCGATCCGCAGCGCCGCTGGTGCAGCGAATGCCTGCTGCTGGGCGAGGCGCTGGATCGCGAGCGCCTGCGCCTGGCGCTGGAAGCGATCGGTGCCGATTCCATCGTCATCGCCGGCGGCGCGCAGCGGCTGCGCGTGCATGCGCATGCGGCGAATCCGCAGGCGTTGTTCGATGCCTGCGCCGCCCTCGGCCAGGTGGAGGCGATGAAGGCCGACGACATGCTGCGCCAGCAGCGCAGCGCGGCTTCGGGCCTGCGCGTGGCCGTGGTCACCGACAGCGCCGCCGACCTGCCCGAGACCATCGCCGAGCGTTATGCGATCGGCGTGGCCCCGGCGCGGGTGGACCTGGACGGTCGCGACTACCTGGACAAGGTGGGCCTGTCCACGGGCGAGTTCTATCGGCGCATGGCCGAGTCGCAGCAATTGCCGCGCACCAGCCAGCCGCCGTCGGGGGATTTCATGCGCCAGTTCGAGCTGGCGCTGGCGCATCACCCGCAAGTGGTCTATGTGGGCCTGTCGCGCGCGGTATCGGGCACCCTGCAATCAGGCGAACACGCCGCCGCGCGCAGCGACAGCGGGCGCGTGCGGGTATTCGATACGTTCAACGCCGCCGCCGGCGAGGCCTTGCTGGTCTGGCGTGCGGCGGAAATGGCCGCGACGGGCGCCGATGCCGCCGCGATCCTGGCGGAACTCGAACGCCTGCGCCCGCAGACCCTGCTCTGGGCGATGACCCGCGATATCAGCCACGTGGTGCGCGGTGGACGTATCCCCGCCTGGGCCGCGCCGCTGGCCCGGCTCACCGCGATGACCCCGGTGGCGCGGATGCGCGCGGACGGCACCCTGGGACTTTCCGGTGCATTGTTCGCTCGCAAGCGCGCACCCGAAGCCTTCGCCCGCAGCGTGTCCCGCAAGTTGCCGGCAGGCGTGCGTTGGCGGCTGATCGTCGGCCATTGCGATGCGCCGGCCGCGGGCGAACGCCTGCTCGCCGCACTGCACGCGCGCCTCGACATCGGCGAGTCGTATCTGGTCGAAACCGGGGCGGCGGTAGGCGCGCACGCGGGTCCCGGTGCATTGATCGTCGCCGTGCAGCCCGCGGCGCCGTGAGGAAGCGGCTCCCGTCTCGCGCATAATCGCGGCATGCCTGCCCCACTCCTGTGTGTCGCCCTGATCCTCGTCGCCTACCTGCTCGGTTCGCTGTCGGGCAGCCTGTTGCTCGGGCGCCTGCGCGGCGTCGATATCCGCACCCAAGGCAGCGGCAACGCGGGCGGCACCAACGCCTTGCGCACCCAGGGCTGGAAATTCGCGTTGGGCGTGGTCCTGGTCGATGTCGGCAAGGGTGCGCTGGCCGCATGGCTGGGTATGCGCTTCGGCCCGACGGACGATGCGCTGCCACCGAATGCGCTGGCCTACGCAACCGCATTCGCCGCGGCCATCGGCCATGTATGGCCGTTGTGGCACGGGTTCCGAGGCGGCAAGGGCGTGGGCACGTTGCTCGGTGGCTTGCTGGTGCTGTGGCCGACGGCGGTGCCGTGGTTGCTGCTGGTGTGGTTGTTGGTGCTGGTGGCTTCCGGTTATGTCGGGCTGGCCTCGGTGATCGCGGTCGCCTGCGTGGTGCCGTTGGCATGGTTCATCGGCGCGGAGGCCGACCACGCACGCCGGCTGTTCGCGTGTACGGCCGCGTTGCTGGTCCTGTTCACCCACCGCGGCAACCTGCAGCGCCTGCATGCCGGTTCCGAATCGCGCTTCGAGCGCGTGCGCCTGCTGCGCAAGCGCACATGAGCAGCGAACGCGAAATCCTGCAGCGCCTGGTCGCCGGTCCCGTGTCCGGCGATGCGCTGGCGCGCGATGCGGGGTTGACCCGCGCGGCGATGTGGAAGCGGGTGCAGGCATTGCGCGAAGCGGGCGTGGAAATCGATGCGCAGGCCGGTCGCGGTTATGCGTTGCGCAATCCGGTCGAGTTGCTGCGCGCCGACGCGATCATCGATGGACTGCCGGCTCATATCCGTGCCGGCATCGCTGCGCTCGATCTGGCCTGGTCGCTGGATTCCACCAACAGCGAGCTGCTGCGTCGAGAAACCCCGGCGAGCGGAATCGCAGTGTTGATGGCCGAGCGCCAGACCGGCGGGCGCGGGCGGCGCGGCAAGACCTGGGCGTCGCCCCTGGCCGCGCATCTTTATCTTTCGGTATCGCGCCAGTTCTCCGGCGGGTTGGCCCGACTCGGCGGCCTGAGCCTGGTCGCAGGTGTTGCCGCCGCCGAAGCGCTGCATGCGTGCGGCTACCCCGGCGTGCGCTTGAAGTGGCCCAACGACCTGCTGGTCGACGACCGCAAACTCGGCGGCCTGTTGGTCGAAGGGGGCGGCGAACACGCCGGCCCGGTGCGCGCGGTGATCGGCCTGGGCGTCAACGTGCGCATGCCCGAAGCCGCGGCCGCGGCGATCGATCAACCGTGGATCGATCTGGCCGGGCTGCAGGACCAGGCGCCGTCGCGCAACCGGATCGCGGCGATCCTGCTGGCGCATCTGGTCCCCGCGCTGGACCGGTTCGATGCCGAGGGACTGGCTCCGTTCCTCACCCGTTATGCGCGCTTCGATGCGCTGGTCGGACGGACGGTGGCGATCCATCTGGGCGCGGCCGTGCAGTCCGGTATCGCCCTCGGCATTGCCGGGGATGGCGCCCTGCGGGTAAATATCGAAGGCGGGGAACGCCTGTTCCATGCCGGTGAAGTCAGTGTGAGGCCGCAATGAATCGATGGTTGTTCGATCTGGGAAATTCGCGCCTGAAGTGTGCGCAGCTGCACGACGATGGCCACTTGGGCGAAGTCATCGCCTTGGCCCACGATGAGGAGGGATTCGTCGAAACCCTGCGCGGGATATTGCCCTATCGCGCCGATTCGGCCTGCCTGGCCAGCGTGGCTTCGCCCGCACTGACCGCGGCGGTGGTCGATGCCCTGACCGCACGTTTCCAGCGCATCTCGCTGGCGCGCAGCAGTACGCAACTGGCGGGCGTGCGCATCGCCTATGCGGAACCGGCGCGGTTGGGGGTGGACCGGTTCCTGGCCCTGCTCGCTGCGCATGCGCGGGGAAACCGGCCCTGGCTCATCGCGGGCGTGGGCACGGCCCTGACCATCGATCTGCTCGATGCGGAGGGCCTGCATCGCGGCGGCCGCATCGGACCCTCGCCGCGGATCATGCGCGAAGCCCTGCATCATGCTGCCGCGCAATTGCCGGCGCAGGGCGGAAGCTATCGGGAATTCGCCGTCGATACCGCCGACGCGCTGGCCTCGGGCTGCGAAGGCGCGGCCCTGGGATTGATCGAGCGCAGCCTGCGCCAAGCGGAAATGGCCCTGGGCCTGGCCCCGGCACTGCTCCTGCATGGCGGGGGCGCCGATGCGCTTGCGCCACACCTGCCTGGAGCACAGCGCGTGCCGTCGCTGGTCCTGGAAGGACTTGCATTATGGTCGCGGGCCGGCGCGACGACTCTTTGAAGCGATGACCCTTTAGGATCGCCGCATGTAGAATCGCCGCATGCTGATTCGCGCCCTGATCGTCCTGCTTGTCGTATTGAACCTGGGCGTTGGCGCATGGTGGATTTCCCGTCCCGCCGCGCAGCCTCCCGCACTTCCCGAGCAACCCGCGGGGGTCGCGCGTCTGCAATTGCTTAGTGAACGCGAAACAACGGCTGAAGCCACGCCGCCCGCGCCAGCGCCAGCAGTGGCACCGGCATCCACCGAAGCAGCGCCGGCACCGGTCGTTGCCGCTGTCGTAGCGGCGAAATGCTTCAGCATCGGGCCCTTCGACAGCGATGTCGCGGCCACCGCCGCGGCCGCCCGCATCGCGGCCCAGGCCACGCGCGTTCGTCCGCGTGAAGTTGCCGGGCAGCAGGCCAGCGGCTACAACGTGCTGCTGCCGCCCCTGGCGGATCGCGCGGCCGCGCAGGCCCTGGCGCAGCGCATCGGCGCGGCCGGTTTCGACGATTTCCTGGTAATCAATGGCGGCGAACAGGCCAACGGCATCGCCTTGGGCCGCTACCGCAGCCGCGAAGGGGCCGAACGCCGCCAGGCTGCGCTCAAGGCCGCCGGTTTCGATGCGCAATTGCAGGCCATCGGCAATGAGGGCCCGAGCCGATGGTGGCTGGATATTGCCGCGGCCGAAGGAGTCGCGGTATCGCGGCTCAGGAGCCTTGCTGCCGCGCCCAAGTCGCAATCCCTCGATTGCGCCGTGCTGCGGTAGGACGTGCTGCGGTAGAATCGGCGCCCGCGCTTTTCTGCGCCGGCCAGCCCGGTCCGCGAGAGTCGCCCCAAGCCATGCCGGCATAGCTCAGTTGGTAGAGCAACCGCCTTGTAAGCGGTAGGTCCCCAGTTCGAATCCGGGTGCCGGCACCATATGTCGCGACCATCGGTCAGCCATACGGCGGCGTTCCGCGTGCGTGGAATCCGCGCATCCGCCGGTTGCGACAACCCTATCGGTATATACGTCTCAGTGCAGAGTCAGTGCCACATGCCACGTCATGGGCTCCTGTTGACCACTGCGTCTCTCGCAACCAAGGCAGTGAACAAGCCTTGGCTGCGCGCGTTACATCGCAGCGTGCAGGCGTTCGCGATTGAACGCGACGGGCGCGGCGACTTGCAGCGGCCGCCACGACTGGCCCTGCTGCATGCGCTTCCAGGTCTCGCGGACTATCGTCGCACCCAGCATCCAGTCCAGCTGCTGCCATTGCGGAACGACGCGCTGGTAGCGCCGCCCAAGGCTGTCCATCAGTTCGTCAAGGTTCCTGTTGTGGTTCAACAGGTAGGCGTCGTAGCCGAACTTGAGGGTCGGGATGTAGTCGTCGAATTCGACGGGTGCGCGATGAAAAGCACTTTCCCGATAGCAGCCGCGCCAGTAGCGCAACTCGGCATCGATATCCAGTATCACGTCCTGGCGGGTAGCGCGAATATCATTGACCTTGCCCATGGGCGCCTCCATCTTCTGCGGGGGTTTCCTGCAACCGGATCATCCCAGCATCGGGCAAGATAACCGTGAGGGTCATGTGACCATGAAGTTAAGTGTTCACGCCGTGTCTCCGCCCCGCATGAAGAGTGCGTGTTGCACCGCCACAACGCAGGCGATGGGGAACACCGCTAGACTCGTCACCCTCGCATTGAACGAAAGATCCCGCACATGAGCCGAACCTACCCACCGGTTTCATTGATCGGCGTACCCACCGATATCGGCGCAGGCCATCGCGGCGCGCGCATGGGCCCGGATGCCCTGCGCATCGCTGGTTTCGGCGAGGCGCTCACCGCCCGCGGAGTGGACGTGGCCGATCGCGGCAACCTCAACGGTCCGGTCAATCCATGGACGGCGCCGGTGCAGGGTTATCGCCATCTCGAGGAAGTGGTCGCCTGGAACCGGGAGCTGATGCACGCCACCGCCGCGGAGCTCGCCTTGGGACGCATGCCGATCATGCTCGGCGGCGACCATTGCCTGGGCATGGGGTCGATCACCGCCGTCGCCCAGCATTGCCGCGACAGCGGGAAGAAATTGCGCGTGCTCTGGCTGGATGCGCATTCGGATTTCAATACCAGCGCAGTCACGCCCTCGGGCAACATCCACGGCATGCCCGTGGCTTGCCTGTGCGGCATCGGTCCCGACGCGCTGACCCGGTTGGGCAAGCATGTGCCGGCGATGGATCCGGGCGACATCCGCCAGATCGGCATCCGTTCGGTGGACGCCGAAGAGAAGCGCCTGATCAAGGACAACGGCATCGACGTCTACGACATGCGCTACATCGACGAGAACGGCATGAAACGGACCATGGAAGCCGCACTGCAAGGCGTGGACGAGAACACCCATCTGCACGTGAGCTTCGACGTCGATTTCCTGGATCCCAGCATTGCGCCGGGCGTGGGCACCACCGTGCCCGGCGGCCCCAACTATCGCGAAGCGCAACTGGTGATGGAAATGATCGCCGACACCGGGCGCATGCTGTCGCTGGATATCGTCGAGTTGAATCCGGTGATCGACACCCGCAACCTGACCGCGGAACTGGTGGTGGACCTGGTGGAAAGCCTGTTCGGAAAATCGACGTTGATGCGCGACTGAGACGAAACTGAACGCGGACGTCCGTGTTCACACGGGATGAATGCGCGACACGGCAGCTTGTACGCAAGGTTGCCGACAGGGGTTCGATAGCTGCGGTAGCCCCGGCAAGATACCCATCAACAGGAGAGTCAATATGAAGCGTTTACTGGCATTGATCGTAGTTTCGATGTTCATGATGGGCACGCTGACCGCTTGCAATACCATGGCGGGTGCGGGCAAGGATGTGGAGAAGGTCGGCGAAAAGGTCCAGGACAAGGCCGAAGATTGCAAGGACGCCAAGTGCTGATTCCTGCATCGCAGTAAAAACGGCGCGTTGTTCGGCGCCACGAAGAAGGGCCGGCATATCCGGCCCTTCTTTCGTTCTGGAATTTGTTTCATTCGGGAATGTGAGCAGGATGTCGTTGCATCCGTTATTTCGCGTTGACGAAGGGTTGACCGGCGGCGAACGCGTTTTTTGCGAAGCTGCATCCACGGTACCTCCGCCGTGGTCATTCAAAGAGGCAAGCCATGAACAAGGACACCATCGCCGGCAACTGGAAGCAGCTCAAGGGCAAGATCCAGGCCAAGTGGGGCGACCTGACCGATGACGATTTCCAGGTAGCCGAAGGGAATTCCGAGTACCTGGCGGGCAAGCTGCAAGAACGCTACGGTTGGGATCGCGATCGGGCGCAGACCGAAGTCAGCGATTTCGCACGCAGCCTGAAATCGGAGACCAGGAACTGAGTAGCGATCGCTCCCTTCCATTCGGTACGACAGCGGGCCTTTCGGCCCGTTGTTCGTTCATGGCAGGCGTGGCTCAACGATAAGGAGGATCGGCCACGAAACCGTTCGGAAACGCGCGTGGTTGTCCATTCCGCCGGTCGTGGCGCGGATAGTCGTAATCGCGGGGGATGATGCCCATCGCCATCAGCCGCCGGTCGTCGTCGTAGCGCAATTCGCTGACCTGCGCCGGGCTGCGGGTCGCGCGCACGAAGCTGGTCTGGCCCACCGGCGACCATTCGCGCTGGCCATGCCCGGTGCCCATGCTCTGGCGCGCGGCGCTGTCGGCCGCCTGTTCGCGGGCCATGCCGTTGGCCGCGGGAGCGGACGCGGCCTTGGCTTCATCGCGCCGGTATTCGCGCTCGCGCGTAATCGGAGGTGCGGGAGTGGGGTAGTACCGCGGACGCGATTCCTGGAACACGGCCACGCCGATCACTCCGACATTGTGTGGCCGCCCGGTGCGTGCTGCGTAACTGTCGCCGAGGTCGGTGAACACGAACTGGGCGATGTCGTCCAGCGACTTGCGCCAGCCGGCGATCTCGGTGCTTTCCCAGGGCTCGAGTACATAGCCGGCCTGTGAGGGGCTGGCGGTTTCACCGGTGACCGCATTGATGCCGTCCACCGACAACACCACCAGCACGCGCTCACCGGTGGTATTGCTCAGGCGCACGCCATAGCGGTCGCCGGGCGCGCCGGCCACCCAGGTATCGCCACGATGCGGGTATTCGCGCAGCCATTCGCCGGTGTCGCGGTCCACGACCGAGACGTCGACGAGGGGTCTTGCGGACAGAGGGGAGCAGGCGCCGGTCATCAGCATCGCCATCGACATCAGCAGGGTCTTGCGGAACATGGTCGTTCTCCTTGGTGAGCAGGACGATCAACGCGCGGATCCGGCAAGCGGGGTTAAGCGGAAGTGTGGGAGCGGCGTCCCCGCCGCGAGCTCTTGCTTGGCTCGATCAGCAAGGATGCAAGGGCAAGGTCAAAGATCAAGAGCTCGCGGCGGGGACGCCGCTCCCACGGGCGGTTAAACTTGGATTCGTTCATATCCCGAAACGACCCAGCGAATGACCCGCGTCCTTACCGGCATCACCACCTCCGGCACCCCGCACCTAGGCAATTACGTGGGCGCCGTGCGCCCGGCCATCGCCGCCAGCCGCGCCAGCGATGCGGAGAGCTTCTATTTCCTCGCCGACCTGCACAGCCTGATCAAGGCCCAGGACCCGGCGCGCACCCAGCGCTCGACCCTGGAGATCGCCGCGACCTGGCTGGCGGCGGGGCTGGAACCGGACAAGGTGTGGTTCTACCGCCAGTCCGACATTCCCGAGATCACCGAGCTGACCTGGTTCCTGACCTGCGTGGCCGGCAAGGGCATCCTCAATCGCGCACATGCGTACAAGGCGGCGGTGGACCGGAATCGCGCCGACAGCGAGGACGACGATTCCGGGATCAGCGCCGGATTGTTCATGTATCCGGTGCTGATGGCCGCCGACATCCTGATCTTCAAGGCCGACCGGGTGCCGGTGGGCCGCGACCAGGTCCAGCACATCGAGATGGCCCGCGATTTCGGCCAGCGGTTCAACCATGTCTACGGCCGCGATTATTTCGTGCTGCCGGAAGCGGCCATCGACGAGAGCGTGGCCACCTTGCCCGGCCTGGACGGCCGCAAGATGAGCAAGAGCTACGACAACACCATTCCACTGTTCGCGCCTCGCGCGGAGCTGAAGAAAGCGGTGTCTTCGATCACCACCGACTCGCGCGCGCCGGGCGAGGCGAAGGAAACCGAGGGCTCGGCCCTGTTCCAGCTGTACCAGGCCTTCGCCAGCGCCGACGAAACCGCGCAGATGCGCCAGGCCTACGCCGAGGGCATCGGCTGGGGCGATGCCAAGCAGAAGTTGTTCGAGTGCATCGATGCGCAGATCGCGCCGATGCGCGAGCGCTACGAAGCCCTGATCGCCAAACCCGCCGACATCGAATCCATCCTGCGCGATGGCGCCGGGCGGCTGCGCGAGAAGTACGCGATTCCCTTCCTCGCCGAACTGCGCGAGGCGGTAGGACTGCGCGATTTGTCCCAGCAACCGAAAGTGGATGCAAAAGCTGCGGCGAAATCGACGCTGCCTTCGTTCAAGCAGTACCGCGACAGCGACAACCGCTTCTACTTCAAGTTCATGGATGGCGACGGCGTACTGCTGGTGCAGAGCAACGGCTTCGATTCGCCGAAGGAAGCCGGCCAGCTGATCGCGGTGTTGAAGCGCAGCGATCGCGCCGACGCCATGGAAACGCCGGAGATAAACCTGCTGGTGCCGGTGCAGGACGTGCTGGCCGCGTTGCGGCAACTGCGCGAAGCCGAGGCCTGATGCCGTACCTCGCGCTGGTCCTGTTCCTGCCGTGGTTCCTGCTGATCGGCGCGCTGTTCCGGCTGTTCCCACGCCAGCCCCGGGATGCCGCGCGCAAGCGTTTCGACCTCGCCGCGTTGGCCATCGCCTTCGTGCTCAGTTTCGGCGGCATGCAGTGGGGCTATGCGTTGGGCTTGGCCGACGTGGGCACCGGCGCCATCTGGAAGCAGGTGCTGGCCACCCTGGTCGCCTACGGTGCGTTCCTGGCGGTCATGTTCATCGCTGTGGTCCTGCGCACCTGGTGGCTGCAGCGTCGCGAGACGTAGGAGCGCCCCTTGGGCGCGAGCTTCTGGGTTATTCGCGATCTGATCGGAGAGCTCGCGCCCATGGGCGCTCCTACGAAAGCCGCATCGTGCAGGGACGCCGCGCTCGCTAGAATCCGAATTCAGCTACCGGTCCGGGAAAGGCATGAGCGAGCACGGCATCCACACCATCGACACCGCGTTCCAGCGCGATCATTTCGATGCCGCTTACCTGATCGTCGAGAACGGCCGTGGCGCCTTCGTCGATTGCGGCACCAATTATTCGGTTCCCAACCTGCTGGCCAGGCTTGCGTTGGTCGGACTCGCCCCGGCCGATGTCGACTGGCTGCTGGTGACCCATGTGCATCTGGATCACGCCGGCGGCGCGGGTGCGTTGATGGCCGAACTGCCCAACGCCCGCCTGGTGGTGCACCCGCGCGGAGCGCGGCACATGATCGATCCTTCGAAGCTGATCGCAGGCGCCACTGCGGTTTATGGCGAAGCGGAAATGCGGCGCAGCTACGGCGAGATCCAGCCGGTGCCGGAGTCGCGGGTAGTGGTCGCGGAAGACGGGCATGTGGTCGATCTGCAGGGCCGCGAACTGGTCTGCATCGATACCCCTGGCCATGCGCGGCACCACTATTGCGTATGGGATGCGCGCAGTCGCGGCTGGTTCACCGGCGACACCTTCGGGCTTTCCTATCGGGAACTGGACAGCGCGAACGGGCCGTTCGTGCTGCCCACGTCGTCGCCGGTGCAGTTCGAGCCGGCGGAGCTGAAAGCGTCCATCGCGCGTTTGCTGGCGCGCGATCCGCAATGGATGTACCTGACACACTACGGACGCGTCGGCGATGTCGAACGACTGTCGCACGACCTGTACGCGCAGATCGACGCGATGGTGGCGATCGCCCGCGATTGCGATGGCGGGCCGGATCGGCATCGTTGCCTGGCGGAAGCGCTACGCGCTCTCTATCTGGAACGGGCACGCGTCCATGGCTGTCCGCTGGACGATGCCGGCGTGGAGAAGGTGCTGGGCATGGATATCGAACTCAATGCCCAGGGGCTGGCGTCTTGGTTGGATCGCGACAAGCGCCAGGATCGACTGTAGGAGCGACGTAAGTCGCGAAGGGTTTTGATTTTTAAAGCGTCAAGTCGCGACTGACGTCGCTCCTACGCGCGCGAAGATGTCGTTTATTTCCAGACGTTGGGTTCCTGCCGGTCCGACTCGCGCATCGGCACCACGCAGAAGCGGTGGCCGCTGGGCGCTTCCATCACCCACCAGCGTTCGCGCACGAATTCGACGCGCTTGGCGCCGAGCTTCTCGAGCCGCTTCACTTCCGCCTCGATGTCGTCGGTCTCGATGTCCAGGTGCACGCGGGAGGGATGCGAGACCTTCTGCACTTCTATGTGCAGTCCGCCAGGGCCGTCCTGCATCGGCGCATAGATGCCCAGGCCGTCCTCGTCGTAATCCTGGACTTCCAGGTTCAAGGCCCGGCCCCAGAAGTCCGCCGATTCGCGCAGGGTCCCTTTCTTGCAATCGATGATGAAGCCGGCGAGTCGGCTGCGATGGGTCATGACGCTCTCCGCAATAGGAGGTTGTAGGAGCGGGCCTTGCCCGCGATGCTGTTTCGAATGGAAAACGCGCAAAGCATCGCGCGCAAGGCGCGCTCCTACGAAGACAGGGCCAGGTCGTCGATCAGCGCCTTCAGGAAGCGTGCCGCCTCGCCACCGGTCGCGGCGCGATGGTCGAAGGTCACCGACAGCGGGATGATCTTGTGCGACTCGAAGCCGCCCATCACCGGCATGACCTGGTGGCGGGCGCGGCCGGCGGCCACGATCGCCACGCACGGCGGCACCACCACCGGGGTGGCGTAGCGGCCGGCGAACATGCCGAAGTTGGACAGGGAAATCGTGTAGCCGGTCAGTTCCGAAGCCGGGATGCTGCGGTCTTCCACCTGCACGCGCAGGCGGTTGACGCCTTCGCGGATGCCGCGCGCATCGAGGATGTCGGCATTGCGCAACGCCGGAACGAACAGGCCGTCGTCGGTGTCCACGGCGATGCCGATGTCGACCTGCGGATGCAGGGTGCGACTCAGTTTCTCGCCATCGAACCACGCGTTCATGGCCGGTACCGCCTTGCAGCCACTGACGATGGCGCGGATCAGGCGCACGGTGACGTCGTTGCCCGGTTGCCATGCCTGCACGTCGGCGTCGTCGCTGAGCGTGGTCGGCACCACTTTGGCATGCGCATCGGCCATGACCCGGGCCATGTTGCGGCGGACGCCCTTGAGTTGTTCGGGCTGACCGCTGACGGAAACATTCGGCGGCTGGGTGCGCATGGGCTTGCCGGAGGCGGACAACTGGGTGCGCTCGCGCTCTTGTCCCGCAACGGGACTGCCTTGGGGAGGTAGGAGCGGGCCTTGCCCGCGATGCTCTTGCTTGCCGACGACCGCAGAAGCATCGCGCCCAAGGGGCGCTCCTACGGCAGCGAAGCCATTCGCCGCGGCCTGCTTTACATCGGCCATGGTCACCGCGCCATCGGCGCCGGTGGCGCGGACGCGGGAAAGGTCCACGCCGAGTTTCCTCGCCTGCGCGCGCACCGCCGGCATCGCCTTGATGCCACCGACCGCGACCGCCTGTTCCTGGTGCACGGCGTTGGAGGATTGCATGGCGCCGACCACGGTGCCCGCATCGTCGCGCTCGACACTTGTGGGAGGGGCTTCAGCTCCGCCAGCTTCGGACACGGTCGGGGCCGAAGCCCCTCCTGCAATGGCGGCGCCCGCGCTTTTCGGTGCGCCATGCGAATGCCCGGTGTCCTGTCCGTCCGCGCGTTGCGGCAGGTTGGGGTCGGGTTCGAATTCGGCCAGCATCGCCCCGGTCACGACGATGTCGCCGGCGTTGCCGGCCAGCTTCAGCACCTTGCCGGAAACCGGCGAGGGCACTTCCACCACGGCCTTGGCGGTTTCCATCGACACCAGCGGTTCGTCCAGGCGGATCACGTCGCCTTCCTTGACGAACCATTCGACGATGGTGGCATCGGGCAGGCCTTCGCCCAGGTCCGGCAGGTGGAAGGTCTTGCTGTCGCTCATGTGTTGCTCTTCCTAGGTATTTTCGTCGATGAATTCGATGGCGCGCGCCGGAATCCAGCCGCTGTCGCCGTTCGCGTTTTCCGCCCACCACCAATCCGCTTGTTCGGAATGGAGGATCAACACCTCGCCGATCTCCGTCGCGAGTTCGCGCGTGTCGTAGTCGCTCAGCGCAGTGGCCTGGCCGCTGTCGCGATCGAACAGCACCGCCGGGATCCAGCCGCCCAATCCCTGAGCCAATGTAGTCCACACGAACTGCGGCCAATCGCTGTCGCGCTCGCCCAGGGTCACCGGATCGCCGGCCGCCACGCGGATCGGTAGGCGACCCGGTGCGCGATGCGCGGCGATGACCCGGGCACGGCGCATCAGCCTGCGGCCAGCACGCGCTTCGCTGCGGCGACGATCTTCTCCACGCTCGGCAGGTATTTCATCTCCAGCCGGAACAGCGGGATATGGGTGTCGTAACCGGTGACGCGCTCCACCGGCGCCAGCAGGTCGTACATCGACTGCTCGGCCAGTCGCGCGGCGATTTCCGCGCCGAAGCCCGCGGTGCGCGGCGCTTCGTGCACGATCACGCAGCGGCCGGTCTTGCTCACCGATTCGGCGATGGTGTCGAAGTCCAGCGGCTTCAGCGTGGCTACGTCGATGACCTCGGCGCTGATGCCTTCCTTGGCCAGGGCCTCGGCCGCTTCCAGCGTCTCTTTCACTTGCGCGCCCCAGGTCACCAGGGTCACGTCGCTGCCGTCGCGCAGTACGAAGCACACGTCCAGCGGCAGCGCTTCGCCATCGTCGACCACCAGTTCCTTGTACTGGCGGTAGATGCGCTTGGGCTCCATGTAGATGACCGGATCCGGGTCGCGGATCGCCGCGAGCAGCAGGCCGTAGGCGCGCTGCGGCGAGGACGGCATGACTACGCGCAGGCCGGGCACGTTGGTGAAGATGGATTCGTTGGCTTCGGAATGGTGTTCCGGCGCGCGGATGCCGCCGCCCCACGGCACGCGCAGCACCATCGGGCAATGCAGGCGGCCGCGGGTGCGGTAGCGCATGCGTGCGGCGTGGCAGATCAGGTGATCGACCATCGGGTAGACGAAGCCGTCGAACTGGGCCTCGGCCACCGGTTTCATGCCCATCGCGGCCATGCCCACGGTCAGGCCGGCGATGGTGGTTTCGTCCAGCGGCGTGTCGAGGATGCGTTCGGAACCGAAGCGTTGCTGCAGTCCGGCGGTGGCGCGGAACACGCCGCCGTTCACGCCCACATCCTCGCCCAGCACCACCACCGAGTCGTCGTGGGCGATTTCCCAGGCCAGGGCCTGGGTGATGGCTTCGATCAGGGTGATCGGCAGGTCGGCTTTTGCAGGAGGGGCTTCAGCCCCGACCCCCACCGAAGCGGTCGGGGCTGAAGCCCCTCCTACAGTCTTCGCGACTTCCACGTTCATGCGCGGCCCTCCGCGGCGATCGCTGCGGCGCGCTGCGCCAGCAATTCCGGCGGCGGATCGGCGTACAGGTAATCGAACATGGCCTCGACCGGCTGCACCGGCGTTTCCAGATAGGCATTGACCTCGATGTCGACCAGACGCCCGCATTGCTCTTTCCACGTGGCTTCTTCCGCTTCGCTCCACAGGCCCTGCGCAGTCAGCCAGGTCCGCAGCCGCGGGATCGGGTCGCGTTCCCAGGCCGCCTTGACTTCGGCATCGTCGCGGTAGCGGCGCGCGTCGTCGGCGGTGGTGTGGTCGCCGAGGCGGTAGGTGACGAACTCCAGCACGCTGGTGCCCAGGCCGCTGCGCGCGCGTTCGGTGGCGATGCGCATGGCCTCGAGTACCGCGATCAGATCGTTGCCATCCACCTGCAGGCAGAAATTACCGCCGGCGATGCCTTTCTGGGCCAAAGTCTGGGCCCCGGTCTGGGCCGAGCGCGGTACCGAGATCGCCCAGCCGTTGTTGATCACGCACAGCACCAGCGGCAAGGAGTAAGCGCCGCCGGAATTGAGCGCGGCGTAGAAATCGGTCTTCGACGATCCGCCGTCGCCGCAGGTGCTGACCGCGATCCGCGCTTCGCCGCGCAGCTTGAACGCCAGCGCCGCGCCGGCCGCGTGCAGGCACTGGGTGGAAATCGGCACGCACCAGGAAAAGTCGTGGCGGGCGTTGGCGAAATCGTTGCCGCGTTCGTCGCCGCCCCAGTACAGCAGCACTTCGCGCGGGCGCACGCCGCGCATGAACTGCGCGCCGTATTCGCGGTAACTGGGGGCGAAGGTGTCCTCCGGACGCATCGAGGCGCCGATGCCGACATGGGTGGCCTCATGGCCGAGGCAGGAGGCGTAGGTGCCCAGCTTGCCGGTGCGCTGCAGGGCCACCGACTTGGTGTCGAAGGTGCGCACGAACAGCATCTGCTTGAACAGTTCCAGCAGTCGCCCGGTATCGCGCGCGGCCTCCGGCAGGTCGTCGCGGACGGGTTTCCCGTCCGAGCCGAGGTATTGCAGGTATTCGATCTCGAATTTCGCGGCGAGGGTCATCGCGTGTCGGGTTCCTGTTACATGTGAAACCAATGATAAGTCGAGCCATGTTAAGGAACCGGGGCGACAAAGCCGCCTTGCAGCGCAGCAATACGCCGGGCAATGGTTCGTGGGGTCGGGACGAAAAAAGGACGCGGCTTCGGCCGCGTCCTTTCGTTTCCTTCCTGGCGAAGCGCGAGCTAGAACAAGATCGCGGTACCGATGCTCGCGCTGTTGTTGGAGACATCCGCATCCGCTGTCGCCGAATCAGTCGTGCCGTTTACCTGCACATTGCGGTCGGCTGGCGTGGGACGCGCATGGACCCTGATGCCGAAGTCGATGTCCGCTCCCGCAGCCAGACTGCCGCCGGTGCTGCAGCGGAAGGTCTTCACGCGCCCCTTGCCCTGCTTGTCGCACCGCCAGCCGGCCGGCGCGGTGATGCTGGCGGCCGCGGTCATCGTGTCGCCACCCAGCACGAGCACCGGTTGCCGTGCAGCCAGTGGACCGAGGTTGCGTACGCTGGCGGTATAGGAAATCCAGACGACGCTGGCGGACACCGTGGCCGGGCCCTCCAGCTGCAACTCCAGGTCGGCAGCCGGCACCGCACCCACATCCGCCGTGGCCATGGCTTCGTCGTTGCCGCTGACCGGATCGAACGACGCGGTCGTGGCGGCCACCGCCAACTTGATCGCATGGCCGGCCTGCGTCGCGCCCGTGGGGGCGCTGAGCGTGAAGCTCGCGGTGGCGCCATTGGCCAGGCCGTCGTTGACGCAGGCGATCGAAGTCGCACCGCTGGCGATCTGCGGCGCATCGCAATTCCAACCCCCCGGTGCGATCACGGCGAAGCCCGGCAGTTCGGCATCGATGGCGAAACCGGCGCCGGTCGCCATGGCCTGATCCGGCCCCAGGTTGGTCACGCTGGCGGTGTAACGCAGGGTTTCGCCGGCATTGACCGTGGCGGTATCGGCAATGGCGGTCACCGCCAGGTCGGCGCGGGGGCGTGCCTCGAAATAGGCCACGACCGGGGCATGGTCGGACAGGCGCGAGGGCGAGGTGATGTCGTTGCGCGCGATCTCCGGGAAGTCGGCATTGATGCGCGCGTGGTCCAGGCCGAACGCGGTGCTGGCCAGGATCATTTCCTCGTTGGCCAGGACGTGGTCCAGGGTCTGCGCATTGCCGCCGAACACGAACGAATAGCGCTCGTCCGCCGGTTCCAGCACGCCCAGGTTGACCAGGTCCGGATCGACCAGGTCGATGCCATCGCCGGCGACCGCGGTCTGTTCGTCGGGCGTCGGGGTGCCGGTGACCACGTTCATGGTGTCGGCCAGGCCGTCGTTGAACGCGAACGCGTTGAAGTCGCCCAGGGAGACGATGCGCCGCGCCGGGTCGGCGATCTGCATCTGCTGGATCAGCGTGGCCAGGTATTCGGCCTGGTGCTGGCGCTTCAGGCGCACGCGTTCGCCCAGGGTGGTCGGGCCGGAGGGCTCGACGCTGTCGACGTCGTTGAGCGAACGCTGGTGCACCGCGATCACGGTGACCGGGTAGGGCGTGCGTCCGTCGGCGTAGTGCACGACCGCGTCCAGCACCAGTGGCGGCCGGTCGTTGAGCAGGCTGACCGTGCCGCTGGGCTCGGTCCAGGTGACGTCCTTGCCTTGCTGGGTCACGCCGATCACCTGCACGCGGGCGATGCCGGTGGCGACTTCCGCGGTCTTGACCAGGAAACCGACATCGATGCCGCCCACGTCGTTGCCTTCCTCCAGGTAGGCGACGTACTGCGGGTCGGCCTGGCCGGCGGCGACCGCATCGCCATTGATCTTGTTGGCGAGGGCTTGCAGTGCGGACAGGTTTTCCACTTCAACGGCGGCCAGGATGTCCGGCGCGCGAAGGTAATCGCGCACCGCCAGCGAGGCCTTCGCGAGGCGGTTGGCGAAGGCGCTGGCGGTCAGCACCGGCTCGCCGGTCGTCGGGTCGTTGACCGTGTCGAAGAAGCGCTCCAGGTTGTAGCCGGCGATGGTGAATTCATCGGCATTGGCGGCGCGCGCCGCACGCGGTGCGGGGCCTGGCGTAGTGGTGATGGCGACAGCGGGATCGCGCAGGATCGTGTAGCGGCGGAAACCGTAATCCAGCGGTCCGGTGAGGCCTTCGATCACGGCGCCGGCGGCCAGGTCGAGCACGAACGCGGCCCCGCCCAGGGTGTCGCTGTCGATGGTCAGCAGTTCCGGGTTGAAGTCCCAACGCGGGATCGGTGGGATGCTGCTGCCGGCGGGTGCGGGATCGGGCGCCTGGATGCCCGGTTCGCGGAACGGGCGGGCAATGCCGGTGATCACCGCATTGAGGATGCCGTTGCTGGTGCCGGTGGCGTTGGGTTCGCTGGTGTTGCCCTGGGTGGGCGCGACCACGGTCAGGCTGGCGGCGCTGACGCGCATGCCTTCCAGTCGTTCCAGCTGGTCCAGCGGACCATTCGGATCCGGGAACGTCGTGCTCAGCGCCACCGGCGCCGGCAACGGATTGCCGGTGGAGAGCAGGGCGACCGAGGTGCCGTTTATCTCGGTCAGCGGCAGCTGGTTGGGGTCGGCACTGGGTACGTACTCGACCGCGGTACCGCCCACCCGCACCTGGTTGCCCACCGCGGCCGCGGCCGGCGGGGCGATGCTGGTGAAGACGAAGACGCCTTCCGAGGTCGCCGGATCGGCATCCGCCTCTGCGTCTGGCGCCTGCAGGAAGAAGCCGTTGTTCTTGCGTCCGGTGACGATGCCGGTGGTGTAGACCAGCTGGTTGGCGTACGGCGAAGTGGCGCCGTTGCCCTGGATGTCGTGGATCGGGGTCAGGCTGACGTCGTCGTTGACGATGGTGCCTACTGCCTGCGTATCGCCCGGCAATGCGCCGCTGACGTCGCTCAGGTCGAGGAACAGGGATTCGTCGCTTTCGGTGATGGCGTCGTCGACCAGGTCCACGGCCACGCTGGCGGTGTCCTCGCCTTCCGCGAACGCGATCGTGCCGCTGGCCGCGACATAGTCCGGACCCGCGATCGCGGTTCCATCGGCGGTGGCGTAGGCGACGCTGGCTCCGCCTGTGCCGGCCGGCTGGCTCAGGCGCAGTACGAAGGTCAGCCTGCCGCTGGCCTCATCGGCGCTGGCATCGGCTACCGAGAGGATCGGTTGGCCGCCGCCGCCGCAGACACTGGCGGGCGATGCGCTGTTGCGCGGCGCCGGTGCGCCGGTGGCGAAATCCGCGCCGTTGTTGTTGCTGTCGGTGCAGCCGCTGTCCGCGCGCAGCACCGCCAGCGTGTTGCTGGGCGCCGGCGTGGGCGCGGAGCCTTCCGAACAATTGACGGTGGTGCCGAAGCCGACGAAATCGATGTTGCCGGTCGGGCAGGTGCCGCTGAGGGGGGTCGTATTGTCGACCAGCGCGACCTTGCCGGCGCCGCCCGCCATGGGGATCGTGCCGGTGGCGTCGGGCGCGGGCAATGCGGGCGCGGCGGTATTGGCGCCGTCGGCCTGCTTGACCAGGTAATAACCGCCGGCGGGAATGCTGCCGGCGAGATCGGTGCGCTGCCAGCTGCTGCCGGTGGCGCTGGCGTATTGCACCGACCAGCCCTCCACGCTGACCGTGGCGGCCGAATTGTTGTGCAATTCGATGTAATCGCTACGGACCGGGGCGTTGGTATTGCCGCCTCCGCCGTAGACCTGGCTGATCACCACCTGCGCCTGCGCCGTAACCGCGCATCCCGACAACATTGCCGCCAGCGCCAGATGGCGCATGAGCCCGTTCTTCATGAACTTCCTCCGTGATTATGTGGACGCGGCACCATCCCCGCCTGCGCCGGTCGATTGTGCCAGCAATCCTGCTGGCCACGCATGACACCCCGGTGACGCGACCCGGTACCATGCGACACCCGCGTCTTTCAGGTATCGCATGAGCATCCAGGACAACCAGCGCCCGTTGGAAGACGGCATCCACACCGATCTGGCCGGGCGCATGACCTATAGCGGCTACCTGCGCCTGGACCGCCTGCTGTCGGCACAGCAGCCGCTGTCGAATCCGCCGCACCACGACGAAATGCTTTTCATCATCCAGCACCAGACCTCGGAACTGTGGATGAAGCTGCTGATCCATGAGCTGTCGGCGGCGCTCGCGCATTTGCGGCGCGACCAGGTGTGGCAATGCCAGAAGGGCCTGGCGCGCTGCAAGCAGGTATTGCAGCAGCTGACAGCGCAATGGTCGGTGCTGGAGACCCTGACTCCCTCCGAATACATGGGTTTCCGCGATGTGCTGGGACCGTCGTCGGGCTTCCAGTCGTTGCAGTACCGCACGATCGAGTTCCTGCTGGGCAACAAGAACGCGGCGATGCTCAAGGTGTTCGGACACGATCCCGAGGCCCAGGCCGGATTGCAGCGGGTGCTGGAGGCGCCGGGTCTGTACGACGAGTTCCTGCAATACCTGGCGCGCTTCGGCCACGCGGTGCCGCAACGGCACCTGCAGCGTGCCTGGAGCCTGCCGCATGTCTCGGACCCGGACTTGCTGCCGGTATTCGAGAACATCTACGAGAACACCGACCGCTATTGGCGCGAGTACGCCCTGTGCGAGGACCTGGTGGACGTGGAAAGCCAGTTCCAGCTGTGGCGTTTCCGGCACATGCGCACGGTGATGCGGATCATCGGCTTCAAGCGCGGCACCGGCGGTTCCAGCGGCGTGGGTTTCCTCAAGAAGGCGCTGGAGCTGACCTTCTTCCCGGAGCTGTTCGAGGTGCGCACGATGATCGACGGCGAGCCCGGAACGCCTCCGTCTGGCTGAAGTCAGGGGCGGAGGGCGTGAATTTCCCTTGGAAATCAGCGGCCATGGCCGATTCAGGATTGACCTGCAGCTTGTACCTGCGCATGCCCGGTATTTGACGCGAAGCACGCGTCTCGGTGATTCTCCCCCGTCCCGTGCCCTCAGCGCGGCTCGTCATTCCTGAACAAGACAAGGGGAAACCGCATGAGCGGTGCCGTCGATACGCAAGCGCCGGGGAAGATCCCGGAATTCAAGCAGGTGTTGGGCCATCCGGCCCCGCTGTGGATGTTGTTCATGACCGAATTCTGGGAACGCTTCGCGTTTTACGGGATGCGCTGGGCATTGGCCCTGTACATCGTCGCCCAGTTTTACAGTGGCGACAGTACTGGCGAGGCGCCGGCCAGCCGGCTGTACGGTGCGTACCTGGCGCTGGTCTATGCGGCAGCACTTTTCGGTGGCTACGTCGCCGACCGCGTAATCGGCTACCAACGCTCGATCCTGCTCGGAGCAGTGATCATGGCTGCCGGCCTGTTTCTGATCATGCTGCCGAACGAGCATCTCTTCAAACTCGGCTTGGCCACGGTCATCGCTGGCAATGGCTTGTTCAAACCGAACATATCGACGATGGTCGGCAAGCTTTACTCCACTAGCGACGAACGCCGCGACTCGGGTTTCACCCTTTTCTATATGGGCATCAATCTTGGCGCGATGATTGCGCCATGGCTGACGGGTATCCTCGCCGAACGCGTGATGGGTGGGACGTCGGAGATGCCGGCGTACAAGGTCGTGTTCCTTGTCTCGGGAATCGGCATGCTGATCAGCCTCGTCTGGTTCTGGTTCGGGCGCAGGCAGCTGCAAGGCATCGGGCGGCCGCCGGAAGGCGCAGAGGGCAAGGGTCGTGTCCTGACCACTGCGATCTGCGCGCTCATCGCCATTCCAGTGATCTATTTCCTGCTGTCGATCGGCGCGGGTGCGCTGCAGTGGGTCCTGACCGTATTGTTCGTCGGGCTTTGCATCCTGATCCTGAAGGAAGGTTTCAAGGATGGTGCGGTGAGACGCGACATGGCCATTGCCATGCTGATCATCTTCGTGTTCAACGTTTTGTTCTGGTGCTTCTTCGAGCAGGCGGGCAGTTCGTTCAACTTCCTCGCCCAGAACATCGTCAATCGTGATTTTGGCGGCTGGATTTTCCCGGTTGGCTGGTTCCAGTCGGTCAATTCGCTGGCGATCATCACGCTGGCGCCGGTGCTCGCCTGGCTTTGGGTGAAGATGGGCCGCAACAACCCGTCGATCCCGCGCAAGTTCGGCCTCGGCCTCATCTTCAACGGCCTCGCCTTCCTGCTCCTGATGTTCGCGCTGTCGAGCCTGGTCGATCCGCAGACACTGAAGATCCCGTTCTGGACACTGTTCATGGTCTACGTTATCCAGTCGGTCGGTGAACTCTGCTTGTCGCCTATCGGCCTGTCGATGGTGACCAAGCTGGCGCCTGTGCGCCTGGTCGGTTTCGGCATGGGCGGCTGGTTCTTGTCCACGGCAATCGGCAACAACCTGTCCGGAATCTTCGCCAGCGAAGTCAGCGGCGAAAGCGGCATGACCACGGCGTCCGCGCTGAGCGGTTATACCTTTGGTTTCTGGGCGTTGCTGGGCGGTGGCGTGCTGCTGTTCCTGCTGGCGCCGTTGATCCAGAAGCTGATGCACGGCGTCAAGTGATGCGGAAGCTATCGGTCGGCTCAGGCGTATTGCTGCTCGCGGTCGCTATGACCGCGTGCGGCGCGCGCGAACAGGCGGAACCGAATCCGCCGTCGACTACGCCGAACGTATCGACCGAGCCAGACACTTCACAGCCGGTCGCTTCCGGAAACACGCCTGCCGCCGCGGACATCGCGGCGGTAGCGGCGTTGAATGCGTCTTTCGATCCGCTGCGCGATCCGGCCAGCGACCTGGAAACCGCCAAGGTCGAAGCCATGCGCGGCGGCAAGCGGATCATGCTCGACGTGGGGGGCGAGTGGTGCAGCTGGTGCCACATCCTCGACAAGTTCGTCGAAGAGGATGCGGAGATCCGCAGCTTCCGCGACGCCAACTATGTATGGATGAAGGTCAACTACAGCGAAGAGAACGAGAACAAGCCGTTCCTTTCCGCCTATCCCGGAATCAAAGGCTATCCGCACCTGTTCGTGCTGGACGCCGACGGCAAGCTGCTGCACTCGCAGTTCACCGGCGAGCTGGAAAAAGGCAAGGGCTACGACCGGGCGAAGTTCTTCGATTTCATGAAGGCCTGGGCGCCGCCCGCATCCACAACCCCGTAGAGCCGAGCTTGCTCGGCAGCTTTTCCGCATGAGCCTGAAAAGCAGCCGAAGCCTGAAAAGCAGCCGAGCAAGCTCGGCTCTACGTCCGGAAGGAAGTCATTTGGCGATGAGGTTCTGCACCCCGTCGGCCAGCTTGGCCAGCAGCACGTCGAGTTGCGCGCGGTCGGTTTCGTCCAGGTTGGCCAGCAGCTGGCGCTCGCATTCCAGCGCCATCGGCGCGACCTCGTCATAGACCGTGTAGCCGATCGGCGACAGCTCCAGCACCGACCGGCGACGGTCCGAACCGTGGGTGTCGCGCTGGACCAGGCCGCGTTCCAGCAGGCGCGCCAGGGCGCGGCTCACCGCGACCTTGTCCATCGCCGTGCGTTCGGCCACTTCGCCCGCCGACAGTTCCGGGTAGCGTCCCAGCACCGCCATGATCCGCCATTCGGTCACCGCCAGGCCGAAGCGCTGGCCGTACAGGCCGGAGATGGTGTGGCTGATGTGGTTGGAGAGGATGCTCAGGCGATAGGGCAGGAAGTTCTCGAGCTCCAGCACCGCATGCTCATGCGGGACGTGCTCTTGTGGAGCGTCGTTTTCTTGCGGGGCACGTTCCTGCGCGTGTTCGTGGGGGGTGTCTTCAGTGGGGGTATTCATCGATGGTCCTTGGTGATTGGCGCAGTGCCGCTTGCAATTGGTTTCACATGAAACTATAAAGTCAGCCTCCCCGAGACAAGCCCGCGAGGCAAGAACCATGAGCGCACAGCCCAATCTTGGCATGCAGGTCACCACCTTCGAAAATCCGATGGGTATCGATGGCTTCGAGTTCGTCGAATTCGCCGCCCCCGAGGGCCAGGGCGAACTGTTGCACGGCTACTTCCAGAAGATGGGTTTCACCGCGGTGATGCACCACAAGACCCGGCCGATCACCGTCTATCGCCAGGGTACGGTCAATTTCCTGGTCAACGAGGATCCGGATTCCTTTGCCGCCGATTTCGCCAAGGCCCACGGCCCCAGCGCCTGCGGGTTCGCCATCCGCTTCCGGAAGCCGGGCGCTGAAGTATTGAAGGCCGTGCTGGGCAATGGCGGCGAAGTGATCGTGGACAAGGCCGACAGCAAGGCGGTCGATACGCCCGTGGTCAAGGGCATCGGCGACTGCATGCTGTACCTGGTCGACCGTTACGGCGACAAGGGTTCGGTATACGAGGATTTCCTGCCGGTGCAGGGCGCCGACCAGAATCCGCAAGGCTTCGGCCTGACCTTCATCGACCACCTCACGCATAACCTGTATTTCGGCAACATGCAGAAGTGGTCGGACTACTACGAGCGCCTGTTCAACTTCCGCGAGATCCGCTACTTCGACATCAAGGGCGCCAAGACCGGTCTGGTGTCCAAGGCCATGACCGCGCCCGACGGCGTGGTCCGCATCCCGCTCAACGAATCCAGCGACCCCAAGTCGCAGATCAACGAATACCTCGACGCTTACCAGGGCGAAGGCATCCAGCACATCGCCTGCTTCACCGACGATATCTATTCGACCGTGGAAGCGATGCGCGAAGCCGGGGTCGAATTCCTGGACACGCCCGATGCGTATTTCGAGGTGATCGACCAGCGCGTTCCCGACCATGGCGAGGACGTGCCGCGGCTGGCCAGGAACAAGATCCTGATCGACGCCGACCCGGAAACGCACCAGCGCAAACTGCTGCAGATCTTCACCCAGAACGCGATCGGCCCGATCTTCTTCGAGATCATCCAGCGCAAGGGCAATGAAGGCTTCGGCGAAGGCAACTTCCAGGCCCTGTTCGAGAGCATCGAACGCGACCAGATGAAGCGCGGGTTTCTGTAATACTTGGCGTAGGAGCGACATGAGTCGCGAAACAATCCCTGTGGCGACTGGATAGAATCGGATCCGTCTTTGTATTCGCGACTCACGTCGCTCCTACGCCCCTACGGTCGCTCTGACAAAGGTGCAGCATGGCCAGCAACGGTTACCAATCCGGTTTCGGCAACGAATTCGCCACCGAGGCGTTGGCGGGCACCTTGCCGGTCGGCCGCAACTCGCCGCAGCAGGTCGCGCATGGCCTGTATGCCGAACAGCTTTCCGGCACCGCATTCACCGCACCGCGTGGCGAGAACCGGCGCAGCTGGCTGTACCGTATCCGGCCGGCGGCGATGCACGGCCGCTTCGAGCCGTTCCTGCATTCCTGGTTCCACAACGATTTCGGCGATGGGCCGGTCACCCCCGACCAGTTGCGCTGGAACCCGCTGCCGATCGGCGCGGCGCCGGTCGATTTCATCGATGGCCTGTTCACCATGGCCGGCAATGGTTCGGCGGCCGCGCAACACGGCGTCGGCATCCACCTGTATGCCGCCAATCGCTCGATGCAGGGCCGCTATTTCTACGATGCCGACGGCGAATTGCTGATCGTTCCGCAACAGGGCGCGTTGCGCATCGCCACCGAACTCGGGGTGCTGGAAGTGGAGCCGCAGCAGATCGCGGTGATTCCCCGTGGCATCCGCTTCCGCGTCGAACTGCCGGATGGCGCCTCGCGCGGGTATGTGTGCGAGAACTTCGGCGCGCTGATGCGCCTGCCGGACCTGGGGCCGATCGGTTCGAACGGCTTGGCCAATCCGCGCGATTTCGAAACCCCGCATGCGGCGTATGAAGACGTGGAAGGCGAGTTCGAGCTCATCGCCAAATTCCAGGGCCACCTGTGGCGCGCGCCGGTCGGCCATTCGCCGCTGGATGTGGTCGCCTGGCACGGCAACTACGCGCCGTACCGCTACGACCTGCGCCGCTTCAATGCGATCGGTTCGATCAGCTACGACCATCCCGATCCGTCGATCTTCACCGTGCTCACTTCGCCCAGCGACACGCACGGTACCGCCAACCTCGATTTCGCGATCTTCCCGCCGCGCTGGCTGGTGGCGCAGGACACGTTCCGGCCACCGTGGTTCCATCGCAACATCGCCAGCGAATTCATGGGCCTCATCCATGGCGTCTACGACGCCAAGGCCGAGGGTTTCGCCCCCGGTGGCGCGTCGCTGCACAACTGCATGAGCGGGCACGGGCCGGATGCGGCCACGTTCGAAAAGGCCAGCCATGCCGACCTGTCGAAGCCCGACGTGATCGTCGACACCATGGCCTTCATGTTCGAGACCCGCGCCGTGATCCGGCCGACCCGCCAGGCCATCGAAGCGGCGCACCGGCAGCGCGATTACCAGGAGTGCTGGGCCGGCTTGCGCAGGAATTTCGTCGCGCCGGAGGATTGAGTCGCGGTCGCTCAGGCCGCGGAGGATTGCGGCACGGCCAGGTCGAGCCGCTCCAGTGCCGGCAGGTAGGATTCCGGCAGTACTTCGGACAATCGCTCGCGCACCCGTTGCGCCAGCGAACTGCTGGCGATGCGCTGCAGGCAATGCACGCCGGCGAGCAGGTGGGCGACGATCGCATCCGGGTCCTGGCAGGCCTGCAGTTGCTTCCTCTGCGCGACCGCCGATTCGTCGCGCTGCAGTTCCAGCATGCCGATCAGGTAGAGCTTGGCGGCCACCAGCGAGCGGCGCGTGCCGGTGGCTTGCGTTTGTGCGGCAGGAGCTGGTGTCGGGACCGGGGCCGGGGCGTCGACTGGAATGGGGGCGGCTGCGGAGGTGCGGGCCGCGAGCGACGCGGGCGCCTTGGCTACCGGCTCGACAACGGTATTGCCGAGATACCCGGCTTCGTACAAGTGCATGATCAGTGCCGGCGCATCCGCCCCGAGCAACGCGGTGAGTTCCTTCAGGTCGCGCCGGCCATCGCACAGGATCAAAGCGCGCCGCTCGCGCATGCTCAACGGCCCCGCGTGCGATTGCAGGGCCTGTCGTGCCTGGTCGGTCTTGTTCGGTTGCATGAAGCAGGCTTCGCGTGATCCCCCCCCGGAACGGACGCAAGCTACCGGGCGAGGATTAAACGCGCATGACAACCCCATCGGCGTCATGTCGCATCGGCGTTGCCTGCATGGCCGGCCCGGCGCCGGGAATTGCGATGCTGATTTGCAGTGGGTTAACACGGCAGTGCTAGCGTGCGGGTCTTCCAATCGCCCTCGGAGTCCAACCATGCGTCGTTCGCCTCTCCTGCTGGTCATGGCCATCGCCAGCACTTCGCTGATCGCCTGCAAGCCCGCCGCGCCCGCGGCAGGGGAGGCGCCTGCCGCCGCCGCAGAGCAGCCTGCAGAAGCAGCGCCTGCTCCGGTAGCCGAAACGACCCCCCCTGCCGCTGCGGAAACCGCACCCGCCAGCGAAGGCCAGGCCGGCTTCGCCGGCTACGGCGACATGAAACTCGGCAGCACCACGGAAGAAGCGAAGACGGCGTGGGCCGGCGAACTCAATGGCAAGCCGGGCGAGGCGGGCGGTTGCTACTACCTGACCCCGAAGTGGGTGAAGAAACCTTCCGATTTCGCCTTCATGATCGAAGGCGACAAGTTCGTCCGCTATGACGTAGGCACCGACAAGGAGACTGCTCCCGGCGGCGGCAAGGTCGGCATGAGCGTGGACCAGCTCGACAAGCTCTACGCCGGCAGCCTGCAGTCCACGCCGCACAAATACGTGCAGGGCGGCCAGTACCTTTCCATCGCCGCCAGCGGCGTGGCGCCGAGCAAGCTGGTCTTCGAGACCGATGCGGCGGGCAAGGTCAGCGCGTGGCGCGTGGGCTTGTCGCCGCAGGTCGATTACGTCGAGGGTTGCTCCTGAGGTAGGAGCGGGGCCTTGCCCGCGATGCTTCCGACTTTGCTTTTTCCCTGCCCCTGTTCGACGCAGGGAAGTCGGGACACAGAGCAAGATCAAAAGCTCGCGGCTTACGCCGCTCCCACAGGAAGCCGCTTGCGGATGCCGCTCTATCGGTTGCTTTGGCATAGAATCGGCCGCAACACAGACGGGGAGTAGCGACGATGGCCGAAGCCTGGGGTTTTTTCGCATTGGGCCTGGTGCTGCTGGCACTGGGGGGCGATTCCATCGTCAAGGGTGCTTCCGGCCTGGCCCAGAAGCTCGGGGCTTCGCCCTTCGTCGCCGGCCTGCTGCTGGTGGCGTTCGGCACTTCTTTGCCGGAACTGTTCGTCAATGCGCGTGCCTACATGGTCGGCGCCCAGGATCTGGCCCTGGGTAACGCGGTCGGCAGCAATATCGTGAACTTCGGCCTGACCCTCGGACTGGCTGCCATCGCCGCGCCCCTGCTGGTGCGCATGCGCCTGCTGTCGCCGATGCTGGTGCTGCTGGCGGTCGCCGGCCTGACCCTGATCGTGTTCGGTCTGGATGGGGTGATCAGCCGCGTCGAGGGCATCGTGCTGTTGCTCGCCTTCGTCGCGGTGCTGGGCTTCATGCTGGCGCGCAGCGGACGCGAGCAGGCCGAAGTGCGCGAAAGCGTCGCCGCCTATGCGGCCACCCGCAGCGTGTTGTGGATGAACCTGCTGCGTTTCGCGGTAGCGGTGGCACTGCTGTACTTCGGCGCCAAGTTCGTGGTCCAGAGCGCACCGGTGATCGGTGCGGCCTGGGGCTGGTCGCCACTGCTGGTCGGCCTGTTGCCGGTGGCGATCGGCACGGCCCTGCCGGAAGTGGCCGCCGCCATGGCCGCGGCGCGGCGCGGGCAGGGCGACATGGTGGTCGGCCACGTGATCGGCTCCAGCCTGTTCAACCTGCTGGTGGTGATCGGCGGCATGGCCGCATTGCGCCCGTTGCCGCTGCCCGAGTCTTTCGTGAAGCTGGAACTGCCGGCCGCGATCGCCTTCGTGCTGGTCCTGTATCCGATGCTGCGCGGCGACCTGCGCATCAGCAAGACCGAAGGCGCGATCCTGTTCGTCGCCTTGCTCGGCTGGATCGCGCTGGAACTGCGGCTGATCCTGGGTTGAGGGCAGTCGCGGCGACGCCCGATATACTCGGCGCATGAGCCGAGTCCGTCCCGTCGCACGCGCCATCGAACTGCTGCGCGATTTCTTCCGCCTGCAGGCCGCCGCCGGCATCGTGCTGATGGCCGCCGCCGCGTTGGCGATGATCGTGGCCAATTCGCCCTGGCACGATGCCTACCAGGCGTTCCGGCACCTGCCCATCGGCTTCACCATCGGCGGCTTCGGACTGGTCAAGGGCGCCGAACACTGGATCAACGATGGCTTGATGGCGGTGTTCTTCCTGCTGGTCGCGCTGGAAATCAAACGCGAGACGCTCAGCGGCCAGCTTTCCAGCCGCGAGCAGATGCTGCTGCCGGTGCTGTGCGCGATCGGCGGCGTGGCGGTGCCGGCGATCCTGTTCTGGGGCGTCAACCACGGCGATCCCGTCGCCTTGCGCGGCTGGGCCATTCCCACCGCCACCGACATCGCCTTCGCGCTCGGAGTCCTGGCATTGCTGGGCTCGCGGGTGCCTCTGGGAATGAAGTTGCTGTTGTCGACGATTGCAGTCGTCGACGACCTGGTCGCGATCCTGATCATCGCCATCTTCTATACCCACGACCTGGCCGCGCACCAGTTGGCCTGGGCGGGGGCCGGCATCGGCCTGATGCTGCTGCTCAACCGGCGCGGGGTGACCCGGCTGTGGCCTTATCTGTTGCTTGGCGCGCTGGTCTGGTATTTCGTGCTGAAGTCGGGCGTGCACGCGACGCTCGCCGGCGTGGTCACCGGCCTGCTGATCCCGTTGCGCGGCAAGACCGCGGGTGCGCCTTCGCCCCTGGAATCGCTGGAACACGCGCTGCACCCGTGGGTCGCTTACCTGGTGTTGCCGCTGTTCGCCTTCGCCAATGCGGGACTGGCGCTGGGCGGGCTGCAGGTGGGCGACGTGCTGGCGCCGGTGCCGCTGGGCATCGTGCTGGGCCTGGTGCTGGGCAAGCCGGTGGGCATCGTCGCCGTGGCGTTGATCGCGCGCGCGGCCGGCATCGCGCGATTCCCCGATGGCATGGATTTCAAGGCCATGCTCGGCCTGGGCATGTTGTGCGGTGTCGGCTTCACCATGAGCCTTTTCATCTCCAATCTCGCCTATTCCACCATCGGCGGGCATTTCGGCGAAGCCTCGGTGCTGGGCGTGTTGTGCGCGTCGGTGATCTCGGCGTCGGTCGGATGGGTGTGGCTGCGTTTTACCTTGAAACCGGGCCAGGATTGAATGCGCAGTGCCCTGGTCTTCGGCGGCAGCGGCCAGATCGGCGTGCCGGTGATCGAACGGTTGCTGGCCGATGGCTGGCGGGTCGTCGCGGTGTCGCGCACGCCGCAAGCCGATCGCGAGCGCCTGACCTGGTTGCGCGGCGACCTGCAGCAGGCGCAGGGCCTGCCCGGGCGGGTCGATGCGATCTTCAGCCTGGGGCCGCTGGATCATTTTTCGCATTGGTACGAACGGACTGCCATGGTTGCGCCGCGTGTCATTGCGTTTGGTTCGACCAGCGTCGAAACCAAGCAGGACTCCGCTGACGCACACGAACGCGATATCGCGGATCGGCTGCGCGCCGCGGAATCGCGGATATTCGCCATCGCACGCGAACGCCAGGCCAAGGCCACGCTGCTGCGCCCGACCCTGGTCTATGGCGCGGCACGCGACCGCAGCCTGACCGAGATCGCGCGGATGGCGCGGCGTGTCGGCTTCTTCGTGCTGCCTCGCGGCGCCGATGGCCTGCGCCAGCCCGTACATGTGCAGGATCTCGCCGACGCAACGTTGGCGGTGATGGATGCGGATGCAGCCAGTGGTCGCAGTTACGCGCTGCCCGGTGGCGAAACGCTTGCGTATGCGCAGATGGTGGAACGCACGCTCGCGTCGCTACAGCCGCCGGCACGATTGATCCGGATGCCGGCGCCTATGTTCAAGGCCGCTGTGGCGATTGCACATATGTTCGGGAAGATGCAGGGCCTCGGTGACGCGGCCGTGGTGCGGATGCACGAGGACCTGGTGTTCGATGTGGAGCCGGCGCACGTGGATTTCGGCTATGCGCCGCGCGCATTCAACCCCACGGATGCGATGTTTTCCTTGTCCCCCAAGGGGACTTCCTTCGTTGCGTAGATCCGAGCTTGCTCGGATGCTCTTTGGGTGGAATAAAAAGCATCCGAGCAAGCTCGGATCTACAAAACGCGCAGTCAGTACTTCCAGCCCATCTTGCGGTAGAACTTGGACAGCACCCAGATCGGGCCGATCAGCAGATAGGTGAGGTCGGTGAAGAAGCTGGGCTTCTTGCCTTCGTACAACTTGCTGTGGCCGATGAACTGCGCGATCCATGCCACCACGAACACTGCGATGGCCAGGTACAACAGACCTTGCAGGCCCAGCCTGGCCTGCAGGAGCCGGCACAGGCAGCCGATGGTGAAGAAGGCCACCAGCATCCCGTAGCCGATGGGCCGGGACAGGCGGTTGTAGTACATCCAGGCGGCGAACATGGCCAGCGCCGCCCAGATTCCGTTGTTGAACAGCGTGCCGAACACCGGGATGCACCAGATCAGCGCTACCACCGACCACAGGATCGCCGGTACGGCGAACACATGGATCAGCTGGTTGGTCTGGTTCTGGTGATCGCGCGAGTAGCTGGCGAAAAACCGGTCGATGGGGCGTTCTGCCATTGCATTCATACATCCCTCCCGAGGATCGGTGCGCAAGGGTATGGAGCATAGCCGATTCGCGCGGGCCGTTCCGTGTCGTGGCGCCTAGTGGGCGACGGTTCTGGAGAACAGCTGGATCACCGCCACCCCGGCTACGATCAGGCCGATGCCGAGCAAGGCGGGCAGGTCCAGCGGCTGCTTCATCAGCAGCCAGCCGATGGCTGCGATCAATACGATGCCCACGCCCGACCAGATCGCATAGGCCACGCCCATCGGCACGGTCTTGAGCACCAGTGAGAGGAAATAGAAGGCGACACCGTAACCGATGGCGACGACGAGGCTGGGTCCGGTCCTGGTGAAACCTTCGGAAGCCTTCAGCGCGCTGGTGGCGACGACTTCGGCGACGATGGCGATGCCGAGGTAGAGATAGCCGATCTTCATGGGCGTGCTCCCGGGTGAGGCGCTTGCTGCGACGAGGGATCGGAGTCGCGAAATTATCGGAGCTGCGAAATCAGTGAATCGTCATCCCCGCGAAGGCGGAGACCCAGTGCCTTTGCCCTTCGCTCCGATCAGCAGCGCGTTTTCTTTGACCTGCGAAAGTCACTGGATCCCCCCCTTCGCGGGGATGACGGTCAAATGCAAATGCAAGCGCGAAATGGGTGTGGGGTCGGGACCGCGATCAATCGACGCTGATATCTGCCAGTTTCCACAACGCTTCCGCGTACTTCGCCCGCGTGCGTTCGATCACTTCCGCCGGCAGCTTCGGTCCCGGCGCGGTCTTGTCCCAGTCCAGGGTTTCCAGGTGGTCGCGCACGAACTGCTTGTCGTAGCTCGGCGGACTGGTGCCCACTGCATATTCGTCCGCGGGCCAGTAACGCGAGGAGTCGGGGGTCAGCATCTCGTCCATCACGTACAGGCGGCCGTCGGCGTCGGTGCCGAACTCGAACTTGGTGTCGGCCAGCAGGATCCCGCGCTGCGCGGCGTAGTCGGCGGCGAAGGCGTAGATGCGCAGGGTCGCGTCGCGCACGCGTTCGGCCAGTTCCGGTCCCACGGCCTTGACCATGGTGTCGAAGTCGATGTTCTCGTCGTGGTCGCCGACCGCGGCCTTGGTCGAGGGGGTGAAGATCGGTTCCGGCAGTTTCTCCGCCTGGCGCAGGCCGTTGGGCAGGGCGATGCCGCTGACCGCACCGGTGCGCTGGTAATCCTTCCAGCCGCTGCCGATCAGGTAGCCGCGGGCGATCGCTTCCACCGGCACCGGCTTCAGGCGCCTGGTCACCACGCTGCGTTTCGCGTACAGCGCCGGGTCCACGCCTTCGGGCAATACCGAAGCCACGTCGATGCCGGTCAGGTGGTTGCGCAGCAGGTGCGCGGTTTTCTCGAACCAGAAGTTGGAGATCTGGCACAGCATCTCGCCCTTGCCGGGAATCGGGTCCGGCAGGACCACGTCGAAGGCGCTGAGGCGGTCGGTCGCCACCATCAACAGGTAGTCCCCGGGTGGCGCATCGGCGGGCAGGCGCTCGCGGGGCAGGGCGAAGACATCCCTTACCTTGCCGCGATGGCGCAGCGTCAGGCCGGGCAGATCGGATTGCAGCAAGGTAGTGGGCATGGAGCCTGGGTCCGCCGTACGAAAGGGAGCAGGCCGCCTAGTTTACGGCGCACAGGCGCGGCTGTGCCGTAAAATGCCGGCAACGACTGGCAACAAGGCCGCCGATGAACCGCTGGTACGGAAAACTGCTGGGCCTGATCGCCGGCGCCCTGCTGTTTCGCCCCAATCCCATCTTCGGTGCGCTGATCGGCCTGATCATCGGCCATGCCTTCGACCAGGACTGGTTCAAGCTGAGCCGCGAAAACCCGTACCGCGTGTTCAACCTGACCAGCGACGCCACCGACGCGGAGGTCGACCAGGCCTATCGCCGGCTGATTTCCCAGTACCACCCGGACAAGATGGCCGGCGCCGCCGCCGAGCTGCGCCAGCAGGCCGAGAAGAAAGCCGGCGAGATCAACGCCGCCTACGACCGTATCAAGAAGCTGCGCAAGCGCTGATCACCATTGCCGATCCACAAGGGAACCCCCCCCGAGATGTCCGACTGCCTCATCGCCCCGTCCATCCTCTCCGCCGATTTCGCCCGCCTGGGCGAGGAAGTGGACAACGTGCTCAAGGCCGGCGCCGATTGGGTGCACTTCGACGTGATGGACAACCACTACGTGCCCAACCTGACCATCGGCCCGCTGGTGTGCAGTGCGTTGCGCAAGCACGGCGTCACCGCGCCGATCGACGTGCACCTGATGGTGCAGCCGGTGGATCGCATCGTCCCGGACTTCGCCGAAGCCGGCGCCACCCTGATCAGCTTCCACCCCGAAGCCAGCAACCACGTCCACCGCACCATCCAGCTGATCAAGTCGCATGGCTGCAAGGCCGGGCTGGTGCTGAACCCGGCCACCCCGGTCGATGCGCTGGACTGGGTGCTGGAAGACCTGGACCTGGTCCTGGTCATGTCGGTCAATCCGGGTTTCGGTGGCCAGGCCTTCATTCCTTCGGCGCTGGACAAGCTGCGCGCGGTGCGCAAGAAGATCGACGCCAGCGGCAAATCGATCCGGCTGGAGATCGATGGCGGAGTGAAAGCCGACAACATCGGCGAGATCGCCGCGGCGGGCGCGGATACCTTCGTCGCCGGCTCGGCGATCTTCAATGCGCCCGGCTCCGACAGGAATGGATATGCGGACGTGATCGCGAGGATGCGCGCCGCGGTGGCCGCCGCCAAGGAATAAGGGCGCTCGCCTTCGCGAGCGCCCTCCGGAAATATTTGGAGGCTTATCCTGCCTCCGCCAGTCGTCCCTGCTATGGCCTTCGATATTGCGGGCGAGTCGTGACAGCATGATGACAACGGCGTAGGAACGACGTAAGTCGCGATTGAGATCTACCGATATTCTTTCGCGGCTTACGTCGCTCCTACGCTTTTTTGCCATCGACCTTCCCCCCACGGAAACTTCATGTCCCCACCTCGCTGGCGCCTGATCCTCAACGGAAAATCCGCAGGCGACGATGCCCTGCGCGACGCGGTATCGACGATGCGGCAACGCGGCATCGTCCTCGATGTGCGCGTGACCTGGGAAGAAGGCGATGCCGAACGCTACGTTTCCGAGGCCATCGCCGATGGTGCCGACACGATCGTCGCCGCCGGCGGCGACGGCACCCTCAGCGAAGTGGCCACCACGCTCGCGCATCGGGACGAAGCTGCCACTGCCTTGCCCGCGCTGGGCCTGGTGCCGCTGGGCACCGCCAATGATTTCGCCAACGCCGCCGATATTCCGCTGGACCCCCTGCCGGCGCTGGAACTGATCGCCGGTTCGCCGGTCGTCGCCATCGATCTGCTCAGGCTGGTGGCCGACGATGGCGTGGTCCATTGGTGCGCCAACCTGGCCAGCGGCGGCTTCGGCACCCAGGTCACGGTGGAAACCGACGAGGGATTGAAGAAGATGCTGGGCGGCCTGGCGTACCTGGTCACCGGAATCTCCCGGCTGGGACGCATCGAGCCGATCCAGGCACGCTTGCAGGGTCCGGATTTCTCCTGGGAAGGAAGTTTCATCGCGCTCGGCATCGGCAATGGACGCCAGGCCGGTGGTGGCCAGGCGTTGTGCCCCGATGCGCGGATCGACGACGGATCGCTGGACCTGACCGTGGTCCCGGAGCTCTCCGGCGAGGTCGCTGCGACCATGGGCGCGCTGGTCACCGCGGGCAAGGCCGCGGCGCTGGAGCGCGTGGCGATCAGGGCGCAGTTGCCATGGCTGGAGATCGACGCGCCCGGGCCGCTGACCCTCAACCTGGACGGCGAGCCGATCGAGTCGCGGCATTTCCGCGTCGATTGCGTGCCCAAGCGGGTGCGGATGCATCTGCCGGCAGGCTCGCCGCTGCTGTCCTGACCCCGGTTGTGCAGATCCGAGCTTGCTCGGATGCTCTTCGGTCTGGGCCAAAGCATCCGAGCAAGCCCGGATCTACGCACCGAAGGCAGTCCCCCTGGGGGACAAGGAAGGCAATTCGATGCCGGCTCGGTTAAAGTAGGCCCCGTGATCACACAGACGCCCTCCCGCGCCCTCCTTTCCGCTCGCCCCAGCTGGCGATGGTGGCCTGTTGCCGTCGTCTGCCTGCCCCCCGCGACCCGGAAGGAAACCCGCCTTGATCACGCATGCCCAGTTCCAGCAACACGCCAGTAACGGCCACACCCGCATCCCTGTAGTCCGCGAAGTGCTGTCCGACCTGGACACGCCGCTCTCGGTCTACCTGAAACTCGCCGACGCCCCGCACACCTACCTGCTGGAATCGGTGGAAGGCGGCGAGCGCTTCGGTCGCTATTCCATCATCGGCCTGCCCGCGAAACGGGTGGTCAGCTTCCGTGGCCACGCCATGGAAATCCGCGACAACGGCCAGGTCGTCGAATCCCGCGAGGTCGCCGATCCCTTCGCAGAAGTGGAAGCGCGGCGCGCCTCGCACTCGGTCCCGAAACTCGAAGGCCTGCCCGGTTTCACCGGTGGGCTGGTGGGCTGGTTCGGCTTCGAATGCATCGGCTACATCGAACCGCGCCTGGCCGGTGGCGACAAGCCTGACGAGCTCGACACGCCCGACATCCTGCTGATGCTCTCGGAAGAGCTCGCGGTGTTCGACAACCTCAAGGGTCGCCTGTACCTGATCGTGCACGCCGATCCGCGCGAGGATGGCGCTTGGGAAAACGCACAATCGCGGCTGGATGCGCTGACTGCCAAGCTGCGCCAGCCCGGTTCCTATCCCGCGCCGATCACCCGCGACGTGCTGGACGAAAGCCATTTCGTTTCCGGCTTCACCCACGACGGTTTCATCGCGGCGGTGGAGAAGTCGAAGGAATACATCCGTGCTGGCGACATCTTCCAGGTGGTGCTGTCGCAGCGGCTCAGCGTGCCGTTCAGCGCGCGGCCGGTGGACGTGTACCGGGCGTTGCGCGCGCTGAATCCGTCGCCGTACATGTACTTCCTGGACGTGGGCGACATACAGGTCGTGGGCTCGTCGCCGGAAATCCTGGTGCGGCTGGAGGACAACGAAGTGACCGTGCGTCCCATCGCCGGCACGCGTCCGCGCGGCAGGACCCACGACGAAGACCTGGCGCTGGAAGCGGAGCTGCTGGCCGATCCGAAGGAGCGCGCCGAGCACCTGATGCTGATCGACCTGGGCCGCAACGATGCCGGCCGGGTTTCCGAGGCGGGGACGGTGCAGGTGGGCGAGCAGTTCGTGATCGAGCGCTACAGCCACGTGATGCACATCGTCAGCGAGGTCACCGGCAAGTTGCTGCCGGGCCTGAGCTACGCCGACGTGCTGCGGGCCACGTTCCCGGCCGGCACGGTCAGCGGCGCGCCGAAGATCCGCGCGCTGGAAGTAATACGCGAGCTGGAGCCGATCAAGCGCAACGTCTATGCCGGCAGCATCGGCTACATCGGCTGGCACGGCGATGCGGATACGGCGATCGCGATCCGCACCGCGGTGATCAAGGACGGGCGGCTGCATGTGCAGGCCGGGGCCGGGATCGTCTACGACTCGGACCCGGAGAAGGAGTGGGATGAGACGATGAACAAGGGCAGGGCGTTGTTCCGGGCGGTGGCGGAAGCGGCGAAGGGGTTGTGAGCGACAGGACGCCAGTTACAACCCCTCTAAGGAAAGTGGGTCGTTGGACAAGGCGGGTGGTCGCAGGTCGAGTGAGCGACGATCTTTCCAGATCGTCATCCCCGCGAAAGCGGGGATCCAGCGACTTCGGTCGGCGAAGGAAAAGTCGCTGGGTTGGCCAGGTCTGCTGTCGAAAGGCGCTTTCTCCTTCGTGGGAAAGACGCTCGTTTCTTTGCTTTAAAACTCGACCTGCTGGACTCGAATCTGAAGCAGTCATCCAAAAAAGGAATGTCGCGATGAATCTTAAAACCACAATGGTCCTGCTCCTTTCGTTGATCGCGGTAGAGGCCTCGGCGCAAGTCAATTCATTGCCATCGCAACCACACCTGCTGGTGAAAGGGCAAGCAGAGCGCGTGGTGACGCCTGATCGGTTCATAGTCGCCATCGCATTGCAGAGAGTCGATTTATTGCCGGAACAGGCCCGTACGCTCGCTCAGGCTGATGCCGCGTGGATCCTCAAGGCTTTCACGGATCATCATGCATTGCGAGACACGATTGAAGCATCGACGCTTTCGATCCAGCCAAAGTATGCCTACGAGCAGAACAAGCAGGTGTTCAAAGGCACCCAGGTTGGTCGGAATCTGTCTGCGGCATTCGCCAATTTGGCCGATACACGTCAGTTTCTTGCGGAAATAAAGACCAGCGAGAACCTTATGCTGACTGGCATATCCACTCGCTATTCGGCCGAGTCGGAACTGCGTATGCAACTCAAGCGCGAGGCTGCCGAGCAGTCGCGACAATCTGCACAAGGGTTGGCCAAAGCCTATGGTGCGCGTATTACGGGCCTGTATACGATCTCCGACGTTGCGCCCAGTTTTGCCTATGGCGTCGAGGCGGGTACTTGGCCGCGCGGAGCAGGTACATATCTTCCTCCCGCTCCACCGGCGCCGATGATGGACATTGGCGCGGCGCGCCCGGCCGATGTTTACGGTTACGTTGAGTCTTTAGAGGCGGGGACGGTCAACATTTCGGAAAATGTCTACGCAATCTTCCTGATCGAACAATGAGCCAGTCGCCATGCTTTTGATGTTGGACAACTACGACAGCTTCACCTACAACCTCGTGCAGTACCTGCAATCGCTTGGGGCCGAGGTCAAGGTGGTGCGCAATGACGCGCTGACCGTGGACGAGATCGAAAAACTCGCCCCCGAGCGTATCGTCATCTCGCCCGGCCCGTGCACGCCCAACGAGGCCGGCGTCTCGCTCGAGCTGATCGAACGCCTGGGCCAGCACACCCCGATCCTCGGCGTCTGCCTCGGCCACCAGAGCATCGGTCAGGCCTATGGAGGTGACGTGATCCGGGCTAAGACCATCATGCATGGCAAGACCTCGCGCATCCGCCACGAAGGCAAGGGCGTGTTCGCCCACCTGCCCGATGCCTACGAGGCCACGCGCTACCACTCGCTGGTGGTGGATCGCGCCACGCTGCCGGACGTGCTGGAGATCACCGCCTGGACCGAGCTGGAAGATGGCTCGTTCGAGGAGATCATGGGCCTGCGCCACCGAGAATTCCCGGTGGAAGGCGTGCAATTCCATCCGGAGTCGATCCTGACCGAACATGGGCATGCGTTGTTGAAGAACTTTCTGGAAAAATAAAGCTCGTCATTCCCGCGAAGGCGGGAATCGCTCTTGCTTTTCCCCGAGAGCGATTCCCGCCTTCGCGGGAATGACGAGCAAAAGCGATTAGGCTTTCCCGATTCCCGATTCCCGATTCCCGATTCCCGATTCCCGGCCTCCGATATGCCATTGACCCCCCAAGAAGCCCTCCAACGCACCATCGAGCACCGCGAGATCTTCCATGACGAAATGGTCGACCTCATGCGCCTGATCATGCGCGGCGAAGTCTCGCCGATGATGAGCGCTGCGATCCTCACCGGCCTGCGGGTGAAGAAGGAAACCATCGGCGAGATCGCCGGCGCCGCCACGGTGATGCGTGAGTTCTCGCGTACGGTGGACGTGCCCGACAAGACCCGCCTGGTCGACATCGTCGGCACCGGCGGCGACGGCTCGCATACCTTCAACATTTCCACCGCTTCCATGTTCGTCGCGGCGGCGGCGGGCGCGCGCATCGCCAAGCACGGCAACCGTAGCGTGTCCTCCAAGTCCGGCAGCGCCGACGTGCTGGAGGCGTTGGGCGCCAGCATCGAACTGCAGCCCGAACAGGTCGCCCGATCGATCGCCGAGACCGGCATCGGCTTCATGTTCGCTCCCGTGCACCACCCGGCGATGAAGGTGGTCGCACCGGTGCGCCGCGAGATGGGCGTGCGTACCCTCTTCAACATCCTCGGTCCGCTGACCAACCCCGCCGGCGCGCCCAACATCCTGATGGGCGTATTCCATTCCGACCTGGTCGGCATCCAGGCGCGCGTGCTGCACGAACTCGGCGCCGAACGCGCGCTGGTGGTGTGGGGACGCGACGGCATGGATGAACTTTCGCTGGGCGCGGCGACCCTGGTCGGCGAACTGCGCAACGGCGTTGTCACAGAGTACGAGCTGCATCCGGAGGACTTCGGCATCGCCATGTCCGCCAGCCGCAACCTGCGCGTGGCCGATGCGGCCGAGTCGAAGGCGATGTTGCTGGGCGTCCTCGAAAACCATCCGGGTCCGGCGCGCGAGATCGTAGTGTTGAATGCTGGTGCGGCGTTGTACGTGGCGGGCGTGGCCGATTCCATCGAGGCCGGTATTGCGCTGTCGCGCGAAGTCATTACCTCCGGCGCGGCACTAGCCAGGATGGAGGAATTCGTAGCGGTGACGCGGAGGCTTGGGTAATGAAGATATTTGCGCGCGCTTTTTTTTGCTCGTCATTCCCGCGAAGGCGGGAATCGCTCTTGCTTTACCCCGGAAGCGATTCCCGCCTTCACGGAGCTTTCAACAGCCGAATGACTGGTCATGACGACAAGGAGGGCTATGCATGAATGATGGATTCGCAAACCTCCCCCAACCGCCGTACTACGCGGTCATCTTCTCTTCGCAGCGCAATACGCACGACGAGGAAGGCTACGGAAGCACCGCGCAGCGCATGGTCGAACTCGCGCAACAGCAGCCGGGGTTCCTCGGCGTGGAATCCACCCGCGGCACCGACGGCTTTGGCATCACCGTGGCTTACTGGGAGAGCGAGGAGTCGATCCTCGCCTGGCGCCGCCACGCCGAGCACACCGCCGCGCGGGAACGCGGCCGCAGCGACTGGTACGACCATTTCGAACTGCGCGTGGCGAAGGTCGAGCGGGCGTACGGGTGGGACCGCGAGGAACGAGCGAAGAGGAGTGAGGAGTGAGCATGAAGCCTTGCTTTTTTTACCGGTCACTCGTTCCTCACTCCTCTCCACTCACTACTAATCCATGAGCGACATCCTCAACACCATCCTCGCCCGCAAGGCCGAAGAAATCGCCGAGCGCAGCGCACGCACGCCGCTCGCCGAACTCGTCGCTCGCGTGGGCGATGCCTCGCCCGTGCGCGGGTTCGCCGATGCCTTGCACGAACGCATCGCCACCGGCGATGCGGCGGTGATCGCCGAGATCAAGAAGGCCAGCCCGTCCAAGGGCGTGATCCGGCAGGATTTCCGGCCCGGCGAGATCGCCATGAGCTACGAGTTCGGCGGCGCGGCCTGCCTGTCGGTGTTGACCGACGTGGATTTCTTCCAGGGCGCCGACGCCTACCTGCAGCAGGCGCGCGAGGCCTGCACGCTGCCGGTGCTGCGCAAGGATTTCACCATCGATCCCTACCAGGTGTACGAAGCGCGCGTGCTCGGCGCGGACTGCATCCTGCTGATCGTCGCGGCGCTGGACGATGCGCAACTGGTCGAACTCTCCGACCTGGCGATGCGGCTGGACATGGACGTGCTGGTGGAAGTGCACGACATCGACGAACTGGAGCGGGCGCTGCAGGTGCCGGTGCCGCTGATCGGCATCAACAACCGCAACCTGCGTACTTTCGAAGTCTCGCTGGAGAACACGCTGGCGATGAAGGAGGCGGTGCCGAAAGACCGCTTGCTGGTCACCGAAAGCGGCATCGTGGTGGCGGACGACGTCGCCAGGATGCGCGCCGCCGGGGTCAATGCGTTCCTGGTCGGCGAGACCTTCATGCGCGCCGCCGAGCCGGGCGAGGCGTTGCGTCAGTTATTCTTCCCGTATGAGTGAAACCTATCCCGCGCCACGGCCGGATGCCCCGGTCGTGGTTTTCGATTTCGACCATACGCTTTATGACGGCGATTCCTTTGGCCACGTGCTGCGTTGGCTGCTGCAGCGCAATCCGTTGCGTTCGGTGTTGGCCATCGCGGCCTCTGTCGTGCTCGGTCCGATGGTCGCCTGGTTGCCGACGCGGCGCCGCGGCATCTCCGGTTATGTATGGATAGGCACCTTCGGCCTGCATGGTCGCCGCAGTTTCGACGCATTGCTCGATCTCTACGTGGGCACGCACCAGGACGAAATCCGCCAACGCCTGCTGCCGGTGGCGCTGGAAGTCCTGCGCGGCCATCGCGTTGCCGGCGATCGGGTGGTCATCGCCACTGGCGCCCCACCGGAATTGGCGCGCGCGATCCTGGCTTTCGTCGCCCACCAGGACGTTCCCGTCATCGGCACCGCGGTGGGACCGCGTTTCGGCGCGGTGGTGGCTACGCGGCATTGCCACAACCGGGAAAAGGTACGGATGCTGCTGGAGCGCGGCTATGGCGAAATCGCCGTGGCCTATTCCGACAGCAGCGCCGACCTGCCGCTGCTGCAGGCTGCGCGCGCGCCGGTGGTGGTGAATCCCAAAGCCAAGCGGGTGGAGATGTTCCGCCGGGTGCTGCCTCCCGGCACGCCGATCCTCAATTGGGGATGCAAGGATCGTGCAGGCCAGGCGGTCGCGTAGGGTGGGCCTTGGCCCACCCCACGTTCAATCCCGCGGCTTGGCCTTCCAGTCCAGGATGAGGTCGTGGAAATCGTGTTCGGCGAAGTCGCGGAATTCGCCGGCATCGTAAAAACGCCCGTAGCAGTTCTTGCAGCTCTCGAACCAGATGTGCGGCTGCTGCGGGTCGACCATACGGATCAGCGGCCGGTGGCCGGCGCAGGCCGGGCAGGCGATGTGATCGATCTCGTTGCTGGCCTCGCCGCGGCGCGCATCGCCGACGTCGATTTCCTCGGCGTAATTCTTCAAGTGTTCGTATTCGCCCATGTCGAACCACAGGCCCCTGCACTCGGTGCAGCGTTGGGCATGCCAGGCCAGGTGGGTGATGCGTTCCATCGTGCCGGCGCACTTGGGGCATTGCATGCGGAAACCTCGGTCAAGGGGGCGGGCCGAAGATACCCGAGTATCAGGATGCAGGCGAGAGCCGGCTTTGTAGGAGCGGGCCTTGCCCGCGATGCTCTTGCTCTTGGTGTCTGAAATGAAAAGCATCGCGGGCAAGGCCCGCTCCTACGGGAACAAACGCGGATATTCGCGCAAGGAAAAGGCGGGCCGAAGCCCGCCTTTTCCGATCCCCAAACCCGGTGAGGTCAGCGGGTGCCGTAGAGGACCACGGTCTTGCCGCGGGCATGCAGCACGCCATCGGCCTGCTGCTTCTTCAGCACGCGTCCGGCCATCTCGCGCGAGCAGCCGACCAGGCGGGCCAGTTCCTGGCGCGAGACGCGCAACTGGGTGCCTTGCGGATGGCTCATGGCTTCGGGTTCGCGGGCCAGGTCGTGCAGGGTGCGGACGATGCGGTCGGTGACGTCCAGGAAGGCCAGGCGGCTGGCTTTCCTGCTGGTGTCCAGCAGGCGGCGCGACAGCTGCGAGCCGATGGAATAGAGCAGACGCGGCGCATCGGCGGCCAGGGTGCCGGCGAACAGCTGGTGCAGGCGTTCGTAGCTGATCTCGGCCAGTTCGCATTGGGTACGGGTGCGCAGGATCACTTCGCGACGGTCGGATTCGATGAAGAGGCCCATCTCGCCGACGAATTCGCCGGTGCCGAAATAACCCAGCACCAGCTCGCGGTCGTCCTCTTCCTCGGTGATGATGCTGACCGAGCCGCTGACCACGTAATACAGGGTGCCTGCCGGGTCGCCGGGACGGAAGACGTCGGCCCGCGCCGGATAGCGGCGGCGATGGCAATGCGCCAGGAAGCGTTCGATAGTAGCTGCATCGGGCGTCAGCGGGCTGGACGCGATACGGGCGGGATTGGAAATCGGGGTACCTAGGCTCATCGGGGGATTTCAAGCTTGAGGATTCATTAAGCTTAGTCTGAATACGTGCGCAACGGCAAACACCGGCCAGCCGGACATTTCGCTGTCACCCCAATTGCCGCATAATCGCGCCCCTCGCCGCTTTCCCCAGAGGGATCATTGCCGTGGTCAAACCGCTTCCGCGCCTCAGGCTGCAAGGGTTCAACAACCTGACCAAGGCACTGAGTTTCAACATCTACGACGTCTGCTACGCGGTTTCCGAAGAGGAGCGCCAGCGCTATATCGCGTACATCGACGAGGAATACAACGCCGACCGGCTGACCCAGATCCTGACCGACGTGGCCGAGATCATCGGCGCCAACATCCTCAACGTGGCCCGCCAGGACTACGATCCGCAGGGCGCCTCGGTGACGATCCTGATCTCCGAGGAACCGGTGATCGACAAGAAGCTGGCCGGCAAGGAGATCATTTCCGACGCCGTGGTCGCGCACATGGACAAGAGCCACATCACCGTCCACACCTATCCGGAAACGCATCCGCAGCACGGCATCGCCACCTTCCGCGCCGACATCGACGTGGCCACCTGCGGGGTGATTTCGCCGCTGAAGGCGCTGAACTACCTGATCGAGAGCTTCGAGTCCGACATCGTGGTCGCCGACTACCGCGTGCGCGGCTTCACCCGCGACGTGAAGGGCAAGAAGCATTACATCGACCACAAGATCAATTCGATCCAGGACTTCCTGGCCAAGAACATCAAGTCGCGCTACGAGATGTTCGACGTCAACGTCTACCAGGAAAACATCTTCCACACCAAGATGCATCTGAAGGACTTCGACCTGGACCAGTACCTGTTCGAGGAAAAGGCCAAGAACCTGTCGTTCAAGGAGCGCATGAAGATCGAGGCGCTGTTGAAGCGCGAGATCGAAGAGCTGTTCCACGGGCGCAACCTGGTCGAATAAAGCCGGGAGCTTGCGCCTGGGTTACGCGGGATTCGGAATCGCGGGGTTATCCTGCGATCTTATGAAACAGGCGGGACGACCCGCGCGCATGGATCCGATATCCTGCGACGACAAGACCGACGACGGTCCGTGGCGAAAGCCCCGGGCCGTTTTTGCTTTCCGCACCACTCAAACTGAGGAGAACCACCATGGCATGGGTTTACCTGCTGCTCGCCGGCCTGTTCGAGATCGGCTTCGCCATCGGCCTGAAATACACCGAAGGCTTCACCCGGCTGTGGCCCAGCGCGGGCACGGTGGTCGCCGCGGGCATCAGCCTGTGGCTGCTGACCCAGGCCCTGCGCACGATTCCGGTCGGCACGGCTTACGCGATCTGGACCGGCATCGGTGCGGTGGGCGTGGCCACGCTGGGTGTGATTCTTTTTTCGGAAAGCGCCTCGCCTGCGCGGCTGGGCTGCATCGCGCTGATCGTGGCGGGCGTGGTCGGGCTGAAGCTGTTCTCGCCCGCTTGAACCGCAGATGCAGGAGCGACGTGAGTCGCGAATGAAAAGCAACAGGCGTTCGGTCGCGACTCACGTCGCTCCTGCGCGAGCTGCCAGGGTCGCTAGAGCCGGTAGGCCACGGCCTTCATGAAGTTGGAAGCGGCCGCCATCAGCGCGGGGATCGGCTGCGGCAACAGGCGCGCGCCAGCCTGTTCGGCGCGTTCGGCATGGCGGGACTCGTCGGCCTTCATCACCTTGAGGATCTCGCGGCTGCGCAGGTCGGCTTCCGGCAGGGTCTGCAGGTGTTCCTCCAGATGCGCTTCGACCTGGTGTTCGGTTTCCACCACGAAGCCCAGGTTCCAGCCATCGCCGCGCAGGCCGGCAAGCACGCCGAGCGAATAGCTGCCGGCGTACCAGAGCGGGTTGAACACGCTGGGCCGGCTGTCCAGCTCCTGCAGGCGGTCGGCGCACCAGGCCAGGTGATCGGTTTCTTCCTGCGCCGCCTCCATCAGGTGCTGGCGGGTCTGCGCATCGCGGGCGACGGCGGCCTGACCGAAGTACAGGCCCTGGGCGCAGACTTCGCCCACGTGGTTGATCCGCATCAGACCGGCGGCATGGCGGCGCTCGCGGTCGTCCAGTTCCACTTCCGGCGTGGCCGCCGCCGGGTTGGGGCGGCGGGCGAGGGGCCTGCCGGCCAGGGTGCCCAGGGCGTTTTGGGCGTCGACCAGCAGCCGATCGAGGGGAGTAAGAGCGCGGGAGGAGGTCATGACCGTATTGTGCCGCCTTGCGCAGGCCCAGTCAGCGATTGGGTTGGAATAACGGTAATGGCTGGAACATGGCCTCGTGGGAGCGGCGTCCCGCCGCGAGCTTTTGTTATGGGCTGTGGATACGCCAAAAGCTCGCGGCGGGACGCCGCTCCCGCAGCCGCCGATCCATTTGCCGGGCCGGGCTCATGCTGCGAGGGCGCCCTGTTCCGGGTTGCAATGCAGGGAACGGGTCCGTACAATTCCCGCTCTTGTGTTCCGCCATTCACAACGCGAGGCAAAGTTCCGCGGGGATTTCCCTGCCGGAATCAGCCCGACCAAACAACATCGAGCTCCTTCATGAATACGTTTAGCGCCAAGTCCGAGACCGTCCAGCGCGACTGGTACCTCGTCGACGCCGCAGGCAAGACCCTCGGTCGCCTGTCCACCGAGCTGGCCCGCCGCCTCCGCGGCAAGCACAAGCCCGTCTATACCCCGCACGTCGATACCGGCGATTACCTGGTGGTGATCAATGCCGAGAAGATCCACGTGACCGGCAACAAGCTGGCCGACAAGAAGTATCACCGCTTCACCGGCTACATCGGCAACCTGAAGACCGAGACCCTGGGCCAGGCGCTTGAGCGCCACCCCGAGCGCGTGATCGAGATCGCGGTCAAGGGCATGCTGCCGAAGAACACCCTGGGCCGCGAGATGTACCGCAAGCTCAAGGTCTACGCAGGCCCCAATCACCCGCACGCCGCTCAACAGCCGCAAGTCCTGGATATCTGATCATGGCAATTACCCAGAATTACGGCACCGGCCGTCGCAAGTCCTCCACCGCCCGCGTGTTCCTGCGCAAGGGCACCGGCGCCATCAGCGTCAATGGCCGTCCGCTGGACGAGTTCTTCGGCCGTGAGACCGCGCGCATGATCGTGCGCCAGCCGCTGGAGCTGACCAAGAACACCGAAAACTTCGACATCATGGTCACCGCCGCTGGCGGCGGCACCACCGGCCAGGCCGGCGCCATCCGCCTGGGCATCGCCCGCGCGCTGGTGGAATACGATGAAACGCTGAAGACCGAACTACGCAAGGCCGGATTCATGACCCGCGATGCGCGCGAAGTCGAGCGCAAGAAGGTCGGCCTGCACAAGGCACGCCGCGCCACCCAGTTCTCGAAGCGTTAATCGGCAAGGTTCTACAAGGCGTTACTTTTACGAAGTACCTGTTGCCCCGTCGCCAAGCGGTAAGGCACCTGACTCTGACTCAGGCATTCGGTGGTTCGAATCCATCCGGGGCAGCCACTTCGAAGTCGCACGTCATCATCGCCGGGGCAGGCAACACGCCCCGGCAGCAGAAACCCGCCCCGCGCGGGTTTTTTGCTTTTCCGGCCCATGCTTCATATGGGCGTGTTCCGCAGGGTATGTTCCGCTGGGAGTGAACTGAAAGATGGTCGCCACCTTCCTTCCCCCCTTCATCGAGCCGGCAGCCCTGCTTCCGCAACTGCGCGGACGTGGCTATGCGGTGCTGGCGCCGGCCGGCGTGGCGGCCCTGTGCGGCTTCGGACCGCAGGCGCTGGACGAGCTGAAACCGGCCTGGGACGATCTGCAGCCGGATCGCTACCTGAAGGATGGCGGCAACTATCGCAAGCGCCGGCATTCCTGCTTCGTTTCCGACCGCGGCAAGCTGGTCCAGGCGCCGCATCGGGCCCATTGGCAGTCCGAGGAATACAACGCCCTGCATGGCGGCATGCGCCGCTGGTTCGAGCCGATGCAGGCCGATACGATCGCGCAGCCGGCGTGGACACGATTGCTCCAGGCCCTGGCCGACGTCTGCACCGGGCTGAAGGGCGCGCAGCCCTGGTACGTGGAGGCCCATCAGTTCCGCATCGATACCACCGACGGCATCGGCCGGCCCACGCCGGAAGGCGCGCATCGTGACGGCGTGGATCTCGTGGCGGTGCTGCTGGTCGACCGGCATGGCATCAGCGGCGGCGAAACCCGGGTGTTCGACGCCACTGGTCCGGACGGCCAGCGCTTCACCCTGACCGAGCCCTGGACCCTGATGTTGCTTGACGACGAGCGCGTGATCCACGAATCCACCCCGATCCAACCGCTCGGCGACTACGGTTATCGCGATACGCTGGTGCTGACCTATCGTGCCGGCGGGTTCCAGGGCGACGCTCCGTGAGCTGGTAAGCAGCGAGAGGGATAAAGCACCGGGTTCACCGAGGGCGCGGGGTGCCGGATGCGCTTTCGGCTATGATCGGGCGCAGAGGGTCGCAAACCACCCGTCTGCCGGATGGAGCGAAGACGTGAGTGAGGATCTGACCGGATTGCTGCATGGCTGGCGCGGTGGCGACGTTCTCGCGCGGGATCGATTGCTGGAAGAGGTCTACGACACATTACGCGGCATGGCCGCAGCGCGGCTGGGTCGCGGCCGCGATAACCGCACGCTGCAGCCTACTGCTGTGGTCAACGAGGCGCTGTTGCGGTTGCTCGGGAACGATACAGACTGGGAGGACCGGGCCCATTTCTTCGCCTTGGCGTCGCTGAAGATGCGCGCCGTGCTGGTCGACCATGCGCGCGCCAGAGCCGCGGAAAAGCGTGGTGGCGACGTCGCCATGCTCACGCTCTCGCATGCCGAGCGCGAGTCGGGACAGAACGTGGACTACGACGTGTTGGCGTTGCACCAGGCCCTCGAACGCCTGGCCGGCCACGACGAGCGTGCCGCGCGTGGACTGGAGATGGCGTACTTCGGCGGCATGGAACAGCGCGACATCGCCTGCGTGCTGGGGATATCGGTGCCTACCGTGGAGCGCGACCTGCGTTTCGCGCGGGCCTGGCTGAACCAGCAATTGGCCTAGCCAATCGTGTCACCACAGGGGAGAACCGGTCATGGAGGCGGAGCGCTGGCAACAATTGCGGCGGTTGTTCGACGCGGTCTGCGAACTACCGTCGACGCAATGGTCGCAGCGCCTGGGTGAGCTGAGCGACGATCCCGCTCTGATCGAGGAGGCTTTGTCGCTGTTGGCGGCGCAGACCGCGAGTTTCAACCGCGCGCTGCAACCTTTGGGCGAATTGATGGCCGCGCTGCCGGCCAGCGAGTTGCAGGCCGGCGACCGCCTCGGCGCCTGGCAACTGGTCGAGCGCCTGGCCAGTGGCGGCATGGGGACGGTGTTCGTCGCCGAGCGCGTCGACCAGCTGTTCCGCCAGCGCGTGGCGATCAAGCTGTTGCGTGGCACTGTCGCCGGCCCTGCCGTCGCCGAGCGCCTGGCGTCGGAGCGGCAAATCCTGGCGGAACTGCAGCACCCTGGCATCGCCCGTCTCTACGACGGCGGCACCACGCCCGCGGGGCAGCCTTACCTGGTGATGGAATACGTCGATGGCCTGCCGCTCGACCGATATTGCGCACAGCACGCGCTGGATCTGCGCGGGCGCTTGCGGTTGTTTCTGCGCATCTGCGGGGCTGTGCAGGCCGCGCACCAGCAGTTGGTCGTCCACTGCGACCTGAAACCCAGCAACATACTGGTGCGCGGTGCCAGCGAGCCGGTACTGCTGGATTTCGGCATCGCGCGGATGATGGGCGACGGCGGGGATGTGGATGCGGCCGGCTTCTGTACGCCCGCCTATGCCAGCCCCGAATTGCTCGCTGGAGCCTACGTCGGCGTCGCCGGCGACGTATTCAGCCTCGGCGTGCTGCTCACGGAATTGCTCGTGGGCAAGCGGATCGACCGCGCGCTGACCGATTTCGCGCAACCGGTGCCGCTCGCCAGCGCGCTGGCCGGGCATGGGGCGCGGCGACGATTGTCCGGCGATCTCGATGCGATTGCCGGCAAGGCCTGCGCACTGGAGCCGGTGCAGCGATATCCGTCGGTGGAAGCACTTGCACTCGACATCGAGCGGTACCTGGCGCGGCGCCCGGTCGCGGCGCGCGCAGCGAGTGTGCGCTACCGGTTGGGTCGCTTCGTGCAACGGCATTGGCGCGAGAGCGCGATGGCCGCGCTGCTGCTGGTGCTGAGCACCGTCTTTGTCTGGCGCCTGGTGGTGGAGCGTGCGCGCGCCGAACACGAGGCAGTGGTCGCGGGCCAGGTCAGCGATTTCCTGGTCGAAGCCTTCAGTGTCGACAATACAACCGGGCGCGACGCGGCCGATCCAGCGGAAATCAGCGCGCGCGAGGTGCTTGACCGGGGTGTGGCGCGCGTCGACGCCGAGTTGACGGATGCGCCGGCCATGCAGGCACGCCTGCGCCTGGTGCTGGGCAGGGCGTACCGGGGGCTTGGTGCGCCGGAACAAGCCGAGCGGTTGTTGCGCCAGGCAGCCGATGGCTATCAGGACCGGCAAGTGGGGCGCCCGCTCGAAGCCGCCGAGGCGTTGGGCGACCTGTCGGTGTTGATGGGCAACCAGATGCGCGGCGACGACGCCGTGGCCGTTGCGCGACAGGCCATGTCGTTGCGCGAGGAGTTCGGTGCGGAACCGGAGTCGCTCGCCGATTCCTACAACATGCTTGGACTGGCGCTGCTGAGGAAGGCGGACCTCCAGCAAGCGCGCCGCGCGCTGGAAAAGAGCCTCGCATTGCGCCGCGAGTTGTTCGGATCGACAGCCATGCAGACGTCCGTCGCACTGCACAATCTCGGGCTTCTGTACCGCGAAATGGGCGACAACGCGAAAGCGGAGGCGTATTACCGGCAGGCCTTGGCGATCAGGCGCAAGCACAATCGACGCAGCGACGCGGTCCAGTCCAGCCTGCAGGGACTGGCGGTCACCCTGGCCGCGCAGGCACGCCCTGCCGAAGCAACCGCATTGCTGCGCGAGAACCTCGAGTTGGCGCAAGCCCTCTACGGCATCGACAGCGACAAGGTGGCCAAGGCCAGGATGCGTCTGGCCATGGCGCTGCAGGAGCGGGGCGATTACATGCTTGCGCGCGAACACCTGCTGCAGGCGATGGCGGCCAGCGAGCGTCTGAGCGGCGAAGACAGCCTGGACTACGGCCAGGTGCTCAACGCCTATGCGGCACTACTGGCGGTGCGTGGCGACTGGGTAACTGCGGAGCAGACATACCGGCGCGCGCTGGCGATCCGCGTCATGCGCCTGCCCGACGACGATCGTGCGGTCTTGCGAACCCGGGAGTATCTGGGCGGTGTGCTGATGCGGCTGCGGCGGATGCCCGAGGCCCGCGCCATTTTCGAGGACACGTGGCTGCAATGGCGGCGGAAATACGAGAATGAAGATCCGCGCCTGCCCGAGTTTCTGGACGCCCGGCTGCGGCGGTCCGAATGGCTGTCTTGGCAGGGCGAAACCGATGCCGCCGAAGCATCGCTGCCGGCATCGTTCGAAGGCCAGCCGGCCATGGACCTGCGTGCGCGGGTCCTGCGGGCGGAGCTGGCGCAACGCCGCCGCGACTGGAACGAGGCAGTCGCGCTCTGGCGGGGCGTCATTGCGATGTCCACGTCTCACACCGCCGCGGACGCCGCATCCACCGCGCAATGGCGCGTGCCCTATGCCGAAGCGCTGGCGGCGGCGGGTGACCGACCCGCGGCCGACGAGCAACTGCGCCTGGCCGAACGACCGCTGTACAGGGAAATGGTGGCCGGCGCGGAAGTGCTGCAGAGACTGAGTGCGCTCAAGATGACATTGGCCGCCGCCGCCGGTGAGGACCGGGATTGAAGAGAGGGAGCGGAGACGAAACGTCTCCGCTCCCGCGTACCGACAGCGTCGATGCCCGATCGCGGCATCACAGGTCATGGCCGAAGCCGATGCCGGTCGAACGTCCGCAACCGCTGCCGGTGTCGCCCGGAGATAGCGCGCCATGCCGGTTGGCACGATGGCCGACATCGGATCCGAATTGAGTCCAGCCACCAGGTGCCACGGTTCACGGCGGGGTGATCGCGCTACAAGTCGACGCCGAAGCCGACGCCCGCCGATTTTTCGCTGCCGCTGAAGGCGCCACCTAGCGAGAACGAAGCGCGTTTGCCCACACGCTTGCCGTAGCCGACCGACAGCGCCTGCTCGCCGCCCTGGAAGCCGGCGCCCACGGCGATGCGCCCGCGCGGGCTTTGCGAACCGGCGGCGTTGATCGCCATGTTGAGCATGGCCGAGCCCATCGCACCCTGGCGGTCGATGCGCTTGTCCTGGCGGTGCAGGCGTCGGTCGACGTCGACGAAGCGGTCTTCAAGCGCATCGAGGCGGCCGTTGATCGAACTCGGGTCGAAGCCGATCAGGCTGGCGATCTGGGTGTCGGTATAGGTGTTGGCCGCCGACAGTGTCTGCGCATCACCGGCATCGGCATGAGCGGTGGCCGTATCGAGCGTGGCGTCGTCGCCCGCATCCATCTGCCCCTTGTTGACCGCATCGGTCGCATCGACGCCTGCGGCGACATTGGAGATCGCGGTGCCTGCGGCGCCTTCCAGCGTGAGGGTGCCCTTGCCGTCGTCGTCGTAGGCCACGCTCAGCGGATTTCCCGGGCCTTGCGGGCCGGCCGGCCCCTGCGGTCCCGCTGGACCCTGTGGGCCTGCAGGTCCTGCCGGACCTTGCGGGCCAGGGGCGCCGACCTGATCAGACAATGCCGTCAACCTTGTGTCCACCGCGGCGAAGGCGCTGCCGACATCGTGGTAGTCGCTGCCCTGGATCGAATAGGTCGGCGCCGCGAACACGCCGCCGGCGAAGCTGGCGCCGCCGCCCAGCGCCGTGGCGAAGGGATGCAACTGGCCGACGTTGACCGCATCGGTGTCCGTCGCGCCGCCCAGCAGGTTGACCAGCCGGCGTTCGCTGCCGGCACTGCCGATCGAGACGGTGTCGGCCTGGTCGGCCACCGAGTTGGCACCCAGCGCCACCGCATTGGTCGCATCGGCCGTGGTCGCACTGGACATGCCCAGCGCCAGGCTCGCATCACCGGTGGCGACAGCGGTCGAGCCCAGCGCCATGCTGAGTTGGCCGCTGGCGATGCTGTCCACGCCGAATGCCGTGCTGCTCGTGCCACTGGCCCGGCTGTTGCGGCCCACAGCAGTGCTGTTGTCCCCACTGGCCTGGCTCAGCATGCCGAGCGCGGTGCCGCGCAGGCCGCTGGCGTCGCTGCCGGCGCCGAGTGCGGTGGAGTGCTCGCCGGTGGCATCGCTGGCCTGGCCCAGTGCAGTACTGCCCAGGCCGCTGGCCTCGCTACCGACACCCAGCGCGGTGCTGGCGCTGCCACTGGCGGTGCTGCTGCCGCCGATCGCGGTCGATGAGCTTGCGCTGGCGACGCTGCCCGTGCCCATAGCGGTCGCGACTTGGCCACTAGCCTCGCTCTGGTAGCCAACGGCGGTGGCGTAATCGCCGCTCGCCCCGGTTTCGGCGCCGAAAGCCGAACTGTTGCCGCCGCTGGCTGTGGCCCAAAAGCCGTTGGCGGTGGCGACCGCGCCGTTGGCCGTGCTCAGGTAGCCCGCGGCGGTGGCGCCGCTGCCCGTGGCGCTGCTGCGCGCGCCGGTGGCGGTGCTGAAGGTGGCCGAGGCGACGCTCTGTACGCCGGTAGCGGTGCTGTCGACGCCGGTCGCGCGAGCGCCGGCGCCAAAAGCGCTGGCTCGGGCGCCGGAGGCGAGCGTCAGCTCGCCAGCATCTGTGATGCCATCGTTGTCGGCATCGTGCCAGCCACCGATGGCCGTGGTGCTGGCACCGCTGGCCTCGCTGTAGGCGCCGATCGCGGTCGCATGCGTGCCGGACGCATTGGCGCTGCCTCCGAATGCGGAGCTGTGGTAACCGACCGCATTGCTTCCCATGCCTACCGCCGTGCTCGTCTCCTGGCTGGCTACGGAACCCGAACCGATCGCGATGCTGCGCGCGCCGCTGGCCACGCTGCCGTTGCCGAGCGCGACGGTGAACACTCCAGTCGCTTCGCTATCGCGTCCCAACGCCACGGCATAGGTGCCACCGGCGTTGCTGCCGGTGCCGCAGGCCAGCGCTTCGATTCCGGGTGCGGTTGCGGTGCCACCGCTTTCGCCGGCGGATTCGAAATCACAAACGTCGCCCGCCCAGGCCGTGCCGGTGGCGGCGAAACACAGGGCGATGGCAACGGCCAGGGTGCGACGCTGGCGTCGCGCGGTGATCATGTTCGGATGTTTCATCTAGGTTCTCCATGAGGATTCGATTGACTGGCGTTTGCGCCGGAGGCGAGCCGTCGATCCGCGGATCGATGCCGGGACACGACGACTGGGGCGACGACAACGCCGCACTTGAAGTAACAGTCGTAAAAACGGAACCGGACCCATCACGCGATGTCGCTGGGCGGCGGCGCGGTTGAACGCGGCCGCCACCGGTCCCGTGGTTGCGCTCAGAAGCCGATGCCCACGCCGATCGTGGTGGAGCGCTCCGAGCCGCTGAAGGCGCCACCGACGGTGAGGGCGACGCGCTTGCCGATGCGTTGTTGCAGACCGACGGAAAACGCCTGATGGCCGTTGTAGTCGCCGGCGGCGAAACCGATCCGGCTCTGTCCCTCTTCGACCGCGGCCGCGCTGGCCGCCATGCCGATCATCGCGGCGTTGAGCGCGCCGACCCGGCCGATGCGCGCGTCCTGCCGGTCCATGCGGCGATCGACGGCGTCGAAACGATCCTCCAATACGTCGAGGCGGCCGTTGATCGCACCCGCATCGAAGCCGACCAGATTGGCGATCTGCGTATCGGTGTACTGGTTGGCGGCGCTCAGGGTCGCGGCGTCGCCGGCCTCGGCGTAGGTTTCCGCCGCGTCCAGGGTGGCGGCATCGCCGGCCTCCATGTCGTTGCGGATCGCGGCTTCGCGGTCGTCGGTATAGGCGTTGGCCGCGGTGCCGCCGGTGGCGACGGCGGTGTCGGTGTAGGCATTGGCCGTGGCCAGCGTCGCCTGCAGCTGCGACAGGTTCACCGCATCGGTGGCCGCGGCGCCATCGGCGACGTTCACCACCCGGCGCTCGTTGCCGGCGTTGCCCACCGACACCGTGTCGTCCTGGTCGGCGACCGAGTTCGTGCCAAGGGCCACCGAGTTCTGACCGCTGGCCAGGCTCCCGGAACCCAGCGTGATGCTGTCGATGCCGCTCGCCGAACTCAGCACGCCGATGGCGATGCTGCCGTCGGCCGAGGCCAGGCTCTGAGATCCGACCGCGATCGCGTGACTGCCGCTGGCGAAGCTGAACGCCCCGAGCGCCGTACTCGATCCGCCGCTGGCCGTGGCCACGGCGCCGAAGGCGGCGTCGGCGAACGACGCGGCGCTGCTTTCGGCGCCGATCGCGGAACTGGCCATGGCCAGCGCCTCGCTGCCGTCGCCGACCGCGGTGCTGTTCTGCGCGGTAGCCAGGCTGTTGGTGCCGAGCGCGGTGCTGTATTGGCCGTTGGCCTGACTCAGCGCACCGAGTGCGGTGCCGTTCTCTCCGCTGGCCTGGCTGGCGCCGCCGACCGCGGTGCTCATCAGCCCAGAAGCGTTGCTGCCGGTCCCGTTGGCGGTGCTGTATTCGCCCGTGGCTTCGCTGGATGCGCCGGTGGCGGTGCTGTTGTTGCCTGAAGCCTGGCTGCCCACACCGATGGCAGTGCCGAAGTCGCCGCCGGCCTGGCTGATGTTGCCGATGGCCGTGCTTCCGGATCCGGTCGCCGAGCTGTAGGCGCCAGTCGCGGTGGCGCCGAACCCAGTCGCGAAGCTTGACGCCCCGGTAGCCGTGGACATGCCGCCGGTGGCGGTGCTGCCCTGGCCGGTGGCGGTGCTTTCATCGCCCGAGGCCAGGCTGGAGTCGCCGTAAGCCGTGGCACTGTCACCGCTGGCGCTGGCGCCGGCGCCGCAGGCGGTGGCGCCGGCGCCAGCGGCGTTGGCACCACCTTCGTCTTCGCCTGCAGTGGCGAGGTCGCAGGTCTCGCCGGCGAACGTGGCATTGGAAAAGGCAAGGCAAAGCGCGATGCCCAGTGCTGCGGACAGGCGGTGGCGGGGTTGCAAAGGCAGATTCTTGGTGTTCATTGGCGTGCTCCGGATGGATGACTGGTATCGCGCAGTCGCAGAGGGCCTTGCCCTCGACCATTGATCCGGCGGGCCCGCCCCCGCTTCCGGGACGACGACCACGCCGCGCTTGATCACAACAACCGGGAAACGCGTGGCGAACCCATCACTCGCCGTGCGGGTGGAGGCCTGCCCCGAAGGCAAGTACGCTGGCGCGCCGGGTGCCCGGGGAACGATTACAATTGAAACCATTGCGCTGAAGCGCCAAAAATCTGGAGTCCGGATGAAGCTCGGTTCACTGAAGGAAGGCGGCCGTGACGGCACGCTGATCGTGGTGTCGCGGGATCTGAAGCACGCTGTGCGCGCCGCCGGCGTGGCCGCAACGCTGCAGCAGGCGCTGGAGGACTGGTCCAATACCGCGCCGCGGCTCAATGCCCTGTCCGAATCGCTCAACGCGGGCGATGCCGATGGCGTGTTCGAACTGGATTTCGGCGCGCTGGCCGCACCGTTGCCACGGGCCTACGAATTCGTCGACGGCAGCGCCTATCTTCCGCATGTCGAACGCGTGCGCCGTGCGCGCGGCGCCGAAGTGCCGGAAAGCTTCTACACCGATCCGCTGATGTACCAGGCCACCAGCGCCGGCTTCCTCGGCCCGCGCGATCCGGTGCGGGTGGTCAGCGAGGACTACGGCATCGACCTGGAAGCGGAGATAGTGGTTGTCACCGACGACGTGCCGATGGCGGTCACCCCGGAGCAGGCGGCCGCGCACATCCAGCTGATCGGGCTGGTCAACGACGTGTCGCTGCGCAACCTGATCCCGGCCGAACTGGCCAAGGGCTTCGGCTTTCTGCAGTCCAAGCCGCGCTCGGCGCTGTCGCCGGTGTTCGTGACCCCGGACGAGCTGGGCGATGCCTGGCGCGCCAACAAGGTGCACCTGCCGCTGCTGACGCATATCAATGGCGAATGGTTCGGCGCGCCGGAAGCCGGCGTGGACATGCAGTTCGACTTCTCGCAACTGGTGGCGCATGCGGCCAGGACCCGGCCGCTGTCGGCCGGCGCCATCGTCGGTTCCGGCACCATCGCCAACCAGGACACCTCCAAGGGCGCCTCCTGCTTCGCGGAGAAGCGCACCGTGGAAACCCTGCGCGATGGCAAGCCGAGCACGCCGTTCATGAAATTCGGCGACGTGGTCCGGATCGAGATGGCTAATAGTGATGGAAGTCTCATTTTTGGCGCGATCGAGCAGCGGATCGAACAGCAGCCCTTGCCCTGAGCAGCGCTACGGGCACATAAGTGAGCCCAGTGGCACACGGGCCAGGACCGATGCACGACAGCTGCTTTTCCATTGCCATCCATTGCCCGGTGCGTCCCGCATGAGCGAACAACTGCGGCTTTATTCCTACTGGCGCTCCAGCGCCGCCTATCGCGTGCGCATCGGCCTGAACCTGAAAGGCCTGGACTACGAGACCTTGCCGGTGCACCTGGTCCGTGGCGGCGGCGAACAGCACCAGCCCGAATATGCGGCGGTGAACCCGCAGCAGCTGGTGCCCACGCTGATGCACGGCGTGCGCGTGATCCGCCAGTCGCTGGCGATCCTGGAATACCTGGACGAGGCCTGGCCCTCGCCGCGCCTGTTGCCGATGACCGCGCGCGACCGCGCCCGGGTCCGCGGCCTGGCGCAACTGGTCGCCAGCGACATCCACCCGCTCAACAACCTGCGGGTGCTGCGTTACTTCGAGCAGACCTGGCGGGTGCCGCAATCCGAGCGCGACGAATGGGTCCGGCACTGGATAAGCGAAGGCTTCATGGCGATGGAAGCGTTGCTGGAGGGCGATCCGGCGACGGGCACGTTCTGCCATGGACAGGTACCGGGACTGGCCGATTGCTGCCTGGTCCCGCAGGTCTTCAATGCGCGCCGCTTCGAGGTGGACATGACGGCATTCCCGACCATCTCGCGGATCGAGGCGGCCTGCCTGGAATTGCCCGCCTTCATCGAGGCGCGGCCGGACAGGCAACCGGATGCGGCGGAGCTGGGTCGATAAGTCGGGAAACTGAGGAACGAGGAACGAGGAGTGAGGAGTGAGGAGTGAGGAGTGAGGAGTGAGGAGCGAGGAGTGAGGGCGATCTATCGATCGGTCTCGCTGTTCGACTCCCCGCTCTCAGCCTCTCAGCCGAATCCCTGGGTGATCCGCGGCGAAGCGCCGGTCGAGGCTGCGTCGTAGTCGGCATACGGATCGTGTTCGCCGCTGCTGCCCTCGGACAGGCGGAACTTCAGGGCCAGGCCGTCGCGCGAATCGGCGGCGCGCAGCGCCTCCTCCTGCTCGATACGGCCTTCCTTGACCATGCGGAACAGGCACTGGTCGAACGACTCCATGCCGTCCTCCAACGAGGCTTCCATCGCCGCCTTGACCTCGTGGACCTGGCCGCGGCGCAACAGGTCGCGGATCATCGGCGTATTGATCAACACTTCCGCGGCCGGAATGCGCCGCCCGTCCTTGCCCTTGACCAGGCGCTGCGACACCACCGCGCGCAGGTTCAGGGCCAGGTTCATCAGCACGTTCTTGTGCGCGGTTTCGGGGAAGAAGTTGAGGATGCGTTCGATGGTCTGGTCGGCGTTGTTCGAGTGCAGCGTGGCCAGGCACAGGTGGCCGGTCTCGGCGAAGGCGATGGCCGCTTCCATGGTGGTCGCATCCAGGATCTCGCCGATCAGGATCACGTCCGGCGCCTCGCGCATCGCGTTCTTCAGCGCGTTGTGGAAGGCGTGGGTGTCCAGGCCGACCTCGCGCTGGTTGACTATCGACTGCTTGTGCTTGTGCAGGTATTCGATCGGATCCTCGATGGTGAGGATGTGGCCGGTGGTGGTGCTGTTGCGGTGGTCGATCATCGAGGCCAGCGAGGTGGACTTGCCGGAGCCGGTCGAACCGACCAGCAGCACCAGCCCGCGCGGGGTCATGATGATGTCCTTCAGCACCTGCGGCAGGTTCAGTTCCTCGATCGACGGGATCACGCTGCGGATCGCGCGGATCACCATGCCCACTTCGCCGCGCTGCTTGAACACGTTGATGCGGAAGCGGCCGGCATCCTGCAGGGCCAGGGCCATGTTCAATTCCAGTTCGCGCTCGAAGATCGGCACCTGGCCTTCGTCCATCAGCGAATAGGCGATCTTCTTGACCATGCCGGCGGGCAGGCCGGTGTTGCCGAGGGGGTAGAGCTTGCCTTCGATCTTGATGTAGACAGGCGCCCCGGTGGTCAGGAACATGTCCGAGGCGTTCTTTTCCGTCATCAGCTTCAGGAAATAGCCGATATCCATGTGCGATGGTCCCCAACAATGGCGCGCACCGTTTGCATGTGCGACGCAGGCTTCCGACAATGGCCGCGCATTCCCCTTTACGCCACGGCACTCCTATGCATCGTAGCTTCGCACAATTCCGCCGATTCCTGTGTGTGACGGTTGGCGCTTTCGCCCTGCTGGCCGCGTTCGCCGCACCGTCGCATGCCCAGGTCGCGCTTGCCCCGGAACTCGCCGCCGCGCAACAGGCGGTCGATCGCGCCGGCCAGGCCGATGCGGACCAGTACGCGCCCGAGCTGCTGGCTTCGGCGCGCGCGGCACTGGAACAGGCGCAGGCCGCGGCAGCCAGCCGTCGCGAACGCAAGCTCGCGCCCGGGCTCGCCCTGCGCGCTACGGTCGATGCCGACCTGGCCCGCGCACGCAGCGAGGAAGCCGTGGCCAATGCCCGGCTGCAGCAGCGCCGTCAGGAAATCGATGAACTCCAACGCACCCTTGGCGAAGGAGAGGCAGGATGAAAACGAAGTCGATGGCATTCGCCTTGTTGCTGGCCGCATTGCCGGCGCTGGCCGCCGAACGCCCCGAGGTGATGGCACTGAACCAGCGCCTGGCCGCGTTGCAATCGAACCCGCAACTGGTCGAGTTCGCCGCCTACGAAAGGCTGCAGGCGCAGCAGGCCGTGGCCGTGCTGGCCAAGGCGCGCGGCAAGCAGCGCGAAAGCGCCCTGTATATCGCCGATCGCCGGGTCGAGATCGCCGAAACCGCGGCCCGCACCGAGTCGGCGCAACGCGAGGCCGATCGCCTGGACCGCACCCGCAGCGAACTGCTGATCCAGGCCAGCCGCCGCGATGCGGCGCGCGCGCGCCAGGAAGCCGAACGCCTGCGCGTGCAGGCCCAGATCCAGGCCGAGGAGGCCGAGCGCCTGCGCCAGGCCACCGAGGCCGAGTCGCTGGCCCGCCAGGACGCGGAGGACATGCTGGCCTCGGTAGCCGGGCAGCAGACCGCCAAGCTCAGCGCCGCGCGCCAGAAGGAAGCGCAACTGGCCCGTCAGGAAGCCGAGCTGATGTCCGGGGCCAAGCTGCCGGCATCGAGGTTCGACACCCGCGGGGAGGTATTCACCCTGGGCGCCACCGCCTTCAACGCCGGCCAGGCCGGCCTGTCGGCCGCGGGCGCCTCCAGCATTACCGCGCTGGCGGCCTACCTGCAGGCCAATCCCAAGGCCAAGGCCAGGATCGAAGGTTTCGGCGACAAGCAGACCCCGGGCCAGCGCCGCGCCGACAGCGTGCGCAATGCTTTGCAGGAGGCCGGCGTGACCAGGGCGCGGCTGCAGTCGACGGGCAAGGGCGAGGGTAGCCGTAGCCGCGCCGTGGACGTGATCATCGCGCAGTAGAAAATTAAATAAATACAGTAAGTTACACGACTGCGCCTGGCTTCCAGGTGGTCTTCGAGGCCGGTTGGGGCGGCCGGCTTCCCCAAGCCAATCAAGCACTTGTGAGGACGCTTGCCGGGGTCGATTGCAAAGAGTAGGGTCGTATACCCAGGCGACCTCCGTCGCCTGGCTCACCGGAGGATCGAGCCGATGACGCCGACCCACAACCCAGAGGAAACCGCTCCCGGCCAAAAGGCCAGTGCGGGTGATTTTGGGGAATGTGCCCGCCACCGCCCGATATTCCGCTCCCAAGCCAACGCCCCGTGCCCGCAAAGGCCGGGGCGTTCGTATTTCCGCTGAAGGAGGTAACGTCATGTTCGAAGGACAACCGCAAACCGAAATCGAAGCACTGATCAAGGCCGATCCGGAATTCAAGCAGCTGTACCAGCGCCACCGCGAATTGAACAAGAAAGTCACCGACGCCGAACTCGGCGTGCTGCCCATCGACGACACCACCCTGGGCCAGATGAAGCGCGAGAAACTCGCGGCGAAAGAACGACTTATACGAATCTACGACGCCAAACCCCACTGACGTCCCCCGCGTTCCATTGTCGCGGGCGGCGACCTCCTCCTCGTCGGCGGTCGCCGTCCGCGTCACTCGGACGTGTCGCTCAAATCGGCAAGCCCGCTCCGGCGGGCTTCGCTTTGCCGGGAGCCCGGGGCCCCGGGATGCGATAATCGCGGTCTTCTTCGAGCCGAACGCGAGCGCACTTCCTGCATGGCCATCCATTCTTCTGTCCTGGAACTCATCGGCGAGACCCCGATCGTCAAAGCCCGGCGCCTGGATGCCGGCATCTGCGAGCTGTACCTGAAACTGGAAAGCTCCAACCCCGGCGGTTCGATCAAGGACCGCATCGGCATGTCGATGATCGAAGCCGCCGAGCAGCGCGGCGAGCTGAAGCCGGGCGCGACCCTGGTCGAAGGCACCGCCGGCAATACCGGCATCGGCCTGGCCCTGGTGGCCCAGCAGAAGGGCTACAAGCTGGTGCTGGTGGTCCCGGACAAGATGAGCCGGGAAAAGATCTTCAACCTCAAGGCGATGGGCGCCGAAGTCGTGCTGACCCGTTCGGACGTGGCCAAGGGCCATCCGGAGTACTACCAGGACCTGGCCGCGCGCATCGCCAGCGAGACCCCGGGCGCGTTCTTCGTCAACCAGTTCGGCAATCCCGACAATCCGGCCGCGCACGAATTCGGCACCGGCCCGGAAATCCTGCGGCAGATGGACGGGCAACTGGATGCCATCGTCTTCGGCTGCGGCAGTTCCGGAACCATGACCGGCCTGTCGCGCGCCTTCGCCGAACATGCGCCGGACGTGGAGCTGATCCTGGCCGACCCGGTCGGTTCCATCCTCACCGAATACATCAACGAAGGCACGCTCAGCGAAAAATCCGGCAGCTGGATGGTGGAAGGCATCGGCGAGGACTTCCTGCCGCAGATCTCCGACTTCACCCGGGTGAAGAAGGCGTACGCGATCAGCGACAAGGAAAGCTTCCTGACCGCGCGCGAATTGCTGGCCAAGGAGGGCATCCTCGGCGGTTCCTCCACCGGCACCCTGCTCGCGGCGGCGCTCAAGTACTGCAAGGAACAGACCACGCCGAAGAAGGTGCTGGTGTTCGTCTGCGACACCGGCAACAAGTACCTGTCGAAGATGTACAACGACTACTGGATGCTGGACAACGGCTTCATCGAACGCGCCCAGCATGGCGACCTGCGCGACCTGATCCTGCGCCCCTACAGCCAGAAGGACACGGTGGTGGTCAGCCCGACCGACCTGCTGACCACCGCCTACCAGCGCATGAAGCTTTACGACGTCTCGCAGCTGCCGGTGATGCAGGGCGAGAAGCTGGTCGGCATCGTCGACGAGAGCGACGTGCTGCTGCATGTCTACGGCGACGAGGACCGTTTCCGCGATCCGGTGTCCACCGCCATGGTCAGCAAGCTGGACCGGCTGGACGTGAAGTCGCCGATCGAGGCGTTGCTGCCGGTGTTCGATCGCGGCCAGGTCGCCATCGTCACCGACGGCGATGCCTTCCTCGGCCTGATCACCCGCATCGATCTGCTGAATTACCTGCGCCGGAGGGTGCAGTGAGCGCGAACAGGCCATTCAGGCTGAACTGGTAAAATCCGCCCCCATTTTGGAATCCTCCATGTCGAATACCTCTGCAAATGTCGACCCGGCCGAATCCGGGTTCGCACTCGGAACACTGGCGATACACGGCGGGCAATCGCCGGACCCCAGCACCGGGGCGGTGATGCCGCCGATCTACGCCACTTCCACCTACGCCCAGAGCAGTCCGGGTGTGCATCAGGGCTTCGAGTATTCGCGCACCCACAATCCCACGCGTTTCGCCTACGAGCGCTGCGTGGCGGCACTGGAAGGCGGTAGCCGCGGTTACGCCTTCGCCTCCGGCATGGCGGCCAGCTCGACCTTGCTGGAACTGCTGGACAGCGGCAGCCATGTCATCGCCATGGACGATATCTATGGCGGCACCTATCGTCTGTTCGAACGCGTGCGCAGGCGCAGCGCCGGCCTGGACTTCAGTTTCGTCGACCTGACCGACCCGGCTGCTTTCGAAGCGGCGATCCGCCCCAGTACGAAAATGGTGTGGATAGAAACGCCTACCAACCCGATGCTCAAGATCGTCGACATCGAGGCGGTCTGCGCCATCGCCCGCAAGCATGGCTTGCGGGTCGTGGTCGACAACACCTTCGCCTCGCCCATCCTGCAGCGCCCGCTGCGGCTGGGCGCCGATATCGTCGTGCATTCGGCCACCAAGTACCTCAACGGCCATTCCGACATGGTCGGAGGCATGGTCGTGGTCGGCGACGACAACGAACTGGCCGAGCAACTGGCGTTCCTGCAAAATTCGATCGGCGCGGTGCAGGGACCGTTCGACAGCTTCCTGGCGTTGCGCGGACTGAAGACGCTCGACCTGCGGATGAAGGCGCATTGCAGCAATGCGATGGCACTGGCCGAGTACCTGGTCGCGCACCCGGCGATCGAGAAAGTCATCTACCCGGGCCTTGAGTCGCACCCGCAGCACGCGCTGGCCGGGCGCCAGATGCAGGGGTACGGCGGCATCATTTCGATCGTGCTCAAGGGCGGTTTCGAGTCCGCGAGAACACTTTGCGAAAAGACCCATCTGTTCACCCTGGCTGAATCGCTGGGAGGAGTGGAAAGCCTGGTCAACCACCCGGCGGTGATGACCCATGCGTCGATCCCGCCCGAGCGCCGCCAAGCGCTGGGGATCACCGATGGCCTGGTCCGCCTGAGCGTGGGCGTGGAAGCGGTCTCCGATCTCCGTGACGACCTTGTGGAAGCCTTGGCAGGATGATTGCCGATGCGGCCACCTTTGCTTCACCGCGCCCTTCTTGCAGGCTGAGTCGCGCCAGTCGGTCGCTGGCCCTCCGATCGCGGAGTGGTGGATGAGTAATCTGTTTCGGGATCTGTCCGCAAGCATCCGCAACCCCGAGTTCTGGGCTTTGTCGGGCTGGCTGGACATCGTGGTCCGCTACCGGCAATCGCGACTGGGGATCTTCTGGCTGATGGCGCCGGCCATCATCTATGTCTGGGGGATGGGCAGCTTTTTCGCCAGCATGCAGAACCAGAGCATCGTCGCGTTCGCCGCGCACATGGCGCTCGGCTACACCCTGTTCCGTCTGGTCAGCAGCGTGGTCATCGAATCCACCTCGGCTTTCACCGCGGCAGGATCTTTCATCATGGACGGGCATGTCCGCCTGACCGATTTCGTACTGCGTGTTCTGGCCAAGGCGTTGTTCTATTTCGTAGCCTCCATCCCGGTCGTCGTGATAGCACTGGCCTTGTATCCAGGGGTCAGGTGGGAAGGATTGGTGTTCGCCCTGCTCTCGTTCCCCTTGGTGCTGGCCAATACCTTGTGGGTGGGAGTCCTGTTTGCCGTCATCGGCGCGCGCTTCCAGGACTTGAGCCAGTTCATCGGCAACATCTTCATGTTCGCCTTCCTGTTGACGCCCATCGTCTGGAAGGCGGATTCGATGCCCGTGGACAGCATCCGCGGTACCGTTGCGCGCTTCAATCCCCTGTACCACATGGTTGAAGTGGTGCGCGCGCCCATATTGGGCGAACCACTCGAACCACTGACTCTCTACTACCTGGCGATCATGGCGTTGGCGGGCTGGGTGCTGGCTGCATTGGTGTACCGCCGTTATGCGCGTTTCGTGCCTATCTGGATTTGAACGACGATGAGCAGCGCACATATCAAACTGGATCGGGTCAGGCTGGCCGTCCCTCTATATGTCCAACGCGAGCGCCGCGCCAGGAACTGGAGGTCGATGTTTCTCGGTGCGGCGTTGGACCCGCCCAAGCGCGTCGACGTCGAACTGCTGAGCGGCATCGATCTGGAGGCCAACGAAGGCGATCGCATTGCCATACTTGGGCGTAACGGCGCCGGGAAATCGACGCTCTTGCGCGTGATCAACGGCGTCTACCAGCCCACTTCGGGAAAGGTGACCATCAATGGCAGTTGCCAGGCATTGCTCAACATGTCGCTCGGGTTCAATGCCGAAGCGACCGTGCGTGAAAACATATTCCTGCGCGGCACCGCCATGCGCTTGAAGGCTTCGAGCCTGCGCGACCATATCGAACCGATCCTGCATTTCGCCGGCTTGCAGGAAAAATCCAGCCACCGCCTGCGCACGCTTTCCGCGGGGCAGAAAATGCGGCTCGGGTTCGCCATTTCCACCTCCGTGCAACACGACATCATATTGATGGACGAATGGGTCGGCGCTGGCGATTCGGATTTCATGGCCAAGGCCAAGGCGCGGATGCAGAGTCGGGTGGGCGGCAGCAAGATCGTGATCCTTGCCAGCCACAGCGTCGGTTTGCTGCGCGACATATGCAACAAGGGCATCGTGCTGGAGCAGGGCAGGATCATACATGCGGGCGACATCGCATCTTCGCTGCAGCGCTACCACAGCCTGATGGCCTCCGTGCGCGCGCACGATGGGGACGCCACCGAAGCGGATCAGCATGTCTATGGTTGTGCGGAAACCATCGTGTTCGATGGCGGCGTCATCCGCATCCGCGGGTGGATGACCAGTACCGACGGTCATGCCCCGAAAGGACTGGCGCTGGAAATCGGTGGCATCCGTTACCGGCCGAATGAGCTGGTGCGGGTCGACAGGCAGGACGTGATGCGGCATTTCGGGTTGTCCGAACCGCGTTGTGGATTCACAGCGAGTTTCCCGAGCCCCGACAACATCGATTCATTGCAGGCACTGGGCGACGGGCTGAGGGTGTTGGGAGGGTCCACGTCGGAAACCGCCAACGTGGCGTTACGCCTGGCCCCAGCGATTTCCACTGCATTGCACACAGAAGCCTGAAACGTCGCACCTTCCATTCCCCATCGAATCCAGACTAGCGCATGGCCCAATATCAATCCTTTCCCGACGCAGACGGCGATTCACGGACGCTGGATAAGCTGAAGGCCCTGAAACTTCCGGATCTTGCCGGCTTGACGTTCCTGGATGTCGGCTGCAACGAAGGCTTCTTTTGCGGCTTCGCCAAGTTCCAGGGCGCGCAACGCGTGGTCGGCATCGATCAGTCCAGGGGTTTCATCGACCGAGCGCGCCGTCGTTTTCCGGATTGCGAGTTCTATCAGCAGAACTGGGACAGCCTGCCGGAAGGCCAGTTCGACGTGATCCTGTTGGCGTCGGCATTGCACTATGCCGACGACCAGGCCGCACTGGTGGGCCGACTGGTCGAGCGCCTGTCCCCGGATGGCGTGCTGGTGCTCGAGCTGGGTATCGTGTCGAAGAAGGAAAGCGAATGGGTGAAGGTCGAACGTGGCATCGACCAACGTTATTTCCCGACCATGGCCAAGCTGACCGAAGTGCTTGCTCCATTCGCCTGGAAATGGATGGGCCCCAGCGTTTCTCAAAGCGGCGATCCTATTGCCCGCCACGTCCTCCATATTTCGCGTCGTCGTCCGATAGCCTACTTGCTGCTACAGCCCCCTGGCTATGGAAAGAGCAGCATATCGACGCGGCTTTTCGTGCCTGCCGGGGTGCCCGTAATTTCGGGCGACCAACAGATAAGCCTGGTTGCCCAAGGAAAAAAATCGGTGTCACAAGCATTGCATGAGGTGATCAATCGCGATTACTCGCCATTCCACCTGGACCAAACCTTGCAGCGCGTGTTCGACCAGGGCGCGGGTTCCGAGTTGATCGGCTTGTGTATCGAGGAAGCGGGCAGCGCTCGTGATCTGGCGCTGGACATGTATGTGCCAGTGGAGCATCACGCAACCGTCGAAAAAGCGTTCTCGGAAAAGGCATATCTGCCTGTGCTGATGCTTTGGGACAGGGTGGGGCCCTCGCCGACCTCCGAGCAAGTACAAGAGGAACGTGCGCGAGCCTACTACCTTGCCATGCCGGCGCCGAGCATGGCTACCCGCACAGGTAAATCTGGCTTTTCAGGCATAGTCGGCTTCGTCGACGATGTCCGCTTGAAGGGCGGCAACCTGTTGGTGAGGGGGTGGGCAGTGGATGAGAATGGGCAATTGCCCGCACAGCTGAATGTGCGTATCCGGGGACAGGTTTTCCCGGCCGAGTCCCTGCAGGCCCTGGAGCGTCCGGATGTACAGCATCATCTGAAGAGCGCCAATGCGCATGTGGGTTTCCGCATCCTGTTGAAAATCCCCGCACTGACCGGTTACCAGGACATCGCGGGTGATTTCGAAGTGGTGACCACCACAGGGAAAAAATTGCGGTTGACGCGCAAGGTCGCCGAAACCTTGGCAATGAAATGAACGGGTAAGCGGATCGCGGTGAGTCCTAAAGTAATGTATCGATCCTACTGGGTAGCATGAACATGTCGGCATTGGGGAAAACAAGGAGTTTCATGGCGCGGCTCCTCGGCGCCGGTCCCGTTGCGCAGGCGAACCGTGAAGTGCTGGCGTTGCGTCAGTCGGGATTATTCGACGAGGCGGGTTATCTGCGCCGATATCCGGACGTAGCGGCCGGGGGAGTGGATCCGGTACTGCACTACGTGCTGGATGGCGCGAGGGAAAACCGCAACCCTTGTGACTTTTTCGATACGGCTTACTACCTGGAGAAAAATCCGGATGTAGCGCATGCGCACGTCAATCCATTCCTCCATTATTGCCAGTTTGGCTTCAAGGAAGACCGCAGTCCAAGCGCGGATTTTGATGCGCCGTGGTATGCGCGTACTCACCTGGAAGAGGGCGACGCCGAAATCAATCCCCTGCGGCATTACCTAGAGGTCGGACGAGCAGCTGGCTTGGAGATCAGGCGCGTACCCGATCCGGTACGAGACACCTTGCTCCTCTCGGGCACTTTCGACCGGGACTATTACCTGCGGCAGTATCCGGATGTGCTGGCCAGCGGACTCGAGCCCATCGACCACTATCTGAAATACGGGGCGAAGGAGCGCAGGAACCCGAACGCCATGTTCGACGCCCTCTACTACCTGGCCAAGAACCCGGACGTCTCGTCGAGCCGCATGAATCCGCTTTACCATTTCTGCGAACATGGCTGGAAGCAGTTGCGCAACCCAAGCGCCGACTTCGATGTATGGTGGTACTGGACCACCCATCTGGATCCAGCATCGGAGGAAATCAATCCTCTGGCGCATTATCTCGCCGTCGGCCGCCTGTTGGAACTGGATACATGCCCTCCGCGTCCACCTTCGCAGTTCGCGGGCAGCGGTTACCGGCATGCGGATGGCGCTCATATCAAGCGTATCTGCCTATTCGCCGGTTACGATCCCGATGGATTGATCGACGATTACGTGGTCGATTACCTGCGCGAACTCAGTCAGTACGCGGATATCTATTACCTGGCCGACTGCGAGATCCCGCTGGAGCAACTTGCCAGGATAGATGGCTATACCAAGGGCGCCTGGGGCGAACGTCATGGGAACTACGATTTCGGTTCCTATTCACGCCTGGCCAGCGAGTTGGTGGGTTGGGAAACGATAGAACAGTACGACGAACTGATCCTGGCCAACGACAGTTGCTATCTGTTGCGCGACCTACATCATGTTTTCGCGAGAATGGATGCCAAGGCCTGCGACTGGTGGGGCATGCAGGCGACCAAGGGCATGGCTGCCACGCGCCGCGATCCCAAGAACCAGTTCCCGCGGCCCATCCCCATGGACGCAGTGCGCAGGTCGATGCTGGAAGGCTTCGAGGGCGACTACCGCTACGACTTCCATGTCGGCTCCTATTTCGTCGCCTATCGGCGCCCGGTCATCGCAGACGGCCAATTCCGCAAGTTGCTGGATACGGTTACCGCCCAGGAATCCAAACGCAACGTCATACTGAAGTATGAGGCCGGGTTCACCCGTTACCTCATCGCAGCGGGTTACGTCTTCGACACCTTCATTGACAGTCTTTATCCCTTCCACCCCATCTACACCAGCTGGTATTTCCGCTTGCTGGAAGAAGGCTTCCCGTTTCTCAAGCGCTATTTGCTGGCGGAAAACCACTATCAAGTGCCGCGCCTGGGCGCATGGATGGAAAACGGTTTGAAGAGCTTCCCGCAAGCCAACGTGGATACCATCAGGCAGAACCTACGACGAGTGACCGATCCGGACAAGCTGGAGCAGAATCTGGGCATCGGCACCTCCCACCTGCATGACGATGGCGAAGTGCCGGCTGCCCTGCTGAGCGACCAGGAATTCATCGCGGCGGATCAGGCCACGCCCAAGTACAGCCACTGGTGGGTTTTCCCTGTCTGCGCCTTCACGGGCGTGTTCTCCGGAAACGAACGTGCTCTGTTCGAAGAGGTCAAGAACGACCCCACCATCAAGAAGATCGTGTTGACCCGGGATGGCCCGGTAAGCGTTGACGGCGTGGATGTGGAGATCGCAGCCCTGCTGAGTCCGCAGGGCCAGTATTATCTATTGCGCGCAGGCAATATTTTCATCAAACATAGCGCCGCGCGCAATCTGGTGTATCCAGTGGCCAGCGAGCTGCACAATCTGATCAACCTGTGGCACGGGATCCCGTTCAAGCGCATCGGCTACGCCTCGCTCGACAGTCAGCAGAATCGCCTGGCTATGGCGCGCGACCATGCCAAGTACCGTGCAGTAATCAGTTCCTCGCAAGTCGACACCCTGGCCATGGCCGCCGCATTCCACCCATTGTCCTATACAGACATCTGGAACACCGGACTTCCGCGCAACGATTTCATCCTGCGGAATTTCGAGCAGTTGCCGGAGGATCTGCGTCACGAAGGCGCCGCCCTGTACGACCTTGTCGCCGGAAGGAAATTGGTGCTGTTCATGCCGACTTTCCGCAATGCGCAGGCCGATGCATATTTCCGGTTTAGTGAAGCGCAGATCGACTGGATAGAGGAATGGCTGCAGCGCAACAACGCTGTGCTGGGGATTCGCGAGCACATGGCCGACAGCGCACGCACCTATGGCACCCAGTTCGCGCGCATCGGCGCTCTGGACCTGTCGGATGCGAATTTTCCCAATGTGGAAATCCTTTACCGCTATTCCTCCGCGCTGATCACCGACTATTCCAGCTGCTTCATCGACTACATGCTGACTGAAAAGCCGTCCATCAGTTTCGCGTACGACTACGACAGCTATGCCAGCATCGAGCGTGGCGCCTTCTACGACCTCGATTTCGCTTTTCCTGGGCCGGTCTGCAAAATTTTTAGCGAGCTTCAGGCAGCACTGGAAGTCGTATTCGACGAGCCGTCAGCACTGGACCTCGCCTCGCGGCAATGGAAGCGAAAACTATTCTTCGACCATGTCGATGATCGTAATTCGGCACGAGTGATGGCTCGGGTCAAACAATTGGCCGATTCGTCGGATCTTGGCCAGAACCTATTGGGACGGGAGCGGGCATGAGGACGGTCATCACTTATGGAACTTTCGATATCCTGCATGTCGGTCACATCAATCTGTTGAAGCGCGCACGCGCGCTGGGCGACAGGCTGGTGGTGGGCTTATCGTCGGATGAGTTCAACCAGGGGAAGCACAAATCCTCACTGCTCAATTTCGAGAACCGGAGAGTGGTGCTGGAATCCATCCGCTACGTGGACGAGGTATTCGCTGAAAACACGTGGGAGCAAAAGGCCGAGGATATTCGCAAGTACCAGGCAGGAATATTCGTGATGGGCGATGACTGGGCGGGTAAATTCGATTTCCTGATGGATCTATGCAAGGTGGTGTATCTGCCGCGCACATCGGAAATATCGACGACGGAGATCAAGCAGTCGTTGGGCAATGTCTAGGAATAACCATGGTAATTACACATGTCGACGGGTTGCGACCGCAGATGCATGCTTATGCAAATGACCGTTCCCGCGAACTGCGCTTGAGGAAAACACCGTGCAATTGATCGTGTTAGGCATGCATCGTTCCGGAACGTCGGTCTTGGCCCGGCTGCTCAACCTCATGGGTGCCTACTTCGGGCCAGAAGGAATCAGTACCGGTGCCAACGATGAAAACCCGAAGGGATTCTGGGAAAGACGTGACGTGAGGATGTTGAATGATTCCGTTCTTCATGCACTAGGCTGTGATTGGAACCGTGTGCTGAAATTCGATGCAGAGAATTTACCGGAAGCCATTGTCGCGGATTTTACTAGGCGCGCGTCCAAGCTGGTTCTCGAAATGGATGCGCATCGCCCGTGGTTACTGAAGGAGCCAAGGCTGTGCCTGCTGCTGCCGCTGTGGCGCAAGGTATTGGAAGTTCCGGTTTGCGTGCAAATATTCCGCAATCCGATCGAGGTTGCCGCCAGCCTGCATACGCGCAACGAAATGCCGATTGATGCAGGTCTTGCGCTTTGGGAACACTATGTCAGGTCGGCCAGGAACGCCTCAACTGGCCTGCCGAACGTAGTTGTGCTTCATCGGCAGCTGATGCAAGAGCCAATGGCGGTCGCAAGACAGCTGCTGAGGCAGCTCGAGTCCGTAGGAGTTGGCGGCATGCGCTTGCCTTCTGATCGCGAAATATCCGCGTTTGTCCGTGACGATCTCTACAGGGAGCGGGAGTCGCGCCAAGACTTATTTGCTTATACAAAAGCGCCGCAGATGGACATCTTCAGGCATTTGATGGCTGCCGGGAACGCACCGGCCAAGATCGATGCGGGCCCAACACCGGCTGGTAGAAAAGCGCTGGCAAAGTATGAGTCAGGGTTGCCGCCATTGAAACCAAAATCAAGTGGAAGCATCGAGTCGCGATCCGAGTTGGTACTTCGCGGACAACTATCGCTCCGAGAACAAGAGGCGAAGCTTGTGAGGGAGATGTCCATGAGGCTCGATTCGGAGCTCAAGCAGCGGGATAGCCAGCTCGCCTTCATGGAGACGGAATTCAGAGTTGCGCGCGAGTCCGCGGCTAAGCTGGATGCAGACCTCAAGCAGGCGAGAGAAAGACTTTCGGGCAAGGACCAGGAGCTTCGGACAGTCACGCAGCTGGCAGAAAGCCGCGCCTCCGATCTCGAGGCATACAAGGGCAAGATTTCGATTTACGAAAATGAATCCCGCGCGGCAGTTGAAGAGCATGCACGGTTGACGGACGAGCTGAGACTGATGGACGCAGCCAAGACCGCCGCTGAGGCTAGCGTTTCCGAGCGCTTCCGGGAAATCGAACAACTGACCATGGTGCTGATAAACAGGGAGCAGGAGTTGGAGCGGGTCGATGGAGAAAGGCGTGGCGCGTCGGAAAAGCTGAGGCGTCAGCTCTCCGCGACCAACGACCAGATCACAAAATTGAAGGGTCAGTTGCTTGAAACGAGCAAGCAGACAGCCAAGATAATGCGCCATTTGGCTGTGGAAGAAGCAGAAAAATTACAGCTCAAATCACTGGTTTCAGAAAAGGTAGTCGAGCTCAAGCAATGCGAGGATCGCCTGGCTGAAATTACCGGAAGCATATTCTGGAGAATAATGAAGCCATTGCGTGCAGCAAAGCGCCTCTTCAGCTCAGGGGGGCAACCCGTATCGAGTGATCTCAATACGATAAGAGGGTCGGGTTGGTTCGATGCCGATTGGTATCTGAAGCGCAACCAGGACGTCGCTAGAAGCGGCATCGATCCGGCGGAGCATTATTTGAACCATGGGGCTGCCGAAGGAAGGGATCCAGGCCCGGAATTCGACGCCAAGTTCTACTTGGCTACTTACGCGGACGTGGCTGCATCAAAGATCAATCCGTTGCTTCACTACATGCATCACGGCAAAGCTGAGGGCCGTTCAGTAAGGGCGAATGGCGCGAAGTAAGAACGCTATCTAGCCAGTAATGGTTTATGTCATCAGGCCAATCTCTTAGCGCTAGAAATCGCACAACAGAAAACACACATGAAGCATTGTCATGGTTGTTTTTAGATTGAACCGTCATCCTGCAGAAAGGAACCGATCAAGATGGGAATGATATGCGCAATATGTCAAGGATCACCACGAAGCCGTGACGATGCACGGGTTTCCTAGTTATGAATAAGTATAGTTCCCAGATCGCGAGAATAGTGGAGTGCGGCTTGTTTGATGCCGTGTGGTATGTCAACAAGTATCCGGATGTCGCCTCGCTGTCGATTGAACCTGCGGAGCATTATCTTCGCTACGGCGCGCGGTTGCTCCGCGATCCGGGCCCTAATTTCAGCACCAGGAGATATCTGTCAGAAAATAGCGGGGTAGATTTTGCGACATCCAATCCGCTACTGCACTATCTTGAATCGTCGTCCAGAAATGGGGCGCTGCCGCAACCTGCGCCGGCTTTGGTCGGTTCAACAAAGATTGGCTATTTCGACAGGTTCAGCGAATCGATGATTTCTGGCTGGGCCATCGATCCTGCACGCCCTGGGCAGGCGGTCGAGTTGGAGATAAAGATCGATGAAGAGCCGCTTTGCAGGATAAAAACCGGCCTGCCGCGGGCTGATGTCAGTGCTGCTGGGCTGGATGGTTCGGTGGCCGGGTTCTCGCTGTCTTTCCCGCCGGGACTTTTCCCTGACGGAACAAAGATTGATGTCACGTTCTTGACGGACGCCGTATCTTTGCGGAGAAGTCCTCGTATAGCGAATGCGGCCGTACAAATTTCTCCTGGCGGGCATGGTCGCTTTATGGATGCAGTCCGGCAAAAATATGTCAGACCCATCACAATAATTGTTCCTATATTCAATGCGCACGAGGCCGTGGCAGAGTGCCTGCCCGCTGCGATTGAGTGCCTGGGCGAGAAAGTTGAGTTGTTGCTCATTGACGACGCCAGTACAGAACAGGAAATCGGGAACCTTCTGAATCACTATGGCGACTTCCCTTATGTCCATGTATACAGGAACGAAACCAATCTTGGCTACACACGTACAGTGAACCGTGGATTGTCACTGTGCGAAGGCAGGGATGTCGTACTGCTGAACAGCGACACGGTGGTAACAGGGCATTGGTTGAGTAGTCTCAGATACTGCGCCTACGCATTTGGAAAAGTGGCGACTGTCACTGCCCTCTCGAACAATGCTGGCGCCTTCTCGGCTCCCGAGCCCACCGGAGCGGACTGGTTACCTGACGCAGCTGAACGCCAATCATGCGCGCACGCAATCGTGCAAGCGGGGGCGGGGCGGGAGATAGCCGTTCCAACTGGGAACGGATTTTGTTTATATATCCGTAGGGATGCTCTGGAAGAGATTGGTGTATTCGACGAGATAAAGTTTCCACGCGGCTATGGGGAGGAAAATGAGTTCTGTATGCGCGGCCAGAGAAAAGGCTGGCGACATCTGGTCAGCGACAAAGCATATGTTTTCCACAAGCGGTCCCAGAGCTTTCTTGGAGAAAAAGCAGAGTTGATTGCGCAGGCATCCAGGGCGCTAAATTCTGAATTTCCCGAGTACAAGAGGCTTGTGGCCCGTTTCAATGATCTGGAGTTCTGCATGATCAGGAAGCGCGCCAAGGCTGCTATCTATCGGGCGGAGCAAGGTGCGAGGCGCAAGAGAATTCTCTATGTGATCTCGACACAAACTGGCGGCACGCCGCAAACAAACATGGATTTGATGCGGGAGATAAGTTCAAGTCACGATTGTCTATTGTTGTGCTGCGATACGGTTACCGTAAAGCTCTTCAGGTTGGTCGACGACAAGCTTCTGGAGATCGAGACGCAACATATGCATAGTCAGATTGACCCGCTGAGGCATACATCTAGCCAGTATGACAACTATGTCGCTGACCTGTTATACCGGCACTCGATAGATATTCTGCATATCCGGCATATTGCTTGGCATAGCCTGGGATTGATCGAGGCTGCCAAAGAGCTTTCGGTGCCGATTGTCTACTCGATACATGATTTCTACACGGCATGTCCGACCGTTAAGCTCCTCGACCAAGATGCAAAGTTTTGTGGCGGTGTATGTACGGCTGGCAAGGGGGAATGCCGTGTGGAGTTATGGCGCCAAGAGGAGATCCCGAACCTGAAGCACAGATTCATCGAACGGTGGCGGGAATTGCAGTCCTCGCATTTCGACGCAGTGGGTGCTTTCGTCACCACGTCAGCATTCGTCGCGGATCTGTTCGTCAACATATTCCCGTCCGTATCGCGCGACAAGTTCTATGTGATTCCACACGGAAGAGACTTCCCGAGATTCATATCCGCCAAGGTGCCGTCACGTCAGATCGAGAAGCTTCGTGTCGTTGTCCTCGGAAACATCGGCGCTGCCAAAGGATCGAGCCTGCTAAGGGCGATGTCGGGAAAGGATAGGGAAGGAATCCTGGAACTACATTTCTTGGGGAATATGGCGGCTGAGCTCACAGGGATCGGAATTCACCATGGAAAATACAGCCGAGAGAACGTTGTCCAGAAGATAGAGGAAATTGATCCGCATGTGGGGGTGATATTTTCCATCTGGCCCGAAACGTTCTGTCATACGCTTACCGAGCTTTGGGCCAGCGGCATACCAGTGCTGGGGATGGACATCGGAGCGGTTGGCGAACGAATAGCCGCGTCTGGCGCTGGCTGGTTGATTGCCCATGATGCGAGCGCGGACGAGGCCTTGGGGAAACTCATGGAAATACGTGGCGATCTTCCGGCGTACGAACAGGCTGTGGCAGCGGTTAATGCGTGGCAGCAGACAGAGGGCGTGTCGAACAGTTGTGCCATGATGGCCGAGCGCTATTTGCACGTATATAAAAGTGTTTCCAACAGCGGCTGCGCGGCAAATTAAGGCGGCGTGGTTTTAGTAGCCCTCGTCCAGAACTAGTTCCTTGGAGGAACAATGTCAATTGTAACGCCAGCCAACTTGACACGTGCAGCGCGCTGGACCGGTTGCGCAGCGCTTTGCTTGCTTGCCGCGCTACTGTTGTGCAGTGGCGTTTTCTATTTCGGCGGGCACAGAGTTGATGAGTCGGAAGTAGTGATGAATGCGGTCGCGATCGCCGCCGGAAGCTGGACGCCAGAGTGGGCAGGTTATGGGCATCTAGCCATGTACTTGCCAGCGATAGCTATTGCCATGGCAGCATCATTCCTACAATTGAGTGGCATGTCATCGAGCTACTCAGAGGGAATCTATCTTCTCTTTCAGAGTGATGCCGCATATAGGATCACTCGTTTTCTGTACACGCTCGCTGATGTTGCAACAGCATTCGTGTTCGCGAAGCTCATCGTAAAAGTGACGGGCCAGAGGCTAGTGGCTTTATGCTTCTTGGCGTACTTCATGATATCCCCGGACACATGGTTGTATGCCAACTATATCCGTACGGATACGCTGGTCTCGTTCTTTGTTGCGATTGCGATTTATGCGCTGGCCACTGATCGTACCAAGGTCACGCCATATATGGTCGGCATGGCGATCGGCGCGGCGGTCGCTTGCAAGTATTCCGCCATGGCTTATATCGCATTGATCGTTGTGCTCCTTATCGATGATCCGGCACGACCACGGAGTTGGAAAGAGAGGGGCTCCATGGTGGTCATTGCCGGCGTTGTTACCATTGCTGCGGCTTTTCTGCTGCAGCCGAGGTTCAATTTCATGGGGGTGATATCGAATGCGGGCATCCATCTGTCGGGTTCGAATTTCACCGAAGAATCTATTCCCATCGGTGAAAGGCTGGCAAGGCTCTGGAAACTCGCGACAACGGTTGAGCCCTTGGCTTGGATATTTCTGCTGACCATGTGGCTTTCGGTTCTTAGGTTTCAGCGCAGCTCGGCGCTATTGATCGCCGTTCTTGTGGGGATTGTTCCCTTCGCACTGTCCAACTATCCGCGCGAATATTGGTTGATCCCTTTTGCCGACGCGGCGCGCGCGGCAGGCTGGTTGGGTGTTGCCTGTCTCGCCGAGGTCTTGCGCCGACGTGTCGGGAACAGTAGGCAGAGATGGGTGCTTGTTGCGTTAGCGGCATGCACGGTGATTATCGTTGGCTTGCGCATGCATGCATGGCGTGAAGTGAGATCCGATCCGCTACAGCAAATGAATAGCCAAATGGCAGAACGATGGCTGTACCTTAATGCCGCCAATCGGGTTCCAATCATATATTCCTATGAGAAGAACTACGTGTTGCCACGTGCATACTCGTTCGCAAATTATGAGGAAGCGGCGATGCTTTCCCGCATATTCATTTTCAATCGTCAGAAGTTCGAGTCATTGCACAGACTCTTTGGCCGCCGTCTGTATACGAAAGATTATTCCAAGTTCAGCCAGTCAACCATGCCGGCACCGCTGTTGTTGAGTGTTGGCTCCGGGACGGCCGCGCGCCTTGGAAAGAGCCTTCGTTTATGCGCCGGGAAGCATTGTTATGCTCCGAAAATAACGGCTTGTGACGAAAGGTTGAAAGGCGTGATGGGCGAATGCGTTGTTTATCGTTGGGACATGGATCATCCGGAGTTGCGGTCCGACCTGTCCACGATGAGTATCAGATTTGGCGATAAGGTATCGGCGTTCTCACTTTGTTGGTATAGCTGCGCAACCGTCGATGCATGGCGGATAGTCAGGAGAAATTTGGAGGGAGAGGTCGGTCTGCTGGAACTGAGCGACCTTCTATTCGCATCAGAGAAGATGATGCCGCTCGATAAGATCGCGCAATCGCACTCGAGTGCTGCAGGCGATATGATAGTCACCAGTCCTACCGCGTATGTGCCTTGGTTGAAGAAGAATGGCCTGTATGCTGAATCGGAAAGCGCTCATAAAGAATTGGCGCGGGCACTGGGTGCCGAGCTTATCCAACGATTCGAGACCGGTTCCGGCCCGGTAATCGAGCTCTACAAGAGATCCGAGAACACCTCACCGATGGTCGCTCCAGCTGAGGCTCCAGTCGAAGGAGAAGGCATCTTGAAGTCGGGGAAGCCGGTTTCTAGCAAGCCGGCTGGATGAGTAGGCGTATTCTTCCGATGCCGGTATGGCACTCGCTTTCTGCAGCCGTCCTGATGGGAGCCTCTAGCAAGCGTTCCGCAAAGCTCGATTGCATAGATGGTTCCCAAGTGAATCATGGATGCATCAGTGCCCAACATGAAGAATGAGCGTATGCATCGAGTCCGAATAGGTCTTGGGGAATGCCCTGCCGGCTGGTACTTGGTCGAAGGTGTCGGCTTCGAACCATCTGAACGGATGCAGCTAGTCGTCGAATCCACGACGTCTGAACCGCACGTCAAGTTGCCGCTTGCCTCCGTGGATCGAAAGGGACGGCTTAGGTCTACGATCGTGCTTACCCACAACGCTCGTCATGTCGGTCTGGCATCCAACGCCACTCGCCTGTCCGGGGAGTTATGGCTACGACCCATCGGTCGCACCGAGGCCGTGTTCCGGATGTTGGCTGGACTGCGAACGGAAAAGGGTGCGATCCATTGGAGAATGATGCTTCGTACACTCCTTGACGCTGCAGCCACTGCCACGGGCGGAATCCGTCGCGCCGCCGGGCTTGTCGTCGCGCGCTATTTCTTCCATCTTCGTGCCGAACCCGGAAAGAAAGGCTCAAGCGCCGACGCAAGGCTGCGCCCCGGCCCTTGGCCGATTGCCATCCCCATGCAATTACAGCCTCTTATGCATCTCGAGCCGACAGTGGATACGGACGGGCTGGAGGCATGGGAGGCAACAGGCGAAGACCCCAGCTTCCGATTCGAGGATCATGGCGCAGCGATGCCGCTGAAGGCGGGCTGGTATCGATTGCATGTCCGGATCATGGCGGAAAGCGGGAATATCGTCGCACCAGCCCTGTACCCGGATCTTGGACAAGGGTATGTCGATGAAGAGTTGATCCGCCTGCCGGATCCAGGGCCTTCGGGAGAGATCGATGCACTGATCTTGTTGAAACAGGATGCAAGCGCCCTGAGATTCGATCCGACGGTCAGGCTAGCGCGCTTCAGGGTCGCCGAATTCGACCTTGCGAGAATCGGTCGTGTATCGGCAATGATCCATATGCTTTTGGGCTTGCGGCATGGAGATGGGCGTCTGGATGCAGGGAGGATGATCCTTGCGGTAGTCGGTTTCGTCCGGACTGCAGTCGCGCATGGAATTTCCACGGCCGCCTCGGATCTGTTCGCCATGCAGCCTAGCCCACAGGTACATGGGGGTAGCTACGCGGACTGGGTTCGTCGATACGACACGTTCGGCGCGCTGGAACTCGAACGCCTCAGGCAGCGTGCGCGTAGGATAGAGCACGGTCCGTTGATATCTTTGATCCTGCCCGTCTATCAGACGCCGGAAATATGGCTACGCCGCTGCTTGGACAGTGTGCAGCAGCAGGCTTACCACCACTGGGAGTTGTGCGTTGCCGATGACGCATCGCCGGATCCGCGGGTCCGCGAAGTGCTGGAGGAGTATGCCGCACGCGATGCGCGCATCAAGCTGGTTTTTCGATCGCTCAATGGCCATATCGCCGAGGCTTCCAATAGTGCGCTGGAATTGGCAGCGGGCGAATTCATCGGACTGCTGGACCACGATGATGAATTGCGGCCTCACGCCCTGCTGGAAATGGCCGAAGCCATCTCCGCTCGCGGAAACGTGGGATTGCTTTATTCGGATGAGGATAAGATTGACGCGGAGGGCCGTCGTTTCGCTCCCTATTTCAAACCGGACTGGAATCCGGACCTGCTGCTTTCGCAGAACTACATCTGCCATTTCACCGTTATCCGCACGGATCTCGCACGCGACGTGGGCGGGTTCCGCAAGGGTTTCGAGGGGAGCCAGGACCATGATCTGATCCTGCGATGCACCGAACGTCTGTCTTCCGCACAGATCCACCATATCGCCAAGATCTTGTACCACTGGCGTGCGATAGAGGGCTCGACCGCCTTGGGCCGTTCCGCCAAAGATTACGCCGCGGCTGCGGGTGCGCGTGCTGTTTACGGCCATCTCCAGCGCATCGGCACTACCGCCACCGTGGATGAGCTACCGCACGGACATTTCCGGGTGCGTTGGCCGCTGCCATCCGTGCAAAAAAAGGTCAGCATCATAATTCCGACCCGGGATCGGCTCGAACTGCTGAAGGCGTGCGTGGAAAGCGTACTGGCGAAGACCGATTATCCGGATTACGAGGTCGTTGTGGTCGACAATCGGTCCGTCGAAACCGAGACGCTGTCGTATCTGGAGGATATCCAGAGACGCGCGAACGTGACGGTGTTGCGCTACGACGAACCGTTCAACTATTCGGCTATCAATAACTGGGCAGTTTCCCGGTGCGCGGGCGAACTCATATGCCTTTTGAACAACGACATAGAGGTGGTTGACGGAGGCTGGTTGCATGAAATGGCTGGCCATGCTCTGCGCCCGGAGATCGGCGCAGTGGGCAGCATGCTGTACTACCCGGACCTCACCATCCAGCACGCCGGCGTGATTCTTGGCATTGGCGGTGTCGCCAACCATGCTTATGTGCACCAGCCTGCGGGTTACCCGGGCCACGGTGCTCGCGCCCTTGTGGCGCAGAATCTTTCAGCTGTGACTGGAGCTTGCCTGGTTGTGCGCCGCGACGCCTACTTGGGCGTTGGGGGTCTGAATGAACAGCTCGAGGTCGCTTTCAACGATGTCGATTTCTGCCTACGCCTGCGCACCGCCGGCTATCGGAATGTTTGGACGCCGTTTTCGGCGTTGATCCACCATGAATCGGCGTCCCGGGGTAACGATGACTCGCCGGAGAAGCGGGCAAGATTCATCGGAGAAGTCGATTATATGCTCAAGCGGTGGGGCGAAGAAATCCAGCACGACCTGGCCTATAATCCGAACCTGTCCTTGCAGAGCGTGAACTCGGAACTTGCATTCCCGCCGAGGTCGTGAGGCAGGCCTTCACCCACCTTGCCAGGATGCGTGGTCCGACGTAGATCTGTTAAAACAAACCCCGACCACCCGTGAATGGATCAGAAGAATAGGCGCTATCTCCGCGGATCGGCCGGCAAAATCCGCCGGGATTGCGCCAGCCCTGCCACGGAATGAGCTAAACCACCTAAAGGATTGAAGCGTGAATGTAGTGATTGTCGGCGGGGCAGGTTTTATAGGGTGCTCGCTGGTCAAGCAGTTACGCAGCCATGGCTTAAAACTCCGCGTTCTGGATTCTGCGCGCAGGTTGGAAAGGGCCGGTGATCTGCTCGGCGACGTTGAGCAGCATGTCTTCGATTTTTCTGTCGATACTGGCGCCGACCGGTTCATGGAAGGAGCTCAGGCGCTCGTGCACCTCGGTTGCAGCACCACCCCGGCCAAATCCATGGGGAACATGGTGCACGACGCGAATTCCAACATTGGTCCGAGCCTGAAGCTGTTTGATGCGGCGATGACATCGGGAATCAAGCGCGTCGTCTTCGCTTCCAGCGGAGGTACCGTCTATGGAGTGCCCGAAAGGTTGCCGATCGAGGAGTCGCACCCCACCCATCCGCTCAGCGCCTACGGTGTGTCGAAACTGTCGATCGAGAATTATCTGAGGCTGTATCCGGCTTTGAATGGAATCAGCCTTCGTATCGCCAATCCCTATGGTCCTTATCAATTGAATGGTTCGGCGGTAGGCGTCATCGCGCGATATGTCGATGCCGTGAGCCGTGGGCAACCCATCGAAGTCTGGGGGGACGGAAGCGTTATCCGAGATTACATCGCCATTCAAGACCTGGTTGAAGCGATGTACGTCGCGATCACCACTTCGGAACTGGGCGGCGGAGCCTACAACTTAGGTTCGGGGCACCCCACTTCCGTGAACGAGATAATCCAGGGGATATTCGAGGTCGCGGCGCGCGAGGTTCCAGTGCGCTATTCCCCGGCGAGGACGTTCGACGTGCCTACCGTGGTGCTCAGCAACAGGCTTTTCTCCGAGAAAACGCTCTGGAAGCCAAAAATAACCTTGCGCCAGGGTATCTCTGCCTTATGGGAAGCGGCGAATGGTCCTTAAGCGACCCGGCGTCTCGCTTAAGGTTATGGTACGCAATCTGTCGCTCGTGTCGTGAATCTCGTGTCTTTAAAATTGAGAGAAGAACCGTGAAAAAAACCGACGATCCCGAATTCGACCGATACGCGCATACATACAAGGAACTGCACAAGCAAAGCGTACAGGCGAGCGGGGAAGAACCCGAATACTTCGCTGCCTACAAGGCCGCCTACATGGCCGGCGCTTTGGGCCATCTCAGCAAGTCGCGTTTGGATATCCTGGATTTCGGCTGTGGCGTGGGCGGTTCCACGCCGCATCTGCGGGTCTTCTTCCCCGGTGCCGAAATTACGGGGATGGACGTTTCGGGTGAAAGCATTGCGCTCGCAAGGGCCGCAAACCCGGAAACCAGCTATAAAGCGATCACCGACGATGTGCTCGATCTACCCGACGACAGCGTGGATGTCGCCATGGCCGCATGCGTTTACCATCACATCCCACCGGAACAGCGCCTGCGATGGACGCTGGAATTGCAGCGCGTGCTCAAGCCGGGTGGCCATTTTTTCCTGTTCGAGCACAATCCGTTCAATCCGTTGACTCGAAAAGTCGTCAACGAATGCCCCTTTGACGAAGATGCGATCCTGCTGAAGAGCGGGGAAAGCGCGAAGTTGTTGGCCGATGCAGGGTTCAAGCAGACGAAGATCAGCTACATCGTTTTCTTTCCCAAGGCGATGGCCGGCTTCAGGCCGCTCGAGTCTTACCTGTCATGGCTTCCTCTGGGCGCCCAGTACGTAGCGCATGGCGTCGCCTGAGACGTTAGGAATTTCCAAGCCAGAGAAGAATGGCTGCGCCAAACGTTAGCGCGATGGCAAAAGCGACCTGTAGGTAGAAGAGCGCCTTTTCCTCGCTAGCTTCCAGGATCATGGCCGGGGGTCCGGGCGTCTTGTGAACTCGCTGCAAAGCCGTGGTCATGACGAACGCGGCCGACAGGGCGCAGAGCGGGGCGAAAACCGTCCAGTACCTTCCGCCGCTGATGTGCACGAACGGTTGCGCCAGCATGGCGACCGTGAAGAGTTTCAACAACAGGCTTTCGAGCTGCTTTTCCACCGACCGTCTTTTCACGACGAACCAGCTTATCGCCATCATCAGCAAGAACAAGTAGTAAGGATAGCGGGTGCCTGCATCGATGAACTTCTCGTATAAGGGCTTTTCGGCCGCATAGGCCTTGCTCTTTTCCGAAGACAGGAAGTGCTTGACGAAGGCGGAAGGGAAGAATGCGTACCTCCGGATGTTCGTCAGGACCTTGGCCGAGTAGGATCGGGCCGTAACGTGCCGCATGGCATATCGCGACATGCTTTTCTGCACTGTGATTTCATCCTCGCCCCGCATGGCCGCTATCTGCTTGGAATAGCGGACCGAATTGAACCAGATGTTGCCCTTGCCGCAGGATCCAAAGCATAGTTGGTTCGGATTCCCGAACGCCACGGCCATTGAAATGGGCACGGTGGTTGTCGTGACGACGCGGGATTTCAGGAATGCCGAAGCCGTTATCGACCAGGGCAGAAGCAGGGCTACGAAGGCTATGGCGCCCATCGCGAGCGCCTTGACGCCCTGGATCCGCGAGCTTCCTTTTGCCAGCATCATCAAGCCAGCGCCGAGGAAGGCGAACAACAAGGGGATGAGAGGCAACACGCTGGATCTGAGGTAAAGACACGAGATCGCCAGTACGCCAAGTTTGGCGCCGTCCCATAGACGTATTTGCTGCTGTTCGCGGAAATTCCGCAGTAATGCCAAGGAATGGCAAAGCAGCACAACCAGCAAAAGTCCTGCGTACAGATCGCCCCAGGCCGTAAAGGAGAACAATACCCATATGGGCGCCACCGACGGAAATGCGAGCAACGCCAACGCATATGCCGGCCCCAGGTTTTTGTAGGCCGATCGAAGAGCCCACAGCAATGCACCCAGGCTCAGTAATCCCATATAGATGCGCACCGCCAGGATGCTGGGATCGGACACGACCAGATAAAGCGGGGTCAACAACACCGCCATTCCAGGCATGAACCATCCATTCCCTACGACGCTGCGCCCTATCTGCGACGCGTCGGGTGGCGACAGGCTCAGCAGGTCCCGGACCAAATTGGACAGCGCCATCGCAGCGTCGCTATAGGCGTTCTCGTCCCCCGTAAGCTTCAGGTCGATGATGTGGCCGCCCAGCCAAAACTTCATCGAAACGTGGAGCAGAAGCAAGGCCATGAACACAACGGAGAGCCGCGTTTTCCCAGCAGGCACTTCAAAAAATGAGTTCATGGGTATTCCATTTGAATCAGACGATCAGGAAATGCGAGATCCGGGTTCTTTCCGTGAAGAGCGAAAAACCCAAAGGTTCATCGCAAGGAACGACAGGAGTGGAATCAAGAGCATGGTGATGGCGATGCCAATGCGGTAGTCCATCCCCAATGCCGATACCAGGAGATCCATTACCGCAATGGATACGAGAATGTTGAAGCCGTGCACAAGCATAAAGCGTGGAGCCTGCCTGCGCTTGCTGCCTTCGGACCGAAAAGAAAAGCTCCTTTGCAGAAGGAAGCTCAACGGGATCGCAAGCGCATAACCTATCGCCGAGGAAACGACAGGCGACATGCGAAATGCATAGACCAGGGTCCATGTGAAAAGCGCATAGCTGAGCGAAGAGATCAGGCCGGCGATTCCGAACCGTACCAGCTTGGCCCAAGACGCGTGTCCCCTGAGGAGGGGGTCAAGCACCAATATCCCCGTCCGCCGCCGTTGCTGCGTGTGAATTGACGGTTTCTCGAATCACATATTGAGGCTGTTTATTGATGGTAAGCAGTATCCGGGCGATATATTCGCCGATCGCGCCGAGCGCGAGAAGTTGCAGGCTTCCCATGAGGAAAATGGTGATGATCAGCGAAGGCCAGCCGATCGCCATCGCCGGGTCCAGAAGTTTCTTTGCCAGTATCGCCACGGCCAGCAGCATAGCCAATGCGGAACCCACGATTCCAGCCACCGAAACGAGTCGCAACGGCGCAGCCGAGAAGCTTGTGGCCATCTTCAGCCACAGCGAGATCGACTTTCTCAGGCTGTAGCCCGAAGTGCCGGTACTCCGCGCATGATGCGTCGCGGAAATCGTCGTAATGCGGTTGGTCGCCTGCAGCAGGAGCCCGTCTAGATAGACGAAGGGACCGTCATACCTTGTCACCGCCGCCAGGATCGAGCGGCGCATCCCCCTGAAGGGCGAGAGGTAAAGGCCCTTCGGTTTGCCCAGCAGGGCTTGCGCCACCAAGCCATTGAACCAGCTTCCGAGTCGCTTCCAGGCCACGTGCTGCCTCGATTCGAATTCGACGTAGCAGAGGTCGTGGTTCGTACCCAGGCTTGAGATGATCCGCATTATGTCCTTGGGATCGTGCTGCAAGTCGTCATCCATGGTGACCACGAATTTACCGACCGCGACTTTGAGGCCGGCCATGATGGCGTTGTGCTGGCCGGAATTCTTCGCCAGGTTGATGCCGGTTAACCAAGGCCGTGACTTTGCATGGTCCTCTATGACGCGCCAGGAATCATCCGGTCCCGAATCATGGACCAGTATCAGCTCAAAGGCGTCGTACTTGCCCGCTTCACGGAAGGCATCTTCCATATCCTGAATCAGGCGCGGCAATATCGGCTCCGATCCATAGACCGGAATGACGACGGAGACTTCGATGTCAGCCAGAGGATCCATGTCAGGACGCCGGGCTCAGCCGCCCTGGTTTGTATTGCCGGCCGGTGGCGGCGCGGTCTTCTTTGCCGGCGACGGCGGATTGAACTGAGGTGGCGGGAGGTCAAAGGCCACCTCGCCCTTGATGACGTACTCATCCGTACCAGACTGGGCGGTAGGTTCGAGCAGAACATGCGCCATGCCGTAGCCCTTCTTCGCGTAGCGGCTATGGGTTCCCCCTTCTTTGCCAGGCTTGACATCGTGGAACGCGAAGCCTGCGGCAAGCATGGACTGCTTGATGCTTGCGTCGATTTCGGCAGGGGTTCCTTCGCTGTACTGGAACACCACGCGATGACGGATCATCTTTCTCACGTTGAGGTAGTAGTAATCCGATGCGAGCTTGTTGGGAAACGTCAGTGCGATGGACTCGGGCAGCACCTGGCCCGCGGTGGGCACTGCTGCGGGTTCGGAAGATTTTGCGAACGTGTCCTTGGGAGTGGCGCGTTCTCCGCAGCCGACGAGTGCGATCGAAATCATCAGGATTGTTGCGGGAAGTTTCATGGCGGGGCCTCTTTCTGGAGTTCTGCAGCGGCGGAATAAACGGGAAAAGGAAAGTCTGGGCATTGCAATCAGGCGAGTGCGGCTTCCAGCTCCGGCAGCAGCTTGAACAGATCCCCCACCAGGCCGATGTCGGCGATCTCGAAGATAGGCGCTTCCGCATCCTTGTTGATCGCGACGATGGTGCCGGCGTCCTTGATCCCGGTCAGGTGCTGGATGGCGCCTGAAATGCCGATGGCGACATAAAGTTCCGGCGCGATGATCTTGCCGGTCTGTCCGACCTGCATCTCGTTGGGGCAGTAGCCGGCGTCGACCGCCGCGCGCGAGGCGCCCACGGCTGCACCGAGCCTGTCGGCGAACGCATAGATGATCTTGAAGTTTTCTTCCGAGCCGACGCCGCGGCCGCCGGAGACCACGCGCCTGGCGCTCTGCAGGTCGGGACGATCGGACTTGCCGGCGGCCAGGCCGATGAAGCGGGTGTGGCCCGGCAATGCGGTTTCCACCGTGGCAACTTCGATCGTCGCGCTGCCGCCCTTGGCCGCTTCCGGCCAGGAGGCGGCGCGCACGGTGGCGACCACCACGTGATCGGCCGGGGCTTCGACGGTGATGATGGCGTTGCCGGCGTAGATCGGACGCTTGAAGGTGTGGCTGCCTTCCACCGCCATCACGTCCGAGACCTGGGCGGTGCCGAGCAGCGCGGCGACGCAGGGCATCAGGTCCTTGCCGAAGGTGGTCGAGGGACCGAACACATGCGTATAGCCGTCCGCCAGTTTGGCGATCTGCGGAGCCAGCACCTGGGCCAGGGCATGCGCGTTGGCGGCATTGGCCACGGTCAACACCTTGGCGACGCCGGCGATCTGCGCGGCTTCGGCCGCGATCGCGGCGGGATCGGCGGCCAGCACGGCGATATCGATGGAGTCGGGTTGCAATGCCAAGGCGGCACTGACGGTCTTGGCGGTGGCGGCGTTGAGCTTGCCGTCCAGGTGTTCGGCGATGACGAGGACTTTGGACATGAAGGTTGACTCCTGTTGGCGTAGCGCCGGGCTTGCCCGGCGGCTTTGTCATGTGGGAAGCAGCGGAGCAAGCTCCGCTCTACAGCAGGCCCTTGGCCTTGAGTGCGGCGACCAGTTCGGCCGCATCCTTGACCATCACGCCCTTGCCGCGCTTGGCGGGGGCGGCGTAATGGGTGGTCTTGAGGGTGTCGCCGCTGTCCACGCCCAGGTCGGCGAAGGCGACGCTTTCCAGCGGTTTGCTCTTGGCCTTCATGATGTCCGGCAGCTTGATGAAGCGCGGCTCGTTGAGGCGCAGGTCGGTGGTGACCACGGCCGGCAGGTCCACTTCCAGGGTTTCCAGGCCGGCGTCGACTTCGCGGGTCACCGTGGCCTTGCCGTCGGCGATCTCGAGCTTGCTTGCGAAGGTCGCCTGTGGCCGGCCCCACAACGTGGCCAGCATCTGCCCGGTCTGGCTGGAATCGTCGTCGATCGCCTGTTTGCCCAGGATCACCAGGTCGGGCTGTTCCTTTTCCACTAGCTTCAGCAGCGTGCGGGCGGCGGTCAGCGGCTGGATCGGGCCGTCGACGACCACGTGTATGGCCCGATTGGCACCCATGGCCAGGCCGTTGCGCAGGTGCGCCTGGGCATCGGCCGGGGCGATGGTGGCGACGATGACCTCGGTGGCGATGCCCTTGTCGCGCAGGCGCAGGGCCTCTTCCAGCGCGATCTCGTCGAAGGGGTTGGCCGAAAGCTTGACGCCCTCGGTGACCACGCCGGAACCATCCGGCTTGACCTGGACGCGGACGTTGTAGTCCACCACGCGCTTGTAGGCGACGAGAATCTTCATCCTGTGGGGGTTCCTGGGTGCTGGAGGAATGGCCCGGCGAGACGGATGGCTGGCCGAGGTCAGGAGGGGGATTTTACCGGCGGAAGGGAGGTCGTGCGAGTACGCGGGGATCAGCAGTCGAGCCGCTGGGCGAGGGCAGCCGCGAATCGGTCGGCGCTGCCGGGTGCCTGGGCGAAGAAAAGCGAGGGCTCGGTAAGTTCCAGTTCCAGCAGGGTGGGAAGACCCTGGTCGTCGCGGACAATGTCGATGCGGGCGTAGGGCAGCGGTCGCTCGAGTTGCAGTTGCCGCGCAACGGCCGACAGGGCGAGTTCCGCAAGCGCCCGTTCGTCTGGATCCGCGTCGCGCGGAGTGATGTCGCCCATGGCTAAGGGCGCTTCGGTGGCAGGTTGTTCGGGAGGCAACAGCGCGCCTTTGCGGATCGCGTGGCTGAACTGGCCGTTGAAATAAACCAGGGCGGTTTCGCCTGCATTGTCGACCGAGCGCAGGTAGGGCTGCAGCATCACGCTCCTGGCCTGTTCCAGCAACCGGGCGATGTGGTTGCTGGCAGCGAATTCCTGCGTCCGTGCATAGCGCTGGGTGTCGCGCGCTCCTGCGCTGATCGCTGGCTTGACCACGAACTCCGCGGCGGGCTGCTCCAGTAGAAAGGCCTGCAGGGCCTGCAGGGGTTCGGCTTCCGGTTCCACGAAAATGGTCGGAACGACAGCTACACCGGCGGAAGCGAGGTCGGAAAGATAGTGCTTGTCGGTGTTCCAGCGCACCACCGGCAGGGGGTTCAACAGCTGCGCGGATTGCTCCACGCGATCGCACCAGCCCAGGAATTCCCCCAGACGCTCGGTGTAATCCCACGGCGAACGCAGCAGTGCCGCATCAAAGCGCCGCCAGCTGATGGTGGCGTCGTCCCAGGCAACGGCGCGCGCCTGCAGGCCGGCCCGGGCGCAAGCCTGCAGCAGTGGAACAAGGTCGTCGTCGTGGCCAGTGGCGGCCACCGCGGTGACGAGAGCGAGGTTCTTCATGGCCGCAGTTTAAGTGAGCAGGCTGGTCTGCATGTGGGTATTGGTCGAAAGTACCTGCGTGTGCCTGCGGCGACTGGTTAAAATGATGAACACTTCACGAAATGGATACGGTCATGGTCGATGCGGTCGCCTCCCTGCCAACAGGCAGTGGATCCAGGAGCAAGCTCTATCCAAGCGCCACTACGGCCCTGCAAGGCGTCGTCGCCAATGATCAGGTCGTGGCTGTTGGCGGCTTCGGCCTGTGCGGCATTCCCGAGGCCCTGATCGCGGCCTTGCGCGACAGCGGGGTCACTGGGCTTACCGCCATTTCCAACAACGCCGGCGTGGACGGCTTCGGCCTGGGCCAGCTGCTGACTACCCGTCAGATCCGCAAGATGATTTCGTCCTATGTGGGCGAGAACAAGGAATTCGAGCGTCAGTATCTGTCGGGCGAACTCGAGCTCGAATTCAATCCGCAAGGCACCCTGGCCGAGCGCCTGCGCGCCGGCGGCGCCGGGATCCCGGCCTTCTTCACCCGTACCGGCTACGGCACCATCGTCGCCGAAGGCAAGGAGACGCGCGAATTCGATGGTCATCACTACGTGATGGAAACCGCGTTGAAGGCCGATGTCTCGCTGGTCAAGGCATGGAAGGCAGACACCGCCGGCAACCTCATCTACCGCAAGACCGCGCGCAACTTCAATCCGGCCGTGGCCACCGCGGGCAAGGTCTGCATCGCCGAAGCGGAGATCATCGTCGAGCTCGGCGAACTGGACCCCGACCAGATCCACACCCCCGGCATCTACGTGGACCGGCTGGTCCACAACCCGCATCCCGAGAAGCGCATCGAGAACCGCACCGTAAGTGCGGCCGCAACCAATGGAGGAGCACGCTGATGGCCTGGACCCGTGACGAGATGGCGCAGCGCGCCGCCCGCGAACTGACCGATGGCGCCTACGTGAACCTGGGTATCGGCCTGCCGACCCTGGTCGCCAATTACATACCCGAGGGTATGGATGTGTGGCTGCAGTCCGAAAACGGTTTGCTGGGCATCGGTCCTTTTCCGACCGAGGAGGAACTCGACGCCGACCTGATCAACGCCGGCAAGCAGACCGTGACCGCCCGCAAGGGTGCCAGTTACTTCGGCAGCCATGACTCCTTCGCCATGATCCGCGGCGGCCATATCGACCTGGCCGTGCTGGGCGCCATGCAGGTCACCGACCGGGGCGACCTGGCCAACTGGATGGTCCCGGGCAAGATGGTCAAGGGCATGGGCGGGGCCATGGACCTGGTCGCCGGGGTCAAGCGCATCGTGGTGCTGATGGAGCACGTGGCCAAGGACGGAAGCCACAAGATCCTGCCGCAATGCGATCTGCCCCTGACCGGGGTGGGGGTGGTCAACCGGATCATCACCGACCTGGCGGTGTTCGACGTGACCCGGGGGGGATTGGTATTGGTTCAGATGGCAGATGGGGTCACGCAAGAGGAGCTGCAGCGCAAAACCGGTGTTCCTATCGTAAAAGCCTCCTGAATCGGGGGCAACTGCACTAATTGTGAGGGGTGTTCCGGAACCGCAGGACGTGACTGATACTGGCCTTTCCTTTGCTAAGCTGCGTTAAAGTATGCGACTGCATTTCTATTTATCCCCTGCTTTAGGAATTCTTATGAAGAACCGACTGGGCGTACTCGCTCTCGCGGCCTTGCTCGCTGCATGCACCGGGCAGAGCAACAAGACTGTTGCTGACGGCCCGAAGGCACATGACGCTCAATCAGGGGGATTGAGTAGCGGCGCCCTACAGGCATTGTCCAAGGATGCACACCGTGCGTTTGCGAACGCTCCGGATAGGGGGGCGTTGCTTACTTATACGAAACAAGCTGCGATCAAACAGCATGGAGCGTATACCCTCTTACCCGTTCAACTGAGCGAAGAGCACGCCATTCGCGGGGTCGTTACCGGACTTATGACGGTCCCAGCCCCCGATGGTAGCAACATCAAGATCCGTTACGACCGGACCGAAGAAGGCATTGACGGCAACTGGTCCTGGATTGGCAGCGTGGTCGGGGGCGACGCGGGCCAGAAAGCGATCATTACCTTCGGCGAAAACGCGGTTTCCGGAACCATTCCCCAGGCGGTGGGGCCGGCGCTTAGTTTGAAGACGGAAAATGGCGTGGCCTATATGGTCCAAGCCGACGCATCCCGGCTGAAAAAAGTCTATCGCGCAGGTGGCGATATCAAAGTCCGTGCCCTCGCCGGCGCGCAAGATAGTTCCAGCGAGGCTTTGGTCGCGGCTGCGAAAACGAAGGCCGTCGCGCTTGCCAATGCCGATGTTTCTAGCAAAGCATTCTCCGCAGCTAACACCATTGACCTCGTCGTAGGTTATTCGAACGGATTCGTCAGCGCCAACAGCGGCGCATCCGGCGCGGCAACACGCATCAGCGAGTTGGTGGCGATCTCGAATCAGGCGCTCCTGGACAGCAAGGTCAACGCGCGTATCCGCGTGGTATCGGCAATCCAAGTCAATTATGCCGACAATACCGACAACGGCATCGCGCTCGATCAGCTCACCGGCAACGATGGTAACGGCCCGGTCACCGTTCCGGCTGCGCTTGCGCCGCTACGCGCGGCTCGAGACGAGAAAGGCGCCGATCTAGTGACCTTGATCCGCGATTTCCAGCCTGAGAATCAGGGGTGCGGCATTGCCTGGCTGCTAGGCGCGAACGGCGCTCCCATTACTGCTGCCGACGACGCGCCGTTCGGATATTCCGTCGTAAGCGACGGTAATTACCTGGACACCAACAACTATTTTTGCGAAAACATTTCGCTTATTCATGAGATTGCGCACAACATGGGTGAAGCCCATGACATCGCCAACGCGGGTGGGATATCGGGTCGCTTCCCCTATTCGTACGGGTACAAGACTACTGCGGCGGCAGGCAATTTCTTTACCGTGATGGCTTACGGCGACGACAACCAGGCCATCTACCGCGTGTTCTCGAACCCGAACATAACGATCTGCGGCGGATTCGCCTGCGGTATCGCGAATCAGGCAGACAACGCGCGCAGTCTGAACCAGACAGTCCCGATCATCGCGACATTCCGCGCCACCGTTGTGCCTATCGGTGGCGCGGTCAGCGATTTCAACGGCGATGGCGTGTCGGACATCCTGTGGCGCAACTTAAGCAGTGGGCGTAGCACGATCTGGAAATCGGCCAACAGCACCACCGAGCAAGGCGTGGCGACCTTGAGCGACTTGACCTGGAAGATGGTGGGATCCGGCGATTTCGACGGCGATGGAATTACGGACATCCTCTGGCGCAATTCCTCGACCGGCCGTAATTCGATCTGGAAATCCGGAAATTCCACAAAGCTACAAGCTGTTGCCACCGTCGCCGATCTCACCTGGACAGTGGCAGGCGTCGGCGATTTCAACAAGGATGGCAAGGCGGACATCGTCTGGCGCAACATCAAGACTGGTCGTAATTCGATCTGGTTGTCCGGGAATACGGCGACCCAGCGTCGTGTCGCGACACTGTCGAATCTAAGCTACAAGATTGTTGGCATTGGCGATTTCAACGGAGATGGAATAGCAGATATCCTTTGGCGGAACACCGCCAATGGACGCAATTCGGTCTGGAAATCCGGGCTCAACACCTCACTGATCGGCATGACCACAGTGACGGACCAGCGGTGGACTGTCGTTGGGGTCGGTGATTTTGACGGCGATGGCAAGTCCGATGTGCTGTGGCGCCATACCGTAAGCGGCGCAAATTCCATCTGGAAATCTGCCAACTCCCGCACGCCACAGTTGGTGGCCTCGGTTACCGATCAACGCTGGAAAGTGGCGGCGATAGGCGACTACAGTGGTGATGGCCAATCAGACATTTTGTGGCGCCACTCGCTGACCGGCGCCAACACTATCTGGAGGTCGGGCCTTGTAGCGAACCCGCAGACGGTAACTGCGGTCACGAATCTCGACTACGCGGTACAGAAATAGTTTGGGCGAACCACTGGCGGATGGGAGTTAACTCCCATCCGCGCACCTATGCTGTTGCTCCATCGGCACGGTCGCCTGTATTCGGCCGACCGATCCGTATCCCGAGACAGTCAAAGATTCTGGTAATTCGGCCCCGAGCCGCCCTCCGGCGTGACCCAGGTGATGATCTCGTAGGGATCCTTGATGTCGCAGGTCTTGCAGTGGACGCAGTTGGCCGCGTTGATCTGCAGGCGTTTCCCGGCCTCATCCGACACGATCTCGTAGACGTTGGCCGGGCAGAAGCGGGTGCAGGGGTTGTCGTATTCCTCGGTGCATTTCGTGATGCAGATCGAGGTGTCGGCGACCTTCAGGTGCACCGGCTGGTCCTCGTCGTGTTCGGTGGCGGCGTAGTACACGGCCTGCAGCCGGTCGCGCGGGGCCAGGGTGCGTTGCACGTAGTCGCGTTTCGGTGTTTCGTGCGCGCCGAGCTTGTCCAGCGACGACCAGTCCGGCTTCACCTTCAGCGTCCATGGCGACAGGCCGGCGGTCACGGTTTCCCATGCCGCATTGAGCATGCCGAACCACAAGCCTTTCTTGAAGCCGGGCTTGATGTTGCGGACCTGGCGCAGTTCCTTCATCGCATCGGAAGCGCGCAGCCTTGCGTCGAAACCGGCCGGGTCCAGCACGCCCTGTTGCTGTAGCGATTGGGCCAGGTGTTCGGCGGCCAGCATGCCGCTGCGGATCGCCTGGTGGGTGCCCTTGATCTTGGGCACGTTGAGCAGGCCGGCGGTGTCGCCGATCAGCAGCGCGCCCGGCATTTCCACCTTGGGCAGCGACTGCCAGCCGCCGGTGACGATGGCGCGTGCGCCGGCGGAAAGGATGGTGCCGCCTTCCAGCAACGGCGCGATCAGCGGGTGGTTCTTCCATTGCTGGAAGGCTTCCCACGGCTTGTATTCCGGATCCTGGTAATCCAGTCCGCTGACGTAGCCGAGCGCGATCTGGTTGTTGTCCAAGTGGTACAGGAAGCTGCCGCCGTAGATCCTGTTGTCGGCCGGCCAGCCCAGCGTATGCACGATCTTGCCTGGCGACACGCGGCCTTCGGGCACCTGCCACAGTTCCTTGATGCCGATCGAATACGCCTGCGGGTCGCTGTCCTGGTCCAATTCGAACTGCTTGACCAGGCGCTTGGTCAGGTGGCCGCGCGCGCCTTCGGCCAGCACCGTGACCTTGGCGTGGATGTCGATGCCGGCGGTGTAGCCGGGCTTGTGCGAACCATCCCTGGCCACGCCCATGTCGCCGATGCGCACGCCGATGACTTTTCCAGCGTCATCGTGCAAGGTCTCGGCGGCGGCGAAGCCGGGATAGATCTCCACCCCCAGCGCTTCGGCCTGCGGCGCCAGCCACGCGCACATCGCGCCGAGGCTGACGATGAAGTTGCCCTTGTTGTGCATTCCCGGCGGCACCAGCGGGAACTTGCGTCCGCCGGTCTTGCTGAAATGCCAGAACTCGTCTTCCTTCGCCGCCACGCAGATCGGCGGCGGCGACTCGCGCCAGCCGGGCAACAGCGCGTCCAGCGGGCCGGGTTCGATCACTGCGCCGGACAGGATGTGCGCGCCGATGGTGCTGGACTTCTCGATCACGCAGACCGTGAGTTCCGGATTGAGCTGTTTCAGGCGGATGGCGAACGAGAGGCCGGCCGGCCCCGCGCCGACGGTGACGACGTCGTACTCCATCACGTCGCGCTCCATGTGGGCTTGCTCGGCATCGGTCATCGGGAACTCCAGGGCTGGCTCTTGGCTCCAGTCATTTTCAGTGTTTGCGCAGCAAGGGGCAAATCCGCGAGCATGGCCGCATGACCGTACTGCGCTCCCTCGAGGCGAATAGTAGCGATAGCGCCCTGCATGGCGCGGAACTCCGGTTCGCGCCCGACTGGCTGACGAGGGCGGAAGCGGATGCTTTGCTGGTGTCGTTGCGCGAAGAAATCCCTTGGGAAACCCATCGCATCCGCCTGTTCGGACGCGAACTGGATTCGCCGCGGCTCAGTTGCTGGATCGGCGACGAAGGCGCGGCCTACAGTTATTCCGGCGCGCGTTTCCAGCCGCATCCTTGGCCAGCGGCGCTGCTTCCTGTCCGGCAGCGGCTCGCGAACGAACTGGATGGCGCATTCAACAGTGTCCTGGCCAATCGCTATCGCGATGGATGCGATTACATGGGCTGGCACAGCGATAACGAATCCGCACTGGGCGCGCATCCGCTGATCGCTTCGCTGAGCCTGGGAGCGGCGCGGCGTTTCGTGCTGAAACACCGGGGTGACCCATCGCGAAAACTGGAGCTGGAACTGCCGCATGGCAGCCTGCTGGTGATGGGGGGCGACACCCAGCGGAACTACAAACATGCCTTGCCGCGCACGGCCAAGCCGATCGGAGAAAGGATCAACCTCACGTTCCGCAGGATCGTGGCCTGATCGCAGCAGCGGCGAGGAAGGCCCGCGTAGGAGCGACGTGAGTCGCGGAAATGGAAAATGTCTTCGCGACTCACGTCGCTGCTACGGCTTGTTCCTCGTGTCCGCTTCACCGGTGGCAAGCACCCAGCCGGTGACTTCAGCGCCAAGTTTCCCCAGCGCCTGGTCGAAGGCGCTGGTCACCTGCGCCACTTCGGTTCCGCTGGAGGGCTGCACCTGCAGGAAGGTGCGCGAGGCGACGATGCGCTGGTCGCTGGCGTGCAGCAGCTTGGCGGTGAGTTCGATGGTGGCGGAAGGAATCGCGGCCCCGGCGTAGTCGGACTCGAAACGGCGCAGGTCCATGACCAGCTTGTAGTCGGCGCGGATGCCGCTGCCGTCGCGGGCGACGGCGGGAATCCGGCCCGAATCCTCCAATGCGCGGAGCACGATGGCTTCGACCAGGTCGGTGGAGGGCTGCGACCAGCTCGCGCCCTTGTACACCTGCAATTCGCCGGGCGCGGGGCGCACGGCGATGCGCGGGCTGTCGACCACGCGCGGGGCGGTGGGTTTGCCGACCGACAGTTGCCAGGCCACCGTGGGCCAGGATGGATCCGATGCGACCTGCGGCTGCGGCGCATAGATGGTGACCGGGTCGCGCTGTTCGCTGCCCAGGATCGAGCAGCCGGCCAGCGCGAGCAGTCCGACGATGGCGAGCGCACGAAGACGGAGGGAGCGCATGGATTTCATTTCGGTTCGAACTCCTTGGGTGCGTCGCGGCCCAGCAGGTAGCGCGCGGGATTGCCTTCGAGGCGGTCGCTGACCTGGCGCAGGTCGCGGATCAGCCGGCGCAGCTCGGACAGGGTGGGGCCCAACTGGCCCAGCCCTTCGTTGGCGAAGTTGTTGATGGCGGCGCGATTCTCGCCAAGGATCGAGTCGGCATTGCCGGCGGCCGAATCCAGCCGGGCCAGGGTGCTGTCCAGTTTCGCCAGCAGCGGCGGCAATTGCTTCACCAGGTTCTGGTCCAGTCGCTGCATGGTGCCGTTGGTGGTGTCCAGGGTCCGGTCCAGGTTGCGCGCCGCATCGCGCGCGCTGACCAGCAACGCCTGCAAGCCCTGGTCGCGGTCGGCCATCGAGCCGCTGACAGCTTCCAGATGCGCGAGGGTGGCGGTGATGCTGGCCACGTTCTTGTCGCTCAACACCTGGTCCAGGCGCTCGACGATGCGGTTCGCGGTATCGGAGATGTTCTGCAGGGCCGAAGGCGTGGTCTGGATCAACGGTGCGTCGCGGGTATCGACCGAAGTCAGTGCCGGCGCCTGCGGCGTGCCGCCGCTTAGCTGGATGATGGAGGGACCGGTCAGGCTGGTGATGGCCAGCTTGGCGCGGGTGTCGGTCTTGACCGGGGTGTCGGATTCCAGGCGGATCCGCGCGATCACCTGGCGCGGGTCGTTGGGCGCCAGCGACAGCTTGGTGATCGAACCGACCGCGATGCCGTTGTACTGCACCGGGCTGCCGACCGACAGGCCGGTCACGGCCTCGCGGAACACCACCTGGTAATCCTGCCAGCTGCGTTCGGACGAATACTTGGCCGCCCACAAGCCGAACAGCAGCAGCGCCGCGGCGATGATCAGGGTGAAGGCGCCGATGAGGACGTAGTTGGCTTTGGTTTCCATGACTCAGGACGCCTCTTGCTTGGTTCGTTCTTGCACGGTTCTTTCCTGGTAGGCATCGCGGCCATCGCGCGCGGCGCGCGCGCGCGGGCCGTGGAAATATTCCTGCACCCACGGATGATCGAGCTTCTCGACCTCGGCGATCGGTGCGGTGATAACCACCTTGCGGTCGGCCAGCACCGCGACCCGGTCGCAGATAGCGTACAGGGTGTCCAGGTCGTGGGTGATGAGGAACACGGTCAGGCCCAGCGCCTGCTGCAGGGTCCGGATCAGGCGGTCGAAGGCGGCCGCGCCGATCGGGTCCAGCCCGGCGGTGGGTTCGTCCAGGAACAGCAGCGGCGGATCCAGGGCCAGCGCGCGGGCCAGGCCGGCGCGCTTGCGCATGCCGCCGGACAGCTGCGAGGGCAATTTGTTCAAGGCATCGGCCGGCAATCCGGCCAGCTTCACCTTCAGCAGCGCCAGTTCGTAGCGCCAGCTGTCGGGCAGTTCGGAATGGTGCTCCTTCAGTGGCACCTGCACGTTCTCGCCCACGGTCAGCGACGAGAACAGCGCACCATCCTGGAACAACACGCCGGTGTTGCGCTCGATGTGCTGGCGATCCTGCGGGCGGGTCGAGCGCGCATCGGTACCCAGCACCTCGATCTGGCCGGCATCGGGAATGCGCAACCCAAGGATCGAGCGCATCAGCACCGACTTGCCGGTACCCGAGCCGCCGACCACGCCGAGGATCTCGCCCGGCACGACGTCCAGGTCCAGGCCTTCATGCACGGTCTGCTCGCCGAAGCGGTTGACGAGGCCGCGGACGGAAATGATTGGGGATGCGGCGGGGGCGTCGGTTTCGACAGACATCACGGGACGTTACCTGTCCGGCGCTGGGAAGCGGTAAAGGGTGAAGTCGGCGGCTGCGCCGCCTGCGAATGGCCGATGAAAAGCGGAAGCCGTACGCCTTTGCTCCCGCTTTCCCATTGGCAGCCCGCACAGCGGGCGACTTTACTATTCACCCTTCACCGCCCTCACCAATCCATCTTCATGAACCACAACGCCGCCAGCGCGTCGAGGATGATCACCAGCGAAATGGCCTGGACCACGCTGGAAGTGGTGCGTTCGCCCACCGATTGCGCGGTGCCTTCCACCTGCAGGCCTTCCAGGCAACCGATCAGGCCGATGATCAACGCGAATACCGGCGCCTTGGACATCCCGACCAGGAAATGCCGCACCTCCAGGGTTTCGTGCATGCGCGCCAGGTACATCTGCGGCGGGATGCCCAGGTCGAATGCGCCGACGGTGATGCCGCCGGCCAGGCCGGCCATCATCGCGATGAAGGTCAGCAGCGGCAGGGTGATCAGCAGGGCCAGCAGGCGCGGGATCACCAGCAGGTCGATCGGATCCAGGCCCAGGGTGCGGATCGCGTCGATCTCCTCGCGGCTCTGCATCGCGCCGATCTGCGCGGTGAAGGCGCTGGCGGTGCGTCCGGCCAGGACGATGGCGGTGAGCAGCACCGCGAACTCGCGCAAGAAGGCGATGCTGACCAGTTCCACCACGTAGATCTCGGCACCGAAGTCGCGCAGGATGGTCGAGCCGAGGAAGGCGATGACCGCGCCGACCAGGTACGACAGCAGGATCACCAGCGGCACCGCGTCCAGACCCACCTGCTCCATGTGGAAGACGGTGGCGGTCACCCGCAGGCGCCGCGGCTCGCGCAGGATGCGCAACATTTTCACCAGGTTCTCGCCGGTGAAGCTGACCAGGGCCATCATTTCCTTGCCGTTGTCCTGCACCCGGTAGCCGAGACGCGCCAGTGCGGCGGTGAAGCCGTAGTCGCGCTTCTTCTTCGGGCGATCGTCGGCGACGTCCTCGATGGTGGAAACCAGCGCCCGGTGTTCCTCGCGGAAGTGCAGGTCCTCCGCTGCGATGCCGTTGCGCATGGCGTGGCGCAGTAGCTGCAGCACGCCGGCCGAATCGATCCGGGCGATGCCGGTGGCATCGATGGCCTTGGCCGTGGCCGGCATTTCGCGCAGGCGCTCGGCGACCTGCAGCGCGGTCGCGATCGTCCATTGCCCGGCCAGCCGCACCCGTGCGGGATCGGCGTCGTCGGTATCGAAGCGGGGGCGGGCGTCTGTCTGGGTCATATCGCGCGTCCGGGAGCATACAGTCTATGCGGTGACCGGCTATGCCGTGACCGGGAATCGGCCCGATCATGGCACGCCACGAGCGGCGCAGGCCCTAAACTAATCCCATGCCGCAAGCCGCCAGCACCACGCCCACCACCTCCACTTATGCGCAACGCATCGCTTTCGTGTGCGAGATGGCCGGGCGCCTGCACACCTATGGCACCACCGCACAACGCCTGGAAGGAGCGGTGGTCGCCTTGGCGACGCGACTGGGACTGGCCTGCGAACCCTGGTCGAACCCCACCGGCCTGATCCTGAGTTTCAGCGATCCGGCACGACCGTTGGGCGCCAGCGATACCACCCGGGTGATCCGCCTGGCCCCTGGCGAGAACGACCTGTACAAACTGGGCGAATCCGATCGCATCGCCGAAGCGGTGGCGGACGGCGCGATGAGCATCGCCCAGGGCCACACCGCATTGCGCGCGCTGGACCGCAAGCCCAGCCTGCGCTGGCGGGTCACCCAGTTGCTGGCGTTCGCGCTGGCCTCGGGTGCGGTAGCCGGTCTCTGGCGCCTGCCGTGGCTGGACATCGCAACCGCTACCTTCATCGGCCTGCTGATCGGCGTGCAGTCGGTGTTGAACGAACGGCGTCCGCGGCTCAGGGAAGCCAGCGATGCGGTATCGGCGCTGATGGCGGGCATGGTCGCGGTGCTGGTCTCGAACCTGGTCCAGCCGCTCAACCTCAACAGCGTGATCATCGCCTCGCTGGTGGTGCTGCTGCCCGGCCTGACCCTGACCAATGCGGTCAACGAGCTCACCAGCGGACACCTGGTGTCGGGGACCGCGCGTTTCGCCGGGGCGATCACCACGATCCTGAAGCTGACCGTCGGCACGCTGATCGCCTTGACCCTGGCCCAACTGGTCGGCCTGTACCCGGAAGTGCGCGCGTCGCGGCCGCAGCCGGAATGGGTGGAATGGACTTCGCTGGTGCTGGTGGCCTACGCCTTCGCGGTGCTGTTCAAGGCGCATCGCCGCGATTACGTATGGGTGATGGCCGCGGCGATCTGCGGCTACGTGATCTCGCGATATGCGGGGCAGGCCTGGGGAAGCCCGGTCGGTATCTTCCTGTCCGCGCTGACGCTCACCGCCGCGGGCAACGCCTTCGCGCGCTGGGCCAACAAGCCGGGCGCGATCATCCGCGTGCCCGGGATCATCATGCTGGTGCCGGGCAGCAACAGCCTGCGCGGGGTGATGAGCCTGATGCAGCAGCAGGACGTGGTGGTGGGGAATTCGGCGTTGCTGGCGGTGATCAACATCGTGATGGCGCTGATCGCGGGACTGCTGTTCGGCAATTTGTTGCTGCCGGCGCGGAAGAATCTCTGACGGAACTTGATCTCAGCCTCCCCTCTTGCGCGTAGCGCAGGGGAGGATTGAGGAAAGGTTTTGCTCGTCATCTCGGCGAAGGCGGGGATCGCTCCTTGTCAAAAGCAAGAAAGAGCAAGGTCTGCGGCAGGTTTCGGCCGCTACAAAAGAAAACGCCGGCATTGCCGGCGTTTTCTTCACTCCATCAACGGCATGCAATCAGCCGATCAGTTTCGCCAGCAACTCCTCGCGCCCCAGGTTCTCCGCTTCGCTCGCGCGACGCGCCCGGTACTCGAACGTCCCAGCAGCCAGGCCGCGTTCGGAAATCACCACGCGGTGCGGGATGCCGATCAGTTCGATGTCGGCGAACATCTGGCCCGGGCGCAGGCCGCGGTCGTCGAGCACCGCATCGATGCCGGCGCCCTCCAGTTCGTCGAACAACTGCTGCGCGGCCGCGTTCACCGCCGCGTCGTTCTTCGGGTTGATGGTGCAGATCGCCACCGTCCACGGCGCCATCGGCTCCGGCCAGATGATGCCGGCGTCGTCGTGGTTCTGCTCGATCGCCGCCGCCACGATGCGCGAGACGCCGATGCCGTAGCAGCCCATCGACAGGGTCGTGGCCTTGCCGTTTTCGTCCAGCACGGTCGCATTCATCGCCTCGGCGTAGCTGCGGCCCAGTTGGAATACGTGGCCCACCTCTATCCCGCGCACGATACGCAGTTCGCCGCCGTCCTCGGCGCGGTCTCCTTCGACCACGTTGCGGATGTCGGCGATGGTTCCAGGCTCGGGCAGATCGCGGCCCCAGTTGACCCCGGCGATATGGAAACCGGCTTCATTGGCCCCGACCACGAAATCGGCCATCGCGGCTACTTCCCGGTCGGCGATCACGCGGATCGCGGACTTCGGCGCGAGCGGGCCGAGGAAACCGGGTTCGCTGCCCAGGTGTTCCAGGATTTCGGCCTCGCTGGCCATGCGGTAATCGGCCAGGCCCGCGACCTTGCGCAGCTTGATTTCGTTGACCGAGTGGTCGCCGCGGACCAGCGCCAGCACGAAACCTTCCTCGGTCATCGCCGCGATCGACTTGACCGTGGATTGCAGCGGAATGCCCAGTAACTCGGCGACTTCCTCGCAGGTCTTCTGCGTCGGCGTGTCGACCTTGCGCATGGCCTCGGTGGCGCCGGGACGTGCGCCGGGCAGCGCCGCCTGCGCTTTCTCCAGGTTGGCGGCGTAGTCGGAACCGGTGGAGAAGGCGATGGCGTCCTCGCCCGAGTCGGCCAGCACGTGGAACTCCTGCGAGGCGTCGCCGCCGATCGCGCCCGAGTCGGCCAGCACCGCGCGGAAGTCCAGGCCCAGGCGGGTGAAGATGCGGGTGTAGGTGGCGTGCATGTTGTTGTATTCGGCGACCAGGCCCTCATCGGTCAGGTGGAACGAATACGCATCCTTCATCAGGAATTCGCGCGCGCGCATGACCCCGAAACGCGGGCGGATCTCGTCGCGGAACTTGGTCTGGATCTGGTAGAAATTGACCGGCAGCTGCTTGTAGCTGGCCAGTTCCTGGCGGGCGAAGTCGGTGATCGCTTCTTCGGCGGTGGGGCCGTAGCAGTATTCGGCTTCCTTGCGGTCCTTGATCTTCAGCAGCTGGCCGCCGAACTTCTGCCAGCGCCCGGTCTCTTCCCACAACTCGCGCGGCTGGATCGTCGGCAGCAGCAGTTCGATGGCGCCGGCGCGGTCCATTTCCTCGCGGACCACCTTCTCCACCCTGCGCAGCACGCGCAGGCCCAACGGCGACCAGATGTACAGGCCGGTGGCCAGTTTGCGGATCATGCCGGCGCGCAGCATCAGCCGGTGGCTGACCAGCTCGGCGTCGGCGGGGGTTTCCTTGGTGGTGCGTAAATGGAATTGCGACAGGCGCATCGTGGGGTTTCGCAGCGTGGGGAACCGGCATTTTGCCAGCTACGGCGCCAACTTGCGGCCTTGCGCTCAGTCGCCGCGGTCGCCCTTGACCTCGATGGCGCGGTCGGGGGCGCGGTCGATGCGCTCGAAAGGCCGGTCCTTGGGCGGTTTGTCGGTGATCTGCAGGACCCCGGCGGCGTCGCGCCAGCGGTATAGCGAGGGCCGGGCCTCGCGGGCCAGTTCGGTCGCCGCCTGTTCGGCGCGTCGCTGTTTCGCCTCGGTTCTTGCCGCGGGCTCGCGCGACAGCCACCAGGCGATGCCCGCGCCCAGGACCAACCCGGCGATGATGGCCCAGGCCAGCCGCATGCTTCAGGCCGCGGGTTTGGGCGTGCAATAGGCCTTGATCGCGGCTTCGGCCAGTCCGCGCTGGTTGGCGCGGTCTTCGTCGTTGAGGGTCTTGTCCGGCTTGCCGTCGCCGTCGGTGTCCTGCTGCACGCCGGTGTTGCCGGCCAGTATCTGCAGGTTGAGCTTGGCGCTGGTGCATTGCGGATTTTCCACCGATTTGCCGACCGCCGTACTCTCGACCACCGGTGCGCCGCGATTGTCGATGCGACGGTCCTTGACCTGCTGGTCGGGTGGCGGGCTGTCGGCGTAATGGGTGACGCCCTTGGCGTCCTTCCATTGATAGATCTTGCCGGCCAGGGCGGTGGTGCAGGCGCTGGCCAGCACCAGCAGGGCGCAGGCGCGGATCAGGAGCAGGCGAGTGGACAGGGCGCGCATGGGCGGCCTCCAGGCAGGAAGATAGGGGATGCAGGCGATTGATTGCAGCACTGCCGAGCCGGGCTGGCAAGTCGCCTGGTTGGGATAAACTGCGACGCATGGACGAAAACAAGCAACCTCCGCGCTCGCGCACCATCTATTTGCTGCCCAACCTGTTCACCACGGCGGGCCTGTTCGCGGGGTTCTATTCGATCATCGCGGCGGCCAATGGCCAGTTCGTGCATGCGGCGGTGGCGGTGTTCATCGCTGCGCTGATGGATGGCATCGACGGTCGCGTGGCCCGGCTGACCGGCACCAGCACCGATTTCGGCGTGCAGTACGACTCGCTGGCCGACCTGGTCAGCTTCGGCATGGCCCCGGCCCTGGTGATGTACCACTGGGCGTTGTCGTACATGAAGTTCGACAGCGACGTGATGGGCAGGGTGGGCTGGGCGGTGGCGTTCCTGTACGCCGCCTGCGCGGCCTTGCGCCTGGCCCGCTTCAACACCCAGGTGGGAACGGTGGACAAGCGCTGGTTCATAGGCCTAGCCAGCCCGGCGGCGGCGGGGTTGATGATGTCCTTCGTCTGGGCCTTCGCCGATGGCGACCTGGGCTGGAGCGGCGAGCAATTGCGCTACGTGGCGCTGGGCGTGACCCTGGTGGCGGCCTTGCTGATGGTCAGTAGGATCCGCTTCTGGAGCTTCAAGGGCGGTGGCGCCAATGCGAACACGGCCATCCGGGTTCCGTTCTATGTGTTGCTGCTGGTGCCGGTGGTGATCGCGGTGCTGGCCATGGATCTGTCGCGCGCCTTGCTGGCCATCGGCGTGGTCTATGCGTTGTCGGGCCCGGTTTACTGGCTGTGGCGGCGCACCCGCAAGACGCCGGAGGCGGCAGCGTGAGCGAGCTGTGGTCATCGCAGCAGCACGAATGGCTGGCTGCGCTGGGCCACACCTTGTATGTGCAAGGGACCGCGGAAGCGCCCGTAGCGCGCGCGCTTGAACCCGTCGCCGCGAGCCGCGAGCCGGCGTCGCGCGAGCTTGCATCGCAAGAGCCCGCATCGCCCGCCCAGGCGCCTGCCCGCCATGCATCGAAGCCCGAATCCGCCGAAATCCGTGTCCGCGTCGCGGAACCCGCACCGCATCGCGCTGCGTCGCGGCTGCCGGACAAGCTCCATTTCGCCCTGATCCGCGCTTCCGGCTGCAATCCCAATGCCGAAGATGCCGCCGCGATCATGGCGCAATGGCCGCCCTCGCACGCGTTGCGCGGCAATCCCGCGGCCAAGCGCGCGCTGTGGCCGCAGCTGCGTGCGTTGCGAAGGAAGCCGTTGCCGTGAGCGCGGTGGCGGTCGACGCCGACGGATTCGCGGGCGCCAGCCTGCGTTCGATGCGCGAAAGCGACCTGGATACGATCCTGGCCATCGAGCAGCGCGCCTATCCGTTCCCGTGGACGCGCGGCATCTTCCGCGACTGCCTGGCCGCCGGTTATCCGGCATGGGTCCTGCAGGAACATGGCCTGTCCATCGGTTACGCCGTGATCAGCGTGGCCGCCGACGAGGCGCACATCCTCAACATCTGCATCGCTCCCGAGCGCCAGGGCCGCGGCCATGGCCGCCGGCTGTTGCGGATGCTGGTCAAGCTGGCGCGCGATCTCGGCGCCGCGCGCATTTTCCTGGAAGTGCGGCCCTCCAATCCTCCCGCGATCGCGCTTTACCACGACGAAGGTTTCAACGAGATCGGCCGCCGCCCGCGCTACTATCCGGCGCGCGACGGCCGCGAGGATGCGCTGGTGATGGCGATGGAGCTGGTCCACGAAGACATCGACAAGATGCCGCCGTTGTAGGAGCGGGCCTTGCCCGCGATGCTCTTGCGCGATGCACGACATAAAGCATCGCGGGCAAGGCCCGCTCCTACGACAGGGCCTGCGTTGCCGCGCGGCGCCCGAGCCCGGACAATGACGGTCCCGACCCGCTACGGAACGCCACGCCATGTCCATCCTCCGCATGACCGACCTCGATCTCGCCGGCAAGCGCGTGCTGATCCGGCAGGACCTCAACGTGCCGATCGAGCACGCCGAGGGACAACCGGGGCGGATCACTTCGGAACAGCGCATCACCGCCTCGTTGCCGACCCTGAAGCTGGCGCTGCAGAAAGGCGCCGCGGTCATGGTCACTTCGCACCTGGGCCGGCCGAAGGAAGGCGTGTGGAGCGAAGCTGATTCGCTGGCTCCGGTGGCCAGGCGTCTTGCGGAACTGCTCGGCATCGACGTGCCGCTGGTCAGGGACTGGGTGGACGGCGTCGAGGTCGCGCCCGGCCAGCTGGTATTGCTGGAAAACTGCCGCATGAACGTGGGCGAGGGCAAGGACGACGAAACCCTGTCGAAGAAGTACGCCGCGCTGTGCGACGTGTTCGTCATGGACGCCTTCGGCACGGCGCACCGCGCGCAGGCTTCCACCCACGGCGTCATCAGGTTCGCCAAACAGGCCGCCGGCGGCCCGCTGCTCATGGGCGAACTGGATGCGCTGGCCAAGGCGCTGGACCGGCCCGCGCACCCGCTGCTGGCGATCGTCGCCGGCAGCAAGGTCTCGACCAAGCTGGAACTGCTGTCCAACCTGGTCGGCAAGGTCGACCAGTTGATCGTCGGCGGCGGCATCGCCAATACCTTCATCGCCGCCGAAGGCCACGGCGTGGGCAAGTCGCTGGTGGAGATCGACCTGCTCGACACCGCGCGCAAGATCATCGCCGACGCCAGGGCGCGCGGTGCCGAGATCCCGGTGCCGACCGATGTCGTGGTCGCTTCCGAATTCAAGGCCGACACCGTCGCCACGGTCAAGGCGGTGGACGCGGTCGGCGCGGACGACATGATCCTGGACATCGGCCCGGACACCGCCGCGCGCTACGCACGGATGATCGCCGCCGCCGGCACCGTGGTCTGGAATGGGCCGGTCGGGGTGTTCGAGTTCGACGCCTTCGGCAAAGGCACCGAAACCCTGGCCCGCGCCATCGCCGCCTCGAAGGCCTTCTCCATCGCCGGCGGCGGCGACACCCTCGCGGCGGTGGACAAGTACGGCATCGCCGACGGCATCGGCTATATCTCCACCGGCGGCGGCGCGTTCCTGGAGTTCCTGGAAGGCAAGCCATTGCCGGCGGTCGTGGCCCTGCAGGAGCGCGGCGCGTAGGAGCGCCCCTTGGGCGCGATGCCTTTCGGTCGGATCGCGGAAGGGCATCGCGGGCAAGGCCCGCTCCTACGGCCCGACGCCCCTGCGGACTCATGCAAGATAAATAACCACTTAAATACCAATATGAAGCAATGAAGCGAACTATATCCTCGGGAATTTAGTCGCCACAGCCATTGCGGTAGCTAATGGCATCGTAGTGGTCTTCTGAGTGTGGTAGTTTCCCGATTCTCTAGAGGGGAGGCCTCCGTGACCGATCGCCAACGCCGTACCAAGATTCTCGCCACCCTCGGGCCCGCCACCGATCCACCCGGCGTGCTCGACGAACTGTTCCGCGCCGGGGTCAACGTGGTGCGCCTCAATTTCTCCCACGGCGATCCTTCCGCGCAGGCCAAGCGCGCCGCCGCGGTACGCGCCGCGGCGCAACGGGCGGGCGCCGAGGTCGGCATCCTCGCCGACCTGCCGGGGCCGAAGATCCGCATCGAGAAATTCGCCGAGGGCAAGGTCAGGCTGAAGATGGGCGACCGCTTCGACCTGGTCGCGAACGCCGACGCGCCGCTTGGGGATGCCTCTCAGGTCGGGGTCAGTTACCTCGGCCTTCCCGGCGACGTGCAACCCGGCGACGTGCTGTTGCTGGACGACGGCCTGATGCAACTGCGCGTGGAATCGGTGGAAGGCGAGCGCATCGTCAACACGGTACTCAACGACGGCATGCTGTCCGACCGCAAGGGCCTGAACAAGCAGGGCGGCGGCCTCTCCCTGGGCGCGCTGACCGAGCGCGACAAGGAGCTGATCGGGATCGTCGCCCAGATCGGCGTGGACTTCATCGCCGTGTCGTTCTGCCGCAACGCCGAGGACATGAACGAAGCGCGCCGCATCGCCCAGTCGCACGGTTGCGACGCGGCGCTGGTTTCCAAGATCGAACGCACCGAGGCGATCGAGAACCTGGCCGAGATCATCGACGCCAGCGACGTGGTCATGGTCGCGCGCGGCGACCTGGGCGTGGAGATCGGCGACGCCGAACTGCCCGGCTTGCAGAAGAAGATCATCCGCGAGTCGCTGGCGCGCAACAAAGTCGTCATCACCGCCACGCAGATGCTGCAGTCGATGGTCGAAAGTCCCATTCCCACGCGCGCCGAAGTGCTGGACGTGGCCAACTCGGTGATCGACGGCACCGATGCGGTGATGCTTTCGGCCGAGACCGCGGCGGGCGCCTATCCGGTCAAGGCGGTGGAAGCGATGGCGCGCATCTGCCTGGGCGCCGAGAAGCAGTTCGAGATCGATACCGATTTCGAAAAGGAACCACGCAACCTGCAGCGCGCCGACCAGGCCATCGCCATGGCCACCATGTTCCTGGCCGACCACATCGGCGTGCGCGCGATCGTAGCGATGACCGAATCCGGCGGCACCGCGCGCTTCCTGTCGCGGTTCCGTTCCAGCGCGCCGATCTACGCGTTCTCGCGCCATGACGGCGCGCGGCGCAGGATGGCGATGATCCGCGACGTGTTCCCGATCGCCTTCGACAGCCGCGGCCTGGCCCCGCGCGAGGCCGCGCGCGATGCGCTGCGGATCCTGCGCGACCGCAACCGGCTGGTGCCGGGCGATCGGGTCATCTTCACCAGCGGCGACCACATGGAGCAGCACGGCGCGACGAACACCTTGCGCCTGCTGCAGATCGGTGCGGATGGAAAAGCCGAAGGCCTCGGCGAACTGTAGGAGCGCCCCTTGGGCGCGATGCCTTTCGGTCGGATCGCGCAAAAGCATCGCGGGCGAGGTCCGCTCCTGCGGCGTGCATGGCGCTTGAAACCGGTTGCAGGCGCCCGGTGAAAGGAAGCCCGGCGGTGTCCGGGCTATAATTCAGCCCCTTTCCAGCGCCCCCACAGGAACTCCATGAGCATCGAACAGCTTGCCGAAACCGCCCAGGCCATGGTTGCCGCCGGCAAGGGCATCATCGCGATCGACGAATCCACCGGCACCATCGCCAAGCGTTTCGCCGGTGTCGGCATCGAGAACACCGAGGAAAACCGCCGCGCCTACCGCGAGATGCTGCTGACCACGCCGAAGCTGGGCGAGCACATTTCCGGGGCGATCCTCTACGACGAAACCCTGCGCCAGTCGACCAAAGACGGCGTGCCGTTCGCCAAGGTCATGGCCGCCAACGGCATCATCCCGGGCATCAAGGTCGACAAGGGCACGCATCCGCTGGCCGGCTGCCCGGGCGAAGTGGTCACCGAAGGCCTCGACGGCCTGCGCGACCGCCTCAAGGAGTACTACGCACTCGGCGCGCGTTTCGCCAAGTGGCGCGCGGTGATCAACATCGGCGACGACATCCCGTCCGGCACCTGCATCGAAGCCAACGCCCACGCGCTGGCCCGCTACGCGGCGCTGTGCCAGGAAGCCGGCCTGGTGCCGATGGTGGAGCCGGAAGTGCTGATGGACGGCGACCACGACATCGAGACCTGCTACGAGGTCACCGAAGCCACTCTGCGCGCGCTGTTCGGCGCGCTCTACGAACAGAACGTGATGCTGGAAGGCACCATCCTCAAGGCCTCGATGGTCGTCGCCGGCAAGGGTTGCGAAGAGCAGGCCAGCATCGACGAAGTCGCCGAAGCCACGGTGATGTGCCTGAAGAGCACCGTGCCGGCGATCCTGCCCGGCGTGGTGTTCCTGTCCGGCGGCCAGAGCGACGAAGACGCCACCGCGCACCTGGATGCGATGAACCGCCTGGGCAACCTGCCGTGGCCGCTGTCGTTCTCCTACGGTCGCGCGATGCAGTCGGCCGCGCTCGAGCTGTGGTCCAAGGACCTGGTCGGCAACTTCAGCAAGGCCCAGGCGATCGTCCATGCCCGCGCCCGCGACAACGGCCTGGCTGCGTTGGGCAAGTGGGAAGGGTAAGCCTTCCGCGGCATTGAACATGACGACGCCGGCCTTGTGCCGGCGTTTTCAATGGGGAGATTGCGCATGGATATTTCCGGCCTCCACCACGTCGCCATCATCGCGTCCGACTATGTGCGCTCGAAGCGCTTCTATGCCGAAGTACTCGGCCTGCAGGTACTGGCCGAGGTTTATCGCGAAGCCCGTGATTCGTGGAAGCTGGACCTGCAGGTTTCCGACGGCGTGCAGATCGAGCTGTTCTCGTTCCCTTCGCCGCCGCCGCGGGTGTCGCGCCCGGAGGCCTGCGGGCTGCGCCACCTGGCCTTCCGTGTCGATGACCTCGATGCCGCGATGAGCCATCTGGCTGGAAATGGCATCGAATGCGAGCCGATCCGCGTGGATGAATACACCGGAAAACGGTTCACGTTTTTCGCCGACCCTGATGGCTTGCCGCTGGAGTTGTACGAGGCCTGATTTCCCCTTCCCTTGCGAAGAGGATGTTCCGCAGGGCCTGTCCAGTGCTCGATGCGGGGGAAGGAGAGGGGGCAAGCAAGGTGAAGCTGTTGCTTCCTGCCAAAAGCCGACCCCTCTCCCTCGGCGCTGCGCGCCTTTCCCTCTCCCACAAGGGGAGAGGGGCTGGCTCCTCCCCTGTGCTGCGCGCAAGGGAGGAGGTCAAGCAGCAGCTCAGCCCAGCGAAGCCAGCCAGTCGTCATCGGAACCTTCGTTGACGCCTTCGAACAGCGGCGTGGAGAAATAGCGCTCGCCGGTATCCGGCAATACCGCCAGCAGCACCGAGCCTTCCGGTGCGGTTTCCGCCACCTGCAGTGCCGCGGCGACGGTGGCGCCCGCGGAGATGCCGACGAAGATGCCTTCCTCGGCCGCGAGCCGGCGCGAGGTGGCGATGGCATCGGTATCGGCGATGGACAAGATCTGGTCGGCCACGTCGCGGTTGAGTACTTCCGGCACGAAGTCCGGGGTCCAGCCCTGGATCTTGTGCGGCGACCATTCCTTGCCCTGCAGCAGCGGGGCCGCGGAAGGTTCGGCAGCGGTGATCTTCACTTCCGGCCGCGCGACCTTCAGCACTTCGCCGACGCCGGTCAGGGTGCCGCCGGTACCCCAGCCGGTGACGAAATGATCGAGGCGCCGGCCGGCGAAATCGCGCAGGATTTCCGCCGCGGTGGTCTGCCGGTGGTAGGCGGGATTGGCCGGGTTAGCGAACTGGCTGGCCAGGAACCAGCCGTGCTGCCTGGCCAGTTCCTCCGCGCGCCGGACCATGCCGGTGCCGCGTTCGGCGGCGGGGGTCAGGATCACTTTCGCGCCGTACGCGCGCATCAGCTTGCGGCGCTCGATGGAGAAGGTTTCCGCCATCGTCGCCACGAACTTGTAGCCGCGCGCCGCGGCGACCATGGCCAGGGCCACGCCGGTATTGCCGGAAGTCGCTTCCACTATCGTGTCGCCCGGCTTCAGCAATCCCTTCGCTTCCGCGTCCAGCACGATGGCCAGGGCCAGCCGGTCCTTGACCGAGCCGCCGGGGTTGAACGATTCGACCTTCGCATAGAGCGTGACGTGCTTCGGTGCGACGCGGTGCAGCTTGACCACCGGGGTGTGGCCGATGGTGTCGAGGATGCTGTCGTGGATGGCCATGGAGGCTCCTTGGAAAATGGACCGTGGGAAGGGGATCAGGCGGCTTGGGCGGCCAGCGGGAGTGTAGGCGTGCGAAGGTGGTCGGGATGTTGCGATGAGGCGGGAAGCGGTGGCGCGGCCAGCGGTGCGGCACCGAACCAGTGAAGCGTGTCGGCCAGCGCGGCCACTTCGCCCAGGATCAGCAGCGCAGGCGATTGCACCTGATGATGGTGCGCGGTTTCAGGCAGGGTCGCCAGGGTTCCGGCGACCACGCGCTGCTGCGGACGCGAACCGTTCTCCACCAAGGCAAACGGCAATCCGGGGGCGACACCGGCCAACAGCAGGCGTTCGCGCACTTTCTCCAGCCCGGCCACGCCCATGTAAACGGCCAGGGTCTGCTTTTTCTGGGCCAACGCGTTCCAGTCCAGCGTGTCCAGTGAATCCTTGCAATGCGCGGTGACCAGGCGCAGCGATTGTGCGTGGTCGCGATGGGTCAGCGGAATGCCGGCATAGGCCGCGCATGCCACCGCGGCGGTGATCCCGGGCACCACTTCATAGGGAATGGCGTGGGCGCGCAGGAATTCCAGTTCCTCGCCGCCACGGCCGAACACGAACGGGTCGCCGCCCTTCAGTCGCACCACGCGTTTGCCGGCGCGGGTGTGTTCCAGCATCAGCGCGTGGATTTCCTCCTGGCGCGCGCTGTGGCCGTTGGCGGACTTGCCCACTTCGATGCGGGTCGCGTCGCGCCGGGCCAGGCGCAGTACTTCGGCGCTGACCAGGCGGTCGTGCAGGATCACGTCGGCCTCGTTCATCGCCCGCAATGCGTTCAAGGTCACCAGGCCGGGATCGCCGGGGCCGGCGCCGACCAGGACCACGGAGCCGGTCGCCTGCGTCGTGGTCGCGGCCTCCAATACGGTCTGCAGGTATTCGTCGGCCTGTTCGCTGTCCAGGCGCTGACGCAGCAGGCGCGGCAGCGGACCGGCGAGGAGGGTTTCGAAGAAACGGCGGCGCAGGCCCAGATCGGGGAAGCGCGCGCGGATGCGGTCGCGGTTGCGGGCCAGCAGCTCGGCCAGCGTACCCAGCGAATCGTCGAACAGGGTTTCCAGTTGCCGGCGGAGATGCCGGGCCAGCATCGGTGCACCGCCGCCGCTTGAGATCGCGACTTGTAGTGGTCCACGCTGGACGATGGCCGGAACGTGGAAACTGGACAGTTCGGCATCGTCGACCACGTTGGCAAGGATGCGCCGGGCGTTGGCGGCGGAGGCCACGGCCCGGTTGACGGCCACGTTGTCGGTCGCGGCGATCACCAGCCAGGCCTCGCCCAGCCAGCCTTCGTGGAATTCGCCCGCCCGCCAGCGGATGCGTCCGGTCTCGCGCCAGGTTTGCAGTGCGTCGGTCAGGTCGGGCGAGCCGACCACGGGCAGGGCGCCGGCGTGGAGCAAGGCCTCGACCTTGCGTTCGGCGACCGCGCCGCCGCCCACCACCAGCACGGAGCGGTCACGCAGGTCGGCAAACAGAGGAAAGAGCGGGGCGGTCACGGGTCGGAATGTCGGGGTGGGATGACGACCCTAACGTCCGGTTATATGCAGCCGGAAATGACTAGCCGCACATGTCATATTACGGGTGGTTATAAGGCGACCGGGTGGGTGATGGACAAAATCTCGTACATTCGGATGCGTGGTCGTATTTGGTTTTGATCATCAGTGCTTTAGATCGTCATGACCAGCCATCCGGCTGTTGAAAGCCCCGCGTAGGCGGGAACCCAGCGACTTTGCTTTCAAGGCATGAAGTCGCTGGGTCCCCGCCTTCGCGGGGATGACGGCGCCCCCTTTCCAAGATTCCCTCAATGACCCTGACCCAACTCCGCTATCTGGTAGCCATCGCCGACGCCGATCTCAACATCACCCTGGCGGCGGCGCGGGTGCATGCGACCCAGCCCGGCCTGTCCAAGCAGCTCAAGCAACTGGAGGACGAGCTGGGTTTCCTGTTGTTCGTGCGCAAGGGCCGCAGCCTGGAAACGATCACCCCGGCTGGCGGCGAAGTCATCGCGCGCGCCCGCGCGGTGCTGGCCGAGGCCAACAACATCCGCACTTATTCGGCGAACCAGCGCCGTGAGAGCCAAGGCCAGTTGATCCTCGCCACCACCCACACCCAGGCGCGCTTCGTGCTGCCGCCGGCCATCGGCCAGATCAAGCGCGCCTATCCGCAGGTCAGCGTGCACCTGCAGCAGGCGGGCGAAAGCGCGGCGCTGGACCTGCTCAGCGCGGGCGACGCCGACATCGCCATCATCAGCACCGCCGGCGAGGAACCGCAGGCCGGCATCGCCGTGCCGCTGTACCGCTGGCGTCGTTTGGTGCTGGTGCCGCGTGGTCATGCACTGGATCGCGAAGGCGCCGCCGCACCCAACATGGCCGACCTGGCCACGCAACCCTTGATCAGTTACGAATCCTCCACGCGTGCGGAGAGTTCGTTGCAACGCGCCTTCGCCGGCGTCGGCCTGCAGCCGAGCATCACCCTGACCGCGCTCGATGCGGACCTGATCAAGACCTATGTGCGCGCCGGCATGGGCGTGGGCCTGCTGGCGGAAATGGCGGTCACCGCCAAGGACACCGACCTGCGCGCATGGCCGGCGCCGAATGAAATCAACGAATGCATCGCCTGGGCCGTGCTCCCGCGCGAGCGTGTGCTCCGCGACTACGCACTGGAACTGGTCCATGTGCTGGCCCCGCAGGTGGACCGCCGCGATTTGCGCCGCGTGCTCGATGGCAACCAGGTGGCCGACTGGCCGCTGCCGCCGACCTGGGAATCGTTGACGCAGACGATTACGAGCTGAGCGTCTGCGTTATGCCAAGGTATGAGTGACGTAGCCCGGGTAGAGCGCAGCGAAACCCGGGCTACCTGCTTCGCGGCTGGGCTCGATTCGGACGTTAGGCCGAAAAATCTCACTTCGCTTGTCGATCTTGCGGATGCCCGTTCGTCGAGTAGATGGGCGTCGAGCCAGCCGTCGTGACTGGCGATCCAGCCCAACAACCGGAGGCTGTATGAACGTTCTTGGTAGCTGTCACTGTGGCGCCGTTCGGTATGAAGCCGAACTCGACCTCCCGAAGGGAACAATCCGCTGCAATTGCTCCATATGCACGAAGGCCAGGGCCTGGTTCGCATTTGTCGGCGGTGATGAGTTTCGGTTCCTGACCGGCGAGGACAGAATGAGCTCGTATCAATGGACGCCACCGGGCAGGGAAGCTCCCGGTTTGACCTATTGCTTCTGCAAGACGTGCGGGGTGCGCCTGTACGCCACTGGAGATGCTGAGTTCATGGGCGGCAGGTTCTATGCGCTTGCGGTTGCGACATTCGACAACGTCAGCACCGACGAACTTGCAGCGGTGCCCTTGCGATTCATCGACAACCGGCACGACCGCTTCGATCGCGCACCCGAAGACATCAGGCTGATGTGAGCGACGTAGCCCGGGTAGAGCGTAGCGAAACCCGGGGCCTTTGAATGATCCGCCAAGAGCCCCCGGGTTTCGCTGCGCTCTACCCGGGCTACTCGATGCCGATATCAGGTGCGCATGGCAATCCTTTCCCTGAGGAAGTGGGCGAAAGAGCTCAAGCAGCAAACGCTCGTCGTCTACTTCGCCGCACGCGATCCCCGCACCCCGTGGCCGGTGCGGCTACTGGCATTGCTGGTCGCGGCTTACGCGCTCAGTCCCATCGACCTGATCCCGGACTTCATTCCCGTGCTGGGCTATCTCGACGACTTGATCCTTGTTCCCCTGGGGCTGGTATTGGTGCTGCGGCTCGTTCCCCGGCAAGTCATGCTTGACGCACGCGAGAAGGCCGCTGCCGCTGCGGACCGACCGGTCAGTCGTGCGATGGCGATAGTCATCGTGGCGACCTGGGTCGTTGCAATAGGTGGAATTGGCCTATGGTTATGGCAGGTATTCAATCCACGATAGTTCCACTCTCGAAAGGAAACGAATATGAAGCTCGGCGCATTCTCGATCAGCCTGGCGGTCAAGGACCTGCAGGCTTCAAGGGCGTTTTACGAAGCCTTCGGCTTCAAGGAGTTCGGCGGCAACGCCGCGCAGAACTGGTTGATCCTGAAGAACGGCGATCACATCATCGGCCTGTTCCAGGGGATGTTCGAAAAGAACATGCTGACCTTCAACCCCGGCTGGGACAGCAACGCCAGCAAGCTCGACGGCTTCACCGACGTGCGCGAACTGCAGCGTCAGTTGAAGGCGCAAGGCATCGAGCTGATGAGCGAAGCCGACGAGACCAGCACCGGTCCGGCGAGCCTCATGGCCATCGACCCCGACGGCAATCCGGTGCTCCTCGACCAGCACGTTTGAGTCCATTGTGGGAGGGGCTTCAGCCCCGACAGTTGGCAGGCGAAAGCGTCGGGGCTGAAGCCCCTCCCACAACAACCTGGGCTTCACCCCCGGCGTCAGGCGGGTGGGGTAGGCTCGCGGCGTGACCATTGCTGGAAAGACAACGATGCCGAACGCATTGCTTCGCACCACGCTCATCCTCCTCATCGCCCTGTTGAGTGGCTGCGTGACTGATCGCGTCGTCACCGGTGGCGATCAACCACCCCGGGTTTCCTCGTCGGTGCATACGATCGTCCTTGCGCGGGGACAAAAAGCCGTCATCGCCGACGAATCGCTGACCGTCGAACTCGTCGAAATCAACGACAGCCGCTGTCCCGTCAAAGTCACCTGCATCTGGGCGGGCCATGCCGCCGTCACCCTGCAGGTCGGCAAGCCCGGCCTGGTTGCGGGGCGTGTGGTCATCGGCAGTGAGGCGCCGTCGAGCATGAACTTGCCGGCGGACGCCAACTACGGCGGCTATCTCTTCCATCTGGTCGAATTGGAGCGTGGCAATGCCGAAGGCTCGACGCAGGTCGCGCCTTCGCAGAGTGCGACGATCAAGGTGTCGAGGCTTCCGAACCAATGACAACAGGGCAGGCGCCTTTCTCTTCTCCCCTTGTGGGAGAAGGTGCCCGCAGAGCCTGCCCCCGAATGCTTTGGTCGGGGGGGGCGGAAGAGGGGAGCTCTTGATCTTGCCTTTTACCGTCAACAAGCAAAAGCCGAACCCTCTCCCGGCCCCCTACTAAAGCATTCGGGGGCAGGTTCTTCGGCCACCCTCTCCCGTAAAGGGAGAGGGAAGTGCATTCACGTACCCGGTCGTGCCAGAGGCTTGGGCTCGGTGACTTCCTGTCCGGGTTCGGCCTTGCCCGACATTTCCGCGCCCGCGTCCGGGGCCAGGCGCAGCATCATCCACACCGAACTGGCCGAGACCAGGCCGACGGTGAGGAAGGCGAAGGTGAAATTGATCGCCGCTTCCAGCGGTTGCCCGGTGGCGAGGCTGGCAACACTCAATGCGTAACCGCCGATGGTGATGCCGAGGGCCAGCGACAGCTGCTGGGCCATCGCCGCCAGGCTGCTGGCCTGGGCCATGCGCGCGGGTTCGACTTCGGCGTAGATGATCGCGTTGAGGCTGGTGAACTGCAGCGAACGGAAACAGCCGCTGACCAGCAGCACGCCGATGATCAGTGGATACGGCGTGTCCGCGCGGAACAGGCCGAAGCCGCACAGCAGCAACGAGGCGACCAGCGCATTGAGGATCAGCACCGGGCGGAAACCGAAACGATGCAGGATGCGCGCGGCCAGGGTCTTCATGAACATCGCCCCGGCCGCGGAAGTGAAGGTGATCAGGCCCGACTGCAGCGGATTGAGGCCGAAGCCCAGCTGCAGCATCAGCGGCAACAGGAACGGCGTCGCGCCGATGCCGATGCGGAACAGCGAACCACCAATCACGCCGAGGCGGAAGGTCGGCAACTTCATCAGGCCGAGATCGATCAGCGGATGCGCATGGCGGCGCGAATGGATCACGTACAAGGCCAGTCCGGCGGCGCCAGCGAGCAGGCAAGCGAGCGCGACCTGGGTGCTGACCAGGTGCCGGCCCATGCTGGCGAAACCGAACATGGTCAGAGCCAGGCCGACCGCCGACAGCGCGAACCCGCGCCAGTCCAGCGGTCGTGCTTCGCCGCGCAGCAGCGGGATATGCCGCCAGGCCAAGTAGATGCCGAGCAGGCCCATCGGCAGGTTGATCAGGAAGATGAAGCGCCAGTTGCCGTAGGTGGTGATCAGGCCGCCGAGTGGCGGGCCCATCATCGGTCCGAGCAGCGCGGGGATGGTCAGCCAGCTCAAGGCCCGCACCAGTTGCGCCTTGGGGATGCTGCGCAACAGGACCAGGCGTCCCACCGGCACCATCATCGCCCCGCCCATGCCCTGCAGGAAACGCGCGGCCACCAGCGCGCCCAACGAGTCCGACGCCGCGCAGCCGATCGAACCGAGCAGGAACACCCCGATCGCGGTCATGAAGGTCGGACGCGCGCCGAAACGGTCGGCGACCCAGCCGCTGATCGGGATGAACACCGCCAGCGCCAGCATGTAGGTGGTCAGGGCCAGCTTCAGCGCCACCGGCTCGACCCCGAAGTCCTGCGCGATCGCCGGCAGCGAGGTGGCGATGGCGGTGGAGTCCATGTTCTCGATGAACAATGCGGTCGCGACGATCAGCGGCAACAGGCGTTCGTGTCTCACTAGGCAGGCGGGTTCGAACGGGAACGGGGCCGCTATTGTCGCTGAGGATGGGTTGGGGGGTGTGAGTGGTACTGCACCCTTCTTCTCCCCTTGTGGGAGAAGGTGCCCGCAGGGCGGAAGAGGGGTGCTTTTGATCTTGGCTTTCTGGCTCTTCGCGATTTAGATCAAAAGCCGAACCCTCTCCCGGCCTTCGGCCACCCTCTCCCGTAAAGGGAGAGGGGAAGAGCACTTACACCTCGACGTGAATCCCGCACTCCCGCTTCAAGCCGAAGAAGCGCGTGTCCTCCTCGCTCATGCCCGGTTCCCAGCGCGAGGTGGTGTGGAAGTCGCCGATCGAGACATAGCCCTCGTCCCATAGCGGGTGGTAGGGCAGGCCGTGCTTCTTCAGGTACACCCAGACATCGCGGTCGGTCCAGTCGGCGAGCGGGCTGACCTTGTAGCGGCCGTTGCGCAGCTCGACGATCGGCGTGTTGCGGCGGCTCGCGGCCTGGCTGCGGCGCAGGCCGGTGAACCAGGTGCGCACGCCGAACTCGTCCAGCGCGCGGCGCATCGGTTCCACCTTGCGCAGGTTGTTGTACTGGTCGATGCCGACCACGCCCTGTTCCCACAAACGGCCGTGGCGCGCTTCCATCCAGGCGCGGCTGACCAGTGGACGCACCACCTTCAAATTCAACTTCAGGCGTTCGACCAGTTCGTCGGCGAAGCGGTAGGTTTCCGGGAACAGGTAGCCGGTATCGACCAGGATCACCGGGATGTCCGGCTTCTGCCGGGTCAGCAGGTGCAGCGCCACCGCCGACTGCGCGCCGAAGCTGGAGGACAGCGCGTGGCCTTCCTGCCCATTGGCCAGGGCCCATTCCACCCGCTGTTCGGCGTTGCGGGATTCAAGCCAGGCATTGAGCTCGGTCAGGTCCTGGGAATCGTTGCTGGCGGGAATGGCGTTCATGCTTGCAGTTCCAGGGAGATTTGCTTGTTCGTGGGGTAGGGAGGCAGTTCGACCACGCCGCTGCGATGCAGGAAATCGCCGAAGCCTTCGTCGCTGTCGCGTTCGTTCGCGTAACGCGCGAACAGCGGCTCGAGTGCGTCGAGGATTTCGGCCTCGACGATGTTTTCGCGGTACAGCGTGTTGAGGCGCTGGCCGCGATGGTCGGCGCCGAGCATCAGGTTGTAGCGGCCGGGGGCCTTGCCCACGAGCGCGATCTCGCCGAGATACGGCCGCGAGCAGCCGTTCGGGCAACCGGAGATGCGCAGCAGGATCGGCGCGTCGCGCAGGCCGTGTTTTGCCAGCAGCGGTTCGAGCTTGCCGGTGAAATCGGGCAGGTAGCGCTCGGCTTCGGCCATGGCCAGTGCGCAGGTAGGCAGGGCCACGCAGGCCACGGCCGTGCGTGCCAGCGCGGTGGGGGCGTTGTTCTCCGAGTCCAGTGCGTATTCCCGTACCAGCGCGTCGATGCGCTCGCGCTCGCTCGCCGGCACGCCGGCGATGATCAGGTTCTGGTTGGCGGTGACGCGGAATTCGCCTTGATGGATCCGCGCGATTTCGCGCAGGCCGGTCAGGTGCGGGGTGTTGGGGCGATCGGCAATGCGTCCGCTGGGCAGGGACAGGGTCAGGTGCCAGTGGCCATCGTCGCCCTCGACCCAGCCGAGGCGGTCGCCGTTGTGTTCGAAGCGCCAGGGCCGCGCCGGCGCCAGCTCGAAGCCCGCGCGCTGCTGGATCTGGTCGACGATGAAATCCACGCCGCGATCGTCGATGGTGTACTTGAAGCGGGCGTGCTTGCGCTCGACGCGATCGCCGAAATCGCGCTGGGTGGTCAACGCGGCGGTGGCCACGTCGAACACCTGGTCGGGAGTGACGAAGCCGATCACATTGCCCAGGCGCGGATAGGTCTTCGGGTCGCCGTGGCTGGCGCCCATGCCGCCGCCGATGGCGATATTGAAACCGGCCAGATCGCCGGCCTCATCGACGATGGCGATCAGGCCCAGGTCGTTGGCGAACACATCCACGTCGTTGAACGGCGGCACCGCCACGGCGATCTTGAATTTGCGCGGCAGGTAAGTGGCGCCGTAGAAGACCTCTTCTTCTTCGCCGCTGTCGGCGACCTTCTCCTCGTCCAGCCACACTTCGTAATAGGCGCGGGTCCTGGGCAGGAAATGCGTGGACAGGTTCTGCGCCCACTCGTGCACCTGGGCATGCAGTCGCGACTGCAGCGGGTTGCTGGCGCCGAGCACGTTGCGGTTGACGTCGCCGCAGGCGGCGATGGTGTCCATCGCAGCGGCGTTGATCGCCTGCATCGTGGCCTTGAGCTCGCGCTTGATCACGCCGTGGAACTGGAAGGTCTGGCGGGTGGTGACGCGCAGCGAGTGGTTGGCGTAGATGGTGGCGATATGGTCCAGCTGCAGCCACTGCGCCGGGGTGAATACGCCGCCGGGCGCGCGGATCCGGATCATGAACTGGTGGGCGGGCTCGAGCTTCTGCCGCCGGCGCTCGTCGCGGATATCGCGGTCGTCCTGCTGGTAGCTGCCGTGGAACTTGACCAGGCGCTGGTCGTCGAAGGACAGCGAGCCGGTGACCGGATCGGCCAGGCCTTCCAGCAGCGTCCCGCGCAGGCGGCGGCTGTTGATCTTGATGTCTTCTACGGAGGGATGGGTCATGGTGTATGGGCTATGCGGATGCGTTTGTAGGAGCGCCCATGGGCGCGATGCCTTTGCGGGTACAAGCGTCGCGCCCATGGGCGCTCCTACACGGGTCAATACACATCGCGGCTGTAGCGGCCCTCCGCCTGGAGTCTGCTGAGGTACTCGGCGGCGCCTTCGGCATCCACGCCCGCTTGTTCGGCGACGATCTGCAGCAAGGCCGCATGCACGTCCTTGCCCATGGCGATGGCGCCGCAGACGTAGAAATGCGCGCCGCCTTGCAGCCAGTCGTAGACCTCGCGGCCGCGTTCGCGCAGGCGCTGCTGCACGTAGATCTTTCCCGCCTGGTCGCGCGAGAACGCCACGTCCAGCCGCTGCAGCTCGCCCTTGTGCAGCGCGTCCTGCCATTCGGCCTGGTAGAGGAAATCGGTATTGAAATGGCGCGCGCCGAACAGCAGCCAGTTGCGGCCATTGGCGCCGGTTTCCGCACGCTCCTGGACGAAGCCGCGGAACGGGGCCACGCCGGTACCAGGACCGACCATGATGATGTCGCGCGATGCGTCGGCCGGAACGCGGAAGCGCTCGTTGGCTTCGATGTAGACCGGGGCGTGGTCGCCTTCGTCCAGCGAGGAAAGGAAGCCGCTGGCCGCGCCGACATGGGCGTGGCCGAAGGCCTGGTAGTCCAGCACGTCGACGGTGAGGTGCACTTCCTCGCCGACGCGCTTGCGGCTGGAGGCGATGGAGTACAGGCGCGGGGTCAATGGACGCAACGCGGCGACCAGTTCCTGCGGCTCCCAGTGCGCAGGCCAGCGGCGCAGTGCGTCGACCAGTTGATGGCTGCCTAGCAGCGTGGCGAAGTCGGCGCTGCGCGTGGGCGCCAGCAGGTCGTTGAGTTCTTCCGAGCGCGATTGCGCGGCATGGCTGGCCAGGAACGGACGGCTCAGCTTGGTCAGCTCCCGGCGCGAGGCCAGCCATTCGCGCAAAGGCAGCGATTCTTCTTTCTCCTGTACCGGCGCCTCGCCGTCGAGCTCCAGCGCTCGCAGCACGCCGTCCACCAGCAGGTCCGGATTGCGATGGCGCACGCCGAGTGCATCGCCGGGTTCGTAATGCAGGCCGGAACCCTGCAGCGACAATTCGATATGGCGCACGTCCTTGCCGACGCCACCGTACTTCAGGAAGCCCACGCCCTTGAATTCGCGCCCGCTGATGCGCTGGTTGAGCAGCAGTTCGGCGGCGAAGGGCTTGTCGTGCGAATACGCGGAGGCCGCATGCGGGCGCAGCGCGGTGACCGTGGCCGACGGCACGGTCGCGGTCTTCAGCAGGGTCTTGGCGTGGCCGAGCGCCTGTTCGCGCCAGGGCAGGGCGATGCTGTCGATGTCGAGGTCGGCTTCGCCGACCGCGAACAGGCGGCTGGCGCCCAGTTCGGTCAGGCGCGCGTCCAGCTTGCGGCTGATGCCGCAGAAGTCGGCGTAGCTGGAATCGCCCAGGCCCAGTACCGCGTATTTCAGTTCCGGCAGCTTCGGTGCGCGCTTGCCGCTGAGGAATTCGACCAGGCCGATCGCGTCGTCCGGCGGGTCGCCTTCGCCCTGGGTGCTGATGACGACATAGAGCAGGCGTTCGCTGGCCAGTTCGCGCTGCGGGTAGGCGTCGGCGCGCAGCAGGCGCACGTTCAAGCCGGCGGCCTCGGCTTCGGCGGCGAGTTTCTCGGCCTCGCGCCGGGCGTTGCCGGTCTGGCTGCCATAGACGATGGTCAAACGCTGGCTGGCTTGTGCCGCACCGCCAGGGAGGACCGCCAGACTCTGCCCCGGACCTGATCCGGGGTGCAGGGCCGGATTGCCCTGGGCCAGTCCGGCCGCATAGCCGGAGAGCCACCACAGGCTGGGCCCATCGAGGCCTTCCACCACCCGTGCCAGCAGCGCCTTGCGCTCGTCGGGCAAGGGGCTCGGGGCCAGCGCGGGAGTTGCAGCGGTCATGCCTTCGACTCGTGGGTGCAGTAATGGGACGATCGATGTTAGGCACCCGTTAACCCGTTCAGAAACGATGTCTGGTTATGGCCTCATGCCCTGCGCTTATTTCAGCCGAAGGCCCGGCAACCCGAATACTTGCCGGCCTTCCGGGCAGGGTCTTCCAGGCCCGGGCCATCCAGTCCGGCGGGGCCAACTGATAACCTGCGGCACCGCTCCTGCGCTTCCTCGACACAAGATCCTTGATGAGTTCCGTTCCCTCCCTGTCCCACCTCGACCGCCTCGAAGCGGAAAGCATCCATATCCTCAGGGAGGTCGCGGCCGAGTTCCGCAACCCGGTGCTGCTGTATTCGGTGGGCAAGGACAGCTCGGTGCTGCTGCACCTGTTGCTGAAGGCATTCGCCCCGGCCCGCCCGCCGATCCCCATGTTGCACGTGGACACGCGCTGGAAGTTCCGCGAGATGATCGCCTTCCGCGACCGCCGCGTGGCCGAGACCGGCACCGAGCTGCGCGTGCACATCAATCCCGACGGCATCGCCCAGGACATCGGCCCGATCAGCCACGGCGCCACCGTGCACACCGACGTGATGAAGACCCAGGGCCTGAAGCAGGCGCTGGACCAGTACGGTTTCGACGCGGCCATCGGCGGCGCGCGCCGCGACGAGGAGAAGTCGCGGGCCAAGGAGCGGGTGTTCTCGTTCCGCAACGACAAGCACCGCTGGGATCCCAAGCGCCAGCGCCCGGAACTGTGGAGCGTGTACAACGCGCGCATCGACAAGGGCGAAAGCGTGCGCGCGTTCCCGCTGTCCAACTGGACCGAGCTGGACATCTGGCTGTACATCTATCGCGAAGGCATCCCGGTGGTGCCGCTGTACTTCGCCGCCGAACGCCCGGTGGTGGAGCGCGACGGCGCGCTGATCCTGGTCGACGACGAGCGCCTGCCCCTGCGCGAGGGCGAAACGCCGCAGCTGAGGAAGGTGCGCTTCCGCACCCTGGGCTGCTATCCGCTGACCGGTGCGATCGAATCGGAGGCCGACACGCTGGAGAAGATCATCGCCGAGATGCTGGTGGCCACCAGCTCGGAGCGGCAGGGCCGGGTGATCGACCAGGATCCGACCGCGTCGATGGAGAAGAAGAAGCTGGAGGGGTATTTCTGATGGCCGCAGCGTCTGCTTTTGTAGGAGTGCCCCTTGGGCGCGATGCTTCACGACCGCTGCCCGAAAAGCATCGCGGGCAAGGCCCGCTCCTACGGGGGGATGTCCGTGTCTGACATCGCCACCTACCTCAAGCAGCACGAAACCAAGCCGCTGCTGCGCTTCATCACTTGCGGCAGCGTCGACGACGGCAAGAGCACCCTGATCGGACGGCTGCTGTACGACAGCAAGCGTTTGTTCGACGACCAGCTGGCTGCGCTGACCGCGGACAGCAAGCGCCATGGCACCCGTGGCGAGGAGATCGACTACGCGCTGCTGCTGGATGGATTGGCCGCGGAACGCGAGCAGGGCATCACCATCGACGTGGCCTACCGCTACTTCGATACCGAACGCCGCAAGTTCATCGTCGCCGACTGCCCGGGCCACGAGCAATACACGCGCAACATGGCCACCGGCGCGTCCACCGCCGATCTCGCCGTGGTCCTGGTCGATGCGCGCAAGGGACTGCTGACCCAGACCCGGCGGCACAGTTACATCGTCTCGCTGCTCGGCATCCGCCACGTGGTGCTGGCGGTGAACAAGATGGACCTGGTGGATTACGACCAGGCCGTGTTCGACGGAATCGTCGCCGGTTACCAGTCGCTCGCCACCCAGCTCGGCATCGCCCAGATCACCTGCATCCCGCTGTCCGCGCTCAACGGCGACAACCTGTCGCAGCGTTCCGACGCGATGCCCTGGTATCGCGGCCCGAGCCTGCTCGAGCACCTGGAAACCGTCGAGCTTTCGGCGCAGGACACCAGCGGCGGCCTGCGCCTGCCGGTGCAATGGGTGAGCCGGCCGAACCAGAATTTCCGCGGCTTCGCCGGCACGATCGCCGCGGGCGCCGCACGCGCCGGCGATGAAGTGGTCGCGCTGCCTTCCGGCCGGCGTTCGCGCGTGGCCCAGGTGTTCGTCGCCGACAAGGAAGTGGCATCGGCCACCGCGGGACAGGCGGTGACGCTCACGCTCGCCGACGAGATCGACATCAGCCGCGGCGACGTGATCGCCGCGGCCGACGATCCGCCGCAGGTCGCCGACCAGTTCGCCGCGCACCTGCTGTGGATGGAGGACGCGGCGTTGCTGCCGGGGCGGCCGTACTGGTTGAAGATCGGTACCCGCACCGTCACGGCGACGGTCAGCGAAATCAAGCACCGCATCGATGTCAACACCCAGGAGCACCTCGCCGCCAAGCGCCTGGAGTTGAACGAGGTCGCCTACGTCAACCTGAGCCTGGACGAACCCATCGTCTTCGCCCCGTATGCGGAGAACCGCGCGCTGGGCGGCTTCATCCTGATCGACCGCCACAACAACGACACCGTCGCCGCCGGCACCCTCGACTTCGCCCTGCGCCGCGCCGGCAACGTGCACTGGCAGCACCTGGAGGTGGACAAGGCGGCGCGCGCGAAGATCAAGGGCCAGCAGCCACGCGTGTTGTGGTTCACCGGCCTGTCCGGCGCCGGCAAGTCGACGATCGCCAACCTGGTGGACAAGCGCCTGCACGCGCTCGGTTACCACACCTTCCTGCTCGACGGCGACAACGTGCGCCACGGGCTCAACCGCGACCTCGGCTTCACCGACGAGGACCGGGTGGAAAACATCCGCCGCGTGGCCGAGGTCGCCAGGCTGATGACCGAAGCCGGGCTGATCGTGCTGGTCAGTTTCATCTCCCCGTTCCGCGCCGAGCGGCAGATGGCGCGCGCACGGTTCGAGGAAGGCGAGTTCCTGGAGATCTTCGTCGACGTGCCGCTGGCCCTGGCCGAGCAGCGCGACGTGAAGGGCCTGTACCGCAAGGCCCGGGCCGGCGAGATCCCCAACTTCACCGGCATCGATTCCCCTTACGAAACCCCGGAGCATGCTGAAGTGCATCTGGATGCGGGTGGCGAAAGTCCGGAAAGGCTCGCGGCGCAGGTGCTGGAGAAGCTGGGCCTGTCCTGATTGCCTTGCGGATCCGCGCTCGCCCGGCTCCGGCCTTGTAGATCCGAGCTTGCTCGGATGCTCTCGCCGCAGAATCAAAAGCATCCGAGCAAGCTCGGATCTACATGGCTACGATCCGCGTCCGATCGCCTGGCTTGCGAGGGAGCATCCGAGCAAGCTCGGCTCTACAAAGATTTTGGGGCGCAAGGGTCATTGGTCATGCCCTCGGATGGCCATGTCCGGTCAACCGGGAGGATACGCATGCGTTGACTCCAGACCGGTAAACTCCGCAGATAACCAAGATTACGGAATCCCCATGCTGATCCGATCCGGCGCGCGCATTGCGTTGCTTGCAATGTTCCTTCCCCTGCTCGCTTCCTGCGGCAAGGACAAGGCCGCCACGCGCACGGACGAGGGAAGTTCCAAGCCCGTTCCCGTCACTACCCAGGTCGTGCAGCCGTCCGCCTGGAGCGATACCCTGCAGGCGATCGGCACGGCCAAGGCGCGCGAGTCGGTGACGCTCACCTCCAAGGTCAGCGAAGCGGTGCAGGCCGTGCATTTCGAAAGCGGCGATGAGGTGCGCGCCGGGACGCCGTTGATCACCTTGCGCGGCGATTCGCAGCAGGCGGCGCTGGTCGCCGCGCAGGCGACCTACCTGGAAGCCGACAGGCTCTACAAACGCCAGAACGAACTCGCCGACCAGCAATTGATCGCGCGTTCCTCGCTGGACACGCAGCGTTCGGTGCGCGATGCGGCACTGGCCCGGGTGCAGCAGATGCGTTCGGACATCGGCGACCGCTCGGTGCGCGCGCCGTTCGCCGGAGTGCTCGGCATCCGCCAGGTCAGTCCCGGCGCGTTGATCACCCCGACCACGGTCATCGCCACGCTCGACGACATCTCCCGCATCTACGTGGACTTCCCCGTTCCCGAAGCGCAGCTGGCCAACCTGGCCAAGGGCCAGGCGCTGCGCGCGCGCAGCAACTCTTACCCCGGGCGCGACTTCGAAGGCGTGGTCAGCACCATCGATGCGCGCATCGACGCGACCACGCGCGCGGTCACCGTGCGTGGCGACTTCCCCAATCCGGATCGCGTGCTGCGTCCCGGCATGTTGATGGAAGTGCGGTTGTCGCGGCCCGAGCGGCAGGCGCTGGTGGTGCCGGAAATCGCCCTGGTGCAGGTCGGGCCGGATACGTTCGTGTACCGGGTCAAGGCCGATGGCAGCGTCGAACGCCCCAAGGTGGAAGTCGGCGCGAGGGTCGCGGGAAAGGCCGAAGTGACGGACGGGATAAAGGCGGGTGATCGCATCGTGGTCGACGGCACCAGCAAGTTGCAGGCCGGTAGCAAGGTGATCGATGGCGCGGCGCAACCCCCCGCCCCGGCTGCAAATGCGCCAGCAGCGCAGGGCTGAGCCAGGATGAAGCTTTCCGATATCTCGATCAAGCGGCCGGTGCTGGCGGCGGTGATGAGCCTGCTGCTGATCGTGCTGGGAGTGATGTCGTTCTCGCGCCTGACCCTGCGCGAACTGCCGGCGATCGATCCGCCTATCGTGTCGGTCTCGGTGGAGTACGTAGGCGCCTCGGCCGCGGTGGTCGAAAGCCGCATCACCCAGGTGCTGGAGGACGCGCTGGCCGGGATCGAGGGCATCGAGACCATCGAGGCCAGCAGCGTCAACGGCCGCTCCAGCATCAGCGTCGAGTTCAAGGCCACGCGTGAGATCGAAGCCGCAGCCAACGACATACGCGATGCGGTCAGCCGGGTCGTCGACCGCCTGCCGCAAGAGGCGGAGCCACCGGAGATCGCCAAGGTCGAGAGCGACGCCGATCCGATCATCTGGCTCAACATGTCGTCGCGGACGATGGATTCGCTGCAACTCAGCGACTATGCCGAACGCTATATCGTCGATCGGCTCTCGACCATCGACGGCGTGGCCCAGGTGCGCATCGGCGGCAGACAGCGCTACGCGATGCGGATCTGGCTGGATCGCGATGAGCTGGCCGCACGCAGCCTGACCGTCGGCGACGTCGAGGATGCGTTGAGCCGCGAGAACGTGGAATTGCCCGCCGGGCGCATCGAATCCAGCACCCGCGACTTCACCCTGCGCCTGTCGCGCGACTACCAGAAGCCGGAGGATTTCGCCCGCATCCCGATCAGCAAGGGCGCGGATGGCTACGTGGTCCGGCTGGGCGACGTGGCCCGGGTCGAACTCGGCTCGGCGGAGCGGCGCGCGTACTACCGCAGCAACGGCGAGCCCAATATCGGCCTGGGCATCGTCAAGACTTCCACCGCCAACAGCCTCGATGTCGCCACGGCGGCGCGAGAGGCAGCGGAGACCATTCGCCAGACCCTGCCCGAAGGCACCGACATCTTCGTCGCGTTCGACAGCACGACCTTCATCGATGCCGCGGTGACCCGGGTGTACGAGACCCTGGCAGAGGCCATCGTCCTGGTACTGATAGTGATCTGGCTGTTCCTGGGCAGCGTGCGCGCCGCGCTGATCCCCGCGGTCACCGTACCGGTGTGCCTGGTCGCGGCCTTCATCGCCCTGTTCGCGTTCAATTTCTCGATCAACCTGCTGACCCTGCTCGCACTGGTGCTGTGCATCGGCCTGGTGGTCGACGATGCGATCGTGGTGGTGGAGAACATCCAGCGGCGGGTGGACCTGGGCGAGCCGGCGCTGGTCGCCGCGCGCCGCGGCACCGCGCAGGTGGCGTTCGCGGTGATCGCGACCACGGCGGTGCTGATCGCGGTGTTCCTGCCGGTCGGCTTCCTCGAGGGCAACACCGGGCGGTTGTTCCGCGAACTGTCGGTGGCGTTGGCGGCGGCGGTGGCGATCTCGGCGTTCGTGGCCCTGACCCTGACTCCGATGATGGCCTCGAAACTGTTGAAGTCGCATGCGAAGAATGCGGACGGCAGCGGCGGACCCGGGCGCATCAACACCTGGCTCAACCACCAGTTCGACAAGCTGTCGCGCGGCTACCGGCACCTGCTGGAACGCAGCGCGCATCGCACCTGGCTGTTCGGTGGGTTGATGCTGGTCGCGGTGGTCGCCATCGCGCTCATGTTCCGGGTACTTCCCTCGGAGCTCGCGCCGGCCGAAGACCGTGGCTCGTTCCAGGTCATGATCGACGGTCCCGAGGGCGCCGGCTACGACTACACCGTCGGGCAGATGCAGCAGGTCGAGAAGATCCTCGCCGCCGAGACCGGCAACGGCAAGCCGATCATCCGCGCCAATCCGCGCGTACCCGGCAGCTTCGGCGCCAGCGAGGAAATGCATACCGGCCGGGTCAGCGTGTTCCTGCAGGACTGGGACAAGCGCGATGTCGCCACCGCCGACGTCGCCGACGGCCTGCAGCACCAATTGTCGGGGTTGACCGGAGTGCGCGCGCGCACCCAGGTCAGCGGCGGCCTGGTGCGCACCCGCGGCCAGCAGTTCCAGATCGTGCTGGGCGGGCCGGAATACGCCGAGATCGCGCAATGGCGCGACAAGATGCTGGCGCGCATGGCCGACAACCCGGGGCTGGTCGGTCCGGATTCCGATTACAAGGAAACCCGCCCGCAGATGCGGGTCAACATCGATCGCGAACGCGCCGCCGACCTGGGCGTATCGGTCACCGATGTCGGTCGCGCGCTGGAGACGATGATGGGCTCGCGCCAGGTCACCACCTACGTCGACAACGGCGAGGAATACGATGTGGTCGTCCAGGCCGAACGCCAGGCGCGCAAGACCCCGGCCGACCTGGCTGCGATCCAGGTGCGTTCCGGCAGCGGCGAACTGGTGCCGCTTTCCAACCTGGTCACGCTCAGCGAAATGGCCGAGCCCGGCAGGCTCAACCGTTTCAACCGGCTGCGCTCGATCACCATTTCCGCCGGGCTCGCGCCGGGCTATCCGCTGGGCGAAGCGGTGAGGTGGGCGCAGCAGGTGGCCGCCGAGGAACTGCCCGAATACGCGCAGATCGACTGGAAGGGCGAATCGCGCGAATACCTGAAGTCCGGCAGCGCGGTGCTGTTCACCTTCGGCCTGGCCCTGCTCATCGTCTACCTGGTGCTGGCCGCGCAGTTCGAGAGTTTCATCCATCCGCTGGTGATCATGCTGACCGTGCCGCTGGGCGTGCTCGGGGCGATGATCGGCTTGTGGGCCAGCGGCGGCACGCTCAATCTCTTCAGCCAGATCGGCATCGTGATGCTGGTCGGGTTGGCGGCCAAGAACGGCATCCTGATCGTGGAGTTCGCCAACCAGCTGCGCGACGAAGGACGCAACGTGCAGCAGGCGATCCTGGAATCGGCCTCGGTGCGCTTGCGCCCGATCCTGATGACTTCCATCGCCACGATCATGGGCGCGGTGCCGCTGGTGCTGGCCGGCGGGCCGGGTTCGGCCAGCCGCGCCACCATCGGCGTGGTGGTGATCTTCGGGGTGTCGTTCTCGACCCTGCTGTCGCTGTTCGTGGTGCCGGCCTTCTACCTGTTGCTGGCGCCCTTCACCAAGTCGCCCGAGACCGTGGCCCACAAGCTGCAGGAGCTGGAAGAAACCACGCCGTCGGTCGGTGGCCATGGCTGAGCCTCAGCTCCAGGGCGAAGGCTTCCGCCTGCGACCGTGGCGGGCGGACGACCTCGATTCGCTGCTGCGCCATGCCAACGACGAACAGGTTTCTCGTGGGGTCAGCGACCGCTTTCCTCATCCTTACACGCAGGCCGATGGCGAAGCCTTCCTCGCGGGCAAGGTGATCGATCTTGGCGACCCCGTATTCGCCATCGAGATCGATGGCGAGGCCTGCGGCGGCATCGGCGCGCAGGCGGGCCGGGGCGAGCGCGTGCACACCGCGGAGTTCGGTTACTGGCTGGGACGGCGGCATTGGGGACAGGGCACGATGACCCGCGTGGTCGCCGCCTACGCGCCCTGGGTGATGCGGGAATTGCGCCTGTACCGGCTGTATGCGGCCGTGTTGGCCTTCAACGTCGGCTCGGCGCAGGTGCTGCGCAGGAACGGGTTCATGGAGGAAGGAGTCCTGCGTGCCGCAGTATTCAAGCGCGGAGTGCTGCATGATCTGCGCATGTTCGCCAAGGTGCGCCGGAGTCTGGACGATGAACGATAAACCCCCTTCGCCGTGGGACAAGGCCTCTATCCGTACCACCGATGCGCGCAAGCGGGAAAACACCGGCAGGCGCAAGGAAGCGGCGCCCGCAGGCGAGGAGCGTCCCGCTGTTGCCAGGCACGAGGCCGGCAACAAACAGGAACTGCGCTACTACGGGCTCAATGCCGTGCAAGCCGTGTTCGCGCGGCGACCGCAAGCCATCCGCAAGGTCTATCTGTCCGAAGCGCGGATTCCGCAGCTGCAACCGCTGCTGGCCTGGTGCGTGAAGCAGCGCATCGGTTATCGCGTGGTCGAGGAATCCGACCTGGGCAAGCTCGCCGCCAGTTCGCATCACGAAGGCGTGGTCGCCGATGTGCTGCGGGTGGAACCGCAGTCCTTGTCCGATTGGCTGCACGGCCTGTCCGCGGGCCCGGCGCTTGCGCTGTGGCTGGATGGCGTCGGCAATCCGCACAATTTCGGCGCGATCCTGCGCTCGGCCGCGCATTTCGGCGTGGCCGCGATCCTGCAATCGCGCGACTCGACCCTGGCCGTATCCGGTGCCGCCGCGCGCGTGGCCGAGGGCGGCGCGGAACAGGTGCCGCTGGTGCGCATGGGCGAACGCGACGCCGCGCTGGCGCAGTTGCGCGCCGCGGGTTTCGTGCTGGCGGCGACGGTGGTTCGCGAGGGGCAGGATCTTTTCGCCACGCGATTGCCGCAGCGGCTGGTCTACGTGATGGGGGCCGAAGGCGAGGGCATGGACGATGAGTTGGCGACGTCGTGCGACCTGCGCCTGTCCATTCCTGGAACCGGTGCGGTGGAAAGCCTCAACGTGGCCGCGGCGACTGCGGTATTCCTGGCGCAGTGGACCTTAGGCCATTGAGTGGCGTTACCCGGCGGGCACATGTTTCCCGCCGCATGCGGGCATGCATTGCCGCGGCCTGGGTGCTGGCTGCCGCCTATCTGGCCGCGGGGCTTGCGACGCTCTGGCTGTCGCCGCGCGTGCCTTACGCCGATGCCTGGCGCTTTCTTGCGCGGTTCCTGCGGGTGTCGGGGCCGGCTGGCGTGGTTACGCCCGACAACGGCCACTACGAGTTGTTGCCGAACCTGGTGCGAGTGCTGGAATTGCGCCATTTCGCCGCCAACCAATCCTTGCAGATCGCGGTTTCCATGGCGCTGCTGCTGGCCATTTGCGTTGTGACATGGCGGATATTGCGCGGCCTTGCTTCCGCATCGCGCGCCGCCGCCGTGCTGGCGATGGCATTGGGGTTGTTCTGGCTGGGTAATGTGCGTGCGCTGGGCCATGCGCACGATGCGTTGCATGTCTATTGCGTGGTGTTGGCATTGGCATTGGGCCTGCAGGCCCTGGTCAACGCGCAGCGTGCGAATGGGATACGAGCGGCGGGTGTGGCGGCGATTTGCGGGGGGTTTGCGGCAATGTCGTTTGGTAGTGGAATTGCGGTGTTCGTGGGCTTTGCGGCAGTGCTGGTGGTGCATGGAAGCAATGTGCGGGGCTGGCTGGTGCTCTCGGCTGGCCTGATTGCATCGTTGCTGACCCTGCGGTTGGGAGACGGGACCGACACGGCGATCGCATTTGCGCCATCGGCCCAAGCCGAACTACTGTTGCGTTGGCTGGCTGGGCCGTTCGTGTTCGCCGGCTGGCCGCTGTTCGATCCGGGAGTGGCCGCGCATATTCCGTCGGCGGCGGTGCGCGGGCCCGCCGAGGCGATCGCTCAAGCCTACGCCGGCGCATTCGGTCCGGTGATGCTCGCGCGCTGGCCGCACCTGCTGGTCGGGGCGATGGGGGTGGCCTGGCTGGGATTCGAAAGCTGGCGCGCATGCCGCAGCAAGCAAGCGCCCGCCCTGTTCGGGATCGGCGTGGCCTGGTTCTCGCTTGCGGTGGGTGGATTGATCGCCGTCGTTCGCTACACCTACTTCAAAGACTTCCCCGATCAACTGCTCGCGCCACGGTATGTGGTGTGGTCCAGCCTGTTCTGGGCTGGCTTGGGCATGGCCGCGGTAGTCCATGCGAAACGGCCTGCCATTGCGCTTGGCCAGGTAATGATGGTGGCCATATTGCTGGTACCCAGCCAGGCATGGATGGCGAAACTGGGTGGGGGCATGCGCGATATCGCGGAGCGCACCGCCTTGGCGGCGACGGCGGGCGTGCTGGAGACAGGGCTGCCACTGGGCGAAAACGTGCCTGGCGAACTGGCCGATGCGCTGCCTGGCCTGCGTCGCGCCAATGCCGCGGCGTTTGCATGGCCGGAAGCGGGGATGCTGGGTAAGTCCGTGCCGATGGGTACGCGGTATCTGGCGGAGGCGCGCGACATCCAGGTGGCAACGGTCGGCAATCGGCTGGGCGACCGTGGCCGCCGGGTGAGTTTCGTCCTGGGCGATATCGTTCCATCGGGCGACCGCCTGCTGCTGGTGGACGCCGACGGCACGGCGCGCGGATTGGCTATGCGCGATCCGGAAAACCGTGCGCGCTGGATCGGCTGGATGTCGGGCGAAGGCGACGGCGCCGTGCCGTGGGTTGCATCGCTACCGACGCCCTGAGCATCAATGCTCGCCTGCTGTGGCGCTCTCCGGCGCGCTGCCGAAATCTCCGTCCGCCTCCGCTGCCAGCCAGGTGAACACCGCGTAGGCGGCGACGTTCTGGGCCAGGTCCTTCGGGTCGATCTTGTCCAGGGTGTCGTCGGCGTTGTGGTGCAGGTCGAAATAGTGCGTGCCGTCGTGGCCCAGCCACGCCCAGGCCATGCCGCGCTGGGTCAGCGGGCCGATGTCGGATTCCGGGTCGCCCTGCTTCGGCAGCCATTCGATGCCCAGCGGCGCCAGTACCTGCATGATCTGTTGCATCGCCCCGGGTTGCGTGTCGCGCGCGCTGCTGTCGAAACCGTAGATGCGGCCCGCGCCGAAATCGCTTTCGGCGGCGATCACATGCCTGGCCACGTCGTTGGCGTATTTCTCGGCGTAGGCGCGGCCGCCCCACAGGCCCTGTTCCTCGTTGGCGAAGGCGACCACGCGGATGGTGCGTGCGGGCTTGAGCGGTTTCAGCAGCGCGCCGGTGGCCATGCTGATGGCGACGCCGGCGGCATCGTCGATCGCGCCGGTGCCGTGGTCCCACGAGTCGAGGTGGCCGCCGATCAGCACCACTTCATCCGGATGCTTGCTGCCGGTGATCTCGCCAATCACATTGTGCGAGGTGTATTCGCCGTCGAAACCGCAATCCAGCGCGACCCGGATGCGGGTCGCACCAAGCGCGGCCAGGCGAGCGAGCTGGTCGGCATCGGGAATCGACAGCGCCGCGCTGGGAATGGGTTCCACTCCTTCGGCGAAACGGGTCATACCGGTGTGCGCCACGCGGTGCTTGTCGGTGCCGGCCGAGCGCATCACGAAGGCGATGGCGCCCTTGGTGCCGGCCACGGAAGGGCCGCGCCCGCGGATACCGCCGCCGAAGCGATAATCGCCGCCATCCCGCTTGCGCTGCATCTGGAAATCGACGAAGGCGATCTTGCCGGCCAGCGAGCCGGCCGGCGCGGCTTCCAGCGCGGCGAGATCGCTGAAGCGCACCACCTCGCCTTCGACCGTGCCGCCGGGGCTGTTGCCCAGCGCGGTCAGCACGAGTTTCTGCGCGTGCGCGCCCAGTACTTCGCCATGCTCGCTGCGCCGCACCCACTTCGGGAACGTCACCGGCTCGGTCCACACCTTGTCGTAGCCCAGTTGCCTGAACTTCGCCTGCGCCCATTCCACCGCGCGCGCATCGGCTTCGCTGCCGGCCAGGCGCGGACCGATTTCGGTGGTCAGCGATTCGGTCACCTTCCAGCCGGTGTCGTCGGCCAGCGCCTGTTCGCGCAGGGTCGCCGCGGTCTTCAATGCGGATCCGGGAATGCGCGTTTCGCGTTCCACCGCAAACGCTTGCTGGGAGAGGGCCAGGGCGATCAGCAAAGACAACAGGCGCATGGCTGGATCCGGAAAAAAGGAAGCCGCGAGCTTACCAGCCCGCGGCTTCCCGGCGATGTGAACCAGGTCGGGAGTTATTTCTTCAGCGAATCGCGGATCTCGCGCAGCAGCAGCACGTCTTCGGGCGTCGCGGCCGGGGCTTCCGGAGCACGCTTGGAGACGCGGTTGATCGCCTTGACCACCATGAAGATGGCGAATGCGACGATCAAGAACTGGATCACCGTATTGAGGAAATCGCCGATGCCGATCGCCACCGCCGGCACTTCCTTGCCGGCCGCGTCCAGCGTCGCTTCCTTCAACGTCCATGCCCATTTGGAGAAATCGACTCCGCCGATGGCCAGGCCGATCGGCGGCATGATGACCTTGTCCACCAGTGAGGTGACGATCTTGCCGAAGGCCGCGCCTATCACCACGCCGACGGCCAGGTCGACCACGTTGCCGCGCATGGCGAATTCCTTGAACTCGCTGATCATTCCCATGAGTCACTCCCGTTGTTGGCGGATACCGCCGGTGCCGCCGAATATAACGCGGCCCGGATCAGGCGGCGGTGATGCGGCCATGCAGCTCGACCACGCCTTCCAGCGAGGCGACGAAGGCATCGCCCGGCAGCAACGGCCCGACCCCGGCCGGGGTACCCATGAACACCAGGTCGCCGGCTTTCAGCGCGAACAGTTTCGACAGCTCATGCAGGATCTCCGGCACGTCCCAGATCAGGTCGTGCAGCGAGCCGTGCTGGCGGGTGTCGCCGTTGACCTCCAGGGTCAGCGATCGCGACGCCAACGCGGTGACTTGCGCGGCCGGCACCAGCTCGCTGACCGGCGCCGAGTGATCGAAGCCCTTGCCGATGTCCCATGGCAGGCCCTTGGCCTTGGCTGCGGCCTGCAGGTCGCGACGGGTCAGGTCCAGGCCCACGCCGTAGGCCAGGACCAGCGTGGCCGCGTCCTCGGGAGCGAGCACGCCGGAGGGCGCGTCCAGGCCCAGGGCGACGACCAGCTCGACCTCGTGGTGCAGGTCCCGGGTAGCGGGCGGGTAGGGAACACTCACATCAGGAGCCGCCGCACCCCCGGTGACCACGGCATCGGCGGGTTTGAGGAAGAACACCGGCTGGCCGCGTTCGGCCTTGGAGGCGGGGGCCGCGGCTCCCATTTCCCGGGCGTGGTCGGCGAAATTTCGGCCCACGCAGTAGATGCGCCGCACCGGGAAGGTACCGCCGCCGCGGACGGGAACGCGCGCCTGCGCGGGCGTGGGAATCAGGTCGGTCATGGGTTCGTGCCGTGGTGAGGAACGAGGAGTGAGGAGTGAGGAGTGAGGAGTGAGAAACGAGAAACGAGAAACGAGAAACGAGAAACGAGAAACGAGAAGCGGTAGTTGGAAAGTGGCTCCTGATTTCCGATTATCGACTCACGGCGACCGTTCCCGCAGACTTTCGACAGCGAAAAGAGCGACTACGAAAGGTATCCAGGGTTTCTCACGCCAATAGCCGTGCCGGCTATCCACGGGCCTCAATGCGACAGCGGCAGCACTGGCTTGCGGACCACGCGGAATTCGCCGTCGACCACGTGGGCATCGCGCACCGCGACCGGCTTGCCGCGCTGGCTCAGCAGTTTCCAGGCGATGCCGGCGATGATCATCGCCGCGCCCACGAATACGCTGAAGAACACCAGCAGGCACAGCACGGCCAGTCCGACCAGGCCGAAAACAAGGCGCAGCAAGGGATGGCGAGGCTTGCGCGGGGCGAAGGCCGAGCGCAGGCGGGAGCTGTCGAAACGGAAACTGTTGGCGAACATGGCAGGTGGGCGTGACAGAATGCGGCAAGCGCCGGTGCTGCAGTATCGGATGACCACTAGATGACAGTGTGAGAAGTTCGTTAAACGACATGGTTCTGATCACACTTGACTCGATTGAAGAGGGCGGCTTCGTAGAAGTCGAGGCGCTGCTGGACGGCGATGCCGAATCGCTGATCCTCCACCGCGATGGCCACGGCGTGCGCGCCTGGCTCAACGTCTGCCCGCATGCGGGCCGGCGCCTGGACTGGGCACCTGGCAAGTTCCTCAAGAGCAAGGATGGCCACCTGGTCTGCGCCGCGCATGGCGCGTCCTTCGAGCTCAGCCGCGGTGATTGCGTCGCTGGTCCGTGTCGCGGGGATTCCCTGCGCGCGGTTGCGGTGGAAGTGCGCGACGGACAGGTGGTGCTGAGCGACCGGACCATCCCGTAGGACTCGCCGGGCTACACAAGGCCCGGGCGCGGACATCGTAGGCGGGCGGTTACTCCAACAGGATCAGGCCGCTTTCCCGTAGCGCCTGTTTCGCCCGCCCGAAGGCATGGTCCTTGACCAGCACGTAATCGGTGTCGAAGGTGGAGACGGCGAAGATGCCGATGTCCGCGGCAGCCAATGGCTGCAGCACTTGCAGCAGCACGCCGGTCAGATCGAACGCGAACGGTCCCTGCAGCATCAGGCAGCGCCAGTCGCGTTCGCAGCGCACTGCGACCGGCACCTGCGATTCGTCGCAGGTGATCGAGAGCTCGTCATCGCTCCACGACACCGAGGAAAACCTGCCGGGCCGGAACCATTCCGGCAATGGCGAGCCCGCCGGCAGGCGGCACACGGCGAAGGAGCCGGGCACGGGTTTCAAACTGAGCGCCATGCGACCTCAGCCGCCCCGCGCCGACCACCAGAACATCAGGTTGATCATTACCACGACCACGACGGTGTAGATCAGCGACAACGGGCCGCCCACGCGCCACATTTGCCGCGAAGTGTAGTTGGCCGGGCCGGTGATCATGGAAATGACCGGATTGGACGCGGAGACGAGGTTGTTGGAAGCCGACAGCGCCACGATCAGCGCGAACGCGGTGGGATTGCCGCCGGCCGCCAGCGCCAGGTTGATCGCCAGCGGCACCATGACGATGGTCGCGCCGACATGGCTGATCACCAGCGAGAACGCGGTGGTCAACAGCGCGATCGCCAGTTCCAGCACCCAGACGGGGATGCCTTCGGGCAGGCGCTCCACGGTATGGCCCGCCACCCACGCCGCGGTGCCGCTGCTGTCCATGGCCCAGCCCAGCGGAATCAGCCCGGCCATCAGGAACACCGTTTTCCAGCTGATCGCCTGGTAGGCCTCGTCCATGCGCAGCACGCCGGTCACCAGCATGCCGGCCACGCCGGTCATCAGGGTCAGCGCGACCGGCAGCTTGGAAGTCAGCGCGATCAGGATGGTGATCGCGAAGATGGCCATGGCCATCTTGAACTTGTGCGGGCGCTGCTCGCCCTTCGGATAATCGGTGACGACCACGAAGTCGCGCGATTCGGCCGCCACCGCCAAGTCCTGCCAGATGCTGTGGAACACCAGCATGTCGCCGGCGCGCAACGCGACCTTGCGCACGTCGTCCAGCACGACCTTCTTGTCGCGGTTGATCGCCAGCAGGCTGATCCCCGACTGCTTGCGCAGGCGCAGGTCGGCCGCGGTCTTGCCGATGTACTTGGAAGTAGGCGGGATCACCGCTTCGGAAATGCCGGCGCGGCTCGGGTTGAACAGGTCGCCGAAATGGCGCAGGCGGGTGGAGAACTTCAGGAACTGGTTCTGGGCGAAATCCTGCACCTGCTGGCGCGAGCCCATCGCGCCCAGCACGCTGCCCACCCAGATGCGCATGTCCGACGGTGGCGCCAGGCGGGTGTCGCTGCCGGTCTGCAGGGCCAGCATCAATGGCGCCCCATGCAGCGCTTCGGCTTCGCCCAGGGTCATCCCCACCAGCGGGCTTTCCGCACTGACCGTCATCTCGAACACATCGCCTTCGATGCCGTAGGCGTTGGCGAAATAACTTTCGGTGCGCGCCGGGGCGACGCTGGTTTCGGTCTCTTCGCGCAGCTTCCTGTCGCCGTAGTAGCGGAAATACAGCAGCGAAGCCACGATCAGGGCAATACCGACCGGCATCGGCGCGAACATGCGCAGCTGCTCGATGGTGGCCATGCCCGAAGGCAGGTTGTTGTTGGCCGAGGCGAGCAGGTCGTTGAGCAGGATCAGCGGCGAATTGCCGACCATGGTCAGCGCGCCACCCATGACGATGGCCACCGCGATCGGGAACAACAGGCGCTGCAGCGACAGGCTGCTGCGCGAAGCCAGGCGCGAGGCGACGGGCAGGTACAGGGCCATCACCGACGGGTTCTGCATGAAGCTGGAATTGAGCCCGGCGATGCCGCTGGTCATCATCAGCAGGCGTTGTTCGATGCCATGGCCGCGGCGCAGCAACCAGGTGGCCAGGCGGTTGAGCGCGCCGGTGCGGTCCAGGCCGGCGCCGAGGATGGTGGTGGCGATGATGCTCATCACCGCGCTGCCGGAGAAGCCGCCGAACAGCTCCTCCGGCGCCACCAGCCCGGTCAGGCCCAGCACCACCAGCACGATCAGCGCGACCACGTCGGCGCGGATGCGTTCGAACAGGAACATCGCCATGGTGAAGCCGACCAGCCCGAGGACGAGCTTCATGTCGTTGGTCAGCGTCAGGGCGGTATCCATTACGCGCCGGTTTCCTCGTCGTCGGACAGCTCAGGCACAGTCATGGTCAGGCACGGTCATAAAGAAGATCCCACACGCCATGGCCGAGCTTCTGGCCGCGGGTCTCGAAATGGGTCTGCGGGCGCCAGTCCGGGCGCTGCACCTGCCCGCGCGGCCCGGCGCGGTTGGCCAGTCCCGGGGTGGCATCCAGCACGTCCCACATCTGCTCGGCATAGTCCTGCCAGTCGGTGGCGGCGTGCAAGCGTCCGCCGGACCGCAGGCGCGAGACCAGCAGGGCGGCGAATTCCGGCTGGATCAGCCGGCGCTTGTTGTGGCGTTTCTTGTGCCAGGGATCGGGGAAGTAGATGCGCACTTCGTCCAGCGCGCCTTCGGCGATTTCCTCGCGCAGCACTTCCACCGCGTCGTGGTGGTACAGGCGCACGTGCTCCGCGCCATCGGCGGCCAGCGCATTCAACAACCGGCCCACGCCAGGCGCGTGCACTTCGATGCCGATGTAGTCGCGCGCCGGATCCTGCGAGGCCGCGAAGCGCAAGGCGTCGCCATTGCCGAAACCGATCTCCAGCACGCGTGGCGCGGCCCGTCCGAAGACCTCGTCGTAGTCGCGCGGCTTGCCGATGAAGTCCAGCCCGAAGCGCGGCCACAATTCATCGAATGCGCGCTGCTGGGCGGGAGTGAAGCGCCCTTGCCGCAGGACGAAACTGCGTATGGCCCGGGGGCCGGTGGTCGCGGAGTAGGGCTTTGGCGGATGCGGGGCGGTGCCGGTCATCGTCAGCCAATCAGGCCATCGACCGGCGAGGACGCGCTGGCGTAGCGCTTGCGCGGGATGCGTCCGGCGAGGAAGGCCTCGCGCCCGGCCTCGACCGCCTTCCTCATCGCGCTGGCCATCAGCAGCGGATCGCGCGCGCCGGCGATGGCGGTGTTCATCAGCACGCCGTCGCAGCCCAGTTCCATGGCGATGGCGGCATCGGAGGCGGTGCCGACGCCGGCATCGACGATGATCGGCACGGTGGCGTTCTCGATGATCTCCAGCAGGTTGTACCGGTTCTGGATGCCCAGGCCCGAACCGATCGGCGCGGCCAGCGGCATCACCGCCACGCAGCCGATCTGCTCCAGGCGCTTGGCCAGGATCGGATCGTCGCTGGTATAGACCATCACCTGAAAACCATCGACGACCAGTTGCTCGGCGGCCTTCAGCGTGGCGACGACATCCGGGAACAGGGTGCGCTGGTCGCCCAGCACTTCCAGCTTGACCAGGGTATGGCCGTCCAGCAGTTCGCGCGCCAGCCGGCAGGTGCGCACCGCGTCTTCGGCGGTGTAGCAGCCGGCGGTGTTGGGCAGCAGGGTGTAGCGGTCGGGCGGCAGCACTTCGAGCAGGTTCGGCTCGTTCGGCGACTGGCCCAGGTTGGTGCGGCGGATCGCCACGGTGACGATCTGCGCGCCGGCCGCTTCGGTGGCGCGGCGGGTTTCGTCGAAATCCTTGAATTTTCCGGTGCCGGTGAGCAGGCGCGAACGGTAGGTCTTGCCTGCGATGATCAGCGGATCGTTGGGTGTGGAAGAAGTCATCCGGCGATTATCGCCGAAGTCCGCCGCCGAGCGGGACTTTCAGCCGCCGCCGAGCGCATGCACGATCTCGACCCGATCGCCTTCGACCAGCGCATGCGCGGCATGCAGGCTGCGCGGAACGATTTCGCCATTCACTTCCACCGCGACCCGGCGTTCGGCAAGGCCTTCGCTCTGGAGCAGGGCGAGGATGCTGGCGCCGCTGTCGATGCGCCTGGGCTGGCCATTCAATTCGATATCCATGGGTGCATTTTGCCTCATGTCGAAGGGTAGATGATGCAGTGCAGCGTGAGCGCGATGGGGCGAAGTGAAACGATGACGCTATACGCCGCCGTACGTTCTCGTGACCGGCGATATCGAACCGCCACGTCACTATCCTGGAGATATGCATGCAATCGTTCATCCGCCCGGTCCGTTCTGTCCTTGCATTGGCGCTAGCCTTGGCGGCGGTGCCGGCCATGGCACAAGGCGAGTATTCCGATACGGTTTTCTTCGGCGACAGCCTTACCGATTCCGGGTTCTATCGACCGTTCCTGATCCAGCAGGCGGGCCCGTCGGCCGCCGCCGTCGGGCGTTTCAGCACCAATCCGGGACTGGTCTGGGCCGAGTTCCTTGCCGAGTACTACGGCACCAGCGCCGCGCCGGCCTGGCAGTTGTCGGGCACCGGCGCCATCGTTGGCGCCGACGGCACCAACTATGCCGCCGGTGGTGCCCGGATCGACCTGGCCCCGGGCTATCCGCCCGCATTGCCGACCAGCCTGGCTCCGTCGTTGTCGACCCAGATCAATGCCTATCTGTCGGCCAACGGCGGCCATGCCGATCCGGATGCCCTGTTCACCGTGTGGGGTGGAGCCAACGACCTGTTTTTCCATCTCAACGGATTGACCACGCAAACGCAGTTCCTGCAGGCCGCCGGCGAACAGGTGGGCCTGGTGGGCACGCTGACCGCGGCCGGGGCCCGCTACATCATGGTGCCGACCATGCCGGATGTGGGCACCACGCCCTTCGGCCTCTCGCAGGGCCCCGCGGGTTCGGCCGGCATTTCAGCGCTTGCCACCGGTTACAACCAGACCCTGTTCGGCGGCCTGCAGGCGGCGGGACTTCGCGTGATCCCGCTGGATACCTTCAGTTTCCTCCGGGAAATCTCCGCGGATCCGGTCACTTATGGTTTCGTCAACGTAACCACCCCCGCGTGCGGCGCGACTTCATCGTTGATCTGCAGCCCGGCCAACTATGTCGCACCGGGCGCAGCTGAAAACTATGCCTTCGCCGATGCGGTGCACCCGACGACCGGCGCGCATCGCATGCTCGGCCAATACGCGGTGTCGGTGCTCGAAGGACCGCGCCAGATCGCGATGCTGCCGCAGTCGGCGGCGATGGTGGGTCGCTCGCGCGCCGATCGTGTCGCTTCCCACGTAGCGGGCAAGCCGGAAAACGACGGCATCAGCTGGTGGGGCGGCTTGCGCGGCGATTCGCAATACCAGGACGATCTCTACGATGGCCTCACGCCTGCCGGCACCTTCGGCGTCGACTGGTCGCGTGGCGACCTCGTATTCGGCGGTTTCGCCGGTTACGGCAGCGGCGAGCAGGACTTCGGCAACGACAGCGGCAGCTTCAAGCAGACCGACAGCACCCTCGGCGGCTTCGCCGGCTGGTATGGCGAGCGTGCGTGGATCAACGGCCAGGTCAGCTACACCTGGCTGGGTTTCGACGTGGATCGCGAAGTGCACCTGGGGCCGGCTACGCGCAAGCACAGCGGCTCGCCCGACGGCAGCAACCTTAGCGCCGGGATCAGCGCTGGCTTCGAATTCGGCGAAGGCGCCCTGCGCCAGGGTCCGGTGGTCAGCGTGCTCTCGCAGCAGGTCAAGCTGGATGGCTACGCCGAGAGCAACGCCAGCTCGACGGCGCTGGCCTATCCGGACCAGGATTTCGATTCCCTGATCGGCAGTGCCGGCTGGCAGGCCAGCTACGCCATCAACGACCACCTGCGTCCTTACGCGCGCCTGACCTACGACCGGGAGTTCGAGAAGGCTCCGGGCGAGGCCTTCGCACAGTTGCAGTCGTTGCCTGGAGTGATGCCCTACGCGGTGCCGGGCCTGGAACTGGACCGCGATTACGGCACCATGCTGGTCGGCGCACGTGCCCGGGTGTTCGGGCTGGATGCCGATATCGGTGTGAGCGCCACGGTCGAGCAGAAGGGCGGTTCGAACGTGACTGCGTTCGTCACTTTCGGCGGGAATTTCTGAGCTGCTCCGATACGGATGCAAGGATGATGCGTGGGCGTCCTCGCCGGGCGCTCCAATTGCGCAGGCAATCGCCGTAGGAATAGACTTCCGCACTCGCGGGTGTAGCTCAATGGTAGAGCTGTAGCTTCCCAAGCTACTGACGAGGGTTCGATTCCCTTCACCCGCTCCACTTTCCCGAGTGGCAAGGCTGACTCCTTGTCCCTGTTGCTTTCCAGGGCAACCTGCGGGACGCCACGGACGATTCCACGCTGCAATGACGATGCGATGAACCGCCCCGCGCGTCGTCATACGCAGGCCCGATGCGCATGGCATGCTGTGCGCCCACAGCCAGCCGGCCCCCGGATGAAACTCGCGATCCTTTCGCGCAACAGCAAGCTGTATTCCACCCGGCGCCTGGTGGAAGCGGCCCGCGCCCGCGGGCATACGGTCCGCGTGCTGGATCCGCTGCGCTGTTACATGCGCATCGCCAGCGACGGTTTCAGCATGCATTACAAGGGCAAGCCGATCGCCGGCTACGACGCGGTGATACCGCGCATCGGCGCATCGATCACCCGTTACGGCACCGCGGTGCTGCGCCAGTTCGAATTGATGGGCAGCTACTCGCCCAATCCGTCCGATGCGATCCTGCGCGCGCGCGACAAGCTGCGTGCCCACCAGTTGCTGGCGGCGCAGGGCATCGGCATGCCGATCACGGTGTTCGGGGACAATCCCGATGACACGGTCGACCTGCTGTCGATGCTCGGGCCGCCCCCGCACGTCATCAAGCTCAATGAAGGCACCCAGGGCGCGGGCGTGATGCTGACCGAGAAGCCCTCCGCCTCGCGCAGCGTGGTCGAGGCCTTGCGTGGCCTGTACGCCAACTTCGTGGTCCAGGAGTTCATCGAGGAGGCGCAAGGTGCCGACCTGCGTTGCTTCGTGGTCGGCGACCGGGTGGTGGCCTCGATGCGCAGGCAGGCGCCGGAGGGCGACTTCAGGTCCAACCTGCATCGGGGGGGCACCGCCGAATGCGCCGAAGCCGGTGCCGATGAGCAGGAAGTGGCGGTGCGCGCGGCCCGGGTGCTGGGCCTGAACGTGGCCGGCGTCGACCTGATCCGTTCCCGTCGCGGGCCGCTGGTGCTGGAGGTCAATTCGACCCCGGGCCTAGAGGGCATCGAGCAGGCATGCGGGGTGGATGTGGCTGGATCAATCGTGGATCACATCGCTTCCGTTGGCTGATTTAATGATTAAAATCAAATAGATATAGAATTTTCGGTATTCCCGTCACAGCGATTCAAGGTTTTTTTTAACGGTGGTTTAATCGCCATCCGCGTAGCTTTGCCGGGCCGCAAGTCTGTATCCCATCGCTATCGTCAGTGGCTTGGGAAAGGCAGGATTACGGTAATCGGGCAAACCTTTGACCCAGGCGGGTGTCCACCCGCCTGGGTCTTTTTGCTTTGTCCGGTCGCCCATTTAGGCCACGGCTGTAAAGCTGTGCAAGAATCGAAAGACTGGACTGTAATCACGCTTGCGGTCTGGGGGGCAGGACCCGGCGGAACCGGGCAAGGTCAAGCGTGGATACCCAGAGGAGTTCCGGAAAATGTATCGATTTGCCTTTTTTGTCCTGCTTTCACTGACAGCCTCCATTGCGTTCGCGGCTACCAAGAAGAGCGCCACCGCAATCGACCTGAATGCTTCGTTCGCGCAGCAAAAAGCACAGATCGAGCGCGAGCTGGGTGATGGCGAAACCTATGCGGAGATCAGTTCGCAGGACCGCGCGGCGGTGAGGGAGGCGCTGAACAGGATTGCCAGCAAGCTGGACATGGCCGGCAGTGTGGAAAGCCTGACGGGGCAGCAGAAGGCCGATGTTTTCAACGATCAGGAGAAGGTCAATACCATCCTGACCAAGGCCAGCGAGGATAGCCGGCTGGTGTGCAGGCGCGAGAAGAAGGTGGGTTCGCACCGCGAGATCACTGAATGCATGACGGTTGCCGAACGTCGCCGTGCCTATGAAAACGCGCAAAAGACCATGCGTGACGTTAAAGTCCCCGCTCTGGAACATAGATAAGGTTCGACAGTGCGCATTCTCGTCATAGAAGACAACAGCGACATCGCCGCCAATCTCGGGGACTACCTCGAGGATCGTGGCCACACCGTCGATTTCGCCGCCGACGGCGTCACCGGCCTGCACCTGGCGGTGGTGCATGACTTCGATGCGATCGTGCTGGACCTGAACCTGCCGGGCATGGATGGCCTCGAGGTCTGCCGCAAGCTGCGTAACGAGGCGCGCAAGCAGACCCCGGTGCTGATGCTGACCGCACGCGACACGCTGGACAACAAACTGGCGGGGTTCGATTCGGGCGCCGACGATTACCTGATCAAGCCGTTCGCCCTGCAGGAAGTCGAGGTGCGCCTCAATGCGTTGTCGCGGCGCGGCAAGGGCGTGCAGACCCGGGTGCTGGAAGTGGGCGAGCTGGAGTACAACCTGGACACGCTGGAAGTACGCCGTCTGGGCAAGCTGCTGCAACTCAACCCCACCGCACTGAAGATCCTGCAGGCGTTGATGGAAGCCTCGCCGGCGGTGGTAACGCGCCAGGAACTGGAAACCCGGGTCTGGGGCGAAGAGTTGCCGGATTCGGATTCGTTGCGCGTGCATATCCATGGCCTGCGCGCGGTGGTGGACAAGCCGTTCCCCACGCCCTATATCCAGACCCGCCACGGAATCGGTTATCGCATCGCGGCGCCAGATGCCTGAAGCGGAGTCGAAAAAACCGACGCTACGCGCGCGGCGTTTCAGGCGCAGGCTCCGGACACGTATCATCCTGTCGTTCGTCTGGCTGGGGTTTGGTCTGACAGCGCTGTTCGCGTTCGCCACCTGGAATCTACGAAGCCGGGTCGAGAATCAGCTCGTCGAGCGAACACTGCAGCGAGAGGTGGACAACCTTGCGATGCAGGTCGAGAAAAATCCAGACGAAGCTCCATTTTTTCTCATGTTCGACGCAAGGACATGGAGCGACAAGAACGCCTTCAAAGTCGATCCTCTATATCGCGATCTGACCGATGGACTGCACGATATCCGTCAACAAGCCCCGGATGGAAGTTCGCGTGCGTACAAAGTAGCGATCCGCAAGGGAGTCAGGCCTGACGGTACCCAATTCACCAGTCTTATCCGTTACGACGTGACGGATGCCGCTGATGCTACCGAGCAGCTAATGCGTTGGCTGATTCTTGCCGTGGTCCTGTTCACGCTGCTGGGTCTGGTGATTGGAATTTGGTCTGCTTCGCGCGTGATGAGCCCCGTTTCCGAGCTCGCCGCACGCTTGCGCGCGTACCGCGGCAGCAGCAACCCGAAGCCGCTGGCCACGCATTTCCCCGAGGATGAGGTCGGCGAACTGGCCAAGGCGCTCGACGATTACTCCGCGCGGCTGACCGAAGTGGTCCAGCGCGATCGCGAGTTCAACGCCGACGTCAGCCATGAACTGCGCACGCCGCTGGCGGTGATCCGCGGTGCGACCGAGTTGCTGCTGAATCGTCCCGACCTGGAAGAGAAGGTCGAGCAACGGCTGTTGCGCATCCAGCGCGCCGAACAGCAATGCACCGACCTGATCGGCTCGCTGCTGCTGTTGTCGCGCAACGAGCGCGGGCAGGGCAATACGCTGGTGGCGCGGGTCGCCGAACAACTCCTCGACGCAAGCCGCGCGCAACTCGGCGGCAAGCCCATTGTCCTGCGCATGGAAGGCGAAAGCGGATTGACCGTGGATGCGCCGGAAGCCGCCGTATCTGTGGCCCTGGGCAATCTGGTCGGCAATGCCGTCAAATACACCCTGGAAGGCGAAGTGCTGGTGAAACTGATGGCCGACAGCGTGGAAGTGATCGATTCCGGCCCCGGCCTGAGCCCGGAAGATGCCGCGCGCCTGTTCGAACGTGGTTATCGCGGCACCCACGCGGGGCACTCGCAGGGCGGTGGTATCGGCCTTTCGATCGTGAGCCGCCTGTGCGAGCTGTATGGCTGGCAGGTCGGTGTGCGACCGGGCCTGGAGCGTGGCGTCATCGCCACGCTGAAGTTCTCGACCGACTGACGATTTCCATGTCCCCCAAGGGGACTTCCTTCGGAGCGTAGAGCCGAGCCTGCTCGGCTGCTCCTGGCGAGAAGATCAAGAGCAGCCGAGCAAGCTCGGCTCTACAAAGACCAAGCGGTGCTGCGGGTAGGGCTCAGAGGTATTCCAGCCAGCCGTGCCTGTCCTCGGTCCGGCCCTCGAACAGGCCGAAGAACAGATCCTGGATCTTCCGCGTCACCGGCCCGGGCTTGCCGTCGCCGACCGGCTTGCCGTCGACCGAGCGCAACGGGGTGATCTCCGCGGCGGTGCCGCACATCAGCAGCTCGTCGCACAGGTACAGGTATTCGCGCGGGATGTCGCGTTCGACCACTTCGATGCCGTTGTCGCGGGCCAGGCGGATGATCGAGTTGCGGGTGATGCCGGCCAGCAGCGAAGCGCTGGCCGGGGTCGTGTGCAAGGCGCCTTCGAACACCAGGAACAGGTTCTCGCCCGCGCCTTCGCTGAGCAGGCCGGTGGAAGCCAGGGCGATGCCTTCGCCATATCCATGGCGACGCGCCTCGCGCGTCACCAGTTGCCCGGAAAGATAATTGCCGCCCGCCTTGGCGCCCGCGGGCAGGGTGTTGGGCGCGAAGCGCTGCCAACTGGAGACGCAGGCATCGATGCCTTTTTCCATGCCGTCCTCGCCGAGGTAACGGCCGAACTCCATCGCCGCGACGGCCACGTCGATCGGCGTGTCGGCGGCGATGCCGACGCCGCCGTAACCGCGGAACACGATCGGGCGCAGGTAGGCCTTGCTCAGGCCGTTGACCTTGATGATGTCGCGGCAGGCCGCGTTGATTTCATCCAGCGTGTAGGGAATGACGATGTCGTAGATCTTGGCCGACTGGAACAGGCGCTTGTTGTGGTCGTTGAGGCGGAAGGTCGCGGTGCCTTTCGGGGTTTCGTAGGCGCGGATGCCCTCGAACACCGACGAGCCGTAATGGATGGCGTGCGCCATCACGTGAGTGGTGGCTTCCGCCCAGGGCTTGATGACGCCGTTGTGCCAGATCTTGTCGGGGAAATTCATGCGCGTGCTCCTCTGTACGCGCCTATTCTGCCAGCTGCGCCGCGCTTTTGCTCCCCAAGGGAACTTGCTTCGGGGCCGTAGGGGCGGGCCTTGCCCGCGATGCTTCTGACTTTGTAGATCCGAGCTTGCTCGGATGCTTTCGCGAAGATCAAGAGCATCCGAGCAAGCTCGGATCTACATGGCAACGGCAAAAGCATCGCGGGCAAGGCCCGCTCCTACAGGATTGGATTACAGGCTGATCCAGAAGCAGTTGTAGCTGCGGCGTAGGCCGAACACGGTTTGCGAGGGCGTGCTGCCATTGGCCAGGGTCTGTTCCAGGCGCAGGCCCACAGGGCGTTGCCGGATCGTCGTCTGCGGATAATAGCCATCGCTGTTCTCGTCGATGACGATGCCGTTTTCATCCACGATCGGCGGAGGTCGCGGGCGTATCGGGACGATATCGACCAGGGGACGCTGGACGATGGCTTCCAGCCGATTGAGGATGCCGTTGGCGGAAGCGTTGGAAACGCCGGTCCATTGGTAAATGCCGGCCAGGCGATTGACGTCCTTGTTGTCGATGGCCGCGGTGATCTGATGGACCAGATCGCTGAGCGTGCGCGAGCAGCCGCTGCGATACAGGCTGGAACCGCCGGCGCCCGCAAGCGCTGCGCGAGGCAGGCGATCCATCGCGCCGATATCCTCGCAGCGCTTGTCGGTGTAGACCGTCTCGCCGCCCATGGTGGTGCAGCGCTGGACTTTCTGTGCCCACGCAGCTACCGGCGCGCATGACAGGCTGACGCCAAGCAGCAAGGTCTGCAAATACAGGATGGGACGCATCACCCCAGACTAACCGCAGCAGTGAGGCTATGGAAGCTATCGTTCCTTCGTGTTTGATCCCGCCCGCCACGAGGGTGCCTGAGTGGGTTTGGCCAAGGTCAGCGATTGGAAACCCGACGCCGACGCGCTGCCGGCATAAGTCGCCGACACAAGCCCGCGGTCAGCTGTGGATTTATCAGAAGCGGATGAAGTAGCAGCCAGCATAGCGGAGCACGTCGAAGTCGATCACCTGCGGTGCCGAGTCCAGGCCGAACGTAAGTTGCATGATGCTGCCTCCACGATTTGCGTTGCCTGCGTCCGCCATTTGCACGCCGTCCAGGCCGAGCTGCGCGTCGAAGAAATGTGCCTCCAGCAAGGGCTGCGTGGCCAGTCGATCAAGGCGCTGCATCAGCTGTTGTGCCTGACGATTCGACTGGTCGACCCAGTGGTAACTCTCGGCCAGGCGGTTGACGTCGTGCAGTGCGAGCGAGCCTTGCAGGTCCATCGAAAGCTGCGTCGTCGTACGGGCACAGCCCCTCGATAGCGAGCGGCGACCCACGCTACTGATAACGGGAGCGCCATCACTGTCATCCGGTAACAGATTGGCTGCCTCGTCGCGTGCGATGCGGGTCAGCAGTTCACTGGACATCGGCATGGCCTGGGCGCCGAGCGATGCACAGGCACGGTCGGTATAGACCGCGCTGCCGTCTGCGCTCTCGCAACGCTGTATGCCGGTGCGGGCGCTGGCCGGTTGCGAGAGCGGCAACGCGGCGGAAAGCATGGTGACGACGAAGGCGGTGATGGGCAGGATGTTCATGATCAGGACAACACTTCACACGGAAGGTGTGAGTGATGCTCTGCCGAACCCTGTCTACAGCGTGTGTGAAAAATGCCTGGGACTGAACCTTGGTAAACCTGCTAGATGGCTTTCGTTGCGGTCGCGTTCATCGCAAACGCGCAATCACGTTCAGTGTCGGTTTCGAAAGATTCAACGTGTAGAAATGCAGGCCGGGCGCGCCGCCATCGATCAGCCGCTGGCACAGGCCTGCGACCACGTCCGCGCCGAACTCGCGGATGCTGTCCGCATCGTCGCCCAATGCCTGCATGCGCTTGCCGATCCAGCGCGGGATTTCCGCGCCGCAGGATTCGGAGAAGCGCTTGAGTTGGGTGTAGTTCGAGATCGGCATGATGCCGGGAATGATCGGAATCTCCACGCTCAGCTTGCGCACCGCGTCGACGAAGTGGAAATAGGCGTCGGCGTTGTAGAAATACTGGGTGATGGCGCCGTTGGCGCCGGCGTCGACCTTGGCCTTGAAATGCTTCAGGTCGACCAGCGCGTCGTCGGATTGCGGGTGCGTTTCAGGATAAGCGCCGACTTCGATATGAAAGGCGTCGCCATGTTCGGCGCGGATGAACTGGATCAGTTCCGAGGCGTAACGCAGGTCGCCTGGATGGCCCATGCCCGACGGCAGGTCGCCGCGCAGCGCAACGAGGCGCTTGCAGCCCAGTGCGCGGTACAGGCGCAGCAGTTCGCGGATTTCCTCGCGGCTGCCGCCCACGCAAGACAGATGCGGCGCGGCATCGAAGCCGTGGGTCTGCTTGAGGTGGCGGACGGTTTCGGAGGTGTAGCTGAGCGTCGAACCGCCGGCGCCGAAGGTGCACGACACGTATTCCGGCGCGTGCGCCTTGAGCTTCTCCGCGGTGCGGTCGAGCTGGGCGCGCTGCTCGTCGGTCTTGGGGGGGTAGAACTCGAAGGAAACGGGTGTGTGCATTGACGATATCCGCGTTCTTGCAACCGGGAAACTCGTTCCCTCAAACGGATCGCCATCCCCGCGTAGGCGGGGACCCGGCGACTTTGCCTTGATAGGTAGAGCTAAGTCACTGGGTTCCCGCCTGCGCGGGAATGACGACTGGAAGGACCGCGCCTGATCGATCAGTAGCGGTAATGCTCCGGCTTGTACGGCCCATCGACCGACACGCCCAGGTAGGCGGCCTGTTCGGTGGTCAGCGTGGTCAGCTTCACCCCGATCTTCTCCAGGTGCAGGCGCGCCACTTCCTCGTCCAGCTTCTTGGGCAGGATGTACACGGTCGGCTCGTACTTGTCCTTGTTCGCCCACAGGTCGATCTGGGCCAGGGTCTGGTTGGAGAACGAGTTGGACATGACGAAACTCGGGTGGCCGGTGGCGCAGCCCAGGTTGACCAGGCGGCCTTCGGCGAGCAGGAAGATCGCGCGGCCGTCGGGGAAGGTGTACTTGTCGACTTGCGGCTTGATGTTGAGCTTGACCACGCCGGGGAACTCGTTGAGCGCGTCCACCTGGATCTCGTTGTCGAAGTGGCCGATGTTGCAGACGATGGCCTGGTCCTTCATGTGGCTCAGGTGCTCGATGGTCAGCACGTCCTTGTTGCCGGTGGTGGTGACATAGATGTCGCCACGGCCCAGGGTGCTTTCGACGGTGTTGACCTCGAAGCCTTCCATCGACGCCTGCAGGGCGTTGATCGGGTCGATCTCGGTGACCACCACGCGCGCGCCGTAGGCACGCAGGCTGTGCGCCGAACCCTTGCCGACGTCGCCATAGCCGCAGACCACGGCGACCTTGCCGGCCAGCATCACGTCCATCGCGCGCTTCAGGCCGTCGGCCAGCGATTCGCGGCAGCCGTACAGGTTGTCGAATTTGGACTTGGTGACCGAATCGTTGACGTTGATCGCCGGGACCAGCAGCGACTTGGCCTCGACCATCTGGTACAGGCGGTGCACGCCGGTGGTGGTTTCTTCGGAAACGCCCTTCCAGTCCTTGACCACGGTGTGCCAGAAGCCGGGACGCTCTTTCGCCACGCGCTTGAGCAGGTTCTTGATCACGCCTTCCTCGTGCGAGGACGCGGGTTCGTCGACCCACTTCGAGCCGTTCTCCAGTTCATAGCCCTTGTGGATCAGCAGGGTGACGTCGCCGCCGTCGTCGACGACCAGCTCCGGACCCTTGCCGCCCGGGAAGGTCAGCGCATCCAGGGTGCAGTCCCAGTACTCTTCCAGCGACTCGCCTTTCCAGGCGAACACCGGCGTGCCGGTCCTGGCGATGGCGGCGGCGGCGTGGTCCTGGGTCGAGAAGATATTGCACGACGCCCAGCGCACGTCGGCGCCGATGTCCTTCAGGGTCTCGATCAGCACTGCGGTCTGGATGGTCATGTGCAGCGAGCCGGTCACGCGCACGCCGTTGAGCGGCTTGGCGGTGGCGTATTTCTTGCGGATCGACATCAGGCCCGGCATCTCGTGCTCGGCGATATCCAGTTCCTTGCGGCCCCAATCGGCCAGGGTGATGTCGGCGACCTTGTAGTCGCCTTCGGTCGAGAATTTGCGTACTGCGTTCATGGCATTGCTCCGGGTGCTTGCGGTCTTGGACCGCATGTTATCCGGGCGCCGTTGCAGGAACATTCCACCGAGCCTGGCCGGACTATATCGAGTCCCGCGCATGAAGAGGCGGGCTCTTGCGGAAGGATCCGCACATGTCTCGGTCGCAGCGCCCCTCGGCGAAGGCCGGGCATTATATCTCTTCTTCCGGATGGAAAGATGTCCAAGCTCCGTACGGTTAAGGTAGGCTTGGTCCGGAGCGACCCCACCGCCTGATCCAGCAGATCCCACCGGCAGATACCGCACTCATGAACGACCCCCACAGTCTCGAGTTCGCCCCCGTCGATGCCCCCCTGCGCGACGATGTCCGCCGCCTCGGCGCCCTGGTCGGCGACATGCTGGCCGAACAGGTGTCGCCGGCCTTCCTGCAGGAGGTGGAAACGGTCCGTACCACGGCCATCGCCCGCCGCCAGGGCGACCAGCCTCCGGCATCGCTGGCCAGGTTGCTGGCCGGGCTGGAACCGCACCATGCCGAATCCCTGGTCCGCGCCTTCAGCGCCTATTTCCAGGTGGTCAACATCGCCGAGCGCGTGCACCGCATCCGCCGCCGCCGCGATTACCAGCGCGCCGGCAGCGCGCCGCAACCCGATGGCCTGCATGACGCCCTGCTCAAGCTGAAGGCGCAGGGCGTGACCCTGGAGGAACTGGCCGGGTGGCTGCCGCGGGTCGATATCGAGCCGGTGTTCACCGCGCATCCGACCGAAGCCGTGCGCCGCGCGCTGCTGGAGAAGGAGCAACTGATGGTCGCCAGCCTGGTCAACGACCTGGACGGCCAGCGCACCCCCGGTGAGCGCGCCACCGACATCGCCCGCTTCCGCATGGCGCTGACGGCTTCCTGGCAGACCGCCGACTCCTCGCCGTTGCGCCCCAGCGTGGACGACGAGCGCGAACACGTCGGCTTCTATGTCACCAACATCCTGTACCGGGTGATGCCGGTGTTGTACGAAACCCTGGAAACCTCGCTGGTCGAGACCTTCGGCGAGGCCATCGAATTGCCGCGCCTGCTGCGCTTCGGTACCTGGGTGGGCGGCGACATGGACGGCAATCCCAATGTCGACGGCGGAACCATCGCCGCGACCTTGCGCGCGCAACGCCAAGCCATCCTGGATCTGTATATGAAGGAGCTGCGCCAGCTCACCACGCTGCTGAGCCAGTCGAAGGACGTGGTCGGCGTGTCGCCTGAAGTGGAGGCGCGGGTCGAACGCTATCGGGCCCTGTTGCCGCAGGCCGCCGCGCGCTCGAAGCCGCGCCACGGCGACCAGCCGTACCGCCTGCTCAACGACCTCATGCGCGCGCGCCTGCAGGCGACGCTGGACGATGCGGAACAAGGCTACGGCTCGCCGCAGGAGTTCGCCGATGACATCGATCTGATCCTGCACAGCCTGGAACAGAATCGCGGCGTGCATGCGGGCTGGTTCGCGGTACGTCGCCTGGCCTGGCGTGTGCGCAGCTTCGGTTTCCACCTGGCCCGCCTGGACGTGCGCCAGGAATCCAGCGTGCATGCGCGCGCGGTGGCCGCCGCATTGCGGGACGAGGAGTGGGAAGCACGCGATGCCGTCGAGCGCGGCCGGCTGCTCGGCGCGTACGCCAGCGGCGCGGAAATCCTGCCGAAGAGCGATGATGAAACCGGCCTGCGCATGGACGCCGCGTTCGCCGCGCTTGCAGAAGCGCGCACGCTGCACGGACTCGACGCAGTAGGCGCCTACATCATCAGCATGGCCCACAACCGCGCCGACGTGCTCACCGTGCTGGCGCTGGCGCGGCGCGGCGGACTGGTGGAAGGCGACGGCAGCGTGCCGCTGGACATCACGCCGTTGTTCGAGACCGTGGACGACCTGCGGCAAGGTCCGGACACCTTGCGCGACCTGCTCGCCGATCCGGTCTACCGCGCTCATCTGCAGGCGCGCGGCGATGTGCAGATGGTGATGCTGGGCTATTCCGACAGCGGCAAGGACGGCGGTATCGCCGCTTCGCGCTGGGGCCTGCAGCGCGGGCAGGTGGAACTGCTGCAGGCGGCGAAGGAACTGGGGATCAAGCTCACTTTCTTCCATGGTCGCGGCGGTTCGATCAGCCGTGGCGGCGGCAAGACCACCAGCGCGGTGGATGCCTCGCCGCGCGGCAGCGTGGACGGCCGCCTGCGGGTGACCGAGCAGGGCGAGGTGATCCACCGCAAATACGGCATCCGCGCGCTGGCCCTGCGCTCGCTGGAACAGGCGACCGGCGCGGTGCTGGTATCCAGTTTGCGCCCGCGTCCGCTGGAACCGCGCGAAGCGGCGTGGCGGGAAATCATGGATGCAGTGGCGGAACGGAGCACGCAGGCGTATCGCGGCTTCGTCGGCGCGCCGCGGTTCATGGATTATTTCCGCAGCGCGACTCCGATCGACGTGATCGAACGCATGACCCTGGGTTCGCGACCGTCGCGCCGCCTCGGCGAGGATGCGGCATTGGGCAATCTGCGCGCGATTCCGTGGGTCTTCGCCTGGAGCCAGTCGCGAGCGGTGATTCCCGGTTGGTACGGAGTCGGCAGCGGCCTGCAGGCGGTGGCGGATGAAGGCGGCGAGGAGGCTTTGCGCGAAATGGCCCGCGACTGGCCGTTCTTCAAGACCTTCCTCGACGACATCTCCATGGTCCTGGCCAAGGGCGACCTGAGCATCGCCGAAATGTTCTCGCGCATGGCCGGGCCCTTGCACGCGGACTTCTTCCCGCGCATCCAGGACGAATACGCGAAGACCCTGCACTGGGTGCTGCGCCTCAGCGGCGACGACTGGCTGCTGCAACACGACCAGCGCCTGGCGTTGTCGATCCGCCTGCGCAATCCCTACGTCGATCCGATCAGCGTGCTGCAGGTCGACCTGCTGAAACGCTGGCGGGACAGCGGCCGCGAGGATGAAACCCTGTTGCGGGCGCTGGTGGCCAGCGTCAATGGCGTGTCGCAGGGCGTGCAGAACACCGGCTGATACGCCGTAGGAGCGCCCCTTGGGCGCGATGCCTTTCGGTCCGCGGCCACGATCCCGACGGAGAGCATCGCGGGCAAGGCCCGCTCCTACGGGGTTGTTGTAGGAGCGCCCCTTGGGCGCGATGCCTTTCGGT
>NZ_PDWT01000003.1:472500-528456 GCF_010093345.1 Pseudoxanthomonas yeongjuensis | reverse complement strand
TCAGGCGTTAGGCGGCAATGCAATCAATATTGCGGTAGTTCTTCCTTCGGCCAATCCGCCGCAGCGTTTAGGGTCGCCTCCGGATAGTGTTCAACTTTCACGCGATCGGTTTGCTCGCCGATGACGACTGACGCAACAGGCTGCTTCACATGGCTTGGGCTTCGGCCGCTCCTCGGCTCGTGGGTTCTTGCCAAAGCCCTGGTCATAAAGGCTGGTAGTATTTCGGCGGCAGTGGTTCTCGGTAGATTGGGCGATAGGCGCTCCGGCCATCCCGGGCATTGCTGCCTAACAAGTCATTCAAGCCGAACCCGCATCTTGGCTTCGTTCAAGGCAGTCGTAGCAAGTTGTGGTTTCGGTTCCCGATCTGCATGGTGCGGTTCGGCTTAATTCCGGCGTTATGCGGTAATGCAATCAATATTGCTGTAGTTCTTCCTTCGGTTAATCCGCCGCAGCGTCCAGGGTCGGCTCCGGACAGCACTCTCTGACTTTCTCGCGATCGGGTCGTTCGTCGCTTCGATGTCGGTTGATAGATTTGGGTACTCCAATTGGCCTTGGCTTCGGCGGTTCCTCGACTCATGAGTTCTTGCCAAAGCGCTGGTCATAAAGGCTGGTAGTATTTCGGCGGGGTGGTGGTTCTCGGGGCGGGGCGACAGCTACACCGACTAATCCGGGCATTACCACATAACAAATCATTCAAGCCGAACCCGCATCGTTGGCGCCGCGATCTGACGCACTGCGGTTTAGCGGGCCGGCTTAATTCTGACGTTAGAGCGCTTATGAACAAATCGGCGGCTTTGACAACAGCTCTACTTCTTATCGCTATCGGCGGAGGCTATTGGCTGTTTCAGCGGGCATCCCGAGAAGAACCAGCACAGTCTTGGGTAATGGGACGCGACACTGTACAAACCATTCGCCTGTACGCATCTGGCAACTTCGCTGGATCCAGTTGGTGCGACATCTGCCCGCCTGACCAACAAAGTGGCACATGGTCGGAGACGCCTTCGGCAATCATCTTGCATACCAGCTCGGGTCAATCTGTCACCTTCAATCGGATTCAGTTCCGCGGGTGCAGCGCACTGGTTCGTGCGGATGCGCCACCACCCAGGTTTCCAACACAGGTATTCTTTCCGGAGGGCGACCGCTGTGGGGACGCGCTCTAACAATTCATTCAAGCCGAACCCGCTTCGCGGGTCGGCTTAATTCAGGCGTTAGGCGCTGTCATGCCAAAAGTAGCAATGCCAATTTGGGCTCTGATCGCTCTCCCAACAATCTGGGCTGTTTCGCTCACTTGCGCCATTGTCTTCAAATCAAATCCAACCGTCGTTCAAATTTCCCTATTAACCAGCTTCTTTTCCACCGCGGCCGCATTCGTAATAGTTCCAGTTTCAACCTATGCGCTAATTGCCAATCCTGACTTGCGTAGCTTCCAGCAGATCGCTGGTACTACGCTTTGCGCTCTTCCCGTCTTACTAATCCTTGCGTCATTCTTTTTTGGTGGCATTTGACTATAGGTGCTTGCGCTCTATCGCAGGCGCCTAACAATTCATTCAAGCCGACGCCGCTTCGCGGCGCGGCTTAATTCAGGCGTTAGGCGCCGCGAGAGTACTTCGCACCGGAAAGGAGAAATATGGAGCATCAACACCTTGGCTCTTGCCTATGCGGCGCGGCGACTTTCAAGGTTGAGGGCGTGTTTGACCGCTTCTTCCTCTGTCACTGTACCCATTGCCGTAAAGACACTGGATCAGCTCACGCAGCAAATTTATTCTCGTCGACGGCCAAGTTCGAATGGCTTTCCGGCCAGGACAAGGTCCAGACGTACCACCTTCCGCAAACCCGTCACGTCCGTTGCTTCTGCTCGGCTTGTGGCTCCGCAATGCCACATGTCACTAATGAGTTCCTTGTCGTCCCTGCTGGCTGTCTTGACACGGAACTCGCCTTGACTCCAGACGCTCATATTTTCGTTGCCAGCCGAGCGGCTTGGGACGCAAATCTAGCTAGCATTCCCGTGTTTGATGCGTTTCCCTCATAGCGGCACCTAACAATTCGTTCAAGCCGAACCCGCATCGGGGCGGCGCCTGACTGCACGTCTTCGGCTATATTGCATCCAGTCGCCGCCCCGATGCGGGTCGGCTTAACTCAGGCGTTAGGCCGCAGGAGAGACCATGAGGCGCACTTGGACAATCATTGGTGTTGCCGATGTTGCTCGCAGCTTCAGCTGGTATCAGTCGCTGTTCGGTCAACCCGACACGGGCCCTGCTCATAGCTACTTCGGGCAGATCCTGGATGGAGACGGGACGGTTCTCCTCTGCCTTCACCAGTGGGGCTCACACGATCATCCAACGCTAACCAGTCCCGAACATTCTCAGCCTGGTAACGGGCTTCTGTTGTTCTTCCGCGTAGATGACTTTGACGAGACGCTCGTCCGTGCGCGAGCCCTCGCCAATAAGTTAGAGGAGGAGCCTAATATCAATTCCAACACGGGTACTATGGAGTTTGCACTCCGCGACCCTGATGGGTACTACGTTATGGTCAGCGCCGTTGCTGCGGCCTAACAATTCGTTCAAGCCGAACCCGCATCGGGGCACCGCCTGGGTGCTTTTCCGCTACGCTAGCACCCAGTCGCCACCCCGCTGCGGGTCGGCTTAACTCAGGCGTTAGGCCCCTTGTTCAGAAGAATCGCAAGCTTGATAGATCGCAAACCGGCCCGGCTCGCACTCGTTGCAGTCTGGGTTGGCTGCGCGCTTCTACTTGGACCTTTTGTGGTTGTCCTGCTAGTTGTGGGATTCCGTGAGCCAAGACTTCTTGCGCTTGGCGTCGGAGGTGCTGCAGGGCTGCTTGGCGCCTTCTTTCGCATCGGCGCCGGGCCACGCTTTTTCCTCCTGACCAAGTGGGAGCGCGGCGGAGTAGCGATTTGCATTGCCGGCGGGATTGCAGCCGCATTCTTTGCGACGTTCGCTTTGCCAGGAAATATCTATTGGGCCACGCTCATTCCACCAGTTGGACTAATCGGCCTGCTTCTTCTGGCCGGATCGATCAAGGGTCCCGCGCCGGGGCCTAACAATTCATTCAAGCCGAACCCGCTTCGCGGGTCGGCTTAATTCAGGCGTTAGCCATACATGATGCATCTAGGCAGATTCTGGTTCAAAAACGACGAGGTCGTGCTTCTATCGGGCTCTCCGAGAGAGGTCGAGGCGCTTGCCTCAACTCTTGAGGAGACACGGAAGCGCGGTGATTCTGCCTTTGTTGTAAGCGATCTCGCTCTTGTATCTGTAAAGCACCCTGCGCACTTGATTGCTGTGCAAACTTCCACTGCAGCCGCCCTGGCTGAGGGTGAGTTTCATTGGCCCAGCCTTGGTGGTACTGACCACATTGGCACCATCAACAAGCTCCGAGATATTGCGCAGCGCGAGAGTGAGGATTCCTTTCCGCTTCTACGCACTCCGGCAAGCCTGCTCGTGGCTTGTCACAGTCACTACAATGACCAGTGGTGGTCGGTGTATGGCTAACAATTCATTCAAGCCGAACCCGCTTCGCGGGTCGGCTTAATTCAGGCGTTAGGCCGCAAATGCAAGATCGCACCATTTCCATCAAGATCCTACTCGCGGAGACGTTTCGCCTCCTGCTGCAATTCCTGGTACTTGTTGCTTTGGTGGGCGTCGCCTGCCTTATCTTGTATCTCTGGCTCGGCACCCCAAAGCTGTTAGCCGTTGTTTTTGCGTCGTTCTTCGCACTGTTCTTCTTCTCAGCGCCTCTTGCATCTTCTGCCGTTCGGTTAAAGCGCGGGCTTCGGCTATTCACGCGAGCTGGCGGCAAAACGTTGTTGTTCTCGTTTGTCTGGGGGTCTATTGTCGTGGCCATGTTCATTGCAACACTACAGCTTTGGCAGGGCATGGAGGCAACGCTTCTCAACTACGTTGCAGCAACGGCAGTGGCCGGCATTTTTTGCGCTGCTATGGCCGCGATTCCTTCCGGTCGCTAGTCGGTTTGCGGCCTAACAATTCGTTCAAGCCGAACCCGCATCGTGGCGGCGCCCGCGTGCCTACGCTACGCTAGCGCGCAGTCGCCGCCCCGCTACGGGTCGGCTTAACTCAGGCGTTAGGCATCTAGAAGCATGACCGACCAAAAAGATAACTTCTCCAACTGGTGCAAGTTCCTATTTGGCGGATTCCTTCTGGGATCTGGTGCGGACGCGCTTTATCAGTTCATTGTTTCTGGCCAATCCACCTTTGGCCCTTCGTCGCGTTTTCCGTTTGGACTGGGCGGAGAGTCTGCCGCGGTGATCTACGTCATTTACGTTGTTGGCGGTGCATTGCTTTGTTTTTCTGGCGCAAAGGGTTTGATCGCAAAGTGATCGGCACGATGCCTAACAATTCATTCAAGCCGAACCCGCATCTCGGCTTCGTTCAAATGCCCGGTTTGAGATGTATTCTCTGGTCACAACCGATCCGTTGCGGGTCGGCTTAATTCAGGCGTTATGCGGTAATGCGATCAATATTGTTGTAATTCTTCCTTCGGCTAGTCCGCCGCAGTTTTTAGCGCCGGCTCCGGATAGCGCTCCCTGATCTTCTCGCGCCCGGGTTGCTTGTCGCCTCGAGTTCGGCGGATTGATCTTAGTGTTCCATTTGGCTTTGGCTTCGGCCGTTCTTCGGCTCATGGGTTCTTGCCAAAGCGCTGGTCATAAAGACTGTTAGTATTTCGGCGGGGTGGTGGTTCTCGGGGTTTTGGCAGGTACGCCGACTATTCCGGGCATTACTGCATAACAAATCATTCAAGCCGAACCCGCATCGTTAGCGCCGCGATCTGACGCACTGCGGTTTTGCGGGTCGGCTTAATTCTGACGTTAGGCCCGCATCATGCAAAGTCGCGATTCCAATAAAGCACTAAGCATCGCGTCTCTGGCAGCACTGGCCGCTGCCTTGGCGCTGTCGGTTCCGTTTGTTGAGCGACTCATCGCTGCTATCTGGCAGTGGTACAAATTTGCTGGCTATTCGGACGCAGGCTATATCACGCTCAGCCTCAAAACCGGCCTGCTCTTCTCCGGTTTGCTAGCGGCCACCTTTGGGTCCGCCCTGTGGTTCAATCAACTTGCCAAACGCCGCGCTGCACCGCGCGCCAGGAGCTTGTCTTTTCTGGCCATGTGGATTGCGGCGGCCGTTCTGGCGGCGTACTGGCTCTTGGGCATGAGTGGCTTCAATGTCTGGCGGGCCTAACAATTCATTCAAGCCGAACCCGCTTCGCGGGTCGGCTTAATTCAGGCGTTAGGCGTGCTATGACACTATTTATCAGCTCGCTGCTAATTATGGTTTGTTCTTCCATCATCGCTGGCGTGCTCAGCTATCGGCTCAAGCTAAGCCAGCCAGACTTGCATCAATCTCTGCAAATAAATCCTTGGCAGCGAGCACCTCAATTTTGGGTCTATCACCTTTTGGCACCATCAAAATTCCGTAATCTAGGTCGCATCGACAAGCTCTTAACCGCAGTTTCAATCGTTCTGCTATCTGCAGGACTCATTACTTTGGTGGCGTGTGTTCTGGATTTCGCTAGGCATGGCAACATCTAGAGCGCACGCCTAACAATTCGTTCAAGCCGAACCCGCATCGGGGCGGCGCCTGACTGCACGCCTTCGGCTATATTTGCATCCAGTCGCCGCCCCGCTGCGGGTCGGCTTAACTCAGGCGTTAGGCGTCAGCACATGACTACCTCGCAAACTGTTGATTGGCATCTGTTGTGTCACGCATATGGTGAGGCTGGCGATATCCCGTCTCTGCTCAAAAAGATCGAGAGTTTTCCCGCTGAGACCGATTGGCAGGCGGAGCCATGGTTCTCGCTCTGGAGCTCCCTCTATCACCAAGGCGATATCTATTCGGCATCTATTGCGGCCGTACCTCAGATCGTCTCTGTGCTGTCCCAAGCGCCGAGCAAGGCCACCCTCGGCTTTTATTTACTGCCCACTTTGATCGCCATCGCTGACAATGCCAATCCAACTGACGTGCATGCTGGGATGCGGGACAGCTTCAATAGGGCGGTCGCAACTCTCGGAGCCATTGCTGCATCAGAACTTCCTTCCATCGTCGATGAGCATGTAGCAACCGCGGCACAAGCCGCCGTTTTAGCCTCTCATGGCGACTACCGACAAGCAGGCGAGTTACTTGAGGCAGACGCCTAACAATTCGTTCAAGCCGAACCCGCATCGGGGCACCGCCTGGGTGCTTATCCGCTACGCTAGCACCCAGTCGCCGCCCCGCTGCGGGTCGGCTTAACTCAGGCGTTATGCGGTAATGCAATCAGCATTGCGGTAATTCTTCCTTCGGTCACAGCGCCGCATCGTCCAGGGTCGCCTCCGGACAATTGTTTCCAACTTTATTGCACCCATCCGTTTGTCGCTTCGATGTCGGCGGATTGATCTGGGTGCTGCGATTGGCTTTGGCTTCGGTCGTTCTTCGGCTGATGGGTTCTTGCCAAAGCTCTGGTCATAAAGACTGTTAGTATTTCGGCGGGGCGGTGGTTCCCGGTTGCCTTGGCTGGTTTCCAATCCTTCTGGGCATCTACCGCATAACAAGTCATTCAAGCCGAACCCGCTTCGCGGGTCGGCTTAACTCAGGCGTTAGGCGGCAATGCAATCAATATTGCGGTAGTTCTTCCTTCGGCCAATCCGCCGCAGCGTTTAGGGTCGCCTCCGGATAGTGTTCAACTTTCACGCGATCGGTTTGCTCGCCGATGACGACTGACGCAACAGGCTGCTTCACATGGCTTGGGCTTCGGCCGCTCCTCGGCTCGTGGGTTCTTGCCAAAGCCCTGGTCATAAAGGCTGGTAGTATTTTGGCGGCAGTGGTTCTCGGTAGATTGGGCGATAGGCGCTCCGGCCATCCCGGGCATTGCTGCCTAACAAGTCATTCAAGCCGAACCCGCATCTTGGCTTCGTTCAAGGCAGTCGTAGCAAGTTGTGGTTTCGGTTCCCGATCTGCATGGTGCGGTTCGGCTTAATTCCGGCGTTAGGCGGCAATCATGACTACAGAACCCGGTGCTGGCTGGTGGCTCTACTTCTGGATTCTCGCCCTTAGCAATGTAGTGTCGATTTTTTTGGATCCACCGGACCTTGCGGACTGGATACTCCTAATCTTCAGCGGGATCGCACTAGCGGGGTTATGGGGCTATCTGCGCAACCAGGCCATAGGCAACCGTCTATTCTGGGCCGCCTTCTTTGGCGTCAGCGTTCTCGTCACGGCCTACTGTCTCGTTAGGCCATTCTTCCTTAATCCTGAGTTTCGTGGCCTTGTTCTTGGCGCTGCGCTGATCGGGCTGGCCCTTAGTGCGCCCTTACTCTTGGCGCTGTGGCGTTACGCATTCCGCAGCTCAAACCTCTGGGACAGCTCGCGTGCCGCCTAACAATTCATTCAAGCCGAACCCGCATCAGGGCGGCGCCTGAGTGCACGCCTTCGGCTATATTCGCACCCAGTCGCCGCCCTGCTGCGGGTCGGCTTAATTCATGCGTTATGCGGTAATGCAATCAGCATTTCCGCAGTTCTTCCTTCGGTTAATCCGCCGCACCGTCCAGGGTGTCCTCCGGACAACTGTTTCCAATTTTATTGCGCCCACTCGTCCGCCGCTTCGATATAGGCGGATTGATGTGGGTGCTTCGATTAGCGTTGGCTTCGGCCATTCTTCGGTTCATGGGTTCTTGCCAAAGCCCCGGTCATAAAGGCTGTTAGTATTTCGGCGGGGCGGTGGTTCCCGGTGGCGTTGGCAGGTTTCCAACTCTTCTGGGCATCTACCGCATAACAAGTCATTCAAGCCGAACCCGCATCGTTAGCGCAGCGATCTGAAGCACTACGATTGGCGGGTCGGCTTAATTCCGGCGTTAGGCCCCAAATGACACATTGCAGCGCGTTCAGCCCAGACGCAGCACTTGTTGCAACCGCTGACCTATTGGCACAGGAGCTGGCGGAAGTTCGCCCGCTGGGCGTTGCACGCTTTGAACGGCGCTATGAGTATCAGCCGTTGATCGGCGGCTGCGCCAACTTCATCGGCTACGGTTCGGATGGTCTGACTAGCTTAGAGATCTCGTACCTGTCCCCAACTGATCCGCGAGCAGTCGATGCGTTGTCATGCATCATCGCTCGTGGAGAAAAGCGGATCTATGTCTCGGACTACTTGGCGCATGTAGGGCACGATCGAGCGTTCCTAAGCAACTTCCCGCCTCGTCCGCCTGACGAGTTCGTACGGTCGGCTATCGGCACTCTCGCAACGCTCGGCAGGTTCCACGATCTTTCCGCCGCATTAGCAGGCGCTGACGTTGTTAAAATCCCTTTCGACTATGAAGGCTACCGGTAGTTGGGGCCTAACAATTCGTTCAAGCCGAAACCGCATCGGGGCGGCGAATGGCTGCACGCCTTCGGCTATATTTGCATCCATTCGCCGCCCCGCTACGGTTCGGCTTAACTCAGGCGTTAGGCCCCAATGACAATTGACCCGAACAAGTCTGACCCTTGGCCCGACCCACCAATTCCGGATTTAGACGGTGATGGGTTCATGCGCCCGCCGTGGGCGAAGTATCCAAATTTGCGACATGGCTCTATGGGCTGGCGCATGGGCCAGGGCGAGGCATACCGTGATGACTTCAACATCTGGTGGTCACGCCAACCAAGGCTTATACGTTTGGCAGTCAGGACAAATTATCCTGAGCCGGAAGAATGGGCTGGTTTCTGGCGGTCCCAGTTTGGGGCCTAACAAGTTCGTTCAACCCGAACCCGCTTCGTTCCACCAACAACATGGCAGATAAAGCTTGCCATGTTGTTGGCTCCACTACGCAGGTCGGGTTAACTCAGGCGTTAGGCGGCACAAGAAGAGTATGGCGACCAACAAGATCAGTTACAGAGAGATGTTCTCTACTCTTCTTCTGAGGATGGCCCCGGCTCTAGTCTTGATTACTCTTGCGTATCGGGCAGCTCGTCGTGATATTCCCGCAATCGCTGAAATGTCGGCTCATTTCACTGACTACGTGTTCTTGCTTCTAATTTTTTTAGCCGTCTATCTGACCGCTGGAAAGCTAATTATCCGGCTGTTACGGGACGGAAAATCTGGATCGGAAGGTTCCGATGGTGCCGCCTAACAATTCGTTCAAGCCGAACCCACATCGGGGCGGCGCCTAACTGCACGCCTTCGGCTATATTTGCATCCAGTCGCCGCCCCGCTGCGGGTCGGCTTAACTCAGGCGTTAGCGCCCATGAGCAAGCGTTACTGGTTATTTGGGGTTTTAGTAGCAGCGGGAGTCGGCGGATTCCTCTGGTACAACTCAGCTTATGGCTGGCACTCGGTCGCTGATCCCACAGATGAGTTTGGGCTAGAGTTCCGCTACCTGGGCTGCAACGACTGGCCGGAGAACCGGCCATATGAGACCGCCATCCAAAGCTCCGTGGCGGACTCGAGCATCACCTATCGCGTCGGTGATCCAGCAGGCTGCGGTTACTCGGTGAGACAACCAAAGTACAAGCTAGTCGGTGACACTCTGAGCCTTTCCTACAACTTGTACACCCCGAGTGGTGATGTCGCGGCCTGCATCTGTGAGTACAAGTCAGAGTTCCGCTTTCGCACAAACCCCGAGGCGTCTCATGTTGTCTTTGACCACTCTGGTGGCTAGTCGGCATGGGCGCTAACAATTCGTTCAAGCCGAACCCGCATCGGGGCATCGCCTGGGTGCTTTTCCGCTACGCTAGCACCCAGTCGCCACCCCGCTACGGGTCGGCTTAACTCAGGCGTTAGGCCCCATGTCACACACTGTCGCAAACCAAATTAAATCGGCAAAAAAAATACATGAATCCACGCGGCCTGCTCTCTAGCGATTTGCGCCTTCGATGGTCCACTACAACGGACAGCCTTGAGGTAATGCATCCGGACGCAGAGCTATTTCCTGATCCGCTGGTGCAGATCCGCTCGGCCACGCTCGCTGGCATGTCGTTTGACCAAGCATCAAAGTTCATCGGCGAGACCGTTGTGCTACTGGTCCCAGAGCTACGCGACAGATACGTTGATCCTTTATCGGGTGAGCGCATAGATGCCGCTGGGGCCTAACAATTCGTTCAAGCCGAACCCGCATCGGGGCGTCGCCTAGGTGCTTTTCCGCTACGCTAGCACCCAGTCGCCGCCCCGCTACGGGTCGGCTTAACTCAGGCGTTAGGTGTTGCTCATGCCCATTGTTGCCATCTGCTGGAATATAGTTTTCGTTCTTGCCGTTTGGGAGACGGTAGGGAAAGCTAGGCAGATTGGCCTCAGTAGAATTCGCTTTCTTACGACCAGCACTAAGGCGGCATGCGTTCTTATGCTAGTTGGATTAATAATCGGCATTGGAATGCTAGTTGTTGCTTACCATTCGATTGCCGCAGGTAATGTGCATGAATTCTGCAGGCGATGCTTTTCCAACGACAACTTCTCGTACGCATCGAGGCCGTTCTCTTATTTGATTACAGTTGCCGCGATTTTCGAGGTTTCCCTTGTAGGGTTCTTTGTTGTATTGCTCGCCTACAACTCTTTGAGATTCATCCGAGGCAACACCTAACAATTCGTTCAAGCCGAACCCGCATCGTGGCGTCGACTGGGTGCTTTTCCGCTACGCTAGCACCCAGTCGCCACCCCGCTGCGGGTCGGCTTAACTCAGGCGTTAGGGCCCACATGAAGCCTGCTGAGCAACGGATACTTGATGACATTGAGCAATTTGGATGCCATGTCACATCTGTGTTTGATCCCGATCAGGTAGATCCGTCATTCTCGTACTCCATCGGCCTTACAAGGACCCTTGGCGTTCCGGAGGTCATTGTTGTTGGGGTTCGCCCCGAGTTGGGCCACTCGCTCGTCAATCTCTACATGGATCGCTCGCGCAGCGGTGAGTCTTTCTTGCCTGGCATTCCCTACCTAGGCTTCCTTAGCGGCTTCCCGGTGTACTTCCGATCGGTATTGGAGACTCACCGCAGTAGCTACATGCTTTCCGCAACATGGCTTTACGGCAACACTGACTATCAAGCACTTCAAATCGTTTATCCAACTACTGACGGGGTCTGGCCGTGGGATCTAGCCTCCTCAGATTCGTTTCGTAACAATCAGCCGCTGCTCGACGGGGTCGCAAGTGGGCCCTAACAATTCGTTCAAGCCGAACCAGCATCGGGGCACCGCCCGGGTGCTTTTCCGCTACGCTAGCACCCAGTCGCCACCCCGCTGCTGGTCGGCTTAACTCAGGCGTTAGGCCCCTCGATGAAGTATCTCTGGCCCACTGTCCTTCTGGTCTTATCAACCCGGCTTGCTCATGCCGCTCATGGGCAATGCGTGCTACCGGTTCCTGATGGTGCGGACGTCGAGCCTTCCCCTGCCTCTGTTAGCGGTCGGCTAGTCCAAGTGAAGGCTGGCCGAGTGGTGGTACGTAACGTCCGTGGCAAGGACACTACAGTTCAAGTCAACCCGCGCACAGGTCTCTTCACCGCCTACGGTGGTGGAGTCGAGGCGCACCAACTTAAAGTAGGTCAGTACGCATCTATCTGGCTGAAAGATTGTGCCAAGCCCGGCAAGTCACCTGCTCTAGCGGTCTACCTTGAGCTGTGCTCTCTAGCGGCTGAGCCATGCCCCAAGTAGAGTGGCCTAACAATTCATTCAAGCCGAACCCGCTTCGTGGGTCGGCTTAACTCAGGCGTTAGGCCGCATGGACAGAGAAGTAGCTCCTCAACCTCACTCACATGCCGTCAATCGCGGCGACATCTTCTGGATCGCCGCCGACGAGACAAGAGGCTCGGTTCCGGGAGCGCCCCATCCTCACGTTGTCGTACAAGAGGATGTTTTCAATCACTCTCGCATCAACACTGTCATCGTCTGCTCCCTGAGCTCAAACCTCCGCAAAGCCTCCGAGCCTGGCAATGTCTTGCTGGGGCCGGGCGAGGGAGGCTTGGAGCACCAAAGCGTCGCGGTCGCTTCGCAGATATCCTGCGTCTACAAGTCACGGCTGGGGGCGCATATCGGGTCGCTCTCGCAGGCGCGCGTCGATCAGATCGTTGCAGGATTATGTTTTGTTCAAGGGGTCTTTCATCGCCGCGGATAGCATCGGGGTTATGCGGCCCAACAATTCGTTCAAGCCGAACCCAAACCGTGGCAGCGCCTACGTGCCTACGCTACGCTAGCACCCCAGTCGCCGCCCCGTTGCGGGTCGGCTTAGCCCAGGCGTTGGGCCCCAAAAAAACTCAGACCCATATGACCCTCTCACTTGGAACTATCGTTTTCTCTGCGGCGGCTCTGCTAATCGCATTAATCACCATCTTGGCGATTCGCTCAGGTCAGGTCATCTGCTATCCCGCATTCATTCAAGCCAATCGATCAGAGCGCCCCGGATTATTCTGGATGATCATTGCACTCCAAACCGTGGTGGTGGCAGCTTTCGCGTGGCTGGCGCTTGCATGAGATTCGTGGGTTGCATGCTTTGGGGTGCACGCCATCGGTGCTCGGCAATTCGTTCAAGCCGAAACCGCTTCGTTACAGTAAAGGCATGGCAGGAAAAGTTTTCCATGCCTTTGCCTCTACTACGCGGTTCGGCTCAACTCAGGCGTCAGGCCGCTTGGGGAAAACCTGCTTGATCGGAGCGCGCAAATGATCGAACTCCCCATAAGAGATCCGTGCGACCTTTGTGTGGCAGGTCGCGAAGAAAGATGGAAGATCATAGACGAAAGCGAACATACATTAACCGTGATAAATCCGTGGCAATTCGAGGTTGGCCAGTGCTGTGTGATCACGCGTCGGCATGTCGCGACGCTGCTCGATCTTTGTGACCAGGAGTGCGGGGCCGTAATGGCCGCGGCCAAGAGGGTCGCAGAGGCGCTCGTCAAGACTTATCGGCCTCTCGGAATACTTACGTTCCAAAACAACGGGGTATTCAGTGGGCAGGAAACACCGCACTTCCATTTCCATGTCGTGCCTCGGCAGAAAGGCAGTGATTGGGGTATAGGTCCGCCTCAACTCGCGACATTCGATGGCGCCGGACGCATAAGGGGTGCCTCACACGACCCAGGCGGGGACGCGCAGCGTCGAGAGCGAGTCCAAGTTTCCACCGAGCAACTTACTGAAACCGCGGACCTAATTCGTTCGAATCTGCCCCAGTAGCCAGGTTGCTGTAGTGTTCCGGCTCAGGCGTTGGGCGGTGGCAGGCTTGGTGCGGGTACCAGCCGGTGTCGGCTTGATTCAGGCGTCAGGCGCCAAGGAGATGTCATGACTGTCAAGCGTATGGACAACGTCGGCATCGTGGTAGAAGACATCGATACCGCCATTGGGTTCTTCACTGAACTTGGCCTCGAGCTCGAGGGGCGCGCTCCAATCGAAGGAGACTGGGCAGAGGGTGTCACTGGGTTGCGCGGTATGCGCGTCGAGATTGCCATGATGCGTACGCCGGACGGTCATGGCCGGATCGAGATGTCCCGATTCCTCGCGCCGCCTGTGGTCGCCGATCACCGCAACGCCCCGGTGAACGCCCTCGGTTACCTACGTGTCATGTTCACCGTGGAGGACATCGACGATACGCTCGCACGGCTCGGCAAACGCGGCGCGGAGCTCGTCGGCGAAGTGGTCGAGTACGAAGACACGTACCGGCTCTGTTACATCCGGGGTCCCGAAGGAATTCTCATCGGGCTCGCCCAGGAGCTCGGGCAGCAGACTTCCCGATGAACGCATGCGACAGGTACAGGCCTGATGGGCGGCAAGAGCGGGTGCGTGGCGGCACTGCCGCCTGGCGCGTCGACATTCAGGCAGGCACAGCGGCCAAGTCGGTGCAGGCCTGACGATCCATTCATGCCGAACCGCGTCCGATGCCGGCTTGCCGCACGATGCGCGACTCAGCGTTCCGAAGGCCCGGTCTCGTCATAACCGCTGCGGGTGAACAGGTCCGGCTGGATCAGCTCGATGAAGGCGCGCGCCTGCGGCGACAGGTATTTGCCCTTGCGCACCACCACGCCGTAGCTGCGGGTTGGGAACCAGGCGCTGAGCGAGCGTGCGGCGAGGCGGCCGCGGTCGGCGTCGGTCAGGCAGATCGAGGTGATGATGGAAATGCCCATGCCCATGGCCACGTATTGCTTGATCACCTCCCAGCCACCGACTTCCAGGGCGACCGTGTAAGGCACGCGGTTCTGCTGGAACACCAGGTCGACCAGGCGATAGGTCACCAGGCGCTTCGGCGGCAGGATCAGGCCATAGGGCGACAGGTCTTCCAGCTTCAATGTGCGCTGCTTGATCAGCGGATGCTCGGGCGGGGCGATCAGCAGCGGCTCGAAGCGGTACACCGGCGCGTAGCTGAGGTCGGCCGGCATATCCAGCATCGAGCCCACCGCCAGGTCCACTGCATCGGAGCGGAGCAGGTCGGTGCCGTCGGCGCTGGCCGCGTTGTGCAGGGTCAGGCGCACGTCCGGATGCTGGGCGCGGAAGTGCTCCACGATCTTCGGCAGCAGGTACAGGATGGTCGAGCTGTTGGCGGCGATATTGAGCTCGCCGGCGTCCAGCCCGCGGACCTTTTCGCGGAAACTGCCGTCCAGTCCATCCAGGCTTTCGACCAGCGGCTGGGCCAGTTCGTACAGCAGCTGGCCCTCGCGGGTGGGGGTCAGGCGGCGCCCGCTGCGTTCGAACAGGCCGACGCCCAGCTCCCGCTCCAGCGCCTGCAACTGCAGGGTGATGGCCGGCTGGCTGACATAAAGCGCCTCCGAAGCCCGTGAAACCGACCCCAGGCGCACGGTCTGGCAGAAAGCCCGCAACGGCTTCAGGCGATCCGATTTGTAAGGAAATCGGGGGGTTGCGATCGGTCGGTCAGCCATTGCGATGCACCATATAAGCTCAGCTTATTAATTGCATTGATAAAACTGTGTTGTCAAATAAGTAAGGCAAGAGCACGGTGAGCGCCCAGCTTGAGTGGCCTGAAACCCCTACGGCCGTCATTCCCGCGAAGCGGGAACCCAGTGACTTCAGCTCCCGGGCCCAAGTCGCTGGATCCCCGCTTCCGCGGGGACGACGGTAAGGTTTTGATGGCGCCGGCAGCCTGCAACCACCATGGAGTCGCCGCATGTCCGCCCAGCCCTTGTCCGATGCGTTCGCCCAGCCCTCGAAGGCTGCCGCCCACGACGGAGTCGTGGTGACCGCCATCTCGCCCGGGCAAGAGGCCCTTCTGACTCCCGCCGCGCTGGAGCTGCTGGCTTCCCTGCATCGCCTGATCGAACCCCAGCGCCAGGTCCGCCTGGCCGCGCGCAAGCAGCGCCAGGCGTTCTTCGACGCCGGCGGCCTGCCGGATTTCCGCGAAGACACCCGCGCGATCCGCGAGAGCGACTGGAAGGTCGCCCCGATCCCGGCCGCGCTGCAGGACCGGCGGGTGGAGATCACCGGCCCGGTCGATCCGAAGATGGTCATCAACGCGCTGAACTCGGGCGCGAAGGTGTTCATGGCCGACTTCGAGGATTCCACCGCGCCGACCTGGGCCAACCTGGTCGCCGGCCAGCAGACCCTGATCGCCGCCGTCGCCGGGACGCTCGCATTCGCCGCCCCCGCCTCCGCGAACGGCACGCCCGGCAAGCAGTACGCGCTGAAGCCGTTCGAAGAGCAGGCGGTCCTGATCGTGCGCCCGCGCGGCTGGCACCTGGACGAGAAGCACGTGCGCATCGATGGCGCGCCGGTCGCCGGCGGCCTGTTCGACCTGGCCCTGTTCGCCTTCCACAACGCCAAGGCTTTGGCTGCGAAGGACCGCGGCCCTTATTTCTACCTGCCCAAGCTGCAGTCGATGGAAGAGGCGGCGCTGTGGGAAGCCGCGCTGTCGCATATCGAAACCACGCTCGGCCTGGACCAGGGCCAGATGAAGGCGACGGTGCTGATCGAAACGCTGCCGGCGGTGTTCGAGATGGACGAGATCCTGCACGCGCTGCGCGGCCGCATCGTCGGCCTGAACTGCGGACGCTGGGACTACATCTTTTCCTACCTGAAGACCTTCCGCAGGCACCGCGACAAGGTCCTGCCCGAGCGCGGCCAGGTGACCATGACCCAGCCGTTCCTCAAGGCGTATTCGGAACTGCTGATCCAGACCTGCCACCGCCGCGGCGCGCATGCGATGGGCGGCATGGCCGCGCAGATCCCGATCAGCGGCGACGAAGCCGCCAACGAGCAGGCCATGGCCCGCGTGCGCGCCGACAAGCTGCGCGAAGTCAGCGCCGGCCACGACGGCACCTGGGTCGCGCATCCGGCGCTGATTCCGATCGCGCGCGCGATCTTCGACCAGCACATGCCCGCCGCGAACCAGCACGGCGTGCTGCGCGAGGACGTGAAGGCGAGCCGCGACGACCTGATCAAGCCGTCGCTGGGCACCATCACCCGCGCCGGTTTCGAAGGCAACGTCGAAGTCTGCGTGCGTTACCTGGCCGCGTGGCTGGACGGCAACGGCTGCGTGCCGATCCACTGGTTGATGGAAGACGCGGCCACCGCGGAGATTTCCCGCACCCAGCTGTGGCAGTGGCTGCACTCGGACGGCCTGCACCTGGCCGACGGCACGCTGATCGATTTCGCGTTGCTGGAACGCGCGCTGTTGAACCTGCCGTCGCGGCTGGGCGACACCAGCGCGCTGCCGGGCGGCACGCGTATCGGCGAGGCCATCGCCTTGCTCGACCAGCTCAGCCATGACGACGAGCTGGCCGAGTTCCTGACCCTGCCCGCTTACGAACGCCTCGATTGATTCCATGTAGGAGCGGCCATGGCCGCGACCTTTTTGAGTCGCCTCACATCAAGAGCTCGCGGCCATGGCCGCTCCTACAACACCTCTATTGTCCTTAACCCACGCGAGAAACCACCATGAGCAAGCTGCCGACCGCCGAAGAAATCAAGCACGACTGGGCCACCAATCCGCGCTGGACCGGGATCACCCGCAACTACACCGCCGAGGACGTGGTGCGTCTGCGCGGCACGGTCAAGGTCGAACACTCCATCGCCAGGCTCGGCGCGGAAAAGCTGTGGGGTTACCTGCAGAAGGAAGATTTCGTCAACGCGCTCGGCGCGCTGACCGGCAACCAGGCCATGCAGCAGGTCAAGGCCGGCTTGAAGGCCATCTACCTGTCGGGCTGGCAGGTCGCCGCCGACGCCAACCTGGCCGGGCAGATGTATCCGGACCAGTCGCTGTATCCGGCCGACTCGGTGCCGGCGGTGGTCAAGCGCATCAACAACACCCTGCTGCGCGCCGACCAGCTCAACCATGCCGAGGGCGACGACAGCATCGATTACCTGCAGCCGATCGTTGCCGATGCCGAAGCCGGTTTCGGCGGCGTGCTCAATGCGTTCGAGCTGATGAAGGCGATGATCGAGGCCGGCGCTTCCGGCGTGCACTTCGAGGACCAGCTGGCCTCGGTGAAGAAGTGCGGACACATGGGCGGCAAGGTCCTGGTGCCCACGCGCGAGGCGGTCGAGAAGTTGAACGCCGCGCGCTTGGCAAGCGACGTCATGGGCGTGCCGACCCTGCTGGTCGCGCGCACCGACGCCGAAGCCGCCGACCTGCTGACCAGCGACATCGACGACAACGACAAGTCGTTCGTCACCGGCGAGCGCACCGTGGAAGGCTTCTACAAGACCCGCAACGGCCTGGACCAGGCGATCAGCCGCGGCCTGGCCTACGCTCCGTACGCCGACCTGGTCTGGTGCGAGACCGGCAAGCCGGATCTGGAATTCGCGCGCAAGTTCGCCGAGGCCATCCACGCGAAGTTCCCCGGCAAGCTGCTGGCCTACAACTGCTCGCCGTCGTTCAATTGGAAGAAGAACCTGGACGACGCGACGATCGCGAAATTCCAGAAGGAAATCGCCGGCTACGGCTACAAGTTCCAGTTCATCACTCTGGCTGGCTTCCACGCGCTGAACTATTCGATGTTCAACCTGGCGCATGGCTATGCGCGCCGGCAGATGAGCGCCTTCGTCGAACTGCAGGAAGCCGAATTCGCCGCCGCCGACCGCGGCTTCACCGCGGTCAAGCACCAGCGCGAGGTCGGCACCGGCTACTTCGACGCGGTGACCCAGGCGATCCAGCAGGGCCAGTCCTCGACCACTGCGCTGAAGGGTTCCACCGAGGAAGAACAGTTCCACGGCGACAAGGCCGCCTGAGCCCTGTTCCGACGGAAGGCGGCATCGGGCCGCAGGCTGGGCCGCACGCCGGAAAAACCGGCCTGCGGCCTGGCTTTTGCGGACCCCTTCTGGTGTTATCCTCCGGTTCAGCGAATTGGGGCGTGACATGAATTCGGAGAACGTAGCGCTGGTCGCCGGCTACGCGCCGGGACAGCCGGCCACAGCAGCATTGCTCAACGACCCGACCACTGCGGTGCTGTCGACGGAGGAGTGCGAGCTTTTCGCCCAGGTCGGGCGCGTGCGGCCGGTCGCGGCAGGCGAGAAACTCTTCGCCCGCGGCGAGATGGGCACCGGCATGTACGTGATCCTGCAGGGTGCGGTGGCGCTGGATTTCGGCGAGGACCTCAACGAGAAACACCTCGGCGCGCGCGAATTCTTCGGCGAGCTCGGCCTGCTGATCGGCGATCACACGCGTGCCGCTTCGGCCACGGCGCTGGTGGAAGGCGTGCTGCTGGAATTGCGGCACCATGAGTTCCAGGTGCTGGTCGATCGCGACGCCGGCCTGGTCTCGCATTTCCTGCGCCGCGCGATCATGCGCGTGGTCTCCAACGAGCAGAACCTGACCCATCGCCTGCGTCGCCGCAACCAGGAGCTGCAGGCGGCGCTGGACAGCCTGCGGGTCACCTCGCACCGGCTCAACAAGAGCGAGGAGCTCAACCGCACCGACGAGCTCACCGCGCTGTACAACCGCCGCGGCCTGGCCATGTTCCTGGAGCAGGGCCGCAACAACGGCGGTTACCACGGCTACGGCCTGCTGCTGATCGATTGCGATCGCTTCAAGGACGTCAACGACCTGCACGGGCACCTGCTCGGCGACCGCGTGCTGCAGAGCGTGGCCAACATCCTGCGCTCGCTGGCCGGGTCGCAGGATTTCGCCTGCCGCCTGGGCGGCGACGAATTTTGCCTTCTGCTCAAGGCCCACAGCCGCGACGAGATGCTGCGCTACGCCGATTTCGTGGTCAGTACCGCGCTGGCGCTGCAGCAGATGCAACCGACGCCGCCGCTGATCACCACGCTCAGCGTCGGCGCCTGCCTGGTCGATCCGGCGCGCGAATGGAACGACTGGTACGCGCAGGCCGATCAGGCCCTCTACCGGGCCAAGAGCGTCGGCGGCAATCGCGTCGAGTGGCAGGACTGAAGGGCGGCAGGCGACCGGGATGAACGATTTCTTCCGCACCCCGTCCGAAGGCCCGCAGCTGCGCACCCTGTTGCTGACCGACTTGGTCGATTCGACCGGGCTGGTCGAACGCCTGGGCGACACCGCCGGCGCCGAACTGTTCCGCGAACACGACCAGCTGGTGCTGAAACTGCAGCAGCAATGGCGCGGGCGCCTGATCGATCGTTCCGATGGCCTGCTGCTGCTGTTCGAGCGCCCGGTGGACGGCCTCGGTTTCGCTCTGGACTACACCCGCGGACTGCGCGACCTGGGCAAGGCCCGCAAGGTGGAGCTGCTGGCGCGCGCCGGCCTGCATGTGGGCGAGGTGCTGACCTGGAAGAACAGCGACGCGGCGGTGCAGGTCGGGGCAAAGCCACTGGAAGTAGAAGGCCTGGCCAAGCCGATGGCCGCGCGCCTGATGACCCTGGCCCGGCCGGGCCAGATCCTGCTCTCGTCGGTGGCCGAGCCGCTGACCCGCCGCGCCTCGCGCGAGCTGGGCGAACGCGGCAAGAACCTGTTGTGGAAGTCCTATGGGCGCTGGCGCTTCAAGGGCGTGCCGCAGGCGCAGGAAATCCATGAAGTCGGCGAAGTCGGCCTCGCGCCGTTGCGTATGCCCAGCCACAACCCCAAGGCCTGGCGCGATATCCCGCTGTGGCGCCGGCCGGCGGCGCTGGTCGCGGAAGTGGCGCTGCTGGCGGGCCTGGGCATCGGCGCGTGGTTCCTGGGCAAGCCGCAACCGGCCATCGCCTTCGCCGAGCGCGACTGGGTGGTGGTCGGCGACCTGCGCAACCTGACCGGCGAGCAGGTGCTGGACGATTCGCTGCAGCAGGCGTTCCGCATCAGCCTGGAGCAGTCGCGCTACGTCAATCTGTTGAGCGACATGAAGGCGCGCGACACCCTGGCGCGGATGCAGCGCCAGCCAGGCACGCTGCTGGATCGCGCGACGGCTTCGGAGATTGCAATACGCGATGGCGCGCGCGCGGTGATCCTGCCGACGGTGTCGGAAGTGGGCGGACGCGTGCGCTTCAGCGCCGAGGTCATCGATCCGCATACCCAGACCACGGTGTACGCGGAATCGGCCGACGGTGTGGGCGTGGGCTCCGCGCTGGATTCCATCGACAAGGTCGCCGGGACATTGCGCGGGAAACTGGGCGAGGCGCTGGCTTCGGTCGAAAAGGATTCCGAGCCATTGCCGCAGGTGACCACCCGGAATCTGGATGCGTTGCGGGCGTATGCGCTTGCACAGAAGGCGTATGGGCACGGCGATTACAAAGAGGCCATGGGCTACTACGAACGAGCCGTCAACCTGGACGGTAAATTCGCCTTGGCGCACATGGGCGTGCTTCGCGCCTACAACGCGATGCAAAGATTGCCCGAGGGACTGCCGAGTCTGCGTCGCGCCCATGCATTACGGGACCGTTTGCCTGCCCGCGAACAACTTTATCTCGACGCGTGGATAGCGCAGGTGGATGCTCCGGACAAGGTCTACGAAAGCTGGATGCAGATGTCCAACCTGTATCCGGAATACTTCCCCGCGGCTGCGAACGTCGGTTATTCGCTTGAGGTACTGAACCGGTATTCGGAGGCAGTGCCTTATGTAACGCGCGCTACCTCGCCCAAGTATGAATTCGCGCCGCTGGCGGCAGAGCTGTTGGGGCGGATGAAGCTTGCACTCGGCAATTACGCGGAGGCGGACAAAGCATTCGGCATGGCCATCAAGAGTGGCCTCGGCAGCTCCAAGGCCTGGCGCGCGGCCGGTTACGCTGCGCAGGAACGGTTCGACGAGGCCGAGCGTGCGTGGCCGAGGCCGGCTGAAATCGACTCCGGGCATTTCGAACGGGTTTCCATCTACCTCGACCAGGGCAAGTGGGATCTGGCGATCGCGGAAGCTCGCCAGGTCGAATCCACGACTCTGCCTGGTACCAGCCGGTTCCGGGAAGGCCTTTTTCCACTGGCGGTCGCCCAGTGGGCCAAAGGCGACCACCAGGCATCGCTGGCAACACTGGAGACGCTGTCCGCGCTGGCGCTGAAATCGCTTGAATCGGCACAGAGCAACACGGGTGCGAGGGACGACGCCTCACTGGCTGCTTACGCGGGGCTCCTGGCGCAGCGGATGGGTAACGGGGATATCGCGGCGAAGGCGATTCGCGGGATCCAGAAACGGGAAAAAACCTCCTCGTTGCCGCCGGTCGGTTCGTTGTTGCAGATCCTGATGGCAAGCGAGCCCCAGCGAAAAGACGATCCGTCCGCGGTGATCGCCGAGCTCGCACCGCTGGTGGATGGGAACGAGCTTTTCCAGACCCATGTGGTCTTGTTGGAGACCTACGCGGATGCGGGCAGCCTCGACAAGGCCCTCGTCGAGGCGCGTTGGCTCACTGTCAACCGCGGGCGCGCTTATAGCGAATTCGGTGGATGCAAATGGTGCCAACAGGCATTGAACGTGACCGATGCCAGGATGGCCAGTCTGCGTGCGGCCGAGCTGCTGAGCAAACAGTCGCGCCCTGCCGAAGCGAGGCGCGAACTGGCGTCCTTCGACCGGCACTGGCCGGTACGTGTGCTCCCGGATCAGCTGCGCTTGCGGCGCACCGCGCTGGAAGGCACGTTCAAGTGAATCGGCTGCATGGCCAGTTCCGAGATCAGTGAGGTCTTGATTTCCTGCCTGGCTTTCTGCACCACAGCCTTGGGCGCGATCTTTTCGACGTGGAGACGATCATGCAGTCGCTGGAGGTTTTCCGCTGCGGCCGCGTCTCCCTTCGGCAGCTTGTAACCGGCCTTGACCAGCGCTGCCCCCGGGTCCTTCTTGAACAGCCGACGGAACTCGTTGTCGGTGCCGAGCAGATCGAGCAGTTTGTCCGCGACTTTCGGATCCAGCGGTGTCGGCTTGCCCGCAGCGCCCGTCTTCTTCGTTGCCATGTAGTTCCCCTAGCCAAAGCCCGTTGCAGGCCGGTCGGAACGCAATCTAGCCTTGTCCGTGTCGCTAAACAACCGTAGGGTTCGGGCTGTCGTAGGTTCGGGGAAACAGGATGCGGGTGCGTCGTTGCAAAGTGCTTTACCTGGAACCGCGCGAAAAGGCCGAGTTCGATCTGGAGTCGCTGCTGGCCGGTGGCAATGGAATGCGTCACGGACAGCACTGGTTCGCGTTGGCCCCGCACTTGGGCGAAGAAATCGAAGTCGATTCCGCCGAACGCGACTTGCTCGGCATCTTGAGCCCGGACGAATGGACTGATAGCCGCCAGCTATCCGATGACGCTTCTGCCGCCCTCAAGTGTCTATTGAAAAAGGGACTGGTCGTCGGCGCCGGAAAGCGCCACGCCGCCCTGCGCGAACGCGATGAAACCCTGCGAAGCGTGTACTGGCATCCGCTGTCCGCGACCGCGCACGCCTTCACCCGTTGGCACGATGCCGATGCCGTGCAAGCGACGAAAAACACCGGTACCGAAACCGCCGGCGAACTGCGCGAAGTCCTGGGCGCGCCGCCGGTGGAAGCCCTGGATCGTGGCGACAGCGGGCAACGCATCGTCCTGCCGCGCACCGCCCGCACCGACTTCGACCAGCTGCTCGCACGCCGCGCCACGTGCCGCAACTTCGACGCCGAAAAGCCGCTGCCTTACGCCTTGTTCGCCCAACTGATGGAGCGCGTGTTCTCGGCCCAGTCGCACGTCCGGGTCAGCGACGACACCGTGTTCCTGAAGAAGACCAGTCCCTCCGGCGGCGGCCTGCATCCGATCGAGGCCTACCTGATCGTGCAGGGCGTGGAAGGCGTGGTCCCCGGCCTGTACCACTACCACTCCATCGCCCACGCGCTGGAACCGCTGCCTGCGCCGGATCGTCCGCTGCAGGAACTGGCCATGGCCGCCGTGGCCGAACAGCACTGGTTCGCCAATGCCCATGTCATGGTCCTGCTGGCCCCGCGCTATGACCGCTCGTTCTGGAAATACCGCAACCACGCCAAGGCCCATCGCGCCGTCATCCTGGAGGCCGGGCATCTCTCGCAAACGCTGTATCTGTCCGCGACCGAAGCCGGCCTGGCCGCCTACATCACCTGCGCGATCAACGAAGTGCCGCTGGAACAGGCCTTCGCCCTGGACCCGATCAGCAGCGGCGCCCTGGCGATCTGCGGTTTCGGCTGGCGCGGCGAGGAAATGGTGACCATGGAACTGGACCCCGACGGCGAGATCTGGCACACAGAAACCCCCACCTTGTAGGTCCGAGCTTGCTCGGACCTACAAGGTGGATCAATGGAGGGCGCAATGGCTGTCAGGTGCTCCTTGTGATCACACCAGATCGGTCGCACCTGAAATCCACCGGCACCACCAGAACGGATAATCCTCGATCCTCGTCACCAGGCCCTTCCGCAACGGATTTGCGACCAGGTAACGCGCCTGTGTCCGCAAATCTTCCTCGCTTCTCAGGCAATGCTCGTAGTAGCCACCCTGCCAGAGCGGCCCCGATGAACCCGCGCCCAGATTGATCGCCCGTGCGGAGCGCGACTTGAAGCGTTGCAGGCAGCGTCCCAGCGATCCCTGTCGCAACTGGAAGAGCCAGTGCAGATGATCGGGCATCGCGACCCAGGCAAGCGTGTCTGCCGTGCCTTCCCTGGTAACGCGTTGCAGCTCATCGCGGAGGATGCCTGCGTTGTCCCCCTGTACGAGCAGCGGCCGCCTGTCACGCACTACCGCAGTAATGGAGTAATAGGCGTCGACCTGGGAAACGCGCCCTCGCAATAGATGGAAATTCGCCATGGGATAGATTTTCCGGGCAACGTAAGTCACCGGATATCGGCGACCAACGCAACCGGCCGTAAGCAAAATCCGATTCCTGGTTCTGTAGGTCCGAGCTTGCTCGGATGCTCTCGGCGAGGAATCAAGGGCATCCGAGCAAGCTCGGACCTACAAAGATTGGCGGCATCCGGGGATGAACGGCATCGGGCAGTTAACCGGGTTTCGCCTGGACGGGCGATTTCCGCGGCAACCCATCCTGCGGATCCACATCCGCCCACGGCACATGGTCTTCCCAGTACGCGTGCGTCTGCGGCATCCGGTCCACCGGGGTGGTGAAGTGGGCCAGGGCGATGTGCAATTCGCCGGGCCAGCGTTCGCTGCGGAAGAACATCATCGTCCCGCAATGGCCGCAGAAACCTCGTTCGGCGCCGGGCGTCGATTCGTACCAGCGCAGTTGCCGCTTCGCATCGCCGATCACGCAGCGTGTCGCGTCCATCCCCACCCAGGTCACGAAGGCCGCCCCGTGCGCGCGCCGGCACAGGCTGCAATGGCAATGCGCCACCCATTTGCTCGGCAGCGTGGCTACCAGGGTTATGTCGCCGCAGAGGCATTGGGCGTGGGCGGTGGTCATGGCGTACCTCGTGACGTTCAATTCCCCGGTCGTCATCCCCGCGTAGGCGGGGACCCGGTGACTTGAAGTCATTGAGAGCAAAGTCGCTGGGTTCCCGCCTACGCGGGAATGACGATCAGGAGCGGGATTCCTCGCTGCCGCTTACTTCTTGATCTCCTGCTTGTGCGTCTTCAACGCCTCGGCCAATCCCGGCACGCCGTCCGCACCGGCCGGAACGCTGATACTGGAACCGGCGAAGTCGCTGCCGATCGGTTCCGCGCGACCGCCCAGGCACTGGCTGAGGAAGCCCTCGGCCACCGCGTTGAAGGCCTTGCTGTTCTCGGGGCGGGCGAAGCCGTGGCCTTCGTCCGGGAACAGCACGTAGGTCACCGGGATGTCCTTCGCCTGCATCGCCTTGACGATCTGGTCGCTCTCGTCCTGCTTCACCCGCGGATCGTTGGCGCCCTGGCCGATCAGCAACGGCTTGCTGATCTTGTCGGCATGGGTCAGCGGGGAACGTTCGAGCAGCCACTTCTTGCCTTCCTCCGTGCGTGGATCGCCCATGCGCTTGGCCAGTTGCTCGAAGAAACTGGCCCAGTACGGCGGCACCGTGCTGAGCAAGGTGTTGAGGTTGGACGGACCGACGATGTCCACGCCGCAGGCGAAGGCGTCCGGGGTGAAGGTCAGGCCGGCCAGGGTGGCATAGCCGCCATAGCTGCCGCCCATGATCGCGACCTGGTCCGGAGTGGTGACGCCCGACTTGACCGCCCACTGCACGGCATCCAGAAGATCGTCGTGCATCTTCGCCGCCCACTCGCCGTTGCCGGCATTGGTGAACTCCTTGCCGAAGCCGGTGGAGCCGCGGAAGTTCACCGACAGCACCGCATAGCCGCGGTTCGCCAGCCACTGCGCATAGCCGCTGTAACCGTAGCTGTCGCGCGCCCAGGGGCCGCCGTGCACGAACAGGACCATGGGCACCGCGTTGTCGGCCTTGCCGTCGCCATCGGCGTCCGCGCTCTTCGGCAGTGTCAGGTAGCTGACCAGGGTCTTGCCGTCGCGCGACCGGATTTCCTGCGGCCATTGCGGGACCAGTGGCTTGCCGTCCAGCCTGGGTCGCGCAGAGAACAGCTTGGTCAGCGTCCCATCGCCGCCGCGGTCGTAACGGTAGTACACCACGGGGGCCTCGGCGGCCGAATACACCACGATCCAGGTCTTGTCGTCGTAGCTGCGGCTGTTGACCGATACGTTGCCGGGCCCGAGCGCTTCGAGCTTCTCCAGATCGGCGGCGATGGCCGGATCGGTCGCCTTCCATTCCTCGCGCAGGTAGTCCACGGCGACCGCCTGGACCACGCCGGTCTTGGGATCGGCCAGCGAGTTGCCGACATCGGCGCGGGCATCCTCGAACACCAGTTTTTTCGTGCCGCTGGCCACGTCGATGGCGTACAGCGCGGCGGTGTTGCGGCCGCGCGAATCGATCATGTACAGGGTCTTGCCGTCGGTGGTGAGGCCCGCGGGCGTGGTGCTGAGAGAATCCTCGAACGGGATGTCGTCGTACTTCGTCCAGCCGCCCTTGCCATCCGGCTGCAGGATGTCCTGGCCGCCGTCGAGCCGCGATTTCAGCGCATAGCGCACCTTGTAGTCGGCATCGGCCAGGTAGCCGCCGATCTGTTGCTCGTTCTTTTCCACCAGGGAGCGCTTGCCCGTGGCCAGATCGACGCGGTAAAGATCGTGCCACTGCGCATCGCGGTCGTTCATGCCGACCAGGATCGATTCGGGATGCAGCGCGCTGACCCCGCTGACCTGGGCGGTGGTCTTGGGGAAGGGAGTGAGATCGGTGGCCTTGTCGGTGAGCAGATCCACGGCGAACAGATGGAAGTCCTCGTCGCCGCCGCTGTCGCGCAGGTACAGCAGGGTGTCGGGCTGGTACGCCCAGGAGTAATTGCGGATGCCGCGGGCCTTGTCGCTGGTGACCGCGCGGGCCTTGCCCGGATCATCGGCGGGCGCCACCCACACGTTGAGCACGCCGTCCACCGGCGCCACCCAGCTGAGGTACTTGCCGTCCGGGCTGATCTGCACGATGGAGCGCTCGGGATTGCCGAACAGCGCGTCGCGTGCGATCAGTTCGGTGCTGGCGATCCGCTGCGCGGCGGTGGCCTTTTCCTGGGCCAGGGCGGTGGAGATCGAGAGGGACAACAGCAGGCAGGTCGCGGGGATCAGGTGGCGTCGCATCGGACATCGCTCCAATGTTCGGGGAAAGGGATCTGGATCGTCCGGAACCAGGGGCCGGACGCGGAGTACAGCATGGCGTTCATCAGTAAAGCGTAATGCGGGTAGGGGGTGAGTGGAGCACGGGCTGGGAGCGGCATGCATGTGACACAAGGCAGGGGGCCGCAAGGTTTTGTAGATCCGAGCTTGCTCGGATGCTTTTCGCATTGAAGTCAGGATATCGCCAGCTCTGCAAGGAAACAGCGAGAGCATCCGAGCAAGCCCGGATCTACGCCCCGAAGGAAGTCCCCTTGGGGGACAAGGCTTAAGCCGCGTCACGCGTGTCGCCGCGGTCCACGCGCCGATAGCCGAGCGCTTCGGTCAGATGCGCGGTGGCGATGGAAGCGGCACCGGCCAGGTCGGCGATGGTGCGGGCCACGCGCAGGATCCGGTGCATGGAGCGCGCTGACAGTTGCAGGCGTTCGATGGCCCGCTCCAGCAGCGCCTGGTCGCGGTCCTGCAGGCGGCAGAAAACCATGGTGTCGGACTGGCCGAGTTGCGCGTTGGCCTTGCCGGCGCGTGCATGCTGGATCGTGCGCGCGGCTTCCACGCGCAGCCGTATCGCGGCGGTGGGTTCGCCTTCGGGCGCATCCGGACGCAGGTCCTGTGGGGGCAGCCGCGGCACTTCGATATGCAGGTCGATGCGGTCCATCAGCGGCCCGGAAATCCGCGCGCGATAACGGCGGATGTTTTCCGGGCTGCATCGACAGCGGGCGGAGGGGTCGCCGGCCCAGCCGCAGGGGCAGGGATTCATCGCCGCGACCAGTTGGAAGCGCGCGGGGAATTCCGAACTGCGCGCCGCACGGGACACGGTGACGGTGCCGGATTCCAGCGGCTCGCGCAGCACTTCCAGGGCCTTGCGATCCCATTCCGGCAGCTCGTCCAGGAACAAGACGCCGTTGTGACTGAGCGAAATCTCGCCGGGGCGCGGATCGGCGCCGCCACCGACCAGGGCCACCGCGCTGGCGGTGTGGTGCGGCGAACGATAAGGACGTTGCCGCCAGCGCGAAGGATCCAGCCCGCGGCCGCTGACCGAGGCGATGGCCGCGGTTTCCAGCGCTTCCGATTCGCTGGCTTCCGGCAGCAGGCCGGGCAGGCGCGAGGCGAGCAGGGTCTTGCCGCAACCCGGTGTGCCGATCAACAACAGATGGTGATTGCCGGCTGCAGCGACTTCCAAGGCGCGACGCGCGTGCAGTTGTCCGCGCACGTCGGCCATGTCCGGTATCAGGCTGGGTTGCGGCGCCGGGGCCGCTGCGATCGGCAACTGCTTGGTCCGGTTCAGGGCCGCGCAGACTTCCAGCAGGGTGCGCGCGGTGTAGGCCTCGACTTCGCGGGCGAGGGCGGCTTCGGCGCCGCTGCCCAGCGGCACGATCAGCTTGCGCCCGGCGCGTGCCGCGGCCAGCGCCGCGGGGAGGATGCCATCCACCGTGCGCAGCTCGCCGGTCAGGCCGAGCTCGCCGAGGAATTCGTATTCGCTCAGCGCGTTGCGGTCGATCTGGCCGCTGGCGGCGAGGATGCCGAGCGCGATCGGCAGATCGAAACGCCCGCCGTCCTTGGGCAGGTCGGCCGGGGCCAGGTTGACGGTGATGCGCCGCTGCGGGAATTCGAATTGCGCGCAGAGGATCGCGGCGCGGACGCGGTCGCGGGATTCGCGCACCGCCGCTTCCGGCAGGCCGACGATGTGGATCATCGGCAGTCCGCCGGACAGGTGCACCTCCACCCGGACCGGAGGCGCGGCCACGCCGGCGCGTGCACGGCTGTGCACCAGCGCAAGGCTCATGGCGGCGGGGCCTAGTGCTGTGGGGTTTGCGAAGAAGCGCGTTCGGCTTCCAGCGCGGCAGCCACGGCGCGCTCCAGCGCATCGAGCTTCTCGCGCGTGCGCAACAGCACCGCGCGCTGCACGTCGAACTCCTCGCGGGTCACCAGGTCCAGCCGGGACAAGCCGGATTGCAGCGCGCTCTTGAAGGTCTGCTGCAGTTCTTCCCGGGATTCGCGCAGGCCCGGCGGCACCAGGTCGCTGAGGCGGCGGGCGAGGTCGTCGATGTGGTTTAGGTCGATCATGTGGGAGCCCTTGTTGGCATGCCATCCGGCAGTGCGTGCAGCCTGACTGCGTCGCCGCGATCGCGCCATCGGCATTCGCTGCGGCGTGGGGTCAGGTTATTCCGACGCCAAGTCCTTGGCGCCCATTGAACCCGACCCCCAGCCGGGCTGCAACCGGAAAGGCGGCAACCGGGATATCCTGAGGCCAGCATCCTGGCGAGGAAACCTTCATGAAAATGATCATGGCCATCATCAAGCCGTTCAAGCTGGACGACGTGCGGGAAGCGCTGGCCGAAGCCGGCATCACCGGCATCACCGTCACCGAGGTGAAGGGTTTCGGCCGGCAGAAGGGCCACACCGAACTCTATCGCGGCGCCGAATACGTGGTCGATTTCCTGCCCAAGGTGAAGCTGGAGATCGCGGTCACCAACGATCAGGTCGACATGGTGGTGGAAGCCATCGTCAAGGCAGCGGGCACCGGCAAGATCGGGGATGGGAAGGTGTTCGTTTACGAACTGGAGCGGGTGGTGCGGATACGGACGGGCGAACTGGATTCGGACGCGCTGTAAAGGAGGGGAAATGGATCGCGAAACAACAGGATTCGACGCACGCCTTCAGCAGGCGCTCGCACTGCTGGATGCCAAGGGGCTGGGCAAGAGCACTTACGCACCACCGCTGTTCCGGCTGCTTTGGAAGCTGGGTGTCAAAGTGCCGCCACCGCATATGGCCGGCTTTGCGTTCAATGGTCTGTTGATGGGTGGATTCTTCGGCGTGTTCTGGGGCCTGCTGATGTGGCTGATTCTGTGGGGCCGCCAGGACATGCCACTAGCGGTCGCCGCAATCGCGGCGTTGCTTGCCGGTGCGTTGTTCGGTCTGGCGATGGCGTGGTACATGCGCTACAGCGCGCGCAAGCATGCGATTCCTCGTTGGCGGGATTTCATCCGCGAATGAAAGAGGCGACGTAGCCCGGGTAGAGCGCAGCGAAACCCGGGGCTCTTTGTTCCGATCTGTCTAAGCCCCGGGTTTCGCTGCGCTCTACCCGGGCTACAAGAGCTTTATTCGCCCAGCGCCTTGGCCACGAACGGCGGCGCCACCAGCGCGCCGGTGTGCAGATGCGCGCTGTAGTACAGCGTCTCGAACGCCTTGCTGCTGGCATCGCCTTCGCGGAAGTCGAAGTTGCCGCCTTTACGGGCCAGCGTGACGCTCCACCAGCCGGTCGGATAGCACGGCTGCGGGAACGGCAGGGTCTTGAACGTGGTGAAACCGGCCTTGCGCATCTCGCCGCGCATCTCCTTGATCAGGTCCAGCAACGCCAGTGGCGATTCGGATTGCTGTACCAGGATGCCGTCGTCCTTCAGCGCGCGGAAGCAGGATTCGTAGAAGGCCTTGTTGAACAGGCCCTCGGCCGGGCCGACCGGATCGGTGGAATCGACGATCACCACGTCCACGCTGCCGGCCGGGCAGTCGGCCATGTAGGCCACGCCGTCGTCGAACAGCAGCTCGGCGCGCGGGTCGCTGTTGCTGTCGCACAGCTCGGGGAAATACTTCTCCGACATGCGCGTGACCTGCTCGTCGATGTCGCACTGGGTCGCGCTCTGCACGCCGGGGTGCTTAAGCACCTCGCGCAGCGTGCCGCAGTCGCCGCCGCCGATGATCACCACCCGCTTCGGATCGGCATGGGTGTACAGCGCGGGATGCGAAATCATCTCGTGGTAGAAGAAGTTGTCGCGCGTGGTCAGCATCACCGCGCCGTCGATCAGCATCAGGTTGCCCCAGTCGGTGGTGGCGTAGATCTCGATCTTCTGGAACGGCGATTGCACCTCGTCCAGCTTGCCGGTGGTGCGGAAGCCGATCGCCGAGCCGGTGGGCTGGAAGTGCTCGATGTACCAGGTGCTGTCGTTTGTCATCGCCGTGGGGCCGGTTGCCGGAAGAGGGCGCGAATTGTACCGGATGGCGGGTTACAGCCCGGCGGCGATGACTTAGCATCCTGTTGGGACGACACGGGGCGTGGAATGCGATCGGCGGAATCGAAGCGCAAGCTGGTGGAACGGCTGGAGCGGGAGGCGGAAGCGGCGCCTGCGCGATACCGTTTCAAGCTGACGATGCTGGCGGCACTGGGCTATGGAGTGTTGGCGGCGGCGCTGGCGCTCACGCTGGGCCTGCTGGCATTCATCGTGCTGTACATGCTGATCGTGCGCCCGCCGGCCGATCCCTGGATCGCCCTCCCGATCATCGTGCTGGGAATGACCGGCACCATCGTCCTGCGCTCGGTATGGATCAGGTTCGTGCCGCCGGAAGGCCACCACCTGCAGCCTGGCGAAGCGCCGGAACTGCGCGCCGAGATCGAACGCGTGCGCAGCGCGGTAGGCGCCGGATCAGTGCACGGCATCGTCATCAATGCCGAACTCAATGCCGCGGCCGCCTATGTGCCCGACGGCCTGGCGCTGTGGCGCCAGCGCCATTACCTGGTGCTGGGGCTGCCGCTGCTGCAGGCGCTGGACCGGCGCGAACTTGCCGCGGTCATCGCCCATGAGTTCGGCCATTTCCACGGCGGGCATGGACGCTTCGCCGGATGGATCTACCGGCTCCGCGGCAGTTGGCAGCGACTGATGGAGGGCATGGCCGGCGAAGGCGTCTGGGGCGGCCAGCTGCTGTGGTTGTTCTTCCGCTGGTATGCGCCGTACTTCGACGCGTACAGCTATGTGCTGGCACGCCGCCACGAATATGCCGCCGATGCGGTGGGTGCGCAGGTGGCCGGCGCCGAGGCGATGGCCAGCGCGCTGGTACGGATCGAGCTGGCGTCGGACTGGCTGCATGGCGAGTTCTGGCCGGAGGTGGAGCGTTCGGCGCGCATGCAGTCGTATCCGCCGATGGAAATGCAGGAGCGGCTGGCCGAACGCTTGCAACGGGGCCTGCCGGCGCGCGCGCGCATTCCCGCGCGGCTGCTCGGCCGCGAACCGGGACTGGACGACACCCATCCGACCCTGGAGAAGCGCCTGGCGGCGTTGCGGATCGACCCGTCGCTGGCAATCGAACGGAACGCCACGGAATCGGCATCCACCCTGCTGGGCGAGCGCCTGGTTCCGCTGAGGGAACGCTTCAGCCGCGAATGGCAGGCCGCGGCCAGACCCGAATGGCAGGCGCTGCATCGCCAGTCGGAGATCGAACGCAATCGCCTGGCCGAACTGGAAGCGCAGCCTGGCCATACCGCCAACGAAGCGATCGAACTGGCTTGCCTTTCGGAAGATCACCGCCTCGGCGTCGATGCCTTGCCGCTCTACCTGTCGGCGCTGGAGCGCGTGCCTTCCGACGCGCGTGGCCAATACCGCCTCGGCGCGCTGCTGCTCAAGCGCGAGCGCGAAGCCGAAGGCATCGAACGCCTGCAGCGGGCCATGGAGCTGGACGCATCGTTGATACCGCCGGTACTACGCTGCCTGGATGACTACGCACGCGGCTTGCCGGCGGAATCGGCGGTTGTCGCAACGATCGAAACCCTGCGTGCACGCTATCTGCCGCAGCTGCGCGAGCCCGAGACCCGCCACGCACCGGTGGGCGACGAGGATCTGCTTCCGCACGCCCTGGAGGCCGCGCAACTGCGCGATCTGGCGCGAACGCTGGGAGGCTACGAGAAAGTCCGCAGCGCCTGGATCGCGCGCAAGCGGCTGCAGGGCGCCGAGGTGATGCCGCATTACCTAGTCGTGCTGGACTGGGCGGGTTCGGTGGCCAGCGAGCGGGCCGCCTTGCCGCGTATCGCCAGCCAGTTGGCGTTGTCCGGCAGTTGCACCGTGCTCACCCTCACCAGCGAGGCGGCGCTCGCGCGCCGGATCAAGCGGATCGTCGGCGAACCGGCTTACCAGCGCCCGTAACCGGAGCGGCATGACGACGGCGTTAGAATGCGCGTCCGTTTTCGCCACCAGAGCCCGCCCCATGTCCAGTTGGTCCCTCGACCAGGCCCGCAAGACCTATTCCATCCCGCATTGGGCGGAAGGGTATTTCGACGTGGACGCGGCCGGGCATGTGGTGGTCAGTCCCCGGGGCGGGCAAGGCAGGGCGATTTCGCTGCCGGAGATCGTCGACAGCGCCCGCGCCAACGGCGCCCGCATGCCGTTGCTGGTGCGCTTCCCGGACATCCTCGGCGACCGCCTGGGCAAGCTGCAGGCGGCATTCGCCCAGGCCCAGTCCGAGTGGGAATACGCCGGCGGCTACACCGCGGTCTACCCGATCAAGGTCAACCAGCATCGCGGCGTGGCCGGTACCCTGGCTTCGCACCACGGCGAAGGCTTCGGCCTGGAAGCGGGCAGCAAGCCCGAGTTGATGGCGGTGCTGGCCCTGTCGCGACCCGGCGGGCTGATCGTCTGCAACGGTTACAAGGACCGCGAATACATCCGCCTGGCCCTGATCGGCCGCAAGCTGGGACTGCAGACCTTCATCGTGATCGAGAAGCCATCCGAGCTGGCGCTGGTGATCGAAGAGGCCAAGGCGCTGGGCGTGAAGCCGGGCCTCGGCGTACGCATGCGCCTGGCGTCACTCGGCGCCGGCAAGTGGCAGAACAGCGGCGGCGACAAGGCCAAGTTCGGCCTGTCTCCGCGCCAGGTCCTGGACCTGTGGAAGTCGCTGCGCGATGCCGGCCTGCAGGACACCCTGGGCCTGCTGCATTTCCACATGGGCTCGCAGATCTCCAACGTGCGCGACATCGCCAACGGCATGCGCGAGGCCACGCGCTATTTCGTCGAGCTGTCCAAGCTCGGCGCGGCCATCAGCCATGTCGATGTCGGCGGCGGCCTCGGCATCGATTACGAAGGCACGCGTTCGCGCAGCTACTGCTCGATCAACTACGGCCTCAACCAGTACGCGTCCAACATCGTGCAGCCGCTGGCCGAAGCCTGCGAGGAACACCAGCTGACGCCGCCGCGCATCGTCACCGAATGCGGCCGCGCCATGACCGCGCACCACGCGGTGCTGATCGCCAACGTGTCGGAAGTGGAGCAGGCGCCGGAAGGCCGGGTGCCGCCGGCGCATGACGACGAGCCGGCGGTGATCCGCCACCTGCGCGAAATCCACGGCGAACTCGATTCGCGCCCGGCGGTGGAGCTGTTCCACGATGCCCAGCACCACCACAGCGAAGGCCTGTCGCTGTACGCGCTGGGCCAGATCGACCTGACGCACCGCGCCCGCATCGACGACCTTTTCTACGCGATCGCCCACGCGGTGCGCGCGCGCCTGGACAGCAGCGAGCGCAACCACCGCGACCTGCTCGATGAACTCAACGAGCGCCTGGTCGACAAGTACTTCGTCAACTTCAGCGTGTTCGAATCGATTCCGGACGTGTGGGCGATCGACCAGGTGTTTCCGATCCTGCCGATCGAACGCCTGGACGAAGCGCCGCAGCGCCGCGGCGTGATCGCCGACATGACCTGCGATTCGGACGGCATGATCAAGACCTACGTGGAGAACGAAGGGCTGGATTCCTCGCTGCCGCTGCATGCGTTGAATCCGGGCGAAAGCTATCGCCTCGGCTTCTTCCTGGTCGGCGCCTACCAGGAGATCCTCGGCGACATCCACAACCTGTTCGGCGACACCGACACGGTGGAAGTGAAGCGCGAGGGCGACGGTTTCAGCATCAGCCAGCAACGCCGCGGCGACACCACCGACGTGATGCTGGATTACGTGGGCTATGCGCTCGCCGATCTGCGTGCGGCATATGCCGAGCGGGTGGCCATGGCGGAGTTGCCGACGGAAGAAGCGAAGATGCTTGCCGAGGCGCTGGAAGCGGGGCTGACGGGTTACACCTATCTGTCGGATGAGCCGCTGAGCTGAAAGCTCTTGCCCCCTCCCTTTGCGAAGCAAGGGGAGGGTTGGGGAGGGGTTGCTCTTGATCTTGCTTTTAAAGCACTCCGCGAAGAGCCAAGATCAAGATCAAGAGCCAACCCCCTCCCAACCTCCCCCTCCCCGCTGCGCGGGCAAGGGGAGGGGCTAGAAGCATCGCTTCCGACACGCACGCAGCCTCCTCGTTCCTGCCAACCACCAACGGAATCCCACTCCGTGAAATACCCCGGCCTCGACCTCCTGCGCGCCCTCGCCATCGTCTGGGTGATGCTGTTCCACTCCTTCCTCGTCGGCGGCCTGGGCGAGGACTACAGCTGGCTTTCCCGTTACGGCTGGATGGGCGTGGACCTGTTCTTCGTGCTCAGCGGCTTCCTGATCGGCGCCCAGGTGCTGGCGCCGCTGGCGCGGGGCGGGCGCTTGTCGTTCCGCGATTTCTATATCCGCCGAGCGTTCCGCATCCTGCCGGCGTTCTGGGTGGTGCTGGCGCTGTACCTGGCGTTCCCGGTGTTGCGCGAAGCGCCGGGGCTGGAGCCGTGGTGGAAGTTCGCCACCTTCACCATGAATCTGTCGATCGACTACGCCAACAACGCCGCGTTCTCGCACGCCTGGTCGCTGTGCGTGGAGGAGCATTTCTACCTGGTGTTCCCGCTGCTGGCATGGGCGATGCTGCGCAAGCCTTCGGCGGCGAAATTCGTCGGCTTGTGCGTGCTGCTGGTGGTGGCGGGAATCGCGCTGCGCAGCGTCACGTGGCTGCACGACACCGCGCTGGCCGCGAACGGCGGCCTGCAGCGCAACTGGTTCGTCGAGGACATCTATTACCCGACCTGGGCCCGGCTCGATGGACTGCTGGCCGGCGTGGTGCTGGCCGCGTGCAAGGTGTTCCGCCCGCAGTGCTGGGAGCGCGTGCAGGCGCAGGCCAATACGGTGCTGCTGCTCGGCCTGGGCGTGATGGCTGCGGCGCTGTGGCTGTTCAAGCAGCGCACCGGTTTGCTGGGCAATGCGATCGGCTGGCCGGTGCTGGCGCTGGGGCTGGCGTTGCTGGTGTTCGCTGGTGCCGGCAACCGCAGTGTGATCGCGCGCTGGCGCGTGCCCGGTGCGGCGTGGCTGGCGGCGATTTCCTACAGCCTGTACCTGGTGCACAAGGCGGTGTTCCATCTGGTGGAAACCGCCTGGGGCCCAGCACTGGAAGGGCGTGGCGTAGTGGCGTTCTGCGTCTACGGCGCTGCCGCGCTGTTGGCCGGTGCGACGTTGTACTACGCGGTGGAGCGGCCGTTCCTGCGCTTGCGCGAACGCCTGCCGGTATTCGGGCGTGCGGTGGACGTGCCGGCTCCCGCCATCAAACCTTTCAGGGATACCGGCACGGCGTAGGAGCGTCCATGGGCGCGAGCTCTTCGTCCAGATCGCAGAACCCCGTGAAAGAGCTCGCGCCCATGGACGCTCCTACAGGGGCATCGATCGTCAGTGGCGATGGACCTGGAACGCCGGGAACGACTGCGTCACCGGCATGATTTCCAGCCGGTTGATGTTGAGGTGCGGCGGCAGGGTCGCGATCCAGAACAATTGTTCGGCGATGTCTTCGGCGGTCATCGGGTTGGCGCCGCCATAGACGCGGTCCGAGGCGGCCTGGTCGCCGTGGGTGCGGACCACGGTGAATTCGGTTTCGGCCATGCCCGGTTCGATGCTGGTCACGCGCACGCCGGTGCCGTGCAGGTCCGATCGCAGGCCCAGCGAAAACTGCTTCACGAAGGCCTTGGTCCCGCCATAGGTATTGCCGCCGGGATACGGATAGCTTGCCGCCACCGAGCTCATGTTGATGATCACGCCCTTGCGTTCGACCAGGGTCGGCAGCAGGCGATGGGTCAAGGTCACCAACGCGGTGATGTTGGTATCGATCATGGTGCGCCAGTCCTGCAGGCTGGCCTTCTGCGCGGGCGCGGTACCCAGGGCCAGGCCGGCGTTGTTGATCAGCACGTCGATGTCGCGGAAGCCTTCGGGCAGGGCCTCCAGCGCGGCCTCCAGCGCGGTTTCGTCGCGGATGTCGAACGCGGCGGCATGCACCCGGTCGGCACCGAACCGTTCGACCAGCGGCTGCAGGCGTTCGGCGCGGCGGCCGGTGGCGATCACCCGCCAGCCGGCGGCGGCGAAGCGTTCGACGGCGGCGGCGCCGAAACCGGAAGTGGCGCCGGTGATGAGGACGGTCTGGGTCATGGGGGAGTCTGTCGGAAGTGGTGAGTGCAGGAAAAGCAATGTACTAAAAATACGTTTGCGATGAGCGCCGCATCAAAGCCTGCCCCGTGCTCGATACGGGGTCCGGGGCAAGCCCGCCACGAACGGGATTCTTCGCAGCCGTCACCAGACGAAGGGAATCAGCCGCTTGGTCTGCCGCGCATACTCGGGATACTGCGCGGGGAATGCCTCGGCCAGAACGCGCTCCTCGATGCGTATACGCCGCAGGAACGCGATGGTCACCGGCACCATCACCACCAACAGCGACCACAGATTGCCCAGAGCCAGGCCGAAACCGAGGAAGGTCATCAGCGCGCCGGTGTAGGACGGATGCCGCAGCAGGCGATAAGGACCGCGACGGATCAGTTCATGGCCTTCGCGAATGGCGACATCGACGGTGAAGAAATCCGCCAGCACGCGGATCGACCAGAAGCGCAGCATCATGCCAGTGGCCATCAACAGCAGGCCGATCCAGAGCAGCGGCAGGCGTACGGCGCCGAAGTGGCCACCGGCGCGGGAGGACAGCCACACGGCGATGCCGATGCACAGATAGATGGTCACCAGCAGCATGCGCAGGGTGCCGCTGTCGCGCGAGCGCGAGCGGTCGCCGGAGCGGCGGCTCCAGCCCAGCCAGATCTCGCCCGCGGCCCAGATCGTGGTCAGCGCGACGAACAGTTTGCCGGCGAGGGAGGCGATGTCGATCATGGCCTGCTCCGTTCCAACGTTCTCCGGCTCACCGCTTGAACGCCATGAGCACGATCCCGGCACTGACCAGGCCCACGCCCAGCCATTCGCGGCTGTCGAGCCGTTCGTGCAGGAAGGCCAGGGCGAACAGCGCCACCAGCACCAGGCTGCCCTTGTCCACGGCGGCGACCTTGGACGCGTCGCCGGCCTGCAAGGCGCGGAAATAACAGACCCAGGAAGCGCCGGTGGCGAGGGCCGAAGCCAGCAACCAGCCCCAGGTGGAAGCAGAGACCGAGGCCGGTGGCCGCCACTTGCCGCTGCCGAGCACGAACGCGGCCAGCACCAGCAGGATCATCGCTGTGCGGACCAGGGTGGCGAAATCGGAATTGATGTCCTGCAATCCGGCCTTGGCGAAGATCGCGGTCAAGGCGGCGAATACCGCCGAGAGCAGCGCCCAGAACAACCATTGCGAACTGGCGGCCATGGTCCGGTTTTCCTGTCGCGGGAATCCAAGGATACCCCTGCGACGAGACTGCCCGGACTACTGGGCATCGCGCGGTGTTACTGCGCCTTGATCGCCATCGCCGGCAATCCGCCGCTGGCGAGTTTGCGCTTGGCTTCGGCCAGTTCGCTGGCGCTGCCATACGGCCCCATGCGCACGCGGTACACGGTCTTGGCGCCGATCCGCGCCGATTCCACCCGTGCCGACAAACCCAGCAGCGCGATCTTCGCCTTGGTGGATTCGGCGTCGCCGGAGGCGCCGAAGGCGCCGGCTTGCAGGATGTAGCGCGCATCGCTGACGGGTGCGGCGGCGCCGCTTGACGGCGTGGCGGTTGTGGCGGACGCGGTCGTGGCAACGGTCGTGGCCGCGGCTGAGGCCGGCGCAGCCGCTGGCGTCTCCACTATCGGGGTCGGATTGCCGCTACCGGAGGGAGTCGCGGCAGCTGCGGCTGCCTTCTGCGCACGCGCTGCGCTGGCCTGTTCCTCGCGCGCGCTGGCGGCGAGTTCGGCGTCGGACATCTGCACTTCCTTGCCGGGAAGCAGGTCGTAGAACTCGTACTGGGTTTCCTTGGCCGCGGAGTCGTCGACCTTCGCCTCGGGTTGCGAAGTGGCGGTGGAGGTTTCCGGGGCGATGGCGTCGGCATCGGCCACCTGCGCCGGCAAGGCATCGGGATTGGGTTGCGGGCGGAAGAAGCCGTCGCCGTCCTTCTTCATCAGCCCGGGGACGATGAAGAACGCCGCTGCGCCCAGCACCAGTCCCGCGATCAGCCACACCCAACCCGGCGTGCCGTTGCCCGAATTGCGCCGCGCCTGGTTCTTGTTGCGTCGTGCCGCCATCCAACTACTCTCCAATCACATCTTTTCGGGGGCGCTGACGCCCAGCAATTCCAGTCCGTTGGCCAGCACCTGCCGCGCCGCGCAGGCCAGGGCCAGTCGCGCGTCGCGGGTATCGGCGTCTTCCACCAGCGCCTTCACTTCGTGGTACCAAGTGTGGAAAGCATAGGCCAGTTCGCGCAGGTATTGCGCGACGAGGTGCGGTTCGAGCAACTGTCCGGCGTTCTCCACCACTTCCGGGTAGCGCGACAGTTCCACCATCAGCAACAGCGAATGTTCGTCGTCGAGCAAGCCGAGCCCGGCCAGGCCGTTGCCCTGGTCGTAGCGGTAGCCCTGCGCGACGGCCTTGTCGAGGATGCTGAAAACGCGGGCATGCGCGTATTGGACGTAATAGACCGGATTGTCCTTGCTCTGTTCGCGGGCCAGGTCGATGTCGAAGGTGAGTTGCGAGTCGGGCTTGCGCGCGATCAGGAACCAGCGGGTGGCGTCGCGGCCGGCTTCCTCGATCAGGTCGCGCAGGGTGAAGTAGCTGCCGGCGCGCTTGGACAGCTTCACTTCCTCGCCGCCGCGCATCACCGTGACCATCTGGTGCAGCACGTATTCCGGCCAGCCCTTGGGGATGCCGACATCCAGCGCCTGCAGGCCGGCGCGCACGCGCGCCAGGGAGCCGTGATGGTCGGCGCCGAGCTCGGTGATCGCGCGTCGGTAGCCGCGCTGCCACTTGGACAGGTGGTAGGCCACGTCCGGCACGAAATAGGTGTAGCTGCCGTCGGACTTGCGCATCACCCGGTCCTTGTCGTCGCCGAAGTCCGTGGTCTTCAGCCACAGCGCGCCGCCTTCCTCGTAGGTGTGGCCGGAGGCGTTCAGGCGCTCGACCGTTTCTTCCACCTTGCCGTCGGCGTACAGCGAGCTTTCCAGGAAGTAGGTGTCGAAGGACACGTCGAACGCGGCCAGGTCGCCGTTCTGTTCACGGCGCAACGCGGCCACGGCGAAGCGGCGGATCGCGTCGCGGTCGTCCGCGTCCTTCGCGCCGGTGATAGCGTGGCCGTCGGATTCCACGGTCTCGCCCTTCAGATAAGCGTCGGCGACGTCCTGGATGTAGTCGCCGCGATAGCCGGCTTCCGGCCAGCCGGCGTCGTCGGGCTTCAGGCCCTTCGCGCGGGCCTGCACGGAGAGCGCGAGATTCTCGATCTGCACGCCGGCGTCGTTGTAGTAGAACTCGCGGCGCGTGTTCCAGCCGTTGGCCTGCAACACCCGCGCGATGCAGTCGCCGATCGCGGCGGCGCGGCCGTGGCCGACGTGCAGCGGGCCGGTGGGATTGGCGGAAACGTATTCCACGCCTGCCGTTTTTCCTTCGCCGGAGGCGTTGAGGCCATAGGCATGGCCTTGTTCCAGCGCGGTCGCCACCTCGCGCTGGTAGGCGGCGGGGCTCATGTGGAAATTGATGAAGCCCGGTCCGGCGATCTCGACCCTGGCGATATCCGCATTGACCGGTAACGCGGCAACCAAGGCCTGCGCCAGTGCGCGCGGGTTGCTGCGCGCCGGCTTCGCCAGCAGCATCGCCGCATTGGTCGAGAAATCGCCGTGCTCGCGGGTCTTGGGGCGTTCGACCACGAAATCCGGGGTGGCGGTGTCGGCCGGCAGGGTGCCGGCGCTGCGCAGGGCGTCGATGCCCTGGGCGATCAGGGCGCGGAGTTGGGATTTCAAAGGAGTTCTGCTGGAAACGCGGATAGCGCGGAATAGGGAATTTTAGCCGAGTACGGGCTTGCGGTCTCAGCCGATCGCCATCCTGGCGATATAGCCGGAACGGGTTTCGCCAGCTTCCCTGGCCTTGCGGTCGAGCCGGCGCAGGACCCGACGTGGCAGAGTGATGTTGACGCGCTCGATGGTGTCGTCCAGCTGCGCCGGATCCACGGTCACCAGGCCGAACAACCAGCCGGCATAGGCGGCCTGGTTGCGGATGTCGTCCACGGACGAGGGCTTGGGAATGGCGTGGCCGGCGTCGAGGGCGGCATCGATCCACAGGGTCGCCGCGGCTTCGGCGTTGTCGATGGCTTCATCCAGCGTGTCGCCGGCGGAGAAGCAGCCGGGCAGGTCGGGGATGGCGACACCGAAGGCGGTAGCGCCGCTCCCGGTTTCGATCGCGATGGGATAACGCATGAAGGTGGCCTTTCTATAAGCCGGCTTGTTTTCGGATAGCCGCGACCAGGCCTTTGCCAAGGTCTTTCTTCGGATGCGGTACCACCAGCGTGCCGGGGCGCCGTGGATGCTGGAACGCAGGGTGCGAGCCGCGCGTGCGGACGAGTGCCCAGCCGGCCGCTTCCAGTTCGCGGATCAGCACCTTGCTGTTCACTTGGTGTGTATCGTACGCACCAAGGGTCGGGTGTCAACGGCACGCACTCAGACCCACCCCCGCGACGCCAGCGACACCGCCGGTCCGTCGCCGATCACGAAATGGTCCAGCAGGCGCACCTCGACCAGCGCCAGCCCCTGCTTCAGGCGGGCGGTGACCGCGCGGTCGGCGGCGGAAGGTTCCGCGTCGCCGGAAGGATGGTTGTGGCCCACGATCACCGCCGCCGCGTTGTGGAACAGGGCGCGGCGCGCGACTTCGCGCGGATGCACTTCGGCGCCGTCGACCGTGCCCTGGAACAGCTCCTCGAACGCCAGCGCACGGTGGCGGGTGTCGAGGAACAGGGCAGCGAAGACCTCGTGCCCGCGTCCGCGCAGGCGCTGGGCGAAATAGCGGCCGGCGCTGGCCGGGTCGGTGAGCACTTCGCCGCGTTCCAGCGCGGCGGCCAGGTGGCGATGGCCGAGTTCCAGTGCTGCGGCCAGCTTGCAGGCCCGGGCCGGACCCAGCCCGGGCAGGCCGGCGAGGCCGACCGGATCGTTTTCCAGCAGGGCGCGCAGCGGACCGTGGGTGGCCAGCAGTTCGCGCGAAGTCTGCACCGCGTCGCGGCCGCGCAGACCCGAACCCAGAAAGATCGCCAGCAATTCGGCATCCGACAGCGTGCCGGCGCCGTGGGCCAGCAGCTTCTCACGGGGACGTTCTTCGGCGGGCCAGTCGCGTATGTGCATATGACCAGCTTGGCGGGCGTCATGCCCCGGCGGTATCAGGCGGGCTGGGTGCATCGGGTAAGCTAACTGCCTGTACGGTGATAGGAATTCCCCGACGTGGCAAAAGAATCGGAAAGCCACTTGAAAGGCCGGCATGTACTGCTCTGCGTAGGCGGCGGCATCGCCGCCTACAAGGCGCTGGAACTGGTGCGCCGGTTGCGCGACGCCGGGGCCGAGGTGCAGGTGGCGATGACTGCCGGCGCCCAGCATTTCGTCACCCCGCTGAGCTTCCAGGCACTGTCCGGCAGCCCGACCCGCACCAGCTTGTGGGATAGCGCGGCCGAAGCGTCGATGGGCCATATCGAACTGGCGCGCTGGGCCGACCGCATCGTCATTGCCCCGGCCACCGCCGACCTGCTGGCCAAACTGGCGAATGGGTTCGCCGACGACCTGGTGACTACTTTGTGTCTGGCCACTACCGCGCCGATATCCATTGCCCCGGCGATGAATCATCGAATGTGGCTGCACCCGGCCACCCAGGCCAACCTCGCCACCCTTCGCGGGCGTGGTGTGCAGGTAATCGGTCCCGAAGATGGCCCCCTGGCCGAAGGCGAATCCGGTCCGGGTCGCCTGAGCGAGCCGGAAGACATCGTTGCCGGCCTGCTTGCCGCCAATGCCGCGACGCCGGCAACCGACAACGCCTTGAAGGGCCTGAAAGTGGTAGTCAGCGCTGGCCCGACCTACGAAGACCTGGATCCGGTCCGCTACCTCGGTAATCGCAGCAGCGGCAAGATGGGTTTCGCGGTGGCCGCCAGCGCGCGCCGGCGCGGGGCCGAAGTGGTGCTGGTCGCGGGTCCGGTCCACCTGCCCACGCCAGCGGGAGTGAAGCGCGTGGACGTGCGCTCGGCCGCACAGATGCATGAAGCGGTGTTCGCCGCATTTCCCGCCGACATCTATATCGGCGCCGCCGCCGTTGCCGATTACACCCCGCGCGCGCCGGCCGCCAACAAGATCAAGAAATCGAACGAATCGCTGGCCCTGGATCTGGTGCGCACGCCGGACATCCTCGCGGAGGTCGCCGCGCAGACCCAGGGACTGAAGCTGGTCGTCGGCTTCGCCGCCGAAACCGAGAATGTCGCCGGCTACGCGCGCGGCAAGCTGGTGGCCAAGCGCCTGGACCTGATCGTGGCCAATCGCGTCGGCGTGGCCGATGGCGGTTTCGAAAGCGATCAGAACGCGATGACCGCGTTCTGGCAGGACGGCGAACGGGTCTTCGCGCCCGGCCCGAAGACCCGGCTGGCCGACGAACTGGTCGACCTGATCGTGGAGCGCCTGGACGCATGAGCGCTCCCATCGTCCAGGCTATCGAGGTCAAGCTGCTGGATCCGCGCTTCGGCGATGAATGGCCGTTGCCGGCCTATGCGACCGCCGCCAGCGCGGGCATGGATCTGCGCGCTGCCGTGGAGGCGCCGCTGACCCTGGCTTCGGGCGACACCGCCCTGGTTCCCAGCGGCATTTCCATCCACCTGGCCGATCCGCATCTGTGCGCGGTGGTACTGCCGCGCTCGGGTCTGGGCCATCGCCATGGCATCGTGCTCGGCAACGGCACCGGCCTGATCGATGCCGATTACCAGGGCCCGTTGCTGATCAGCGTGTGGAATCGCAGCGCCGAGGCCTTCACCATCCAGCCCGGCGACCGCATCGCGCAACTGGTTGTGCTGCCCATCACGCGGGTAAGCTTGCAGGTAGTGGATACTTTTGCGGATAGCGCGCGTGGCGAAGGGGGCTTCGGTCACACAGGCGTCCGCTGAACGGGGCGACAGGAAATGGCTGAGAACAAATCGGGCAAGTCGCATTCGCCGGCTTCGGACCTGCGGCGCGCGCTGCCCATGCTGGCGGCGCTGTTCGCCTTGCTCGCCCTCTGGCTGGGATGGAGCGGTGTACGCCAATGGCAGGATGCCCGGCTGGCCGAAGGCCTGACCCAGGCGCGCGACTCGGTGCTGGCTTCTGCCCAGAAAACCCTGGATGCGCAGGCCAGGCAACTCGCCGATCGGCTTGCGGCCGCACCGGTGCAGACCGCTTTGCGTGCCGGCGATACCGCCTCCGTGGCCGCAGCGATCAGCGAAGGCTGGAAAGGCGCGGGCCAGGCGCAGATCCTGCCGGCCGACCTGGATGAGGCGTACTCGCCGACCTCGCAGGTCGGCTTCAGCAAGCTGGCCTTGCTTGAAGCCGCGCTGGCCGAAGGCAAGCCCGTCGCCAGGGTGGTTCGCGAAGGCCAGCGCAGCGCGCTGGGGGTCGCTGCACCGGCGCAGGGCAGCGTCGCCTACGTGAGCCTGCCCCTGAGCGTCTTGACCGACGGCCTGGACCACGCCGACGTTCCTTCCCAGGCTTATGTCGCGCTGCGCCAGGGTAGCTACACCGTGCAGCAGAAAGGCAGCGCCAGCCTGGCCGACGCGGCCGAGGGTCTGGCCCGCCCGGTCGGCAAGACCGGGCTGCGCGTGGTCGCCGCGACTCCCGACAGCAGTGAGGGCCCGATGGGCCTGGGTGCCATTTCCAGCCTGGTGGGGGCGACGATCTGCGGATTGCTGGCCGTGCTGGTCTTGCTGGTGGCGCGCGGACGCCTGAACCTGCGGCCCCGTGCGAGCGGTGCCGCCAGCGACGACGAGCCCACCTTGGGCCAGAGCCTGGAACGCGAACCCTTGCCGCGGGCGTCGGCTCGTGAGGCCGTCGACGACAGCGGAACGAATGCCGTGGCTCCAGCCGGCAAGCGCATCGACGTGGACCCGGGCATCTTCCGCGCCTACGACATCCGTGGCGTGGTCGGAGCCACGTTGAGCGTGGAAGTCGCCGAGCGCATCGGCCAGGCCATCGGCTCGGTGATGGAAGAACAGGGCCTGGACGACATCGTGGTCGGCCGCGACGGCCGCCTGTCCGGCCCCGAGCTTTCGGGCGGCTTGATCGAGGGCCTGCGCAAGGCCGGCCGCAACGTGATCGACATCGGCCTGGCGCCGACCCCGGTGGCCTATTTCGCCGCCTACCACCTGCGCACCGGCAGCAGCGTGGCGGTCACCGGCAGCCACAATCCACCCGACTACAACGGCTTCAAGATCGTGATCGGCGGACAGACCCTGTCCGGCGAAGCCATCACCGACCTGTACACGCGGATCAGCGAGAACCGTCTGCACCAGACCGCGCTGCCCGGCACGCTGGCCGAGCGCGACGTATCGGCCGACTATATCCAGCGCATCGCCGACGACGTGCAGCTGGATCGCCGCCTGAAGGTGGTGGTGGATGCCGGGAATGGCGTGGCCGGCGAAATCGCCCCGCAGCTGCTCGAAGCCATCGGCGCGGAAGTCATCCCGCTGTTCTGCGACGTGGACGGCACTTTCCCCAACCACCATCCCGATCCCAGCGATCCGCACAACCTGGAAGACCTGATCCAGACGGTGAAACGCTTCGATGCGGATCTCGGCCTGGCCTTCGATGGCGATGGCGATCGCCTGGGCGTGGTGACGAAGGAAGGCGAAATCATCTTCCCCGACCGCCTGTTGATGCTGTTCGCCGCCGATGTGCTGGAACGCAACCCCGGCGCGCTGGTGATCTACGACGTGAAGTGCACCGGCAAGCTGCAGGGCTGGATCCTGCGCCACGGAGGCACCCCGCTGATGTGGCAGACCGGCCATTCGCTGATCAAGGGCAAGATGCGCGAAACCGGCGCCGAACTGGCCGGCGAGATGAGCGGGCATTTCTTCTTCCAGGAGCGCTGGTACGGCTTCGACGACGGCCTTTATTCGGCCGCGCGGCTGCTGGAAATCCTGGCTGCGCGCGCGGAGACGCCCAGCGAAGTGCTCGATGCGCTGCCCAACGCGTTGTCCACCCCGGAGATCAAGGTGCCGGTGGAAGGCGATGCGCATGGAATCGTGGCGCGCTTCGTCGCCAGCGTGCAGTTCGAAGGCGCGCGCCTGACCACCATCGACGGCCTGCGCGCCGACTGGGAAGACGGCTGGGGACTGGTCCGGGCTTCCAACACCACCCCGATCCTGGTGCTGCGCTTCGAGGCCGACAACAAGGAAGCATTGGCCCGGATCATGGACGACTTCCGCGCTCATCTGGCCAAGGTCGCGCCGGAAGTGAAAGCCGCGTTTTGATTCAAGCAACGATGAAGGTGCGTCTTGAGCCGCACCCTTGCGGGTTCGACTGATTCATCCGTCGGAACTCACCGGGGCAGAAGCCAGATACCGGCAGGCGTAGGAGCGACGTGAGTCGCGATGGAGACAACGAAAAGAATTCATTCGCGACTCACGTCGCTCCTACGCGCTCCCGGGCGTCTTGCGCTCAGGACTTGACTCCGCTTCTGAAATTTCGCGGCGACAGGAAGGCGGGTCTAGTCCCGCCCTGCGCTGGATTCACTTGGTCCTGGCTTCCGCCATCGCAGTTCCGGCATCCGCGGCCGGCGGCGCCGTTTCGACACCCTTCAATTCGCGGTAGCGACGGGTGATGTCGGTGATCTCGACATCCAGCTCCGCGCGCTGCCGCTCGAAACTGGCCTGCAATTGACGCTGGCGCAACAGCTCGCGATGGCGGCTGCGGATGTTGTCGGCCATCGCCGGCGCGACCGGCTTGCCATCCAGTTCGCGATCGCCCGCGGTCTGCAGCAGGCTCACCAGGCCTTCGCGCAGGCTGGTGACGTTGTAGCGCGCGGTGCGGATGCTGTTGTCGACGATGCTGGTGCGCTCATTGAAGACCCGGCGCAGATCGTCCTCGCTCTGGTACGACATCAGCATGGCCTGTTCGGTGCGGCGCCGGGTATCGGCGGCGGCCTGGTCGACCTGGCGCTGCTGTTCGTCGGAAGCGGCTTGCGCGCGCTCCTCTTCGCTCATCGCGCGTGCCACTTCGGCGGTGCGCATCCCGCTTTTGGCGCTGATTTCCACGCGCGCGCGATTGACCGCATCGGCCGGCAACGCGTCGCTGCAGACCCGCTGGCCGTTCTCGTTCCAGCAATAGAGCTTCTTGACCGGCGCGCCGGCTTTCTGCGCCAGCGCCGGCGAGGCAATCGCGGCGCCCAGCAGCAGCAGCAGCAATGGATTTTTCGACATGTCCGGCGACCCCTCGCGCTCAGTCCGATGAACCGCTGCCATAACTCGCACGATAGGCAAGCAGGCGGTCGCGGTGGGTGACAAGTTCAGCGCTTTCGCCGGCGAAAGCAAGCAGGTCGTGAAGATTCGCGACCGCGATCACCGGCACGCCGGTTTCGGCGGCCACGGCCTGTGCGGCCGAGCGACGATCGGTGGCAGCGCCGGCTTCGCCGAGCATTTCCTGGCGGTCCAGTGCGACGACTATCCCTGCCACCCGGCCGCCGCCGGCCTGGATCAGGCCCAGCGCCTCGCGGATGGCGGTGCCGGCGGTGATCACGTCATCGACGATCAGCACCTGGCGCTCCTCCAGCGGCGCGCCGATCAGCATGCCGCCCTCGCCATGGGCCTTGGCTTCCTTGCGGTTGAAGGCCACGGGCAGGTCGCGGCCGCGGCGCGAGAATTCGCAGGCCAGCGCCGTCGCCAGCGGGATGCCCTTGTACGCGGGGCCGAACAGCAGGTCGAACCGGACTCCCGAGGCCTCCACCGCATCGGCGTAGCAGGCGGCCAGTTCCGCCAGCCGGGCGCCGCTGTCGAAGCGGCCGGCGTTGAAGAAATACGGGCTCAGCCGGCCGGACTTCAGGGTGAATTCGCCGAAGCGCAGGGCCTGGGAATGCAGGGCCAGTTGCAGGAAGCGGCTGCGGTGATCGCTCATGGGCGTGTTCTACGGTGGGGTGTCGGCAAGCCTAGCCCAAAGCCGCCGCGGCCGGCCACTCCGCGACGCGTCCCGCATCGCAGCCTGCGCATCGCAGTTCGTGCACAATCGGGCTTTAAATCTACGACAAGCGTGTCCATGCGAATCATCAGCTTCAACGCCAATGGCCTGCGTTCGGCGGCCAGCAAGGGTTTCTTCGACTGGTTCGCGGCGCAGGACGCCGACGTGCTCTGCGTGCAGGAAACCAAGGCCCAGGAACACCAGCTGGCCGGCCCCGAGTTCCTGCCGAAGGGTTACAAGGCCTGGTTCCGCGACGCCAGCACCAAGAAGGGCTACAGCGGCGTGGCCATCTACAGCAAGCGCGAGCCGGACGAGGTGCGCACCGCGCTGGGCTGGGCGGAATTCGACGAGGAAGGCCGCTATCTGGAAGCGCGCTACGGCAACCTGAGCGTGGTCTCGTTCTATATCCCGTCCGGTTCCTCGGGCGAGTTGCGCCAGGGTTTCAAGTTCCAGGTCATGGAGTGGCTGGCGCCGATCCTGGAGGAGTGGCGCAACAGCGGCCGCGACTACGTGCTGTGCGGCGACTGGAACATCGTGCGCTCGGCGCTGGACATCAAGAACTGGAAATCCAATCAGAAGAACTCCGGCTGCCTGCCGGCCGAGCGCGACTGGCTCAACGGCTTGTGCATCGACGAGGGCGGCTGGGTCGACGCCTATCGCGCGCTGCACGCCGAGGGCCAGGACTACACCTGGTGGAGCAATCGCGGCGCGGCGCGCGCCAACAACGTCGGTTGGCGGATCGACTACCAGATCGTCACGCCCTCATTGCGCGGCAAGCTGAAGGCCTGCTCGATCCATACCGCATCGCGGTTCTCGGACCATGCGCCATTCATCGTGGACTACGCCCTTTGAACCAGACCGCGGCGAAACCCGCGCGCACCGGCTGGCGACTGGTGCTGGCCAACCTGCGCCAGCCCAAGGTGCTGGTGATGTTGCTGCTGGGCTTCAGCTCCGGCATCCCGATCTACCTGGTGGGCAACACGCTGGGCTTCTGGATGCGCGAGAACGGCATCGAGCTGTCCACCATCGGCTTCCTGTCATGGGTGGGCCTGGCGTATTCGCTGAAGTTCCTGTGGGCGCCACTGGTCGACAATCTCGACGCGCCGGTGCTCGGCCGCTGGCTGGGTCGGCGCCGCGGCTGGATGCTGCTGTCGCAACTGGTCGCTGCCGCAGCACTGGTCGGTATGGCGCTGGTGCAGCCGCGCGAAGGCCAGCTGATGCTGGGGGGCTTGGTCCTCGACCAGTTGCTGGTGTTCGGCGCGCTGGCGCTGGTGGTGGCGTTCGCCTCGGCCACCCAGGACATCGTGATCGACGCCTGGCGCATCGAAAGCGCCGACAGCAACGAGCAGCAGGGGTTGCTGACTTCGACTTCGACCCTGGGTTATCGCGGTGCGCTGCTGGTCACGGATGCGCTGATCCTGATCTTCGCGGCGAATATCGGCTGGTCCGCGTCGTACGAAATCATGGCGCTGCTGCTGGGCGTGGGCGTAGTGGCCACATTGATGGCGCGCGAGCCGGCGGCATCGGTGCTGGCCGCCGCAACGCCGCATCCGGCGCTGTTCACGCCGAAGGGCTTGTTCGATGCCCTGGTCGGGCCGTTCGTCGCGTTCTTCCGCCAGCACGGCAGCTGGGCGCTACTGATGCTGCTGACCATCAGCCTGTACCGGCTGCCCGATTTCGTGATGGGGCCGATGGCCAATCCGTTCTATGCCGACCTGGGGATCGCCAAGGAAACCGTCGGCGCGGTGCGTGGCTCGGTCGGGCTGGTCGCGACCATCCTCGGCATTGCCGCCGCCGGCCTGTGCGCGGTGCGCTATGGCTTCGTGCCGACGCTGCTGGCCGGCGCGGTGCTTGGCCCGGGGTCGAATCTGGCGTTCGCCTACCTGGCCCTGCATGGCGCCGACGAAGGCGTGTTCGCTACGGCGATGATCATCGACAACTTCTGCAGCGGATTCGCCGGGGTGGCCCTGGTCGGCTACATGTCCAGTCTGACCAACATCGGTTACACCGCGACCCAGTACGCGTTGCTCAGTTCGTTCTATGCATTGCTGGGCAAGATGCTGAAGGGCTTCTCGGGCGTGGTGGTGGAGCACCTGGAGACGGGCAGGACCCTGCTTGAAGCGTATTCCCTGTTCTTCGTCGGCACGGCGCTGGTCGGCATTCCCGCGCTGTTGTTGTGCATACGCCTCACCATGCGCAACCATGGCTCCACCGACGGGGCCGCGCAGCGGGAGGCCGCATGACCGACATCGTGATGAAGGACATAGATCCGGTGCTGGCCGACCGCATCCGCCGCGTGGCCGACGCGCGGGGCTGGAACATGCATGACACCCTGTTCCACCTGCTCGAGCAGGGATTGTTCGTCACCGAGGCCGAGGTCCGCAGCGGATTCAACGACAGGGAAGTGGATGTACTGTCGGCGGCGATCACCGCGCTGAAGGATGTGCCGCGCGGGCACGGCTTCGACTGAATCAAGCCGGGTAGATCGCACCGAGCACCCGCAGGCCCTTCGCCCCGGTCACGCCGGGCAGGTTGCCGGGCCGTCCGGCCAGGGTTTCCCGCGCCAGCCAGGCGAAACCCATGGCTTCCACGTAATCCGGATCCAGCCCATGGGCTGCCGTGGATTCCACGATCGCCCCCGGTATCCGCGCCGAGAGCCGCGCCATCAGCGCGGCGTTGTGGACCCCGCCACCGCAGACCAGCACGCGCGCCGTCTCCGGTTGCGTGGCCTGCAGGGCGTCAGCCACCGTGATTGCGGTCAGTTCCAGTAAGGTCGCCTGCACCTCGGCGGGGCGCCCGGCCGCGTCGCCCAGTCGCGATTCCAGCCAGGGCAGGTGGAACTGTTCGCGCCCGGTGCTCTTGGGCGGCGGCAACGCGAACCACGGATCGTCCAGCAACCGCGCGAGCAAGTCAGCATCGACATTGCCGCTGGCGGCGAAGGCGCCGTTGGCATCGTAAGGCTTGCCGGTGTGGCGCTCGCACCACGCATCCATCAGCGCATTGGCCGGGCCGGTATCGAAACCGCGCACAGGGCCAGGCTCCTGACCAGCGTGTTTCGGAAGCAGGGTGAAATTGCCGATGCCGCCCAGGTTCAGCACCGCGCGGTCTTCTGACGCCGACTGCAGCCTCGCAGCGTGGAAGGCCGGCATCAGCGGCGCGCCGTGACCGCCCGCGGCGACATCGCGTCTGCGGAAATCGGCGACGGTGGTTATGCCGGTGCGTTCGGCGATGACATTGCCGTCGCCCATCTGCCAGGTGAAGGCGCTTTTCGATTCGGGCCGGTGGCGCACGGTCTGCCCATGCGAACCGATCGCGCGTACCTCGCCGGGATCGATCCCGGCTTCCTTGATCGCCTGCATGGCGACATCGGCGAAGATGCGGGCCAGAGTGGTGTCCAGTTCGCCCAATTCATCCAGCGAGGTCGCGCCGCCGCCCTGGCCCAGCGCGATCAGGTGCGCGCGCAGGGCGGGGTTCCAGGGATAGGTACGGCCGAAAACCAGTTCGCAATCGGGCTCGAAGCGCACCAGCGCGGCATCGATGCCGTCGGCGCTGGTACCGGAAATCAGGCCCAGGTAGAAGAGCTGGGCGGGGTGGTCGGGCATGCGTTGGCCGGCAGGGAGGCGATGGATTTCGCGGGGCCAAGCATCGCGCCCCGGACCTGCGCCCACAAGGGCGCGGTCCTGGGTATCAGCGCTTCCTGGTGGTGAGCGCAGTGGCCATTGCGGTCTTCTGGGCCGGTGCTGGCGCCTGGTCCACGTCCGCGTAGATGATGTTTTCCACCGTGCGGATCCGCGCCAGCGCATTGGCGGTATAGGTGCGGAACGAAGCCAACTGCGCGCCGGCCAGCGGTTCCGGCGGCGGCATGGTGATCGACAGCGGGTTGCGGTGCACGCCGTTGACCCGGAATTCGTAATGCAGGTGCGGGCCGGTGGCCATGCCGGTGGAGCCGACGTAGCCGATCACCGTGCCCTGGGCGATGCGCTGGCCGGCCCTGATCTTGCCGAAGCGCGACATGTGCCCGTACAGAGTGGTGTAGCCGCGGCCGTGGTCGAGGATCACGACGTTGCCGTAGCCGTTCTGCCGGCCCACGAACTGCACCCGCGAATCGCCCGCGGCCATGATCGGGGTGCCGGTGGAAGCGGCGTAGTCCACGCCCTTGTGCATGCGCATCTTGCCCAGGATCGGGTGCTTGCGCGCGCCGAAGCGCGAGCTGAGTCGCGCATAGGGAATCGGCATGCGGATGAAGGTCTTCTTCAGCGGGCGTCCCTGCGCGGTGAAGTATTCGGGCTTGTCGCCGGGACGCGCGTAACGGAAGCCGGAATACAGCTTGCCGTCGACGGTGAAGGTCGCCGCCTGCACCGGGCTGGTGCTGACCAGCTCGCCTTCGCGCCAGGTCTGCTCCACGACCACGCTGAAACGGTCGTCGGCGTCCAGGTCGGAGTTGAAGTCGATGTCGTACTTGAAGATCTCGTCGGTCATCGAATTGATGTTGGCCGCGGTCAGGCCGGCCTTGCGCGCGGAGCGGTTGAGCGAACGGCCGACCTTGCCGCTCAGCACCACGGTGCGGGTGGTGGTTTCGCGGGCGACCACTCTTTCCTTGAGCTTGTCGCCATCGAGCGTCAGTTCGACGCGATGATCGGCGTCGCGGTCGTAGCGCAGGCTGCGCAGGCCGCCCGCGACCGGAAGATCGAAAGCCAGTTCGGTGCCGGGCTTGAGTTTCTTGGCCAGCGCGGTTTTAGCATCGGCGTTCTCGAGGATGCGCTGCAGGGTTTCCTTGGGGATGCCCAGGTCCTTGAACAGCGAGGAAAGCGTCTGCCCGGATTTCACTTTCACTATCTGCCAGCTGTCGCCGACGACTCCTGCCTGGCGCGTGCTGGATAGTTCCGGCAGATCCAGGCTCAGCACGGCGTAGGGTTCGGCGGCCGGCACCTGCGTCACCGTGGAAAAACCGGGCACGATGGTCGCGACCATCACCCCGATGGTGGTGAACAGACTGGCGTGGATCCACTGCCGGCGCGTCCATCGTCTTGCCGAGAGGTGCGCTCTCACTTGATGATGCAGCGCGGAGTCGCGGAGGATCTCCAAGCGTTCCTTGAAACGCTGCGTGCGGCCGGGGCCGTCAACGTGGTTGTGCATCTGGCGGACTTCCCCGGGCCCAAGACGGCGAGCCCAATCGCGGTACCATAAACACACGAAATGTTCGCGTCAAACCATTGAGTCGAATGGCTTTTTTGACTGGCGTCACGATTAACTTTGGTTTAACTTCAGATTCACCTTTGTCAGCAAGCCCTTGCGCCTGTTCATAAATTTGGAAGCCCAGCCCTTGCCTCACACAGAAGCACTTGAACTGATCGGCCGCGGCGCCGACGAAATCCTGAAGCGCGAGGAGCTCGAAGCCCGACTCGCCGCATCCATGAAAGCCGGGGGCCGCCCTTTGCGGATCAAGGCAGGATTCGACCCCACCGCCCCGGACCTGCACATCGGCCACACCGTGCTGCTGAACAAGATGCGTCAGTTCCAGGAGCTGGGGCACCAGGTGATCTTCCTGATCGGCGACTTCACCGGCATGATCGGCGATCCCAGCGGCAAGAACGTGACCCGCAAGCCGTTGACCCGCGAGGATGTGGAGGCCAACGCCCACACCTATGCCGACCAGGTGTTCAAGGTCCTGGACCGCGACAAGACCGAACTGCGCTTCAATTCCGAGTGGTTCGGACAGATGTCCGCCGCCGACATGATCAAGCTGGCCGGCCAGCACACCGTGGCGCGGATGCTGGAGCGCGACGATTTCGCCAAGCGCTACGCCGCCCAGCAGTCGATCGCGATCCACGAATTCCTCTATCCATTGGTCCAGGGCTACGACTCGGTGGCGCTGAAGGCCGATGTCGAACTGGGCGGTACCGACCAGAAATTCAACCTGCTGATGGGCCGCGGCCTGCAGGAGCACTATGGGCAGCCACCGCAGATCGTGTTGACCATGCCGTTGCTGGAAGGCCTGGACGGGGTCAACAAGATGTCCAAGTCGCTGGGCAACTACATCGGCATCAGCGAGCCGGCCATCGATATCGTCACCAAGACCATGAAGATCGGCGACGAGCTGATGTGGCGGTGGATCGAGCTGCTCAGCTTCGATATCGGCGTGGCCGAAGCGAAATCCCTGCGGGCCGAAGTCGCCGCGGGCACGCTCAATCCCCGCGACATCAAGCTGCGCCTGGCGCGGGAACTGACCACCCGTTTCCACGATGCCGGGCAGGCCGAACAGGCCATCGCCGGCTGGCATGCGGTGGTCCGCGGTGAAGGCGATACCTCCTTGTTGCCTTTGCAGGACGTCAGCGTGCCTGCCGGAGGGCTGCGCATCGCCGCGCTGCTGACCGCCGCCGGCATCACTCCCAGCAACGGCGAAGCCACGCGCAAGCTCAAGGAGCGCGCGGTGCGCGTGGACGGCGCCGTGGTCGAAGACCCGCAGACCCACTTCGGTCCCGGCTTCGAGGGCGTATTGCAGGTCGGCAAGCGCAACTTCGCCCGCGTGCGTTTGCTGGCGGGCTGAAGGAACCGGCCAGCGCATGCAAAGCATGGTCGGTCGATGGCTCGGTGCGGGATTCGAGCGCCTGGATCCTTAATATTGCAGGCGTTTCACCTGCGCGGCGGCGTCCTGGCCGATGCGGTGGAGATAGCGCCGAGGCGGGGCCTGGCGCGCAAGCCCGGGATTCCGTTGCAACCGGGGCCGCACACGCTGCGGGACGTAATCGAGCCCGGCCATCTGCCATGGAGCTGTTGCTTCGACGCTCGCCAGCGCATGGATTCCACCTTCTGCCCGGTCGGTGCCTGGCCGGACGGGACGGCCTATGGGCTGGAGCAGGCCGGCCCGGTGCGGCTGGCAGCGGTCGAAGTGAGTATTGGCGTTGCCGCAAGGCCTGGCTCCATGGAGTCAAGCTGCCGCGGGTGCCGTTTCCTCGATCCGCTGCTTATATAGGTATATGCATCGAAGACAGACGCCATCGATTCCAGGTGACTTTCGCGATGCCGCTGCCGGGCAGCGTGCTGGCCTGCGGCGGAGTACTGGAAAGCAGGCCCACGCACGCCGAGCAACAGCTTTTCAGCTTTTCGCCGACAGGATCTGGCAAACCGCCTGGCACAGCGCCACGATTTTGCCTTCCGGATTGCGCGCTTCGCCGGTCAGGTAAAGCGTTGCGCGTGTGCGCTCGGTCAACCGCGCCACGCAGGTAATGAAGCTGGTTTCCGGCGTTACCGGGCGCAAATACTGTGTATTCAGCGAGCTGGTCACGCTGGGCGGCGCAATCAGGTACGAGAACGGTCCCAGCGTATTGTCCAGCGCCGCCACGATGTAGCCGCCCTGCATATGTCCCAGCGGATTGGCATAGCGCGGCAATGCCGGGAAACGCACGGTAAGCGAGACGCCTTCCTCATATTCCAGCGGTTCGCCCTGCATATCGAGAAGACAGGCGGGGGGAATCTGCAGGCTCATGCCTTCTGGAGCCATGGATTGCAGGCGCTCGCTGATGGTCTTGCCGGTGAGAAAAGCCATTGGAAGTTCCATTCGAGGGAGGAAATTTCCTGATTGTGGCCCAGCGGGCAGGCCGAAACCCTTGCTCCGTCTCGGCAGCTGTTCCCGCCCACAAAATTATTTCAATTACCCCCTTCCCAAAAGGATTTTCGCCGCCCATAATTCGCCCCCCTTGCAGCAGCGACGACGGTTTCGGCCGGTAAGCGACAGCAAGGGCGAAGCGGCAAAATCTCGGAAATGAGGTGTTGACGTTCTCGGAAGCCCCCCCTATAATGGGCGGCTCACTCGGACACACCGGCGCCAACACGGCAAGGGTCGAAACGAGGGAAGCAAAAAAATCTTGAAATAAGATGTTGACGCTTCCAGAAACACCCCGCATAATGTGCGGCTCACCTCGACGGAAACGACGGGGTCAACGAGGAAGGCGCTGAGGCCGACTTCGAAGCTCTTTGACAGTGTGCGCAGGTGACTTGTGTGGACGCCTGCAGGAAGGACTAGCTGTCCATCTTGCAGACGTTCG
>NZ_PDWT01000003.1:0-470000 GCF_010093345.1 Pseudoxanthomonas yeongjuensis | reverse complement strand
AGGGCCATCTCAATGAAGACGAGTAGGGCGGGGCACGAGAAACCCTGTCTGAACATGGGGGGACCATCCTCCAAGGCTAAATACTCCTGACCGACCGATAGTGAACCAGTACCGTGAGGGAAAGGCGAAAAGAACCCCGGAGAGGGGAGTGAAATAGACCCTGAAACCGTGTGCGTACAAGCAGTAGGAGCTCCGCAAGGAGTGACTGCGTACCTTTTGTATAATGGGTCAGCGACTTACTGTTCGTGGCAAGCTTAACCGTATAGGGGAGGCGAAGGGAAACCGAGTCTGATAAGGGCGCATAGTCGCGGGCAGTAGACCCGAAACCGGGTGATCTAGTCATGCCCAGGGTGAAGGTGCCGTAACAGGTACTGGAGGCCCGAACCCACGTCTGTTGCAAAAGACGGGGATGAGGTGTGATTAGGAGTGAAAAGCTAATCGAACCCGGAGATAGCTGGTTCTCCTCGAAAGCTATTTAGGTAGCGCCTCATACGAATCTTCTTGGGGGTAGAGCACTGTTATGGCTAGCGGGCCATCGAGGCTTAGCAAACCATTGCAAACTCCGAATACCAAGACAGACTATATGGGAGACACACGGCGGGTGCTAACGTCCGTCGTGAAAAGGGAAACAACCCAGACCCACAGCTAAGGTCCCAAATTTATCGCTAAGTGGTGAACGATGTGGAAAGGCACAGACAGCCAGGAGGTTGGCTTAGAAGCAGCCACCCTTTAAAGAAAGCGTAATAGCTCACTGGTCGAGTCGGTCTGCGCGGAAGATTTAACGGGGCTAAGCGATGAACCGAAGCTTGGGGTGCATAACTTTGTTATGCGCGGTAGAGGAGCGTTCCGTAAGCCGTTGAAGGTGGATTGAGAAGTCTGCTGGAGGTATCGGAAGTGCGAATGCTGACATGAGTAACGATAATGCGGGTGAAAAACCCGCACGCCGAAAGCCCAAGGTTTCCTTGCGCAACGTTAATCGACGCAGGGTTAGTCGGCCCCTAAGGCGAGGGCGAAAGCCGTAGTCGATGGGAAGCAGTTTAATATTACTGCACCTCGCGTGAGTGCGATGGAGGGACGGAGAAGGTTAGGCAGGCCAGGCGTTGGTTGTCCTGGTGAGAGAACTGAGGCAGAACCCTTTGGCAAATCCGGGGGTTTAATGTTGAGGTTAAGGACCGGCCCATTAGGGCTAGGCTGCTGATATCACGCTTCCAGGAAAAGCTCCTAAGCTTCAGCTCACGAAGACCGTACCGTAAACCGACACAGGTGGGTAGGATGAGAATTCTCAGGCGCTTGAGAGAACTCGGGTGAAGGAACTAGGCAAAATAGCACCGTAACTTCGGGAGAAGGTGCGCCTCTTCTGGTTAATAGCTGGGGGAGGCCGAAGTAACCAGGCCGCTGCGACTGTTTATCAAAAACACAGCACTCTGCAAACACGAAAGTGGACGTATAGGGTGTGACGCCTGCCCGGTGCTGGAAGGTTAATTGATGGGGTCAGCCGCAAGGCGAAGCTCTTGATCGAAGCCCCAGTAAACGGCGGCCGTAACTATAACGGTCCTAAGGTAGCGAAATTCCTTGTCGGGTAAGTTCCGACCTGCACGAATGGCGTAACGACAGCGGCGCTGTCTCCACCCGAGACTCAGTGAAATTGAAATCGCTGTGAAGATGCAGCGTTCCCGTGGCAAGACGGAAAGACCCCGTGAACCTTTACTATAGCTTTACATTGAACGTTGAGTTCGTCTGTGTAGGATAGGTGGGAGGCTTTGAAGCGATGGCGCTAGCTGTCGTGGAGCCAACCTTGAAATACCACCCTGTCGTGCTTGACGTTCTAACCTAGCTCCGTAATCCGGAGCGGGGACCATGTATGGTGGGTAGTTTGACTGGGGCGGTCTCCTCCCAAAGAGTAACGGAGGAGCACGAAGGTACGCTCAGCGCGGTCGGACATCGCGCACTGTGTGCAAAGGCATAAGCGTGCTTGACTGCGAGATCGACGGATCAAGCAGGTACGAAAGTAGGTCTTAGTGATCCGGTGGTTCTGTATGGAAGGGCCATCGCTCAACGGATAAAAGGTACTCCGGGGATAACAGGCTGATACCGCCCAAGAGTTCATATCGACGGCGGTGTTTGGCACCTCGATGTCGGCTCATCACATCCTGGGGCTGTAGTCGGTCCCAAGGGTATGGCTGTTCGCCATTTAAAGTGGTACGCGAGCTGGGTTCAGAACGTCGTGAGACAGTTCGGTCCCTATCTGCCATGGGCGTTGGAGATTTGAGAGGGGCTGCTCCTAGTACGAGAGGACCGGAGTGGACGAACCTCTGGTGTTCCGGTTGTCACGCCAGTGGCATTGCCGGGTAGCTACGTTCGGAAGCGATAACCGCTGAAAGCATCTAAGCGGGAAGCGCGCCTCAAGATGAGATCTCCCGGGACACAAGTCCCCTAAAGGAACGATGAAGACTACGTCGTTGATAGGTCAGGTGTGTAAGTGCAGTAATGCATTGAGCTAACTGATACTAATGATCCGTGCGGCTTGACCATATAACCTCAAGTTGCTTTAGTCTCGACACACGTCGATTGAAATCCAAATAGCAAACTACTTCCCAAGACCTCATGAGAGACAGGCGCCACTCCTCCTTTATAGGTGTGTGCGACGCTCCAACCGTCTCCCTGGTGAAATTAGCGCTGTGGAACCACCCGATCCCATCCCGAACTCGGAAGTGAAACGCAGCTGCGCCGATGGTAGTGTGGCCTAAGCCATGCAAGAGTAGGTCATCGCCAGGGTCTTTACCCCAAAACGCCATCTCCGCAAGGAGGTGGCGTTTTTCTTTGCGTGGTTCCGCAAGGAGTGCCGCACGTGTCGGCGCTCCTGCGATCGCGGTAACGGAAGAGCGGACTGGCTGGCGGCTCTTTCTCGGCGATCTACACCGGGCAGAGTGCCCACGATGTCGCGGGCAGCTGACAGGCCCGCGATCACAGGATCTGGTGGATTACCGAAATCCAGAGAATACTCGCGGAAATTTCCGAAAGGAAATCCGTGGTCAGCCTGGTAGCAAACTTTCGTCTTAACCGGAAAATTCAGGGTAGCGCCGGCAAAATATTCTGAAATAATCAATAAATACAATTACTTGCGCCCTTCTGGCTCGATGGCATCTGTTCTACCAACGAAACGATGGAACTCTTTTCCTGTTTAGCAGTCGAACCCCGTGACTGCTAAAATGATCGCCATGAACCAGACCTCTGCAGCCACCGCCATGGTGGCAAACAATCTGCCCATCCCCAGCGCGCTCGGCTCGCTCGACGCCTACATCGGCGCCGTGCACCAGATTCCGGTGCTGACGGTCGAGGACGAACAGAGTCTTGCCCGTCGTTTCCGCGACGACGAGGACCTTGATGCTGCGCGCGAGCTGGTGCACTCGCATCTGCGTTTCGTCGTGCATGTCGCCCGTGGTTACAACGGCTACGGCTTGCAACTGGGCGACCTGATCCAGGAAGGCAACATCGGCCTGATGAAAGCGGTCAAGCGCTTCGACCCGGAGATGGGCGTGCGCCTGGTCAGTTTCGCGGTGCACTGGATCCGCGCCGAGATGCATGAGTTCATCCTCAAGAACTGGCGCATCGTCAAGGTCGCCACGACCAAGGCGCAGCGCAAGCTGTTCTTCAACCTGCGCAAGTCGAAGAAGCGCCTGGGCTGGATGAACGATGCCGAAGTTACCGCGGTGGCTGCCGATCTCAAGGTATCCAAGCGCGAAGTGCTGGAGATGGAATCGCGCCTTTCCGGCCGCGATATCGGCTTCGATGCCCCATCCGACGATGATGACGACCATGCGCCGCCATCGCCCGGCGCGTATCTGATGACCCAGGACGAAGATCCGTCACAGGCCTATGAGCGTGCCGACAACGAAGGCAACAAGCTGGAGTTGTTGCGCGAAGGCATGGCCGGGCTGGACAAGCGTTCGCGCGATATCGTCATGCGCCGCTGGCTGGATGACGACAACAAGGTCACGTTGCAGGAGTTGGCCGACGAATACGGCGTCTCCGCCGAGCGCATCCGCCAGATCGAAGCCAACGCGCTGAAGAAGATGAAGGCGCTGTTCGCGGCCTGAGAGCCCATTGCACGGTATCGAGACAGGCCCCGGAAACGGGGCCTTTATGTTGGGCGATTGATCGCATCGAAACGCAGCAGTCGGGCTGCTCAATGCGCCATGGCACAATCTCAGGCACCGCTTCGGCCCCGGCTTGTACCAACGAAGATGCCGGAGGATGGCCGCGACAATATCCCGAGCATCAACCGCGATATGAATTCCGAGCCGACATTCCTTCAGCATGGAGCAATACATGTCCGACAATGAAGCAGGCAACCGCCTCTCTGCTTGCCAAGCGCTCCGATGAGCTTGCGGGACTCATCGACGAAGATCGACTTCAGGCTGATAGCCTCGGGTCTGCTGCTGGCCATGCTGATCCTGGTGGTCGCTTATGCCGACTCCCGGCGCCAGATAAGAGTGGCGTTCACCGTTCAGGCCGGCACGGCTGGCCGTTTGCAGGTATTCCATGACGCCGAGGGCGGTTTTTCGGAAGCCGGATCGCAATCATTCGGGTTGCAAAGCGGAGAAGCCGTAGAGGAAGTGCTCCGGATCAACGGGCGCCGTGCGGCCTGGTTGCGCATCGATCCCCCGCCGGGGGGCACGACGACATTGTGCGACCTGCGAATCGGGCGATCGGGATCGCGGGGGCAATATGAAATCCTGTTGGTTGACGAGCTCAGCCTTGCCGATGAGCATGCTTGTCTGAAGCTGCAGCCGGACCAGAGTGCAAGGGATCCGAAATTGATCTTGCGTTTCGTCGATCGTTCGGCGCGGAAAATAGAGCGCGCCGGCACATGGCAAGCGGTCTTCTATGCGACGTTGCCGGTGTTGCTCGTCTCCTTGTGGTGGATATACCGCTTCTACCGAAGGTTGCGGGAGTGGTTGTCCGCGATCCCCACGATACCGGGATTCAGGACGCTCGACAGGAATGCGCATTGGGTTTGTGCCGCACTGATGCTGCTTTTTGGTGCGGCCTACGTATTCATTACGCCGCCGGGCGCGGTCGCGGATGAGGAGGCGCACCTGGCGAAGATCGTCCGGCTCAGCGAGGGGATGCCATTCGGTGGCTCAGGTTCGGAACCGTTGCCTGATACCCGGAAGATGTACGGGCCGTTCTGGGGATATTCGCACAACAAGACCGCCTTCACGGGCGAAGAGTTGAGCGCGCAGCTGAGCAAAAAACTGGCCTGCGACGCGACGTCGACGACGTTGCCCCGAGGAGCGGATGGCTATTTCCCGCATCAGTATCTGCTGCCTGGCGCGGCCTTCAAGGCTAGTTGCGCAATGGGGGCAACATTCGGGTTCTTTCTTTATTCGGCGCGAATGCTGAACCTTTTGTTGTCCATTGTGTTCGTGGTGTTGGCCCTGCGCTATGCGGTGCGGGGAAAATGGGCATTGTTCGCGATTGCCTTGCTGCCGATGTCGTTGTTCCAGATGGGTTCGCTGTCGGCGGACTCCCTGACGATATCGCTGAGCATCGCCTGGCTGGGTCTGGTGTCCGGAATTGCCGACGATAAAGTGACTCCGACGCGTATCATGCCAATGCTGTGGGCGCTCAGTCTGGCTATCGCATTCTTGAAGCCCGGGACGGCCTGGATCCTGATTTGTCTGGCGTTCTGCAAGCCTGCTTTCGACAGGGCGGGCCACTCTTTCGGCGCCGCCATGTTGAAGTTTGTCGCGCTGCCATGGGTAATCCATGCCGCGTGGACTTTGTTGGCCGCGAAGGGTGCCGGGGCGCTTGCGGGGGTCGATGCCGTCGCCAATGCCCACTCGCTGAGTGCCGAACCTTCGATATTCATGCACGCATGGTTCAACACCTTCTTCAGCGACCGGGTGCTGTCCCTGGGGAAGATGCTGATCGGGGTATTGGGGTGGCTAGATGTGTACCTGTCCCCATGGGTGTATCCCGCTGGCGGATTGGCGTTGCTGGCGACACTTTGGACCAATGAAGATTCGATGCCGCGGATGCCTTATTGGATTCCACCGTTGGCCTTGATGCTGGCAGCAGGTTCAATGGCGATGATCGCGCTGCCGCTGTTCATCTACTGGAGCCCGGTCGAACTGGGTTTTATCCAGGGCTTGCAGGGTCGCTATTTTATTGCGACTGCGGCATTTGCCCTGGTCTGGTGCTCGTTCCGGTCGACACCGCCGATCCGTGCCTTGCTGGTATCGGTCATCCTCGTTCTCATCGTTGTGATCAATCTGGACGCGCTCCATGTATTGCACAGGGCTTACTTTGTAACCGGAAGGATGTAGAGCATGCCGCAAGCCTGGGAGGGTTTGAGCAACTGCCGGGCATGGCAAACCGGACAATCCGGTGAATGCCGGCGCTACTCCGCAGACGGGCGTCCGGGTGGGGCATGAAGAAGTGAAATGCGGTTCGCGACCCGATAGCGAGGCACTGTCGCCAATACAAAGGTCCCAACCGCCGCCATTAGCGAGCTGGCCCGGATTGCGCAGGATCCGGATATCGCGGCACGGTGCGCGGGCATAACCTGCACGTATTTCCTCGGTGGAGCGTGTCATGGATTATGTGGTCAGCGGATTGCCGGTGCAGCCGTTCGAGTCGTTGTTCGGACTTGAGGATGCGGAATTGCGCGTGCATGGCGCAGTGCGCATGGCGGTCGATTCGAATCGCGGGTTCCCCTGCCGCATATCGCTGGAAGATGCGCAGGTCGGCGAGTCCGTGCTGTTGTTGCCGTGGCAGCACCTCGATGCGGACACGCCGTACCGCGCCGGCGGGCCGATCTTCGTGCGCGAAACCGTGCGCGACCACGCACGCATCCGGAATGCCATCCCGGAACAGCAGCGCAGCCGCCTGCTGTCGGTGCGCGCTTACGATGCCGAGGGCTGGATGCTGGATGCCGAAGTGGTCGAAGGCACGATGCTCGAAGCATTGATTGCACGCTTCTTCGGCAACGCAGGCATTGCCTACCTGCATGTGCACAACGCGCGGCGCGGCTGTTACGCCTGTCGCGTCGACCGTGGCTGATCTTCGTCGTCGTGGCCGAGGATGATCCGCGCCCCGCGCTGGTAGCTCCAGTACGCCCAGGCCCAGTTGAGCAATACCACCAGACGATTGCGGAAGCCGATCAGGAAGAACACGTGCGCGGCCAGCCAGAACCACCAGGCGACTATGCCGGAAAGTTTCAAGCGTTCGAAATGCACGATCGCCGCCATCCGGCCGATGGTGGCGAGATTTCCGTAGTCCTTGTAGCGGAAATCCGGAGCGCGCTTGCCTTGCAAGCGCGCGCGGATCGCATCGGCGACGTGCCGGCCCATCTGCTTGGCTGCCGGCGCGACGCCCGGTATCGGCTTGCCGTCCTGCTGCACCGAAGCCAGGTCGCCGGCGACAAAGATCCGCGGATGCCCCGGCACGCTCAAATCGCTTGCGACCGGTACCCGGCCGGCGCGATCCAGCGGCACGTCCAGTGTTTTCGCCAGCGGGGAGGCGGCCACGCCGGCCGCCCAGACCACGGTACGTGCGGCAACGAATTCATCGCCCAGGTGGTAGCCGGATCCGTCGATGTGGGTCACCGGGATCCCAGTGGAAACTTCGACGCCGAGTTTCGATAATTGCCTGCGCGCCTTCCCGGAAAGATCTTCGGGAAATGAGGACAACACACGTGGTCCGGCTTCGATCAGGCGTACATGCGCATCTGAAGGGTTGATGTTGCGGAATTCATTGGTCAGCGTATGCCGCGCGATTTCGGCCAGCGTCCCGGCGAGTTCCACGCCGGTCGGTCCGCCGCCGACGATGGCGAAGTTCAGCCATGCCGCGCGTTTTGCGGGATCCGGTTCGGCCTCGGCACGCTCGAACGCCAGCAGCAGGTGCCGGCGCAATTGCAGCGCATCGTCCAGGGTCTTCAGCCCCGGCGCGTGTTGCGCCCATCCGTCGTGGCCGAAATAGGCATGGGTAGCGCCGCTGGCCAGCAACAGATAGTCGAATTCCAGCTTGCCGCCGTCTTCCAGTACGACCCTGTTGGCCGCTGCGTCGATATCGCGCACTTCGGCCAGCCGCACTTCCACGTTCTGCTGCTTGCGCAGGATGTGGCGCAAGGGTGCGGCGATGTCGGGGGAAGACAGGCCGGCCGTCGCCACCTGGTAGAGCAGCGGCTGGAACAGGTGGTGGTTGCAGCGATCCACCAGGGTGATGCGCACTGGCGAGCTGGCCAGCGCGCGCGTGGCCCAGAGGCCTGCGAAGCCGCCGCCGATGACGACGATGTGGGGTCGATCCGGATCCATTGGCATGGACATAGGTTAACGTTGAAACCGCGCGCGGCGGTATCGGGGCGATGGACATGGAGATCCGGAAGATGAAGGCGGGTTCGCGGGCATGGATCTGCCGGAGCGCTTTGCAGGAAGCCGGGAGCAAGGGCGCCCCTCCATCCTCCCGCTAAGCAAGGGAAGAGGCCAAGAGCAGGGCCAGGGTCGCTGCGGATCAGTACAGATCCAGCGGATCCACATCCAGCGACCAACGCACCTTGCGCGCTTCGGGCAGGTCGTGGATCGCCGGGAGCGCGGTGTCCAGCAACGCATGCAGCGCGCGGCGACTGGGCGATGAAAGCAGCAGTTGCGTGCGGTGCATGCCGGCGCGACGGGACATGGGCGCGGGCAGTGGCCCCTGGATTTCGAGCGCGGATTGCTGGCCGGAACGGCTAGTCCCAGACTCAAGCCGCGCGGCATCGCGGATGGAATTCGTGAAAGCGGATTTCGCGGCGTGCAGAAATGCATTCGCTGCATCCACCTGTTTCGCTTCCGCGCGCAGCAGGGCCAGATGCGCGAATGGCGGGAAACCCGCGGCCCGGCGCTGTTCCAGTTCGCTTGCGGCGAAGGCGTGGTAACCGCCGTTGATCAAGGTGTTGAGCAGCGGGTGGTCGGGGTGGTGCGTCTGCAGCCACACTTGCCCGGGCTTCTGCGCCCGTCCGGCGCGTCCGGCCACCTGGATCAGTTGCTGGGCGAGTTTTTCGCCGGCGCGGAAATCCGACGAGAACAAACCCTCGTCCACGCCCACCACCACCACCAGGGTCAAATGCGGCAGGTCGTGACCCTTGGCCAGGATCTGGGTGCCGACCAGGATGCCGGGATGGTCGCCGAGTTTCTGCAGATGCCCGGCCAGCGCGTCGCGACGCTGCGTGGTGCTGCGGTCTATCCGCAGTACCGGCACGCCGGTGAATTTTTCCGTCAGCATCTCCTCGATGCGTTCGGTGCCGATGCCTTGCGGTTGCAAGGCGAGCCCGCCGCAATCCGGACACGCCGGCGGCACCGCCTGGCGCGCGCCGCAGTGGTGGCATTGCAGGCGACGACCCGCGCCATGCACGGTCATCGGCGAGTCGCAACGTTTGCATTGCGCGCTCCAGCCGCAGTCGTGGCAAAGCAATACCGACGCGTAGCCACGACGGTTCTTGAATACCAGCACCTGTCCGTCGGCATCCAGCGCAGTGGAGATGGCGGCCAGGGTGTCCGCCGAAAGGCCGGCCTCCAGCGAGCGCTTGCGCACGTCCTGCACGCGCACCGAAGGCGGTTTCGCGTCGCCCGCACGTTGGTTGAGCCGTAAGTGCGCATAGCGTCCGCTGTTGGCGTTGTGCAGCGATTCCAGCGACGGCGTGGCGCTGCCCAGGAGTACCGGCACGTCCAGCGCCTTGCCGCGGACCAGGGCGAAATCGCGCGCGTGGTAGCGCATGCCGTCCTGCTGCTTGTAGCTGGCGTCGTGTTCCTCATCGACGATGATCAGGCCGGCCTGCGGCAATGGCGTGAACACCGCCGAGCGCGTGCCCACCGCGACCCGGGCTTCGCCGCGCGCGAATGCGGCCCAGCCGCGCGCGCGCTCGTTGTCGCTCAAGCCCGAGTGCAACGCCAGCACCGGCACGCCCAGGCGCTGGCGGAAGCGCGCCAGGGTCTGCGGGGTCAGGCCGATCTCTGGCACCAGCACCAGCGCCTGTTTGCCGCGGCGCAGGCAATCGGCGATCGCGTGCAGGTAGACCTCGGTCTTGCCGCTGCCGGTGACGCCATCCAGCAGCAAGGGTGCGAAACCTTGCGTACCCAGGATCGCCTCAACCGCGGTCCGCTGTTGCGGATTGAGCGGCGGCCCGGGTTGCGGATCCGGGGCCACGGTCGAAGCCGGGATCGCCACGCGCTCGACCAGGCCGCGCTTGTCCAGCGCGCGCGCGGCACTGCGCCAGTCGTCCAGGTGCAGGTCCAGGGCGTCCTCATCGCGCTGGTGATGCGATGAGGCGTCAATGGGCGAAGCCAGCAGCCACTCGGCCAGGCGGCGTGGGCGCGTGCCCTTGCGCAGGCGTGGCCATCCTTGGATGCCATCAGCGGTCAATCGCCAGGCCCAGGCGTGGGTATCGGGCAGCGGTTCGCCCTGGCGCAGAAGGGTCGGCAGGGCGGTGCCCAGTACTTCGCCCAGCGGGGCATGGGTATAGCGCGACAACCAGCGCAGCGATTCCAGCAGTTCCCCGTGCAGCAGCTGGGTCTCATCGAGCACCGCCAGCACCTGGCGCAGTTCGGGCATCCCGTCGCCGCGAGCGGCGATCGCGACCACCACGCCGATCATCTCGCGCGCACCGAAAGGCACCCGTACCCGTTTTCCGACGTCCGCCGCCGACGGCGAATGGTCCGCAGGCGGCAGGTAGTCGAACCCGCGCGGCAGGGGCAACGGCAGGGCGACGCGGAAGAGGGAATCGATGGACATCAGTGCCAGTTTACCGACGGCGGCAAGGGCATCGCTGCGCTTGCTGCAGTTGCACGTCATTGTTGCTCTGCGGATGACGAAAAGCCCGCAAGTCACCGTCATGCATGGAGATTCTTCTTTATCCACATGGCCTGTGGATAAAACTGTGCATCAACCCATTGCTCCACGCTTGCGGAGGCTTGCTGCAAGCTCCGGCGTGAGGTTGGCTAAAAAAACACCAACGAAACAAAGTTCATACGAATCAACAAATTACCCGTGAAACAAGAATGTAATGGGAGGCCCGGGTCAGGCTGCGGCAATGTATGTGACCTTCTGGTGACGGCTGTGCACAACCTGTTTTCGATGCAAACCCTTGCGGAGCCTGGGAGAGCAGGTTTCAGGAATCTGTCAAGCGCCGACCGCCGGGTCGGAAACGCTTCCACCGCGGCTATGATGCGGCGACGAATCCCCCGGTTCCCTGATGCACAGTCACTTGAATGAAGCCGCGGCCGTGCCGGCCGCCCTCTCGGCCTTCCTGCGCGGCGTCGAACGCCGCGGCGCCCTGTTCGCGGAACTCCAGTGCGGCGATCGAGACGCCGGCGACACCGCCTTGGCCGCTGCCTTGCGCGCGTTCCGCAACCATGCCGGTGAGCTCGCCATGGCCGGATGGCCGCGGCGTTTCTGGAGCCTGCTGGTCTCCGCCCCGCCCTTGCGCCAGGCGTCGGCCTTGGCCCATTGGCCGCCCGGCCTCCAGTCGCTGGCGCCACTGGACTCCGCTGCCCGCCGGGCGTTGTTGCTGCGCCTGGTGGCGGGATTGCCGGAGGAGGAAGCGGCGCTGGTGCTCGGGCTGGATACGACCGTCTATCAGCAGGCGTTGGCCGATGCCTGTCCGCGCGATGCCAACGGCCAGCCCGATGCGCAGGCCTGGCGCTCGCTGGCCGAAGCCATCCAGCAGCAACTGCGCGACCTGCCGCCGGAACGCCTGGCGCGTCTGGCGCGTCTGCGCGAGGAGGCCATCGCCGGCATCCGCCACGAACGTCCCCGCGTCGGCACGGCATCCGCCGCGCCGCGGGAACCGGCCGCGACATCCATTCGCCGTCGCTGGCCATGGGTGGCGCTGGTGCTGGGCGCGTGCGCGCTGGGGTTGGCGGCGACCTGGTGGTGGCCGCGAGGGGAGGCCCCGTCGACGGCCGACTCCGTCCTCGAACAAGGCGTCCAGCGCCTACGGGACGAAGTGGAAATCGGCCGCGAGGAATTGCCGGAACAGGCGCCGGCGGCACGCTTCGATGCGACCACCGCGTTGCTTGCTCACCCGGATTTCGAATTGGTGATGGATGCGCAGGAGGAAGCCCTGGCGCGCGATGCCGATTTCCACGCCTGGTACATGGCTGGCGCCAATGCGGTGGGCGAAGAGGCGATGCCCACGATCGAATCGCCGGTTGCGGACAGCACTGGTGCAGCGGAGACCTCCGATGCGCAGTTCTGAACGAGCGCAGAGCCATTCGCTCCCACGCGGGACTGCGCTGCTGCTCGCGGCGCTGCTGGCGATGTTGTCGCAGTGGGTGTCCGCCTCCGGCCCGGAAACGCTGGCCGAAGCGCGAGCACTGCAGGAGCAACGCGCGGCCCGTCTGCAGGCGATGAGTTCCGAACGACGCGTGCAGTTCGGGCAACGCCTGGCCGAGTGGAAGGCGCTGCCGCTGGCCGAACGCGAGGATCGTCGCGCGCGTTACCAGGCCTGGCTGCAGCTGGAGGAAGCCGAGCGCCTGCGCCTGCGCGCGGTCGCGGCGGAAATCGCAACCTTCCCTCCGCAACGGCAGCAGGCATTGCGGGCGCAGTTCGATGCGTTGGATGCCAGCCAGCGCCGGGGCTGGCGACTCGGGCCGACGCTGGGCGCGGACTACGAAAAGCTGCAGTCGCTGCTGGCCTTTGTTCCGTCCGGACAACGCTTGCCGCTGCTGGCTTCGCTGCGGGCGATGACCGCCGGACAGCGTGCCGAACTGGCGGTGCTGGCCCAGCGCACGCCGCCGCAGGATCGGCAGGCGTTGCGTGCGGAATTGCTGGCCCAGCCGGGGGGACAACTCGAGGCCTGGTTGCGGCGGAAGCTTGCGCGCTGATGGAGCCTCCGGAACCTCTCTTTTTGATCGTCATGAACCGACGAATGTCGGGTCATGACGATTTGCTTTTCTTGAAGTTTGTCTTGAATAGCCTGCCCACGTTCCCGACGAGTGAGCCGGCTCTGCCAAGCGGATGGCACGCGACGCACGAAACGCATCCGGGCGCTCGCTGGCCAGATAGGTTTTGAAGAAGCCGCAGGCATCGCCGGTTAAGATGGCGCCCCTGCCGCGACCCGGAAGCCGTGCCCCCGCACGCCCGCAGTCGGGCCTCGAGCCTTCACTCCATGCTTCCGGACTCCCCTACAAGCCCGCGCTTCGGCACAGAAATGCGCAGCACGGCCAAGCTCGCGTTTCCCTTGGTGCTCGGCCATGTCTCCACCGGTCTGATCGGCTTCGTCGACAACGTCATCGCCGGCCACCACGGCACCCAGACGCTGGCCGCGGTCACCATCGGCACGGCCTTGCTGTGGCTGCCGATGATGGTGCCGATCGGCACGCTGATTTCGTTGACCGCTTCGGTGTCGCAATTGAACGGTGCCGGGCGCCGCGACGAGATCGGCCCGCTGTTCCGCCAGGCGCTGTGGCTGGCGCTGGGGCTGGGCCTGCTGATGTTCGCATTCCTCAGTTTCATTCCCGCAGCCTTGGCACCGTTCGGCATCGCCACGGAAATCATTCCCGGCGCGCGCGGTTTCCTGCACGGGATCCGCTGGGGCGCGCCGGCGCTGACGTTGTTCTTCTGCATGCGCTACCTGAGCGAGGGCATGCACTGGACCCTGCCGACGATGCTGATCGGCTTCGGCGGGTTGGCATTGCTGGCACCGCTGGGCTATGCATTTACCTTCGGTCGCTATGGATTGCCGGAAATGGGCGCAGCGGGCCTGGGCGTGGCCTCGGCGATCATGATGTGGGCCCAGGCCACCGCCTTCGCAGTCTATCTGTGGAATGCGAAGCGCTTCGCCAGCCTGAAGTTGTTCGCGCGCTTCGACGGCCCGCACGTACAGCCGATCAGACAATTGCTGCGCACCGGTTTGCCGATCGGGGTGACGGTGCTGATGGAAGGCGGTTTGTTCATCGCCACCGCGCTGCTGATCGCGCGCCTGGGCGCGGTGCCGGCGGCGGCGCACCAGATCGCGATCAACGTGTCGGCGCTGTGTTTCATGATCCCGATGGGCGTGGCCGAGGCGACCACCGTGCGCGTAGGCCATGCGCTGGGCATGGGCGACGTCCTCGGCGTGCGCCGCGCGGCCCATGCCGGCTATGCGATCGTGCTGGGCACGCAGGCGCTGTCGGCGACGGCGCTGCTGCTGGGCCACGACGCGGTGGTGGCGTTGTACACGGGCGACCTGGCGGTGGCCGGGCTGGCCGGCAGCCTGCTGCTGTACGCGGCGGCGTTCCAGTTTCCCGATGGCATCCAGGTGCTGTCGGCGGGCGCATTGCGCGGGCTCAAGGACACACGGGTGCCGATGTGGCTGGCGGCGCTGTCCTATTGGGGCCTGGGCATGCCGCTCGGCGCAGGACTCGGCCTGGGCCTGGGCTGGGGCCCGCAGGGGATGTGGCTGGGTCTGATCCTGGGCTTGACCGCGGCCGCGATCCTGATGGGCGCGCGCTTCCGGCGCAGCAGCCGGCGTTTGCTGGCCGCCCCTCCAAGCGGCCCAGTGACTTAAGGGGCATGTAAGCGCCTTGTGCAACCGGTAAGCTGGCGTCAGTTTCCCGGAGCTCAGCCATGAATCAAGTCGTCCGTCGCGGTCCCATCGCCGCCTTTTTCGTCGGCCTGTGGGACGTGATGAATTTCACCCGCAGGCTGATCCTCAATTTCCTGTTCTTCGGCCTGCTGTTCCTGTGCCTGGCGCTGTTCCTGCTGGCGGTGGGGCGCGGCAACGGGGTGAAGCCACTGCTGGAGCGCACCACCCTGGTGATCGCGCCGGAAGGCAAGCTGGTCGAGCAGTACAGCAGCGACCCGGCGACGCGCGCGCTGGCCAAGGCCTTCGGCGACAAGAACGCCGAGGAAATCCAGCTGCGCGACCTGGTCCGGGCCATCGATGCGGCCAAGGACGACAAGAATATCGAGCGCGTGCTGTTGCGGGTGGACCAGCTGCAGCCCAGCGGTTACGCCTCGATGCGCGAAGTCGCCGCCGCGCTGGCGCGCCTGCGCGCTTCCGGCAAGCAGATCGTGTCCTTCGGCGAGAACCTGCAGCAGGCGCAATACCTGCTGGCCGCGCAGGCCAACGAGGTCTACATCGACCCGATGGGCAGCATGATGCTGGAAGGCCTCGGCCGTTACCGCCAGTACTACCGCCAGGGCCTGCAGGACAAGCTCGGCGTGGACGTGCACCTGTTCCGCGTCGGCGAGTTCAAGTCCGCCGCCGAGCCCTACATCCTCGACGCCGCCTCCAAGGAATCGAAGGAAGCCGACCTGTTCTGGATGAACGATATCTGGCAGCGTTATCTGGCCGACATCGCCAAGGCGCGCAAGCTGACGCCGGAACAACTGGCCTCGGGCATCGACACGCTGCCCGAAGGCATCGCCGCCGCTGGCGGCGACCTGGCCAAGTTCGCCCTGCAGCAGAAGCTGGTGGACGGGCTGAAGACCCAGGAAGAAGTCGAGACGCTGCTGACCGAGCGCGGCGTGGCCGATGAAGATTCCGACAATGGCTTCCGCAGTGTTTCCCTGGCCGGCTACCTGGCCCAGGTGGACGCCAGGCACCTGAAGATCGCCGACGAACGTCCGCAGGTCGCGGTGGTCGTGGCGGCCGGCGAGATCACCGACGGCGAACAGCCGCCCGGCTCCATCGGCGGCAAGTCCACTTCGGCGCTGTTGCGCGAAGCGCGCGACGACGACGACGTGAAGGCCGTGGTGCTGCGTGTGGATTCGCCCGGCGGCGGCGTGTATCCGTCGGAAGAGATCCGTCGCGAAGTCGCCGCGCTGAAGGCCGCCGGCAAGCCGGTGGTGGTGTCGATGGGCGACCTGGCCGCTTCCGGCGGCTACTGGATCTCGATGAACGCCGACCGCATCTACGCCGATCCCTCGACGATCACCGGTTCCATCGGCATCTTCGGCCTGATCCCCAACATCACCCGCACCCTGGACAAGGCGGGCGTGCATACCGACGGCGTCGGCACCACGCGCTTCGCCGGCGCGTTCGACATTTCGCGTCCTTTGGATCCGGCGGTGGGTCGCGTGATCCAGTCGGTGATCGACAAGGGCTATGCGGACTTCACCGGCAAGGTCGCCGCCGCGCGCAAGAAGCCGGTGGAAGAGATAGACGCCATCGCCCGCGGCCGCGTCTGGAGCGGTGCGCAGGCGAAGGAACGCGGTCTGGTCGACGAGCTCGGCGGCTTCGATGCTGCCGTCGTCGATGCCGCGGCGCGGGCCAAGCTGGGCAAGCCGGATGCGTACCGCGTGCGCTATATCGAGAAGGCGAATTCGCCGTTCCCGCAGTTCCTGGGATCGTTCGCCGGCAGCCGCCTGGGTGCGGCCTGGCTGCACGATTCCAGCTTCGCCCGCGCGCTGTTGCTGAAGACGATGCCGGAAACGGCGGCGCAACTGCACTTCGTCGAGGATTCGATCAACAACCGCAACGGCGCGCCGGTGAAGGCGCTGGTGTATTGCTTCTGCGGGCTCTAGTTTTGCGGAAGGGCTGAGCAAGCCCATGCTGTGGACACTTCAGCAACATAGCGGCGACCTCGGGGTCGCCGTTATGGTTTGCGATGTAGATCCGAGCTTGCTCGGATGTTTTTGATCCTGCACCGAGAGCATCCGAGCAAGCTCGGATCTACAAGGATTAAAGGTCCGCAAGCTCCGGCCTAACCCCTACCGGCCTCCCCTGCTGCGCAAGGGGGGAGTTTTCAATTCGTCACTGCCTCGATTTCCGCGCGTTGCTTCTCGGCCGCTTCCTGGGTCGCGGCCTCGACCGCCTTGGCCTGGTCGATCGGTCGTTTGATCGCATCGCGTAATTCGGTGGCGCTGGCCTTGGGTTCCGGCGGCTGTTCGAGCGGCGGCGGTTCGGGTTTGCAGGCGGTCAGGCACGAAACCAGCAGGAGTACCAGGAACGGGCTGGCGACGCGCGACATCGATGCATTCATGACGGGACCTCCGCAGGATCGTGGCGTTATGCTACGCGCATCGATGCGAGGACGATGCAATGACCCCCAATCGCTGGCGGCTGGACGGACAACTCGCGCTGGTCACCGGTGCCAGCGCCGGCATCGGCCTGGCCATCGCCCGCGAGCTGCTGGGCTTCGGCGCCGACGCGATGCTGGTCGCGCGCGATGCCGATGCGCTGGAAGCGGTGCGCGACGAGCTGGCCGACGAATTCCCGGATCGCGCCGTCCACGCCATGGCCGCGGACGTGGCCGACGACGAGGATCGCCGCGAAATCCTCGACTGGGTCGAGGACCAGGACGATGGACTCAACATCCTGGTCAACAACGCCGGCGGCAACCTGACCAAGGCCACGGTCGACTACACCGAGGACGAGTGGCGCGGGATCTTCGAGATCAACCTGTTCTCCGCGTTCGAGCTGTCGCGTTACGCGCATCCGCTGTTGACCCGGCACGCGGTGTCCAGCATCGTCAATGTCGGCAGCGTCTCCGGCGTCACCGCGGTGCGCAGCGGCGCTCCGTACGGAATGACCAAGGCCGCGCTGCAGCAGCTCACCCGCAACCTGGCGGTGGAGTGGGCCGAGGACGGCGTGCGCGTCAATGCGGTGGCGCCGTGGTACATCCGCACGCGACGCACCTCGGGCAAGCTGGCCGATGCGGATTACTACGAAGAGGTCATCGACCGCACTCCGATGCGCCGCATCGGCGAGCCGGAGGAAGTCGCCGCCGCCGTGGGTTTCCTGTGCCTGCCGGCGGCCAGCTACATCACCGGCGAATGCATCGCGGTGGATGGCGGGTTCCTGCGTTATGGCTTCTGATCGAGCCTTGTCCCCCGGGGGGGCTTCCTTTTGGGCGTAGATCCGAGCTTGCTCGGATGCTTTTCGCATGAAGACAGCGCTTTCGATTCTGTGCCAAGAGCAGCCGAGCAAGCTCGGCTCTACAAGGTGATCGGTCACTTGCCGCAGGTGCTCTGGTCCCAGATCTTGCGCGTGCGTTCGAACTCTTCCTTGTTCTTTTGTTCGTTGCCGGGCCGGGCGAAGCGCCAGGCCACTTCGGTTTCGCCCAGGCGCTTCTTCCACGCATCGCACAGCGCGCCATCGGCGACCCGCGCGCAGGTGTCGCGCCTCATTTCGCAGGCCGCGCCGGCGCCGCCCTGCGGATTGCCGTCCAGGCCGACCGTGCGCAGCGCCACGCATCGCGACTGCGGTTCCGCGTCCTCGGTGATGTAGCTGTCCTTGTCGTAGGTGATGCACTGGAACAGCACCGGCGGTGGCAACCGGTCCGCGTCGGCGATGGCGGCGACTTCCGGTACGGGTCCGCTGGTCAGTATCCCGGGATCGGCGGTCGGCGCCGACGCTGCCGCTGCCGCTGCAGGGGTGTATGCATCGGCAGGTGTAGTCGTTGTGGCTGCCGGTGCAGCCGCAGGTATTGGTGGCGGTGCGGAGGCCGTGCCCATCGGCACCGTATTGACGCTCTGCATCACCTTCTTTTCCTGCTGGTCGCCTTTCGGGCACGGCATGTTCTGCAGGGTCAGCGCGCCACTGGCATCGGTGCAACGGTAGAACACCACTTCCTCGGCGGACGCGAAGGACATCGACATCGACAAAAGCAGCAAGGCGCAAAGCATCTTCATCAGGGGTTTCCGCAATCGTTGGACAGGCGCGCATCGATGCCGCGTTGTTCGAGCTCCAGCTGGCGCCGCTCGCCCTGCATCGCGCTGTTGTAGCGACGGATGATTTCATAGCGGCGGTCGGACAGGCGATCGCAGACTTCTTCCTGCGGCAAGGCATGGCATTCGTCGCGGATCCAGGTCGTGCCCGCGGGCAGGATCATGCCGGGACGGGGTGGCCGGCCCGGCCCGGGACTTCCGGGTGGGTTGTCCGGCGCTCTGGACCCATGCCCACCGTTGCGATGCGACCACATCGGATAGCCCAGGGTCCAGAGCGGCACCGAGCGTGGATTGCCTTCGCCGTTGTCGCTGGTGTAACGATCGCCATCGACGGTCACGCATTCGTACATCGGCCGCGGCGGAGTGCGATAGACGACCCGCACTTCGCGCACCGGTGCTGCGGCGGGCGGCCCGGGTGCCGCGATCGGCGCGGTTCCCGGTGCGGGATCCTTCGGTCGCGCCATCGATCGCACCTGCTGGGTCTCGCCCTTCAGGCATGGCGAATCGCGCAGGGCCAGCTCGCCGCCGGGGCCGATGCAACGATAGATGGTGACGTCCTCGGCGCGGGCGGGCGACGGCAGCGACATCAGCGCCAGCATCAGCAATAGCGTCAGGAAGCGGAAAAAGGCCATATGCGCATCTTGCGCGCATCGATGGGCATGGAAAAGAGCGGCCGCTGCGCTGTTCAGGCTCTCAGGATCCGTCCACTGAGGGCTTCGCGGATCGTGGTGGGTGAGGACAGGCCGTTGGTTTCACCACCGGTCACGCCATCCACAGCGGCGACCAGCAGCGGATCCAGCGCATCGCGCGCCGAGGGTGCGGGCTGGCCGGCGCGGTTGGCGCTGGTGGAGACGATCGCGCCGCCGAAGGCGTTGCAGAGCTCCATCACCTGCGGATGCGCGCTGATGCGCACGGCGACGCTGTCATGGGCGCCGGTGATCCAGCCCGGCGCGGCGCTGGCGGCGGGCATGATCCAGGTATGCGGCCCGGGCCAGCTCGCCAGCACCTCGGCCAGGCGATCGGCGGGCAACGCGGCGATGTCCAGGAACGGGCGCAACTGCTCCAGCTGCGAAGCGACCAGGATCAGGCCCTTGTCCGTCGCGCGCTGCTTGATCGCCAGCAGGCGCAGCACCGCGGCTTCGTTGCGCGGGTCGCAACCCAGGCCCCATACGCCTTCGGTGGGATAGGCGATCACGCCGCCGGTGTGCAGAGCGGTGATGGCTTCGGAGAGGGAGAGGGCGGGGGTGGCCATGGGGATCGATTAACTCTAAACAGATCGAAACAGCTCGTCATTCCCGCGAAGGCGGGAATCGCTCATCAACCGTCGAATGGCGGGTCAACCCAGCGGTTTTGCTTTCCACGCGACCCGAAAAGCGGGAAGCCGCTGGATAATCAGCCTTGCAACTGCTGAAGAGCGATTCCCGCCTTCGCGGGAATGACGAGCTCTGAAGTCGCGTTGGTCCACAGCCTCAGCTCGCCGCCTTCTTGATCAACACCTTCTTGCCCGTGAACGGTTTGGGCGTGAGCAGTGCAGGCTCGGCGACGGGCTCGACTGCGGCGGCGGTTTTCTTCACTGTCTTCTTTGCGACTTTCCCGGCCGTCTTCTTCGTCGCCTTCTTCGCGGCCTTTTTCACCGCTTTCTTGGCCGGCGCTTTCTTCGCCGCGGTCTTCTTGGTCGCGGGTTCTTTCTTCGCCGCCGTCTTCTTGCCGAAACCCTTGCGCATCGGCTTGCCGGTTTCCTCCATCAGCTTGACCACTTCCTCCAGGGTCAGCGAAGCCGGTTCGCGGTCCTTGGGAATGCGGCCGTTGAGCTTGCCGTCGCTGATGTAGGGGCCGTAGCGGCCGTTCAGCACCTGGATCTCGCTGCCGTCGAATTCCTTGATGATGCGGTTGCGCGCGATCTCTTCCTTTTCCTCGATCAGGAACACCGCCCGAGCCAGGTCGATGGTGTAGGGGTCGTCTTCCTTCTTCAGCGAGGCGTACACGCTGCCGCGCTTGGCGAACGCGCCGAAGCGGCCGATGCCGACGCTGACTTCCTCGTCCTTGTCCTGGCCCAGCTTGCGCGGCAGCTTGAACAGCTCCAGCGCGTCCTCCAGGGAAATGGTGTGCATGCTCTGGCCGGGACGCAGCGAGGCGAAGGTAGGCTTCTCCTCCTCGTCCTCGGCGGTGCTGCCGATCGCCGCGTAGGGTCCGTAACGGCCCAGGCGCACGCTGACCGGCTTGCCCGACTTGGGGTCGGTTCCGAGTTCGCGCGCGCCGGTGGCCTGGCTGCGGTCCACCGATTCCATCTTGTCGTCGACCATCTGCTTGAACGGACCCCAGAACCGCTCCATCAGCGGCACCCATTCCTCTTCGCCGCGCGACACCGCATCCAGCTCGTCCTCGAGCTTGGCGGTGAAGTCGTAATCGACGTACTGGGTGAAATGCCCGCTGAGGAAGTTCGATACGGCGCGACCCACGTCGCTGGGCTTGAAGCGGCGGCTGTCGAGTTCGACGTACTTGCGGAACAGCAGGGTGGCGATGATCGAGGCGTAGGTCGAGGGCCGGCCGATGCCGTATTCCTCCAGCGTCTTCACCAGCGAGGCTTCGGAGAAGCGCGGCGGCGGCTCGGTGAAATGCTGGTCGGTGTGGATGCGATCGAGCGGGATGCGGTCGCCGGTCTTCATCGCCGGCAGCTTGCGGCCCTCGTCGTCCTCGTCGGCGTTCTTCGCGTCCTTGCCTTCCTCGTACACGGCCAGGAAGCCGGGATCGACCACGGTGGTGCCCGAGACGCGGAAGCTGTGCTCGCTGCCGGCGGCCAGGTCGACCGACACCGTGTTGAGCGTGGCCGGGACCATCTGCGAGGCGACCGCGCGCTTCCAGATCAGTTCGTACAGGCGGCGGCCGTCGTCGTCGAGGAAGCGCGAGACCTGGGCCGGCGTGCGCAGCGCGGAGGTCGGGCGCACCGCTTCGTGGGCTTCCTGCGCGTTCTTGGACTTGGTCTGGTAGGTGTTGGGCTTGTCCGGCAAGGCGCCGGTGCCGTAGTCCCGCGCGATCACGTCGCGGATCTCGCTGACCGCCTCGGCCGACAGGCTGACCGAGTCGGTACGCATGTAGCTGATCAGGCCGACCGTGCCTTCCTCGCCGATGTCCATGCCTTCATAGAGCTTCTGCGCCACCTGCATGGTGCGCTTGGTGGTGAAGCCGAGCTTGCGCGCGGCTTCCTGCTGCAGGGTGGAAGTGGTGAACGGCGCGGCCGGGCGGCGCTTGCGTTCCTTGCTGGTGACGTCGGTGACATGCAGCGCGCCTTGCGCGGCCTGCTGGATGCGCAGGCGCGCGGCTTCGGCGGTCTCGCCGTCGGTGATGGTGAACTGCTCGAACTTCTTGCCGTCGAGCTTGGTCAGGCGCGCGGTGAACTGCTGCGACGGGTGCAGGCACTCGGCCTCGATCGACCAGTACTCGCGGGCGATGAAGGCTTCGATCTCTTCCTCGCGCTCGACGATCATGCGCAGCGCCGGCGACTGCACGCGGCCGGCGGACAGGCCGCGCTGGACCTTGCGCCACAGCACCGGCGACAGGTTGAAACCGACCAGGTAATCCAGTGCGCGCCGCGCCTGCTGCGCATCGACCAGGTCGCCGGCGATCTGCCGTGGCTTGGTCATGGCTTCCTTGATCGCGCGCGGGGTGATCTCGGTGAACACCACCCGGTGCAGCGGCTTGTCCTTGAGCAGGCCGCGTTCCTTCAGGATCTCGGCGATGTGCCAGCTGATGGCTTCACCCTCGCGGTCCGGGTCGGTGGCCAGGAAGATGTCGTCGGCGCCCTTGGCCGCCTTGGCGATGGCCTCGACGTGCTTCTCGTTCTTCTCGATCAGGTCGTAGCGCATGGCGAAGCCGTTGTCCGGATCGACCGCGCCCTCCTTCGGCACCAGGTCGCGGACATGGCCGTAGGAGGCCAGGACAGTGAAGTCCTTGCCGAGGTATTTGTTGATCGTCTTGGCTTTCGCGGGCGATTCGACGATGAGCAGGTGCTTGGGCATGTCCGTGGGTTCGAACGCCGGTCGGGCCGGCGAGTGTCCTTCAAATGGATGGGCCGAAGAAGCCAACGCCCGGGGTGTGGGCCCCGGGCGTTCAGGTTTCTTCTATTTATAGTGGAATCATGCCGGGCCTCGCCTGTCAAGCAGCGGCTCCGGAAATCTCAGCGCAGCGAGCCCGCTATCCCGATCAGGGCGAACGCCACGATCAGGCCGAAGAACAGCAACAGGATGCCGAAAATGGCCAGGATGACCACGGTCACCGTGCCGAGCTCGCGTTTCTGCCATTCAGGATGGGCGGTAAACGCCCACTTATCCACTACCAGGGTGTCGCAGATCATGTCGTGCAGGCCCTGCTTGCGCTCGGTGAAGGCCGCCATGATCAGGCCGATGCACAGGATCAGCGAGCTCAGCAGGAAGGCGAAATAGCGGCCTATGCCGCGGGCGAAGCTGATCGCCTCGCCATCGGTGCGCACCACCTTGATGCCGATCGCCATCTTGCCCAGGGTGGCCTGGTTGGCGGAGGAGTGGAACCAGGCGTAATAGCCGGCGGTGATCGCGATCGACACCAGGTTGGTGACCAGCTGGATGGCGAGGAAGCCGCCACCGCCCAGTCCGCCGTTGAGGCCGAAGACCGCGCCGATCACCCCGCCGAGGATGGCCCCGATGATCCCGCCGACGATGCCGACCACGAAGCTGTCGATGATGTTGGCCGCGACGCGTTTCCAGAAACCGGCATGGACCACTTCGCCGCCGTGGATCGCCGCATTGCCGGAAACGAGGGTCGCGCGCGGCGGTGCGTAAGGCGAGTCCAGCATGGCCGGCGCCGGGTCGCCGAAAGCGCCGGCTGGCGGCGCGGCGAATGGATCGGCTTGCGCGGATCGCGCTTCGGTCGGCCTGGATTCCACCGGGGTGTAGAAGGTTTCCGCCGGCGCCTGGTGCAGGGCCAGTTCCTGGGTGAAGTCGCGCAGCGGCTGCCATTCGGCCAAGCCGTCGCGCCAGACCAGCGTATCCAGGCGCAGCTTGCCCTGGTGGAAGCGTTGCGCCATTTCATCCGCCGACAGCGGGCCTTGCCGTTGCTGCTCGGCATCGGCGTAATACCAGTTGGACATCAGGTTATCCCCAAGGATCGATTGCGGAAGTTAACGCAAGCCGCTGGCAGTCGCTATCCGCGGCAAGTGGTCGGCAGGTACTTGTCGTCGATTTCCGAACTGCATTCCCACGAGGCGTCGGAGGGGTCGTATTCCAGCCAGATCTTCTTGCCGTCCAGGCGATCGCTGCCGGCGTTGCGCAGGATCAATTCCATGCCGCAGCGCTTGCTCTCGAAGGTGCCGAGAGTGATCGAGGCGAGATGGGTGCCGGCATAGGTCCCGGGAGCACCGAAGTCGGCGTCGCCATTGCTGGGGCAGGTCGAATTGCCGGCTAGATATGCGGCGATGTCTGTCTTGAGTGGCGCCGCATCCAGCAGCGCCGCACTGGTTCTGGCGCGCAAGGTGTAGTCCTGGTAGGCGGGGATGGCGATCGCCGCCAGGATCGCGACCATGGGCACGGCCACGACCGCGGCCACGATCAACGCGATCATGCAGCCGGAAAGGCCGGATTTCGGCGCGGATTGCAGGGGCGAGGCGTAAGCGGCCGGAGCAGGACGGGAGGGGGGCAGCGGGGGCGGCAACGGCGCGCCGGTACTGTTCGCCAGGCCAAGCTCGACGGCGAAGTCCCCCAGCGGTTGCCATCCGGCCAGGCCATCGCGCCAGACCAGCGTGTCCAGGCCGATGCGGCCATGGCGGAACTGGGCGACCAGGTCGTCGCTGGGAAGCGGCCCCTGGCGTTGGTCGTTACCCGCGGAGTAGTACCAGTCGCTCATGCGTTCCCTGCAAGGTTGGGATCAAAGGAGTGGATTTCCGGCGCGCCAAGGAGTGGCGCCACCGAAAGCCTGTCCATGGTATTTCATGAGCGCGTGGCGAAGCGTGCGGTATTTCTTTGGGTAGGAGCGGGCCTTGCCCGCGATGCCTTCCGTGACGCGGCGGGAAAAGCATCGCGGGCAAGGCCCGCTCCTACAAGGCAATCGAATCGCGGGAAATCGCCCGCAGGCTCAGTGCACCGGCTCGGGTTCGTCCTCGAACATCTGGGTTTCCATCCACGCGTAGGCGGCTTCGGAACCGGGCTGGTTGAACAGCACCATCAGCACCACCCATTTCAGGTCGTCCAGGTCCAGCTCGTCCTGGTCCAGGGCCATGGCCCGGTCCAGCACCAGCTCGCGCTGGTCGGCATCGAGCACGCCGTGCTGTTCAAGGAACAGCACGAAGCCACGGCACTCCACGTCCAGCTTTTCCAGTTCGGGGCCGTGGTAGACGCGGGTCGGGCCACCGATGCGCGGTTCGCTGGCGGGCGGGCGCTGTTCGGCCAGGGCATCGAGCCAGTCGAACGCCTTGCTGATCTCGGTGGGGCTGAAACCGGCCTGGATCAGGCCGTTCTGCAGTGAGTCGCGGTCGCGGACCGGGTCCGCGTCTTCGGTGAAGTAGTGTTCGAACAGGTAAAGCAGTACATCCAGGATGCTCTCTTTCATTGCCCCTCGGCCTGCGTCCACGACGCTGTGGAGGAAAGAAACTAGGTCTTGCGCGAGTAGCGCCCGTGTTCGACCGCCACCCTTCCATCCAGTTCCATGACCAGCAGCATGGAGGACAGTTCGGCGGCCGTCAATCCGGTCCGCTCGACCAGCGAATCCATACCGGTTGGGTCGTGACCCAGGGCCAGCCACAAGGGCTGGTAGTCGGGATTCAGTGGCGCAAGCGTCGCACCCGGCCCGGTATGGGGGCGGACGGTGCTGCCCGCAAGCCGGCCGCGGAGGAAGTCGGCCAGTTCGCTGGCCATGGGAACCAGGGCGTCCAGCACCTCCTGGGCGCATTCCACCAGTCCGGCTCCGTCCCGGATCAGGCGATGGCAACCCCGCGCCAGCGGGTTGTGGATGGAGCCGGGCACGGCGAATACTTCGCGTCCGTAATCGCCGGCCTGACGCGCGGTGATCAGGGCGCCGGAATGCTCGGTCGCCTCCACCACCAGGGTGCCCAGGGCCAGCCCGGCCAGGATCCGGTTGCGGCTGGGAAAATGCGACGGCTTGGCCGCCGTGCCCGGCGGATGCTCGCTGACCACCGCCCCGCGCGCGGCGATGCGGTCGCGCAAGCCGGCATGCGATGACGGATAGGCCAGGTCCGGCCCGGTTCCGAGCACGGCGACCGTGAATCCGTTTTCCACCGCCAGCGCGGCTTCATGGGCGGCCGCGTCGATGCCGGCCGCCATGCCGCTGATCACCGAGGTGCCGGACAGGGCGAAAGCCCGGGCGAAGGCGCGCGCATTGTCGCGCCCGCCCGCGGTCGGCGAACGGCTGCCGACGACGGCCACGCCCGCATGCCAGAGCAGGGAAGGGTCGCCATCCACGAACAAAGCCAGCGGTGGGCTACCGATCCTGCGCAACAGGGGCGGGTAGTCGGGCTGGTGCCAGCCGAGCAGGTGGTGGCGCGGCTGCTGCAGCCAGTCCAGCGCGCGCTGCAGCGGGCCCGGCTCAGGCTCGCGCAGCCCCCGGATCTGCATCTCGCCCAAACCGGCGGCCCTCCAGGCGGAGGCCCCGGCGGCAAGGCTGCGCGTGGCGGTTCCATGGGCGTCCAGCAGGCCGCGCTTCGGCGCCACCGCGCCGCCGCACAGGATCAGTTTCAACAGGGCCAGGATGTCGTCTTCGTGCATGCACCCAGACTAGGCCGCAAACAGCGACGGCGCCCTAGGGCGCCGTCGCGATGCCGCATAGGAAACTTCCGGGATCCGGCTCAGTAAGCCGCATCCGGGTGCTTGAGCACGTAGCCCACGCGCGACGGCTTGGTGCCTTCCATGACCAGGCCGTAACTGACCTTCTCGAAGGTGCGGAACACCATCACGTGGCCTGCGTATTCGTCCGGCAGCTGGATCTGGCCCTTGCCGCGGCGGTTCTCGGTGGGGCGGGAGTCCTGCGGATCGTGCTGGCGGTCGATGATGCCGCTGCCTTCGCGCCAGATCGAGAACACCGTTCCGTTGTCGATGCCTTCGCGGCTGCCGCCGGAGATGGCGACCACGTCGCGTGGGCCGCCCGATGTCAGGGCGTCGGCCACCGCGGCGATCTGCAGCTTGCCTTCCGGCTGCAGCACCTTGGGCACATGCGGGAAGAACTGCAGGTCGTAAGGCTGGGCCTCGACCGGGATCAGGCGATCGCCGGGGCGGACCTCGTAACCATTGCCCTCGAGCACCAGGGTGGCGGTATCGGAACCCGGGACCACGCCGCGGGTCACCGCGCCGGTGGCGACTTGGGTGAGTTCGTATCCCAGCAATTCGAGCTGCGCGCCGGTGTCCAGCGCGGCGCTGTTCCAGCTGCGTTCCCAGTCGATGGTCTGCGAGCCGACGCGCTTGCCGCGGAAATCCAGGTCTTCCTTGTAGGTGCCGTAATGGCCGTCGGAGGTGAAGTGGGTCTGGGTATAGCGCAGGCCGGGGCGGACGATGGCGTAACGCTGGCCCACCTGGGCGCTATCCAGGCCCAGGGCGTAGACCATCTGCCCGGCCATGGCGTGCAGGCGATCGTCTTCCAGGCCGACCACGCGCGGCAGCTGTTCGAAGCTGTCGGTCACGCGCAGGTTCTTCAGGAACGGTTCGATGTCGGCCAGCGGGATGGCGCCGATCGGGGCCTCCTGGCGCGGGCCGGGCTGGATCGCGACGCGGTCCAGGTAGGCCAGGCTGATGACGTCGCCCGGATAGATCAGGTGCGGGTTCTTGATCTGCGGGTTGGCCTGCCAGATTTCCGGCCACAGCCAGGGCTTCTTGAGGAATTTCCCGGAGATGTCCCAGAGCGTGTCGCCCCGCTTCACCACATAGGTGTCGGGATGCGGGCCGGCCATTTCGGCGGCCGCGGCATAGGTGGCCACGATGAATGCGGCGGCGGCAAGAACCGTACGAAATTTTCTGAACATGATGATCCCCACCTGGATTTCCCGACCTGAGTCCCCCACAGGTTGTCCGCACTATAGTCCAGAAACCGGGCCACTAAGCAAGCCCGCGAGTTAGAATCCGTGAGGCCTTGCCGAATTCCGACGGCATCCACATTTACAAACGACCATGGCACTGCTTCCCATCCTCGAATTCCCCGATCCCCGGCTGCGCACCAAGGCAGTGGCGGTGGATCCTGCCCAGGTACCGGACCCGGTCTTCCAGCGCTTGCTCGATGACATGTTCGAAACCATGTACGAGGCCCCCGGCATCGGCCTGGCGGCCAGCCAGGTGGATGTGCACAAGCGCTTCATGGTCATCGACATCAGCGAGGACAAGTCGGCGCCGATGGTGTTCATCAACCCGGAAATCCTGTCCCGCGAAGGCGAGCAGGTCTACCAGGAAGGCTGCCTGTCGGTCCCCGGCATCTTCGCCGACGTGACCCGCGCCGACTCCATCGACGTGCGTTTCCTCGATCGCAGCGGGCAACCGCAGCGGCTGCAGGTCGACGGCCTGCTGGCGGTATGCATCCAGCACGAAATGGATCACCTGGAAGGCAAGCTGTTCGTCGACTACCTGTCGCCGCTGAAGCGCGAGATGGTCCGCAAGAAACTGGCCAAGCAGCGCAAGCTGGCGGGCGACGCGGCTTGATGCGGTGAAAGGGTGAGGCGCTGAAGGGTCGAGTCGCGCGCGCTGCAAAGTCGGCCGCGATGCGGCCTGCCAAGTGAACCCCGGTTTTGCTTTTGCCCGTCACCCTTCGCAGCGCACGTAGTGCGCGACTTAACTCTTTCCCATTGACCCCGCCATGAGAATTGTTTTTGCCGGCACGCCGGCCTTCGCCGTCCCCAGTCTTCGCGCCGCGCATGCGTACGGCGAAGTCGTCGCGGTGTACACCCAGCCCGACCGTCCCGCGGGGCGTGGGCGCGGCCTGGCCGCGTCGCCGGTGAAGCTGGAGGCGATCCAGCGCGGCATTCCGGTGCTGCAGCCGGAAACGCTGAAGCGCAAGGAATCGCAGCAAGCGCTGCGCGACCTGGCGCCGGACCTGATGGTCGTGGTCGCCTACGGCCTGATCCTGCCGCGCGCGGTGCTGGAAATCCCGCGTTTCGGTTGTTGGAACGTGCACGCCTCGCTGTTGCCGCGCTGGCGTGGTGCCGCGCCGATCCAGCGCGCGATCGAAGCCGGCGACGCCGAGACCGGGGTGTGCCTGATGAAGATGGAAGCCGGCCTGGACACCGGTCCGGTGCTGCTGGCCCACAAGACCCCGATCGGCCCGGAAGAGACGGGCGGACAACTGCACGACCGCCTGGCGGAACTGGGAGCGGGCGTACTTGCCGATGGACTGGCCCTGCGGCGTGCCGATGTATTGCCGTTGCCATGGGTACAGCCCGAGACCGGCGTGACCTACGCGCACAAGCTGGACAAGGCGGAAGCGCGCCTGGACTGGAACCAGCCCGCCGCAGTGCTGGCGCGCAAGGTGCGTGCGTTCGAGCCCTGGCCGGTGGCCGAAGCGATGGTCGCGGGCGAGCGCCTGCGCATCCACGGCGCCGTGGCCCTGGACCTGCCGCATGCCTTCGCGCCGGGCACGCTGCTGGCCGCCGGCAAGCAGGGCATCGATATCGCCTGCGCCGAAGGCGCGCTGCGCCTGCGCGTGGTCCAGCGCGAAGGCGGCAAGGCGATCACCGCCGCCGATTATCTGAACGCGCGCCGCGACCTGGCCGGGCCATGACCACTACGCCCTGGGGCGCAACGCCCACCCGCGCTGCCTCCGGGGATGCCGCGCCCGGCGTGGCCACGCGCGTGCTCGCCGCCAGGGTGCTGGACGCGGTGATCCATCGCGGCCGCTCGCTGAAAGGCGAACTGGCCACTGCGCTGGCGCAACTGGCCGATCCGCGCGATCGCGCGTTGCTGGAAGCCATCTGTTTCTCCGCGTTGCGGCAACGCGCGCGCTACGACGCGGCATTGCAGTCGTGGTTGCAGAAACCGCTAGGCGAAAAAGACGGCGATCTGCGCTCGCTGCTGCTGGCCGGCTTCGCCCAGATCGACGCCATGGGCCTGCCCGCGCATGCCGCCCTGTCGGCGACCGTCGAAGCCACCCGCGTGCTGGGTCGCCCGCACCAGGCCGGCATGGTCAATGCGCTGCTGCGCCGGGCGACGCGCGAAGGCTTCCCCGAATCCGATCCCGCCGCTGCCTGGCCGGCCTGGTTGCGCAAGAAAATCGGCCTGGACTGGGGCGATCGCGCGCCGGCGATCTTCGAGGCCAGCGCCCATGCCGCGCCGCTGTGGTTGCGGGTGAATCGGATGAAGGGAACGCGCGACGACTACGCTTCGCGCCTGCAGGCGGTCGATATCGATTCCACTGCCGATGGAAACCTGGCCGATGCGCTGCGCATCGATTCGCCGGTCGCGGTTTCCGCGCTTCCCGGCTTCGCCGGAGGCGATGCTTCCGTGCAGGACGGATCGGCGCAACAGGTCGCCGATGCGCTGGCGCCCGCGCCCGGTGCGCGCGTGCTAGACGCCTGCGCCGCGCCCGGCGGCAAGGCCGCGCATCTGCTGGAACGCGACCCGTCGTTGCGCCTGCTCGCGCTGGACGTGGACTCGCGCCGGCTCGATCGCGTCCGCGAAACGCTGCAGCGGGTGGGCGTTGCCGCGGAGTTCCGCGCCGCCGATGCCGGCGACCTGGCGGCCTGGTGGGAGGGCGAACCCTTCGATGCCGTGCTGCTGGACGCACCTTGTTCGGCCACCGGCATCGTCCGCCGGCAACCGGACGTGTTGCTGCATCGGCGACCGGAAGACCTGGTCGCCCTGGTCGCCTTGCAGGCGCGACTGCTGGATGCGTTGTGGAAAACGGTCCGGCCCGGCGGCGTGCTGCTCTATGCCACTTGTTCCCTCCTCAAGGACGAGAACGAGCGGCAGGCTGCCGGGTTCCTGGCGCGCACGCCGGATGCGCGCGCCGAACCGCTGGACGACCGCTACGGCCATGACGCAGGATCGGGACGCCAGCGCCTGCCGGGCGAACAGGGCATGGACGGGTTTTTCTATGCGCGCTTCACCCGGGCGTCCTGATCGGATCGGCTATCCTTCTGCTCTTGCTGCGCCTGACCGGACCCGGCCCGTGAAAATCTCCGTGATCATCAGCACCTACGATTCCAGGGACAGGTTGGAAAAGGTCCTGAAGGGTTATGCGTGCCAGACCTACCGGGATTTCGAGGTGATCGTGGCCGACGACGGTTCGCCATCCAGCACACAGGTCCTGGTCGAACGCCATGCACAGGATTATCCGGTGCCGCTGCGCCACTTCTGGCACGAAGACAAAGGCTATCGGCGCCAGGAGATCCTCAACAAGGTGATCCCGGCCACCGTGCACGAGTACATCCTGTTCACCGATGGCGACTGCATCCCGCGCAACGATTTCGTCGCCACGCACGCGCTGCATGCCGAGAGGGGGCGTTTCCTGTCGGGCGGTTACTGCAAGCTGGGCATGGACCTGAGCAAGATGATTTCCGCCGACGACATCGGCGAGGGGCGCTGCTTCGATCTGCAATGGCTGGAGCGGCAGGAACGCATGAATCTGTCGAATCGCCTCAAGTTGGACGCCGGTCCGATCGCCGGCAAGTTGCTCGATACCATCACCACGGCCAGACCTACTTTCAACAACTGCAATTCCTCCGCATGGAAGCAGGACCTGCTGGCCATCAATGGTTACGACGAGCGCATGAAGTACGGCGGTCCCGACCGTGAACTGGGCGAAAGACTCGAAAACTACGGCGTGAGGGGCAAGCAAATCCGCCATCGTGCGGTTTGCGTGCACCTGGACCATCCGCGCGCGTACAAGACCGAGGAGTCGGTGCGGAACAATCTTGCCATCCGCGCCGAGACGCGCAGGAAGAAGATCGTCTGGGCATCGTGCGGCATCAAGAAATCAGGTCTGACGCTTTTTACTACTCCATGAACAACGCCAATGTACTGCTGACCGCCCGGGAGCGTTATGCGTTGCCCATCCTGAAGCCGCTTGCCGATGCCTTGCTGCGGGCCGGATACAACGTGCATGCCTGGTTCGATGGGCCGCTCGCGGCCGCTGGCGAGTCGATGCCGGCGCCGGTCAGCATGGTCGATACCCGCGGAGCGGTAGCGCTGAAGCCGATGGCCGTGTTCTGCGCGATGGACTGGGTCCCGCCTTTTTTCGGCGGCGCCAAGGTGCAGCTGTTCCATGGATTCAACACAAGCAAGCATTCGGACAAGCGCGGCCATTTCCGCATCCGCGGCTTGTTCGACCTGTACTGCACCCAGGGGCCAGCGACCACGCTGCCCTTCCAGAAACTGGCCGATGAGCTGGGGCACTTCACCGTGGTTGAAACGGGCTGGCCCAAGCTGGATCCGCTGTTCCGCGACGATGGCGGCGCGGCGCGGCAGATGCGCGACCGCGCCCAAGGAAAGCAGGTGGTCATGTTCGCCTCCACTTTCACCGAGCGGGTAAGCGCCGCGCCGCATCTGTACGAGGCCATCAAGGAAAGCATGGCGAAAGACGGCCGCTACTGGCTGCTGACCCTGCACCCGAAGTGTCCGCCGGAATTGTTCGCGCGCTATCGCGCGTTGGCGGGTGAAAATGCGTTCTTCGTCGAGCCGGAGCAGATCGTCACCGCGCAACGCGCCGCGGACGTGTTGCTGTCCGATACCACTTCGGTGGTTCCCGAGTTCGTGGTCCAGCACAAGCCCGTGGTTACCTTCCGTCATCGGGTGCCGCAGAGCTACATGCTTGATTTCACCGAGGCGGCGCGATTGCCGGAAATGCTGGAACGGGCGTTCTCGCCTTCGCGAGAATTGCAATCGGCAATCGTCGCCTATGCCAACGACATCCATCCTTATCGCGATGGGCGATCGTCCGAACGGGTGATCAAGGCGGTGGAAGAGGTGGTCGCCGGCGGTCTCGGCAGGTTGAAGCCGAAACCGTTCATGACGAAGGTCCGCGACTTGCAGCTTCGCAAGCGGCTGGGCTATTGGGGGCCTCGGGCATGATGGAGCACGGGCATCGCCTTTCCCACGACGCATGTCCGTCGGGCTGAGCAGGCAATGGGCGCAAACGAACTCGCGGATATCGATGCCGTCGTCACCTGGGTGGACGGCGCCGATCCCGCCCACCAGCAGAAACTGTCCGCTTACCTGTCGCGGACCGGCAGCGTACGCGGCGGCAGCGCGCATACGACCCGGTTCAACGATGCCGGCGAACTGGATTACTGCCTGGCCTCGCTGTTGCGCTTCGCTCCGTGGTTGCGGCGTATCCATGTCGTCACCGACATGCAGGTTCCACGGCAGCTGCCGAGGCTCGCGGATTCGGCTTACGCCGATCGTGTGCGGCTGGTGGATCACCGCGAAATATTTTCCGGCTTCGAGGAATTCCTGCCCACGTTCAACAGCGAGTCCATCAGCAGCGTCCTTTGGCGAATTCCGGGGCTTGCCGAGCAATTCCTGTACATAAACGACGACATGATGCTGTTGCGCCCCGTCCGGGAAGCCGATTTCTTCCGTGACGGGAAAATGGTCGTGCGCGGGAAATGGCTGCCGCAGTCCGAATACGACTGGAAGCGCCGCGTCGCCGGATGGTGGAAGCGCCTGACCGGCACGGTTTCCGCTCGTCACAGCAATCTCGCTACCCAGCAGGCGGGCGCGCGGCTGGCTGGATTCGATCGTCGCTATTACCGGCTCTACCACAACCCATATCCCATGCGCCGTAGCCTGTTGAAAGACTACTTCGAGAAGAATCCGGAAAAGCTGACCGGCAACATCAGCCACCGGCTGCGATCGCCGACCCAGTTCAACAGCGAGAGCCTTTCGATACACCTGGGCATAGCGCACGAGGCCGCCCTCCTGGATAACGCCTTGTATACGGTGCAGCTCAAGCCGCGCGATCAGTCGTCGCTGCGCTTGTGGCACAAGATGGCGCGCGCCGATGCCGATCCGCGCGCGGCCTTCGTCGTGGTGCAAAGCCTGGAACTGGCATCGCCTGAAGTGCAGGCGAGGATCGTCGCCTGGCTGGATCGCCGTGTCGGACATCTGGAAGATGTCCTGAGTGGCGCTACCTCACCAGCGCAAACGCTTGCGGGCCAGTGAATCCGCAAGCCGGGCATACAGCGCCCGGGCCTCGTTTTGCGGCAGGAAGCGGATGCGTAGCGGCGGGGCCAAGCCGCCGGCGCCGGCGGTGTCCAGGCGCAAGGTGGAGGTGCCGAAGTGGCGGTCGATCGGCGAGCGCTCCAGCCGCAGCGCCTGCAGCTTGTCGATCTCGGCGAAGCGCCACCACCGCGACCACCAGCCGCTGCGCACCGCGACCAGGTGTTCGTCCACGGCATAGCCCTCGCGCCGCGCCCGCTGCCGCGAGGCGTACGCGCCCCAAGGCAGCCACAGCAGCGGCAGCAGCGTCCATGCGTTGCCTAGACGCAGCAGCAGGCCGCCCGTAAGCAGCACGCAGAAGATCGCTGTCGGCAGGAACAACCGCCACCACGTGCCCGCCGCCAGCGCGGTCCATTCGCCGCGCGGCCATTGCGCCTGCGGCAACAGGTGGCGGACCAGCGCGTCGCAAGCCTCGGGGGTGGCGATCGGCGCCACTTCCCTGAAGGCGCGGTGATCGCTCTTGCCCATTTCGGCGACGGCGGTGTCGACCTGCAGACTGCGACGTTTCAGCAGGCGATGCAGGAAGCCTTCGTGCAGCGTCCACGACTGGATGCGGCGGCGGGCGACGCTGGTGCGCAGTTTCGCCAGCAGCCCGCGTTCCACCGTCAGCCGCTTCTGTTCCTCGCTGAGCAGGAAGCCGTGGTACTGGACCAGCGCCAGCGCCACCGAAAGCAGGCGCAGCAGGACTACCGCCAGCAGCACCATCGCGGCCACGGCCGCGGCGGTGGTCATCCAGCCCAGCTGCAGGTGGCTGGCGTACCCGAACAGTTCGCGTCCGGTGGTCTCGAAAAAATTGGCGACCACGCGATCGGGAAACAGTTGCCAGGCGCCGCCGAATGCCGCCGCCACCACGATCATGCCGCGGTTGGAAACCAGGCCCAGGCGGACGACTTCGGCGGTGGGCAGCGACAACAGGCGATCGGCAGCGTTGGCCGGCGTGCCGGCCTCCGGCAGTTGCCCGCGATGCTTGATCAGGTCCTCCAGCGCCAATGCCTGGTCCAGCCGCAGCACCCGCATCTGCGCCTCGGGTTTCTGTCCGCCTGCCGATTCCAGCCTGACCTCGGCCACGCCGAACAACCGGTGCAGCAGCGACTGATGCAGGACCACGTTGTGGATGCGCGAATAGGGAATATCGCGCAGGTTGCGATGCAGCAGGCCGTCGCGGATGCTCAGGCCGTCCCTGCCGATGCGATAGCGGTAGGTGAAGTACTGCAGCAGCGAAACCACGACCAGTACGCCCACCGCGACCAGCGGTCCGATCCCGGCCCAGAAGCCGCCCGCGCCACCGCCGCCGAAGACCAGCAAGGCCAGCAGCGGCACGAGGAACTGCTTCAATTGCTGGACCAGCACGAACAGCCACGACCACGGATGCAGCCGGCGCTCGGTTTCGTTGTCCACGGGAGCGGCGGCCTGCATCACAACGCGTCGTCGTCGTGGTCCAGCTGGCGCGACAGGCGGTCGCGCAGGCGCTCGGCGTCGTCGCTGTCCAGCCCGGAAACCGCTACCGCCGCCATGCGCGTGCCCGCGGTATGGATCACCAGCGTGGCCAGCCGCAGCCCGCGCTGCAACGGGCCGCGCTTCAGGTCCAGGTGCTGGACCCGCGATATCGGTACCCGGCTTTCGGTCTGCCACCAGCGGCCCTGGCGCAGGGCGAAGCCGCCCGGGTCCAGCTTCCACAAGGTCCGGCGATGGCGCTTGACCCCGATCCAGGCGCCCAGGGCCGCGCCCAGCGCGCCGACGAGGGGTGACAGCAGCCAGGGCGTGACCCATTCGGTCAGTTGCGCCACGAAACCGGAGGCGATCGCGCAGGGAATGGCGAAGGCGATCGCCATGCCCAGTGCTGCCAGCCCGGCACCGCGCGGCGGCAGGCGTTGCCAGTCGACCGCAGGTACGGCGTCCTCCTGCGGGCGCTCAGGCGCAGCCTCGTCGTCAGGCATCGGCGTTTCGGGATCGCTCATGTCGGGTCCGCTTCCTTGTAGGGATTGAGTTCGCCACTACCCGGTGGGCGGAGGCTGTAGCGTTTATAGGTCCACTGGTACTGGGCCGGATCGCGACGCGCGATGCGCTCGACCATGCCGTTGAGCGCGGCCGTGGCGACTACCGGATCGGAATCGGCGATGCCTTCCGGAGCCGGTTCCACATGCAGCGCGAATTCCAGGTCGACGCCGGTGTGTTCGCACCAGGCGAACAGGACCGTGGCCCCGGTGCGTTCGGCCAATCGCGACACCAGGGTCATGGTCAGCGCCTGCACGCCGAAGAACGGCGCGAATTCGCCGTCGCCCAGCTTGGGCTGCTGGTCGGGCAGGATGCCGACCGCGCCGCCTTCCTTCAGCACCTTCCACAACTGCCGGACCGCGGGCCCTTCGGCGCGCACCTGGCGGATGTTGTCGGCGCTGCGGACACGCAACAGGAAGGCGTCGCCCACCCGGGATTGGGGAGGTGCATAAACGATGGCGACGGGGCCGCGCGAGGAAAGCCACTGGTTGAGCAGCTCCCAGTTGCCGAAATGCGGTGCGGCCACGATGACGCCTTTCCCCGATGCCAGTGCCGCGTCGTACAGCGCTTCGCCGTTCCGCTCGACCAGCCGCGACAGGTTGTCGGCGTGCGGCCGCGTCCAGAAACGCAGGGTTTCCAGTGCCTGGCGGGCGGTGCTGCGCAGGATTCGGGCGTGCAACTCGTCGCGCTGGGAGGGCAGCATTTCCGGATATACGAGTTGCAGGTTGCGTCGCGCCACCCTGCTTTCGCGAGCGTCCACGCGCCGCCACAGCCAGGCCAGCGCATCGCCCAAGCGGCGCAGCCACGGCCAGGGCAGGCGGGTCAGCAGGGCGGTGGCGCGATAGAGCAGGCCAGCCAGGAGTTCGGGTTTCATGCGGCGGAGTTTAGCGGGCGGGCGAGGAGTGAGCGGAGAGGAGTGAGGAGTGAGCGAAAGCGGTTACGCTCTGCCCCGTTCCTCGTTCCTCGTTCCTCGTTCCTCACTCTTCACTCCTCACTCTTCACTCTTCACTCTTCACTCCTCACTCCTCACTCCTCGCCCCATGCTCAGCCTCATCCAGCGCGTCACCCAGGCCTCCGTCAGCGTCGATGGCCAGGCAGTGGGCAGCATCGGCCCAGGCCTGCTGGCCCTGGTCGCGGTCGAACCCGGCGATGGCGAGACCCAGTTCCTGCGCATGGCCGAGCGCCTGCTGGGCTACCGGGTCTTCGCCGATGAGGCGGGGAAGATGAACCGGTCGCTGGCCGATACCGGAGGCGGCCTGTTGCTGGTCAGCCAGTTCACCCTGGCGGCCGATACCCGTTCTGGCATGCGCCCGAGCTTCACCACCGCCGCTCCGCCGGAAGAGGCTGAACGCGGCTACAACCGTCTGGTGGCGATCTGTCGCGAAAAGCACCTGCCGGGGGTGGAAACCGGGCGTTTCGGTGCCCATATGGTGATCAGCCTGGTCAACGACGGGCCGGTGACCTTCCTGCTGCGGCCTTGAATCCGGGCTGGAAAGGGCCCGGCTCTCGGCGTCCTAGCCGTGAACGGTGGCCCCAGGGCCCGGCGCGCTGCGGCGCGTTCGGCCTTGATCGTGGGCCAAACCGGTCGAGGCGCGGCCAAATCCCCAGCGGCGCAGTATAATGCTGGGTTCCCCATTCTCTTATCCGGTGGCGCAAGCACACATGGCCAACGAACGTCCTGCCCAACAATCCGACATCAAGCTGCTGATCAGCAAGGGCCTGGAACAGGGCTACCTGACCTTTGCCGAAGTCAACGACCACCTGCCCGACGACATCGTCGATGCGGAACAGATCGAAGACATCATCGGCATGATCAACGGCATGGGTATCGAGGTGCACGAAGTCGCGCCCGATGCCGAAACGCTGCTGCTCGCCGGCAACAGCACGGGCAACCGTGAAGTCGACGACACCGCCGCCGAGGAAGCCGCCGCGGCGCTGACCCTCGATACCGAAGGCGGTCGCACCACCGATCCCGTGCGCATGTACATGCGCGAGATGGGCACGGTCGAACTGCTGACCCGCGAAGGCGAAATCGCCATCGCCAAGCGTATCGAGGAAGGCCTGGGCCAGGTCCAGGCGTCGCTGGGCAGTTTCCCGTGGACGATCGAGTTGCTGCTGGAAGACTACGAAACCCACAAGGCCGGCAAGAAGCGCCTGGCCGAGATCGTGGTCGGCTTCAACGACCTGATCGAGGAGGTACCCGAACCCGTGGTCGTGGCGCCACCTGCGGCCGACGATGCCGAAGCCGAGGAAGACGAGGCCGAAGAGGCCGTCGAGGAAGAGGCCGAGGAAGCCGGCCCGACCGGTCCGGATCCGGAAGAAGTCGCGCGCCGCATGCAGGCGATGGCCGATGCCTACGCCAAGTTCAAGAAGTCCTATTCCAAGAGCGGCGCCGACAACAAGACCGCGGTCAAGTTGCGCGCCGAGATGGCGGAGGTCTTCGTCACCCTCAAGCTGCCGCTGGCGCTGACCGACACGCTGGTGCGCAAGCAGCGCGAGGTCGTGCAGCAGATCAAGGACCACGAGCGTCGCGTGCTGTACCTGTCGACCAACTCGGCGAAGATGCCGCGCAAGGATTTCATCCGCGCCTGGGAAGGCAACCAGACCAACCTGGGCTGGGTGGACGAAGTGCTCAAGCGCAAGCAGAAGTGGTCGTCGGCGCTGCGCGACGTGCGCGAGCAGATCATCGCCGAGCAGGAGGCGACCATCGCCATCGAGCACGCGATGCACCTGAGCCTTGCCGACATCAAGGAAATCAGCCGGACCATGGCCTATGGCGAGGCCAAGGCGCGCAAGGCCAAGAAGGAAATGGTCGAAGCCAACCTGCGCCTGGTCATCTCCATCGCCAAGAAGTACACCAACCGCGGCCTGCAGTTCCTCGACCTGATCCAGGAAGGCAACATCGGCCTGATGAAAGCGGTCGACAAGTTCGAATACCGTCGCGGCTACAAGTTCTCGACCTATGCCACCTGGTGGATCCGCCAGGCGATCACCCGCTCGATCGCCGACCAGGCGCGGACCATCCGCATCCCGGTGCACATGATCGAGACGATCAACAAGTTGAACCGCATTTCCCGGCAGATGCTCCAGCAGTACGGCCGCGAGGCCACGCCGGAGGAGCTGGCCAAGGAAATGGACATGCCCGAGGACAAGATCCGCAAGGTGATGAAGATCGCGAAGGAACCGATCTCCATGGAAACCCCGATCGGCGACGACGAGGATTCGCACCTGGGCGACTTCATCGAGGACACCAACGTCGAGTCCCCGATCGAGAACACGGTCAACATCAACCTGTCGGAAACCGTGCGCGACGTGCTCGCCGGCCTGACCCCGCGGGAAGCCAAGGTGCTGCGCATGCGCTTCGGCATCGACATGAACACCGACCACACCCTCGAGGAAGTCGGCAAGCAGTTCGATGTCACCCGCGAGCGCATCCGCCAGATAGAGGCCAAGGCCTTGCGCAAGCTGCGCCATCCCTCGCGCTCGGAACAGCTGCGCAGCTTCCTCGACATCGAGTAAGCCCGCCAACTCAACGGCGCATCGAAAAAGCCCCGCGCATGCGGGGCTTTTTTGTTCTTGCTGGATCAACGGAAAGGATCGCCGTTGCCGTAGGAGCGCCCCTTGGGCGCGAGCTCTCGGCTTGTTCCGCGATCGGATCGGAGAGCTCGCGCCCAAGGGGCGCTCCTACGGTGTCCTTTTCGTGCCGCGGCCCCGGCTTCGGCCTCGCATCGTGTCCTGGCGCTAACGAACCGATGTCTACAATCGACCGGTTGCCCCGAACCGTGACCCCGCAGGAGCCAAGGTGCGCAGAAGAGAAGTGATATTGGGCGGCCTGTCGCTGCCGGTCGCGGCGTTTGCCGGCAGCGGCTTGCTGGTCCCGCGCCTGCTGGCGGCCGAACGAGTGCAGGCTGCCTTCGACGCCGGCACCGTGCCCGCGCTGGCCAGGCAACTGGCCGCGACGCCTTTCCGCAAGCCCGCGGTGGAATTGCCGCCATGGCTGCGCGACATCGGTTACGACGCGTACCGCGGCATCCGTTTCAATCCCACGCATGCCCTGTGGCGCGAGCAGGGGCTGCCGTTCCAGGCCCAGTTCTTCCATCCGGGGTTCCTGTTCAAGGACCGGGTGCAGGTCTTCACCGTGGCCAACGGCCGCGCGAGCGAGGTTCCATATTCGTCGGATCTGTTCTCCTTCCCCGCCGGAACGGTGCCGGGCCGCAGCGCGAACGATCTCGGCTTCGCCGGCTTCCGCCTGCATGGCCGCCTCAACCGCGCCGACTATTTCGACGAGATCTGCGCCTTCCTCGGCGCCAGCTATTTCCGCGCGGTGGCCAAGGGCCAGGCCTACGGACTTTCCGCGCGCGGACTGGCATTGAACACGCTGCAACCGCAGGGCGAGGAATTCCCGGTGTTCCGCTCGTTCTGGCTGGAAACCCCGGGAGCCGGCGCCGACGCGGTGGTCGTGCATGCATTGATGGACAGTCCCAGCGTGTCCGGCGCGTTCCGTTTCGCCATCCATCCCGGAGAGGAAACCCGCTTCGACGTGCAGGCGCGCCTGTACCCGCGCGTGGAACTGGCCCATGCCGGCATCGCCGCGCTGACCAGCATGTATTCGTTCGGCGCCAGCGACCGTGCCGGCGTGGACGACTACCGACCCGCGGTGCACGACTCCGATGGCCTGGCGCTGTGGACCGGCGCCGGCGAACAGATCTGGCGACCGCTGCAGAATCCGGCCACCGTGCAGGACAGCGGCTTCGAGGATTCCAACCCGCGCGGCTTCGGACTGATGCAGCGCCAGCGCGATTTCGCCGACTACGCCGACGACGAGGCCCACTACGAACGCCGCCCCAGCCTGTGGGTGGAACCGGTCGGCGACTGGGGCAAGGGCAGCGTGCACCTGATCGAACTGCCGACCGACGACGAATACCACGACAACATCGTCGCCTTCTGGCGTCCCGCCGCGCCGCTGGCGGCCGGACGCGAATACCGCTTCGACTACCGCCTGCACTGGTGCAATGCGCACACCTGGAATCCGAAGTTGGCGAGCGTGGCCGACACGCGGATCGGCGCGGTGCCGAAGACCGGCGCGCGTCGTGTCGTCATCGATTTCGAGGGAGAAGCATTGAAAGGCCTGCAGGCGGAGTCGGGGGTCCAGGCCGACGTCTGGTCCAATACCGGCAAGCTGCTCAACCCAGTGGCCCATCCGCTGGCCACGACCGGCGGTTGGCGGATCGGCTTCGAACTCGACCCGGGCGATGCGAAAGCGGTAGAGCTGCATGCGCGACTGAAGAAAGATGCACAGCCGCTCTCGGAAACCTGGTTGTACCGTTGGACACCATGAGCCCGATGCCGGCGCAGGCGACGCAATCGGCCGCCTACGAATCGCTGCCCACGCCCGCGCCGATCGCGATGCCGGTGCAATCCCTGCGCGAAGGCCGCCTTGATCGTCGTGCGCTGTCAACCACACCGGCCCGCATCGGTTGGCGCCGCTTCTACATGATCGGCGGCACCATCGCCTTGACTGCGCTCGCGGCCTGGCAGATGTGGCGGGTGTTGCGGGTGGACGGACTGCAGGTACTGGAAGGCGCGCTGCTGCTGCTGTTCGTTTTCCTGTTCGCCTGGGTCGCGCAATCGCTGCTGGGCGCGCTCGCCGGTTTCGTGCTGCTGCTCGCGCGGGGGCCGGGCCGCCTGGGCATCGATCCATCCCAGCCCTTGCCGGTGCTCGGCGCGCGTACTGCGTTGCTGATGCCGACCTACAACGAGGATCCGCACCGGTTGATGGCCGGCCTGCAGGCGATCTACGAATCGGTCCGCGACACCGGCCAACTGCAATGCTTCGACTTCTTCATCCTCAGCGACACCACCCGCGCCGAAATCGCCGAAGGCGAAATCGCCGAGTTCCATGCCCTGCTCGAGCGCACCGGCGGCCAGTCGCGGATCTTCTACCGGCGGCGCGCGGACAACAGCGAACGCAAGGCGGGCAACATCGCCGAATGGGTGCGCCGCTTCGGCGCCGCGTATCCGCACATGCTGATCCTGGATGCGGACAGCCTGATGACCGGCGACACCATCGTCCGCCTCGCCGCGGCGATCGAAACCCATGCCGATGTCGGCCTGATCCAGTCGCTGCCGGTGATCGTCGGCGGCACCAGCCTGTTCGCGCGCATGCAGCAGTTCTCCGGTCGTGTCTATGGCCCGGTGATCGCGCATGGGGTGGCCTGGTGGCACGGTGCGGAAAGCAATTACTGGGGGCATAACGCGATCATCCGCACCCGTGCCTTCGCCGAATGCACCGGCCTGCCGCGATTGCCGGGCAAGAAGCCGTTCGGTGGCCACGTGCTCAGCCACGATTTCGTCGAAGCCGCGCTGATGCGCCGCGGCGGCTGGGCCCTGCACATGGTGCCGACCCTGCACGGCAGCTACGAGGAAGGTCCGCCTTCGCTGACCGACCTGCTGGTACGCGACCGGCGCTGGTGCCAGGGCAATCTGCAGCACGCCGCGGTGCTGCCCGCGCGCGGCCTGCACTGGGTCAACCGCTGGCATTTCATGATCGGCATCGGCCACTACTTCACCGCGCCGATGTGGGCCATGTTGATGCTGGTCGGCATCGGCATCCCCCTGGAACAGGCGGGCATCGATCCGAACGGGGGTGCACTGGCGTCGTTCTCGCCTGCCGCTTACTGGCGTTCGCTGGATCCGGAGCGGATCGTGTGGTTGTTCGTGGCGACCATGGGCGCGCTGTTCGCGCCCAAGATCCTCGGCTATCTGGCGATGCTGCTGGATCCGGCGCAGCGGCGCGGCTGCGGCGGCGCCTTGCGCGCCTTCGTCAGCATGTTGCTGGAAAGCGTGCTGGCCGCGCTGATGGCGCCGATCGTGATGTTCGTGCAATCGCGCGGCGTGGCCGAAGTGCTGGCCGGCCGGGATTCGGGCTGGGAATCGCAGCGTCGCGACGACGGCACCCTGCCTCTTTCCGCATTGCTGAAGAGTTACGGTGGCCTGAGCCTGTTCGGGCTGTTCGCCGGCGTGGTCGCCTTGTTCGTCTCGCCTTCGCTGGCGGCGTGGATGTCGCCGGTGATACTGGGGCTGGTGCTGGCCATCCCCATCGTCGCCCTGACCTCGGCGCGCACGCCGGGCCAATGGCTGCGGGAAAGGAAGTTGCTCAACATCCCCGAGGAAACGGACCCCCCGCCGATCCTGGTACGCGCCACCACGCTGCGCAGGCAATCCGCCTAGAGCTCGGCCAGGCATGCGCGGTCGGGAACCGGCCAGTTACAATTGCGTTTCGCTGCGGGCCCATAGCTCAATGGTTAGAGCAGAGGACTCATAATCCTTTGGTTCCAGGTTCGAGTCCTGGTGGGCCCACCAATCAGTCAGCTGTAAACCGCAAGGTAGCCAGAATCCGGAAAGTTCCCGGGGAAATGGCTGTGGTGTGTGCGGGCAGGGTTCTCTCCGCAGGCGAGAGCGGGGCATTTCAAGGTCGATTTCCCAGTGGCCCAAATGGCCAAGCAAAGGTATGGCCCTGAGGTTGGGCTGAGAGGGGCCGCTGTCGACCCAAAGCGCACCCCTACCTGCTTGATGCCTGAAACTGCCCGATGCATCGTCTTTGATCCGAAGTCAGGGCTCCGCCCCTCTCGGCATACTCCCGTCGGATGGCCAATGCCGCGGGATGCGATCGCTCAGTATCAGTTCGGCGTTGGCATGCTTGCCGTCGCGAAGATAGCCGACGGCAACGCGCGTTCCTGGCGGCAGCTCGCGCAGGATTTCGCGCCATTGGCCGAGGCCGCGCGTGGTGACCTGCTCACCTCGGATCGAGACGATGCGGTCGTTCTCCCGTAGCTGCGCCCGCTCCGCGGCACTGCCGGCGGCGACATCGCCAACCCGCAGAGTGGAGCCATCTGCCTGCAGCCATAACCCACTGCGGTCGAACGGTTCGGGTGCTGCATTCTCGGCATTGGGTGTCAGGTACATGCGTTTCGCGCCGTAATCCAGACCGACCGTGAATCGGCGCAACACGCCGCCGCCGAGGATCGCGCCGTAGTCGGAGATGGCCAAGGCACCCTTGTCGGTGGTCGACAGATCCCCTGCCAGCCCTTCGACATCGATACCACCCAGGCTGAGCACGCCCAGTCGCGCCGGGTGCGCGCGGGCCGGGCCACCGATGCCCCAACCGAGTACTGCTTCGCCACCGGCACGATATTTTTCGAGCAGCCCGTGCGAGCGCACGAAGGGACTGTTCAGGCTCAACGAACCACGCGAGCCCGAATCGATCCACAGCCGTAGTGGAATGCCATCCAGCGTGCCCGAGAGGACCGGTGCACGGTCATCCTGCTCGAAGGTAAGCGCCACCGCATTGCTTGGCGGCCGGTAACGCGACGGTTCGGCGAAGCTGAGCACGCGCGCGGCATAGTCGAAGGTGGTGACGAAGCGGCGGAATGTCTCGTAGCCGATGAAGCCGTCGTAGTGCACGCCCATCGAATTCAGTTGTTGGCCCAGGTCGATGACGTAGAACACGGGGCGGGGAAGGTGCGCGTCACCCACCTGGAGATGGCGCGCCTGCGCCAGGCTCAGTTCGACGGCATTGTCGCCAGCGCCGTTGATGCTCAGCTTGCCCGCGCTGGAGATGCCCAAGCGCTTGGCCGCCGACGGCGTCAGCAGATTCACTGCCCCGGTGTCGACCAGGAAACGCGCCGGTTGGCCATCGACCTTGGCATCCACATAGACGTGGTTGTTGACCAGGTCGAATGGGACGTGGGTGACGCCGTCCTTGTCGTCCACGTATCCGTCGGCGGGCATCGGCGGTGGTGCGAACGCCGGGTCCGTGGGGGCCGTGTTGATGCGGTAGCGATGTACCTGCAGTTCGCTGCGCAGGCGCGGGTCGCTGCGGCCGGCGCTGTCGGCATTGTCAGTGGTTATGCGGTGCGGCAGGCGCAGTCCGTCGACGTCCCGATAGTCCCCAAGTAAGGAGACCGTCGAGCCGAGGGCAACCGGCAGGACGATGCGGGTGAGCAGGCCGGATCCGGCATCGAACCAGAGTTCGAGCGGGTCGCCACCTTCCGGCGTCGCCGCGACGATGTCGTAGCGGCGGCCCTCGAGCGTCTGCGACCGTGCCGGTGCATAGCTGGCGGGCATACGCTCCGCATACCAGTAGGCCCGCGCCGCCAGCCATGCCTGGGTGCGAGCGTTGCGCCGAGGTACGATGCCGTCGAGCAACCCGATCTCGCCGCCGTGATCGCGCCGCCATGCGCGCTGGCCATCGTAGCCGTGGGCCAATTCGAACTTGCCCAGGCGCGAAGATTCGACATGCCGGCCGGTATCCAGGTCCTGGGTGAGCCGCCACGCGCCGGCCAGGCCGCCAGCGGATTTCTCGCCCTCGATCTGCAGGCTATGCACCGCTTCCCAGCGCGGGCCGCCGCTGCTGGCCTTTGCACGGGCCAGCACGGTCGCGGCATCCTGCCCCAGCGCGTGGATCGGGGCGACGGCCAACAGCATGCCGAGCACTACCAGTTTGAATCGCATGACTTCATCCGTTCCGCCGAGCCAGCGGCAATGAGAGCAAAGCCCGTCGCGATGGTCGTCCGATCGTGCAGGATCGGACGTTCAGTGGCAGGTGGCGGCGTCCGCGACCTTGGCCAGCTCGCGGCGATACTCGCGCGGCGTCCGTCCGGTCATGCGCTTGAACACGGTGTTGAACGTCGACTTGCTGCCGAATCCTGACACCAGTGCGATTTCGAGCACGCTACGGCGGTCGCCGGCACCGGCCAGGCAAGCTGTTGCGGTGGCGATACGGAAAGTGTTTACGAACTCGAAGAAGTTCTGCCCAAGACCTTGGTTCAGCGCTTGCGACACATGGTTCGGTGACCAGCCACTGCGCTGGCTCAGGCGCAAAAGGTCGAAGCCGGGATCGACATACAGGCGCTCGGTTTCCATCAGCCGGGTCAGTTCGGCGGCTATCGCCAAGCAGTGTGCAGGGCTAAGTCCGGAGCGCCGGTATCGCGCGTCCTCAGCCTCGACCTCGGGCTCGGTGACAGGCGTTTGGCATCCATTCGGCGGCATCAGTCCGGCTGGCACAAGGATGCGCTGGCGTAATCCGAACCAGGCCAGCAGGTATATCGCCGCTGTGGTCAACCAGTTCAGGCCGACGCCGAACCAGGCCCAGTTCGACACGTCTGTCGTTTGCGGCCAGCGATCAATAGCGCTGGAGATCCAGCAGGCTCCGATTACAGCGACTAGCCAGCGTAGCCAGCCCAGGTGAAGCGCGGCTTCGTCTGCGCTGACCTGTTCAAGCAACGGCCGCGCGCCATACGAACGCCACATGGCCGCGAGCAGGTAGGGTACGCCCTGGAACATCCAGCCATGGAAACTGATCAGGAATATCGCGTTGCCGGCCGCTGTGGCGTCGAATGGGAACAGTGCGTTCGCCAGAGAGATGACAAACGCAATCGCGCAAGGCAGCAGATGCCAGAGCGCAATTGAACGTCCCGGCACGCGGCCGCTCGACGTCAGCGCGACCGCGTAGCCGTATAGCAACGGACCCAGCAGGTAGACCAAGGGCACCTCGATCACACGCAGCCACCGGACCGTATCGACTGACAGCCAGGCTCCTCCGCCGAGCAGGAGGGTGCCCAACAGATGGGCCAAGGCAAAGCACGCGAAGAACGCGGTCAAGAAGCGGGCGGGGCGCGTATGCAATCCCCATCCCAGTGCAGCGGTCAATGAGGCCAGGCCGAGCACGGCAGCCCCTGCCGCCAGGTTAAGCAGGTCCGGTGGAGTCATGGGCGCAGAATTGCATTGGCGATAGTCACTATGGAGCTATTGGGTCGAATGGCGGCCGCGGACGAAGGCCGCAGCGAGGCGCAGCGCATCCTCCTCATCGGGATCGCTGCGCAGTGCGCGCACCAGTGGGAGATTGGTCGGCAGCGAGGACCGCAAGGATGGATCGACTTGCTATGCGCCACGGCCATTCAACCACTGCTGCAGTAACCATGACCACTGGTTGCCACCACTCTGGTCATCAACCCTTCCGAGTTTCGAGCATGCGCTGAAGCAACTCCCGGAGGAGCTGCTGATCCGATGCGCTGAGCTGCTCGATGATCGGTGCCAGCGCCTGTTGCCCCTGGACACGCAGCCGCTTGACGAGCTTGGCCCCATCGCTCGTCAGAAAAACGTCTGTTGCCCTTCCATCTTCTTCGTTCGGCGCACGCGCCACCAGCCCTTTCTTTTCTGCTCGGGCGATAAGCCCCGACATGGTCTGCTTCTCCAGCCCGAGGTAGTCGGCGAGTTCGGCCATCCGTGGGCGCCGATCCCACAGGATTCCCAGGACGCGGATCAGCGAGAGGGACAAGTCGTTCTCGGCACCAATCTTGTTGATCACGGCCATCGTGACAAAGGCGGTCGTCACGAGTGCATCGGCCAGCCCTTCGCCGGGTGCGGGGGACTGCTTCATGGATTTTTTGCTTTTCCTCATGTATTCGATCTTGACATGGTTCGTATTACGTATCAATAATAGATCGTATTACGAACTTTATGGGTCGAGAGCCCCCCGAAGGAGAGCCCCATGAAAGCTGCTGTCATATCCTCGTTCGACCAACCGCCGCACTACGGGGACTACGCCGATCCCGTGCCCAGAGGGCCGGGGGAAATGCTCGTCGAAGTGCTCGCGGCGGGCCTGCATCGCATCACTCGCGGCCAAGCCTCAGGCGTTCATTACTCCAGCAGCGGCGGGGGGCTGCCGCTCGTGCCGGGGGTCGATGGCGTCGGGCGCGGTATCGACGGCAAGTTGCGCTACTTCGTACAGGGGCCCGGGCAGATTGGGACGATGGCCGACAGAACGGTGATTGAACTCGACCACAGCATCGAACTGCCGAGCGACAGTGACCCGGTTACGGTCGCGGGCGCGATGAATCCCGCGATGGCGTCCTGGCTCGCGCTGCGTTGCCGCGTGCCGTTTCAGAGCGGGCAGAAGGTGCTCATCCTCGGTGCCACCGGAAGCTCAGGAAGCATGGCCGTGCAGATCGCCCAGCACCTGGGCGCGTCGCAGGTCATCGCCGCGGGGCGCGACGAGGAGAAGCTCGCGAAGCTGCCCGCGCTTGGCGCCACAGAGATCGTGACGCTGGGGGATGCCCGGTTAGGCGCCCTCGCGCACGACGTGGATGTCGTACTCGATCTCGTCTGGGGGGCGAGCGCGGTTCGCGTCATGGAAACCGTACTCAATCAACGGATGAATCGCAGTCTGCCGATCACCTGGATACATATCGGCTCGATGGCGGGAGAAGTCGCCGCCATTCCAGGGGCCTTCCTGCGATCTGCAGATCTCCGGATCGTGGGCAGCGGGTACGGCTCGGTGTCGGGTCGCGAGATCCTAATGGAGTTACCAGCGCTAGCGAAAGAGATCGCGCGAGGAACGTTCCGCATCGACGTGAAGGCCACGCCGCTCCGCGATGTGGGGCAAGCGTGGGCCGAGGCGGCCCATACCAGCGAGCGCATCGTCTTCACGCCATGACGAACGGTCAGCGCCCATTGGGACAGAGAACTGAAATGAGCACAGTCAAAGATCGAATGAGACTCCCCCTGATCGCGTTCTGCAGGCTTGTGTTCCTTGGCGTGGGTGCAGAGCAAGCGATGGTCTCTGGAATCTAACGGCGTTGGATTCCACCAAACTAACATCGTTAGACGGATAGGAAATGCGCGTAGCAATCAAGCGGAAGCAAATCGTCGAGGCGGCTTTTGGCCTGCTGGACGAGGGTGGGATCGAAGGGGTGAACCTGCGCAAGCTGGCTTGCAGCCTCGGTATCCGCGCGCCGTCGTTGTACTGGCATTTCACCAGCAAGCAGGCGCTGATCGATGCGGTGACCGATACCGATGCCCTGATCCAAGACATCGCACGCGAGATCCCGGAAGAGCAGAGCAGGCGCGCCACCCTGCAACAAATCGCGCGCGAGCTCCGCCAGGGCTTCAAGTCGCACCGGGATGGCGCACGAGTTCACGCGGGCACCTACATCGCCAGCGAGAACGTGCTGCGTGTGGCCGAAGCGACTATCGCGGCGCTGGTCGGTGCGGGCGCGGAGATCGAGCTCGCCGCCAGCACTGCCCTGGACCTCATTTGCTACGTGATGGGCTTCGTCATCGAAGAGCAGGCTTTGCCCGATCGCGGCGGCGATATCGCTGGAGTGCAGCAGGCCCTTCATGATCTTGCGGAGGCTAGGGATCCGCATTGCTGGCAAGCACGACAGGCTCTAAGCGAGCCTAACTTCAAGGCGCGGTTCGGGAACGGCGTGGATCTGCTGCTGGATGGCGTGCAACAGCGCTTGATCAATGCGCGCGCACGCGGACGCCCGATGAAAAACAAATTTCCCTCCTTCAATCTTGCTTCGGAGCGCCCGTGAACGCGTCATCCGGGTTGTATCCGAAAGCTATCGTCTCTATTACATCTGGCGGGCTACTTATGCGTGCAGTGTTCTTGTGTTGGTCATCGTTGATGGTCGTTGCAGTGTCGCTCTCGGCATGCGGAGCGGGTAGTGACGAGGAAGAGAAGAAGGCCGAGGGTGCGTCGTCGCTCACCGTGGCCCTGGTGACGGCCCAATCGCAGCCCATGGCGCGCAGCGTGCTCGTCTCCGGCCCGGTGTCGGCTTATGAAGAAATGCAGTTGGGGGTGGAGCTCAGCGGCCAGCGGGTGACGGCGCTCAACGTCGATGTGGGCCAAACGGTACGCAAGGGACAAGTGCTGCTTCAGCTGGATCATCGCACCTTGGACAGCGAACTGGCGCAGGCCGAGGCCTCGGTGCGGCAGGTGCAGGCGAGTTTGGATCTGGCCAAGGTCAGCTACGAGCGCGGCGCGAAATTGGCGGCCGAGCAATTGATCAGCGCGGGCAACCTGGACGAACTGCGCGCCACCCGGGTGCAGGCCGAGGCGCAACTGGCCACGACGCGGGCCGGGCGCGACGCAGCCAAGCTGCGTCGCGGTTTCGCTGAACTGCGCGCACCCGCCGACGGCGTGATTTCCAAGCGGCTGGTGCAACCGGGCCAGGTCGTGACCTCGGGCAGCGAGCTGCTGCGACTGATCCGCGACGGTCGCCTGGAATGGCGCGCCGAATTGCCGGAGGATCAGCTTGCCGGCGTCGCCGTCGGCAATACGGTCGAGCTGTCCTACGTAGGCAGCACCATCGCCGGTCGCATCCGTGCGGTCACCCCTGGCGTCGATGCGCAGACACGCACCGGCACGGTCTACGTCGACTTGCCGGAACCCGGCGCGCTCAAGACGGGCGTCTATGTCGAAGGCCACATCGTCACCGGCGCCGGCCGCGCCCTGATGGTACCCAGCGCCGCGGTGATACAGCGCGACGGACATAGCTACGTGTTCACGATGAAAGACAAGCAAATCGTGCAGCGCCAACGCGTGCGCACGGGCCAGACCACGCAGAACCTGGTCGAGATCATCGAAGGTTTGAAGCAAGGCGATCAGGTGGTCGCCAAGGGTGCCGGCTTCCTGGGCGATGGCGACCGCGTACGCGTGGTCTCGGCCGCGGCGGCCGGGGCGGGCACGCGATGAATTTCTCTTCTTGGGCGATCAGCCGGCCGTTACCAGCGCTGATGGCGTTCTTCGTGCTGTGCGTCGCCGGGCTATGGGGCTTCTACAAGCTGCCGGTGGCGCACTTCCCCGATATCGCATTCCCGATGACCACCGTCACGGTGACTCAGCCTGGTGCTTCGCCGAGTCAGCTCGAAGCCGAGGTCACGCGTAAGGTCGAGGACTCGGTGGCGACCGTCACCAACGTCAAGCGGGTGATATCCACCGTCAGCGAAGGCGTCAGCACCACCAGCATCGAGTTCCAGCTGGAAGCCGACCTGGCTACTGCGTTGGACGACACGCGCGATGCGGTCACGCGCATCCGCACCGACCTGCCGCAGGATGTCCAGGAACCGGTAATTTCGAAAGTCGATATAGGCGGCTCGCTGATGACCTACGCGCTGGTCGCGCCGAAGATGAGCGCCGACGAGGCGAGCTGGTTCGTCGACCGCGAAGTCGCGCGTGCGATGTATGGCGTGACTGGCGTCGCTCGTGTCACCCGCGTGGGTGGCGTGCAGCGCCAGGTGCGTGTGGACCTGGACCCGAACGCCTTGCAGGCCTTCGGCGTCACCGCCGGCGACGTGTCGCGGCAGCTGGCGCTGATCCAGGTCGAGCGTGCCGGCGGCAAGGCCGAGCTGGATGGCGCGCAGCAAACCATCCGCACGCTGGGCACGGTCGGCAATGCGCAGTCGCTGCGCGACTATTCGATCAGCCTGGCGGACGGACGCGCGGTGCGGCTGTCGACGCTGGCCAAGGTCACCGATGCGGCGGCCGATCCCACCGAAGCGGCGATGCTGGACGGCCGCGACGTGGTCGCCTTCTCGATGTCGCGCACCCGCGGCTCGAACGAAATCAAGGTCGAAGAGGGTGTGCACAAAGCACTCGCGGCGCTGAAGACAGCCCATCCGGACGTCGACTTCCGCCTGGTCACGACCGCCATCGATGAAACCCATCGCTCCTACGATTCGTCGATGACCATGCTGTACGAGGGCGCCTTGCTGGCGCTGCTGGTGGTGTGGCTATTCCTGCGCGACTGGCGCGCGACCTGGGTCTCGGCGCTGGCGCTGCCCTTGTCGATCATCCCGACGTTCGCGGTAATGTACTTCTTTGGTTTCACCCTCAATATGATCACCTTGCTTGCACTGTCGGTGGTGGTCGGCATCCTGGTCGATGACGCTATCGTCGAGATCGAGAATATCGTGCGCCACCTGCGCATGGGAAAGCCGCCGATCGAGGCGGCGCGCGAAGCCGCCGGCGAGATCGGCAACGCGGTGATCGCCACCTCGCTGACCCTGGCGGCGGTGTTCGTGCCGGTGGCGTTCATGCCCGGCATCGCCGGCAAGTTCTTCCGCGAGTTCGGCTGGACGGCGGCGACCGCGGTCCTGTTCTCGTTGCTGGTCGCGCGATTGTTGACGCCGATGATGGCCGCCTACCTGCTCAAGCCGCATGGCGAGGAGAAGGGTGACTCCAAGCTGATGCGCTGGTATCTGGGCTGGGTGGACGCAGCGCTGCGTCATCGCGCGCGTACCCTGTGGATCGCCACCGGGTTGTTCCTCGCCTCGCTGGCGCTGGTGCCGCTGATTCCGGCGACCTTCATTCCGCAATCCGATCTGGGCCGCAGCAATCTCAGTCTTGAGTTGCCGCCCGGCACGCGCTTGCAGGAAACCGTGGCCATGGCCGAACAGGCGCGCGGTCTGCTCAAGGACATCCCCGAACTCAAGCAGGTCTACATGGCGATTGGCAGCGCGCTGGATCTGGGCGATCCTTCGACCCCGGGCATCGGCGAATCGCGCAAGGCCACTCTGGTGCTGGACTGGGGCATGGCCGATGGTCGCGGGCGCGATCAACGTGAGCTGGAGCGCGAGGCGCGCACGCGCCTGGCCGATCTGGCCGGTGTGCGGGTGAGCTATGTCAGTTCCGAACCCGGCAACCAGCTGCAACTGGTGCTGTCCGGCGACGATCCGCAGCGCTTGCAGGAAGCGTCCATCGCTCTGGAGCGCGATCTGCGCGGCATTCCCGGCTTGGGTAGCGTCACTTCGTCCGCTTCGCTGCTGCGGCCCGAGATCCAGATCGTGCCCGATCCGGCGCGTGCGGCCGATCTGGGCGTGGCCACGGCCGATATCGCCGAGGCAGCGCGCATTGCGACCTCTGGCGACTACGAGCAGCGTCTGGCCAAACTCAATCTGCCGGACCGGCAAGTCCCGATCCGGGTCGGATTCGCCGAATCGACCTTGTCGAACCAGGCATTGATCGGTCAGCTACGCGTGCCTGGTCGCTACGGTCCTGTGCCGCTGGCTGCCGTGGCCGACATCCGGATGGGCAGCGGTCCATCTCTGATTTCGCGTTACCAGCGCCAGCGCAACGTCACCCTGACGGCAGAGCTCAATGGCCGCCCGCTGGGTGATGTCATGGAGGCCGTGCAGAAACTGCCGAGTGTTCAGCAGTTGCCGGCCGGAATCAGCTTCTTGAACACCGGCGATGCCGAAGTCTTCGTCGAATTGTTCGTCGGCTTCCTGCTGGCGATGGCGGCGGGCGTGATCTGCATCTATATGGTGCTCTTGCTGTTGTTCAACCATGCGCTGATGCCGCTGACGATTCTGACGGCCGTGCCCTTATGCGCCGGCGGTGCCTTCGGCGCTTTGCTGCTGACCCAGAACATGTTGTCGCTACCGGCGCTGATCGGCCTGCTCATGTTGATCGGCATCGCCACCAAGAACTCGATCCTGCTGGTGGATTACGCGGTCATTGCAGAGGACAAGCACGGGCTCAGCCAGCACGACGCCCTGATCGACGCATGCCGCAAGCGCGCCCAGCCGATCGTCATGACCACGCTGGCGATGGGCGCAGGCATGATGCCGATCGCACTGGGTTTCGCCGGCGATTCGAGTTTCCGGGCGCCGATGGCGATTGCGGTGATCGGCGGTCTGATCACATCCACGTTGTTGAGCTTGATAGTGATTCCTGCTGCATTCACCGTGATCGACGACTTGGATGAATGGATGGCAAGGCGGTTCCGGAATCGCTTGTCGCATCCGTCTTTGAAGCTGAAACACGAGCCGGACATTTGAGGTTGTATTTCTTCAGGTAGTTGCCGGCTTCGCGCGGGCGATATTTCCCATCGGCTATTGCCATTGCCTTAGTCCTCGTTTGGGTTTCTTGTTCGCGTCCGAAGTCGGTATCGCGCAAGCGACGCGATCTAGGCGACGGTCCGTTATCACCCTCAGGTGGCAGCTCAATCTTTTGAATATGGATGCGCGGTCCAAGGGCGAAAGATCAGAGGTATGCCGTTTGCTGGTTAGGCCAAAGCCACCTTCGGGCCGATCCGGTTCCAGCTGTCGAAGTCCGCTTCTAGCCGGGAGCGGGCCCACGCAAAACGAGTACACCTTGCGCGAAATGTCGGTTTCCGGCCCAAAGCGGTCATTGGCGCCCGCGCAATCCCCGCCATTTTGACGCCATGAATTAAGCACGGTTTGGCTATAGGGGCCACGAAGGGACTTCGAGAGCCATCAACCGCCGGATTTTTGCAGCGCAGTAGCCCCTCCCCCATCACTCGACACCATAGGACCTGACCATGACGCCAAGTTTTGCTTCTTCCGACCTTCGTCGCGCCAACCGGCCCAGTCTGAAGTTTCTCTTTGATCTGCCAGATCTTCCGCCAGTCCCTAGCGCGTCAAAGCGCGCGCCCAATTGGTATCTGCGCGCCAGCTTGATCGTGGGAGCCGCGCTTTTTGGTTTCTCCGCCTATTCCGCTCGTGCAGCAGAGCATGAGGTTGACGAGGAAGACCAGGACCAATCGCACTGGGGATTGGGCTTGGGTGCAGGAGTGATGCAAAAGCCGTATCGCGATATCGGCGCGGATACCTTGGCGCTGCCAATTATTGTTTATGACAGCGAGTGGATCGACGTGTCCGGCGGTTCAATCAGCCTCAAACTACCCTCTGCCGGACCCGTCTCATTCGCCTTGTCCGCGGATTTCTCCAACGACGGCTACGAGGCCTCCGACTCGTCCTTCCTGGCAGGCATGGACGAGCGAAAGGACATGTTCTGGGCAGGCGCGTTGGTGAGATGGGAAAACAGCGTCGCTGATCTTTCCGCAACCTGGTCCACCGACATTTCCGGCTACAGCAAGGGTCGAAAGTTCTCCATAGAAATTGAACGCTCCTTCGAGGCGGGGCGCTTCGAGTTCGCGCCGAGAATTCGCGCTGTTTGGCTGGATGAGAAATACGTCAATTATTACTACGGCATTCGAGCCGATGAAATCACACCCACTCGTGCTTTCTACGCACCCGAGGCCACGGTCAATGTGGAGGCTGGGCTACGGACGTCCTATCGCCTTCCTTCGGGCAAATCTTCTGTGTTCTTGGACCTGAGCGTGCAATCGTTGGGTGCCGAGATCAAGGACAGCCCCATCGTCGATGCATCGACCGAATCTTCCGTCTTCTTGGGCTACGTCCACACGTTCTGATCCCTGACGTCTCGCGTCAGGCAGTCCACTACAAGGCCTTTGTCTTCATGGGGGCCAAATGAAAGTTTCCGTGTCCCTGCTATTTCCTTTATCTGGGCTGATATGGATCGATTTCCCTTCAGAGATTTGCTTTGGGCTAGACGCCATGAAGGCCGAACAAGCTATACGCAGCGCTGAACATCTCTTGGAAGATGTGTTCAGATTTGCGGAAGGAACTGGCGGTCATGATGATCCGGCGTGGGGTTTCAGCGACAAGTATGGGGTCGCCGTCGCTGGATCGGCTTTGAAGCAGGCGGTGTTGTCGCTACTGCCGAAAGGGATTGGCGTTGAGTATCGGAAAGCTGCGCACATAGCGATTCACGATATTAGCCTGTAGCAAGTTACAAGTTGTATGTAAGAGGATTCTCGGCGCCGCGGCATCGACGTGACCAGTTTGCTCAGTGAAGAGGTCTGACAATTAATTGTAGCGGACAGTGCTCTCGAGCTTGCTGTGGCCAAGGAGGAGCTGCACCGCTCTAAGGTTTTTGGTCCGCCGGTAGATCAGAGCCGCCTTGGTCCGTCGCATCGTGTGTGTTCCATAGCAGGAACTATCCAAGCCGATCTCGTGCACCCAGCGGTGAACGATTCGAGCGTACTGACGGGTCGATAGGTGCGGCGAGTCGCCCCATCGACTTGGGAAGAAAAAGCCGGAGCTCCGAAGCCCTGCCGCATGGGTCCACGCCTGGAGAGCATCCTTGCTCATCTCGGTGATCTCGAGCCGGACTGGTCGCTGGGTCTTTCTCTGCATCACTACCGCACGCGAGTCGACGTGATTCTCGTGTGCGATATCGCCGACGCGAAGGCCCGGTAGGTCGCAGGCGCGGAGCTTCGAATCGATCGCCAAGTTGAACAGGGCGAGGTCTCTGAGGTTGCTGCGAAGTTGCAGCCGGACGCGGATCTCCCAAATCTCCCGGAGCTTGAGCGGCGCCTTTTGGCCGACGATCTTGCCTTTGTTTCAGGGCACGCGGCGGTGCCTGCGCTTTGCAGGCGTATCTCGATACCTTCCAGGCGGAGATCGCCTCCGAGTCGCAATCTCGGGCCTACACCTTGGCGACCCGACATGGCGTGCGGTGTCTCTGGCGAAGTTTTATGCGGAGAATGCGCTGGCGCCAGCCGTGGTTGAGGCATTGGCTGCTCGGAACCTCGTTGCGACTCCAGGGAGCGGCTGCGGATGATCCTGTGAGGTGGGGCGATCATGGAGGGCCGAGGCGAGACGCAGGAGGAGCGCACTGAATAGACGTGCGGCGAGCTTAATGCCCTATCTGCGTCCAGGTCCTGCGAATGGCGGTACTGCTGCCGGGCCTGACTTCCGCATCAGCGCCTGGGCAGTTCCCTGGTGATAATCAGCTCTCTTTTCTCGTTCCGTTCAAGGAAACCGCCGCGGGTCAGCTCTCCGATCACGTGGTTGACCATTTCCCGGGTCGCACCTATGCGGTTGGCGATCTCTTGCTGGGTAAGCGCTGCGGGTATGAGGCGGACCCCATTGTTGGGTCGGGCCGCTTGCTCAAGCAGTGCAACCGTGCGCTCGAATACGTCATTCAGCGCCAGCCGCTTGCTGAGCTGGGTTGCGTGGCGCACTCGCGCGATGAGTTTGCGGATAAGAAATTCAGCGAAGGCCGGATACGATCTGATCAAACCGTGCGTCAACGCCTGGTCCACGACGATGCAGTGCGCTTCGGTCAGGGCGCTGACGGAGGCCGATCGCACATCCCCGTCCAGGAAGAGCTCGCCAAAGAGCTCGCCTGCCCGCAGAACGTTGTAAACCAGCTCGCGTCCCCGCTCGTCCTGCGTATAGACCTTCAGTTCGCCGGAGACCAGGACATACAGGCAATCGGACCGCTCACCCTCCGCGATGACCTTCTGGTTGCGGGCAAAGATCCGGACTTCGCCGCGCTCGGCGAGTTCGGCCAGAAGGTCTGGGGGTAAAGGCTCAGATCGATCAAGCTCCATGGGACCCAAACCTGCTTTTTGACGGGATTTGCCGAGAGTGAGTTTAGCCGGGCGAGCGGCTAACCACGAGGCGTGTGAATTATTTACGTTGCTGCGCAACGAGGCGGCAATCCAGAATGAGGCCTGAGGTCGGGGTCCGGGGAGGGGAGTCATCAGAACGCTATTTTCGATTCGCGCCCGCTGCAGCCTCTGCTGTGCCGTGGCCCTGGAATACCTGCGGCACAAGGGGGATGTTCTGCCGACGAGAGTCGAATGGTGGCTGGTTATGGCGGCCGTGGCGTTCTGGGCGACCACCGCTTTCGAACTGTTCGCTTGGCAGCGGCCATGACCAGGCGCAGGCCCGGATCGGCATCCGAGACGCGAGGGGATCGCGCCATATGCAATGTCCATTCGCCCGGATTGAATCGGACGGTCTAGGCAAGGCAAGGGGGGAGCACACGTATCGATGCGCATGGCTTTCCATCGCTTCGGGCGGCGATGTGCGGAAAAAGGCCTGCGGACCGCGATCCCATCCGATACATGCCGATGATTTCAGCAGTTTCCGCTTGCTGGCTGCACGTAATCTTGCGGTAGATATCCGGCCTTTCGCCGTCCGCAAGAATTCCGCATGAAGACTCCCGCCGAAGTGCCATCGTTCATCGATCTCCAACGGTTCGCCAGGACTTCGCATCCACCCGCTGGCGAAGCGCCATTGGCGCGTCGATACCTGCCGCTGCCGCCGGGTCCGGTATCGGTGGGCGCGTTGCATGTCGAGCCGGGTCGGCACTCGGAGACGATGGACGCCGACGAGTTCGTGATCGTTTGCGACGGCACCGTCGCGTTGCATGGCGATGGCGCGATCCTGTCGCTCGCGCCGGGGCAGTCCGCGGTGATCCGCTGCGGAAGCGCCGTGCGCTGGGAGGCCGACACGCAGGCCTTGCTGGTTTTCATGCGCTACCGCGCGCAGCCCGGCGACGGCGCAGGTATCGTCCCGATCGACTACGAGGCGGAACTCGTTCCCTCCGGCGCTCCGTTGGCCGAACTGCTGACGACGCCGACGCCCGCGTGCAGGAACTTCACCGACTACCGTTCGACGGACGGGGAGTTCGTCTGCGGGACATGGGACTCCACACCCTATGCGCGGCGGGCCATGCGTTATCGCCATTACGAACTGATGTACCTGCTGGAAGGCGAAGTGAGCTTCGAAGATGCGGTCGGCGCGCAGGCCACGTTCGTCCGCGGAGACATCTTCCTGGTCCGGCAGGACGCCGAATGCAGTTGGGACAGCAAGGTCCACGTGCACAAGGCTTACGCGATCTGGCGCCCGGCTTGATGCGGCGATGCGCGCTGGGTGCGCCGCGGGAACCGCGTTGCGGTCGCGCCGGCTTCAGCTGGCCGCGGGCAACTGGCGTTCGACCAGCGCGGCGAACCAGGCGATGCCGAGCGGCAATGCGTCGTCGTTGAAGTCGTAGCCGGGATGGTGCAGGGGATGTTCGCCGTCCGCGCCGGGATCGGCGCGGCCCTGGCCCAGCCATAGATAGGCGCCGGGACGTGCCTGCAGCATGAAGGCGAAGTCTTCCGAGGTGAATGCCGGTGCCGGCGCCATTGCGGATTTCAGGCCCGCGGCCGCGGCGGCGGCGAGCGCGATGGCGGCTTCGTCGGCGCTGTTGATGGTGGCGGGGTAGTAACGCAGGTAGTCGATCTCCATGCGCGTGCCGGTGGAAGCGGCCACGCCGGCGGCGACTTCGCGCAGCCGCGCCTCGATCCGGTCCTGCACCTGCGGATTGAAGCTGCGCACGGTGCCGATCACGACGACCCTGGCGGGCAGCACGTTGTGCGCGTGGCCGCCTTCGACTTTGGTCACCGACAGCACCGCCGATTCGGTCGGGTCGATATCGCGCGCGACGATGGTGTTGAGCTGCAGGACCAGGTGGCTGGCCGCAAGGATCGCGTCGGGCGTGGTCTGCGGGAACGCGGCATGCCCGCCACGGCCCTGCACGACGATCTCGAAGCGGTCGGCGGCGGCCATGATCGGCCCCGGCCGCGTCTGCGCGGTGCCCAGCGGCAGCGAGGGCCAGTTGTGCAGTGCGTATACCGCATCGCAGGGGAAACGTTCGAACAACCCATCCTTGATCATCGCATCGGCGCCGCCCTGGCCTTCCTCGGCGGGCTGGAAGATGAAATGCACGATGCCGTCGAAGTCGCGGGTGCGCGCCAGGTGGCGCGCCGCGCCGACCAGCATCGTGGTGTGGCCATCGTGACCGCAACCGTGGTGCGCGCCGGGGTGCCGGCTGGCATGGGGCAGACCGCTGGTTTCGACGATGGGCAGCGCGTCCATGTCGGCGCGCAGGCCGATGCTGCGCCGACTGCCGCCGTTGCGAAGCGTCGCGACCACGCCGGTGCCGCCGATGCCGGTGGTCACTTCCAGCCCGAGTCCGCGCATCGCCTCGGCGACCCGCGCGGCGGTGCGGTGCTCGGCGAACGCCAGCTCGGGATGCGCGTGCAGGTCGTGACGCAGTTCCAGCAGATCTGGCAGCAGGTCGGCGAAGGGGATGGTGGTGTTCACGGGAATGGCGGGCGATGGGGAGGGGAGGGGAATGAGGGCGCTCACACAGACCGGGCCATCTGCATCGCAGGCCCGGCCGGGAGCGATGCCGGCACCGCGCTGGCCGGCTGCAGTGCGTATTGTCCGGGGGTCATGCCGCAATGATGCTTGAAATGGCGGGTGAAATGGCTCTGGTCGTAAAAGCCGCAGGCATCGGCCACCGTGGCGGCGGATACGCCCTGTTGCAGCAATTCGCGCGCGTGCTCGATCCGGCACAGGCTGATGTAGCGGTGCGGCGGCACGCCCATGTGCTGGCGGAAGACGATGGAGAAACGCCATGGACTGAGACCCGCCAGTTCAGCCAGGGTCCGCAGCGACAGGCGTTCGGCGAGATGGCGCTTCACGTGATCGGTCACGCGGGTCAGCGCCGGGAGGCAATGGGGCTCATCGGGACCGGAGTTATGCATCGCTTGAGCCTAAACCCGGCGCTGGCGACGGTGATGCTGCTATGCCCGCGGAGCGCGGTAGATCGTGAGGTTGTGCAGGTGCCGGCAGCAGAACATTTCGCCGCCGGCGGGGTCACGTCGCGGTGGCGAAGCGCGCGATGTCGTAAGGCGACAGGTCGATGTCGCTGCGTCCCCTGGCGATCAGGTCGGCCATCACTTCGCCCACGCCGGGGCTGATGGCGAAGCCTTCGCCGCAGAAGCCGAAGGCGTAGTACAGGCCATCGACCCTGGCGCTGGCGCCCATCACCGGCTTGTTGTCCGGCAGGTAGCTCTCAACGCCGCTCCACACGCGGATCAGTTGCACCCGCGCGAACGCGGGCACGAGGCGTTGCAGCTCGCGGAACTGGCGCAGGATGTTGTCGGGGTTGACGTGGGCGCGGGCGTTGTCCAGGTCGACTTCGGCGCGGCGGCCGCCGCCGATCACGATATTGCCGCGTTCGATCTGGCGGAAGTACATCACCTCGTCGATCAGTCCGGAGTTCACCGCGATCATCGGGCCCGAACGGTACGGCAACGGTTCGGTCACCGCCATCGACGGCGCGCGGAATTCCAGTGGCGCGGGCTCGCCGAACTGTTCGCTGAGCCTGCTCGACCACGCGCCGCAACACACCACCAGCTGTTCGCTGCGCCATTGGCGGCCGTCGATGCAGGTGGCAAGGAAGCCGCTGCCATCGCGTTCGATGTGGGCGACTTCGGTGTGCTCGTGCAGCTCCACGCCCAGTCGGCGCGCCGCGCGCGCGAACGCCGGTGCGGCGATACGAGGGTTGGCGTGACCGTCTTCCGGCGACAGCGAGCCCATCACGACCTTGTCGCTGAAGATGCCGACGTGCCGCTTGAGCTGCCGCGGGGTGAGCAAGGTCAGTTCCAGCCCGGCGTGGCGGATGTCGCGCGCGTACTCGGCCATCACGTCGGCGCGTTCCTGCGAATAGCACACGCGCAGGTGCCCGTAGGGGCGGAACTCCAGATCTTCGCCGAGCAGTTCGCGCACGCGGCTCCAGGTGCGCAGCGCGAGGTGCGCGATGGGCATCTGCTGCGGCGTGCGGCCCTGGCGGCGCACACCGCCGAAATTGGTGCCGCTGGCCTGGCGGCCGACCAGTTCGCGCTCGAGCAGAGTCACCGAACGCTCGTGCATCAGGCGCAGGAAGAAGGCCGTCGCCGTGCCGATCGCGCCGCCGCCCAGCACCAGCACGTCGGTCCGGGTGGGGGCGCTCATCGGTTCGGCTCCGCTTCCAGCGTGTCCATCTGCAGCGGCTTCACCGGCGCCTGCGTGCGGATGCGGCCCACCGCTTCGACCGGCAGGCCGCTGGCGGCGGCGATGATCTCGGCGGATGCGTGGCCGCAGTAGCGGCCCTGGCAACGGCCCATGCCGACCCGGCTGAAGGCCTTGGCGCGATTGACTTCGTGCGCTTCCTTGTCGCCCACGCAACTGCGCAGTTCGCCGGCGCTGATCACTTCGCAACGGCAGACCACGGTGTCGTCCGGCAGTCGCGCGGCGTACTGGTGCGGCCACGGGAAAGCGCGCGCCAGCCCTTCGCGGAAGCGCGCCATGATGCGCAACGTCGCATGCAGCGAAGGCGCTTCGGCTTGGTAACGCGTCCTGGCGCCGGCGACATCCAGGTCGGCCAAGGCGGCCAGCGCCGCCAGGCGTCCGGCCGCTTCGGCACCGTCCGCGCCGAGGATGCGCACTCCGTCGCCGGCGAGATAGATGCCGGACACGCTGCTGCGGCCATCGGCGTCCGCCTTCGGCAGCCATTGCCGGCTGACCCGGTCGAAGACGAATTCGCAACGGCCCAGGTCGGCGAGCTGGGATTCGCTGCGCAGATGCCAGCCCATGCCGACTGCGTCGCAGGCGAAGCGTTCTTCGCCGTGCGGACTGCGCACCACCACCGCGCTGACGCCGGATTCCGCGTCGCCTTCGATGCGCAGCGGCACGACTTCCTTGCGCAGGACCACCCCGGCCTTGCGCAGGTCGCGGATCAGGCCCAGTCCGCGCAGGGCCAGCGATGGGCGTGCGAAAAGTCCGCGCAGCGCCGCAAGCGACGGGTATTTCGGCGCCGTGTCGAGCACGGCGACGACCGTCGCGCCGGCGGCGACGTACTGGCTGGCGACCAGGTACAGCAGCGGCCCGCTGCCCATGAATACGACTTGCGAACCGATCGCGCAGGCCTGCGCCTTCAGTGCGATCTGCGATGCGCCCAGGCTGTAGCAGCCGGCCCGGTTCCAGCCGGGCACCGGCATCAGCCGGTCGGTGGCGCCGCAGCAGACGAGCAATGCATCGAACGGCAGGTTGGCCGCGCGTCCGTCCTGCACGACATGCAGGACACCGGCCGACAGGTTCCAGGCCAGCGTGTCGGGCCGGTAGTCGATGCGCTCGCGCAGGGCGTCGAAATCGCGATGCACCGATTCGGCCTTGCCGGCCTCGCTGCCGTACAGCTTCGTGTAGCTGCGGGTGAAGCCTTCCGGCTGGCGGCGATAGACCTGGCCGCCGGAACGCTGGCCTTCGTCGATGACGACCGGACGAATGCCCGCTTCCACCAGCGCCTGCGCGGCGCGCACGCCGGCAGGGCCGGCGCCGACCACGATGATGCGCGGCGCGGCGCTCACGGGAAATCCTTTTCGCCGGCCTGCAGGTGCGCGGAGAAGGCGGTCATCAGGCTCCAGTCGTCGTGCGGGGGATGGGTGAACACCGTCATGCCCTCGGCGAGCGGAGTGGAGCATGCGCGCACGCGTTTGCCGGCGCCGTCCCAGATCCAGCAATCCTGGCAGGCGCCCATCAGGCAGAAACCGGCGCGCTTGCCGTCGCCGAATTCCGAAGCGCGCACGCTGCCGCGGTTCTGCAGCACCGCCACCAGCAGGGTGTCGTCTTGCAGTGCCGACGCCGGCTCACCATCGAGGAAGAAACTCATGGTGGGGCGATCGGTTTCCGACAAGCGGACGAATCGCGGCCTGGGGTTCGGACTGGGCTGAGTCATGGAAGGCTAGAGGTGTTGGCTGAACAACTGTTCGATCGGCAAGTGGGATTTGATGAAGGGCGTCTTGATGACGATGTAGCTGAAGTACTTCTCGATGCCGAGGTTGCGTTCCAGCAGCTCTTCCATCAGCGTCTGGTAGTGGTTGACGCCGCGGACGACGAACTTGAGCAGGTAGTCGTAGCCGCCGCTGACCAGGTGGCACTCGATCACTTCGTCGACCAGGCGGATGGACCTCTCGAAGCGGCTGAAGTCCTCGGCATGGTGATCGGAGAGAGTGACCTGGGTGAACACCGTCAGCACGTCGCCGAGCTTGGCCAGGTCGATGTGCGCCGAATAGTTGGTGATGTAGCCGGCCTGCTCCAGCCGCTTGACCCGGACCAGGCAGGGGCTGGGCGACAGGCACACGGCGTTGGAGAGTTCGACGTTGGTGATCCGGCCGTTCTTCTGCAGATGGGCCAGGATGCGCAGATCGATGCGGTCCAGCTTGAAGAGATTGACCACGTTGGTTGCCTGAGAAGATTGGACGCCGATGATTCTGTTTATGGGAAGCGAATAGGTCAACGTCCATGACCGCTGGAGATGTCCGATCAGGCCTTCAGCGCCGCGCGCACTTCCGGCAGCGCGAGTACCTCGTCGAGGACGTGGCGCAGACGCTGGCCGAGCAATTCGCATTCCGCCTCGGTGATGCACAGCGCGGGCGCGAAACCGAGGATCTGGTCCGAGAAGGAGCGGAACACCAGCCGGTTGCGATAGGCGATTTCGCCGATCTTGTCGGCCAGGCCCAGCTTCGGATCGAAGCCCTGCTTGCCGGCCTTGTCGCTGACCAGTTCGATCGCGCCAAGCAATCCACGGTAGCGCACTTCGCCCACCAGCGGGTGGTCGGCGAGGCCGTCCAGCGCCCTGCCGAAATGCGCGGCGACCTTTTCCCCGTTCGCCAGCAATCCGCCTTCCTGGTACAGGCGAATCACTTCCAGGGCGACCGCGGCGGCGACCGGGTGACCCGAATAGGTCGCGCCGTGGCCGACGACCGCGCCGGGCGGCGTGTGGTCGGCGATGCCGGCGTATACCTTGTCCGACAGCAGGGTCGCGCCCATCGGGATGTAGCCTGCGGTCAGGCCCTTGGCCAGGGTCATCAGGTCCGGTTCCACGCCTTCGGCATCGCAGGCGAACATCGGCCCGGTGCGGCCGAAGCCGGTGATGACTTCGTCGACGACGAACAGGATGTCCAGTTCGCGCGCGGCGTCCTGCATCGCCTTCAGCCAGCCTTTCGGCGGAATGATCACGCCGCCCGAACCCTGGATGGGTTCGCAGAAGAACGCGGCCACGTTGTCGGCGCCCAGTTCCGCCACCTTGGCGCGCAGCGTGGCGACCGAGGCGGCGATGACCGCCTGCGGATCGGATTCGGCGCTGCGATACGGATTGGGCGAGGGGATGTAGTGCTGCGTCGGCAGCGGCAGGTCGAAACCGCGATGGAATGCGGTCAGCGCGGTCAGGCCGGCGCCGGTGGAAGACGAACCGTGGTAGCCGCGCTGCAGGGCGATGAAGTGCTTCTTGTGCGGGCGACCCATGCTGTTCCAGTACTGCACGATCAGGCGCACGGCCGCATCGACCGCGTCCGATCCGCCGCCACTGAAGTACACGTGGCGCAGCGATGCGGGGCTGATCTCGACCAGCTTCCTGGCCAGGCGGATCGCCGGTTCGCTGCCGAACGAGAAATAGCCCGTCGCATAGGGCAGCTTGCGCAATTGCTCGGTCGCCGCGTCGATCACGCTCTGCTGCCCGTAACCGATATTGACGCACCACAAGCCGGCGAAGGCATCGAGCAGTTCGTTGCCGTCGGCGTCGCGCAGGGTGCAGCCGTGGCCGGATTCCAGCACCGTCACGCCGCGTCGCTCGTGGGCGCGCCAGGCGGAGACGGGATGGATCAGATGCTCGCGGTCCAGGGCGCGCAGCGACTGCAGCGCGGATTGCCCTTGCGCTGCCGACGGGTCGGCGGGAGCTTCGATGACGATCGGAGCGGGAGTCGCATGTTGCATGACCTGAAACCTGATCGGGGATAGTGCCTACAGAGTAGGATTACCGCGATGGCGTTACGTGCCGTCGCGACGGCGCCCCGGGCCTGCGCATGCTGTTGTTTCTGTGCTGCCGGAAGAAGATGCGGCGCTGTGCCGCACGGCGGAGGTCCTAACCCAGCGCCTGGGACGCCAGCGCGAACAGGCGCGCGCCGCCCGCATCGCGGGGGGGCAGGGGGGCGCGGGTCATCGCGGTCACGGTGCCCGCGCGCTGCAACTGCAGCTCTTCCATCCAGGTAGTGAGGCCGGAATCGTAATCGAGATCGATACGGACGAAACGGCCTCCCGCGGCGCCGATCAGGTGTCCGATCAAGGCGCGTGCGCCGATATCGTTCGAAGCGACGACCGGGCCGACGACCACGCCGCGCCCGAAGCGGCGCAGGAACGCAAAACCATCCAGCGTGCCGTCGTGATCCAGCACCATGACCCGTTCGGAGGTGTCCAGCCAGGTACGCAGCAACTGCGGCCGCTCCCAGCCACGCGCCTGCCTGTCGAGTTCGAACAACGCCGGCTCGTCGCTGTTGTCCAGCGGACGCAGGCGCCAGCCTTCGTCCAGCGCGATCAATGGCGCGTTGCTGGCGACACCCTGGTGCTGGCGGATCTCGCCGGTGCGGACGAAGCCCATGCGTTCGTACAGGCCGCGGCCTTCTTCGGTGGCATGCAGGGAGACGATGCGGTCTTCCAGGCCTTCCAGAATCCGGTTCATCAGCGCGCTGCCGATGCGTCGGCCGCGCATCAGCCCGGAAACGATGACCAGGCCGATGGTGGCGTGGGTTTCGCCCCACAGCCAGCGCATCGTGGTGCCGACCAATTGGCCATCGACCGTAGCGACGATGCCTTCGCCCAGGGACAAGGCGGTGGACCAATCGCGCGGCCGATGCGGCCAGTGCAGATCCAATGACAGATTCCACGCCGCGTCGAGGTCATCGGCACGCATGGCGCGGTATTCGATGCCTTGCTCAGGCTGGGGGAGGGGGTGGCGTGTGCTGTTCATCGCTTGCGATCGACGGACGGACTAGGGCGAACGGTTAGCACCATACGCACGTGGATGCGTACCCTATAGGACATTCTTGTTGCGGCAAAGACCGCGGCGACAAAGCAGCAGCTTACGCTGCGCCCGGGCTGTCTGACGGTATATGTTGCGCGCGGATCCAGGCCGAAGCGGAGCAAATCCCGCCGACCTTTGATGGGAAGACGCGGTCTTCATGCCGCCGTGCCGCCATCCCACGCCTGTCCGGATTTATTCCTGCCGGCATCGATGCCTCCTTGCGGCGGTTCAATTTCCCCCGGTCCGCTCGCTCCCCGGGTCGTGGGCGACCGATTGCCGATGCAATCCGTCGATTGCCGGTGTCGTTTTGGCGAGCGACCGGCATTCCGTGCTGCGGACCGCAAGCAAAAACGCATGCGCGTGTCGTAAGAGGCGTCAATCGCGGAGATCGTCTGCGTGGCAACGTGTTCCAATCCATTCTTGTCCACGGCTAGTGACAAGCGTGGACCGGGGCATGTTGCGGGGTCGGCTGCGACCAGGCTGCTTGGCGGATGCCATATCCACTAACTGACGGATCATTAGAGGTATCGGAAGGTGGGGCGATGAAGGTGCAGTCGTACTGGATGGACACCGTGCCGCGGTATGGACCGCGGCAGAGCGATTGGCCGGATACGGTCGACGTGGCCATTGTCGGTGCCGGCTTCACCGGGCTTTCCGCGGCGCTGGCGCTGGCGGCGCGCGGAGCGAGGGTCGCGGTGCTGGAGGCCGGCGATCGCGTCGCCTCCGAGGCTTCCGGCCGCAATGGCGGTCACGTCAACAACGGCCTGGCGCACGACTACGGCGAACTCGCCGCGCGGGTCGGCATCGAACAGGCGCGAGCCTGGTACCGTGCTTACGACGATGCGGTCGATACCGTGGAACGCATCGTGCGCGAGGAAGCCATCGACTGCGGCTTTGCCCGCAACGGCAAGCTGAAGCTGGCGACGCGTCCCGGCCACTACGACGCGCTGGCGCGCAGCGCCGAACGGCTGGTCGCCGACGGCGTGGATACCGACGTGGAACTGCTGGACGGCGCGCGCGTGCGTTCCGAGGAGATCTGCAGCGGCCGTTTCTTCGGCGGCCTGGTCTACAAACGCAGCGCGCAGATGCACATGGGGCGTTTCGCCAACGGCCTGGCCGAGGCGGTCGAGCGCAAGGGCGGACAGATCCTGCTCGATGCCGAAGTCGAACGCATCGAACACGGCGGCGCCGGCAAGCCATCGGTGTTGCATACCTCGCGCGGTTCCGTGCGGGCGACGCAGGTGCTGCTGGCCAGTGGCGCCGGCCGCCACGGCAGCTATGGCGAATTCGGCTGGCTGCGCCGGCGCATGGTGCCGGTGGGCAGCTTCATCATCGCGACCGCGCCACTGGGGCGCGAACGCGCGCAGAAACTCATCGCCCGTCGTCGCACTTGCACCACGGTAGCCAACATCCACCACTATTTCCGCCTGACCGACGACGACCGCCTGATCCTCGGCGGACGCGCGCACTTCGGCATGTCCTCGCCGAAGTCGGACGCGCGCAGCGCACCGATCCTGCGCGAAGGCATGCTCGGCATCTTCCCGGAGTTGGCCGATGTCGCCGTCGACTATTGCTGGGGCGGGGTGGTGGACATGACCCGCGACCGCTTGCCGCAAGCCGGCGAGCGCGACGGCATCTGGTACAGCACCGGCTACAGCGGCCACGGCACGCAGATGTCGGTGCACATGGGCCAGGTGATGGCGAAGATCCTCGCTGGCGAGCCGCAGGACAACCCATGGGGCGGCCGGCCGTGGCCGGCCATTCCGGGCCATTTCGGCCCGCCGTGGTTCCTGCCGCTGGTCGGCGCCTACTATCGAACCAAGGACCGTTTTTCATGAATTTCCTCATGAATTTCCTCATGAACAGATCCTCGCTTCCGCCACGGCATCGCCGGCGCGCAGGCATCCTGCTGGCGGTTGGAATGCTGGCCACCGTGCCATCGGCTTTCGCGGTCGAAGGCCGCACGCCGGGCCTGGCGCGCGCGGTGGATGCCGCCTGGCAGCGCGCCGCCGAGGCGCGCCGTGCCGAAGGCGAAACCGTGCGTGCCGCAACCGGTCGGCGCATCGCGCGCAGTTTCGCCGCCGACGAACCGGCGTTGAGCTACACGCGCACCGATGGCGAGTGGTACGGCGGCAGCCGCGCCGCCGAGGGCAGGGAAACCGAAGTGGCGCTGAGCTGGCCGCTGTGGATGCCCGGCCAGCGCGGTGCGGCGCTGCGCGCCGCGCGCGCCGATGTCGGCTGGGCCGATGCCAACCTCGCGCTGACGCGACTGGAAGTGGCCGGCAAGGTGCGCGAAGCCGCATGGGACATCGCCGTGCGCCAGGCCGAACTGGAACTGGTGCAGGCCCGCGTCGGCTTCATGAAGAAACTGGCCGAGGACGTCGACCGCCGCGTCGGCGCCGGCGATCTTGCGCGCAGCGATGCGCTGGCCGCGCGCGCCGACTTGCTCGAGGCCGAAGCGGAACGGGCCGACGCGCAACGCGGACTGCGTGCCGCCCAGGCCGAATGGCGCGTGCTGACCGGGCTGGAAGAAATGCCCGACGCCAACGAAATCGAAAACGAATCGCACCTCGATGTGGACAAGCTGGTCGCCGACGCCGGTACACCGCCGGTGCTGGCCGCCGCCGAGCAAGCGGTGCAGCGCGCCGAAGGCCAGCTGACCGCGGTACGCCGTTCGCTGGGCACGCCGCCGGAACTGGCCATAGGCACCAAGAAAGAGGTTCCCGGCCCGGGCCTGCCAGGCGAAAACAGCTTGACCGTGGAGCTGCGCGTGCCGCTGGGCCTGGGTGCGCGCCGCAGCCAGCTGCGCGCGCAAGCTCAGACCGAGCTGGACGCCAGCCAGGCCGAACTGACCCTGGCGCGCAGTCGCCAGGCCGCCGCACTGGAAGAATCCAGATTGGCGATCGCGCTGGCCGACCAGCAACTCGACAGCGAACGCCAACGCACGCAGTTGCTGGGCGAACGTTCGCGCCTGATGCAGCGCGCGTTCGCCGCCGGCGAAATCGACCTGGCCGAACTGCTGCGCACATTGCGCACTTCCACCGAAGCCGACGCCTCGCTCGCACGCCGCCACGCCGAACACGGCCTGGCCCACGCCCGCCTTTTGCAAGTCATTGGAATGCTGCCATGAGACCGCTTGTACGCCTGTTTTTCCTGAGCCTGTTGCTCGCATCGCCACTGTCGCTGACGGCATCGCCGGGCGCGCACGGCCCCAACGGGGAGCATCTCGACGGCCCCGCCGCCGGCAACGCCAGCTCCGACGGTCGGCCGCGTGCGGAAGGCTACAGCGAGCTGTTCGAGTTCGTCGCGCACCTGGAACAGGGCGCGCTGACCATGATGATGAATGTCTTCGAGACCAACGAGCCGGTGGACGGCGCCGACGTCGAAATCGAATTCAACGGCATCAAGGACAAGGCCAAGTTCAACCCGATCACCGGCGTGTACCGCTTCGAAAGCGCCAAGCTGATCGAAGCGTTGTCCGTTCCGGGCAAACATCCGCTGGCGTTCAACGTGACCAAGGGCGACGACTTCGACATCGTTCCCGGCACCCTGGTGGTCAACGCGGACACGCACCCGCATGCCGGCGGCAACCTGCGCTGGTGGTTGCTCGGGGTGGGCCTGCTGCTGGCCGCCGCCCTCGTCGTTTTCCTGCGCCGTAGCCGTCGGCGCCTTGCCGGAGCCCGCGCATGAACCGCACCCTAGCCACCTGTGCCATCGCCGCGGCGCTGGCCGCGACCCTCAGTCTGCTGCTGACCGCCGCCGTCGACCTGCAGGCCTCGCCCGGCGCGCATGGCCCCAACGGCGAACACCTCGACGCCCCGGGCGCCGGAAGCAATCCCGCTGGCGTGGCGCGCCTGCCCGATGGCAGCGTCAACGTGCCGATGGCGTCGCAGCGGCGCATGGTCATCCGCACGCGCGTCGCCCCGGAAACCGATGCCGCCGCCAGCGTCGAACTGCTGGGCAAGGTCGCCAACGATCCCAATGCCGGCGGCCTGGTGCAGGCCACCAGCAGCGGGCGCATCGAGCCGGGCCCGGGCGGCTTGCCGGTCATCGGTCAAACGGTCAAGCGCGGCCAGGTACTGGGCTACGTGCGCTACAACGCCGACCCGTACGCGCGTTCCGAGCAACAGTCCAGGCTGGCCGAACTGCGCAGCAACCGCCAGTTGGCGCGGCAGAAGGTCGCGCGCCTCGAATCGCTGGCCGATGTGGTGCCGCGCAAGGAAATCGAACAGGCGCGTGCCGAACTGCAGGCGTTCAGCAGCAGCGAACGCAGCGTCGGCGCCGGCCTGGCCGGGCGCGAACCGCTCATCGCCCCGGTATCCGGCGTGATCGCACAGGCCAGCGTGATCACCGGCCAGGTGGTCGAAGTCCGCGACGTGCTGTTCCAGATCGTCGACCCGGCGCACTTGCTGATCGAGGCCACCACCGCCGACCCGACCTTGGCCGAACGCATCGAAAGCGCGCGCGTGGCCGAGGCGCACGGCGCGCAGCTGCAACTGGTCGGCGCCGCGCGCAGCCTGCGCGACGGCCTGATCCCGATGAGCTTCCGCGCCGGCGCCGACGACGAGCACGACAGCCTGCAACTGGTGGTCGGCCAGCCGGTCACGGTGATCGCGCAGTTGCGCGAGCGCAGCAAGGGCTACGTGCTGCCGAACGAAGCGGTGGTGCGCAACTCCGCCAACGAACCGATCGTGTGGATCAAGTCCGGCGCCGAGCGCTACATCCCGCAGCCGGTGCAGGTGCGTCCGCTGGATGCGCGCAACGTGGTCGTCATCCAGGGACTGGGCGAAGAGAACCGCGTCGTGGTGCAGGGCGCCGCGCTGATCGCACAGATCCGCTGACCATCCACTCCGGGAAATACTCATGTTCAATTGGATAGTCAGTTTCGCGTTGCGCAACCGCCTGATGGTGCTGGCCTTCGCCGCGCTCCTGCTGGTGTACGGCATCATCGTTTCGCTGCGCACGCCGGTGGACGTGTTCCCGACGCTGGACAAGCCGACGGTCACCGTGCTGACCGAAGCCGGCGGCATGGCGCCGGAAGAGGTCGAGCAGACCGTCACCTTCCCCATCGAAACCGCGCTCAACGGCATGCCGGGCGTGACCCGCGTGCGTTCCACCTCGGGCGTGGGCCTGTCGATCGTCTACGCCGAGTTCGACTGGGGTACCGACGTCTACCGCAACCGGCAGATGGTGGCCGAGCGCCTGGTGCTGGTGCGCGAGCAACTGCCCGACGGCCTGGCTCCGGCGATGGGCCCGGTCAGTTCGATCATGGGCGAGATCATGCTGGTCGCGCTGCCGTTGTCCGCCGATGGCCACGCCGACGACCCGATGAAGGTGCGCGAGTACGTCGACTACGTGCTGCGCCCGCGTTTGCTGGCGGTGCCCGGCGTGTCCCAGGTGATTCCCATCGGTGGCGACGTGCGTACCCTGCGCGTTGAACCCGACACCGCGCGCATGGCCATGACCGGCGTGTCGCTGACCGAAATGAAGGACGCGCTGGCCGGATTCGCCAGCAACGCCGGCGGCGGCTTCATCGACCTCAACAGCCGCGAATACCTGATCCGCCACATCGGCCGCAGCCTGCGCATCGAAGACCTGCAGAACGTGCCGGTCGGCTGGAAGGACGGCGACGCGGTGCTGCTGTCGCAGGTGGCGCAGGTGCGCTATGCGCCGGCCAACAAGCGTGGCGACGCCAGCTATTCCGGATCGCCGGCGGTGATCGTCAGCGTGCAGAAACAGACGGGTGGCGACACGGTGAAGATCACCGAGGCGCTGGAAGGCGCGCTGGGCGAACTGGCCCAGGGCCTGCCGCACGGCGTCGAGAAGCCGCGCGTGCTGTTCCGCCAGGCGGACTTCATCGAAGCCTCCATCGGCAACGTTGCAGAGGCGTTGCGCGACGGCGCCATCATGGTCGCGATCGTGCTGTTCGCGTTCCTGCTGTCGGCGCGCACCACGTTGATCTCGCTGCTGGCGATCCCGTTGTCGCTGGCCGCGGCGGCGCTGGTGTTCCGCTACCTGGGCCTGTCGATCAACGTGATGACCATGGGCGGCCTGGCCATCGCCATCGGCGAACTGGTCGACGACGCGGTCGTCGACATCGAAAACATCCAGCGCCGGCTGAAGCAGAATCGCCTGCTGCCGGAGCCGCTGCCGGTGTTGCAGGTGGTGCGCCAGGCCAGCCTGGAGGTGCGTTCCGGCATCATCTACGCCACGGCCATCGTGGTGCTGGTGTTCGTGCCGCTGTTCGCGCTGCCGGGCATCGAAGGCCGGCTGTTCGCGCCGCTGGGCGTGGCCTACATCGTCTCCATCCTGGCGTCCCTGCTGGTGTCGGTGACGGTGACGCCGGTGCTGGCCAGTTACCTGCTGCCGAAGATGAAACGGCTGTCGCACGGCGATGGTCTGCTGGTGCGCAAACTGAAGGCGTGGGACGAACGCCTGCTGAGGTGGTCGTTCCCGCGCGCGCGCAAGCTGCTCATCGTGGCGACGGCCGCAGTGGCGCTGGCGGCCGCGTCGGTGCCGTTCTTCCCGCGCGCGTTCCTGCCGTCGTTCAACGAAGGCTCGCTGGTGCTGGGCATGCTGTTGAGCCCGGGCACCTCGCTGGAGGAATCCAACCGCATCGGTCGCGCCGCCGAGCAGCAGATCCTGCAGGTGCCGGAAGTGACCCAGGTAGGCCGCCGCACTGGCCGCGCCGAACTGGACGAACATGCCGAAGGCGTGCATTCCTCGGAAATCGACGTCGACCTGAAGCCTTCCGATCGCAGCCGCGAGGAAGTGCTGGCCGACCTGCGCGAGAAGCTCTCGGTGCTGCCGGCGCAGACCGCGATCGGCGCGCCCATCGCCCATCGCCTGGACCACTTGCTGTCGGGCGTGCGCGCGCAGGTGGCGTTGAAGATCTTCGGCGACGACCTGGATACCCTGCGTGGCCTGGCCGAGCAGTTGCGCGGGAAGCTGGCGACGGTCCCGGGCCTGGTCGACCTGACCGTGGAAAAGCAGGTGCTGATCCCGCAGATCACCGTGCGCATCGACCAGCGCCGCGCGGCGCAGGCCGGCCTGGCGCCGGGCGAGGCGGTGCGCCTGCTGCAGGCGCTCACCGACGGTGCGCACGGCGCGGAGATCATCGACGGCCAGCGCCGTTACGACATGGTCCTGCGCCTGCCCGACAACGCGCGCGGCCCGCATGACCTGATGCGCACGCTGATCGATACGCCCGCCGGACGCCTGCCGGTATCGGCCATCGCCGATATCGCCGAAACCGACGGCCCCAACCAGATCGGCCGCGAGAACGGCCGTCGCCGCATCGCGGTGTACGCCAACACCGATGGTTCGGACATGAGCCGGATCATCGCCGACGTGCGCAAGGTGGTGGCCGGGATGCAGTTGCCGGCGAACGACTTCATCACCCTGGAGGGCCAGTTCCAGGCCCAGGAGCAGGCCACGCGCCTGATCTCCGGCCTGGCGCTGGTGTCGCTGGCGCTGATCTTCCTGCTGCTGTACAGCCGTTACCGTTCGGCGGTGCTGGCCTGCATCATCATGGCCAACATTCCGCTGGCGCTGATCGGCAGCGTGATCGCGATGTGGCTCGCCGGGGTGGAGCTTTCGGTGGCGTCGATGGTCGGCTTCATCACCTTGGCCGGCATCTCCACGCGCAACGGCATCCTCAAGATCAGCCACTACATCAACCTGTGCAAGTTCGAGGGCGAAAGCTTCAGCCAGGCGATGATCGTGCGCGGCTCGCTGGAACGCCTGACCCCCGTGCTGATGACCGCGCTGACCGCGGCACTGGCGTTGACTCCGCTATTGCTCGCCGCCGACGCACCCGGCAAGGAGTTGCTGCATCCGGTGGCGGTGGTGATCTTCGGCGGCCTGGTCAGCTCGACCCTGCTGGATACGCTGCTGACGCCGGTGATCTATTGGCTGTTCGGCGAGAAGCCGACGCTGCGCCTGCTGCAACAGACCGAGGACAGCGAATCCGGTGGTAACGAGTCCATACAGGATGCGTTCTGAACAATGCATCCGGCGTGCCGCACGCGCGCCGGGTATCCGTCGTGAAACAGGCCCGCGTGGCGCCGCCTACGAGAGTGCCGCAATGCAAAACCCCACCCCCGAACAGGAGAGTCCCATGCGTCATCGTTCCCCCTTCTTCCTTGTGGCGGCCCTGTTGCTGGGTGCCGGCTTCCAGTTCAGCGCCGCGATGCCTGCGCAGGCCCATGGCGAGGCCAAGGCGCGCTTCGGCGGCATAGTCAAGGCCGCGCAGGAAATTTCCTTCGAACTCGTCTCCGCCGCGCCGGGCGGCGCGCAGGTCTACATGGACGACCACGGCGAGCTGATGTCGACCACGGGCATCACCGGCAAGATGACCGTCATCGGCAAGTCCGGCGGGAAGAAGGAAGCTGTCCTGACCACCGACGGCAAGAAGCTGAGCGCCGCCGGAGCCACGCCGGTTTCCGGCGACCGCGTGATCCTGGTCGTGGTGTTGCCTACCGCCCAGACCATCTCGGTCCGTTACGCGATTCCCTGACCCTGCGGAGATCCTGCGGGGATCCCGCGGACCTTGTTGCCGACCCTGCCGCCCGCGTGGTGAACCCACGCGGGCGGTTTCTTTTTTCGATGTGGACACACCCCCATGCAGGAGCGCACCTGGGCGCGGCAAAGCGTTCCCGGTAAAACCCGACCGCGGCTCGCGCCGCTCCTGCAGGTTGATCGGCTGCTCGGTTGCCGGGGCGTTGCACCAGTCTGGTGCCCGGAGCGAACGTGGTGGGTGCGGGAATATTCGTCCCGCGACGGCCGGAACGGTTGCAGGCAGGTGCTTCCAACATTGTTTCTCCGGCAACGATAAGGGACCCTGCCGATCCTGCATGCGCATCGCGCCACGCATGCGCGCAAGCGTGGCCGCGGAGTCGGATGCTGCGCTGCGGGGTGCGTCGGCAATGGCAGCGTGATCTGCCGGGAAAGCTCGCCTCGCCAATGCAAATGTATGGTGGGCGAGGGCATGTCGGCGCGTAATGTCGTTCTGATGACGGCAATATGTTTTGTACAAGACGAGGGGAAAACGATGTCGGGATGCTGCGTCCGCTCCATCCGCCAATGCCTATCGCCTTTACCCTCCGATTCAGGAACCGCCCATGTCCCGTCGCCATTCCGCATTCCGCATCCTGATTCCCACCTGCCTCGCCTGCTGCACCCAGATGGCGCTGGCGCAGGAAGCGGCCCAGGCCGCGTCCGCCACCGCACAAACCGATACCAGCGCCAAGACCCTGGATTCCGTCGAGGTCCGTGACGAGCGCAAGCCCTACCGCAACCTCAGCGTGACCGGCGCGACCAAGACCGATGCGCTGGTCAAGGACCTGCCGCAGAGCATCCAGATCCTCGATGCCGGCCTGCTGCGCGATGCCGGCGTGACCAACCTGGCAGGTGCGCTGGACCTGTCCGCAACCATCTCGCGCCAGAGCAATCTCGGCGGCTTGTGGGACAGTTATTCCATCCGCGGCTTCGCCGGGCACCCCGACTACGGCTCGGACTACATGGTCAACGGTTTCAATTCCAGCCGTGGCTACAACGGCGTGCGCGACGGCGCCAACACGAACAGCGTGGAAGTGCTCAAGGGCCCGTCCTCGGCCCTGTACGGCCGCGGCGAGCCCGGCGGCACGGTCAACATCTCCACCAAGAAGCCGATGTTCCTGCCCGCCAATTCGTTCGAGCTGGGCCTGGGCAGCTTCGATACCTACCGTGCCGCGGTCGACTCCACCGGCCCGCTGGGCGAAACGGTCGCTTACCGCATCAACGCCGCCTACCAGAGCGGCCACAGTTTCCGCGACACGGTCAAGTACGACCGCACCCTGATCGCACCGTCGTTCCTGTGGATGATTTCGCCCGACACCACGCTCTCCTACGAAATCGAAGTGGTGGAGCAGAACGCGCCGTTCGACCGTGGCGTGGTGGCCGTGAACGGAAAGCTGGGCGTAGTGCCGATCAGCAATTTCTACGGCGAGCCCAATGATGGCCAGCACGAGACCAAGTCCACCGGCCACCAGGTGTTCCTGCAGCACTACTTCAATGACGACTGGTCGATCCAGACCGGTTTCAGTTATCGCGAAAGTTCGCTGAAGGGCGTCAGTACCGAAGTCCGTCCTTACGGCGCGCTGCAGCCGGGCGACATCCTGCGCCGCCGTTACCGCGACCGTGATAACGAGGCCACCGACCTCTCGGGGCGCTTCGAGCTGATCGGCAAGGTCGCCACTGGCGCGATCACCCACAATCTGCTGATCGGTGTGGATGGCTATCAGTTCGACAACCACCGTCGCCAGAACGCGGCCGATCCGGCAGGCACGACCTACGGCATCGACCTGTGGAATCCCGTCTACGGCGCGCCCAAGCCCGCCTGGCGCCCGACCACGCAAACCGACGAGAACCAGGAGTCCTACGCTCTCTACGCGCAGGACCAGGTGGAATTGAGCGAGCATTGGAAGGCGCTGGTCGGCGTGCGCTACGACGAGTATCGGCAGACGGTCCACGACCTGTTGAATAACGCGGTCGTCAAGCAATCGCTGAATGCGACCAGCCCGCGCGTGGGCCTGGTCTACCAGCCGAACGAGCAGTGGTCGTTGTACGCGACCAGCGCAACCAGCTTCCGCCCCAACAGCGGCATCAGCCGCGACCTGCAGGGCTTCGATCCGGAAGAGGGCAAATCCTACGAGCTCGGGGCGAAATGGGACACCGGCCGCTTGAACAGCACGCTGGCGATCTACAAGATCATCAAGGAGAACGTGCTGACCCCCGATCCGCTGGATCCGAACAACTACAACATGGCCATTGGCGAGATGGAGAGCCAGGGCGTCGAGCTGGACGTGGCCGGGCAGCTCGCACCGGGTTTGCGGATGATGGCTTCCTATGCCTACACCGATGCGCACATCACCCAGGACAACGCTGCGCTGACCGGCTTGAGCCTGGTAGGCCGGCAGATGGCCAACGTGCCCAAGCAGGCCGCCAATGTCGTGTTGTTCAAGGACCTCACCCTGGGCGGGCGCAAACTGTCGATAGGCGGCGGACCGCAATACGTAGGCGAGCGCGAAGGTGCGGCGGCGGCCTTCAGCCAGATCGATTTCTTCACTCTGCCGTCCTACGTGATCTGGAACGCGATGGCTTCCTACGAAGCCAGCGAAAACCTCCAGTTGTCGCTGAACGCGAAGAATCTGCTCGACAAGGAGCACTACGTCAGCTCGTACAGCCTGTACTGGGTGATGCCTGGAAGCGAACGCAGCTTCATGCTGACCGCCCGTTACAAGTTCTGATCCGCCGGCGCGCGTCGCTACTGTGGCGCGCGCCAAAAAAACATCCACTTCAGGAATAAGAATATGAGCCGCAAACACCGTTCGCTCCGCCCGCTTTCCCTCCTGCCGTTGCTGATGCTGGTCACCGGCATCGCCCAGGCGCACCAGGTCTGGTACGAAGGAACACCCGGGGACTTGACCTTCCGTTACGGCGAGATGCACCTGAACATGCACGAAGTGACGCCGGGCGGCATGGATCGCTTCCGCAAGCTGGAAACCACCTGGATCACGCCGCAGGGCGAAAAGGCCGTGACCCTGACCAAGGAGGTCGACCGCATGGACCTGCCGAAGACCGTGCACCCGGGCGCGGCCGATTCGCTGGTGAGCGTGGACCTGGAATACCCGATGCACGACATCGTTCGCGACGGCAAGAGCAAGCACAATTTCTGGGTCCCGGCCACGCGCTGGGTGGGCGATTTCAGCGCACGCCAGCCGACGCTGACGATGGATATCGTGCCGACCGGCAAAGGCGGCAGCGAAGCGCCCGAGTTCCGGGTGACTTATCTGGGCGAGCCGCTCGCCGGCGAAACCCTGACCCTGGCCACGCCGTCCGGCTGGACGCGGATTGCCACCAGCGATGCCGACGGCCGCTTCAGTTTCGCCCTGCCGTGGCGCGGCGATTATGCGATCAACCTGTACTTCATCGACGAAGTCGCCGGTACGCGCAAGATCGCCGGCCAGCCGGATGAGGCTTACGAGACGGAGGGCTACAACACCACGCTGTCCTTCCGTGTAGAGCAGGGCCAGGATCCGTTGCCTGCGACCGCGAAGACGCTGCCGGCGTCGGTGCTGTTGGAGCAGGGCATCACCCCGCCCAAGCACTGATCCATTCCACGGCGCGGCCGGCCCTCTCCCCGGGGCCGGTCGTCGCCTGATGCGCGTCCAGGGGTGTGGTTTTTCCGATCATTCGCACGAGGTTCGCCATGTCGACCAGCACATCTTCCATTCCGGGCGCGATCGCGGCGTCCGCCGCCGTTACGGCGCACGGCAAGCGCATCACCTCGATCGACGCGCTGCGCGGCCTGGTGATGTGCATCATGATGATGGACCACGTTCGCGAGAACCTGTACCTGCATTACCCGGTCACCGATCCGATGACCATCGCCGATACCCCGTCGTTCCTGTTCTTCAGCCGCCTGGCGGCGCACTTCTGCGCGCCGGTGTTCGTGTTCCTCACCGGCCTGGGCGCATGGTTGTACGCCAACCCGCCGGGCGCCGCGCCGCGTTCGGCGCGCGAGTTCCTGCTCAAGCGCGGTGCGCTGCTGATCTTCCTCGAAATCACGGTGATGAGTTTCCTGTGGGTCGGCGAAGTGCCGAAGGTAGTCTGGCTGCAGGTGTTGTGGGCGATCGGTTTTTCGATGATGGTGCTGGCGTTCGCATCGAGCCTGCCGCGCAAGTGGCTGCTGGTTACCGGTTTGGTCATCGTTGTCGGGCACAACGCGCTGGCCGGCATCAGCCTGCCGCGCGAACATCCGCTGTACGAGTTGTGGACGCTGTTCCTGCACCGCGGCTGGTTGTTCGAATACACCACGCCGCAAGTCCGCGTGACCTATCCGGCGCTGCCGTGGGTCGGCGTTATCTTCCTGGGCTGGTGTACCGGGCCGATCTTCTCGCGCACCTTCGACAGCACGCGCCGGCGCAAGCTGCTGGTGCTGATGGGCGTGGGCTGCTGGCTGGCGCTGCTGGTGCTGCGCGGCTTCAACATCTATGGCGAAAACGCGCCGTGGACCCATCAGGCCACCACCCTGCAAACGGTGATGGATTTCCTCAACTACACCAAATACCCGCCGTCGCTGGACTTCCTGCTGATGACGCTGGGCGGCGGCTTCTTCGTGCTGGCGGCGATCGATCAGGCCGACAACGCCTTCACCCGATTCATGTCGGTCTTCGGCGGCGCGCCGATGTTCTATTACCTGCTGCATCTTGCGGTGCTGGTCACCGGCTACAAGATCCTGCTGGCGATCATCGGCGCCAACCAGGTCGGGCCGACCGGCATCGAGCGTTTCGGCGTGGGCCCCGAGCAGTTCTGGGTGGTGTGGGTGGTGACGGTGTTGATGTGGTTCGTGCTGTACTACCCGACCCGCTGGTTCGGAAACTTCAAACGCCGGACCTCGATCGGCTGGGTGAAGTATTTCTAGAGAAGTATTTCTAGAAAGGCGTTCGCCATTGCCGCATGCGCGGGCTTTCAACGGACGACGTGGCTCATGACCCGCCTAGTCGAACGCAGGCTTCGCCGCGCGCATCGTTGTGGCGATGCGCGCGGTTTCCTCGAACCATCCGCTCGACCGCACGGTCGATGCGGCCCCATCGCGAGTCGGAAATGAACGCAGCGGCAAAGACCCAGAACTCACCGGCCGAGACGCTCGAATCGATCGAGACGCCGGCGCTGGTGCTCGACCTGGCCCGGGTCGAACGCAATATCGCCCGCTTGAGCCAACGCCTGGAATCGCTCGGCGTGGGCTTCCGGCCGCACGTGAAAACCGCGAAATCGGTCGACGTCGCCGAACGACTGTTCGCGAGCGGGCGCGGGCCGATCACCGTCTCGACGATCAAGGAAGCGGAGTACTTCGCCGATGCGGGGTTCACCGACATGACCTATGCGGTGGGACTGGCGCCGGACAAGATCGCCCGGGTCCAGGCGCTGGTGGAGCGCGGCATCGGCGTCACGGTACTTATCGATACCATTGAGCAGGCGCAAGCGCTGGCGGATGCGGCGCCGACCGGGAACATGCCCGGGGTCCTGATCGAGATCGATTGCGATGGACATCGCGGCGGCCTGGTGCCGGGCGACCCGCAACTGCCGGCCATCGCCGGAATCCTGCGTGCCGGCGGCGTGGAGCTTTGCGGCGTGCTGACCCATGCCGGCGAGTCCTACAACTGCCGCAACGGCGAGGGGATACCCGAAGCCGCGGAACAGGAGCGCGCCGCGGCGGTGGAGGCCGCCGAATTCCTGCGCCGCCACGGGCACGCCGCGCCCGTGGTCAGCGTCGGCTCGACCCCGACCGCGCATTTCGCCCGCGACCTGCGCGGAGTGACCGAGGTACGCGCAGGCGTGTTCATGTTCTTCGACCTGGTGATGAGCGGCATCGGCGTGTGCACGCCGGACGACATCGCGCTGTCGGTGCTGGCGACGGTGATCGGACACAAGCCCGACAAGGGCTGGATACTGACCGATGCCGGCTGGATGGCGATGTCGCGCGACCGCGGTACGGCGCGCCATCCGGTGGATCAGGGTTATGGCGTGGTCTGCGACATCGACGGCGTCGTCCATCCCGACGTGATCGTCACCGATGCCAGCCAGGAGCACGGCACTGTCTCGGTGCGTCCGGGCAGTACGGCCTCGCTTCCCGACCTTGCCATCGGCCAACGCATCCGGATCCTGCCGAACCATGCCTGCGCCACGGGTGCGCAGCACGACAGGTATCAGGTCGTGCGCTCCGGCGACCGCGAGATCGTGGCGACCTGGCAACGCATGCGGGGCTGGTAGCGATGAACGAAGTGCAATGCACGGCGATCGCGCCGGGCGACGTCGCCCCTCCGGGCGGACACTACAGTCATGCGATGCGTTTCGGCGACCTCGTGTTCACCTCCGGACAGCTCGGCGTGCGCGCCGACGGCACGCATACCGCCGATCTGCCGTTCGAGGACCAGGCCCGGCAGGCGATCGGCAATGTGCTGGCCGCATTGCGTGCGGCCGGCGCGGAGCCGGCCGACATCCTGAAGGTGACCGTGCATATCGCCGATGTCGATCTGTGGCCGCGTTTCAACGCGGTCTATGCCGGGATCATGGGCGATGCCAGGCCCGCGCGGACCGTGGTCCCCGCGGCCGGCCTGCATCACGGATACCTGGTCGAAATCGATGCGGTTGCCGCCTGCCGGGCGCAGCCGCCCGCACAAACCTAGAGGTTTCATGGCGATGACCGACTTGTTCGACAAGCTCATGGCGGGCGGCCCGATCCGCAACGCCGCCTACATCGGCGGACGATGGATGCCGCTGCAAGGCGCGATGCTGCCCATCGTCAACCCGGCCACGGAACAGGTGGCCGGCGAAATCGCCAGCGGCAACGCGGCGGACGTAGATCGCGCGGTGGCGGCGGCACGCGCGGCGTTCCCTGCGTTCGCGGCCTTGCCGGCCAGCGAACGCGCGGCCTATCTCGACCGGATCCGTGCGCTGGTGCTGGAGCGGACGGAGGAATTCGCGCAGGCCATCTCGCGCGAAATGGGCGCGGCCATCGGCTATGCGCGCAATGCGCAAGTGCCGTTGGCCGCGGAGCACCTGCGCGTGGCCCGCGATCTGCTGGCCGACTATCCCTTCCAGTCGATGAAGGGAACCACGGCCATCGTGCGCGAACCCATCGGCGTGTGTGCGCTGATCACGCCCTGGAACTGGCCCCTCTACCAGATCACGGCCAAGGTGGCGCCGGCGCTTGCGGCCGGTTGCACTGTGGTGCTCAAGCCCAGCGAGCTTTCGCCGCTGAGTGCGTTGCTGTTCGCCCAGGCGATCCACGACGCCGGCTTGCCCGCCGGCGTGTTCAACCTGGTCAACGGCACCGGCTCCGAGGTTGGCGAGGCGATGGCCTCGCATCCCGGTGTGGACATGATTTCCATCACCGGTTCCAACCGTGCCGGCATCCTCGTCGCGCAGGCGGCTGCGCCGACGATCAAGCGCGTCACCCAGGAACTGGGCGGCAAATCGCCCAACGTGCTGTTGCCCGACGCCGACCTGGCCAAGGCCGTGCCGTTGGGGGTGATGGCTGCGTTCCGCAACGTCGGCCAGTCGTGCAGCGCGCCCACGCGCATGGTCGTGCCGCGCGCGCATCTGGCCGAGGTGGAAAGGCTGGGCGCGGAAACCGCGCAGGCCATCGCCGTCGGCGACCCGCGCGAGGAAGAGACCGTGCTGGGGCCGCTGGCGAACCGCGCGCAGTTCGAACGGGTGCAGGAAATGATCGGCGTGGGCATCGCCGAAGGCGCCAGGCTGCTGTGCGGCGGCCCCGGCCGGCCCGAAGGACTGGAACAGGGCTTCTTCGCCAGGCCGACGATCTTCTCCGAAGTAGCCACGTCGATGCGTATCGCGCAGGATGAAATCTTCGGACCGGTGTTGTGCGTCATCCCCTACGACACCGTGGACGAGGCGGTCGCCATCGCCAACGACACGCTGTACGGTCTGGGCGGACACGTGCAGGGCAGGGACGTGGAACAGACCCGCGCCGTGGCCCGGCGCATCCGCACCGGGCAGGTGCACATCAACCATCCCGCATGGGACCCGCACGCGCCGTTCGGCGGCTACAAGCGCTCGGGCAACGGCCGCGAATACGGCGAACACGGACTGGGCGAGTTCCTCGAGGTCAAATCGATCCTCGGTTACGGCTGAGGCTGCGGAAGGGGCGGCTTCAGCCGTTTCCGGACGCTAGCGACCTCGTTTTCCCGTGGTGAAGGTGGCGCCTCGAGGCCGCCATAATCTGCTGGACAGTACGCGGCAAACCGCAGTTTCGCGCCGGCCCCGGCTCGACTACGCGATAACGCCACGTCGGGCGCATGCTTCAATCTCAGCAGGCCCGGGACAGGGGCCATGATTCCTTTCGATCCCCTCTCTTGCGATAGGCGCGCCGCGATGACTTTCAGGCCCAAGTACATCTCCTTCGACTGCTACGGCACGTTGATCAACTACAAGCCTAACGACATGGCGCGGGTGATCTTCGCCGACCGCGTCAGCGTGGAGCATATGCCGCAGTTCCTGGCCGACTTCACCGCCTACCGCCTCGACGAGGCGCTGGGCCCGTGGCAACCGCTGGGCGACGTGCTGAAGAACTCACTGCGCCGGCTGACCCGCAAGTGGAAGCTGCAGTACGTCGACGCCGAAGCGCAAAGCATCTGCGACGCGGTGCCGACCTGGGGCCCGCACCCGGACGTCGCCGCCGGCCTGGCCAGGATCGCCGACAAGATCCCACTGGTGATCCTGTCCAATGCCGACGACAAGGACATCCTGAAGAACGTCGAACTGCTCGGCGTGCCGTTCCACCGCGTCTACACCGCCGAGCAGGCGCAGGCCTACAAGCCGCGCATGCGTCCGTTCGAATACATGATCGATGCGCTCGGCTGCAATCCGGAAGACATGCTGCATGTGTCCTCCAGCCTGCGCTACGACCTGATGACCGCCCACGACGTCGGCATCCGCGACAAGGCGTGGATCAATCGCGGCCACGGCCCGGGCACTCCGGAGTATGGCTACACCGAGATCGCCGACGCCGGCGGCCTGGCTGCGTTGGTCGGCCTGTAAGCGACACCGGCGCATGAGCGACGACGCGCTGCGCGATCGACTGGGACCGGCCGACAGTGGCCGTGTCCTGGACGCGCTCGCGCGCGGCGCCTCGCGCCGGGACGTGTTGAAACTGCTTGCCGGCGCGGGCATGGCCCTGGCGGGCGCTTCGAACCTCATCACCCTGGCCGAAGCCGCGGTCGCGGTGCGCCCGCGCCAGGGCGGTCGCCTGCGCGTGGCCAGCGCGACCTCGTCCATCGCCGACACCCTGGACCCGGCCAAGCTGGCCAACCAGACCGACTATGCGCGCTCGCGCATGCTGTACAGCTGCCTGACCGGTTTCGACGGGCACCTGGCCCCGCAGCCCGCGTTGGCGGAACGTTTCGAGACCGCCGATGCGCGGCACTGGCGCTTCCACCTGCGCCGGGGCGTGACCTTCCACGACGGCAAGCCGTTGCACGCCGACGACGTGGTGTTCTCGCTGATGCGGCACAAGGACCCGGCCACGGTGTCCAAGGCGAAGATCTTCGCCGACCAGATCGAAAGCGTGCGTGCGCTGTCGCCGAGCGAGGTCGAGGTGCGCCTGCACCAGGCCAATGCCGACCTGCCGGTGACGCTGGCCACCTTCTGGTTCGCCATCGTTCCTGCAGGTATGCGGGACTTCAATCGAGGCATCGGCACCGGTCCGTTCCGGCTCAAGGAATTCAAGCGCGGCTTGCGATCGGTGGTGGTGCGCAACCCGGACTACTGGCGCAACGGCCGTCCCTACGTGGACGAGGTCGAACTCTCCGGGCTGGGCGACGAAGGCGCGCGGGTCAATGCGCTGTTGTCCGGCGACCTGGACCTGGTGGCCGCGATCGACCCGCGTTCGGTACGCCGCGTGGAACAGAGCCGCGGCTACCGCGTGTTCCGCCAGTCGTCCGGCCAGTACAGCAACCTGGCGATGCGCCAGGACATCGCGCCGGGCCGCAGCGCGGACTTCACCGCGGCGATGAAGCTGTTGTTCGACCGCAGGCGCATCGTCGATTCGGTGGCGCTGGGCAATGCGGTCGTCGCCAACGACCAGCCGATCCATCCGTCCAATCGTTTCTGGTTCGCGGGCCTGCCGCAGCGCGAACAGGACCTGGACAAGGCGCGCCATCACTTCCGCCGCAGCGGCATCGGCAATGCACCGATACCGGTCGTCGCTTCGCCGGCGGCGACCTACAGCGTCGAGATGACCCTGGCCCTGCAGCAGAGCGCGCGCCGCATCGGCATGAACCTGCAGTTGCAGCGGATGCCGCCCGACGGCTACTGGTCGAACCACTGGGGCAAGAGCCCGGTGGGCTGGGGCAACGTCAATCCGCGTCCGAACGCCGACGCGGTGCTGACCCAGTTCTTCAAGTCCGACGCAAGCAGCAACGATGCGCACTGGCAGGACCCGAAATTCGACCAGCTGTTGCTGGTCGCGCGCTCGGAAATCGACGAAGCCAGGCGCAAGGCGCTGTACGCCGACATGCAGGTGATGATCCATGAGAAGGGCGGGGTGGCGATCCCGTTGTTCATTTCGTCGCTGGACGCGCACAACGTACGCCTGCAAGGCCTGGCGGCGATCCCGGTCGGCGGCCTGATGGGCTACGAGTTCGCCGAACACGTGTGGTGGGAGGCATGAAGCAGGTGCTGCGCCTGTTGCTGCAACGGCTGGGCCTGGCGGTGCTGTCCCTGCTGCTGGTTTCGGTGGTGGTGTTCACGATCACCGCGGTATTGCCGGGCGATGCCGCCGAGGAATTGCTCGGCCAGGACGCGACGCCGGAAACGCTGGCCGCGCTGCGCGCGCAGATGGGCCTGGACCAGCCGCTGGCGACGCGCTACCTGCATTGGCTGGGTGGGCTGGCGACCGGGGACCCGGGCCGTTCGCTGGTCAGCGATGCGCCGGTGATGGAACTGATCGGCAACCGCCTGCCCAATTCGCTGTTGCTGGCGGCGGTGACCGCGTCGATCGGCGTGCCGCTGGCCTTGCTGCTGGGTACGCTGGCCGCGGTGTTCCGCGGCAGCTGGCTGGACCGCCTGCTCAACAGCGGCGCGGTCGCGATGGTGTCGGTGCCGGAATTCCTGATCGCGACCATCGCGGTGCTGGTGCTGTCGGTGCAACTGGGCTGGCTGCCGGCGTTGTCCTACGCCAGCGACATCGATTCGTTCTCCGGCGCGTTGCGCGTGTTCGTGATGCCGGTGCTGACCCTGTGCTGCGTCATCGTGGCGCAGATGATGCGCATGACCCGCGCGGCGTTGGCCGACCAGCTGGACGCGCCGTACATCGAGATGGCGCGGCTGAAGGGCGTGCCGCCGCTGCGGCTGGTGCTGGGCCACGCGATGCCGAACGCGATCGGCCCCATCGCCAATGCGGTGGCGCTGAGCACGTCGTACCTGCTGGGCGGCGTGATCGTGATCGAGACGATCTTCTATTACCCCGGCGTGGCCAAGCTGATGGTCGACGGCGTCAGCCAGCGCGACATCCCGCTGGTGCAGACCTGCACGATGATCTTCTGCGCCGGCTACCTGCTGCTGGTCATGATCGCCGACATGATCGGCATCCTCGCCAACCCACGATTGCGCCACGCCCGATGAACGTACCGGCCGCCACGAATCCCGCTCCCGCGACAGGCGCGCGCCGCAAGCGCGTGCTCGGCCTGGGCCTGCCCGGGACCCTCGGCCTGCTGGTCGTCGTCGGCTGGCTGCTGGTCGCACTGGTCGCGCCGTGGTGGGTGCCGGCCAGCGCGCAGGACATCGGCGCACTGCCGGTGTTCGCGCCGGCCCAGGCCGGCCACTGGCTGGGTGCGGATTACCTCGGGCGCGACATGCTGGTCAGGGTATTGCTGGGCGCGCGCTACACCGTTGCGGTGGCGCTGGTCGCGGCGATCCTGGCCAGCGCCACCGGCACCTGCTTGGCGATGCTCGCCGCGGTCAGCGGCGGCTGGCTGGACGCGGTGCTCAGCCGCGGCATGGACACACTGATCTCGATCCCCAGCAAGCTGTTCGCGATGATCATGGTCGCCGCGTTCGGCGCCTCGGTGCCGCTGTTGATGCTGACCGCGACGGTCATCTACGTGCCCGGCGCCTACCGCATCGCGCGCGCGCTGGCGATAAACGTTTCCGCACTGGATTACGTGGTGGTCGCGCGCACGCGCGGCGAATCGCGCTGGTACCTGATGCTGCACGAAGTGCTGCCGAACATCATCGCGCCGGTGACGGTCGACCTGGGCCTGCGCTTCGTCTACGTGGTGCTGCTGCTGGCCAGCCTGAGCTTCCTTGGCCTGGGCGTGCAGCCGCCGGCCGCCGACTGGGGCACGCTGGTGCGCGAGAACCTGGGCGCGTTGTGGGAAGGCGGCCTGGCCGTGGTCGCGCCGGCGCTGGCCATCGCCAGCCTGACCATGGCGGTGAACCTGGTGGTCGATGGGCTGCCCGGCCGCGATGCGCGCAAGGCGGTGCACTGATGGGCGCCCGCATCGAAGTTGATGGCCTGCGCATCGTCGCCGGCGCCAGCATCCTGGTGCAGGACATCGGCTTCACCGTCGAACCGGGACAGGTGCTGGCGCTGATCGGCGAATCCGGCTCCGGAAAGACCACCATCGCGTTGGCCCTGATGGGTTACGCCCGGCGCGGTTGCCGCATCGCCGGTGGCCGCGTGCGCATCGGCGATACCGAGGTGCTGGCCCTGCCGGAATCCGGCAAGCGCGCCTTGCGCGGGCGCCGCATGGCCTACATCGCGCAGAGCGCGGCGGCCTCTTTCAACCCGTCGCGGCGCATCCTCGACCAGGTGGTCGAACCGGCGTTGCTGCACGGCCTGCTGGAGCGCGAGGCCGCCGAACGCAAGGCGGTCGAATTGTTCCGCGAACTGGCGCTGCCTGACCCCGAAACCATAGGCCAGCGCTATCCGCACGAAGTCTCGGGCGGGCAGTTGCAGCGGGTGATGGCGGCGATGGCATTGATCGCCGATCCGGACGTGGTGATCTTCGACGAGCCGACCACCGCGCTGGACGTGACCACGCAGATCGAGGTGCTGGCCGCGTTCCGGCGCGCTATCCGCGAACGCGGAGTCAGCGCGATCTACGTTAGCCACGACCTGGCCGTGGTCGCGCAGATGGCCGACCGCATCCTGGTGTTGCGCCATGGGCGCATGCGCGAGTGCGCCGGTACCGCGCAGATCCTCGCAAGCCCCAATGATGAGTACACGCGAAGCCTGCTGGACGCCGCACGCGTGGGCGAACGCGCTCCGGACGCGCCGCCGGCAACGGCCGGCACGCCGCTGCTGGAAGTCGCGGGACTGTCGGCCGGTTACGGCCGTGTGCGCGACGGCAAGCCGGAGTTCCCGGTGCTGGCGGATGTCGATTTCAAGCTGTATCGCGGCCAGGCCATCGGCGTGATCGGCGAATCGGGTTCCGGCAAGTCGACGCTGGCGCGTTGCATCGCCGGCCTGATCGCGCCGGTGGCTGGCACGATCCACTTCGATGGCAAGGCACTGCCCGGTCAGCTGGCCCAGCGCGACCGCGAAACCTTGCGCCGCGTGCAGATCGTATTCCAGCACGCCGACACCGCACTCAATCCTGCGCACACGGTCGGCCGCATCCTCGAACGACCGCTGGCGTTCTTCCATGGGATGGACGCAGCATCGCGGCGGCGTCGCGTGGCCGAACTGCTCGACCTGGTCAAGCTGCCGGCGGCGCTGGCCGACCGCACTTCCGTTGGCCTGTCCGGCGGGCAGAAGCAGCGCATCAACCTGGCCCGCGCACTGGCCGCGCAGCCGGACCTGATCCTGTGCGACGAAGTGACGTCCGCGCTGGATCCGGTGGTCGCCGCGGCGATCCTCGACCTGATCGCCGAATTGCGCCGCGAGGTCAACGCCTCGTACCTGTTCATCAGCCACGACATGCACAGCGTGCGTGCGGTCTGCGACAGCATCGTGGTGATGCGGCACGGACGCAAGCTGGCCCAGATCGCCCGCGAAGACCATGCGCGCGGTCCCCACCATCCCTATTACGAACAACTGGCGCGTTCGGTTCCCGAACTGCGCACCGGCTGGCTGGACGACGTGCTGGCCGCATCCGGACGCGGGACCCGCGCACCGACAGGAGAAACCGCATCGTGAGCAAGTATCGCATCGCCGTCATGCCGGGCGACGGCATCGGCCAGGAAGTCATGCCCGAGGGCCTGCGCGTACTGGAAGCCGCCGCCGCGCGCTTCGGCATCGGGCTCGATTTCGTCCATCGCGACTGGGCCCACTGCGACTACTACGCCAAGCACGGGCAGATGATGCCCGACGACTGGAAGTCGCAACTGGAAAGCATGGATGCGCTGTACTTCGGCGCGGTCGGCTGGCCGGACACGGTGCCGGACCATGTTTCGCTGTGGGGTTCGTTGCTGAAGTTCCGCCGCGAATTCGACCAGTACATCAACCTGCGCCCGGTGCGCCTGTTCGAGGGCGTGCCGTGCCCGCTGGTCGGTCGCAAGCCCGGCGACATCGAATACTACGTGGTGCGCGAGAACACCGAGGGCGAATACACCGCGCTGGGCGGCATCATGTATGCCGGCACCGAACGCGAGATCGTCGTGCAGGAAACCGTGATGTCGCGCTTCGGCGCCGACCGGGTGCTGAAGTACGCCTTCGAGATGGCCAATGCGCGCCCGCGCAAGCACCTGACCGTGGCCACCAAGAGCAACGGCATCGCGATCAGCATGCCGTGGTGGGACGGCCGCGCCGATGCGGTCGGCGCCGGCTATCCGCAGGTGACCGTCGACAAGCAGCACATCGATATCCTTTGCGCGCGCTTCGTGCTGCAACCGGGCCGCTTCGACGTGGTGGTGGCTTCGAACCTGTTCGGCGACATCCTTTCCGACCTGGGCCCCGCCACTACCGGCACGATAGGCCTGGCGCCTTCGGCCAACCTCAACCCGGAGCGCACGTTCCCGTCGCTGTTCGAGCCGGTGCACGGTTCCGCGCCGGATATCGCAGGGCAGGGCATCGCCAATCCGATCGCGATGATCTGGTCGGGCGCGCTGATGCTCGATTTCCTCGACAAGGGGCAGGGGGCCGGACGCGCTGCGCACGATGCGATTCTCGCCGCCATCGAGCAGGTGCTGCGCGAGGGTCCGCGGACGCGCGACTTGGGCGGTACCACGTCCACGCGCGAGATCGGCGAGGCCATCGCCCGCCTCGTCGCCGCGGCTTGACCCCGCGTCGTTCCCAAAACCCATTCTGCAGGCCGTGCCCATGCCGCTGACATTGCAACGCCCCGATCTGCTGCGTTCGGCCCATTACATCGGCGGCCGCTGGTGCGAAGCGGCCGGTGGCGCGCGCTACGACGTCGAAGACCCGGCATTGGCCCGCGTCTTCGCCAGCGTTCCCGACAGCGACGCGCGCGATGGCGCCGCCGCGCTGGAAGCGGCGCACGCCGCGCTCCCGGCCTGGCGCGCGGTGCCGGCACGCGAGCGTTCGCGCATCCTCGCACGCTGGAATGCGCTGGTGCTGCAGCACAAGGAAGACCTGGGCAGGCTGATCTCGCGCGAGCAGGGCAAGCCACTGGCCGAGGCCATCGGCGAGATCGTCTACGCGGCAAGCTACATCGAATGGTTCGCCGGCGAAGCCGCGCGCATCCACGGCGACGTGATCGCGGCGCCGGTGGCGGGGCGGCAGATGCTGGCGGTGAAGGAGCCGGTCGGCGTCATCGCGGCGATTTCGCCGTGGAATTTCCCCGCGGCGATGATCGCGCGCAAGATCGCGCCGGCGCTGGCTGCCGGCTGTACCGTGGTCGCGAAACCTGCCGAGGACACCCCGTTGACGGCGCTGGCGCTGGTCGCGCTGGCCGAGGACGCCGGTGTGCCGGCGGGCGTGCTGAACCTGGTGACGGCTTCGCGCAGCAATGCGCCTGGCGTGGTCGATGTCTGGCTGGACGATGCGCGCGTGCGCAAGCTGACCTTCACCGGCTCCACGCCGGTCGGCCGCCACCTGGCGCGCGCCAGCGCCGATACGTTCAAGAAACTGTCGCTGGAACTGGGCGGAAACGCACCGTTCATCGTGTTCGAAGACGCCGACCTCGACGCCGCGGTGGACGGACTGATGTCGGCGAAGTTCCGCAACGCCGGCCAGACCTGCGTATGTCCGAACCGCGTCTACGTCCACGACGCGGTGCACGACGATTTCGTCGCCAGGCTGGCCGCGCGCGTCGCCGCGCTGCGGGTGGCGCCGGCCACCGATCCGCAGGCGCAGATCGGCCCGCTGATCAACGCCAAGGCGGTCGAGAAGGTCGGCCGGCACGTGCAGGACGCGTTGGCCAAGGGCGCGACGCTGGTGACCGGCGGCAAGCGCTTGCCGGAACTCGGCGTGAATTTCTACCAGCCGACGGTGCTGACCGGCGTCGGCAACGACATGGAGTTCGCCTGCGAGGAAACCTTCGGCCCGATGGTGCCGGTGTTCCGCTTCGCCGACGAGGAGGCCGTGGTCGCCGAGGCCAACGGCACGCCCTACGGGCTGGCGGCGTATTTCTACACCCGCGACGTGCGCCGCATCGCGCGCCTGGGCTCGGCACTGGAAGCCGGCCTGGTCGGCATCAACGAAGGCGCGGTCGCGTCCGAAGCCGCGCCTTTCGGCGGCATCAAGGCATCGGGTTACGGACGCGAAGGTTCGCGCCATGGCCTCGACGAGTACATGCACATCAAATACCTGTGCCAGGGTGGACTGGACTGATACGCAACCATGACGCCGCCGCATGCCTCGCCTGAGCATGCCAGGCATTGAAGCATCCGGGGAAGACCTGCAATGACAACGCGAATCGAACACGACCTGCTGGGCGACCGAGAGGTTCCCGCGGACGCCTACTGGGGCGTGCACACGCTGCGCGCGGTGGAGAACTTCCCGATAAGCGGCGTGCGCATCGGCCAGTACGCGTCGCTGATCGAGGCGCTGGCCAACATCAAGCATGCCGCGGCCCTCGCCAATGGCGAACTCGGCCTGCTCGATGCACGGCATGTGGATGCGATATCGCGTGCCTGCGAGGAGATCCGCAATGGCGCGTTGCACGACCAGTTCGTCGTCGACGTGATCCAGGGTGGGGCCGGTACTTCGACCAACATGAATGCCAACGAGGTGATCGCCAATCGCGCCCTGGAACTCATGGGCAATGCCAAGGGCGAGTACCGCTACCTGCACCCCAACGAACACGTCAACCTGGGACAAAGCACCAACGACGTCTACCCGACGGCGTTGAAGCTGGCCGCCTGGTTCGATGCGCAGGCATTGCTGTTGGCGATGGCCGGATTGCGCGATGCGTTCGCCGCCAAGCGCGACGAATTCGCCGACATCCTGAAAGTAGGGCGCACGCAACTGCAGGATGCCGTGCCGATGACGCTGGGCCAGGAGTTCGGCACCTATGCGGTGATGATGGACGAGGACATGCTGCGGTTGCGCGAGGCGATGGCCTTCCTGCGCGAGATCAACCTCGGTGCGACCGCCATCGGCACCGGCATCAATTCGCATCCGCAGTACGCGGCCCTGGTCTGCCGCAAGCTGTCCGAGCTGACCGGCGTCGACCTGTTGACCGCGCCCGACCTGATCGAATCGACCCAGGACTGCGGCGTGTTCGTCCACCTGTCCGGTGCGTTGAAGCGCGTCGCGGTGAAGCTGGGCAAGACCTGCAACGACCTGCGCCTGTTGTCGTCGGGCCCGCGCGCAGGCTTTGGCGAGATCAACCTGCCGCCCTGCCAGTCCGGCTCGTCGATCATGCCGGGCAAGATCAATCCGGTGATCCCGGAAGTGGTCAACCAGATCGCCTTCGAAGTGATCGGCAACGACCTGACCGTGACCTTGGCCGCGCAGGCCGGGCAGTTGCAGTTGAACGCCTTCGAACCGATCCTGGCGCTGAGCCTGTTCCGCAGCCTGTCGCACCTGCGTCGCGGTTGCGAGACGCTGACCAGGAATTGCGTGGTGGGCATTACCGCCAACCCCGACCAGTTGCGTCGGCAGGTCGAACGCTCCATCGGCATCGCCACGGCGTTGAACCCGCATATCGGCTACGTCGCCGCGACGGAAGTAGCGGTCGAGGCGCAGGTGACGGGCGGCAGCGTGGGCGAGATCGTATTGCGGCGGGGGCTGCTTTCACAGGAAGCGCTGGACGAGATCCTGCGGCCGGCGAAGCTGGCACGGCCGCCTGCCTGAGGCGTTTCGCTCCCCGGTGGCGGCTGATGGCCGACGGATCTTGCGGGATCTCCGGCGAGGATCGGAGACGGATTCCGGGCCGGGTCTATGCGCGATGGCCCAGCCTCGCAGTTCCTGCGGCCTTGCATGCATGTGGATTATCTGTCGCCGCCTATGCCGATGAAGCTACCCGCGACGCAACAGGATCGATCCGGCAGGAGCCAGACGACTGCATGGGGAAATTCGTCGCGTCGCAGTGGAATGGAACCCGGCAAACGATGGGCAAGCCATGTTTCCGTTGCAGCCAATCCTGGATAAGCGGATCGCACCGGGTCACAGCGATTCGTTCGCGCGGGGGTGTTCGACATCCTCATGCGCGCAGTGCATGGTTGGCGCAAAGCCTTCGAAGGATCGCACGTGCCAGTGCGACTGGAGCGCCAGTACATTCCGGCATGCTGCCGATGCCGTGAGAGACATCGACCGGTAGCGTCGGCAGCCGTCTTGGGATGGCGGAGTGCAGCGCAAGACGTGCCGACCTGCAACGGGTTTGGTGCAGGCAGCCGATTGGATTTGGTTTGGATGGGGTCGATTGGATCCTCTCCATCGGCGGTCCGCTCGTAGTCTTGTGCGTATGGGGGCCGAGCAATGCGCAATGCTTTGCGGGGAAAAGAAAAAGCCCCTGTGCTGCGGACAGTATTCTTGGTTACACAACCAGGAAAAAAGCTTACGAAACAGCCTTGTATCAGATGCAACTAATCGTGTCGCGGAGCCTGTCGCCGTATTGCTGCACTGCACGGTGACAAACTCGGCAAGGCTTGACTAGGCTGCGCTCACTCTATGTTAGCGCTACCACCCATGCTGGCATCGAGATGCGGATCAGGTTGTTGGGGCGTCGCCTTTGCGCGGGAGTTCAGGACGCGGGATGAAGCACCGGGAAACCGATATTGCTGCAGCGGGTGTCTTTACCAGCACCCGGTCTTGAAAAGGTGGGCTTGCGGCCCGCGGGTGCCCCGGGGGAGGGCGATACATCCATCGATCGAAAAGGAAGGGGAGTCCACATGAGAGGGTGCAGGTTCCAATGCGACGCACTAAAGGCGGCCCTGGCGAATGCCGATGCCGTGTCACATGCAGTGAATGATTTTGTCGTTGGCCGTTCAATCACAGTGCTGAGGAAATACCCATGAGCCACAAGTCGAAGCGATTCAAGTCGAAGGCCATGTTCACCTTCGTGGGCGGCATGCTGATCATCAATCCGGCGTTCGCGCAGGACGCAGCGCAGGACACGTCGGCGCAGAGCGCGCCTGCACAGAGCACGCCTGCACAAAGCGCGCAACAAACGACCGACGACGCCACCACGCTCGACACCGTCGTGGTCACGGGTATCCGCAGCAGCCTCAACCAGGCGATGGGAATCAAGCGCGACTCCGCTGGCGTGGTCGATGCGATCAGCGCCGAGGATATCGGCAAGTTCCCGGACACCAACCTGGCCGAATCGTTGCAGCGCATCACCGGCATCTCGATCGAGCGTCGCGATGGCGAAGGCGCGCAGGTCACGGCACGCGGCTTCGGCCCGCAGTTCAACATGGTCACGCTCAATGGCCGGCAGATGCCCGGCGCGGATGCGTTCGGCGCCTCTGGCCAAGTCGCTATCGGCGGCGTGGATGGCGGTACCCGCGCGTTCAACTTCGCCCAGCTCGCGGCCGAAGCGATCAGCGGCATCGAGGTCTACAAGACCGGCCAGGCGCAGGTTCCGAGCGGCGGCATCGGCGCGACCATCAACATCCTCACCGACAAGCCCTTCAACCACGAGGGCATCGTCGCAAGCGCCGGGGTCAAGGCGGTCTCCGACCGCTCGCAGCCGTTCGACAACGACATCACCCCGGAAGTCTCCGGCATCTTCAGCTTCACCAATGCCGACAAGACCTTCGGCATCGGCGTCAGCGCCAGCTCGCAGAAGCGCCAGGGCGGCTCGGTGCAGGCGACCGAGAACTACTGGAACATCCAGCCGTGGACCGGGACCATGCCGGGCGCTCCGGACGTGGTGAATGCGCCGGCCATCGGTGAGCTCTACGCCCGTCCCAACGACTTGCGCTATGCCTTCTCCGAGTTCGAGCGCGAGCGGGTCAACGGCCAGGTGGTGGTGCAGTTCGCGCCGATCGACAGCCTGACCATGACCCTGGACTACACCTACTCGACCAACGAGATCACCGAGAATCGCGGCGAGCAGAGCATGTGGCTGCAGAACAGCCAATACACCGACATCGAGTTCGACACCAGCGGCGCGGTCGCCACCCCGGTCTACATCCGCGAAATCGCCGGGACCAAGGACTTCGGCCTGGAACAGCAGCGCAGCATGCAGAAATACAAGCTGAGCTCGCTGGGCTTCAATGCGCAGTGGGATGTCAACGACGATTTCCGCCTGACTTTCGACGCGCACAACTCCAAGAACGAGAGCCGGCCGAACGATCCGCTGACCGGCGGCGGCTCGATCTTCATGAGCATCGCCGGCACCAACAACTGCACCACCGGCCCGCACTGCGGCGGTTCGTGGGTGCAGGAGATGTTCTTCAACAACGGCCTGCCGGTCGGTTCGCAGACCTGGTATCCGACTACGGCCGACGCCCTTGCCGGCACCAACGGCGTGGTCAATCCCGGCTTCGTCGAAGGTGAAGTCGGGTCGCAGGTATTGCGCATCAACGCGCAGACCCAGGTCAGCGAGATCAAGCAGGCCCGGCTGGACGGCGAATGGACTTTCGACACGGGTCGCTTCCAGTTCGGCGTGGATACGGCGAAGTCCTCCACCCACCGCCTGCAGGCGGCGGAGGCGTACTCCGCCCTCGGCGACTGGGGCGTGGCCAACGTCGACTCGGACGTGGCCGGAGGTCTGATGGATCACCTGCAGCCGGTCAACCTGGTCGGGTTGTTCGATGACTACAACATCGCCAGCTACCAGGGTTGGAGGGGCGATGCCGGCGAGCTGACCGAATGGGCAGCGGGCCAGTACGGCCTCAATATCGGCGTCAGCCCACAGAACTCCGCCAACGATCGTGTGGAGGAAAAGACCAATGCCGCCTATATGCAGGTGGACCTGGAGGGCGAGCTGGGCGGCATGCGCACCAATACCCGCATCGGCGTGCGCTACGAGAAGACGGATGTGGTTTCGACCTCGGTCATCGCCATCCCCGAAGCCATCGAGTGGTCGGCCAATAACGATTTCCGCATCGTGCTGTCCGATGAGCAACAGCCGTTCAGTGAAAAGGCCAGCTACAGCTACGTGCTGCCCAACCTGGACTTCAGCATCGACTTCACCGACGAGTTGAAGGGCCGCGCTTCATTCGGCAAGACCATCGCACGCGCGCCTTACGGCAATCTGTACGCTGGCCCCGGTACTGCGCAGCAGCCGTTCGGCTCGGTGCTGCTCGACCCCTCGGTCCGCGCCAGCGGTAACGATCAGAATCCCATGCTGAAGCCGTTGGAATCGGACAACCTGGATCTGGCGCTGGAGTGGTATTTCGCCGACGCCAGCTACGTTTCGTTGACTTATTGGAACAAGTCGGTAGCAAACTTCATCGGCAATGGCGTGACGCAGCAACCGCTGTACGGCCTGACCGATCCGACTTCCGGCCCCGATGCACAGGCGGCGTTGGACTTCCTGCAGAGCGCGGCCTGCATAACCCAGGTGGGCGCGGCCAACGCCGCCGCCTGTTCGGGCAACGACACCTCGCTGTTCACCGCGCTGGCGCTGTTGCGCAACGATCCCGCCGGGTTGGCGGCCTTCAACGGCACCGGCGCGCAGGCGCTGGCGACGGAAGCGGCTTACAACCTGGTCGGCGAAGCCGACGATCCGCTGTACATGTTCAACGTCAACCGCCCGGTCAACCAGAACCAGGCCAAGTTGCATGGCTGGGAACTGGGTGGACAGTACTTCTTCGGCGACAGTGGTTTCGGCATCTTCGCCAACTACACCATCGTCAAGGGCGACGTGGGCTACGACGACGCGGGCGATCCCAACATCGACCAGTTCTCGCTGACCGGGCTGAGCGACACCGCCAACGCCATGTTCATGTACGAGAAATACGGCTGGTCCGTGCGCCTGGCCTGGAACTGGCGCGACGAATACCTGATCCTGGCCAACCAGGGCGCCAGCCGCAATCCGTACTACGTGGAGGCCTACGATCAGTGGGACCTGAGCGTGAACTACGCGCTCAACGACCACTGGTCGTTCGGCCTGGAGGCGATCAACCTGACCGGCGAGGACGTGCGCTGGCACGCCCGCACCGACAAGCAGATCGTCAAGCTGGCCGACCAGAGCCCGCGCTACATGCTCGGGGTGCGTTACAAGTTCTGAGTCCTGCGATACATCCTCCCCGGATGTCGCGTGGCGGGACCGCTGCGAAAGCAGCGGTCCCTTTTATCGAGGAGCGCGGCGCAAACGATCCCGCTTGCCGATGCAATGGTTTTCTGCAATCGTCGTCGTGGCCCAGGCCGCACCTGTTTCATTGCCGGAACCGAAATGGCCCGATACGAACTGCTCGACAACGTGACCCACAAGGATCTGCGCGTGGTCACCCGCTTCGGCCGCGAATTCGGCGACGACATCGGCATGGTGCCGGCGTTCCCGAGCGAATACGCCGAGCTGCAGAGGGAATATCCGATCTTCTTCCGCAAGGACCGCGACAGCGGCGAATGGCAGTCGGTGGCGCTGCTGGGGTTCGAACAGCATGAGAACCTGTTCCTGCGGGACGGCCGCTGGAACGCCGCCTACCTGCCGGGCGCCGTCGCCAAGGGGCCGTTCCTGATCGGCTTCCAGGAACAGCGCATCGATGGCGAACTGCGCATGGAGCCGGTCATGCACGTCGACCTGGAACATCCGCGCGTCGGTTCCAGCGAAGGCGAGGCGGTATTCCTGCCGCAAGGCGGGCAAAGCCCGTATCTGCAACATATCGCCAGCGTACTGCGCGGCATCCGCGATGGCGCGGAATTCGGCAAGGCGATGTTCGCGATGTTCGATTCGATGGGGCTGGTCCAGCCGGTCGACCTCGACGTGCGACTCGACGAAAAGAACCGGGTCAGCGTCAGCGGGCTGCATGGCATCGACCGCGAAAAGCTGGCCGCACTCGACGCCGCATCGCTGCAGCGCCTGAACCAGGCCGGCTACCTCGAAGGCGCCTACCTGGTGCTGGCCTCGATGCACAACATGCGCCGGCTGATGGCGGAAAAGCAGCGTCGCTTGCGCGAACAGGACGCTGCCGCGCCCGAACGCGCGGCGTGAGCGACATGGCCGTGGCGGCAGGCGACATCCGCGTGATCGAAGGCTGCAAGCCCGACGCGTTGCCACTGGACGAATTGCTCGCGGCGGGACGGCCCGCGGTGCTGAAGGGCGCCGTCCGCGATTGGGAGCTGGTACGGGCAGGGCTGGAGTCGCCGCAGGCGGCGATGGCCTGCCTGCGTGGCCACTACAACGGCAAGCCGGTGCAGTATTCCCATGGCGGCCCGGAGGTCGCGGGGCGTCCGTTCTACAATGACGACTTCAGCGCATTGAACTGCGAGGTCCGGCGTGGCGGGCTGGACCAGGTGCTGGACGAAATCGCGGCGCACGCGGAAGACGCGCATCCGCCCACCTACTACATCGCTTCGTTGCTGGTCGACGGCTGCCTGCCGGGCCTGCGCGCCGGCAACGATCTCGACTTCGCCGCGCATGGCGTGCAGGCGCCGCCAAGCATCTGGATCGGCAACCGCGTCACCGCGTCCTGCCATTACGACGCGCCGAACAACATCGCCTGCTGCACGGTCGGGCGACGGCGGTTCACCCTGTTTCCGCCGGAACAGATCGTCAACCTGTATCCCGGTCCGCTGGAACCGACGCCCGGCGGACAGGCGGTGAGCGTGGTCGATTTCGCCGATCCCGACTTCGAGCGCCATCCGCGTTTCCGCGAAGCGCTGGCGTCGGGACAAGCCGCGGTGCTGGAACCGGGCGATGCGATCTTCATCCCCAGCATGTGGTGGCACCACGTGCAGGGGCTGGATGCGTTCACCGTGCTGGTCAACTACTGGTGGAGCAGCGTGCCGGCCTACCTGCCGACGCCGATGCATGCGCTGTACCACGCGCTGTGGACGATCCGCGACCGCCCCGAGCGCGAGAAGCAGGCCTGGCGCGAGGTCTTCGACTACTACGTGTTCGGCCCCGGCGAGCGCGCCGGCGAGCACCTGCCGCCGGCCGCGCGCGACCTGCTCGGCCCCATCGACGAAAACCTGGCCCGGCGGATGCGGGCGATGCTGATCGGCAAGCTCAACCGCTGAGCCGGATGCGCCAACCAACGATTGCGAAAGCGAAGGGGACGAATTGAACAGCAGCGGATCGAACGACAGCAGCTTGAACGACAACGCATCGGGCAAGGCCAGGATCCGCAAGGTCGTGATCGCCGGTGGCGGCACCTCGGGCTGGCTGGCCGCGGCCACCCTGGCGCACCAGTTCCGCGACCTGCTCGACATCACCCTGATCGAATCGGAACAGATCGGCACCGTCGGCGTCGGCGAATCGACGGTGCCGACGATCCGCACCTTCCACCGTTTCCTGCAGATCGACGAGCAGGAGTTCCTGCGCACCGTCGCCGGCACCTTCAAGGTCGGCATCTCCTTCGAGAACTGGCGCCGCCCGGGCGACCGCTTCATCCATCCGTTCGGGGTCACCGGGCAGAGCACCCTGGCTTGCGCCTTCCACCATTTCTGGCTGGAAAGCCAGCGCCGCGGCATGCAATCGGAACTGGGCGACTTCTGCCTGGAGACGCTGGCCGCGCGCGGCGACCTGTTCGGGCAGCCGCAACAACCGCAGATCAATTACGCCTACCACTTCGACGCGAGCCTCTACACGCGCTTCCTGCGGCGCATGGCCGAGGGCCACGGCCTCAAGCGCGTCGAAGGCAAGATCCACGAAGTGCGGCAGCACCCGCAAAGCGGCGATATACAGGCGCTGGTGCTGGAGGACGGGCAGGTGCTGGAAGGCGACCTGTTCATCGACTGCACCGGCTTCCGCGGATTGCTGATCGAACAGACCCTGCACACCGGCTACGAAGACTGGAACCACTGGCTGCCCAGCGACCGCGCCGTGGCGGTGCAGACCGAATCGGTCGGCCCGCCAGTGCCGTACACGCGCGCCATCGCCCACGAGGCCGGCTGGCGCTGGCACATTCCGCTGCAGCATCGCAATGGCGGCGGGCTGGTCTTTTCCAGCCGGCACATGTCCGACGACGAGGCCCGGGCCAAGCTGTTGCGCGACGTTGGAGCGACGCCGATCAAGGAGCCGTGGCTGGTGCCTTTCCGCACCGGCCGCCGGCTCAAGACCTGGAACAGGAACGTGGTGTCGCTGGGCTTCGCCAGCGGCTTCATCGAGCCGCTGGAATCGACCAGCATCCACCTGACCATCAGCGCCATCGTGCGCCTGGTCCAGCTGTTCCCGTTCGACGGCATCTCCCCGACCCTGGTCGACCTGTACAACAACGCCGGCCGCGCGGAAATGGAGCATGTGCGCGATTTCATCATCCTGCATTACCACGCCAACCAGCGCGACGAACCGATGTGGAAGGAATGCCGCGAGATGGAATTGCCGGAATCGCTGGCCTTGCGCCTGCGCGCGTGGCGCGATCGCGCGCACGCATGGCAGGGCGCGGACGAACTGTTCCGGATCGATTCGTGGACGCATGTGTTGCTGGGGCAAGGCATCGCGCCGCAGCAACACCATCCGGTGACGCGGGCGCTGCCCGACGAGAACATGCGCCAGCTGTTCGATTCGATCCGCCAGCCCATCGGCCGGGCCATCGCGCAGATGCCGTCGCAGCAGGAATTCATCGAGCGCTATTGCAAAGCCGCGCCCGAAGTCTGGGCGGCGAAGACGGCGTTGGCGACGCCTTGACCGGCAGGCTCGCCAGGAAGACCCATGCTCCTGAATCGCCATCCCGGGATCCGCATCAGCAAGCTCTCCATCGGCGCGGAAGGAGCGCCGTTGCTGGTCATCGACGACCTGGTCTCCGATCCCGACCGGCTGGTGCGCAAGGCCGCGACCAGCCATTTCGTCGCACAATCCTCGGGTTTTCCCGGCATCCGCGCCCCCGCGCCGCTGGCGTACCGGCATTTCCTGGAAACGACGCTGAACCCGCTGCTGGCGGAATGCTTCGGCTTGCAGCCGGGCCGGTTCGCATTCCCGATGTGCCACTTTTCCCTGGTCACCCTGCCGCCGGAAAAGCTGTCGTTCCTGCAGCGCGTGCCGCATGTCGATTCGGTCCAGGGCGATGGCCTGGCGACCGTGCACTACCTGTTCCGTGGCGAATGGGGCGGAACGGCTTTCTACCGGCACCGCCAAAGCGGTTTCGAATGCATCGATCCGTCGCGCCGTGATTCTTACTACCGCTCCCTGGAGCTGGAAAGCCGTCGCAGCGACGCCACCGGCGAAGGCTACATCGACGACGACACATCGCTGTTCGAGCGCGTCGCCCATGTGGATGGCGCGTTCAACCGGATGCTGGTCTACCGGCGCAACTCGCTGCATTCCGGGCGCATCGACAATGCCCGCATCCCGCCCGCCGATCCGCTGGCGGGACGGCTGTCCATCAACACTTTCATCGACGTGGTGCACTGAGGCGATACGGGTCGGGTACCCTCGATGCATGCATTCCCCAAAGACCCGTGACATGGCTTTCCGCCATGGCGCGGGACATCCAGATAAAACATCCGCCGGGAGCCGAACACCATGAAGCCAGCCATCCGTCCGTATCCGCACGAACCACGTCTTTCCCGCCCTCGCTTTCCCGTCCTCTGTTTGCTGGCCATGGCCCTCTGCGTATCGGGTTCGGTGGGGGCGCAGGATCCCGGATCCGCCGGTGATCCGGAGGCGAATCGATCCGCCCAGGCGCATCCCGGACTATGGCCGGCGATGCGATCGCCGGTGAAGCAGGATCCCGAACTCGAGCGTCGCGTGCGCGAGTTGCTGTCCAGGATGAGCGTCGAGGAAAAAGTCGGCCAGGTCGTGCAGGGCGACATCGCCAGCGTGACTCCCGAGGACGTGCGCAAATACCGGCTCGGCTCGGTGCTGGCGGGCGGAAACTCCGATCCCGGCAACGACTTCCATGCGACCGCGGCGCAGTGGGTGGCGCTGGCCGATGCTTTCTACCAGGCCTCGATGGACACCAGCGGCGGCGATAACGCCATCCCGGTCCTGTTCGGCATCGATGCGGTGCACGGCCACAACAACCTGGTGGGAGCGACCCTGTTTCCGCACAACATCGGACTGGGCGCCACCCGCGACCCGGAACTGCTGCGCGAGATCGCCGCCGCGACCGCGGTCGAAATCCGCGCCACCGGCCTGGACTGGACCTTCGCTCCCACTTTGGCCGTGCCCAGGGACGATCGCTGGGGGCGCACCTACGAAGGTTATTCGGAGCATCCCGAAATCGCGGCGCTTTACGCAGGACCCCTGGTCGAAGGTCTGCAGGGCAAGGTCAACAGCAAGTCGTTCCTGGCGCCCGGGCACGTGATCGCCACGGCCAAGCACTTCCTCGGCGATGGCGGCACCTACGAAGGCCGCGACCAGGGCGATGCCAGGGTCAGCGAAGAAGAGCTGCGCGACGTGCAGGGCGCCGGCTATCCGCCGGCGCTGCAAGCCGGCGTGCAGGCGGTGATGGCTTCGTTCTCCAGCTGGAACGGGGTCAAGATGCACGGCAACGAAAGCCTGCTGACCGAAGTCCTGAAGAAGCGCATGGGCTTCGACGGTTTCGTGGTCGGCGACTGGAATGCGCAGGGCCAGGTTCCCGGCTGCAGCAACACCGATTGCGCCGCTGCGTTCAACGCGGGCGTGGACATGATGATGACGCCCGATACCTGGAAGGGTTATTACGAAAGCACCCTGAAGCATGTGAAGTCGGGCGAGATCTCGATGGCGCGGCTGGATGACGCGGTCACCCGGATCCTCAGGGTGAAGATGCGGGCGGGGCTGTTCGAGGCCCCGCGACCCTCGCAACGCCCGCTGGCCGGCAACGACAATCTGCTGGGCGATCCGAAGCATCGCGCGATCGCCCGCCGCGCGGTCCGCGAGTCGCTGGTATTGCTGAAGAACCAGGGTGGGATATTGCCGCTGGATCCGAAAGCCAGCGTGCTGGTGGCCGGCGATGGCGCGGACGATATCGGCAAGCAGTCCGGCGGCTGGACCCTGACCTGGCAAGGTACGGGCTTGAAACCTTCCGATTTTCCGAAGGCGCAGTCGATCTGGTCGGGCATCGCCGAGCAGGTCGCGGCCGCCGGCGGCAAGGCGACGCTGTCGGTGGAGGGAAAATACGCAACAAAACCCGACGTGGCCGTGGTCGTGTTCGGCGAGGAGCCTTATGCCGAATTCCAGGGCGACATCAAGACCGTCGCCTACAAGCCGACCAGCACCGCCGACCTGGACCTGATCAAGCGCCTGAAGCAGGAAGGCATCCCCGTGGTCGCCGTATTCCTGTCGGGCCGTCCGCTGTGGGTGAACCGCGAGATCAACGTCTCCGATGCCTTCGTCGCGGCGTGGTTGCCGGGTTCGGAAGGCGGCGGCGTAGCCGATGTCCTGCTGCGCGACGGACAGGGCAAGGTCGCCCACGATTTCAGCGGCAAGTTGTCCTACTCATGGCCGCGCAGTGCGGCACAGACGCCGCTCAACGCCGGGCAGGGCGGCGATCCGCAATTCGCGTACGGCTATGGCCTGAAGTACGGAGAAGACGGCAACCTCGCGCCGTTGAGCGAGGATCCCGGCCTGGACCTGAGCGCGGTGCAGAGCGCGCGCTTCTTCGAAAGGGGGGCGTTGGCCAAGGGCTGGCGACTGCGCGTGGCCCACGCCGGCGTACCCGCCTATTCCACTGTCGTTGCCGAAGCGAAGGATGCGAACGTCACCGTCACCGCGGTCGACCACAAGGCCCAGGAAGACGCCTGGCGATACGCCTGGGTGGCGGACGGTCCTTCGAGCGTCGCGCTGGTGGCTCCCGATGCGCTCGACCTCAGCCGCGAGACCAATGGCGACGTGCTGTTGCTGCTGACGATGCGGATCGAAACCCCGACACCCAGGGAGACGGCCTTGTTCGTGGAGTGCGGCGACGATTGCGCCGGACGGGTGCCGGTAGGCGCGCAACTGGCGGCGCTGCCGGTCAATCAATGGACCAGCATCGGCATGCCATTGAAGTGCTTCGCCGCCGCCGGCGCCAACATGGGCAAGCTGACCGTGGCGGCGGGCATCGAATCCAGCGCGGGCTATCGGCTGGCGATCAGCGAGGTCGGTTACGGAACCGTCGCCGACCATGTGCTCGGTTGCGACGGCCCCTAGCGCCGCTCGCACCGCGTCGCCTCCCGTCTTCGCCAGGCGGGCGGCGACGGAGGGCAGGCCGATTCACGATGGCGATCGGGCACGACGCCAATATCGCCGGCCTGGGCGGATTGCTGGAACTGCAGCGGAAAGTACCCGGCTATCCGCCCCATCATCGTCTGGCGCACGCTGGCCGAACAGGGCGCTGCCTGCGAAGTGATCGTCGCTGCGGTCGCCTGGGCCGAGCCGGGATTCGGTCGTCACCATGCCCGGGAATTTCCCCGCGCCCGGCCACACCTGGTGTTGGCGTAGAGCGATGCCATCCGGGTGGACCGATCCTGTCCGATGCCACCAGAACCGGAGGCTGGCGGTCATCCGAAGTCATTCACACACAACATAGTGAATGTTGACGGCGGCCGCCGATTGACTGCATGATCGGGCTGCAGCGTCGACGCCAGTCGACTGGATTGCCTGGGAGGGCGCCAATGAACAACCCCGTTGCGAGGGTGGTCCCGTGCGTGCCCGGCAGACCGGGCGGGCATTTCCGCTGGCGTGCGCCCGATCCCGGGTCGGCATGAGCCGCGCGCCGATGGGGGTTGCCGAGGCTTCGCCTGGCGGATCGATCCCGCAGACCGCATATCCGTCGCCAGCGGCATCCAAAGCCCCGGGTGCCAGGGCCTGGGTCGCTCTGGGGATGCTGTGCTTCATCTATGTCCTCAACTTCCTCGACCGGCAGTTGCTGGCGATCCTGGCCAAACCCATCCAGGACACGCTGCACGTATCCGATAGCCAGTTGGGACTGATCGGCGGCCTGTACTTCGCGCTGTTCTACTGCTTCATTTCCATTCCGGTGGCCTGGCTGGCCGACCGCAGCAATCGGGTGAAGGTCCTGTCTCTCGCCTGTGCGCTGTGGAGCGCGGCGACCTTGGCCTGCGGCATGGCCAACACGTATCCGCAGCTGGTCGTGGCACGCATGGCGGTGGGCGTGGGCGAAGCCGGTGGCGTGCCGCCTTCCTACGCCATCATTTCCGACTATTTCCCGCGCGGCCGTCGCGGCACCGCACTGGGCATCTTCAACCTGGGGCCGCCGATCGGCGCGGCGCTGGGCATTGCCTTCGGCGCCTCGATCGCCGCGGCCTTCAGCTGGCGCCATGCCTTCATCGTTCTCGGCGCGATCGGCATCGCGGCTGCGATCGCGCTGCTGCTGATCGTGCGCGAGCCGCGCCGCGGCGGCCTCGATGAAGCCGTCGTTGCGGCGCCCATCGGTCCGGCGAACAAGACTCCGCAGTTCTTGCCGACACTGAGGATGTTCTTTACCCGTCCCGAACTTCTCCTGGCCGCGCTCGGCAGCGGCGCCACGCAGTTCGTCACTTACGGAATGGGCAACTTCACCACGCTGTTCCTGATGCGCGAGAAGGGCATGACGCTCAACGAAGTCGCCGTCTATTACGCGCTGGTCGTCGGCATCGGCATGAGTGCGGGAATCTTCGTCTCGGGACGCCTGCTGGACCGCTATACGCGACGCTACCGGCAAGCCTATGCGTTGCTGCCGGCGGCGTCGCTGGTGCTCGCGATACCGTTCTACATCGGATTCGTATGGGCGCCGAGCTGGCCGCTTGCGATTGCGCTGCTGATTGGTCCCACCTTCCTCAATTACTTCTATCTGTCGGCGTCGGTCACCCTGGTGCAGGAGGAAGTCCGACCCGACCAGCGGGTCATGTCCGGTGCGCTGCTGCTGCTGATCATGAACCTGATCGGCCTGGGCCTGGGCCCGACGTATGTGGGCGCGGCCAGCGACTATTTCCGCGCCAGCCATCCGGACAACTCGCTGCAGATGGCGTTGTACACGCTGGTGCCGGCCTACTTCGTCGCCATTGCACTCTTCCTGTGGCTCGCGCGGGTGCTCCGCCGCGGCAAACAGCCAACCTTGAATGGAGAACCCGTCCAATGAACCTGCGTAGCATGGCCTTCTGCTGCTCTCTGGCCGCCTGCCTTGCGGCTCCAACCTCTTTCAGTGCCGAGCGAGACTCTTCGATGCCCACCGAGATCCCAGCCGACGCGAGAACCGGTTCCTTCAGCCTCATCGACACGCCCTCCGGCCAGCTGGTGGGCAAGTTCGAAGGTTCGCTGCACGTGTTCAAGGGCATTCCCTATGCCGCTCCGCCGGTGGGCGCGGCGCGCTGGAAGCCGCCTGCGCCGCTGCCGCCCTGGAAGGAAGCGCGCCAGGCGACGGAATTCGGGGCGTCGTGCATCCAGCCGGTGACGCCGGTGCCCAACCTCTACACGTCGGATATCACACCGACCAGCGAGGACTGCCTGAACTTGAATGTCTGGGCGCCCGCGGATGCGGCCGGTGCGCCCGTGTTCGTCTGGATCCACGGCGGTGCGCTGGTGAAGGGATCGAGCAAGGAGCCCTTGTACGACGGTGCGCGCATGGCGCAACAGGGCCTCGTCGTCGTGTCGATCAACTATCGGCTTGGCGTACTCGGTTACCTGGCCCATCCGGGACTCAGCGCGGAGTCGCCGGACGGCGTGTCGGGCAATTATGGTTTGCTCGACCAGATCGCGGCGTTGCGCTGGATCAAGGACAACATCGGCGCATTCGGCGGCGATCCGGCGAATGTCACCATCGTCGGCGAGTCCGCCGGCGGCCTCAGCGTGATGTACCTGATGGCGTCGCCGCAGGCGCGCGGCCTGTTCGCCAAGGCGATCGCGCAAAGCGCGTACATGATTTCCACGCCGGAACTGAAGGAAAGGAAATTCGGCGAGCGGCCTGCGCAGGAAGCCGGCGCGCTGCTGGGCGCCGCCGTGCATGCCGACAACATCGCCGACCTCCGTAAAGCCGGCGCGCAGGAGCTGACCGAGGCGGCCGCCAAGCTGGGGTTCCTGCCGTTCGCCACCGTCGACGGCCATGTGTTGCCGCGCCAACTGGTCGATATTTTCGAGCGCGGGGAACAGGCGCCGGTGCCGCTGCTCGCGGGATTCAACAGCGGCGAGATCCGTTCGCTCAGCTTCCTTGCGCCGCCGGTGCCGGCGACGGCCGACAAGTACGAAGCGGCGATCCGCGAACGCTACGGCGACCTGGCCGACGAGTTCCTGCGCCTGTATCCGTCCACGCAGCTGCAGGAAAGCATCTACGCCACCACCCGCGACGCGCTGTACGGATGGACGGCGGAGCGGCTGGTGCGCAACCAGGAGGCGATCGGGCAGGCGTCGTACCTCTACCTGTTCGACCATGGTTATCCGGCTGCCGACGCGGCGGGTCTGCACGCCTTCCATGCCAGCGAGCTGCCTTACGTCTTCGGTAATGCCGGCCGCACGCCAGCGCTGTGGCCGGCGATCCCCGCCACGGCGAACGAGACGCGGATGGCCGATGCGATGCTCGCCTATTGGAGCAGCTTTGCGCGTACCGGCATACCCAGGGCGGAAGGCGAGGCGACCTGGCCGCGTTACGGCAAGACAGAAGGCTTCATGGCCTTCGGCGAAACGCCGCAAGCTTCCGTGCGCCTGATGCCTGGCATGTACGAGTTGCATGAGGAAACCGTGCGCAGGCGCCGGGCGACGGGCAAGGATCCGTGGAACTGGAACACCGGACTGGCGTCTCCGCCGCTGGCGAAGTAAGCCCGACTCGGAAGCGGGCCCGACTAACCGCGGCGTTTGGCCCTGGTCTTGGCTTTGGCCGCTGGCTGGGGCGCGAATGAAAGGAAGCCGGCAGCCATGAACTTCGCCATGCGCTGCTTGACCGCCATGAAATCATCGGAGTGGCAGAGTCCGCCGGAAAGCCGGTCGATGCGTCCGGTGCGGGCCAGCGTATTCATCAGCGCGCCGGTCACGAAGTGATAGCCCCAGAAGATGTCCTGGTCGGAATGGTCGGGCAGGGCACGCTTCAGGATGCCGACCAGCTTGAGCACCACCGGATCGAAGTACACGTCCATCAGCGCCGCGCCTTCCGGCGTGTTGCTCACCCGCGCGCCGAAGGCGGCGTAATTCATCCAGTTCTCGCCACCGGCGACATAGAGATCGAAGTCGGTATCCAGGAAGGCATGCAGCGCGCCTTCGACCGTGGGCCGGTCGCCGGCCTCGGCTTCGTATTGTTCCAGCGCCGCCATGCGCGCGCCGCTGCTCACTCCGGCGCGGCGGGCGAACACGGATTCGAACAGATGTTGCTTGTCCTTGAAGTAGTAGTGGACCAGCGTAGTGTGGATTCCCACCTGCTTGGCCACGTCGCTCAGGGTCACGCCATGCAGTCCGTTCCTGGAGAACAGGTATTCGGCCACGTCCAGAATCTGCTCGATGCTCTCCGCACGTTGCTCGGCCTTGCTGCGGTGAACTCGCTTTTTCGTGGCTTTGGGCATCGCGCCGCGGCGGTCTTCGGAAGGGGTATCCGAGTCTAGGCAGTCCACTCCGCAGCCGTCAATCGCGCATCCGCTCCGGGGCGAGACCGGCTGCCACAGCTCCGGCGCGCAGTCGCTCCCTGTCTATCTTTCCGGTAGCGGCCAGTGGCATGGCATCCACGACGATGATTTCGTCGGGGATCCACCAGGCGGCCACCTGGCCTTGCAGGCTTGCGAGCAGATCCTCATGGCGGAAGGATCGCCCGGCGTGGAGTTCGATGACGAGCACCGGGCGTTCTCCCCATTTCGGGTCGGGCTTGGCGACGACCGCAAGCTGGCGAAGGGAAGCATGGCGACCGACGATGTCTTCGATTTCCGCCGGATTGATCCATTCGCCACCGGACTTGATCAGGTCTTTGGAGCGTCCGCGGATGGTCAGGTTGCCATCTTCGTCGAGACTGGCCAGGTCGCCCGTGTCGAAGTAGCCCTCGCTGTCCAATGCGTCGGCATCGGACTTGTAGTAGCGATCCAGCACGCTGGCGCCCTTGACCTTGAGATGACCGACGGAGCCGTCCCGCTGCTGCGGCAGCGACGCGCCAGCGGCATCGGTGAGTTTGAGATCCAGGCCCATCGGCGGACGTCCGGACGCCTGATCGACTCTCGTGGTGCCCAGCGTAGCGATCGTGCCCATCGGCGAAAGTTCGGTCATTCCCCAACTGGTCTGTACCTGGACGCCCAGGCATTCCTCGATCCGCTTGATCAGCGCGTCGGGGCAACTGGAGCCGCCGATCAGCACGCGCTTCAAGCTGGGCAATCGCATGCCGGTCGAGTCGACGTGGTCTATCACTCCAAGCCACAGGGTGTGGACGCCGACGGCGACAGTGACGCCTTCATCGCGGATCAGGTTCGCCAGGCTGGCACCGTCGGCATGGCGGCCCGGCAGCACCAGCTTCGCGCCGACCGCAGGCGCGGCATAGGGCAGGCCCCAACCGTTGGCATGGAACATCGGCACCGCCGCCAGCACGACATCGTCGGCGGTCAGGGCCATGGCGTCCGCCTGCAGGGCACGCAGGGTGTGCAGGTAGTTGGAACGATGACTGTAGAGCACGCCTTTCGGCGCGCCCGTGGTGCCCGATGTGTAGCAGAGTCCCGCAGGCGCGTTCTCGTCGAAGTTTCCCCAGGCGACAGCAGCGCCGTGTTCTTCCATCAGGATTTCGTGCGACCACAGCTTTGCCCTGGATCCCTCGAGTCCGGATCCTTCCAGGATCGGAAGCGCGGACACGTTTCCATCAAGCAGCACGACATGCTCGACCGTCGGACATAGCGGCGCCAACTCCTGCAGCAATGGCGCCAGGCTCGAAGACACGGCGAGCAGGCGGTCCCCGGCTTCGTTGATGATCGTCGCCAGATGGGCGACGGTGAAGCGCGGATTGAGCGTGTGGCAAACCAGTCCCGCACCCATCGTCGCGTAATAGGTTTCCAGGTGGTGCTGGCTATTCCATGCCAGCGTGCCGACCCGATCGCCGACACTCAACCCGAGCGACTTGAATGCGCCGGACAAGCGATTACTGCGTTCGCGCAGCCCGGAATAGCCGAGGCGATCCTGCACGATCCCCTGTTCCGCCCAGACGATCTCGCGCCGCGACGACCATTTGGCGGCGTGCTCCAGGAATTTGTCGACGGTCAGCGCGTAAGTCTGCATGGGCTTGCCGAAATCGGGATCTTCCGTGATGCCAACCGCCGCGTGCGAGGACGCGACGGATGGCGGGCCGCTGCCTGGATCAGAACCACCTGACGATCCGCAGCCCGTACTGGCGCGGCGCACCGGCGAAGCGCAGGCCGGAGTTGATCGCCGCGACGTAGTGCTGGTCGTTGAGGTTGGTGCCGTACAGCGTCACCACGTACTGGCCGTGTTTCCAGGCGACCTGGGCATTGATCATCCTGCGGCTCTCGATGCGATCGCCGCGCGCTTCGTTCTGGAACAGCGTGGCCCACTGTTCGGAAACGTAGCCGTAGTTGATGCGCGGCGTGAGGGTGTCGTTTCCGAAAGTGAACTCCCGCTCGACGCCGACATTGAAAGTCAGGTCGGGCGCGTAGGTCTGGTCGCGACCCTCGAGCGCGTGGCAACTGGCGCTTTCCGGTCCGCTTTCCGGAGTGCACGGCACGACTGCGATCGCTCTGGGGTCAGTGGCATAGAACTCGCCGAGTTCGCTTTTCAGCCAACCCAGGCCGCCCGTCAGCGTCCACTCGCCCAGGGAGGCTTGCACTTGCGCTTCGATGCCGGAGATCTTCGTGGTGTCGGGAACGTTGACTTCGATGCCGAACACCGGGAAATCCGGGTAGCCGATGATCACCTGGAAGTTGTCGTAGTCGTTGTGGAACGCGGTGAGCTGCGTACGCACGCTGCCGTCCAGCCACACCGATTTCCAGCCCAGCTCGTAGCTGGTCACTTCTTCTTCATCGAACGGCTCCGGCTGGCCGAAGCCGACCGGAACGTTCAACCCGCCCGGCCGGTGGCCGGTGGCGGCGAACGCATACAGGAACTGCGACTCGCTGAGTTCGTAGTTGAGCGCCAGCTTGCCGGAGAAGTTGCTGAACCTGGCGGTCTGCACCGATTCGAGCGGCACGCCGTACTGGCGGACGGAAACGTCATTGGAGGTGCTGCTTCGCGAGTAGCGGCCGCCGAGCTGGACTTGCAGGCGGTCGGTGAACTGGTAACCGAGCTGGCCGAACAGCGCCGAAGTCTTTTTCGGATTGGTGCCGTCCAGGACGTACTCGGTGGCCGGGTTTCCGGGAGGCGCGCCGATCACGAATTCGCCGGGCAGGAAGTGGTAGGTGTCCTTCTGCCAGTACGCGCCGACGATCCACGACAGCTTGCCCTCGTCGGGCGAGATCAGGTTGAATTCCTGCGAGTAGATGGTTTCGTCCACCGAGTCGCGGAAGGTGGTGTTGCCGATGCTGGTGCCGTCCAGGTCGCCCCGATAGGCCGTGTTGCCGTCCTGGTAACCGCTGATCGAGCGGAAGCTGACTCCATTGTCGAACCGGTAGTCCACGGTCAGGCCGGAACGCACGAACCTGTCCAGCGCTTTCAGGTCGGCATTGGCGGTGACGTCGAAGGGATCGTTGGGCGAATTGACCGGGTCGGCCGGGTAGGCGCCCATGTCCAGGTGGCTGTAGTCGGTCTTCCACAGCACCGACAACGCGCTGGAAGGCTGCCATAGCAATCCCAGTCGCGCACTGCGCGAACGCAGCCGCGCGTCGGAACCGGTGTAGGGACCATCGATGTCCCAGAAGCTGTCGCGGTTCTCCGCGTTCAACGCGACGCGCGCGGCCAGCGTGTCGCTGATCGGCAGGTTGATCGCGCCCTGCACGCCGAGGTCGTTGTAGTTGCCGATCTGTCCGGATACGTAGCCGGTGTGTCCGCCGCCGATGATCGGGTTGTTGGAATTGACGAAAACCGCGCCGCCGGTGGCGTTCTGGCCGACGAAGGTGCCCTGCGGGCCGCGCAGGATTTCCACGGTCGACAGGTCGTAGTAGGGCTCCGCGGTGAAATAACCGGGAAACGAGGCGATGCCGTCGCGGTAGGTGATGACGCCGGTGGTGGTCTGCGTGTTGTGCTCGGCCTTGCCGATGCCGCGGATATTGAAATCGATGCCCTGGCCGAAGTTGTTGACCGTCGCCGACGGCGTGGCGAATTGCAGCTGGTCGATCACGTTGACGCCCATCTTGGCCAGTTCTTCGCCACTGAGCACGGTCGCCGAGATCGGGGTGGTCTGCAGCGGTTCGCTGCGACGCTCGGCGGTGACGACCACTTCAGTCAGTGTCTTGGTGTCCTCGCTGGCCTGGTCGGCTTCATTGGCGGGCTCTGGTGCCGTGGTCTGCGCGGAGGCGACCCCGCAGCAAGGCAGGATCAGCATCGAAATGGCCACCCACAGCGCATTCTTCTTGACAGTGCGATTCATAACCCTTCCCTCCCAGGAATCGGTTCGTGTGCCCGGCCGGTTCGCGCGGGAGGTGCATGTTTGCCATATCTTCAGTCTTGCGTCAACATTCATTCGCATGTGAATTAGTATTATTTCGGATGAACTTGCCGGACCCAGGCCCACGGGCGTGATCGGAAAGATTCGGGTATCCCTATTTTTGCCAAGCAGGAGAGGACGATGATCGATTTGAAGGGCCGGGTGGCGATCGTGACTGGTGCCGGCGGTGGCCTGGGCCGGGCGCATGCGCTGCTGCTGGCGCAACGCGGCGCGCAACTGGTGGTCAACGACCTGGGTCCCGGGGCCGCGCAGGTGGTCGCGGAAATAAACGCCGCCGGCGGGCAGGCGCGTGCCGCCGTGGGTTCGGTGGCGGATGCCGGATTCGTGCAGCGCATGGTCGAGGACACGCTGCAGGCCTGGGGCCGGATCGACATCCTGGTCAACAACGCCGGGATCCTGCGCGACAAGTCCTTCGCCAAGATGGAGCTCGACGATTTCCGGCTTGTGCTGGAAGTGCACCTGATGGGAGCCGCCAACTGCACCAGGGCGGTTTGGGAACCGATGCGCAGCCAGGGCTACGGTCGCATCGTGATGACTACTTCATCCTCCGGACTCTATGGAAACTTCGGCCAGGCGAACTACGCGGCCGCCAAGATGGGCCTGGTCGGGCTGATGCAGACCTTGGCGATCGAAGGCGAAAAATACGGCATCCACGTCAACTGCCTGGCGCCCAGCGCCTCGACCCAGATGATGGAGGGGTTGCTACCCGCCGAGCAGTTGGACCTGCTGCGCCCGGAGCTGGTCAGCCCCGCGGTGCTCGCACTGGTCTCCGAACAGGCTCCGACGCGCGCGATCGTCTGCGCGGGTGCCGGCAGTTTCGAATTGGCGCATATCACGCTGACCCACGGTATCCATCTTGCCGACCGTTCGACCGCCGCCGAAAACCTGCTCGAACGCTGGTCGGAAGTCGCCGACCGCAGGAACGACTATGTACCCGCGCAGGGATTCGACCAAAGCGGACTTGAGCTGCGGAAGGCGGGCTTGGACGCCCCCTAAGGACGCCTCTCCGATATCCGCGGACCGCGTGCGCCCGGTTGGGAATCTCCAGCCGGGTTGCTTCCAACTGATTGTTTCAAAAGAAATTCCGCGCTGCAGCAGGCTTTTTTTCGAGGGGCTGGTTAAAGTGCGGGCAATCACGGGGCAAGTGCCGGGGCAGCAAGTGCAAACAAACGTTTCCAGGGCTCGCCCTTTTTTTTGCCAGCGGAATGGTAGCGCTAACTCTTTTTATGTTGGAGGACGTTGCCGATGACTCTGACCGCCGGTATCGATGCGGGAACGCAGAGCGTAAAAGTGCTCGTCTACGATGCCGACGCACGTCGCGCGGTAGCGTCCGCGAGCGCGCCGCTGGAGCTGATCAGTGGCGATGACGGCAGTCGCGAGCAGCACCCGGATGCGTGGGTCGAAGCGGTAGGCGCGTGCTTCGCCAACATCGATCCGGGATTGCGTCGCGGGATCGAGGCGCTCGCGGTTTCCGGACAGCAGCACGGCTTCGTGCCGGTCGGCGCCGAGGGCGAAGTCCTGGCCCCGGCCAAGCTGTGGTGCGACACCAGCAGCAGCGCCGAATGCACCGAGATAATGGAAGCGCTGGGCGGCGTGGAAGCCAGTATCGCCCTGGCCGGCAATCCGATCCTGGCCGGTTACACCGCCTCGAAACTGCCGTGGACGCGCAAGCACCGGCCCGAGGTCTATCGGCGCCTGGCCAAGATCCTGCTGCCGCACGACTACCTCAATTTCTGGCTCACCGGCGAAGCGTTCTGCGAACACGGCGACGCCTCGGGCACCGGATGGCTGGACGTGCGCACGCGGCGGTGGTCCGCCGCGATGCTGCGGGCGATCGATCCGCAGCGCGATCTTGCGGACTGCCTGCCGCCGCTGGTTTCCACCGAAAGCACGTTCCCGCTGCGTGCCGACCGTGCCGCCGAACTGGGCCTGCCGCCAGGCGTGCTGGTCGCGGTGGGCGGCGGCGACAACATGATGGCGGCGATCGGTACCGGCTGCGTGGTGCCGGGCAAACTGGCGATGAGCCTGGGCACTTCGGGCACGCTGTTCGCCTATTCGGACACGCCGGTGATCGACCCGGCGGGCGGCTGGGCGGCGTTCTGTTCCTCCACCGGCGGATGGCTGCCGCTGATCTGCACCATGAACTGCACCGTGGCCACCGAGACCATCGCCAGGTTGTTCGGCTTCAGCACCCGCGCCGGCGATGCGCATATCGCCGCCACGCCGCCGGGCGCCGACGGGCTGAGCATGTTGCCGTTCCTGAACGGCGAACGTACCCCCGACCTGCCGCTGGGCAAGGGCGTGCTGACCGGCCTCGATCCGCACAATGCAAGCCCGGCCCATTTCTACCGCGCGGCGATGGAAGGCGCGACGTTCACGCTGAAGCACGGGTACGACACTTTCCGTGCCGCCGGCATGTCGTTCGATCGCATCGTCCTGACCGGCGGCGGCGCCACCAGCGCCGCGTGGCGGCAGATGATCGCCGACGTGTTCGACCTGACCGTGGAAGTCCCGCGCGAGGCCGAAGGCGCCGCGTTCGGCGCTGCGTTGCAGGCCTTGTGGTCGCTCTCGCAGGCGCAAGGGGACAAGACTCCCTTGCCCGAACTGGTCGCCGCGCACGTGAGCAACGACGAGGCGCTCACGTGCAAGCCGAACGCCGGACACGTGAGCGCCTACCGCGAGCCGTACCACCGTTTCCTGGAACACCTTGCCGCCGTGCAACGCATCTACGCCGCATGACGCGCCTTCCTCCTTCACGACAGACCACAGGAACACCCCCATGAGCACCCAATACTTCGTCGGCGACAAGGAATTCTTCCCCGGTATCGGCCGCATCCCGTTCGAGGGCCGCGGCTCGGACAATCCATTGGCTTTCAAGGTCTACGACGCGCAGAAGAAGATCGGCGGCAAGACCATGGCCGAACACCTGCGTTTCGCGGTCTGCTACTGGCACAGCTTCTGCAATGCCGGGCACGATCCCTTCGGCCCCGGTACCCGCGCCTATGGCTGGGATGCGGGCGGCGGCAGCGCGCTGCACAAGGCCGAGGCCAAGGTCGATGCCGCGTTCGAGTTCTTCACCAAGCTGGGCGCACCGTACTGGTGTTTCCACGACGTCGACCTGGCGCCCGATTCCGACGACATCGGCGAGTACGAAAAGAACCTGAAGCACATGGTCGGCCTGGCCAAGGCGCGCCAGGACGCGACCGGCATGAAGCTGCTGTGGGGCACGGCGAACCTGTTCTCGCATCCGCGCTACATGAATGGCGCGTCGACCAATCCGGATTTCGCCGTGGTCGCGCGCGCGGCGGTGCAGGTCAAGGCCGCACTCGAGGCCACCGTCGAACTGGGTGGAGAGCACTACGTGTTCTGGGGCGGCCGCGAGGGCTATGCGTCGCTGGTCAACACGCAGATGAAGCGCGAGGTCGATCACTTCGCCCGCTTCCTGACCATGGCGCGCGACTACGGTCGCAGCATCGGCTTGAAGGGCAACTTCCTGATCGAGCCCAAGCCGATGGAGCCGATGAAGCACCAGTACGACTTCGACAGCGCCACCGTCGCCGGTTTCCTGCGCGAACATGGCCTGGACAAGGACTTCAAGCTCAACATCGAAGCCAACCACGCCACGCTTTCGGGCCACACCTTCGAGCACGACCTGCAGGTGGCGTCCGACCACGGCCTGCTCGGCAGCATCGACGCCAACCGCGGCAATGCGCAGAACGGCTGGGATACCGACCAGTTCCCGAGCGACCTCTACGACACGGTCGGCGCGATGCTGGTCGTATTGCGCCAGGGCGGGCTGGAAGGCGGCCTGAATTTCGACGCCAAGCTGCGCCGGGAATCCACGGACAACGAGGATCTTTTCATCGCCCATATCGGCGGCATGGACAGCTTCGCCCGCGGCCTGGAAGTGGCGCACGCGCTGTTGACCGATTCGCCGTGGGAACAGTGGCGCAGCGAGCGCTACGCCAGCTTCGACGGTGGCGCGGGTCGCGACTTCGAGCAGGGCAAACTGGATCTCGCCGGCCTGCACGCGCTGGCGCTCAAGCAGGGCGAGCCGAAACAGACCAGCGGCAAGCAGGAGCGTTACGAGAACCTGTTGAACCAGTACCTGCTGCGCTGAAGTACCCGCTTCCCGTAGGAGCGCCCCTTGGGCGCGATGCTCTTCATGCGGTGCTGGCGGAAAAGCATCGCGCCCAAGGGGCGCTCCTACGGGTCATGAAATCTTGATGACAACCAGGGCACATCCGATGAGCAATGCAGCAGCGCATGGCGGCGAAAACACCAGGTTCATCATCCTCATAAGTTGCGTGGCCACCATCGGCGGCTTCCTGTTCGGTTTCGACAGCGGAGTCATCAACGGGACCGTGGATGGACTGAAGCAAACTTTCCACTCCAGTTCCGCGGGCACCGGTTTCGAAGTGGCTTCGATGTTGCTGGGCTGCGCGTTCGGCGCTTTCTTCGCCGGCCGCCTGGCCGACCGCTGGGGCCGGCGCGCGGTGCTGATCATCTCGGCGGTGCTGTTCCTGGCATCGGCGCTGGGCGCGGGCATGGCGGGCAGTTCGCTGGTCTTCATCGTCGCCCGCGTGTTCGGCGGATTCGCCGTCGGCGCCGCCAGCGTGATGTCGCCGGCCTATATCGCCGAGGTCGCCTCCGCGCGCTATCGCGGACGACTGGCGACCGTGCAGCAGATCGCGATCATCAGCGGCCTGTTCTGCGCGTTCCTCAGCAACTACCTGCTGGCCAAGGCCGCCGGCGCCTCCACCGAAGCGCTGTGGCTGGGCCATGCGGCCTGGCGCTGGATGTTCTGGATGCAGGCGATCCCGTCCGCGGTGTTCCTGCTGCTGTTGCTGCTGATCCCGGAGAGTCCACGCTACCTGGTGGTGAAGGGCCGCAAGGAAGACGCGCTGAAGGTGCTGACCCGTCTCTACGGATCCGTGGAAGCGAAAACCAAGCTGGTCGAAATCGAGGGCTCGCTGTCGCAGGACGGGCATCGCCCGCGGCTGTCCGACCTGGTCGACAAAGCCTCGGGCAAGGTGCGCCGCATCGTCTGGATCGGCATCGGCCTGGCCACTTTCCAGCAACTGGTCGGCATCAACGTGGTGTTCTATTACGGCGCGGTGCTGTGGCAGGCGGTCGGGTTCTCCGAGAACGACGCGCTGCTGATCAACGTGCTCTCGGGTGCGCTGAGCATCGGCGCCTGCGTGCTGGCCCTGGTCCTGATCGACCGCATCGGCCGCAAGCCGCTGCTGTGGATCGGCTCGGCCGGCATGGCGGTGTCGTTGGCATTGGTGACCATTGCCTTCGCCAGCGCCGGACTGGATGCCGGCGGCAAGCTGGCGTTGTCCGATTCGATGGGCGTGCTGGCGCTGGTCGCCGCCAACGTCTACGTGGTGTTCTTCAACATGTCCTGGGGTCCGGTCATGTGGGTGATGCTGGGGGAGATGTTCCCCAACCAGATCCGCGGCTCGGGCCTGGCGGTGGCGGGCGCGGCGCAATGGACTTCCAATTTCGCCATCACCGTGACCTTCCCGATCCTGCTGGCCAGCATCGGCCTGGCCGGCGCCTACGGCATCTATACCGTGGCCGCGGTCATCTCCGTGTTCTTCGTGCTCAAGTACGTCTACGAGACCAAGGGCAGGGAGCTGGAACAGATGCAGGGTTGAGACGGCCATGGGCTCGCCGGCAGGTCATGCGTTCCACGGAAGCCGGATCGGCCGCTTGCCCTGTTCGGATGAATGCCGATGCGGCGGACGCCCGTCAGCCTTTCGCCGGACGTTTCCGCTTGGCGATGGGTGCGACCGAGTCGCGCGTCACCAGTTGGTGCGGGGCGACATGATCGACCACGACGCGCGTGCCGCGATCCTTGCGCCGGATGTTGCGCAGAAGGATGTCGATCGCGGAATCCGCCATCGAGGCGACCGGCTGGTGGATGGTGGTGAGCTCCGGCCAGACCGTGGTTGCGGCGGAGCTGTCGTCGAATCCCACCACCGAGAGGTCGTGCGGGACATCCATGCCCTTGCGATGGGCGACCGAAACCACGGCCGCGGCCATGTCGTCGTTGCTGGCGAAGATGGCGGTGGGCGGCGGCCGGTGGGCAAGCAGTTTTTCGCTCGCTTCCAGGCCGGACCGGTAGGTGAAGTAACCCTGCTGCACCAGCGTCGGGTCGTGGGCGATGCCCGCTTCGCTGAGCGCGGCCTGGAAGCCTTCGTAGCGGTGGGCGCTGGCGGTCTGGTTGGGATGGCCCTTGATGTAGCCGATCCGGGTGTGGCCCTGGGAAACCAGGTGCGCGGTCATTTCCTTGCTGGCGCGGAAATCGTCGATGCGCACGCAGGAGATCTCGTTGCTGAAACGTCCGGAAGCGATCGACACCACCGGGATGCCGGCGCTGACGAATTCCTTGACCACCGCCTTGGATTCGCACAACGGCGGGGGCAGGATGACGCCGGCCACGCTCTTGGCCAGGGTGCGCGCGGCACTGCGCTGCTCCTCGGCATTGAGGTTGTCCCAGGTGTCGATGACCAGCTGGGCAGCAGTGCGCGCGGCGCCGCTCAATGCGCCCACCAGCAGTTCGCGCAGGTAGGCCGAACTGGGGTTGGTGTAGATCAGCGCGATGCGCGTGTGCTGCGCGGCCGCCAGCGAACTGGCCGCCAGGTTGGGCGTATAGCCCAGGTCGCGTACCGCGCGCATGACGTTCTCGCGGGTGGAGTCGCGCACCTTGCCCTGGCCGTTGACCACGCGCGACACGGTCATCGGCGATACGCCGGCCTGTGCCGCGACTTCGTCGATGGTGACGGCGCGTCCCTTGCGGCGGACCGATTTCTTGGGTTTTTCCAACGCTCGCACCTTTGTCCTGCTGGCGGTCGCGGAGGCCGCAGCACGCGGACGCCGCCTCGATGACCCTGGAAACCAACCTCTATCACGAATCCGAGACTGGCATGACGACTGTTCGAATGGTAACGCTAACAGGCAGGTACGGCGATAGTCGGAATCGATCCGGCGCTCGCGTCGGCAGCGATGGGTCGGTGCGCAAGCGTCCACTTTCGCCTTCCAGGATGCTCGCTGCAGCATTCTTATCCGTACTGGCAGTCATGTCGTGGATGCCTGCCGCGCATGCCGAAGATGGCCACGAGCTCTGGCTGCGTTATCGGCAGATCGAGACCGTGCAGGCGAATGCCTATCGCGCCGACGCGTCTCAATTGATCGCAGGGCAGGGCACCCCGACCCAGGTCGCCGCGCGCGATGAGCTGCTGCGCGGCCTCGGCGGCCTGCTCGGCGCGACCTTGCCCGCATCCGATAGCGTGACCCGTGACGGCGCCATCGTCATGGGCACTGCCGCCTCGTCGCCGTTGATCGCCCGGCTGGGATTGGATCTGGATGACGTGGGAGCCGAAGGCTACCTGATCCGCAGCGTGGCGATCGACGGCCATCGCACGACGGTGATCGCGGCGCGCGAGGATATCGGCGCGCTCTACGGGGCTTTCCATTTCCTGCGCCTGGTCCAGACCGGGCAGTCGCTGGCGAAGCTCGATGTGCGCGAATCGCCGCGGCTGAAGCTGCGCGTGCTCAACCACTGGGACAACCTGGACGGGCATGTGGAGCGTGGCTATGCGGGCGCTTCGATCTGGGACTGGCACAAGCTGCCCGATTACCTCGATCCGCGTTACACCGAATACGCGCGCGCCAATGCGTCGCTGGGCATCAACGGCAGCGTGCTCAACAACGTCAACTCCAATGCGCTCAGCCTGACCCCGATGTATCTGCAGAAGGCCGCGGCGCTGGCCGGTGTGTTCCGCCCTTATGGCATCCGCGTCTTCCTCAGCGCGCGCTTCAGCGCGCCCATCGAGATCGGCGGACTGAAGACGGCCGATCCGCTGGATCCGGAAGTGCGGCGCTGGTGGCGTGCGAAGGCCGACGAGATCTACCGCATCATTCCCGATTTCGGCGGCTTGCTGGTCAAGGCCAATTCGGAAGGGCAACCGGGGCCGCAGGACTACGGCCGCACGCATGCCGAAGGCGCCAACCTGCTGGCCGACGCGCTTGCTCCGCACGGCGGCACGGTGATGTGGCGTGCCTTCGTCTACTCGGACGAGGAACCCGACGACCGCGCCAAGCAGGCTTACACCGAGTTCGTGCCGCTGGACGGCAAGTTCCGCGACAACGTGCTGGTGCAGGTGAAGAACGGGGCGATCGATTTCCAGCCGCGCGAGCCCTTCCACCCGCTGTTCGGGGCGATGCCGAAGACGCCGTTGATGATGGAGTTCCAGATCACCAAGGAGTACCTGGGGTTCGCCACGCACCTGGTGTACCTGGGGCCGTTGTACGAGGAGACGCTGCGCGCCGACACCTATGCGCGCGGCAAGGGCTCGACGGTGACCAAGGTGATCGACGGCTCGCTCGACGGCGACGTACCGGGCAGGAGCGGGCTGACCGGCATGGCCGGGGTGGCCAACATCGGCGCCGACCGCAACTGGAGCGGCTCGCATTTCGACCAGGCCAACTGGTACGCCTATGGCCGCCTGGCGTGGAATCCGGATCTGTCCTCGCGCGCGATCGCCGAAGAGTGGGTGCGGATGACGTTCTCCAACGACGAAAGATTCGTCGCGCCGGTGGTCGGCATGATGATGGATTCGCGCGAGGCGGTGGTCGATTATATGACCCCGCTGGGGTTGCATCACCTGATGGGCCGTGGCCATCACTACGGCCCGATGCCATGGGACGCCGGCGGGCCGCGCGCCGACTGGACGCCGGTGTACTACCACCGCGCCGATAAGAACGGCATCGGCTTCGACCGCAGCGCGACCGGCAGCAACGCGGACGCGCAGTACGCGCCGCCGCTGGCGGAGCAGTTCGGCGACGTGGAGCGCGTGCCGGAACAGTTCCTGCTGTGGTTCCACCACGTACCCTGGGATCACCGGATGCGGTCGGGCCGTCCGCTGTGGGACGAACTGGTCCATCGCTACACGCATGGCGTCGATGAAGTGAAGAAGATGCGCGCGACCTGGGACGGCCTGTCCGCCTACGTCGACGCCGGGCGGCATGCGCAGGTCTCCGCCTTCCTTGCGATCCAGCAGGACGAAGCGCAGTGGTGGCGCGATGCCAGCATCGCCTATTGGCAGAGCCTCAATGGCCTGCCGCTGCCGCAGGGCCAGGCGCCGCCAGCGCATACGCTCGGGTACTACCAGTCGCTTTCCTTTCCGCACGCACCGGGAAATTGAACATGATGCAACGCGACCGGTACTCCATCGCCTCTCCGCGGATCCATTGTCCACCGCGCGCGGCGGCCTTCGCCCGCGTAGAGCGGAGCTTGCTCCGCTGCCCTTGGATCCGGGGCGTGAACAGCCGAGCAAGCTCGGCTCTACTGCTGGCGTTCGGGATCGTGGCGCCGGCGATGGCCGGCGATGCCGGCGCGTTGCGCCTGCATCCGATGTTCCAGGACCACGCGGTGCTGCAACGCGACCAGGCGATACGGGTCTGGGGCGAGGCGAGGCCAGGCGATGAAGTGACGGTGACGTTGGCGAAGTCCCGGGCCAAGGCCCGCGCGGATGCGTCGGGGCATTGGCAAGCGTCGTTGCCGGCGTTGAAGGCGGGCGGGCCGTACACGTTGACCGCGAGTTCGGGCGACGCGACGCGAAGCGCCGGCGACGTGCTGGTCGGCGACGTGTGGCTGTGCTCGGGCCAGTCGAACATGGAGCTGCAGGTCAAGCGCACGCTGAATTCGCGTGCCGAGATCGCCGACGCGGACAACGATCGCATCCGCATGCTGAAGGTCGGGCAGAAGGAAAGCGTGGCGCCGCGGTACGATTTCGCCCTACCGGTGCAGTGGCAGAAGACCAATCCGGAGAAAGTGCCGGAATTCTCCGCGGCCTGTTACTACTTCGCTCGCGAACTGCAGAAGACCATCGATGTGCCGATGGGCCTGGTCAATTCCTCGTGGGGCGGTTCGCGGATAGAGACGTGGATCAGCGCCGAAGCATTGCGCAAGGTCGGCGGCTACGACGACGCGCTCGACGTGCTCGCGCAGTACGCGACCGATCCGCTGGCGGCGACCGCCAGTTGGGGCGAGGTCTGGGCGAAGTGGTGGCACGGCCGGCCCGGCGTGGCCCAGGGCGACGAGCCGTGGCGCGCGGATTACGCAATGGGCAAAGACTGGCGCGCCGCACCGCGCGAGCTCGGCGCATGGGAAACCTGGGGCGTGCCCGAACTGGCCGACTTCAACGGCATGCTCTGGTATCGGACCACGCTCAAGCTCACCGCGGAGCAGGCCGCGCAGGACGCGGTGCTGGCGCTGGGCACGGTCGACGAAATCGACATGACCTGGGTCAACGGCCGCGGCGTGGGCAGCGCCTACATCGGCGAGAAGCGCGAATACCCGCTGCCGCGCGGCCTGCTGCACGCGGGCGACAACACGCTGGTGGTCAATGCGCTGGACACCTACGTCTACGGCGGCATCACCGGGCCTTCGTCCACGCGCGCGCTGCGCTTCGCCGATGGTTCGTCGCTGCCGCTCGACGGCGCCTGGCGATACCGCATCGTGCCGATCGCGGTCGGCACGCCGCCGCTGGCGCCGTGGATGTCGGCTTCCGGCAAGACTACGCTGTACAACGGCATGGTCGCGCCGCTGGGCGGCTATGGTTTCCGCGGCGCGCTGTGGTACCAGGGCGAGTCGAACACCGGCGACCCCGTCGCCTACCGCGGCCTGCTGCGCGCGTATCGCGACGATCTGCGTGCGCACTACGGAGCGGACCTGCCGCTGCTGGTGGCGCAACTGGCCGGCTACGGCGCCGCGTCGACCCGGCCGGTCGAAAGCGGCTGGGCGGAATTGCGCGAAGTGCAGCGCGAAGTGGTGGACGAGGACAGGCATAGCGGCCTGGCCGTGGCCATCGACATCGGCGACCGCTACGACATCCATCCGGCCAACAAGCAGGAACTCGGCCGTCGCCTCGCCCGCGCCGCACGGCACGTGGTCTACGGCGAGAAGCTTCCGGCTTCCGGGCCGGTGCCGCTGTCGGCGAAACGCATCGACAGCGATGGCGAAGCGGTGGCGGTCGCGTTCGGCGACATCACCGACGGCCTGGTCGCCTACGGCGCCGAGGGTCCCATCGGTTTCGAGTTGTGCGGCAGCGAAGCCGGTTCCTGCCGTTACGCCGAGGCGCGGATCCGCAGCAAGGAAGTCGTCCTGCGCGCCCCCGTCGCCAATCCGGTGCGGGTGCGCTACGGCTGGGCCGACAGCCCGGTCGTGACCCTGTTCGATGGCGCCGGCCTGCCGGCGGGGCCGTTCGAGATCGACATTCCCTGAAGCACCTCCAAAGCGGACTTTTCCAATGAACAGCCAAGTCGTCAAAGAAACCAGTACCCACGGCTCCTCGCGCGACCGCGAGATCGTCGACGCCAGGGTCATCGTCACCTGTCCGGGCCGCAACTTCGTCACCCTGAAGATCACCACGCGTTCCGGCGTTTACGGGCTCGGCGATGCGACCCTCAACGGCCGCGAACTGGCGGTAGCGTCCTACCTGCAGGAGCACGTGGTTCCCAACCTGATCGGCCGTGATGCCGGCCGCATCGAGGATCTCTGGCAATTCCTGTATCGCGGCGCGTACTGGCGTCGTGGACCGGTGACGATGACCGCGATCGCCGCGGTCGATGTCGCGCTGTGGGACATCCTGGGCAAGATGGCCGGGATGCCCGTCTACCAGTTGCTGGGCGGGCGCTCGCGCGAAGGCGCGCTGGTCTATGCGCATGCCAACGGCCGCGACATCGCCGAGGCCAGCGACCAGGTCGGCATGTACATGGAAAAGGGTTTCCTGGCCATCCGTGCGCAATGCGGTGTGCCGGGCGTGAAGAAGGCCTATGGCGTCTCCACCGGCACCAAGCCCTACGAGCCGGCCGAGAGCGAATTGCCGGCCGAAACGGTGTGGAATACGCCGCGTTATCTGCAAACCGCGCCGAAACTGTTCGAACAGCTGCGCAAGGACCATGGCAACGACCTCGAGCTGTTGCACGACGTGCATCACCGCCTGACTCCCATCGAGGCCGCGCGCCTTGCACGCGACCTGGAGCCGTATCGTTTGTTCTGGCTGGAGGATGCGACGCCCGCGGAGAACCAGAAATCGTTCGAACTGATCCGCCAGCATTCGGTCACGGCATTGGCGGTGGGCGAGGTGTTCAATTCGATCTGGGACTGCAAGCACCTGATCGAGAACCAGCTGATCGACTATATCCGCACCACCATCGTCCATGGCGGCGGCATCACCCACATCCGCCGGCTGGCCGATTTCGCCGCCCTGCACCAGGTGCGTACCGGCTTCCATGGCGCTACCGACCTGTCGCCGGTCTGCATGGGCGCGGCATTGCACTTCGACACCTGGGTGCCCAACTTCGGCATCCAGGAATACATGTTCCATTCGGACGAAACCAACGAAGTGTTCCCGCACGACTACGTGTTCCGCGACGGCCGGCTGCATGTCGGCGATACCCCGGGCCATGGCGTGGATATCGACGAAAAGCTCGCCGCACGCTTCCCGTACGCGCCCAAGCAGCTGCCGGTCGCGCGCCTGGAAGACGGTGCGATGTGGGACTGGTGAGCACGCGCGGTAGCGAGGGATGATGAAGATGCGCATGAAAATCGGAATGCTGGTGCTGTGCTCGATGTTCGCGGTACCGGTCCTTGCGCGGCAGCCGGTGCTGTTCGACTGGTTCGAATACAGCGGCAAGGACACGGTATTCGAAACCCCCGTGCCCGAAGGAAGTTACCGCAATCCGGTGCTGGCCGGTTTCCATCCCGATCCCAGCATCGCCCGGGCCGGCGACCGCTTTTATCTGGTGAACTCCAGCTTCGCGTTCTTCCCCGGCATCCCGGTGTTCGAAAGCACGGACCTGGTCCACTGGCGACAGATCGGCAACGTCATCGACCGTCCCTCGCAACTGGACTTCGACGGACTGGGCATGTCGCGCGGCGTATTCGCGCCGGCCATCGAGTACCACGACGGCGTCTTCTACGTGGTCAACACCGCCGTGGACAGCGGCGGCAACTTCCTCGCCACGGCCACCGATCCGGCCGGGCCCTGGTCCGATCCTGTCTGGTTGCCCACGATCGGCGGCATCGATCCCTCGCTGTTCTTCGACGACGACGGGCGCACCTATCTGCTCAACAACGATGCGCCGGTCGGCACGCCGCGCTACGACGGCCATCGTGCGATCTGGATGCAGGAATTCGACCTGGCGAAGAAGCAGCCGTTCGGTCCGCGCAAGGTGCTGATCGATGGCGGCGTCGACCCTTCGAAGAATCCGATCTGGATCGAAGGGCCGCACATCTTCAAGCGCGATGGCTGGTATTACCTCAACTGCGCCGAAGGCGGCACCGGTCCGCAACATTCGCAGGTGATCCTGCGCAGCCGCGAGGTGTGGGGCCCGTACGAACCGTACGGGAACAATCCCATCCTGACCCAGCGCGACCTGCCGGGCGACCGCGTCCATCCCGTCACCAACGCCGGCCATGCCGATCTGGTGGAAGGATTGGACGGCCGCTGGTGGGCCACGTTCCTGGCCAGTCGCAATTACGGCGGAGTGCACTACAACACCGGCCGCGAAACCTTCCTGCTGCCGGTCGAATGGAAGGACGGCTGGCCGATGATCCTGGAACCGGATCTCGAGATTCCTTATGTCGCTGCAGGTCCGGCTTTCATGTCGCGCACGGAAACGCAGGCGCCCTCGACCGGAAATTTCACCTGGCGCGACGAGTTCGATAAGCCCGAACTGGATCGCGCCTGGATGTACGTGCGCGTGCCCAAACAGCCGTGGCTCGATTTCGCCAGCCACGCGGGGCAGTTGTCCATGCGGCCCTTGTCCGAAGCGCTGGACACGCTGCGCAACCCGGCGTTCCTGGCGCGTCGCCAGCAGCACACGACGTTCGAAGCCAGCACCGCATTGCGGGTGCCGGTCGAGGCGGGCACCGAGGCGGGCATCGCCGCCTTCCAGAACGAAACCCACTGGTACTTCCTCGGAGTGCGTCGCCAGGGCAAGCGCATGGAATTGTTCCTGGAGAAAAACGGCGGCGAAGGCGGACGCATCGTCGCCACCACGATGCTGCCGGCTTCGGACTCGCTGGAACTGAAGATCACGGGCGACGCCGCCGACTACTCGTTCGGCTACGACGCAGGCAGGGGCTGGCAATGGTTGAAGCAGGGCGAGGACGGCACCTTGCTCAGTACCGACGTGGCCGGGGGTTTCATCGGCGCCGTGGTCGGACCGCATGCGCGAATCGCCCCGAACGAACGAAACGGAGCAGACAAATGAGCGACAGGAATCCATGGTTGCGGACGATGATCCGTGGCGGCTTGATGGCGATGCTCGCGTGGCACGCGCCGGGCCTGCATGCCGCGGAGGCGCAGGGGGCGCTGCCGATCTATAAGGACACGCAGCGCAGCTTCGAGGAACGCGCGGCCGACCTGGTGTCGCGGATGACATTGGAAGAGAAGGCCGCGCAGATGCAGAACGGCGCGCCCGCGATCGAACGCCTGGGCCTTCCCGCGTACGACTGGTGGAACGAGGCGCTGCATGGCGTGGCGCGCGCAGGAGGCGCTACCGTGTTCCCGCAGGCCATCGGTCTGGCCGCGACCTTCGACGTGCCGTTGATGGACCAGGTGTCGCGGGCGATCAGCGACGAAGCGCGCGCCAAGCATCACGAGGCTTTGAGGCGTGGCGAACACGGCCGCTACCAGGGCCTGACCTTCTGGTCGCCGAACATCAATATCTTCCGCGATCCACGCTGGGGGCGTGGACAGGAAACCTATGGCGAGGATCCGTTTCTGACCGCGCGCATGGGGGTGAGCTTCGTGCGCGGCTTGCAAGGCGACGACCCGAAGTACCGCAAACTCGACGCCACCGCCAAGCACTTCGCCGTGCATAGCGGGCCGGAAGCGGATCGCCATCACTTCGACGCCCGCCCGAGCGCGCGCGATCTCTACGAGACCTACCTGCCGGCGTTCGAGGCGCTGGTCAAGGAAGGGCAGGTGGACGCGGTGATGGGCGCGTACAACCGGGTCCATGGCGAATCGGCCAGCGCCAGCCGGTTCCTGCTGCGCGACGTGCTGCGCCGCGACTGGGGCTTCAAGGGCTATGTGGTGTCCGACTGCTGGGCGATCGTGGATATCTGGAAGAACCACAGGATCGTGGCCACGCGCGAGCAGGCCGCTGCGCTGGCGGTGAAGAACGGCACCGAGCTGGAATGCGGGGAGGAGTATTCGACCTTGCCCGAGGCCGTGCGCCAGGGCCTCATCACCGAAGCGGAGATCGACGATGCGCTGACCCGGTTGTTCACGGCGCGCATGCGCCTGGGCATGTTCGACCCGCCGGAAATGGTGCGCTGGGCGCGCATTCCCGCCTCCGCCAACCAGTCGCCGGAACACGACGCGTTGTCGCGCAAGGCCGCGCAGGAATCGATGGTGCTGCTGAAAAACGACGGCGTGCTGCCGTTGTCGCGCAAGCTGCGCCGCATCGCGGTGGTCGGCCCCACCGCCGACGACACCATGGCCCTGCTGGGCAATTACTACGGCACCCCGGCCGCGCCGGTGACCCTCCTGCAGGGCATCCGCGAGGCCGCGCCACAGGTGGAAGTGGTGCATGCGCGCGGCGTCGACCTGGTCGAAGGGCGCGAAGATCCCGCCGCGACGCCGCTGGTCGAGGCGCAATACCTGCGCCCGGCCGCGGGCAGCAGCGAGCGCGGCCTGCGCGGCGAATATTTCCGCAGCCGCGATCTGTCGGGCACGCCGGCATTGGTGCGCGTGGATGCGCAGATCGGGTTCCGCTGGGATCGTGGTTCGCCCACCGACAACCTGATGGCGCGTGGAGAAGCCGGCCCTGGCCAGGGCGTGCCCGCCGACGATTTCAGCATCCGCTGGAGCGGCCAGCTGCTGCCGCCGGTATCGGGTACTTATCGCATCGAAGCCGCGGCCAACGACGGCTTCCGCCTGTACCTGGATGGACGCCTGTTGCTCGACCATTGGCAGGCCAGCGATCGCCTGAGTGCCAATGGCGTCGACGTGGAGCTGGAAGCCGGCCGTGCCTACGGCATCCGGCTGGAGTACTACGAAGGCGAGCGCGACGCCGGGGTTCGCCTGGCCTGGAACATGCCGGGTGCCAAACCACCGTTCGAGGAAGCGCTGCAAGCGGCGCGCGGTTCGGACGTGGTGGTGTTCGTCGGTGGCCTGACCGGCGATGTCGAAGGCGAGGAGATGACGGTCAGCTACCCGGGTTTCGCCGGTGGCGATCGCACCGACCTGCGCCTGCCCGCCACGCAGCGCAAGCTGCTGGAGGCGCTGCAGGCCACCGGCAAGCCGGTAGTGGTGGTGCTGACCGCGGGTTCGGCACTGGCCATCGACTGGGCACAGCAGCACGTGGCGGCGATCCTGATGGCGTGGTACCCGGGCCAGCGTGGCGGCGATGCGGTGGCGGACGTCCTGTTCGGCGACGCCAATCCCGCCGGGCGCCTGCCGGTCACCTTCTACAAGGCGGACGAGAAGCTGCCGCCGTTCGATGACTATGCGATGGCAGGACGCACCTACCGCTACTTCGAGGGGGAACCGCTGTATGCGTTCGGCCATGGCCTTTCGTACACAAGCTTCGAGTATGCAGATCTGCATCTGGATCGTGCGCGGGTGGACGTCGACGATGAAGTGAAAGTGTCGCTGCAAGTCGGCAACAAGGGCGCGCGCGCCGGCGATGAAGTCGTGCAGCTGTACCTGCGTCAGGTCCGGCCCGGGCACGGGCACGGGCGTGCATTGAAGGAATTGCGCGGTTTCCAGCGCATCACCTTGCAGCCGGGCGAGAGCAGGAAGGTGGAGTTCGCCATCCTCCCGGAGCGCGACCTGCGGTTCTACGACGAGCAGGGCAAGCGCTATGCCGTCGATCCGGGCGCGTACGAGGTGCAGGTGGGCGCGTCCAGCGCGGACATCCGCGCACGCGCGACGTTCGAAGTGGACGCAGGCATATCGCGATGATCCGGCAGACTTGTAGGAGGGGCTTCAGCCCCGACCGGCATCCGGCCGACTCTTTCGCGGCTGACGCCGCTCCCACAAAAGCGGCCCGTTGCTGGCTGCTCGCTGCATGACCGTTTCCATTTCCACCGCTGCACGACTCGGCGACACCGTGCTCGACGCGCTTCCAGTCGACATCGTGCGCCCGGCTTACGATCGTGCAGCCACCCGCATCGGCATCGTCCATATCGGCGTCGGCGCCTTCCATCGCGCGCACCAGGCGGTCTACGTCGACGACCTGCTGGCCGACGAACCGGAATGGGCGATCTGCGGCGTCTCGCTGCACGGCGCTGGGGTACGCGATGCCCTGCGACCGCAGGACGGGTTGTACACGCTTGCCTTGCTAGGCGAACGGCCAGTCCTGCGGGTCATCGGCTCCCTCAAGGAAGTGCTGTACGCGCGCGAGGATTCTTCCGCCGTGCTCGACCGCCTGGCCGATCCTTGCACCCGGCTGGTGACCCTGACCATCACCGAGAAGGGCTATTGCCTGGCCGGCGATGGGCTGGACCTGGCGAATCCGGAGATCGTCCATGACCTCGCTTCGCCCGGGGCGCCGCATGGCGCCATCGGTTACGTAGTGGCCGGATTGCGCCGGCGCTGGCGGCTTGGTGTGGCGCCTTACACCGTTCTGAGCTGCGACAACCTTGCCGACAACGGCGGGCGTTTGCGACGCGCGGTCCTGCAGTTCGCGCAACGGATCGATCCTGCATTGAAAGATTGGATCGAAGCCGAAGTCGCATTCCCCCGCTCGATGGTCGACAGCATCACCCCGGCCACCGACGACGTGTTACGCGAACAGGTGTCCGCACAACTCGGTTGCATCGATGCGTGGCCGGTCCAGCGCGAAGCCTATTCGCAATGGGTGGTCGAGGATCGTTTCTGCAATGACCGCCCGCGCTTCGAACGCGTCGGCGTGACCCTGAGCGACGACATCGCCGGTTACGACCGGGCCAAGCTGCGCCTGCTCAACGCGCCGCACTCGGCACTGGCCTATCTTGGTTCGCTGCTGGAGATCGAAACGGTGGCCGATGCGATGCGCCGTCCGCAACTGGCCGGCTTCGTCGAGCGATTGATGCGCGAACACATCGCGCCCAACCTCGACACGCCGCGCGGATTCGATCCGCAGGCCTACATCGGCGCCATCCTGGAACGCTTCCGCAACCCCGCCATCCGCCACAAGCTGTCGCAGATCGCCTGGGACGGCTCGCAGAAGCTGCCGGTACGCCTGCTCGGCACGATTTCAGATGCACTGGCGGCCGGCCGTCCCATCGACGTGCTGTGCCTGCCGATCGCGGCCTGGATGCACTTCGTGCGTCGCCAGGCCAATAACGGAGTGGCGCTGGTGGATCCCCTCGACCAGGCGTTGTCTACCATCGGTCGCAAGGCAACGGGTGATGCACAAGGTGACGTGGCGGCTTTCCTCGCGATGGATGCGGTGTTCGCACCGCTCGGCGGCGATCCGCGATTCGTGGGTGCATTGCGCGAGGCCTACGCCAGGTTCGGCGATGCGACGCCGTCGGCGATCCTGCGCGTGCTTGCGGGCGAGGGACGTGCCTAGGCGGATCCGACGCCACGCCTTGTGTAGGAGCGCCCCTTGGGCGCGATGCTCTACCGAGTGCCCAGACCAGAGCATCGCGCCCAAGGGGCGCTCCTACGGCGGTGACGGTCCGGGCGTTCCTAGCGGCCGAATTGCAGGCCGGTGACTTTCAAGCGTATCCGTGCCAGCAGGGTATGCGAGGTCATGTAGAGCGTGCGCCCGTCGTCGCCGAAGGCGCAGTTGGAGATCGCGAGGCCGGTCTCGATACGTCCCAGGCGCTTGCCATCGGGATCGAACACCAGCACGCCACCGGGTCCGGTGGCGAACAGGCGTCCGTCTCCAGCGACGGCCATGCCATCGGGCAACCCCTGGACACCTTCATCGATGAGGTCGGAGGCATCGGCGAACACGCGCTTGCCGGCGACATCGCCTTGTGCATCCAGTGAATAAGCCATCCACACCGGGCGCGTCGGATCCGAGTTCGAAACATATAGAGTCCGCTCGTCCGGCGACAACGCGATGCCGTTGGGGAAACTCAACTCATCATCCAGCAGATGCACGCTGCCATCGGTATCGATGCGGTACACACCGTTGAACTTCAGCTCCTTGGCCGGGGAATCGTCCAGTCCCTTCAGGCCATAAGGTGGATCGGTGAAGAACACCACGCCATCGCTGCGCCGGACCAGGTCGTTGGGACTGTTGAAACGTTTCCCTTCGTAGGTCGCTGCAATCGTGGTTTTCCGCTTCGTAGCCGGATCGAGCCTGGCCACGACACGCGTCCCGGAGTCGGCCACCAGCACGGTACCTGCCGGCTCCGCGTACAAGCCATTGGCGCCGGCCTCGCGCATGATTTCCGGGTCGGGGTCGGCAAGACCGGAAGGCTTGAGGAAAACAGAGAGACCGTCGCGCTGCGTCCAGCGATACAGCGTGTTCTCGGGCACGTCGGTGAAAAGCAGGTAATTTCCGCCGCGGATCCAGGTGGGTCCTTCGGACCAGGTGAAGCCTTCGGTGAGCTTCTCGATCTGTGCATCCGCAGCGACGACCGCGTGGAATGACGGATCGAAGGCGGTCGTGCGTCCGATGACAGGAAAGTCAGCTGCCGATTCGCCCGGTGTCGTGCAGCCAACCAGTGTAGCCAGGAACGAAAGGGCAAGAATGAGGCGGGAGATATTTCGCATTGTGGGATATCCAGGCGGCTCGTGATCAGTGATCGGTCGGCGTTCAAGCATCGCATTCGTTCTGGACGGATCCAGCGACGCCGATAGTCAGTCGCTTGAGAATGGTGGTCAAGCCGGATCCTTGCAGTAGTGGGGCACTCATTTCGTTGCCGGCCCAAGGTACGTCAACGGAATGGGCCCAGTGCTCGCGACCAGCTTCTGCAGCACTACGTTGTCGTCCAGCCGCCAGACCTTGACCGAATGCTTGCCTGCGATCACTCCCGGGAACACCGTCTGCAGCACGCGGACATTGTGTTCGACCGCGCGATTCCAGTCGCGCTGCTCTTCCAGGGTCGTTGCCGTCGGCGAGGGCAGCAGTTTGTCGACCAGCGTCTGCATGGGGCCGTCATCGAGGGAGATGCCGACCCGCAACGATCCGCGGCCGATGGTGTCGAGGGTCGGGGACAGGTACAGCTGCACGGTCAGGTCGCCCGGATGACGGACCATGACGTCGTATTCCAGCCGCACAGCGTCTTGCTCGACGGTCGGGGCGCGTCCCTGCGGCAGGGCGACGACGGCGCCCAGGGTGCGCCCGAGATGCGGAATGACCCTCCATGCCAATCCCTTGCCATCGACGGCCCTGCTGAAGTCGGGTGCTTCGATGGCCACGACCTCCTGCGTTGCCTCGTGATCCGCGGCACTGCTGGCGAAGACGACCGGTCTGGTTTCGCCCGAAGCCTGGATGCGCTTGATCCCGGGCATCACCTGGGTCGCGGGCTGTTGCCAATTGCTGTAGCCGATGTGCGTCTGCGACATCATTCCGTCCCACTTGCCGCCGGCCACATGGTGATAGGCGTCGGTCAATGCCTGATCACGGCGGAAGGCGGCCTCGGCACGATCGGCGAAAGTGTTGGCGCGCGGATCGCCGGCCGCAGCCAGGCGACGGTTCCAGGCGACGGCATGGTAGAGCTGATAAAGATTGGACAGCGCCGCGATGGGATGTTCGACCAATTGGAGGTACGCGGCACGTTGTGCTTCGGGCAGCTCAGCCTTCACCTTCAGCATGTTTCGTTCAAGCGACTGCCATTCGTCCACCAGCATGTCGAACTCACCACGCTCCAGCGTGTCGCCGACCCGTTCGCCGATGCGGAAGCTGTCGGCGTCGATCAATTCCGGCTTGCGCCGCGCCGCGTACTGGCTGTAGCGCGTGACCAGGTCCGCGATCGCGACCGATTGCGCGGGTCCGAAGGTCGCGCGCGCCCATGCTTCCGGATAGCGCTTGAGCGCATCCGGGGTCATCGCCTCGGGATTCCAGGCCTGTTCCATGAAGAAAGAGAGCGGAAACTCCATCGGCTTGATGTCGCCCACGTTGACGATCCACAGCGCTCTGGCGCCCCGCGCATAGGCGAGATCCATCTGCTGCCAGGTCTTCTCGATCTGGACCGTGTTCAACCATTTGTAGTTGCGCGGCGCGCCCACGTAGTCGAAATGGTAATAGACGCCATATCCACCCTGATGGCCGAGGTCGCCGGTGGGCAGGCGACGGATCTGCCCCCAGTTGTCGTCCGCGAAAAGCAGGGTGACATCGTCCGGGACTTTCATTCCCTGGTCGTAGTAGTCCTGCACTTCCTTGTAGAGGGCCCACACCTGCGGCGTCTGCCCGGCGGGCTTGCCGGTCGCCTGGGCGATGATCCTGCGCTGGTCGGCGACGATGCCTTCCATGAGCGGGATGGCGGTGCCCTCGGCCATGGCTTCGTCGCCGTCCCCGCGCATGCCGATGGTGACCAGGCTTTCGTACGATTGCCCGTTGCCTTTCGACATCATTCGTTGGATGCCACCCCGCCAGAAGGTTTCCAGGTTGGCGGCATTGGTTGCGTAATCCCACTTGCCGCCGGTGACGCCTTGCTCCGTGTTGCGATGCCATTCGTCATGCGCGCGCGTCATCGGCTCGTGGTGCGAAGTGCCCATGACCACGCCCATGGTGTCGGCGACGACCATGTTGTCCGGATCATCGTCGTTGAAAGCTCTCGGCGACCACATCGCCGGCCACAGGTAGTTGCCCTTGAGCCTGAGCAGCAGTTCGAAAACATGCTCGTACATCTTCGCGTTGCTGCCGCCGAACTTCTTGCTGGTCCAGCTGCCGAACGCCGGATCTTCGTCGTTGATGAAGAAGCCGCGATACTTGACCTTCGGCGCATCCCGGTGCGATCCGGCAGTGACGAACAGGTTCGACTGCGGGCGCACCGGTACGTCGGCGAACCAGTACCACGGCGAAACGCCGATCTTCGCGGAGAGGTCATAGGTGCCGAACACCGCCCCGCGACGGTCGGCACCGACGATGACCAGCGCCCGCGAAACACCCGGCAGCGGTTGCTCGACGACGACCTGGCGGAAGGCTTCCCACTGCCCGGAAATGTCACGCGCATCGAGCTTGCCGCTGCGGACCAGGTCATCGATGACCGGACTTTGCCCCAGCACGCCGATGATCACCAGGGCGCCTGCCTGCGCGGGAATTCCAGCGATGCGTCGAGCGCTGGTTCCGCCCACGCGTCCCAGATCGGCGGCGAAGTTGTCGGCCGCCCGCTGCACGGCAGGATCCGCCGAGGCATCGACGAGGATAGTAGCCGGCTTTCCCGCTTCGATCAGCGGGAAGCTGCCTTCGCCTCGCTCAGCGCAAACCGATGCAGGGGATTCGCAGGCATGGGCGGCCGGCATGATCGCCAGGGCGAACAGCAGGGTTATGGTTCCGCAGGCGAAGCGCATGATTTTCAGATCCTCTTTCGAAGAGTGGGTCGCTGGTTCCGTGGGGCGTGCAAGGGCGGATTGGCGGGTAAGCGCAACCTCGTCGAGTCGTCCCTTCAGTCCTGTCGCGCAGGCACCTTCAGCACCGCGTCCAATGCGGGCTTGGGTTGGCGTTCGCGATCGAACAGCAGCGGATAGTTGGTACGGTGCGGGATCGGGTAGTCGTTCTTCCACGACATGCCGTCGTGCACGCCCCACAGGCTGACCCGCGCGATCGCATCGCGCTTGCGGTGGAAGATGCGGAAAAGTTCGACATAGCGTTCGCTCAGTTGACGCTGCACCTCTGCCGGCAGTCCATCGGGGTAGGGGTCGAGGAAGCGTTCGAATTCCTCCCGTTGGAATTGCGGATGGGCCATGCCGGTGCCGATGATCTGGCCTTCCCTGGTCAGCGGCAGCACGTCCACGTCCAGTTCGGTGATCATTACTTTCAAGCCCAGCGCTGCGTAGGCGTCGATCGCCGTCTCGATATGCGCGGTGGATGGATAGTCCAGGCCCCAGTGGCCCTGCATGCCGATGCCGTCGATGCGGATGCCCGCGGCCTGCAGCATCTTGACCATGCGCACGATGCCATCGCGCTTTTCCGGCCGCCAAGCATTGAAATCGTTGTAGTAGAGCTCCGTGTCCGGTGCGTAGCGTTGAGCGAAACGGAAGGCGTTGCGGACCACTTCGTCGCCATCACCGATCGCCTTGACCCAAGTGGTGGGACGATAGCCGCCGTCCTCGTCGATGATCTCGTTGACGACGTCCCATGCATCCACACGCCCCGCGTAGCGACCGGCGACAACTTCGATGAAGCCGCGCATGCGTTCGATCTGGGCTTTCGGATCATTCGGCTTGCCATCGCCATCCTGGAAGAACCAGTCGGGTGTCTGGTTATGCCAGACCAGTGTATGGCCGACGATGAACATGCCGTGCTTCTCGCCGAAGGCTACGAAGGCATCCGCCGCGGCGAAGTCGTACACGCCCGGCCTTGGATGTATGACCTCGTTCTTCATAACGTTCTCGGCAGTGATCGCGTTGAAGTGCAGCGGAACCAGCGCCTGCGAGCGCGCATCGCGACCCGACACGATGTCGTCGTTGACCGCCACGCCCACCATGAAGTCGTCGGCGTAGGCCTGCTTCAGCGTGGCGGACTTCGCCGACGTTCCCGCAGCGGCGCCCACTGCGCTATCGTCCGCCTGCAGTGGCGGGACGACTGCAACGGCCAGGCCCGCCAACAACAGCGACGCCAGGGTCCTGGCCTTCAGCGATGACAAGCTCATCGGCGTGCTCGCCCGCCTCACAGCTTGTAAGCCTTCTTCGGCAGCCGATAAGCCAGGTCCACCACGACCTCGGCCGCTTCGTCTTCGTCCATGCGGTGCTCGGCGACCAGCTTGGCCAGGAAGGCGCAATCCACGCGCCGCGCTACGTCGTGGCGGGCCGGGATCGAAAGGAAGGCGCGGGTGTCGTCGTTGAAGCCGACCGTGTTGTAGAAGCCGGCGGTGCTCAACGTCTGTTCGCGGAAACGCCACATGCCTTCGGGCGAATCGTGGAACCACCACGCCGGACCCAGCAGCAGGGCAGGGTAGTGGCCGGCCAGCGGACCGAGCTCCCGCGCATAAGCGCTTTCGTCCAGGGTGAAGAGGATCAGCTTGAATCCGGGTTCGTTGCCGAACCGGTCCAGCAAGGGCTTGAGCGCATGCACGTACTCGGTGCGCACGGGAATGTCCGCGCCCTTGTCGCGGCCGAAGCGCTGGAACAGCTGCCGGTTGTGGTTGCGGAAGCATCCCGGATGGAGCTGCATGACCAGGCCGTCGTCCAGGCTCATCGCGGCCATCTCGGTCAGCATCTGCGCGCGGAACAGTTCGGCCTGCTGCGCCGTCGCATCGCCGCGCACGACCTGGTCGAACAGCCGGCGCTTGTCGGCATCGGCAAGATCGGCGGTCGCTGCGCTGGGGTGTCCATGGTCGGTCGAAGTGGCGCCCATCGCGGCGAAGAAGGCACGGCGCTGGCGATGCGCGCGCAAGTATCCGTTCCAGTCGAGCACGTCCTCGCCGGTGATTTCCCCGAACCGGCGCAACGCCGCCGGGAACTGTTCGTGTTCCGGGTCGATCACCGGATCGGGACGATAGGCGGTGACCACGCGCCCGTTCCAGCCGCTGTCGCGGATCGCGGCATGGTGCCGCAGCGGATCCAGCGGCGATTCGGTGGTGGCGATGACTTCGATGTTGAAACGCTCGAACAACGCGCGCGGGGCGAACTCCGGCCGCTGCAGCGCCCCGGTGATGTGGTCGTAATGCGTGTCGGCGGTGGCTTCCTCCAGACGCACGCGCAAGCCGAAGACCTCGTGGAAGACATGGTTCAGCCACATCGACGACGGCGTGCCCCGCAGCAGGTGGAAGTTGGCCGCGAACAGGCGCCAGGCCGCGCGGGGATCGACGCCGGCGCGCGAGCCGTCGGCGCGGGGAATGCCCAGGGCATCCAGCGCAATGCCCTGGCTGTAAAGCATGCGGAACACGTAGTGGTCCGGGACCAGCAGCAACTCGGTCGCGTTGGCGAACGCGGCATTGGTCGCGAACCAGGCCGGATCGGTGTGGCCGTGCGGGCTGACGATCGGCAGGCCGGCGACCTGCGAATAAAGCCGGCGGGCGATCGCACGGGCTGTCGGATCGGGCGAAAACAGCCGGTTTTCGTCGAGGACCAGTGGCGTTGGTGCAGTCATCGCAGCGGCTTCGGTGGAATGCATTCGAGCGGATGGAAGATCCCGGTCATCGCGTCGTGGCGCCTGCCGGATCGCCGCTGACATAACGTCGCAGCCATTCCAGGGCGGGACGCTCGCTGCCGTCCGCGCGGATCAGGTACGCGCCTTCCTTCTCGCGCCACATTCCCGGCCGGTATCCCCACAGGGTGATGCCCTTGACCGCCGGATGTTCCCAGAACACCGGGAAAACGCGCTGGTAGCTGGCCAGTTGTTCGGCATCGCTGGGGCCGTCGATATCCATCTCGGTCACGTAGAGGGGCAGGCCGGTCTGTGCGAGCGAATCCAGGTTGGCGCGGTGCACGTCCATCGGCCATTCGCTGGTCGTGGCGAAGGAATGCGCCTGCACGCCGATGCCGTCGACCAGGTTTTCCTTCTGCAGCAGCTTGATGATCCCGCGGTAGCGCTTCGTGTTCTCGGGCTTGTTGGTGATGTTGTAATCGTTGATCAGCAGCTTGGCCCGGGGAAAGTACTGGCGTGCCAGCCGGTAGGACTGCAGGATCCATTCCCAGCCGCTGGCGCCTTCGCCGCCCAGCGCGGCGAGGTAGTTGCCGCCGCCTTCGTCGTCCTTGTTCGGCGGGTCGTTCAACGGCTCGTTGACCACTTCCACGAAATCCAGGTCCGGATAGCGCTGGGCCACGGCCGCGAACCACTCCTCGATCTCCTCGCGCTGTTCCGCGGGCGGCAAGGTCTCCATCCATTCGGGCTGCTGGTTGCCCCAGACCATCACGTGCATGTGGAAGGGCAGGCCATTGGCCTTGGCGAAGCGGTGGGCCTCGTCCAGCAGGGTCCAATCCATCCGGTCGCGGACCGCCTCGACCTCGCCCCATTTGCCGGCGTTCTCGGGCGTCACCTTGTTCCAGTACCTGGCAAAATCAGGGGCCTGCGCCTGGCTGTAGGCGCTGCCCAGGAATTTCGACTGGCCTTCCGCCAAGGGCGCGGAGTACGCCGGTCCGCTCGCCGCGATCGACAGCAGGCTTGCAAGAAAGAGATGTTTGCTCATGCGATGTTTGTTCACGCGACTCTCCGGGGGGCGTCAGATGGTTTGTGCAGGCGGGACATCAAGCTGTGCGGGTTCAAGCCTGGGCGCCAGCGCATGCACCACCATCAGCGCGAGCAGGTAGGCCGAGCCGGCCATTAGGAACAACGGCACATAGCTGCCGGTCGCTTCCAGCAGGAGGCCGGTGAAGGTGGCGATCATCATGCCGCCGACCGCACCGGCGAAGCCACCGATGCCCACGACCGAGGCCACGGCCCGGCGCGGAAACATGTCCGAGGTCAGCGTGAACACGTTGGCCGACCAACCCTGGTGGCCCGCCGTAGCCAGGCCGATCAAGGCCACCGCCAGCCACAGGTTGTCGGCGCGCGCGGCGAAGACGATCGGCACCACGCACAGCGCGCATACCAGCATCGCGCCCTTGCGCGCGCGGTTCACGCTCCAGCCGCGTTTGATCAGGCGTCCGGACAGCCAGCCGCCGGCGATGCTGCCGACATCGGCCATCACGAAGATGACGATCAGAGGAAGCCCCAGGCCCATCAGGGTCAGGCCGTATTCGGCATGCAGGAATTTGGGCAGCCAGAACAGGAAGAACCACCAGATGGGATCGGTGATGAACTTGGCGGCGACGAAAGCCCATGCCTGGCGATGGCGCAGGATCCGCGACCACGGCACGCGCACGGTCGGTTCCGGCGGGTCGCTGCGGATATGCGCCAGTTCCGCGCTGGAGAGGGCAGGGTGTTGCTCTGGGGTGCGGTAGATCAACAACCAGGCCACGATCCACGCCGCACTCAGCACGCCGGTGAACAGGAAGGCGGCCTGCCAGCCCCAGGTCACGGCGACCACGGGCACCATCAGCGGCGCGACGATCGCGCCGATGTTCGAGCCGGAATTGAAAATACCGGTGGCCAGCGCACGCTCGCGCCGCGGGAACCATTCGGCGACGGTCTTGATCGCCGCGGGGAAATTCCCCGCTTCTCCCAGGCCAAGCATGAAGCGCGCGGCGATGAAGCCACCGACGCTTGCGGCCAGCGAATGGCTCATGGCCGCCAGGCTCCAGACACCAATGGCGATGGCATAGCCGATGCGCGTGCCCAGGCGATCGATGATCACGCCGGTGCACAACAGGCCGATGGCATAGGCGGCCTGGAACGCGGTGACGATGTAGCCGTATTCGATCTCGTTCCAGCCGAATTCCTCCTGCAGGAACGGCGCCAGTACGCCCAGGACCTGGCGGTCGATGTAATTGATCGTGGTCGCCGCCAACAGCATCGCGCAGATGCGCCAGCGGTACCTGCCCAGCCGCGGCGCCGCTTGCCCAGCGTCGGCGCTGGATCCGGCGCTGCTCATGTACGACAAGCCACGGAAGAATCCGCGCATGTCGTCGAATGACGAAGCAGGAAGGAAGTGCGCGCGCCAGAAAGGGAATTGCTGCGGCGCAATGCGAATTGCGCGTGGGGTCTGGTTCGGATCATCGGTGTTTTCCCTTGCGCGACGTGGCATTGCGACTTGTGTGATAGCGCTATCATTAGCACAGCGGAACGACGCCCGGCTAGACCCGGAAGAAGTGTCCCGGAAAACGCCGCGATCAATAAACAAGCACCTGCTGCAACGCAGCAGGGCACTTTTCGGTCAATCCCGGATCCATGTTGCTGCGCAGCGTGCGGGAAAAAAATGGTAGCGCTACCATCCGGCCGGTCCGCTCATCACGCAATCGCGGTCGCTACGGTCAGTCCTGACAAAAAACACCAACCACTCGACTCCACGCGGCCAATATCCGCGACAGGTCGAATCACCAGAAACGGGAGGGGAGTACGGTGCAAATTCATATTTCAAGAACGGCGTTGTCGCGCGCATTGAGTCTGGCGCTTTTCAGTCTGGCGAGCGGTTCCGCCTTCGCCCAGTCCACGGAATCCGCACCGGCCGAGCCTGTCGCCACGCCTGCGGAACCCGCGGCGCAGGTGCAGGGCACGGAGCCCACCGTGACCGACCTCGACCGGGTGGTCTCCACCGGATTCCGCCAGAGCCTGCAATATTCGACCGACGCCAAGCGCGAGTCGACCGGCTTCACCGATTCGATCTTCGCCGAGGACATCGGCAAGTTCCCGGACACCAACATCGCCGAATCGCTGACCCGCATCCCGGGCATCCAGATCAGTCGCGACGTCAACGGCGAAGGCCTGAACATCGGCATCCGCGGCCTCGGCAACAGCTTCACCAAGACCACGATCAATGGCGCCGCCGCGGCCACCGCCTCGATCGGCCTGGACGCGACCAACCAGAACCGCGAAGTCGACCTGAACCTGTTCCCCACCGAATTCTTCAACAAGGTGACGGTATACAAGTCGCCGAAGGCCAGCCTGCCCGAAGGCGGCGCGGCGGGCGTGGTCGACATGCGCAACTCGCGTCCGTTCGACAATCCCGGCAAGCACCTCACCTATTCGCTGCAGGGCTCGTACAACGACATCAGCGACAAGATCAGCCCGCAGGGTTCGCTGATCGGCAGCTGGACCAACGAGGCCGGCACCTTCGGCGCGCTGGTCGGCGTGTCCTCGGTCAAGGGCAAGATCGGCGTCGAAGGCTACGAGACCATCGGCTGGACCAATCCGAACCTGACCAACGCGCAATGCGGCAATGGCGGTGATCCCGCCGGCTTTCCCGCCCTGGGCCAGCCCTGCAATGTCTACGGCGGCAATGGCTGGCGCATCCCCGACACGGTGCCGGACAACCCCTCGACGATCGGCGCCGGCCTGACCCCGGGCCAGCCGATCGACGCCGCGTGGTTGCTGGCCAACAATCCGGGCCTGACCGCCGCGCAGATCGGCGAAGCGCTGATCCCGCGCCTGGGCCGCCCGGTGAACATGTCCGGCGACCGCGACCGCGATGCGTTCGTGGGCTCGTTCGAGTTCCGTCCGAACGAGGACATGAACTTCTACCTGGACCTGCTGTACACGAAAGCGCACCGCACCAACGACCGCATCGACATGAACCTGATCGGCCGCAACGGCAGCATGATCCCGATGGACATGCAGCTGGACGAGAACGGCGTGGTCACCAGCGCCACCTTCACCAATGCGCGGTACTTCCTGGAGGCGCGCCCGTACGCCGAGGACGTGAAGTACTGGAGCGCCAATCCAGGCGCCACCTTCTGGTTCGGCGGAGACGACCAGGTCAAGCTGGACTTGCAGGCCAACGTCAGCCGCAGCTGGATGCGCCGCGAGTCGCCGACCATCCTGGTCAACTCTCCGTACACCACCATCCAGTACGCCAACGACGGCAGCCTGCCTTCGTGGACCACCGACCTGGACCTCAACGATCCGAACCTGGGCTGGACCTGGGCCGGCGGCCGCGTCAACGTGCAGAACGAGAAGCGCGTGACCGAGACCGGCGGCTTCCGCGCCGACCTGCAGTTCGGCGACGACAGGAACAACATCAGGATCGGCGCGGCCACGGACCGCAACTACCGCACCATCCAGGGTTTCGACAACAGCGCGGCGTGGGAGGATTACGTGTGCCGCGGCCTGAATGCCGACGGCAGCGTGCCGAACCCGCGTCCGGCCTGCGAAGGCGGCCCGCTGGCCGCGGTTCCGCAGGACCAGCTGGCCCAGTACCTGCTGCCGGGTCCCGACGGTTTCATCACCATCGACTTCGACCGCTTCATGGCCGACACCAACTACGCCGAGTTCCGCGATTCCGCGCCCGAATCGGGCGGCCCGAACACGGGCGGTTCGACCGGCGGCTTCGAGGAGAAGAGCAAGGCCGCCTACATCGAGATCAATGGCGAGTCCGAAATCCTCAACCGCACCCTGCGCTACAACGCCGGCGTGCGCTGGGTGGACACCAAGCACAACATCAATGGTCCGGTCACCATCGGCGGCGTGCGCCAGTGGCAGAGCCTGGACGGCGACTACAGCGAATGGTTGCCGTCGTTCAGCGCGGCCTGGGACGTGGCCGACAGTGTGGTCCTGCGCATGTCCGGTTCGCGCACGATGACCCGGCCTAACCCGAGCAGCATGTTGCCGAACACCACCTTCACCGACCAGGGTGCGACGAACGCCAACCAGGGCAACCCGGGCCTGACGCCGTACATCTCCACCAACTTCGACCTGGGCGGCGAGTGGTACACCGGCGATGAAGGCTTCGTCGGCCTGACCCTGTTCAACAAGCGAGTGGAGGGTTACACCTTCCAGGGCGTGACCACGATTCCGTTCCTGCAACTGGGCATTCCGTTCGAAGACCTCACCGAAACCCAGCAAGAGGCGCTGAACCAGCGCGGCGGCCCGAACGTGGCCACGATCAACGTGCAGCAGCAGGTCAATGCCGATGCGGCGCTGAACATCCGCGGCTGGGAAGCGATCTGGGTGCAGCCGCTGGACTTCGTGTTCAACGGCCTGGGCTTCATGGCCAACTACACCAAGATCAAGATCTCGACCGAGGGCCGCGACGCCACCGCGCTTTCCGGCAACGTGTACGGCGTTTCGCCGTCGCTGTGGAACGCCACCGCCTATTGGGAGAACGACCTTGCTTCGGTGCGCCTGTCCTACAGTTGGGCGGAAGGCGCGTTCGGCACCGGTCCGAACCAGCAGGGCATCGCCCCGGCGCAGATCTACGGCGAGGACCGCGGCCAGCTGGATCTGTCGGCGAGCTACACGTTGTCGAGCCTGCCGAGCAAGCCGCAGATCACGCTCAACGTGCTCAACCTCACCGGCGAGGAGCGTCGCTCCAACTTCTGGCACGACAACGCGGTCAACGACTACTACGATCCGGGCACCACGTACATGGTCGGTATCCGCGGCACGTTCTGATGCAGCATGTGCCGATGGACATGTCCTGATGGGACATGCGATGCGGTAAACCGGTGGGCGACCACCTGCGGCCCGCTCCGGTGCGAAAGCGCCGGGCGGGTCGCGCCATATCCAGGGCAGTGCGGCCGGGTGGCCGATAATGCCGGAAGCTTGATCCACAGGGAAAACCCGCGGCCATGAACAACGCAACCGAAACGCTCTCGGTCAAGGAAAAAGTCGGCTACAGCCTCGGCGACCTGTCGGCGAACCTGATCTTCCAGACCTTCATCACCTTCCTCGCCTTCTTCTATACCGACGTGTACCGGATCCCCGCCGGCACCGCGGCCACGATCATCTTCGCCGGCGGCCTGCTCGGCGCCTTCGTGTTCACCCCGGTCGTCGGCCTGATCGCCGACCGCACCAACACCCGCTGGGGCAAGTTCCGTCCGTGGATACTGTGGACCGCGGTCCCTTTCGGCGTGCTCTCGCTGCTGGCCTTCAGCACGCCGGACCTGGGCGAACACGGCAAGGTCGTGTACGCGCTGACCACCTACACCCTGCTGGTCATGGTGTACGCCGCCAACAACCTGCCGTATTCGGCGCTGAGCGGCGTGATCACCGGCAGCATGGCCGACCGCAACAGCCTGTCGTCGTACCGCTTCGTCGCGGTGATGGTCGCGCAGTTCGTCATCCAGGTGCTGTTGCTGCCGCTGGTGCTGATCCTCGGCGGCGGCGACAAGGTGCAGGGTTTCCACAACACCATGGCGTTGTTCGCGGTGGTCGGCACCGTGTTCTTCCTGATCACCTTCATCACCACGAAGGAGCGCATCGTCCCGGCGGCGGGGCAGAAGTCCAGCATCCGCCAGGACCTGGCCGACCTCACCCGCAACAGGCCGTGGCTGCTGATCCTGGCGCTGACCATCCTGGTGTTCATCAACCTCGCCCTGAAGGGCGGCATGTACGTCTACTACTTCAAGTACTACCTGGATGCGGGACAACTGGCGCAGTTCCTGGAAAACGTCGGTTTCGACCGCTTCATCGCCGGGCTCAACGCCGCGCTCACCGGCATCGGGCTGAGCGAATTCCAGTGGCCGAAGGACGCGCCGACCTCGGCGTTCAGCCTGTTCAATGCCGGCGGCATCATCTTCATGATCATCGGCATCGGTTTCTCCAAACGGCTCGCCGACCGCTTCGGCAAGCGCGATGTGTTCGGAGCCGCGCTGTTCGTCTCCACCCTGTGCCTGCTGGCGTTCTGGTTCTATTCGCCGTCGTCGATCGGCCTGGTGGTCGTGTCGTACATCCTGCACGGCTTCTTCTACGGCATCACCATCCCGCTGCTGTGGGCGATGGTCGCCGACGTGGCCGACTGGTCCGAGTGGAAGAACCACCGCCGCGCCACCGCGATCACTTTCTCGGCGGTCCTGTGCGGGTTGAAGATCGGACTGAGCGTCGGCGGCTCGCTGGTCGCCGGCATCCTGGCCTGGTACGGCTACAGCCCCGACCTGGCCGCGCAGTCGCCGCAAGCGGTGCACGGCATCAAGCTGGCGATCAGCGTGTACTGCTCGATTCCTTTCCTGGCCTGCGTGGCGCTGCTGTTCCTGTACGAAATCGACAAGAAGATGGAGTCGCGGATCGAACAGGAGCTCAATGCGCGCCGGGCACAAGCCAATGCGTGAACTGTCGACTACTTATCCCTGCGGAACAGATCGCCATGGCCGATGAATTCGATCCAATCTTGCTGAAGGCGCTGGCCGGAAAGGCGATCTCGCCACCGCTGGTCACGCACATCTACACCGCCGACCCTTCGGCGCACGTTTTCGATGGCCGCCTCTATATCTATCCCTCCCACGATATCGAGGCGGGCATCGCTTTCAACGATCTGGGCGATCACTTCGGCATGCAGGACTACCACGTGCTGCGCATGGATTCGCCCGAGGGCGAAGCGGTCGATTGCGGCGTCGCGTTGCATATCAGAGACGTGCCCTGGGCCGAACGGCAGATGTGGGCGCCGGATATCGCGTATCGCGACGGCCGCTATTACTTCTATTTCCCGGCCAAGCGCGCGGACGGCATCTTCCAGATCGGCGTGGCCGTCGGCGACGACCCGGCGGGTCCGTTCGTGCCCGAGCCGCAGCCGATCGACGGCAGCTATTCCATCGACCCCGCCGCGTTCACCGACGACGACGGCGAATGCTACCTGTACTTCGGCGGCCTCTGGGGCGGGCAGCTGCAGAAATACCGGGACAATGCCTACGATGCCTCGCACGAAGAGCCTGCCGATGGCCGGCAGGCGCTGGGTCCACGCGTGGCAAGGCTGGAGGCGGGCATGAAGCAGTTCGCCGAGGCACCGCGTGAAGTACTGATAGTGGATGAGGCGGGGCAGCCGCTACGCGCCGACGATCATGCACGGCGATACTTCGAGGGCCCATGGATGCACAAGCATCTGGGCAAGTACTACCTCTCGTATTCGACCGGCAACACGCACCTGCTGTGCTACGCGGTGGGCGACAACCCGTATGGTCCGTTCGTCTACCAGGGAGTGATCCTGCAGCCGGTGGTTGGCTGGACGACCCATCACTCCATCTGCGAGTTCGAGGGCCGTTGGTACCTGTTCTACCACGACTCGATTCTCTCGGGCGGCGTGACCCACCTGCGATCGGTCAAGGTCACGGAACTGCATTACGACGGGCAGGGCAGGATCCGGACCATCGACCCTTATGGCGGCTGATCCGCACGGATCGCCTGCAGCGGATGCGATGGCGCCGTTCGCGCCGGGGCCGCTGATCGGCATCGCCCACGGAAGCCTGCGCGTGACGATCGCGCCGCAGGCGGGTGGACGCATCGCGCAGATCAACTACGACGGGATCGATCATCTGGTCGGCTATCAGGAAGACAACACGGCGATGATCGCCTGGGGAAGTTATCCGATGCTGCCGTGGGCGGGTCGCATCCGCCATGGCCGGTTCGGCTTCCAGGACCGGGAATATCAGCTTCCCTTGAACATGGGTGCGCATGCCATCCATGGTGTCGGCTTCGCAATGCCGTGGAAGGTGGAGGCGCACGAAAGCCACGCCGTCGAACTTTCGCTGGCGTTGCCCGAAGACGAACGCTGGCCGTTCGGCGGTACCGCGCATCAGCGCATCGAGGCAGGGGAGGGCTGGTTGAAGATGGATCTGTCGGTACGCGCCGGACAACATCCGATGCCTGCCGTCATCGGTTGGCATCCCTGGTTCCGCAAGCCCGAGCAGTTCCACTTCTCACCCAGCAGCATCTATCCACGGGACCATGAAGGAATAGCGACCCTGCCGCTGGCGGATCCGCCGCCGGGCCCCTGGGACGACTGCTTCATCAACCATGAGCCGGTCACGCTGCGGCGCGCAGGCCAGCAGCTGCGCCTGAGCTCGAATTGCACGCACTGGGTGGTTTACGACGCGACATCCTTCGCCACCTGCGTGGAACCGCAAAGCGGTCCTGGCGATGCATTCAACTTGGAGCCGACGCTGGTCCTGCCAGGGGAAATGCTGCGGAGACGATTCCTGATCGAATGGGGCGAGACCTGACCTGGCTGATCAGCCTGAAGAATGGATCGTGGGGAGATTCGGTCGATCAGGAAGTAGACCTGACCTCCGTTCTTCACGTTCCATGGGTCTGGTGAGCGAGATCGGATGATCCGCTCGAGCAGGAATAACTGCTTCCGAACCGGGGCGGGTGTTGCTAGAAGTCAACCTGACCCCGTTCCTGTAACTGCGGATCGCAGGGAGTTCCTCGTCGTCGATTCCGGAATGCAACCACATTCCGTATGCGATGGTCCGCTCTTCCCCGGTAGCGCCCAGTGCCTGGTACGCAGGGTGCGGTGTAATCAGTGGATCACGGGCCTTGCCAAGGTGTGTGTGTACGCTGGACCAGCGGTATTCTTCCGGCAATGCGGCCATGGCGGCCCGCACCGGGTTCAGTTCGATGTAGCGGCATACCGTCAGCGCATATCGATCGGAATCGACCAGGCAGGACTTGAAGCGACCCTGCCACAGCGTGCCGGAGCGACCATGCCGGTAGTTGAAGCACTGGACGTAGCTCTGGCCGACGGCTCGCATCGCCACGGCCAGCACCTCTGGCCTGGGTGGCGTCAGGAGCAAGTGGACATGATTGTCCATCAGAACGGAGGCATGGACGGCGATGGCATTTCCAGTACAGGCTTCGTGCAGCAGCTTGCGGTAGTGATGACGGTCGTCGTCATCGATGAGAATGGCGGCGCGGTTGACGCCGCGCTGGGTGATGTGGAGCGGAACGTTTGGCAGAACCAGGCGTGCGCGGCGCGGCATGGCGGAAGGCGGAGGGTGGCGGGCATCCAATGTCTCGACCGGCGGCGCGGCGGAAAATCAGGGAAGTGATGCGCGGAACGTAGGAAATGCCTGTTTAATTACCTCCGTCCCCTTTAAGTCTTTAAGCCGAGGCAAGTCCGTGGATGCTGAAGGAAAAGCGCTGTCGTCGCTGCATGGACTGGTGCTGGCTGGTGGCGACAGCCTGCGCATGGGCGAAGACAAGGCGCTGCTCGATGCCGGCGGGGAACCGCAATTGCAGGCGACGCTGCGGCTATTGCAGAAGCATGCGCGGCCTTGCTTCGTATCGCTGCGTGCCGGACAGCGCAGCGAACCTTTGCGCTCGGGAATGCGCCAGATCATCGACGGCCTGGAGGGAGTCGGACCGGCGGCGGGGCTGCTCGCCGCGCGCGCCGCGTACCCACAGGCGGCATGGCTGGTGGTGGCCTGCGACCTGCCGCTGTTGAACGACGCGGCATTGGAGGCATTGATCCGCGCACGCGACGGGCGCCATGCCGCCATCGGCTATCGTAGTGGCCATGACGACCTGCCCGAACCGCTTTGCACGCTCTGGGAACCGGCCGCGCTGGGTCGCCTGGAGCAGCAGGTGCGCGCGGGGCGGAACGGCTTGCGCGACACCTTGCTGCAGGTCGACATGCTGTTGTTGCCCACGCCACCCGATGCGGTGCTGGACAACGCCAACACGCCGCAGGAGCGTGAACGGCTCATGCGTCGGATGGAACCTGCATCGGGAAAACGATGAAATATCGAGGCGCGGTACCGGAATGCGCTACGGCCTGGCATCGGCAGGCATGCCTCGAACCGACGTCTCGATGCAATCCACTTTCCGTTTGAGAACCGGGGATCGTTCGTGATTGCGTATGCGGAGGCGCTGCGGCGGGTGCTGGATCGATCCCGCCTGCTGGAAATGGAATCGTGTTCTCCCGCCGATGCGCGGGAACGCGTGCTTGCCATGCCGATACAGGCGGCATGCGCGCTTCCGCTTTTCGACAATGCGGCCATGGACGGCTACGCGCTGGCCAGTGCCGGCGGGACGCTGCGCGCCGGCGGCGAATTCCGCGTCGCCGGGGTGATCGTTGCGGGTGGACCGATACCTGCCGGGACCAGTGGCGCGGCCTGGGAAATCACCACCGGCGCGTGCTTGCCCGATGGCTTCGATTGCGTGGCGGCGCTTGAAAATACAGAACGGCTGGATGATGGGCGCATGCGACTGTTGGCGGACGTGAGTCCCGGCCAGAACGTGCGTCGCCGCGGCAGCGACCTCATGCCGGGCGAACCAATCGCACTCCCCGGCCAGCGCGTCGAGCCGGCGTTGTGCATGGCCCTGGCGGCACTGGGCGTGGAGCGCGTCGAGGTCCGCCGCAGACCGCGCGTGGCCATCCTGAGCACGGGCAGCGAACTGGTGGCCGATCCGTCGCTGCCGCTGGAGCCGGGAAAGATCCGCGCGGCCAATGCCCCTTATCTCGAGGCATCGCTTCGCGCCTTCGGTGCCGAGGTGGTGACGAGCCTGACCCTGGACGACGATCCGGCGATCTTCGCCGCGGAGCTGCAGCGGGTCGCCGTGCAGGCCGATCTGGTGCTGAGCACCGGCGCGGTTTCCATGGGACGCCACGATTTCGTGCCGGCCAGCCTGGAATCGATCGGCGCCCGCCTGCTGTTCCACAAGGTGGGTATCCGTCCGGGCAAACCGTTGCTCGCCGCGATGCTGGCGGACGGTCCGCTGATGATCGGACTGCCGGGCAATCCATTGGCGACCGCGGCAGGATTCCGTTTTTTCGTGGTGCCAGCGTTGCGGGCGATGCTGGGCATGGCGCAGGAATCGCCGCTGCACGCGCGGCTTTCCGTGGCAAGCGACCGGCGAGCCGGATTGCGGCATTTCCTCAAGGCGCGGGTCGACCACGACACGCATGGCCTGCTGCGGGCAACCCTGCTCGACGGGCAGGAATCGTTCCGCATGGCTCCCTTGCTGAAAGCCAATGCCTGGGCAGTGTTGCCTAACGATGTCGACGAAACGCCGGACGAGGCGATGATCGATGTGTTGCCGCTGGATCCGGGCGGCAAGTGGGATTTCGGTTGAAGCTTCAACCCGCCGTCGGATCTTCCGGCTGGATCAATCGCCGCGGATGGCTGTAGATCACGTGGCGGCCAGGCCGGACGAAACCGGCCAGTGTCAGGCCGCAGTCCTGGGCCAGGTGCACCGCCAAGGCAGTGGGCGCCGAAATCGCGGCGAGGAGCGGCATGCCGGCGATAGCCGCCTTGGTGACCATTTCGTAGCTGGCGCGGCTGGTGACCAGAGCGAAACCCCGGTCGGGTTCGACGCCGGCGCGCAGCATCGCGCCGATCAGCTTGTCGAGCGCGTTGTGGCGACCGACATCCTCGCGAACCAGCACCAGTGCGCCATCGGGGCGCGCCCACGCGGCGGCGTGGGTCGCGCCGGTGGCGGCGTTGAGCGGTTGCCTGTGTTCGAGCGCTTGCAGCGCCGCCTCCAGGGCAGCTGCACTGATCGTCGTTCCTTCGGCGACTGCTGCGGGATGCTTGACCACTTCTTCCAGCAGGCGGCTGCCGCAGATGCCGCAACCGCTGCGCCCGGGAAGATTGCGTCCACCCTCGTCCGCGCCGGTCGGCGCCGGGTGACGGGTGGTTATGTCCAGGAAGATTCCCTCGAGCACCGGCCGTATCCCGATCGCGACGATGTCGCGCGGATGCGCGCGGCCCTCGGTCAATGAAAATCCGTAGGCGAAATCCTCCAGGTCGTGCGGCGTCGCCATCATCACCGCGAACGCGACGCCGTCGTAATGCACCGCGACGGGAATTTCCTCGGCCAGCAGGTCGTCGGCCGGCTGCACCGACGCGCCGCGCACCTGGGTGACGGGTCGGCGCAGGTAACCGGCGCCTTCCGCGGTCGGATCAGACGGCACGGTTTCCGCTTTCGCTGGAAGCGCTGATCAGCACCGGAATCGACTTGTACGCCGGAGTGCCGGATTTCGGATCGTGGCTGTCCAGCGGCACCAGGCAATTGCCTTCCGGGTAGTACATGGCGGCCGATCCGCGCGGGATGTCGTAGGCCACGGCGGTGAAGCCGCGAACGGTACGCGTGGCGATGCCGTCTTGCGCCGTCGCCACGCGCGATTCGATATCGATGCGGTCGCCATGCGCGAGTCCGCGCGCCTCCAGGTCCTGCCGGTTCATGAACACCACGTCGCGACGCCCGGAAATCCCACGATAGCGATCGTTCAATCCGTAGATGGTGGTGTTGTACTGGTCGTGCGCGCGCAGCGTCGTCATCGTCAGCAGACCGGGCTGGCCGTTGGGTTGGTCTCCTGCCGCGTCCTCGTCGAGTCCCGGCGCGACCAGGAAATTCGCCTTCCTGCCCGGTCCGCCCCAGTCGCGTACCGAGGCGCCCACCGGCAGGCGGAAGCCGCCCGGCTCGCGCACCCTGCGATTGAAATCCTCGAAGATAGGGAACACCGATTCGATGCCATCGCGGATCAGGTCGTAGTCGTCGACCAGGGCCTGCCACGGGACCTTGCTGTGGGGCAGGGTGGCCTGGGCGATGCCCGCGACGATCGCCGGTTCGGACAGCAGGTGTTCCGACGCCGGCTTCAATCCGCCCTCGGAGGCGTGGACCATGGACATGGAATCCTCCACGGTCACCGACTGCAATCCGCTGGCTTGCCGGTCCAGCTCGGTGCGTCCCAGGCAGGGCAGCAGGAACGCCTGCCTGGCGGCGATCAGGTGCGAGCGGTTGAGCTTGGTCGCGATGTGCACGACCAGGTCCAGCTTGCGCATCGCCGGGAAAGTGACCTGCGGGTCGGAGATCGCCACCGCCAGGTTGCCGCCCAGGCAGACCAGCGCTTTCGAGCGGCCATCGCGTATCGCGCGTATCGCTTCGACCGCATCGTGGCCGTGGCTGAGCGGGAATTCGAAGCCGTAGGTGCGCTTGATCGCCTCCTGCAGCTCCACGGTCGGTTTCTCGGTGATGCCGACGGTGCGGTCGCCCTGTACGTTGGAGTGCCCGCGGATCGGCGCGATGCCCGCGCCTTGCCGGCCGATGTTGCCGCGCAATAGCATCAGGTTGGCCATCTGCTGCACGTTGTGCGTGCCGAAGCGGTGCTGGGTCATGCCCATGCCGTAGCAGAGGATCACGCGCTCGGCGTGGGCATAGACCGAAGCTGCATCTGCGATGTCCGCGCGCGACAGTCCGGAGATGCGTTCTATATCGTCCCAGCGCGTGCCTTCGATATCGGCGCGCAAGTCTTCGATGCCATGGGTGTGTTCGGCGATGAACGCGCGATCGAGCAGGCCCGGTCCACCTGCCGCCAGGTCGACCGCATCGGCTTCGAACAGCCACTTCATCATGCCCTTGAGCAGGGCCACGTCGCCGCCGATCTTCACCTGGTAATAGGTCTGGGCGAGGGGGGTGGAGCTGTTGGTCAGCATCTCCGCCGGATGCTGCGGGGAGGTGAAGCGCTCCAGGCCGCGCTCGCGCAACGGATTGACGGCGATGATCGGCGCGCCGCGCTTCGCTATCCCGCGCAGGGTCGTGAGCATGCGCGGATGGTTGGTGCCGGGGTTGTGGCCGAAGCTGAAGAGCGCGTCGCAGTGGTCGAAGTCCTCCAGCGTCACCGTGCCCTTGCCCACGCCGATCGATTCGGGCAGGCCGACGCTGGTCGCTTCGTGGCACATGTTGGAGCAGTCGGGGAAATTGTTGGTGCCGAATTCGCGCACCATCAACTGGTACAGGAACGCCGCTTCGTTGGACGTGCGGCCGGAAGTGTAGAACTCGGCCATGTCCGGATCCGGCAGTTCGCGCAGCGCCGCGCCGATGCGGGCGAAGGCTGCTTCCCAGGCGATCGGCTGGTAGGTGTCGGTGGCCGGGTCGTAGGCCATCGGATGGGTCAGCCGCCCTTCGTCCTCCAGCGCGTGGTCGCTCCATTCCCACAACGCGGAAAGGGAATGCGCGGCGAAGAATTCCGGTGTCGCGCGCTTGCCGGTGGCTTCCCATGAAACGGCCTTGGCGCCGTTCTCGCAGAATTCGAAGGAAGAAGTGTGTTTCGGATCGGGCCAGGCGCAGCCCGGGCAATCGAAACCGGTGGGCTGGTTGACCCTGCGCAGCGCCGCGGTCTCGCGGCCGATCGCCATCTGGCCCTTGAGCGCCCTGGCGACCGCGCCCATCGCGCCCCATCCGCCCGCCGCGCCATCGTAGTCGTCTACGCCTGGAACTTTGCGATCAGTCATGGTGGGGGTTCCGTCGTTCGGATGAGCCAGTCTCGTCGCGCAATAGTGCCACGTCGTCCAACAGAGGGGCCATCAACAAAGGGGCCAGAGTAAATATCCGTTTGAATTCGGGATTTCACCATGCTTCCACGCGGGAAAGTCCGATAGTCCCGGCCCGGCGCGACAGGGATGCTGGCTGCAGTCTTTCCGCTGCAGAGGGTTCCCGCCATGCCGCGCCGTCCACGCCTCGAGTTACCTGGGGTGCCGCTTCACATCACGCATCGGGGCGTCAATCGCGCCGCCACGTTCCTGGATGCCGAGGATTTCACCCACTACCGCCATTGTCTCGGCGACGCCCTGGCGGAACAGGGCGTCGCACTGCACGCCTACGTGCTGATGACCAACCATGTCCATCTGTTGCTCACCCCACCGGCACCCGGTCGCGTGTCCGCAGCCATGCGAAGATTGGGGCAGCGTTACGTCCCGGCATTCAACCGCAAGCATGGGCGTACCGGCACGCTTTGGGAGGGGCGCTTCAAATCCTGTCTGGTGGACTCGGAACACTACCTGCTCACGGTCCATCGCTACATCGAGCTCAACCCGGTGCGTGCCGCCATGGTCGCTGCTCCGGAGCACTATCGCTGGTCCAGCGTGCATGCCAGCCTGATGACCCTCGCCGATCCGATCATCACCCCGCACGAGGTCTACCTGGCGTGGTCCGGAACGCATCCCGCGCAGCGGGCGGAAAGCTATCGGGAATGGCTGCGGCAGGGCATCAACGATGACGAACTCCACGCTATCCGCGCGCATCTCCAACAGGAGCGCGCCCTGGGCAACCCCAGGTTCCAGGCCATGGCGGAAAAGACCCTCAATCGTCCGGTAACGGTACGATCGCGAGGAAGGCCGCGGAAGCCAGGGGAGCCCGCTGACGCTTAGGATTCAAACGTATATTTACTCTGGCCCCTTTTGTTGTTGGAGCCATCGCGACCGAGGCCGACATTGTCCAGGTAGCCCGGATCGTCGCGATACTGGGCCACGGCGCGGATCGCGAACACATCCTGCTTGATCGGGATATTGACCATCGCCTTGGCGCCGAAGCCGGTGTCGGCGTTGCGGGTCTGGCTGACCGTGGCTTCCACCGCCGCGTCGAAGCCCGACGCATCGGCGGTATTGGCCACGTAGTTGATCGCACCGCCCATCGATGCCGAACCGAACAGCGTGCCCTGCGGGCCACGCAGCACTTCCACCCGGTTGAGGTCGAAGGTGTCGATGTCGGGCACCACGATGGTCCAGCCCGGCTCGGTCAGCGGTACTTCGTTGAGGAAATAGCCGGTGGTGGTCTGGCCCTGCACGTTGCCGGAGTTGCTGGCGATGCCGCGCACGACGACATGGGAAACGCCCGGCTGGTACTGGTTGAAGACCACGCCCGGGGTGCTCTGGATGTAGTCGGCCAGGCTTTGCGCGCCGATGTCCTGCAATTGCTGGCCGGTGACGGCCGAGACCGAGCCGGCGACTTCGCGCACCGACTGCTCGCGCTTGCCGGCGGTGACGGTAATCCGGTCCAGGGTGGTCGCGTCGGGTGCCGTGGTTTCTGCGGGAGCGGCTTCCTGCGCCCAGGCCGGGGCGCCGCCGATGAGGCTGCACAGACAAGCCAGGCGGATGGCGTGGAAAAGGGTGTGGCGGGCTTGCGCTTTCATGGTCGATCCCCTCGATGGCGTCGTGGCGTAAGGCTGCGAAGCAGGACTGCTCCCGGACGGCGCGCCGGTGACCTACCGTCGCGGGCGGCATCAGGGAGCCTGCTGGCTAGCAGTAATAGGTGACCGCAGGCGCTGCGTCCAGCAGAAACAACGGAGCTGGATATTTTGATAAGATGCTGAAAATAAAGAAGTTACTTGTCTATATTCCGCATGGCCGACGGATCCAGACATCAATAACTGCAGAATCTTCTGGATAGTGCTTCGTATTTCCTACAACCTGCGGCCCGATCCGTGGTCTCTTCAACGAGTCCTGACCCCTGCGAGTCCGAACATGTCCCAGAAGAGTCCCGACCGCCTGGATCTGAAGATCCTCGATGTCCTGCAGCAGGACGCGCGCATCACCAACCAGGCGCTGGCCGACCTGGTGGCGCTGTCGCCCAGTGCCTGCCTGGCGCGGGTGCGCGCACTGGAAGCGCGTGGGCTGATTCGCAGCTACCGCGCGCACGTGGCCGTGGACCGCATCCGCTCGGCCACCATCGTGTTGGCGCAGGTGACCTTCAAGCAGCATGCGCTGGACGAGTTCACCGAGTTCGACCACCGCATCCTGGCCATGCCCGAAGTGGTCGAGGCCAGCCGCATCAGCGGCTCCTACGATTACCTGTTGCGGGTGATCGTGCACGACGTGCACGAATGGAAGGACATCGCGCGCCTGTTGCTGGGCGGCGAGTACGGGGTGGAGAAGATCGTCTCGCACTTCCTGATGGATGAAGTGAAACCATTCTCCGGTTATCCGCTGACGTCGCGGCCGCAGCGCGGTTGACTGCACGCGAATCATTGCCGTCGCTCCGGAGACGCTCGCCAGCTTCGACTCGCGGCATGGATCCGGCCGACCGCATTTGTCGATGGGTTGCCGGCGCCCCGATCGGAGGCTGCTCTGCGGAAACCTCGATGCATCCGGGGTCGTCGGGATTCCGTTCGCGGCTCCCGCCGCTCCCGCGAGACGCGATGCCACGCCTCTGTAGGAGCGGCGCAAGCCGCGAAGGCGATCCTGCGAGCCTCGATGCATCAGGCGCTGTCAGGCTCTATTCGCGGCTCACGCCGCTCCCTAAGGATCGCGCTTGTACATGATCAGCAGCTGCAGGTCTTCGTCGCCGGCCTGGCGGATCGAATGGGTGCTGCCCGGCTGGAGCACCGCCAGTTCGCGCTCGTCAATCACCGACGAGGGATGCGCCTGTACAGTGTGGATGGCCAGCGTGGTGGGAGCGGCCAGTCCGCGCACCGCCTGTGCATACAAGTACAAGCCGTGCGTGTCCAGAAACTGGATCTTGTCGAACTCGCGCGGCGCCACCGGCCTGGCCAGGATCGGGGGGTGGCACCGCATTCGCGCGCCAGCGCGACATAACGCATCAACCATTGCGGGAAATCGTGCAACGGTTCGTTGTAGCGCTTCGGGTCTTCGATTTTCCAGTCGTTGCGACTTAACTGGAGAAACGGTTTCAAAGACACTTATGTCGTAGTCGAAGTGCCATTCTGCTGATGATAGCTTGGTGATTCTTTGCGTGGTCAGAAAGGAACTCTGACACCGTTCTTCCTGGGCATTAGCATGAGACTCTAGCGCAGCAATGCGGTCGAATGGATTCGATGATTGGAACGAGGATTCTCTCCAAGAGAGTCTTTTTCGGCGCTCACTTGTGGCCGTCAGCGGCGATTGCAAAGCGATTGGATGTTCTAGATGTCGTTCGACTGCATCAGGCCGGACTTGAGACTAAGCGCGACTGCCTTGCTTCTCGAACCTACCCCCAGTTTGCCGAGAATGTTCTTGACGTGGAACTTGACGGTGTCTTCGGACACGCCGATCTCCAGACCGATCTGCTGGTTGCTGTGACCACGCACGATCCAGTGCAGCACTTCCAGTTCCCGGGCCGTAAGCTCGGGCTGCGTCGCTGCTTCCTCGGCCTTTAGGCCTACAGCGGGCGATAGGTACCTTCCGCCATGGTGGACTGTGCGAATGGCGCCCATCAGTTCTTCGGAAGGCGCGTTCTTGAACAGGTAGGCCTGAGCGCCGGCCTGCAGCGCTTTCTCTATCTCGCTGCCGCCCGCGTTGGCGGTCAGCACCAGGAATCGCGCGCGCGGCGATTTGGCGCGAAGCAGCGAGATGAGTTCGATGCCTCCCAGGTCCGGCAGCGACAGATCCACCAGCGTCACATCCGGTACACGCGATTCGAACAGTCCGATCGCCTCGGCCGCGTTAGCCGCCGCTCCGACCAGTTCGAAGTCTTCTTGGTAGCCGACGATGGCGCCGATACCCGCGCGTACGACAGGATGGTCGTCCACTATCAGGACCCGGATTTTTTGCTGCTCGCTCATCCCTCTATCCTTTCAGTGCCGTTTCCACGTAAATAGCGCCACAACCGCTCCATCAAATTGGGCCGGGGGACACGTAGCGAAACCCGGGAGCCCTGGCCGATTTCGCTGCTTACTTCAAGCCGTGCACCCAGACGATCAGCGCGTCGGCGGATGTTGTTCATTCCATAGCCCCGTGCGGGCTGCGGCGTATTGGAGCCTTGGGAGAAACCGCTGCCGTCGTCGGAAACGACCAGATGCAACGCATCGGTCGCGTAAGTCACGTCGATGGAGATCGTTCGCGCGTTACCGTGCTGGATGGCATTGGATATCGCTTCCTGAGTGATCAGAACCACATGGTGTCGAGCCTCCGAACGCAATGTCCAAAGCGTCCCGGAGGTACGGATATCCAGTTTATCGACGCGGCCGGCGGTGAGTTGATGGGCCATGGCCGAGATCGATTCCATCAGGCTTTTGTAGGCCAGGTTCGGCGGACTCAGGTTCCATACCGAATACCGCGCATCGTCCAGACTGGTCTTGGCGAGGTCCCGGGCCGAGGTCAGATGCGTCGAAGTCATGTGGGGCGCGCGCGTCATGCTGATCAAGGCGGCCTCGGTCTGGAAAACGATGCCGCTCAAGCCCTGGGCCAGGCTGTCGTGGATCTCGCCTGCTATGCGCTGGCGCTCTTCCAGGATTCCCGCTTTCGCATAAAGCCAGTTGACGCGCATCCGGTAGGTCAGCCATGCAAGAACGAATACGAGCAGGCCGCTCAACAACCGGAACCACCAGGTCTGATAGAACCGGGGACTGATGTAGAAGTGAAGAATGTCTTCCTGTTCGTTCCAGCTTCCATCCGCTCCGCTCGCACCGACATGGAAGGTGTAATGGCCGGGCGAAAGATTGGTGTACTGCGCCATGCGTTCCATGTTGCCCGTGATCCATTGTGCGTCCAGGCCATCGAGTTTGTAACGGAACCGGGTTCGCTCAGGAGCGGAAAGATTCGGTGCGGTGAAATGGATCTCGAGTCGACCCGTTCCCGGCAGCAGCTTCACCGCCACGCCCAGGGTGACTGGGATTTCGTCGGCGAGCACCTGCTCTATGCGGGCCTGTGGTTTCAGCGTGCCCAAGGAAAGGCGAGTGGGATCGATCACCGATACGCCGCGGATCGTGGGGAACCAGAGTCTGCCGTCGCGCCCCTTCCATCCGGCCGGTTGCGAACCGGCAGTGGTCTCGCTGCTTTTCATGCCGTCCGCTTTGCCGAACACAAGCGGATTCAGTTGCCGTTTCTTGCCGGCGGAAACCGCCTCCAGATCCGAACGGAGGATGCGCAGAACGCCTTTGTTGGAACCGATCCAGAGGTTACCCGTGGCGTCCTCCATGATGTTGTTGATGGTATCGTCAATCAGCCCCTGATGGGTAGTGAATCGTTCGAGCAAGCCATTCTTGCGTCGAAACAGGCCATGACCGTTCGTGCCTATCCACAGGGTCTTCCCGGCGTCGTAATACAGCGACAGAATGAGCACGTCGCTGAGGTCGCTCTTGGTGGCGTCGCTGCTGATGCGATCGTCTTGGATGGTGTCCAGGCCATAGCGGGTGCCGGCCCAGATGGTGCCGCGCGGGCCTCCGATCAGAGCGAACACGAAGTCGTCCAGCAATCCATCAGCCTTGGCGTAAGAGCGGACTTTTCCGGCGGCATAACGCACGATCCCTCCGCCCCTGGTGGAGAGCCAGAGCCGGCGATGATCGTCTTCGTATATTCCGGTGATCTGGTAATGAGGCATGCCTTGTGGTCCGGCGACGGTTTCCGTTACGCGCTCGTCCCTGATCCGGACCAGTCCGTCTCCGGTTCCCACCCAAAGGTTCTGCGCGCGGTCTTCGAGTAGCGAGATCATCTCGTTCGAAGGCAATCCGTCGACGATGGTGAAGGTACGCACTTTGTGATCACGTATGCGGCTGAGCCCGGCGCCCGTGGCTACCCACACATCGCCCTTGGAATCCTGGAGAACCGACTGGACTGGGTCGGCGGCCAGTCCTTCCTCCGTGGCGTATGTGGTGAATGCGCCATCTTGGAAACGGTCCAGTCCTCCACCCATGGTGCCTACCCACAGGTTTCCGGTGCGGTCCTCATAAAGTGTGTTCACCTGATCGCTGCTGAGTCCTTGCTTGGCGGTGAAACGGTCGACCTGCTGTCCCTTGACCCGCAACAGGCCTTCGCCCGCGCTGGCGAACCAGAGGTTTCGGTCGCGATCCATGAGGGTGTCGCTGACGGTGCCGAAGGGGAACCCGTCGATGTTCCAGGGCTGGATGCCTTCGCGCGAACGTCGCGTGATGCGGGTGTCGCGCGTGCGAGCCCACAGGTTGTCGTCGAGATCGAGGAACAGGTCGGACACGTCTTTGCCAGCCGCATCGCCCTGACTTGGATAAGGCAAGATTCTGCCTTGCGCCATGCGGTTCAGACCACCGGAAGTCGCGATCCAGACCGAACCGTCCGCGGCGGTCGCCAGGCGCCGGATGAGATCGGTCCAGAGCCCATCGGAGGCGGTGTATATCCGCACCACGCTCCCGTCGCGGACATGCACCAGGCCGCCATGGCCGCCCACCCACACGCTGCCATCGGGGGTTGCCGCAACGCTTATGCCGGCCCTCGGACCAACGCTGTCCAGATGGGAAAAGACATCGTTGCGGAAAGACGTGACGCCACCGTTGGCAGTGGCGATCCATAGCGTGCCATGGCTGTCCTCGGCCAGATCCGAAACGAAATCATCATGCAGTGCGGGAGTGTTGGTGTGGTCGAATACGGTGAATCGCACGCCATCGAAACGGGCAAGGCCGCCTTGTGTGCCTACCCACAAGTATCCATCCGAGGTCTCGAGGATCTTGGTCACCGCGCTTTGCGGCAAACCATCCTCCATTCTCCACACAGTGTGCACATACTGGGTAAGCGCTTTTTCCGGATCCAGCGCGAGCGCCGCCGGCAAGGGCGCCACAATGCACAGCAGGCCGAACGTGAGCTGGGCCATCCAAGTTGTTCGCCGGCACATCAATGGCCTTGCGCCATGCGCAATGAAATCTCATCCACATGGTACGCCGGGACTGCGATGCAATGTGGGATTGGATTCGCATCGAATGCGACAGGCGCCGCGAATGCATCCGCATATTTCTTTCCTCGCGTAATTTCCGTCTGGTCGCCAGAAGCGTCATATCGTTGCAGGATTTCCCTGTTCACTTTCACGTACCGGCGAGATGCCGCTGCAAAGCCACCACTTCGGGTAGGTCTTCTACTATCCGTGCGAGGGTGTTCTGTGCATATGTAAGCGGTGCATGATCGGACCGCGACGCATCCAGGACAAAGAGCGACGTGCGATATGGCCTGTCAGTCGCATGTATTAACGCAAGGAAGCGAACTACGGCCGTCCTGGTGCGGCAGATCTTTCGCGCATGGCCATTGCCATCCACTCCTACCAACGAAATCCGGCGCGAACCTGCCGGCCTGGACTTGTCGCAGCGCTTAGAAACATCCGAAGCACCTGAGTACACGTGGCCAGGCCTGATGGCGCTAGCCGACACCCGCCATCATCGGTTGTACAACCAAGGATCCGTCAATGAGAGGCAACACCAACGGCCGGCTGCGCAAAGCGCGCGGAGCACGAATTTACAAGCTGGCGCCAACTACCCGCGCCGTCCGTGCCGTGCTCGCAGGCTCGGCCACCTTTTGGGCACTGGCGCTGGCCGGCAATGGCGTCGCCTATGCGGGCACATGCCTTTCGACGGACGCCACTACAGTTTCCTGCAACGGAGATATCACCGAGACGCTCCCGGGTACCCTGTTCGTACCGCCCATCGACATGACACTGGTGTTGGGCGATGCGGCGCCGACGAGCGTGACCACGGCGATGGGCGAGATCGGCGTGGATGCGACATGGAGCGGCAGCATCGGCATCGTGAGCAACGCCGACATCACTACCGACGGTGGCGATGGCGTGCATGTCTATGGATCGACTCCTGGTGCGGGCGCTACATTCGAGAACCTCGGCAGCGTCGACACTAGCGTTACCCTGGATGGCGCCAATGCGGTCGACATCGATGCATATGGCGATGTGACCATCGCCAATGCGAGCGACCTGGCGGCCAACGGCGCTGGCAGTTACGACGTTACAACGGTCGCCGCCTATTCGGTCGAGGGAGTTACCACCATCGACAACCTGGCCACGGGCACTATCGCCGCTAACGCCAGCGACGGGAATGCACTGGCGGTCAGTGCGTTCGGCTTTTACGGATCCGTAGTCAATAACGATGGTGCGATTGTCGGCACGTCAGTGAACGGCACCGCCACCGGGGTATTCGTGGAAGCTTTCGCCGACGCGCTGGGCGGCGGCATCGCCGACGCCAGCAACACCGGCAGCATCGATGTCTCATCGACCAATTCGCAGGCCATCGGCATATCGGCTTATGCCGGCAGCACTTCGGCGGCGATAGACAATGCCGGCACGATCACCGCCACCGGTTATGGCCTAGCGGTAGGCATAAGTACCTACGCCACCGGCACCACGGCCATCGACAGCTCCGGCACGATTGCGGTCACGGCCATTGCCGGCGACGCCTTCGGCATATCGGCCGCGTCGGATTGGGACAGCATAAGTATCGTCAATTCGGGTGATATTTCCGCCGACGGAAGCAACGCGGCGGCGGCTATCCTCTCTGCTGGCTATCGAGGCGATATCGACAATTCCGGCGCCGTTACCGCCAGCGCCGCTAACGGCACGGCGAGTGGCATCCTGGCGCAGGACTATTACTCCAGCAACATAAGCAGCGACGGCGGCATACACGCGACGTCGCTGTTTGGAGACGCAGTGGGCGTGGATGCGTCCACCGCGCTGTTGGTGGCGGTGGACAACACCGGGGCGATTTCGGTGGACGGAGCCAACAATGCGACCGGCATCATCGCCGCGTCGCTTTTCGGCACCCATGTGGGCAACTCCGGCACAATCACCGCCAGCGCCGAGTACGGCAACGCGGCCGGCGTGATTGCCGAGGTGCTGGGTGGCCCCTATGCCTACGAGAACGCCGTCGTGGACAACTCGGGCAGCATTTCTGCAACGAGCAATATCGGCGACGCCAGCGGTATCCAACTGACGGCAGACCTGCCGTTCGCCGTGGTCTACAACTCAGGGTCGGTGTCGGCGGCATCGAGCCAGGGCGCGGCCACGGGCATCGGCGTCCAGACCGATGCCAGCATCTCCAGCTCCTACGTCCTCAGCAGCGGCAGTGTCGATGCGGCCGCCGGCGGAGACCACGGTTTTGCCCAGGGCATCAGTGCGTATGCCAACGATGGCGATTCATTCGTCGTGACCTCCGGTACCGTCTCGGCAACAGCCGGACTTTCCGGAACCGCGTACGGAGTGATGGCGCTATCGCAGAACGGTTCGACTACGGTCGACAACTCCGGCGATATCGACGTCGCGACCACGCCGATGGGCGTAGTGCAATTCACTACCGATCTTGACTATGCAACTGGGATCTACGCGGGCAGCGAAGATCTGTCGACAGTCACCAACTCGGGCAGCATCACCGTCGACGGCGGCTGGCAGGCCCTGGGCATCGAGGTGCGTGCGGACGACGGCCTGGTGTCAGTGAGCAATGGCGAGGCTGGTACGATCAACGTGACCGGCAGCCGAACCGCTACCGGTATCAGCACTTTTGTTGACTCCTTCGGTCGCGACCCTTACACCAATGCCGCGCTGATCGACAACGCCGGCAGTATCTCGGTGACCACCACCGGCGAAATCACCGATCCCGCTGGCTATGCTTTCCTGGGAAATGCGATAGGCATCGACGCTTTTCTCTTCCACGGCGAAGACGTCACGATCACCAACTCGGGCAGCATCTCCATCGATGCCGCAGGTGTCGGTAAGGGAATACACGCCGACACAGTCGGCGAGGTGTTGGTGACCAATTCCGGCAGCATCGCCATCACCGGCTCCGGCTCGAATTCTTCCTACGGTATCGAGGGGGTTTCCGTTACAGGTGACATCTCCCTCGTCAATAGCAGCGGTATCACCATATTGTCGAGCGCCTTGTCTGCCGCCGATGTCGCCACCGGCCTCGACGCGTCGGCACTTTCTCTATATGCGGCGGGCGACGCCAGCGTCGTCAACACCGGCGATATCATCATCGACGGTGCGTTTACCGCGTTTGGCGTTCATGCGGATGCCGGCTTGCTGGGGACGGGCAACGTCACCGTAAGCAATGTCGGCGATATCACCCTGGCAGCCGTGGGTAATGCATGGGGTGTCGACACCATGCTGTGGAAATACGATGGCGACACGATTGTCGACAATACCGGCAATATTACGGTCACCGGTACCGATGCGCGGGGCATGCGCGTGGGGCAGGCCAGCAGCGTTGGCGACATCCATATCACCAATTCCGGCGACATCGATGCCACCGCCATCAGTCCGGCGAATCCTTATGGTTATGCGTATGGGGCCATCGGCGTTTTCGCCCGGAGGTATGCGTTCGGGGATGGCGGTGTCGTAACGGTCGACAACACGGGCTCGATCAGCGCCATCGCCGACATCGGCGACAGCAACCCCGGCTTCCGCGGCGCCCATGCCCATGGCGTCAAGGTGTTCACATACGGCAACGACATCGACGTGAGCAACGCCGGTTCGATCCTGGCCGAGTTGGCGGCAACAGGTCCAACGGCCGGTTCTGCCCTGGGCGTTTTCGTGAAGAACGGGTACGGCACTTCGTTCGGCGATATCGGCATCAGCAACACCGGCTCCATCGAAACGTCGGTCACCTCGAACGACGCGGTGTCCCCCTTTACATTCCTTTACTACTCGGGTGCCTACACGGCAGGCGTCCACGCACGCGCCACTTATGGCGATGTGGACGTGATCAATGCAGGTTCCATCAATGCAAGCGCGTTATCCGATTACAACGCCGATGCCGGCGTCACCCGCGCCAGCGGCATCTCCGTGCTGAGCAAGGTTGGAACCGGTACCGAGCGCGACTTCGACCTAGGCGACCTCACGGTGGCCAATGCCGCCACCGGTTCGATCCGCGCCCATTCGCAGGCCGACATCGGCGAGAGCGTCATCATTGCTACCGGCATTTCCGCCTTGGTTTCGGTCGGTACTTACGGTTCCCTGCTGGCCAGCGCCGGTCACGGCATCACCATCGACAATACAGGCCTGGTCTCGGCGATCGCCGTCACCGGCGAAGGCGCAACGGGTACGGCAACTGCCACCGGTATCTCCGCGGCCAACGGTTCGACGCAAGGGTTCGCTGATGTAAGCAACACCGGTCGACTCAACGCCGAAGCCACCACGACCGGCACGGCTACCGCCATTGGTCTGTTTGCCTCGGCCGCCGAGATCACCATCGATCTAGGCCCAGACAGTGTGATCACCGCGACAGCCACAGGTGCGGACGGCACTGCGACCGGCCTGTCGCTCAGCGGCGGGTCCATCACTGCCAGCAATGCCGGTATCCTGCAGGCCGAGTTCATCGGTGCGGACGGCAGCACTTACGGCGCGCACATTGCCTCGACCACGGGCGCCGCGGACTTCAGCAACAGCGGCACGATCAACGCCACCGATGCCGACCTGGCGGTGGGCGTACAGCTCGACAGCCTGACTTCCACCACCCTGATCAACAGCGGCACGATCAATGCGTTCTCCGCAGCGGGAAGAGGTATCGCCGTGCGCACCGGCGACTCGACCGACCTCATCCAGAACACCGGCACCTTGAACGGCGCGCTGGTCACCAATGGCGGCAACGACACTCTGGATAACGGCCTGGGCGGCGTGTGGCATGCGATCGGTTCGTCGGATTTCGGATCCGGCACCGATACGATCACCAATGCGGGCACAATCTTCCTGGACAACGCCGCCATCACCCTGGGCGATTCGGCGACCTTCGACAACGCCTTTACCAGCAATGGCCTGATCCGGGTGTCGGGCGACAACACGATCGACCTGGGCGCGCAGAATACCCTGGCGTTCTCCAACAGCGGCATCCTAGACTTCCGCGACGGCGCGGCCGACGACATCCTGACGATCAATGGAGACTTCGGCGGCAGCGGTGCGATCAACCTGGATGTCAGCGGGCTGAACACCAGCAGCGACCTGCTCTACGTCAACGGCAATATCGCTGCAGGCAGCACCAGCACGATCAACGTGTCCCTGATGGCCTTGCCGACCACGCAGACGGCCAGCATGCCGCTGGTCTATGTATCGGGTGACTCCACGGCCACTTCCTTCCAGTTGGGGGAAGTGCGCTACGACCCGGACCAGAACTTCCTGACCCTGACCTACAACGTCGATCTGGAAGCGGCCATCGACACGACCAACGCAACCCTCGACGTGTTCTCCCTGGGGATGAAGGTATCGGGCCTGAGCGACTCGGGCACTCTGGCCGCCACCATCGCCCCGGGCGCGCAGAGCCTGCTGAGCAGCCAGGTCGGTACCTGGCGCCAGCGCATGGGCGTGATCGACAAGTTCCGCCAGGGTGGCGTGGCTCTCTGGGCGCGTCTGTTCCAGGACAGCGGCGTGGTCAGTCCGCAGCACACGGCGAGCAATTTCGGCCAGGACGGCAACTTTGCCTTCGACCAGCGTAACTCCGGCACCGAAGTGGGCGCCGATTTTGCGATCTCCGATGCGCTCAGTGTCGGCCTGTTGGCCGGCAAGTCCGATGCCCGCCAGCGCCTGCAGGGCACCGGCCTGGGCACGAGCACGATCGAGGGCGATACCTACGGCGCCTACGCCACCTGGATCTCACCCATCGGTTTCTACGTGGATGCCTCGTACCGGCACATGAGTTTGGACGCCAAGCTCAAGACCTCGGCAGGCGAGATCCGCACCAGCGGCAATGCCAATGCGTTGAGCCTGGAAGGCGGATACGCCTGGACGCTGGACAACGGCCTGAAGATCGAGCCGCAGGTGCAGTACACCCGCATCACGGTCGACGACATCGACGCGCTGTCGGGTCAACTGGCCAGCTTCCAGTCCGAAGGCGGCGATTCCTCGCGCGGCCGGATCGGCGTGATGTTCCGCAAGGGCTTCGGCAGCGGCAGTGCGGTATGGACGCCGTATGCGTCGGTCAACGCGGTGCGCGAGTTCGACGGCAAGAACGGGTTCTCCATCAACGAGGATTTTTCCGGGGAGACTCATGCCGAGGGTACCAACGCGCTGGTCGAGGCGGGCCTGAACGTCGACATCGGCCGCCTGTCGGTGTTCGGCAGCGCGAACTGGCAGGACGGCGGCGCGCTGGAAAGCATCGTCACCGGACAGGTGGGCGTGCGCTTCGCCTGGTAAGACTGCAGAAACCCCGTCGCCAGGTGGCGCCAGGGTCCTTGTACCGATTGACGGCGGATCACCGGAGCAATTCGGTCGCCCGCCAGCCACCTTCCCAAGAGGACTTATCCATGTCGTTCAATCCCAAGATCCTGTCGCTGGCCGTGTTGATGGCGCTCACCGGCAACACGGTTGCCGCAGAGCTGGACAGCGCAACGATCGCGAGCAAGCAGCTCGCCCTGCAGAAAAGTCCGGCGGTAGGTCGCGCCCTGGGACTGTTGGGTACAAGCAAGGGAATCTCTACGGCGCGTGTCTCGCAGAACGACCGCTTCATCGCCCGCGATGTGACCGTGGACCGGGACGGCACCGAGCACGTGCGCTTCAACCGCACCTATGCGGGTCTGCCGGTGATCGGCGGCGACTTCGTGGTGCACTCGCGCAACGGACAGCTCAAGGCGGCGTCGCAGACGCAGCGTTCGGCATTGAGCCTGAGCACGCGCGCCCGGGTCGCGGCCACCGATGCGATCGTGAGTGCAGGCGTTGAATTTGGCAGCGGTTTCGTCGGCAGGCCGACCGCCTCGCTGGCGGTCTACGCACGTGACGAAAATGCGCCGAAACTGGCATGGCAGGTCGCGTTCGTTGGCTTCGACAAGACCGGGGGGGCGATTGATTCCGTGTACATCGTCGATGCCAACAACGGCAAGGTGCTCGATCGCTGGAGCACCATCGAAACCACGCGCGTACGCGGGGCCGTCTGCCTGAGCACCGACAATACTCCGGCAACGGGTACCGGCAAGACGCTCTATTCGGGCAACGTGGCCATCGGCACCACGGCTTGCGGCACCAGTTTCGACCTGAAGGACCAGTCGCGCGGCCGCAACTACGTCACCGACCTGGGCAATGCGGCTGTCGGCAAGGGCAAGATCTTCAACGACCTCGACAACGTATTCGGCAACAATGCCGACACCGATCGCGCTTCCGCGGCGGTCGATGCCTTGTATGGCGCGGAGAGGACCTGGGACTATTACCGCGATGTCCACGGCCGCCTCGGTATCAACAACGACGGCGTCGGCGCCTTGAATCGCGTGCATGCCGGCCAGGGTTATGCCAACGCCAACTGGAGCGACGCCTGTTTCTGCATGACCTATGGCGATGGCGATGGCGTCAATATCGGCCCACTGGTGGCTCTGGACATCGCCGGCCACGAGATTTCCCACGGCGTGACCAGCCGTACGGCCAGGTTGATCTATTCGGGCGAATCGGGCGCGTTGAACGAGGCCAATTCCGACATCCTGGGCACCATGGTCGAGTTCCGAGCGAACAACCCGCTCGATACCCCCGATTACCTGATCGGCGAAAAGATCTTCATCTCCAACCCCGGCAACACCAAGGCCTTGCGCTGGATGTTCAAGCCCGACCTCGATGGCCTTTCGCCCAACTGCTACTCCAGCAACATCGGCAAGCTGGACGTGCATTTCTCCTCTGGAGTCGCCAACCATTTTTACTACCTGCTCGCCGAAGGCAGCGGTTCCAAGACGTTCAGCGGTGTGAACCACACCTCGCCGACCTGCAATGGCTCGTCGCTTGCCGGCATCACCCGCGCCAAGGCCGAGAAGATCTGGTATCGCGCACTGACCGTGTACTTCACCTCCAACACCGGCTACGCAGCCGCGCGCGCAGCCACCATCAGCGCATCCAACGACCTCTACGGGGTCAATTCCATTGAGTCCAAAGCAGTGGCTGCGACCTGGTCGGCCGTCAAGGTCAACTGACGCACGGTTCTTCATCGCGAAATGCGGTGAGAATAGGTTTGGCGACGCTCATCAGTGGAGAACTCCGTGGCAAGCAGGAAAAACAGCATCCCCGATGCGGGAGCCGTGATCCCCGCGGCAAGCGTCGAAGGCGAGATAGGCCTGGAGCCGGTGACCGCCGAGGCGCCGATCCCGGCGCCGGAGCCCTCCGGTACGCCCGACGGCCCCTCGCCCGAGGGCACTGCGGGGTCTTCGCCCAAGGCGCCGCTGGACATCACCCAGCTCAAAGTAGAGAAGAGCTGTTCGCGCGGGCTGGCCGCCTGGCTGGCCGGCAATCGCCTGTCCCTGGCGATCTCTTCCTACCAGACCGGACGGGTCTATCTGGTTGGCAGCGACAAGGCCGGACGGGTGTCCTTCTTCGAACGCATCTTCGAACGCGCCATGGGCATTGTCGGCAACGCCCAGCGCCTGTACCTGGGCGGGCTGTACCAGCTGTGGCGCTTCGAGAACGTGCTTCGCCCGAACGAGGTCATCCATGGCCAGTTCGACAAGTGCTACGTGCCGCGCAACGCCCAGACCATCGGCGACCTGGACATCCATGAGCTGGGCATCCGCAAGAACGGCAAGGTGGTCTTCATCAACACCAAGTATTCCTGCCTGGCCGAGCTCAGCATGACCCACAGCTTCAAGGCGATCTGGAAGCCGGACTTCATAAGTAAGCTCGCCCCCGAGGACCGCTGCCACCTCAACGGCCTGGCCATGGTCGATGGTGAGCCGAAGTACGTCACTGCCGTATGCAAGTCCGATGCGGTGGACGGCTGGCGCGACCGGCGCAAGGACGGCGGGGTGGTGATCGACATCGAGAGCAACGAGATCGTCTGCGAAGGCCTGTCCATGCCGCACTCACCGCGCTGGGCGAACGGCAAGCTGTGGGTGCTCAATGCCGGCACCGGCGAGCTGGGCTGGGTGGACTTCGAGAAAAAGTCATTCGTGCCGCTGACCTTCCTGCCCGGCTTCGCTCGCGGCCTGTCGATCATCGGCAATACGGCTGCGGTGGGTTTGTCCAAGCCCAGGAACCAGCGTTTCGAGGGCCTGCAGCTGGATGAAGCACTGAGCAAGCGCGATGTCGAGCCCTGGTGCGGCGTGCAGATCGTCTCGCTCACCAATGGCGATGTGCAGCACTGGATACGTTTCGATGGGGATATCAGCGAGGTCTTCGACCTGTGTTTCCTGCCGAACGTGCGCAACCCGATGATGGTGGGGCTGCGTACCCCGGAGATCCGCGACCTGATCACCTTCGAAACCGAATCCCAGAAGGAAGTTGGCGCATAAGGAGTATGTCGGCATGGTCGGCACACTGCTCCAGCCCACGCCCTAGTTTTTGACGGAACCCGGTCTGTTCCTCATCCGCAATGTCCTGATGGCTTTCCCGGATCCGTTATTGGCTACCTAGATTCTGGCTGCACCACCACAATCCAGGCAAGCCCCGTGCGTCTCGTCTGGTGCGCAGGAGCGATGCCAGTCGCGGAATCCACATCAATAAGGCTCTATCGCGACGACTTCACCGCTATGGGTTGCGTCCGTACATGATCAACAGCTGCAGATCTTCGTCGCCGGCCTGGCGGATCGAATGGGTGCTGCCGGGGCGGGTGAGCATGGCGTTGCCGGCGTGCACTTCATGGGTCTTGCCGTCCAGGGTGTAGATGCCGCGGCCGGCGAGCACGTAATAGATCTCGTCCTTGTCGTGCTGGTGCAGGCCGGTGCTGGCGCCACGATGCAGCATGCGCTTGCGGAATACGAAGGGCATGTCCGGCGCATCGGCGAAGAACGGATAGGCCGTGGTTTCGCCGGTGCCGCCATGCGGACCGGGTTGGAGCACCGCCAGTTCGCGTTCGTCGATCACCGACGAGGGATGCGCCTGCGCCTTGAGGTCGGCCAGCGCGGTGGCGCGCGCGCCGCAATCGGTATCGCGGACCACGTGCGCTTTCATCGACGGGTCGAGCTTGATCCAGGCGGCCACCACCAGGCAGGCGACCGCGGTCGCGCCGCTGGTCTGGAAATGCGTATCGTCGGCCTGGCCCTGTTCCGGCACGTGCATGTAGAAGGCTTTCGACGGCTCATCGCCCAGCGCTCGCAGCCAGTCCATGCTGCTGGCGGTGAGGTCGATCAGGCCGACCCGTTCGCGCGCGGCCAGGTCGCGCACCGCCTGCGCATACAGGCCATGCGTGTCCAGCAGCTGGGTCTTGTCGAACTCGCGCCGCGCCACCGGCGTGACCAGGATCGGGGTGGCGCCGCGTTCGCGCGCCAGCGCGACATAGCGCAGCAGCCACTGCGGGAAATCGTGCAGCGGTTCGTTGTAGCGCGTCGGGTCTTCGATCTTCTCGTCGTTGTGGCCGAACTGGACCAGCAACACGTCGCCCTTGCGCAACTCCCTGGCGATGCCGTCCAGCCAGCCCTGTTCGATGAAACTGCGCGAGCTGCGTCCGCTCTGCGCGTGGTTGCGTACTTCCCAGCTACTGTCGAGGAAGCCCGGCAGCGCCTGGCCCCAGCCGGTGCGTGGTGCGCGTTCCGGGCCGTAGGCGCTGGCGGTGGAATCGCCGGCGATGAACACGCGATGCGCGGGTTCGGCGGCCGAGATCCGCCACGTCGCGAATGAAAGGGTCAGCAGGACAAGCCACTTCGACATGCAGATTCTCCAATTCCAAGGGTTGCGGATGGAGGTCGTATCCGTAGGAGCGACGTGAGTCGCGAATGAACTCTCGGAAAACAATTCGCGACTCACGTCGCTCCTACGAAAGCGGAGGTTGCTAACGCGCCAGCCAGCCGCCATCCACCGGCAGGACCGCGCCGTGCACGTAGTCGGAGGCCGCGGACGACAGGAACACCGCCGCGCCGCCCAGGTCCGAGGGCTTGCCCCAGTGGCCGGCGGGGATGCGTTCCAGGATCGACTGATTGCGCGCTTCGTCGTTGCGCAGCGCCTCGGTGTTGTTGGTGGCGAAATAACCGGGCGCGATCGCGTTGACGTTGATGCCCTTGCTCGCCCACTCGTTGGCCAGCAGGCGGGTGATGCCGAGCACGCCGGACTTGCTGGCGGTGTAGGAAGGCACGCGGATGCCGCCCTGGAAGGACAGCATCGAGGCGATGTTGACGATCTTGCCGCCGCGCTCGTTGGCCACCCACCAGCGCGCCGCAGCCTGGGCCAGGAAGAACACCGATTTCAGGTTCACGTCCATCACCGCGTCCCAGTCTTCCTCGCTGAAGTCGAGCGAGTCGTTGCGGCGGATGATGCCGGCGTTGTTGACCAGGATGTCGATGGCGCCGAATTCGACGACCGCGCGCCGCACTATCTCGCCGACCGGGGCGATGCTGTCCAGCGTCGCCTCCACCCACAGCAGGCGACGGCCAGCGGCGCGCACGGCGGTGTCGGTGTCGGTCGGGGCACTGCGGCCGACGGCCACGATGTCGGCGCCGGCCTGCGCCAGCGCGACCGCGATGCCCTGGCCCAGACCGGTGTTGGCGCCGGTGACCAGCGCGACGCGACCGCTCAGATCGAAGGGATTGGCCATGTCCGCGCTCACTTCAACTGGCAGATGTCGAGGACGTTCATGTCGGTGTAGTCCAGGTTCTCGCCGCCCATCGCCCAGATGAAGCAGTAGTTGCTGGTGCCCGAGCCCATGTGGATCGACCACGGCGGCGACACCACCGCTTCGCCATCGGCGACCACGATGTGGCGTTGCGCGTCGGGTTCGCCCATGAAGTGGTAGACGCGGTCGTTGTCGCCCAGGTCGAAGTAGAAATAGACCTCGCTGCGGCGGTCGTGCAGGTGCGGGGGCATGGTGTTCCAGACGCTGCCGGTCTTGAGCACGGTCAGGCCCAGCAGCAACTGCGAGGACTGACAGGTGGCCGGCACGATGTACTGGTAGATGGTGCGTTCGTTGCTGGTCTCCAGCGAGCCGCGTTCCAGCGCCACCGCATCCTTGATCGCCAGGGCCCTGGTCTCGAAGCGCGCATGCGCCGGCGTGGACGTCAGGTAGAACTTCGCCGGATTGGCCGCATCGTCGGATTCGAACGAGACCTCGGCACTGCCCATCGCCACGTACAGGCCGTCCTTCGGCCCCAGTGCGTAGGCGGTGCCATCGACGCTGACCTTGCCGGCGCCGGCGCCGACATTGATCACGCCCAGTTCGCGGCGTTCCAGGAAGGGACGGCCGGCGGCCGAGGCGGGCTCGGTCTGCTTCGGCAGTTGCACGGGCCCGGACACCGGCGCGGCGCCGCCGATCACGAAGCGTTCGTTGTGCGAATAGTTGAGCTGCACGCTGTCGGCCACGAACAGGCCGCTGACCAGGTAACGGTCGCGCAACTGGTCGTTGCTGGCGCCGGCCATCATGTCGGGGTGGGTGGCGTGGTAGGTCTTGCAGTACATGGCAGGCTCCGTGCAGGAATCGGCGGGGACAGTCCAGTCAGAATCAGTCGCTTCGCCAGGGGCTGGAAGCAGGCAGTCTAGCCTTTGCGGTAACCGGTGTCATTTCGCGCTGCGGCAGAGGTGCCGTAGGAGCGCCCCTTGGGCGCGAGCTCTTCTTCCAGGTTGCCGATACCTGACGGAGAGCTCGCGCCCAAGGGGCGCTCCTACGGGGTGCGGTCTTTCGCGGCAATTCGGGAAATGCATTTCCCGCCATCGATTCAGCCCGGCGGCTGGCAGGAATCGCGGATCACCAGGTGCGGACGCACGCTGGCCGAGGAAACGACCGCGGAGGCATCGGGCTGGACCAGCATCGACGCGGCCAGGCGCCCGGTATCGCGGGTCGGGCGGCGCACGCTGGTCAACGAGGGCCATAGGCGCGAAGCCAGCGAGCTGTCGTCGAAGCCGACCACCGACAACTGCTGCGGGATGCTGATCCCCGAACGCAGCGCGACCTTGTACACGCCGGCGGCCATTTCGTCGTTGCCGGTGAAGATCGCGGTGGGACGCTGCCTGCCGGCCAGGAGTTTTTCCGCGGCGGCGACGCCGGATTCGAAGGTGTAGCCGGCTTCGATGATGCGCGACTTCGGCGGCTCGACGCCGTGGCGCCCTAGCGCTTCGACGAAACCGGAAGTGCGTTCCAGCGCAGAACGGTAGTTGTTGGGGCCGGTGATCAGGGCGATGTCGCGATGGCCGAGCATGTGCAGGTAATCGGCCGCTTCGGCGGCGCCGTCGCGGTCGTGGGTCACGACCATGCGCGACATGTCGTCCATCGCCACCGGGGCGATGCGCACGTAGCGGCAGCCGATTTCCAGCAGCGTGTCGGCCAGGGCCTGGTCCTCGGAGACGCGCGGCACCAGCATCACCCCGTGCAGTTTCTGTTGCTGGACGAAGCGGCGCACCCCGTCGATGTAGTTGGGATTGCGGCTGTCGCAGGGATGCACGACCAGCTCGAAGCCCGAATCGCGGATCGCGTCCAGCGCCCCGTACTGCATGTTGACGATGTACTGCGCGGTCGGGTTGTCGTAGACCATGCCGATCAGGAACGACTTGCGGAAGGCCAGGCCGCGCGCCATCGGGTCCGGCGCATAACCGACCTGGCGCATCAGCGCTTCCACTTTCTCGCGCGTGTCCTTACGCACCAGCGGCGAGTGGTTGATGATCCGCGACACGGTCTTCTTGGAAACCCCGGACAGCCGCGCGATGTCGTTGATCGTCGATGCCTTGCCCGGGGCGGAGGGCGGAACGGGCGTTTCTGGCTTCTTGCGCGCGGGCATGGACGTCAGTGTCTGGAGAGGGTGGATGGATTGATTCTAGCTTGCGTATCGCCGGCGCAGCGCGCCGTGCGGAAAGTCCACGTTCCCGGCGCGCAGGGCGGGCGTCAGGCCCTGAGCAGCGCGGGCAGCCACAGCGACAGGCCGGGGAAGAACGCGACCAGCAGCAGTACCGCCAGCCCGGCCAGCCAGAATGGCCAGATGCTCTTCATGCTTTCGGCCACGGTGATCTTGCCGATGGCGGTGCCGATGAACAGCACCGATCCCACCGGCGGGGTGACCAGGCCGATGCCGCCGGTCAGCACCAGCACCAGCCCGAACTGGATCGGGTCGATGCCGTAGGCCTTGGCCACGGGCAGGAAGATCGGCGTGCAGATCAGGATCATCGGCGCCAGGTCCATGAAGGTGCCCAGCAGCAGCAGGACCACGATGATCAGCAACAGGACCAGGTATTTGTTGTGGGCGATCGACTGCAGCGCCTGCACCGCGGCGGTGGGGACTTCCAGGTAGGCCAGCAGCCAGCCGAACGCGGCCGCGGTGGCGATCACGAACAGGATCACGCCGGTGGTCCGCGCCGCATGGGTGACCGTGGCGAAGAATTCGCGCAGGCCCAGTTGCCGGTACAGCGCGCTGGTCACCAGCAGCGCATAGACCACGGCGATCGCCGCGCTCTCCACCGCGGTGAAGACGCCGGCGCGGATGCCGATGAAGATCAACGCCACCAGCCCCAGGCCGGGCAGCGCGGACACCGTCCGCAGCATCACCACGCGCAGGCCGGGGAAGGGCTCCACGCCGTAGCCGCGACGGCGCGCCACGACCCAGCCGGTGAACATCAGCACCACCGTCATCAACAACGCCGGGACGATGCCGGCGGCGAACAGGTCGGCGATGGACAGGCCGCCGCCGGCCGCGGCCGAAAACAGGATCAGGTTGTGCGAAGGCGGCACCAGCAGCGCCACCAGCGCCGCGGTGATGCTGACGTTGACGGCGAAGTCGCGGTCGTAACCGCGCTTGACCATCTGCGGGATCATGGTTCCGCCGATCGCCGAGACATCGGCGATGGCCGAACCGGACACGCCGCCGAAGAACAGCGAGGACAGGATGCTGACCTGGCCCAGGCCGCCGCGCAGGCGCCCGACCAGCGACGAGGCCAGGCTGATCAGGCGCTCGGATATGCCGCCGCGCATCATGATCTCGCCGGCGAAGATGAAAAGCGGGATCGCGATCAGCGCGGCCGAACCGCTGCCGGCCGAGATCTGCTGGACCAGCACGATGGCGGGCAGGTCCAGATACCACAGGGTCGCCAGCGAAGCGGCGGCCAGCGCATAGGCGACCGGCACGCCGATCAGCAGGAGCACGGCGAACAGCGAGAACAGGATCGTGATGCCCATGGCTCAGCGGGCTCCTTCGATGGCGGAGTCGGTGCCGGCCAGCGCGTCGAACAGTTGCTCGAGCGCGAACGCCGCCATCAGCAGGCCGCCGATCGAAAGCGGCAGGTAGTTGATGCTCAGCGGGATGTCGGCGCCGGCAGTCGGTATGTCCCATCCATCCAGCAGCAATATCCAGCCCCAGTAGGCCAGGGTCGCGCCGATCGCCGCGATCACCGCGGCCGGCACCACCTGCAACAGGCGCCGCGCCGCCGGACCCGCCGCGTCGGCGAACAGGTGGAAACTGAAATGGCGCCGGGTATGCACGCCCGCGGCGGCGCCCAGGCTCATCGCGGTGCTCAGCAGCAGCACGGTGACCGGCTCGGTCCAGCTCGGCGAATCGTTGAGCACGTAGCGGGCGATCACCTGCCAGCCCTGCACGATGACCAGGCCGACCAGCGCGGCGGCGGCGATGCCGATGGCGATGGCGGAGAGCAGGCCGATGGCGCGTCGCGGCAGGCTGCGGGAAGGAGGATTCGGCGTGGCTGCGGACATCGCGGTGCGCTCAGGCGAGGTCGCGGATGCGACGGTAGAGGGAATCGAGGTCGGGATGGCGCAGGTATTCGTCCAGCAATGGCTGCGCAGCGCGCCGGAACGCGGCCATGTCGACGGCGTTGAAGTGCACGCCGTGGGCCAGGATCGCCTTGCGCGCGGCGTTCTCCGATTCGTCCCACAGTTCGCGCATCACCTTGACCGACTGTCGCGCTGTGTCGATCAGCAGCCGGCGGTCGCCGGGCGCCATCGCCTCCAGGCTGCGCCGCGACACCAGCAGCACGTCGGGGGCGTAGGAATGCTCGCTCTGCGACCAGTATTTCGCCGCTTCGAAATGGCGGCTGGAATGGAAACTGCGCAGGTTGTTTTCCGCGCCGTCGATCATGTGCGTCTCCATGCCCGAGAACACCTCGCCCAGCGACAGCGGCGTGGGGTTGGCGCCGAACAGGCGCAGCATCTCGATGAAGATGTCGGAGGCCGGCACGCGGATCTTCATGCCGTGCAGGTCGGCCGGCTCGACGATCGGCCGGCGCGCGTTGTAGAAGCAGCGCGCGCCCGAATCGTAGATCGCCAGCCCGACCAGTTCGCGGCTTTCGAAGCCGCGCAGCACCGCATCGCCCACGCCTTCGTCCATGGCCCGGCGCATGTGCGCGACCGAATCGAAGACGTAGGGCAGGCACAGGGCCTGGGTCAGCGGGAAGGCGTTGTTCAACGCGCCCGCATACACCCGGGTCATGTCGATGGCGCCGTAGCGGGCCATGTCGATCGATTCGGCTTCGCGCCCGAGCTGGCCGGAATGATAGAGGCGGATGCGCAGGCGCCCGGCGGTCTCGCGCTCCAGGGTCTGGCCTATCCAGCGCACCGCCTGCACCGTGGGGTAGTCGCTGACATGCACGTCGGTCGCGGTGAGCACGCCATCGGCGACGTTGGCATTGGCCGGCAGCGAAGCCAGCGGCGTGGCGCATGCGGCGGCGATGCCCGCGCCGATGAATTGGCGTCGGTTGATCATGCGCCGGTCTCTGCCTGCATCTGCAAAGGCGCCGCAGGCCGTGCGCGGCATTGGATGTCGCCGAAACCGCCGAAGCTGATCCGTCCCTGTTGCCCGGCGACGATGTCGTGGATGCCGGTGGCGTTGCCGGTGGCGATCAGCTCGCCCGCTTTCAACGGGCGACCGCGTCGCGCCGAGCGCGAAAGCGCGAAGGCGAAGGCCGCACGCAAGCCGCCGGGCAGTGTGGTCGCGCCACCGCTGCCGACCTGTTGGCCTTCGATGAAGGTCGTGCAGGTCAGTTGATCCTCGGGTATCGATTTCCAGTCCGGAATTTCCCGGCCCAGGACCAGGCCGTTGTTGTTGCCGAAATCGGAAACCACCACGCGCGGTCCCAGCACGTTGATCGTCGCCAGCGGGCTGCTGGCTATCTCAATGCCGACATGCAGCGTCGCCGGCAGCGATGCGGCTTCTTCGGGGGTCCAGTCGGTCTTGTCCGTGGGCGCATCGGCCAGCAGTTGCAGCACGTACTCGGCTTCGATCGCGGCGAAACCGCCGGCGAAGACCGGGATCTGCACTTCGCCGTCGAAGGCGGGCAGCAAGCCGCGGGCGAAGATCGGGCCGAGCAGGCGTTCGTCGCCGGAAGCATCGCGGCGCTCGGCGGCGATGTAGCCGACCTTCCAGCCGACGAGGCGGTCCGGCCAGCGCGCGATGGCCAGATCCTGCACTTGATAGGCGGTAACCAGGTCCGCCGGGATGTCGCCGGGAAACCCGGCCAGGGAGCTTCCCTGCAGGCGCGCCTGCACGAAACCGACGGCGATCGCCGCCAGATCCGGGGATCCGGGAACAGTTTCCTCAACACTTTCGCGAGTGCCCAATCGGCCTCTCCAATGGTCTGGTTTGCTGCACTGCCGATGGACAGCAGGGGTCGATGGCTTGTATATGGTAAACCGGTGTCATTTACAATACGCAGTGCCGCAAACCGGACGGCATGCGTCACCATCCGTTCCTGGGAGGGAGCCATATGCAATCCATCAGCGCCTCGCGCGCGGCCAAGCGTCGCCGACCGATCCTCGCGACCTGCGCCGTCCTGCTTTGCGGCCTGACCACGGCCGCGATCGCCGCGGAAACCACCGCGCCTTTGGCCTTCCCCGGCGCGCAGGGCTGGGCCGCGCATACCCCCGGCGGCCGTGGCGGCAGGATCATCCGCGTCACCACCCTGGCGGGGGACGGCCCGGGTTCGTTCGTCGAGGCGGTCAACAGCAAGGGACCGCGCATCGTCGTATTCGAGGTTGGCGGGGTGATCGACCTCGGCGTGAAAACGGTGAACATCCGCGAGCCATACCTGACCATCGCCGGGCAGACCGCGCCGCAACCGGGCATCACCCTGATCCGCGGCGGCCTGGACATCTTCGCCCACGACGTGATCGTCCAGCACCTCCGCGTGCGTCCCGGCGACGCAGGCCTGCCGAAGATGAGCGGCAACGATTTCGACGCGATCAGTACCGTCGGCGCGCACGACGTGATCGTCGACCACTGCTCGCTGACCTGGGCCACCGACGAGAACCTGTCGGCGTCGGGCACCCGCTTCGCCGGCGATACCCCGGAGCAATGGCGCGAAGGCACCTCGCACCGCATCACCTTCAGCAACAACCTCATCGCCGAGGGCCTGGCCCACGCCAACCACGCCAAGGGCGAGCATTCGAAAGGCTCGCTGATCCACGACAACGCCCGCGACATCCTGATCGTCGGCAACCTGTATGCGCAGAACTACGAGCGCAACCCGTTCTTCAAGGGCGGCACCCAGGGCTGGGTGGTCAACAACCTGATCTACAACCCGGGCCAGCGCGGCGTCATGTACAACCTGATCGCCGCCGAATGGGCGGGGCATCCCTATCAGGACGGCCGCATGGCGGTGGTCGGTAACGTGATGCGCGCCGGCCCCGACACGCCGACCCGGGCGGCCTTCTTCATGTTCGGCGGTTCCGGCGATCTCGATCTCTACCTGCACGACAACATCGCGGTGGACCGCATCGGCGATCCGTTGCCGATGCTGGGCCGCTACACCACCGCCGCGGTCGCGCCGCGGATGATGAAGGATCCGCCGCCGCTGCCGTTCGGGGTCAAGCCGATTCCGGCCACGCAGGTGCAGGATGCGGTGATCGCCGCTGTCGGCGCCCGCCCGTGGGACCGCGACGACATCGACCGCCGCATCCTCGAGAACACGATCGAAGGCCGCGGCCACATCCTCGACAGCCAGGATGAAGTACGCGGCTACCCGAAGCATGCCGAAACCCGCCAGGCCTTCGTGCCCGAAGACTGGAACCTGGACACGATGGAGCCGCTGAAGCCGCTCAAGCATCGCGATCCGTTGAAATAAGCATCCCCCGAAGCGGAGCGCAGTCCGATGCCAGGTAACCACAGCGACGGCGGCGGCGCGAACAGCCGTCGTGATTTCCTCAAGCAAGCCGCTTGGCTGGGGATCGGTGCCGGCGCGCTCGCATCGCCATGGCCGCAGGTGCTCGCAGCGCCGGCGTCGTCTGCATCGGATGTCGCGACGACACGCAGCGGCAAGATCCGCGGTTACCTGGACCGCGGGGTGCGCGTATTCAAGGGCATTCCCTACGGCGCTGACACTTCCACGCGCAGGTTCATGCCGGCGCTGCGGGAAACGCCATGGCGAGGCGTGCGCGAAACACTCGCGCATGGCGCGTCCGCTCCGCAATCGGGCACGGAGGAATCGATCAGCGAAGACTGCCTGTTCCTCAATGTGTACACCCCGGGGCTGGGCGATGGCGGCGCGCGGCCGATCCTGTTCTACCTCCATGGCGGCGGCTACAACAACGGCTCCGGCAGCAGTCCGCTCTACGACAGTGTCAACCTGTGCCGGCGCGGCGACGTGGTCGTGGTCACGGTCAACCATCGGCTCAATGCGTTCGGCTATCTCTATCTGGGCGAGCTCGGTGGCGAAGACCTGCAATGGTCCGGCAACGTCGGCCAGCTGGACCTGGTCCAGGCGCTGCAATGGGTGCGCGAGCATGCGCATGAGTTCGGCGGCGACGCCGGCAACGTCACCGTGTTCGGCCAGTCCGGCGGCGGCGCCAAGATCGCGACGCTGATGGCGATGCCGGCCGCAGCCGGGCTTTTCCATCGGGCCCTGACCATGAGCGGCCAGCAGGTCACCGCCGCCGGTCCGCGCGCGGCGACCCAGCGCACGCGCCTGCTGCTGGATGCGCTGCGGATAGCGCCCGACCAGCTCGATCGCCTGCGCACGCTGCCGATGGCGAAAATCCTCGAGGCCGCGCGCACCCGTGATCCCTCGCGCATCGAGGACACCAGCCTGTACTTCGGCCCGGTGATGGACGCGCGCAGTCTGCATCGGCATCCGTTCTATCCCGATGCGCCGGCGCAGTCGGCGCATATCCCGATGATCATCGGCAACACCCGCGACGAGACGCGCGCGTTCCTGGGCAACGATCCGGACAACTTCACCCTGACCTGGGAACAATTGCCTGCCCGGTTGCAGGCGCAGCAGTACACCGACCTGCTGCCGGAAACGGTGATCGCCGAATATCGGCGCCTGTATCCCGACTACACGCCTTCGCAGGTGTTCTTCGCCGCGACCACCGCCGGGCGCTCCTGGCGCGGCGCGATCGAGGAAGCGGAGGCGCGCGCGCGACAGGGTTCACCGACCTGGGCCTACCAGCTGGATTGGGGATCGCCGCTGGACGATGGCAAGTTCGGCGCCATGCACACGCTCGACATCCCGCTGGTGTTCGACAACATCGCCCAACCGGGTTCGCGTACCGGCACGGGTGCCGATGCGCAACGGCTGGCCGAGCAGATGAGCGGCATGCTGCTGGCCCTGGCGCGGCAGGGCGATCCCAACCACGCCGGCATCCCGCACTGGGCGCCTTATTCGCTGCAACGGCGCCAGACGATGCTGTTCGACCTGCCGCCGCATCTCGAGAGCGACCCGCGTGGCGGCGAACGAAAACTCTATGAGCGCGCGCCTTTCATCCAGCGCGGGACGATGTAGGAAGACAGTCGATCCATCTCCGTTGCGAACCCTGCCGTATCCCCCGAGGGGACTTCTTCAGGGGCGTGGGAGTTTCCATGGGCGCGAGCTCTTGACTTGTTTCGCGATCCGATCGGAGAGCTCGCGCCCATGGGCGCTCCTACAGAAAGCCATAAAGAAAAGCCCGGCTTGCGCCGGGCTTTTCTTTCGCGGGTTCCTGGCGACGACCGGGACGGGTGGAGAGCCCCGTCCCGGCCCAGGCAGTCAGAACTTGTAGCGCACGCCCAACAGGTACTGGCGGCCGGTCTGGCTGTATTCCAGCGGCAGCTGCACGGCGGGGTTGGCGACCCAGGATTCCTGCGCCTCGTTGGTGAGGTTGTTGCCTTCCAGGCTCAGCTCGAAATGGTCGTTGATCTTCCAGCGGACGGATGCGTCCAGGATGGTGGCGCCACTCTGTCCGTGCACGCCATTGGCGTCGCTGTTGAAGCCGACTTCGGTGCCGGGCACCTGGATCAGGTAGTCGTCGCGATTGGTCGCCGAGAGGCGTCCGGAGAAGCGCTTGCCTTCATAGAACAGCGTCGCGTTCCACGAATGCTTGGACAGCCCCAGCAGGTCGGTCTTCTGCGCAGGATTGCCGTTCGACTGCAGGTATTGGATCTGCGAATCGACGTAGGTGTAATTCACCTGCGTGCCGAAGTTGCTCCAGGCGCCGGGCAGGAAGGTGAACGGCTGGGTGTAGTTGAACTCGAGGCCGGTCAGTTCGCCACCGGGGGTATTGACCGGGACCGAGAACACGAACTCGTCGCTGACCGTGGCGCCGGTGCCGTCCAGCAGGTTGGCGGGCAGGCCGCTGTCGGCATAGACGCGGGTCTCGCGCGTGTTCTGGATGAAGCTGTCGATGTCCTTGTAGAACAGTCCCACGCCGAGCATGGCGCCTTCGTTGAAATACCATTCGAAGCCCAGGTCGGCGGTCTTGGCCCGGACCGGATCGAGGAACGGGTTGCCGCCGCTGACCGTGCGCGCGCTGCCGCTGACGCTGACGTTGACGCCGGGTGTCAGGCTGGCCAGCGGCGCCCGCGACATCACCTTTGCCGCTGCGAAGCGGATCAGGAAATCCGGGGCGACCTCGGCGACCAGGTTGATCGACGGCAGGGTGTCGTTGTAGTCGCGGGTCACCGTGGTCGGCGTGGGCGTACCGCTGGCCTGGGCGATGCCGCTCGAGGTCTGGCTGGTACGGACGTAGCGCACACCGAAGTTGCCGGAGAACGGAATCGAGCCGAGGTCGGTCGAGAATTCGCCCATCAGGTAACCGCTGCGATCCTTCTCGTTCACGCTGGTGTGGCTCGGCGCGTAGTCGCCCATGGCGAACGTGCCGCTGTCGCTGAAGATGCCGAACAGGTTGGCGATGGCGTTGAAGTCGAGGACCCGCCAGGTCCCGGGCGCCCCGCTCAGTCCGGTCAGGCTGGCCAGCTCGGTCATGTCGGTCGGCACGTTGGAGGTGCCGTCGGCAAAGGTCGGGTTCGCGGTGGATTCGTTCGCGGTGCGGCGCCGCTCGGAAGAGGCGTAGCCGTAGTTCTTGGCCTGGACGCCACCGGTCAGGGTGAACGACGGACTCACCAGCCATTTGAAGTCCAGCTGCCCGGTGTCGAAGTCGTTGGTGACGGAATTTTCGCGCAGGCGGATCGTGGAGAGAGCCCAGCCGGCGGGGTCGGTCGGATCGAACCCGTAGTCGAATACCGGCTCGTTCGGATTGCCGCGATAGTCGTAGCTGTAGCCATCGACATCGAGCTTGTCCATCATTACCGTCGCCTGGACCGGGTTGCGGAATTCCGATTTCGACGTGCCGATCTTCCCGGTTACCCGGAAATCGTCGGTGAAGCGGTGCTCGCCATCGAGGCTGAGCTGCTTGAAGGTCGTGCTCCATTCGTCATGGCGGTGCTCGGAGCGTATGTCGACATTGTCGAACACGCCGTAGACCAGCGCGCCATCCTCGACCACGCCGTCCATGACCAGGATCTGCGGCTTGCCGGTGGCGCCGGTCTTGCTGAGGCCGTTGGCCTCGATGTATTTCTCGTTGCGCTCCGCGTCGATCTTGGAATACATCGCGTCCAGGCTGAACTGGGTACGATCGCTGGGCTTGAACTGCAGTGACGCGGTGACGCCCAAGCGCTTCTGGTCGTGTTCCATCAGCGTGTAGCGCGGGAAGCGTGGCGCATAGACATCGGCGGCGAGCGCCGGCTGGAATGGCGAGGCGGGATCGAAGCCGCCATTGGTCGTGCCGCCCGACCAGCGCACGGTGCCGCTGCCCTCGTCCAGGGCCTGGCGCTCGGAATAGGCAAGCGACACCAGTGCGCCGAACTTGCCGTCGGCCCAGCTGTTGGCGATCAGTCCGGCGAAGCGCGGATCGGTGGTGTCGGTCACATCGTTGAAGCTGCCCTGCAGGCTGGCCGCTGCGGTGAAGCCGTCATAATCGAAGGGTCGCGCAGTGCGCAGGTCGACGGTGGCGCCGAGCGAGCCTTCGTCGACATCGGCCGAGGCGGTCTTGCGCACGATCAGCTGCGAGAACAGGTCGGAAGCGAAGACGTTGAAGTCGAAATTCCGGCTGCGGTTGGCGCCGCCCTGGCCGTCGCTGCTGCCGACCGAACTCATTGCCTCCAGCCCGTTGAGGCGCACGCGGGTGAATTGCGGGCCGAGGCCGCGCACGGTGATGTTGCGGCCCTCGCCGGCATCGCGGGTGATCACCACGCCGGGGATGCGCTGCAGCGATTCGGCCAGATTGAGATCGGGGAACTTGCCGATGTCCTCGGCGACGATGGCATCGACCACGCCCTTCTCGCTGCGCTTGATGTCCAGCGCCTTCTCCAGGCTGGCGCGGTAGCCGGTGACGGTGATGGTTTCCAGGGTGTCGACCGGTTCCGGTGGCGCCGCTTGCGCGGTACTGTCGGCGGCAGCCGGAGTCGCCTCCTGGGCAAGGGCGGCAAGGGCATTGAATTGCAGGGCCAGCCCGATCGACAGGGCGAGTACGGTAACCGGTGTCTTCCGGCGGTTGTTGCGAGTTTGCATGGATTCCCCTCCTCAAGGGCACATGATCGCTCTAGGGCGCTTTTCACGTTGGATCGAATTGAATTCACCTACCTCGGGACTGCCTCCAGAGGTAAAATGACACCGCTGGTCAAAAAAACCGTAACAGAGTGTGCGGTGCAACAACAACTATTCGTTGCGGGGCCGTATGGTGTCCCCGGGACAATCCAGTGCCGGCCTCCATCCGGAGCGGCGGACATCAGGTGAGGGAGTGACAAGAATGCGGGGACACGTCGTCTGTTTCGGGGAACTGTTGCTGCGCCTGAGCGCACCAGGAAGGCAGTTATTGCTGCAATCGCCCGGTTTCGAGGTCTGCGTCGGGGGCGCCGAAGCCAATGTCGCGGTTTCGCTGTCCAGGTTCGGCCATCGCGCGCGGATGGCCGGAGCGGTGGCCGACAATGCGCTAGGCGCCGCGGCGACCGGAGAACTGCGTCGCCACGGGGTCGACACGGACGCCCTGCAGACTGTGCCGGGGCGCATGGGTCTGTACTTTTTGACACCGGGAGCCATCCAGCGTCCGAGCGAGGTCCTGTACGACCGCGCCGACTCCGCCTTCGTCCGCGCCGGTGGCGGCGACCACGATTGGAGATCCCTGCTGCAGGGCGCGGACTGGCTACATGTGTCCGGAATCAGCCCCGCCCTGGGCCAGGTCGCGGCCGACCGCACCCTGCAGGCGGTGCGCGCCGCACGCGCGGCGGGGGTCCGGGTGTCCTTCGATGGCAACTTCCGCCCGCAATTGTGGAAAAGCTGGGACGGCGATGCCGCCGGCATCCTGCGCGCGATCATGGCCGAGGCCGACCTGCTGTTCGCCAGCCATCGCGATATCGAGGTCGTGCTGGGCCAGTCGTTCGCGCAAGCCACCGCCGGAGAGCGCTTCCTGGCCGGCGCCCAGGCCGCCTTCGCCGCCTTCCCGCGACTGCACAGGATGGCGGCGACGATCCGCGTGCAACGCAGCGTCGACCACCATGCGCTGTCGGCCATCGACGCGAGACGCGATGGAACCAGCCATGCCACCCCGGTGCATGAACTTCCGTCCATCGTCGACCGCATCGGCACCGGCGACGCCTTCGCCGCCGGTGTGCTGCATGGCGCGATCACCGGCATGGACGATGCGGACGGGCTGCATTTCGGACTGGCCGCGGCCTGCCTGAAGCATTCGTTGCCGGGCGACTTCAACCTGCTCGGGACCGCCGAAGTGGAAGCGTTCCTGAGCGGCAACGGTTTCGATGTGAAGCGCTGAGCGGGTAGGGCGGCGGGCCCGGTTCCAGGCACGGTATCAAGTCGGTGCCGCGACCCCGGCGCCATGGAAATGGCGCTTGAATGCGACTTCGCCGAGCGGAGCGGTTTCCAGTTCGCGCGCGTAGCGATGGCCTTCGTAGACCGCGTGCACGATCAGGCCGGGGGCGAGCGCGTCGCCCAGGCAACGGACCGTGCGCACGCCCGCATCGGCCCATTCGGGTTCGCGCAAGCGCAATTCCTGGTACAGCGCATCGTCGGGAACGCGCGCGGTGATCGCCACCAGCGCATCGCAGGCCAGCGTGCGCGGCTTGCCGCTCCAGACGTTTTCCAACAACAGGCCGGCATCGTCGAAACCGGCGATGTTGTGGGAAACGACCTGCTCCACGTCCAGTGCCGCCATCCGCTTCTGGATGTGCCGGTAGTCCAGCGTGTGCACGCTCCACGAGGCGATGGTGTCGTCGGCGGTGACATAGACCACCTCGCACCCCTGCTTGCGCAGCGCTTCGGCGATCACGCTGCCCAGGTAGAAATAGTCGTCGTCGAAGATCGCCACCCGGCCCTTGGGAATGCGGCCATCGAGGATGTCGTCGGGCGTGAAAACGCGTTCGTTGTTCTCGAATCCGGCGATGCCCAGGCCATTGCTGCGGCCGAAGCCATCGCGGCGCCAATGGCAGCCGGTGGCCAGGGCCACGTGTTCGGCGCCGAAATCGAGCACGTCCTGAGCGGTCAGTCGCGAGTCCAGATAGACGCCGACATTGGAGAGCTTGCCGATCTGGCCGACACGCCAGTCGCGCACCCGCGCCCATTCGGACAGTCCGGGCAGGCGCGATTCGCGGCTCACCCGGCCGCCGAGTTCCTTGCGGCCCTCGGCCAGGTTCACTTCGTAGCCGCGCTGGCCCAGCGCGCGCGCCGCTTCCAGTCCCGCCGGGCCGGCGCCGACCACCAGCACACGCGACTGCGAGGCGCGCGGCGCGATCTTTTCCGGATGCCAGTCCTTGCGCCACTCCTCGCCCATGGTCGGGTTCTGGGTGCAGCGGATCGGCGAAATGGTCATGTCGCCGGACACGCAGATGTTGCAGCCGATGCATTCGCGGATGTCGTCGATGCGGCCTTCCTCGATCTTCTTCGGCAGGAAGGGATCGGCGATGGAAGGACGCGCGGCGCCGATCATGTCCAGCACGCCACGCTTGAGTTGCGACACCATGGTGTCCGGCGAAGTGAAGCGGCCGACGCCGACCACCGGCTTGCTCGTGGTCTTCTTGACGAAATCGATGAACGGTTCCTGCGCGCCTTCGGCGGCGAAGCGCGAGGGAACCGAATCGTTGTACCAGGCGGCGACGTTGACGTCCCACAGGTCGGGCAGCTCGGCGAGCATGCCGACGATGTCGCGCGCCTCGTTCAATTCCACACCACCGGGTCCCAGCAGTTCCTCGGTGGCGAAACGCAGGGCGACCGCACAGGTATCGCCGACCGCCTCCTTCGTGTCCTGCAGTACCTCGCGCAGCAGGCGCACGCGGTTTTCCAGCGAGCCGCCGTACTCGTCGCTGCGCTGGTTGCGGCGGCGCTGCAGGAAATGCATGGCCAGCGACAGGTCGTGGCCGGCGTAGACGTAGATGATGTCCATGCCCGCGCGCTTGCCGCGGACCGCGGCCTCGCGGTGCCAGCGCCGGTACTCGCGGATGTCGTGCAGGTCCATGGCCCGCGCCTGCGAGGGATAGCCGTACTTGGACGGCTGGTGCGACGGCGCCAGCAGCACTTCGCGCGAATACAGGTTGGACGCGGTCGGGCCGTTGTGCGAAAGCTCGAGTGCGGCCAGCGCGCCATGCGCATGGACCTTGTCGCACATCAACGCCAGCGCGGGGATGTCGCGGTCGTCCCACAGGCGCGCTTCCACGTATGGAGTGAGGTCGCTGCTCGGGTGGATTTCGCATTCTTCCGTGGACACCACCGCCCAGCCGCCTTCGGCCTTCATCTCGCGCATCGCCGCGTGCGCCAGCGGCATCGCATGGCCCATGCCATTGCAGTGCGGGACCTGGAAGAAACGGTTCTTGGCCGTCACCGGCCCGATCCGGATCGGAGTGAAGAGGATGTCGTAGCGTGGATCGCGGGGCATGGATCAGGACCGGTTGAGGCGGGTGCGCAGGATGCGCATGAAGATATAGAGCGGCAAGCCACAGGCGGCCAACACCAGCGCCATCACGAAGGCCTCGTGGCCCATGCCGACGAAGGCGAAGATGGCGTAGGCGGTTCCCAGCACCGCGATCGTCAGCAGGCCGCGCACGCCTTTGTCGTCCAGGCGCTTGCCGCGCTTCCACAGCACCGCCAGTGCGATCGAGCAGCACAGGTACAGCGGCAGGTTGGCCGCGGTGACCACCTGGCTCATCACGGTGAAGCCGTTCACCAGCGACTTGCTGTAGTTCATCAGGATCATGGCGCTGGCCAGCAGCCCGGTGATGACCAGGGCGAAGACCGGCGCGCCGTGGCGGTTGTTGCGCGACAGGAAAGCGGGCAGCGTGCCGTTGTCGGCCATGGTCCGGGTCATTTCGCCGCCCAGCAGGGTCCAGCCGTTCAATGCGCCGAGCCCGCTGACCACCACGAACAGGGCCAGCCAGCGGCCGAAGCCGTCGCCTGCGAAGCGGTCCATCAGCAACGCGAACGGCGCCGGCGAAGCAGCCAGTTCCTGCGACGGGATCAGCAACAGCGGCACGGTCGAGACGATCAGGTAGATCGCCGCGGTCAGCAGGGTGCCGACGAGGGTCGCGCGCGGAATGGTGCGCCCCGGATTCTCGACCTTGGACGCGGGCACCGTGGCCGACTCGATGCCGAGCATCGCGAACAGGGCGATGGTCCCGGCGGCCATCGAATCGGCCAGGGTGATCGGCTGGGTCGGCGGATGCGCCACGTAGGCGTGCGGCGAGTTCACCAGCATCCATGCGCCGAGCAGGGCGATGGCCAGCATCGGCAGCAGTTTCAGCGCGGTGGTCACCAGCTGCACGCCGCCCCCGCTGCGTACCCCGAGCAGGTTGATGGCCACGAAGGTCCACAGCAGGCCCAAGGCGAACAAGGAGGGCTGCAGGGGGGCGAGTTCCGGGAATGCGGCACGGATGTAAGCGACCACGCCGGTGGCCAGGGCCGCGTTGGTGATCCACACCGACACCCAGTAGCACCACATGGCAAGGAAGGCGGGCAGGTCGCCCAGGGTGCTGCGCACATACCCGTACGGGCCGTCGGCGTGGGCCAGTTCGCGCGCCAGCCTGGCGAAGACCCGGGCCAAGCAGATGCAGCCCAGCACGGTGATGCCCCAGCCGATGGTTGCGTTGAAACCGTACGGCGCCAGCGAGGCGGGCAGCAGGAAAATGCCCATGCCGATGGTGTTGCCCACCACCAGCGCGGTGCAGGTCCAGAAGCCGATCTTCCGGGTGTCGTTCATGCGGCCTCTGGGAAATGAAGGTTGGTGATGTGGGGTGAGTTGCCGTGGATTCCTTCTCCCCTTGTGGGAGAAGAGCCTGTCCCGTACTCGATACGGGGTGGCGCGTAGCGCCGGAAGAGGGGTTGGCGGAGCTGTGGAGTTTCGCGATCAGCGGGCGTTTCGAGCGCAATGGAAGGACGTATCCCGCACTCGATGCTCCGGTCGCGGGCCAAATTCCCGGGCTCCGGCTTGCCCTCTCCCGCCGTGCTGCGCACGTCGACCTCTCCCACGAAGGGAGAGGTGGAAGGCCCAAGGCTCTCTCCTCTCATTGCGTGAGAGGTGGAAAGCCGCGAGTTGTCTTCTCCCCTTGTGGGAGAAGGTGGCGCGCAGCGCCGGAAGAGGGGGTGGCGGAGCTGTGAAGTTTCACGATCAGCGGGCGTGTCGAGCGCAATAAAGGGACATATCCCGCACTTGATGCTCTGGTCGCGTGCCAGGCCATCGGGCTCCGGCTTCCCCTCTCCCGCCGTGCTGCGCACGTCGACCTCTCCCACAAGGGGAGAGGTGGAAAACCGAAGCTCGCCTGTCGTAGCCAAGGCGCCGATGGCCGTCCGCATCAATCCAGCGCGACCGGCTGTCCGGCCTTCACCACTCCGCGCACCTTGCGCAGGCATTCGATGTCCTGCAGTGGATCGCAACCTACCGCGACCAGGTCCGCGGACTTGCCCACCGCTATCGAGCCGGTCTCCTTTTCCTTGCCCAGCAGCCGCGCCGAGCTGATCGTCGCCGATTGCAGGGCCTGCAGCGGGGTCATGCCGTACTTCACCATGTAGGCGAACTGGCGGGCGTTGTCGCCGTGCGGGTAGACGCCGGAATCGGTGCCGAAGGCCAGATTGACGCCCAGCTTGACCGCTTTGCGGAAGCCCTCGCGCTGCGCGTCGGTGGTGTCCAGGTTCTTGCGCAGGATCTCTTCCGACCAGCCGTCCGCGCGTCCGACGGAATCGATGTAGTCGCCGTCGTAGATGTCGGCGACCAGCCAGGTGCCGTGTTCCTTCATCATCGCGATGGCTTCGTCGTCCATCAGCGAGCCATGTTCGATCGAACGCACCCCGGCGCGGATCGCGCGCTTGATGCCTTCGGCGCCGTGCGCATGGGCGGCGACGAAGGTGCCGCGCTTGGCGGCCTCCTCGACGGCGGCGCGGATCTCGGCTTCGGTGTACTCCGATTCGCCCGGCTCGGTGCCGGCAGCGAGCACCGCGCCGGTGGCGATGATCTTGATGAAATCCGCGCCGTGGTCCAGCAGGTAGTCCACGTGCTCGCGGATTTCGGCTTCGTCGTCGGAAACACCGAGGCGGAACTCGGGCGCGACCACGGTTCCGGCGGGCAGGCCGGTGATCTCGCCGCCACCGCCATCGATGGTGATGTAGGCGCCGGCCACGTACATGCGCGGTCCCGGCACCAGTCCGGCGTTGATCGCATCGCGCAGGATCACGTCCGACAGGCCGCGGAACACGCCGACATCGCGCACCGTGGTGAAGCCGGCCTGCAGGGTCGCGCGTGCGTTCTTCGCGCCGATCAGCGCATCGCGGCCGGGATTGCTCTTCAGCGGCGTGGCCGGGTCGGCGTACGGACCTTCGTCGGCGATATGCGTGTGCATGTCCATCAGGCCCGGCACCACGGTATAGGCGGACCAGTCGATCACGTGTCCGCTGGCGGTCGATGCGTTCCACGCCGAAATGGAAACGATCCTGCCGTCCTCGGTGCCAATGGCCTGATCGGCCAGCACCTTGCCGGTCTCGACGTCGATCACGTGGCCGGCATGCACGGTGCTGCGTTCGGCGCCGTGGGCGGCGGACGCCGACAGCGACAAGGCCAGAGCGGCGAACAGGGAGGTGCTGCGGAAACTCATGGAGTCGCTCCGGCGCCGGCATAGGCCGCACGCAATAAATTCTGGAAATGCCAGACGCCGCTTTCCCGTTTCGGGCAGAGACGGCCGGCGTCGTAGAAGCCGGAAGCCAGTCCCTTCTGCACCGATTCGCAGATGGTGATGTCCTCGGCCTGCACTTCGTCGCTGAAGGACTGGTCGGCCGCGATCCGGGCCATCGCCTGTTCGTCCTGGGCGTAGTAGTAGTCGAATTCCACCCGGCAGCGCCCCGGTCCCAGCGGCAGGATGCGGTTGGTCTGCAGGCGCCCGGGCATGATGTTGAGCATCACGTTGGGATAGACGTGGTAATAGAACGCCTCGCCTTCGCCATAGGCGCCGCCGCTGTCGCGCAGCGGCGAGTTCTGCAGCGAATACCAGGGGAACAGTTCGGTATCGTAGGCGCGATAGTCCAGCACCTTGGACAGGCCGGGATGCACGTGCGGCAGGTGGTAGCCCTCGAGGAAGTTGTCGATGTAGACCTTCCAGTTGCAGTCGATGTCGTAGGAATCGCGGCGCAGGTAGCGCATCGCCGACAGGTCGATCGGGGCGATGCGTTCGACGATGCCGCCGTAGACGTCGTCGAAATCCGGCACCGAATCGTCCAGTGCGACGAACACCAGTCCCTGCCACTCGTGCACGCGCAACGGCGGCAGGCGGATGTCCTCGACCCTGAAATCCTGCGCGGCCTGCATTTCCGGCGCGCTGCGCAGCTGGCCTTCCAGGGTATAGGTCCAGCCGTGGTACTTGCAGTGCAGGGCGCGCGCGCCCTTGCCGTTGCACAGCGCCAGCGGTCCGGCCCGATGGCGGCAGACGTTGGGGAAGGCGCGCAGCACGCCGTCCTGGCCGCGGACGACGATGACGGGCACTTCGCCGATCCTTTCGACCACGTGGTCGCCGGGCTCGGCCAGTTGCGCGTGCTGCGCGACCAACTGCCAGCTGCGTGCGAATACCGCACGCTGTTCCATCGCCAGCATGTCTTCGCCGAAGTAATAACGGGCCGGCAATGCGCTCGCCAGCTCCAGCGCTTTTGCCGCATCAACTGCCTGCATTGCCTTTCTCCGAGGTTGTAAGCTGCAAGGCCATCCGGCCTGTCGTGGAGCATCCATGATCCGTTTCCTCATTGCCGTCGCATTGTGCGCGTTCTGCGCGCTGGCGTCCGCCGCCGAACCCCGCGCACGCGACCTCGGCGTCCCGTTCGAAGGTTCGCCCGGCCCGCTCGATGCGATCACCGATGTCGCCGGCATCAGCGTCGGCCAGGTCACCCTGATCGAGGACCTCGCCGATGGCAGGAAGGTGCGCACCGGCGTCACCGCGATCCTGCCGCGCGGCCGCGCCACCTTCGACACCCCGGTGTTCGGCGCCTGGTTCGCGCTCAACGGCAATGGCGAGATGACCGGCACCGCATGGATCGACGAATCGGGGCAGGTGGAAGGTCCGGTGATGCTGACCAATACCCACAGCGTGGGCGTGGTCCGCGATGCGGTGATCGTCGAACGCGTGCGCTCCGGCACGGCCGATCCTTCGGGTTACTGGTGGTCGCTGCCGGTGGTGGCGGAAACCTGGGATGGCGAGCTCAACGACATCAACGGATTCCATGTGCGCCCGGAGCATGTGGCCAAGGCATTGGCCGATGCGAAAGGCGGGCCGGTCGCCGAAGGCAACGTCGGTGGCGGCACCGGCATGGTCTGCCACGAATTCAAATGCGGCATCGGCACCGCTTCCCGAGTGGTCGAGTCCGATGCCGGCGGCGACTACACCGTCGGCGTGCTGGTCCAGGCCAACTACGGCGTGCGCGACAGCCTGCGCATCGCCGGTGTTCCGGTCGGGCAGTATCTGCGCGACGACGGGAGCTACAGCCAGCCTCCCGCGCCCAAGGGCGACACCGGATCGATCATCATCGTGGTCGCCACCGACGCACCGTTGCTGCCGCACCAGCTCAAGCGCATCGCCAAGCGCGCTGGCATGGGCCTGGCGCGGATGGGCAGCTACGCCGGCAACGGTTCCGGCGACATTTTCCTGGCGTTCTCCACCGCCAATGCGGGATCGCTGAAGGGCGATGCGCTGTCGCAGGCCAGCTTCGTCGGCCTGGATCACCTCGACGGGTTGTTCGAGGCCACGGTGCAGGCCACCGAGGAGGCCATCGTCAACGCGATGGTCGCGGCGCGCGACATGCAGGGCAACGACGGACATTACGCGAAGGCGATCCCGCATGCGGAACTGGTGAAGCTGTTGAAGCGGTTCGGGCGTTACGTGCCGAAGCGTTGATGCTTCATCCGGCGCGAATTTTCTCGAATCGTCGTCCCCGCGAAGGCGGGGATCCAGCGCCTTTGCTCTTAATGCGCGAAAGTCGTTGGGTTCCCGCCTTCGCGGGAATGACGATTTACTTTTATCGCGGTTGGGAAATATCACTTTCACTCACGGCTTCAAATACTTGTCGTACCAAGCCAGGTTCCGCTCCAGCCGGTCGCGCAGGTAGCTGGGCACGGTCAGGCCGTGGTTCTCGCCCGGATAGATCACCAACTGGGTCGGTATTTCGAGCGAGCGCAGCGCCTGGTACATCTGCTCGGCGCCCAGGCAGGGCACGTTGTAGTCCGCTTCGCCGCACTGGAACAGGGTCGGGGTCTTGATCCGGTCCGCGTGCAGGAACGGATAACTGGCGCGGTCGTATTGCGTGCGGTCTTCCCAGGGCGTGCCCAGTTCGATCTCGTACTCGCGGATGTACTGGTCGTGGCCGTACATCGCGTACATGTTGGAGGCGCCGGCGCCGCTGATCGCGGCCTTGAAGCGGGTGTCGCGCGCGATCACCGCGTTGGTCAGGATGGCGCCGTAGCTCCAGCCGCCGATACCGAGGTGCTGTGGATCGGCGATGCCCATCTCCACCACATGGTCGACGCCGGCCAGCACATCGTCCGCGTCCTTGTTGCCCCAGTCGGCATGGATCGCCTTGGCGAAATCGAAGCCGCGGCCGGAACTGCCGCGCGGATTCACCGCGACGACGGCGTAGCCTTGCGCGGCGTAGGCCTGCCAGTCGGGCATGAACTCGTGGCTGAATTCGTAGACCGGTCCGCCATGCAGGCGCAGCAGGGTGGGGTAGCGCTTGCCCGGTTCGTAGCCGACCGGTTTCACCAGCAGGCCTTCCAGCGGCGTCCCGTCCCTGGCCTCGAAGCGGATCTTCTCCACGTCCGCGAGTCGCTTGCCGGCCAGCCATTCGTTGTGCCTGCCGAGCGCGCGCAATCCCCCCGGCTCCACGGCGGAGATTTCATAGGGATGGTGGTCGCCGCCGCCGAGCACGACGATGCGTCCGCCGGGTGAAACGTCCAGGTCGTAGTCGAAGCGGTCGCCATGGGTCAGGTCGGTGACCTTGCCGTCGGCCAGGTCGATGCGCGACAGGTGGGTGACCAGGCTCTGTTCGATCAAGGCGTAGACGCTGTTGCCATCGGCCGACCAGCGCGGCTTGGTGAAACAGCGGTCGATCGGTGCGGGGATCGTGGCCTTGCCGCTGGCGACGTCCACCACCGCCAGTTGCCACGGCGCGTAATAGATCCATTGGTCCTCGCCGCTCTGCAGGTAGGCGATGCGCGTGCTGTCCGGGCTCCAGGCCGGGCGCGTTTCCCAGTACGGGTCCAGGTCGGAACCGGGGAAGGTGGTCAGCTGGCGCTCGCCGGCGCCGGCTTCCGGTTCGATCACGTAGATGTCGAAGTCGAGGTGGCGATCCGGATCCTGGCCACGCTTGGTCACGTAGGCGATCAGTTTTCCGTCCGGCGACCACGCCGGAAGTTGCTCGTCGTGCGCGCCGGAAGTGAGTTGTTCGACCTTGCCGCTGGCCAGGTCGAACAGGTACAGGTGTTTGCGTCGCGAGCCCAGGTAGCCGCTGCCGTCTTCCTTGAACTGGTAGCGGTCGGTGACGATCGGCGGCGGGTTCTTCGGTTTCGGCGTGCCGGCCGGGAATTGCGGATCCAGTGCGATCACCGCAAGACGCTTGCCATCCGGCGACCACGCGAAGTCCTCGACGCCATCGGCGAAATCGGTCACGCGGCGCGCTTTTCCGCCGGTTGCGGGCATCGTCCATACCTGCGTGGTCGCGTCTTCCTCGTCTTCACCAGCTTGCTTGCGGTCCGAGAGAAAGGCGATCCAGCGTCCATCCGCCGACCATTGCCCCCGCCACTCGCTGCTGTCCGGGGTGCTGGTCAATCGGGTGCGCCGGGCGCCGGTGTAGTCCACGCGCCAGAGATCGGACTGTGCCTTGTCCTCGGCCAGATTGGCGGTGGTGACCGTGTACACCAGGCGTTCGCCATCGGCCGAAAAACCGGGCTCGGTCAGGTCGGCCAGGCGCGCCAGGTCGGACGGCTGGAAGCGATCCTCGGGCATCGCCGCATTGGCGTCGCAGGCGAACATGGCCAGCAACAGGCAGGCGAGTCGTTTCATTCGCTGGTTTTCCCCTGTACGTTGGCGCGGCCGTCGGCGATCGCCTGATAGCGTTCGCGGGCTTCGCGGAAATAATCGAGCGTGGCCTTGCGCTCGGCTTCGTCGTTGTAATCGTCGCGTGCGGAAGCGGCTTCGATCACGCGTCCCAGCCAATCCGAAAAATAGGCCGCATCCTGGTGCGCGCTCGCAGTGGGTTGTGGCGCGCCCAGCCAGACCGGATTGGTGGTGGCGTAGGGATGGATATCCAGCACCAGCGGATCGGCGGCGTCGTTCCAGGCGCGCAGCAGCAACCAGCCGCCGTCCAGTTCCAGTACGCCGTCGTCGTCGAGGCTGCGGCGGTCGCCGCCCAGCGCGAACGATTCGACCACCTGGCCGTTGTGCACCAGTTCCAGATGATCGATGGCCACCGGCGAACGCAGGGCGATGCGGTAGCGATGCTTGCCGGAGGCGACTTGGGTGGTTTCTCCCGGCTTGGCGCCGTCGACCAGCAATCCCAATAGCGGTCCGTTGCTGGCGAAGCCATGCCCGCCCTTGAGTGCAGCGGCCAGCGATGGCCCATCGCGCCTGCCGCCGGTATCCAGGAACACCCGGTTCATGCCGACCGGCCCGCGCAGCGAAGCGTAGTTGGCCATCGCATCGGTGCCTGCGCCGGTGGCCAGCGGGAATCCCAGGTTCAACAGGCGGTACCAGACCGCTGCCGTGGACTTGTGGTCGGAGAAGCCGACCACTTCGATGTAATCGATCTTGCCGTTGATGACATCGGCCGGCAAAGCATTGCTCAGCAGCGGATCCCTGCCCGGATCGGGATAGGTATCGAAGGGATGCACGTAGCCGACCACGCCATGCTGTGCGTGCGCGAGGTCGGCGATCACGCCGTTGTGCGGATACGGGCTGGCCAGTGCGGTGTGGCGGTAGGCGGAAAAATCGGGAGTGAGATAGTGGTCGTCCAGTTGCAGCAGGCCCAGGTGGCCCCAGAAGCTGGTGTGGTATTCCTGTGCCTGCAGGACCGTGGTGGCCGCGGTGCTGGCCGGATCGGCATCGGTGCGGAAATAGCCGATGTCCGGGATGCGTTCTTCCTTGTTGACGATGGTGTTGAAGACCACGTCCAGGTCCTCGGCCCGTGCCTGGCGAGCCAGGTTGTCCGGCGTGTTGCGGTAGTGGCCACCGTAGTTCATGTGCACGTGCAGGTCGGCGCTGATCCAGTCGCCGAAGGCCGCGGGCAGGCGTTGCGGCACGAGTTTCGCCTGCACGCTCGAGTCGGCGCCTGCCTTCACCTCGATCCGTTGCTGCCATGGCGAATAAGCGAAACCGTGTTGCACCGTCACCTTCGTCGTGCCGACCGGGACGTCCAGCGCGCACGGCGGCGCGCATCGGAAGTAATGCGTTTCGGCCGATTGCAGCGCGCGATCGAAACCGTCGTCGGCCTGGATCCACGCGTCCGCCGACGCATGTGCGCGTCCATCGCTGCCGAGAACTGCCACGCGCGCAGGCGTGCGCTTGCCATGCTCATCGACGATATCCAGCAGCAGGCGCGAACTTGCGGTCCTGTAGGCGCGGCTCGTGGCGGCGATGGTTTGCGTCGCACCACCGATCACGTCCATCACCCGCAAGGCGGTGTTGCCATCGCGGTTGTCGATGAAGGCGATGCGCTTGCCGTCCGGCGACCAGCGCGCGTTGCGGCGGTCGTACTCGCCGAAAGTCAGCGGCAACGGCACCGCTCCCGCCGGCGTGGTCAGCCACAGCTGCTGCCATTGGCGACCGTGGTAGCTGCCGAACAGCAGGCGCTTGCCATCCGGCGCCAGCTCCGGCCGTGCGTTCCAGCTGGTTTCCTCGCTGAGGATCTTTCTGCGTCGCGAGGGATGGTCCACCTCCACCGACCACAGGTCGCCGGTGCCCCAGGCGATCTCGGGATTGGTGAGGTAGTAAATCGTCTTTCCATCCGGCGACCACGAAGGATTGATCGCGTGGTCGAACGCCGAATAGTAGTAACGATCGAGCCTGCTCTTGCGTTCGCCCAGCAACGGCCGTGCGCGATGCAGGCCATCGGCATCGATGTCGGCGATTAACAGGTTGAAATGCCCGCTGCCCTGGGTCGAGACCCAGGCGATGCGCTTGCCGTCCGGCGACAGGCGCGGCTCCAGGTTGACCGCGCCACCGGAAGTCAGCGCCTGTTCGCGGCCGCTGGCCAGGTCCAGCCGCCACAGTTCCAGCGCAGCGCCGTCGTAGCGCGCGAACACCACGCTGCGTCCGTCGCGGGCGACATCGGGCTGGTGATCGTAGGCGCCGGTCGCGTGGGTCAGTTCCGTCGCGCTGGTTTCGCCCATCCGTTGGCGCCACAGCGAACCGGCCATGCTGTAGACCAGGGACTGGCCGTCGGGCATGAAGCTCAACGACGAAGGTCCGCTGGTCAGCTGTGGAATATAAAGCTCGCGCCAGTAGTAGTTGTGCGGCAGATCGACCTGCTTGAGCACGGGTTCGCGTCCGGCTTGCGCGGTGCCGGCCAGCGACAGCGTGGCCAACAGCAGTAGCGGAAGCCGGCGCAGCGCCCTCATCGCGTGCCGCGCAAGGCCTGGTGCAGGCTAGTCCCGAGCAGGTCCATCGCTTCGTCCACCTCGGCCACGCTGACGTTCAACGGCGGCATGAAGCGTACCGTGCTGGCGCCGCAGGACAGCAGCAGCAGGCCGTTGTGGAAGGCGCGGGTGATGACGTCGTCGCACAGGCTGCGCGCCGGGGTCTTCGCTTCGTCGCCTTCGACCAGTTCCATGCCGATCATCAGGCCTTGGCCGCGGACCTCGCCGATGCACGGATAGTCGCGCTTCAGTTCGTGCAAGCGCCGTATGAAATGCGCGCCGACCGTGGCCGCGTTGTCGACAAGCCCGCCACGCACCAGGTCCAGGGTCGCATTGGCCGCGGCGCAGGCCAGCGGATTGCCGCCGTAGGTGTTGCCGTGCGCGCCGCGTTTCCACTGCGACATCAGCGATTTCCTGGCCACCACCGCGCCGATCGGCAGGCCCGAGCCCAGGCCCTTGGCCAGGGTCATGATGTCGGGGGCAACGCCGGAATGTTCGCAAGCGAACATCTTCCCGGTACGGCCGACGCCCGACTGCACTTCATCGAAGACCAGCAGGATGCCGTGCTCGTCGCACAATGCGCGCAGGCCGGCCAGGAATCCCGGCGGTGGCACCACGTAACCGCCTTCGCCCTGCAGCGGCTCGACCAGGATCGCCGCCACTTCCGTCGCCGGCACGTTGCGTTCGAACAGCATGCGCAGGTAATCGAGCACCGCCTTGCCCTGGTCGTCGCCGGCGAACAACGGCCGGTAAGGATTAGGGTAGGGCACGTGGGTCACGCCCGGCATGGTCGGCGCGAAACCGAGTTGCTGGGTGTACTTGCTGGAAGTGAAGGACAGCGAACCCATGGTCCGGCCATGGAAACCGCCGAGGAAACCGATGAAACGCGGGCGTTTCGTCACGTAGCGCGCCAGTTTCAGCGCGCCTTCCACCGCTTCGGTGCCGGACTGGCACAGGAAGCTCATCGCCGGTTCGTTCATCGGCGCGACCGCGGCCAGGCGTTCGCCCAGCGCGGTCATGTTCTCGTGCCAGTAGTCGCTGGAGATGTGCAGGAAATCGTCCGCCGCCGCCTTCACCGCCGCCACCACCTGCGGATGCGCATGGCCGGTGGCGCAGACTGCGATGCCGGCGGCGAAATCGAGGAAGCGGTTGCCGTCCACGTCCCACACCTCGGTGCCGCGGCCGTGCGACATGACGAACGGATAGTCGCGCGGGTACGAGGGCGAGATGACTTCGGCATCGCGGGCGATCATGGCGCGCGCCTTGGGGCCGGGAAGTTCGGTCTTGAGGTGCGGACGGGTGGGGGAAGCGTCGTGCATGGGGGAGCCTGGGATGAGAAACGAGAGATGAGGAACGAGGAACGAGTGGGGTGGGGATTACAGGGGTAGTGGCATCGGTCGTGCGTGCGCCGCGCGCGTTCGTGCGTGCAGTGCACGCAGGGTTTCGAGTTCGTTTGGGGTGGGCGGGTCGATGAGGCCGACATGCTCGGCCAGCGTCAGCGGCCAGCCGACCGCGGCGCGGGCTTCTTCCACGCCGACGCCGGAAAACAGCGCGCTCAACTGCAATTCCTGGGTGCGTGGGTGCGGGACCAGCGTGCCGAAGTCGCTGATCACCACGCACGGGCCGCCGCCGGGTGCGGTGGTGCGCGCGCGTGCGCCCGATCCGCCGAGGTAACCGGCGCTGGTGCGGAAATCCAGGCGTTCGACGAAGCTGCGCGGCGTGGCCTTGAGCATGACGAAGGTCTGGCGCGCGTGCGTGGCGATCTCGGGCGCGCCGCCGGCGCCCGGCAGGCGAGTCTCCGGCGCATCGTAGGAACCGATCACGGTGCTGTTGAGGTTGCCGAAACGGTCGATCTGCGCGGCGCCGAGGAAACCGACATCGACCCGCCCGGCCTGCAGGTAGTAGCTGAATATTTCCGGCAACGGCACCACGTAGGCGGCGGTCTGGGCCAGTTCGCCATCGCCGATGGACAACGGCAACACTTCCGGGCGGGTGCCGATCGTGCCGGATTCGTAGACCAGCACGATGTCCGGCGCATGGGTCAGCCGGGCCAGGTTGCAGGCCGCGCTGGGCAGGCCGATGCCGACGAAGCAGACGCAGCCGTCCCACAGCAGGCGCGCCGCGGCGATGGTCATCCATTCGTCGCGGGTGCAGGCGCTCAAGCGGCTCTTTCCAGCAGGCTGCCGAGGAAGCCGCGATGGTCGGCGCTATTCAACACGTGCTCGCCCATCCATGCCAGGAAAACCTCGCGATCGCGCGCGATCGCATCCCAGTCGCGGTAGAAGGCGTTGTCGCGTTCGTAATAACCCTGCGCATACGAGGGATAGGCGCCACCCGGGCAATGCGCGACCGCATCGACCACCCAATGCGGCAGCAGCATGCCGTTCATCGCCGGCGACAGGCTCTCGACGATCTCTTCCACCGTGACCAGCAGCGACTTCGCGGCCAGTGCCGCCTCGCGCGCGGCACCGACGATGCCGTGCAGGGCGACGTTGCCCTGGCGGTCGGCGCATTGCGCATGCAGGATAGTGACGTCGGGATTGATCGCGGGCACGGCGGCCAAGGATTCGCCGGTGAACGGGCACTGGACGCGGCGGATATTGGAGTTGTGCGCCGGCAGGTCGGTATCCAGATAACCGCGCAGGACGCCGAACGGCAGCCGCGCCGCACCCGCGCAGAAGGCCGCGGCCATGCCGGCGTGGCTGTGTTCGTCCAGTTGCAGCGGATGCGGCCATCGCCGTTCCACCGCATCGCGCAGCCGGTGCAGGGAGCCGACGCCCGGGTTGCCGCCCCACGAGAAGGTCAGCTTGCGCGCGCAGCCCATGCCGATCATCTGGTCGTAGACCAGGTCCGGGGTCATCCGCACCAGGTGCAGGTCATGGCGGCGCTGGCGGATGATCTCGTGGCCGGCGGCGAAGGGAATCAGATGGGTGAAACCTTCCAGCGCCACGCAGTCGCCGTCCTGCACGTGCTCGGCGACCGCATCGGCCAGCGACAGGAAGCGCGCGCTCATTCCACCACCGTGCGCGATTGCTCGCGCAGGTACTGGGCCAGGTAATAGAACGAGGCGATGGCCTTGCCCGTCGTGCCCGAACCCTTCCAGCCGCCGAACGGCTGGTAGCCGGGCCAGGCGCCGGTGGTGGCGCCCTGCGGACGGTTGGCGTAGGTGACGCCGGCTTCGATGTGGTCGAAGAAATACGCCAGATCGTCGTCGTTGCCGTAGCAACCGGCGGTCAGCCCGACCGGAGAATCGTTGGCCAGGCGCAATGCTTCCTCGCGATCCCCGACCCGGCAGAGCATGACGATGGGCAGGAACATTTCCTCGGCGAACAGCGGGTGCCCGGCCGGCGCTTCGGCCAGGGTCGGGGCGACGAAGTTCCCATGCGCGAGTTCGCCTTCCTCAAGACGTTGCGCGCCGGCCAGCACGCGTCCGCCATGTGCGGAAAGCAGCGCCGAGCAGCGCGCATAGTTCTGCAGCGCCTTGGCCGTGGTCACCGGACCCATCCAGTTTTCCTGCAGGCAGGGGTCGCCGATGCGCAATGCCCGGATCTTCGCCAGCAGTGTTTCGATCAGCGCATCGGCGACGGCTTCGTCCACGTACACGCGCGACAACGCCGAGCACTTCTGCCCGCTCATGCCGAAGGCCGAGCGCACGATGCCGGTCGCGGCGCGTTCCAGGTCGGCGTTGGCGGTGACCACGCAGGCGTTCTTGCCGCCCATTTCGGCGATGCACGGCCGCGGATAGACTCCCGCTGCCATGCCGCGGTAGATGTGCATGCCGACCTCGAACGAGCCGGTGAAGGTCACCCCGGCGGTCCGTGGATGCCAGACCAGCACTTCACCGACTTCGTTGCCGCTGCCGTTGAGGTAATTGAAGACGCCGGCCGGCAGGCCCGCATCGCGCAGGCAGTCGGCCAGCAAGCGGCCCGACCACGGCGTGTCGCTGGCGCTCTTGAACACCACCGTGTTGCCGGTGACCAGCGCCGCCGCGACCGGGCCGCCGGCGAGGGCGAACGGGAAGTTGTACGGCGCGATCACCACCCAGGCGCCGTAGGGGCGCATCACGCTGCGGTTGCGGGATTTGAAACCGGGCAGCGGATCGTCCGGCAGGGCATGGTCGAAGCCCTCGTGGCGCTCGAAATCCTCGGCGTAATGGCGGAAGAAGTCGGCCGTTTCCTGCACTTCGCCCAGCGCTTCCATCCGGTTCTTGCCGACCTCCAGGGCCAGCGCCGCGCCGATCGGGTAGACGCGCTCCTCGATCAGCGCCGCCACCCGCTTGAGCAGGCGCACGCGCTCGGCCATCGGCGTCGCGCGCCAGGCCGGGAACGCCGCATGCGCCGCTTCCATCGCCTGCGCCGCCTGCGCTGCATCGGCCAGGGCGAAGCGGCCCAGTATCCGGCGCCGGTCGATCGGCCCATGCCGCAATTCGGAATCGGCGCCGGCGCGATCCATGCCGTCGATATGCAGGAGATGTTCGGCGCCGAGCGCGCTTTCGGTTTCGGCCAGCGCGGCATCGAAGCGCGCGTGCAGGTCCGCCGGCGGATCGAACATGGTCGCGTAGGTGAGTTTGTAGCTCATGCGGGCTCTCCTCCGGCGGACTTCACTTCGGCACGCTCACTTCGACCTGCTTGCCTTCGGCCTGCGCCATTTCGCCGAGCAGGCGATCCAGCAACGCCAGCGCATCGTCCAGTTCGTTCTCGGCTATCACCAGTGGTGGCGCCAGGATCAGCAGGTTGCCGCGGGCGGCGAACGACACGCCCAGTTCCATCGCCTTCTGCAGCAGATGCTTCAACGACGGCACCATCTGCGGCCAGGGTGCCAGCGGCGCGCGGGTTTCGCGGTCGGCGACCAGTTCGATGACGGCGAACAGGCCATGGCCGCCGCGCACGTCGCCGATCAGCGGCTGCCGCGATTGCATGTCCTTCAACGCGGCGAACATCCGCTGGCCGAGCAGGCGCGAACGTCCGATCAGGTTTCCGTCTTCATAGGCCTGCAGCGCGGCCACGCCCGCGGCGCAGGACAAGGGATGCCCGCAATAGGTCAGGCCGGTAGGGAGCATTTCGTTTTCCAGGCGCGCGGCGATCTCCGCCGACACCACCACCGCGCCCAACGGCAGATGCGCGCCGGTCAGGCCCTTGGCCAGGGTCATCAGGTCCGGCCGGGCCGCTTCGCCGTGGCGCTGCCAGGCGAACCACTCGCCGCAGCGGCCGAAGCCGCTCATGACTTCATCGGCGATCAGGGGGATGCCGTGGTCGCGGGTGATCGCACGCAACCGCGGCCAGTAGTTGTCGGGGGCGACGATGCCGTTGGTGCCGGCGTCGGGTTCCATCAGCACCGCGGCCACGTTCGCCGCACCCTGGCGGATGATTTCGGTTTCGACCGCCGCCGCCGCGCGTTGCCCGCACTGCACATCGCCGTCGCTGCCGAACGGGCAGCGGTACGCATACGGCGGCGCAACGTGCAGCACGCCCCAGGCCTGCGCATCGACCTGGGCCTGGGTGCGCGCATCGCCGGACAGGGCCATCGCGGCATAGCTGGCGCCGTGATAGGAGCGGTCGCGTGCGATCACCTTGCCGCGCGGCAGGCCGCGCGCCTGGCGCGCGAACTTGACTGCGTTTTCGTTGGCATCGGCGCCCCCCAGGGTGAAGAACACGCGGCCGCCGTCGAAGCCGGATTTCTCCAGCAGGGCCACGGCCAGCTCCGCGCGCGGCTGCGCCCCCCAGGCCGAAGTGACGAAGCACAGGCGCTCGGCCTGGGTGCGGATCGCGGCGACGACGTGCGGATGCTGGTGGCCCAGGTTGCTGCATTCGGCCAGGCTGCTCATGTCCAGGTATTCGCGGCCTTCCTCGTCGCGCAGACGCGCGCCGTGGCCGCCGACGATCGTCGGCGCCCGCCATTCCGACTGCACGCACCAGCTGTGCAGGACGTTGTCGCGCTCGCTCGTCACGCATGCATTCCAAAGTTGTTTTGTGCGGTAATCGCACGCTAATTCGTATTGCGAACCCATTGGAAACCTTCTACGCTCGACCTGTCAATCCACCTGCAGCGGCGCATGGCGAGCGAGCGTTTCGAAGAAAGTCCCGACTATGTGCAATCGCTGGCGCGCAGCCTGCAGGTGCTGCGCGCGTTCGGCCACGACCTGCCCACTCCCAGCCTGTCCGAACTCGCCACGCGCACCGATCTTTCGCGCGCCGTGGTGCGGCGGATCCTGCTGACCCTGCAGCACCTGGGCTACGTGGGCATGCGCGGGCGCAGTTTCTTCCTGACCCCGCGCGTGCTGGAACTCGGCTTCAGCTACCTGTCCTCGCTGGACCTGACCGAGCTGGCCCAGCAGACCATGGAGCAGCTGGCGCAGAAGGTGGGCGAATCGTGTTCGATGGCAGTGCTGGACGGCAGCGACATCGTCTACGTGCTGCGGGTGCCGGTGCGCCGGGTGATGAGCATCGGCCTGGGCGTGGGCGCGCGCCTGCCCGCCTTCGCCGCCTCGATGGGGCGGGTGATGCTGGCCGACCTGCCCGAGGCCGAACTCGACGCCTGGATGCAGGGCAACACGTTCCAGGCCTACACGCCGAAGACGCTGCGCAATGCGCGCGCGCTGAAGACCGAACTTCAGAACGTGCGCAAGCAGGGCTATGCGCGGGTCTCGCAGGAACTCGAGCTTGGACTGTGTTCCATCGCCGTGCCGATCCGCGCCGGCAACGGCTGCGTGGTGGCCGGCCTGAACGTGAGCATGCAGTACAACGACAAGGCGCACGACCGCGCCATCAAGGAAATCCTGCCCGCGCTGCGCGCGGCGCAGCCGCAAATCGAGCAAGCGATCCGGCAGGGCGGTTGGGCGCCGCATGTGTACAGGAGACAGGGCCTGTGAACCGCGCCTACCTCGTCGATGCGACGCGTACGCCCTTCGGGCGCTACGGCGGCGCACTCGCCGGGGTACGCTGCGACGACCTGGCCGCCCTGCCGCTGATCGCGTTGAGGCAGCGCCACCCCGCGCTGGACTGGACCGCGCTGGACGAAGTGATCCTGGGTTGCGCCAACCAGTCCGGCGAGGACAACCGCAATGTCGCGCGCATGGCCGCCCTGTTGTCGGGCCTGCCGGAAACCGTGCCCGCGGTGACGGTCAACCGGCTCTGCGCCTCCGGGCTGGAGGCGATCGGGCAGGGCGCCCGTGCGATCGCCTGCGGGGAAGCGGACCTCATTGTCGCCGGCGGCGTCGAGAGCATGACCCGTGCGCCCTACGTCATGGCCAAGGCCGGCAACGGATTCGACCGCGACCAGCAACTGGCCGACACCACGCTGGGCTGGCGTTTCGTCAATCCGCGCATGCAGGCGGGGTTCGGCGTCGATTCGATGACCCGGACCGCGGAGAACCTGGCGCGCGAACACGGCATCGCCCGCGCCGACCAGGATGCGTATGCCTTGCGCAGCCAGCAGCGCGCGGCGCATGCGCGACGGCAAGGCTGGTTCGACGAGGAGATCGTTCCGGTTTCCATCGCACAGGAAACCGGATCGATCGATTTCGAACATGACGAACAACCGCGTCCCGATACCGATCTGGAGCGTCTCGCGTCGTTGAAGCCCTTGCTCGGCGCGGATACCAGCATCACCGCCGGCAACGCCTCCGCCATCAACGATGGCGCGGCCGCGGTGTTGCTCGCTTCGCAAGAAGCGCTCGAAACGCACGGCCTGGAACCGCTGGCGCGGATCATCGGCATGGCCTCGGCCGGGGTCGCGCCGCGGCTGATGGGCATCGGCCCGGTACCCGCCATCCACAAGCTGCTGGCGCGCACCGGACTGGACCTGGCCGACTTCGACCGGATCGAGATCAACGAAGCCTTCGCCGCGCAGGTGCTGGCCTGCACCCGCGCGCTGGGACTGGCCGACGATGCGGCGCAGGTCAACGCCAATGGCGGCGCGATCGCGCTGGGCCATCCGCTCGGCGCCAGCGGCGCGCGCCTGGCCATGACCGCGGCCTATGCGCTGCGCCGGCATGGACAACGACGCGCATTGGTCAGCCTGTGCGTCGGCGTTGGCCAGGGCGTGGCGCTGGCATTGGAAATTCCATGAAGTCTTTCGCATGAAGTCCGAATGAGGAAATACATGAAGCAGCAACGTCCCATCGGGTTGCGCCTTGCCGTTACGGCCGCGTTGGCCATGCTTCCGCTCGCCAACGTGGCGGCGACCGAGCGGACGCCGCAAGCGCAGCGGGTGCTGGGCCGCGAGTTGCTGCAGGAACTGATCGAAACCGACACCACTCCGGACCACGGCAGCACCACCGCAGCCGCGGAATCGCTGGCCAGGCGCTTCCTCGCCGCCGGTTTCGATCCGGCCGACGTGCTGGTAGTCGGCGACCACCCGCTCAAGCGCAATCTGGTCGTGCGCCTGCGCGGCCGCGGCGAGCGCGAGCCGATCCTGCTGCTGGCGCACCTGGACGTGGTCGAGGCGCGGCGCGAGGACTGGCATTTCGATCCCTACAAGCTGACCGAGAGCGACGGGTATTTCTACGGACGCGGAACCTCCGACATCAAGGGCGGCGCGGCCGGCCTGGTCGCGACGCTGTTGCGCCTGCATGCGGAAAAAATCGTGCCGCGCGGCGATTACGTGCTCGCCCTGACCGCAGGCGAGGAAGACGGCGGCGACAACGGTGTGCAATGGCTGCTGGCGCATCGTCCGGAACTGGTCGAGGCGGCCTACGGCATCAACGTCGATGGCGGTGGTCCGGAGATCCGCAACGGCAAGCCGGCGGTGCTGTCGGTGGAAACCGCGGAGAAGGTCTATCTCAGCTTCACCCTGACCGCGCGCAATCCGGGCGGGCACAGTTCGTTGCCCACGCCGGACAACGCCATCTACCGGCTGGCGCAAGGTTTGTCGCGGCTGGCTTCGTACCAGTTCCCGTTGCGGACCAACTCCGCCACGCGCGGCTACTACAAGGGCCTGGCCTCGTTGTATTCCGGGCAGGTCGCCGAAGACATGCGCGCCGCCGCCACGGAGCCGCAGGACGTCGTGGCGCTGGCCCGGCTGGCCGCCACCTCCACTTACAACAACGCGCAGTTGCGCACCACCTGCATCCCCACTTTGCTGAAAGGCGGACATGCCGAGAACGCCCTGCCGCAGATGGCCCAGGCCACGGTGAATTGCCGCGTGCTGCCGGGCGAGGATCCTGCCGCGGTCGAAGCCGCACTGAAGCAGGCCGTCGCCGATCCCGCCATCGAATTCGCGCGCGTCGCCGAGCCGATGCCCAGCCCGCCTTCGCCGGTGAATCCCGAACTCTTCGCCCGCATCGCCGAGGTGGCGAAAGACATGTGGAGTGAAATCCCGGTTTCGCCCTACATGTCCGCGGGCGCCACCGACAGCGTGTTCTTGCGCGCGGCGGGCATGCCGGTCTATGTCTTCAACGGTATCGCCTATGACGTCGACGATGATCGCGCCCACGGACAGGACGAACGCATGCGCGTGGAGTCCTACTATCAATCGCTGCAGTTCAACTATAGATTGTTGCAGGCGTTATGAAGATCGGGGTTCAAGCGATGCGCATGCAGGATGAATCCGTAATTCCGATTTCAGTGCCGCAACGCGCATCGCAGTCGTGGCGCGATCCCGCATGAACAGCGCCGTCGCGCCGACCGCCGACCTGGACACCGCGCTCGCGCATGCTTCGCGCCTGCTGACGACCGATCCGACGCTGGCCGGCGAACAGGCGACGGAAATCATCAAGGCCGTCGGCGAACATCCGGCCGCGCTGCTGGTGCTCGGCGTTTCCCGGCGCGCGCGCGGCGACCTCGAAGGCGCGTTGCGGATCCTGCAGCCGCTGGCCGCCACGCAGGCGAATTCGGCGGCGACCCAGCTCGAACTGGGCATCACCCTGGGCCGGGCAGGCCAGGGCGATGCGGCGGCGTCGGCGTTGCGCCGCGCGGTGGCGCTCAAGCCCGACCTTCCGCAGGCCTGGCTGGCGCTGGGCGACCACCTGATGGCGATGGACGATGCCGAAGGCGCGGACCTGGCCTATGCCAACCACGTGCGCTACTCCACCCGCGATCCGCAACTGCTGGCCGCGGCCACCGCGCTGTGCGAAAACCGCATCCCCGAAGCCGAAGCATCGCTGCGCGAACACCTCAGGCGCGCGCCGACCGACGTCGCCGCGATCCGCATGCTGGCCGAAATCGCCCTGCGCCTGGGCCGCAACGAGGACGCCGAGAACCTGCTGGCGCGCTGCCTCGAGCTGGCCCCCGGCTTCCATGCCGCGCGCCAGAACTACGCGCTGGTGCTGCATCGTTCCAACAAGCCGGCCGAGGCGCTGGTCCAGATCGACCGACTGCTCGCGGACGAACCCGACAATCCCGGTTATCGCAATCTCAAGGCGGTGGTGTTATGCCGTATCGGTGATTACGAACCCGCCATCGGACTCTACGAAAAGATCCTCCAGGTCTATCCACAGCACCCGAGGATCTGGATGAGCTACGGCCATGCGCTGAAGACCGCCGGCCACCAGGATCGCGCCATCGACGCGTATCGCCGCAGCCTGCGCCTGGAGCCGGGTTCGGGCGAGGTCTGGTGGAGCCTGGCCAACCTGAAGACTTTCCGGTTTTCCGACGACGACCTGTCCGCGATGCGGCGGCAACTCGACCAGCCGCGGCTCGCCTCCGAGGACCGCCAGCACCTGGAGTTCGCGATCGGCAAGGCGCTGGAGGACGAGGGCGAATACCAAGCCTCGTTTCAACACTACCGGCATGGCAACGAACTGCGCCGCGCGACATTGTCGTACAGCGCGAACGACACCACGGCGCGGGTGGCGCGGATCAAGCGCGGTTATACCCGCGGGTTCTTCGAACGGCGCGCCGGCTTCGGCGCCGCCGCGCCCGATCCGATCTTCATCGTCGGCCTGCCGCGCGCCGGTTCCACCCTGCTGGAGCAGATCCTGTCCAGCCACTCCGCGGTCGAAGGCACCATGGAGTTGCCGGAGATCACCTCGATCACCCGCGAACTGCGCGGTCAGGCCACGGCCGGGCAGGCCATGCCCTACCACGATGTGCTGGAAGGGATGGACGCCGAAGCGCTGCGCGTCCTCGGCGAACGTTATCTGCAGCACACGCGGATCCAGCGCAAGACCGATGCGCCGTTCTTCATCGACAAGATGCCGAACAACTTCCTGCACATCGGCCTGATCCAGCTGATCCTGCCCAACGCGAAGATCATCGATGCGCGCCGGCATCCGCTGGCCTGCTGTTTCTCCGGTTTCAAGCAGCACTTCGCCCGCGGCCAGAGCTTCACCTACGACCTGGACGACATCGGCCGCTACTACGCCGATTACGTCGAACTGATGGCGCATTTCGACCAGGCGCTGCCGGGGCGCATCCATCGCGTCTTCTACGAACGCATGGTCGACGACACCGAAACCGAAGTACGGCGCCTGCTCGAATACTGCGGCCTGCCGTTCGAGGAACGCTGCCTGCGTTTCTTCGAGAACACGCGCGCGGTGCGCACCGCCAGCTCCGAACAGGTGCGCAAACCGATCTACCGCGAGGGCGTCGACCACTGGCGCCATTTCGAACCCTGGCTGGGGCCATTGAAGCGGGCGCTGGGCCCGGTCCTCGAAAACTATCCGGAAGTACCCGGGTTCCCATAGGCGAAGACAAGTCACGAACCATTGAACAACCACTGGAGAGAGAGGTGACGCAGATGAAGAGGCACGACACGAAACGAGGTGGCCGACGAATTCCGTCGACCTTCGCCCGCTTGCCGCTGGCCGCGGCGATCTACCTGGCGGTGGGTTCGGCCGCGTTCGCGCAGGAGGCCGCGCCGGCCCCCGCGCCGCAGAAGAACACCGAGGCCGCGACCCTGGACACGATCACGGTGACCGCGCAGAAGCGCACCGAGAACCTGCAGAAGGTGCCGATCAGCATCCAGGTGCTGGGCAACGAGAAACTCGAAGAGCTCAACGTCACCGATTTCGAGGATTACGTGAAGTACCTGCCCAGCGTCTCCTACCAGACGTTCGGCCCCGGCTTCGCCCAGATCTACATGCGCGGCGTCTCCAGCGGCGGCGACGGCAACCATTCCGGTCCGCTGCCCAGCGTCGGCGTGTACCTGGACGAGCAACCGGTCACCACCATCCAGGGGCCGCTGGACATCCATATCTACGATGTCGCCCGCGTCGAAGTGCTGGCCGGGCCGCAAGGCACCCTGTACGGCGCCAGCTCGCAGGCCGGGACCATGCGCATCATCACCAACAAGCCCGACCCCAGCGGTTTCGAAGCCGGTTACAGCCTGGAGGCGAACAGCGTCAGTCATGGCGGCATCGGCCACATCGCCGAAGGCTTCGTCAATATCCCCGTCACCGACACGGCGGCGATCCGCCTGGTGGGCTGGAACCAGCATGACGCCGGCTATATCGACAACCGCGAAGGCGACCGGCAATTCCCGATCCGCGATACCGAAGCCGATCCCGATGCGGTGCCCAGCTGGGGCGGGGTGGTCAGCAACCGCGACTGCACTTCGACCGACCTGCTGGTCTGTACCGGGCGGGCGAAAGACAACTACAACGACGTCGACACCACCGGCGCGCGCCTGGCGCTGAAGGTGAACCTCAACGACAACTGGACCATCAGCCCGACGGTGATGGGACAGACCGCGACCGCCAACGGCAGCTTCGCCTTCGACGAGAACGTGGGCGACCTGGCCGTATCCCACGCCTATCGCGAGCGCAGCGAGGACAAGTGGGTGCAGGCGGCGCTGACGGTGGAGGGCAAGATCGGCAACTTCGACGTCACCTACGCCTTCGCCCACCTCAAGCGCGACGACGAGGTCGATTCGGACTACAGCGACTATTCGTTCTGGTACGACACCCTGTACGCCTACGGCGGCTCGATCTACAACGACAACGGCGACCTGATCAACCCGTCGCAATACATCAAGGGCAAGGACGGCTACAAGAAGACCAGCCACGAATTGCGCATCGCCTCGCCGCAGGAGAACCGCCTGCGCTTCGTCGGCGGCCTGTTCTGGCAGGACCAGCGCCACGACATCCAGCAGGACTACATCATCGACGGCCTGGCCACGGATTCGTCGGTGCCGGGTTGGCCGGGGACGCTGTGGCTGACCAAGCAGATCCGCGAAGACCACGACGAAGCCGTGTTCGGCGAACTGTCTTTCGACTTCACCGACAAGCTGACCGCCACCGCGGGCTTCCGCTCGTTCAGGGTCGACAACACGTTGAAGGGTTTCCATGGTTTCCGCAGCTACATCGAGGACGACCCCGACAGCGATACCGACGCATTCTGCGCGAACCCGGATACGCCGTTCATGAATTCGCCCTGCGTCAACATCGACAAGGGCGTGCGCGAGCACGACACCATCGGCAAGTTCAACCTGACCTACCATTTCGACGACAGCAAGATGGTCTACGCCACCTGGTCGGAAGGCTATCGCCCCGGCGGCAACAACCGCCGCGGCAGCCTGCCGCCGTACATGTCCGATTACCTGACCAACTACGAGCTGGGCTGGAAGACCACCTGGTTCGACAACAGCCTTTCCTTCAACGGCTCGGTCTTCCGCCAGGAATGGAAGGACTTCCAGTTCGCGATCCTCGGCGCCAACGGCCTGACCGAGATCAAGAACGCCAACCAGGCCCGGATCAACGGCATGGAAATGGAATTGAACTGGGCCGCCACCTACAACCTCAACATCTCCGGCGGCGCCGCGTTCTACGACGCCAAGCTGACCGAGAACTTCTGCGGCCTGACCGACGCCGAGGGCACGCCGATCACCGATTGCCCGGTCGGCGTGATCAATCCCGATACCGGCGAGGAGTTCGCTGGTCCCGAGGCGCCCAGCGGCACCCGCCTGCCGGTCACGCCCAAGTTCAAGGGCAACCTGACCGCGCGCTACAACTTCAACCTCGGCGGCTTCGATGCCTATGTCCAGGGCGCGGTGGTGCACGTCGGCCAGCGCACCTCGGACCTGCGCCTGGCCGAACGGGAAATCCTCGGCAGCCTGCCGGCGTACACGACGGCCGATTTCTCGGCCGGTATCGCCAAGGGCAGCTGGGCGGTGGACCTGTTCCTGAGCAATGCGTTCGACGAGCGCGCGGTGATCTCGCGGTTCGCCCAATGCGCGGAGAGCGTCTGCGGTGCGGCCGGCGTCGTCCCGGAGTATCCGAACGGCCAGATCTATACGGTCACCAACCAGCCACGGATGTTCGGCGTGCGTTTCTCGCAGAAGTTCTGAGCCGCGCGAAGCCGCAAGTCGCCGCACAGGGCCCCGGCAATGCCGGGGCCTTTTTTTGGGGAAGCGTCCAGGCAACGGGCTGCTGCACGCGGTTCCACGGCGTGGCATATTCGCCGGCAGGATGGCTGTGGCAGGGGACGCGGTCCGCACCGCCTGAGCGCGGAACCATGCAATCTGTATCCGGGAGAACTCCATGTTGGGTTTGACTACGATCGGTGTCGTGCATACCGCCATCAGCCTGGTCGCTGTCGCCGCGGGCATCTACGCTTTCTTCCGCGACAAGGAAATATCGCCGCGCAACGGCCTGGGCAGGGTTTACCTCTGGACGACGGTGCTTACCTGCCTCACCGGGTTCTTCATCTTCCAGCACGGCGGTTTCGGCAAGCCGCATGCGTTGGGCATCATCACCCTGCTGGTGCTCGCGCTTGCGTGGGTCGCCGGCTCCACGAAGTTGTTCGGCCGGGCGGGCCGCTACATCGAGACGGTTTCGTATTCGCTGACGTTCTTCTTCCACATGATCCCGGGCTTCACCGAATCCTTGACCCGGTTGCCGGCGGGCGCGCCGGTCTTTTCGGGTCCGGACGATCCCACCTTGCAGAAGGTGATCGGCGTGGTCTTCCTGTTGTTCCTGGCGGGAGCCTTCCTGCAGGTCATGCGCCTGCGGCGTGCGGGTGGCGTCGCGGTACCGGCGACCTGAGTCCGCAAGCCGTGCAGTGGCCGACAACCGGGTTGTCGGCCACAATGCAAGGCATGGACAACGCGACCGACCTGCTTGAAACCGTGGAACAGGAAACCGGCCCTTCGCCGCAGTGGGCGGTGATCTGGCTGCATGGCCTGGGCGCCGACGGCCACGACTTCGCCCCGCTGGTGCCGGAACTGGTGCGCGAAGGCTGGCCGGACATCCGCTTCGTGTTCCCGCATGCGCCGGTGCGCGCGGTCACCATCAACAACGGCGTGCGCATGCGCGCGTGGTACGACATCGTGGGCATGGACTTCCCGACCCGCGCCGACAGCGAAGGCGTGGACCAGTCGATCCTGCAGGCCGGCGCGCTGATCGACCGCGAGCATGCGCGCGGCATCGGCCCGCAACGGATCCTGCTGGCCGGGTTTTCCCAGGGCGGGGCGATCGCCCTCGCCGCGGGCCTGCGACGGAAGACGCCGCTGGCGGGATTGATCGCCTTGTCGACCTATCTTCCCGGCGCCGGCACCGCCGCTGAAGCCAAGAGCGGAGCAGCGGCGAAACAACCGGTGTTCATGGCCCATGGCGGCAGCGATCCGGTGATCCCGCTGATCCATGCCGAGCAAAGCGCGCAACTGCTGCGATCCCTGGGCTTCGCAGTGGAATGGCATCGCTACCCGATGGCGCACCAGGTCTGCGCCGAGGAAATACGCGACCTGGGCGACTGGATGACGCAGCGTTTCGCACAAGCCTAGTGTGCGCCGCGTCCCAAGGTGACGCTGGCCGGCGCCACCGCTACCATGGGCCCGCAATTCCTTTCCCTTGAATCGAGGATGCAGGCGCCGTGAAGGTGGTCATTGCCGATGACGAACCGCTGGCCCGCGAGCGACTGCGTTCGCTGCTGGGCGAGCATGCCGGCATCGAGATCGTGGCCGAAGCCGAGAACGGCCTGACCGCCCTGCAGGCCTGCGCCGAATTCCGCCCGGACCTGGTGCTGCTGGATATCGCCATGCCCGGCGTGGATGGGCTGGAAGCGGCGCGCCATCTCCCCGCGTTCGAGCCGCGACCGGCGGTGGTGTTCTGCACCGCCTACGACGAGCACGCGCTGTCCGCGTTCGACGCCGCCGCGATCGACTACCTGATGAAACCGGTGCGCGCCGAACGTCTTGCGGCCGCACTGGGACGCGCCCGCACCTTCATCGCCGGCCGCGAGACCCAGGCGCCGGCCGCGCCCGGCAAGCATCCGCGCACCCACCTGTGCGCGCGCCTGCGCGGCAGCCTGCGCCTGATCCCGGTGGAAGACGTGCACTACCTGCAGGCCGAGGAAAAATACGTCGTCGTCCACCATGCGCGCGGCGAGGATCTGATCGAGGAGTCGCTGAAGTCGCTGGAAGACGAATTCAGCGCACGCTTCGTCCGCATCCACCGCAACTGCCTGGTGGCGCGGCACGAGATCACCGAGCTCAAGCGCAGCAGCGACGGCCGCGTGCATGCCGTGCTCCGCCATGGCAAGGAGCCGCTGGAAGTCAGCCGCCGCTGCGTGGCGGGGCTGCGCGATACGGTCAAGAATTTTTAAGGAACCTCTGAATGATTCCCTCTTTTGCGCCCTTGCACAAAGCGGGAAAGGCAGGAGCCTTTAGACACGGATCAGAGCGGAAACCACGGATAAAGCAACCGCTGTATCTGTCTTTTCCGCTCTGATCCGCGTCTAAGAAAAGCTCCGAATAATTTCCTCTTTCGCGTTCATTGGACTGTTGAAGCTCCTGCGAGAGCCGGTAACGGGTAGCCGGTAGCCCGAAATCAAGAGCCGCTCTCCGGCTACCGGCTCGCCGCTCTCGGTATTTAGGCTACGGAAGTTCCAAGACATAAGACCATCCTTGGCGAAACGGGTGGTTCGTGACTGCATATCTGGCTCATCACCAACTACCACCCGCATAATGGCGCATGGATTCGATCCGCATCGCCACCCGCAAGAGCCCGCTCGCCCTCTGGCAGACCGAGCACGTCGCCGCCAGGCTGCGCGAAGCGCATCCGCGACTTGAAGTCGAGCTGGTGCCGATGAGCACGCGCGGCGACGACGTGCTGGACCGTTCGCTGGCCGCGATCGGCGGCAAGGGCCTGTTCCTCAAGGAACTGGAATTGGCGATGCTGCGCGGCGAGGCCGATTGCGCGGTGCATTCGCTCAAGGACGTGCCGATGGACCTGGATCCGCCGTTCGCGCTGTCGGCGATCCTGGAACGCGCGGATCCGGCCGATGCCTTCATCTCCAATACCTATGCATCGCTGCAGGCGTTGCCGCACGGCGCGCGCGTGGGGACTTCGTCCCTGCGCCGCCAGGCGCAGCTGCGCGCGCTGCGCCCGGATCTGGTGCTGCTGGACCTGCGCGGCAACGTCAACACCCGCCTGGCCAAACTGGATGCGGGCGAATACGACGCCATCGTGCTGGCTTGCGCAGGCTTGCTGCGGCTCGGCTTCGGTTCGCGCATCCGCCTGCGCCTGGCCGCGCCCGACTGGTTGCCGGCCCCCGCGCAAGGCGCGATCGCAGTGGAGTGCCGAGCCGACGACGCTGCTACCCAGGCGCTGTTCTCGGTGCTCGACCATGCGCCCACGCGGACCTGCGTGGAGGCCGAGCGGGCGATGAACCGTGCGTTGCACGGCAGTTGCCACGTGCCGGTCGCGGCCTATGCGGAACTGCATGGTGCGCGGTTGCACCTCGCCGGCCTGGTTGGGTCGGCCAGCGACGGGCGCGCGGTGCGTAGTTCCGCCGAAGCCGCGGCCGATGCCGGTGAAGCGCTGGGACAGCGGCTTGCGACGGAGTTGCTGGCGATGGGAGCAGGCGAGTTCCTCTAGGAAAACCTTGAGGAATGTGGGGAGGGCGCCGCTGTGGGAGGGGCGTTAGCCCCGATGCTTTCCAGCTTACGTTCGTCGGGGCTGACGCCCCTCCCGCAAGTTGGCGTCGCCGCCTATCTGAAGCGGTACACCACGTTCATCGTGGTCAGCGTGTCGGTCTTCTTCTGTTCGGTGTTGACGTCGCTGTTGTGGCGCGCCTGCAACCCGGCCTTCAGCGCCAGGTGCGAATTCATCGCCACCGACACGCCGAGGTCGTTCTGGGCGAAGGTGTTGGAAGTGCCCGATTCCACCAGCAAGGTGTTTTCCAGTTCGGTGTTCTCGGTCAGGTCGAACTTCAGGCCGATGAAGCCGCGGCCGATCAATCCGGATTCGGTACGGTCTTCCTCGACATTGTGCGCACGGCGAAGACCGGGTCCGATCTGCAGGTCGAGCCGGGTCCGGTCGCCGTCCATGATCCGGGTGCCGTAGCCGACGCTGGCGCTCTGCTGGTAGCTGTAGGTGGCGAAATCGTCGCGCTCATAGCGTAGTGCGGTGGTGAACTGGCGATGCTCGCCCAGCTTCAATGCGCTCTTCGCCCCGGCCGTGTAGCGGTTGGCGGTGGTGCCGCGTTCGCGCACCGTGCCGCCGTTGCCGTCATCGACCAGGTGTTCGGCACTGGAGCGCAGGCCGAACAGGTCCATGGCATGGATCCAGTCGCCATGCGTGTACTGCACGTTGAACCGGCCGTTGAGGCTTTCGCTGACGCTGTTGCCGCGGGTGGCGGCGAAACCCAGTTCGCCGCCGCCGTCCCAGGGCGATGTTTCCGCTTCCTGGGGATCCGCATCGCAGCTGTGAGCGGTTTCTTCGGCCAGGGCGGCAGGGGCGACCGGCAGGAAGGCCAGCAGGATGAGGAACAGGGAAGTGCGGGGCATGGGGGCAGGCCTCGGGATTGTAGGGTAGAGGGAATACAGCCGAAGCGGCCGTGAAAACGGTTACATGATATCCGTAAGCGCCTGTCCATGATAGTCCAAGTGCTTGTTATGGATCATGTTTATGAAGATTCAAGGGTCGTTTGTTCAGGGTCGGCACAACTCGCGGTCGCGACGCAGTTCCTCTTGGAGCAGTCCCCGTTCCCGCTCCGAGGTGGCGGCCAGCAGGCCCGCGATGTTGGACTGGATGCGCGGGCAGGGCGGACCGGGATCGCCGAATGCCCTGGCGATGGCGTCCATCACCCGTTTCGGCGACGGTGGCGGGCGCATGCGGAAGGCGTCCGCGCCATCGCCTCCCGGCAGTTGCGCCCGGCGGCTGCGTAACGGTGTGGGCTGGAAGCCGGGCGGAGACTGTCCGCGCGCCCACTGATGGCCCTGTTCCAGCAACTCCGCAGCCGAGACGGTGGAGTTGGACGCGGGCTCGGTGGCCGATGCGGCACTACGAGGAAGAAGGTTGGGCTGACTCACCGTTCGTGCGGATAGGGCGCGCGCCGTCGCGACCGGGGCCAAGGGCGCGACTACGGCCGGGGACGGTTGCCGGATGGGTCCCAGGAACACCAGGCGCAAGCGCACCTGTTCGCCCCTGTCCGTTTGCCCGCGGCTGAGAGGCTGGACCAGCAGCCACAACAGTCCGGCATGCACCGCCACCACGCACAACCACGCCACTGCCTGCGTGGCGCGTTCCTGCCGTTCGTTCGTCCGCATCCGGATCCCCGCTGATTGCGCGGGAGTCTGCGGAGGTCCGGGTTAAACCACAGTTAGAAATTCATTGTGGAATTCATTGCGGCGCGTCGACGACGATGCCCGGGTCGTCGTAGCGCGAATAGCGCAGGGTCATCGAATAGGGCTTGCCCTGCGACTCGCCCTGGCTCACCAGCTGCAAGGGCAGGCCATCGCCACCGATCCAGAAAGTGAACTCACTGGATTGGGGCTGGCTGGACTGGGGCCGGCTGGGCCCGGGTCCGGTGTGCCTGACCAGGTATTTCTTCGCCGGTTGGCCGTCGACGCTGTCGTTACCCAGCGATTCGACGCTCATCCCGGCCTTGTGCTCCTCGATCCTGAGCGGATCGCGCCACTGGGTCAGCGTACCCGGGGGCAGCGGTGCTTTCATCGAACGGCCATCGACCTGCATGTACATGGTGTCGCCGATGACCACCTGGGTCCCCGTCGGCATTTTCATCCGATAGCGGTCGGGGGCGACGAAGTCCATCTCGATGACCATGCTCCGCGCGCCTTGCATGTCCATGACCGCATGGAAGCTCTTGGCTTTCAGGAACTTGTCCATCGACGCCTTCATCTCGTCTTCGGGGCTGGACAAGGGATCCAGCGCGGACGCGGCTTGCTCCAGCATGCCCGCCGGTCCGGCTGGCGCGGGCGCGTCGGTTTCGGCGGGCGTCGAAGGCTTGCAGGCGGCAAGGGCGATGACCAGGCAGGCAAGCGCGAGCGGGCGGATCGACATGGGGGAAACTCCGGGGCTGGTTGGCGCGATGGTAAGGCCGGGGAAGGGCTCTCCTGCAAACGCCGGCAGCTTGGGTCCGCGCGTTGGGGGTCGCGGCGCAGGGGGATGCGTCGCGGGGTCCGGCACCGCACGGGCCCAAGCTGCCGGCGCAGCGGGGTCCATGATCGATCCAACGCGGACCGCAGCACGAAAACGGCCACGGCTCGGCCATAATCGGCGCATGGACAAGATCGAACGCATTACCGCGCTGCACCGCATCCTCAAGGCCGCCCGCTATCCGGTCACGGTCAAGCGCCTGCAGGAGGAGCTGGGCTGCTCGCGCGCCACCGCCTACCGCGACCTGGCCTACCTGCGCGATGCGCTGATGGCGCCGATCGAGGGCGATGGCGAAGCGGGTTTCCGCTACGTGGCGGGAGAAAGCGAGCGCTTCGAACTGCCCGGCCTGTGGCTGAGTTCGGAAGAACTCTATTCGCTGCTGGCCGCGCAACAGCTGCTGATGCGCACCGGCGGCGGCGTGCTGGCCGGTGCGCTGGCGCCGTTGCAGAAGCGCATCGAAGGCCTGCTCGCCGACCACGCCGGCGTCGATCACTGGCCGGTGGAGCGGGTGCGGGTGATCCCGCATCGCGGCCGGCGCCTGGACGAAGCCAGTTTCCGCAGCGTCGCCTCGGCGGTGCTCGAGCGCAAGCGGCTCAATTTCGAATACCGCGCGCGCTCCACCGACGAACGCACCCGGCGCACGGTGTCGCCGCAGCGCATCACCCACTATCGCGACAACTGGTACCTGGATGCGTGGGACCACGAGCGCAACGGACTGCGCAGCTTCGCCGTGGACCGCATCAGCAGCGCCAAGGCGCTGGACGAGCCCGCGCGCGACCTGCCCGAAAGCGAACTCAACCAGCACCTGGCCTCCAGTTACGGCATTTTTTCCGGCGAGCCCAAGGGCTGGGCGACCATCGTGTTCAGCGCCAAGACCGCGCGCTGGGTCGCCGACGAACAGTGGCATTCGAAGCAGGAAGGCCGTTTCCTGGCCGATGGCCGCTACGAATTGAAGGTGCCGTACAGCGTCTCGCGCGAGTTGCTGATGGACATCCTGCACTACGGCGCCGATGCGGAAATCATCGAGCCGCAAGTGCTGCGCGAACAGGCCAAGTCGCTGCTGGAGCTGGCGCTGAGCAACTACGGCCATTGACCGATCCCCGTAAGAGCGCCCATGGGCGCGAGCTCTTCGGTGGGATCCTGGGTGCGGGACGAAAAGCTCGCGCCCATGGGCGCTCCTACAAAAGCGCGGGGTCGCAATCGGTGAGATGGGCGGGCGGCAGGCTGCGGTTCCACCCTTCCGGAGCTGCCGACATGCCGAAGTTCGTTTCCGCGCCTTTCCGTCAACAGGAACTTGTCGATCCACGCCTGCTGCATGGCGTGCGCAATGCGTTCATCACCGGATTGGCGCTGGTGCTGCTGCTTCCCGCCGCGCGCGGGCATAGCGACTGGCTGGGCTGGATGCCGCTGTGGCTGCTGGGCATGCCGGCGGTGGCGTGGTGGTCGCTGTACCGGTTCCACCTGCCGTTGCGCAAGGCCACGGCGCAGGAAACGTCGAAACGCGCGCGCCGCCGCCGCCCGGGCACGCAGGCCCGGCGTCGCGTAGCTCCCGGCTTGCGGCGCCTGCCCCGCGTGGCCTGACCTTCGGCAGGGGGAGCGGGGCGCGGGTGTGTGATAGCGTGAAGAATTATGTTCCACGCACCGGAGTAAACATGCCCAAGCTTGCCCACGCCTGCCAGGCCATCGTGGTTGCCGCAGGTCTCGCCGCCGCTACCGGCAGCACTTTCGCCGAGGAGCCCGCCGCCGTGACCGATGACAAGTACGCCTGGCTGGAAGACGTCACCGGCGACAAGCCGCTGGAGTGGGTCAAGGCGCAGAACGCGAAGGCCGAGGCGGAAATCGCGGCCACGCCCGAATTCAAGCGGCTGGAAGGCCGGATCCTGACCATGCTCGATTCCGATGCCAAGATCCCGGGCGTGGAGAAGATCGGCGCGTATTACTACAACTTCTGGAAGGACAAGAGCCACGAGCGCGGCGTCTGGCGCCGGACCACGCTGGAGGAATACCGCAAGCCGCAGCCGCAGTGGGAAACGGTCATCGACCTGGATGCGCTGAACGCGGCCGAAGGCCTGCAGGACGACAAGAAGTGGGTCTGGCACGGCGCCGACTGCCGCAAGCCCGATTACGACCGCTGCCTGGTCGCGCTGTCGCGCGGCGGCTCCGATGCCGACGTCACCCGCGAGTTCGATCTGGCCAGCAAGCAATGGGTGAAGGACGGATTCCTGCGTCCCGAGGCCAAGGGGGGGCTGGGCTGGAAGGACGCGGACACGGTCTACGTCTACACCGATTTCGGCCCCGGCAGCATGACCCCTTCGGGCTATCCGCGCATCGTCAAGGAATGGAAGCGCGGCACCCCGATGAGCGCGGCCAGCGTGGTCTACGAAGGCAGCAACGCGGACATGTACATCGCCGCGTACCACGACAACACGCCGGGTTTCGAGCGCGATTTCGTCAGCCGCACCATCGCCTTCTACAACGACGAGCTTTACCTGCGCGGCAGCGACGGCAAGCTGGTCAAGATCGACGTGCCCAATTCCACGAACAAGGGCGTGGTCCGCGAATGGCTGGCGCTGGAACTGCGCGAGCCATGGGAAATCGAGGGCAGGACCTACAAGGCCGGCTCGCTGCTGGTCGCGAAATTCGACGATTTCATGGCCGGAAAGCGCGACTTCGAAGTCCTGTTCGAGCCGACCGACTCCACCTCGCTGGCCGGCACCACCTGGACCAGGAACCACGTCGTGTTGAACGTGCTGGACGACGTCAAGAACAAGCTGACGGTGCTGACGCCTTCCGGTGAAGGGTGGAAGAAAAGCGCATTCGCCGGCGCGCCGGCCCTGGGCACCATCGGCGTCGGCGCGGTCGACAGCGACGACAGCGATGCCGTGTGGATGACGGTCACCGATTACCTGACCCCGACCACGCTGATGCTGGCCGAAGCGGGCAAGGCCGGCAGCGTCGAAGTGCTGAAGACCATGCCTGCGTTCTTCGACGGCTCCAGGGACGTGGTCGAGCAGCACTTCGCCAGTTCCAAGGATGGCACCAAGGTGCCTTACTTCCTGGTGCGGCCGAAGGACCTGAAGTACGACGGCAGCGCACCGACCCTGCTGTACGGCTATGGCGGCTTCGAGATCTCGCTGACCCCGGGTTATTCCGGCGGCGTCGGCATGGGCTGGCTCGAGAAGGGCGGCGTCTACGCGGTGGCCAATATCCGCGGCGGCGGCGAATACGGACCGCGTTGGCACCAGGCGGCGCTGAAGCAGAACCGGCACAAGGCCTACGAGGACTTCGCCGCGGTGGCGCAGGACCTGGCCGCGCGCAAGATCACTTCCGCCAGGCGCCTGGGCATCCAGGGCGGCAGCAATGGCGGCCTGCTGATGGGCAACATGCTCACCCAGTATCCGGAACTGTTCGGCGCGGTGGTGGTGCAGGTGCCGTTGCTGGACATGAAGCGCTACAGCCACCTGTTGGCCGGCGCCTCGTGGATGGCCGAATACGGCAATCCGGACACGGCCGACTGGGACTACATCCGCACGTTCTCGCCGTACCACCTGTTCGACCCGGCCAGGACCTATCCGCCGACGCTGTTCACCACCTCCACGCGCGACGATCGCGTGCATCCCGGCCATGCGCGCAAGATGATGGCCAAGATGCTGGATGCGGGCAAGGACGTGCGCTACTACGAGAACATCGAGGGCGGCCATGGCGGCGCATCGAACAATGCGCAGTCGGCGCACATGAGCGCGCTGGCCTTTACCTTCCTGTGGCAGCAACTGGCCGAGTAAGGCGAGTCGCGGCAACTCCGGTCCCGGCACTCGCCGGGATCGGTCCACGAGGGTTCCCGATCCATTGTTTCACGGCAAAACGGACCTACCTATGAAGACTTCCCTCCTGTTCGCGGCTGCCCTCCTGATGACCACGTCTTCCAGTTCCGCCCTCGCGCTCGACGCCACCGCGCCGGATGTGGCCAGGAAACCGCACGAAGTGAAGGCGCCGTTCGGCGCGACCCGCAACGACGACTACTACTGGTTGCGCGACGACGAGCGCAAGGATCCGGCGATGCTGGCCTACCTGGCGGCCGAGAACGCCTACGCCGATACGGTGCTGGCGCCGACCAAACCGTTGCAGGAAAAGCTCTACTCCGAGATCGTCGCCCGGATCAAGCAGGACGACAGCTCGGTGCCGTACCGCGAGCGCGGCTACTGGTACTACACGCGTTTCGAGACCGGCCAGGACTATCCGATCCATGCGCGCCGCAAGGGCACGATGGACGGGCCGGAGGAAGTGCTGCTCGACGTCAACGCAATGGCCAAGGGCCACGATTTCTTCAATGTCGGCGAATGGGCCGTCAGCCAGGACAACCGGCTGCTGGCCTGGGCGGAAGACGCGGTTGGCCGGCGCCAGTACGTGGTCCACGTGCGCAACCTGGAAACCGGCGAAACCTACGCCGATACGGTCGCCGGCGTGGCCCCGGAACTGGTCTGGGCCGACGACAACAAGACCCTGTTCTACGCCGAGAACGACCCGGAAACCCTGCGCACCGTGCGCATCAAGAAGCACCTGCTCGGCACCCCGGTCGCCGACGACCCGCTGGTCTACGAGGAGAAGGACGAAAGCTTCTTCATGGGCGTTTCGCGTACCGGCGACGACAAGTTCATCTGCATCGACACCGGCAGCCATGTCTCCGGCGAGACCCGCTGCGCGCCGGCCGCGGATCCGGTCGAGTTCACCGTACTGGCGCCGCGCCAGCGCGATGTCGAATACAACGTCGACCACATCGGCGACCACTGGGTGATCCGCACCAATGCCGATGGCGCGGAGAATTTCAAGCTGATGACCGCGCCCGACGGCGCGAGTACGCGGGCCGAGTGGAAGGAATGGGTCGCGCATCGCGACGACGTGTTCATCGAACGCTTCGAGCTGTTCGACGGTTTCACCGCGATCAGCGAGCGCTCCGACGCGCTGGAGCGCATCCGCCTGGTCAAGGCCGACGGCGCCGAGGAGTACGTCAAGTCCGACGAACCCGCGTATTCGATGGGACTGGAGATCAATTCCGAGCACGATACGCCGTGGCTGCGCTACGACTACACGTCGATGACCACGCCGACCACCGTCTACGAACTCAACACCCGGACCGGCGAGCGCAGGTTGCTCAAGCAACAGCCGGTGCTGGGCTACGACCCGGCCCTTTACGTGACCGAACGGCTGTGGGCGACAGCGCGCGATGGGACCAGGATCCCGGTGTCGGTGGTCTACAGGAAGGGATTCGAGAAGAACGGCAAGGGCGCCTTGCTGCAGTACGCCTACGGCAGTTACGGCCATTCCACCGACCCGACCTTCAACCTGACCAACGTCAGCCTGCTCGACCGCGGCATGGTCTACGCCATCGCCCACATCCGCGGCGGCCAGGAACTGGGACGCAAGTGGTACGACGACGGCAAGCTGCTGAACAAGAAGAACAGCTTCACCGACTTCATCGACGTCACCGATTTCCTGGTCGAGCAGGGCTATGCCGCGAAGGACCGCGTCGCCGCTCATGGCGGCAGCGCCGGCGGCCTGCTGATGGGCGCCATTTCCAACATGGCGCCGGGCAAGTACCGGGCGATCGTGTCGCAGGTGCCGTTCGTGGACGTGACTACCACCATGCTCGACCCGAGCATCCCGCTGACCACCAACGAATACGACGAATGGGGCAACCCGGAACAGAAGAAGTTCTACGATTACATCGTCACCTATTCGCCGTACGACAACATCAGCAAGCAGGCCTATCCGGCGATCTTCGTCGGCACCGGCCTGTGGGATTCGCAGGTGCAGTACTGGGAACCGGCCAAGTACGTGGCGAAATTGCGCGATGAGAACACCGGCACGCTGCCGCTGGTGTTCCGCATCAACATGGAAGCCGGCCACGGCGGCAAGTCCGGGCGTTTCCGCCGCTATCGCGAGACCGCCGAGTACTACGCCTTCGTGCTGGACCAGCTGGGCGTAACCGAACCGGCCGCGAAATAACCCGGCTCGTCGTAGGAGCGGGCCTTGCCCGCGATGCTCTTCTTTCCGTTTCCACGTCCGTTTCCACGAAAAGGCATCGCGGACAAGGCCCGCTCCTACATGGATATGATGCTGCCATGACCGGACGATCGCGCCTCCGCTGGGCCTGGTGGCTGCTGGCCTACGCCTGCCTGGGCGCCGGCATCGTCGGCATCTTCGTGCCCGGCCTGCCGACCACCGTATTCATCCTGATCGCTGCGTATGCCGCTTCGCGCGGTTCCGATCGGCTGCATCGCTACCTGCTCGAGCACCCGCGCTTCGGACCGGCGATCCGCGACTGGCAGGCGCATGGCGCGGTGTCGCGGCGGGCCAAGTGGGCGGCGACGATGGCGATGGTGGCCAGCGCCCTGGTGCTGCTGGCGATCATGCTCTCGGTCGGCGGCCATCGCTGGTGGATGGCGGCCCTGCCCATCCTCTGCATGGCCGTGGTCGCGACATGGTTGTGGCTGCGCCCCGAGCCATCCGCCTGACCCCGCCGGTTCACGCCGGTCTGGCTATACTTCGGCCATGAACAAATCCATGCGCATCACCCTTTCCGGCATCGTCCTCGCCTTGCTTGCCGGTTGCGGCGCCAAGGGTCCGCTGATCCTGCCGGAGAAGGCGGTTCCGATCGAAGTGCCGACGGAAACCACGCCTGAAGCCACGCCCGAGTCCGTCCCGTCCGTGGACGCGACGGAAACGGATACCACCCCCACCGAACCACAGACCGGGGACGCAGTCGAAACCCCGGTGCCGCCGGCGAAGGATGACTGACACGCCGGCCCCCGCCACAGCCGTGGTGCGCTTCTCCAAGATGCACGGCGCAGGCAACGATTTCGTGGTCATCGACCTGCGCGACGGGACCCCGCCGCCTGATGCGGATCTGGCCTCGCGACTGGCCGACCGCCACTTCGGCGTCGGCTGCGACCAGATCCTGACCATCGAGGCGCCGCGCAGCGGGGAGGCGGTCGCTTCCTACCGGATCTGGAACTCGGATGGTTCGGCTTCGCAGCAATGCGGCAACGGCGCGCGTTGCGTCGCGGCCTGGCTGGTGCGCGACGGCGTCGCCCGGGGCGATCGCTTCCGCCTCGACAGCCCGCTGGCCACCCACGACGTGGTGCGGCTCGGCGGCGACCGTTATTCCATCGCCATGGGCGTGCCGCAGTTCGACCCGGCGAAGATACCGCTGGCGGGATTCGCCGCGTTCCAGGACCGCTATGCGACCGAACTCGATGGCGGGACCGTCCACTTCGGCGCGGTGTCGATGGGCAATCCGCATGCATTGATCGAAGTGGCGGATATCGATGAGGCGCCCGTCGCCGTGCTCGGTCCGGCATTGCAGTCCAGCAGCGCCTTCCCGCAATCGGCCAACATCGGTTTCGCCCAGGTCATCGCCCGCGATCGCCTGCGCCTGCGCGTGTACGAACGTGGCGCAGGCGAGACACTGGCCTGCGGCAGCGGCGCCTGCGCGGCGGCGGCGATCCTGATCCGGCGCGGAACGATCGATCGCCAGGTGAATATCTCGCTGCCTGGCGGCGACCTGCACATAAGCTGGCCCGATGACGCCGCCGAGGTCATCATGTCCGGACCGGCGGCATTCGTATTCGAAGGGGATTGGAAGCAATGACCGAAACACAGGAAAAACTGGGCGCGCACGAGATCGCCGCATGGCTGCGCCGACATCCGACCTTCCTCAAGCAGTTCCCGGATCTGGCGCTGACCCTGGTGGTGCCGCGCGAGGAAGGGCCGACCGCTTCGCTGGCCAGCTATCAGCTGGAAGTGCTGCGCGACAAGAACCGCGAGCTGTCCAAGCGCCTCAACGACCTGTTCGCCAACGCCCAGGAAAACGAGCGCCTGGCCGTGCGCACCCATCAGTTGACCCTGTCCTTGCTGAAGCAGACCACCGCCCAGGACACGCTGCGGGCGATGGCCGCATCGCTGGCCGAGGATTTCAACGGCGACCTGGTGCGCATGGTGCTGTTCGAGCCGGTCGCCGGCCTGGACGATAGCGAATGGCTGCAGGTGGTGGCGGAAAACAGCACCCATCTGGCCTCGTTCCGCGATTGCCTGCAGGACGGCGAACCGATCTGTGGACGCCTGCAGCCGGAAAAGAACGCCTTGCTGTACGGCCCGCGCGCCGAGGAAGTGCAGTCGTCGGCCTTGTTGCCGCTGCCCGGCCTGGGCCTGGTCGCGGTCGGCAGCCGCGACGGCAACCGTTTCTATCCGGGCATGGGCACGCTGGTCCTGCGCATGATGGGCGAGGCGCTGGCGGTGGCGTTGAAGCGTTTCGATGGCTGAAGCGAGGGCTTTCGTTTTTTGCTCGTCATTCCCGCGCAGGCGGGAATCGCTCCTGCTCCTGCATGAGCGCACCTTGCCCACGACGTTTTCCGGTAAGAAGCGAAGAGCGATTCCCGCCTGCGCGGGAATGACGAGCAGGAAAGAAGCGCTCGCATGATCGAAGACTTCCTCTCCCACCTCCAGGTCGAACGCCGCATGTCGGCGCATACGCTCGACGCCTATCGCCGTGATCTCACCGCGCTGATCGAGTGGTCCACGATGCAAGGCATCGACGATCTGACCGCGCTGGATGCCGAACAACTCCGCGCCTTCGTCGCCGCCGAACACCGACGTGGGTTGTCGCCGAAAAGCCTGCAGCGCCGCCTTTCCGCCTGCCGCAGTTATTTCAACTGGCTGCTCCGGCATGGCCGCATCGCCGCCAGCCCCGCTGCCGCGTTGCGCGCGCCGAAGTCGCCGCGCAAATTGCCGCAGGTGCTGGATGCCGACGAGGCCTCGCGCCTGGTGCAGGTGCCGACCGACGCGCCATTGGGGTTCCGCGATCGCGCTCTGCTGGAACTGTTCTATTCCTCCGGCCTGCGCCTGAGCGAACTCTGCGGCCTGCGCTGGCACGACCTCGATTTGGCCAGCGGTTTCGTCACCGTGCTGGGTAAGGGCAACAAGCAGCGCAAGGTGCCGGTGGGTTCGCATGCGCGCAGGGCGCTGGAAGCCTGGCGCGAGGAGCGCAAGGTCGTGAACGAGGCGCCGGTGTTCCCCGGACGCGACGGTGGTCCGATCTCGCAACGCGCGGTGCAGATCCGCATGAAGTTGCTGGCGCAGAAGCAGGGCCTGTTCAAGAACGTGCATCCGCACATGCTGCGGCACAGCTTCGCCAGCCACATCCTGGAATCCTCCGGCGACCTGCGCGGCGTGCAGGAATTGCTGGGCCATGCCGACATCGCCACCACCCAGATCTATACCCACCTGGATTTCCAGCATCTGGCCAAGGTGTACGACGCCGCGCATCCCAGGGCGAAGCGGAGAAAAGGCGAGGAGTGAGTGGAGAGGAGTGAGGAACGAGTAGGGCCAAAGCTCCGTTTAACCCACTTCTCACTCCTCGTTTCTCGTTCCTCGTTCCTCGTTCCCATGCCAAAGGTCATCTTGAACTGCACTTCATGCACCCCCACTGCATTGGGGACGCCATAACAGACCTGCCCATGGACCCCAGCCAGAACCCCAATGTTTTCCACGCCACCACGATCCTGTCGGTGCGCCGCAACGGCCGCGTCGCGGTCGCCGGCGACGGGCAGGTGACCCTCGGCCACACGGTGATGAAGGGCAATGCGCGCAAGGTGCGCCGCCTGGGTCGCGATGGCCAGGTGCTGGCCGGTTTCGCCGGCGCCGCCGCCGACGCCTTCACCCTGTTCGAGCTGTTCGAGGCCAAGCTCGAGAAACACGGGCAGTTGCAACGCGCCGCGGTCGAGCTGGCCAAGGACTGGCGCACCGAGCGCCGCCTCGGCAAGCTCGAAGCGCTGCTCGCCGTCGCCGACAAGGACACTTCGCTGATCATCAGCGGCACCGGCGATGTGATCGAGCCGGAGGACGGCATCATCGCCATCGGTTCGGGCGGCGCCTACGCCTTGTCGGCCGCACGCGCGCTGATGGCGCATACCGAAATGGACGCGAAATCCATTGCGGTCGAGTCGCTCAACATCGCCGGCGACATCTGCATCTACACCAACCGCAACGTGGTGGTCGAGGAGCTATAGGAACGAGTGGAGAGGAACGAGGAGCGAGTGAAAGCCGACCTCGGTTCCAATCCACCGCCTTCACTCGTTCCTCGTTCCTCTCTACTCGTTCCTGGATTACTCACCCCATGTCCCAGACGTCCAACATCTCTTCCACCATGACCCCGCGCGAGATCGTGCAGGAACTCGACCGCCATATCGTCGGCCAGCACGCGGCCAAGCGCGCGGTCGCCATCGCCCTGCGCAACCGCTGGCGGCGCATGCAGTTGCAGCCGGACCTACGCGATGAAGTGATGCCGAAGAACATCCTGATGATCGGCCCCACCGGCGTCGGCAAGACCGAGATCGCGCGGCGCCTGGCCACGCTGGCCAATGCGCCGTTCGTGAAAGTCGAAGCCACGCGCTTCACCGAGGTCGGCTACGTCGGTAAGGACGTGGAACAGATCGTGCGCGACCTGGCCGACACCGCGGTCAAGATGTACCGCGAACAGGCCAAGGCGCGGGTGCGTACCCAGGCCGAGGAGCGTGCCGAGGACCGCATTCTCGATGCGTTGCTCCCGCGCCGCAGCACCGGCATCGGCTTCGATGCGGAAGCCGCGCGCAACGAGCCGTCCGCCCAGGACGGGGATACCCGCAACAAGTTCCGCAAGATGCTGCGCGCGGGCGAGCTGGACGATCGCGAGATCGAGCTGGAACTCTCCGCCAACGTCAGCATGGACATCATGACCCCGCCGGGGATGGAGGAAATGGGCCAGCAGCTGCGGCAGATGTTCTCCAACATCGGCGGTGGAAAGTCGCATGCGCGCACTCTGGCGATCAAGGCCGCGCGTCCGCAATTGATCGAGGAGGAAGCCGCCAAGCTGGTCAACGAGGAAGACATCCGCGCCGCCGCCATCGAGGCCTGCGAGCAGAACGGCATCGTGTTCATCGACGAGATCGACAAGGTCGCCAAGCGCGGCGGCAACATGAGCGGCGGCGACGTGTCGCGCGAGGGCGTGCAACGCGATCTGCTGCCGCTGGTGGAAGGCTCCAACGTCAGCACCAAGTACGGCACGGTCAAGACCGACCACATCCTGTTCATCGCCTCGGGCGCGTTCCATCTGGCCAAGCCCAGCGACCTGATCCCGGAACTGCAGGGCCGTTTCCCGATCCGGGTGGAGCTGTCGGCTTTGTCCAAGGAGGATTTCGTGCGCATCCTCACCGAACCCAAGGCCGCGTTGACCCGCCAGTACGAAGCGTTGCTGCAGACCGAAGGGGTGACCGTGGATTTCACCAGCGATGCCGTCGATCGCCTCGCCGAAATCGCCGCGCAGGTCAACGAGCGCCAGGAAAACATCGGCGCGCGCCGCTTGCATACGGTGCTGGAACGCCTGCTGGATACGCTGAGCTACGAGGCGCCCGATCGCGACGGGCAGAAGGTCAGCATCGACAAGGCCTACGTGGATTCGCACCTGGGCGAACTGGTGCAGGATCCGGACCTGAGCCGCTACATCCTGTAATTCCCCGTAGGAGCGGGCCTTGCCCGCGATGCTCTTGCGCGACATGGCCGAAGAGCATCGCGGGCAAGGCCCGCTCCTACGGCCGCGGCGGGTCATCGCGGCTCCCTGCGACTCCGATCTTGACGGAGGGGTTGCGTGCGCGATCAATCCTCGCCGATATCCTCGTTCCACACTTCCGGATTGGCGGCGATGTAATCGCCGAGCATGGCGATGCATTCCTCGCTGCGCAGGTCGATCACGTTGACGCCGTTGTCGCGCAGCCAGTCGATGCCGCCGCTGAAGTTGACCGATTCGCCCACCACCACCGTGCCGATATTGAACTGGCGCACCAGGCCGCTGCAGTACCAGCACGGCGCCAGCGTGGTGACCATGATCGTGTCGCGGTAGCGACGCTGGCGGCCGGCCTTGCGGAAGGCGTCGGTTTCGCCATGGACCGAAGGGTCGTTTTCCTGGATACGACGGTTGTGGCCGCAGCCCAGCAGCTTGCCGTCCTGGTGGAAGAGGGCTGCGCCGATGGGAATCCCGCCCTCGGCCAGGCCTTGGCGGGCCTCGGCGATGGCCGTGTCCAGCAGGGCGCGGTAATCGATGGTCGAAATCACGGGTTGCTCCATGCAGCGGTGGTCGTGGCAGAGCTTGCCATGGCAGCAGGTCGCGAAACAGCCAGGGAAGTCCGTATTCACATTGCGACGGTCTTGGCCGCCGACCGCTTTCGTTGCACCATGCAAGCGCGTGGCATCGAAATCCGGCCGCAGGGCCTTGGGGGAGTCCATGAAACAGCTCATCGCAACCTGCCTGGGTCTGGCGCTCGCCGGTTTTTTGCCCGGCGCCAGGGCGGAGATCGTGCAGGGCCAGCTTGAGTTGCGCTGGGGCGATCCGATTCCCGTGCATGGCAAGTCGCAATTGCCATCCCGGTTCATCGCAACCCTGGTCGGGGATGACGGCAAGCGCCGTGCGCTGGATCCGGCGCAGGCGCGGCGCGCGGCCGGCGATCTGTACGCGCTGGCCAACCGCCGCGTGGCGGTGGAATTCTCGCAGGCCAAGCGCGGCGGGGGCGCCGCGACCATCATGGCCATCGTGCCGGCCGACCGGCTGCAATTGCCGGGGCTGTCCAAAGCAGTGCTCATGCCCAAGGCGGTGATCGGCAACACCCGCTGGGTGACGGTGGCATGCAAGTTCAGTGACATCGCCGATGAGCAGAAGCCAGTGACTTTCTTCAGCGGCCAGTACGGCACCAATCCCGGCCAGCTGGGCCACTACTGGAAGGAAGTGTCCTACAACAAGATCGACCTGGCCGGCAGCAGCGCCTATGGCTGGTTCACCCTGCCGCAGCCGCGTTCGTTTTACATCACCACGGTTGACGGAGAGGACGATGCGAACCTGGACCAGTTGTTCAAGGACTGTGCCGCGGCCGCCGACCCTACCGTGAATTTCAATGCCGTGCAGGGCATCAACATGATGTTCAACGGCGATCTGGACGGCTCCGCCTGGGGGGGCGGCGCTTGCGGACGGCTGGAAGGGGTCGACAGGTGCATCAGCAACACCTGGAACCCGCCATGGTCGTTCGGCAACTTGGCGCCGCTGGCGCATGAGATGGGCCACGGCTACGGCCTGCCGCATTCGAACAACTCCGATGGCGATGACGACCCCTACGACAATCCATGGGATGTGATGAGCGATGGATGGAGCAATGCGGTTTCCAATGCCACCTACGGTGCATTGCCCAAGCACATCAACGTCCGCCAGCGCGATCGTCTGGGATGGATCGACGCGGCACGCAAGCTGACGGTCCCGGTGGGTGGTTCGGCCAGGGAAGTCCTGCTGGACCGGGCGAGCCTGGCCGGATCGACGAACCGGCAGATGATCGTGCTGTCGCTTCCGGCCACCGACGTGGCCGGGAATGCGTACTACACAGTGGAGGCGCGTGGCCGCACCGGTACTTATGAAGCCGCACTCGCGGGCGCGGCAGTGATCGTCCATGGCATCGATGCGGACGGGGTCGCCTACAGCATGGATGCCGATATCCCGCCCGCTGACCGGTCCAACAACGAGGGTTCGATGTTCAAGGTGGGCGAGACCTGGGTTTCCCCGGATGGATCGCAGATGGTGAAGGTGCTGTCGGCCACCGCCAATGGGTTCATTGTCCGGATAGGCAAATGGCACTCGACCGGCGGGCCATTGCTTCCCCGCACCAAACCAGCAGCGGTCGCCAGGCCGGCGCAGGCCCAGCCCGCATCGGGGACTGCTACCCGGCGGCGTCCGGGTCCCGGTTGCGGCGATTCCTCCAGCGCCACGCGATGCAACGACAGGATCCGATGATCCGGCGTGGTCCATGGATCCATGGACCGCGCGATTCGCCGCCCCCCGCACCGGCAATGCGATAATGGCCGCATGAGCGAATCCCCCTACAAATCCGGCACCACCCATTTCGGCTTCAAGGACGTCGCCGCCAAGGACAAGCAGAAGCTGGTAGGCGAAGTATTTTCCTCGGTCGCGGGCAACTACGACCTGATGAACGACCTGATGAGCCTGGGCGTGCATCGGGTGTGGAAGCGCTATTTCGTCGGCACCGCGCAGGTCAAGCGCGGCGACCGCGTGCTGGACCTGGCCGGTGGCACGGGCGATATCGCCGCGCTGTTGAAGGAGCGAGTGGGCGACGAAGGCGAGATCGTGCTCGGCGACATCAATGCCGGCATGCTCGGCGTCGGCCGCGACCGCATGACCAACCGCGGCCTGGTCGACGGCCTCGATTACGTGCAGTGCAACGCCGAGGCGCTGCCGTTCCCGGACGCCAGCTTCGACCTGGTCACGATCGCCTTCGGCCTGCGCAACGTCACCGACAAGGACGCGGGCCTGCGCGAGATGTTCCGCGTGCTGAAAGTAGGCGGACAGGCGCGGGTGCTGGAATTCTCGGAAGTGACCGTGGACTGGTTCAAGCCGGTCTACGACTTCCACTCGTTCAAGATCCTGCCGAGGCTGGGCCAGTTGTTCGCCCGCGACGCCGACAGCTACCAGTACCTGGCCGAAAGCATCCGCAAGCACCCGCCGCAGGAAGAATTGAAGGCGATGATGCAGGAGGCCGGTTTCGAGCGCTGTGGCTACAAGAACCTGTCCGCGGGCATCGTCGCGGTGCATACCGGCTACAAGGTCTAGATCCTGTCGGAGCGGCGTCCCGCCGCGAGTTCTTGCCCTTTGGTCCTGGCCGGCGGTATTCCCGGTAGCCCTGAAATTGGTGCGCCGCCCCAAGCTCGCGGCGGGACGCCGCTCCCACGACCTGTTCAGGACTCTGCCGTGCCGGGGGAGGGTAAACTTGCCGCATCCCCCGATCCGGATATCAAAAAATGCGTTCAGCTTTCCTGTTGCTGTCCTGCGCCGTCGTGCTGGCGGCTGGCTGTTCCCGTGATGCCAACCCCGCCCCCGAAGCCAAGTCCGCCAAGCCGGCGACCGATGCCGTGAAAACCTCGCGCAGCAACGACGAGAGCTCCTATGCCGAACCCGGCAAGGTCGTCATCAGCGACCTGGCGCTGGATCTGGCCATCGATTTCGACAAGAAGCAGATCGGCGGCACCGCCACCTACAAGCTCGACTGGAAGGACAAGTCCGCCACCCAGCTGGTGCTGGATACGCGCGCGCTGACCATCAGCAAGGTCGAGGGCGACGATGGCAAGGGCAACTGGACGCCGTTGAAGTACGCGCTGGCCGCCAACGACAAGATCTACGGCAGCAAGCTGACCATCGAAACGCCGGCCCGCAACGCCAACGTGCAGGTCACCTACAACACCTCGCCCGAGGCCTCGGGCCTGCAGTGGCTGGAGCCGTCGATGACCGAGGGCAAGCAGTTGCCCTTCATGTTCAGCCAGTCGCAGGCCATCCATGCGCGCAGCTGGGTGCCGCTGCAGGACACGCCCAGCGTGCGCTTCACCTACACCGCCCACGTGACCAGCCGTCCCGACGTGATGGTGCTGATGAGCGCCGACAACGACCCCGCCGCCAAGCGCACCGGCGACTACACCTTCAGCATGCCCAATCCGATCCCGTCGTACCTGCTGGCGATCGCCGCGGGCGACCTGGTGTTCAAGCCGATCTCCGCGCGCAGCGGCGTGTGGGCCGAGCCGACCATGGTCGACAAGGCGGCCAAGGAATTCGAAGACACCGAGAAGATGATCGCGACCACCGAGGCGCTGTACGGTCCGTACCGCTGGGGCCGCTACGACATGCTGGTGTTGCCGCCGTCGTTCCCGTTCGGCGGCATGGAGAATCCGCGCCTGACTTTCGCCACGCCCACCGTGATCGTCGGCGACAAGTCGCTGGTGTCGCTGATCGCGCATGAGCTGGCGCACAGCTGGTCCGGCAACCTGGTCACCAATGCCAGCTGGAAGGACATCTGGTTGAACGAGGGCTTCACCACCTACGTGCAGGCGCGCATCACCGAGGCGCTGTACGGTCAGGAAGCGGCCGAGATGGAGCGCCAGACCGACCAGGTCGACCTGCTGAACGAAGTGAAGGACATGAGCCCGGCCGACCAGGCGCTGGCCTTGCCGGCGCTGACCGAGCGCGATCCGGACGACGCGCTGAGCAACGTGGCCTACGTCAAGGGCGCATGGTTCCTGCAGTTTCTGGAGCAGCGTTTCGGCCGCGAGGTGTTCGATCCGTTCCTGCGCGGCTGGTTCAACGACCATGCCTTCCAGAGCGCCAACACCGACCAGTTCGTAGCCTATTTGAAGAAGAACCTGCTGCCGAAGAACCCGAACGCGGTCACCGCCGCCGAACTGGATGCATGGCTCAACCAGCCGGGCATCCCGACCTTCGCCACCAAGGCGCAGTCGCGCGGCTTCTCCAGCGTCGATACGGCGCGCATCGCCTGGCTGGGCAGCAATATCCTGCCGACCGCGCAGGTCACTTCCGAATGGAATACCCAGCAGTGGGTGCACTTCATCGCCGGCCTCGGCCCGACGCTGAAACCCGAACAACTCAAGCAGCTCGACGACGCCTACCACTTCACCGGCACCGCCAACGGCGAGATCGCGATGCGCTGGTATCCGCTGGCGGTGCGCAGCGGTTACGCCGAAGCGCAACCGGCGATCGCCGCGTTCCTGGAACGGGTAGGCCGGCGCAAGCTGATCATGCCGATCTACGAGGAACTGGTGAAGACGCCGGAAGGCCTGGCTTTCGCCCAGGACACCTTCGCCAAGGCGCGGCCCGGTTCCAACCCGATCACCACCGCCTCGGTGGAAGCGGTGCTGGCCAAGGCGGAAGGCGGCAAGTAAACGATGCGTCCATCGCGTCGCTTGCTGTCGCATCGCCTGCTGTCACATCGCATGTTGAAAACGGTCGCCTTGCTGGCGGCCGTTTTTATTTGCGCCATGGCCGTGTGGTTGTGGCGCGATCCGTTGGCGCTGGTGCACGCGGAATTCGCGCGGCAACGCTGGAGCGCCGGCCTGTCCCTGGGCCAGGCGCAGGTGGCCGGGCATCGTTGGGTGTACGCGATGCGTGAAGCCGATATCGCCGATGCGCCTACGGTGGTCATGATCCACGGCTTCACCGGCGGCAAGGAAAACTGGTATCCGCTCGCCGCAAGGTTGCGCGGGCGCTATCGCCTGTTGATCCCGGACCTGCCCGGTTGGGGCGACAGCGAACGCATCGAGGGCGCGGATTACGGTTTCGTGGCGCAGAGCGGGCGCGTGGCCGCTTTCATCGGGCAGGTCGCGCGCGCAGGCTCCGCAACAGCCGGGGGCAGCGAGGTCGTGTTGCTCGGGCATTCGATGGGCGGCGGCATCGTCGCCCTGGCCGCGGCCGATCGTCCGCAAGACATCGCGCGCGTCGGCCTGTTCGATGCCGCCGGCGTGCGTTTCAAGGACAATCGCTTCGGCGAGGAAGTATTGGCGGGGCGTAATCCGTTCGCGGTGAACGACGAAGCCTCGCTCGATCGCTACCTCGATACGGTTTTCCATCTTGACTCGGCCAAGCCGTGGATTCCCTGGCCGGCCTCGCGCGCGCTGATCGCCTGGCGCAAGCGGCAGGCATCTTTCGAACAAGGCGTGCTGGACAGGATCGGCCGCGGCGACGAGCGCTTCCTGCCGGGCGAAGCCGCATCGCGCATCGACCAGCCGGCACTGCTGCTGTGGTGCCGGCAGGACCAGGTGATCGATCCCAGCGCGATCGACCTGTACGGCGCGCGCATGCCGCAGGCGCTGAAAGTGATGCTGGACGGTTGCGGGCACATGTCGATCATGGAACGACCGGACGACGTGGCGGCATCGGTACGATTGTTGATCGACAAGGGAGAACCGCGATGAAGAAAACGATCCTGCTGGCTTGCTGCATGCTGGCATTGGCCGCGTGCGGAGACCGCGAAGCCGAACAACGCGCGGCTGTCGCCGCGCAAGCCGCCGCGCGGGAAGAAGCGGCGGCGACCCTGGCGCGCGAATACGACAATGCGGTCACCGCGCAGAACTGGGAAATGGCGCGCGTGCACGGCGCCGCGCTGCTGTCGCAGTATCCCGACTCGCAAGCGGCGGAAAAAATGAAGGCCGGCTACGAGGAAGTGAAGGCCCGGGGCGAGGCCGCGCGCGAGGAGCGGCGCCTGCAGGGGCTATGGAACTACGCCCAGGTCGCCGACGGCGGCGGCATCCAGCGTTCGGCGATGATCTACAGCAAGGATCCCCTCGACCTGGATGGCAGCGGCGCGAAACCGGTGCAACTGGTGTTCCGCGACCATCCCAAGTGGAAGCGCAGCGCCTACCTGGTGCTGCAGGCCAGCGATTTCCGCTGCCCCGGCGGCTGCAAGGTGAAGGTGATCGCCGATGGCGCGGCCAAATCGATGGATGCCTGGCGTCCCGATACCGACGAGGCCATCGCCATGTTCATCACCAACGACAAGGCGCTGTGGAAACTGCTGCGCAAGACCAAAGTGGCGTCGATCGAATTCCCGGTGAAGGGCGGCGGCACGCGCACGGCGGTGTTCGAGACGGGCGGGCTGGATGGGTCGCAGATGCCGGGCTGGGATTGAATCTTGTCCGCGGCTGGAACGGCAAGGCTCGGCATCATCGCGATGATGCTGGCCCTGGCTTCCTGTGCGTCGGCGCCGGATCCCGACCGGGCGGATGTGCAGTCCAACGCATGCGCTCGAATCGGCGAGGTGCCTGATCCGATCCGTCGGGATTTTTCGTTGAATCCCTTCTACGAGAAGTATGCCGACGCCAACGGATTGCCGGTACTGTCTTCGGCAGATCCCGACGATGCGGCTCTTGAGCGCGCCTGCAAGCTGGCGGTGAACATGCTGTCCCATCGCCCCGATGTACGCGCCAAACTGATCGAGTTGCGTGCGCGCTTCGTGGTGATCGGGCGGCATGAGGGCACGGCCGACATCCCCGAATACGGGTTCCGGGACAAGTCGCAGCAAGAAAGGGACGCGATCAACGCCCGCGCGCGTGGGCTGGGCGGGCAGGCGGCGTCCTGCGGCGAAGAAAACCTCATGTGCCAGTCCGGTGATCGTTACCCGACCGAAAGCATTTGCGTCCACGAGTTCTCGCACACCATTGGCCAGGGTGTTTATGAGCTGGACCATGGATTTGGTGATCGTTTGCAGCATGCGTTCGATGCTGCCAAGGCAAGTGGCATCCTGGACGAAAGCTATCGCGCGGAGAACCCGGACGAGTACTGGGCCGAAGGGGTGCAGGATTGGTACGGCACGAACGCCCAGTCCAGTCCGCCCGATGGCGTGCACAATGCGGTCAATACGAGACGGGAGCTCGAAGCATTCGATCCACGCTTGTCCGCATTGATCGGCGAGGTTTTCCCAACGGATACGGATTGGCATGACTGTCATGTCGGTGATGAATGACGCGCACGAGGCTGACGAGTAGGGGCCGGCCTCGACCCGTCTCCAGTTGAGCCACGATATCCGGGAGGACGGGCCCAGGCCCGCCCAGCATCTGCGGCATCACGCGATGTTTTCCTGCCGGGAGTAAGCTCCGGCACATGGCGTGCGGCTCCGTGCCGGATTCGCAAGCCAAGGTGACGCGACGCCGGACGCGCGCGCCAGGTACACCAGCGACGCATCGCCGCATGGGACGGCAGGCGGGCGCCACGCGGAGGCGATCATGCTCTCTCCACGACTGCACAACTTTCTCGACGAGCGCCACGGCCACTACACAGCGTTCACCCACGACCGCACCATCACCGCGGACCAGACCGCCAACGCGGCGCATATCGGCCGCCAGCATTTCGCCAAGACCGTGATGCTGAAGGTAGACGACAAGCTGGCGATGATGGTGATGCCGGCGTCCTACCGGATCGATCTCGTGCGCCTGTCGCGTGCGCTGGGCGGCAGCCTGGTGGAACTGGCGCAGGAAAATGAATTCCGCGATGCGTTCCCGGATTGCGAACTCGGCGCGATGCCGCCGTTCGGCCATCTCTACGGCATGCCGGTGTATGTCGATTCGCGCCTGACCGGACAGGCCGAGATCGCCTTCAACGCCGGCTCGCATACCGATGTCGTGCGCATGCCCTACGACGAATTCGAGCGGCTGGCGCAGCCCGAGCTGCTTTGGCTGGCGCATGTGATGTGAGGAGCGAGGAGCTAGGAGCGAGGAGTGAGTTAAGAGGAGTGAGGAGTGAGTAAAGGCGGTCGGCTGTTGCTTTCTCTCACTCCTCACTCCTCTTAACTCACTCCTGCTTCTTAAGTCACTCCTGCTCCAGATCTTAATTGTCGGAAATTTGTCGGAAGCTCAGGTCGGTCGCGCCGGATTCATCCCCGGCACCGAAGCGCAGGCGCTCAGGGCCTAGAATGGAGGAGAAGCGGGCTGGTGAAGGCCTCTTTTCCCTTGCCATCCATCCGCTTCCTTCTCCGGCGCCAACCATGCCCAGGCCTCCCGTCACTCCGGTTTTTGCTTCCCTTTTCCAGCGCTTGCAACCCATCGCCGTCTTCTTCCTCATCGGCCTGTTGATACTGGGGCTGTCGCGGCTTGGCCTGGCCTGGTGGCAGGCCGAGGACATCAGCGCAGTGAATGGTTGGGCGCCGGTATTCGTGCAAGGTCTGCGCGTGGACATCGCCAGCCTGTGCATGTTGTACGGAATCCCCGGCGTATTGGCCTTGCTGCTGCCGGAGGGGGGCTGGGTCGGCCGCGCATGGAAAGGCTTCCTGCGCCTGTGGCTGACGCTGGCGACCTGCGTGCTCGCGTTCCTGGAACTGTCCACCCCGGATTTCATGGAGGAGTACGGGCTGCGGCCGAACCGGATCTTCCTCGAATACCTGATCTATCCCCGGGAAGTGGCCAGCACCCTGATCAAGGGTCATACCTTCAGTCTGATCCTGGGCGTGGCGCTGGTCGCGGCGCTTGCCTGGGCGATGTGGCGCGTCGCCGGACGCTTGCTTGCGCGTCCCTCTTCCGGTGGCGTGGGTCTGCCGTGGCGCGTGCCCTGCGCGTTCCTGTTCCTGCTGCTGGTCGGCTTCGGCGTGCGTTCGACCCTGGGCCATCGGCCCTTGAACCCGGCCATGGTCGCTTTCGCCACCGATCCGACCGTCAACGTGTTGCCGCTGAATTCCTTCTATTCGGTGGCCCATGCGGGTCGAGAACTGCTGCAGACAAGCGATACTTCCCGCCTTTACGGCGACATGTCCCTGGCGCAGGTGGTGGGCGAGCTGCACGCCCACGGCGGCCTGCCTGCTTCGGCCTATGTTTCCGGCAAGCTGCCGACGCTGGCGGCGCGGCCGCCGCAATACACCGGCAAGCCGCGCAACCTGGTGATCATCCTCGAAGAGAGCCTGGGCGCGCAGTTCATCGGCAGCCTTGGCGGCATGCCGCTGTCGCCGAACTACGATCGCCTCAGCCAGCAGGGTTGGGCGTTCGACAATCTGTATGCGACCGGCACGCGATCGGTGCGCGGCATCGAAGCGGTGCTGACCGGCTTCACCCCCTCGCCGGCGCAGGCGGTAGTGAAGATGCCGAAGAGCCAGCAGCAATTCTTCACCCTGGCCGAACTGCTCAATCGCCGCGGCTACGACGCGGCGTTCTACTACGGCGGCGAGAGCCACTTCGACAATATGCGCGGCTTCTTCCTCGGCAACGGCTTCACCCGCATCGTCGACCAGGACAATTACAAGAAGCCGGTATTCACCGGATCATGGGGCGTATCCGACGAGGACCTCTTCTCCAGGGCCGATGCCGAGTTCCGCGGCCTGCACGCGCAGGGGAAACCGTTCTTCGGACTGGTGTTCAGTTCGAGCAACCACGATCCATTCGAATTCCCCGATGGGCGCATCGATCTGTACGAGCAGCCCAAGCAGACCCGCAACAACGCGGCCAAATACGCCGATTACGCCATCGGCACGTTCTTCAGGAAAGCCATGGCCTCGCCGTACTGGAAGGACACCGTGTTCCTGGTCGTGGCCGACCACGACTCGCGCGTGCTGGGCCAGGACCTGGTGCCGATCGCCAACTTCCACATCCCGGGTTTGATCCTGGGCGCTGACATCGCGCCGCGTCGCGATCCGCGCATCGTCAGCCAGGTCGACCTGGCGCCGACGCTGCTGTCGCTGATCGGCATCGACGACCCCACGCCGATGACCGGGCAGGATCTCACCGACCCGGAGCGGCTCAGGCCGGGTCGGGCGATGATGCAGTACGACCGCAATTTCGCCTGGATGAGCGGCAACGACGTGGTGATCCTGCAGCCGGACAAGCCTGCGGAGGGTTTCCGCTACGATGCCGTCACCGATCGCCTGTCGCCGGCGACCGCTTCCGCGCAGATGACGCGGACTGCGCTGGCGCATGCGATGTGGGGAACCGAGGCTTACGAGCAGGGGCTGTACCGGTTGCCGCCGGTGCCTAAGAAATAGCTGTGGGGAGGAGTGAGTGTGGAGGAGTGAGAAGTGAGTAAAGGCGGCCGGCTGTTGATTTCTCTCACTCCTCACTCCTCCACACTCACTCCTGCTTCATAGCGAGTAGCCGAACTGCTGCTTGAACTGCTCGTTGAACTCGTCGTAGTCGAAGCGCTGGTTCTGGGTGCCGGGGTGTTCGACCTTCAGCGCGCCCATCAAATTCCCCATGCGGCCGATGGTCAGCCAGTCGTAGCCTTTCTCGATGCCGAAGATCAGGCCGGCGCGGAAGGCGTCGCCGCAGCCGGTCGGATCGGTGACCCGGCGCTCGTGCGCCGGTGGGATGTCGTAGCTCTTTTCCGCGGTGTGGATCTGCGAGCCGTGCGGGCCGCGGGTGGTGATGTAGGCCTTGACCCGCTGCATGATCTCGTTCTCGCTCCAGCCGGTGCGTTCCTGCAGCAGGTTGGATTCGTAGTCGTTGACGGTGACGTAGTCGGCCTGTTCGATGAAGTGGCGCAGTTCGGCGCCATTGAACAACGGCATGGCCTGGCCCGGGTCGAAGATGAAGGGAATGCCGGCCTCGGCGAATTCGGTCGCGTTCTGCAGCATGCCTTCGCGGCCGTCGGGACTGACGATGCCGAAAGTCACGCCGGCCACGTTCTTCACGTGGTTCTCGTACGAACGCATCATCGCGCCCGGGTGGAAAGCGGTGATCTGGTTGTTGTCCAGGTCGGTGGTGATGAAGGCCTGCGGGGTGAACAGCTCGTCGATGACCTTGACCTGGCTCATGTCGATGCCCTGTTCCACGAACCATTCGCGGTAGGGGCCGAAATCCTGGCCCACGGTGGCCATCGGGACCGGTTCGCCACCCAGCAATTTCAGGTTGTAGGCGATGTTGCCGGCGCAGCCGCCGAACTCGCGGCGCATGCGCGGCACCAGGAACGACACATTCAGGATGTGCACCTTGTCCGGCAGGATGTGGTTCTTGAACTGGTCCGGGAACACCATGATGGTGTCGTAGGCGAGGGAACCACAGATCAGTGCGGACATAGGCCGTGCTCACGGGAGGCGGCCCGTTGCCGCAAGGCGCACAGGTTAGCGGCAAGGGGTTGAAAGGTGAAGCCGCCCGCTTTGCGGGCTGTGAAGTCGGTGGCTTCGCCACCTGTGAATCGCCAGGAAAAGCCCGCTGTTTCTCTTTGCAGGCCGCGAGCGGCCGACTTTCCCCTTTGCAGCGCCGCAGGCGCGACTTCAGCGGGCCGCGTCGCCCGCAATGGGGATCGGGGAGTCGGACGTTTCGCCATCCGCGAAGAAACAGGAGAAAAGCCCGCCGCTTCACTTTGCAGGCCGACTTCACACTTGCCAGCGCCGCAGGCGAGAATTCCCGCTATTTCCCGGGTTTTAGCTTGCCGCACCCCGGGTCGGTTGTTAGTCTAGCGAACCCCCGAATTCCCCTCCGCGCGGACACTCCGCCGCTTCGGCACAGCAGGACTCTTTCCCCGATGTTCTTCAAGAAACTCCGCGGCATGTTCTCCAACGACCTGTCCATCGACCTGGGCACGGCCAATACCCTCATCTACGTGCGCGGGCAGGGCATCGTCCTGAACGAACCGTCGGTGGTCGCCGTGCGCCAGGACCGCGCCTTCGGCGGCAACCGCACCGTGGCCGCGGTCGGCGCCGAGGCCAAGCAGATGCTCGGCCGCACCCCCGGCAACATCACCACCATCCGCCCGATGAAGGACGGCGTGATCGCCGACTTCACCTATACCGAGGCGATGCTCAAGTACTTCATCAAGAAAGTGCACAAGTCGCGCTTCCTGCGTCCCAGCCCGCGGGTGCTGGTCTGCGTGCCGGCCGGCTCCACCCAGGTGGAGCGCCGGGCGATCAAGGAATCGGCCGAAGAGGCCGGCGCCCGCGACGTGTTCCTGATCGAGGAGCCGATGGCCGCGGCGATCGGCGCCGGTCTCCCGGTCACCGAGGCGCGCGGCTCGATGGTCATCGACATCGGCGGCGGCACCACCGAAGTCGCGGTGATCTCGTTGAACGGCATCGTCTATTCGCAGTCGGTGCGGATCGGCGGCGATCGCTTCGACGAGTCGATCACCAACTACGTGCGCCGCAACCACGGCATGCTGATCGGCGAGGCCACGGCCGAGCGGATCAAGCTGGAGATCGGTTGCGCCTATCCGCAGCCGGAAGTGGTGGAAATGGAGATCTCCGGCCGCAACCTGGCCGAAGGCGTGCCGAAGATGATCAAGATCACCTCCAACGAGGTGCTCGAGGCCCTGCACGAACCGCTGGCCGGCATCGTCAGCGCGGTCAAGCTGGCCCTGGAACAGACCCCGCCGGAGCTCTGCGCCGACGTGGCCGAGCGCGGCATCGTGCTTACCGGTGGCGGTGCCCTGCTGCGCGACATGGATCGCCTGATCTCCGAGGAAACCGGCCTGCACGTGCAGGTGGCCGACGATCCGCTGACCTGCGTGGCCCGCGGCGGCGGTCGCGCGCTGGAGCTGGTGGACATGCACGGCAACGAGTTCTTCGCGCCGGAGTGAGGGGAGAAACGAGTGGAGAGGAACGAGGAACGAGTAAAGGCAGCCACCTTTGCATGTCGTTTCCGCTCCCGTGAATCCGCTTTTCGCAGCATGACTGCTGCCACGCCGGTGCCACGAAGATCCGATCATTGCCGTCAAAGATCGGTATTTGCCCTAGGTAGGTCCTCGTTTCTCGTTCCTCGTTCCTCGTTCCTTACTCCCCGTTCCTCGCTCCTCACTCCTCCCCACTCGTTCCTCGCCTAAGTGCCCTCCTACGCCGGCCCTCCCGTCACCGCACGTCCAGGCGAAGTCGCCAGCACGCTCAGGCTGCTGGCCTATCTGGCGCTGGCCATCACCTTGGTCATCTTCGACCATCGCGGCGGCTGGCTGTCGCAGCTGCGGGTCCAGGCCAATGTCGCCACCCAGCCGCTGTGGTGGCTGGCCGGACTGCCGGGGCGGCTGGGCGCGCGCATGCAGGAGGACGCCGGTACCCGCGCCCACCTGACCAGCGAAAACCGCAACCTGCGCAATGAGCTGCTGATCGCCAATGCGCGCCTGACCCGGCTGCAGACCGCCGCCGCCGACAATGCGCAACTGCGCGCGCTGCTGGGGGCGACGGAAGGCCGCGGCCTGGACGTGCAGCTGGCGCCGATCCTGGACATCGACCTGGACCCCGTGCGCCAGCGCCTGGTGCTGGACGCGGGCAGCCGCGATGGCGTGCACGTGGGCCAGGCGGTGATCGATGCCGGCGGGCTGATGGGCCAGATCATCGAGGCCACGCCGGGCCATGCCACGGTGCTGCTGCTGACCGATCCCGACCATGCGGTGCCGGTGGTGGTGGCGCGCAACGGCGTGCGCCTGATCGTGTACGGGCGCGGCGACCACCTGGAACTCTCGGACGTGCCCTTGAACACCGATGTGAAGCAGGGCGATGTGATCGTCACCTCCGGACTGGGTGGGCGCTTCCCGGCCGGGTTCCCGGTGGGTACGGTCACCAGCCTGCGCAGCGACGACAGCCGCGCCTTCCTGGTCGGCGAACTGGAGCCGGCGGCGCAGCTCGATCGCGGCCGCGACGTGCTGTTGCTGCGATCGGCGCCGAACCGCTTGCCGGCCCTCCCGGCGGCTTCGGGCGTCGACAGCGTTGGCGTGGTGGCGCTGGGCGCATCGACGGTTTCCGACCCCGCGGCCCATCCACTGGTCGATCCTTCCACCGCGTCTCCGGCGGCGATGCAAGCGGATCCCGCGACCGATCCGGCCGCCGAACGTGCCGTGGGGCCCGGGCGATGAGCCGCGCCCGCAATGGCTGGATCCTGCCGGTCAGCATCGTGATCGCGCTGCTGCTCGGCCTGTTGCCGCTGCCGCCGGTGCTGCAGCCGCTGCGGCCCTACTGGCTGGCGCTGGTCCTGGCGTACTGGGTGATCGAGGCGCCGGAGAGCGCGGGCCTGGGTTTCGCCTTCATCGTCGGCCTGGTCGCCGACCTGATGTTCGGCGGCCTGCTCGGCGAACAGGCGCTGCGGCTGGTCATCATGACCTTCATCCTGCAACGCTTCCGCGCGCGTTTGCGCTTCTTCCCGCTGTCGCAGCAGGCCCTGGCCATCGGCGTGCTGTTGTTCAACGACCGCGTGGTCGCCGGCGCAGTGCATCTGACCCTGGGCGAACCGGCGCTGCCTTGGAGTTACTGGTGGGCGCCGCTGCTGGGCATGTTGCTGTGGCCGCCGCTGTTCCTGCTGCTGGACGCGACGCGCCTGGGCAAGCGCAAGTAGGCCATGAGACCGGCGCGTCGACCGTCGAAGAACCCGCATGCGGAAGCCGAGCAGTTCCGCCGCCGCGCGGTGCTCGGCTTCGTCGTGGTGGCGGTCGCGCTGTTCGGCCTGGGTGGCTGGTACTTCAAGCTGCAGGTGCTCGATCACGCCGCCTACGCGACCTTGTCCGAAGCCAACCGGATCAAGCCCCGGCCGGTGGTGCCGGGACGCGGCAGCATCTTCGATCGCAAGGGTAAATTGCTGGCCGAGAACGTGCCCGCCTTCCGCCTGGACGTGATGGCGGAGAAGGCCGGCGACATCGACAAGCTGGTAGCCGAGCTCGGCAAGATATTCACCCTGGCGCCGGAAGACATCGAACGCTTCGACGCCACCCGCAAGGCGACCCGCGGGTTCCGCCCGGTGACCCTGAAACTGCGGGTCAGCGAGGACGAGATGGCCCGTTTCGCGGTGGACCGCTGGCGTTTCCCGGGTGTGGAACTGGAGCCGTACCTGACCCGGCGTTATCCCTATGGCGACCTGTTCGCGCACATCATCGGCTACGTCTCGCGGATCGACGAAAAGGACCTGGAAACGCTGGGCGAAGGCAATGCGGCGCTGACCCACATCGGCAAGACCGGGCTGGAACGCTATTACGAGGAAGTGCTGCGCGGAAAGGTCGGTTACGAACAGGTCGAGACCAATGTCGAGGGCCGCGCGCTGCGCACCGTCGGCCGGGTCCCGGCGCACGCCGGCACCGACCTGCGCCTGAGCGTGGACGCCGACCTGCAGCGGGCGATGGTCGAAGCCTTCGGCGATCTGGAAGGCTCGGCGGTGGCGCTGGATCCGCGCACCGGCGAAGTGCTGGCCATGGTCAGCCTGCCCAGCTTCGATCCCAACCTGTTCGTCAACGGCATCTCGCATGTCGACTTCGATGCGCTCAACACCAATCCGTCGCGGCCGCAATTCAACCGGCTGGTGCTGGGCGGGGTGGCGCCGGGTTCGACGGTCAAGCCGCTGACCGCGCTGGCCGGCCTGGACAGCGGCCTGCGCAAGCCCGAGGACCGGATCCTTTCCACCGGCATGTTCCGCCTGCCCGGCATGAGCGGGCGTGGCTGGGGCGACTCGCATCGCGGCGGCCATGGCTGGACCGACGCGCGCAAGTCGATCTACGAATCGGTCAACACCTATTACTACCGGCTGGCGCTGGACATGGGCGTGCAGCGCTACGACGAATACATGGCCCGCTATGGCTTCGGCCAGAAGACCGGCATCGACCTGATGGGCGAAATCGAAGGCATCGTGCCCTCGCCGGAAAGCAAGCGGAAATACGCCAGGGAACGCTGGTATCCCGGTGATCTGGTCAACGCGGCCATCGGCCAGGGCCTGTGGAAGGCGACCCCGCTGCAGCTGGCGCGCGGGGTGGCGGCGATCGCCGACGGCGGCGTGATGCGGCGCCCGCACCTGGTGGCCGAACAGCGCGCCGGCTTCGATGCGCCGTGGCAGCCGCTGCCGCAACCGGCGCCGCTGCGCATCAGCGATCGCGCCGACCACGTGCGCGTGGTCCAGGAAGGCATGGAAATGACCGTCACCATGGGCACCGCGGCCAGCGTGTTCCGTGGCTCGGCCTATCATTCGGCCGGCAAGACCGGCACCGCGCAGGTGGTCAACCGCAGCACGGTCGCGGTCAACCCGAAATCGTTGCCGCTGTGGAAACGCCATCGCGCGCTGTACATCGGGTACGCGCCGGCCGAGAGTCCGACCATCGCGGTGGCGGTGATGGTCGAAGGCGGCGGCTATGGCGCATCCACCGCGGCGCCGATCGCGCGCAAGGTCTTCGACGCCTACCTGCTGGGCAAGATGCCCGACGGCACCCGGCTCGACGCGACCGATCCGGACGGCACCCAGTCGGTGCAGGTGGGCTTGCCGGCACCGGCGCCGGCGACTCCACCGGCTGCGGACTCGACCGCCGCGGTCGCCAATGGGGTGGTGCGGCCATGAGCGAAATCCTGCGCTGGTTGCTGGACCTGGTGCGCTACTTCCTGCGCACCCTGGACTGGCCCTTGCTGCTGGCCTTGTCCGCGCTGATGGGTATCGGCCTGGCGGTGCTGTACAGCGCCGGCGGCGACAGCCAGGGCATGCACCTGATGCTGGCCCAGGGCGTGCGCTTCGCAGTCGGCCTGGCGGCGATGTGGGGACTGTCGCGGGTCACGCCGACGCGTTTGCGCGCCTGGACGCCGGGCGCGTACCTGGCCTCGTTGCTGCCGTTGCTGCTGGTGCTGTTCATCGGCAGCGGCCGGCACGGCAACCACTGGATCGACCTCAAGCTGTTCTATTTCCAGCCCTCGGAACTGATGAAGCTCAGTCTGCCGATGATGATGGCCTGGTACCTGCACCGCGAACCGCTGCCGCCGCGCCTGCGCACGGTGCTGGCGGCGGGCGCGTTGATCGGCGTGCCGACCGGGATGATCCTGCTGCAGCCGGATTTCGGCACCGCCATGCTGGTCGCGGCCAGCGGCGTGTTCGCCTTGCTGCTGGCGGGCCTGCCGTGGTGGTGGGTGGGCGTGGCTGTCGGAGGAGTGTCGGCCGCGGCGCCCGCGGCCTGGTTCTGGTTCCTGCGTCCGTACCAGAAGGACCGCATCCTGACCTTCCTCAATCCCGAGAACGACCCGCTCGGCACCGGCTGGAACATCATCCAGTCGAAGATCGCGATCGGCGGCGGCGGCCTGACCGGCAAGGGCTGGGGCGAGGGCACCCAGTCGCACCTCAACTTCCTGCCCGAGCACACCACCGACTTCATCTTCGCGGTGCTGTCCGAGGAATTCGGCTGGATAGGGGTCGCCGTGGTCCTGGCCCTGTACCTGTTCGTGATCGGCCGCTGCCTGTGGATCGCCATCGACGCGCGCGACACTTACTCGCGCCTGGTCGCCGGCACCATCGGCCTGTCGTTCTTCGTCTACGTGATCGTCAACGGCGGCATGATCTCCGGTCTGTTGCCGGTGGTCGGCGTGCCGATGCCGCTGCTGAGTTACGGCGGCACCTCGGCGGTGTCGCTGCTCGCGGGCCTGGGCCTGGTGATGTCGGTGCGCGCGCATCGGCCGGTGCATGGGTATTGAAGGCGAGGAGTGAGTGGAGAGGAACGAGGAACGAGAGGAAGAGCGCGGCTCTACGCTCTTGCTCCTTCTCACTCCTCGTTCCTCACCACTCGTTCCTCGCTATTCCCGATTCACTATTCCCCGCAACCCCCATGCTACCCTCGGCGCCGATGACCCGAACCGCTCTTTTCTGCCTGTTCACGCTCGGCCTCGTCGCTTGCGCGACGCCGGTGAAATCCCCGACTCCCGCGCCGCAGACCGCAGGCGAGCCGGTGAAACCAGCGACTCCCGCAATCGGCACGACTCCCGCGGAAACCTCCGTCGAAGCGATGCCGGTGGGTGCGCCGGTCGATCTGGTCCCGGTTCCCTTCGAAACCGCGCGCGCCGATTTCGTGCGCGATACCGCGGCGAAGTACGCCATCGCCCCGGCCACCATCGAAGCCACGCTGGCACAGGCGCAATTCCTCGACAGCGTGGTGTCGTTGATGTCGCGTCCGGCCGAACGGGTCAAACCGTGGAGCGAGTACCGCCCGAATTTCATCACCGCTTCGCGGATCGAAGGCGGCCGCGCGTTCCTGGCCACCCATCGCGATGAACTGCAACGCGTGCAGGCGCGCACCGGAGTGCCGGCGGAGATCATCGTCGCCATCATCGGCGTGGAAACCAGCTACGGCGGCTTCACCGGCAAGACCCGCGTGCTCGATGCGCTGTACACGCTCGCGTTCCGCTATCCGCGCAGCGGCAACCCGGAACGCGCGGCCTACGAATACAAGCGCGAGCTGTTCTTCCGCGACGAACTGGCGCAGCTGTTCGCGCTGGGCCGCGAGGAGAACCTGGACATCGCCAGCCTCACCGGCAGCTATGCCGGGGCGATGGGCCTGGGCCAGTTCATGCCGTCCAGCTATCGCGAATTCGCCGTGGATGGCGACGGCGATGGACGCCGCGACCTGTTCAACGACTACGACGACGTGTTTTCCTCGATCGCCAATTATTTCCTGAAGAAGGGCGGCGAGCGCGGTGGCTGGGTGCGGGGTGGGGCGGTCGCCGCACGCGCGGAATTGCAACCGGGCTTCGCCGAATTCAATCCGGAAACCTGGACCCCCGATTACACCCTCGCCGACCTGGCCCAGCGCGGTTATCGTCCGCTCGATCCGGTCGCGCCGGACGCCACCGCCACGCTGGTGTCGCTGGAAGGCAGCACCGGCAAGCAGTATTGGCTCGGCTTCCAGAACTACTACGCCATCACCCGCTACAACAACTCCAAGATGTACGCGATGGCGGTGTACCAGCTGTCGCAGGCGATCGCCGGCAAAGAGATTCCCCCGGCATGAGGTGGCTGGCGCTGCCGTTGCTGGCCCTGGCCCTGGCGGCATGCAGCACCGCACCGAAGAAGTCCCCGCCGTCCGCCTCCGCCGCGGCCGGCAGGCATGGCCCTTCCGCGCCGCAACCGCAGGCGGGCGCCGCTGGTTGCAGCGGCAAATACATGCCGGCGCAGGAGGATTTGAGCAAGCGCGGCGACTACAAGGCCGGCGGACTGTATGCGCCTGGCGTCGCCGATACCACGCCCGACCACGTGCCCGATGTCGATTGCATCGCCGAGCCGGTGGTCACCAATGAGCCGCGCTCGCCGGTCGGCAATCGTTCGCCCTACAGCGTGCTCGGCAAGAAATACCAGGTGCTGGATCGCGTCGATGGCTACGTGGAACGCGGCACCGCGTCGTACTACGGCAACAAGTTCCATGGCCGCCGCACTTCCAACCAGGAGGTGTACGACATGTACGCCTTCACCGCCGCGCACAAGACCCTGCCGCTGCCCAGCTTCGCCCGGGTCACCAACCTGGACAACGGCAAGTCGGTGGTGGTGCGGGTCAACGACCGCGGCCCATTCCACGATGGCCGGGTGATCGACCTGAGCTATGCCGCCGCGGTCAAGCTAGGCATCACCCAGCGCGGCACCGGCCGGGTCGAGGTGCGCGCGCTGACCGGCAAGGACCAGGGAAGCGTGCTGGCTGCGACGACGCCCGCGCCGGTCAGGACCACCATCGCCACCGGCATCCCCACGCGCATCGCCACCGGCGAGCCGACGGCGATGGACGAACTGGTCGGCAAACTGCCGCAGGTCGCGTCCACGCCGGCACAGGCTCCGCCAACAGCGACTACGGCATCGCCGGCAGCGCAGTCCCTGCGTTACCAGGTCGCCCCGGAGCCGCGGACGATCGCCAGCGCGGACAATTTCGACGCCTGGATGCGCGAGCAGGGCGTCCGCGTCGCCGCCGGCAAACCGATGCCGGTCGCAGCCGCGGCGGCGGCGATGCAGGTCGCCTCGGCCACGCCCGCCGCAGTTGCGGTCGCCGCACTGCCGAGGCAAGCATTCCCCGCTGGCGATGTGCAGTTGCAGGTCGCCAGTTTCGCCAGCCGCGAGAACGCGGATCGCGCGCTCGCACGCCTGAGCGCGGCCGGGATCGCCCGCGCCAGCCTCAGCGATGTGGCCAGCAACGGCCGCACCCTGTGGCGCTTGCGCGTGCAGGCGGCCGACCAGGCCGCAGCTGTGGAACTCGCTGGCCGCATCGCCGGTCTGGGTTTCGGGCAGCCGCAATGGGTCAGGGAATAAAACGGTTGGTGGTTGGTGGTTCTCGGGTGGTGTAGAGCCGCGATGTCGCCAACCACGAACCACGAACTACCAGCCAGCCCCGAACCCTTACAATCCCATCCCTACAGGCCCCGGCCTTCCAGGAGTTCGCATTAGATGAAGTTCCGTTTCGCAATCGCCGCACTGGCCACCGTTTCGGTCGGGCTGGCCTTCGCCCAGACGCCGACGCCGCAACCCGCGCCGCAAGCGGCTGCGCCGACTCCTGCAGTCGCCATTCCGCCAGCGCCCAAGCCCGCCGGTACCGCCTGGGTGCTGATGGACTACACCACCGGCCAGGTACTGGCCGGAGAGAACTACGACGAGCGCCTCGAACCGGCCAGCATCACCAAGGTGATGACGTCCTACGTGGTCGCCGCTGAAATCAAGAACGGCAAGATCAAGCCCACCGACCCGGTGCTGATGAGCGAGCGCGCCTGGCGCGAAGGCGGCGCCGGCACCGATGGCAGCTACAGCGGCTTCGAATTGAACAAGACCGCGCCGCTGGTGGACATGGAAAAGGGCATGGCGGTGCAATCGGGCAACGATGCGGCGATCGCCCTGGCCGAGCACACCGCCGGCAGCGAGGAAGCGTTCGCTTCGCTGATGAACAGCTATGCCGCCCGGATCGGCATGAAGAACTCGCACTTCGTCAATGCCCACGGCCTTTCCGCGCCGGAGCATTATTCGACCGCCCGCGACCTCGCCCTGCTGGGTCAGGCGATGATCCGCGACTATCCCGAGACCTACGCCTACAACAAGATCAAGGAATACAAGGTCGGCGCGATGAATCCGCAGCCCAACCGCAACTTGCTGTTGTGGCGCGATCCGGCGGTGGACGGGATCAAGACCGGCCATCATTCCGGTGCGGGTTACTGTCTGATGAGTTCGGCCCAGCGCGGCGACCAGCGACTGATCGCGGTGGTCATGGGCTCCACTTCCGAGAAACAGCGCGCCGACGACAGCATGGCGCTGTTGAACTGGGGTTTCCGCTTCTTCGAGACCCATCGCCTGTACGAAACCGGCAAGGCCATCGCCCAGCAGCGGGTATGGAAGGGCGCCAGCAAGCAGGTGCAGCTCGGCGTGGCCAAGCCGTTGCTGGTCGGCGTGCCGCGCGGCCGCTACGCCGATCTGAAGCCGTCCATGGACGTGCCCAAGGTACTGGAAGCGCCGATCAAGAAGGGCCAGGCGATCGGCACGGTCAAGGTCAGCCTGGATGGCAAGCTGGTGGCGCAGGCCCCGCTGGTCGCGCTCAACGAAGTGGAACAGGGCGGTTTCTTCCGCCGCCTGTGGGACAGCTTCTGGATGTGGTGGGAATCGGAATAAGCGGCCCCGCTGCGGAAACAGGAGAAGCCGGCGCAAGCCGGCTTTTTCGTGCCTGGTACTCCCGCAAGGGAGTGCGATGGCCGGGGAAAGCCTGATTCCACGTTGTTACGACGAACCGTCGCTTCATGCCGATGCTGTCCGGTCCCCTGTCCCACGCCCATGATTTATCATCCAAGCTCGGGGCCTGGAAGCGTCACGGATCATGGGGATCTGTTTTCGGGATCCGGTTTTTCGGCAACGAGTCAGCATAGGGGGACGCCGGACGGCGTTCGTGCATGTCTATTTCAATAGGGAAGATTCAATGAATATCAGCATCTCCAAACACGCGGTCGTGGCCGCGGGTATCTTCGGCCTGGTCCTGGCCGTGTCTTCGGCCCCGGCGCAGGCCCAGCGCAAGAGCGCGCAGGACCAGCGCAAGGAACAGGCCGCGCAGATTCCTACCTGCGCCAAGCCGCTCGGTTCCATCTCGGTGATCGAGCCGGAAGACGCGACCAACTGGTGGACCGGCCAGCAACTGCCCGCGCCATCCAAGCTGATCAAGGTCTTCGTCAACAAGTCGCGCTGCTTCACCCTGGTCGATCGCGGCGCCGGCATGAGCGCGGCGATGAGCGAACGCGCGCTGGCTTCCAGCGGCGAATTGCGCGGCCGTTCCAACATCGGCAAGGGCCAGATCAAGGCGGCCGACTACGTGCTGGTACCCGACCTGATCGCACAGAACAGCAATGCCGGCGGCAATGCGCTGGGCGGCCTGCTGGGTGGCCTGGTCGGCGGCAACGCCGGCGCGCTCATCGGCGGCCTCAACTTCAAGAAGAAGACCGCCGACGTGGTCCTGACCGTGACCGACGTGCGTTCGTCCGAGCAGGTGGCCATGGCCGAGGGCACCGCCAAGAAAACCGACCTGGGCTGGGGCGCGGGCGGCGGCCTGTTCTCCGGCGGCGGTTTCGGTGCCGCGGGCGTGTCGGGCTATGCGAATACGGAGATCGGCCAGGTCATCACCCTGGCCTACCTGCAGGCCTATACCGACATCATCGGCCAGTTGGGCGGCTTGCCGGACAACGCCTCGGCGGCCAACGCCACCCAGGCGGTGACCGTGACCAAGGCGGCGCGTTTGCTGGCCAACTCCAAGGGCACCGGCAAGGCCGTGCGTTCGCTGGACCCGGGCATGATGCTGTACCCGACCGGCAACAAGGACGGCCTGATGTGGGAAGTGGAAGACGAGCTGGGCAACAAGGGCTGGGTCAATTCCACCAGCATCGAGCTTTCCAAGTAATCCGGGTTCGCTCCATTGCTTGATTCGAAGGGCCGCATGCGAATGCGGCCCTTTTTTTGTAGGAGCGGGCCTTGCCCGCGATGCTCTTGGCGAGAAAAAGCGAAAAGCATCGCGGGCAAGGCCCGCTCCTACGCCCCGAAGGAAGCCCCTCGGGGGACAAGGCCCCCAGCTTGGGTTTCCATCGCAATGGCCCAATAATCGGTCCATGGAAATCAAATCAGACAACCCGGACCACGGCTTCCAGTTCCCCGGCACCTTCGAACTCAGCGCGATGGGTAGCGCCGACACCGGCCTGGAAAGCGAACTTCCCCGCTTGCTCACCGACGCCGGCATCGAAGTGCTGACCGAGAACATCAGCTGGAAGCATTCCTCCAACGGCAAGTACGTGTCCGTGCGCATCGGCTTCCGCGCCGACAGCCGCGAGCAGTACGACGCCGCGCACAACGCCTTGCGCGCACATCCGGAAGTGAAGTGGACGATATGACCGCATCGCCGTGCCGGGTGCGCGAGCTCGGGCGCCAGCCCTACGAACCGGTGTGGCGCGCGATGCAGCGCTTCACCGATGCGCGCGGCGAAGACACCGTCGACGAGATCTGGCTGGTGGAGCATGACCCGGTATTCACCCTGGGCCAGGCCGGCAAGCCGGAGCACGTGCTCGCCGCGGGCGACATCCCGGTGGTCCACGTCGACCGCGGCGGACAGGTCACCTATCACGGCCCGGGACAGATCGTGGCCTATCCGCTGTTCGACCTGAAGCGGATGAAGACCGGCGTGCGCGAGTACGTGTGCAGGATCGAGCAATCGATGATCGACACCATGGCCGAGTGGAACATCCACGCCGAACGCAAGGACGGCGCGCCGGGCGTATATGTGGCCGGGGCCAAGGTCGGCGCGCTCGGCATCCGCGTGCGCCGCGGCCGCACCTTCCATGGTCTGGCCTTCAACGTCGCCATGGACCTGGAACCATGGCACCGGATCAATCCCTGCGGCTACCAGGGACTGCAGGTGACGACGCTCGCCGATCTCGGCGGCCCTTCCGGCATGGAGGCGGTGAAGCCGGTGTTGCTGGCGAACATGGCCAGGCAATTCGGACTCGAGTTGCAGCCGGCGACGGAATTGCCGGACCTGTCTTTGGCTGCCTGATCGCGGGAGCGGCATTGTGGGAGCGGCATCCCGCCGCGAGCTCTTGATCCGCTCTGTGGCCTGACCTCCATGTATCGGACAGAAGCAGGAGCAGGAACAAAGCAAAGGCAAAAGCTCGCGGCGGGACGCCGCTCCCACGGGTCGTGACACAATCGCGATTCCATGGATGCCACTAATCCGACTTCCGATGAATTCCTCGATACGCTGATCGAGCGCGGCCTGTCGCGCCTGCGGGCGAGTTCGCCACAATCCGCGGTCCTGCTCGATGACACCGCCTTCGTCCCACGGATGTCGAAGGTGATCGTAGCCAGCGATTTCGCGCTGGAAACCCTGCGCAGGCAGCCCGGCCTGCTGGCGACGCTGGCCCATGACGATGGCGTGACGCCATTGCCGCCGCCGTTGCTGGCGGCGGGCGAACCATCGCTATGGCCCGAACAACTGCGCCGTTATCGCAGCGCCGAATCCACGCGCCTGGTCTGGCGCGACGTGCTGGGCCTGGAAGATGTCGATGCGATCCTCGCCGGCAGCACGCGTTTGGCGGAAACCTGCTTGCGAACCGCACTCGCCGCGCTGGAAGTCGAATTCGCCCGGCGCCACGGCATCGTGCGCGCGGCCGATGGCGCGCCGCAACGGCTGGTGGTGTTCGGCCTGGGCAAGCTCGGTGGCGGCGAGCTGAATTTTTCTTCCGACATCGACCTGGTCTACGCCTATCCGCAGGGCGGCGAATCCGATGGCGCGCGGCCGCTGGCGGCGGAAGATTATTTCGCCCGCCTCGGCCAGCAGCTGGCGAAATTGCTGGACGAGCCGACCGTGGACGGCTTCTGCCATCGCGTCGACCTGCGCCTGCGTCCATTCGGCAATGCCGGACGGGTCGCGTTGTCCTTCGCCGGCATGGACCAGTATTTCCAGCGCGAAGGCCGCGACTGGGAGCGCTACGCCTGGCTGAAGGCGCGCGCGGTCGCCGGCGACATCGACGCCGGCGAACAGTGGCTGCAGACCTTGCGCCCGTTCGTGTATCGCCGTTACCTGGATTTCACCGCGCTCGACGGCCTGCGCGACATGAAGGCGGCGATCGCCGCCGAGGTGGCGCGCCGCGAACTGGACGACGACATCAAGCGCGGTGCCGGCGGCATCCGCGAGATCGAGTTCCTGGCCCAGGCCCTGCAGCTGATCCATGGCGGGCGCGAGCAGCTTTTGCGCGAACGCCGTCTGTTGCCGGCCCTGCGCGCGTTGATGGAAACACGGCGGATCTCGCGCGAAGACGGCGATGCGCTGGTCCACGCCTATCGCTTCCTGCGCAAGCTGGAGAACCGCCTGCAGATGCTGCGCGACGCGCAGACCCACGCACTGCCCGGGGACGCGCTGGATCGCGCGCGCATCGCCCATGGACTCGGTTATCCACAATGGGCGGCCCTGCGCGAGGCGCTGGAAATCCAGCGCGCGCGTGTCGCCGCCGAATTCGGCGAGTTGCTGGCGCCGCGCCAGCGCGAATCCGTGGCCGGTGCGCTGACCCGGTACTGGCGCGGCTTGCCCGGGTCCGGTGAGGCCGAGGCGCTGGCGGACGCCGGATTCGCCGATCCCGGCAATGCCGACGCGGCATTGCGCGATTTCGCCAATTCCAGCGGCGTGCTCGGGCTCTCCGATGGCGCGCGCGTGCGCCTGGACCGGGTCTTGCCCGCGCTGCTCGAAGCGACGGTGCGATCGTCGCAAGCCGACGCGGCGCTGAAGCGATTGCTGGTCCTGCTGCGCGCGATCCTGCGCCGCACCAGCTACCTGGCCTTGCTCGACGAGCAACCCAGCGCCTTGAACCGACTGGTCGAAGTGGTGAGCCGCAGCGCGCTGCTGGCCGAGCGGTTGGCGTTGTATCCGCTGCTGCTGGATGAATTGCTGGACACCCGCGTCGGCGGGCCGATGCCCGACCGCGCCGCCATGCGTCGCGAATGCGCCACCGCCTTGCAGGAAGACGATCCCGAGATCGCCCTGCGCATGCTCAACGAAATACGCCTGGCACTGAGCTTCCGCATCGCCCTGGCGGCGCTGGACGGACGCCAGTCGGCGCGCGACAGCACCCGGCAACTGGCCTGGCTGGCCGATGAGGTGGTGCGGGTCGTGCTGCGCAGGGTGCAGGAAGAGGTCGCCGCCGCGCATGGCGAAGTCGCGGGCGGGCGCTTCGCGGTGATCGGCTACGGCAGCCTGGGCGGCGAAGAGCTCGGCTTCGGTTCGGACCTGGATCTGGTGTTCCTGTTCGACGCGCAGGAGAGCGCGGTTTCCGACGGCGCGCGAGCGCTCGAGGCGGGCCGCTGGTATGCGCGCCTGGCGCAGAAACTGGTCGCCCTGCTGGGCGCGGTCACCGGCGCGGGCCGTTTATACGACGTGGACGTACGCCTGCGGCCGGACGGCGCCAAGGGCCTGCTGGTGTCTTCGCTGCCCAGCTATCGCGACTACCAGCGCGAACGCGCCTGGACCTGGGAACACCAGGCCCTGGCGCGCGCGCGCGGCATCGCCGGGGACGAGTCGCTGCTTGCCGAATTCGACGCGATCCGCGCGCAGACCCTGGCGCAGCCGCGCGATCCGCAAGTGTTGCGCGAGGACGTCATCAAGATGCGCCTGAAGATGCGCGCCGAACTGGATCGCAGCGATGCCGCACGCTTCGACCTCAAGCAGGGCGCCAGTGGCCTGGTCGACCTGGAGTTCCTGCTGCAGTACCTGGTGCTGCGCGAATCCGCGGCGCATGCGGGATTGTTGGTTCCGCGCGATACGCCGGGACTGATCGAAGCGTTGGCTGCCGCCGGCCTGCTCGATGGCACGCTCGCGCCATCGTTGATGCAGGCGCATTCCACCTTCGTCAGCGAAGGCCTGGCCTGCACCCTGGACCGGCGTCCGCGGCTGGTGGTGGAAAGCGAGGCGGTGGCGTCATCGCGATCGGTGGTGGGTGCCGCGGTGCGTGCGCAGGGCCTGGGATTCGATCCCGCGTAGGAGCGGGCCTTGCCCGCGATGCTTTTGGCGTTGAAGCAAGAGCATCGCGGGCAAGGCCCGCTCCTACGCAGCAAGGCGCTCCCGCACGATCGCCGCGACCCGCGCGGTTTCGCGCAGCGGCTCCACCGGGTACGCGGCGAGTGCGGTGTCCATCGCGCGGATGCGTCCGTTCTGCAGCAGCGAATCGAGGAACCGGCGCGGCCGCCCGCTGACCCGCTGCGGGTCGAATACGAACACCGGCGCCGCGGTCGCGCAGGCTTCGGAAACCATGTTCACCGAATCCGGCGAACACACGATGCGGTCGGCCCAGGCCAGCACGCCCGCATACGGATTGGCGCCATCGGCTTCGCCGCACCAGACCAGGCCCGGGGTTTCCACGTAGCGATGGCGCAAGGCGGCGACCAGGTCCGCGGGCGTGCGTCGCGAAGTGGTGACCAGCACGCTGCCGCCGTCGCGGGCCAGCGACACTTCCAGTTTCGCGGCCAGCACCTCGAAGGCGCTGCGGTCGAAACGCGCATGCGCGCTGGAGCCGCCCAACAGCACCGCAGTGCGTGGCTGCGGCAATTCCGCGAACGAGGCGAACGCATCGCGCGCCTGCAGCAGCCATGCATCGTCGACCGGATTCAGGCTGCCGAGCAGGGCGATGACGTTGCCGCCTTGCAGGCGGTCGTGTTCGGGCGCGACCACCAGGTCCCAGTGCTTCGTGTCGATGCGCGGGTCGAGGATCTGCACGACCTTGCCACCGCGTTCGCGCAGCAGACGCGTGGCCAGCGCCGCCTGCCGACCGCAACCGATGGACAGGCGCGGCGGCTGATCCAGCGCCTGGGCGAATGCGGGGCCGAAGGCGTTGTCGGCACCCGCGAAACGGTGCGGCGCGAACAAGCGCCAGGGCAGGCGTGGCCGTAGCGACCAGTCCGTGGCCGGACCGCAATCCAGTGCCGCAGCCAATGCATCGGCCTGGCGCCGGTTGCCGGCATGGCCGTCGGTGAGGGTCCAGAGCTGTGTCGAATCCATGGTTGGCCGAGTCATTCGTTCCAAAAATTAAAACAATCCGTTCCGAAGTGACTGTATGTATCCATTATCAGGACACTCTACACTTCCCACCTCGATCTGCGGTGCCTCGCGAATCCGCCCGATCACCCAGTTCTCCACCCAATGCTCCACCTGATTCCTCCAAGGACGTGACATGTCGGAAGTCTTGAACGATACCGCGCTGGACCAGCTGTTCCGCAGCGCCCGCACCCAGAATGCCTTCCTCGACCAGCCGGTCGAAGATGCGCAGTTGCATGCATTGTATGAATTGCTGAAGTGGGGCCCGACCGCGGCCAACACCACGCCGGCACGCTTCGTGTTCGTCAAATCCGCGGAAGCCAAGGCCAAGCTGGGCCCGACCCTGGACCAGGGCAACTACAAGAAGACCCTGGCCGCCCCGGTCACCGTGATCGTCGGGTTCGACGAGGATTTCCACGAGAAGACCCCGTTCCTGTTCCCGCACGTGCCCGATGCCAAGGGCTGGTTCGACGGCCCGCGCGAGAACCGTCACGTCGCCGCGTTCCGCAACGGCAGCCTGCAGGGCGCGTATCTGATCCTGGCCGCGCGCGCGCTGGGCCTGGACGCCGGCCCGATGTCGGGTTTCGACAATGCCAAGGTCGACGAGGCCTTCTTCGCCGGCACCGCGATCAAATCCAATTTCCTGGTCAACCTGGGTTATGGCGATCCCGCGGGCGTGTTCCCGCGCCTGCCGCGCCTGTCGTTCGACGAAGCGGCGCGGATCGAGTAACCCGCTTCCCCATTCCCTTTCTGTTCCACCCCACCCGATATTAGAGGAATCCATCATGCGCAAGACCCTGCTCGTTGCCGCCCTGTTCGCCTTCGCCGGTTCGGCCTTCGCCGCGCCGGTCACCTACAAGCTCGACCCGACCCACACCGACGTGATCGCGCAGTGGAGCCACTTCGGCTTCTCCAATCCCAGCGCGCATTTCGGCCAGGCCGATGGCAGCCTGGTCTACGACGCCGACAACGTCGCCAAGTCCAGCGTGCAGGTGACCTTGCCGCTGTCGGGCCTGAACGCCTTCAGCGCCAAGTTCGACGAGCACTTGCGCAGCGCCGACTTCTTCGACGCGATCAAGTTCCCGTCCGCCAGCTTCAAGAGCACCCGGGTCGAAGACCTGGGCGGCGGCAAGCTCAAGGTCAGCGGCGACCTGACCATCAAGGACATCACCAGGCCGGTGGTGCTGGACGTGACCCTGAACAAGGTCGGCGAGAACATGCAGAAGCAGGCGGCGATCGGCTTCGACGCCAGCGCCACGATCAAGCGCAGCGATTTCGGTGTGGGCCTGTATGCGCCGGCGGTGAGCGACGAGGTCAAGATCCGCATCACCACCGAGGCGGGAGTGCCCAAGACCGAATAAGCCACGGCCACCGCTGTCCCCGGCAACGCCGGTCGCGCTTCCATCGCGGCCGGCGTTTTCTTTTGCGCAGCGGAATAGGGTAGGGTTCCAGCCGATGCGCGCGTCCGGTCCGGATCCGGACGGTCGCGCTGCACCGCGACCCTTTGCCCCCGGAGAACCGCCATGCGCAAGACCCTGCTCGCTGCCCTCCTGTTCGCCTTCGCCGCTCCGGCCTTCGCCGCCCCGGTCACCTACAAGCTCGATCCCAACCACACCCTGGTTCTCGCCAGTTGGAACCACAAGGGTTTCTCGCACCCCAGCGCCAACTTCGGCCAGGCCGATGGCACCCTGGTCTACGATGCCGAAGACGTGGCCGCCTCCAGCGTGCAGGTGACCCTGCCGCTGTCGGGTTTGAATGCCTTCGTCAAGGATTTCGACGAGCATCTGCGCAGCGCCGACTTCTTCGACGCGATCAAGTTTCCGTCCGCGACCTTCAAGAGCAGCAAGGTCGAAGCCGCGGGCGAAGGCAGGCTCAAGGTCGGCGGCGACCTGACCATCAAGGACATCACCAGGCCGGTGGTGCTGGACGTGACCCTGAACAAGGCCGACAAGCTAGGCGACGGCCGCGGCATCATCGGTTTCGACGCGACCGCGACGATCAAGCGCAGCGATTTCGGCGTGGGCCTGTACGTGCCCAATGTCGGCGACGAGGTGAAGTTGTCGATCACCACCGAGGCGATCGTGCCGAAGACGGAATAGCCGGCGAAGCGGGTTTCCTCGAACGCCAAACCCGTAGAGCGGGGCTCGCCCCGCTGCCCTTGCTTCCACGCGACGGATGGAAAAGCAGCGGGGCGAGCCCCGCTCTACGGGGTGCCGTCCTTTTTCGGCATGGACCCGGCTGCTAGACTGCAATCCCTCGCGTTCCATCGAATAAAGCCATGAACCAGACCGCCGCCGCGCCCGCCAATGCCGAGAAGCGCTACACCGTGCACCGCAGCGATCTGCCGCTGAGTTGCCCGTTGCCGTCGATGGCCTTGTGGAATTCGCATCCGCGCGTGTACCTGGCCATCGAGGACGCGCCGGGCCACGAAGTGCAATGCCCTTACTGCGGTTCGCATTTCGTCCTCGCCGACTGACGTCGCGCGCACGGGCCCTGCGCCGATGCGTCGATTGACCGTGGTCCAGTTGCTCCCGGCGCTCGAGTCGGGCGGGGTCGAACGCTCCACTCTCGAAATCTCAGAAGCGCTGGTCGCCGCGGGCCACCGCTCGATCGTCGTTTCCGCCGGCGGCCGCCTGTTGCCTGCCTTGCGCGCCACCGGCGCCGAGCACATCGCGCTGGATATCGGGCGCAAGTCGCTGCTGACCTTGCGCCATTTGCCGGCGTTGCGGAAACTGTTCGTTGGCGAACAGGCCGACATCGTGCACGCGCGTTCGCGCCTGCCGGCGTGGCTGGGATGGAAGGCGCTGCAGGCTATCGCCGTGGCGCAGCGCCCGCATTTCGTCACCACCATGCACGGGCTCAACTCGCCCGGCCGCTACAGCGCGGTGATGACCCATGGCGAACGCGTGATCTGCGTGTCCGACACGGTGCGCGACTATCTGCTGCGCCACTATCCACGGACCGATCCCGGCAAGCTGCGGGTGATCCCGCGCGGTATCGATACGACCCGGTTCCCACGTGTCGCGGAACCCGGCCCTGCATTGCGCGGGGAGTTCGCCAGGGAACATCCGCAACTCGGTGGCGAAGGGCCGCTGCTGCTGCTGCCGGGACGCGGCACGCGACTGAAAGGCCATGTCGATGCCTTGCGCCTGCTCGCGGCCCTGCGTGGCGATGGCGGCGATGCGCGCCTGTGGCTGCCCGGCGCGCGCGCGGCCGGGCGCGAGGATTACATCGCCGAAATGGAAGGCGAAGCGGTTGCGCTCGGCATCGCCGATGCAGTGGCCTTCACCGCCGCGACCTCGCGCATCGCCGAGGCCTATGCGGCCTCGGACCTGGTGCTGCAGCTTTCGCGCAAGCCCGAATCGTTCGGCCGTACCGTGATCGAAGCGCTGTCGGTCGGCCGTCCGGTGCTGGGCTGGGCGCATGGCGGGGTCGGCGAATTGCTCGCCGAGCTGCAACCGCAGGGCGCGGTGCCGGCCTTCGACGAAGCAGCGCTCGCTTCCACCGCACGCGCACTGCTCAGGCACCCGCCGTCGCCATTGGCTACGATGCCCTATACCCTGCGCGCCATGCAGGAGGCCACCCTGGCCCTTTACCAAGAGCTTGCCGATGACCCTTCCCCGCGCGTTGCACGCTGATTCCCCGATGGCACCCGAGCACGGCTGGCGCTGGGCGCCGGCATGGGTGCTGACCTTCGTCGCCCTGTGGCCCGCCGCCGGCTACGCCGAAGCCATCATGGTGCTGGGTGCGCTGGCCGCGATCGTGCAGTTGCTGATGGTGCGTTTCCGCGGCGGCACGCGCCTGCTCAGCGGCCCGGCCTGGGCGCTGACCAGCGTGATGTTCTTCGCCTACTGGACGCCGCAGCTGCTCTCCTCGTTCGATGCGCTGGATGCGAAGCATGCGTTCTACAAAACCGCCACCGGGCTGCGCTACCTGCCATTCCTGTGGCTGGTGGCCTCGGCGGTGGCCAACGAGCATGGCCGCCGCACCACCTTCAATGGGTTGGCGATCATCGGCGCGATATGGACCGTGGATGCGCTGCTGCAGGTCGACTCGGGCACCAGTCCGCTGTTCTGGGGCATCGACCAGATCAAGCAGCTGATCAGCGGACGCAGCATGTGCACGGCCGCCGACGTGGCCGTGCTCGATCGCCTCAGCGGGATCCTCGGGCCCTGCAATCTGAAGCTCGGCGTGGTCCTGGCCAGCCTTTCGCCTTTCGCCCTGTTCGCGGTCGCGAAACGCTTCGGCCTGCTCGGCTGGTCGCTGGCGGCGGCGGCGATCGGCATGGTGATCCTGCTGGCCGGCGCGCGCGCGGCATGGCTGACCTACACCCTGGTGCTGGTGTTCTCGGGCTGGCGCCTGCTGGGTTGGAAGAAGTTGCTGGGCGTGTTCGCCTTCGGTGCGGCCACGCTGGTCGTGCTGACCCTGTTCTCCCCGCAATTCCAGGAGCGCATCCAGCGCACCGCGCATGTCCTGACCGCCGATGAAAGCGGCGTGGACGTGGCCTTGTCCGGACGCACGCGGATCTGGCGCGCGGCCACCTGCATGATCGGCGAACACCCGATCAACGGCGTCGGCGCGCGCAACTTCCGCGAGGAATTCCCGGCTTGCGATCCTTCCCCCGACATAAGTCCTGCCTGGGGCGACGGCCCCGCCCACCATGCCCACCAGATCGTCCTGGAAATCCTCAGCGAGACCGGCGCGATCGGCCTGCTGCTGTGGCTGGCGGGAGCGGCCCTGGCCTGGCGCGCCTGGCGCTATGCCACGCCCGAGGCCCGCGACCGCGCGCGACCGGCGATGCTGGCGCTGGGTGTCACCGTGTTTCCGTTGAATACCCACCTGGCGTTCTATTCCACCTTCTGGGGCGGGCTGACCCTGCTGCTGGCGGCGTTGTATTCGGGCAGCCTGCTGGCCCGGGACGATGACTGAAGCAAGCGCGGCGCGCTGCTGGTTCATCGCGCCGCTGGACCTGCTTGCGGCCGGCGTCGCCCGCCTGCCGCAATCGATCCTGTTGTGGCTGGGGCGCGTGATGACCTGGCTGCTGGGGCCGGCCATGCGCAAGCGCAGTCGTTATGCGCGCACCAATATCGCGCTGTGCTTCCCCAGTCTCGACGATGCCCAGCGCAAGCGCCTGCTGCGCGACAACCTGCGGGCGACGGTCACCGGCGCACTCGAGCTGATCCGCGCCTGGTATGCGCCTTCGTCCGCGTTGGCGGGCCTGGCCGAGATCGAAGGCATCGAACACCTGCGCGCGGCGACCGCCGCCGGACGCGGTGTGTTGCTGTTCGGCGGACACTTCACTACTTCCGAACTGTGCGCGCGGCTGCTGCAGGAAGTCGCCGCGCAGCCGGTGCACGTGGTGGTCCGGCGCAACAACCATCGCTGCCTGGAAGCGATGTTCGACCGCGCGCGGCGCAGTCGTTTCGCCGGCACCATCGCCAAGAAGGATGTGCGCGGATTGTTGCGGATACTCTCGAGCGGCGGCGTGGTCGCGTATTCGGCCGACCAGAACTTCACCTACCAGAACGCGTTCGTGCCGTTCTTCGGCATCCCCGCCGCGACCCTGACCGCGACCCCGGAACTCGCCCGGCGCGGCAAGGCGGTGGTGCTGCCGTTCTGGTTCCATCGCGACGCGGACGGCCGCTACCGCCTGCGCATCGAGGCGCAATGGAGCGGCTGGCCCAGCGGCGATCCGGCCGCCGACGCGGCGCGCTACATGGCCGAACTGGAAAAGCCGGTCCGCCAGCATCCCGAGCAATACCTGTGGGTGCACCGGCGCTTCAAGACCCGGCCGCCGGGTGAAGCGGATGTCTATTGATAGGGTGGGCCCCGGCCCACCGCTCGGAGTGTTGCAAGATTCCGGAAGGTGGGCCGGGGCCCACCCTATGGGTCATTCGTAGAGTTTTCCGCGGCCATCGGGCTGGCGCTTGAAGCGGCGGTGGATCCACAGGTATTGCGCCGGCGCCTTGCGCACCATCGCCTCGATGGCCGCCATCACCCGCGCGGTATCGGCGGTCGCATCCTTGCCGGGGAAGTCCGCGAAGGCCGGCGACAGGCGTAGCGTGTAGCCGCCATCGGCGCGGCGTTCGTGGGCGAAGGCGATCACCGCCGCGCCGGACAGGCGCGCCAGCTGGTGGGTCGAAGTCAGGCTGTACGCGGGCAGGCCGAAAAACGGCACGAACACGCTTTCGCCGCGCCGCGTGTCCTGGTCGGGCGCGAACCACAGCAACCCGCCCTGCTTGAGATGCTTCAACGCCGGCCGCAGCTCCTCGCGGGTGAACATGTGCGTCGCATAGCGCAGGCGTCCGTGCTTGACCGCCCACTCCATCGCGCCCTGGTCGTGCGGACGGTACATGCCGGCCAGTGGCGCGTGGTCGCACATCAGCCGCGCGGCGATCTCCAGGGTGGTGAAGTGTCCGGAAATCACGATCACCCCGCGCCCGCCTTCGCGCGCGGCCGCCAGATGTTCCAGCCCTTCCACGCGCAGGCCGCGACGCATCGGCTGCACGCTGCCCCACCAGGCGCGGGCGAACTCGAACAGGCCGATGCCCAGTTCCGAGAAACTCTTGCGCACCAGCGCCGCCCGTTGCGTGGTTTCCAGTTCCGGGAAGCACAGGGCGATGTTGCGTTCGGCCACGTGCCGGCGATCGCGCAGCACCGCGTGCAGCAACCCGCCCAGCCAGTGCCCGAGCACGCGCTGCAGCCGCCACGGCAGCCGGGCCAGCAGCGCGGCCAGGCCGATGCCCAGCCAGGCAGGCCACTGGCGCAAGCCCTTCGGCGCGGGGTCGTTGTCGATTCGGTGTTCTGCCATACAGCGATTCTAACGGTTCAGTTGGTTATCCTTCTTCGATGCGGATGGACCTGACCGAGCGTTTCCTGCGTGGCCTGTATTCGGCCGTGCTCTATGTACTGACGCCGGTCACGGTCTATCACCTGATCTGGCGCGGGTTCCGCTTTCGCGAGTATTTCCAGCGTTGGAACGAGCGCTATGCCTCGTACCCGCACCCTGCGCGGCAGACCGATGTGTGGTTGCACGCGGTGTCGATGGGCGAGGTCAACGCCGCCGCGCCGGTGGTCGATGCGCTGCGCAAGGCGCACCCCGAATGGCGCTGGCTGGTCACCACCATCACCCCGACCGGCTCGGCGCGAGTACGCGCGTTGTGGGGCGACGAGGTCGAACACGTCTATGTGCCCTACGACCTGCCTGGCGCGGTGTCGCGTTTTCTGCGCCATTACCGGCCGCGACTGGCGCTGGTCATGGAAACCGAGTTGTGGCCCAACCTGCTGTTCGGTTGCCGCGATCGCGGCATCCCGGCCTACATCCTCAACGCGCGGCTGTCGGCGCGCTCGCTGCGCGGTTACCGGGCACTGGCCCCGCTGATCGCGCGGGTGGTGCGCACGCTGCGGTGCATCGGCGCGCAATCCTCCGCCGATGCCGGGCGTTTCGTCGCCCTGGGGGCGACGCGCGAGGGCGTGATCGATACCGGCAACCTCAAGTTCGACATCGCCGTGCCCGAAGGGCTCGACGACTTCGTGCAGACCTTCAGGGACAACGTGGGGCAGCGCCCGGTGTGGATCGCCGCCAGCACCCACGAAGAGGAAGAAGCCGCGGTGGTCGCCATCCATCGGCGCTTGCGCGAGCGTTGGCCGGAGCTGCTGCTGCTGTGGGCACCGCGACATCCGGAACGTTTCGGGCGCGTGGCCGAACAGGCCCAGGCCGCTGGCTGGAAGGTGGCCACGCGCAGGAAATCGACTTGGCCTGGCGACGATGACGACGTATTCGTGATCGACACGATGGGCGAACTGATGGCGTTCTACGCCTGCGCCGAGGCCGCCTTCGTCGGCGGCAGCCTGCAGCCGGTCGGCGGGCACAACCTGCTCGAGCCCGCCGCGGTCGGCACCGCCATGGTCACCGGCCCGCACCTGCACAACTTCGTCGAGATCTCGCGGCGCCTGCGCGAAGCCGGCGCGCTGGTGGTCGCCGACGATGCGGACGGTATCGCACAGGCGCTCGGCGAGCTGCTCGCGGATCCGCAAGCGCGCGACAGGATCTCCGGAGCCGGACGCGCACTGGTGGAGCAGGGGCGTGGCGCGCTGGCCAGGACCCTGCAGATGATCGATGCCGATCTGCCTTCCGGTAACGCGTAGAAGTTCGATCCTGCTCGTGTGGAAGGGTGTGGGAGGGGCTTCAGCCCCGGCGCATTCTGCGCGCAAGCGTCGGGACTGAAGTCCCTCCCGCAAAACCGATCGGATATCGCAAACGATTACGGCGAACCGGGGTTCGCCGCAATCGATCAAGCCGTTGCCGCAACCGCGGATTACGGCGTGGCGGGCGCCAGCTGCGTGTCCGCATCCACGGTCAGCAGGCGGTTCACGTCCTGCACGTCGCTGCCGTCCAGGGTGCCGGCGGCCTGGTCCAGCAGCAGGCGGTTCTGCAGGTAGTTGTACTTGGCCAGCGCGTAGTTCTGCTGGGCCTGGAACAGGTTCTGCTGGTTGATCAGCACGTCCAGCACGGTGCGGGTGCCGACTTCCAGGCCGACCTGCGAGGCTTCGTACGCCGCCTTGGCCGAAACCAGGGCCAGGCGCCGCGCCTCGATCTCGCTGATGCCCGCTTCCAGGGTCTGGTAGGCGTTGCGGGTGTTGCGCACGATCGCGCGCTTCTGCTGCTCGTAGCCGTCCTGGACCGCGTCGCGGTTGGCCAGGGCCTCGCGCACCCGCGACTGGGTGGCGCCGCCGGAGAAGATCGGAACGCTCAGGGTCAGGCCGACCGTGGTGCCGGTGCCGCTGCCGCCGTTGGCCGTATCGCCCCAGGCCGCATCCTTGCCCCAGCTGCCGCCGAGCGACAGCGTGGGCAGGTGCCCGGCGCGCGCGGTGGCCACGCTGGCGTCGGCCGACTGCACCTGGTATTCCAGCGACTTCAGCGCCGGGTTGGTGGCGACGGCAGTGCTGACCCAGCCTTCGGCGTCGTAATCGGTCGGCAGCACCGGGCGGAAGTCGTCCGGCAGCGCTTTCAGATTGCTGATCGGCTGGCCGGTGATCTCGGTCAGGGCCTCGTACGCGTCCTTCAAGGCGTTCTGGCTGGTGATCACGCTGGCGCGGGCGCTGTCGTACTGGGCGCGGGCTTCGTGCACGTCGGTGATCGGGGCCAGGCCCACGTCCAGGCGTTTCTGCGCGTAGTCGAACTGCTTCTGCAGCGCGGTCTGCTGCGCTTCGGCCGCGGCCAGGGTCTCGATCGCCACCAGCACGTTGAAATACGCGGCGGAGGTACGCGTGATCAGCGAATCGTTGGCCGCTTCCAGGTCGAAGTCGGCGGCCTGGCTCAGCGCCTTCTGCCCGCGCAGGGTCGAATAGCGGCTGAAATCGAGGATCGATTGGTCAACCCGCAGGCCGTAGCTGCGGGTGGTGTTGGTCAAGCTGCCCGGTACGCCGTCCTCCTCGTTGCGGCTGCGGCTGAGCGAGGCGCTGCCGTTGACCTGCGGCAGCAGGTTGGCGCGTGCCTGCACGGCGCCTTCCTTCTGCGCCAGGCGCCCGGATTCGGCGGCGGCCAGCTGCGGGTCGCCGGCACGGGCGAGTTCATAGGTCTGCATCAGGTCGGTGGCGCTGGCCGCATCGATGGTGGCGAATGCGGGCAAGGCCAGGGCGAGCGCGAGGACTAGGGGGCGGCGGCTCATGCGGTTTCCTTGTTCAATCAAAAGACGAATTCCGGCGCGGGGGCCGCGCCGGCGAGGTAGGGGAGGTCGGTTTCAAACAACGATTCGATGCGCGGTCCGTTGACTTCGTTGTGGACCAGCACCGCTTCCATGACCGGCGAACGGCCGCGGACCACGAACAGGCGTCCACCCGGACGCAGCCATTGCAGGAATCGTGGCGGTACCGCCTCGACTGCGGCGGTGACGCAGATCGCGTCGAAGCGGCGGTCGGTGGCGTAATCCAGCGCATCGACGTTCTCGACGCGGACATTGTTGCCGTGGCCGCTGATATCCAACTGATGGCGCGCGCGCGCGGCCAGCTCCGGATTGATTTCCAGGCTGACCACTTCACGCGCCAGCGCGCCCATGCACGCGGCCAGGTAGCCGCCGCCGGTGCCGATTTCCAGCACCTCTTCGCCGGGCTGCAGCAGCAGGCCCTGCAGGGTGCGGCCTTCGACCACCGGCTTCATCATCTTCTGGCCATGGCCCAACGGGATCTCCACGTCGGCATAGGCCAGGGCGCGGTGGATCTCGGGAACGAAAGCCTCGCGCGGCAACGTGGCCAACGCTTCCAGCACGCGCGCATCCAGCACGTCCCAGGGACGCACCTGCTGCTCGACCATCATTTCGCGGGCTTGGCTGTAATCGATCATCATGGGGTCATCCGGGTGGAGTCATCTGCTCGGGAGCCGGGCATTTTAGCGGCTCGGGGCGTGCTTCGAGGCGGCATTCCGCTGAACAACAGCATCGCCGTAGTAGTACACCCATACGCAGTGCCGGAAGTCATCGCGACCTTCGTCCCATCCGGCAATGGAGATGTCCACTTATCGCACCGCATAGGCGCGCAGGAACATGTCCACGGTGGCCTCAATATGCGTCGCCACGTCGCCGCGCGAGGGCTTGGCGCACAGGCCGCAGATCATGCGCCCGTGCATTTCGCCCTTGATCAGCGAAAAGAACTGTTCGGCCGCGCGCGACACATCGGGGATCTGCAGCTCCCCGGCCTCTACCCGCGACTGCAGGAAGGCGGCGAAGGCATCGTGGGTGCGCTGCGGGCCGGCTTCCCAGAACAGCTTGCGCAAGGGGTCGTCGGCCTGGCCGAGCGCCATCATCATGCGCTGGGTACTGATCGCCTCGTCGCTGCTGACCAGGGCGAAAAAGGCGTTGGCGATGACCTTGAGCTGCGCCCGCAGCGGGCCTTTCAGCTCCTGGGCGAACAGGTCGTCCGGCAGCATCTCCTCGCACTTGGCCCGCACCGCGGCGGAGAACAGGGCCTCCTTGTCGCCGAAATGGCTGTACACAGTGAGTTTGGAAACCCCGGCCTCGGCCGCGATCTGGTCCATGCTGGCGCCGTTGAAGCCTTCGTTCGAGAACAGTCGCTTGGCGGCTTCCAGGATCGCGGCGCGCTTGCCCAGGTCCTTGGGGCGGCCGGGGCTTGCGGTCTTGGCCGCGGTCTTGGGGCGGCTGGCGGGAGAGGCATTGCTGACCATCTGCGAATACTAGACTAATCGGTTCGATATTTATACTATACCGCCAAGTCCACTTATTGCCCAATCACGGCCAACCATACGGAGTATCCGACCCATGAGCAGTTTGCGCCTCCTCGCAATCCTCGTCCTGCTCGCCGGTCTCGCCGGTTGTGGCGGCCAGGTCGAAACCTCCGAGACGGCTCGCCCGGTGCTGGTGGTGCATCCCGGCGGCGGCGCGCAGGCGGCCTTGTCCGCCTATGCCGGTGAAGTGCATGCGCGCGAGGAAAGCCCGCTTTCGTTCCGGGTCGGCGGCAAGCTGGTCCGCCGCGACGTGGATGCGGGCACCCGGGTCAAGCAGGGCCAGGTGCTGGCGGTACTCGATGCCGACGATCTCAGCCTGCAAGCCCAGTCCGCCCAGGCCCAGCTCGCTGCCGCCGAGGCCGACCTGGTCCGCGCCCGTGGCGATCGCGACCGCTACGCCAAGCTGGTCGGCGACAAACTGGTCAGCCAATCGACCTACGATGCGCAGAACGCCGCCTACAAGGCGGCCGAAGGCCAGGCCCGCGCCGCCCGCGCGCAACTCGACGTAGCCCGCAACCAGGCCGCCTATTCGCAATTGCGCGCACCGCGCGATGGCGTCATCGCCACCCGCCAGGTCGAAGCCGGACAGGTCGTCGCCGCCGGCCAGACCGTGTTCACCCTGGCCGCCGACCAGGGCCGCGAGGTCGCCATCTCGCTGCCCGAGAACCGCATCCGCCAGTTCGTCGTCGGCCAACCGGTGCTGGTGGAATTGTGGAATGCACCGGGCGAACGCCTGCCCGGGACGATCCGTGAAATCTCCCCCGCCGCAGACCCGCAGACCCGGACCTACGCCGCCCGCGTCAACCTGGTCGGCGACGCGGCCAAGGCGGTCGAGCTGGGCCAGAGCGCCCGCGTCTATGTGCAGGAAACCGGAGCCGAAGCCGCCCTCAGCCTGCCGCTGTCGGCGATCCAGCGCGGCGCCGGCGGCGCTACCGCGGTCTGGGTGGTCGATCCGCGGACCGGCAAGGTGAAGTCGCAACCCGTGCAGCTCGGCCGTTACGGCGAAACCGACGTGCCGGTACTGGCCGGGGTGAAGGCCGACGATTGGGTGGTTGGCGCCGGCGGGCACCTGTTGCGCGAGGACCAGCCGGTGTCGCCGGTGGATCGCGACAACCGGCCCATCAAATCGAAATGAGGCGGAGCGAGATCATGTCAGTGGAAATTGAAGCGACACGACACGATTCATGCCCGGCACCGATCCCCCCTCCTTCGCTTGCGGGGCAAGAGCCTGCCCCGGATCTGACCCGGGGATGGGATGGGGGCGCGTCGCGAAGCGGCGCATCTGTCAGCGCCCCTGTCGTCTGTTCCCTCACTCTGACCCTCTCCCGCTTGCGGGAGAGGGGACACAAGGACTGAGCCATGAAGCGCTTCAATCTTTCCGAATGGGCGCTGACCCATCGCAGCCTGGTGCTGTACGCGATGATCGTGCTCGGCATCATCGGCGCCTGGTCCTATCGCCACCTGGGCCAGTCCGAAGACCCGCCCTTCACCTTCAAGGTGATGGTGGTGCGCACGGTGTGGCCCGGCGCTGCCGCCAACGAGGTTTCCCAGCAAGTCACCGAGCGCATCGAGAAGGCGCTGATGACCACCGGCAATTACGAATACATCCGCTCGTATTCGCGCCCCGGCGAATCGCAGGTCATCTTCGTGGCCCGCGATTCGATGCATTCCGACGAGATTCCCGAGCTCTGGTACCAGGCGCGCAAGAAGGTCGGCGACATCCGGGCCACGCTGCCCGAAGGCGTGGTCGGCCCGTTCTTCAACGACGAATTCGGCGACACCTTCGGCAACATCTACGCGCTCACCGGCCCGGGTTTCGACTACGCGGTGATGAAGGACTACGCCGACCGCATCCAGCTGGAACTGCAGCGCGTCGCCGACGTGGGCAAGGTCGAACTGATCGGCCTGCAGGACGAGAAGGTCTGGATCGAGCTGTCGAACACCAAGCTGGCCACGCTCGGCATTCCGTTGAACGTGGTCCAGGAGGCGCTGGACCAGCAGAACGCGGTGACTTCGGCCGGCTTCTTCGAGACCACCAGCGACCGCGTGCAATTGCGGGTCAGCGGCGCCTTCGCCTCGGTCAAGGACATCCGCGATTTCCCGATCCGGGCCGGCGGCCGCACCGTGCGCCTGGGCGATATCGCCGAGGTCTATCGCGGCTTCGCGGATCCGTCCGCGCCGAAGATGCGCTTCATGGGCCAGGACGCGATCGGCCTGGCGGTGGCGATGAAGAACGGCGGCGACATCATCCGCCTGGGCAAGACCCTGGACGCGGCATTCGAACGCCTGCAGAAGACCCTGCCGCTCGGCATGCAGCTGCGCAAAGTCTCCGACCAGCCGCATTCGGTCGAGGATTCGGTCGGCGAATTCGTGCGCGTGCTGACCGAGGCCGTGGTCATCGTGCTGCTGGTGAGTTTCTTCTCGCTGGGCCTGCGCACCGGCCTGGTCGTCGCGGTGACCATCCCGCTGGTGCTGGCGATGACCTTCGCGGTGATGCATTACTTCAACATCGGTCTGCACAAGATCTCGCTCGGCGCGCTGGTGCTCGCGCTCGGTCTGCTCGTCGACGACGCGATCATCGCCGTGGAGATGATGGCGATCAAGATGGAGCAAGGCTACGACCGCATGCGCGCGGCCAGCTTCGCCTACACCTCCACCGCGTTCCCGATGCTCACCGGCACGCTGGTGACCGCCGCCGGTTTCCTGCCCATCGCCACCGCGGCCTCGGGCACCGGCGAATACACCCGCTCGCTGTTCCAGGTAGTGACGATCGCCCTGGTCGTGTCGTGGATCGCGGCGGTGCTGTTCATCCCGTACCTGGGCGACAAGATGCTGCCCGACCTGGACCAGCCCAGGCCACCCAGAGCAGGCTCGCTGGCGGCGCGCTGGAATGGTTTTCGCGCACGCCTCGCGGATCGTTTCCCCGCGTTCGCCGACGTGCTCGCGCCCAAGCTCCACGACGGTCGCGAGCATGACCCTTACCAGAGTCGTTTCTACCAGCGTTACCGCAAGCTGCTCGACGCCTGCCTTCGCCATCGCTGGCTGGTGATCGGGATCACCGTGCTCGCCTTCGTGCTGTCCATCGTGATGTTCCGTTTCGTGCCGCAGCAGTTCTTCCCCGATTCGACCCGGCCGGAACTGATGGTCGACCTGGAACTGGCCGAAGGTTCCTCGCTGCGTTCCACCCAGGCCCAGGCCGAGAAACTGGAGAAGCTGCTGGCCACGCGCAGCGACATCGACAATTACGTCGCCTACGTCGGCACCGGTTCGCCGCGTTTCTACCTGCCGCTGGACCAGCAGTTGCCGCAGGCCAATTTCACCCAGTTCGTGGTCACCGCCAAGGACCTGCCCGCGCGCGAGGCGTTGCGCAGCTGGATGATCGATGAAGTCGGCCCGCAGTTCCCGCAGCTGCAGTTCCGCGTCACCCGTCTGGAGAACGGCCCGCCGGTCGGTTATCCGATCCAGTTCCGCATCGCCGGCGAACATATCGACCGGGTCCAGGCGCTGGCCAGGCAGGTCGCCGCGCAGGTGCGCGCCAATCCCGACGTCACCAACGTCAACCTGGACTGGGACGAACCCAGCAAGGTCGTGCGCCTGAGCATCGACCAGGACCGCGCCCGCGCGCTGGGCGTCAGCACCGCCGACGTGTCGCACTTCCTCACCAGTTCGCTGTCGGGCTTGCGCGTGAGCACCTATCGCGAAGGCAACGAGCTGATCGAGATCCTGCTGCGCGGTCCCGACGACGAACGCGTACGCCTGGACCTGCTCGGCAGCCTGGCCGTGCCCACGCCCAACGGCAGCGTGCCGCTGTCGCAGATCGCCAACATCGAATACGCGTTCGAGGACGGCGTCATCTGGCATCGCAACCGCCTGCCCACGGTCACCGTGCGCGCCGACATCCGCGACGGCGTGACCCCGCCGTCGGTTACCGCGACGATACTGCCGACGCTGGAAAAGATCCGCGCGACCCTGCCCGAAGGTTACCTGCTGGAAACCGGCGGCACGGTCGAGGATTCCGGACGCGGACAGAAGTCGATCGCCGCCGGCATGCCGCTGTTCCTGCTGGTCGTGGCCACGCTGCTGATGCTGCAGTTGCGCAGCTTCTCGCGCATGGCCCTGGTCATGCTGACCGCTCCGCTCGGCCTGATCGGCGTGACCTTCGCGCTGCTGGTGTTCCGGGTGCCGTTCGGTTTCGTGGCCATGCTCGGCACGATCGCACTGGCCGGCATGATCATGCGCAACTCGGTCATCCTGGTCGACCAGATCCAGCAGGACATCGACGCCGGCCACGACCGCTGGCACGCGATCATCGACGCCACCGTGCGCCGCTTCCGCCCGATCGTGCTGACCGCGATGGCCGCGGTGCTGGCGATGATCCCGCTGTCGCGCAGCGCGTTCTTCGGCCCGATGGCGGTGGCGATCATGGGCGGCCTGACCGTGGCCACCGCCCTGACCCTGCTGTTCCTGCCGGCGCTGTACGCGGCATGGTTCAAGGTCAAACCGGAAGAGGGTGGGGCGAAGGCGTAAGGCGTGAACGTCGTACCTTCGTAGGAGCGGGCCTTGCCCGCGATGCTTTTGGCTCCACCCGATGTGACCGAAGAGCATCGCGGGCAAGGCCCGCTCCTACGGGGTTCGGCCGACGATGATCCACCCATGACATCATGGCGTGCCGGCCGAGCTGGCCGGCCACCATCACTTCTTGGGAGAGGAAAGGATGAATACCGCTAGCGTTTCTCCGCGTCGCTGGACTTTCTGGGTGATCGCCTTCGTGGCCCTGGTATGGAACCTGATCGGCCTGGCGATGTTCGTCGTGCAGGTCAGGCTGACCCCGGCAATGGTGGCCGCCATGCCGGCAGCGCAACAACAGGTGCACGCGGCCACGCCGCCGTGGGTCGATATCGCCTTCGGCGTAGCGGTCGTGTTCGGCGTGCTTGGATCGCTGGCCTTGTTGTTGCGGAAGCGCCTGGCGCCGCCATTGTTCATGGTTTCGCTGCTGGCCATCGTGGTGCAGGTGGCGGGCATCTTCGTGGCCACGCCGGCATGGCAGGCCTACGGACCGGCCGGTCTGGCGATGCCGGCGATGCTGGTGGTGATCGCGGTCTATCTTTACGGGTATGCGCGCACGGCCGCAGCGAAGGGCTGGCTGGGCCCGTAGGGTGGGCCTTGGCCCACCCTCGCAATGTCTCGAGTTGCATTGACGCCGGGACGAAAGCGGTGGGCTGAAGCCCACCCTGCGGGATCTTTCGAAATCCCGGCCGCGAGAGTGTGGATGCACGGGCGCGACACTGAGCAGTATCGCGTGCGGCTTCTTGAAGCGTGCGCGCGCGACCCGCGCACGTCGTGCGCAAGCCTGGACAGTATCGGCACCGGGCCGCGGAGTGTTGCGAGCGGGTATCAGGAACCTTGCGGCCAGGGTCGAACACCGCGGCTTCGATGCACCCGGGCTCCGCCACTCACGCTGGGTCTTGCTGTCTCGCAACAAAAAGATCGCGCCGGTCCCGTGTCAGTCGCCTGGCCCGGCTGCCCCGGGATGCCCGAGCCCCGCAGGGAATGATTACCGCTGCTGGGTTCTTGCAGCCACGCGTCCGGACGGGTCTCGGTGCTTTGGCTTTATCACATTGGAAAAGTGACGCCGGTCTTGTTCTGGCCAAATGAACTGGCTAGGGTCGGCGTGTGGCTGGGCTGCTCGAAAGCAAAGTCCTCCACGCACCGGCCGATCCCAGGGGACACGTGCCGGTCGCAACGTCTTCGGGCCCCCGCCCGTCACCCACCAAGGAGTTCCATTCGTGAAACGCAGAGCCATCAAACAGGTATTGCTCGCGGCCGTCGCCTTGCTCGGCGCCGCAAGCATCGTCGTGCCGGCTGTCGCCCAGTCACAGAACGGCAAGAGCAAGCGCGACAAGGGTGATTTCGTCCGCGGCAACGCAAACAGCAAGGCGAAGCGGGTCACGCCGCCCAAGACCGAACAGGAAGCGATCGCGAGCAGACGCGTCGCTGCGCGCGGCATCGTCGAGCTGCAGCTGCCGGAGGACCGCATGGTCAACCTGGTCGCCGTGCACCATGCCGACGGCACGGTGACCTATCAACATCTCGCGGAAGGCGAATCGCTGCCGGCGCAGGACAAGCAGGGAGAAGTGAAATGAAGAAGACACTCCTGCTCAGCTGCCTCGGTGCCGCGCTCTTCGCCGGCAACGCCGTCGCCGCCAACGTCATCCCGATCAATGCCGATCCCGCTGGACAGGGTCTGAACGATCCCACCCCGCTGGCGCCCGCGGGCGGCAATCCCGGCACCAGCGTCGGCGAACAACGCCGCATCGCCTATCAGTTCGCCGCCGATCTGTGGGGCGCGGTGCTGGAGAGCGATGCGGACATCCGCGTGCAGGCCAGTTTCCAGGCGCTGCGCTGCGACGCCACCGGCACGGTGCTGGGTTCGGCGGGTACCTCGCCCATCTACATCCTCACCGAGCCCGGCCAGCCCGATACGCTCTACCACGGCGCACTGGCCGACGCGCTCGTCGGCGAAGACCTGCAGGAAGGCGCCGGCGTCGACATCATCAGCCGCTTCAATGCTTCCTTCGGCCTGACCAATCCCGATGGTTCGGCTTGCTCGCCGGGTTCGGGCTGGTACTACGGGCTTGATGGCAACACGCCGGCCGGCAAGACCAACTTCCTCAATGTGGTCATGCACGAGATCGCGCACGGCCTGGGCTTTTCCGGGTTCGGCAACGTGATCAACGGCGCGCCGCTGGCGGGTTACCAGGACATCTATTCGCGCTTCGTGTTCGACAACGTGTCGCAGAAGGGCTGGTACCAGCTGACCAACGCCGGACGCGTGGCGGCGGTGGTCGGCAACAACCTGGCTTTCCGCGGACCGCAGGTGACCGCCCAGGTGCCGCTGGTACTCGATGAAAAGACCGTGGTCCGGGCCAGTGGTACGGCTTCCGGAGATTTCGTCTACGGCACGGCGTCGTTCGGCGCGCCGGCGACGGCGGCCAACTTCAGCGGCAGCGTGGTCCTGGTCAACGACGGCAGCGCATCGCCATCGCAAGGCTGCTTCGCCTCGCCGGCAGGCGCGTACGCGGGCAAGGTGGCGCTGGTGGATCGCGGTACCTGCGCGTTCGAGATCAAGGCGAAGTTCGCCGAAGATGCGGGCGCCAAGGCCGTGCTCGTGGCCAACAACGCTTCGGGCGTGATCTCGATGGGCGAGGACGCCTCGGTCGCGGCGACGGTGCCGACGCTCAGCATCTCCCAGGCCAACGGCGCGACCATCAAGGCCGGCCTGCCGGGCGTGAACGTGACCATCGCTTCGATTCCCGGCCAGTTGCAGGGTGCCGACAGCAATGGTTATGCGTTGCTGTATGCGCCCAACCCGGTGGCGCAGGGATCTTCGTTCTCGCACTACGACACCAGCACCAGTCCCAACGCGTTGATGGAGCCCGCGATCACGGCGTCGCTCGCGGCCAATTACAACGTCGACCTGACCCCGGCCCTGTTCAACGATGAAGGCTGGACGCTCAATCCGGGCAACGCGCGGATCGGCGGTTGCGACACCGGCGTCCCGGTCGTCCAGGAAGGCGGCCTGATCATCGGTGCCAACGTGCAGGCGCAGAGCAACATCTGCGAGATCAACGCCAGGAACCATGGCGCTTATCAAAGCTGCATGTCCGCCTACAAGGACAGGCTGGAAACCAGCGGTCTGGTTACTTCCGCGCAAGCCGACCGGATCGCGTCCTGCGCTGCAAAGAACAGGTAAGCAGGAAGGCGGTGCAACGAAAAACCGGCGCCTGGTGCGCCGGTTTTTTTATGGAGCTGCGCCGGGAGTCCGGATGGAAGGTTTCTCAGTCATCGCTCTTGCCGCCGAAGTCGCTCGGCTTGCCGCGCTTCGGCGCAGGCGATGATCCCATCCGCCGCGCCCGCCGCGCGAACAGTGTGCATGCCACGCCGAACAGCATATGCGCCGCTACGCTCATCGCCATCGTGTCCAGATGCTTGAACGAAGGCGATGCATCCACGCGGGACAGCGGCATCACCACGAAGTTCATCGCCACGTACAGTCCCGCGCCGTAGAGCAGGCCGCTCGTCACCGGCTTTTCCACCAGCAGGCGGAAGCGCAGGCCGAGCACGATGCAGACCGCAACGAAGGCGATGGCCATGGCCACGTGCAATCCCGCGCCCAGCAGGGCGGTCGCCGTGCCGCCCTCGTAGCTCGCCTTGCCCAGCACGCCGACGGCGATGCTCTGGAACACCTGGGTCAGGCCTTTCGTGGTCCATTCGAACCAGACGGCAATGGCGAAGAGCGCATCGCCCAGGGCGATCAGCAGTCCGCCATATACGGCCTGTTTCCAGTTGATGGAACGTCGCGGAGTCGCTGCAGTGATCATGATGGAGCCTGGCGTGGCGATGCGCCTTGATAGAGCCATGGCGTCGCGCAGTCAATCGCCAGCGTGGTGATGGCGGTGAATCGCCTCTTTCAGCAAAGCAGGCCAGGAGATCGGGTGAGCTTGCCAACCCCGATCCATGCCCCGAAATATCTTCAGTCGTCCTTTTTGCCGCTGAAGTCGATCGGCTTGCTGTCCTTGGGTTCGGACTGGAACAGCACGGTCTCCGTCTTGCGCTCGCATTCCTTCGGGCCGAGGTTGACCGGCGCATCGCGGTCCAGGCCGACGCACAGGGGATTGGCATCGACGGCGGCGTTGGTGTCGCGGTATTCGGTGGAACTGCAAGCGGCCAGCAGCAGGGCGGCGATCAGGGGCAGGGCGATGCGCATGGCGGTCTCCAGCGAAGGGTCGGATGTGGGTCGAGCATTGCAGAAGGCGTTGCCGGGTGCAATTCGCTAGCCTCGTGCCGCGTCGCTTTCTGAAGGAATCCCGGTCACAAGAAACGCCCCGGGGGCGGTTCGCTTGCCTGGGCTATGCCGGGTCAAAAGATCTGCGGGTTCCGGACCGAAGGAATATGACGCGGTGTCCGCAGGAGCGACGTCCCCCAGAGGAACTTCCTTCGGGGCGCAAGCCGCGAGCGACCGCTTGCCCGTGCACGAGGAACAGAGATCGATTGTTTCGCGACATGCGTCCCTCCTGCCGTTGCTGTCGGTGAATTCGCGTTGCCTGCCACACCCGGCGATTACATCGGCACTGCATCAGGGACACACCCGCGGCTAAAATAATTCGCTGGCGGCAGGGGAAATCAACATGAGGGAAGCGGAAACCCGGGAACACTGGGTCGTGCGGTTGAATCGGCGCAACCGCACCGCATTCTTCGCATTGATGATCCCGGTGCTGGGGACCCACTTCGTTTTCATCCAGGCGGGCCCGTTGCAATGGATCCTGTTGGGGTTGCAGTTCCTGCTTTATCCGCAACTGGTGTACTGGCGGGCGCGTCGTTCGGCCGATCCCCTGCGCGCCGAAATGCAGAACCTGCTGGTCGACGACGTGCTGCTCGGCATCTGGGTGGCCAGTTGGGGGTTCCCGCTCTGGATCGCCTTCATCCTGTTCATCAGTACATGCCTGAACCTGATGATCTTCCACGGTCGACGCGGCTTGTCGAAGGTGGTCCTGGCGATGCTCGCCGGTGTCCTGATCGTGGCGCTGGCCAGCGGCCTGCGCTTCCGGCCCGACACCAGCCCGCTGACCACCGGCCTGTGCATGCTGGCGCTCGCCCTTTACCTCTTCATGTTCGCCGATGATGCGTATACCCGCGGCGTGGCCTTGCGCCAAAGCCGCAAGCAGTTGGGCATACGCGTTGAGGAAATCACTTCGTTGCAGGCCCAGCTGCAGGAGCAGGCCTCGCGCGATCCGCTGACGGGTCTGTTCAACCGGCGGCACCTGGATAACCTGCTGGCGCAGGAACTGGCCGAATGCCGCGAGATGGGCGCCGAACTGGCCCTGGTCATGATCGACATCGATCGCTTCAAGGCGATCAACGACAATTTCGGGCATCTGGCCGGCGACAAGATGATCCGGGCCGTGGCCGCCTTGCTGCTGCGCCACGCGCAGGAGGCGGATCTGGCCTGCCGGTTCGGCGGCGAGGAATTCCTGTTGATAATGCCGCGGACGCCGCCATCGGTCGTGCTGCAGCGGTCGGAAGCGCTGCGCAAGGAATTCGAGGCGATGCGCGTCACCTTCGAAGGGCACGACATGCGGACCACGCTGTCGTTCGGCATCGCCGGATTTCCGGATCACGGATCCGAGCCCACGCCGCTGCTGCAGATGGCCGACAAGGCCTTGTACGTGGCCAAGTTGCAGGGCCGCAATTGCATCGTCGATGCCGGTCGGCTGGCCGAGACAGCGGACGCTTAGACCCCTTGGGATGCGGTAAGCCGCAGGCGCATCGCATCGTTTGCGTCATTACATGCCGAGGCCAACGGTTGCACGATTGATGCGGTGCGCCTGCGGCTTACCGCACCCTGCGAGCTCCATCCTGCGCCTGCTGTATTCCTACTTCTCCGGGCTCAAATCCGTAAACAACGTTCCCAGCACTGCCTTCGTCGCCTTGTCGCCACCCATGTCCTCGGTGGCGTTGGCGACTGCCAGCACGCCCGTGTTCGCTTCCGGAAACAACACCGCCCAGGCGAGCCAGTTGCCGTCGGAGCCGCCATGCACCAGCACCGGTCCCTTGCGTCCGGCGATGGAGTCCTGCACGCCCCAGTCCATCCCGCTCGGACTGCCGGGTTGAGCGGTCTGCATCAACCGGTAGGAAGCAGGCGCCAGCAGCTTGCCGTTGCCGCGGCTTCCGGCCAGTTGGTCGAGGCAGAACTGCGCCCAGTCGTGCAGGCTCATGTGCAGGTTGCCGGCGGCGGTGTACATCATCGGCACGCCGTCGTCGGATTTCGTCATCATCGCGGTGATCGGCTTGCCACCCCGGTGGCCTCGCGGTTGGCCGTCATGGGTGGGGCCGAAAGCGGCGCTGTCCATGCCCAGCGGCTGGAACACTTCGCGGCGCATCAGTTCCTCGAAATCCGCGCCGGCCGCGCGTTCGGCGATGACCGCGGCGATGAGGAAGCCGGTGTTGCAGTAAACGAACTCGGTGCCCGGCGCGGCGGCCGGCGCTTCCTTCAGTGCGGCGGTGATCAAGTCGAGGCGTTGCTGCGGCAGCGGCCGCGAATTGGTGAAGAAGGTATCCAGGAACTTGAGGTCGCCGATGTTCTCGGGCAATCCCGAGCGATGCGACAGCAACTGGACCAGGGTCACCGTGCGGTATTCCGGTCGCATGGAGTCGGCCAGGTCGGGAAGCATCTTCGCCAGTGGCGTGTCCCAGGAAAGCACGCCGCGGTCGACCAGCTTGGCGATCAGGGCGACGGTCATCGGCTTGCCGGTCGAGCCGATCAGCCAGACGTCATCGGCACGCACGGCATCGGGCTGGTCGTTGCGACGCACGCCGCGCACGGCCTGCCCGGCGATCTTGCCGTCGCGCATGACCAGTGCGGCCAGCGCGGGGGTTTGCGTGCCGTCCATGGCCTGCTTGAGGACGGCATCCAGATCCAACGGCTCCGTGCGCTGCGCGCCGTCGGCGCTGGCCGGCGCCGACGCCTGTGCCTGGAAGAAGAACAATGGGCACAGGGCAAGCAGGAAGAAGAAATGACGCGCTGGGTGTTTCAAGGAAATCCCCAAGGGTGACAATCGCATAGTGGGCACGAGGCAACCGGAGTTGTCGAGTGCCGATTGGATGGCGAAGCGCGGCCGGGCGGAACCGTCATGGGCGATCAACGGTTTCGCCTGGACCCTCCTGCGATTTTCGTGACGTTACGCGTGACCCGACAGTTGTTGCGCTCGGATCGAGGTGGATCCGTAGCCGACAGGTTTGGTGACGCTTCGCCAGGCTAGGATCGCCTGGTCCACGCCTCGCCGCGCGCCGCCAGGTAGGTGCGGTACACATGGCCCCAGGGGATCACCAGCGGTACCAGTACCACTCCAACCATGCAGGCGAACAGGGTTTCCCGGCCGTAAGCATCAAGCGTGCCAGCCAACCAGAGTGGCAATGCGAAGGCCACTACCCAGATCGTCTTCCACACCAGTTCGAAGATCAGCAGCGGCAGCATTCGAAGCGGGTAGCGAATGCCCAGTAAGCACAGCAGCGACAACGAGCCCAGCAGTGCCATGACCACGGTGTTCGAATCCGCCGCGGTGCCGGCCGAGGAAACAATCGAAGGCCAGAGGACGATGCCAAGGCCTGCCGCGATCAGCAGGTACATCGCCCTGAGCAGGTAGAGCCGTAACAGCGAGACTTCGGGCATGGCGTTTCCAGGGCAGGGTGGTTGCCCATTCTCGGGTGGGCGACAGGGTGCCGTGATGTGCTGGGCGGCCACCCGACTTATGGCACAGACGGGATCCGGGTCCACAACAAGGCTCGGGCAAGGAGGCATGCCCGTTGCTTGCTGGCCAGATGCGGCAGGGCCGAAGGAAACGGCATGCCCGCCGTGCTTCACCCGTCCTGCGTGTCCGGTATCGAAGGAAGATCGGGTAGTGCCCGTCGCAACGATGTCCCCCACGGGGACTTCCTTCGGCGTGCAGGTCCCGAGGTGCGGGTTCCGCCCTGCGCGGATTCATTTCATTGCCTGCGTTCCCAGGTACCACTCCGCATAGGGCGTGTTCTTCACCAGGCAGCGATTGAAATCCCGGGTGCCATCCGTCCACCAGACGGCGCCTCGTTCGCCCAGCGCGACCTTGGCGGCATGCACCGCGATGCGGGCTTGTGCCAGGCGCGTGCCATCCTTGTTGCGAAGCGCGATGCCGACCTCGCGTCTTGCGGTCATCAAGGCGTTGACCAGACCGGACCTGGCTTCGGCGCTCAATCCCGGATTCGCTGCGCGCCACAGGCGGTCGCGAACGATCAGGTAGCGGCCATCAGGAGTGAAGAGTGGGTTCAATTCGGCTTCGCCGGGCAGGTTTCAGTCGACCTTCGCCGGCAAGCCGTTGCGATGGTGTCAAAGGGAAGACCTGCGGCCGACTCACCCGCGTTTCGGGTTTACCCGTTACTTGTGCCACTCGTTGATCGGCAGCAGGACGGTGGGTTCCCTGGGTCGTTCGAGCAGGGCGGGCAGGCGTGCCTCGTAAGCGCGGCGGTAGGGTGTGTCCTGGTGTTGCAGGAACGCGTCGACGCTGGGTTCGTTCCAGCGTTCGTAGAGCACGAAGAGGTTGGACTGCTGCGCGTCCTGGTGCAGGTAGCAGGAAACAAAAGCGGCCTCATGCGACATCTGCTCGACGATGTCGGTCACTGCACGTTTCCATTCGTCGATGCATTCCGGCTTGACGTGCAGCTTGACGTAGAAGACCAGGTCGCTGTCTGCCATGTTCGGCTCCTGTGGCGAGAGGGGTGGAATAAGCGGCCAGACGTAAGAGACATGGTTTGCGTTGCCCGCCGCTTCGTTGGAGTTCTAGGCTCGCTTGTAGGCGATCCAGCCCTTGAAGGTGAACGCTGCGTAGAACAGTTCGATGTTGTCGAAGCCTGCTTCCTGCAGCAGGGCGACGTCGTGTTCGGGCGCGATTACGGGAAGTCGGCTGCCGATGGCGGCGACTGCATTGCGTGCGTCGGCGGCGGATATGCCGCCTGAAGCGACGGCGAAGGCGGCGTAGCGTTCCAGCCAGCGTGCCTTGCCGCCATCGGCCAGGGGAAAGCTGTGGTGGGCGACGATGAGCGGCGCGCCGGGCTTCAACCTTCGCGCCAGCTCTTTCAATGTGTGCAGGCGTTCTTCCGCAGGCAGGAAGTGCAGGGTCAGCAGGCAGGTGGCGCCGTCGAAGGGGCCGGCGGGCGCGGTGTCGATATAGCCTTCGACCAGATCGACGCGCGCCGCGAGCGAACCCAAAGTCTCTTTCGCCAGCGCCAGCATTTCAGCGGAGGGATCGACGCCGGTGAACCGCCAGCCGGCGTGCGCGTCGGCGAACACTTTCAGTTCCAGGCCACCACCGGCGCCGAGCACCATCACATGGCCGTCCTGCGGCACGGTCTCGGCCAGCAGCAGTGAGGCCATCTGCTGCATGGCGTGGAAGCCGGGCACCTGCCTGACGGGGCCGGTGGCGTAGCGGGCTACGGCTTGGGGATCGGAGAACGAAGGCAAATGGATTCCAGGGTCTGTTCGGCCTCCCGATCCTATCGCGAAACCTCTATCGCGAAACCGCCGCGCCTCCGTCTATTGCGGCGTCGGCTTGCGCGTGGGCACCGCGAGTTCCACCAGTTCGGCGGTCCAGTCTTCGGCAAAGGCCTGGCATCTTTCGGCAAGGTATTCGCTTTGCCGCGCATAGGCGGGCACCACCGGGCCGGCCGTGGATTCGCCAAGTGCTTCGTGCCAGGCCTTAAGCAGCTGATTGGGATCGGGATGGGTCTGGGCCAATGCGCGCAGGGCGACGCGCAGCGCGTAGACCTGGGCCTGGAGGTCGCAGATGATTTCCTCGGCGGTTCGATCCATGGTGCTTCACCTTTTCATTTCAGGGTCGGCGGGTCCGCAGGCCTGCATGCGCCCTTAGCGCTGTAGTCGCCCGGCGCGGCGCAGGGCGACTGGCTATACGGATGACGCTGCGGACGATGCAGTCAGGAGTTGAGGGTGCTGCCTACCTGGATACGCCGGGGCGTGGTCTCCGGCCGCTTGGGAATGACGATCTCCAGCACGCCGTTCCTGCCCGAGGCGGTGATGCCTTCGGGATTGGCGCTGTCCGGCAGGGCGAAGCGGCGGTGGAAGACGCCGTGTTGACGCTCGAGCCGCGAGAAGCTGGTGCCTTCGCTGCGGTTCTCCACGGTGCGCTCGCCCTTGATGGCCAACATGCCCTTGTCCATCTGCACCTCGATATCGGCGGGCTCGACGCCGGGGATGTCGGCCAGCAGGACGAAGCGGTCGCTTTCTTCCCTGATGTCCACATGCGGGACCCACTGGCTGGTCACCACATTGGAATCCTCGTTGCCGCCCTGGTGCAGGCCGCCATCGAAGAGGCGGTTGAACAGTTGCTGCAGCGGGTCCTGGGAGGGGTTCTGACTGGGCCAGGTGGCCTGGCCAACCAAATGCTTTGCCATGGCAATTCTCCTGATGAAGTGTTGTGGATGGCAACTTCGTGCCAAGGCGCAAAATGGTTTGCTCGATGGCGGTTTCAAGGGTCGCGCCGCAGGCGGAATTCAGGATTTATTTAGCCCGTGGGTAGGGCATCCGCAGCACTGTGCTGATCGCCGGCGGCGCCGGAGCTGTGGAGCCAACAGAGGCCTATCGAATTCGCCGGGACACCCGTGCGCGGGTTCTACCCTACGCGAGCTATGGGTTGCGGTACGCGATCCAACCCTTGAAGGTGAATGCTGCGTAGAACAGTTCGACGTGGCCGAAGCCTGCTTCGTGCAGCAGTGCGACATCCTGTTCGGGCGGGATCACGGGCAGGCGGCTGCCGATGGCGGCGACTGCGTTGCGTGCGTCGGCGGCGGGAATGCCGCCGGCGGCAATGGCGAAGGCGGCGTAGCGTTCCAGCCAACGCTCCTTGGCGCCATCGGCCAACGGAAAGCTGTGGTGGGCGACGATGAGCGGCGCGCCGGGTTTCAAGCGTCGCGCCAGTTCCTTCAATGTGTGCAGGCGCTCTTCCGCAGGCAGGAAATGCAGGGTCAGCAGGCAGGTGGCGCCGTCGAAAGGTCCGACGGGCGCGGTGTCAATATAGCCTTCGACCAGTTCTACGCGCGGGGCGAGCGGGCCCAGGGTTTCTTTCGCCAGCGCCAGCATTTCAGCGGAGGGATCGACGCCGGTGAACCGCCAGCCGGCGTGCGCGTCGGCGAACACTTTCAGTTCCAGGCCGCCACCGGCGCCGAGCACCAGCACATGACCATCCTGCGGTACGGTTTCGGCCAGCAGTAGTGAAGCCATCTGCTGCATGGCGTGGAAACCGGGCACCTGCCGGACGGGGCCGGTGGCGTAGCGGGCTACGGCTTGGGGATCGGAGAAGGAAGACAAGAAAAAATGCCTTGCGTGGATTGAATGGTTGTTGCAATCGCGGATCTTCTGCTGATCTCTATGATTGGCAAGCTGCAGACCCGACCAGACTACAGCCCCTCCAGCTCCTGGATCACCCGTTTCCATCTTTGAAGATGAGAAATAACTTCCACAGATTCAGCGCCTAAAAACTTGTTATAAGAGGTGTCAAGGTCGGCTACAAGACTTGCTCTTGTGCCATTTGAAATAGCCTCAAACTCTGCCTTCTTTCTACAAAGATAATGTCTAAGGCAACGCTTCTTCGCTTCAGTTGTCGGAAACTCAATACGTACTACCCCATTTTTACGTTTGATGCTTTTAACTTCGCTTTCTCCGTAAAGTTGAAAGTTGTCCGCATTGCCGTTGATGATCGCTCTGCATTCTGCGCAGTTACAAACTTCCGCATGAAAGGCGGCGGATGATGCTAACCACTGCTTGCGCAAAGCAGTTGGTAGAAAATCTCTGAACTTGGCTCGTAAATGGAGGTCGGGCACATAGAATCGCGATATTGGAATTCCGCCGCCAACTGGAACTACACTGCGTGACTCGCCGAATTCAGGTCCGTGCGACACGCCAGTCAATCTCCTTCCTAGCGCTTCAGAGCTCAGTAAGCACGAGAAGTATCCGCCATGCAGATTCAGTACAGGCTTGGCCCACTATTTCCCAGATCCAAACACCATAGTAGCCTCAACTGCACGCTTCCATCCCCCGTACAACCGCTGCCGTCGCTCCGCCACCATCTCCGGCACGAACGTCCGCTCCACCTGTCGCTGCCGCGCGATCTGTTCCCGGCTTTCCCAGAACCCCACCGCCAGCCCTGCCAGATAGGCCGCGCCCAGCGCCGTGGATTCCTTCACTGACGGCCGCTCCACCGCGATATCCAGAAGGTCGGCCTGGAACTGCGCGGTGAAATCATTGGCGATGGCGCCGCCGTCCACCCGCAACGCCTTCAAGGTCAAGCCCGCGTCGACCTGCATCGCGGTCAGCACATCGCGGGTCTGGTAGGCCAGCGATTCCAGCACCGCGCGGATGAAATGCTCCTTGGTCGTGCCCCGCGTCAGCCCGAACATCGACCCGCGTACATCGCTGCGCCAGTACGGCGCGCCCAGGCCGACGAAGGCCGGTACGAAATACACTCCGTCCGACGACAGCGCCCGTTCCGCATAGGCCTGCGAATCGCCGGCCTTGCCCAGCATGCGCAGGCCATCGCGCAGCCACTGGATCGCCGAGCCCGCCGCGAACACGCTGCCTTCCAGTGCGTATTCCACTTCGCCATTGAGGCTCCACGCGATCGTGGTCAGCAATCCGTTGTTCGATTGCACCGCCTTCGCGCCGGTGTTCATCAGCAGAAAACAGCCGGTGCCGTAGGTGTTCTTGGCCATGCCCGGCTCGAAGCACGCATGCCCAAACAACGCAGCCTGCTGGTCGCCAGCGATGCCGCTGATCGGCACCCGATGGCCGAACACCGATTGCGCCCCGGTATGCGCATAGACCGTGCTGCTGTCGCGTACCTCCGGCAGCATCGCCGCCGGCACGTCCAGCATGCGCAACAAGTCGGGGCACCACTGCTTCTTGTGGATGTCGTACATCAGCGTGCGCGAGGCGTTGCTGACGTCGGTGGCGTGGGTGCGGTCCTCGGACAGGTTCCACAACAGCCAGCTGTCGATGGTGCCGAACAACAACTCACCGCGTTCGGCGCGCGCGCGGGCACCGGGCACGTGGTCGAGGATCCACTTCACCTTGGTGCCGCTGAAATAGGCATCGATCAGCAGGCCGGTGCGTTCGCGCACCAGGTCCGCATGACCATCGGCCTTCAACTGTTCGCAGATGTCCGCGGTCTGCCGCGACTGCCAGACGATGGCGTTGTGGATCGCCTGGCCAGTGTTGCGGTCCCACACCACCGTGGTCTCGCGCTGGTTGGTGATGCCGATGCCGGCGATCTGCGAAGCGCTGACCTGCGCCCGCGTCATCGCCTCCACGATCGTGCTCTGCACGCTGCCCAGGATCTCGCGCGGGTCGTGTTCCACCCAGCCCGGCTGCGGGAACAGCTGCTCGAATTCGCGCTGGGCCATGCCCACCACCGCACCACCGCGGTCGAACAGCATCGCCCGCGAGCTGGTGGTGCCCTGGTCGATGGCGAGGAGGTAGGGTTTGTCCATATCGACACCGATCTTAACGAAACCCGGGCCGTAGGAGCGACGCAAGTCGCGAAGTCCTCAGCCCCCATGCGTTCGGGAGGCCTGGAGGTCGGGATTCCAGGATTTCGCGACTTGCGTCGCTCCTACAACGACCAGGCGTCAGTCGAAACTGACAACGGTATTGGAGGCCGGCATTTCGCCCTCCCGCCGCGGTTCCTGGCCAGCGTCGCGCAGGGTCCACGGCTTGGAACCCAACACCCCGATATCCGGATAGCCGCCCAGTACCTCGAAACGTTCGAACACGAACGGCACGCCTTCCGCACCAAGCGGAGAATCGCCATCCGCGACATGGAAGTGCAGGTGCGGGCCGGTGGAGTCGCCGGTGAAGCCGAGCGCGGCGATCACCTGGCCGCGCTTCACGTGCTGGCCGAGTTTCACCTTCAGGCTGCCGGGCTTCAGGTGTTCGTAGAAGGCGTAGCGACCGTCGCCCAGGTCCAGCGATACGTAGTTGCCGGTGGCGTCGCCGAGCGCATGCTTCGGATTCGCAGCGACCGAGGCGCTTTCGGCGACATCGTCGCGGGTGCTGGCGACCACCGCATCGGCGACGGCCAGGACGTCGGCGCCGTAACCGTAGGCATTGGTCACGACATCGGCATCACCCCGCGCGGTGCGGCCGGCGGAGTCCAGCTTCACCCAGTCGATGGCGAAGCGGCCGGGAATGCGTGCGCGGCCGTCGACGGTGTACAGCACGCGGCGATGGCCGCGTTCCCAATCCGGCGAATGGATCGCGACCCAGGGTCCGTCGCGCAGCGGCGCGCCGAGTACGGGGGGAGCGGTGCCCAACGCGATCGTCGCGCCTTCCACTTCAAGGGAGTCCGGGGTGGGCGTGGCGTAAGCGATGCGGTGCGACAGCGCGCGCGGTACGGCGCCTGCGGGAAGTGCGAACTCCAGGTAAAGCACGCCACGCATCCCGGGTGCGATAGCGCCCGCCGCACCCGCTTCAATTGCGTCGGGGCGTGCGAGGCGTACGGCCAGGTCCGCATCCATGAACTGGGCGAGCACGTGGCCGGTTGCCGGATCGAGCACGTCCACGCGCTGCAGCGACAAGGGCTCGCGCGCGAAGTTGGTCAGGTGCAGTTCGTAGACCAGCCGCTGCTGGCCGTCGATGCGGACCGGGGTCGGCGGGACCGGGAGTTGCAGGTCGAAGGATTCGCGCAGGGGCGGGGCGGCATGGACTGGTGTGTTGAACAGCAGCGCCAGGAGGAGGACAGACGCTGCGATGACGAAGAAAGTGGACCGATTCATCGGGTGCGTGTGCCTGTGCCGGAAGCGCCGAGCATAGAGCCTGCACGGGTCAGGGAAAAGCAGCGTACGTAGGAGCGACGTAAGTCGCGAAGGGTCCATGGTCTTCTTGTTTCGCGACTTACGTCGCTCCTACGCCTTCTGCTACGTGGCTCAGTCGCGGAGTTCGGCCACGTAGCAGTTGGCCTGCATCTGCTCGATCACCGCTTGCGCGGCGGCGGTAGTGGAAATGCTGCGCCCGTTGGAGGACAGGTCGGCGGTGAAAGCATGCGCATTCAACGCGCCATCGACCGAACGTTCGAGGCAGTCGGCTTCATCGTGCAGGCCCAGCGAATGGCGCAGCAGCATCGCCGCACTGAGGATCGTCGCGTACGGATTGGCGATGCCCTTGCCGGCGATGTCGGGCGCGGAACCGTGGATGGGTTCGTAAACTCCGGCCTTGCCGTCGCCCAGCGACGCGGAAGGCAGCAGGCCCAGCGAACCGGCCAGCATCGATGCCTCGTCGGTGAGGATGTCGCCGAACATGTTCTCGGTCACGATCACATCGTACTCGCGCGGATGCGCCAGCAGGTGCATGGCCATCGCATCCACCAGCACGTGCTCGAGTTTGACGTCCGCGAACTCGTCGCGGCCGATGCGCGCGGTCACGTCGCGCCACAGGCGCGAGGTCTCCAGCACGTTGGCCTTGTCCACCGACACCAGGTAGCCGCGGCGCTGGCGGGCCAGCTTGAACGCGCTGCGGACCACGCGTTCGATCTCGACCACGCTATACGTGCACAGGTCGCTGGCGCTGTCGGCGCTGCGGGTCTTCTCGCCGAAATAGATGCCGCCGGTCAGTTCGCGCACCACCATGATGTCCACCCCGGTGAGCAGGTGCGGCTTGATCGGCGAGGCGTTCAATGCGGCCGGATGCGGGCGCACAGGGCGCAGGTTGGCGTACAGGCCCAGGCCCTTGCGCAGGGCGAGCAGGCCCTGTTCGGGACGTATCTTGGAATTCGGATCCGACCACTTCGGCCCGCCGACCGCGCCCAGCAGTACCGCGTCGGCGCTCTTGCACGCGGCCAGGGTGGAAGCGGGCAACGGTTCGCCGGTCTTGTCGATGGCGATGCCGCCGATGTCGTGTTCGCTGAAGGTGAACTGGTGGCCGTAGCGGCGCGCCACGGTCTTCAACACGGACAGTGCGGCGGCGGTCACTTCCGGACCGATGCCGTCGCCGGGCAGGACTGCGATGTCAGCTTGCATGGAAACGTTCCTCGTACTTTGAGATCTGCGGGTCGCGCAGCAACAGGTAGCCCAGCTCGTCCACGCCTTGCATCAGACAGGTGCGGGCGAAGGCGTCGAGCGGGAAGGGATGGACGTCGCCGGCGGGCGTGCGCAGTTCGCGCGCCTCGATGTCGACGGTCAGTTCGTCGTCGGGGCGCTGCATCAGCGATTGCACCACGGCCTCGTCCAGCACGATCGGCAGCAGCCCGTTCTTCAGCGAGTTGTTGCGGAAGATATCGGCGATCTGGCTGCTCACGATCGCGCGCAGGCCCAGGTCGGTCAGCGCCCACGGCGCGTGCTCGCGCGAGGAACCGCAGCCGAAATTGGCGCCGGCCAGCAGGATCTGGCGGCCGCTGTTCTGCGGCTGGTTGAAGGCGAACTCCGGATTCGGCGAACCATCGGCCTGCCAGCGCCAGTCGTTGAAGGCGTGCTTGCCGAGTCCGGCGCGCTCGGTGGTCGACAGGAAGCGCGCGGGGATGATCTGGTCGGTGTCGATGTTGCTTTGGCGCAGGACCACGCTGCGCGAGGTGAGGGCGGCGAAGGCGGTCATGCGAAAACCCCTGAAGCGAAGGCGGCTGTTTCCTTCTCCCCCCGGGAGAAGGTGCCCGAAGGGCGGATGAGGGAAGATGAATGACTAGGCGACCAACCCCGGTACATCCGGAACTCTTCTTCCCCCATCCGTCGCTGCGCGCCACCTTCTCCCGGTGGGAGAAGGGAATCAAAAGCATCCATCACGCGACCTCCTTCACAAACAGCTCACGCGGATCGGACACTTTCCCGTTCACCGCCGCCCACGCCGCGGTCATCGGCGAGGCCAGCAGCGTGCGCGAACCGGGCCCCTGGCGGCCTTCGAAATTGCGGTTGCTGGTGCTGACCGCCAATTGTCCCGGCGCGACCAGGTCGCCATTCATGGCGATGCACATGGAGCAGCCCGGTTCGCGCCATTCGGCGCCGGCGGCCCGCACGATCCGGTCGATCCCTTCGGCCTCGGCCTGGCGCTTGACCAGTTCCGAACCCGGTACCACCAGCATGCGCACGCGCGGATCGACGCGGCGGTCGCGCAGCACGGTGGCCACTTCGCGCATGTCGCTGAGGCGACCGTTGGTGCAGGAGCCGACGAAGACCACGTCCACCGCCGTACCTTCCAGCGGCCTGCCGGCGTCGAAGGCCATGTAATCCAGCGACTTCTGCGCCGCGGCATCGTTGGCGGCGGGGATAGGTTTGTCCACGGCGATGGCCGTGCCCGGATGCGTGCCCCAGGTCAGCGTGGGGCGGATGTCGCGCGCGTCGATGACTACTTCCTGGTCGAAATGCGCGCCGTCGTCGCTGCCGAATTGCGACCAGCGCGTCTTCGCTTCCTCGAACGCCGCGCCTTGCGGCACGCGTGGCGTATTCGCCAGCCAGGCGTAAGTCGTTTCATCCGGCGCGACCATGCCCGCGCGCGCGCCGGCCTCGATCGACATGTTGCACAGGGTCATGCGCTGTTCCATGTCCATCGCGCGGATCGTGGAGCCGCGGTATTCCAGAACGTGGCCGGTGCCGCCGTTGACGCCGATCACGCCGATGATGTGCAGGATCACGTCCTTGGCGCCGACACCCGGCGCCAGCGGACCATCGACGGTGATCGCCATGGTCTTCGCCTTGCGCTGCAGCAGGCATTGCGTGGCCAGCACGTGGCCGACCTCGCTGGTGCCGATGCCGAAGGCCAGCGCGCCGAACGCGCCATGGGTGGAGGTGTGGCTGTCGCCGCAGACGATCGTCATGCCGGGCTGGGTCAGGCCCAGTTCCGGCGCGATCACGTGGACGATGCCGCGTTCGGCCGAGTGCATGTCGAACAGTTCGATGCCGTACTCGGCGCAGTTGCCGGCCAGCGTGTCGACCTGGGTCTCGGAGGCCCGCGTGTAGTAATGGAACTTGCCGTCCGCATCGGCCGGCGTGGTCGGCGTGGAGTGGTCCATGGTCGCCTTGGTCCGGTCCGGCCGGCGCGGCGCGATGCCGCGCGCACGCAGTTCGGTGAAGGCCTGCGGCGAGGTGACTTCGTGGATCAGGTGCAGGTCGATGTACAGCACCGCGGGCGCGGCGTCTGTCTCCGGAACGACGACATGCGCGTCCCAGAGTTTGTCGAAGAGGGTGCGGGGGGTGGAGCTCATGAAATGTTTCCAGAGGAAGGATATGGAATTGTGCGATGGCTGCGCTGATCGTGGAAAACCGGGCTCGTCATCCCAGCGAAGGCTGGGATACATCCTGATCCTGCTTTTGATGGGGACGTATGCAGGCAACGGCAAAGTCAAAATGGATCCCGGCTTGCGCCGGGATGACGGCATGTATTTCCTTGGCTACGGAAAGACGCATCACGCCACCGCCATTTCCGACGTGGACTTCGTCTTGGCCTTGCTGCGCGCGCGCAGCAGGCGGTTGGCCACATCCAGCCAGGCCAGGGCGCTGGCTTCGATGATGTCCTTGCTGGTGCCGGTGCCGTCGTACTCCACCCCTTCGTGGCGCACGCTCAGGTTGGCCTCGCCGCGCGCATCGCGGCCCAGGCCGACGCTGTGCACCTGGTAGCTTTCCAGCTTCAGATCCACGCCGGTGGCCATGGCCAATGCAGCGAACAGCGCATCCACCGGCCCGTCGCCTTCCGCGGTCTCGAATAGGCGATCGCCGTCCGGATCGGACAACTCGACCGTGGCCCGCGCGCGATGCCCGGCATCGCTGATGGTCATCGAAGAGAGCCGGTAGCCTTCGCTGTCGGCGCCGTCCTGCATCAGCGTCTGCAGGTCGGCGTCGTTGACCACGCGCTGCTTCTCGCACAGCGCCTTGAAGTCGGCGAAGACCAGTTCCAGTTCCGATTCCTCAAGCAGGTAGCCCAGTGCGCGCAGGCGCTGCTCGACCGCGGCACGGCCGCTGTGGCGGCCCAGCACCATCTGCGAATCCGGCCAGCCCACGTCCTGCGGATTCATGATTTCGTAGGTGCCGCGATGGCGCAGCATGCCGTGCTGGTGGATACCGGATTCGTGGGCGAAGGCGTTCAGGCCGACGATGGCCTTGTTGCGTTGCACCGGCATGCCGACCAGGCGCTGCAGCAGTTGTGAGGTGGACACCAGGCGGCGCGTGTCCAGGCGTGTGTCGGCGTTGAAGTAAGCGCCGCGGACCTTCAGCGCCATGGCGATTTCCTCCAGCGCGCAGTTGCCGGCGCGTTCGCCGATGCCGTTGACGGCGCATTCGACCTGGCGCGCGCCGCCTTCGACCGCGGCCAGCGAATTCGCGACGGCCATGCCCAGGTCGTTGTGGCAATGGGTGCTGAAGACCACGTCGCGCGCGCCGGGCACGCCGCCGATCAGACGCTCGAACAGGCCGCGGATCTCCGCCGGCGTGGTGTAGCCCAGGGTGTCGGGCACGTTGATGGTGGTGGCGCCTGCAGCGATCGCCGCCCCGATCACTTCGGCCAGGAAATCCTCCTCGGTGCGGGTGCCGTCCTCGGTGGAGAACTCGACGTCGTCGACGAAGCGGCGCGCGTGGGCCACGCTGGTCGCGGCCAGGTCCAGCACTTGCTGCTTGCTCATGCGCAGTTTGTGCTCGCGGTGCAGCGGGCTGGTGGAAACGAACAGGTGCAGGCGCGGTTTCGCCGTGCCTTCCAGCGCGCGCGCCGAGATCTCGATGTCGTTGGGCAGGCAGCGCGACAGCACGCACAGGGTGGTGTCGCGCAGCTCGCGCGCGATCAGCGAGGCCGCTTCGCGGTCGGACTGCGAGCTGGCGGGGAAGCCGGTCTCGATCACGTCGACGCCTAGCTCGGCCAGCGCGCGCGCCATCACCAGTTTCTGCTGCGGCGACATGCTGCAGCCGGGCGATTGTTCGCCGTCGCGCAGGGTGGTATCGAAAATCCGGACCTGGGCCGGCTGGGTAATGATGGTGCTCACCAGGTGTACTCCTCTTCGGTTACGGCGTGGCGCGCTTGCGGCGCGTCGACTTCAATGGGGGAAAGTGTCTTGATCAATCGTGGAAGCGCGTGCCCGGGTTCGAGCGGATGCAATTCCTGGGTGCGCCGCCGCGGTTTGCGCGGTGCGCGCGGTCGCACTTCCGAGAGCAGGGCGGCGAGTACCGCGGCATCGATGTTGCCGCCGGAGACCACCGCGCACTTGCGCTTGCCGGACACGCGGCGGCCCGCGGCCAGGGCCAGCGCTCCGGCGCCTTCGGCGATGATGTTTTCTTCCAATGCGAGCCGGACCAGGGTTTCGCGCAGCTCGGCTTCGCGCACGATGACCACGTCGTCGAGCAGGCTGGCGCACAGGCGGCGGGTCAGGAAACCCGGCACCTTCACCCGCACGCCGTCGGCCAGGCTGGCGACCGGCGCGACCTCGCGCGTGTCGCCCTTCAATGCGCGCGCCATCGAATCGACGCCTTCGACCTGCGCGCCGACCACGCGCACGCCCTGCGACTTCAGCGCCAACGCGACGCCGGACGCCAGGCCGCCGCCGCCGATCGGGACGATGACCACGTCCGGCGCATGCGGCGCGATCTCGATGCCGACCGTGCCTTGCCCCGCGATCACGTCGGGATCGTCGAACGCGGACAGGAAGCGGTAGTCGTTCTGTTCGGCCAGTTCGCGCGCGAACGCATAGGCCTCGTCGTAGCTGTCGCCATGCTGGCGCACGGTCGCGCCCCAGTGGGCGACGCCGGCGATCTTGTTCTGCGGCGCGCCATGCGGCATCACCGTGATCGCCTGCACGCCCAGCCGGTACGCGGCCCAGGCCAGGCCCTGCGCATGGTTGCCGGCGGATGCGGCGATGACCGGACGCGTGTCGCCGCGTTCGCGCGCGGCCAGCAATGCGTTCAAGGCGCCACGCACCTTGTACGAACCGGTGCGCTGCAGATTCTCAAGTTTCAGCATCACCCCGAAGCGTTCGGCATGGTGCAGCGGCGTCGGCGGCAGGTAGCGGCGCAGGCGCGCCTGCGCGGCCAGCACGTCGGCCACGGTGACGATTACGTCGCCTACGTCGGGTTCCTTGCTGGCAGCGGCACGTGAATCAGGCATGGAAATTAGGCATGCATGCGGATGACGCTGGAAGAAGACGCCTCCGTGCAGCACGTGAAAAGACCGGGCCTGTGGAAGGGGCTTCAGCCCCGACGGATTTGCGCGAAGAGCGTCGGGGCTGAAGCCCCTCCCACAACGGCAGACAGACGGTCACGGCACCACCTCTACTGCAGTCTCCACCGGGGTGATCTCGACCGACACGCAGTCGTACACCTTCAGCATCTGCAGGCGCAGGGTCTCCGCCGGGCGTTGTCCCTCCACCACCAGTTGCAGGCGCCAGCCGCCGTCCTCGCTGGCGGAACCGCCGTTGATCGAATGCGGGGTGAAGCCACGGCGTTCGGCCATGCCGATCACGCGGGTCAGCGCGCCTTCGGCCGGTTTCAGCACCAGGTCAAGCCGGTAGCGCATGCGCGGACTCCGTGCGTTGTGCGGCTTCCGGCGCCTTCGCGTCGGCGGGATTGCTGTCCAGCATGGTGCTGTTGGCGGTGTTGGGCGGGACCAGCGGCCAGACGTTGGCCTTGATGTCGATGGCCACGTGCAGCAGGGCGGGACCAGGTTGCGCCAGCAGGTCGGCCAGCGCGCCTTCCACCTGGTCGCGGCGGTCGATGCGTTTGGCGGGAATGCCGAACACTTCGGCCAGCGCCGCGAAGTCCGGGTTGTCGGACAGGTCGATCTCGCTGTAGCGCCTGGCGAAGAACAGTTCCTGCCACTGCCGGACCATGCCCAGCGAACTGTTGTCCAGCAGCACGATCTTCACCGGCAAGCGGCAACGCGCGATCGTCACCAGCTCCTGCACGTTCATCATGAAACTGCCGTCGCCGCTGACCAGCAGCACGGTGCGGTCGGGACAGGCGAACTGCGCGCCCATCGCCGCCGGCAGGCCGAAACCCATGGTGCCCAGCGCGCCGCTGGTCAGGTGGTTGCGTGGATGGTTGAACTTGCAGTGCTGCGCGACCCACATCTGGTGCTGGCCGACATCGCAGGCGACGATGGCGTCGTCCGGCGCCAGTTCGGTCATGCGCTTCAGCAGGGCCGGCGCGTAGATGTCGGTGCCGGGCGCGTCGTAACGGAAGCCGTGCTTCTCGGCCAGCATGCGGCAACGCTTGCGCCAGTCGTCGCAGGTGCTGCGCGCGCCGACCAGCGCACGCAGGCCCGCGGCCACGTCGCCGGGTACGGCGATGTTGGCGGTGCGCAGCTTGGATATCTCGTACGCGTCGGCATCCAGGTGGATGACCCGCGCGAACGGGGCGAACTCGGCCAGCTTGCCGGTGGCGCGGTCGTCGAAGCGCGCGCCGACCACGATCAACAGGTCCGATTCCTGCACCGCCATGTTCGCCGCGCGGGTGCCATGCATGCCCAGCATGCCCAGATAGTCGGGATGTCCGCCGGGCAGCGCGCCCAGGCCGCGCAAGGTCAGCACGGTGGGAATCCGCGTGGCTTCGACGAATTCGCGGAACACCTCGGTCGCATCGGCCAGGCCGATGCCGCCGCCGCCGTAGATCACCGGCTTCTCCGCGCCGGCGATCGCGGCCAGCGCTTCGGCCAGGGCGGCGTCGGCCGGAGCCGGCGGCAGCTGGACTTGCGCCGGCACGTGATCGGGCAGATGCGAGGCATCGGCGACCTGCACGTCTTTCGGCAGGTCGATCAGCACCGGGCCGGGCCGCCCTTCGCGGGCGATGCGGAACGCGTCGCGCACTACTTCCGGCAAGTCTTCCACGCGCCGCACGATGAAACTGTGTTTGACGATGGGCAGGGTCAGGCCGAACACGTCCAGTTCCTGGAACGCGTCGGTGCCCATCAGATGCGTCGCGACCTGGCCGGTCAGGCACACCATCGGCACCGAATCCAGCATCGCATCCGCGATGCCGGTGACCAGGTTGGATGCGCCGGGACCGGAGGTCGCGACGCATACGCCGACGCGTCCGCTGGCGCGCGCATAACCGTTCGCCGCCAATGCCGCGCCTTGCTCGTGGCGCACCAGGATGTGCTTCAGCTTCGAATCCACCAGCGCGTCGTAGAACGGCATGATGGTGCCGCCCGGATAACCGAACAGCGTTTCGACGCCTTCGGCTTCCAGCGCCTGGGTCAGCCAGCGGGCGCCGTTGCGTGGGGCAATGGCAGCGGTTGTGTTCATGCAGCGGCGGCCTTTGCGGTTGAAGTGGCGTCGTCCGCATCCGGCTGCGCGGCGTTGGCCGACAGCCACACCATCTTGGCGCGCAGCTTCTTGCCCACGACTTCGATCGGATGCTCCATGTCGGCTTTCTTGAAGCGGTTGTAGTTGGGCAGGCCGGCTTCGTATTCGGCGATCCAGTTCCTGGTGAACGTGCCGTCCTGGATGTCGGTCAGGATGTCCTTCATCCGCGCCTTGGTCGCCGCGTCGATCACCCGCGGGCCACTGACGTAGTCGCCGTACTGCGCGGTCTCGGAGATGAACTCCAGCATGCGGGTGATGCCGCCTTCGTAGAACAGGTCGACGATCAGCTTCAGTTCGTGCAGCACTTCGTAATAAGCGATCTCCGGCTGGTAGCCGGCTTCCACCAGGGTCTCGAAACCGGCCTGGACCAGCGACGAAGCGCCGCCGCAGAGCACGGCCTGCTCGCCGAACAGGTCGGTCTCGGTCTCTTCCTTGAAGGTGGTCTTGATGATGTTGGCGCGCGCGCCGCCCAGGCCGGCGGCGTAGGCCAGGGCCAGCGCTTCGGCATTGCCGCTCTTGTCCTGGTGCACGGCATAGATGCAGGGCACGCCGCGGCCGATCTCGTATTCGCGGCGGACCAGCGCGCCCGGGCCTTTCGGCGCCACCAGTACGACGTCGATGTCCTCGCGCGGCTTGATCAGGTCGAAATGCACGTTCAGGCCATGCGCGAACAGCAGGCAGGCGCCGGGCTTCAGGTTGTCCTTCAATACCTCGTCGTAAAGCTTGCGCTGGACCATGTCGGGCGTCAGCACCGCGACCAGGTCGGCGTCCTTGACCGCTTCAGCCGGCGTCTTCACCACGAAGCCATCGGCTTGTGCCTTGGCCGTGGTCGGGCCGCCCGGGCGCAGGCCGACGGTGACGTCGAAACCGGATTCGCGCAGGTTCAGCGCATGCGCGCGGCCTTGGCTGCCGTAGCCGACGATGGCGATCTTGGTGTTGGGAAGGGTGCTGGTGGTCATTGCGCTGGATTCCATGGAAGGTTGAAGGGAAGGGCTGGAGAACGTGTTTGAAAGGTCCGAAAACAAAAAACCCCGCACTTCTCAGTGCGGGGTTTTGCGAATCTGGCGAGCTTTTCTGCTTACGCGCCGGTTCGTCCCGCACCTGTTGGCGAGGTAATAAGTACGAGTACGAGGAGCGAGGCCGCCGCGCCGTGGGGCGCAGTCGTGTCGGTCATCGGGGGCATGTGGCGTTGCAGCATGGGTGTAGAGAAACATGCGCCAATGAGCATTGTCAAGCGCCTCCGCGCCAACATCGACGAATGGATGGCGAACGGAAATATAGTTGCAACTGAAACATTGGAAACGCCGCAGAATCGACGTCCCCACTCGCGATCCCTTTGCATACCCGCATGCCCGACTATCGTTCCCGCACTTCCACCCACGGCCGCAACATGGCCGGCGCCCGCGCACTGTGGCGCGCCACCGGCATGAAGGACGAGGATTTCCACAAGCCCATCGTCGCCATCGCCAATTCGTTCACCCAGTTCGTGCCGGGGCACGTGCACCTCAAGGACCTGGGGCAGCTGGTCGCGCGCGAAATCGAGCGCGTCGGCGGCGTGGCCAAGGAGTTCAACACCATCGCCGTGGACGACGGCATCGCCATGGGCCACGACGGCATGCTGTATTCGCTGCCCAGCCGCGAGATCATCGCCGACTCGGTCGAGTACATGGTCAATGCGCATTGCGCCGACGCGCTGGTATGCATCTCCAATTGCGACAAGATCACCCCGGGCATGCTGATGGCCGCGCTGCGCTTGAACATCCCCACCGTGTTCGTTTCCGGCGGGCCGATGGAAGCGGGCAAGACCAGACTCTCGGAACACGGACTGGACCTGGTCGATGCGATGGTGGTGGCCGCCGACGAGAACTCGTCCGACGCGAAAGTAGCCGAATACGAACGCAGCGCCTGTCCGACCTGCGGCTCGTGCTCGGGCATGTTCACCGCCAATTCGATGAACTGCCTGACCGAAGCGCTGGGCCTGGCCTTACCGGGCAATGGGTCCACGCTGGCCACGCATGCCGATCGCGAACAACTGTTCCTGCGCGCGGGCCGGCTGGTGGTCGAACTGTGCCATCGCTGGTATGGCAGCGAGGATGCCTCGGCGCTGCCGCGCTCCATCGCCAGTTTCGAGGCCTTCGAGAATGCGATGACCCTGGACATCGCCATGGGCGGTTCCACCAACACCATCCTGCACCTGCTCGCTGCCGCGCAGGAGGGCGAGGTCGCCTTCGACCTGCGCGACATCGACCGGCTGTCGCGCAAGGTGCCGCAGCTGTGCAAGGTGGCGCCGAACATCCAGAAGTACCACATGGAAGACGTGCATCGCGCCGGCGGCATCTTCTCGATCCTCGGCGAGCTGTCGCGCGGCGGGCTGCTGCACACCGGGGTGCCGACGGTGCACGGCAAGACGCTGGCTGATGGCATCGCGCAGTGGGACGTGACCCGGACCGAGGACGAAGCGGTGCACACTTTCTTCAAGGCGGGACCGGGCGGCATCCCGACGCAGGTGGCCTTCAGCCAGGCCACGCGTTGGCCGACGCTGGACACCGACCGCAGCAACGGCTGCATCCGCGATGTCGAACACGCCTATTCGCAGGAAGGCGGCCTGGCCGTGCTGTACGGCAATCTCGCCGTCGATGGTTGCGTGGTGAAGACCGCGGGCGTGGACGAATCCATCCATGTGTTCGAAGGCAACGCCAAGGTGTTCGAGAGCCAGGATGCGGCGGTGAAGGGCATCCTTGCCAATGAAGTGGTCGCCGGCGATATCGTGGTGATCCGCTATGAAGGGCCCAAGGGCGGTCCGGGCATGCAGGAGATGCTGTACCCGACCAGTTACCTGAAATCCAAAGGCCTGGGCAAGCAATGCGCGCTGCTGACCGACGGGCGCTTCTCCGGCGGCACATCGGGTCTTTCGATCGGGCATGCCTCACCGGAGGCCGCCGCGGGCGGGGCGATCGGCCTGGTCCGCGAAGGCGACCGGATCCTGATCGACATCCCGCAGCGCTCGATCAACCTGCTGGTCTCCGGTGAGGAACTGGCCGCACGTCGTGCCGAGCAGGACGTCAGGGGCTGGAAGCCGGCCGAGCCGCGCCCGCGCAAGGTCACCACCGCACTCAAGGCCTATGCCCTGCTGGCCACCAGCGCCGACAAGGGCGCGGTACGCGACAAGACGCTGCTGGACGGCGAGCCGGCGCGCCCCGGCTCCGACACTCCATTGTGGGGTGTGTTCTAATTCGTCCCGAAGCGGGGGTATCGCCGGCCTTGGCCGGGGATTGAGACAGACCCTTCGAACCTGATCCGGTTAAGACCGGCGTAGGGAAGCTTCGCAGGATGAACATGTAGGAGGGGCTTCAGCCCCGATGCTTTTAAAGCTGTCGGGGCTGAAGCCCCTCCTACAAGTGCAGTCCATGCGCCGCCGCTTCGTCCCGCAGCCTTTTGGACGAACGCCATGAACGCAGTGCCTTCCTCGCTGTTGCAGCAGACCGAGCAACTTTCCGAATCCGTGACCCGGCCGATCCCCGGTTCGCGCAAGATCTTCGTGCAGGGTTCGCGCCCGGACCTGCAGGTCGCGATGCGCGAGATCGCCCAGACCCAGACGCCCACGCTGTTCGGCGGCGAGGAGAATCCGCCGATCACGGTCTACGATCCATCCGGCCCTTACACCGATCCCGATGCGCGCATCGACCTGCGCAGCGGCCTGCCGGCGTTGCGCGCGAAGTGGATCGAAGAGCGCGGCGATACCGAGCGGCTGTCGCAGCTGAGTTCCGAGTTCGGCCGTGGCCGCGAGACCAACGCGCGCCTGGATGCGGTGCGTTTCCCCGGCCGCACGTTGCCGCGCGTGGCCAGGGCCGGCGCCAACGTCAGCCAGATGCACTACGCGCGCAAGGGCATCATCACCCCGGAAATGGAATACGTCGCCATCCGCGAGAACCAGCGCCTGGACGCGGTGCGCGATGCGCTGTTGCTGAAGCAGCATCCCGGCGAATCCTTCGGCGCCAGCATCCAGAAGTCCATCACCCCCGAATTCGTGCGCGATGAGATCGCCCGCGGCCGCGCGATCCTGCCGAACAACATCAACCACCCGGAAAGCGAGCCGATGATCATCGGCCGCAACTTCCTGACCAAGATCAACGCGAACATCGGCAACAGCGCCGTGTCTTCCGGCATCGCCGAAGAAGTCGAGAAGCTGGTCTGGTCGATCCGCTGGGGCGGCGACACGGTCATGGACCTGTCCACCGGCAAGCACATCCATGAAACCCGCGAGTGGATCATCCGCAATTCGCCGGTGCCGATCGGTACGGTGCCGATCTACCAGGCGCTGGAAAAAGTCGACGGCCGCGCCGAGGAACTGACCTGGGAGATGTTCCGCGACACCCTGGTCGAGCAGGCCGAGCAGGGCGTGGACTATTTCACCATCCACGCCGGCGTGCTGCTGCGCCACGTGCCGCTGACCGCCAGGCGCGTCACCGGCATCGTCTCGCGCGGCGGATCGATCATGGCCAAGTGGTGTCTGGCCCACCACAAGGAGAACTTCCTCTACACCCATTTCGAGGACATCTGCGAAATCATGAAGGCCTACGACGTGGCCTTCTCGCTCGGCGACGGCCTGCGCCCTGGCTGCATCGCCGATGCCAACGACGCGGCCCAGTTCGGCGAACTGGAAGCGCTGGGCGAGCTGACCAAGATCGCCTGGAAGCACGATGTGCAGACCATGATCGAAGGCCCCGGCCACGTGCCGATGCAGATGATCAAGGAAAACATGGACAAGCAGCTGGCCGAGTGCGGCGAGGCGCCGTTCTACACTCTCGGTCCGCTGACCACCGACATCGCGCCGGGCTACGACCACATCACTTCCGCCATCGGCGCGGCGATGATCGGCTGGTTCGGCACCGCGATGCTCTGCTACGTGACGCCGAAGGAGCACCTGGGCCTGCCGAACCGGCAGGACGTGCGCGACGGGATCATGGCCTACAAGATCGCCGCGCATGCCGCGGACCTTGCGAAAGGCCATCCGGGCGCGCAGGTGCGCGACAACGCGTTGAGCAAGGCGCGCTTCGAGTTCCGCTGGGAGGACCAGTTCCACCTGGGGCTGGATCCGGAGAAGGCGCAGGAATTCCACGACGAGACCCTGCCCAAGGACGCGCACAAACTGGCCCACTTCTGCTCGATGTGCGGCCCGCATTTCTGTTCGATGAAGATCACCCAGGACGTGCGCGATTACGCCGCCGAACATGGCGTCGAGGAAACCGCGGCGCTGGAGGAGGGCATGGCGGAGAAGTCGGCGGAATTCCGGGCGGCCGGTGCGCAGGTCTACCACCAGGGCTGAACACGGCCGGGGAAGGGGTTGCGACCCTTCCCCGGTCTTCTCCGTACCTGTTTTCACCAGGGGCGAATGGACCGGTGGTAGGTTCAGGCCCGCCATGAAACACCACTTCGGATAATGGGAGACAGGCCATGCAGCTTTCAAGACGTTTCGCCATCCAGGCAATGGGATTGTTGGTGCTGGCGCTCGCCGGTTGCGCGACCGGCCCGAAGATCAGCAGCGAGGTCGACCCGGAAGCGGATTTCGGTCGTTACCGCACTTTCGGCTTCTATGCGCCCCTGGCACTGGAGAAGGAAGGCTATGCCACCCCCACCACCGACCGCATCAAGGCGGCGGCGCGCGCGCAGATGGAATCGCGCGGTTACGTCTTCAGCGCCGGGCAGCCGGACCTGTGGGTGAACCTCAACGCCTATATGCAGGAGAAGACCGACGTCACCTCCATTCCCACCGTCGACTACAACTACTACTACAGCTACCGCGCGCGCAGCTATTTCGCGGTGCCGTACTGGCGCGACCGGACCGATGTGCGCCAGTACACGGAAGGCACCTTGAACGTGGACCTGGTCGACCGGGCGAAGAACAGGCTGGTGTGGGAAGGCATCGCGGTAGGCCGGGTATCGAAGGTCAAGCCGGAAGAGCGTGGGGCGCGGATCGATTCGGCGGTGGCCGAGATCTTCGCGCGCTTCCCCTACCGTGCGTCCGCTTCGACGCCCTGATCCTGGCGTCGCGAAGTCCGTTGCGGGCGCGTTCCCGGTCCACCGCAGGCCGGCGCACGGTTTGAACTTGCGCGTGCGCATGGTCTACTGCCGCCTGGCAATGGCGGGAACCTGCGGATGGCCCTGTACACCCGATTGAAATGGCTGGTCACCGCACGCCGTCATCCGTCTGCGTTCCTGCTGGCGGTGCAGCTGTTGGGCGTGCTGTTGTACCCGGCGATGGAAAACACCGATGCCGGGCGCGCGATGTTCGGCGCCTTCGGCATCGTGGTGTTGGCGCTGGCGTTGTGGGTGGTCAACCGCAGCCGGTCGATCAACTGGATCGCGTGGTGCCTGGCGATCCCCGCGGTGGGGTTGTCGCTGCTATCGGTATGGGCGGAATATCCGGGCCTGCTGGTCTATGCGCACCTGCTGGAAGGCGCGCTGTATTTCTATACCGCCGCCAGCCTGACCCGATACATGCTCGACGACCACAAGGTCACCAGCGACGAACTGTTCGCCGCGGGAGCGACCTTCACCCTGCTGGCGTGGGCGTTCGCATTCTGCTTCTCGGTGTGCCAGCAGTGGTATCCGGGCAGCTTCATCGCCGCGGTCGCTCCGCAGGATCCGCGCAGCTGGGTGGAATTGCTGTTCCTCAGCTTCAGCGTGCTTTCCAGCGTCGGCCTGAGCGATATCGTGCCGGTGCTGCCGCAGGCGCGCGCGCTGGTGATGCTGGAATCGTTCGCCGGGGTCATGTACATCGCGCTGGTGGTATCGCGGCTGATCGGGCTGACGACGTTGCGCAGGGCCTCAAGGGACGCCGACCAGAAATAACCGCACTGGCACGATGCGATGCCGCTGATTGGGCAAGCATGTAAAAGTCCTGGGAGCCCGCTTTGCTGTCGCCAGGAAAACCGGCCGAAGCATTACTGCGCGTATCGGGTAGCCGATGTATAACGCCAACATCCGTCAATCACGACAGCAATCCCCATCAAATGCGGCCCCGGCCCGGATGTCATCGTACGGACTCTCGCGGAATGCGATGCCGTTCGATAGCAAAGGGGAAATAGATGGACCGAAAGATTCTGGCTACCGCAATATGTGCGGCGCTCGCGCTTCCGCTGACGATGCAGATCGCCAAGGCGCAGGAAGCGGAGCCCGCCACTTCCCAGGATCCCGCGCGTGACGAAGGGAAGGATCCGGACGTTGCAGAACTGGATCGCGTCCTGGTAACCGGCTCGCGCATCCCGCGCTCGCAGGTGGAGACCGCATCGCCGGTGATCGTGATCACCTCGGAGGACATCCAGAAACAGGGTTTCCGCAACGTATCCGACGTGCTGCGCGCGCAGCCGCTGGCGACCGGCGCCGTGCAGGACAACCAGTACGCGGGCAGCTTCACGTCCAACGCGACGACCATCAGCCTGCTCGGCCTGTCGCCCAGCTTCACCCTGATCCTGATGGATGGACGGCCGTTGGCCGACTATCCGCTGCTGTACAACGGCCAGAGCAACTTCACCGACCTGACCAGCATTCCCACCGCGATGGTGGAACGCATCGAGATCCTGCCCGGCAACCAATCCTCGATCTACGGGTCGGCGGCGATCGCCGGCGTGGTCAACATCATCCTCAAGAAGCGCCTGGACGGGATGCAGCTGGACGCGCGCGTCGGCGGCTATTCCGACGGCGGCGGCGACAACGAGCGCCTGCAGTTGACCGGCGGCAAGGCCTGGGACGACCTGGACATCACCTATGGCCTGCAATACAGCCACCAGAAACCGATCTACATGCGGCAGCGCGACTTCACCGACACGACGGACGACAATCCGAACCCGGACCTGCGCTATGCCAGCCGCACATTCATCATCCTCAACGGCTTCACCAACCAGTACGACGACCCGGGTACGGCTTGCGACAACGTCGCCGACAACTTCGACGGCACCACCATCCGCGATTTCCGGCCCGGCCGCGGCTTCTTCTGCGGCAGCCGCGCCCAGCCCGGCTACGCCACGCTGCTGAACGAGGAAAGCGGAGTTTCGGCGTACTTCAATTCGACCTACCGCCTGAACGACGACGCCAACCTTTATGCCAGCGTGCTGTACGGACAGAACACGGCGAAGAACGATTCCGGCTCCCGTTTCTGGATACCGAACTACAACGACAACACCGGCGGCTATATCTGGAACCAGACCGAGCAGACGCTGGAAACCTACCAGCACATCTTCTCGCCGGAAGAGCAAGGCATCACCAACTACACCACCAAGTCGCGTTCCTACAACTTCGCGGTGGGCGTCAACGGCACCATCGCCGATTCCCGTTGGGATTACGACGCCTACTACAGCCGCTCCGGCTACGAAGTGAAGTCGGACCAGCTATGGCCGCTGGTGGACGAAATGGATGCGTTCTTCCAGGACCAGTTCCTGGGGCCGCAACTGGGGACCTACTACGGTTATCCGGTCTACGAGCCGAACAAGTCCGCGTTCTACCAATCGATAACGCCGGCGCAGTTCCGTGCGTTCTCGGGCAATATCAAGAACACGTCCTCCACCTGGACCCACAACCTCAACCTGCAGTTGACCAATGCCGACCTGTTCCAGTTGCCTGCGGGCTCCGTCGGCGTGGCGGGCGTGGTCCAGTTCGGCTACCAGAACTGGGACAACCCGGTCGATCCGGGCGTGAGCGGGGACGATTTCTTCGGCCTCAGCGGCACCAGCGGGAAAGGCAGCCGCGCCAACCGCGCGGTCGGCGTGGAGTTCAACATTCCGCTGCTGAAGACGCTCAGCGCCAACCTGTCGACGCGCTACGATTCCTACAAGAACATCCGCGCGGGTTCCGACGCCAAGGCCACCTACAAGATCGGCCTGGAGTTCCGTCCGATCGACAGTCTGCTGATCCGCGGCAACTACGCCACCGCGTTCCGCGCACCGGACATGGGCTATGTATTCACCGGGGGTAACGGCTTCTTCTCGCAGCAGACCGACTACTACAAGTGCGAAGAATACGGCGAGCCCGGCGAGCCCTGCGATTTCGACGGGCAGTCGCTGGAGGGCGTGCAGGTAGCCAACCCGGACCTGAAATCGATCAACGCCAAGTCCTATGGCTTCGGTTTCGTCTGGTCGCCGAACGAGCGCTACACGCTTCGTGCCGACTACTACAACGTCAAGATCGAGGACGAGGTTCTGCCGCAATCGTTCTCGCGCACGCTGTTCGACGAGAACGAATGCCGGCAGGGTCGGCTCGACATCGATTCGCCCACCTGCATCGACGTGCTGTCGCGCGTGCAACGCGGCCCCCTCAATGCCAATCCGCTGCTGAGCGAAGCGGTGCAACTGGTCACGATCAAGGCGATCAACATCGCCGAGGAACAGATCAGCGGCATCACCGCCGGTGGCAGCGCGCGCTTCGACTGGGGTCGTTGGGGCGAATTCGGCTTCGGCCTGGACTACAACGTCACCCTGGACCATACCACCGTGACCTTCCCGGGCGATCCGGAAACCGATCTGCTGTCGCCAGCGCAGGCCTTGAGCGCCGAATTCAAGACCGTGCTCACCGGAGACATCAGCTGGGAGAAGGGCGACTGGTCGGCCAATGTGCATGGAATCCGCTACGGTTCCCTGCCCAACTACGCCGCGCAGTTTGGCGTCGACACCACCCCGGGAACCTCGCAAGGCCGCGTCGGCCCGCACATGCTCTACAACGTGAGCTTGAGTTACGACCTGAGCGAGAAGAGCGCGCTCAGCCTGACGGTCAACAACGTGCTCAACACCCGGCCGCCGTTCGACCGCACCTACGACGGCTCGCAGGGTTTCGCGCCGCCGTTCTACAACATCTTCGCCTACAACGGCTATGGTCGTGCCTTCTGGCTGCAGTACCGGATCGATTTCGGCACGAACTAGCGGCGACCCGGGAAAAGAATGGGCCGGGTTCGCCGGCCCATTGCTTTTTTGCGGTCGATGCTAAGCCAGTGCGTGCCGTAGCGGTTGGAGCTGGCGCTCATAGCGGCACCATTCGCCCAGTGATCGCTGGTGGATGGGCATCCGCACTTGTGCGCTGCTCAGGGTCGCGACCGGGGACTCGTTGCCGGTGGTGTCGAGGCAGGCCGGTTCGTAGGCAAGGCCGCAGAATCCAAGCAGCTTCCGGGCCGCCGATTCTGTGTCCCGCACCAGTTCGTCGTAGTCGACGTCCAGCACGGCGCCCGGCAGGGTCCGATGCCAGTGCTGCATGAGCCTCTGGTATTGCCGATGGTGATGGCCAAGCGATTCCAGATCGTAGCTGTAGGCGTAGGCGTCGCCGAACAGTGCGCGGTAGTTGGAGAAACAGACATCCATCGGATCGCGGACCATGTGCAGGATCCGGGCGTGCGGCAAGGCGCGACGGATGAAGCCGATGAGCATGAAATTGGGCGGCAACTTGTCCACGTAGAAGCGACGGCCTTGCGCGCGCCACCGGGTCTGCTCCAGGTAGCGACGACCGAGCAGCGGGAAGTCCAGGTGCGCACAAGCCCCGAGCAAGGGCAGGTCGACCAGGGCATGGCCGTGCAGGTTGGCCGCCCAGCGCAGTTGCCGCGGGAAATCCGCAAGTTCGCCGGCAGGCGCGACCATGGAGTGATTGCCGAGGATGCGTTCCAGCAACGTGGTTCCCGAGCGGGGCATTCCCACGATGAAGATCGGAACGGGGCCTGCCGGTGTCGCCTCTTCCGCCGCAACGCTCTCCGCGTCGAACCCCGTGACCAGCGCATCGAAGATCGCGCGTTCGGTGGACGGGTCATGGCCAAGCCGGCTTCGCATGACTTCATTGCCGCGTTGCAAGGCGGACCACGCCTCCTCGTATCGGCCCAGGTCGTCCAGTTCCTTGTGCAAGGCGAACTCGAAGGCGGCGTGGTCTTCGCTTCCTTGTTCCACCGCCGCGAGCCGCGAGCGGATGAATCGGACATGGTTGCTGGCCACCGTCTGCCTGCGCACGCGCGCCAGGGTCAGCGATGCGCGGCCGAAGGTGGGCCCCATCGCCAGGCAGGACTCCATTTCCGCTTCGGCCTCGGCGATCCGCCCGTTGAACTGCAACTGCAGCGCATGGAAGTAGCGGAAATCCGCGCCGTCCAGCCCGAGACCGCGCGCGCGTTCCATCAACGCCAGGGCCTCCGCATGCTGCCCCAGGCCCTGGAAAACGTGCGCCAGCATGAGCAGTGCCCGTGCATTGGCGGTGCGTGCGATTTCCGGATGCAGCAGGCATGCGTGTGCGGCACGGGTTTCACCGACCCGGGAAAGCGCCTGGGCGACGCGGCCGATCGCGTCGATGTCGTCCGCAAGCGACGCAGCCGCTTGCTGCAGATGGGCGACGGCGTCGCGCACGCTTCCGGTCGCCAGGGAAACGCTGGCCAGCAGGAGCAGCACGGGTACGGCCTCGACTTGGCTGCGCAGCAGCGCATCGAGGGCGTGGGTGGCCTCGTCCCAGCGGCGCTGCGCTATGTGCGCCCGCGCCTGCGCCCAGAGTCGTTGCCCGGTCGGCGCCGGACCGGCAGCGGCGGGCCGTGCTTGCCGGGAAAGAAGGCCGTTCTGCGTCATTTTCAGGGTCCGGAATGCCATGGGTCGCCACGTGACCTAGAGTGCCGCAAGCGGGAGCGGACCGGCGTCGAGGAAGGCCAGCCGCCAAGCTCGGCAAAGCTCGATGCCCGCGGATTCATGCAAGCATGAACAGGGCCACGACTGCGGTAGTGGCCCATACCTGTGGCACATGCGCGCGATGGCGGCCGGCCGGATGCTCGGGGCCGGCAGTGCGGTGCGCGCCAATCCTGCAACCAGGCCCGCAAAAAAAATTGCGCCCGAAGGCGCGAGGGGTGAGCCAGGTGCGGACGGAGAGAGAGGTCGTCGGCGGCTCGATAGCCAGATCTTATGGTTCCAACTCTACCCATCGCGCCACGCCGGCGTTATTCAAGACGCCAACAGGTGTTTTGCGTATCTTGTCGACAATATCGCAGGATGAAACCTCGCTTTGCCCGATCGATGATCCAATCAGAATAGGAATTCATTTCCCCCATGCTGAACCCACGCTCCTATCCACTGCATCAGGAATCGGACCGGCTGAAGGTAGGCGAGTTCGTGGTCGATCTGCCGCGTCGCGAGGTGGTTTCCGTGTCGCAGGCGGAACCGGTCCGGCTCACGGTCAAGGCGATGCATGTGCTGCTGGCGCTGGTCGGCCAGCACGGCAAGGTGGTCAGCCGCGAAGCGTTGCTGGAATGGGTGTGGCCGGACACCCTGCCGACCGACGACGTGCTGACCCAGGCCATCGGCCAGTTGCGCAAGGCCTTCGCCGACGACCGCGATGCGCCGCGTTACCTGGAAACCATTTCCAAGGGCGGTTACCGGTTGCTGGCGCCGGTGCAATGGCTGGATGCGGGAACCGTCGAAGCCGCGGCGCCGATCGTTCAGATCGCGCCGCCGGCGATCGCCGGCGGAACTCCGGTGCGTTCCACAACGACCGGTCGAAAGCCGGCACGCTCACGCCTCGTTCCGGTCGTGATCGCAGTGGCCTGCCTGGCTGTCGCCGGGGCCTGGTATTACCTGCGTGGCGACAGCAGCGAGGTGGCGACGAAAACCGTGGCCGCCGCCAAGGCCGATGCCGCGCCGGAATCGCTGGCCTTCACCACCATCACTTCCCGGCCCGGACGCGAAACCAACCCCAGCCTCTCGCCCGATGGGGCGTTGGTGGCCTACGAGCAGATGGACGAAGAGAACTACGGGCGGATCATGCTGCAGGCCAGCGCGCACGTGCCGGCCCGCGCCCTGACCAATCCACCGCCCGGCCACAGCGACGTGATGCCGGTGTGGTCGCACGACGGCCGCCGCCTGGCCTTCGTGCGCTACGACCAGTCCAGCCACTGCCGGATCATGACCGTGGCCTCGAGCGGCGGCAACGAACGCGCGATCGCCGACTGCTTCGGTGGCGGCGCTTCCACCTACGACTGGACGCCGGACGACAGCGGCCTGTTGATGGGCACGGTGGTCAAGCCCGCCAGCGAACCCAGCAGTCCGCTGCGCCTGCTGGACATCGCCAGCGGCAAGTGGCGCACCTTCGATTACGCGATCTCCAACGGCGACATCGACCTCGACCCGCGCTATTCGCCGGATGGGCAGTGGATCGTGTTCCGGCGCAACATCTCGCTTTCCGATCTGTGGAAGATGCCCGCCAGCGGCGGCAAACCGCAGCGCCTGACCAGCATCAGGAGCGACATCCGCGGCTGGGACTGGCTGCCCGATGGCAGCGGCCTGATCTTCAGCTACATCGGCAGCGCCACCTTCATGCATCGCTACGACATGGCGAGCGGCCGGATCACTCCGCTGGAGATGAGCGAAGTCGCATTGACCCCCGACATCGCCCGCGCTTCGCCGTCCATGGTCTTCACCGTGGACCGTTCGATGGCCGGGATCTTCCGCGTATCGCTCACCGAGTCGAAGGATGGACAGCCGGTGCGCGAACGCGTGTTCGATTCCAGCCGCTCGGACATGCTGCCCGCGATCTCGCCGGACAACCGCATGCTGGCCTTCCTCTCGGACCGCGGCTCGCGCCAGGCGCTGTGGATCGGCGAGCTGGACAAGCCCGATGCCGCCAGGGAAATCGAATCGTTCATGCCGGTGCCGCGGCATAACCCGGTGTGGTCGGAGGACAGCCGCAAGCTGCTGGTCATCGGCAAGCCGGCGACCCAGCAGGTGCTGTACGAAGTGGACGCGGAAAGCGGCCGCGCCGAGGCCTTGCCGGTGCCCGCGTCCAGCCCGATCTACGCCGCCTATACCGACGACCCCAAGCGACTGCTGGTGGGCGCGGACAGCGGCGAAGGGCGTCTGCGCGTGGTCCTCTACGATCGCTCGGTCTCGCCCTGGCGCGAACTGGCCAGCCTCGAGGACGTGGCTTTGGTGAAATACGACGCGGCCCACCGCCAGGTCTATTTCACCCGCATGTCCAAGCCCGGGTTGTGGCGCACCGACATGCAACTGGGCGGAGCCGAGGTGGTCGACGCGTTCCGGCCACGCGTCCCCAGTGAGTACAAGCGCTGGAGCATCGGCCCCGACGGGGTCTATTTCCTGGACTGGAACGAAGGTTGCGCCACCGGCTGGATCAAGATGGGCGAGCCCAGGTCGCGCTCGCCCCTGTGCCTGGAGCGGAAGATCGAATCCTGGCCGCTGGGTCCCAGCCTGGATCGTTCGGGCAAGTACCTCTACGTCACCATGGACGTCAGCAACAGTTCCGATATCGGTCTGGCGGACCTTTCAGCCATGACTTCCGGCACGGCCGCGGCGACAACCGCCAAGCGTTGACGCTGCGCCGACTCATTCGCAAGTCGTTGAAGCGGGTAGGTTTCGGGGCGGCACAGAAAGATATCGGAAAAATTTCGGCCCGAATTCCTGAGATTCGGGACCGCATGGATCAAACCAGTGGCCAATCCCCCAACAGGAATGGCCATGAAGATGCAAACCGCGTGGATCGATCGCAACCAGCTGCTCGAGGCCGCTGGCGACTACTGCAACCCGGAACTGATCAGCGTGATGGCGGCCAGCCGCACCGGCAGCATCGTCGCGCAGGCTTCGCTCGTTTCGTTCTGGGTGGTGGTGCGCGGCAGCGCCGACCTGGATGCGAGAGAAGGTCGCTTCCATCTGCAGGCCGGCGAATGGGTCGTGCTGGAACCCGACTCCCGCCCCTCCGTCTACGCCAGCCGCAGCAGCCTGGTGCTGGGGGTGATGATGCCGCCGGCGATGCGCGCGCGGATCAGGCAGTTCACCCACCTCGACCTGCACACCGGGCGCGGCAGGCTGGGCAAAGGCGAGATACGCCAATGCGTGCAGCTATGGCGGCAGACCGGGATATTCGGCAGGAGCGGTCGCGCCGTGCCCGGCGATGACGTCAATCCGCTGGTGCCGCTGCTGCGCCACATCTGCAACGTGCAGTACGACTTCCGGCGGATGATCGACCACTGCCCGGGGCGTTCGCTGCGGCGCAAGAGCCAGGTGTTCGACCGCATGCAGCGCGCGCGGCTGTTCCTGGAAGGCAACGTCGACCGCAACGTGCGCCTGGCCGAGCTGGCCGAGCTGAGCAACGTCTCGACCTGGTATTTCACCAAGATCTTCCATGCCCTGTACGGCGAAGGACCGCAGGCGATGGCCGCGCGCCTGCGCCTGAGCCATGCCGCGCACCTGCTGCAAGGCACTTCGCTGTCGGTCGGCGAGGTCGGTGCGGTATGCGGATTCGAGAACAACTGCAGTTTCTCCCGCGCCTTCCGCGAACGCTACGGATTGCCGCCATCGACCTACCGCCTGAACGCAAAGGCCTTCACGACAGATCATGCAAACCCACGCAGCCGCGAACGCAAAGCAGTCCTCGCCTTCGGTACGTAACTTCGTCGGGCGTTAACACACTCATAACGAATACCGGAGAAATAACCTGATGATTCACAGAAAATTACGCCACGCATCGTTGTCGGCGGGTATCGCGATGGCCCTCTTCGCACCCTGCGCTTTCGCCCAGGATGCGGCGCCGGCCGACGAGACGACCAACCTGGACAAGATCGTGGTGACGGGTTCCAACATTCCCCGTACCAATACCGAGACCGCGTCGCCGGTCCAGGTCATCACCCGCCAGGAAATAGACCGTACCGGCAAGAACACGGTCGCCGAATACCTGCAGACCCTGACCGCCGATGGCGCCGGCTCGATTCCCAAGAGCTTCGGCAATGGTTTCGCCGGCGGTGGCGCGGGCGTCTCGCTGCGCGGCCTGGGCGCCGGTTCCACCCTGGTGCTGTTGAATGGCCGCCGCCTGGCGCCGTTCGGCCTGGCCGACGACGGCCAGAAAGTATTCACCGACCTCAGCACCATCCCCCTGGAGGCGGTCGAGCGCATCGACATCCTCAAGGACGGCGCCTCGGCCATTTATGGTTCCGACGCGATCGCCGGCGTGGTCAACATCATCCTGCGCAAGGATTTCACCGGCGTGGTGGTCAAGGGTTCGGTCGGTACCTCCGGCGACAGCGACGGCGACCAGCGCAAGGGTTCGATCACCGCCGGGTTCGGCGACCTCGCCGAGGACGGCTTCAACTTCTTCTTCAGTCTGGAAGGTTCCAAGACCGATGCCATCGGCATCAGCGACCGCGGCAATCGCAAGTGGATCGGGACTGGCGACATCCGGCCATGGGGCTATGCGATAGGCACCAACCTGCCGGGTCGCATCACCGGCGGCGGCACCGGCGCGGGCGGCGGTCCGACCGGCGCCATCGAGAACCCCAACACCGGTCTTTTCGAATCGCTTCCCGGCTGCGCAGCACTTTCCGATGTGACGCCGCAGGATCCGGCGGGCGGCTGCCTGTGGGATGTGGGCCAGTTCCGCGACCTCTCCCCGAAGGAGCAGTTCGTCAATTTCTTCTCGCGCGGCACCTTCGCGTTCAACGACAGCGCCGAGCTGTACACCGAGTTCAGCTACTCCAAGAAGAAGACCGAATTCAACAACACCCCGTCCGGCGTGTCCGGCGCCTGGGGTTATCCGGGCGGCCCGGTCAACGCTTCCGATCCGGGCCCCGGCGCGGTCATGCTCGGTGCCGACCACCCCGACAATCCCTACGGTGAAGCCGTCAGGCTGCGCTACACCGCGTTCGACGTGGGGCCGCGCGTGATCAACAACGACAGCCAGCTGGTGCGCTTCCTGGTCGGCGCACGCGGCAGCTGGGGCGCGTGGGACTACGACGCGGGCCTGATGCATTCGGAAACCAGCCTGACCAACAAGCGCAATGGATTCCTGCAGTACAGCCACGTGCTGACCGCATTGAGCGACCCCAACAGCCCGGTCGGGTACTGGCGCATCGGCGACGATGCCGGGCTCAACAGCCAGGCGTTGTACGACTACATCGCGCCGACGATCAGCGCCAAGGGCGACACCAAGCTGGATGCCTTCGACGCCAAGGCCTCGCGTTCGCTGATGGACTTGTCCGGCGGTTCGATGGGCCTGGCGCTGGGTGTCGAGTGGCGCAGGCAATCGGTGTCGCTGACGCCGCAGACCTTCACCGACCTGGGCGATATCATCGGCCTCGGCTACTCGGCCTATACCGGTACCGAGGAAGTGGGAAGCGCTTACGCCGAGCTGGTCGCACCGGTGCTCGAATCGCTCGAGCTCAATGCCGCCGTGCGTTTCGACAGTTACAAGGGTGGCGAGAATTCGACCACGCCCAAGCTGGGCATCAAGTGGAAGCCGGCCGACTGGATCGCCCTGCGCGGCACTTATGCCGAAGGCTTCCGCGCGCCGAACCCGGCCGAGAACGGCGTCGGTGGCCTGGCGGCCTTCAGCACCGCGGTGGATCCGATCCGTTGCGCGGCGCCGGGCCACGAGCCGCAAGACTGCGAAGCCGGTGCGATCGCGCTGATCACCTCGCCCAATCCTGATCTGAAGCCCGAGCAGTCCAAGAGCTACACCGTGGGCCTGGTGCTGGATCCGACGCCCACCACCTCGCTGACGCTGGATGCGTTCCGGATCAAGCGCGAGGACGAGATCTTCGGCGGCAGCGCCGATGCGGCGATCGAGGCCGGTGGCGCCAACGTGGTCCGCGGCACCAACAACATTCCCGGCACGCCGGGCAGCGGCACCATCCTGGCGGTGCTGGTCGGCTACGAGAACGCCAGCGCCACCACGGTGGAAGGCCTGGATTTCGACATCCGCCAGCGCTTCGACATGGGCAATGCCGGCAAGCTCTCGCTGGACCTGCAATGGACGCACCTGTTCTCGTTCGAGCGCGAGGACGTGGACGGGTCGAAGCACGAGTTCGTCGGCACGCACGGCAACTGCGACGTCACCAACTGCATCGGAACGCCCGAGAACAAGGCCAACTTCGGCGCGACCTGGGATATCGGCAAGTTCAGCGTGAGCAGCGTGGTCAACTGGCGCGACAGCATCAAGAACATCGCCGAGGAAGGCGCGGCCTGCGCCAACCGCTTCGCCGACGGCACCACGCCGGCGCCGAAGGGTTGCGTGCTGAAGTCGTTCTACACCATCGACCTGTCGGCCCGCTGGAAGCCGACCGATGCGTGGGAGATCTTCGGCTCGGTGGCCAACGTGACCGACCGGATCGCCCCGCTGGATCCGCTGACCTACGGCGCGATCAACTACAACCCGCTGGACTTCAGCGGCGCCATCGGCCGCTACTTCACGGTGGGGGCGAAGTACACCTTCAACTGAGCAGCGATACGCGCACAAGGCAAAGGCCCCGGCATGTCCGGGGCCTCTGTTTTTCGCAAGGATCGCGGCCCGGTCCGAATAAACGCCTAAAACTAGGCGGAAACATGCAATTTCCCCGAGAAATACCGCAATCCGGCCGCTTCCGGCTTTACTCCCATGCGTGCGGGCAGCAGAATTACACCGCTGTTTTCCCGCCGAGTACCCGATGAAGCTGCAGGTCCCGTTCGTCCAGTTGCCCATTTCCTTCGATGCTGCCGCTCTGGCCGCGGAGGTCTCGCGGATAGACGAAACGACCTGGCGCTCGCATCCCGACGGGATTCCCGGCAACAGCGCGCTGACCCTGATCACCACCGGCGGCGATCCCGACAGCGACGAATTGTCCGGACCGATGCGTCCGACGCCCGCGCTGTTGCAGTGCCCGCAACTGATGCAGGTGCTGGAGGCGCTCGGCGCCACCTGGGGCAGGAGCCGGTTGATGCGCCTGTCCGGGCAGTCGGAAGTGACCCCGCATGTCGACGTCAACTATTACTGGCGCGAACGAATGCGCGTGCATGTGCCGCTGGTCACCACGCCGGGAGTGCGCTTCCAGTGCGGCGAAGGCGAAGTGAACATGGCCGCGGGCGAGTGCTGGATCTTCGATACCTGGCGGCGGCACCGCGTGCTCAACCCGGGCAACGACCAGCGCATCCACCTGGTCGCCGACACCGTCGGCGGCGATGGTCTGTGGAACCTGATCAACAACGGACGCGCACCGGGGCAGAACCGGCCCGGCTGGACTCCGCAAGCGATGGTGCCGCGGCAGGGGCATGAGGCGCGGCTGGATTTCGAGAGCGTCAACGCACCGCTGGTGATGACGCCGTGGGAAGTGCGCGACCACATCGTGTTCCTGTTGGCGGATGCCGTGCCTGCGCCGCAATTGCCGGCACTGCAACAGGCGTTGCTGGCTTTCTCCCGGCGCTGGCATGCGCTATGGTCGTGCCATGGCGAAAGCCGCGAGGGCTGGCCGCGCTATCGCGCATTGCTGGACGCGACCTGGCAGGACCTGCTCGCCAAGGGCGTGGACCAGTTGGGATTGAAGAACGAACTGGGGCTGGCGCGTGCGTTGTCCTCCTACGTCTTCGACATGGCCCTGGCCGACAAGGACACGCGCAGCGATGCCGCCAGGCTCGACCGGCACGGCGAATACGCCGCCAGGAACGCGACCGCAGCCGTTGCACCGGCGGTGCACACGGCCAAGGGCGGCGCCGATCCGCGATTCGACCGCCCGGTGTTCATCGTCAGTCCGCCGCGTTCGGGTTCCACCTTGCTGTTCGAGACACTGTCCGCTGCGCCGGAGGTGTTCACCATCGGCGACGAAAGCCACCAGTTGATCGAAGGCATACCGGGACTGGCGCCAGGGCAGGGCAATCATGACTCCAATCGTCTGCTGGCCGCCGATGCGACGCCCGAGGCGGCGGCCAGCCTGCGCGAGCGGTTCTTGCGCGAGCTACGCGATCGCGACGCGCGCGCGCCGGGCGCCGCTGCCGTGCGCATGCTGGAGAAGACCCCCAAGAACGCCCTGCGGGTGCCGTTCCTTGCGGCGGCGTTCCCGGAGGCGCGCTTCATCTACCTGCATCGCGATCCGCGCCAGGTGCTGGGCAGCATGATCGATGGCTGGCAGTCGGGTCGCTTCGCGACCTATCCGAAGCTCCCGGACTGGCAGGGATTGCCCTGGTCGTTCCTGCTGACTCCCGAGTGGCGCGAACTCAGCGGCCTGCCGCTAGGGGAAATCGTCGCCCGGCAGTGGGATTGCACGACGCGGATCCTGCTCGACGACCTGGAGGCATTGCCTGCGGAGCGTCGCATCGCGATCGACTACGGCCAGCTCCTGGCCGACCCGCAAGGCCAGGTCGCGCGCCTGTGCGAATGGGCGGATTTTGACTGGGACAAGCCGCTGGGCAAGCAGTTGCCGCATTCCCGTTCCACCACCTCGATCCCGGATCCGGAAAAGTGGCGGCGCCATGCGGACGAGATAGAACCGCGGTTGCGGGCGTTGCAGGCTACGGTCGAACGCGCGGCGGCCATGCTGGGCTAGGTTTCGCGTGTGCCGCAAGGGGAATGCGCTCGCGCATTCCCCGCATGTGCGCACCGGGCATATGCCAGTACGGGTTCAGAACTTGGGCTTTTCCACGCTCGATTCGTAGCGGGTCATCGAGTCGCGCAGGATCTGCTTCGCCTCATCCGCGCCGCCCCAGCCGTCCAGCTTGACCCACTTGCCCTTCTCCAGGTCCTTGTAGTGCTCGAAGAAGTGGCCGATGCGCTCGAGCCAATGCGGGGACACCTGGCCGATGTCGTCGATGTGCGAGTAGCCGTTGAACACCTTGGTGATCGGCACGGCCAGGATCTTCTCGTCGCCGCCGGCCTCGTCGCTCATGCGCAGCACGCCGACCGGACGGCAGCGGATCACCGAACCGGGGATCAGCGGCAGCGGCAGCACCACCAGCACGTCGGCCGGGTCGCCGTCGCCGCATTGGGTATGCGGCACGTAGCCGTAATTGCAGGGGTAGCGCATCGGCGTGGAGAGGATGCGGTCGACGAAGATCGCGCCGCTTTCCTTGTCCACTTCGTATTTCACCGGCTCGGAATCCTTGGGGATCTCGATGACGACGTTGATTTCGTCGGGCGGGTTCTTGCCGGTGGAAACGTGGTCCAGGCCCATGCGGTGCTCCGAAAGCTGCGTTGTAAGTGAGGGTCGGCATTCTACGCGCTTGCGTGTTGCGTCGCAGCAGGGGTTGTTCCGGCAAGGAAAAGGACCTTCCCTGTAGGAGCGCCCATGGGCGCGAGCCCTTCGAACAGGTCGCGAAAAGCCCAGGAGCTCGCGCCCATGGGCGCTCCTGCAGATAACGATGCTCCCGGAAGGTTCGAGAGCCAGGAAAAAGGCGGCCATGGCCGCCTTTTTCCACTTGCTCGCCTCGATTGGGGCCTATTCGACCAGAACCTCGACCCGTCGGACTTCGTCGGCACTGCCGTCGCCGGTGCTGAGCACCGGCTTTTCCAGCACGATTCGGTCTTCGCCGATGCCGTTTGCGATCAGCAGCTGCTGCACGGTCTGGGCACGCTGCTTGGCGAGCTCCTCATTGCGGGCCGCACTGCCGGTGGCATCGTGGTAGCCGGAAACGCGTGCCTTGCTGTCCGGGTTGGCCTGCAGGGTCGCCAGCACCAGGCCAAGTGCGGCCTCCGCGTCGCTGGGCGTAGCGGCATCGACTGCGAAATACAGCTTCGCCAAGTGCGCCGGGTCCGCGCTGGCGCTGATCGCCGCAGGCGCATGCGCGTTGGCATCGCTGCTTCCCAGCCAGCCATTGACCGGCAACACCGGCACCAGCAGCAGGGCGACGATGTTGATGATCTTGATCAGCGGGTTGATCGCCGGGCCGGCGGTGTCCTTGTACGGATCGCCGACGGTGTCGCCGGTGACCGCGGCCTTGTGCGCCTCGGAACCCTTGCCGCCGTGATGACCGTCCTCGATGTACTTCTTGGCGTTGTCCCAGGCGCCGCCGCCGGTGGTCATCGAAACCGCCACGAACAGGCCGGTCACGATGGTGCCGATCAGCAGTCCGCCCAACGCCTGCGGGCCCAGCAGCATGCCCACGATCACCGGCACCGCGACCGGCAGCAGCGAGGGCACGACCATTTCCTTGATCGCCGACTTGGTCAGCAGGTCGACCGCCTTGCTGTAGTCGGGTTTGCCGGTGCCTTGCATGATCCCCGGGATCTCGCGGAACTGGCGGCGCACTTCCTCCACCACCGAACCGGCCGCGCGGCCGACCGCTTCCATCGCCATCGCCCCGAACAGATACGGAATCAATCCGCCGATCAGCAGGCCGATGATGACCATGTGGTTGGACAGGTCGAAGGTGAAGACGCTGTCCGGATGCGCGGTCTGCAGGTTGTGGGTGTAGTCGGCGAACAGGACCAGCGCGGCCAGCGCGGCCGAACCGATCGCATAGCCCTTGGTCACCGCCTTGGTGGTGTTGCCGACCGCATCCAGCGGATCGGTGATGTTGCGGATCTCCGGCGGCAGCTCGGCCATTTCGGCGATGCCGCCGGCGTTGTCGGTGATCGGGCCGTAGGCGTCCAGGGCCACGATCATGCCGGCCATCGACAGCATCGCGGTGGCGGCGATGGCGATGCCGAACAGGCCGCCGAGCGCGTACGCGCCCCAGATCGCCGCGCAGATCACGATCACCGGCAACGCGGTGGATTTCATCGAGATGCCTAGGCCGGCGATGATGTTGGTGCCGTGGCCGGTCGTGGACGCGGCGGCGATGTGCTGCACCGGCTTGAACTGGGTGCCGGTGTAGTACTCGGTGATCCACACGATCAATCCGGTCAGCACCAGGCCGATCAGCGAGCAATGGAACAGCGCTTGTCTGGTGATCGCCACGCCGTCGCTACCGGTCAGTCCCTGCGGCAGCAGGTTGTCGGTGACGAACCAGAACGCGACCGCCGACAGCACCGCCGAGACGATCACGCCCTTGTACAGGGCGCCCATGATCGAGCCGCCTTCCTTCACCTTGACGAAGAAGGTGGCGATGATCGAGGCGATGATCGACACCCCGCCCAGCACCAGCGGATACAGCACCGCCTTCGGATCGCCGGCGAAGCTCAGGCCGGCCAGCAGCATGGTCGCGATCACCGTGACCGCATAGGTTTCGAACAGGTCCGCGGCCATGCCGGCGCAGTCGCCGACGTTGTCGCCGACGTTGTCGGCGATCACCGCCGGGTTGCGCGGGTCGTCCTCGGGAATGCCGGCTTCGACCTTGCCCACCAAGTCGGCGCCGACGTCGGCGCCCTTGGTGAAGATGCCGCCGCCGAGTCGGGCGAAGATCGAGATCAGCGAGGAACCGAAGGCCAGGCCGACCAGCGCGTGCAGCGCTTTTTCGCCGCTGATGCCCATCTTGTCCAGCGCCAGGTAATAGCCGGCCACGCCCAGCAGGCCCAGGCCGACCACCAGCATGCCGGTGATGGCGCCGCCGCGGAAGGCGACGTCCATGGCCGCGCCGATGCCCTTGCGCGCGGCTTCGGCGGTGCGCACGTTGGCGCGCACCGAGACGTTCATGCCGATGTAGCCGGCCGCGCCGGACAGCACCGCGCCGATCAGGAAGCCGATCGCCGCGGGCCAGCCGAGGAAGAATCCGACCAGCACGAACAGCACCGCGCCGGCGATGGCGATGGTGGTGTATTGCCGGTTGAGGTAAGCGCTGGCGCCTTCCTGGATCGCCGCGGCGATTTCCTGCATGCGGGCGTTGCCGGCAGGTTGCTTCAGGATCCAGCGTGCGGAAACGATGCCGTAGAGAATTGCGATAGCGGCGCAGACCAGCGCCAACGTCAAACCATATTGTTCCAGCATGACCCCTCCCAAGGTTGGTGGATGCAATCCAGCGAACCGCTTGAGGAACGTCAACGCGACAACCGGGCAAGTCACTCGAACTAGGCAGCGGACTTGGCGACCACCGATGATCGGCGGCCCGTGTCGCGGTGTGTTCAGCAATCCCTGGAGCCCGCCGAGTATGCCCGGATGGCCTGCGGCATGCCACAGCGGGCGCAATACCGCGGGAATGGATGCGCAAGCGAAGAAAAAGGCTCGAATTGCGGGCGGGTCGCGACATCCGCGCCGTTTCGCAGGTCCCGGTCGGGAGCGCTTCATGGCACCATGGCGGGCAATGAGCGACCCCATTCCCCTGGATCTTGCGCATCTGCGCAAGAGTTGCGCGCATTGCTCGCTGCAACAGCTGTGCCTGCCTGCCGGCATCGATGCGGACGAATTGCGGCGCCTCGACGAGATCGTCAAGCTGCGGCGCCCGACCCAGCGCAACGAGCGCCTGTTCCGCATCGCCGATCCCCTGGTCTCGCTGTACATCGCCCGCGATGGCGCCTTCAAGACGGTCAGCATCAGCGAACAGGGCGAGGAACAGATCGTCGGTTTCCACCTGCCGGGCGAGCTGATCGGACTGGATGCGCTGGGTCAGGGTGTCCACCGTTGCGAAGCGATCGCCCTGACCAACGCCAACGTCTGCGAAGTCCCGCTCGCCCAGCTGACCTCGGTGGCCGCGCAGCTTCCACGTCTGCAGCAGCAGCTGTTGCGGGTCATCGGCCAGGGCATGGGCCTGGACCAGGACCATCTCAACATGCTGGTGAAACGCCAGGCCAACGAACGCATCGCCCTGTTCCTGCATGGACTGGGCGAGCGCTACCAGCTGATCGGACAGTCGGCATTGCAGTTCAAGTTGCCGATGAGCCGCGAGGACATCGCCAACTACCTGGGGCTGGCCCTGGAAACGGTGAGCCGCGGCTTCACCCGGCTGCAGGAAGACGGGGTCATTTCAGTGCATGGACGACTGATCGGGATCAGCGATCGCCCGCATCTGAATCGCCTGGCCCATGTCGAGGAACCTGCGGCAACGCCGCTGCGCCGGATCGGCGGCTGAGCAAGGTCTGGATAATTTCCTTTTTCGCGTCGATCCGGACTGTCGAAGCTGCTGCGGTAGCCGGAAACGAGGAACGAGGAACGGGAAACGAGGAACGAGGAACGAGGAACGAGGAGCTGCTCTTCGTCGCCCCTCTCGCGCAGGGAGGACAGCAGTCACTGAGAGGCTCCCCCGAGTTCGATCAGGAAGGCAGGCTGGCGCAGCCGAGCGCGCTGAGCAGTGCATGCGCGCCCGGTACGTGGACCAGCCACGGCGCGGCCAGGGTCAGCAGGCCGGCCAGCAGGATCATCGCGGCCGCCATGCCGCGCCACGCAGGCCGTTGCAGCCAGCGCCCCAGGCGCGCGCCGGACCAGGTCAGCGGCAGCATCACCGGCAGGGTGGCCAGGCCGAACACGGCCATGGTCAGGCCGCCATTGACCGCATCGGCCTGCAGCCACGCGGCGGCCAGCAACGTGGTGCTGAGTCCGCACGGCATCCAGCCCCACAGCATGCCCAGGGCGATGCGCTTGCCGCGGCTGTCGGCGGGCAGCAGGCGTCGCTGCAGCGGCTGCAGTTTCTGCCACAGTCCGGCGCCGGGACGGGACAGGAAGCCGAGCCGGCCGCGGCGGTCGAGCAGGCGCAGCGCGGCGACGATCAGCACCAGTCCCACCGCCGCGCGTAAACCCGTACTCAGCCAGTCGATCCGGGCCAGGTCGAGGAGGCCGTGGCCGAAGGCGCCGGCGATGATCCCGGCCAGGATGTAGCCGAGCACGCGACCGAGGTTGGGCTCCAGCGCCGCAATCCAGCCGCCGCGTGGCGCCATCGCCGAAAACCCGGTGGCGATGCCGCCGCACATCGCCGCGCAATGGACGCCGCCCATCAGTCCGGTCAGCGCGGCCGCAGCCAGGGTCAGCCAGTCAATCGGCATGGTCGTCGCGCGCTTCGGCATGGTCGGCCGGCGCGCCCTCGTCGGCGCTTGCGAGGATGCGCGGCCGTTCGTGCGGGTCGTCGCGCAGGATGTCGATCGCCGGGGTGTCCAGGTCCTCGAACTGGCCGCGCCTGACCGCCCAGACGAAGGCCCAGGCCGCGGCGACCAGCAGCAGCAGGCTGAGCGGGATCAGGAACAGCAGGATGTTCACGGCGCCATCCCGTTCGCCGGCACGCGGGTCAGGCGCAGGGCGTTCACGGTCACCGCGAGCGAGGACAGGGCCATGCCCAACGCGGCCAGCCACGGCGTTACCCAGCCGGCCGCGGCCAGGGGCAAGGCCAGCAGGTTGTAACCCAGCGCCCAGCCCAGGTTCTGCCGGATCACCCGCTGCGTGCGACGGGCCACGCCGATCGCCTGCGGCACCCGCTGCAGCGAATGCCCGGTCAGGACCAGGTCGGCGGCGCGCTGGGCCAAGGCCGCGCCTTCGGCCACCGCCAGCGAGACATCGGCGCCGGCCAGCACGGGCGCGTCGTTGAGGCCGTCGCCGACCATGGCCACGATCCGGCCCTGGCGCTGCAAGCCATGGACGAAGGCGAGCTTGTCCTCCGGCGACTGTCGTGCGTGGGCATCGGCGATGCCGACCTGGCGGGCGAAATCGCGTACCGCCGCTTCGGCGTCGCCGCTGGACAAGTGCACGGCCAGTCCCTGCCTTCGCAGCGCGTCGATCGCCGCGCGGGCATCGACGCGTTCGGATTCCTGCAGGGTGAAACAGGCGGCGGCGCGATGGCCGTCGCCGAGCCATACGCGGCCATCATCCGCATTGGTCGAGGCGGCGAAGCCGGCCTGACCGAGGCGCCAATGCCGGCCGTCGACCACGCCTTCGATGCCCTGACCCGGCACCGCGCGCACTTCCTGCGCCTGGGTGGAATCAGTGGAACGACCCACGAATGCGCGGGCGATCGGATGGCCGCTATCGCGTTCCAGCGTGGCGGCGATGCGCAAGGCGCGGTCTTCGTCCATTCCCGGAAACACCTCGACCTTGGCCAGGATCGGTCGTCCATCGCTGAGCGTGCCGGTCTTGTCGAAGACGATGTCGGTCGCCTGCGCCAGCCGCTGCAGTGCGTTGTCGCGCAACGGCAATACGCCCAGCCTGGCCAGTGCGCCCTGCGCGGCGGCCAGCGCCGCCGGCACCGCCAGCGACAACGCGCAGGGGCAGCTGATCACCAGCAGGGCGAGGGTGACTTCGAAGGCGCGCGCGGGATCGTAAGCGCGCCAGCCCAGGTACACGACCAGCGCCGCCAGCAGCAAGGCAACGACGAAATGGCGGGCGATGCGTTCGGCGCCGCGGGCCAGGGCCGGACGCTGCGCCTGCGCCTGTTCGACCAGCCGCGCCAGCTGCGACAGGCGCGTGGCGCTGCCGGTTCCGGTGACCCGCAACCGCGTCGGCTGTTCGCGGCACACGGTCCCGGCGAAGACCCGATCGCCGGCGGCCTTGTCGATCGGGTGCGATTCGCCGGTCAGCAGGGCTTCCTCGAAACGCGCCGGTTCCAGCAGCAGGCCATCGGCCGGGACCGTTTCGCCGACCGCGACGCAGGCGATGTCGTCGTGGGCGAGGGCGCTGATCGGCACGGTCTCGCGGCTGCCGTCGCTGCGTTGCCGGGTCGCGAATGCGGGCCGCGCGCGGGCCAGGGCATCGACCTGGGCGCTGGCGACGTTGCGCGCGCGCCGTTCCAGCATGCGCGCGCACAACAACAGGAACACGAACATCACCGCCGCGTCGTACCAGACGTGGGCGCCGCCGCGCAGGGTCTCGAACACGCTGGCGAAATAAGCCAGCAGGGTCGAGCCGGCGATCAGCGTGTCCATCCCCGGCTGGCGCTGGCGCAGTTCGCGCCAGGCCCCGGCCAGGAACGGCCCGCCGGCGTAGAACACCACCGGGGTCGAGACCAGGAAGGTGATCCAGCGGAGGAAATCGCGGGTCGGCAGAGCCATGGTGTTGCCGAAGTCCAGGTACAGCGCTTCGGCGAACATCATCGCCTGCATCGAACCGAGCCCGGCGATGCCGAGGCGGATCAGGTCGCGGTTGCGTTCGCTTCGGCGCGCCCGTTCGCGGGCCTCGCCACCGGCCAGGTACGGGCGATAGCCCAGCGCGACCAGCCGCTGCAAGGGTTGCGACAGCAAGGTCATGCGCGGATCCCAGGCCAGGCGGATGCGCCCGGTGACCGCATTGGCGCCGGCTTCGATCACGCCCGGTTCGCGCGCCAGCGCGCGGTCGATCAGCCACGCGCAGGCCGCGCAATGCATGCCGTCGGTGAGCAGGGTGATTTCGCGGCCGCCTTCGATGTCGTGCGCGTGTTCGGCCAGCACTTCATCGCGATCCCACACGCTGAGGTCGAGCGGTTCGGTGCCGACGCGGCTGGCGCGTTCGCTGCGCAGGCGGTAGTAGTCGCCGAGGTCGGCTTCACCGATCCATTGCGCGGCGGCGGCGCAACCGTCGCAACAGAACAGGCGCGGCGTGCCGTCGAGCACGAACCGCGCCGGCTGCGACGGCAAGGTTTCACCGCAATGGTGGCAACCGTCGCTGTCGGCCAGGCGCGCGTCGTCGCATGTGGACGCGACCGGATTCAGCGCAATCACCTTGGCATGCCCTACTGCGCCTGCAGCCGCGGGCGCAGGTTGGTCGCCAGCTGTTCCTTGGGCAGGCGGCCCTGCAGGCGCCAATGCGCGTCGATCGGGCCGAGGCGCACGTTCCAGTCGTGGTCGCCGTCGAGGCTCGCCGCAGTGCGCCAGCCGAGCTCGGTGGGCTGCAGTACCAGGTGGCGATCCTGGCCCTGGTCTGTCGGATGCAACAGGTCCAGCTGCAATGGCGCGGAATGATCGAAGGCACCGTTTACCGGCAGCACTTCCACCAGTTTGTTTTCCGGGTCCAGACGCACGATCGCGCTGAGTTTTTCTTCGCTGGCGAACTCATCCGGGCCCAGGTCGGTGGTCTGGATCTGGGCCATCCGCCGGACCTGGTCGGGACTGGTGTCGATGGCATCGCTGCCGCCGGCGACCACGACCATGATGATCCCGGCGACCACCACCGCGGCCGGCAGGCCCAGCACCAGCCACATCACCGGCTGCTTCCAAGGCGATGATTTCTTTTCCGGTAGTGGCGCTTGCGGGTTCATCACAGGGGTCCGAAGAAACTGCTGGGTATCGTCTTGCGGGTCTTGCCGTCGGCCGATTCGACCACGAAGCGGATCTTGTGGCGGCCGCTTACTGTTTCCGGTGCGCTGACTTCAAGCGGCAGGGACAGAACTTGCTCGGCCTCGGCCCGGACCGTCGCCGGCGTGCCGCGGGCCAGGGCCATGCCATCGACGTCGGTTTCCAGCGTGATCCGGTACTGCTGGGCCTGGTCGGTCTTGTTTACCAGCTTCAGCGTATAGCCGTTGTCGATGCCATCCTCGCCCACCCGGTACAACGCATTGCGGTCGCGTAGGACCTCGGCGATCAGTGGGCTGCGGTGGCCGATACCCCAGGCGAAAGCGACGATCAGTCCGAGCAACAACAGGCCGTACACCACGATGCGCGGGCGCAGGATCCGCGAGGGCTTGCCGTCGATCGCGTTCTGGGTGGAGTAGCGGATCAACCCGCGCTTGAAGCCCATCAGATCCATTACGTTGTCGCAGGCGTCGATGCACAGCCCGCAGGCGATGCACTCGTACTGCAGGCCATTGCGGATGTCGATGCCGACCGGGCACACCTGCACGCAGATGGTGCAGTCGATGCAGTCGCCCAGTTGCTCCGCAGCGAATCCGGGCAGCGGTTGCGCCCCGGCGGCGGCCTGGTCGAAGCTGATGGTGCCGCGGGCCTGGGCGCGCGAATCGGCAGCGCTCGGGTGCTGGGCCGCGCGGAACACATAGTCGTAGGCGGTGAATTTTTCCAGCAACCCGCGGCCGCGCGCGGCTACGTCGCCGAGGCCGCGCTTGCGCGGGCCGCGCGGCTCGCCGCGCATCGGGTCGTAGGCGATGATCAGGGTATTGCGGTCGAACATCGCGCTCTGGAAGCGCGCGTACGGACACATGTACTTGCACATCTGCTCGCGCAGGATGCCGGCCCACATCCACGTGGCGAACGAGTAGAACAGCACCCAGAAGGTTTCCCAGCCGTTCCACGCGAACGGCCACAGGCGCGTGGCCAGACCGGTGATCGGAGTGAAGAAGCCGACGAAGGTGAAACCGGTCCACAGCGCGAACGCCAGCCACAGGAAATGCTTGCTGCCCTTGCGCAGGATCTTCTCGCGGTTCCACGGACCGGCATCGAGCTTCATCCGCCTGGCGCGGTCGCCCTCGGTCCAGCGCTCCATCCACAGGAAGGTTTCGGTCCACACCGTCTGCGGGCAGGCGAAGCCGCACCACAGCCGCCCGCCCAGTGCGGTGACGAAGAACAGCACCAGCGCCAGGATCACCAGCAGCATGGCCAGGAAACTGAAATCCTGCGGCCAGAAGGTCAACCCGAAGATGTAGAACTTGCGTGCGGGCAAGTCGAACAGTACCGCCTGGCGACCGTCCCAGTTCAGCCAGGGGAACAGGTAGTACATGCCCAGCAGCCACACCACCGCCAGCTTGCGCAGCTTGTCCATGCGACCGGAAACATCGCGCGGATAGACCTTGCGCTCTTTTTCGTAGTGGGAGCCATGACTGCCGTCGTCCAGCAGGTCGATGTCGATTTTCCTGGTCACGACTCTCTACTCGGGCGGCAAGGCCCGGTTGAAACGGCTGGAAGGACGCAGCAGCAACCAGGTGAAGAGGCTCGACGAGGCGGTAGCCAGCCAGAACATGAAAAACGCGATCGTGTAACCCATGCTCCTGCTGATCTCGATCCCGGGGAAGGTGATGTCGCGCAGGTCCAGCGGGTCGACGAAGGCGAAGAACACCATCGAGGCCACGCACGCGGCGAAGAAGCTCGGCCACAGGATCGCACCGACCCGCTGCGCCAGCGGACGCGGCGGGTGATCGAACTCGCGCGTGGTGAAGTCGGTCATGGCCGGGCCGGAGCTGGAGTGTCCGTGGGCGCGGCCTTGGTTGCGGCCGGCTGCGACAGCGACCAGACATACGCCGCGACCAGGCGCGCGCGGGTTTCGCCCAGCAGATCGCGGTGCGCCGGCATCACCCCGTGACGGCCCTTGGCGATGCTCTGGCGCAGGCTTTCCTTGCTGCTGCCGTACAGCCAGTATTTGTCGGTCAGGTCCGGCGCGCCCAGTTCCTGGTTGCCCTTGCCGTCGACCCCATGGCAGGCCACGCAGACGCCGTCGTACAGTTTCTTGCCCTGCGCGGCGAGGTAATCGTTCTGCACCGACTGGCCCGGCGTGCCGAGTGCGCGCACATAGGCGACGGTGTAATCGATCGCATTGTCGCCGCCCATGCTGGTCAGCACCGGACCCCACTCGGGCATCACTCCTTCGCGGCCATCGAGCACGGTCTGCAGGACGCGGTCGGGTGCGCCGCCCCAATGCCAGATGTCGTCGGCCAGGTTGGGGTAGCCGATCGCGCCCTGGGCCGAGGAGCCGTGGCAGGTGGCGCAGGTGTTGGCGAAGATCGAACGTCCCAGTTGTAAGGCCTGCGGGTCTCCGGCCAGGCGCTCGATCGGCCGGCCGTCGTAGGGACGGAAGGTCACGGCCAGGTTGGCGTCCGAGGCCGCCTTGTCCAGCGCATGCTCGCGCTGCGAACTCCAGCCGCTGATGCCCGCGTACTTGCCCAGGCCGCCATACCAGAGCACGTAGCCGATGGCGAAGACGATGGTCAGGTAGAAGCCCTGGATCCACCAGCGCGGCATCGGCTTGTTGTACTCGGTGATGTCGCCGTCCCAGTAGTGGCTGGTTTCCTCCGGCCCGGGGTCGCCCGGGCGCCGCTTGGCCGTGTACCAGAGCAGCCAGACCAGCCCGAAGATATTCAATGCCGCCAGCGCGATGACGTACCACGACCATCCGGTTGCGATCATCGCGGTTCTCCCTTGCCTTGCGCCTGTTCGTGCTCATCCAGCGCCAGCCGCGCGGCGGCGTCGAAGCCGGCCTTGCGCGCCGGCCGCCAGGCCCAGATCCAGCCGCCCACGAACAACAACAGCAGCACGATGGTGATGATTCCGGAAAGCATTCCTCAACCTCCCTTCGGCGCGTGCTTGCCGAGGCCTTGCAGATAGGCGACCACGGCATCGAGTTCGGAGCTGTCGGCCACGTCCTTGGCCGCCTGCGCGATCTGCGCATCGGTGTACGGATCGCCCATGCGTTGCAGCGTGCGCATGCGCCGGGTGAGATCGGCGCCGTCGATGGATTGATTTACCAGCCAGGGGAATGAGGGCATGTTCGATTCCGGCACCACCGCGCGTGGATCGGTCAGGTGCACACGATGCCAGTCGTCGGAATAGCGGCCGCCGATCCGCGCCAGGTCCGGGCCGGTGCGCTTGGAGCCCCACAGGAACGGCCGGTCGTAGACCGATTCGCCGGCCAGCGAATAATGGCCGTAGCGTTCGGTTTCGAAGCGCAGGGTGCGGATCATCTGGGTATGGCAGTTGCCGCAGCCTTCGCGCACATACACGTCGCGACCGGCCAGCTGCAGCGCCGGGTAGGGCTTGACCCCGGGCAGCGGAGTGATCGCCTCGGCCTGGTACATCAACGGCACGATCTCGGCCAGCCCGCCCAGCGACAGCGCCACCGCGATCAGCACGATCAGCAGGCCGACGTTCTTCTCGATTTTTTCGTGTCCAAGACTCATGTGTCGTCCTCAGGCCCGTGCTTCGCCGGCGTCGGGCACCAGTACCGGTTGCGGTGCGGCTTCCCGGCCCAGTTGCGCGGTGCGCCAGAAGTTCCAGGCCATCACCACCATGCCTGCCAGCACCAGCAACCCGCCGGCCAGGCGGCCCAGGTAATAGGGATAGGTGGCGTTGAGCGATTCGACGAAGGCATAGGTGAGCGTGCCGTCGGCATTGGTCGCGCGCCACATCAGGCCCTGGGTGATGCCGGCGATCCACATCGCGCAGATGTAGAAGACCACGCCGATGGTGTGCATCCAGAAGTGCGCATCGATCAGCTTGATCGAATACATGCTCTTCAGGCCCAGGGTGCGCGGATACATCGAGTACAGCGAGCCGATGGTGATCATCGCCACCCAGCCCAGCGCGCCGGCGTGCACGTGGCCGATGGTCCAGTCGGTGTAGTGGCTCAGCGAGTTGACCGTCTTGATCGAAAGCAGCGGGCCCTCGAAGGTCGCGATCATGTAGAAGCTCAGCGCCACGATCAGGAACTTCAGGATCGGGTCGGTGCGCAACTTATGCCAGACCCCGGACAGGGTCATGATGCCGTTGATCGCGCCGCCCCACGACGGCGCCAGCAGCACGATCGAGAACACCATGCCCACCGACTGCACCCAGTCGGGCAGGGCGGTGTAGTGCAGGTGGTGCGGGCCGGCCCACATGTACACCGAGATCAGCGCCCAGAAATGCACGATCGACAGGCGGTAGGAGTAGATCGGGCGTCCGGCCTGCTTGGGCACGAAGTAATACATCATGCCCAGGTAGCTGGTGGTCAGCATGAAGCCGACCGCGTTGTGCCCGTACCACCACTGCGCCATCGCATCGACCGCGCCGGTGTAGACCGAATACGATTTGGTCAGGCTGACCGGCACCGCCAGGTTGTTGACGATGTGCAACAGGGCGATGGCGATGATGTAGGCGCCGAAGAACCAGTTCGCCACGTAGATGTGCCTGACCTTGCGTCTGGCGATGGTGCCGAAGAACAGCACCGCGTAGGCGACCCAGACGAGGGTGATCAGCACGTCCACCGGCCATTCCATCTCCGCGTATTCCTTGGCCTGGCTCATGCCCGCGGCCAGGGTGATCACGGCCGCCACCAGGCACAGTTGCCAGCCCCAGAACACGAACGAAGCCAGCCTGTCGGAGATCAGGCGCACATGGCAGGTACGTTGGACTACGTACAGGCTGGTGGCGAACAGGGCCGAACCGCCGAAGGCGAAGATCACGCCGTTGGTATGGATCGGGCGCAGCCGGCCGAAGCTCAGCCAGGCGGTGTCGAAATTCAGCGCCGGCCAGTACAGCTGCGCGGCGATCAGCGCGCCCACGCCCATGCCGACGATGCCCCAGACGATCGAGGCGATCGTGAACTGGCGCACCACCTTGTCGTTGTAGAAGCCGGACGCGCCGGTATCTGCACCGGCCGTGGACCGGATTGCTTGTTCGCTCATGCGTGTGCCCTTGCTGTGCCGCAGCCTATTCTCCGGACCTGGCTGCGGAGCGACTTGATCTGGATCAAACCGGTCCGGCCAGAAGCAGGTCCGGGTCAGGGCTGCGCTGTCGCCGCTCGCGCGGCCGTGGATGACTCAGTGGTTGATGCCGTGCGGCTCGATCACGCCGCTGGCGATGCCCGCGGCGACCAGCGCGATCAGCAGCACCGACAGACCGATGCGCTTGGTCAGCGCGTTGACCGTGCGCTTGCTGCCGCCGGTGTCCACCAGCATGTAATAGAGCCCGGCGCCGAGCTGGTACACGATCAGTCCGAGGAAACCCAGGATGAGGACGGTTTTCATGCTTTGGGTCCCGTGGGAAGGGAGGCGGGAGCGGTGATCGATCGCGACAGCCAGATCCAGCGCACCATCACTGCGACCGTCATGACCATCAGGAAGCCGCCGTAGGCCATCATCGTGGCCAGGATCTGTTGCCACATATGGCCGTAACCGGGTTCGGCGTTGTGCACGCTCCACTGCATGCCGAAGGTCGCGACCGCCGTGGCCAGGACCAGCGAAATGGTGTCGAAAGCCTTGCGCATGGGACCACGCGGCTGCCGCGGGAACATCCAGAACAGGATCGCCAGGATCGAGAACCACGGCACGAACAGGATCATGGCCAGGTTGAGTTCAACCACGGGATTCACGGCGAGGCCCTCCACGGGCTATTCGGGACCCGGCCATGGTCCCTTGACCGTATCAGTTTTAGTAGAATCAGATCCAATGAAAAAAACCGGATCAGTTCAGCCATGAAGCGTTACGAGTCGCTGGCCGGGGATATCGCCCATTCGATCCGCGACGGCCTGCTCAAACCGGGCCAGCGCCTGCCTTCGGTCCGCCAGGCCGCGGCGACACGCCAGGTCAGTCCTTCCACCGTGTTCCAGGCCTATTACCTGCTCGAGGCACGCGGCCTGGTCCAGTCGCGGCCCCGGTCCGGCTATTACGTCACCGCCCATGTGCAGCCGCTGCCGCCGGAACCGGAAACCGCCTCGCGCCCGGACGGCGAGTCGCGCGATGTCGATGTCAGCGAACTGGTGTTCGAGGTGCTGCAGTCGGCCATGGCCCACGACGTGGTCCCCTTGGGATCCGCCTTCCCCAGTCCGCTGCTGTTCCCGCTGGCCCGGATCGGCCGGGCGGTGGCCACGGCCGCGGTGCACCTGGACCCCTGGAGCACGGTCGATGACCTGACTCCCGGCAACGCCGACTTGCGGCGGCAGATCGCGCTGCGCTACCTGATCGACGGCATGGACGTGGGTGCGGATGAAATCGTCATCACCAACGGCGCGCTGGAGGCCTTGAACCTGTGCGTGGCCGCGGTGACCCGGCCCGGCGACGCGGTGCTGGTCGAATCGCCGTGCTTCTACGCCACGCTGCAGTCGCTGGAACGCAACGGCCTGCGCGCTATCGAGGTACGGACCCATCCGCGCGACGGCATCGACCTGGACGCGCTGGAGGCGGCGATCGCGCGCCACGCGCCACGCGCCTGCTGGCTGATGCCGACCTTCCACAATCCGCTGGGCAGCAGCATGCCGGAGGAACGCAAGCGCGCGCTGGTCGCGCTGCTGACGCAACACGGCATTCCGCTGATCGAGGACGACGTCTATGCCGAACTGCATTACGCCGGCCAGCGCGCATTGCCGGCCAAGGCCTTCGACCGCGACGGGCTGGTGATGCATTGCTCTTCATTCTCCAAGAGCCTGGCGCCGGGCTACCGCATCGGCTGGGTCGCGGCCGGGCGCGAAGCGCGCAGGATCGCCCGGCTCAAGCTGACCACGACCCTGAGCAGCAACGTGCCGACCCAGATCGGCATCGCCCGTTACCTGGAGCGCGGTGGCTTCGATCGCCACCTGCGGCGCCTGCGCAAGACCCTGGCGGAACAGCAGGAGCAGTACATCGCCGCGATCGGGCAGGCGTTTCCGCCGGGCACGCGGGTCACCCGTCCGGCCGGCGGTTATTTCCTGTGGATCGAAATGGATCGCGGTGTGGATGCCTTGCGCCTGCAGCGCGCGGCATCGAAGCTGGGCATCAGCATCGCGCCGGGGCCGATGTTCTCGGCCAGCCGCGGCTTCGGTCATTGCCTGCGGATGAATTGCGGGCATCCGCTGGATGCGCGCATCGCTGCGGCTTTGGTCACGCTGGGACGGATGGCAGCGCAAGCCGGTTGAGCGGAACCCCTGGAAAAGGGTTCTTCGCCGCTGCCCGGGAAAACCCATCATGGCGTAGGAGCGTCCATGGGCGCGAGCTCTTCGTCCCGATCGCGAGAAGATCAAGAGCTCGCGCCCATGGACGCTCCTACGGGGACCGGAAAGACGAACGATCTACCTGGTGACCACCAGCTTGCCTTTCATGATCCCCGAGTGGCCCGGGAACGAGCAGAAGAAGCTGTAGTCGCCACCGGCCTTGAGCTTGCCGCCAGCGAACTTCGCCGAGGTCTTGCCGCCACCGCCGATCATCGGGGTCGCGGCGATCACCCGGGCATCGCCCTTGGGCATGTAGTGGGCGGCGGCACCGGCTTTCATCCCGGCCATGCTGAGTGCGCTCACATCCGTGGTCGCGCTGACCACCACGTTGTGGCCCATCGCGGCGATCGGCAATTTACCGGTGTGGACCAACTGGATGTCGATCGTGGCGCAGGACGCGGAAACGGTGGCGGTCTTCAGGTCGAACTGCATCTGGTCGTTGGCCTGCAGCTTGATCGTGCAATTGGGCGCGGCGCTGGCATGTGCGGCGACGCCGAGCAGGACCAGGCCGAGGACGAGGGCGGGAATGGTTTTCATACGAGGTACTCCGTGGATTGGGAATTCGGGCTCAAGGATCAGGGGTTGGCAGTAGCGCGGCGCACCGCGGCGACGAATTCGGGATCGGGCCTGCTGCCCATCTGTTCGGTGCGGGCGAGGATTCGGCCTTCGCCGTCCAGCAGGACCAGCGCGCTGGTGTGGTTGAACTCGCCGTCGGCCAGGGCGCGGTAGCGGATCCCGAGCACGCCGGCGATTTCGCGCACGTCGGCCGGTGCGGGGCTGGCCAGGGTCCAGCGCGCGCGGTCGAGCTTGCGCTTGTCGACGATCGACATCAGTGCCGCGGGCGTATCGCGTTTCGGGTCCATGCTGACCAGCAGGATGCCGAGGCGTCCGCGCTCGGCCGGCGCCAGGTTGTGCTCCACCGCCTTGCCGCTGTCCACGATCAACGGGCAGATGTACTGGCACGAGGTGTAGAACATCGCCACCAGCTGCACCTTGCCGCGTCGACTGGCCCATGCGAAGCGCTTGCCGTCCTGGTCGGTAAGCCGCACCGGCAGTTGATAGACCGAATCGCGCGGCAGCGGCGCGGGTCTGGTGGCCGCGAGCGTTGGCAAGCACATGGCCAGGGCCGCGAACAGGCAGAGCAATCTTTTCATTTCAGGTCCTTGGCGCAGCGGAAGCCCAGGTTGACGGTGGTGTCTTCGGCGTCGAGCGAGGACAGCATCGCCACCCGCATCAGCACCGCGTAGTTGTCGCGATCGTCCATCGACAGCGCGCCGGCGCCGCAGAACTTCGCGTTGTCGGCATCGCCCTGGTTGCGGTTGTCGGCGGCGACCAGCAGCGAGGAGAAATCCTCGGTCCATTCCCAGACCAGGCCATGCAGGTCCTGCACGCCATACGCATTCGGCGCCTGCAGCCCGGTTCGCGCCAGGGCCTGGTTGGACGGATGCGAATACCAGCGCAGGATGCGCTCGCGCCAGGCCGGGTCGCGACGCGCATCGCGGCGGGTTTCATCGGCCGCCGCGGCGTATTCCCATTCGTCCCAGCTCGGCAGGCGCGCGCCCTGCGATTCGCAGTAGGCCTGCGCGGCGAACCAGCTGACCTGGACCACCGGCTGTTGCGGCAAGGCCTTGGCCCCGAGCACGTCGGCGCCGGTCCAGTGCGCGAGGTAGCGCGGTTCGGCGAACACGCGCGCGACACGATCGCGCCGCCATTGCGGATGGGACCGGACGAAGGCCAGGAACTCCGCATTGGTCACCGGCTTGCGCATCAATGCGAACGGGGCGATGCGGGTATCGCCCTTGCGGTCCTCGTACTTGAGCGCGGTGCGGAAGTTGCCGCCCGGCAGCTGCGCGTAGTCCGCCGCGCCGGCCGCCAGGCCGGCGAGGGGGATCAGCAACAGCAGGGCAGCCAGGCGGCGCATCGCTCAGTGGCCTTCCGAGGCGTTGGCGGGCTTGGCCTTGCGTGCCTCGGCCGCTTCGGCCTTGGTCACGTGACCACCGGGGTTGCCCCAGCTGTTGAGCACGTAGGTGGCCAGTTGCGCGACTTCGTCGTCGGTGAGCTGGCTCATCGGCGGCATGATCGAGTTGTACTCCTTGCCGTTCACCGTCACCGGGCCCTGCAGGCCGTGCAGCATCACGCTGGTCAGGCGCTTGCGGTCGGCGGCGATGTAGTCGGACTTGGCCAGCGGCGGGAATACCCCGGGCATGCCTTCGCCATTGGGCTGGTGGCAGGTGGCGCAGGTGCCGTTGAACAGTTCCTTGCCGGCGGCGACCTGCTCGTCCACGGTGAGTTCGCCGGCGTGCGCGGATTTCGCCGCCGTCGTCACCGCCGCCATATTCGGCTGCGCACGGTTGCCCAGGTATACGTAGTCGACTTCCTTGCCGGAGTAGATCGCCTTGTTCTCGGTGCCGTCGGCCTTGAGGATCGCCAGCGCGCCCTTGTTGAACGCACGGAAGATGCTGTGGTCGACGAGCACGTAGCTGCCCGGCACTTCCAGGTGGAATTCCATCATCGCCGCGCCACCGGAGGGGATCAGCGTGGTCTGCACGTTCTCCTGGTAGTGACGGCCGCCCTCGTACCAGACCTTGTCGAAGATCTCGCCGATGACATGGAAGCTGGACACCAGGTTCGGCCCGCCATTGCCCACGTACAGGCGCACGTTGTCGCCGACATGGGCGGTCAACGCGCTGTCGCCGGTCAACGCGCCTTCCTTGCCGTTGAACAGGACGTAGGTCGGGTGCTCGTCGATCGCCTTTTCCATGTCGAAGGGTTGCAGGCCTTTCTCGCGGTACTTGCCGGCGGTGTAGAAATCGCCCTGCATCACGTAATACTCCTTGTCGACCGGCGGCAGGCCTTCCGGCGGTTCGATCAGGATCAGGCCGTACATGCCGTTGGCGATGTGCATGCCGACCGGCGCGGTGGCGCAGTGGTACACATAAAGGCCGGCATTGAGCGCCTTGAAGGTGAAGCGCGAGGAATGCCCCGGCGCGGTGAAGCTGGAGGCCGCGCCGCCACCGGGACCGGTGACGCCGTGCAGGTCGATGTTATGCGGCATCTTCGATTCGGGCAGGTTGCGCAGGTGGAATTCCACCGTGTCGCCCTGGCGCACGCGGATGAAGCTGCCGGGCACGGTGCCGCCGAAGGTCCAGAACGTGTAGCTGACGCCTTCGGAAATCTCCATCTCCTTCTCGATCACGTCCAGGGTGACGATGACCTTGGCCGGCGCGGTGCGGCCGGTGGCCGGCGGCACGTGCGGCGGCGAGGTCAGGATCGCGTCGACCGGCTTGCCTTGCGGCGGACCGAAATCGCCCTTGCGCGAACCGCCGGAGTCGGACGCGGCGGACGCGGCAGATTCCGCGGGTTTGTCGTCGCCGCGACACGCCGACAGGGTCAGCGCGGCGGCGGCCAGGATCAGGACCAGATAACGGGTGGCGTGCTTCATGCGGACTCCCCTAGTGCGTTCGATTTGCGTTCAACGTGCGGTTTCTTTTTCTTCTTCGGGTGCCCGGCGGCCATGGCCTCGGCCCGGGTCGCATGCACGGTGCCGGGTGCGGTCTCCGGCGGCGCGTACACGGTGTACAGATGGATGGGCTTGCTGCCGGTGTTGACCAGGTTGTGGCGGGTGCCTGCGGGCACCGAAACCAGCGAACCCTTGTCCACTGCCGAAGCGGACCCATCCAGCCTCACCTCGCCCTTGCCTTTCACCAGCACCAGCAACTGGTCATTGCCCGCATGGGTTTCTTCGCCGATGTCCTCGCCAGGCTGCAGGCACATCAGCACCACCTGGCTGCAGGCGTTGGTGAGGATCTCGCGGCGGAAGTCCGTGTTGGCCTTGGCCAGTTTCCTGATGTCGCCGTTGAACACGGACATGGCGGGCTCCTTGTAGAGAATGGGGTGGTGGTCGCGACAACCGGTGCGGTGACTGCACCGTCCGCGGTAAGCAAGTTACGTGCATGGACGAGGGCTGCGATTGATCTGGATCAAAAGCGGGTCCGACGATTCGCAGCGGAGGCGCCTTTTGCTGGTGCTCTTGATCCAGGTCAACCTGCGGGTACCGGCCGGATGGGCGCGACGCAGGCTGGTAAGGAACGGGGACGGCCCTTGCGCGTCGAAATCCGGATTCCGCAGCGGAGCAGTTGCGACGGCGATGCGCAAAGCGGGGCAATGCCGCATGGCTTGACCAGGGTCAAGGCGGATGCCCACGCGCAATGGTCTGCTGGGACCCTGCACCAATAGCAGTGCGGCAATGAGGATAGGGTGATGGCATACGAACCGGAGTGGCAGGGCTACGCCTCGCTGGCGGAGTCCGGTGTGCGCGAGGCGTTGTTCGCCGCGGGCGTGGATTGCGCCATGTCCGCATGCCGCGAACCGGAGTGCATGCCTGCCCACGAACTTGATCGCAGTACGGATGGCCAGCCGACCTGCTGAGCGTCCCATGCTGGGACGAACCGGGGTCGCTGCCGGCAAGCGATCGATGGAAATCGACGCCCGCGTGATCGGCGCCGGACTCGGGCTGGAGCCCGCGCAGGTGCAGGCCTTGATGCAGGCGGAGAAGATATCCCTGCTATGCGAGCGCGGCACCGGCGAGGATCAGGGCTGCCACCGGGTCACGTTCTATTATTCGGGCCGGCGCTTCCGCATCCTCATCGACAGCGCCGGCCGCATCTTCGAAGACGCATGATTGTAGGAGCGCCCCTTGGGCGCGATGCTTTTCGGCCAGGTCGCGCAAGAGCATCGCGGGCAAGGCCCGCTCCTACGGAGTGTTGTAGGAGCGCCCTTGGGCGCGATGCCCTTCGGTCAGATCGCGCAGAAGCATCGCGGGCAAGGCCCGCTCCTACGGAGTGTTGTAGGAGCGCCCTTGGGCGCGATGCCCTTCGGTCAGATCGCGCAGAAGCATCGCGGGCAAGGCCCGCTCCTACGGAGTGTTGTAGGAGCGCCCTTGGGCGCGATGCCCTTCGGTCAGATCGCGCAGAAGCATCGCGGGCAAGGCCCGCTCCTACGGAGTGTTGTAGGAGCGCCCCTTGGGCGCGATGCCCTTCGGTCAGATCGCGCAGAAGCATCGCGGGCAAGGCCCGCTCCTACGGGGCACCGCATCCGCTCAGCCAAGCCAGTAATTGATCCAGCCCAGCGGGTGATGGGCGCGGGCGATGCCGATGATGACCAGGTAGACCAGTACGGCGGCGCCGTAGCACCAGGCGCGCATGCGCGCGCCGCGGCCGCGCTTCAGCGCCAGGCTGCCCAGCACCACATACGTCACCAGCAACACCAGCTTGGTGCCCAGCCAGCCGTTGCCGAACATCGCCCACGGCAGGATCGTCAGCAACATCATCGCCGCGGTCAGCAAGGTGGTGTCGATGGCGTAGCTGGTCCAGCGCACCGGCAACGACTGCGGCCAGCGCGCACCGGCCAGTACGCCGATGCCGCGCAAAGCGAACAGCGCGCCGCTCAGCAGCACCATCAGCACGTGCACGTATTTGATCTGCGGGTAGAACTCGATCATCGCGGGATCCCCGGGGGATTATTTCGGAAGGCGAGGAGTGAGCGGTGAGGAGTGAGGAGTGAGAGGGAAGCTAGAGCCGCTCCCGCTCACTCCTCACTCCTCAGTCCGGCTTTCCATCGGCACGCGGACTCAAATAGATGCGGCCGATGCGCAGCAACCACGGCGCGAACGCGAGCAGCCAGCCGCACGCAGCCAGCGCTTGCCACGCGCCCGCATCGGGCAGCACTTCCGCGGCGACCCGCATCGCCGCCACGACCTGGATGGCGACGAACGCGAACCACGCCGCTGCCGGCATCAGCAGCGGCCGTCCGGAATGGCCCTGGGTCACCCGCGTCACCATCGCGATCAACACGCTGCCGAAGAAGCCGACGAACAGCGCGTGCGCCGGGCCGCGGCCCAGCCAGTACACCCCGGTCAGCGCATAGGCGATGCTCTGCGCCGAATACAGGGCGAAGGCCAGCGGCAACCAGGTCAGGCCGATGAACAGCACCATCAGCAGGCCAGGCTTGGGCCCGCGCGGCCGCTCCTGCGCATCCTGCGCTCGCGGCACTCGGGCATCCATGCCCTTCGGCCACCAGCGCCACAGCATCGTCACGAACAAGGCCAGCAGGGGCACGTCGACCAGCCATGACCAGGCGTAGGCATGGACCAGTTCCAGCAGCAGGTGTCCCAGGCACAGCGGCCAGAACACGGCCAGCAGCCACAATGGCCGCCAGGGCGTGTAACCCGGAACCACGCCGCCGGCGAAGAACGGGAACATGCGGTGGGCCACGGTCATGTAGATCGGCAGCAGCAGGCCGAAGGTGCCCAGCTTGATGCTGGCGAATACCCACAGCGGCGAGCCGCCGAGCACGAACACCAGGAATCCGATCAGGCCCACGTAGCCCAGCAGCAATGCCGCGAAGCACGAGCGTGCGTGCCAGGTCGCGCCTTTTTCCCGCCACAACAACGGTGCAAGAGTCGCCAGTGCCGCGCTCCAGCCAGCGATCGTCATCAGCAGGCCGACCACGATCCCCGCTTCCCAGCCCAGCGCCCCCAGCAACACCGCGACCTGGCCACCGAAGATGCCGATGCCGACCGGCAGGTAACGCCAGCGCTCGAAATCCGGCTGGCCCATCCAGCGCGGGAAGGTGGTCAGCAGGAAACCGAAGATGAAGCTCGGCAACACCTGGTACTGCATCACGAAGGCATGCAGCCAGCCCGCATACGGCGTGGGCTGAGGCATCGCCAGCGTCGGCCAGCGCGCGGCGATCAGCCACGCCGACCACCACAGCATCGCCAGCAGCAGGTTGCTGGCGCCGATGAAGAACATCAGCCGATGCGGCGCCTTGGCCAGCAGGCGCGGCGACAGTGCATCCGCCATCGTTTCAGCCACCACAGCCGCCGCAGCATTCCGAAGGCAGGCGCACGAATTGCCCTGCTGCGGCGCCGACGCCGGCCTGTTGCAGGCAGTCGAGCAGTTCCGTTTCCGTCGCCACCGACGAGATCCTTACCATCGACGCGCGCGCATCGAAATCGAGCATGGCCGCGGGATCGAGCTCGACGATGGCGCGTTCGATCGCGGTCATATCCGGCGCGCCGGAGGTGCTGAGCGTGTATTGCATGACGCGATGGCTCCGGTCGGAGAGGGTAGAGGGGGCAGCGGCCCGGCGGGAGCCGGGCCACCGCCGGTTCAGCGCTGGATGTTCTCGGTCTGGACGTCCGCGATCGCCTCGCGCTTCGGCGCGATCCACAGCCGCAGCACGAACCAGGCCAGGGCCACCGCGCCGATGCTGAAGATGGTGTCGCCCGGCACCCGCATCCACACCAGCATCTCCACGATCGGCCGCTGCATGAACTCGGCCGAGCGCGCATAGGCGTAGCCATGCTCGATCGCCGCCAGCAACTGCATCGTGCCCAATGGCAGCAAGGTCAGCGCCGCCATCAGCGCCAGGCCGATGTTGAGGCACCAGAAGGACACCTTCAGCGGCCTGGCATCCCACACCATCTGCCCGCGCAACCCGCGCAGGCAGAACAGTACGAGGGCGATGCCGAGCATGCCGTACACGCCGAACAGCGCGGTGTGGCCGTGCAGCGGGGTCAGGTTGAGGCCCTGCATGTAGTACAGCGACAGCGGCGGGTTGATCAGGAAGCCGAACAGTCCGGCGCCGACCAGGTTCCAGAACGACACCGCGATGAAGAACATCACCGGCCACCGGTAACGCGCCATCCATGGCGTCGACTTGCCCAGCTTCCAGGTGTGGTAGGCCTCGAAGCCGATGTAGGCCAGCGGCACCACTTCCAGTGCGCTGAAGCTCGCGCCCAACGCCACCACCGAGATCGGCGTGCCGACGAAGTACAGATGATGCAGGGTGCCGAGCACGCCGCCAGCCATGAACACGATGGTCGCGAACAGCACCGCGGCGGTCGCCGTCGAAGTCCTGATCAGGCCCAGGCGGGTGAAGATCAGCGACATCACCGCGGTCGCGAACACTTCGAAGAAGCCTTCGACCCACAGGTGCACCAGCCACCAGCGCCAGTATTCGACTTCCGAGATGTGGGTGTGCTCGCCCCACATCAGCGCGGCGCCGAAGAACAGGCCGATGGCCGCGGTCGAGGCGAACAGCAGGGCGATGATCGACTTGGATTCGGTCGCCGGCCCGCGCAGCACCGGCCACAGCGCGCGTCCGACCAGGGTCACCCACAACAGCAGGCCGACGAACAGGAACCACTGCCAGAAACGACCCATGTCGGCGTATTCCCAGCCCTGGTGGCCGAACCAGAAGTTGTACTCCAGCCCCATCTTCTGCATCACCGCGAACCACTGGCCGGCGAACGAGCCGACCACGATGACCAGCAGCGAGACGAACAGGAAATTGACCCCGAAGCGTTGGAACTTCGGCTCGTGCCCGGACAAGGCCGGAGCGATATACAGACCGGTACCCAGCCAGGCCACCGCGATCCACAACACCGCCAGCTGCGTGTGCCAGGTCCGCGACAGCGAGTACGGCAGGTAGTCGGAAAGGGCGAAGCCATAGGCCTGCTGTCCCTCGACCTGGTAGTGCGCGGTGATCGCGCCGAGCAGGATCTGGGCCAGGAACAGCGCCAGCACCACCCAGAAATATTTCGCCACCGCGCGCATCGACGGGGTGATCCGCAACGCCGCGAACGGATCGCTGGCCGGAATCCTGTGCGCTTCCTCGCCACGCCCGTGGGTGACCGCATGGTGCCAGCCGAGGATGGCGATGCCGGCGATCAGGAACAGCACGCTGAAGGCCGACCATACCCACAGGGCCGGGGGCGGGGTATTGCCGACCAGCGGTTCGCTGGGCCAGTTGTTGGTATAGGTGACCTTCTTGTTGGCGATGCCGTCCTGGGCCGGGGTCAGGGTCCCGCCGTTGCTGGCGCGCTCGGTGGTCGCGGCCCACGCGGTCCACCAGAAGAAAGCGGTCAGCGCGCGCCGGTGTTCGAGGGTATCTACCGTGTCCTGCTTCATCGCATAGGCTTCGCGCAGTTCCAGCGTTGCCGGATCGTTGCCGAACAGGCTCTCGTAATGCGCGGCGACATTGGACAGCGCGGCGACGCGGTCCCGGGTCAGGGTGATCGTTTTCGTGGCCGGGTCGTAGGTGTTGGCCCGCATCATTTCCTGCAGGCGGCTGCGCAGCGCGCCTTGTTCTTCGGCCGGAAGTTCGGCGTAGCTGGCCATGCCGCCGTCGCGGCGCGCCCAGATATCCAGCACGCCCACGGCTTCGCGATGCAGCCAGTCGGCGCTCCAGTCGGGGGCGACGTAGCCGCCATGGCCCCAGATCGAGCCCAGTTGCATGCCGCCTATCGATTGCCAGACTTGGCGTCCTGTCTCGATGTCGGCGCGGGTGTAGACCACGCTGCCGTCCTCGGCCAGGACTTTCTCGGGCATAGGTGGCGCCGCGCGGAAGATCTCGCCTCCGGCCCACAACAGCACGCTGAACGACGCGATGAGCAGGACCACCAGGCCCAGCCATAGCTTGCGGGTATTGCCCATTGCAGCTCTCCCATTGGGTTGGCGACATGTTGCTACGCTACCGCCGGGGTTACCCTGATCTGGATCAAGTCATGCTATCGGCGAAAGGTCTCAGGCCAGGCGGCGGAGCAACTTCGGCAGGGGCGAGGGATCGGACGTTGCCGGTGCCCGCTCCCATGGTGCCACAGGCCCCGGATCCGGATGGAACAAGGGATGGCATTCAGGCGCGCGGAGGTCGTTCCAGCGGACGAAAAGCGCTGGGCTGCGGATTTCCAGTTTGCGCAGCAGATGCTTCCACTCGTGATCGATCTGGCCCGAAGTCGCCGGGATCGGCGCGACCGGCCGCAGCGGACCGATCTTGCCGCGATCGAAGGCGTAGCCGCGCGAAGTCGCCTCGGCGTGGACCGCAGCCAGATACGCATTGATCGCCAGGCGCGGGGAGGCGTGCGCCTTGAAGCGCTCGAGTTGCGGATGGTGCTTGTAGCCGCGTGTTTCATCGCGAAGCACGGCTCGTGCCAGCAAAGCCTCGCGCCACAGTGCGACCAGTCCTTGCGGATCCAGGTACTTGGGATGCAACGTCCACAGCCGCATGCGCGGGCGCCTAGTTGCGCAGGATCGGCGCGGCCAGCTGCTGCAGGCGCGCGTGGTCCGCCAGTTCCACTTCGCGCCGGTCCACGTTCAGCAGGCCTTCGTCCTGGAAGCGCTTGAGCACGCGGCTCACGGTTTCCGGGGCCAGGCGCAGGTAGTTGGCGATATCGGTGCGCGCCATCGTCAGCTGGAAACGATCGGGCGAGAAACCGCGCGCGGCCAGGCGCCGCGACAACCCGACCAGGAACGCGGCCATGCGCTGGTCGGCGGTCCAGTCCCCGGCCAGCAGCGCGGCATTGCCGATATCGCGGCTCATCAGCCGGAACAGGTGTTGCTGCAGGCCCGGCAGGCGCGCGGCCAGCACCGAGATCTTGGGAAACGAGAACCGGCATAGCATCACCGTATCCAGCGCCACCGCATTGCACGGGTAGCGGTCGCCATCGATCGCATTCAGCCCGATCACCTCGCCGGGCAGATGGAAGCCGAGCACGTGCTCGTGGCCGTCGCGGTCGATGGTGTAGGTCTTGACCGTGCCGGCGCGGACCGCGGCGATCGCTTCGAACGGATCGCCTTCGCGGAATGCATGGTCGCCGGCGTGCAGCGGGCCGACGTGTTCGACCAGCATGTGCAGGTCCAGCAACGCGCTCTTGTCCATGCCCTGCGAGAGGCAGGCCTGGGAGAACGCGCAGGTCGAACAGAATTTCAGCGCATCGCCATCGTCGGCGAGGATGCTGCGGTCCAGCCGCGGGAACGCGGTACCGCTCACGCCAGCGACCCCGGTGCGATCAGATCGCGCGCGAGAAGCGCTGCGGAACGATGTCCGCCGGGTTGGCCGGAGTTTGCAGGTAATGGTCGAAGCACATCGCAATGTTACGCAACAAAAGCCGGCCCTGCCTGGTCGCGACGATGCGCCCGGGCTCGAAGCGCACCAGCCCGTCCTCGCGCAAGGGCCGCAACTGCACCAAGGCGTCGGCGAAGTAGCTGTTGAAGTCGATATCATGGCGGCGCTCCAGCGCGCCGATCGGGATTTCGCCCTGGCACATCAGTTGCTGGATCAGGTCGGCGCGCAGGATGTCGTCGTCGGACAGGCGCATGCCGCGGAACACCGGCAGGCGGCCCTCGTCCAGGGCGACCTGCCAACTGGGCAGGTCGCGCGGATTCTGGCTGAAGCTGTCGCCGATGTGGCTGATCGCGCTCACTCCCATGCCGACCAGATCGGTATCGGCGTGGGTGGTATAGCCCATGAAATTGCGGTGCAGGCTGCCGCGCTGCTGGGCCAGCGCCAGCTCGTCGTCGGGCAATGCGAAATGATCCATGCCGATGTACACGTAGCCGGCGGCGGTCAGCTTGTCGATCGCCAGGCACAGCAGTTGCAGCTTCACTTCCGCCGGCGGCAGGTCCTCGGCGTTGAGCTGGCGCTGGGCCTTGAACATGGCCGGCAGGTGCGCATAGCCATACACGGCCAGGCGACTGGGACGCGCGTCGATGACCGTGTCCAAAGTGCGCGCGAAACCTTGCAAAGTCTGCTTCGGCAGGCCGTAGATCAGGTCGACGTTGACCGAGCGCAGGCCATACATGCGGCAGGCCTCGATGATGGCCAGGGTCTCCTCCACGCCCTGGATGCGGTTCACCGCTTCCTGCACCGCCGGATCGAAGTCCTGCACGCCCAGGCTGGCGCGGTTGAAACCGGCCGCGGCCAATGCGCCGACGTCGTCGGGTTTCAGGAAGCGGGGGTCGAGTTCGATGGAGATATCGCGATTGGCCGCCTCGCTGAAGCGGAACTGGCCGCGCAGCACATCCACCGCCTCGGCCAGTTGCGCCGGCGACAGGAAGTTGGGCGTGCCGCCACCGAAATGCAGCTGGACCACTTCGCGGTCGCGGTCGAACAGGGCCGAAGCCAGTTCGATCTCGCGGTACAGCCGCGCCAGGTAGATTTCGCCTCGCCCTGCGTCGCGGGTGATGATGCGATTGCAGCCGCAATAGAAGCACGGGCTCATGCAGAACGGCACGTGCAGGTACAGCGACAGGCGGCGCGGGATCGGGTCGCCGTTGCTGAGTTGCACCGCCTCGCGCAACTGCGCCTCGCCGAAGCTTTCGCTGAACTGCGGTGCGGTCGGGTACGAGGTATAGCGCGGTCCCGGGCGGTCGTAACGCCGCAACAACTGCGCATCGAGGGTCGGTTCGCTGATCATGCGGGACAGGCTAAATGCGGAGTCGGGCCGCCACCTTGATCCGGATCAAGACGCGGCCTGCAATCGCGCGATTTCCACGCCGGGCGGGGTTCAGCCGGGTCGTGGCAGCCTGCGGCCCCCGATACGAGCTTGGAGTAGCCCATGCGATTGTTCCCGATCCTGCTGGCGGGCGGCCTCGCCATGGCGGCAGGTCCGCTGCTCGCCGCCGATCCCACGCCCGAAATCAAGCGCGACCCCGGCGCGCCGCAGGCGGTAGGCGCCGCGCACACCCTGCGTACCATTCCCGAGGCCTGCGCGCGCCTGGAAGGCGTGTTCACCGGCGAGGCGGCGCAGCCGTACAAGTACGCCGTGGTCCGCACCGACCCGCAATGCCAGCCGCGCGCGCGTTTCGTCGATTACGCCAAGGCGCAGCCGACGGAAGCGAAAGGCTGGAAGCTCAACGACGTGATCCGCGCGCCCAGCGCTGGATGTCCCTCGCAGCAGGCCGTGGTCCGCGTGTGGCGGAAGCCGGTGGACAACAAGCCGGTGCTCGATGGCCAGGGCAGCGCGCGCGTATACCTGCAGGAAGCCAAGGAAGCCGCTGCCGCGGGCAAGCAGCTTCCCGCGGTGACGATGTATGCGGCGGAGATGAAGGTGGAAGGGAAGGGCTGCGGTGGCTGAGCCGGAAACACGAAAGGCCGCTTGTGCGGCCTTTCGTCGATGGCATGGATGCTTATTTCTTCTTCAGAGGCTTGGCGGGTTTCAACTTCCCTTCGAGGGCATTGAAGGCGACCTCGTCGGAAGGCGAAAGATTCGGCCTGCCCGCGAAGACGCCCATGGTGATGCCGCCCGTCACGTAATAGGTTTCGCCTGCCTCGACTTCCATGTTCAGGATGTCCTTGGCCTCGGAATGCACGGTGTATTGATGCGCGCCCGGCTCGGCGATGTACACGAAATAAGTGCCGTTGCTGAGTTTTCCTAATTCGGTTTCGCCTTCGCGCACCTTGTAGCTGACGCCGCCACCCACGAATTTCTTGTCGCGGAAGAACACGATCTGGCCCTTGCCGGCCGGCGGCGATGCGATCTTGGATTCCGTGCTCGCGGCAACCGCTTCTTCGCTGGCCGCTTCCGCAGCTGCCGGTGCTTCCGCAGGAGTCGCGGCTTCGGCGGTTGCAGTTCCTTCAGCAGTCGCGGCGGCTTGGGGCTCTTCGGCAGGAGTCGCGGCTTCGGAGCCAGCGGCTTGCTCGGGAGCGGTTTGCGCGTGCGCGAATGCGGGACAGGCCAGGGCCAGGCACAGCAGTGAACGGTGCAGCATAGGATGCATGGTGTTACTCCTCGGGGTGATGGTCGGCTTCGCCGTCGACCGTGGGCGACAGCGCGGTTGCTGGAAGGGTTGCGGAAAGCGCAGGTGGGGACGGTCCCGTTGCGGATGGTGTCGTCGCGGCCTGTTGTTCGGGCGCGGATGCAACGATCGCGACGGGAGCGGCATCGGTGAGCTGCGGCATTGCAGGCGCCAGTTGCATTTCCTGGGCGGTCTTCGCCTGCGCGAGCGTGCCGGCAGGGATGATTATTTCTCGGCCATGGACGAAAAGTCCGACGGGCCCCAGCGCCAAGGCGACCGCTAACGCAGCTCCCGTATTGTCCTTCCCTTTGCCGCCCAGCTTGAGGCCGCGCAAGTTCACGTGCGTGCCGTTGCGGTCAAGGTACCTCGCGGCGATCAGCAGCTCGCCACCCTTGCCGCCGCTGCGGGATTTTTCCGCATGGACGATTTCGCCCACGCCTTCGACGCCGGGATCGAGGACGACATTCCCGTCGACGGACAGCGGTTCGGCGAGGCGGATCCTGAACTTGTCGCCGCGCAGCACGCGCGAGGAATCCAGGGGCTCCATGATTTCGAGAGTCACCAAGGTGCCCTCGGCGACCCGGCAGCAGGCACCGGTGACGGGAATCGCTGCCGGATCCAGGGTTGGCGCGACAGGCATTGTTTCGTTATTGACGATCCGGGTTTCCTGCGCCCAGGCGCTGGGTACTGCCAGGAAGGCAAGCACAAAACATCCGATCTTGAACATCGATCCGCGCGCCCCTGTCATTTCCCCTGACAGGAAGGCTAACCCAATCCCCGTATCCTTCCAATAGGTCCTGCAGGCCCGGTCACCGCACTTCGTTTCGAGGTGATCGCGACCCGGGCGGCCAGCCTAAAGGGGAGGCAATTAAACGATGGCTGGCCGTGTAATTGCCTCCGTCCCCTTTAAGTCGCTTTAAGCCGCAGAATCTTTGGATTGGAGTTGCCCCACACCGTGTACTGATCGGCGAGTATCACGCCCGTCAGCTCTTCGATTTCCGCCTGGGTGATTTCGCCTGTTCCTTGCTTGCCGAACAAGACCACCTCATCGCCTGCCTGCACGCCCGGAATATCCGTGACGTCCACCATCGTCGTATTCATGGTGACACTGCCCACGACGGGCGCGCGTTGCCCGCGGATCAGCACGCTTCCCTTGTTCGAATAGGCGCGTCGGTAGCCGTCCGAATAACCCACGGGAAGATTGGCCAGCAGCGAGTCCCGCGCCAGCGTGAAGGTGCGGTCATAACTTACGGTGTTGCCGGCAGGATAGGCATTGACCGAGGCCACCCGCGACTTGAACGACGCCACATGCGCGAACGGCGGTTTGGGCGTCCCGCCGTAGCCGTACAGCGCGCCGCCAGGACGCACCATGTCCAGGTGCGATTCGGGAATGTGCTGGACGGCGAACGAATTGGCGGCATGCAGGATCACGTCCTCGCGCCGCAATGCGGTGTTGGCGAAGAGCCACGCGGCCTGCGACTTGAAGGTTTCCAGGTTCTGCAGGATGTCCTTCCGGTCTTCGGTCGGGAAGTGCGTCATCAGGCCGACGATCTGCAGGCCCTCGGTCTTCACCAGCGCTTCGGCGTCCCGCTGCCCTTGCACGGTATTCATCTCGATCCCGTTGCGGCTCATGCCCGCCGAGTTCAGCGCCAGGTGCACCCGCAGCGTGCGCCTGCGCTTGCGGGCGATGCCGCCGACGGCTTGCGCCTGCGCGAGGTTGCCCACCAGTTCCTCGACCCTGTAGGCCAGCGCGTCCTCGACCTCGGCCAGCGTGGCGGCGCGCACGCGCATCAGTCGACCCTTGAAGCCGCAGGCCCGCGCCATGCGCGCTTCCTCCGTGCTCGCGATGCCGACATAGGGCAGGCGCGCCTGGAGGATGCCGGGCATCACCATGTCGATGCCCACCCCGTAGGCATCGGCCTTCATCACGGCGCAGATCCCGGCGCCGCCGGCTACAGCGGCCCGGACGAGCCGGAGGTTGTTTTCGAAAACCTCCGGATCGATCTCGATCCAGGCATTCGGCGCCCCCGCCTTCCGCTTCCCCGGCAGGCCGAGCATCGGCGAGGAGTGCGCTTCGATGGACGCGGCAACCGCCGTGCCCGCAGCCGCCGCCAGGAAGCGGCGACGACTGAAGGAGGTAGAACTGTGTTCTGGCATGGTGTGCTCCAAGTCGCCGCCGGTCTCCCGGCGGCGACTTGACCCGGGTCGGATCAGGCGACGGACGACGTCAGTCGAACTTGTATTCGACCATCAGGTTGAACGAACGGCCACGCGGATCGGCTACGCGCGGTTCCCAGGCGGCGCCCGAGGCGAAGTCGACCTGGTGCGCGGTGAACGGCGGGTCGGTATTCAGCAGGTTGCGCATCGCCAGGGTGAAGCGCGCGTTCTCCAGGCCGGTCCAGCTCAGGCTGTAGTTGTAGGTGATGTAGTCGTCGACATCCGGGTTCCAGTTCGCCGGGGTGTAGGAGCCGCCTTCGACGCTGACCGGCTCTTCATCCTTGTAGCCGGCCCGGTAGACCTGGGTCAGCGTATGCGCCCAGTCGCCCTTGGCCCAGCCGAGGGTCAGGGTGTGCTTCCACTTCAGCGGCAGGTTGTAGAAGCGGACGTACTCGCCCACCAGGTTGTCGCCGTAGGGCACGTTGGACAGCGACTTTTCCTTGAAGGTGTCGATGTAGCTGCCGTTGAGGTTGACGTACCAGCGGCCGTCGCCCAGTTCGCCGGTGAGGTTGGCGTCCAGCTCCACGCCGCGGGTCAACGTGCCGCCGGAGTTGATGTAGCGCTGGTCGATCGCGGTGACCTTGCCGCTGCTGTCGCGGATCCAGTTGGCGGCGAACAGGTCGTAGTTGGCGGTCAGCGTCGCCAGGTTGGGCACGCGGATCGAGTCGATGCGTTCGATCTCCCACCAGTCGAGGCTGATGTTGAAGTTGCCGGTGGGCGCATAGACCAGGCCAAGGCTCTTTTGCTTCGATTCTTCCGGCCGCAGATCGGTCTTGCCGCCGGTGATGATGGTCGGCTGGATCAGTTCGCACCCCGGTATCGCCGAATTGACCGAGCCGCTGGGGCAGCTGGCCGGGTCGACCAGGTCGCGGCCGAAGTATTCCACTTCATTCACGCCGGCGAACAGCTTGGTGAACTCGGGCACCTTGAACCCGGTGCTGTACGCGCCGCGGAACGCCAGCGACTCGAGCGGCTGCCACTTGAACGCATACTTCGGGTTGGTGGTGCCGCCGAAGGTGTCGTACTCGTCGCGGCGCACGGCCAGGGTCATGTCCAGGGTCTTCACGATCGGCAGATAGACTTCCGCGTAAACCGCCTTGACGTCGCGATGCACCTTGGGCAATTCGCTGGTTTCGTCGAATGGCGCCTGGTAGATGGTGTCGTAGTTGAGCGGCAGCCCGTCGAGGACCTGGACCCCGCCGAACTCGAACTCCTCGCGCCGCATCTCGATGCCGGTCGCCAGTTGCACCTCGTCAGCCCACAGGTTGAAGCCGAGACCGCCGCCGAAGCTGGCATCCAGCGAAGTGACGGTGGACTCTCCGCCGTACAGATGGACCCCGGTGGCCGAGGCCGCCTGCAGCGCGGCGACGCCGGCCGGGTTCTGCTGCTGGCCCGGCATCAGGAACGGGTTCAGCAGGCCGCTGCCGAGAACCTGCTTGAGCCCGCTCGAGAAATAATAGCCGCCAGCGAGCACCGACTCGGCCTTGCTGGATGCGCGCGACAGACCTACGTCGTAGTCCCACGTGCCGATGTTGCCCTCCACCCCGACCAGCAGCCGGTAGGCCTTGGTCGTGGTCTCGATCTGACGCGGACCGCAGGTCACGCACCGCCAGCGGTAGGGGATCTTGTTGCCATAGATCAGGTCGGCCGTGCCGAAGTAGTCGGCCATCGCGTTGTATATCTGGTCATAGGTTTCCTGCGTATCCGCATTCAGCGGAAACCAGGTGCTCGGATCGAGCACGGCGGTCGTCGATGCGCTTGAAGAGAGCTGCAGCGGCTCGTACTCGCGTTTTGATTTCACCCGCGAGCCCATTGCCTCGGTATAGAACTGGTGGTTCTCGCCGATCTTGAAGGTGGCCCGGCCGAGGAACTGCACGCTTTCCTGCGGCTGCTGAAGCGGCTGCGCGGCCGGGTAGTCCCAGGCGCAGGCGTACTTCGCACTGCCGCTGTCCCACAGCCGGTAGTCGTACGGCCCCATGTTGTCGCCGCCGTTCTCGCAGCCCGCCCCGCCCGGCAGGTTGAGGATGTTGATGGAGCGCATGGGGCCGCCGCCGTCGGGATCGACCAGCGCGCCGTTGATGATGCCGCCGGCGACATTGGTCACCGTGGCGAACGGCGTGCCACGCGTGTCGGGCGATACGCCACGGTCGGGCTGGAAGCTGTTGGCGAAGTCGCGCTGGTAGCTGCGCAGGAACTCGCTGCGCCTGTAGTTGACCGTGCCCCAGGCGTTCCAGCGGTCGGTGTCGAGGTCGCCGACGCCACCCAGCACGCTGTAGTTGTAGATGGCGCCGCCGCCGTCCTGGGTCACATCGATGCCAGCGTTGAGAGTGATGCCCTGGTAGTCGTTGCGGGTGATGAAGTTGATCACGCCACCGATGGCGTCGGTGCCGTACACCGCCGAGGCGCCGTCGCGCAGCACTTCCACGCGATCGATCGCGGCGAACGGAATCGAGTTCAGATCCACCGCCTGGCCGCGCAGACCATGGCTGGCGACGCGGCGACCATTGAGCAGCACCAGCGTCGCGTCGGAACCCTGACCGCGCAGATTGGCGCCCGACACGCCGGCGGTACCGCGCAGTTCGCCGAGATCCATGTCGACGGCGCCCGAGGTGAGGCCGTCGGCGCCGTTGCCGGCGATGTTGAGGAACTGCAACAGTTGTTCGGCGGAGGTGATGCCCTGCGCTTCTATTTCTGTTTTTTGAATGATGGTGATCGGCAGCGCCGCTTCCACGTCGGTGCGCTTGATCCGCGAGCCGGTGACGGTGACCGTTTCCAGCGTCTTGGAAGCCGGTTCCGGGGAAGCTGCGGCATTATCGGATTGCGCAAATGCGATGCCTGGAGCCGTCAGGCCCAACAGGATCGCGGTGGCGAGTGTGTGCTTACTCGATGAAAGGCTGCGAACAGGCATGCGATGTCCCCTAGTGTTTGAAAAGACGCTGCAACTAATAATGTGGCGATTGGGATCCGCCTGCGAACAGCCCGCATTCCCGAGGTGCGAGCCCCATGCCATCCCAGCGGAAGCGCTTTGCGTAGCAGCTACTCCATCGTCCGCGGCAGCCCTCGCCGCCGCTCGCATCCCTGATATGCACCGCGAATTTCCCCCGTTTCAATCAGGCAGGTTCGTCTTCCCCGGCGCGATGCCGAACGATCGCGCCATGCCTGCCTTGTCATTGCATATAGCACGCACTTTTTGGGGGGTCAATAAAATATTCCGCAACGTGGAGCGTTCCGGCATAAATATTCCCCGCTTGTGGGGCGGGGATTATCTGGCTGTCCGGTTGCATGACCTTGCCTGGGACATTCCGCACGCGCAGTCCGGGCTTTCCCCGTCGACCTGTTCAATGCTGCGGAAAGTTACCGGTGAAACATAAGGTGAGCGGAGGGGTCGCTGGATGACCTTGTTGGCCGCATGCGACGCCGCCCAGATGCAATCAGTCTGTGGACGCACCCGCTCTATTACCGGACACCTATATCCACTTCCGTATGTTTTCAACAGATTGGAAATATTTTCCAGGCATGGGCCCGGTCAGGGGTGTGCAGGCGGGTCATCGCTCAGAAACAGCGCGCCTATCCTGGACGCAAGGTCGTAGGGCGTCGGATCGTTGCGGTTGCTCAGCACGATCACCGTCAGGTGTTGCTTCGGCCAGCGTACCAAGGTGTTGCGGAAACCGACGCTCTCGCCGGAATGCCATTGCCTGTCGTCGGTGACGCGCCAACCGAAGCCGTAGTACGTCGCATCAGGTTCGCCCGACACCTGCACGTGCTTGCCGAATGCCAATGCGCGCGAGGCATCACTGAGTAGGCGGTCGTCGTACGACGCGGCATCCCAGCGGGCAAGGTCGTCGATGCTGGAATAGATGCCGCCGTCGCCAAGCACGGCGCTGTACGCATTCTGATCCGTGCGCGTCCATTTGCCGTCCTTTTCGCTGTAGCCCCAGGCGCGAAGCCGGACCTCCGGGCCGTCGGCGACATAGGCCAGGGTGTCGTGCATGCCGAGTGGCGCGAAGATCCGGGTGCGCAGGAACTCGGGAAAACTCAACCCGGAAGCGCGTTCAACCACCAGGGCCAGCAGCGCGTAGCCGCTGTTGCTGTACCGGTAAGTGCTACCCACGGGGAAGTTGAGCCGGTCTTCTTTTTCGAGCAGTGCCAGCACGCCGGCGTCGCGGATCTGGCCATCGTAGGGTTTGGCCATCAGGTCTTCGTAATCAAGCAATCCGGAGGTGTGCTCAAGCAGGTGGCGCAGGGTCATGCCATCCGTCGACCGGGGTAGCGTGGGCAGCCATTTGCGCACTGGATCATCGATGGAAAGTTTTCCGTCCTGCGCAAGCAGCAGGATCGCGGCGGCGGTGAACTGCTTGGTCACGGAGGCGAGCCGGTAATTGGTCGCCGGTCCGGCCTCGATGCCCTTCTCCAGGTCGGCTCGTCCGTAGCCACGGCGGACCACGGCCTTGCCGTCCTTCAGCACCAGCAGCGAGGCGCCCGGAACATCGCCATCATAGGGCTGCATCAGGCGTTCGATTTCGGCCTGGTGGCTGGGCATGCCGGAAATCGATACGGGAACGTCGTAGAGGGTCGTAGTGTCCGACTCGGCGCGGAGCGTGTAGTGCCACCACTCTTTTTCGTAATTCCTGAAGCCCTGCGCCTCCATGGCTTCACGCAGCAGGTTGCGGTTGGCGCGTTGTTCTGCGGTGACCTCGGGCGAATCGGTATTGGCGCGGGTGGCGAAGAAATCGAAAGCGGTGCCCATGTCCAGGGGTCCGCAGCCGTTGCCACGCGCATCGCATTTCAAAAGAGTCAGGTCCACCGTGCCGCCGCGGCTGTGGCCGGACACGGGAGCGATGTATCCGCCGGTCAACTGCGACTTGTCCAGGTCGGGGTAATGCGTGGCTTTTGCACGAAGGTCGCCAGGATCGTTCGCCCATCGCATGAAATGCGCCACCGCACGTGCCGGGCGGTAGCAGTCGAACACACGAAGGCGCATGTGGTTCGCGTGCAGGTCGGATTCGACCCGTGCCAGCGCCTCGGCGGTCTCGCGCTTCAACCAGCAACGTGGCGCTTGATAGCCCTCGATCGGCTCGCCAATGAAGTTGTCGCTGCCGGCGTAGGCGATGGATTGCGACATGTCGGGCACCAGGCTGCGGATATCCACCATGCCGGCCTGCTCCATCCCGGTGGCTGGCGAAAGTTGCGGCGCCTCGCCGGCGTGAGTGAGTACCGGTGCCATCACCAACGTAAACGCCAACAAAAGTCGCATCATGCTGCGTAGTCCTCATTAGACTTGATTGCGGAAAACCCGGTGGAAAACGGAATCGGTTTGACGGACCGCGGCAGTACTGGCCGGCAAGTGAAGTCCGTCCCGATTCCCATCGTTGTTGAGTGCTGCTCCATGGAAGAGCAGGGGCCATGATCGCCGACGCTATCAGCCTTCCCACTTCGGCAATTTCTTCTTCACCGCCACATTCTTCAGCGTCACGTAGTTCGGCAAGCCATCGCGCCCATACGGCGGATACGCCTCGCCGCGGATCAGCGGCTCCAGGTATTTGCGTGCCGCGGCGGTGATGCCGTAGCCATCCTTGCGGATGAAACCGTTCGGCATCTTCTTCTCGTGGTTGGCGACCTTGCTCAGCGGCGCGGCCTCGATCTTCCAGCGGTACGGCGTATCGGAAGTGCGCACGATCACCGGCATCACCGCGTTCTGTCCCTTCAGCGCGAACTGCACCGCCGCCTTGCCTGCGGCCTGCGCCTGTTCCCAATCGCTCTTCGAGGCGATGTGCCGCGCCGAACGCTGCAGGTAATCGGGCAGGGTCCAATGCACTTTCATCCCCAGTTCGTTCTTGACCCGGCCGGCGAGATAGGAAGCGACGCCCCCGAGTTGCGTATGTCCGAACGAATCCTTGCCGCCGCCGGCATCGGCGACGAAGCGGCCATCGGCGTACTGGATGCCTTCGCTGGCCACGACCACGCACCAGCCCACTTTCGCGACCACTTTCTTCACCTGGGCGAGGAAGGCGGCTTCGTCGTAGGCGCGCTCGGGGAACAGGATGATCTGCGGCGCTTCATCCGCATTCTTCCCGGCCAGTCCCGCGGCGGCGGCCAGCCAGCCGGCATGGCGGCCCATGGCTTCGTAGACGAAGACCTTGGTCGAAGTCTCGGCCATCGCGGCCACGTCCAGCGCGGCCTCGCGCACCGACACCGCGGTGTACTTGGCCGCCGAGCCGAAGCCCGGGCAGGTGTCGGTGACGGCCAGGTCGTTGTCCACGGTCTTGGGCACGCCGATGCAGGTCAGCGGGTAGTCGTAGGCCCGGGCCAGTTGCGAGACCTTCCAGGCGGTGTCGGCCGAATCGTTGCCGCCGTTGTAGAGGAAATAACGCACGTCGTGGGCCCTGAACACTTCCAGCAGGCGCTCGTACTTGGCCGCATCGGCCTCCAGCGACTTGAGCTTGTAGCGACAGGAGCCGAAGGCGCCGCCTGGGGTGTGGGCCAGGGCGCGGATCGCGGCGGCGGACTCCTTGCTGGTATCGATCAGGTCCTCGCGCAAGGCGCCGAGGATGCCGTTGCGGGCGGCCAGGACCTTGACCTTGCGGGCCCGGGCCTCGGTGATGACGGCCGAAGCGGAGGCGTTGATGACGGCGGTGACGCCGCCGGACTGGGCGTACAAGAGGGTGCCTGCAACCATGGTCGGGTTCGTTCCGGAATGGGGGGATGCGGTAAGCTGCACTTATGGCGCGGTGCAGCGCTGGCGTGGGGAAAGTCTAACGCCGCCTGGAAGCCACTGGTTATTCATGTTCGGGAGTAAGTGGATGCGACTGGTTCTATTGGGCCCGCCCGGGTCAGGCAAGGGCACGCAAGCGGCGCGGCTCAAGGAATATCTGCAGGTTCCGCACATCTCCACCGGAGACCTGTTGCGGGCCGAAGTGGCCGCCGGCAGCCCGCTGGGCATGCAGGCCAAGGAAGTGATGGCACGCGGCGATTTCGTCAGCGATGCGATCCTGCTGGGCATGCTGGAAGACCGTTTCGCCCGCCCGGATACCGCCGGCGGTTTCATCCTGGATGGTTACCCGCGCAACCTGGCCCAGGCCGACGCGCTGGGCGTGCTGTTGAACAAGCTCGGCCAGCCGATGGATTACGCGGTGCAGCTGGAGGTCCCCGACGAGTTGCTGGTGGAACGCATCGCCGGCCGCGCCGCCGCCGAGGGCCGCGCCGACGACACGCCGGAAGTGGTGCGCAACCGGCTGCGGAAGTACAACAACGAAACCGCGCCGGTGATCGATTATTACCGCCAGCATGGGCAGTTGACCGTGGTCAATGGCGTCGGTTCGCTGGACGAAGTCCTGAGCCGCCTGATCGAGGCGTTGTCGCCGGCCAAAGAGGTCGGTTGAGCGGATTGATCAGCGCTATCCATGAAAAAAACGCCCCGGCTTACCGGGGCGTTTTTTCATGCGCCAGCTGGAGCCGTCAGGGACTGGTGACCAGCGTCAGGCCATAGGCCGACAACAGCGGATTGATGGGCTGGAAGTAGCTGTTGCCACCGCCCGGCTTGCCGCCCTTGCCCTTGCAGTTGCCGCTGCCGCCTGACAGCACGCCCTGGGCTTGGCCCGGTGCGGTGATGAACGAGCCGCCCGAATCGCCGCCTTCCGAACAAGCGGTGGTCTGGGTCAGGCTGAGGATGGTTTCCCCGCTGGAGTAGTTGACGGTGACGTTCTTGGCCCGGATCGCGCCGCAGCGCCACTTGGAGGTGCGCCCCGAACGGCAGATCGCCGCGCCCACCGCCGCTTCAGTGCTGCCGTGCACCGTGACGTCGGCGCTGGTGTAGCCCTCGACGGTCGGACGCGGGGTGTGGCCGGCGTCCAGTCGGACCCAGGCGCGGTCCGGACCGGTCTGGCCGGGGTTCGGGAAGTTGGAGGCTGCGTAGGTGCCCAAGCGCACGCCGAGCGTCCACTGCGAGGGTTCGTAGTAGGTGATTTCGCCCGCATTGCCGCAGTGGCCGGCGGTGGCGAAGCCGGGTGCGCCGTTCTGGGTGACCGAGAACCCGACCGAACAGGCGTACAGGTAGCCATCGCCCGGATTGCGCAGGATGCCGTAGCCGCCCAGCACGTCCATGCGCAGGCTTGGTTGCTCGTCAAGGGTCTCGAAACGCACGGTGGCGGCATCGATGCCGCTGCGGGCCACGAAGTCGATACCGGCCTTCTCCGCGCCGCGGGCGATGCTGACGGTGACGCTGTTGGTGGGCAGATGCACCGACCATGCGTACACGTCCTTCGGCGCCTTGGCGCCCTGGGCGATGAACATGTCGAGCCGCGCCTTCGACGCATCGAGCTCGGCGAGGCTGCGGCGCGCCCGGCGCATTTCAACGCCGGCCGCGGACTTGCCGCTGCGGGTGCTGGCTACCACGAAGCTGTAGGAGCCATCGCCTTTGCGCTCGATCCAGCTACCGGCGTAGCTGGCGCCCAGTTGCTTCTGCAACGCCTTTTCCTGCTGCGCGGCGATCCGTTCGGTCTGCAGGTACTGCGCAAGCTGCTGGCCGGAAAGGCCCAGGTCGCGTTGCATCGCGGCTTGCAGGGCGGGTTCGACGTCGGCGGCGGAGGCGGAACCGGCGACCATTGCGACCGCAAGTGCGAGGGGGGCCGAAACAACACGTATCAAGGATTTGGTCTTTCGCATTCGAAGAACTCCTGATGGTTAAGGTTGGCTGGAACGGTCGATGCTGGCCGGTTGCGCGTCGACGGGCGGAAAGCTTTGTCGTCCTGTCAATGCCCCCCGGGACCGCGAGCCGACCCTATCACGGCGTCTGCTACTGGCCGGGAAATTATTGGGAGAGGGCCAAATCGGTCACAATCGCCGCATGAGCAAACTACACATCCTCGGCATCGCCGGGACTTTCATGGGTGGCGTGGCCGCACTGGCGCGAGAGCTTGGGCACGAGGTCGAAGGCAGCGACCAGGCGGTGTATCCGCCGATGTCGACCCAGCTGGAACGGTTGGGCATCGCATTGCAGCAAGGGTATGCGCCGGAAAATCTCTCGCCGGATTGCGATGAAATCGTGATCGGCAACGCGCTCTCGCGCGGCAACGCCGCGGTCGAAGCGGTGCTCGATGCAGGCCGCAAGTACACCTCCGGCGCGCAGTGGTTGGCCGAATACGTGCTGCCGGGCCGCGACACGCTCGCGGTTGCCGGTACCCACGGCAAGACCACCACCAGCACCATCCTCGCTTACCTGCTGGAAGCGGCGGGCCGCGATCCGGGTTTCCTGATCGGTGGCGTGGCGGAGGATTTCGGTGTGTCGGCGCGCGTCGGCAAGGGCCGCGAATTCGTGGTGGAAGCCGACGAATACGACACCGCGTTCTTCGACAAGCGCAGCAAGTTCGTGCACTACCGGCCGCTGGTGGCGATCCTCAACAACCTGGAATACGACCACGCCGACATCTTCCCCGACATCGCCGCGATCCAGCGCCAGTTCCACCACCTGGTGCGCACGGTGCCGCGTCGCGGCCGGCTGATCGTCAATGGCGAGGACCAGCGCCTGGCCGAAGTGCTGGCGATGGGTTGCTGGACGCCGGTGGAACGCTTCGGCCTCGATCAATCGCTGGAATGGAGTGCGCGCCTGGTCAACGAAGACGGCAGCGCTTTCGCCGTGCTCCACAACGGCACCGAAATCGGCGAAGTGCAGTGGCCCATGCTGGGCAACCACAACGTGCTCAACGGACTTGCGGCGCTCGCCGCTGCGCATGCAGTGGGTGTGGATATCGCGATGGTGATTCCATCGCTGTCCGAATTCCACAGCGTCAAGCGTCGACTTGAAGTCATCGGCACAGCCCACGGCATCACCATCTACGACGACTTCGCCCATCACCCGACCGCGATCCAGACCACGCTGCACGGCCTGCGGGCGAAAGTGGGCGCCGCACGCATCGTGGTGGCGATGGAGCCGCGCAGCAATTCCATGCGCCTGGGCGCGCATGCCGAGGCGCTGGCGCCTTCGCTCGACGGCGCCGATGCGGTGGTGTTCCTGCATCGTCCGGAACTGGCCTGGGATGCGGGCAAGGTGGTGTCGGCGATCCGTGGCGATGCCCGCACCGTCGCCGACGCGGACACGCTGATCGAGGCGCTGCGTTCGATCGCGCGACCCGGCGACCATGTGGTGTTCATGTCCAACGGCGGCTTCGACGGCGCGCCGCGGCGGTTCCTGGCGGCCCTGGGCTCCGGCTAGCGTCGCTCGCTGGCGCTGGCCGCGTAGCCCATCGCTGCGGAAATACTCGCCGAGGTGCGCAACAGGGCTTCGACGTGCTCCGGGTGGGGCGTGCTCGGCAGGTAATGGATGGAGCCGATGATGGCCACGGTGCCGAACAGCTCGCCATTGGCTTGCAGCAACGGCGCGGCCAGCGCATTGACGCCTATATAAAGCTCCTCGGGAGCGTCGGCCCAGCCACGGCGGCGGACCAGCTCGATCTCGCTTCTCAGCCGCTCCGGATCGGTGATGGTGCGTGGCGTGCAGGTCGGCAAGGCATTGGCCATGAAGTTGTCGCGCAGACGGGCAGGGCCGAAGGCCAGCACGATCTTTCCCTGCGCCACGGTGTTGTGATGGAAGCGGGTGCCCGGACGCAGGCTGATCTCCACTGGCGCGGTGCCGCGCAACAGATCGATGACCACCACCTCGTCATCCGAGAAGGTGGAAATGACGATGGTCTGGCCGACCTCGCCACGCAATTGTTCCAGGATGGGTTTGGCCAGGGCCATGACGTCGAAACGGCTGGTGCAGGCGCGCGCCAGCAGGAACATCTCCCAACCCACCCGGTAATGGTTGGAACTGCTTTCCTGATCCACGTAACCATGTTCGCGCAGCGCACTGAGGTGGCGGTGTACGCGTGCCTTGGGCATTCCCAGGATCTGCGCCAGGCGGGTTACCCCCAGCCCCGCCGGCGCGCCCGCCAGGGCTTCGATCACCTTCAGGGTGACGATCGCAGTGGGGAGCCCATGATCCGATTGCTCTTCAAGTCCCTCCAGCGCGGCGTCGGCGTCGGCGGCGGCGGCGGGTGGCAGGGGGCTGGAGATTTCGCGCGGCATGGATGCCTGGTAGGTAAGGGTGGGAGGCCGGTCTGGCTTAAGGTTAACCCACTGATCCAGTGGATCGGCCCAGGTCGATGTATCGCTCTGCAAAAACCTTGTATTGCTGAACCTTCTGAGCGGCGGCGTCTTCCGGTCGCACATAACGGATCGAGCTGCGGCCCTTCAATTGTCGTGGCAGCAGGAAGCAACGGACGAAGGCGGTTTCTTCCGACTCCGTGGTGGGGGCCAGCACGGGCGCGTGGCCCAGCTCGAACCATGCCTCGCCGGCTGCGTAGTCATGGCGGTGCCCGAGCGTGTCGATGGTGATCTGGCCATGCAGGCAAATGCGGATGCCCGGCCCCTGGTGGACATGGGTCAGGGCAACGCCGCCTTTGGGGAAATCCACCCGGTCGCAGCGCATCAGCCATTCGAAGCGATCGTCCAGGACCAGGGCCGATTCCAGTTTCAGTTCGCTGCGCGCGAAGGGCGCCGAAGGCAGGCCATCGCTCACCGGCGCGGCATCGTCAGTCAATTCCCAGCGCCACAACACCGTATCGCCGCGGCCGTTATGCAAGGCGACGGCCGACTGCGCCACCCGGGCTTCGCCCTCGCGCACGCACTGACCATCTTCCGGGCCTTCTGCTGTCAGTTCGCCATGGCGCACATACAGGCTGCGGGGGCAGGCCGGCAGGTACACCGGCGGACAGGCGGCAGGCAGCAGGTCTTCATAGAGGCGCAGTGTGAGGTTGGGCATGGGCGGGACTCGGGTGTTGGGGGTAATGTTTGTATCGTACATCGATACAAAGTTAATTTATATGATCTATTTGTAGTAATACTGGTATATTGTGATACAAGAGTATCGATGATCGATACGATATCCACATCGCCAATATTCCGGAAGGGGAACGCAATGGCTCAGAGTGGCAAGGCTGAAAGGGTGACGGGCGCAGCAGGCGGTCGCTGGTGGCAGGGTGCCAGCAAGCAGCAATGGGGAACGTTCCGCTCGGCCTATCTGGGCTGGATGCTGGACATCATGGATCTGATGCTGTTTGCGATGGTCATCAAGTACATCAGTGCCGATCTTGGCCTCGACAAGTCGACCGCCGGCATGGTGATGTCGGCCACGTTGATGGCCACCGCGTTCGGCGGCCTGATCTTCGGCTTCCTGGCCGACCGCATCGGGCGCGCCAAGTCGATGATGCTGAGCATCATCTGTTACTCGATCGGCACCGCACTGTGCGGCCTGTCCGACACTCTCGGCCAGTTGATGGTGTTCCGCATCATCGTTGGGCTCGGTGTCGGTGGCGAATGGTCGGCCGGCTCGGCGCTGGTCAGCGAAACCTGGCCTGCCAAGCACCGCGGCAAGATCCTGGCGTGGGTCCAGAGCGCATTCGCCGCCGGCTATGCGGCGGCGGCGATCGTGGCGGCGGTGGTGGTGCCCATCGCCGGCTGGCGCTGGGTGTTCGCCGTAGGTCTGCTGCCGGCGCTGCTGGCGTTCTACGTGCGTCGCCATGTCAAAGAGCCCGCGATCTGGGTCAACCAGAAGGCGCGACTCGGCTTCATCGAAACCCTGCGCACGCTGTTCATCTCGCACGGACGCAACACCACCATCGGCCTGGCCTTCACCACGGCGGCGATGTGCGGTTACTGGGGTCTGTTCACCTGGATTCCGACCTATCTGGCCACGCCGGTGGCGGAAGGCGGCCCGGGCCTGGATCTGGTCAAGTCGACCATCTGGATCGTGATCATGCAGGTCGGCGCGGCATTGGGTTTCATCACCTTCGGCTACATCGCCGACCGTCTGGGCCGCAAGTCCGCCTTCCTGATTTTCTTCGCCGGTTCGGCTCTGTCGGTGCCGCTGTTCGTGATGATCCAGTCGCCGCTGCTGCTGATGGGGTTCGGCATCGTCGTGGCCTATTTCGGTACCGGTTTCTACAGCGGCTTTGCCCCGACCTTCGCCGAGATGTTCCCGACTTCGGTGCGCGCCACCGCGCAGGGTTTCGTCTACAACGGCGGCCGTGCGATCGCGGCCATTGCCCCGGCACTGATCGGTTTCCTGGCCAACGGCTATGGCGTCGGCAGTGGCTTGTTGGCCACTTCCGGGTTCTTCGCCCTGGCCGGCCTGATCGTGCTGCTGTTCCTGCCTGAAACCAAGGGCGCGGAGCTCACCTGATTCAACTACAGAGGAAGCTGGAATGCCCATCATCAATGTAACGCTGGTCGAAGGACGCGACGAACAGCGCGTGCGGGATTTCATCAGGGAAGTAGCCCGCGTGGCCAGCGCCACACTGGATGCGCCGATGAGCAGCATCCGGGTGATGGTCACCGAACTGCCGCCGCAACGCTTCGCCGTTGGCGATGTGCTGAAGAGCGACAACGACAACGGAGCCGCACGATGACGGCAACGGTCGTGTCGATGGCGCTGGAAGAGGTGCAGCGCCATGCCGCCGAACTGCATGTCGCCTTGCGCAGCGGCCAGCCGCTGCCGCCGCTGAGCGAACGCGTTCCCGGCATCACCCTGGCGGATGCCTACGCGATTTCCAATGATTTTTTGCGCCGCCGGTTGGCCGAGGGCGAGCGCGTGGTGGGCAAGAAGGTGGGCGCCACCAGCGTGGCGGTGCAGAACATGCTGAAGGTCGACCAGCCGGATTTCGGTTTCCTGACCGATCGCATGGAAGTCGCCAATGGCGCCTCGTTATCGGTAGCCGGCCTGATCGCGCCACGCGCCGAGGGCGAGATCGCTTTCCACCTCAAGCATGACCTGTGCGGGCCGGGCATCACCCACCACGACGTGCTGGCGGCGACCGAGTCGGTGTCGGTGTGCTTCGAGATCGTCGATTCGCGCATCCGCGACTGGAAGATCGGCATCGCCGACACCGTGGCCGACAACGCCTCGGCCGCAGCCTATGTGCTCGGCGGCGATCGGGTTTCGCCCAAAGGCCTGGACCTGGGCACGCTGGGCATGGTGGTCGAGAAAAACGGCGAGCTGGTGGCCACCGGCGCCGGTGCCGCCGCGCTCGGTTCGCCGGTCAATTGCGTGGTCTGGCTGGCCAATACCCTGGGCCGCCTCGGCACCTCGCTCAAGGCCGGCGAAGTGATCCTTTCGGGTGCGCTGGTGCCATTGATTCCGGTCGCTGCCGGCGACCGCATGCGCGTACGCATGGGCGCGTTGGGCAGTGCGGAAGTGCACTTCGTATGAACCTGTCCACCTTATCCGATCCAGCAACATCCAATTCAGCATCATCCAATCCAGCAACAAGGAGCTGTCAATGTCCCTGAAAGCCGTCATCGTCGGGCCGGGCAATATCGGCACCGACCTGATGATCAAGATCCTGCGCCATGGCAAGCACCTGAGCATGGCGGGCCTGGTCGGTATCGATCCCGCGTCCGATGGTCTGGCGCGCGCGTTGAAGATGGGCGTGCCCATCTGCGCCACCGGTGTCGCGGGCCTGGTCGAATCCGAGATGTTTGCCGATGTGGACATCGTGTTCGACGCCACGTCCGCCTCGGCGCATGTGCACAACGATGCGTTGTTGCGCAAGGCCAGGCCCGGCATCAGGATGATCGATCTGACCCCGGCGGCGATCGGTCCGTACTGCGTGCCGACGGTCAACCTGGAAGCCAACCTGGAGGCGCTGAACGTCAACATGGTGACCTGTGGCGGCCAGGCCACCATTCCGATGGTGGCGGCGGTGGCCTCGGTGGCCAAGGTGCGATATGCCGAAATCGTGGCTTCGATCTCCAGCCGTTCGGCCGGCCCCGGCACGCGCGCCAACATCGACGAATTCACCGAGACCACCGCGCGCGCGATCGAAAGCGTCGGCGGTGCCAGGGTGGGCAAGGCCATCATCGTGATGAATCCGGCCGAGCCGCCGCCGTTGATGCGCGACACGGTTTACGTATTGTCCGATTTTGCCGATACCGACAAGATCCGGGCCGCAGTGGAAGCGATGGTGGCCAAGGTCGCGGCCTACGTTCCCGGCTATCGGCTCAAGCAGCAGGTGCAGTTCGAGCGCATCGAACAGCCGACCCATGTGCCGGGCGTGGGCCCGGTCACCGGTCTGAAGACTTCGATCTTCCTGGAGGTGGAAGGCGCGGCGCATTACCTGCCTGCGTATGCAGGCAACCTGGACATCATGACTTCGGCGGCATTGGCCACCGGCGAGCGCATCGCCGAAGCCCTGCTGGCCACGCGCCAGCCCGCCTGAGGAACCGGCCATGACAGACAAGAAACTCTATATTTCCGACGTGACCCTGCGCGATGGTTCGCACGCGATCCGCCATCAGTACAGTCTCGAACAGGTGCGGGTCATCGCCTCGGCGCTGGACGCCGCAAACGTCGACTCGATCGAAGTTGCCCACGGCGACGGCTTGAAGGGCTCGTCGTTCAACTATGGTTTCGGCGCGCACAGCGACCTGGAATGGATCGCGGCGGCGGCCGAATCGGTCGAGCATGCGAAGATCGCCACGCTGCTGCTGCCCGGTATCGGCACCGTGCACGACCTGAAGGATGCCTATCAGGCGGGCGCGCGCATCGTGCGCGTGGCGACGCATTGCACCGAGGCCGATATTTCCCGCCAGCACCTGGAGGCGGCCAACGCCCTGGGCATGGATGCGGTGGGCTTCCTGATGATGAGCCACATGATTGCGCCCGCAGCGCTGGCCGAGCAGGCCAGGCTGATGGAAAGCTACGGCGCTTCGTGCGTGTACGTGGTGGACTCGGGCGGCGCACTGGGCATGATCGATGTGCGTGAACGCGTGCGCGCGCTGCGCGACGCGCTCAATGCCGATACCCAGATCGGTATCCACGCGCACCACAACCTGTCGCTGGGTGTGGCCAATTCCATTGTCGCTGTCGAAGAAGGCGCGATCCGCATCGATGCCAGTCTGGCTGGCATGGGCGCCGGTGCCGGTAACGCACCGCTGGAGGTATTCATTGCCGCCGCCACGCGCCTGGGCTGGAACCATGGCTGCGATCTGTACACGTTGATGGATGCCGCCGACGACATCGTGCGTCCGCTGCAGGATCGCCCGGTGCGGGTCGATCGCGAAACCCTGGCGCTGGGTTATGCCGGGGTCTATTCCAGCTTCCTGCGGCATGCCGAGGCCGCTTCGAAGCGCTTCGGTATCAACACCGTCGACATCCTGGTCGAGCTGGGCAAGCGCCGCATGGTCGGCGGCCAGGAAGACATGATCGTGGATGTGGCATTGGACATGCTGCGGCAGCGTGATGCCGCGGCCAATAACGAAGAGGCAACCGCATGACGCTGGAACAGAATGTCGTGGAGCAGTGCGCGCAGCTGCTGTACGCGGCCGAGCAGGAAGTACGCGAGGTCCCTAGAATCACCGATGACCACCCACAAATGAATGTGGCCGACGCCTATCGCATCCAGGAGCGTCTGCGTGAACTGAAGCAAGCGCAGGGTTTGCGCATCGTGGGCATGAAGATGGGTCTGACTTCGCACGCCAAGATGCAGCAGATGGGCGTGGATACGCCGATCTACGGCTTCCTCGCCGAAGACAATGCGGTGCCCGATGGGGGGGTGGTCGAGGTCAAGCACCTGATCCATCCCAAGGTGGAGGCGGAAATCGCCTTCGTGATGCGCGAGCCGCTGTCCGGGCCGGATTGCGACGCAGCCAAGGTGCTGGCGGCGACCGACTTCGTGCTGGCGGCGATCGAGTTGATCGACTCGCGCTACGAAAATTTCCGCTTCGACCTGCCCAGCGTGATCGCCGACAACACTTCCGCCTCCCGCTACGTGCTGGGCTCGCGCGCCACTGCCGTGGCCGGGCTGGATCTGGAAACGCTGGGCGTGGTGCTGGAGCGCAACGGCCAGGTGGTGGAAGTAGGTGCGGGCGCTGCCGTGCTCGGCAATCCCGCCCAGGCCGTGGCCATGCTGGTGAACATGCTGGCCGCTCGCGGGCAGACATTGCCGGCAGGCAGCGTGGTGCTCTCCGGGGCGATTACCGCCGCTATTCCGGTAGCCGCGGGCGACAACGTACAGGTGCGCGCCGACGGTATCGGCACGGTGTCGATGCGGTTCGTCTGACCGGCATCGTTTGATCGGGATCGTTTGATCCGGTTTTTTCTTATTGACCGGCCCTTCGCAGGAAGTGCCGGAACGGTTTTCTATGCCCTGGGAGGGACAAAATGGTTTTCAAGAGATATTTGAGAGCAGGCGTGGCGACGGCAATGCTGGCAGCGGCAGTGATGCCGGCGACGGTGCTGGCACAGGCGGTGAGCAATGAAGTGCTGCAGGCGCGCATGGCGGAACTGGAGCAGGAAGTCGGCCAGATGCGCGCGATGCTGCAGCAGTACCAGGAACGCGAGCAGCGGGTGGTCGCCACGCCGGCCATGGCCGAGGCGCCGGTGGCCGGTTCGATGCAAAAGACCACGATCATGCCGGCCGCCAATCCAGGCACCCGGTTTTCCTTCGGTGGTTTCATCAAGCTCGATGCGATGTACACCCGGACCAGCGACGGTGCCATTGCCGACGGTTCCGCCGGTCGGTTGTTCTATTTCCCCGGCGCCACCCCGGTGGCTGCCGATGGCAATGGCCGCAGCGCCAGTTACAACGACATGCACGCCCAGTTCTCGCGTTTCTGGTTCGGCGTCGATACCACCACCGAGGGCGGCGACAAGCTGAAGGCCTACATCGAGGCGGATATGTACGGCGGCGGCAGCAATGCGTTCGCCGGCAACGAGGTGATCACCAATACCTACGCGGTGACCTTGCGCCAGGCCTACGTCAGCTGGAACGGCTGGCTGGCCGGCCAGACCTGGTCCAACTTCCAGGATGTGGCCGCGCTGCCGGACACGGTTGATTTCACCGGTCCGTCCGAAGGCACGGTGTTCTCGCGCCAGGCGCAGTTGCGTTACACCCGCGGCCCCTGGTCGTTCTCGCTCGAGAATCCGCAAACCACCATCACTCCGTATCTGGGCGCCGGTGCGCGCATCAACAGCGGCGATGACACGGTTCCCGACCTGACCGCACGCTGGATCAAGCGCGGCGACTGGGGTCACTTCACCGTGGGTGGCCTGCTGCGCCAGTTCAAGTACGACGATCGTTCGGAAACCGGCGGTTCGCTCAGTGTGTCCGGGCGTTACAACTTCGGCAGCAATGATGATCTGCGTTACATGGTCAGTGGCGGCAGTGGCATCGGCCGCTATCTCGGCTTCGCATTGGGCAGCGATACGGTGCTGGGTGAGGACGGGCGTCTGCAGGCGCTGGATGGCTACGGCGGGTTTGCCGCCTGGCGCCACAGTTTCAGCCCGAAGTTGCGTGGCAACGTGGTCTATTCGGCGGCCTGGCTGGATAACGACATGGCCTTGACCGGCAACTTGTTGACCGAGCGTTCGCAGTCGTGGCGCGTGAACCTGATCTATTCGCCGTTCCCGAAGCTGGATCTGGGTGCCGAACTGAGCCATGCGGAACGCAGGCTGGACAACGGCCAGGAAGGCGACTTGAACCGTCTGCACACCCACGTCAAATACAGTTTCTGAGGTGCGGTCGATGCCATGACCGCAGCCCGCGCGGTCGTGGCGTCAGCTTCGGTCTACGGGTCAGGACGATGGGTCGGCTGGGGTAATATCGCTGCTGTCCAATGCGATGGCGCGCGCCGCCTGGCCTGCAGGAATGATTTCGACCTTTGACTTGCCCCTGTTCCCGCTACCTACGATATTGCTGCCGGGGGCCGCACTGGGACTGCGGCTGTTCGAGCGGCGCTACCTGGACATGGTCGGCGATTGCGGCCGCAACGGCCGCGGCTTCGGCGTTTGCCTGATCCTGGAAGGCAGCGAAGCCGGCACGCCGGCGACCCCCGCCGCGTTCGGCACCGAAGCGGTGATCGAGGATTTCGACACCGGCGATGATGGGCTGCTGACCCTGCAGGTACGCGGAGCCCGGCGTTTCCATGTGCAGCGCACACGGGTGCGCGACAACGGCCTGGTCGTGGGTGACGTGCGCTGGCGCGAAGCCGACCTGGACGATTCCCTGCGCCCGGAACATGCGCTGCTGGCCACGGTGCTGCAGCACTTCCTGGAGAAGGCCGGCGGCGAACACAGCAAGGTCAGCAACGCGCGTTTCGACGATGCCGCCTGGGTCGGCTGGCGCCTGGCCGAGTTCCTGCCGCTGGACGATGCGCAGCGGCTCACGATCCTGCAGGAAGACGATGTGCATGAGCGCCTGGAGCTGCTGTTGCGGATGATGCCTTGAGGCGATCGACCGCAAGCGCAAAAAAAGCGGTGTGGTCTGGTCGAATCGTGAGCGCTCCAGGGGCGCGAGCTTTTGGGGTCTCCGCGATCGGATCGAAGAGCTCGCGCCCATGGGCGCTCCTACGGGACTATCGATCCGTGCGGATCCGCAGCACCGGCCATTGGGTTTCCGGATGCGGCTCAAGCTGGTGTTGCAGCGGGCCGATGTCCGCGGACAAGGCCTGCAGCGACGAACCGGCTTCGCGCAGCGGTCGCCACATGCCGACGAACTCCAGCGCGCGTTGGTGCTGCAGGGTCTGCACGCTGCCGATCCACAGCGGCATGTCGCCGGGTTGCAGGTGGGTCGGCGCGGCCCACAGGCGCAACGCCAGCATTTCGCCGGGCCGTCCACCCGCGCGCAGCATCAGCAGGCTTTCCGCGCGCGTCTCCAGGGTGGCCGGCAGCACCGGCTGCTGTTGCTCGGGCAGGTCGTTGTCGAGCAGGTTCAGGACCTGTTCCCATCCCGCCTGCGGTTGCAGCCGCCAGCCTTCCGCTTCGAGTTGCGCGCGCAACGGCGCCAGTGGGCCGGCGACCTGCACATCCAGCGGCCAGCGTTGTTGGTCGTCGAATTCGTTGCGCCGTGCCGGTTGCCGTCGCCAATCGTGTTGCCACCAGTCTTCCAGTGCCACAGAGTCGTGGATCTGCAACACCTCGAACTGCGCCAGCAGCGGCTCGATGTTGCGCGGCGCGTGCCACAGCGCGGCCACCGCGATCGCGCCATAGAACAGCGATGCCAGCGGTTTCATCCACAGCGAGCGCACCGTGCGGCGCCGATAGGCGATGCCCAGCACCAGCAGCCAGAAGATCCCGAACAGCATTCCGCCGATCACGTCGCTCAGCCAGTGCGCGCCCAGGTAGATGCGGGCGAAACCGATCAGCGCGACCACCACGCCCGACACCAGATACGGCCAGATGCGCCGGCGCCCCGGCAGTTCGCGCGCGATCAGCACGGCGAAGAAGCCGAACGTGATCGTGGACATGGTGATGGTGATGGAAGGAAAGCTGAAACCGCTGGCCACCGCGGGCGGACGCGGGAAATCCACCGACGCACCCAGCCACGCGGTCAACGCCAGACCGAACGCCAGCGCCGCCAGCCAGTGCGCCGCCGCCATCCAGCGCTTGCGCCAAGCCAGGTACAGCAGCACGAGTATCGAGGCCGGGGCCAGCACTTCGACATCGCCCAGCGAGGCCAGCGCCGCCATCGGGTAGTCCGCCAGCGGATTGCGCAGGGCCTGCATGAAGCCGTGGATGGCCAGGTCCACGCCCAGCGGTTCGCCATGGCCGAGCACCAGCGCCAGGAAAGCGAACCAGATCCAGCCGAAGGCCAGCAGCATCACCGCCAGCAGGGCCAGCGACACCGACTCGCGGCGTTGCGGGTCGAACACCGCCATCGAATAGCGACCGAGCACCGGATGCTCGTGCGACCACGCCAGCGCGCGCGCGAGCAGGGAGTCGGCATGCGTGGCGAACCAGCGATAGGTGTACAGCACCATCGCCCAGGCCAGGGCCATCACCACCAGCAGCAGGCCCAGCACCAGGGCCAGGCGCCCGGCCACCGCCGCCACCGCATCGTAGGCTTCGCCCAGCACCCAGCCCGGGAGCAGGAACAAGGCCGCCCAGCTCACCGCCGCCAGCGCGCTGGCCGGCAGGTAGCGGCGCCAGGGCATCTTCAGCATGCCGGCGATGGCCGGGACGAAGGGGCGGATCGGGCCGACGTAACGCGCGATCAGGATGCTCTTCAAGGCGTTGCGGCGGAACATGGTTTCGCCGCGGTCCAGCAGTTGCGGGAACTTGCGGAACGGCCAGTGCGTGCGCAATTGCGGGCCCCAGCGCCTGCCGATCTGGAAGCTGAGTCCATCGCCGACGAAAGCGCCCAGCGCGGCGCAGGCCAGTGCGTACGGTCCCGACAGTTCGCCCAGGCCGATCAGCATGCCCACCGCGAACAGCAACGGCAGCGCCGGCACGATCGCTCCCAGGACGATGACCGCATCGCAGAACGCGATGGCGAAGATCACCGCACCCGCGGCCACGGGATGCGCTGTGATCCAGGCCAGCAGGGTGTCGAACCAGGAGGGATTCATTGCTGCCGATTATAGGGGGGGCGAGCATGCAGTGACGCGCATGGGCGACGCGCGCAGGACCGGGCACAAGGAAGGGCAAGGGCCGAAGCCTTGAGAGCAGGAGTGAGTGGAGAGGAGCGAGAAGTGAGTAAAATCCGGGCATCTGCTCTTGCTCACTCCTCACTCCTCTCCACTCACTCCTCCTATGGCCACCCTCGCAGGCAAGACCCTCTTCATCACCGGCGCCTCGCGCGGCATCGGCCTGGCCATCGCCCTGCGCGCGGCGCGTGACGGCGCCAATGTCGCCATCGCCGCCAAATCGGCGGTGCCCAATCCCAAGCTGGCCGGCACCATTCATACCGCAGCCGACGCGGTGACCGCGGCGGGTGGACAGGGCTTGGCGCTGAAGTGCGACATCCGCGAGGAGGATGAAGTGAAGACGGCGGTCGCCGCGACCGTGGACCGGTTCGGCGGCATCGACATCCTGGTCAACAACGCCAGCGCCATCTGGTTGCGCGGCGCGCTGGACACGCCGATGAAGCGTTTCGACCTGATGAGCCAGGTCAACTCGCGCGGCAGTTTCCTGTGCGCGCAGATCTGCCTGCCGCATCTGTTGCGGTCGTCCAATCCGCACATCCTGACCCTGGCGCCGCCGCCGTCGCTGGATCCCAAGTGGTGGGCGCCGCATACCGGCTACACCCTGGCGAAGATGGGCATGAGCTTCGTCACCCTGGGCCTCGCCGCCGAATTCGGTCCGCAAGGCGTTGCCATCAATGCCTTGTGGCCGCGCACGTTGATCGCCACCGAAGCCTTGAACATGATCCCCGGCGTCAGCGCCGGCAACGGCCGCAAGCCGGAGATCATGGCCGACGCCGCGCATGCGGTGCTGACGCGTTCGGCGAAGGGTTTCTCCGGCAATTTCCTGATCGATGACGAAGTGCTGGCGGAAGCCGGCGTCACCGATCTTTCGGGCTACGCAGTCGATCCGTCGCAGCCGCTGCTGCCGGATCTGTTCCTCGATTAGCTGGGTTTTGCTCGTCATTCCCGCGAAGGCGGGAATCGCTCTTGCTTTGCAGTTGTTTGGCAAGGCAAGAGCCAGGAGCGATTCCCGCCTTCGCGGGAATGACGAGCAAAAGCGAGTACGCTTTTCTCACTCCTCACTCCTCACTCCCCATGAAATACCTCCACGCCATGATCCGCGTCCACGACCTGGACGCCACCAGCAAGTTCTTCACCGATGGCCTGGGCCTGCGCGAGACCCGGCGCATCGACAACCCGGCCGGCAAGTTCACCCTGGTCTACTTCGGCGCGCCGGCCAACCCGGAAGCGGAGATCGAGCTGACCCATAACTGGGGCTCGGACGAGGACTATGGCAGCGCGCGCAACTTCGGCCATCTCGCCTTCGAGGTGGACGACATCTACGCCACCTGCGCGCACCTGCAAGCGCAGGGCATCGTCATCAACCGGCCGCCGCGCGACGGACGCATGGCCTTCGTGCGCTCGCCGGACCTGATCTCCATCGAGCTGCTGCAGAAGGGCGCAAGCCTGCCGCCGCAGGAGCCGTGGTCGTCGATGCCGAACACCGGCGTCTGGTAAATCCGCAGCCCACGCCTCCCGCGTAGGAGCGACGTGAGTCGCGAATGGACCGCCCATATCCTTCGCGACTCACGTCGCTCCTACGCCAGGTTGGCCCGCGACCACAGTCGGACTATTCGCCGCCCTTATAATTTCTCCGTCTTCCGCAGGAAACCACGCATGTCCACCTCCGCCGAACTGCTCGCCACCGGGCAGCAGTACTATCTGCCGGTATACAAGCCGCGCGAAGTGATCCTCGAGCACGGCCAGGGCGCGCGCGTCTGGGACCATGAGGGCAGGGAGTACATCGACCTGTCCGCCGGCATCGCCGTCTGCGGCCTGGGCCACAACGATCCCGACCTGGTCGCGGCGTTGACCGAACAGGCCGGCAAGCTGTGGCACACCAGCAACGTGTTCTACAGCGAGCCGCCGCTGCGGCTGGCCGAGGAGCTGGTCGTCGCCTCGCGTTTCGCCAGCCGCGTGTTCCTGTGCAACTCCGGCGCCGAGGCCAACGAAGCGGCGATCAAGCTGATCCGCAAGTGGGCGACGGCGCAAGGCCGCGCACCCGACCGGCGCGTGATCGTCACCTTCCGTGGCAGTTTCCATGGCCGCACGATGGCCACGGTCACCGCGACCGCGCAACCGAAATACCAGGAAGGCTACGAGCCGCTGCCCGGCGGTTTCCGCTACGTCGATTTCAACGATTTCGGGCAGCTCGAACAGGCGATGGCCGATGGCGATGTCGCTGCGGTGCTGGTGGAACCGATCCAGGGCGAGGGCGGGGTGATGCCGGCGGCCGAGGGTTTCCTGCGCGGCGTGCGCGAGCTCTGCGACCGCCATGGCGCGCTGCTGGCGCTGGACGAGATCCAGTGCGGCATGGGCCGCACCGGGACCCTGTTCGCGCACTGGCAGGATGGGGTGGTGCCGGACATCGTGACCCTGGCCAAGGCCCTGGGCGGCGGCTTTCCGATCGGGGCGATGCTCGCGGGGCCGAAGGTCGCCGAAACCATGCAATTCGGCGCGCATGGCACCACCTTCGGCGGCAATCCGCTGGCCGCGGCGGTGGCGCGGGTCGCGCTGCGCAAGCTGGCTTCGGAGGAGATCGCGGCCAATGTCGTGAAGCAGTCAACGGCATTGCGCGATGGATTGGCGGCGATCAACGGCGAATTGCAGTTGTTTTCGCAGGTGCGCGGGCGCGGACTGATGCTCGGCGCGGTGCTGAAGCCCGAGTACGCCGGACGCGCCGGCGAGATCCTCGATCATGCCGCGGCGAACGGCTTGCTGTTGCTGCAGGCGGGGCCGGACGTGCTGCGTTTCGTGCCGGCGTTGAATATCAGCGACGAGGAAATTGCTGAAGGTCTGCGCCGGCTGCATGCGGCGCTGCATGCCTTCGTCGCCTGAATCGGATTCCCTCCCTTGTGGGAGCGACGTAAGTCGCGAAAGGGTATCGATACTCCTTCGCGACTTACGTCGCTCCCACAAGATCAGGCTTGGAACCACTCAACCTTTCGCGACGACCTTGAACGCCTCGCGTGCCGCGGCCACGGTCTCGGCGATGATCGCTTCGTCGTGCGCGCTGGACATGAAGCCGGCCTCGTATGCGGAGGGCGCCAGGTACACGCCGCGTTCCAGCATCGCATGGAAGAAGCGGTTGAACGCGGCGCTGTCGCAGGCGATCGCCTGGGCGTAGGTATCGACCTGTTCCGAAGTGAAGAACAGGCCGAACATGCCGCCGACGCGGGTAGTGGTCAGGGCGACGCCCGCTTCGCGCGCGGCGGCTTCGAGTCCGTCGCACAGCGCGTTGGTCGCGGCGGCGAGCCTGTCGTGGAAACCCGGCGCCTGCACCAGTTCCAGCATCGACAGTCCCGCGGCCATGGCAACGGGATTGCCGCTGAGCGTGCCGGCCTGGTAGATCGGGCCGCTGGGCGCGATCTGCGCCATCAGGTCGCGGCGTCCGCCATACGCGCCGACCGGCATGCCGCCGCCGATGATCTTGCCGAAGGTGGTCAGGTCCGGGACGATGCCGTAATGCGCCTGCGCGCCACCCAGGGCGACGCGGAAGCCGGTCATCACCTCGTCGAAGACCAGCAGCGCGCCATGCTTCGTGCACAGCTCGCGCAGGTGCTGCAGGTAGCCCGTGCGCGGCGGCAGGCAGTTGGCGTTGCCGACCACCGGCTCGATGATCACGCAGGCCACTTCGCTGCCGATGTCATCGAACAATTTCGTCGCGCCTTCGAAATCGTTGTAGCTCAGCGTCGAAGTCAGCTCGCTCAAGCCGGCCGGCACGCCCGGCGAAGTCGGCACGCCCAGGGTCAGCATTCCCGAACCGGCCTTCACCAGGAACGAATCGCCGTGGCCGTGGTAGCAGCCCTCGAACTTGACGATGCGCATGCGCCCGGTCGCGCCGCGCGCCAGGCGGATCGCCGACAGCGTGGCTTCGGTGCCGGAGTTGACCATGCGCACCATTTCGCATGAGGGAACCAGCCGGGTGATGGTTTCGGCCATCGCGACTTCGGCCGGACACGGCGCGCCGAACGACAGGCCGTCGCCGATCGCGCGCTGCACCGCCTCGCGCACCTGCGGGTGGTTGTGGCCGACGATCATCGGTCCCCATGAACCCACGTAGTCGATATAGCGATTGCCATCCACGTCGAACAGGTACGGGCCATCGGCGCGCTGGACGAAGAACGGCTCGCCGCCGACCGACTTGAACGCACGCACCGGCGAATTGACCCCGCCGGGCAGCAGCTCCTGGGCGCGTGAAAAAAGGGCGTGGGATTTTTCGTGGTTCATGGTGTTCTACATCCAGGGAAGTGGTGTCCGTAGGAGCGGGCCTTGCCCGCGATGCTCTTCGTGCAGGTCGCGGGAAAGCATCGCGGGCAAGGCCCGCTCCTACAAAAAGGATCGGCGGTAGGCGTGCACGGCGGCGACCGGGTCCGCTGCGTCGTAGACGCCGGAAATCACCGCGACCAGGTCCGCTCCGGCTTCGGCCAGCGAACGCGCATTGTCCGGGGTAATGCCGCCTATCGCCACCCGCGGCACGCCCAGCGACGCGGCCTCGCCCAGCAGGCGCGGATCCGCGTGGCGGGTGCCGCTCTTGCTGCGCGTGGGGAAGAAAGCGCCGAAGGCCACGTAATCCGCGCCCGCGGCGACGGCGGCTTCGGCCAAAGCCAGCTGGTCGTAGCAAGAGGAGCCGATGATCGCGTCGGTGCCCAGCATGGCGCGCGCCGCGGCGATGTCGCCATCGTCTTCACCCAGGTGCACGCCCGCCGCGCCCACGGCCTTGGCCAGGCGCACCTCGTCGTTGACGATCAGCGGCACGCTGGCCTGCAGGCAAAGCTCCTGCAGGGCCGAGGCCTGTTCGTGCCGCAAGGCATCGCCCGCGCGCTTGTTGCGGTATTGCAGCCAGGCCGCGCCCGCGACCAGCAACGGCGCCGTGCGCGCCAGCAGGCGCGCGGTATCGGCTTCATCCGGGGTGATCAGATACAGGCCATGGGGAGCAGGACCGGGATGCGGCCAGCGGCAATTCATCGGCAAACTTCCGGTGCGAGGTGAGGAATGGGACAATGGCGGCCCGCTTCCCCGACATTATCCCCCGATGACCGACGCCACCGACACCCGCTACCAGACCTGGATGTGCGTCGTCTGCGGCTTCATCTACGACGAGGCCAAGGGACTGCCGGAGGAAGGGCTGGCGCCCGGCACGCGCTGGAAGGACATCCCGGACACCTGGACCTGCCCGGATTGCGGCGTGGGCAAGGACGATTTCGAGATGATCGAAGTCGATTGACCCGTAGGAGCGCCCCTTGGGCGCGATGCTTTCCGGCCAGATCGCAGAAGAGCATCGCGCCCAAGGGGCGCTCCTACAGATCAGTGCATCCGCGACCGGCTGGTGTTCAATTCCACCAGGCGTTCGCGCATGGCGCCCGCATCGGCCGCCTCGGGCGCGAGTTGCAGGTAGCGGGCCAGGTCATGGCGTGCGCCGTGCTGATGATCCATGTTCAGGTAGGCCAGGCCGCGATCGCGCAGCGCCTCGGGTTGTTCCGGCGACAGCTTCAGCACGCGGTCGGCGCTGCGCGCGGCGCGATCCCACTCGTCGCGTTCGGCATACACGCCATGCAGGTTGCGCAGCATGCGGATCAGGATGGCGCGGTGAGAAGCCGGGTCCAGGATGTGCATCAGCGCGTTGTCGTCGGGAATATCGCCGCCCAGGTGCGGCTTGGCCCGTTCGCGCAGCTCGTCGGCGCCCAGCGGGCGGCCGCCGTTGAACGGATCCATCACCAGGATGCCGTCGTCCACCGGCAATCGCACCAGGAAATGCCCGGGGAAGGACACCCCGTCCAACGGCACGCCCAGCCGGCGTGCCACTTCCATCTGCACCATCGCCAGTGAAATCGGATTGCCCAGCCGGCGCTCGAACACCTCGTTCAGGTAGCTGTTGCGCGGATCGTAATATTCGTCATGGTTGCCGGTATAGCCCAGTTCGTCGAACAGGTGCCGGTTGATCGCCGCCATCTTCAGCGGCCAGGCATCGATCGCCTCGATTTCCGGGCGCAGGTGTTCGGCGTGGCTTTGCGCCAGGGTGTCGTAGAGGTCGGCGTCGAGGCCGGGATACTCGTCGCGCGCGATCAGCAACGCGGTTTCCAGCAGGGGCACGGATTCGTCGGCCTGCGCCGCCAGCGAACTCCAGTCCGGCAATGTCAGTCGTTCCCCCATGGCTCAAGATTGGCGCCGATCGCCACCACAATCAAGCCCGATGCAGGAGCGGTTTTCCGCTGCGAGTTCCTCGGGCTCTTGTGGGAGCGGCGTCAGCCGCGAGCAAGAGCCCACCGGCGCCATAGCGAATCGATGCTTCGGGAGGGTCGCCTTCGCGGCTGACGCCGCTCCCACAAGAGGCTATGGCAGTTTGGGAATCCCACCGCCCAGCTTGAGCTCGGCGCCATTCTCCAGCTTCAGTTTCGCCGCCTCGCCGGCGTTCAGTTCCAGCACGTAGCGCGCGGGCGCATTGCTGGGGTAGGGCGGGCAGGCGTCGCCGGCGGAGCAGGGCGGCACGTCGCGTTGTTGCGCGACCAGCTTGCGCGCGTCGTCGAAGTACAGGATGTCCAGCGGGATCTTGGTGTTCTTCATCCAGTAGGCCTGCGGCTCCTCGCGGTCGTGGATGAAGATCATGCCGCTGCCGGCCGCCAGTTCGTCGCGGAACATCAGCCCGCGCGCGCGTTCGGCATCGTCGTCGGCGACTTCCACCTTGTAGCGCTGTCCGCCCAGCTCCACCCAGCTGCCGGCGCTGGCGCAGCCGCTGAGCAACGACAACAGGACAAGTGGCAACAGGCGCGATACGGACATGGAAGGCTCCGGGCAAAAGACAGGATTTAGGGAAGACATGAACAATTCTCGTCATCCCCGCGAAGGCGGGGACCCAGTGACTTCAAACCATTGAAAGCAAAGACGCTGGGTTGACCGGCTTGCGCCGTTGAAAAGCACTTCCGCCTTCGCGGGGCTTTCAACAGCCGGATGGCTGGTCATGACGAGAGCGAATTGTTCAGGGGCTCCCTAGTGTATCGGCAAGCCGGCCCGGTTCAGAACAGGGGCCGGGTTTCGCCGATCGCGGGTTCGGTGTCGCGCTTCCTGGCCTGGTTCCAGCCGCCCGCGCCGGCCTTGAAGGGTTCGGCCTTGTCGCCGGACGCGGAAGGACGCTTGCGCTTCTGCACCTCGCGGTGCGCGTTCTCGGCCAGGACCTTGAATTGGCGTTCCCGCTTCAGGAACAGCTCGTCCGCGGTTTCGGGTTTCCGTGCGTTGCCTTTCCGGTGGGTGGCGACGTCTTTCTCCCGCGCGGTTTCCGGGATCTGCGAAAAGGGGATGCGCATCGGCGCCGCATCGTGGGCCAGGGCGTGCTGCATGGCGCCGAAATAGATCGAATTGTTGCCGTACTTCTGGTTGATCCGGTCGACCACGCGGCTCATGTCGCGGTCGCGCTGGCGATTGGCCATCAGGTCCCCGGTGACGCTGTCGCCCTGCTGCAGGCCGACCAGGGTGACCGCCACCGACAAGGGTGGGTTGCGTCGTGGATTCCAGCGTCCGCGCTGGATCGCGGTTTCCAGTTGCGCCAGTTGTTCGCCCAGCTGGTGCAGGAAGGTCGACGTATCGTCGATCGGCGCGAAGGCCAGGTCGCGTTCGAAGCGGTGCTCCAGGCCCACGAAGCGGATCCGGATCGACAGACCGCTGGCCTGGAATCCATCCTTGCGCAGGCGCATCGCCGCCTTGGCCAGCAGTTTGAACAACACCGAGCGCGCGCCTTCGAAGCTGCGCAGTTCCGGCCCCAGCACGTGCGAGTGGCCGATCGAGCCGCGCTGGGTGATGCGGTCGGGCACATCCTGGCCGCGCAGTTGCAACCAGAAGCGCTCGCCATCGCGGCTGCCCCAGGCCGCGCGCAGATGCTCGCGCGTCGCGCCGCAGAGTTGCTGCACGGTGTGGATGCCGGTGTGGATCAGGCGCTGTTCCATCGACGGGCCGATGCCGCAGAAGTCGCGCAATTCCAGCGCATGCAGCTTGTGCGGCAGGTCGTCCATCTCCAGCACGGTCAGGCCGTCGGGTTTGTGCATGTCCGAAGCGGTCTTGGCCAGGAACCGGTTGGGCGCGATGCCGATGGAGCAGCGGATCCAGTCGAATTCCTTCGCGATCCGCCGCTTGATGTTTTCCGCAATGACGATGGCGTTGCCGCGTTGGCGTTCGCGGCCGATCAAATAGCAGGGCACTTCATCGATGGAATCGGGCTTGGCATGGGGGATGCAGTCCTCGATGGCGTTCATCAGTTGATGGTGGACTTCGACATAACGCGCCGGCCGCGCCTCGACCAGCTCAAAATCCGGACATCGGTCCAGCGCTTCCCAAACCGGCGTGCCGGTACCGATGCCGTACTGCTTCTTGGCCTCGATGCTGGCGGCGATGCAACAGGTGGTGGCCGCAACCACCGGCACCACGCCCACCGGCTTGCCGCGCAGGGCAGGATTGTCCTGTTGCTCCACCGAAGCGAAGAACGAGTTGAAGTCGACGAAGAGGCAGCGCAGGGTCATGGCGGGGAAATTATCGCGCCGACCGTTCTCATCGGGGGAGAAACAAGCTCAATCAACAACTTGGAATTCATCGGTCGCCAGCCGTGGGGCGACGTAGGAGCGACGTAAGTCGCGAAGGATAAAGCGGCCGTCAATCGCGACTCACGTCGCTCCTGCGTGCAGCTTGCAATTGACGCCATTGCAACACGTATGAATATTGTTCATGGTGTCGGGAAGAAATTCACCGATTTGAGAATCGAATCATGTCCATCCCTGCTATCAAAAACGGCATGCCACCGATCCATCCCGGAGAATTCCTCCAGGAAATTCTCGAAGATCGCGGAATGAGCCGAGCGGCCTTCGCCCGTGCTATCGACGTCTCGCCAATGCGCATTTCGCATGTTGTCCGCGAAGAGCGCCCGGTGACGGCAGATCTCGCGCTGCGGTTCGGTCGCGCCTTTGGCCAGAGCCCGCAACTCTGGCTGAACCTGCAGTCCGGCTACGACCTCAAGATCGCCGAGCGCGAAATCAAGGACAGTCTGCGGAAGGTGCGCCAATTCGCGGCGTAGGAGCGACGTGAGTCGCGATGGTGGATAACGCCTGAATTAAGCCGTCCAATGCGGGTTTGGCTTGAAGGAATTGCTAAGCTTCAGCGCCCGTGTGTGGTGCAAGGAGCTCACTTGCTAGCCTTAAGCTTCGGAACCTCGGTTTGAACGAGTTGTTAGGCCCACCCCTGCCAGTTGACCATGAGCCCGCAGGCCGATAGATTGTCTGCAGGTGCTCAACACACCTTTACTAGGCGGTCAGCCGCACCCGAAAGCAACGCGGTTTTTTGTGCCTAGGGTTTTACACCTATGGCCGGGTGGCGCGCAGCTATACAACACCCGAAAGGGAAAATCTGCGGGCGGACCTAGTACCGTGTTGAAGCACCCGGCCGCCTCTCTCAACAGGAGGCGAAGTTGGTTACTCAACGAATGCTAGGAGATTGCCATGGCTAAACAGGCCAAAGTTTTACTCAAGCCGCGCGTTTTGAAGGTGGGCTATCAATACTATGAGAGCCAGCACAAAAATAGCGAACTCCGCTACAGACCAAGACAGGTTCCGCTCTTGCGCCTGAGTGGTGACTGGTTACAGGCAGCAGGCTTTGTGGTTGGACAGAAAGCACGAGTCGAAGTTACAGGGCGCGGTATCACGATTGTGGTTGAAGAGTAATGCAAACCATGCAGTGAGCGGATAAAAATCCGCTCACTGTATTTTGTTTTTTTACGGGCCTAGCGCCAGATTTAAGCCGTGCCGCGAAGCGGCATCGACTTGAACGAATTGTTACGCCCCACCGCCGTTCTTGTATCCGGTATTGCAGTATGGGTGCGTCATACCGCAATTGCCCACGTCCCCAATGCCGCCAAGCTTTTTGTCCTTTACGTGGTCGTAAGATACCGACTTAGTCGGGTCTAGGTATCCGTCGCAAACTGTGCAGCGTTGTGCGGAGCTAATCGCTGATGCGATGAAAGCTTTGCTTTTCACATCGTCGCTGAACTCGGTTCCTGATGTGGCCGGGGTGCCGACCACAATCTTCCCCTCTAGATTGGCAATCGAGACGAGGTCTGTGTCGGTCGGAACCTGTCCATCGCGTAGTTTTTTGACGATGAACTCGAGCACGGTAGCGTGAACGCTTACGCGGCGGCCGCTGATGTGTCGCTGAATAATTGTCGACAGGAGGTCCTTCTTCTCGATCAGGATCTTCTCTAGATCACGGCGAACACTAGTGAACTTCTTGAAGAACTCCGAGTCGTTATTGATGGCCTTCTTGGCAATCAATTCCATTGTGCCCATGAACATATAGCTGGAGTGCCTTCCGCTCGGACCGTAGAAGTAAATCGCGGGGTGCAAACCGAGGCTGCCAGGCGCGTTGCCTGTAACTCTCTCTACTAGCGACTTTGTCTTCTGTAGAGCCTTGAGAGTGCCGCTGCCATCACTATCGTCAAGTGTGTCGCTTAGCTTGACCGGCTTTCCGCTCTGGTCGCGATTGGCAATGATGCACAAGTCAATAAGAGTTTGAATTGCAGTGCGCATGCCCCGTGATCCGCCCAATGGAAGGTCAAGCGTTTTGATCGGGCTTTGGATCTCGGGATCAAAAAGTAGTTCATTGATTTGCTTTGCGGAGCGTTCGATCTTCTCCGCAATCTCGTCGTCGAAGCTGGACCAGTATTTATGTCCTTTGCCGGAGCGAATGATTGCTCTTGCTGCAATAGCTATCGGCTTGTGACGATTCTTGAGCAGAAGTTCTTCAATGTTATCTAGTGGCGTCCCTTTTGTGTTGATTTTGAAGAATGACGCTTCGGCCTTGTCTACGTCTCCATTGACCCACTGAATCGGCAGCGCACGCGTTGAGATGATGTGCAGTCGCTTCTTCTCCTCTTCAGCAAGCGAATCCTTAGCTTTCTTCTGTAAGGTGGACCAGCGCCCGATTCTTGATTCGACCAGTTGTCTCGTGCGATGAGCTACGCGCTTTTGTTCTTTAGAAAGTTCTGTCCCGAAGTAGGAGAGTGAAAGGTGTCCGTCTCCGTAGTCGTCCTCAATCCAAGCGCGCAAGACACTGAGGCGGTGCCCGCCATCAATCACAAATGTTGCCATCTCGGATTGCCAGAGGATCACCGAAGGGATCAGGTCGCCATCAACGTAACACTCAAGCAGTGAGACGACTTGCTCCGGCGTCCAGTGATTGGTTTCCCGTTGAAAGTCCGGCTTGCGTAGCAGGGAGCCAAGAAGTCCATCCGCAGTGAAGTCACGAACTGAAATCTTGTCTTGCTTGTCGTAATGCGGAGATGTCTGCGATGACTTGGCGGCGAAATCCTCGCGCGTGATCATTGCATCAAGATTGACGAGATTTGCTCTGTTAGCCATAAACTTCCCCGTGGGTATAACGCCTGAGTTAAGCCGACCCGCATCGGGATGGCGACTGGGTGCTAGCGTAGCGGAAAAGTACCCAGGCGGCGCCCCGATGCGGGTCAGGCTTGAACGAATTGTTAGGCGTCACCCTTGATAGCCTGAAGCTGTTGCTCAAGAAGTAGTTCCCCGGCAGCAACAATTTGATTTGCATAGCCCATGAACTCATGTAGATCGTCTGTACGAATTACGGAATTTCCATCTTCCGTCCAGCCGCAGTTATACGGTGGCGTGCCCAATCGAGCTCTCTCAAAGCCGTACTGGAGCGATGAGAATTGGCCGAGGCAAGTCATCACCGCGCGGCCATCAACAGAATCGTGTACTGGCTTGGAAGACCAGTGATGCTTATCGTGCTTATGAGTTCTGTAGAGAGAATTGAGTCCATGCCTGACCTTGTACCCTCTTGATTCAAGGTCTAGTAACGACATTGAGATTGCGTGATCTGCTGTTAGCTCGCGAAGCCCGTCCAGATCGGTAAGCGTGATGTTTGTGTTCTCAGTGCACTTGATGGCGCCGGCTTGAAATCCTGACGTCGAAACGATCACTGCTCTGTCAGCGCCTAGATCATCTGAGATTGCCTTAAGTGCTAGGACTTTTTCCTTAGTGACGTTACTTTTCCAGTGCTTGCACTCAATGAGCCATGTGGTCGGTATCCCGAACGATCTAAACTCAACGAAGACATCCACGACATGCGTGCCACGTGCACCGCTAATGCTGTGCTCCACGGAAACAGCACAGCCAAGCTGTCGGAATAGATCGGCGGTTTCTTCCTGCAGGTCTTGCCAGTTCATCATGTGACGCCTAACGCCTGAGTTAAGCCGGCCCGAAGCGAGGCGGCGACTGCATGCTAGCGTAGCGTAGGCACGTAGGCGCTGCCACGATTTGGGCTCGGCTTGAACGAATTGTTAGAGGGCGGCGGCTTTATCACCCTCTCCGCCGGAATTTGCGCGCCACCATTGTGATTACAGCTGCTCCGCCTGTGACTATTGTCATGCAACCAACGATAACGCCTGTGAAGCCAAGCCAGCGCCACCCAAAGTGATCTGCCAGCATCACAATGCCAAAGCAAAGTAATGCACCCAAGAACGCCGCCGAGAAAAGCGTGTACGCCTTGGAAGGTGCAGTGTTTGCTTTTGACGGCTGCATGGATGCTTGGATCGCCCTCTAACGCCTGAGTTAAGCCGACCCGCAGCGGGGCGGCGACTGGATGCAAATATAGCCGAAGGCGTGCAGTCAGGCGCCGCCCCGATGCGGGTTCGGCTTGAACGAATTGTTAGGCCGCATACTCAATTACCTAAAAAAGCGAGCTTTTAGAAGCATAACTATCAGCGCAAGCCCAGCGGAAACCCATAGCAGCCCGAAAATAAGGTTGTATAGCGGCTGACCAAGCATTGTCAGGAGTGCCTGCTCAAGACCACAGTTAGTCCTGCAGGGGCCAATACCAGCCGGACGAAGAACTAGCATGATCGATCCGTAGCCGATCGCCATAAGTCCAAGCAACGAGCCAAGACCAACAACAAACAATGAGACTCGCTTCTTGGCAACGGTCGCGCGTTTTTTTCTCATGCGGCCTAACTCTAAATAGACCCCTTAACTGGGGTGCTGCGAGATGTTGCGGTTCGGGCTTGGCTTTCGTCAACGATTCTTTACTGCCTTGGTTCGTTTTTCCAAATATCCCTTACGAATGGGACGGGTGGGGAAAAGAAAAGGCCTCAAATAAGAGGCCTTTTCTTGTTATTACTTACTGGCTTGCCGCCGGGTCTTCAGGAGGGGCGGCAGGCGACCGCCTTGAAAACCTGGCTGCAAGCATCTTCTTCAATTCGTCGAGGCCTTTGCCCTTTCCGGCGACCTTGAGGAAGGCATAGCCTTCCAGCGAACCGGTCATCAGGTCGCTGCCCAGGGCCATGTCGGTGTCCTGCATACGCTTGTACAACTTGGTGAAACGGATCATCCGGGGTCGCAATGCATCCAACGTTGCCAAGTCCCGTTGCAAGCCTTCCAGGTCGAAGTCGCGCGGGAGGATGCCGGGGTTCTCACTCAGGATATTCACCGCCTGCCGGCAGAACGCCTCCGACTTGTCACCCATCTTGCTTAGCTCCCGCCGCTTGGCTGGCGTCAATGCCAGCAGACCGGTGAGCTGGGTTTCGAGTTGGGTGAAAGCAGTGTCGATGGCGGACAGGTTCTCCGCGGTGAGGTTCATGTCGATCAGATTCTGACTCATAGTTCGCTCCTTGATTCCTTGTCAGTTAACCGGCCCGCATGGCCGGCAACTCGACTCTATACCCAGAATCCGGTTCGGTTCCAGAGCGTCGACCCCGGCAAGGTAGCCACCGTCCCTCCGGCACGCTCGCGCAAGCATCCCGATACCCAGGCACGGAATGCGGCATACCCGCGCGCGACTTCCAAAGCCTTGCGCGCGAGGGGGTGCATGTCGCTGGCGAATATCGGTAACGTCGCCACCGACTCTCCGAGACTCGCGCACAAGGACGCATAGCCTTGGCGCCAACCTTCCGAGTGTCGAACGCGAGCCTCTGGAGCATCGCGCCCGACACAGAAAGCCGTGCGTCCGAACCTGCAAAGCCTTGCGCGCGAGTATCCAGAGTGTCGCGCGCGACACTGCACTTGCTTGCGGCCGGGTATCGGGATGCCTGCGCACCCGGTGGGATGCTTGGTCGGCTTGATCGGATCGTTCAAGGCCGGGCCGCCGCCCGACTTGTCTTCAGTCCGAGTGACAAACAGTGGCGTTTCGGCGATTCCGCCACGGCTGTTCACTATTCTGCTACCAAGCGGATATCCAAGAACTTGCATATAATCCGGATAAATGGATAGTCGCGGCCATGTAGGCAGGTGGATGCGATGAAAGAGAACAAAATCATGAAATCCGGCGGAAACGTGTTTTCCGATCTTGGATTCGATGACGCGGATGCGCAGGTGCTGGCATTGCGCGTCGACCTGATGGCGCAGCTCGATAAGAAGATCAAGGCTGGCAAGATGACCCAGGTGGCTGTCTCCAAAGTGCTGGGCGTCAGCCAGGGTCGCGTGTCGGACCTGACCCGCGGCAAGGTCGAGAAATTCAGCCTGGATATGCTGATCACATTCGCCGCAAGGCTGGGATCGCCCGCCAGGATCGAATTGTCGCGCTGATCCGGAACAGGGTCGTGGGAGCGGCGTCCCGCCGCGAGCTTTTCAGCTTGTTGCCTTCATCCAGCCCCGGGCGCGATCAAGAGCTCGCGGCGGGACACCGCTCCCACGGACTTACAGCACCTGCGGCGGCTCGCCGCCGACGATGACCACGTCGGCGGGGCGGCGGGCGAACAGGCCCACGCTGACCACGCCGGGGATCTGGTTGAGTTCCTTCTCCATCGCCACCGGGTCGATGATCGACAGGTTGTGCACGTCGAGGACCACGTTGCCGTTGTCGGTGACCACGCCGTCGCGCCAGACCGGCTGGCCGCCGGTCAGCGCCAGGATCCGGCGCGCGACCAGGCTGCGCGCCATCGGGATCACTTCGACAGGCAAGGGGAATCTGCCGAGTATCGGCACCTGCTTGCTCGGGTCGATCAGGCAGACGAACTTTTCGCTGGCTTCGGCGATGATCTTCTCGCGGGTCAGCGCGGCGCCGCCGCCCTTGATCAGGCGCTTGTGCGGGTCGCATTCGTCGGCGCCGTCCACGTACAAGGCCAGCTCGCCGGTGTCGTTGAGTTCCATGACCTCGATGCCGTGGCCGCGCAGGCGCGCGGTGCTCTGCTCGGAACTGGAGACGGCGCCGGCGATGCGGTGCTTGATCCGGCCCAGCGCATCGATGAAGAAGGCGACCGTGGAACCGGTGCCGACGCCGACGATCATGCCGTCTTCGACGTATTCGATGGCTTTCTCGGCGGCCAGGCGTTTTGCTTCGTTCTGCGGCACGTGAAGATTCCTGTGGGTTAAGTTGGCAACTGTAGGAGCGCCCCTTGGGCGCGATGCTTTTTGCGATGGGGCTTGAAGCAAAAGCATCGCGCCCAAGGGGCGCTCCTACGGGGGATCTATTCCAGGGACAGCAGCAGCTTCCATTGCGCGGCGGTGACCGGCATCACCGACAGGCGGGTGCCCTTGCTGGTCAGGGCGAAACCTTCGCCCAGCGCTTCGGTGTGCTGCCTGATTTCTTCCAGCGGGATGACGCGCTTGAGCTTACGTTCGAAGGCGACGTCGACCAGCATCCAGCGCGGTTCCTCGCGGGTGGCCTTGGGGTCGTAGTAGTCGCTCTTGCGGTCGAACTGGGTTTCGTCCGGATAGGCCTTGCTCGCCACCTTGGCGATGCCGGAAATCCCGGGCACGGCGCAATTGGAGTGGTAGAACAGGATGCCGTCGCCGACCTGCATGCCGTCGCGCATGAAATTGCGCGCCTGGTAGTTGCGCACGCCATTCCAGGGTTCGATGCCGACTTTTTGCAGATCATCGATGGAGAAGGCATCCGGTTCGGACTTCATCAGCCAATAGCGTTTGCGGTTACTCATGACGGGGGGCGGCCACCAGGGTTCGGGTTTCGGTGCAGATCGCGTCGGGCACTACGTCCCAGGATTCGGTATCCAGCGCATCCACGCATTGCGCATCGAAGCCGACGCCCACCAGCCAGGGCGGTGGCATCGCGGTATGGCGGAAAGCGAAAGTGCGATCGTACCAGCCGCCTCCCATGCCCAGGCGGCGCCCGCCGGGATCGAAGCCGACCAGCGGCATGACCACCAGCGACATTGCCTCGGGTGGCAACGCCGAGGCCGGTCCCACGTCCGGTTCCGGGATGCCGAAGCGGTTGGTCACCAGTGGATCGCCCGGTCGCCAGGGCGCGAAACGCAACTGGTTTTCTTCGTGCAGCACCGGCAGGCAATAAACCAGTTCGCGCGGTAGCCGCAGTTGCCAGCTGTGCAGGGCGATCTCGCCATCCATCGCCCAGTAGCCGGCGACGTAGCCGCTGGCGGGCGCGAACGCGAGCTGCAGCAGGCGATTGCCCAGCGCGTCGGCGGCGGCGATGCGTTGCGGGGCGGGGATGGCACGGCGTTGCGCGCGCAATCCGCTGCGCAGGCTGGTGCGGTCCGGGGTCATGCAGCGTTCCGCGTGATGGATTCCATGCGCGGATTATAGAGAGGTAGGAGCAGGAGACGTAGGAGCGGGCCTTGCCCGCGATGCTCTTGGGATCTGTAGGTACTACAAGGCATCGCGGGCAAGGCCCGCTCCTACAGGGAATCGAAGAAAAATACATCCTCCGCCATGACGATGCTTGCGAAACGACCTTGAACCCGGGGTTCAAGTGGGAAGAGTTGGGGGCCTTCGGGCTTTCCGCTGCGAGGCGGACTTGCGCTCCTGGCTTCCGTTCCCTTCCCGTGGTCGTATTTAAGGGACAAGGCGAATGTTTTGCACGCCGTCGTTCACGGCAGAGGATGCGCGGCCAGTATAGCGATGGCGACGGAAATGCAAAGTCCGTTCGTCGGTGGGATTCATTTTGCAGTGCGCATCGATGTGCTGCGTCCCGGTTCCACGCAGGGCTACGCGATCCGTGGAACCGGGTTCAGCGCGGCGCGTCGAGCACGCTGTCGAGCTTGCGGTGCAATTCGCCCAGGGTGCGCGACAATTCCAGTTCGCGCGCGCTGCTTTCATCGCGCAACTGCTGCAGTTCATGCGCCAGGTTGAGTGCGGCCAGCACCGCGACGCGATCGACCGCGGCCATCTTGTTGCTGCCGCGGACTTCGCGCATCTTGCCGTCCAGCAGCTTGGCCGCGGCCATCAGGCTGCTGCGCTCGCCGGCTTCGACGCCGACGGTGTATTCGCGGTCCAGGATGTGGACGCTGCCCGGTTCGTTGCCGCTCATGTGTGCTGCTCCAACGATTTCAGCCGCGTGATCATGGCTTCGACCCGCGAGCGGGCCTGCTCGTTCTTGGCCAGCAGTTGCGAGCGTTCGCTGGCAAGCTGCTCCTGCTGGGTGCGCAGGCTGCGGTTTTCGTCGGCCAGGCGCTGGCAACGGTCGGCCAGTTCCTGGATACGCGCGGCAAGGCTGCGGAGCGGGTCGATGGCTTCGTTGTCCATGGCGCCACGATAGGCATGGCCCCGGCGGGCGGTCAAGCATGATGTGGGAGCGGCGTAAGCCGCGAGCTTTTATCCAGGTATCCGGCAGGTTGAGATCCAAAACCAAAGCTCGCGGCTTACGCCGCTCCCACAGGGCTTGTCAGGAAGCGACCTTCAGGCCGTACTCGCGGATGAAACGCAGGCAGGCCTCGGGCGGCAGGGCGTGGGAGATCCAGTGGCCCTGGATCTCGTCGCAACCATGGTCGTGCAGGAACTGCAATTGCGCGGCCGTTTCCACGCCTTCGGCGATCACGTTGAGCGACAGCGAGTGGCCCATGTTGATGATGGTGCTGGTGATGGCCTCGTCGTCGCTGTCGTGGGTCAGGTCGCCGACGAATTCCTGGTCGATCTTGAGCGTGGTCAGCGGCAACCGCTTGAGGTAGGCCAGCGAGGAGTAGCCGGTGCCGAAGTCGTCGATGGCCAGGAACACCCCGAGCCGGCGGCAGGCGCGCAGCGTATCGGCGTTCTTCTCCGGATTGGCCATGATCACGCTTTCGGTCAGTTCCAGCTCCAGGCAATGCGCAGGTACCCCGGTCTCCTCCAGGACCCGGGCCACGACGTCGGCCAGGTCGCCGCGCTGCAGTTGCAGCGCCGAGACGTTGACCGCGACGGTCAGGCACGGCAGTCCCAGTTCGTGCCATTGGCGCAGGGTCATGCAGGCCTGGCGCAGCGCCCAGGCGCCGATTTCGAGGATCAGTCCGGATTCCTCGGCCAACGGGATGAACTGGCCGGGGGAAACTTCACCGAAGTCCTTGCTTTGCCAACGCAGCAGCGCTTCGACGCCGGTGATGCGCTGCTGGGTCAACGAAAGACGCGGCTGGAATACCAGCGAAAGCTCGTCGCGTTCCAGCGCACGGCGCAGCGCGCTGGCCAGGATGGCGCGGTGCCGGGTCTTCTCGTCCATCGATTCGGAATACACCTGGTAGGTGTGCCGTCCGGCGGACTTGGCCTGGTACATGGCGGTGTCGGCGTGCTTGAGCAGGTCGGTCGGCACTTGCGCGTGGTCCGGGTACAGGCTGATCCCGATCGAGGGCGACACCGACAATTCCAGGCGTTCGCCGAAGCTGAGCGGCAGCATGAACGCATCGATGATCCGCTGGGCGATGTTCTCCGCATCGCCCAGCGAGCCGATGTCCTCCAGGACCACGGTGAATTCATCGCCGCTCAACCGCGCCACCGTGTGCTGGGCGCCCACGGTCTGCTGCACGCGCGCGGCCGCGGCGCGCAGGATCCGGTCGCCGGTGGCGTGGCCCAGCGAGTCGTTGATGTCCTTGAACCGGTCCAGGTCGATGAACAGCACCGCGACCTTGCCGTTCTCGCGCCGCGCCCGGACGATGGCGCGCGACAGGCGCTCGGACAGCAGCGAGCGGTTGGGCAGGCTGGTCAGGGTGTCGTAATTGGCCAGGTAGCGCAGCTCCTGCTCGGCGCGCTTCTGTTCGGTGATGTCGTTGAGCACCATCACGTACAGGCGGCGCTGGCCGCTGGCGTCGGGGACCACGTTGGTTTCGATCTTGCAGAGGATTTCCTCGCCGTCCTTGCGCACCTTCCAGACCTCGCCCGACCAGCGGCCGTCGCGGTGCAGGTCCGCGCGCATGTGCTCGAAGAAGGCCTCGTCGTGCTGGCTGCTGTCGAGCAGGGTCACCGACTGGCCGATCACCTCCACGTCGGCGTAGCCGCTGATCCGGGTGAAGGACTGGTTGACGGCGATGAAGTTGTAGTCCCAGTCCAGCACCGCCACGGCCTCGCTCATGCTGCGCATGACCTCGCTGGCGATGCGGTGCTCGTATTCGGCGTTGCGGCTGGCGGTGATGTCGCGCGCGGTGCCGGCGATGCGCAGCGGGCGGCCTTCGGAGTCGCGTTCGACCACGCGGCCGCGGGCCCGGATCCAGGTCCAGGAACCGTTGCCGGCCAGGTCCATGCGGTGCTCGGACATGAACAGCGGCGTCTCGCCCTGCAGGTGGCCGCGCAGGCGCTCCATCACCAGCGGCATGTCCTGTTCGTGGATCGTGGGCACGTCGCCCTGGCCGGTGAGCACGGTGATTTCGGCCGAATGCGGGGCGCCTTCGTTGGCGCGCATGTGGTGCATGCGGCGCCGTACCAGGTCGTAATCCCAGAAATGCTCGCCCGAGGCCCACAGCGCCAGCTTGAGGTGCTCGTCGCGTTCGCGCAGGGATTCGGTGCGGGGTGTTTCCGGCAGGGCAGGCCGCCAGGATTGCCAATAGCGCCGGCTGGCGATCGCCAGCACCGCCACCAGTACGGCCAGCGCAAGCAAGGCAAGCAGGATCACCGGCAGTCGCGAGGAAGACAGCGCTGCCGGGAAAGCCATGGCGATGGGAGCTGCGGATAGCATGAAATGGTTTCAAGCCCTCGCTGCGGCGCCTGGCCGGGTCCTGCGAGTGTAGGCATGCAGCGGACCGGACAACAAGTCGTAGCGCAGGTTTTCGTTGCTACACTTCCGCCCCGGGTTTGATTGTCCTGCCCGTCGTGCGGAATACGTTCAATGGCCGAACTGCCCTCCATCGTCGATATCGCCGAGGCCTCGCGGCGCTCCGGCCTGGCTGTCGATCCCTCCGAACTGCATGGCGCGCTGTGCGGCTGGCTGTCCGGTGGCGGTGAAAACACGGGGAACTGGCCGGCGAAAGTGCTGGCCGACGATGGCCTTCCGGCGCCGGAACCGGGTGGCCCGCTGGATGAACTGCGCAAGGCCAGCGCTTCGCAACTGGATGATCGCGGCTTCGGTTTCGAGTTGCTGCTGCCCGAGGTGGAGGATTCGCTCGACGACCGCGCCGAGGCCCTGTTCGACTGGTGCCGTGGTTTCCTCGGCGGCTTCGGGCTCGCGGCCGGCGCCCGTCCGCCCTTGTCGGAAGAAGCCGAAGAGGCGTTGCACGACCTGGCCCGCCTGGCCCAGGCCGCGCCGGAAAGCAGCGGCGACGACGAGGATGAGCACGCCCTGGCCGAGATCGAGGAATTCGTGCGTGTCGCGGTGCTGTTGCTGCATGGGGATTGCGTACTGGGGCCGCGCCACCGCCAGAGCCTGAACTGATGAAGCAGTCGACGGGCATCTCCGCCGCGGAATTCGCGCGGCGCCGCAGGCAGCTGATGCGGATGTCCACCGACGACGCGATCCTGATCCTGGCGGCCGCGCCCGAGCGCATCCGCAGCAACGACACCCACTATCCGTATCGCCAGGATTCCGATTTCTGGTACCTCAGCGGCTTCCCGGAACCGGAAGCGGTGCTGGTCCTGGTGCCGGGCCGAAAGCACGGCGAGACCCTGTTGTTCTGTCGCGAGCGCGACCTGGAACGCGAGGCCTGGGATGGCCCGCGCGCCGGGCAGGAAGGCGCGGTCGAGCAGTTCGGCATGGACGACGCCTATCCGATCGAGGATCTGGACGAGATCCTGCCGGGCCTGCTGGAAGGCCGTTCGCGGGTGTACTACCACTTCGGCCGCGATGCCGAGTTCGACCTCAAGCTGATCGGCTGGGTCAACCGGGTGCGCGAGCAGGTCCGGCATGGCGCGCAACCGCCGCATGAATTCCTCGAACTGGGGCATCTGCTGCACGAATTGCGGCTGTTCAAGTCGAAGGACGAGCTGAAGCTGATGCAGCGCGCGGCCGACATCAGCGTCGAGGCGCACCAGCTGGCCATGCGTGCCTCGCGCGCCGGCATCCACGAATACGAACTGCAGGCGGAGATCGAGCGCGTGTTCCGCGCCAACGACGCGTGGCCGGCCTATGGCAGCATCGTCGGCGCTGGCAACAACGCCTGCGTGCTGCACTACCGCGCCAACAACGCGCGTGCCGCCGATGGCGAGCTGGTGCTGATCGATGCCGGTGCCGAGTTCCGTGGTTATGCTTCGGACATCACCCGCACCTTCCCGGTCAACGGCCGTTTCAGCAAGGAGCAGCGCGCGTTGCACGACCTGGTCGGCGCTGCGCAGGCCGCCGCGCTGGCGCAGGCGAAGCCGGGCGTGGCCTACGAAGCTGGACACGCTGCTGCGGTGGAGACGCTGACGGAAGGACTGCTCAAGCTCGGCCTGTTGAAAGGCAAGCTGGAGAAGAACATCGCCGGCGGCCAGTACAAGCGCTTCTACCGGCACAAGACCGGCCACTGGCTGGGACTGGACGTGCACGACGTGGGCGAATACCGGCTTTCCGGCGAATCGCGCATGCTGGAACCGGGGATGGTCTTCACCATCGAACCGGGTCTCTACGTTTCCCCGGACGACACCAGCGTCGATGCGAAATGGCGCGGCATCGGCATCCGCATCGAGGATGACGTGCTGGTCACCGCGGATGGGCACCGGGTGTTGACGGACCGCCTCGCCCGGTCGGCGGACGAAATCGAAGCCTTGATGGTCGCGTGAAGACCCATTGAAGGACTGCCTTCAAATATCGGGCATGCGGGCCTACCCGTGCCCCGTTTTCTATTTTCTTACTTATTGGACGAATGATGGAATCGCTGGCAAATCCGGAAATCTGGATCGCACTGGCCACGCTCACCGCGCTGGAGCTGGTGCTGGGTATCGACAACATCATCTTCATCTCGATCCTGGCCGGCAAACTTCCCGAGCATCAGCGCGACAAGGCTCGCAAGCTCGGCATCGCGCTGGCCGCCATCACGCGCCTGGCGCTGCTGTTCGTGATCTCGTGGATCATCGGACTGACTGCGCCGCTGTTCGGTCTGTTCGGCAACGAGTTTTCATGGCGCGACCTGATCCTGATCGGTGGCGGCCTGTTCCTGATCGGCAAGGCCACGCATGAGATCCACCAGAAACTGGAGGGTGCGTCAGAGCAAGCGACATTAGGCGCGGCAGGGAGTTTCATGGGCGTGATCGTGCAGATCATGCTGCTGGACGTGGTGTTCTCGCTGGATTCCATCATCACCGCGGTGGGCATGGTCGAGGAACGCTGGGTCATGGTGACCGCGATCCTCATCTCCATCGCTTTCATGATCGGCTTCGCCAAGCCCATCGGCGACTTCGTCGAGCGCCACCCCACGGTCAAGGTGCTGGCGCTGAGCTTCCTGATCATGATCGGCCTGGTGCTTATCGCCGATGGTTTCGGCCAGCACATCCCGAAGGGCTACATCTATGCGGCGATGGCATTCTCGGTGTTCGTCGAGCTGATCAACCTGTGGATCCGCAGGCGCAGTGCGGCTGCGCGGACCAAGCCGGTGAAACTGCACGAGAAGTACCTGCCACCCGGAGATGGACGGTAACTGCACGAGCGTGTCCGCAGTCCGGCATGCGGTGGCGGCTATCCGGGCCGGCTCTTGTAAAGAGGCGGACCTCGGAGAATTTCTTCAGGCGTAGGAGCGACGTGAGTCGCGAAAGTTCATGACTTCCAACGGTTCATGGCTTCGCGACTCACGTCGCTCCTACGCCAGGTTATGCCTATGCCAGGTCAGGCGCTGGCTGCGAAGGCCGGGCGGGTCAGGTTCTCGGCCTCGCCGTCGGTGCACATCACTTCATCCTCGATGCGGATGCCGCCATACGGCCGGAACGCCTCCACGCGCGCCCAGTCGACGCTGGCGGCGTGGCCGTTCTTCTTCACTTCATCCAGCAGCATGTCGATGAAGTAGAGGCCGGGTTCGATGGTCACCACCATGCCCGGTTCCAGCACCCGGGTCATGCGCAGGTAGGGATGTCCGGCAGGACGGGCGATCTTGCCGCCGCGGTCGCTTTCGGCGAAGCCGGCGACGTCGTGGACCTGCAGGCCGATCGGATGGCCGAGGCCGTGCGGGAAGAACGCGGCGCTGACTCCGGTTTCCAGTGCGGCTTCCGGCGACACCTTGATTACGCCGAAATCCTTAAGGATGCCCATCAGCGACACGTGGGCATCGATGTGCAGCTGTTTGTAGTCCGTGCCCGCGCGGACGCCTTCCCCCATCTTGATCTGCGCCGTGTCGACCGCATCGATCAGCGCCTGGAACTCGCCTGAAGTATCGGCGGCGTAGGAGCGGGTGATATCGCTGGCGTAACCGTGGAAGCTGGCGCCGGCATCGATCAGGAAACTGCGCGACTGCGCGGGTGCGGTGCGGCCGAGTTCGGTGTAGTGCAGCACCGCGCCGTGTTCGTTCAAGGCCACGATGTTGTTGTAGGGAAGTTCGCCCAGGTCCTGGCCCACGGCGCCGCAGTACGCCATGTGGATGGCGAATTCGCTCTTGCCTTCGCGGAACGCCGCCTCGGCGGCGCGATGCCCACGCACGCCCAGGCGTTGCGCTTCGCGCATCAGCGCGATCTCGTACGGCGTCTTGTAGGACCGCTGGTATTCCAGGTAATCGACTACCGGTTGCGGATTGTTCGGCGCGTAGTCCCCCAGCGTGCTTTGCGCCTCACCCAGGATCGCGCAGCGGGCGGCGGTTTTGGGCAGCAACGCCAGCGCCTCTTCCGGCTTGCGGATGATGTGGATGTCGAAATGTTCCACCCACCAGCCGCTTGGCGCGTCCGGCACCACGTGCCAGTAGTCGAAGGGCTGGTGGAAGAGCACCTTCGGCCGTTGTCCCGGCGTATACACCAGCCAGCTGTTGGGCACCCGGGTCAACGGCAGCCAGGCCTTGAACTGCGGATTGACCGCGTACGGATAGTCGCGGTCGTCGAAGAGCTGGTAATGCAGGGTGCCGCTGGGCACGACCAGATGGTCGAAGCCGCCGCGCGCCAGCGCTTCGTCGGCGCGACGTTTCATCGCGGCCAGGTGATCGGCGTACAGGGCCTGGAAATCGGGAACGGTCATCGCGGGCACTCGTTTCGGAATCCCGTGATTTTGCCGCAAGTGGCGTCACGACGCATTGACCGTAGGAGCGGGCCTTGCCCGCGATGCTTTTATGGCGATGCGATGAAGAGCATCGCGGGCAAGGCCCGCTCCTACAAAAGCAACATCCGCTACAAAGGCCCGCTCCTACGTGCGGGGATCGGACCGCGCTATCCACTGGCGCAACACGGCCAGTTGGCTTTCCTCGAGGGTCAGGAAGCGCAATCCGGCCCAGCTCTGGCCGGGGGTGTTGGCGCTGCCGAGCCAGATCAGGTGCGCGCCCACGTCGATCGGCACCACCCGGCCGGTGCGATCGATGATCTCGAAACGCAACTGGTACAGAGCGTCCTCGCAGAGCGGCGCGCTGGCGACCAGCAACATGCCGGATTCCGAGATATTGCCGACCCGGCCGATGGCCTGCTCGGTCATCGTGTCGAAAACGATCACCGATTCGTGGACATTGCGGCGTTGCGAGCGGCGCGATTCGTTGATCATGCGCCGGCTCCCGCGCTGGCGGCGTCGCCTGCGCCGGCATTTCCGGAGAAGTTGCGCAGGGCATTGACCGTGGCCTGCCAGGCGCGATCGATCAGGCGGCCCTTGCCCTGGGTGACCACGCGCACCTGGTCGCGGGCCATCAAGCGCGCCAGGCTGTCGAGCGACTGTTCGCCGAGGCGCTGGCCGCGCTGGTTGACGAACAGGGCGTTGTCGGTGACCGGGCTGTACCAGGACAGGCGCTGGCGGGTCATGTCGCCTTGCTGGTTGATGGCGAACTCGAACCAGGTGCCGAACGGCAGCGTGCGCAGGTAGTCATGGCATTCCTGTTCCTTCGGCGTGCGTGGAACATGTACTTTCTTCTTGACCTCGGTCTGCTCGCCGAGCCGCGCACGCGCCTTCAGCCGCGCGGTCAGTTCGGTGCGCGAAGTGGTTTCGTCCTCGCCGTCCGCGCTGGACAGGCGCCGGGCGATGGCCGCGGCCTCGTCGCCGTGGTAGCCCACCTGGACCAGGGCGGCCTCGACCTTCGAGGTGAGTTCCGGATCGATGGCCGCGACATCCTCGTCTTGCACCGGCCCGCTGGTGCTGGCGACGATGTGGCGGGTGATCTCGACCTGCTCGCGCCACTCCTCCGAATCCTCGCCGTTGCGCAGCTGGCTGAGGGGGAGCACGTCGGCCCAGGCCTGGTTCAACAGGGCCTGCACGAATTTCTGCGGGGCATGTCCCTGCAGCGCGGTTTCGATGGTTTCGGCGGCGCGGTTCTTGGCCGTTTCCAGCCGGTCCTTGCCGCGCGCCGCTTCCACGTGCCTGCGCTCGGCGACTTCGGCTTTGCGCGCCATGGCCCGGAAGTGGGCCTGCACGTCGTTGTTGGCGCTCTCGAAGACCTCGTCGTCGCCCTGGTAATCGGCGACCACGCGCTCCACCGCGTGATGCAGCTTCTGCACCAGTTGCGGATCGCCGTCGCCATCGCCCAGCCAGGTGGCGCCGGATTCGGCCACCGAGTTCAGCAGCTCGCGCGCCGGATGCTGCGGACGCAGGAAGAATTCCCGGTCGTGCAATGCGGCCTGGGCCACCGGTACCTGCAGCCGCACCAGCAGATCGACCGCGGGCGCGTCGCGCTGCACTTCGCGTTCCATCTCGTTGTACAGCAGGCCCAGCAGCTCGAAGGTGTCGGCATCCTGCTGTACCAGGGTGGCGCCCGGCCCGTGCTTTTCGCGACCCTGGGCGAGCAGGGTGTCCTGCACGTCCAGCATGGTGCGGCGGGGGTTGCCGGGGGCGACCGCCGGTATCGGCTGGGGTTGCAGCAGGCGCAGGCCGGACAGCACGGCCTGGGTCGGGAGCGGGACGGCCGGGCCACCTCCGCGGGCTTGCGTGGGAGGCGAGTGGGCGGATGCCTGCCTGGCGGGTCCGGCCATCGTCGCCACACGGCGACCGGACAGCAATTGCTGAAGCGTGGCGAAAGACGATGCATCGTCGGCGGTCATCGCGACCCGGGTGTCGCCTCCGCCGTCTGCCGGGGTGGCGGCTGCATCGGGCGCGCGACTGGCCGCGCCCGCAGTGCCGCCGTCGGCGCCCATGACCGTCCATGCCGAGGGCGATGACTGGCCATACCAGTCGGTCATCGGCCGCGAGGCGGCAGAAGAATGCGCGTGCGCTTCGGCCATGTTCCTGCGCCCGGCCGGCTTGTCGATACGCGCCAATTGCGGGGCATAGACCAGGCCTGGCAACACGCCCTGGCGCGCCAGCAGATCGTTGAGCACTTCGATCCAGCCGGTATATTCCGCCATCACCTTCTGGTCGAAGGACTTGTACAGCATCAGTTGCGAATCCAGGTCGATCTCGAAGGTCGCCCCGGCCGCCGCGCGCAATATCCGGCACAACGCCTGCGGTCCGACCGGCAACAGTGCGGCATCGAAGGCGGGGGAACCGGCGAGTACGCCGAAACGCTGGCCCAACAGGTGCAGCGGCGTCTGGGTACGGGCGTCATGGCGCCGCGCGATCTCGCGCAACACGATGTCCTGGTCCATTTCCGCGTCTTCGACCAGGGTCATGGTCTGGTATTCGATGCGCTCGTGGGCTTCGGCCGGGGCGCGGCGCATATCGCGGATGCTGGCGATTTCCGCCTCCAGTCCGGCCAGGAACATCGGCAGCAGGTCGCTGCGGCTCTTGCGCAGCGCATGCAGGTTGGCGAACTGTTCCGACTGCTTCTCGTTGCTGCGCGCGCGCTCGGCCGACTTGAACAACTGCTGCTCGAATTCCACCAGCATCAGGTTGATGCGTTCGCCCAGATCGGTCGCTACATGGGCGAAGAAGGTCGCAAGGATGCGGCGGACACGGGGTGGCAGCAACGGCGCGGACGCGATCGTCGCCGGAGTCGTGGAAGGCGCTGCGTGTGGTGGTTTGGACATGTGTTGCGGTCACTCCCCTGACGCGATATTAAACACATTCCCCGGTGGGCATGCTTTGTCCATAACGCCGGTAGCGCCGGTTACAGGCCCAGGAACAGTTCCACCACGTCGTTGGTGAAGCGACGGCCCAGGCCGGTGGGCACGACCCGATCATCGGCGACGGCCAGCCAGCCGCGGGCCTGGGCCTGTTCGAGCTGCGCGCGGATTCCCGCAGCCGGCAAGCCGGTCCAGGCCTCGAAGTCGGCCAAGGCGAAGCCCTCGTTGAGCCGCAGCGCGTTCAACATGAACTCGAAGGGCCGCCGTTCCGGGGCGATGCGCTCGTCGCCGCCCCACGATTCCGGCGTGCCCGCTTCGGCCTGGAAGACCGTCGGGTGCTTGGTCTTCCAGCGCCGCAGGATGTCCTGCTCCGCGCCCAGGGTGAGCTTGCCGTGGGCGCCGGCGCCGATGCCCAGGTAGTCGCCGAAGCGCCAGTAATTGAGGTTGTGCGCGCACTGGCGCCCGGACCGCGCATAGGCGCTGACCTCGTATTGGGCATAGCCGGCGTCCGCGAGCAGGGCCTGGCAATGCTCCTGCATGTCCCAGGCGCTGTCGTCGTCCGGCAGGCCTTGCGGCGGCCGGGCGAAGAACATCGTGTTCGGCTCCAGGGTCAGCTGGTAATGCGAGATATGGGTCGGCTGCAGGGCGAAGGCGCGTTGCAGGTCGTATTCGGCCATCGCCAGGTCCTGGCCGGGCAGGGCGTACATCAGGTCCAGGTTGAAATTGTCGAAGCCCGCGTCCTGGGCCAGTTTCACCGCGCGTTCGGCCTCGGCGCTGTCATGGATGCGACCCAGGCGTTTCAGGCAACCGTCGTCGAAGCTCTGGATGCCGAAGCTGATGCGGTTGACGCCAGCGTCGCGGTATTGGTCGAAACGGCCGTGCTCGGCGGTGCCCGGGTTGGTTTCCAGGGTGATCTCGAGACTCGGCGCGAAACGCAGGCGGCTGCTCGCCGCCTGCAGAAAGCGATCGATCTGCTCGGGCGGGAACAGGCTGGGCGTGCCGCCGCCGAAGAACACGCTGTGGATCGTGCGGCCCCAGACCAGCGGCAGGTCCTGGTCCAGATCGCGGATCAGGGCGTCCACGTAGCCTGCGAACGGCAACGCGCCCTTGCCCTCGTGCGAATTGAAATCGCAATACGGACATTTGCGCACGCACCAGGGCAGGTGCACGTATAGCGACAAGGGCGGTGGGGTCAGCATGTGCCTATTGTAGGAGCGCCCATGGGCGCGAGCTTTCCGGTGGGATCCTTGATGCGGGACGAAGAGCTCGCGCCCATGGGCGCTCCTACAGGGCCGCGAGGCGCTTTTTCAGCGCAGCCAGGGCCTTGCCGCGATGGCTGATGCCGTTCTTGAACGGCAGCTCCATCTCCGCTGCCGACTGGCCATGGACCGGATCGAAGAACACCGGATCGTAGCCATGGCCGCCGCTGCCGCGCGGTTCGTGCAGGATGCGGCCGTTCCATTGGCCTTCCACGATCAGCGGTTGCGGATCGTCGGCATGGCGTAGCAGCACCAGTACGCAGTAGAAGTGCGCGGTGCGGCGTTCGTCCGGAACGCCGTCGAGTTCTTCCAGCAGCTTGTCGATATTGCGCGAGGCATTGCCGTGCTCGCCGGCGTAGCGCGCCGAATAAAGCCCGGGTGCGCCGTCCAGGGCGTCGACGCAGATGCCGGAATCGTCGGCCAGCGCCGGCAGGCCGGTGATGCGGGTGGCGTGGCGGGCCTTGAGCAGCGCGTTCTCGACGAAGGTGATGCCGGTTTCATCCGCATCCTCCACGCCCAGGTCGGACTGGGCGATCAGTTCGGTGCCGTTGCCGGACAACAGGCCGCGCAGTTCTTCGAGCTTGCCGTGGTTGGAGGAGGCCAGGACCAGTTTCATGCCTCGCCCCGTGGTTGCAGCAGGTCCCAGCGATTGCCGTAGCGGTCGCGGAAAACGGCGACGGTGGCGTAAGGTTCCTCGCGCGGATCTTCCAGGAACTCGATGCCGTTCGCCTTCATCGCAGCGTGGTCGCGCCAGAAATCGTCGGTCTGCAGGAAGAAGCCCACCCGCCCGCCATGCTGGTCGCCGATGCGCGCGCGCTGCGCGTCATCGCCGGCCTTGGCCAGCAGCAGGCCGGTTTCGCTGCTGCCGCGCGGCGCGACCCGCACCCAGCGCTTGCCGTTGCCGCGATCGGTGTCTTCCAGCAAGTCGAAACCCAGTGCGCCCGTGTAATGGGCGATGGCTTCGTCGTAGTCGTCTACGACCAGGGCGACCAGGCTGAGGGTTTGTTTCATGGCTCGATATCCGGCTGTTCGTAGGAGCGGGCCTTGCCCGCGATGCTCTTCAGGATTTCCGGCAAATACAAAAGCATCGCGGGCAAGGCCCGCTCCTACGTGTTATTGGTCTGCCAACGCAGCGCGCTGAGCGGCGAACAATTCACCGATGCCTTTTTCGCCCAGCGCCAGCAATGCGTCCAGTTCGTCGCGGCGGAAGGCATGGCCTTCGGCCGTGCCCTGCAGCTCGATGAAACCGCCGCCGTCGTTCATCACCAGGTTCATGTCGGTGTCGCAGTCGCTGTCTTCCGGATAATCCAGGTCCAGCACAGGCACGCCGCGATAGATGCCGACCGAGACCGCGGCGACCGCGCCGTGGATCGGATCGCGCTTGAGCTCGTTCTTCTTCTTCAGCCAGTTGACCGCATCCACCAGGGCCACGTAGGCGCCGGTGATGGCTGCCGTGCGGGTACCACCGTCGGCCTGCAGCACGTCGCAGTCCAGGGTGATGGTGCGTTCGCCCAGCGCATTGCGGTCCACGCAGGCGCGCAGCGCACGGCCGATCAGGCGCTGGATCTCCAGCGTGCGTCCGCCCTGCTTGCCGCGCGAGGCCTCGCGATCGCTGCGGGTATGGGTGGAGCGCGGCAGCATGCCGTATTCGGCGGTGACCCAGCCTTCGCCTTTGCCGCGCAGGAAGCCCGGCACGCGATTTTCCACGCTGGCTGTGCACAGCACGCGGGTCTCGCCGAAGGAAACCAGCACCGAGCCCTCGGCATGGCGGGTGTAGCCGCGCTGGATGCTCACTTCGCGCATCTGTTCGGGGAGGCGGCCACTGGGGCGGGCAACTGTCATGCGCGAATCCGTAAAAAGGGCGGGCTAGGGTACCATTCGCCTCCCGCAGCTCAGGTCCAACCGATGATCCGCAGCATGACCGCTTACGCCACCGCCGAACGCGCCACCGATGGCGGCACCCTGGCGTGCGAGCTGCGCGCGGTGAACCATCGCTTCCTGGAACTGGGTCTGCGCCTGCCGGAAGAACTGCGCGTCCTGGAGCCGGTACTGCGAGAACGCATCGCCGCGCGCATCGCCCGCGGCAAGCTGGACTTCTCCCTGCGCCTGCGTTCGCCGGAAGGCGAGGGCGCGGTGCGGGTCAACCAGGACCTGATCAAGCAACTGGCCGCGGTCGCGCTGGAACTGGACGCGCATTTTCCGCAATTGCGCGCCGAGTTCGTCGATCTGCTGCAGTACCCGGGCGTGCTGCAGAGCAGGGCGGTCGATGCCGAGGCCCTGCAGGCGCATGCGCTGGCGCTGCTGGACGCCTTGCTGGACCAGTTCGTCGCCGCGCGCGAACGCGAAGGCGAGAAGCTTGCGCAGGCGATCGGCGAACGCGTCGATGCGCTGTCCGCGCGCGCCGCCGAGGTGCGCGAGCTGATCCCGCTGATCCGCGCCGGCCAGCGCCTGAAGCTGGAAACGCGCCTCGCCGACCTGGCCCATCCCGCCGATCCGGGACGGGTCGAACAGGAACTGGTGCTGGGACTGCAGAAACTCGACGTGGACGAGGAACTGGACCGGCTGGACAGCCACATCAAGGAAATCCGCCGGGTGCTGAAGCAGACCGAGCCGGTCGGCCGCCGCCTGGATTTCCTGCTGCAGGAATTCAACCGCGAAGCCAACACGCTCGGTTCCAAGTCGGTCGACGTGCGCACCACCAATATCGCGGTGGAGCTCAAGGTGCTGATCGACCAGATCCGCGAACAAGTGCAGAACATCGAGTGAAGAGTGGAGAGAAACGAGGAACGAGTGGCGAATCAATGCCGGCGATGCCGGCCGTGACCACTCGTTCCTCGTTCCTTTACACTCGTTCCTGACCTTATGCGCGGAACCCTCTACATCGTCGCGGCGCCCTCGGGCGCCGGCAAGAGCAGCATCGTCAACGCGGTGCTGGCGCGCGACCCGCAGATCGCGTTGTCGATCTCGTTCACCTCGCGCCAGCCACGGCCGGGCGAGCGCCATGCCCAGCACTACAACTTCGTCACCGAAGACGAATTCCAGCAGATGATCGGCGCCGGCGACTTCTTCGAGTACGCGCGCGTCCACGGCGACTGGAAGGGCACCGCACGGCAGTCGGTGGAACCGCAGCTGGCCGCCGGCAAGGACGTGCTGCTGGAAATCGACTGGCAGGGCGCGCGCCAGGTGCGCGACAAGCTGCCCAATGCGGTCAGCGTGTTCATCCTGCCGCCCTCGCGCCAGGCGCTGGAACAGCGCATGCGCAACCGCGGCCAGGACAGCGAGGCGGTGATCCAGCAACGGCTGGCCGCCGCGCGCGAGGAGATGTCGCATTACGGCGAGTTCGATTACGTCATCGTCAACGAGGTCTTCGACACCGCGGTGGACGAGATGTGCTCCATCTTCACCGCCAGCCGGCTGCGCCGGGAACCCCAGGTGGCGCGCCACGGGAAATTGATCTCGAACCTTCTGGCCGATTGAGCCGCGCAACCATGAGCCTGCTTCCTCTTGGGGGAGGGGCTTCAGCCCCGACAGGCCGCGGGCATCGAGGCCGAAGCCCGTCCCACAAGGCCCGGTGGAAGCCCATGAGGTAACGCCCGGGGTGCCAGATCTGGCGCATAACTGGCTGATTTACAAGGGAAGTGTTGCTTCTGGCGGGCGCAGGCCCTACAATCCGCGCCCCCTCGTATCAATTCGCGCGACCCCGCCGGTCGCCGGGAGCCCGCATGGCCCGCATCACCGTAGAAGATTGCCTGGAAGTCGTTGGAAACCGTTTCGAGCTGGTCATGATGGCCTCCAAGCGCGCCCGCCAGCTGGCCAATGGCGTGGAGCCGCTCATCGACAACCACGAAAGCGGCGACAAGCCGACCGTGCTGGCGCTGCGCGAGATCGCCGCCCGCAAGATCGACAACGAGCTGATCAACAAGGTCGAGAAGGCCGAGCGCGAGCGCGCCGAGCGCGAAGCCCTGGAATGGGCCGCGGCGGAAGTGGTGGCCGACGACGATCTGTCGAAGGGCGACGACTGAGCGATTCCCGGTTCAAAGGCTTCACATCTAACAGCCCGCTTACGCGGGCTGTTTGCTTTTCAGCGACCATCCCGTAGTCGTTGTCGTTAGCCACAGCCACAGCCACAGCCACAGCCACAGCAGAGCAACGGCAACGGCCCGCGCATCTGCTTCCCGCAATCAACGCCAATTTGCCGTTATTACCCCGCTGGCATAGGCTTGCGGCATGACTTCAAGACGTAACGTCGAGACCCTCGATCACCCGCCATCGCCGGATGGGGTAGTGCCGGATTACGTCCATCAACTGGAACGGGCCGCCAGTTACCTGCCGGCCGAACAATTACCGCTGCTGCGCCGCGCCTGGGAAGTGGGGGCCGCCGCGCACATTGGCCAGATCCGCAAGTCCGGCGAGCCTTACATCACCCATCCGGTCGCGGTGGCCCAGGTCCTGGCCGAGCTGGGGCTGGACGTGGAGACCCTGATCGCGGCGATCCTGCACGACACCATCGAGGACACGCCGCTGACCCAGGCCGAGATCACCGCCGAATTCGGCGAATCGGTCGCCGAACTGGTCGATGGCGTCACCAAGCTGGACAAGCTGCATTTCCGCGATCGCCAGGAAGCCGCGGCCGAGAGCTTCCGCAAGATGCTGCTGGCCATGTCGCGCGACCTGCGCGTGATCATGATCAAGCTCGCCGACCGCCTGCACAACATGCGCACGCTGGGCGCGCAGAGCATCGATGCGCGCAAGCGCATCGCCAAGGAGACCCTGGACATCTACGCGCCCATCGCCCAGCGCCTGGGCATGGGCCTGGTCAAGTCGGAGCTGCAGGACCTGGGCTTCCGCGCGCTGTATCCGTGGCGCCACGCGATCATCGAGAAGCACATCCGCAGCCAGCCGGTGGTGCGCCGCGAGTCGATGGCGGAGATCGAGGCGCACCTGTCGCAGCGCCTGGCCAAGGAAGGCCTGCAGCATCGTCTGGTCAGCCGCATCAAGACGCCATGGAGCATCTACAACAAGATGCGCGGCGAAGGAAAAAGCTTCGACCAGGTCATGGACGTGTTCGGTTTCCGCGTGGTCGCCTCGACCGTGCCGGACTGCTACCACGCGCTGGGCGCGGTGCATGCGGTGTACAAGCCGCTGGATTCGCGGTTCCGCGATTTCATCGCCATCCCCAAGGCCAACGGCTACCAGTCGCTGCATACGGTGCTGTTCGGGCCTTACGGTTCGCCGATCGAAGTGCAGATCCGCACCGAGGAAATGGACCTGATCGCCGAGCGCGGCATCGCCGCGCACTGGACCTACAAATACGGCGCGCAGACCCCGAACAGCGCGCAGAGCCGCGCCCATGCCTGGATCATCGAGCTGATCGAGAACCAGCGCGCGGCGGGCTCGTCGCTGGAGTTCCTCGACAACGTCAAGGTCGATCTGTTCCCGGACGAGGTCTACCTGTTCACCCCAAAGGGCAAGATCCTGTCGCTGCCGCGCAACTCGACCGCGCTGGATTTCGCCTACGCCGTGCATACCGACGTCGGCAACCAGGCGGTGGCTTCGCGCGTGGACAGGAAACTGGTGCCGTTGCGGACCAAGCTGGCCAGCGGCCAGAGCGTGGAGATCATCACCGCCAAGTCGGCCGCGCCCAAGCCGCAGTGGCTGGAGTTCGTGGTCAGCAGCAAGGCCCGCACCGCGATCCGCCACCAGCTCAAGCAACTGGTGCACGAGGACGCGGTGCAGCTCGGTCATCGCATGCTCGACCGCGCGCTGGAAGATCTGGACAGTTCGCTGGAACGCCTGCCGCAGCAGCGGCTCGAGGCGTTCCTGGCCGAGCATCGCTATCCGCGCCTGGAAGCGCTGCTCGCCGACGTCGCCCTGGGCAACTGGATGCCGGCGCAGGCGGCGCAGGCGCTGACCGCCTTCGCCGAGTTGCGCGGCGGCGGCCATTCCCGGCATTCGCAGGAAAAGATCCTGATCAACGGCACCGAGCGCGGGGTGATCAGTTTCGCCAACTGCTGCCAGCCGATCCCCGGCGACGAGATCATGGGTTACCACACCGCCGGCAAGGGCATCGTGGTCCACCGCCTGGACTGCCCCAACGTGGTCGAATTCCGCAAGTCGCCGGAACGCTGGATTCCTATCGGCTGGGATACGAATGTCAGCGGCGACTACGACGCGTCGTTGTTGATCGATGTCGAGAATCGCCCGGGTGTGTTGGCGCAGGTCGCCGCGGCCGTAGCCCAGGCCAAGTCCAACATCGACCGGGTCGAATACCTGGAACGCGACATCAACGCGGCGGTGTTGCGCTTCTCCATCCAGGTGCGCGACCGCAACCACCTGGCCGAAGTGATGCGCAGGCTGCGGCGGTTGAGCGTGGTCCACGGCGTACGCCGGCAATAGCGCCCTTGTGTAGGAGCGGGCCTTGCCCGCGATGCTTTGGGCGATGATCTTAAAATCAAAAGCATCGCGGGCAAGGCCCGCTCCTACGCGTTAGAATTCCGGCCGCCTCGTTACCTGGAATCGCCATGACCCGCCAGATCATCCATACCGACCACGCCCCCGCGGCCATCGGCCCCTATTCGCAGGCGGTACGCAGCGGCAACACCGTGTATTTCTCCGGACAGATCCCGCTCGATCCGGCTACCGGCAACCTGGTGGAAGGCGATATCACGGCGCAGGCGCGGCGCGCCTTCGACAACCTGAAGGCCGTGGCCGAAACGGCCGGCGGTTCGCTGGCGCAGATCGTGCGCCTGGGCCTGTACCTGACCGACCTGGGCCAGTTCGCCGCGGTCAATGCGGTGATGCAGGAATACTTCGCCGCGCCGTTCCCGGCGCGTTCGACCATCGAAGTCTCCGGGTTGCCGAAAGGGGCCATATTCGAGGTCGATGCGGTGATGGTGCTCGACTGAGGGCCTACGGGACGGGCGGCTTATAGGGGCGACGTCCCCCAAGGGGACTTCCTTCGGGGCGTAAGTCGCGAAGGATCCTCGGCCGGCTTCGCGACTTGCGTCGCTTCTACGCTCAGGCGATCTGCTCGCGCGCTTCGCTGGGCGTATGTCCGGTCCAGCGCTTGAAGGCGCGGCGGAATTCCCGTGCGTCGGCGAAACCGACCTGGCTGCCGACCTGGCCGATGGTGAGGTTGTGGTCGTGCAGCAGTTCCAGCGCGCGTTCCGCACGGATCCGGTCGTGCAGGCGGCTGAAGCTGACCCCGTCGGCGGCGAGCTGGCGGCGCAGGGTGCGCTCGCTCAGGTGCATGACCCCGGCGATGGCCGACAGCGGCGGGTTCTCGCGCACGTGCTGGCGCAGGAAACGCTCCACGGTGGCGGTGATTTCGCTTTGCGGCGCGGCGATGTCGGCCAGCTGCCGGCGACACAGTTCCAATACCTGGCGCGCGTTGACCGCGTTGTAGGTCGGGAACTTCCATTCCATCCATGCGCCGTCGATCACCATCGCATTGCGTGGCCGGTCGAAACGCAGTTCGCACTGGAACAGGTCGGCATAGGCGTCGGCGTAGGCGGGCGCGGGATAGGACAGCTCCAGCCGCAGCGGACGGAACGCGGCGCCGACCAGCTCCCGGGCCACCATCAGCGAGCTGGCGAACATCTCCTCGCACAGGAACGGCAGGATCGCGGGTATCGCCACCGGCGCGCGCGCGATCATCGCCACTTCGCCCGGAATCTCGGCTTCGGTGTCGATGTCCAGCATCGCCCCGGTGGTGCGCTGGTAGGTCATGCCCAGCAGTACCGCCTCGCCGAAGGTGGAGGCGGTCTTCATCGCCAGGCCGAGCAGGCCGAAGTTGCCCACGTCCTGCCTGCAACCCACGACCAGGCCCAGGTGCGGCACGGCCAGCGCCGACAGTGCGCGGACGACCACTTCGCTGGCCTGGCGGTAGGACACGCGGGTAGCGGGGTCGTCGATCTCCCGTGGATCCAGGCGCAGGCCCTTGAACCACGGCGCGCTGTCGAGCTGTCGCTCACGCGCCAGCTGCATCAAGTGGCACAGCATATTGGTCGGGATGACCGCCGCCGCAAGACGAGGCTCGCTGACCGGCTCGATGGTGACGTGCATTCAAGCCCCTCCAGCTTGTCCGCTTTGCCCCCCCAAGTATGCCGCTCCCGCCCTCACCCGAGTCAAGGGCGACGAACCAGACTGCATCACCACGCCGGGCGTGGATACGCGGGCGTATCGCACCGCAACCGTCGATATTCCAGGAGATCCCAGATGCGACAACACGTCGTGGTAGCCGCCTTGTTGCTTGTCCTCGCCGCCTGCCAGAAGACCGGGACGGCGCCGGAAAGCGCTGCCGTCGCCGCCGGCGACGCGGATTTCTCCGCGAAGCTCCACGAGCGCCTGCTCGATGCCAAGCTGGGCGACGTGATCGAGATCCCGGCGGGCAAGTTCTCCTTCGACCGCAGCCTGACCCTGCGCGCCGATGGCGTGACCATTCGCGGCGCGGGCATCGACCAGAGCGTGCTCAGCTTCAAGGGCCAGAAGGCCGGTGCCGAAGGCCTGCTGGTCAATGGCGACGATTTCACCATCGAGAACCTGACCATCGAGGACTCCAAGGGCGATGGCCTGAAGATCAGCGAATCGAAGAACGTCACCATCCGCAAGGTGAAAGTGCAGTGGACCGGCGGACCGAGCACCAAGAACGGCGCTTACGGGCTGTATCCGGTATTGACCAAGAATGTGCTGATCGAGGACTCGGTCGCCATTGGCGCATCCGATGCGGGCATCTACGTGGGTCAGTCCGACGGCGTCATCGTGCGCCGCAGCCGCGCCGAATCCAACGTGGCCGGGATCGAGATCGAGAACACCATCAACGCCGACGTGTACGAGAACGTCGCGACCAAGAACACCGGTGGCATCCTGGTCTTCAACATGCCCAACCTGACCCAGCAGGGCGGCAACATCCGCGTTTACAACAACAAGGTGATCGGCAACAACACCGGCAACTTCGGCGCCAAGGGCACGCCGGTGGCCAGCGTGCCGGCGGGTTCGGGGATCGTGATCAACGCCAACGACGACGTGGAGATCTTCGACAACGAGGTCGCCGACAACGCCACCGCCAACTTCATCATCTCCAGCGTGTACTCGACCGGCTACAAGGATTCGAGCATGGCCAAGGACTTCGATCCTTATCCGGAACGCATCTATGTGCACGGCAACAAGGTGTCCGGCGGCGGCGATTCGCCCGACGGCCTTGACCTGAAGACGCTGAAGGTGGCGTTGTACGGGCTGGGCGGCAGCTTCCCCGACGTGTTGTGGGATGGCTACTACAACAAGGACCGCAAGATCGACGGCCAGCCGGCCGGTGGTCCGCAGATCTGCCTGCGCGACGTCAATGGCGTGATCAATGCCGACGGCCCCGGCGGCTACAAGAATCCGAGCAAGGACGCCAAGCAGTTCGCATGCGACCTGCCGCGCCTGCCGGCAGTGGATCTGGGCCGCGGCTGATAAACCGATGATGCCGTTGCGCGGTTTTTTCCTGGTCTGCCTGCTGCTGTTGCTGGTGTCGTGCAAACGCGAAGAGGCGGGAGTGCAATTCTTCGCCGAGGGCCAGCCCCAATCGTTGAGCGAATGGCGGGTGCTCAAGATCGAGGGCGCGCGCCTGTCCTTGAACCAGGGCGTGGTGCCGTACGACCTCAACACGCCCTTGTTCAGCGATTACGCGCACAAGCTGCGCACGATCTGGATGCCGAGGGGCAAGCCGGCGCGCTACGACGCGCAGGACGCCTTCGATTTCCCGGTCGGCACGATCATCAGCAAGACTTTCTATTACCCGTTGCCGGCAGGTGGCAAGTGGGACGGGAAGTCGGTGGCGCGCACCGATCCCGCACACGACTCCTTCCATGAAGGATCGCTGGATCTGTCCAAGGTGCGCCTGGTCGAAACCCGCCTGCTGGTGCGCCGCGAGGCCGGCTGGGAAGCGATTCCCTACGTCTGGAACGAGACCCAGACCGAAGCCACGCTGAAGCGGGCCGGCGCGCTGGTTGCGCTGGAACTGGTGGACGCCGACGGCAGCCGCGAGGCCGTGGACTACCAGGTGCCCGACCAGAACCAGTGCGCCAGTTGCCATGCCACCGACAACAAGACCCGCGCGCTGCATCCGATCGGGCCTAAGGCGCGTCACCTCAATCGCGATTTCGCCTATGCCGACGGCAGCGAGAACCAGCTCGTCCACCTTTCGCGCATCGGTTACCTGGCCGGCGCGCCGGATCCGCAACAGGCGCCGCGCAACGCCAACTCGCAGGACCCGGCCCATGCCGCGATCGAGGATCGCGCGCGCGCCTATCTGGACGTCAATTGCGGCCATTGCCATAGCCCGACCGGGCCGGCGATCACCTCGGGCCTGTGGCTGGAAGCATCGGTCGGCGACCGCCTGAAGCTGGGTTTCTGCAAGCAGCCGGTGGCCGCGGGCAAGGGCACCGGCAACCGCTTGTACGATATCGCGCCGGGCCATGCCGATGCTTCGGTACTGGTATTCCGCATGGACAGCGACGATCCTTCGGTGATGATGCCGGAACTGGGGCGTTCGGTGGTGCATCGGGAAGGAGTGCGGCTGATACGCCAATGGATCGATGCGCAACACGGGACGTGCGATTCGTGAACACACTCGGGAATGACAGGCTTGGGAATGGCGGGCCTCGGCCAGCCGGTTTTGGGGAAAACATGACGGCGCGACCGCAATGGCGTGCCGCACCAGGGTTCAACGGGAGAGAACTATGAAACTGATCCAACGTGGTCTGGTAGTGGGAATGCGGCGCGCCTTGTTTGGCGGTTGCCTGCTGGCGGCGTCGGCGGGGACGGCATGGGCGCAGCAGGCAGGGGCCGCGCCGGCCGGACCGACGCCGCCAGCGGACACCGAGGCCACCACGCTGGACCGCATCCTGGTCACGGCGCAGAGTCGCGAACAGGAATTGCAGGACGTGCCGATCGCGCTGCAGGTGCTGAACGATCAGATCATCCAGGACGTGGCGGCGGAAGACCTCGGCGACCTGGACAGTTTCGTCCCCGGCCTGCAGATCAACAGCGTGCAGCCCACGCAACCTTCGATCGCGCTGCGCGGCATCAGCACCGACGACTTCGGCATCGGCACCGATCCGGCCGTGGGCGTATTCATCGATGGCGTCTACACCGGGCGCAGCGGCGGCATATTGCTGCCGCTGACCGACGTGGAACGCATCGAGGTGCTGAAGGGTCCGCAGGGCACCCTGTTCGGCCGCAACACGGCGGCGGGCGCGGTATCTGTGATCACCAAAAAACCCAGCAACGAAATGGAAGCCGCGGCCAAGTTGCGGCTGGGCAACTACGGCAAACAGTACCTGGAGGCGATGACCAATATCCCGCTCAACGATCGCGCGGCCTTGCGCCTCAACGGCCTGCTCAACCATAGCGACGGTTGGGTGGAAGATGGGGAAACCGGGCAAGACCTGGGCGGCGACAATGTCTGGGCCACCCGTGCCGCCTTGCAGCTCGGCATCACCGACAACACCACCGCGTTGCTGAGCTGGGACCATGAAAGCCTGGACCAGCGCGGGCGGCCCACCACGGGCATCGTTCCATTGCCTCCGGCCCCCGGGCTGCCGGTCGCGCCCGCCGATCCGCTGACCTATCTCGATCCGCGCGACATCGATACTTTCAACGACACCAATGCCAGCGCCGAGTGGCGCACCTTCGATGGCGTGACCCTGATCGTCGACCACGGCTTCGAATGGGGGCATCTGACTTCCACCACCGCCTGGCGTCAGTTCGATGCGCTCAACCGGGTCGAGGAGGATGGCACCAACCGGCCCAACCTCTATCTTGATTCCACCAACAGCGAGTCCAACGAAACCAGGTACCAGGAATTCAAGTTCAGCGGCGCCACCGATCGGCTGGATTGGGTGGCGGGGGCGAGCTATTACGAAGAGGAAGCCAGCCAGACCAGCGAAATCAACACCACCACCACGGCGGTGGATACGGCGGTGTCCAACCTGGGCCTGGCGCCGACGCCGGATGGCACCCTGTTCGGATATTTCTCGCAGGTGCTGGGCTCCTTCGGCATTCCGCTGACGCTGATGGACCATGCCTGGAACGAGCAGTTCTACAACACGCTGAAGACAAAATCGTACGCGGGTTTCGGCGATGTGATCTGGCATGTCAACGACAAGCTCAACCTGACCTTCGGCCTGCGCTATACGCGGGACGAGAAGGATTTCAGCTGGTTCAACGACATCCGCAACGCGCCCACGCTCGATGCCACGCTCGATGCGCTGGAGGCCATGGGTGTCTTTGCCTTGGCCGGAGTGCCGAGGGAGTCCTTCGTCTTCGACCTGGCCTTCATCGATCCGCCCGCGATGATCAACAAGGGGCTGACCAACCGTGCCAACCGGTCCTGGAGCGACTGGAGCCCGCGCCTGGTCGCGGACTACCACTTCAGCGACAACCTGATGGGCTTCGCTTCGCTGGCCAAGGGCTACAAGGCCGGCGGTTACAACGCCCTGCAGATCGGCAGCGAATTCGACAACGAAAACGTGTGGAATGCCGAAGTAGGCATCAAGCATTCCCTGCCGGAAGCGCGGCTGGCCTACAACGCCTCGGTGTTCTCCTATCGCTACGACAACCGCCAGTCGATCCGGCTGGACAACACCACCACCATTCCGCGGTTCGTGGTGGATACCGGCGACGTGGAAGCCTACGGCGTGGATTTCGACCTGCGTTGGCAGATCAGCAATGCCTTCGGCATCGACTTCAATGCCGAATACATCAATTCCAAGTACAAGAACTACAGCGTCAACACCAACGCGGGGTTGCTCGACCTCAACGGCCAGGCCACCGGCGAGCCGTCATGGTCGGCGGCGCTGGGCGGCCATTACACCTGGAGCCTTGGCGATGCCGGCGACCTGCGCCTGGCCCTGCGCCACGCCTATCGTGGCGCCTGTCGCAGCAACGACTTCAACCGCGATTCTGGCGATTGCACCAGCCTTCCCAATTTCTCGACGGGAGAGTCGCAGAACCGTACCGACCTGCGCCTGGGCTGGTCCGCGGCCAACGGTCATTGGACCTGGGCGGTGTATGGGAACAATGTGTTCGACAACCAGTACGTCGGCCAGTTGAACGTATACGGCCGCGAGGCGTTCGGCACGGTAGGCGCGGTGGTCAGCGAGCCTCGCACCTACGGCATGGAAGTCGGGGTGAAGTTCTGATCCGCGCTCGCGGCAAATCCTGACTGGCAATAAGCCGGGGCGGTCGGCATCCTAGACGGATGTCGTCCGCGCCACGCAGCGAAGAATCCGTTTTCAACCAGCCCATCGCCGGGCAGCTCGCCGGCGTGGGCCCGCGCGTCGCGGAAAAACTCGCGGCGCGCGGGCTGCTGACCTTGCAGGACCTGTGGCTGCATCTGCCGCTGCGTTACGAGGACCGCACGCGGCTCACGCCGATCCGCGATTTGCGGCCCGGCGTGCCGGCGCAGGTGGAAGGCCGGGTGGAGGCGGTGGAACGCGGCTTCCGTTACCGGCCGGTGCTGCGGGTGGCGATCGGCGACGCTTCGCAGGCGACGCTGGTATTGCGCTTCTTCCACTTCCGCGCCGCGCAGGTGGCGCAATTCGCGCCGGGCGCGCTGATCCGTTGCTACGGCACGCCGAAGCCGGGACAAAACGGTCTGGAGATCGTGCATCCCAGCTACCGGGTGCTGGGCGACGCCGATGCGGGTTCGCTGGGCGACGAGCTGGACCCGGTCTATCCCACGGTCGAGGGTATCGGTCCGGCCTCGATGCGCAAGCTGATCGGACAGGCGCTGGATCGTCTGCCCGGGGATGCCGCGCTGGAACTGCTGCCGACGGAGATGCTGCGCGGCCTGCACCTGCCGTCGCTGCGCCAGGCCTTGCTCGGCATGCACCGGCCCGCGCGCGATGCGGATCTTGCAGCGCTCGCGACCGGCACGCACCCGGCCCAGCGGCGCCTGGCCCTGGAGGAATTGCTGGCCCACAACCTCAGCCTGCGCCGGCAACGCATCGCCTTGCAGCGGCATCGCGCGCCGGTACTCGCCGGCAAGGGCAAGCTGGCCGCGCGACTGCAATCCGCCTTGCCGTTCTCGTTGACCGGCGCCCAGCAACGCGTGTTCGCGCAGATCCGCACCGACCTGGCGCAGCCGTCGCCGATGATGCGCCTGGTCCAGGGCGACGTCGGCAGCGGCAAGACCGTGGTTGCGGCGCTGGCGGCGATGCTGGCGGTGGAGGCCGGCAAACAGGCGGCGCTGGCGGCCCCGACCGAACTTCTGGCCGAACAGCATCTCGCCAACCTGCGGCAGTGGCTGGAACCGCTCGGTATCCGCGTCGCCTGGCTGGCCGGCAAGGTCACCGGCAAGGCGCGCGGCGAAGTGCTGGCGGAAATCGCTTCGGGCGCGGCGCAGGTGGTGGTCGGGACCCATGCGCTGATGCAGGAAGCGGTGGTCTTCCACGACCTGGCCCTGGCCATCATCGACGAGCAGCACCGCTTCGGCGTGCACCAGCGCCTGGCCCTGCGCGACAAGGGCGCATCGGGCCAATCGGTTCCGCATCAATTGATCATGACCGCCACGCCGATTCCACGCACGCTGGCGATGGCCGCCTATGCCGATCTGGATGTTTCAGCGATCGATGAGTTGCCGCCGGGACGCACGCCGGTGCAGACGATCGCGCTGAGCGGCGAGCGCCGGCCCGAACTGGTGGAACGCATCCGCGCCGCCTGCGCCGAAGGCCGGCAGGCGTATTGGGTCTGCACCCTGATCGACGACAGCGATGACGTGGTGGCGCAGGCGGCGCAGGGGACGTTCGAATCACTATCGGCGCAGTTGCCCGAATTGCGCATCGGCCTGGTTCATGGGCGCATGGCCTCCGCGGTCAAACAGTCGACCATGCGTACTTTCAAGGCGGGCGAGATCGATCTGCTGGTGGCCACGACGGTGATAGAGGTCGGCGTCGATGTGCCCAACGCCTCGCTGATGATCGTGGAGAACGCGGAGCGTTTGGGCCTGGCGCAACTGCATCAGTTGCGCGGACGGGTAGGGCGCGGGGCTGCGGCCTCGAATTGCGTGCTGCTGTACCAGCCGCCGTTGTCGCAGATGGCCCGACAGCGTTTGGCGACCATGCGCGAAACCAGCGATGGCTTCGTCATCGCGGAGAAGGACCTGGAATTGCGCGGCCCCGGCGAATTGCTCGGTACTCGCCAGACCGGACTGGCCGCATTCCGTGTCGCCGACCTGGCGCGCGATGCCGGTCTGCTGCCGCAGGTGCGCGAACTGGCGGACCGGTTGCTGGCCGATTCGCCCGACATCGCCGACCGCATCATCGCGCGCTGGGTGGGTGGGGCCGCACGGTATGCCAGCGCATAGCGATTGTAGAGCCGAGCTTGCTCGGCTGCTCCTGGTGCGGAATCAAAAGCAGCCGAGCAAGCTCGGCTCTACAAAACCGGGTGACGACAGTCCATAGTGCGGAGCTTGGGTTTGCACGGAGCAAGATGACGATGACGAAGAAAATCCCCCTGCTGATCGACACCGATCCCGGCGTGGACGACGCCCTGGCGTTGCTGATGGCCTTCAGCGACCCCGGCCACCAGCTGGTCGGCCTGACCATCGCCGCCGGCAACGTCGGTCTGGAACACACCGTGCGCAACGCGCTCAAATTGTGCGAGGTCGCGGGGCGCGAAGACGTGCCGATCTACGCCGGTTGCGCCGATCCGCTGTTGCATCCGGCGGCCGATGCCGCCTATGTGCATGGACGCGATGGTTTCGGCGATATCGGATACACGCCGGCGTCGCGCACCGCGGAAACGGAACACGCCGCACTCGCGATCCTGCGCCTATCGCACGAACACGCCGGTGAGCTGCTGCTGGTCGCGCTTGGCCCGCTGACCAACATCGCCCTGGCGCTGAAGCTCGATCCCACCCTGCCGCAGCGGATCAAGCGCTTCGTGGTCATGGGCGGCGCGGTCAGCGCGCACGGCAACATCACCGCGGCGGCGGAATTCAACATCGCCTTCGACCCGGAAGCGGCGCACATCGTGTTCCTGGCCTTCCCGCACATCGACCTGGCCGATTGGGAGGCGGTGATCGCCCATGGGTTCCTGCACGTCGAAGCCGAGCAGTGGCTGCAGGCGGACTCGCCCCGCGCCCGCTTCTACGAGCGGATCTCGCTGCAGACCCGCCACTGGTCGGCCGATCGCCGTGGCGACCACTGGCATTCGGCCGATGCCCTGGCCATGGCCTACGCCCTGCAACCGGAAGGCGCACTTGAGCTGCTGGAGCGCCCGGTCGCGGTCGAAATGGCCGGCACCCTGACCCGCGGCGCCACCGTGGTCGACTGGAACCGGCAGGAGGGCAGGCCGGACAACGCCACCCTGCTGATGCGCTACGACCAGGCCCGTTTCGAGGGCCTGATCCGGGCCGCCCTGGCGGCCACCTGACTGGCGGCTTGCGTTGGGCCGGCGGTGCAGGCTAAAATGCCGCTCTTCACTTCCCAAGATATCTGGTGCCGCCATGAAGGCCGACATCCATCCCGAATACCGCGACGTCGTTTTCCAGGACGTCACTTCCGAATTCAAGATCCTGAGCCGCTCCACCCTGTCCTCCAAGGAGACGGTGAAGTGGGAAGACGGCAATGAATATCCGTTGATCAAGCTGGATATCTCCTCGGCCTCGCACCCGTTCTACACGGGCCAGCACAAGGTCATGGACACCGGCGGCCGCATCGACAAGTTCCAGAAGCGCTACCAGCAGAAGTAATCCGCTGCGGTGCCCGCGATACCCGACGGCTGCGCCTGGCGCGGCCGTTTTTATTGGCGCCTTCACCGGCGCCGATTTCCCCCTCATCCTTTGGTCTGAAGCCACGTTCTTTCGAGCGACGGCTCCAAAACGCGTATGCGATAATACGGGTTATCCATGGCTCAAGTCGTGGACTCCCGTTACGCATCGTCGGCCATGGGCAGGCGGTGCATCCCCACGAAGGAGCGCAACTGTGTCAGAACTCGACCAGGTCACGCTGGCCGCCGGCGACAAGTCGGTGGTCATGCCGGTAATCAAACCCACGCTCGGCAACGATTGCGTCGACATTTCCAAGTTGACCAAGGAAACCGGCCTTTTCACCTACGATTCGGGCTTCACCGCGACCGCGGCCTGCAAGTCCGCCGTCACCTATATCGACGGCGATGCCGGCGTGCTGCTGTATCGCGGCTACCCGATCGAGCAACTGGCCAAGCAGTCCAGCTTCCTCGAAGTGGCCTACCTGCTGATGAACGGCGAACTGCCCACGCAGTCCGAGTTCGCCGCATTCGACCATGAAGTCACCCATCACACGATGATGCATGAGTCGTTGAAGAACTTCCTGGGCGGCTTCAACCACGATGCGCATCCGATGGCCATGCTGTGCGCCTCGGTCGCTTCGCTGTCCGCGTTCTACCACGACACCCTGGACCTCAACGATCCGGAGCAGCGCCGCCTGGCCGCGATCCGCCTGATCGCCAAGGTGCCGACGATCGCCGCCGCCGCCTACCGTTATTCGATCGGCTGGCCGGTGCGCTATCCGCGCAACAACCTCGAATACGTCGATCGTTTCCTGCACATGATGTTCGAGGTGCCGAGCGAGCCGCTGGAGTTGAACCCGGTGGTGCGCCGCGCCCTGGACCTGCTGTTCATCCTACACGCCGACCACGAGCAGAACGCCTCGACCTCGACGGTCCGCCTGGTCGGTTCCACCGGCGCCAATCCATACGCTTCGGTCGCCGCCGGCATCGCCGCGCTGTGGGGCCCGGCGCACGGCGGCGCCAACGAGGCGGTGCTGAAGCAGCTGGCCGAGATCGGCGATGCGAAGAACGTCGAGAAGGCGGTGCTGCGGGCCAAGGACAAGAACGACAACTTCCGCCTGATGGGCTTCGGCCACCGCGTGTACAAGAACTTCGACCCGCGCGCCAAGATCATCCGCGAGATGACCCATGAGGTACTGGGCGAGCTGGGGGTCAACGACCCGATGCTGGAAGTCGCGCTTAAACTCGAGCAGGCCGCGTTGAAGGACGAGTACTTCGTCGAACGCAAGCTGTACCCGAACGTCGATTTCTATTCCGGCATCATCTACAAGGCGCTCAACATCCCCACCGAGATGTTCACGGTGATGTTCGCCATCGCCCGCACCGCCGGCTGGGTCGCCCACTGGCTGGAGCAACAGGTCGATCCCGAAGCCAAGATCGGCCGCCCGCGCCAGATCTACACCGGTTACGCCGAACGCGATTACCAGGGCATCGACAAGCGCTGACCGGCGGCATCGCTGCGAAACAGGAACGCCCCGCATCGCGGGGCGTTTTTCGTGGTGGCGTGGAAGCCGTTCAGCGCGCCTCGGATTGGTACGCGCTTATTTCCTCGTCCGCGATGAGTTGCTGCAGGTTGGCGAGTGAGGCCCGTTTCAAGGGTTTCTCGTCGACCCCGGACAGCGGCGCCTGGCGCAATGCGTCCAGCGGCAGCACGGTCAGATCGAAGGTCAGTTCCTCCGCGCTGAACAACCACACCGGGAAGTCGCCATCGCGTTTGCGATCCAGCCTGACATGCCGGGTGCGGGCGTCGGCCGGGATGCGATGCTCTTCCAGAAAGCGCGCCACCGCATCGGCATCGTCGGTGTGCAGTTGCAGGAGCACCGGCGAATTGGCGTCGGCGGTACCGTCGAGCACGGGCCCGACCAGTCGCGGTGAAAAACCGGCCAGGAATTCCAGTGCCCGAACCGCCGCCTGGCGGCGCGAATGCACGGCCTGGAGCTGGGATTCGCCGGCGAACAGGCGCTGGTACTCGCGCAACGCCTGCTCGATCTCGCGATTGCGCGGCAGCGAGGCATCGTCGTGGAAGCCGAGACGCTCGGCGGCTTTCAGTTTCGCCTGGTGGTAATCGCGGAAACCGCCTTCGGCCATCAGCCTCGCGGCTTCATGCGCCAGGCGGTGGCGGCGTTCGCGGGCGCGGGTTTCGGCATGTTGGCGGGCGTGGTGCATGGGAAGCCTCCGCGTCGAAACCTGAAGAGACGAAGAGACTGTACCCGATCGATGCGAGGATTGTAGGAGCGGGCCTTGCCCGCGATGCTCTTGATTCAATTATCGAAAGCATCGCGGGCAAGGCCCGCTCCTACGGGAATCAGAAGATATCGAACGCCGCCTCGTCTGCGGCCTCGTCCTGGGTGCTGTAGTCGGTGTAGCTCTGCATGCGCTCCAGGTCTTCGGTCTTCACGTATTCGACGATGCCGCCCGAGCCCTCGGTCATCAGGTTGCCGCCCGCGCCGACGTAAACCTTGACCATGCCATCCGGCGGATCGTTCTGCGCGATCGGCTGGTCCTTCAATGCTTGGCGCATGAACTCGATCCAGATCGGCAGCGCCGCCTTGCCGCCGTATTCGCGGTAACCGAGGCTGCGGAAATCGTCGCGGCCGACCCAGACCACGGTGGCGTAGGCGCCGCCGAAACCGCCGAACCAGGCATCGCGATGGTCGTTGGTCGAGCCGGTCTTGCCGCCCACGTCCTCGCGGTTCAATACCTTGGCCGCGGTGCCGGTGCCCCGTTGCACCACATCGCGCATCATCGACACCAGTTGATAGGCGATACGTTCGTCGACGGCGCGCGGAGCGACGACCATGCCGGGATCGACCGCCTTCGGCTCCTCGGCCGGCTTCTTCGGCGCAGTGGCTTCGGGCGGCTTGGGTTTGCCGTCATTGGCGGGACCGAAATCGAAACCATCGACCACGCTGCTTGCGGGAGCCGCACTGCCTCCGCGCTGGCCGCAGGTACGGCAGGCGATGGCCGGTTTTTCCTTGAAGATGAGGTTGCCTTCGCGATCCTTCACTTCATCGATGAACCAAGGCGTGATCAACGAGCCGCCATTGGCGAGCACCGAGTAGCCACGGGCCATGGACAGCGGCGTCAGCGAGGCCGTGCCCAGCGACATCGACAGGTTGGGCGGCAACTCGGCCTCGTTGAAGCCGAACTGGCTGATGTACTTGCGCGCGAAGTCCACGCCGATGCTGTCCAGCAGGCGCACCGAAACCAGGTTGCGCGATTGCACCAGCGCTTCGCGCAGCCGCATCGGGCCGCGGAAACCGCCGCCATCGTTCTGGGGGCGCCACATGTGTCCGCGGCGGTCACGGAACACCACCGGCGCGTCCAGCACGATCGAGGCGGGGTTGAAGCCGTGTTCGAACGCGGCCGCGTACACGAACGGCTTGAAGCTGGAGCCGGGCTGGCGCCGCGCCTGGGTGGCGCGGTTGAACTTGTTGCCGGCGAAGCTGTAGCCGCCAATGATCGCCTTCACCGCGCCGGTGCTGGCGTCCAGCGACACCAGTGCCGCCTGCCCGCGCGGAATCTGGTCGATCTGATAGGTAGTGGCCGCTACTGCAGGGGCGGGCTGGTCGGGCTTGGTGGGGTCGGGCTTGGATGCGTCCTTCACGATCCGGGCCAGGTCGCCGCGCTTGAACAGCGAAGCCGGGCTCTTGCCGGTCCAGCGACTGGCCGATGCCGGCAGGGTCACTTCGCTGCCATCGGCCAACACCACGGTGATCCCGCCATCGCCATTGGTCCTGGCCACCACCGTCGGGATCATTCCGTTCTGGACCGGAATTCCGGCCAGGTGGCCGGCGAGGGCGGCGGCATCGGCATCGGCGGTGACTTCGAAATGCCGCTCGGTCCCGTTCCAGCCATGGCGGTGGTCGTACAGGCGCAAGCCATCGCGCACCGCCGCGTCCGCGGCGAGTTGCATCGTCGGGTCGATGGTGGTGGTGACGTGATAGCCCTTGGTCAGGACCTCGCCGCCGAAGCGCGCGATCATTTCCTGGCGCACCATTTCCGCGACATAGGGCGCATAGACTTCCACCGGGCGCTCATGCGGCTTGGCATGCAGCGGTTCGGCCTTGGCCGCGGCCGCCTGCGCGGAGGTGATGTACTTGTCCTCGAGCATGCGCTGGATGACATAGACGCTGCGCTGGTGGTTGCGCTCCGGGTTGCTGATCGGATTGCCGCTGGAAGGGAATTTGAGCGCGCTGACCAGGGTGGCCGTCTCGCCCAGCGTCAGCTGGTCAAGCGGCTTGCCATAGTAGTACTCGGCTGCGGCCGCCACGCCATAGGCGCGATTGCCGAAGAAGCTCTTGTTGAGATACAGCTCCAGGATCTCGTCCTTGCTCAGCATCCGCTCGATCTTCATCGCGAGCATCATCTCGACCAGCTTGCGGCTGTAGCTGTACTCGGAACTCAGGAACCACTGCCGCGCCACTTGCTGGGTAATGGTGCTGCCACCGGCCACCCGGCCCTCCTTGAGCGTGGCGGTCTGCCACAGCGCCCGCGAGATGCCCTTGGGATCGATGCCGTTGTGCTTGAGGAAATTGGAGTCCTCGGCGGCGATGAAGGCCTGCCGGACCGGTTGCGGCACGTTCTTGATGTCGACCGGATAGCGCCGGGTCTCTCCGAACAGGCCGATCAGGCGGCCGTCGCTGGCATAGACGTAGAGGGGTTCCTGGAGTTCGACGTTGCGCAGGGACTGCACATCGGGCAGTTTCGAGGAGACCACGTAATAGAGGATGCCCAGACCGATGGCGCCAAGCAGGAACAGGAGGGTGAAGGCGATAAGTGCCCAGCGGAGCAGGCGGCGGAAACGGGACATCCGGTCATTTTCCGATTGCGGAATACGTAGCGGCGGAGTATAGATGACCCGGGGTTTGGCGGTTGCGTTCCGGGGGGAAACAGTAACTTGGCCGATATCTTTAGTGAACCGTGACAAGCCGCACAGGCTGCATCATGGGTATTGCAAGTGGTGAAAACTTCGTTATTAATGTGCGTCGGGGCCAGGGCTGCATGTTGTGCCCGTCGGAAGGGGAGATACCGTGGGGCTTATACCTAAAAGCCAGTCGCCGCTCATTGGCGTCGACATAAGTTCGACTGCGGTAAAGCTGCTTCAGCTTTCCCGGGTCGGCAACCGCTTTCGCGTAGACCACTACGCCGTGGAGCCGTTGCCGCCCAATGCCGTTGTCGAGAAGAACATCGTCGAGGTCGAGGCGGTCGGCGAAGCCATCCGCCGGGCCGTGACCCGCGCCGGGAGCAAGGCCAAATACGCGGCTGCCGCCGTCGCCGGCTCCGCGGTGATCACGAAGATCATCCCGATGCCCGCCGAACTGGACGACAACGACCTGGAGGCCCAGGTCGAACTCGAGGCGGTCAACTACATCCCGTACCCGATCGAGGAAGTGAATCTCGATTTCGAGGTGCTGGGGCCGATGCCCAACAACCCCGAAATGGTCCAGGTGCTGCTGGCCGCTTCCCGTTCGGAGAACGTCGAATTGCGGCAGTCTGCGCTTGAGCTGGGCGGCCTGACCGCCCGGATCATGGATGTGGAAGCTTTCGCGGTCGAAAACGCCTTCGCCCTGTTGTCCAGCGAGCTGCCGATTCCGCACGATGGCGTGGTGGCCCTGGTCGACATCGGCGCCACCATGACCACGCTCAACGTATTGCGCACGGGCCGCAGCCTCTACAGCCGCGAACAGGTGTTCGGCGGCAAGCAGCTCACCGACGAGGTCATGCGCCGCTACGGCCTGACCTACGAGGAAGCCGGCATGGCCAAGCGCCAGGGCGGCTTGCCGGAAAGTTACGAGGTGGAAGTGCTCGAGCCGTTCAAGGAAGCCACGGTCCAGCAGATCAGCCGACTTTTGCAGTTCTTCTATGCCGGCAGCGAATTCAATCGGGTCGACCAGATCGTGCTGGCGGGCGGCTGCGCGGCTCTGCTGGGACTTCCGGAAATGGTCGAAGAGCAACTGGGCGTACCGACCGTGGTCGCCAATCCGCTGGCGCAGATGACCCTGGGGCCGCGCGTGCAAGCGCATGCCCTGGCCCAGGATGCGCCGGCGCTGATGATCGCCACCGGCCTGGCCCTGAGGAGCTTTGACTGATGGCGAAGATCAACCTGCTCCCGTGGCGCGCGGAACGGCGGGCCAACCGGCAAAGGGAGTTCTACGGCATGCTGGGCCTGGCCGCCGCCGCCGGCCTGGTGCTCTCGTTCCTGCTCTGGTTCTACTACAGCCAGCAGATCAGCGGCCAGAACACGCGCAATCAGTTCCTGCAGGGCGAGATCGCCAAGGTCGAAGGCAAGATCAAGGAGATCGAGGTCCTCGACAAGCAGAAGGACCGCCTGCTGGCCCGCAAGAAGGTGATCGAGGAACTGCAGGCCAATCGTTCGCAGATGGTCCATCTCTTCGATTCGCTGGTGCGCACCATTCCCGACGGCGTGGCCTTGGCCGGGATCAAGCAGGAAGGCGACATCCTGACCCTGGAGGGACGCTCCCAGTCCAATGCCCGCGTCAGTACCTACATGCGCAACCTCGAAAGCTCGGGCTGGATGACCAATCCGGACCTGTCCATCATCGAGGCCAAGGCCGAAGAGAAGGGTCCCGCCGCGCTTTCCGGCGAATCCCGTTCGCTTCCTTATGCGTTCACGCTGAAAGTGAAGCTGGCCAATCCCAACGAAGCCGACCAGAAGAGCGGTGCGACGGGCGCGGCGATCGGCCCCGGGGCAGCTGATGCGGCCGCCGCTGCCGCTGCGACCCCGGCCGGTCCGGCAGTGGAGAAAGCCGCGAGCCCGGTGGCAACGCCGACCGCGGCTCCCGCTGCGGCGCCGGTCGAGAAGCCTGCGCCTGCAACCCAAGAGAGGCCGGCGTCATGAGCCAGAAAAAGAAAGTCAAACTCAGCGATCTCGATTTCAACAACATCGGCAACTGGCCGCAGAACTACAAGATCGGTTTCTGCGTGTTGATCGCGGCGTTGATCCTGCTCCTGGCCTACTTCCTGCTGGTCAAGGGCAAGCGCGAAGAGCTCGCGAATCTGGAACGCCAGGAATCCGATCTGCGCCGGGATTTCGAAGACAAGGCCGGGCGCGCCGCCAATCTGGAGCCGCTGAAACAGCAGCTGGCGCAGATGGAGCAGGTGCTGCAGCAGATGCTCAGGCAGCTTCCCAGCAAGACCGAAATGCCCGACCTGATCGTGGATATCTCGCAAACGGCGCTGTCCAGCGGCCTGGCCAACGAGCTCTTCCAGCCGGGGCCGGAGACGCCCAAAGAGTTCTATGCCGAGAAGCCGATCAAGCTGCGCATGGTCGGCAGCTACCACCAGTTCGGCGCGTTCGTGAGCGGCGTGGCATCGTTGCCGCGCGTGGTGATCCTGACCATGCACGATATTTCATTGAAGCCCAAGCCGGGCAAAGGCGGCATCACCGCCGGCAATGGCGCTTTGGAACTCTCGGGCACGGTCAAGACTTACCGCTACCTCGATGAAGAGGAAACCGCGATCCAGGAAAAGAAGTCCGCCGAGGCGACTGCAAAGAATAAAGGTGGTGGCGCATGATTTCGCAATCGACCGCACCGCTGCGGAAAGCGACGCGGGCATTCGGCGTCGTGGCGTTGGTCCTGTTTTCGGCAGGTTGCGCTCGCGGGATCACCAGCTCACCGGGCGACGCGCCGAATCTCGAGAAATGGATTGCGGATGTCCAGGCGCGGCCTGCTCCGGCACTGGAACCCTTGCCTGTCATGCAGCAGTTCGAGACTTTCGAATACGCGGCACAGTCTCTGCGCGACCCGTTCAGCGACGCCTGGAGCAACGCCGACAGCGGCGGCCTGCGCCCGGATCCGAACCGGCGCAAGGAAACGCTGGAGCAATATCCGCTGGACAGCCTGGACATGGTCGGTACGATCGGCAAGGGCGGGGCGCTGGTGGCATTGGTGATGGCCCCCGACAAGGTCACCTACAAGGTGCGGCCGGGTGCTTACTTGGGGCAAAGCGATGGCCGCATCACCGGCGTCCATGAAGATCGCATTGAACTTGTCGAACTTGTGCCGGACGGTGCGGGCGGCTGGCTGGAAAGGCCGGCGTCGATTGCGCTTGAAGATCAATGATTAGGGGATACACGATGACCGCTTCGAACGCTCACAGCCCGCTGCCTTTCCGGCGCCTGGCCACGACACGGGTCTGCAGTCTGGGGCTCGCGATCGGCTTGCTGGCCGCCGCCGGTTCCGTCACTGCCGCTACCGCAATCCCATCGCCGGCAAGCGCCGCGGTCGTCGGCAATGCCGACCCAGCCAGACAGGCGGTCGGCGCCCTCGAGATTTCCAAGATCGATTTCAAGCGGGGCGATGACGGCGCGGGTCGGCTGATTCTCCGCTTCAATGGCAAGGGCGCGATGCCGGACCTGCGCAACCAGGGTTCTTCGGTCATCGTCGATGTCGGCAACGCGGCATTGCCTGCCGCCCTGCAACGGCCGCTCAACGTGGTCGATTTCGCCACGCCGGTCCAGCGTGTCGATGCGCATAGCGCCGGCGCCGGCAGCCAACTGGTGCTGAGCACCAACGGCGCATTCGAGTCGCTGGCCTACCAGACCGGCGATGAGTACGTGGTCGAAATCGTTCCGCGCACAGCTCAATCCGCGGTGGGATCCACGTCGCCGGCGGCGATCGCTGGCGGCTCGGCCAAGGTGGCCACGGCCGCGCGCGCTTACAGCGGGCGTCCGGTCACCTTCAACTTCCAGGACGTGCCGGTGCGCACGGTGCTGCAGCTGATCGCGGAAGAGTCGAACCTCAATATCGTCGCCTCCGATACCGTCCAGGGCAACGTCACCCTGCGCCTGGTCAATGTGCCGTGGGACCAGGCCCTGGAGATCGTGCTGCGCGCCAAGGGCCTGGACCAGCGCCGCGATGGTGGCGTGGTCTGGGTCGCGCCGCAACCGGAATTGGCCAAGTTCGAGCAGGACAAGGAAGACGCGCGCATCGCCATCGACAATCGCGTGGACCTGATCACCGACTACGTGCAGATCAACTATCACAGCGCTTCCGCCATCTTCAAGGCCTTGACCGAGGCCAAGGGCATCGGTGGCAGCAGCGGTGGCGGCAGTGGCAGCAGCCAGCAGGAAAACGGCTTCCTGTCCCCGCGTGGCCGCCTGGTCGCGGATGAGCGCACCAACACCTTGATGATCAGCGACATCCCGAAGAAGGTCGCGCAGATGCGCGAACTGATCAATGTGATCGATCGCCCGGTGGACCAGGTCCTGATCGAAGGCCGTATCGTCATCGCCACGGATACTTTCGCCCGCGATCTGGGCGCCCGTTTCGGCGTGGCCGGCACTCGTACCGGCGATCGCACGCAGATAATCGGCGGCAATATCGAAGACAACGTCAACATAGGCAACGGCGATGATCGCGTGCTGCCTGGCGGTCTGAACGTCAATATGCCCGCGGGAAGCTTCACCTCGGGGGGCGTAATTCCGAGCCTTGCCTACACCCTCCTCGGCCGCAATTTCAACCTCGACCTTGAGCTCTCCGCATTGCAGGAAGAGGGCCGTGGCGAAGTCATATCCAACCCGCGCATCATCACCGCCAACCAGCGCGAGGGATATATCCGCCAGGGCAAGGAAATCGGCTACGTAACGATCACTGGCGGTACCGCGGGCCAGGCGGCCACGCCCAATGTGCAGTTCAAGGATGTCCTGCTTGAGCTGAAGGTCACCCCGACGATCACCAACGACGGCCGGGTGTTCCTCAACCTCAATGTCAAGAAAGACGAGGTCGAGCGCTATATCGAATTGGCGGACTACGGCACGGTTCCGGAGATCAGCAAGCGGGAAATCAACACTGCGGTACTGGTAGAGGACGGCCAGACCGTCGTCATAGGCGGCGTCTATGAATTCACGGATCGATCGAGCGTTGCCAAGGTGCCTTTCCTGGGCGATATCCCGTTCCTCGGCAACCTGTTCAAGAAGAAGGGTCGCTTGAAGGACAAGGCCGAGTTGTTGATCTTCATCACCCCGAAGATATTGACGGTCGCCAAGCGCTGACCGCCACGCGATTCGAACCGGAAAGGGCCGCTTGCGGCCCTTTTCTTTTGGATTCGCGAATTACAGAGAAGGTCGTCATCCCGTGGGAGCGCCCCATGGGCGCGAGCTCCTGCGTTCTCGATTGCATGACGAAGAGCTCGCGCCCATGGGCGCTCCTACGGGGAAGGCCCTTTTCCACTGCGATCTCGGCCAGGCCAGAGGCTGAACCACTGCGAGCAGTGGATGCATCTTCATGAACCAATGGACGTGCTGTTCGGTCAAACTCGCCCCGATGCCACTTCCGGATCCTTCCCGATGGATACCCAGATCGCGCGCCAACCCGCAAACGGCCCCGTGGACCCGAATGTCTCGCGTCTCCACGACGCTTTCAACAGATTGCGTGAAGGCTTGTCCGAAACCATCGTCGGCCAGGCCGCGCTGGTCGAGCGCCTGCTGATCGCCCTGCTGGCCGATGGCCATCTGCTGGTCGAAGGCGCGCCCGGCCTGGCCAAGACCACTGCGATACGGGCATTGGCTTCGCGCCTGCAGGCCGAGTTCGCCCGCGTGCAGTTCACCCCGGATCTGTTGCCCGCCGACCTGACCGGCACCGAGGTCTGGCGCCCGCAGGATGGGCGTTTCGAATTCCTGCCCGGGCCGATCTTCCATCCCATCCTGCTTGCCGACGAGATCAACCGCGCGCCTGCCAAGGTGCAGTCGGCACTGCTTGAAGCCATGGGCGAACGCCAGGTCACCGTGGGGCGGCATACCTATCCGTTGCCGCAGCTGTTCCTGGTCATGGCCACGCAGAACCCGATCGAACAGGAAGGCACCTTCCCTTTGCCCGAGGCCCAGCTCGACCGCTTCCTGATGCATGTGCGCATCGGCTACCCCGAAGCGGAGGCGGAAGCGGAGATCCTGCGACTAGCGCGTGAACGCGCGCGCGACACCTTGCAGCACACGGCCGAAGCCGTGGCCAGGCTGCCGATCGAGGACGTCTTCGCCGCGCGCGCCGCGGTGCTCGATCTGCACGTCGCGCCGCAACTGGAACGCTATCTGATCGAACTGGTGCTGGCTTCGCGCGATGCGCGCCGTTACGACCCGCAACTGGCGCGGCGCATCGCCTGGGGCGCGAGCCCGCGTGGATCGATAGCACTGGAGCGATGCGCGCGCGCGCGCGCCTGGTTGGCGGGGCGCGACTACGTGACTCCCGACGATGTGCGGGCCATCGCTGCGGACGTCCTGCGCCATCGCGTGCTGCCCAGTTACGAAGCCACCGCCGAAGGCTGGGATGGCGACAGGCTGGTCGCGGCGTTGCTTGATGTGGTGCCGTTGCCGTGAAAGCGGGTGGCGGCGATTACCGTGGGAGCCGCGTCAGCCGCGATGATGGTTTGGCTGGGCGTGAAGCATCGGCTGCTTGTTGGCATTCCGTGGCTGCCTGCGCGAAAGGCATCGCGGCTGACGCGGCTCCCACGCAGGCTGCTCCCATACGGCAACTTCCCCTGAGAGGTGTGCGGTGGCCGACGGATTGAAGCCGACGTTGGCGGAATTGGTTGCTTTGCGGGCTACGGCGCAGCGCCGGCCGCCTGCGCGCAAGGGGCGGCACAACATCGCCGGCCCTGCGCAGTCCAACCAGCGTGGGCGCGGCATGGAGTACGCGGAATCGCGCGAATACGTGGCTGGCGACGATGTGCGCCACATCGATTGGCGGCTGACCGCGCGCAGCGGCCGCACCCACACCAAACTGTTCCAGGCCGAACGCGAGCGCCTGACCCTGGTCGTCGCCGATACCTCACCGGCCCTGTATTTCGGTACGCGGGTGCGCTTCAAGTCGGTGCAGGCCGCGCGCGCGGCCGCGGTCGCGGTGTGGGCCGCGGTTCGCGAAGGCGATCGCGTGGCCATCCTGCGCGGCAGCACGCAGGAGGCCCCGGTGCCTCCGGCTTCGGGCGCACGCGGCGCATTGCGGGTGCTGGATGCCCTGGTTCGCTGGTATTCGCAGGCGCCTGCCGATGATGCGGGGCTGTCGGTCGCGCTGGACAATGCGGCCCGCCTGCTGCGTCCGGGTTCGCGCCTGATCGTATTGGCCGATCCGCGCAGCCTCGCCTCGATCGCCGAGTCGCGCTGGCCTGCGCTCGCCGTGCACCATGAAGTCACGGTGCTGTTGTTGACCGATGCATTGGAAAGCGAACCGCCCAGGACGACGTTGCCGTTCTCGTCGGGCAGCCATCGGCTTGAACTCGACCTCGGCGATGCCGGACAGCGCCAGCGCTGGCAGGACGAATTCAACCGTCCGGTCGAACGCGCGCTGGAAACCCTGCCACGCCGAGGCGTGCGGGTCTATTCCCTGCAGGGCGACGCGCCCAGCGAATCCTGGCTGCCGCTGCTGGGCCGGGCGCAATCGCAGGTGGCGTGATGCAGGCGCAAGAACTGGTCCTGCGCGATGTGCATGTGCCGCCGGCGCCTTCGCTGTGGCCACCGGCGCCCGGCTGGTGGTTGCTTGCCGTTGCAGTGCTGTTGCTGCTTGCGGCGGCCTGCGCAGTTGGACTATGGCGCAAGCGCCGCCGGCAGGCCTGGCAGAAATTGTTCGATGAGGCTTGTGCGCAGGCTTCGCCGCCGGCGCGGATCGCTGCGATATCCGGACTCCTTCGCCGCGCCGCACGCCGTGTCGACAGGCACGCCGATCGATTGCGAGGCGAGGACTGGCTGCGTTTCCTCGATGGGAAGAAGGGCAGCGATTTCAGCATGGGACCAGGTCGTCTACTGCTGGAAGGCGGCTACCGGCGGGAAGTGGAAGCGAGTGCATGGGAAGCGGTTCGCGATCTCGCCCGCAAGCGTTTCCTCGAGCTGATGGCCGGGCGCAAATGAGCGGCGACTGGCTCGAATGGCTGAAGACCGCATTCGGCGGATTCGCCTGGCCGTGGATGTGGCTGGCGTTTCCGCTGCCGTGGCTGGCCGGCTGGCTGCTGCCGCCACGACGCAGCAGTTCCGCAGCGCTGCGGGTGCCGTATGGCGGGCGCCTCGATGCCATCGCCAGCCCAAGTGGCCGGCCCAGGCTCATGCATGCGGCGGCACTGGCCTGGCTGGCGTGGTTCCTGCTTTGCGCCGCCGCCGCGCGTCCGCAGCAACTCGGCGAAGCGGTCGCGCCGCCGCAGAGTGGACGCAACCTGATGCTGGCGGTGGACCTGTCCGGCAGCATGAGCCGCCCGGACATGGAACTGGGCGGCGATGTGGTCGATCGGCTCACGGCCGCCAAGGCGGTGCTGGCCGACTTCCTCGACCGTCGCGTGGGCGACCGTGTCGGTCTGCTGGTCTTCGGCCAGCAAGCCTACGCACTTACTCCACAAACGATGGACCGCGACACGGTGCGCGAACAACTCGGCGACAGCGTGGTCGGACTGGCCGGCCAGGACACCGCGATCGGCGATGCCATCGGCCTGGCGGTCAAGCGCCTGCGCGAACAGCCGCAAGGCCAGCGCGTATTGATCCTGCTGACCGACGGCGTCAACACCGCCGGCGTGCTCGATCCGCTGAAGGCGGCGGAACTGGCGAAATCCGAAAACGTGCGCATCCATACCATCGCCTTCGGCGGGTCGGGCGGTGCGTTCTCGCTGTTCGGCTTGTCGGTTCCGATGCCGGGCGGCGATGACGATATCGACGAAACCACGCTGAAGAAGATCGCCAGTGAAACCGGCGGGCAGGCGTTCCGCGCGCGCGATACCGAACAGCTCGCCGGCATCTATGCGGAACTGGACCGGATCGAACCGGTGAAGCAGGAAGGCCAGCGCGTGCGGCCGCGCATCGAACGTTACTGGTGGCCGCTGGCCGCCGCCCTGCTGGTCGCACTGTTCGCCTTCCTGCTGCCAGGGCGCAGGCGATGAACGCCTGGTTGCACGTGCTGCATTTCCTGCGTCCGCATTGGCTGTGGGCGCTGCTTGCCTTGCCGATGTTGTGGGGGTTATGGCGAGTGCGGCAGCGTCGCAGCAACGTCTGGCGCAACGTGGTCGATGCGCATTTGCTGCCGCACCTGCTGGAGGCCGGCGGCAAGGCCGCGCGCGGTACGATTTGGCTGGGCGCGCTCGGTTATGCGCTCGCCGTGCTTGCGCTCGCCGGCCCCAGCTGGCGCCAGACCGAACAGCCGTTGTGGCAAACGCAGACGCCACTGGTGGTCGCGCTGGATCTCTCCAGCAGCAGCACCGCGTCCGATCTGCCGCCGTCGCGCCTGCTGCAGGCGCGGGCCAAGCTCGCGACCCTGCTGCGCGAACGCGCGGGCGGACAGGTCGCGCTGGTCGCTTATGCGGACGAGGCTTTCACCGTCGCTCCGTTGACCGACGATGTCGCCAACGTCGCCCTGTTTCTGGATGCCCTGGAGCCCGGAGTGATGCCGATGGATGGACAGCAGGCCGATCGCGCCATCGCCTGGTCGGCGCGCCTGCTGCGACAGGCGGGATTCGAGCATGGCGACATCCTGGTATTGAGCGACCATGCCGATGCCGCGGCCGACAACGCCGCACGTGCCGCATTGCGCCAGGGTTTCCGCGTTTCCGCACTGGGTCTGGGTACGGCTTCCGGCGCGCCTTACCGCGATGGCGAGGGCCGCATCCTGCATGCGAAGCTGGATGCCGGCTCGCTGCGAGCGTTGGCGACCGCTGGCGGTGGCGACTATCAGGCGCTGGCGGCGGACGACAGCGATCTACGTGCACTGGGCGTGCTGGATCCGGATGAAGCAGGCGCAAGCGCGCAACGTGGCGAGAAGGGTCTGGCCTGGCAGGACGGAGGCTACTGGTTGTTGCCGCCGCTGATGCTGCTGGCGTTGCTCGCATTCCGGCGCGGCGGGGCATTCGCGGTGGTCCTGTTGTGCGTTTGCCTACCCATGGCCATGCCCGCGAATGCAGCGGAAAGCAGCCTGTGGAAGCGCGCCGACCAGCAACAGCACGAGCGTATCCAACAGGGAGCCGATGCCTATCGCAAGGGCGATTTCGCCGCAGCCGAAAAAGACTTCGCCGATATCGACAGCGCTGAAGCGCTCTACAACCAGGGTAATGCGCTGGCCAAGCAAGGCCATTACGACGAGGCCATCGCCGCCTACGATCGCGCACTCAAGCTGCAGCCGAAGATGGAAGACGCGATCGAGAACCGCAAGGTGGTCGATGCCGCACGCAAGCGCAAGGCGGCACAGAACCAGCAGCAACAACAGAAGAAATCCGGCGGCCAGGATTCGCCGCAGGACAACAAGGGCAAGCCGCGACCTGGCCAGCAAGACAAGCAGCAGGCGCAACCAGGTTCTCCGCAACCGGATTCCCCAAAGCAGCGACAATCGCCGCCGCAACAATCGCAAAGCGCGCAATCGCCGCAACAGAAAGCTGCCGACGCCAAGGCCCAGCAGGCCGCCGACGCAGCGCAACGCGAACGCATGGCCCAGGCCATGGCCCAGGCAGGCAAGGGCGGACAGAAGGACGAAAGCGCCCGCCAGGCCACGGAGGCCAGGGAAACCCCCGCACAGCGCGAACACCGACAGGCGGTGGAAGCCTGGTTGCGGCGCGTGCCCGACGAGCCGGGCAACCTGTTGAAGACCAAGTTCCGGCTGGAATACGAACGCCGGCAGAAGGAAGGACGATGAAGCGCGATTTCTGTTCCGCACTGGCGTTGTTGCTGCTGGCGGCATGGGCCGGATCCACACAGGCGGCCACGCGCGCCTCGCTGGATCGCAACCAGGTCGCGCTGGGTGGATCCGTCACCCTCAGCATCGACAGCGACCAAGGCGGCACCGCGCCGGACCTGTCGCCGCTACTGGCCGATTTCAGCATCGAAGGGCAGTCGGTCAATCGATCGATGCAATGGATCAATGGCAGTGCGCAATCCACGACGACCTATGTGCTGCAACTGGCGCCAAAACGCGAGGGTGCCCTAGTCGTTCCCGCGATCAAGCTGGGCGGCGACCTGACCACACCCTTGCCGCTGCGGGTCGCTGCCGGCGCACCAACGCCTGCGGGCGAGGGCTCCGACGCTTTCTTCGAGACTGTAGTCGACGATCCGGAACCCTACGTGCAGCAAAGCGTCGGCGTGGTGGTGCGGCTGAAATACAGCGCCCGGGTCGCCAGTGGCGCATTCGGGTTGGAGGCGCCGCAGGACGCATCGATGCAGCAGTTGGGCCAGGATCGCTATTACACGCAACAGATCGGCGACACCCAGTACAAGGTCGCGGAGCGCCATTACGTACTGATCCCGGACCGCAGCGGACCGCTGGTCATTCCAGGCGCGCGCTTCGAAGGTCGCGGCGCCAGCAACTGGATGGACAGCCTGATGGGCGGTGGTGGCCGCGACATCCGCGCGCAGGGCGCGCCACGCACGATCAATGTGCGCGCCCAGCCGGCCAATGCGCCGCAACCCTGGCTGCCGTTGCGCGATCTGCGATTGCGCTACGTGTCCGCACCGCAGTCGCTGCAGGCGGGGCAGGCGGCGGCCCTGTTGGTGGAGGCCGTCGCCCGCGGCGCCACCCGCGCGCAGATGCCGGAACTGCCGACACCGTCGCTGGCCGGCGCGCAGGTATTCGCCGAACCCGCGCAGTACGACGAAACCGTGGTGGACGGAACGCCGCAGGTCACGATGACCCGGCGCTATTCCCTGGTGCCCAATGGCGCCGGCACGCTGCTCGTGCCGGGCCTGAAACTGGCGTGGTGGGATGTGCGCGCCAGTGTGGCCAGGACCGCTTCGCTGCCGGACCTGGAACTGAAAGTCGCGCGTGGCGTGGGTGGGTTCGCCTCCAACACCTTGCCGGACGTGGCTGCCGCGAACGGTTCCCCGGTGGGCGCGCCAGCCGCAGCTGCTACCACGGCGGGGCGCATTCCCAGCCATGTCTGGGCCTGGCTGGCCGTGGCTTTCGCCGGCTTGTGGCTGCTGACCCTGATCTGGGCCTTGCAACGGCGCACGGCCGTGGCGGCACGGCAGCCTCCGGCGCAATCCGGCGAAGGCATCATCGTTGCAGCCTTGCCGACGCGGACCCTGGCCGACCTGCGTCGCGCGCTGGACAGCGGCAGCCTGGATGAAGTCGGCGACACGCTGCGCGGCATGTCCGCGCCGCCCTGCGCCGATCTCGACCAGTTGCTGCAGCGTCTCGCCGTGCCCGCACAGCGCGAGGCGGTGGAACAGTTGCGGCGGGCACGCTGGGCCGATGGCGATGGTAGCCACGCGCGCGCGGCATTGCGCGAGGCATTCCGCAGCGGCCCGGTGTGGCGCACGACGAAAAAAGCGGCGAAGGAAGCGTTGCCGCCGCTGTATCCACAACCTTAGCCGGCCTGTAGGAGCGGGCCTTGCCCGCGATGCTCTTCGTGAGGATCGTGGATGCATACAGAAGAGCATCGCGGGCAAGGCCCGCTCCTACAAACCGGTGCAGGGGCATCGCGCCCATAGGGGCGCTCCTACGGGTTTTGGGGTTTGCTAAGCTGCGGCCTTATCCTTGAAGGAACCGCGCATGAGCCAATCGACCCCTGCCGGCAAGAAAAAACTTCCCCTGCACTGGAAGATGGCCATCGGCTTCGCCCTCGGCCTGCTGTTCGGGCTGGTCGTGCATGCGACGGGGGCCGATGCCGAATGGGTGAAGCTGGCGACCGCCTACGTCACCACGCCGTTCTCCAAGATATTCCTCAACCTGATCTTCATGCTGATCGTGCCGCTGCTGTTCTCGGCGCTGGTGGTCGGCATCGCCGAAATGGGCGACATCCGCGCGCTGGGACGGATCGGCTGGAAGACCCTGGCCTACACCGTGGTCCTGTCGTCGATCGCGGTGGTGATCGGGCTGGTGCTGGTCAATCTGTTGAAGCCCGGCGCAGGCGTGGATCCCGCACTGGCGCAAAGCCTGCTCACCGAGAACGCCGAGCGCGCCAGGGAAATCGTCGCCAGCGTGCACACCCAGCCGCGCGGCATCGACATGCTGCTGTCGATCGTTCCGGACAACGTGTTGAGTGCGGCGTCGAACAACGGTTCGATCCTGGCGCTGATGTTCTTCGCGGTGATGTTCGGCGTGGGCATGGTCCTGACTCCGTCGAAGAACACCGACACGCTCAAGCGCGGCATCGAAGGCGTGTTCGAGATCTCCATGACCCTGATCGGGCTGGTGATCCGGCTGGCGCCGTATGCGGTGTTCTGCTTCATGTTCAACCTGGCCGCGATCTTCGGTTTCGACCTGCTGGTGCGGCTGGGTGCGTACGTGGGTGTGGTCGTGCTGGCATTGGCGTTGCACATGTTCGGCGTCTATTCGCTGGCGTTGAAGGCGGTGGGCAAGTCGCCGCTGGCGTTCTTCCGCGCCACCCAGGAAGCCAGTGTGATGGCGTTCTCCACCGCTTCCAGCAACGCCACGCTGCCCACCTCGCTGCGCGTGGCCGAAGAGAAACTGCATTTGCCGAACCGGGTGTCGCGGTTCGTGCTGACCGTGGGCGCCACCGCCAACCAGAACGGCACCGCGCTTTTCGAGGGCGTCACCGTATTGTTCCTGGCCCAGTTCTTCGGCGTGGACCTGACGATCTGGCAGCAGGTGATGGTGATGCTGGTCTGCATCCTCGGCGGTATCGGCACTGCCGGTGTGCCTTCGGGGTCGTTGCCGGTGGTGGCGCTGATCTGCGCCATGGTCGGTGTGGATCCGGTCGGCATCGGCATGATCCTGGGCGTCAACCACTTCCTCGACATGTGCCGCACCACCCTGAACGTGACCGGCGACCTGACCCTGGCCACGCTGGTGGCGCATGGGGAAACCGAGAGCATGCCCGTGCTTGATCCAGTCCGGAAATCGTAGGAGCGGGCCTTGTCCGCGATGCCCTTCGCCGGGATCGTGGATGCGGGCTGGAAGGCATCGCGCCCGAGGGGCGCTCCTACGGGTTTGGTCGGTAGCATCGGCTTCGGAATGATTCAACCGCGACAGGCGGGCTTCCGGATGGGACAATAGGCCGCCCGAGTCACGGGCGACATCACTGAATTCGCCCTCATGACGACGCCCGCCTCGATCAAGCCTGGCCGCCGCCAGCTCGCCAACGCCATCCGTTTCCTCGCTGCCGATGCGGTGGAAGCCGCCAAATCCGGCCATCCCGGCATGCCCATGGGCATGGCCGATATCGCCGAAGTGCTGTGGAACGACTACCTCAGCCACAACCCCAACAACCCCAAGTGGTTCAACCGCGACCGCTTCGTGCTGTCCAACGGCCACGGCTCGATGCTGCAGTACGCGCTGTTGCATCTCAGCGGCTACGACCTGCCACTGGACGAGCTGAAGCATTTCCGCCAGTTGCACAGCAGGACCGCCGGCCATCCCGAGCACAGCGAAACCCCGGGCGTGGAAGCCACCACCGGGCCGCTGGGGCAGGGTATCGCCAACGCGGTCGGTTTCGCCCTCGCCGAGAAATTGCTGGCGCAGCGCTACAACCGTCCCGGGCTCGACCTCGTCGACCACCGCACCTGGGTGTTCATGGGCGACGGCTGCCTGATGGAAGGCATCTCGCATGAAGCCGCCTCGCTGGCCGGCACCTGGGGCCTGCACAAGCTGGTCGCGTTCTGGGACGACAACCGCATCTCCATCGACGGCAACACCGATGGCTGGTTCACCGACGACACCCCGGCACGCTTCGAGGCCTACGGCTGGCAGGTGGTCCGCAACGTCAACGGCCAGGATGCGGTCGAGATCAAGACCGCGATCGAAACCGCGCTGAAGAACCAGGAAAAGCCGACCCTGATCTGCTGCCGGACCACGATCGGTTTCGGCGCGCCGAACAAACAGGGCAAGGAGTCCAGCCATGGCGCACCCCTGGGCAAGGACGAGCTGGCCGCCGCGCGGGTGCAACTGGAATGGCCGTATGGTCCGTTCGAGATTCCCGAGGAGATCTACGCCGGCTGGCGCGCCGGCAACGCCGGCAACGTGCGCGAGGACCAGTGGAATTCGCTGTTCGACCAATATGCCGCTCAATACGCCAGCGAAGCGGCCGAACTGTCGCGCCGTTCGCAGGGCGACCTGCCGGAAGGCTTCATCGCATCGGCCGACGCGTTCATCGCCAAGCTGCAGGCCGAAGGCCCGGTCGTGGCTTCGCGCAAGGCTTCGCAGATGGCCATCGAGGCGTTCGCGCCGCTGCTGCCGGAACTGATCGGCGGTTCGGCCGACCTGGCCCATTCCAACCTCACCTTGTGGAAGGCCAGCAAGTCGGTGGCCACGGACGATCCGGACGCCAACTACGTCTATTACGGCGTGCGCGAATTCGCCATGACCGCGATCAGCAACGGCCTGGCCCTGCATGGCGGCTTCATTCCGTTCGACGCCACCTTCCTGGTGTTCAGCGACTACGCACGCAATGCGGTGCGCATGAGCGCGCTCAATCCGGCGCATGCGATCCATGTGTACACGCACGATTCCATCGGCCTGGGCGAAGACGGCCCCACCCACCAACCGGTCGAGCACCTGGCCTCGCTGCGCTACATCCCCAACAACGATGTGTGGCGTCCGTGCGATGCGGTGGAATCGGCGGTGTCCTGGCGTGCGGCGATCGGACGCAAGGAGGGCCCCAGCTGCCTCATCTTCAGCCGCCAGAACCTCGCGCACCAGCCGCGCGACGAAGCGCAGGTCGCCGCCATCGCGCGCGGCGGCTACGTGCTGGCCGATGCCGAAGGCGGCCAGCCGGACGTGATCCTGATCGCCACGGGTTCCGAAGTCGGCTTGGCCACGCAGGCCAAGGCCACGCTGGACGCCGAGGGCATCAAGACGCGCGTGGTCTCCATGCCGTCCACCGACGTGTTCGACCGCCAGCCGGCCGAGTACCGCGAATCGGTGTTGCCCAACGCCGTGCGCAAGCGCGTGGCGGTGGAAGCGGCGGTCACCGATTTCTGGCGCAAGTACGTAGGCCTGGACGGCGCGGTGATCGGCATCGACACCTTCGGCGCCTCCGCGCCGGCCGAAGCGCTGTACCCGTACTTCGGCATCACCGCCGAGAAAGTGGTGGAAGCGGCGAAGTCGCTGTAATAACGTAAGAGCGCCCCTTGGGCGCGATGCTCTTCCGCGTCGTGAAACGAAAGCATCGCGCCCAAGGGGCGCTCCTACGCTTCGGTCGCTGTCCTCGATAGTGCCAGCGACAGCAGTTTTGCGTACAACCACGCGTTGAAACCGGTCGCTTTTTCCAGCGCCATGCGCTGCATGGCTTCGTCATCGGCTCTGGCGCTCGAGAAGACCGCTTTCCCAATCGTGCGGAGCTTCTTCGGAAGCGTCGCGGTTTCTGCCTTCAACCACCCCAGCGCCTTCACCAGCCGCTGCTCCACTTCGGTGAAATCGCTGCCGAGCGGATAGTCGGGCAAGGTGCCGTCCTTGCGGAAAGGGGCCAGTGTCTCGCGCAGCCGCTGGGGCGTGTTGCGCGCCCACTCGGGCTCGCCATCGAAATCGGCACGCAATTTCCTCGACTGCTTCGCCGTCTCCAGCAACCGGGCCTGGAAGCGCGCATCAGTGATGCCGATCATGGCGATCACGCATTCCTCGTCGGTCTGGTTCAACAGGTCGGCGATGCCGTATTCGTCGATGTAGATATCGCGCAGGTGGCGCGGGATGGTGGTGTGGCCGTAATTCCAGCGCACGTTGGATTCCGCCTTCGTACCTTCGCCGCGCTGCGAGCGGAACATCAGTACGCTGCGCGCATCGTCCAGGGCATGGGCCATGGCCACGAAGTTGTACTGGCCGCCGACGCCGGAGACGATGCGCCCGTCCTCCAGGCCGTCGGACACCGCATCGCCCAGCGCGGTCGCCATCATGCAGCTGTTGAAGAAGCGCGAGCCCGTGCGCTGCAAACGCTCCAGCGATTCGTGGCCGCCATAGAGCTGGTTGATCTCGCTGATCCGGCGCATGCCGATCGCATGGCGCCCGTCGTCGGGCAGGCGGCGCAACCAGTCGTAGAACGCGGGGGAACCCAGATAGAACGCGCCGTGCAGGTATTCGCCGTCGCGCTCAAGCCGCGCCTGGTCGCCTAGGTTGGCGGTGCCCCGCGCGATGCGCGCCATCAACGCTTCGTCGTCCACCACCTTGCGCCGGATCACCCCGGCTTCGACCAGGCGCTTGAAGCCTTCGTTGAGCATCTCGCTGCAGCCGTACAGGCCGATGGCGAACGGACCCATGCCGCCGCTGGCTATCACCGCCGGGTGGTGGGCCAGCTCAGGGTCCAGCGCATGCAGCACTTCGCGATACCTGTCGTTGTCGGTGTGGCGCAACACCAGCGCATGCGACAGGGCATCGGCCAGCGCGCCGATGCCGATCTGCAGGGTGCCGCCATCGCGCACCAGGGCGCTGGCGTACAGGCCGATGGCATAGTCGGCATCGTTCACCGGCTGGCGCGGCAGCGCGAACAGTTTCGGGTACGGTCCCGGTGGGGCGACGACGATGTCGAAGAAGTCTTCCTCGACCGCGGCGGTGCCGCCGATCCACGGCAGCTCGGGATCGACCTCGGCCACCAGCAACGGACGCGGCAATCCCAATGCATGGATCGCATCGAGGGTGTCCTGGGTGGTGTCGGTGTTGCACGACAGCGACAGTCGCGGCGCCTTGCCCTGGATCGGCTCCGGCTCGCGCGCCACCTTCTGCAGGATCGCGTTGGCGCCGCGCTGGGCCACGCCCGCGGCTGCCTGCGTGTAATTGAGGCTGGTGTAGTGGCGCTGCGCCTGCGATGAACGCAGCAGCGCGCCGGACTGCATGTAGAACTCCTCCACCTGGATGTGCGCGGGCAGCGCATCGCGCTTCATCGCCTCGGCGTAGAGCAGCCTGGGGAAATCGTCGCCGAAATGCCGCTGCGCGAAGGGTTCCAGGAAGCGCTGCTCCAGTCCGGGCGCTGCGCTCGGCGGGTCCAGCGACAAGGCGGTGTAGATCTGCATCGGACGTGACGGATCGTTCTCGATCCGCCGGTATAGCGCGTTCAACAACCGATGCGGCTTGCCCAGCGCCAATGGCGCGCCGATGCGCAGAGTGCCGGGGATGCGTTTCAGCAGCAGTTCGACGGCGTCGTCGATATTTTCGAAATGGAGGGCCATGGCCACAGCTTAGGCGATGGAGCGTCAGACGATGGAATGGGGCAACCGATAGACGGTCGTGCGAGCGCTTGACATCGGGGCCGATTACAGGCGTAATCAATTTACATTTACGGATGTAATCGATATGCAGATCAGTGAAGCCGAAGCCATGGTGATGGAAGTGCTGTGGAAGCACAGTCCGCAGGGAGCCGATGAAGTCGTGGCGGCCCTGTCCGCACGCACCGATTGGGCCGAACCGACGGTCAAGACCCTGCTCAACCGTCTGCTCAACAAGGGCGCCATCCAGGCCGAGAAAGAGGGCAGGCGTTACCTCTATTCCCCGGTGCTGGCGCGCGAGTCGTGGATCGGCCAGCAAAGCGAGGGAATGCTGGAGCGGCTGTTCGGCGGTCGGGTGGCCCCGCTGGTGGCACATTTCAGCGAGCGCGGGAAGTTGTCGGCGGCGGATATCGCCGAGCTGCGCAAGTTGATCGAGGAGCTGGGCGATGAACGCGGCTGATCTGCTGAACGGAATCATCGAAGCGACCATAGCGATCACCCTGGCCTTGCTGCTGGTGCTGCCGTTGCGCAAGCCGTTGCGGGACGCATTCGGCGCGGGCGTCGCCTACAAGGCATGGGTCATGGTGCCGATCGCGATGATCGCGGTGTTGCTTCCTGCGAGGACCGTAGCGACCGCTTCGTCACCGGGTTTCCATGTCCTGGGTACGCAGTCGATGTCGCTTCCGGCCCTCGCCGGGGCGATGCCCGCGCAAGGCGCGCAATGGCTGTGCGGGATCTGGCTTGCGGGAATGCTGCTGATGGCATTGCGCCTGCGCTGGCTCGAGCGCAGCTTCCGCCATTCGCTGGGGAGCCTGCATCGGCGGGCGGACGGCATGCTGCAAGCCGAGGTATCGGCGGGCCTGCCCGCGGTGTACGGGTTGTGGCGTCCGACGATCGTGGTGCCGGCCGATTTCGACCTGCGCTATTCCGGGGAAGAGCGACGGCTGATGCAGGCGCATGAGCGCAGCCATGTGGCCAGTGGCGATCTGCTCGTCAATGCCATGGTCGCGGTGCTGCGCAGCCTGTTCTGGTTCAACCCGCTGCTGCATGCCGTGGCCCGCCGTTTCAGGCACGACCAGGAGCTGGCGTGCGACCAGCGGGTGATCTCAAGCCATCCGCAATCGCGCCGCAGCTACGGCGAAGCGATGTTCAAGACCCAGCTTGCGGCGAGGCCGTTGCCGCTGGGATGCCACTGGGGCTACGGCCATCCACTGAAGGAGAGAATCGCAATGCTCAAACAACCCATTCCCACCCGTGCCCGCGTGTTGACCGGCAGTGCGCTGATGCTTGCGCTGTCGCTGGGCGTCGGATTGACCGCGTGGGCGACGCAACCTGCGCAGGAGCAGGCCAAGTCGCAGGTCGCGCCAGGGGCGACCGGCGAGCCGTCCATGCCCGAAGACGTGCAGGGAACGCCGCCCCTGTATCCCAAGCTTGCAGTGGATCAGAAGCTGAGCGGGAAGGTCGTGTTGCTGGTCGATGTGGCGGCCGATGGCAGGGTCACGGGGATCGTGGTCGAAAGCTCCAGGCCCGCCGGCGTGTTCGATGCCGCGGCGATCGAAGCCGCCTGGCAATGGAAGTTCAAGCCGAATCTCGAGAGTGGCAAGGCGGTCGCGGGCAGGGTCAGGGTGCCCGTGGATTTCAGGATACCGGCGAACGGTGACGGTGCGGGCGAGAAGCCGCTGGGTACGCCCCTGGCCTCACGTTGATCGCATTGCGGAAGAGGCCGAACTCCCTTCCGCAAGAATCGATTTCCTCCGGCGCGCCGGATCCAACATTGATAAGAGGCTCGTCCGGCAGCGAAAGCGCCGGACTGCATGCAGAACCCCTTACAGGTTCTGCGGCTTGAACCGGCTGCGTCGGGATATCTCCTTGCCGGACACCATGAACTTGCCGTCGCCGCGGTAATGCACGGTTTTCGGCAACTTCGGCGAAGCCGCCACGTGCGCCTTGACCACTTCCCAGATGAACAGGTTGTATTGCGCGGTGTTGCGCGACTCGAACAACCGACACTCGAAATTGGCATGGCACTCGCCGATCAATGGCGCCGACACGTGGGTGGCGGGCAGGGCGGTCAGGCCGAAGCGCTGGAATTTGTCGACCTGCGCACCGCTGCAGTTGCCGATGTCGACGACCGTGTCGAGCAGGTCGGCGGTCGGCAGGTTGATCACGCATTCGCGGCTGCGCTTGATCAGGCCGTGGCTGTGGTTGCCTTCCCAGAGGTAGCAGCCGAACAGCGCCGGTTCGAAGCCCATCATCATGTGCCAGCCCATGGTCATGATGTTGGTTTCGTCCTTCCAGGCCGAACTCACCAGGACGATGGGGCCGGGGTTCCAGGAAACGGCGGATGCTGTCGAGCGGAAAATCGCGCTTGCGGAACTGCTTCATGGCGTCTCGCCTCAACCGATTGGATCGAGTTTCGGAATCTACGCGCCCAACCCGGAACGCGGCGTCATGGCGTGGATTCTCCCGCCCACAAGGCTCAATCCAGCACGTGCACCGCATCGGTCAACCGCTTCACTTCATCGGCGGAGTGGCTGACATAGACGATGGGCAGCGAGGTTTCGTCGCGGACGCGTTGCAGGTAGGGGATCAACTCCTCGCGACGTGCCTGGTCCAGCATCGACAGTGGTTCATCCAGCAACAGCAGCGCCGGTTGCGAGAGCAGGGCGCGGCCCAGGGCGATCCGCTGGGTTTCGCCGCCGGAGAGGTTGGCGATGCGCCGCTGCAGCAGCGGTTCGATCCCCAGCAGCGCCACCACCGCATCGAAGCCGAATGCGCTGGCGGCATCACCAATGTGGCGCCCGTATTGCAGGTTGCGGCGCACATCGAGATGCGGGAACAGGCGGGTGTCCTGGAACACATAACCGACACGACGGCGGTGCGGGGCGACATCGATGCCGCGGGCACTGTCGTACAGGCGTCGGCCATCGATCTCGATATGGCCCGACAGCGGCTTCACCAATCCGGCGATGGCGTGCAGCACGCTGGTCTTGCCCGCGCCGGAATGGCCGCTAAGCGCGATGACACGGGCACCATCCTCGATGCGAACCCGTCGCTCGAACGCGCCTCGTCGCAACTGCACGTCAAGCGACAGCATCAATGCACCTCGTCTTCGCGCTGACGGCGCGTCAGCCATTCCGACAGCAGCAAGGCCAGCAGCGAGATGGCCACCGCGACCATGGCCAGGCGCCAGATGCTGGTTTCGCCACCCGGCACCTGCAACAGGCCGTAGATCGCAGAAGACAACGTCTGGGTTTCGCCGGGGATGTTGGAAACGAAGGTGATGGTGGCGCCGAATTCGCCCAACGCCTTGGCGAAGGCCAGCACCGCGCCGGCGACGATGCCGGGCCAGGCCAATGGCAAGGTGATGCTGCGAAACACGCGCCACGGACTGGCACCCAGCGTCGATGCCGCCTGTTCCAGACGTCGGTCGGTGGCCTCGATGGAAAGCCGGATCGCCCGCACCATCAGCGGGAAACCCATGATCGCGCTGGCCAGCGCCGCTCCGGTCCAGCGGAACGCGAATTCGATGCCGAACGAGGCAAGGAACTTGCCGATCGCGCCCTGGCTGCCGAAATTCACCAGCAGCACGTAACCGACAACCACCGGCGGCAACACCAGTGGCAGGTGTACCAGCGCGTCGAGCAGCGACTTTCCGGGAAAGCGCTTGCGCGCCAGCAGCCAGCCCAGCGCGATGCCGAACGGCAGGCTGGCCAGCGCGGCCACGCTGGCGACCTTCAGGCTGAGCGCGATCGCAGTCAGTTCATCGGCGGTGAAGAGAGACATCGGGGATGCGGACGCTCAGAGGGCCTTGAAGCCATGCGTGCGAAAGATCTTCGTCGCCGCAGGCATGCCCAGCCAGTGCACGAACGCCGTGGCCCGCGGATTCCCGCTCGCGGCGACACGCGCGACCGGATAGACGATCGGCGCGTGCGTGTCCTCCGGGAAAACCCCGACCACCCGCACCTTCGGTTCGGCTTGCGCATCGCTGCCGTAGACGACTCCCAGCGGCGCTTCGCCGCGCGCGACCAGCATCAGCGCCGCGCGCACGTTTTCGGCCGCGGCCACCCGTGGTTCCAGCGATTTCCACACGCCCAGCGACACGAAGGAAGCCTTCGCATATTTGCCCGCGGGCACGCTGGCGGGCAGGCCCAGCGCAATGCGCCCGTTTCCGCCCAACCGCGGGAGCAGGTCGACGCCGGACTTCAGCTCCACCGGCGCGATGTTGCCGGTGGTCGGCGCCACCAACACCAGTGTGTTGCCGAGCAGGTTGTGCCGGGTCGCGGGATCGATGAGCTTGCGTTCCTGCAGATAGTCCATCCACTCCAGATCGGCGGACAGGAACACGTCGGCGGGCGCGCCCTGTTCGATCTGTCGCGCCAGCGCGGAACTGGCCGCATAGGAAATGCGGATCGTCCGACCGCTCGCCTTCTGGTACGCGGTGGCGGCTTCGTCCAGCGATTCCTTCAGGCTGGCGGCGGCGAACACGGTCAGCGGTGCGTCCGTTTCGGCAGCGTTTGCGGCGCTCGCCGGACAAGCCAGCACCAGCGCGCACAGCCATGCAAGGAAAAACCTGCTCGGGATCTTCATGGGGCGGTTACCACGGTGATGGATTGGACTTGCCTGACCCAGCGCGCGGGTCGCGACTCTTCCGGCGCGATCAGGCGCAGTGGACCGTCGTCGCCGTCGAGCGGCTGGCCATCGCAGCGATCCACCAGCAGTACCTTTCGATTGCTGAGGCTGGGTTCCAGTTCGGCCAGCGAGAACACCGCGCGATAACCGTCGCGTGCGGTGACCAGTACGTAATTGGCCAGTTGCCCGCCGCGCAGAGGTTCGGCCGGCAGGGCGTTGGCGGCGCGCAGCACTGCCGGCAAGGCGACGCCTTCGCATTGCAGGGTCTTCCCGTGCGCGTTGGCGGTGACCGCTTCGCGCGGCAGTGCCGCCAGGGTGGCGGCATCGATTGGAACGGTTTGCGGAGAGGTAGGGGGCGGTGGCGAAGCATGGCCCTGCGCGATTTCCTCGCCGGCGACGGCATGCGTTGCCGATGCAGCGGCGAGAAGTGCGAAAACGAGAATCCAGCGATGCGATGCGGAGGTCATGGCGTTCTCACAATGAATCGAGCGGGAGCCTGAGGTAGCGCACGCCATTGCGCTCGGGTTCTGGCAGCGCACCGCCGCGCAGGTTGACCTGCAACGCCGGCAGGATCAATGCCGGCATGGCCAGTGTCGCATCGCGCGCGCGGCGCAGGGCCACGAATTCCTCTTCGCCGGTGCCATCGCGGACGTGCAGATTGGCGCGCTTCTGTTCGCCGATGCTGGTTTCGCAGGCGACCGCGCGGCCACCGGGGCCGTAATCGTGGCAGACGAATACGCGCGTGTCGTCGGGCAAGGTGTCGTAAAGACGGCGGATCGAACGATACAGCGTGGCCGCGTCGCCGCCGGGGAAATCGCAGCGCGCGGTGCCGGCGTCGGGCATGAACAGCGAGTCGCCGGGGAACAGGGCGTCGCCGATCAGGTAGGCCAGGCTGTCGCGAGTATGTCCGGGCACCGGGATGGCGCGAGCCTGCACCGAGCCGACTTCGAAAACATCGTCGTCGTTGAACAGGCGATCGAATTGCGAGCCATCGGTGGCGATCGCCCCATCGGGGTCCAGGCGTGCGGCGAAGGTGTGCTGCACTTCGCGGATGCCGGCGCCGATGGCCAGCGTGGCGCCGGGAAGTTTGCCCTTCAGCCAGTGCGCCGCGGAGAGATGGTCGGCATGGGCGTGGGTTTCCAGCAGCCAACGCACGTCGTAGCCCCGCTCGGCAACGATATCCAGCAAAGCCTGCGCTGAAGCCGTGGCGATCCGCGCGGACTTGGCATCGAAGTCCAGCACCGGGTCGATGATCGCCGCCACGCGCGTATGCGCATCGGCGACCACGTAGCTCCAGGTACCGGTTTCGGCGTGATGCCGCGAATGGACGGTGGGTTGCATGGTGCGTGTCACCTTGATCTGGCCGAATCGCACAGAAGCACAGGCTTGGGCGAGCTTCCAGGCCCGAATACGGTGCCATGTATTCCTGCATGCCTGATGTGCCATGCAAGTTGCCTGCAGTAACCGCCAATGCAAAAGCCCAGGGGATAAAAAACGTATCCGGTGGCACTCCGGATCCAGCGCTTGCAGGCGTGACGCGAGAATGGCGCCAGCAAATCCCTGAATTCCAGGACCAATTGGGTCCCCATGAGGTAGAGCAATACATCCAGTCCAAACGCATCCAGCATGGGGACAAACGCGGCAAGCTCCGGGTTCGAGGCAATGCCGACGATCAAGGCCGTTGTCGCCAGAAGGAACGCGCGACGGCGCCAGCCCGAATTTGTCCAGTCCAACCATTTCATGATTTTTTGCCTAGCAACCATCTCGGAATTGTGGGCGCGATTTTTTTGGAATGCAGAGGCGGAGGATTCTATTTCGGGACAAGTTCTAATCCGTGAGCGTGGCATTGAGCAAATCCGCCAGCCGCTTCGCGGCCACTTCCACCTGCCGCTCGGCCAGTGGCCGTTGTGCGTCCAGGTAGCGACTGTCCATCTTGTGCGACTTCGGATACAGGCGTTGCGCATCCACCAGCTTGCAGGATTCGCCGGCCCACGCCGCGGGATCCGGCGATTTCCTGCCCGCGGCTTTCGGCGGCCACGGCAGCGCCGCCAGCCGGTTGGCGTAGAGCGGGGCGGAAAGACCGGTGGAAGCCAGCAGGTAGTAGTCCCACACCGAATGCAGGTTGGTACCCATCACCCCATCGACATAATCCTTCTGCGCATACGCCTCCGGCTTCAGGTCGGTGCGCAGGCTGATCTGGAAACCGTTGCCGCCCTTGTCGGGGCGATTGCCGGAATGCAGGGGCTGGTGCACGTCGCCGACCAGGTGGACCAGGAACTTGAGCGCATCGCGGCGCGTCGCCAGCGGCAGGGTGCGATCGGCCAGGATCGCGCGTTGGCGCTCGATCTGGCCGACCACGCAATTCCCGTCCGGGCAATCGCGTTCGGGTCGATAGGCGCAGGTACCGACCGGGAAATTGATGTAGTGCCAGGAGGCGGTCTTCTTGAACGCGTCGGCATCGCTGCGACGCAGGTCGTCGGCCCACGAGGCCACGCCGGCCAGGCTGGGCTCGGCTTCGCCGGCCAGCAGTTCGGCGACCCGCGCATTGGCGGCCGGGGTCAGGTGGCGCTGGGCGAGATCGCCGACCAGGCGATGGCCGAGGTTGCTCCAGGCCAGCGCGGAAGGGGCCAACAGGGACGACAACAGGGACAAAAACACGAGTAATGGCAGGCGGCGCATTCAGAAACCTTGTCCTGGGGCTTAAAGCGGGTGTGGGAAGCGGCTAAAATAGCGGTCTTTCCCGTTCCCGTCTCCACAGGAGTGCTTCATGGCGATCAAGGTAGGCATCAATGGCTTCGGCCGCATCGGCCGCAACGTGTTGCGTTCGGCGGTGCAGAACTTCGGCAACGACATCGAGATCGTGGCCATCAACGACCTGCTGGAACCGGATTACCTGGCCTACATGCTGAAGTACGACTCGGTGCACGGCCGCTTCAAGGGCGACGTGTCCATCGACGGCAACCACCTGGTCATCAACGGCAAGAAGATCCGCCTGACCCAGGAACGCGACCCGGCCGCCCTGAAGTGGGACGAAGTCGGCGCCGAGGTGGTCATCGAATCCACCGGCCTGTTCCTGGACAAGGCCAGCGCGCAGAAACACCTGGATGCGGGCGCGAAGAAGGTGATCCTGTCGGCCCCGTCCAAGGACGATACGCCGATGTTCGTGTTCGGCGTCAACGACAGGAAGTACAACGGCGAGGCGATCATCTCCAACGCCAGCTGCACCACCAACTGCCTGGCGCCCATCGCGAAGGTGCTGCATGACAAGTGGGGCATCAAGCGCGGCCTGATGACCACCGTGCACGCGGCCACCGCCACCCAGAAGACCGTGGATGGCCCGAGCAACAAGGACTGGCGCGGCGGGCGCGGCATCCTGGAGAACATCATTCCCTCCAGCACCGGCGCGGCCAAGGCGGTGGGCGTGGTGATCCCGGAATTGAACAAGAAGCTCACCGGCATGTCGTTCCGCGTGCCGACTTCCGACGTCTCCGTGGTCGACCTGGTCGTGGAGCTGGAAAAGGACGCCAGCTATGCCGAGATCTGCGCGGAAATGAAGGCGCAGAGCGAAGGCGCGCTGAAGGGCATCCTCGGCTACACGGAAGACAAGGTGGTCGCCACCGATTTCCGCGGCGATGCGCGCACCTCGATCTTCGACGCCGACGCCGGCATCGCCCTGGACAGCACCTTCGTCAAGCTGGTCAGCTGGTACGACAACGAATGGGGCTACTCCAACAAGTGCCTGGAAATGGTGCGGGTGGTCGCAGCGAAGTAAGAAGCCGTCGTCTCCGCGTAGGCGGGGACCCAGCGCCTTTGCTCGCCGATGGCTTGAAGTCACTAGGTTCCCGCCTGCGCGGGAATGACGAAGAAGAGGAGCGCCCATGTGGCGCTCCTGTCGTATCGGGGGTATAGCAATCGGCTACTGCGGGGTGCGCGGCGGCCTACCTGCCGCCGCCGTATTGCAAATGCATCGCGATTGACTGAGGCTGCGCCAGCACACATGGGGAAACGACGCGATGGATGATCTGGCGGGCGTACTGGTTCTGCTTGGCCTGGTGGTACTGGCGGTGCCGATCCTGCTCATCGTGGCGCTGGTGTCGATCAGCGGGCTCAAGCGACGCGTCGGCGATCTGGAGGGCGAGGTTTACCGCCTGCGGGCTTCCGAGCCGGCACCTGCCGCGGCAAGGCCGGCCTATCAACGCGCGCCCGCTGCTGCGGTTGCGGACGACATGCCTTCCGATGAAGCCATGGCCCGCGAACCGACCCTGGCCGAACTGACCCGCAAGCCGAGCGTGCAAGAACCGGAGGCCACGATCCGGCTAGCGGAAGTGCCCGATCCGACGGTGGCGTCGCCCTTGCCGGTGATGCCGCGCGCTCCAGCGCCGCCGCCCCTGCCCCCACGCCCCTCGGTGCCGCCACCACCTTCCACTCCCGATGTTTTCACCGTGGCAGCGCGCGCGATCAAGCGCTGGTTCACCGTGGGCAACGTGCCGGTGAAGATCGGCATGCTGGTGCTGCTGGCCGGCGTGGCAGCGTTGCTGAAATACGCCAGCGACCAGGGCTGGCTGACCATGCCGATCGAGTTGCGCCTGGCCGGCATCTCCGCTGCCGCGCTGGCGGGCCTGGTGTTCGGTTGGCGTCAGCGCGAAGAAAAGCGCTCGTTCGCGCTGGCGGTGCAGGGCGGTGCGATCGGCGTGTTGCTGCTGACCGTGTTCGCCGCGTTCAAGATGTACCACCTGATCCCGGCCGCGGCCGCGTTCGGCATCAGCGTCGTGCTGATCGCAGGCGTCTGCGTGCTGGCGGTGGTGCAGAACTCGAAGACGCTGGCGGTGCTCGGCATCCTCGCCGGTTTCATGGCCCCGATCTGGCTGTCCACCGACAGCGGCAACCACGTGGCGTTGTTCTCGTATTACGCGGTGTTGAACGCAGCGATCCTGGCCATCGCCTGGTTCCGGCCGTGGCGGATCCTCAACCTGCTGGGTTTCGTCTTCACCTTCGGTATCGGCACGCTGTGGGGCGTGCTGCAGTACCGGGCCGAAAAGTTCGCCAGCACCGAGCCCTTCCTGCTGCTGTTCTTCGCCTTCTACCTGCTAATTCCGATCCTGTACGCGCGCAAGCAGCCGGCCAGCCGCGGCGATTTCATCGACGGCTGCCTGGTGTTCGGCACGCCGCTGGTCGTGTTCTCGCTGCAGGCGGCGTTGCTGATGCCGAACGATGAAAGTCCGCGCATGCCGCTGGCCTTGTGCGCGCTCGGATTGGGCGCGCTGTACGCAGTGCTGGCGAAACTGTTCATCCACCGCGAGCGTTATGCCGCGCTCGGTACGTCGTACGCCTTGCTCGCGGTCGGCTTCGCCACGCTGGCGGTACCGTTGGCCTTGTCGGCGCGCGCGACCGCGTCGGTGTTCGCCCTGGAAGGCGCGGCGCTGGCCTGGCTCGGACTGCGCCAGCAACGCTGGCTGCCGCAGCTCACCGGCGCAGGTCTGCAACTGGCCGCCGCCGCCGCGCTGTCCATCGGCGTCGCGCAGTACTGGCCGAACGAGCAGGCCATCGCCAATCCCACCTTCATGGGCACGCTGCTGATCGCCCTGGCCGGGTTCGCCAGCGCCTGGGCGTACCGCCGGGAAGAGCGGACGCCGTTCGCATTGCCGTACTACCTGTGGGGCTTGTTGTGGTGGTGCGGCAACGGGATCAACGAGATCACCCGCTTCGTTCCTTCGCACAGTATTGCCGACGCCTTGCTCGCTTTCGCCGCCGTGACCGGCTGGCTGGCCGCGGAAGTGCACCGCAAGCGTCCGGCTTCCGCGCTGGCGCTGACCACGCTGGCCGGCTTCGTGGTCGCGCTGCCGCTGGCACTGGCGCAGATGGACGCGCACCAGCAGCCGTTCGCCGATTACGGATTGTGGGCATGGCTCGCCTTCGCGGTGCTCGGTATCCGCAGCCTGCTGTGCCTGCGCGCAAGTGAAGACCGTTTCGCCGGTTGGGCGCAGTTCGCCTGGTGGCTGGTGTGGCCAGCGGTGGCGTCGCTGCTGTTCTCCTGGCTGGCCGATCGTTTCGATCTGGCGCAGGGCTGGCAGGTGGCGTTGCTGTCGTTGCCATGGCTGGCGGCGATCATGCTGTCGATCTTCCGCTGGTCGTGGCTGGCCGCACCGCAAGGCGAGCGCTTTGATCCTTATCGCACCGCCTTGCAGACGACGTACTTCACCGTGCTGGGGCTGTGGTGGCTGGTTGCCTTGTCCTTGCCCGGCGACAGCGCGCCGCTGCCGTGGATTCCCTTGCTCAATCCGATGGAGCTGGCGCAGCTCGCACTGCTGGCCCTGGCCGCGCGCTGGTTGTGGTCGGAACAGGCGCCGGCCTGGCTGCAACGCCTGCGCATCTTCAAGATGTCGGCGGCCGGCTTCCTCATGGTCACCTTCGTCACCTTGCGCGCCGTGCACCACTGGGGTGGCGTGGAATGGAACCCGGACATGCTTTCGACCAGCCTGGCGCAGACCAGCCTGACCGTGGTCTGGAGCGTGCTGGGCGTGCTGGGCTGGGTCATCGGCTCGCGCCGCGGCCAGCGCGGGTTGTGGCTGGCCGGTGCGGTGCTGATGGGGGTGGTGCTGGCCAAGCTGGTGTTCGTCGATCGCCAGCACCTGGGCAACCTGCTCGGCATCGGTTCGTTCATCGCCTACGGCCTGCTGTGCACGCTGGTCGGTTATTTCGCGCCTGCGCCGCCGCGCGCCGCCACCGAGGAAGTCTCCACATGAAACATCTCGCCTGGATCGCACTCCTGCCGCTGGCCGCCTTCGCTGGCGCGCGCGACGACTATGCGCAGCAATGGCCCTTGGCCTTGTCGAATGCCGATGCGGGCGCCTACCGGGTGGTACTGGATCGGACGGTGTACCGGCAGCTGCAGTCGCCAGATTTGAAAGACCTGGTGGTGGTGAATGCCGATGGCGTCGCGGTGGCGGCATCGCTTTTCGACGCCGCGCAACCGTTGGCGCGACCGGCGAACGCGGTGCAGGTGCCGTGGTTCCCCCTGCCTTCCGGCAGCGCTTCGCCGTCGCGCGACATCGCTTCGATCAGCGAGATCGCCGCGGATGGAAGTTTGCGCCGGGTGGTGATGACCGATGCCGGCGCCACCGGTGGTGGCTCGAGCAACGAATACCTCGTCGATACCAGCCGTTTGCGTGAACCGGTGCAGGCATTGCAAGTCACCTGGGCCGTGGGGCAGGCGCCGTTCGACCGGCCGTACCGGGTGAGCGCCTCGGACGACCTGAAGAACTGGCGGGTCGTGCAGGAAGAGGGGCATCTGGTCGAACTGGAGAACAACGGCGCACGCGTGTTCAAGGACAGGATCGAACTGGAGGGTGTCCAGGCGAAATACCTGCGACTGGCGCCGTTGCAGAAAAACCAGGGTGCGCTCTCGTTGACGACAGTGCGTGCCGAGCTGGCACCTGCGCCCGCATCGGAAAGCTGGCAGTGGGAGGAAATCGCCGGCAAGCGCGTGGCAGAGAAGGACGGCACCTACTCATTCCAGTTCCAGTTGGAGGGCCGCTTCCCATTCGAGCGCGCCGACGTGGTGTTGCCCGGCAACAGCAGCAACCAATGGACGCTGCAATCGCGCGACGACGAGGAAGCCGCATGGCGTCCTGCCAGCGCACCATGGATCGCGTTCCAGTTGGAGGGCGGCGCGACAGCCAACCGTTCCGCGCCGCAATCGCTCGGCCAGCTGGATCGCGACCGTTACTGGCGCCTGATTCCTGGCAATGAGGTGGGCGATGCCCTGCCGACGCTGCGGCTGGGCTATCGTCCGGAAGTGGTCGTGTTCCTCGCCCAGGGCAGGGCGCCTTACGCGCTGCTGGCGGGAAGCGCACGCGGCAAGCGCGCCGATGCGCCGTTGCCGCAACTGGTCGATGCCTTGCGCGCGCAGCGTGGCCAGGATTGGCAGCCGGCGGACGCCACGCTAGGCCCGATGCAGGCGCTGGCGGGTGCGGCGGCATTGACGCCCGCGCCGGTCGAGCGCGACTGGAAGGCCTGGCTGCTGTGGGCGCTGCTGGTAGGCGGCGCGCTGATCGTGGCGGGGTTCGCCTTCAGCCTGCTGAAGAAGCCGGCGAACAAATAGGTTCCGCGACTGTGGGAGCTGTGGGAGCGGCGTAAGCCGCGAATGCTCTTCGATTGATCGGCTTCGCGGCTTACGTCGCTCCCACATTCACCATTACAGCTTTGCGCGTTGCTCGCGCAGGCCGGACAACTGGGTGTTCCAGTCGACCAGGCGCTTGCGCTCCTGCTCGACCACGGCGGCGGGCGCGTTCTGCACGAAGGTGTCGCTGGCCAGCTTGCCGCTGCACTTGGCGATCTCGATTTCCACGCGCTTGATCTCCTTGTCCAGGCGCGTGCGTTCCGCATCCAGGTCGACCAGGCCTTCCAGCGGCACCAGCAGCTTGAGCTCGCCGACGATGGCCACGGCCGAGGCGGGGGCTTGTCCATCGGCCGACAGCCATTCGATGGCTTCGAGCTTCAGCAGGAACGACAGCTGCGAAGCGTAGCGATCCGCCAGCTTGCGATCGTTGTCGCTGCCGTCCTGCAGCAGCAGGCGGACCTGCTTGCCCGGCGACACGCCCAGTTCGCTGCGCACGCGGCGCAACGCGGAGACCATGTCCTTGAGCCATTCCACGTCGACGCCGGCCTGGACGTAATCCTGCGTGGCGTAGTCGGAAGCGATGGGGTAAGGCTGCAGTGAAATCGTCGCCGCTTCGATGCCCAGGCGCGGCGCGACCTGCCGCCAGAGCTCCTCGGTGACGAACGGCACCAGCGGATGCAGCAGCCGCAGCAGCGATTCGAGGACGTACAGGGAGGTGTGGCGCGTGCTGTCCGCGGCTTCGGTGTCCTCGCCATTGAGCGCCGGCTTGGACAATTCCAGGAACCAGTCGCAGAATTCGTTCCAGGCGAATTCGTACAAGGCCTGCGCGAGCAGGTCGAAGCGGTAATCTGCGTAATGGGTTTCGGCTTCGGCAGCGACCTTGGCGAGACGGGAAAGGATCCACTTTTCGGCGTCGGTGACGGGCTTGCCAAGAGCGCCCCCATCTGCCCTGCGGGCGTCTTCCCCCGCAAGCGGGGGAAGGGTGAACGTTTCCGTGTTCATCAGCACGAAGCGCGTGGCGTTCCACAACTTGTTGCAGAAATTCTTGTAGCCCTCGGCGCGGCCCATGTCGAACTTGATGTCGCGGCCGTGGTTGGCCAGCGCGGCGATGGTGAAGCGCAGCGCGTCGGCGCCGTGGGCGGCGATGCCGTCGGGGAATTCCTTGCGCGTGGCCTTCTCGATCTTGGGCGCGTCGGTCGGCTTCATCAGCCCGGTGGTGCGCTTGGCGACCAGGTCTTCCAGGGCGATGCCGTCGATGATGTCCAGCGGATCCAGCACGTTGCCCTTGGACTTGGACATCTTCTGGCCGTGGGCATCACGGATCAGGCCGGTCATGTAGACGTCCTTGAACGGGATCTTGCCGGTGAAATGATCGGTCGCCATGACCATCCGCGCGACCCAGAAGAAGATGATGTCGAAGCCGGTGACCAGTACGCTGCTGGGCAGATAACGGTCGAAACCGCGTTCGGCCATCGCCTGTTCGTCGGGCCAGCCCAGGGTGCTGAACGGCCACAGTTGCGAGCTGAACCAGGTTTCCAGCACGTCGTTGTCCTGGCGTAGAGCGGAGCTCGCTCCGCTGCCGTCGCCAAGCGGAGCAAGCTCCGCTCTACGGAGGGCGACCTTTGCGTACGCTTCTTCCTCGGTGCGTGCGACGTAACAGTTGCCCGCTTCATCGAACCACGCCGGGATGCGATGCCCCCACCACAGCTGGCGGCTGATGCACCAGTCCTGGATGTTCTCCATCCAGTGGCGATAGGTGTTGATCCAGTTGCCGGGAACGAACCTGACGCCGCCGCTCTCCACCAGTTCGAGGCCGCGGGCCGCAAGGCCGTCCATCTTCACGAACCACTGGTCGGTCAGGTACGGCTCGATCACCTGGCCGGTGCGGTCGCCCTTCGGCACCTGCAGCTTGTGCGGCCTGGTTTCGACCAGCAGGCCTTCGCTTTCCAGGTCGGCGAGGATTTGCTTGCGGGCTTCGTAGCGGTCGAGCCCGCGATATCTTTCCGGCGCGGTGTCGTTGATCGCCGCGGTCGGGGTGAGGATGTTGATCAGCGGCAGGTCGTGGCGCTGCCCGACCTGGTAATCGTTGAAGTCGTGCGCCGGGGTGATCTTGACCACGCCGGTGCCGAAATCGCGCTCGACATAGGTGTCGGCGATGATCGGGATCTCGCGCCCGGTCAACGGCAGCTTCACCGTCCTGCCGACCAGGTGCGCGTAACGCTCGTCTTCCGGATGCACGGCCAAGGCGGAGTCGCCGAGCATGGTTTCCGGGCGCGTGGTCGCCACCGTGAGCGTTCCGCTGCCGTCGCTGAGCGGATAGGCGATCGACCAGAGGAAACCATCCTGCTCCACGTTCTCCACTTCCAGGTCGGAGATCGCGGTCTTCAGCACCGGGTCCCAGTTGACCAGGCGCTGGCCGCGGTAGATCAGGCCTTCCTCGTGCATTCGAACGAAGGCCTCGATCACCGCCTTCGACGCCATCGGATCCATGGTGAAAGCGCTGCGCGACCAGTCGCCGGAGGTGCCGATGCGGCGCATCTGCCGTTCGATGGTATCGCCGGATTGCGCCTTCCATTCCCAGACTTTTTCGATGAAACCGTCGCGGCCCAGCGAGTCGCGGGTCTCGCCCTTGCCTTCCAGCGCCAGATTGCGCGAGACCACCATTTCGGTGGCGATGCCGGCATGGTCGCTGCCCATCTGCCACAGGGTGTCGTAGCCGCGCATGCGGTGATAGCGGACCAGCGCGTCCATCAGCGTCTGCTGGAAGGCATGGCCCATGTGCAGGGTGCCGGTGACGTTGGGCGGCGGCAGCAGGATGGTGTACGGCTCGCCCTTGCCGCTGGGCTTGAAATAGCCGGCGCTTTCCCACTCCGCGTAGAGGCGGGTTTCGAAGGACTTGGGGTCGTAGCTGGAGGCGAGTTCGGTCATGAGGTTCCAGATCATTTCGATCGTCATCCCAGCGAAAGCTGGGATCCATCCTGCTTTTTTGCCGGATGCATCAAGTACAAGGCAACAGCAAGATCAAAATAGGTTCCGGCTTTCGCAGGGATGACGTTGTAACGGAGTGGTGTTGCTTTGGTGCTGGATTACATATCGTGCTTTTTGACGTCGTACCCACGCGCCTTGTACTGCTTCCAGCGCTCGCGAAGCGGTTCGCGCGCGGATTCGTCGGCGGGTACGACTTCCAGGATGCGTTCGCAGGGGCCGTCGAAGGCCGCGTCGCGCAAGTTGATCACCAGTGCACGCGCAGGCACATCGAGATCAGGCGTGGCGATCAGCACCGGCGCGAGTTCGTCCTCTTCATCGCCGGCGATCTGGTGCGGGATGTAGGCGTCGTCGTCCATTTCCCACAGCAGCGCGTCGATCTGTTCGGCCTGCTCCGCGTCGCGCGCCAGGATCAACGTCCACAGGCTGGCGTCGTAGGACTTGCGCGCCAGCTCGCAGACGAGCTTCAGCGGCTCCTCGAGGAAGCGCGGTTTGGCGATGAGGTAGAAGTCGGCGCGGGGCATAGGGGCAGGAGTTAGTGGAGAGGAGTGAGGAGTGAGTGACAAGCAAAGGCACTGCTCACTCCTCTGCGCTCACTTCTCGCTTCTATCCAGCAACCACTGCGCCAGCAAACCGACCGGCCGGCCGGTGGCCATGCCGCGCTTGCCTTCGTCGTTGGCCACGCCGGCGATGTCCAGGTGCGCCCAGCGCTGGTTCTCGGTGAAGCGCGAGAGGAAGCAGCCGGCGGTGACGGCGCCGGCCCAGCGGCCGCCGATGTTGTAGACGTCGGCGAAGGTGGAATCGAGCTGGGTCTGGTATTCGTCCCACAACGGCAGGCGCCAGGCGCGGTCGAATACGTGTTCGCCGGCGGCGACCAGTTCGTCGGCCAGGTCGTCGTGCTTGCTCATCAGGCCGGTGGCGTAGCGACCCAACGCCACGATGCAGGCGCCGGTCAGGGTGGCGACGTCGAGCAGCGCCTCGGGTTCGAAGCGCTGCGCGTAGGTCAGCGCGTCGCACAGGATCAGGCGGCCTTCGGCGTCGGTGTTGCCGACCTCGATGGTCTTGCCGGACATGCTGGTGATGACGTCGGAAGGGCGATAGGCGTCGCCGTCGATCGCGTTCTCGACCGCGGGCACGACCACGACCACGTTCAACGGCAGTTTCATCTTCACTGCGGCGACGAAGGTGCCGATCACGTTGGCCGCGCCGCACATGTCGTACTTCATTTCCTCGATGCCGCCCTGGGTCTTCAGGTTGACGCCGCCGGTGTCGAAGGTGATGCCCTTGCCGACCATGACGAACGGCTTGGCGTCGCCGCCACCGTTCCACTTGAGCACGATCAGGTGCGGCCGGTTGCTCGAGCCGCGGGCGACGGCCAGCAGCGAACCCATGCCCAGCGCTTCCATCTGCGCTTCATCGAGGATCTCGGACTCGGCGCCCGCGTGCTCGGTGGCGAACTTGCGCGCCTGTTCGGCCAGGTACGCGGGGTTGCAGATGTTCGGCGGCAGGTTGCCGAGCTCGCGGGCGAAGGTCACGCCCGCGGCGATGGCGACGCCACGCGCAAGCGCTTCTTCGTCATCGCCATTGATCGCCAGCGTGGCCAGGCCGGTGTCGTCGTTCTTCTTCTTGCCCAGGGTGGCGGTATAGCGGTAGCTGGCGTGGTCGGCGGCGATCACGGCCTGGCGGATGTTCCATGCGGCGTCGCGATCCTTCACTTCCAGTTCCGAAAGGGTGAACAGCGCATTGGCCGAAGGCCCGACCCTGAGCGCGCGGGCGGCGTCGGCGACCGCCTTGAGGTATTGCGGCACGCCGAACTTGGCGGTGTCGCCCAGGCCGATCACCAGCACGCGCGGCGCGGTGACGCCGGGCAGGTCGTGCAGCAGGGTGGTCTTGCCGGTCTTGCCGCCCACGTCGCCGCGCTGGACCAGCGCGTTGAGCTTGCCGCCGCTGGCCGCGTCGAGCGCACGCCCGGCGGGGCTGAGGGTCCTGTCGCCGAAGGCGCCTACCACGATGCAGTCGAAGCCGGCCGTGGCCGGCGCGTCGTGGTTCAGTGTGAATTCCAGTGACATTGAGCAGATTCCCGAATCGGTAGGTGACGTGTTCTGTACAAGTGTTCCGTACAATCGCTGGTCTCAGGGCAGCGGCATTACCCGCGCCAGGCCGTCAAAACGTGGCCCGGAACCCCAGCGAACGAACGCGAGATTGTAAACCAACCCCTTATGGCGAAGCTGGACCGCTACCTCTTCCGCGAATTCACCCAGAGCTTCCTGGCCACGTTGATCGTGTTGCTGGTGGTGAGCCTGGGCGGGGTCATGGCCGACCTCCTGGGCAATATCGCCGATGGCAGGCTGCCGGCCGGCCTGCTTTTGTCGCAGATGGGGCTGCAACTGCTCAATTATCTGCCGCTGATCCTGCCATTGGCGCTCATGCTGGGGCTGTTGCTGTCCTTTTCACGGTTGTACCGGGATTCGGAAATGCCGGTGCTGACCTCGATCGGGGTGGGCCCGAAGCGCCTGTTGAGGCCGATCCTGCTGCTGGTGGCGCCGGTGGTGGTGGTGATCGGGACCTTGTCGCTGTGGCTCGGGCCGTGGGCCGACCGCACCAGCGAACGCATGATCGAGCATGCCAACCGCAGCCTGGTGGTGGCGGGACTGGATGCGGGCAAGTTCACCATGCTGCCCAATGGCAGCGTGATCTACATCGGCGGCATTTCCGCCGACGGCACCCAATTGCGGAAGGTATTCGTGCAGCGCCAGCAGGACGACCGCCTGGATGTGGTGACTGCGCGCAGTGGCGAGATGTTCTTCGAGGGAGCACGTGACCGCTATATGCGTCTGAACGAAGGTTTCAGGGTGGAAGGGCCGCTGGAGCAGGGCCGCGATTACAACCTGATGCGTTTCGCCAGCAACGAGTTCGCCTTGCCCGACCGCGCCGATATCCGCGACGAAGCCGATCCCGAGTTGCTGCCTACCCTGGCCCTGCTGGGCGACAAGCGCCCCGACGCCAATGCGCAGCTGCATGCGCGAATCGCACCGCCGCTGTTGGCCCTGGCCTTCGCGCTGATGACCTTGCCGCTGGCGCGCAGTTCGCCACGCCAGGCGCGTTATGGACGGATCATGCTCGGCTTCCTCGCTTACCTGGTCGGCACCAACCTGATGTTCATCGGCACCAATGCGCTGTCGGAAGGCAAGATCCCGCCGCTGCTCGGCCTGTGGTGGCTGAGCCTGCCGCTGCTGGCCGCGGGCGCCTGGCTGTATTTCCGCGATGGGCGCATGACGCGGGCCAGGGTGAAGGCATGAGGCTGAGGCCGAACCTGCACGACCTGTACGTGGGCCGGGTGGTGCTGACCACGGTGCTGCTGGTCTGGGCGGTGCTGGTCGGGCTGGACGTGGTCAACACACTAGCCACCGAAGCCGGCGACCTGGGCAAGGGCAATTACACCTTCGGTCATGCCGTGGCGTATGTCGCCTATACCGTCCCGCGCCGCGCCTACACCATGTTCCCTACCGCGGCGGTGATCGGCGCGTTGATGGGGCTGGGCCAGTTGGCCACCAGTTCCGAACTGATCGCCTTGCGCGCGGTGGGACTGTCGCGGCGGCGCCTGAGCGTCTCGGTCGCGATCACCCTGGCCCTGCTGACCGGGCTGATGGTGCTGGGCATGGAAACCGTCGGTGCCTGGGGCCAGACCCAGGCCGACAACCTGAAGACCTCGGCCACTTCCAAGAACCTGGCGGTGGCCAAGTACTCAGGCTTGTGGGCGCGCGAGGGCAATGTCTTCCTCAACGCCCGCAATGGCGACGAGCGCATGGTCGACGGCCACCAATGGCTGCAGTTGCGCGACGTGCGCCTGTACGAGGTGGCCGACGACGGCAGGCTGGCTTCGATCGTCCATGCGGCCACGGCCGAGCACCTGCAGGGCAGTTGGGTACTGAAGAACGTGCTCCGCACCACCTTCAACGAACGCTCGGTCACCCAGCAGCAGAGCCTGGGCATGCGCTGGGAATCCGAGCTCGACCCGGTCGCGCTGGCGGCCACCATCGCCCGGCCGCGGTACATGGCGGCCAGCGACCTGGCCAGCAGCATCGATTACCGCGAACGCAACGGCCTGGACGCGCGCGAATACGAAGACGTCTACTGGGGCCGATGGTTCTATCCGCTGAACGTGCTGGCGTTGTGCCTGGCAGCGATCCCGTTCGCCTTCGGCAGCCTGCGCAGCGGCGGGTTGGGCAAGCAGCTGTTCTTCGGCATCCTGTTCGCCCTGGGGTTCTGGTTGCTGCAGTTGCAGTTCAGCCGTCTTGCCGGCGCGTTCAAGCTCGATTTCCGCATCGCCTACCTGCTGCCGCCGATATTGATGCTGGGAATATCGGCGTGGCTGTTCAGGCGAAGAAGCAGTTAGCGGCGCAGGAGCGATGTAGGAGCGACGTGAGTCGCGAATACCCCGGGTTCGTTGTGGGAGGGGCTTCGGCCCCGACGCTTTCGTCTGCCCCGCGTCGGGGCTGAAGCCCCTCCCACAAGACAACGCGAATCAAGTTTTTTTCTGTGACCGGACCATGCGCGTGCCGCTCGCCCGGTCATGCCATGTCAATCGCTCGCGATCCACCCACGCCCACCAGAAACCCAGCCCACCCAGCAGCAAGGAAACGGTAGCGACCGCGTAACGGACCCACAATGCACGCCACGACGGCGCGCCGCCGTCGGCCGCGATCACCTTCAATCGCCACGGGCGCATGCCCAGGGTCTGGCCGCCGCGGCGCCAGCTGGGCACGATGTACAGACCGGCCACGATCCAGCAGCTCAGCCAGAGCAGCCACCACAGCAGCGAGTAGGGAGGAATGTTCCGGTGCGGATCGTGGTGGCCGAGGAAGGTGTAGCCGGCGGTGAACGGCACCGCCACCAGGATCCACAGCGCCAGCACCGGCCACAGGTCATAGGCCAGCGCGAGCAGGCGCCAGCCGACCAGTGCGCGGGGTTTTCGGCCGATGGCGTTATTTTCGTCGGTATCCATCGCATCAGCATAGCTGGCCGATGCCGTCGTCGTTAAGCTGCCCGCATGAGTTCAAGCACTCCCGCCGAACGACGCTCGCTGGCCATGTCATTGCCGGAAGTGCCGGAGTCCGATGCGGATGACATCGCCGCTTTCCTGGATGCGATCTGGGCGGAAAACGGACTGGCCAAGCCGACCCTGGCCAGTTATCGCCGCGACCTGGAAGGCTTCGCGCGCTGGCGCAACATCCGCCAGGGCGGACTGGCGAAAGCCGACCGCGCCGGCTTGTTCGACTATCTGGCGATGCGCACGGGGCAGGGCTACTCGCAACGCAGCAATGCGCGTCTGCTGTCGTCGTTGCGCGCCTTCTATGCGTGGCTGTTGCGCCGGGGCGTGCGCAGCGACGATCCCACCGCCTTGCTCGATCCCCCCAAGTTGCCGCGCTCCCTGCCCAAGGCCTTGTCCGAAAGCCAGATCGACGCGCTGCTGGCCGCGCCGCAGGTCGACACGCCGCTGGGCCTGCGCGACCGGGCCATGTTCGAACTGATGTATGCCGCCGGATTGCGGGTCAGCGAACTGGTCGGCCTGCCCGCCAATGCGGTGAACCTGCGCCAGGGCGTGGTCCGGGTGACCGGCAAGGGCAGCAAGGAACGGCTGGTGCCGCTGGGCGAGGAATCCCAGTACTGGCTGGAAAAATACCTGGCCGAATCGCGCCCGCGACTGGCGGGAAAGCCCAACCCGGAGAGCCTGTTCCTGAACGGGAAATCCATCGATGGGAAATCCCTCGGCGGCGACCGCAGCCCACCCACTCGCCAGCAGTTCTGGGGGCTGGTCAAGCGTTACGCCGCCGCCGCCGGCATCGATCCCGGCAAGATCAGCCCGCACGGCCTGCGTCACAGTTTCGCCACCCACCTGCTCAATCGCGGCGCCGACCTGCGCGCCCTGCAGATGCTGCTCGGCCACAGTTCGCTGTCCACTACCCAGATATACACGCTGGTGGCGCGCGAACACCTGCAGCGACTGCACGCCAAACACCACCCGCGCGGGTGAGCCAAGGCGGGCCTTGCGCGGCATTGCCGCACAGCCCTGGAGGACGCCCGGCCATCGATGGCCGGGCCGGAGTATCCGAAGTCCCGATGTCTCGCCGGGGACGGCAACACGGATTCGTTCAGCAGCACCTGCTTCGCGCGGAAGCCTCGCATGGAGGGATATGCGAAAATTCCCCGTATCCGAGTGCGAACCCCGGCCGAATCCCGCGCCGCCCCCCGCATCGCCTCCAAAGGACTGCTTCATGAAGCATCTGCTCGTCATCGCCGCCTTGCTGGGCACCTCCAGCCTTTCCGCCTGTGCCCAGGCACCGCAACCCGGAGCAGCGACCGCCAAGCCCGCGACCACGCCTGCCCTCGCCAAGAATGATGTCGCCAAGGCCGATAGCGCCGATGGACGCACGCGCCAGGCCCTGCAGGCGCTCAATCCGCAGATCCAGATCGACTATGTCGGAGCCTCCGCGCTGCCGGGTTTCCGCGAGGCGATCGTCGGTGGGCAGGTCGTGCTGGTCAGCGATGACGGCAGGTACCTGGTCCAGGGCCAGGTACTGGACATGGAGACGAAGAACGAACTGACCCAGGGTAGCCCGGCGCTGGCCAAATACCGTCGTGGCCTGCTGGACAGCATCAAGGCCAAGGACCGCATCGTGTTCTCGCCGCCCAATCCCAAGTACACGATCGATGTCTTCACCGACGTGGAATGCGGCTACTGCCGCAAGTTGCACAGCGAAATCGCCGAATACAACCGGCTGGGCATCGAAGTCCAGTACATGGCGTTCCCGCGCATGGGCCTGGGCAGCCAGGATCACCGCGACATGATCTCGGTCTGGTGCGCCAGCGACCGCAAGCAGGCCCTGACCGACGCCAAGTCGGACAAGCCGATCGCGGCAAAGGACTGCAAGAGCCCGGTGGACATGGAATACCACATCGGCCAGCGCCTCGGTATTTCCGGCACGCCGGCGATCTTCGCGCCGGATGGCACCCAGCTCGGCGGTTACTTGCCGCCGCAACAGTTGCGCGAGGCCCTGGACAAGCTGGCCGCCGCGGGCCAGGCCGGCACGCCGGCCGGCATGCCGTGATCCCGGACTCTCCATCGAGACAAGAACGAAGCCGGCCCAGCGCCGGCTTCGTTACAATAGACGGCCCGTTCCTCACGGTTTGCCGGACATGATCGTCCTCGAGGGCCAGTCGGCCCTGTCGCAGTTCCGCCGCGCGCGGCTTGAATCCCGATTGCAGTCCCTGTCGCCCTCCGTGCTGGTGCGCGGCGCGTGGCATGTCTATTTCGTCCAGCCCGAAGCGGGCGCCGAAGTCGATGCCGCGACCCTGGGGCGCATCCTGCAGGCTTCCGCGGATCCGGTCGCCGCCGCGCCGGATACCCGGTCGCGCTTCATCGTGCCGCGCCTGGGCACCTTGTCGCCCTGGGCCAGCAAGGCCACCGAGTTGCTGCGCGGCGCCGGGCTGGCGGTGAAGCGGGTCGAACGCGGCACCCGCATCGACCTGCAGGGCTGGGAGGATTCCGCCGCCCTGGCGCGGTTGCTGCACGATCCCATGACCCAGTCGTTGCTGGGCGCGCGCGAACACGCCGCGACCTTGTTCGCCACGCCCGCCCGCGGCGCGCTGGAGCGCATCCCGCTGGCCACGCTGGAAGCGGCCAACACGCGTTTGGGGCTGGCCCTGGCCGAGGACGAGATCGAATACCTGCGCCTGCGCTACCGCGAACTCGGCCGCGATCCTTCCGACGTCGAGCTGATGATGTTCGCGCAGGCCAACTCGGAGCACTGCCGGCACAAGATCTTCAACGCGACCTGGACCATCGATGGCAAGGACATGCTCGTCAACGGCGGGCCGCAGTCCTTGTTCCGCATGATCAAGCACACCCACGCCCAGACCCCGCAGCACACCCTGTCCGCGTACAGCGACAACGCGGCGGTGGTGGAAGGCTACCCGTCGTCGCGCTTCCGCCCCGATGCCGGTGGCGCCTACCGCAACGAACCGGTGGTCGAGTCGGCGTTCTGCATCAAGGTCGAAACCCACAACCATCCGACCGCCATCGCCCCGTTTCCCGGCGCCAGCACCGGCGCCGGCGGCGAGATCCGCGACGAGGGCGCGACCGGCCGCGGCGGCAAGCCCAAGGCCGGATTGAGCGGTTTCAGTGTTTCCCACCTGCGCATCCCGACCCTGCCGCAGCCCTGGGAGGCGCCGCGCGGACTCAATCCGCGCATGGCCCCGGCCCTGGAAATCATGCTTGACGGTCCGCTGGGCGCGGCCGCGTTCAACAACGAATTCGGTCGCCCCAACCTGACCGGTTATTTCCGCAGCTTCGAACTGGCCGAAGGCAGCGGTCCTGAGGGGAGCCGACTGACCCGCGCCTACGACAAGCCGATCATGCTCGCCGGCGGCCTCGGCGCGATCGACCGCCTCCAGGTCGAAAAGATCCGCCTGCAGCCGGGCGACGCGGTGATCGTGCTCGGCGGGCCGGCGATGCTGATCGGCCTGGGTGGCGGCGCCGCCAGTTCGGTCGCCTCGGGCGACAGCGCCGAAGACCTGGATTTCGCCAGCGTGCAGCGCGACAACCCGGAAATGGAGCGCCGTTGCCAGGAAGTCATTGATCGCTGCGTGGCCCAGGGCGCGGACAATCCGATCCGCTGGTTCCACGACGTCGGCGCGGGCGGTCTGTCGAACGCGATTCCCGAGCTGTTGCACGATTCCGGCCGGGGCGGGGTGATCGACCTGGACAAGGTGCCCAGCGACGATCCCTCGCTGTCGCCGATGCAACTGTGGTGCAACGAATCGCAGGAGCGTTACGTGCTGGGCGTGGCCCAGGAGCGGCTGGCCGAATTCGCGGAAATCTGCGCGCGCGAGCGTTGTCCATTCGCGGCGGTGGGGGGGGCGACGGAGGAAGAGCGATTGGTGGTGGGTTACGGCGCGGCTATCGGCTCACTTCCACAAGAGCTGCCAATCGATCTCCCCATGGACGTCCTTTTCGGCAAGGCGCCGAAGATGCATCGCGATACCCGGCGTCCGTCGGCGCCGCGTTGGCCGGCGCTCGATACCGCCGGCCTGGACCTGCATGACGCGGCCCTGCGCGTGCTCGCGCATCCGTCGGTGGCGGCCAAGCAGTTCCTGGTCACCATCGGGGATCGCAGCGTCGGCGGCCTGACCGCGCGCGACCAGATGATCGGTCCGTGGCAACTGCCGCTGGCCGATTGCGCCATCACCCTGTCCGGCTTCGACGGATTCGGCGGCGAAGCCATGGCCATCGGCGAACGCGCGCCGCTCGCGTTGCTCGATGCCGCCGCCGCCGCGCGCATGGCCGTGGGCGAGGCGATCACCAACCTGTGCGCGGCGCCGGTCGAATCGCTGGAGCGCATCAAGCTGTCGGCCAACTGGATGGCCGCCGCCAATCATCCCGGCGAAGACGCGTTGCTGTTCGAGGCGGTGAAAGCGGTGGGCATGCAGCTGTGCCCGGAAATAGACCTCAGCATCCCGGTCGGCAAGGATTCGCTGTCGATGCAGGCGCAATGGCATGCGGACGATGGCGCGCAGAAATCCGTGTCCCCGGTATCGCTGGTCATCACCGCCTTCGCCCCGGTCGCCGATGCGCGCGCGCAACTCACTCCGTTGCTGTCCCGCGAGGAAGACAGCGAGCTGTGGCTGATCGGACTGGGCGCGGGCAAGAAGCGACTCGGTGGTTCGGTGCTGGCGCAATGCCATCCCGGTGCCGGCGGCAACGTGCTTCCCGCGTTCGCCGGCGAGGAAGCCGGGGATGGCGTGCCCGACCTGGACGATCCGCAGCGCCTGCGCGATTTCTTCGAACTGATCCGCGATGCGCGCGAGGCCGGCGTGTTGCTGGCCTACCACGACCGCAGCGACGGCGGCGCCTTCGCCACCTTGTGCGAAATGGCGTTCGCCGCGCACTGCGGGCTCGACATCCAGCTGGATGGCTGGGGCGACGATGCCTTCCGCACCCTGTTCGCCGAAGAACTCGGCGCGGTGGTGCAAGTCGCGGCCGAAGACCGCGCCGCGTTCGCCGACCTGGTCGAGCGCCACGCGCTGACCGAATGCGCGCAGCGCATCGCCAGGCCGACCAGTGCGCCGACCGTGCGCGTCCAGCAGGAAGGCGAAGTGCTGGCGCAATGGCGCTGGGAAGAACTGTACGATGCCTGGTGGTCGGTCACCCACGCCATGCAGAAGTTGCGCGACAACCCGGACGCGGCCGATGAGGAGCGCGAGCTTGCGCGAAACTTCGCTGCGTCCGGCCTGAGTCCGAAGCTGAGCTTCGATCCGGCCGAAGACATCGCTTTGCCGTATATCTCCAAAGGCGCCAGGCCGAAGGTCGCGATCCTGCGCGAGCAGGGCGTCAACGGCCAGGTCGAAATGGCGGCCGCGTTCGACCGGGCCGGTTTCGAAGCCCATGACGTGCACATGAGCGACCTGATCGCCGGTCGCGCGCGACTCGGCGACTTCAAGGGCCTCGCCGCGTGCGGCGGCTTCAGCTATGGCGACGTGCTCGGCGCGGGTCGCGGCTGGGCGACCTCGATCCTGGAGCGCGGCGCATTGCGCGACGCATTCGCGGAATTCTTCGCCCGTGACGATGCGTTCTCGCTGGGCGTGTGCAATGGTTGCCAGATGCTCAGCCAGTTGAAGGACATCATTCCCGGCGCCGCGCACTGGCCACGCTTCCTGCGCAACCGCAGCGAACAGTTCGAGGCGCGCCTGGCGTTGCTGGAAGTGCTCGAGTCGCCATCGATCCTGCTGCGGGGGATGGCGGGTTCGCGGATCCCGGTCGTGGTTTCGCATGGCGAGGGCCGTGCCGAGTTCGACAGTTCCGTCGACCAGGCCGCGGCAAGGGTGGCATTGCGCTACACCGATGGCGAAGGCCGTGTCGCCACGCACTATCCGCTCAACCCCAACGGCTCGCCCGACGGCATCACCGGCCTGACCAGCGACGACGGCCGTTGCACCATCCTGATGCCGCATCCGGAACGCACCTTGCGCAGCGTCAACCTGAGCTGGCATCCGCGCGAATGGCAGGACGACTCCCCGTGGCTGCGAATTTTCCGCAACGCACGAATTTGGGTCTCATAACCACGCATACCGAAAAAAGTTCGTTTTCTTTTCAAGCCCGCCGGAGTCAACAACGGCGGGCTTTCTTGTTTTCGGCGTACTCGCGCGTATGCAGTCACTCGACTTTGGAATGCGCTCTTAAGCACTTGTTTACTGAAGGGATGCAATTGCTTTTTTCAGCTTCGTGAAAAATTCGTGTAGTGCATCCACAAGATTTCGCATGGCTTGACTGTCGATAAACCTCTGGTGAATATCAAGACACAGTTGCAGTGTAAGGATGCATTCAGCTCGTGAACGACGTGAAGCGCAAAGGCCCGACCCTTCGTCGAGGCCATCCCCATGGGGGTTACACAATTTCCGACTAGGTCGTCCGGCCCCCGCCAGGCGATTTGGGTATCTCTTTGCCAAATTCAAAATAAGGAAGTGTCGATGAATCGCATTTATCGCAAGGTTTGGAGCCAGACGTTGGGCCAGTGGGTCGTGGCCTCGGAATTGGCAACGGGAGACAGCGCGGGTGCGCAAGGACAAGCCGTAACAGGCGCGCTGCACCGCTGTGCGCTTGTGGTGGCGTTGAGCACGTTGTTCGCCTCTGCGGCGTTGGCCCAGTCCGTGGAAGTAGGCGGCAATGCCGAATGCCTGGTTTGGAACAGTTGGCCTGCGATAGACCAGTGCCTGGTCGACGGCTCCGCCAACGCGAGCGGCGCCAATGCGGTCGCTATCGGCGCGCAAACCACCGCCAGCGGCAACCGCAGTTCCGCCCTCGGCACCGGCAGCAGCGCTACCGCGACCGGCGCCACTGCGTTGGGCGCCGACAGCGCCGCGCGCGCTGCCAACAGCGTCGCCGTCGGGCGCCAGTCTTCCAGCACATCGGTCAACGGCGTGGCGATCGGCTACACCGCCTTCGCCAGCAATGGCGCAAATGGCGTGGCCATCGGATTCAACGCCGGGGTTGCCGGCGCCAACGCAATTGCGATCGGCACCAACTCGCGCGCCACGGCGACCAGCGCGCTTGCGGTCGGCAACAACGCCAACGCCTCTGCGGCCAACAGCGTGGCGTTGGGCGCCGGCTCCGTCGCCACTCGCGCCAATACGGTATCGGTGGGCAGCGCGGGCGCCGAACGCCAGATCACCAACGTGGCCGCCGGCACCGAAGCCACCGATGCGGTGAACGTGGCGCAGTTGAACGAAGTGGCTGAAGTGGCCGAGAACACCGATGCCTATTTCAAAGCCGACGGTTTGCAGGACGGCAGCGACGACGCCCGGATCGGCGGCACTGGCGCGGTGGCGGCAGGCGCCGGGACGGTGGCCAGCGGTACCGAAGCGGCGGCGTTCGGTTCCGATGCGCTCGCCGAAGGCGACTACACCACCGCGATCGGTGCCACCAGCAGTGCGCTGGGCATGGGCGCATCTGCATTCGGCAGCGGCGCGGCCGCGGTCGGCGAATTCGCCACCGCCACCGGCTATAACGCGGTGGCGACGGAGAAGTGGAGCAGCGCCTACGGCGTCGGCAGCCAGGCGACCGGGCAGAGCGCCACCGCGATCGGTGGCCAGATGACCGTCATCAACGGCGAGACCTGGGAAGAGGAAACCTGGTCGACCGAAGCCTCCGGGCAGGAGTCGACCGCGATCGGCGTCGCCGCGCGTGCCACCAACTACGGTTCGGTCGCGATCGGAGCCGTATCCGAGGCCAGTGGCGAAAGCTCCACCGCGATCGGCCCGGCCAGCACTGCGAGAGGCGACTGGAGCGTGGCCATTGGCGAGCAGACCCGCAGCTACGGTGCCTTCAGTACCGCGGTCGGCAACTGGTCCGAAGCGCATGGCGACCGCAGCGTGGCGATCGGCGGCCTTGCCTATGGTGAGGAAAACACCGCGGTCGGGCAGAGGTCCGGCACCGACGGTGTCGGCGCCAGCGCATTCGGCCGGCAGGCACGTGCGCGGGTCGACTACAGCACCGGCCTTGGCTACGAAAGCGATGCGTATGGCGAGAACAGCGTCGCGCTCGGCGCGTATTCGGTCGCCGATCGCGCCAACAGCGTATCGGTCGGCAGTTCCGTCGCCGATCCGGCCAGCGGCGTAGCGCCGTTCGACCGACAGATCACCAACGTCGCGGCAGGCACCGAGGACACCGATGCGGTGAACAAGGCCCAGCTGGACGAAGTGGGCAAGACGGCAAGCAATACCGATCACTTCTTCAAGGCAAGCGACAGCGAAGACAGCGGCGCGGGTGCGTACGTGGAAGGCGACAACGCCACCGCGGCCGGTGAAGCGACCAATGCGATCGGCAACGGCGCCTCGGCCTTCGGCAGCGGAGCCAATGCGTATGCGGACGGGGCGACGGCGGTGGGCTTCAACGCGCTGGCTTCGGGCCAGAACAGTGCCGCATTCGGCCAGAACGCCCAGGCCACCGGCCCGGGTGCGGTGGCGGTGGGCGGCAATGCGGTGGATGAAGACGGCAATCCGCTGATCACCAATGGCGGGGTGCCGGTGGACACCGGCGCGACCAGCGCCGGTGTGGGCGGAACGGCGGTGGGCGCCAGCGCGCAGGCCGATGGATTTGCCGCGACCGCGGCCGGTGTCGGCGCCTTTGCGGAAGGCGCGCAATCTTCGGCGTTCGGTGCGGTGGCCAATGCAATCGGCGACTACTCCACGGCAGTGGGCACACAGAGCGCGGCCACCGGCGCCAGCAGCACGGCGGTGGGCGAGTCGTCGCAGGCGACGGGGCAGGAAAGCACAGCCGTGGGCGGTGCGACGTTCTTCGGCCTGATCCCGACGGAAGCCAGCGGGACCGGTTCGTCGGCGTTCGGCAACGGCGCCTGGGCGACGGGCGAGTACGCAACGGCGATTGGCTGGAATAGCTGGTCGAGCGGCGAGAGCAGCACGTCGCTGGGCGAGAGCGCGTTTGCGACGGCAGACGGCGCGACTGCGCTGGGCGCGGGCGCCAATGCCGATGCCCTGGGCAGCGTGGCGCTGGGTGCGGGTTCGATAGCCGATCGCGACAACAGCGTATCGGTGGGCAGCGCAGGCGGCGAGCGCCAGATCACCAACGTGGCGGCGGCTACCGAAGGCACCGATGCGGTGAACCTGGACCAGCTCAACGAAGTGGCGGCGACCGCAGATAACACGAGCAAGTATTTCCAGGCTTCGGGCAGTGCCGACAGCGATGCCGGTGCGTACGTGGAAGGCGACAACGCCACCGCGGCAGGCGAGGCGGCCAATGCGATCGGCAATGGCGCTTCGGCCCTCGGCAGCGGTGCCTCGGCCTACGCGGACAACGCGACGGCGGTGGGCTTCAATGCCTTGGCCTCGGGCCAGAACAGCGCGGCATTCGGCAACAATGCGCAGGCCCTGGGCCCGGCCAGCGTGGCGGTCGGCGGGGTGGCGGGGGACGAGAACGGCGATCCCCTGCTGACCATTGGTGGCGTGCCGGTCGATACGGGTGCGACCAGCGCCGGAGTCGGCGGAACCGCGGTGGGCGCCAGTTCGGAAGCCAGCGGCTTCGCCTCGTCGGCCTATGGCGTGGGCGCATTCGCCGGAGGTGCGGAGTCCTCCGCATTCGGTGCGGTCGCTACCGCCGCCGGCGATTATTCCACCGCGATGGGTGCCGAAAGCATCGCCACCGGCACCAGCAGCGTCGCCGTGGGCGGACCCGCGGACCTGATCCCGGGTTTCGGCTTCTTCGTGCCGACGCAGGCCACCGGCGAAAGCGCTTCGGCCTTTGGCGCAGGCGCGATCGCCTCGGGCGACTACAGCACGGTGGCCGGCAGCCTGGCGGAAGCTTCGGGCCTGGAAAGCACCGCGGTGGGCTTCTTCGCTTACGCGCCCGGCGACAATGCCAGCGCGCTCGGCGCGGAATCCTGGGCCAGCGGCGACAACAGCACCGCAGTGGGTTACTACAGCACCACGTACGGCGCCGACAGCGTGGCGGTGGGCGCGAATGCAACCGCGGATGCCGACAACAGCGTTGCCCTGGGCGCCGGTTCCATAGCCGATCGCGAGAACACGGTGTCGGTGGGCGATGCCGGTAGTGAGCGTCAGGTCACCAACGTGGCGGCCGGTACCGAAGACACGGATGCGGTGAACGTGGCGCAGCTGGATGAAGTCGCCTCGGTGGCGGAGAACACCGCCAAATATTTCCAGGCCAGCGGTAGCACCGACAGCGATGCCGGTGCGTATGTGGAAGGCGACAACGCCACCGCGGCCGGTGAAGCGACCAATGCGATCGGCAACGGCGCCTCGGCCTTCGGCAGCGGAGCCAATGCGTATGCCGATGGGGCGACGGCGGTGGGCTTCAACGCGCTGGCCTCGGGCCAGAACAGCGCTGCGTTCGGCCAGAACGCCCGGGCCACCGGCCCGGGTGCGGTGGCGGTGGGCGGCAATGCGGTGGATGAAGACGGCAATCCGCTGATCACCAATGGCGGGGTGCCGGTGGACACCGGCGCGACCAGCGCCGGTGTGGGCGGAACGGCGGTGGGCGCCAGCGCGCAGGCCGATGGATTTGCCGCGACCGCGGCCGGTGTCGGCGCCTTTGCGGAAGGCGCGCAATCTTCGGCGTTCGGTGCGGTGGCCAATGC
>NZ_PDWT01000002.1 GCF_010093345.1 Pseudoxanthomonas yeongjuensis | reverse complement strand
TTCCTATTTGATCATGCACTACCACCTGACCTAATTCCCCCTCTCTCTCTTGCTCTCGCATTAGAAGAGAGAATAACACACTGCCCGGCGCGTCTCAGCTCCCGTGTCCACCCCCCCCCCGTCCACCCCCTCGGGGGGGGGGTAGGCTGCCTCCTCCAGTGTCCCCCGCCACGTCTAGGCCGCGCGGGGGGCGGGCCCTCCCCCCCCCCGCCCCCTTTTCCCCCCGCGCCGCTGGTGTCAGGTGGGCGGGGGGCCCACATCGGGAGGGGAGGCCCCCCCCCCCCCCCCCCCGCCGCCGCCTGGTTCTTGGGGGGCGCCCCCCCCCCCCCCGCCCCCGCGGAGACCGCCGTTGGCGATGCCGCCGCCGCCGCCGCCACCGCCGTTGTAGCCGAGCTGCCCAGTTCCACCATTGCCACCACCGGTGCCACCACTGCCGCCGCTACCGCCGTCGCCGATAACCCGGCCACCCGCTCCAGCGCTGCCGGCAGGCCCTTGGCCGTCTGCACCATCGGTGAAACCCGCCCCCCCGGCGCCGCCGTTATTGGTGCCGGCAGTGCTGCCTGTGCCGCCCGTCGTGCCACTCCCGGCGCCACCGTCGGTGCCGCAGATGTGGGTGGCGTCCGGGACGCAGGTCGCCGCCGCTGCGGGCAACGCAGCGAACCAGCCGGTCGCCCCCAGCAATCCGGCGCAGGCCAGCGCGAGCGGAGTCCGCCGCAGGCCATGCGTCGCCGCGGCGTTGCGGCCACCCGGGCTGGCGCTGGCCAGCTCGGACACGACCTGGACCACGCCCAGGGCGCGATTGAATACAAGGCGATAGATATGGTTCACGGGCGGTCCTCGGATCGGGAAATGGAAAGGTCAGGCGTCGCGTGGCGCGGCACGCGGACAAGGAGAAGCGACCGGGAACGTCGCGGTCGGGGAGTGGTGAGGCGCTGATGACATTGCGGCGCGCATCGATGGCACATCCGGGCCTGGCGGCAAGCGCACGGACACGCCAGCGCGCTGCTCCCGGAAGCACGGCACGTCAGATTTGGACAGGTAGTCCGATGCCGTCCGCTGCCGCTGCTTCCACGCAATCGGGTCATCGTTCGACGGACTCGACGGACCGGCGGGAAACACCAGGGTCTGCCAAACGCAGCGCGGCTGCCGACGCCGATTATCGAAATGATTGATGTCAACGCCCCCCGGCCGTTGCAGCCCATGTCCCTATCCGTTGTGGAACGAGGATACATCGCATCCCGATCCCGCAAGGCTCCGTACGCGCGGACCGCGGCTGTCCCCGATGCCGATGATAGCCGGCTCCGGCCTGCCATGCGCCCATGGAGACATGCCGCGCTGCGTGGCAGCGATCATGCGGGCCACAATCCGCGCGCTGTCTTGACCCTGTCATGGCACGGGCATCGAATTCCCCGGACGGGTCGTCGCAGGGGACTGGGCAACATGGTTCTGTTCCGCAATCGGGTCGCGCCGCAGGCCGCAATCCTTCCGTCACGGGTGGCCAGGGCCTTGGGTTGCCTGCTGTTGCTGTCGGCCGCGCTGTCCCTGTCCGCTCGCGCGCAGGCCCAGCAATGGCGAACCGCCAGCGACAAGGACGGCATCCGGCTGGAAACCCGGCGCATTCCGGGCGAACGTTTCGACGAACTGCGGGTCAGCACGTCGCTGGACGCTTCGCCGGGGGCAATCGCCGACTACCTGTTCGGAAAGTATCTCGAGGAGAGCAACAAGAACATCAGCCGTACCTTCATCCAGCGCGGGCGCGAGTCGACGATCTGGTCGGACGTGCTCAGCACGCCGGTGATCAGCGAACGCTGCTACTCCATGCGCTTCGAACGGCATTCCCACGCCAATGGCGAGATACGGGTGAGGTTCGCGTCCCTGGATTACATCGGAAGGAAACCGGTGCCCGATTGCATCGCATTGCGCTCGCGCGGCGAGTGGGTGATGACGCCGACCGGCACGGGAACGCGGCTGACCTATGCGTCATTGACCGATATCGGCGGCAAGGTCCCGGCGATGATGGCGAGCCGTTCGCTCTCGGCGGCCGCGATCATGAGCGTGCGCAAGGTGGTTGCGGGCGCATCCGGGCTGGCGCTGCCCCGCGGCATTGGCGATTGAAAGAACAGCAGCTCCCGGACCAGGCACGCACGCATCCGGCATCGCGTGGCTCCGCCAAAGGCGTTCCGCGCTTCGAATGATCGTCCGTCGGTCCCAACGCCCAGCTGTAAGAGCGACGTGTCCAGCTGTAGGAGCGACGTGAGTCGCGAAGGAAATGCCCGTGGAACTCGCCTTCGCGACTCACGTCGCTCCTACGCCGGACGGTCAGGACTCGCAGGCCACGGTGGTCGCCGGCATCCCGGCTTGCGTGCGCGCCGATGCCCGTGCGGTCCGGCTGGCCCACACGTAGATCATCAGTCCGGCCACCGCGGTGGCGGCGCCGACGTAGCCGGTCGAGGTCCAGCCGTAACCGGCGGTGATCGCCATGCCGCCCAGCCACGGACCCAGTGCGTTGGCGGTGTTGAACGCGGCATGGTGCGAGGCCGCGGCCAGGGTCTGCGCATCGCCCGCCACGTCCATCAGGTGCGATTGCAGGATCGGCCCCAACGCACCCATCAGGCCGATGGCCACGGTCGCCAGCAGGATCGTCGGCAGGCTGTGCGCCATCGACGGGAACAGCAGCAGCACCACGACCGCCCACGCCAGCACCACCCACGCGCCGCGCAGCTTGAAGCGGTCGAACAACCAGCCGCCGGCGAAGTTGCCGATCACCCCACCCACGCCGAAGCCGGCCAGGCCCAGCGGAATCCAGGCCGCCGACACCTGCGTCACTTCCAGCATCGTCGGCGCCAGGTAACTGAAGACCGCGAACATGCCGGCGAAACCGATCGCGCCGATGCCCAGCGCCTGCCACACGGGCGTGCGGTTGAACGCGCGCAGCCCGGCCAGCGGTTTCGCCTTCGGTCCATCGACATGCGCCGGCAGCCACACCGCCAGCAGCGCGGCCGTGACGACCGCGATGATCGCCACCGCGGCATAGATCCAGCGCCAGTCGACCCTCTGCCCCGCCCACGTCGCCAGCGGATTGCCGATCAGGATCGCCAGGGTCAGACCCAGCATGACGATGCTGACCGCGCGTCCGCGCCGATGCGGCGGACTGATCGCCACCGCGGTCAGCGCGGCCACGCCGAAGTAGGCGCCGTGCGGCAGGCCGGCGATGAAGCGGAACAGCATCATGCTGTGATAGGTCGGCCCCAATGCGCTGGCCAGGTTGCCCAGCGCGTAGAAGCCCATCAGCGACAGCAGCAGGGTCTTGCGCTTCCAGCCCGCGCCGAGGATCGCCAGCAGCGGCGCGCCGACGACCACGCCCAGCGCGTAGGCGCTGATCAGATGGCCCACCTGCGGTTCGGTCACGCCCAGCGACGCGACCATGTTCGGCATCAATCCCATGCTGGCGAACTCGCTGGTGCCGATGGCGAAACCGCCCAGTGTCAGCGCGAACAGGATCAGGCCGACCTGGCGCGGGCTCAGGTCGGTGACGTCGTGTGGGACGGCACTGCGAAGGGGAACAGAGGTCATGACGCATTGTGCTGCAACGCAGCAAATGCGTCGACGCCGCAGTTGGAACGCTGCATTCAAGGACGCCCGCACGCGGATGGCGATCCGGAGACGGTGCGGCCCCGTCCCAGGCGAGCCACTGGATCGGAATGCCTTTGCCATGAACCAGGGAACGCGGAAAAAGCGCCCTGATCCGCTCCCCGGACGGACCCAGGCCGTTCTATGTTTGCCCGGGCACGGGCCTGGGCGGGCAGACATTGTTCGCGTGGCGGAAGGCCAATCGCCACTTGCCGTCGCGTTTCATCCACGCGTTGGTGTAGCGCCGCTGCAGGCGCTGGCCCGCGTTCGGCGCGCCGGGTGCGGGCACCACCACTTCGCCGCCCATCACCACCACCATGCCGGGGAAGAACAGGAAGCGTTCCGGCGTACGCTCGAAGGCGGTGTAGCGGATCACGCCCTGCCGGATCAGGTCGAGCAATTCCTTCTTCTCCTTGACGATGCGGCCGGTCGGATGGTTCACCGTCACCTCGTCGTCCATCAACACGTCCAGCGCCTTGGCATCGCTTTCGAAGATCGCCCTGGCGTGGGCCAGGTCCAGCGCGCGGATCTCATCTTCCAGCGCGGCGCTGGGCATGGCTTCCTGGGCGGACGTGGATACGCTGGCCAGCAGCATCGCCAGCAGGAAAGGAATGCGTTTCTTCATGGGTCGCCTCGCGATGAGTGGATCCCCTTGCGCCTGTCGCGCCTGGTCATGCCAACGGGAATACGGAATTCCATCGGACAGTAAACCGCCGCGGCTGCGCTTCGCTTGGCCGGGCCATACCCGCCGACTCCTGGTTTCCTCGATTGATGCCGGCCGGCTCCATCCCGATCCTGCTGCTAACATCTCGCCGCGAATCGAAACCACACAAGGCAGGGGAATGGCGAACTTGATGAGGTACATGGCGCTGGCGTGCCTGTTGTCCACCACCACCGCCTGCCAGTGGTTTGGTACGCCGGAGGACCGCATCAATGCCGCCGTGCCGCTGAGCGAGAGGGCGACCCAGGCCAAACAGGCCTTCGACGCAGCGGCACGGGCCCAGTCCTTCGATGCCGGGCGCATCGACAACGAATTCCACGACCGGCTGAAGATGCGGGCACTGGAATGCGCGCATGGCTATTCGCCTTCATTGCTGCAGGGCGAGGCGCATATCCGCGACCAGTTGAGCGACACGGGATGCTTCGAGAAGTTCGACCGGTCGCTCGCGCAATGGATCGGCCTTCGCCATGCCGGCCTGTTGCTGGCCGCCCCGCCGCTGCGGCCGATCCCGACGCAGAAGATCGCCCCCTACCTGGTCGCCAGCGAGCGCATATCGGAAGCCAGCTTCGCCCGCCAGGCCGGCATCGCCGTACTGCATACGGCCGGGCAACACGAGGTGTTCGATCTCGGCAGTGGCGAGCGCCTGCGGCAGATCGCGCGCGAGGGCCGCAGCTTCGTGGTGGACATCTCCGACAACGGGCGCCTGCTCAGCCTCAACCAGGACCAGGCCACGGTCGTGCTGGACCTGGAACAGGGGAAACCGCTGCTGCGACTGGACAACGTGCGCGACCAGCGCCTGTTCTGGGTCGGCCAGGCCGGCGCGCTGTATGTCCCCGACGATGAGCGCGCGCCACTGTTCCTGGACCTGCTCAACGATCGCCAGAGCCCGATTCCCACCAGCCTCGACCGCATCGGCGCGGTCGCGCCCACGCCCGTACCCGGCCGTTACGCACTGCTGGGCTTCACCCGCCACGCCGCGATCGACCTGGCCCAGGACGCGCAGGGCTGGAAAGCCACGCTGGCCCTTGAAGCCGAACCCGGGCAAGCGGTCGGCCACTGGTCGCGCGGCCAGCTCACCGCCGATGGCAGCGCCTACGTCGGCCAGCAGAACGGCCCGGTCCTGATCGACCTGCGCACGCTGGAGCTGCGCAAGCCCGGACTCGCTCCGCTGATGGTCGGCATGACCGTGCCCACGCCCGATCCGGACACCCTCTACCTGTTCGGCCATTACCGCTCGGCGAACGACATCGAATACCAGGCGCTGCTGTATTCGTGGCGCAAGCACACCCTGGCGCCGGCGCAGGTCGGCAAGCGGCTGTCCTCGACCCTGACCTGGATCCCGTCGGTGCGGCGCCTGGCGCTGCGCGACGACTTCAAGCTCACCCTGCTGGACGCGCTGCCGGCCAGCCAGGCGCCGATCGACGCCGATGACTACCTGCGGCAACTGCCGGTGGTCGAGACGGAACCGTCGCCGGCCGCGGGCGAGGAGGCGGATGCGGCGCTGGCCGCCTGGCGTGCCGCGGTGGCGGCGCAGGCCTCACCTGCCAGGGCTACCGACAGCGGCCTCGCCGCCCTGGCTGCGAACGCCCTCATCGAAACCGTGGGCGTGTACGAAGGCGAAGGCGCCGTGCATGGCGCCGGCAGCAGCGTGCGCACGCCCGGCACCGTGCAGGTCATGGTCAGGCGCGGTCGACCGGTGATCCTGGTGCTGACTTCCTACGAGCCGGTGAACTGGATCGTCAAACCGGAACCGGGCGCGAAGGTGCTGGCCGTACTGCATGGTGGTTACCACCCCTCGCAAGTTCATGGCGCCGGCGAAGCGCGCACCATCGACCTGGGCCGCATTTACGCCTACAAGCGCAGCGACGCCGGTTTCGGCCGGCTCGATGCCGAGGTCCGGCAACGCAGCGGCAAGGGAATCGACCGCTTCCAGGGCAGCTATCGCGGCAACGTGTTCCGCGTAGGCGTTGATTAGGGGAATGGAGGCAGTCAAACGACTTGACTGCCCCCGCCCCTTCGGTCCGCTCTGCTGAGGGGATTCCGCAGGACGGACTTGACCCCTCTTCGGGAAGCCGCATGGATATGCAGACCGGATGAAGCGAACCGGCTCGCCCTGCGCGCGCTCAAGTCGGCTGCAAGGGTGCGTGGGCGATCCAGCCCTTGAAGGTGAAAGCCGCGTAGAACAGTTCGACCGTCTCGAATCCCGCTTCCCGCAGCAGTGCAACGTCCTGCTCGGGAGAAAGCAAGGGAAGCCGGGCGTCCATGGCATCGATCGCCCTCATCGCGTCATCGCGCGCGATCCCGGAGGACACCGCGAAGGCGGCGTATCGATGCAGCCAGCGCGACTTCTCTTCCCTGGTTTGCGGAAAACTATGGTGGGCAACGATCAGCGGAGCGCCGGGTTTCAGGCGGCGCTTCAATTCCGCAAGCGTGTGCAGGCGCTGCTCGGCCGGCAGGAAATGCAGGGTCAGCAAACAGGTGGCGCCATCGAATCCGGTGGCCGGAGCGGTGTCGATATAGCCTTCGAGGAGTTCGACGCGTGATGCGAGCGGACCCAGGGTGTCCTTTGCGAGCTGCAACATCTGCGCCGAAGGATCGATTCCCAGCAGGCGCCATCCGGGTTGGGCTTCGGCGAATGCCTTCAACTCCAGGCCACCGCCGGCACCGAGGACCAGGACGCGCCCCGCTTCGGGCACGCGCTCGGCCAGCAGCAAGGCTGTCATCTGATGCAGTGCGTGGAAGCCCGGAACCAGCTTCGCGGGTCCTTCGGAATATCTGGCGACACTTTGCGGATCGGAGAAGGAGGACAGGGGAAAACTCCAATAGGCGGATAAAAGGAAGAGGGGGATCAGAGTACATTTCCAGGAAAAGGTACTCTGATTCCCTGTTTTTATTCTGGAACGGAGAGTGGTGGGCTTGAGCCCGCCTACGAGCAAACAAACGCGAAGCGGATAGTGCGCGCAAGTCGACGCTTCTCGTCTTCTCCCGGGTGCCATAAGTCACTTTCTGCGTCCTATGCGCCGGAATCGGGCGCTTTTCCCTTTTCGCCCCGGCCACGGGCTGAAAGAATGCCCGCACATCGCCATGGAAGACCGCCGTGAACAAAACAATCGCCTTGATGCTCGCGCTGCTCGCCACGCAGGCTTCCGCGGGAACCGTGCCCGGATCGCTGGACGTGCAATGGAACGAAGGGGCGACGGACTGCACGGCCACGCCGCAGCCGCCGCTGCAGGTGCACGCCTATGAGCCGCAGACCTTCGTTCTGCGCCAGAACCCGTGCGCCAGTTTCGAAGCGAATTTCCTCTACCTGCTCATCGGCTCGGAGCGGGCGTTGCTGATCGATACCGGCGCCCTTGCCGATCCTGCGCAGATGCCGCTGGCGGAAACGGTGCTGGGCCTGCTGCCCGAACGCGCGGGCGCGCGGATGCCGCTGGTCGTCGCCCATTCGCATGGCCACCAGGACCACCGCGCCGGCGATCCCCAGTTCGCCTCGCTGCCGTCGGTGGAGGTGGTGGCTACCGATCCGGCGAGCGTGCAGGCGTTCTTCGGTATCGACCCATGGCCGGGCACGGGCAGCGTGGACCTGGGCGACCGCATGGTCCGCGTGGTGGCCGCGCCGGGGCATCATCCCGCGCAGGTGGTCTTCCACGACGACCGGACCGGGCTGGTGCTGACCGGCGATTTCCTGCTGCCGGGCCGACTGCTGGTCGATGACGCCGTGGCGTACCGCGCAAGCGCGCAACGGGTCATCGATTTCCTCGGCGCGCGCCCGGTCACGCATGTGCTCGGCGGCCACATCGAGATGGATGCCGCGGGCGGACTGTATGGGTACGGATCCCGGCACCACCCCGGCGAGCGCCGGTTGGAACTGACCAAGGCGGACCTGTTGGCATTGCCGGCGGTCTTCGCGGAGTTCAACGGCTTCTACTCGCGACATGCGAACTTCGCCATCACCAATCCGATCCGCAACCTGACGGCGATGGCGATCGCCGCGCTGGCGGTGCTGGCGCTCGCCATCTGGGGCCTGGTGCGCTTCCTGCGGCGACGGCGGAAGTAGGGGTGCGTCTCGCTTACCCGGACCACGCAGGCCATGGCATCATCGGAAGGCGATGATCGCCATGGAGCCCAGTACGGATGCAATCGTTCCGGAAGCCGTTCGACATCAGCCTTGCCTATCCGCAATGGCAGGGTTCCGGCCGGTCCGATAACCTGCCGCGCGGCGCGGCCGCGGCCGCTGCGGTGTGCGGGCGTTACGCGCCGCTGCTCGAGGTGCCATTGCATGAAGCCGATGCGGACAGCGCTCATGGCGTGCGTCGCTGGGAGGCGATCTTCGCGCAGTTCCGCAGCGCACAGGATCTGCTTGCGCGCTCCGGCGCCCGGCGGGTGTTGACGGCCGGTGGCGATTGCGCCGTGGATGTCGCGGTGATCGATCATCTGCACCGGATGCACCCCGGCCTGCACGTGATCTGGTTCGACGCCCACCTCGACGCCAACACGCCCGCGACCTCTCCCAGCGGCAACTTCCACGGCATGCCCGTCAGCGCGATCCTGGGACGTGCGCCCGGGCCGATGCGGCCCTTGCTCGGCGCCCCGATCGATCCGGCGCGCTTCCATTATTCCGGCATCCAGGTCGGCGACGACGGCGACTGGGCGCTGAAGCGCGAACTGGATCTGCAGTCGATGGAACCGGAGGCCTCGATCGGCGGGCCGGTCCACATCCATTTCGACCTGGATGTACTCCACCCGCTGGAATTTCCCTACGTGGCCTATCCCGAGGGTGCACTGGGAATCGAAGAGGCGATCGCATTACTGGCGCGTATCGCACGCGAAGCCGATGTCGTAGGCCTGACCGTGACCGAATTCGCTCCCGCCAATGCAGAAGAAGTCCGGGAAGGAAGCAAGGTGATTGCGAGGCTATGCGAGGCAGTCATTGAGCCGTGAAGCGCGTAGGGTGGGCCTTGGCCCACCATCGCCACACACAGCCTGGCATCGGAACGAAGAGCGGTGGGCTTAAGCCCACCCTACGAGGCTCACCGGTACGGTCCTGGACCGCTCCAGACCTCTTCGCCCTGCCGATAGACCTTTTGCATGTTGATGCCCTCGCGCGCATCGCCGATGGTCTTCAGTTCCGGCGAGTCGGGCTCGAGCAGGCGACAGGGGCCGGACTCGCGCCTCAGCGCGGTTTCCAGCGGGCAGATCATGTAGCGCCGCGTGCCCGGCAGGGGAAGGAAGAGTTCGGTCATTCCCTGGTCGCGCCAGGCGCGCAGCCGGGCTTCGCTGAGCAGGTCGTAATAGACCTGGTAGCCGTCCACTTCCATGCTGGGTGCGGCGTTGGAAGCATCGTTCCTGCGGCCGCTGTCGATGGAGCGGCTCCTGGCCAGTCCCGCATTTTCGGGGGCGAGGTCTTCCTGGAGCATGCCCGGCGGCTGTCCCCAGATGTGCGGGCGACGCGGCGTTGTTGGCGGCGGGGCCGCGGTGGGCGCCTGGACCTGGGCCTGCTCCTGCGCGGCATCGTCCGGAGCATCGGAGGGAACCGGATCGTCGGCCTGCGTGACCAGCGTGGACTGGACGCGCGACGCCGCGGGGGACTTCTTGGCGGGCTTGCTCGCCGCCGGCTTGGCGGGTGGCGTGCGTGTGGGCTGTGGTGGCGTGGCGCCGATGAAGTCCACGACCATCCTGCTGCCGCCCGCGGTGCCTTGCGGCGGCGTCACGGTGACCCGGGAAGACAACAGCATGAGGAGCAGGAACAACAGGTGCAGCAGCGCGCTCGTGATCGAGGCGATCCAGTGCTGCCAGCGTTCGAGCCAGGATCCGGCCCTGGTATCCGCTTTGCTCGACGCCTTGCTCATGCCGCCGGAGCTGCGTCGGGAGTGGGGGACTTCATGCGGAATCTACAGCGCGCGAACGATGGGGTGCGACATCGTAACGCGCCGCGCGCGTCTGTTTCCCGGCCCCGCGTTGCGCGGGTTGGCCTTGTTCATCATCACTGGCAAGTAGCCCGGGCAAGGCCAAAGAGCCTGCCCCGTACTTGATACGGGGTACTTGATACGGGGCCGCATCCGGGGTTCCTGGAGTCCTGATGGTGTAAAGCGCCCCGGGTGCGCTCCGCTTGCCCGGGCTACGCTGGCTACGGTCCTTTAGCTTCCGCGGGTATAGCATTCCGTTCGCCTGATCGAAAAGGAGACGCACATGGACCGGTTCACGGGTGGCTGCCTGTGCGGCGCTGTCCGGATCGTTGCATCGGGGCTCCCGTACCGGGTCGGCCTCTGCCACTGCCTCGACTGCCGCAAGCATCATGGGGCGCTGTTCAACGCTTACACGATATTCCCACGGGATTCGGTAACGATCGAAGGCGAAACACGGGAATACGCGGGGCGGTGCTTCTGCCCGCGCTGCGGTTCGTCGGTATTCACGCGCAGCGCGGACGAAATCGAAGTGAGTCTGGGCGCCCTGGATGCCCCGGACCGGTTGATGCCCACCTACGAGCTCTGGACCGTCCGCCGCGAGTCCTGGTTGCCGCCGTTTCCGCTCGGCAAGCGGTACGACCGCGATCGCGACGCCACGGGCCGCTTCGAGCCCATGTAACCAGAAGCGACGAAGGCAACCCTTTTGACTCACCCCGCGCTCTTCAGCGCATGGTCCGGCGATCCATTGCCGCGGCATCGTCCAGCCAGTTCGCGCTCTTGTTCTTCAGGAAGAAGAGGTACACGAACAACGAGACCGCGATCACCGCGGTGACGTACACCACGAACAGCATCACCTTGTCGCTGCGCAGCGCGGCCTGGTACAGCAGCGGCGCGGTGCCGCCGAACGCGGAATTGGCCAGCGCATAGCCCAGCCCGACGCCGAGCGCGCGCACGTGGGTGGGGAACAGCTCGGCCTTCACCACGGCATTGATCGAGGTGTAGCCGGTCAGGATCACGAAACCTAGGGCGAGGATCGCGAACGCGGGCAACCAGCTGGCCTGCTGCGGCAGCGCCAGCACCAGGAATCCGCTGTAGAGCACGCCGCCCACGCCGAAGAACACCAGCAGGCTCTTGCGCCCGACGAGGTCCGACAACCAGCCGCCCACCGGCTGCAGCAGCATCAACACGATCAAGGCGAGCAGGTTGAGGACCACGCCGGTCATCGCGTCGCCACCGGCAAACAGGCCCTGGATGATTTTCGGGCCGATGACCGAATAGGTATAGAAGGCGACGGTGCCGCCGGCGGTGATCAGGAAACACAGCAGCAGCGGACGCCACTGGTGGACGAACAGCTCGCGCAGGGAGCCCGAGGCGCGCGCCTGGCCACTGCGGGCGGCCTGGATCGAATCCGATGCCAGCGATTCATCCATGGTCCGCCGCATCCAGAACACCACGATGGCCGCGATGCCGCCGAGGGCGAAGGCCACGCGCCAGCCCCACTGCGAGATCTGCGGGGTATCGAAGAATTTCAGCATCAGCAGCAGGGTGATCTGCGCCAGCACGTGGCCGCCGACCAGGGTGACGTAATGGAACGAGGACAGAAAACCGCGCCGGCCGGGAATGGCGGCTTCGGACATGTAGGTGGCGCTGGTGCCGTATTCGCCGCCGGTGGCGAAGCCCTGGATCAGGCGCGCCAGCAACAGGATCATCGGCGCCGCCATGCCGATGGTTGCCACGCTGGGCGTGATCGCGATGGCGAACGAGCAGCCGGCCATGATCGTGACCGATACCGTCAGCGCCAGGCGGCGGCCATAGCGATCGGCGAAACGGCCGAAATACCACGCGCCGATCGGCCGCATCAGGAAGGTCATGGCGAAGATCGCCCAGATGAACAAGGTCGCGTTCTTGTCCTCGGGCGAAAAGAACTGCGACTCGAAATAGGTGGCGAAGACCGAATAGACGTAGACGTCGTACCACTCGACCAGATTGCCCGCCGATCCCTTGAGCGTATTGGAGACCGAGCGGCGGAGACGGGCGCGGCTGTCGGCGTCGGACCCTGCAGCCGGAAGGGACGATGCGGATGCAGTCATGGAAAGGGCGTGTCCGATGGTTGCCGCAAGCAGTATAGGGGTCCTTCCCGATGCCCCGTTCACAAGTGCTTGCCGTGTCTGGGAAAGCGCTGGGTTGGTGAAGCCAACCCAGCCTGGCCCTCAACGAGCAAGCCCTGCAATCTTGACCGGTCGTGAAAGTGGTAGCGTGGCAGCAGAAAAGCTGCAAGCAGCCATCCGGGGGGATGCCACGATGAAATCGTTCTTCCTGAGTCCGACGACGCTGCTGCTCTGCATGCTGATCGGCATCGTGATGTTGCCATCGGACAATAAGCGCGCGGCGCAAGCGCCCGCCGTGCGTACACCTGCCGCACCACACGTGGCCCGACTGGACGCGCAGCGCGTTGCGAATGCAGCCGAAACGCCACCTCTGCGTCCCGTCCGGACAGACGGAACGGTCGCCCCGCCGATGGCGACGGCGTCGCAGACCGACCCGTTCGCGCCGGTGTACATCGTGACCTCCCGCGACACCTGGCAGGGTATCCGCGGCCTGGTCCGCGATGCGGTCGCGCGGCGCGACAGCACCGGCATGCCGTTGGTGATTGCCGAAACCAGGGCCGATCGCCTCGGCGATATCGGCCGCTACGTGCATGCCAGCGAGCGCCGCTGTGGCGGCTATTTCGCGTTCCCCACCCATGCGCAGGCCGAGGCCTTCGTGCGCGCGGATCGTTCGCGGCAGGCGATGGCGAAATCGCTGCCCGCCGCCTATACGCTCGACAATCGGGCCACCGTGGACCGCTGGTTGCCGCAGGTGCAGGAACGCCGCATCTACGACACCATCAATCACCTCTCGAGCTATCGCAACCGCTACTACGCCAGCAGTTTCGGCAGGACGTCGGCGGAATGGATCCGCAGCCACTGGCAATCGCTCGCCGCCGGCAGCCCTCAGGTCACCACCGAACTGTTCACCGCCTGCACGAACTGCTCCACGCAGCCCTCGGTGATCCTGACCCTCAAGGGCTGGGATCTGCCCGACGAAGTCGTCGTGTTGGGCGCGCACCTGGATTCGATCAACGCCGGCAACCGCAACGATCCCAACCAGCTTGCGCCGGGCGCCGACGACGACGCATCGGGTATCGCCACCCTCACCGAAACGCTGCGCATCGCCCTCTCCGGAGGCTGGCGGCCGCGGCGCACGGTGAAGTTCATGGGCTATGCCGCGGAGGAAGTCGGCCTGCGCGGCTCCAACGCCATCGCGCAGTCCTTCCGCAGCAGCGGCGTCGATGTCGTCGGCGTGCTGCAACTGGACATGACCAATTACAAATCCGGCGCGGTACCGGACATGAATCTGATCGCGGACTACTCCAACGCCGACCTGAAGAACTTCTCCGTCGCCCTGTTCGATGCCTACCTCGCACCCAAGGGTCTCACCCGCGGCAGCGTGGCTTGCGGTTACGCCTGCTCCGACCACGCCTCGTGGACGAATGCCGGCTATCCCGCCACGATGATGTTCGAGGCCGGCGACCCGAACGGCGACTTCCCCTACATCCACACCACCAGCGACACGCTGGCGACGATGGGCGAATCCGCGCAGAACAGCGTCAAGTTCGCGCAGTTCGCACTGGCCTACCTCGCCGAGACCGCCAAGACCGCGCAGGTCAGGCCCACCGGCGGCCCGGCGCCGGTTTCGAGAAGATAGCTCTGTAGGGTGGGCCTTGGCCCACCATTGCGACGTGTTCGGCCATATGGCTTCGGAACGAAGAGCGCTGGGCTTAAGCCCACCCTACCGCCCTGACGTTCGCTCATCGGAATGCCAGCGTGAGTACACGAAGCGCTTCGCGCGATCGACGGTCGCCGAGTGCGGTGTAGAGCATCACATCCTGCGGGGGGATCGGCGGCAAGGACAGGCTCTCGCCGATATCGACCGTGCCCGATGGCGCGGCGCGTTGCGCCAACACGGCCACGGCCAATCCCCCGGCCGCAGCGGCGCCGAGGATCGCGGCACCCTTGCCGACGAAAACTTCGCTCCATTCGATTCCGGCCTTGTCGAGCGCACGAACCGCCACCCCTCTGATGCGGCACGACGCACCTTGCGTTGCCAATGGCAGGGGTTGGTTGGCATGGGGCTCCCAGCCGACGGCCGCGAACCAGGAAAACGTCTCGACGAAAGCGGCCCTGCCCTGCTTGCGGCGGTCCTCCGGACGCAGCGCCAGCACCGCATCGAGCTCGCCCTTTTCGTAGGCCTGCATCAGCTCGCCCGTCCCGGCCACGCGCATCTCGACCAGCAAGCCCGGGTCGTGGTCCCGCATCCGCCGCAACAACGACGGCAATTCGCCGCCGACCAGCAGATGACTGATGCCGATCGCCAACCGGCGCCGCTCGACTTCGAACGCGGCGGCCGCGCGGTCATGGGTCGAAACCAGTTCGCGTGCCATGCCGAGAAATGCCAGCCCTTCGGCGGACAGGCGCACATGCCGAGGCGTGCGCTCCAGCAGGCGTCGGCCCAGTTGGTCCTCCAGCCGGCGCAGCTTGAGGCTGACCGCGGACTGGCTGGTTCCCAGCACGTCGGCGGCGCGGGTGAAGCTCCGCAGATCGGCGGCCAGCACGAAGGCCCTGACCGCATCGACATCCATCGCCTTCATCCGCATGGATTCGCTTTTGAAATGACAGATATATCTATAGATGTCTTTTTAAAATCATGCAAGAGGCTTAGGGTGGCCCGGTCGCCCACCACCGGAGGAGTTCCACGATGAGACATCTGACGGGCATGATGTTCGCGATGCTGGCGGGGCTGGCCATGCGCGATATGCCTGCCCCCGCCCATGAATTCCCGCTGCAAGGGACCTGGACCCTGGTGGCCGCGGACAAGATCCTGCCCGGTGGCGCGCGTGCGCGGGACTATGGCGAGCAGCCCAGGGGCAGACTGATCGTCGACACCCAGGGCCGATAGTCATTGCAGATACTCAAGTCCGAGCGCCTGCGTTTCGCCGCCGGCAGCAAGGCCGACGGCAGCATCGATGAGTTCAAGTCCGCGGTCATGGGCAGCAGCACCCATTACGGCACCGTCGCCATCGATGACAAGGCGGGACAGCTGGTCTTTTCGATCGAGGGCTCCTCCTTCCCCAATTGGGAAGGCACCGTGCAACGACGCCAGTACAAGCTGGAAGGCAAGGAACTCAGTTACCGGGTACCGCCACGGGCGGACGGCAGCATCCCGGTTTCGGTCTGGCGACGACTCGATTGAGTCGTCGCACGACATGAATCGCCCTCCCCCAGGATCAGGATACGAGAGACGACATGCCGCACTTCGTGGTTGATTGCTCGCAGGAAATAGTGCGGCAGCGCAGCGAGGAAGAAATCCTCGCACGACTGCATCGCGCCGTGAATTCCACGGGATTGTTCGAGGAGCCCGATATCAAGGTCCGGATCAATCCTTTCCCGGTCTACGCCGTCGGCGGAGGAAAGGAAGACTTCATCCATGTGTTCTCGCACATCATGCAGGGACGGACCGTCGAGCAACGCGCAGATCTTTCGAAGAGGATTGTCAGCGAACTGGCCGACATGTTTCCGACTGTCCATCGGATCGCCACGAACATCGCGGAGTTCGAGAAAGCGACCTATCTCAATCGGGACATGCTGTAGACACGACGGTCTGGCGAAACAGGGCCGGAGTACTTTTTCTGAAAGGGACTCCGACCCTTTTCGTTTGCTCCTACGGGGCCTGCAGGCTCTTAAGCGCGGTAGCGACCGTCTCCGGCGGGAAGCCGCAGTGGCCTTCACCTGCCGGCGGCAGCGTGCGCACCTGTTGGCCGCGACCCTTGGCCGTGGCGAGCGCCAGATAGCCGTTGCTGAAGCGCGCCGGCACGACCGGGTCGAGCGCACTCGGCTGCAGCACCACCGGCACCGGTGCCGCGCCGGTCAGTGCGCCGGTCTCGCGCACATAGGTGAGCGCCGCCGGGTCGGCGACGTAGCGGCGTATGCGCGCGCCGAGCGCGGCCTCGTCGCCCTCCACGCCCTCGGGGCCGGTGACGCTGTCCACGGGAAAACCGTCGGCACGCTGCGCCAGCTCGCGCAACGCCAGGTAGTACAGCCAGAGCGAACCGGCCAGCTCGCCGCGCGGGATGTCGAAGCGCTTCGCCAGCGCAGCCGCACGCGTTTCATCGTGCGCCAGCGCGGCCTCGATGGCCTCGCCGTCCGCGGCGGGCGGCAGCGACGCATCCGCCAGTCCGCCCGGTGCCTGCGGCAGTACGCCGGGGAACAGCGCGTCGAACGCGGCCAGCGGCCCCAGCGCCGCGCGCGCGAACATCGTTTCGCTGGACACGGCGACGCCGCACATGGACACCACGCCATTCCACGCCTGCGGATGCCGTTCCGCGCTCGCCAGGGCGACCAAGCCGCCCATCGACCAGCCGACCAGCCACGCGCGCGTCGGCGCGCCATGGCGCGCGACGAAATGCGCGCGAAGCCGCTCGGTATCGGCGATCGCTTCGGGGATCGCCCAGCCCTGCGCCGAATAGCCGCTCGTCGCGATCGCGTAGCCCTGCGCGAGCAGCGGCTCCATCCCGGACGGGAACGGCAACGGCCGCTCGCGCGGCGAACCGGCCGGCTCGTAGCCATGCGCATTGACCACCAGTTGCCCGTTCCAGTCGGCGGGAATGTCGATCCGGTAGGCGGCACCCTCGAGTTCGCCGGTGTCGACGATGGCCTGCCGCGGTGCGACCGCTGTCGGCGGCGCCGCGGACTCGCGGAGGTTTGCGGGCGCGCAGGCGGCGAGCAATGCCGCCACGGCGAGGGTCAGCAACAGCGAAGCGGTGCGTCGGGTCATGGTGTCCTCGATCCCTCCGGAAGCAAGTGGTCCGGGCGAGGCCAAAGCCTGTCCCGCACTTGATACGGGGCCGCACCGGGGAACGTGGAGTGTAAATGCGAACCCGCAGGCTGGGTTGGCTCTATCGACCCAGCAAGCGGGATGCTGAAGCAAAGGCGCTGGGTTGGTGAAGCCAACCCAGCCTACGGTCTTACGCTGGCTTATCAGAAACGCGGTGGCTCAGTGACCGGCGACTCTTTAGTGTTGATGAAGCGCTGGACCTTGTTCGTGACCTTGCCATCCATAAAAGAAATGCTCACGTCCATATGGCGTCCGCTAAAGTAAATCCAGACTTCGTCCTCGGTTTCTGTCGCTGGCGTGATAGTTGCCGGCTCGCCAGCGATCTCAAGAACACGCGCTTTCGAGTCGCCTTCGTTCACGTCGGCGTAGGCACGCGCGACGCGCGCCTCATACGCCCTTTCCTCCTCCTTGGTGAAGATTTGAGCCCAAGCAGGTGCGCTCAGGGTCAAGGTTGCCAATAACAGGGTCTGGACCAGGTGTGTCTTCATTTCGATTGTTCCCCGCGGCCGAATGCAGGCGACGGTAACGCATGGTCGAGGATGGCGGGGTTAATCGTCGGCCGCAGTTCGCAGGATGGGTCGAGCGCAGCGGCTTTCAACAGCGAAGCTGGTCCACCCATCGCGCGTGACGCATCCATGCCGCCATGGGTTCCGTAAAAACAGGCGCGTTGGTCTGGGGCTCTATCGCTGCGGACAGGGGGAGCGATGGGTGTCGCTACGCTCGACCCATCCTACGGGGCCTACGGGGCCTACGGGGCCTCAGGCTCCCAGCAGTTCGACGTCGAACTTCAGCGTGGCGTTGGGCGGGATGACGCCACCGGCGCCGCGTGCGCCGTAGCCAAGGTTGGCGGGGATGATCAGGGTGCGTTGGCCGCCTTCCTTCATGCCCTGCACGCCTTCGTCCCAGCCCTTGATGACCATGCCGGCGCCCAGCGCAAACACGAAGGGTTCGTCTCGATCCTTGCTGGAATCGAATTTGGCGCCCTGCTCGTCGTTTTCGTAGAGCCAGCCTGTGTAGTGCACGGTGACGTTGCGGCCGGGCGCGGCCTCGGCGCCGGTGCCGACGACGGTGTCTTCGAACTGCAGGCCGGAGGCCGTGGTGGTGTACGCCATGAGAGGTTCCTTGTGGGCTTGGTGGTTTCGTGGCGCGTAGTTTAGCGCTCGCGTGTCTCAGCGGAAAAAGGGGCTAGAGAACATGCTGGTTTCAAACAGATAGGTCCTCTGATCCTTTTCCGCTTTTCCGGTGAGTCAGGATTATGGCGACGTGCGGCTTCCCGCTGACCCATTTCTTGCACGGCGAAGTACGATCTGAACCGCCTATTGATATGTCCATATTTTTAGTTCAGTCTTCGGACTCTGAGTTGACAGACGCACAGCTCAGTTGGGGATATCTTGAATAGTCAGTTCCACTCTAAGGATGGAGGATCAGGTAAATGACACCGAGGAAGTGGATAGTCCTGGGCGCTGGGACACTTTTGGTAGCCGGCGCGGCTTACTTTCTTATTGATCGAACCGCGACGGAATCTCCGATGCCTGGTCAGGCTTCGGGTGAGGGGCAAGTAGCGGCTAAGACTGCACCTGATGCCAGTCAGATCCAGCCCCATGGCGGTCTCGTTTCTACAAGCCGCAGCGCAGCTGAGGTGCCATCGACGATGGCGCCGGAGAAGGCCTACACCGACGCTTACTCCATCCTTCGCTGCACGCATGCGGCGAATGCTGATCTGAGTATTCCAAAGGAACTGAGCAAAGCCGAGGCCAAGCAACTCGCGGACTCGCGTATTGCTGGTCTGGACTGCGCCGCGCTCGATAGCAAGTATTCCGCCTACGACTTGGCCAAGTTCGCCGCCGAGCGGGGAAATCTGCAGGCCCAGCTGGATTTTTCCGCAATTGCAGCTTCTGCTTTCAACGAAGAAAAGAACGCGCTGGACCCCGCGTTGATCGCGCAATACAAGCGAGATAGCCTCAGATTTCTGAACATGGCAGCGGATCGCGGCCATCCCGACGCGTATGCGCGCCTGGCAGAGAACTACAAAAATGGTCTTTTTAGCGATCAAGACAAGGTAAAGGCATACGCCTATGCCTACGCTAACAGCCAGGTCACACAGTCCAAGTTTTCAAAGGAATGGCTTAATCGCTATTCAAATGGCCTCACTGCACAACAGGTCATTTACGCGCAGCAGCTGGCGCAGACACTCGTAAACAGGAAGTAGTTCAACCAGAAGGAGATGTGTCGTATGAAGCTTCAAGCCAAGGTGTTGCTGGTCGTTGCGTTGCTTATTTCAGGTGTGGCTTTCGCAAAATATGTGGGTCGATTTTATTGCGGAACCAGTTGTCAGGTTGGAGCAGGACTTGCCAGTGGTGATACGTACACTTTCGTGCTGTCTGTGGTAAATCAAAGCGTAGATTCTTGGGTGGACTCCAGTGGAAATCCCAATCAAATGATTCTTTGCAACGGAAGCAAATGCGCGTTGTATACCTACGTGAAGCTTTCGGGCCAATGGATTGCTGAGGGATACTATTACAGCAACTGGATGAGTGGCAGTGGTGGTGGCGGCGGCGGCGGTGGCTATACGATCTTCTACACAAACCCTGGAAGCCCGGGTTGCATCTACGGATGCGGGGACCTTTGGGGGACGGTGGGTCCGGTCACACCGGTGCCCGGCCAGAAAGAGCAATAATTCCCTAGCTATGCTCTCCCAAGATCAGGCCAGTTCACTGGCCTGATTTTTTTGTGTGTTAAGCGTAGGCCACTATCCGCTTATGCCGGTGACGTCGTAGCGGTTAGATACAGAGACCGCTCGCCACGGTTTGGTAGGACCACTCTCGTTTGGTGGAGTTGACCCAGTCGGTTGATGTGTAACCGAATGGACGATCCACAATTTGGTAGATGTCATCAGCCTTGCACAGCGCATCCCACTGCGAAACAGTTAGAGCAGCGGCTTCAACATTGGCCCATGTGCAGTTCCCGTCGCGCTCGTAGCACGCGAAATTTCCGCCACCCGGTGGTGTGGCCAGCGCGTACAGAAAGGGGTCCAGAAAAGGGGTAGTCCAGAGGCAGTTAAACAACTTAACTGCCGCCGCCCCCTCAAGTTTCTTGCCCGGGCTACGCTGGCTAGATTGGTTTCATCAACCCAGCATTCGGAAACGGTGTCAGGGCCACTTACCAGCTCAATAAAAAGTGGCTCTGACACCGTTTCTCGCGCGGGGATGTCGATGCTTGAGTAAGTGCCATTCGAGCCAGAGGACATTTCCATCGCAAGCGCACAGGTTGGGTTGGACGCATCAAACCGGCCTGTTGGAATGACCGATCAAGAGCGCTGGGTTGATGGAACCAACCCAGCCTACGGTCATTGATCAGTGCAGGCGCACGCTGCGCGATGGACTTGCGTCGGGCGGCGGCAACGCTGGCGCGGGCACCAGGCAGGCGAGTCCGGTGGCGTACACGGCCCGCTCCTCGCCCACGCCGGTTGGCCGACGCGGCATGCGCCCGAGCCGCTGCGCCTCTACCTGGTCGAGGAGGTCGCGCACGGCCAGCGCATCGTCATGAGCCGAGATGCTACCGAGCAGCCGGTCGAGCAGGTCGACCTGCTCGCCGGTGATGCTGAAAGCAAAGCGTTCGACGGCCGTGTCGTAGCTCTCCGGCGAGGTCGCAGCGGTAACGTCGCGGTCGGGTGCGTCTGCCGCCACTTCGCGCCGCGCCGGCCACGACACTTCCTGCAGCACGAGATCCGCTTGCTCGGCCAGCAACTCCAGGCAGGTCGCAAGGTGGCCCATGGGCACCTCCGGTGTGTCTTCCTGCTCTTCCTTCCACGTGCGTGGTTGCGCCAGCTCCGACAGGAATTGCATGTGGTCGCGCAGCTTCTTCAGCCGGGTCTGGCTGTCCTCCGGCAGGAAATAGCCCTGGGTATCCAGATCGTTCGATGCAGGTTTCGACATGATGGCCTCCTCGTTCCATGAAGTGCCCGCCCACCGGAAGACGGTGGACGGGAAGTCGGGAGGTTAGAAACCGCATACAGACGGCGGGCGTATTTCCCTTGCGGGTGTTTTATTAGCCGCCCTCCCGACGCAGAACATTGCGCCGGCTGCACCCGAGACTCGGGCACAAAAAACCCACCAGATTGACGGAGGTGGGTACCGCTGTATGAGGAGTTTCTACGCTCCTTGAGCTCGAGTCTGCAATGGATCGGCGGCGAGGTCAAGACGCCTATTTTTTCTGTTTGGAGACGGCGAAATACGGCTCTGATCCCCGTTTCATTCGATCACTTCTCACTCGCAAAACAGGGGACAGAGTAAAGAACAGGAATAAAATGAACCTGCCCCCCTTTTTTCAAGCCAACGGTTCCCTAACCCCTATTTTTGGCGCTGACGTCAGGGCCCCAAACCCATATTGGTATGTAGCTGTCGAAGACGTTGATGCAACTCGAGAATTTCGGCGAGGATGGCCTCAAGCTCGGTAAGCGAGTAACGCGTCTCAACTTGGTCAGGGCTGGTCATCAGGCCAACGACGTTAACGATCATGCCGTCACCTGTTACCGCCCATCGACCATGTACAAAACTGTTCCGTCGCATTCGAAGAGCATGGGCATCTTGTAACCAGTTTGAGTAGGCAAGCGTAGTGGATGGCTCACGTTCGCACGCGGCAACAATACGCTCTAGAAGTTTCAAGCGCCCATTGAAGCCTAGTGGTTCAACTTCCTTGGTTAAGGAGTCAAGCTCGGCGCCACCTCTGGACCATGCTAAAACCAAACCAAGGCCTGCCTCCAGAGAGCCTGTCTCCCACAGGATGCGACCCAGCACAGCGGCAGCATTTTCCTCAAGACGTTCCTTATCCTGCCAATTGAACATGGAAGGCTCTACCACTTGGGCGAATTCAACAGCACGTAGCTGAAAAAATGACTCTGGCCCCGTTTTCTCACCTGTGATTCTTTGATTATCATTGGCTCTGGCCCTGCTTCTTGGCCAGTGAATCCGCCAGCATCGATTCGAACAGCCGCAGGCGGATGCGCATCATGGAGCCGGTGGCGGAGATCAGGTAGAGCAGCACGAGGAAGACGCCCAGCAGGATCTGCCAAGTCGATACTTCGAGGGGTTGGTTCCAATTGCGGAAGAAGAGGTAGGCGGACACCAGTACCGGCAGGAAACCCAGGCGGTCCACGCCGCCAGCCAGCAATCCGAGTTTTGCGATGAGTTGGCGTTCGGCCAGTTGCACGGTGCGAAGGCGTTCTGCAAGCGCGTCGGCTGGGAATGTGGTCAGCCAGCGGAGGATCGATTGGAAGTGCGGGTGGTCGTGATCAAGCTGGATGACCATGTCGGTCTTCCAACGCGCCAATGTCCAACTGAGTACACCGATGGATCGAACGAAAGCGGGGAGCCACATCATTATCATGATGGCCATGCCGATCTGCATCATGGTGACCATCCACAAGGCAGGCGCCATCAACTTGACGAACACCATTGGGAGTAGCACGACAATCGCCCCTACTCCACCGATGGCATTGAGCACGCGATACGGCTTCGGCGTATTCAGTATGTCCGAAGGACCATCTGGTATTTCACTGATGCGGCGTTGGAGTTCGGCGAACGATAGCTCTGCATCGGAGTTGCCGGACTTATCTAATCTTGTTGCATCGCGATCCATGCCAGTCTCCCCAGACTTCGATGCATGCTAACGATGGGTATCGCTTTGCTCAACCCATGCTACGGGTCCTGTAAGAAAGACCCTCTGACCCCGTTTTGCAGTCAGGACGTGTCCAAAAGAGAGGCCCGCGTGCTGCGGGCCTTTCCTATCATGCGTCTATAGCATGGACTGTCTAATCGAGTGTTAGGCAGATCACCTAGTGGCTACCCTCTGTTTCTTTGGCCACGTAAAGTAGCCAGCCGAGTCAACCTTGAAGTCGCCACGATCTTTCCGCTCCGCACTTTGCTTGGTGCCCGCCGATGACTGATTAAGAGCCGATCTAGACAGATAACTGCTCTTGTCATTCCGAATCTTTTTCATGTCAGTTCTCCCGTAGGAACTTCTTCGTGGACTTCCGATTCAGTTCGTTGGTGCAGTAATCGTTGATACGCCGCTGCGGCCCTTCCGCCTTACCCTTCTTTGCGATGGAAACTCGGTTCGGGTCAAGATCCAAAGAGTAGATCATATCGTCTACTTGCTTGACCCAGTGCTTTCCGGCTTGATCGTGGGAATACTTCCAGTCCAACTGCTCGCCTTCAATGGCAGCCAGATCGTTAACAATGTCGATAACGGATGGATAGCGTTGGTCGATATCCAGCAAACATTTTCTAACTACTTTGATTAACGCTTCTGGTATGTGCTCTGGAAACACGTCGCCGACAGCACTTGGAAACTGGCCGTTAATGACAGCGTGCTTAAAGGTATGTTTATCAAAAACGCCATTAACCATATGTGATTCGTACTGGGCGTAAAACTCGGCGTCTCCTACGCACATCCTGAACAGCGTTAATCCGACTTGATAAATGTCGAATCTATGGTCGTACACCCCTGCTTGGTATGCCTCGGGAGGCGCCATCTTTCCATAGAGCCTATCTTGCTCAGCGAGGCCATTAATGCCTCTGGCCTTTGCCAAGCCAAAGTCTGCTATCAGCGCTTCACCACGATCTGACAGCAAGATATTGTCGGGCTTGATATCGAAGTGCACCAATTTCTGAGAATGAATATGATGCAGCCCGCTTAAGAATTGTGTCGCAAAAATCACTATCTCGCGAACCGTCAGAAAACGCACTTCCATCAATTTCTTTAGCGATCCATTTACGTAATATGGCATCGCCAAATAGATTGAATCTGGATCTTGGCAAGCGTAATAGATCGGAACAACGTTTGAGTGCGAGCTAGCGTATACGCAGCTGGACTCAGCAAAATAGGCCGCCGCATCCATTTTTGCCTTCGGACATTTCTTGATGACGAGCTGTGCATCTAACTGCGGATCATGAGCGATGTAGACGTTGGAGTTTTTTCCTTCTGCTCCGATTTCCTGACCCAGCTGGAAGGCAACATCTGCGATGTTATAGGGCTTAAGCATGCTGCGCCCCCAAGGCGGCAAAGATGGCCTCTCGCGCTTCTGGCTTCAACTTATCCCAGTTTTCGACCGGCTCATACGGAATTTCGTTTGACACGAAACGTTTGAACTGGTCACGCGCAAAACCAACGCGGCGGGAGATATTCGAGATCTGACCGATGTAATACCCCTGCAGGCAGCTACTAGCAAAAGCCTCTTGGATAACACCCTCAATTTCGATTCGCTCAACGTTCTTTGATTGAGCACTACTTTCTGTCACCCTCAATCCCGCACGTGCAATTGAGAATTCACGGATAACGTCCAAGATGTTGTTGCGCACGTACTTCAGCGCATCGGGTGTCGGAAGCGCTTTGGGTATTTTGATTATTTCGACGTTTACTACGGCGGCAGCCTCTGTGTCGTAGACCGCAAACGTCACCTCACCGGGTTTGACCCGGATCCCCATGGTGTTCATGCATCCTTCCCCTCTCCCCAGCGGAGTCAGTGTACATCTGGAAGCAGCAGTTTAGAGACCCTGGGTCTACCAGGTTGAGAACCGCCCCCTTTCCCAGCGAAGCGCGACATATCGCCTGCCTATAGAGAAGAAACTGAGGCATGAGGCAGAGACCTGACAACGTAAATAGTTCACATACGCCGATTGAGCCGATCCGATAACGGGGTCAGGTGCAGCTCCTATCCTGATTAAGTGAACCTGACCCCGTTTTTGGTATGCAGTCGGTTTCCCGCCGCAAGAGATCGAAGAACGAGGCCAGAGTACTTTTCTTACTTAGAAAAGTATCCTGACCCCCTTATCTGCAGCAACCTTTAGAATTCCGGAAGATTTTCAAGGTTGTCGCCCTCTCTACCGTTATCCCGGCTCTTGATGTATTCCGTGCCATTAACTCTGATGATGTGAACTGGCTGACCTTTTTGCCATTTCCCGTCCACCCACATGATGGTCACGAACGTCACGCCTTCCTTGATCGCTTTCACTATTGCAGTTCGTTGATGCTCTTCGGTCTCTCCAAATGTTGTGTCCTTGTCCTTCCGGATCCGTACTCGATCAATATGAGTATGCGTGGCGTTGTAGCGAACTTCCGATATTCCATAGTCGGCCCACTTGGTCATAACCCGTCTCGCTATTGTTGGCTTAAAGGTAGGGGACCATGCAAGAACAGCAGTTTCAACGTAAATACTTCACACGTGATAATGCGACTCTTGGAGAACGAGGTGGAAACGGATCGGAGTACCTTTCGTACAGCACCCTGACTCCGCTTTTTTCGTAAAAGCCGCACCCGGGACAGGCGGAGTTTCGATATGAAACGCCCCGAGTGCGTTTCGCTTACCCGGACCATGCTGACTCTTAAAGCGTTCTCTTGCCCTCGCTTCTCTGCTGAAATACATTCTCAATGTACTCAAGGAAAGATCATGAGCGACGAACAACCGACCCGGCATCAAAAGGCTCTCATAGCTATTAAAGAGCTAACAGCACCGCTATCGCACGTGGCAGCAATTGCCGTCGGTCTAACCGGTATCGCTTACGTCCTTGGATGGTCTTACCTGAGAGGTCATTTCAAAGGGCTCGGTGCGCCTTGGGCACTACAGATGCTAGACGCGACGCAGTACATAACTGCAGCGCTTGGCCCATTGCTCACCTTTGCATTGATGCTGGCAATATCCCTGAACTTTTACGTCGATGGAAACGCAACTCAGAAAGGCACCATACGTTTTTGCGGCTTAATCTTTGCAGCGTCCGCAGTCTGTTTCGCTATTCACTATTCACTCGAATGGTGGATATTTGATAACCATAAGTCGCACTGGAACATCGCTGCCTTCATATTGCTTATTCTTGCTGGATTTCAATTATTTATCATATTTATTGTCTCAATCATTGAACACTTTGGCCCCACCACAACCACCAATATGGTTGGCATTGGATCTTTAGCCGCCATGGTCATTGCTTCTATTGCACCAACCTTCGCTGAGTCAAGATCAAAGAATAAACTAGACGACATGAGCTTTACACCGGTCGACATTAAACAACAGAATGAACCCTGCACATGGGGTCTCGTTCACGCCTTATCTCAAGAGAGAGTTCTCTTGATATCCATGCCTGAAGGAAATTCTTTCAGAGTGGTGAATACTTCAGAGATAGACTCAATCAGCAGCTCAAGCTCAGTAGCTTGCGCCAAGAAGCGGCACAGCAAGTAGCCGGACGAAAAAAAACGCGCTCTAAGGAGCGCGGAGTTTCCTTGCAAGACACCACGGGGTGCCTCCCCTATCCAAGCTAGACCAAGCTACGCAGCGGCAGGGCCGTCGGCATTTTGTTTAGCCCCATCTGTGATTTCCATTAAAGAAATACTAAGGCGGATGGACGGAAAGTAGGAACTCAACGCAGCCCCAAAGCGATTCGTAACTTCTAAAACTTGCAATTCAATTCGATCTAAAGATTCAACTAGCTGATTGGCTAAATTGACCGCCTCTTGGAGGTTCCCCGGCCCCAGAATTTGATTCAAGCGCCCGATCTCTATATTGAACTCCTGAGGCACGTTTGCCGCCTTAAGCTTCGGCTGGATCTCTTCTCTCATGAATCGTGATCGTTCATTGATTAGTTCTATTACGCTTTGGAATTGATCCTTCGCAATGGAGATCTCTCCTAGCAAGTTAGCGTGCCTTACGAACATAAAGTGCAATGAATCCATATCCATACCAGGGTCATTGGCATCTATTGCAAGCAACGCGGGAATTTCCAAGCATCGTGCGGAATGATCTCGATACGGATCCACATAACCGCGCTTGATATTGGTCAATCGATTAACCATTCGGGATAACTTGAAGAAGATTAAACGACCAGAGGCTAAGTCCTTATTTGACTGAGCCTTGCGTTCCCTCCCAGACTCGAGGAGAAAAGCCGACATTGCGCCGACGAATGTTGCGAGAATCGTTACTAAGCCGTTGCCCCACTCAAACGTCTTAAGACCTGACAAGAGTTCGGGTGTATCAAATATCACCCACGCCAGAAAAAACGCGAGGATAAATATCGCTACTGGCTCAAATAGATACCAATAGAACCCCAGTCTAGGCCTGACGAAGCGTTCAACCATTCAGTGGCTCGACCCAAGCACAACTAAGGGCCACAAGCGTTTCGTCACCCACACTTCGAATACCCACAATTCAAACAAGTAGCGCACCCGTCCATGATGACCAGGGCCTTCGTGTTGCACTTGTGGCAGAGCGTGGCGCTGGGCGGGAAGCTGGTGCCGTCGCCGGTGACGGCGATGTCTTCGTGGGAGGCGGGTTCGTTGGCTGCACGAAGAGCGCCCTCATCCGCCCTGCGGGCACCTTCTCCCGCTGACGCAGGAGAAGGGCTGGGGGAATTCACGTCAGACTTTTTTTTTGCGCGGTTCTCGTACTGCGCGCGCTTCTCGGCCAGGATCGCGCGCTGGTGCGCGCTCATTTCCGGGTCGTGGATCATGCCGATCGACTTCAGGTGCTCTTCCACGATCGCGCCCAGCTCGGCGACCAGCGACGGCATGTACACGCCACCGGCCTTGAAATAGCCGCCGCGCGGATCGAACACCGCCTTCATCTCGTCGACCAGAAAGGTCACGTCGCCGCCCTTGCGGAACACCGCGGACATGATCCGGGTCAGCGCCACGATCCACTGGAAATGCTCCATCGACTTGGAGTTGACGAAGATCTCGAACGGACGGCGCAGCTCGTGCTCGGTGCCCGCGTTCAACACGATGTCGTTGATGGTCACGTACATCGCGTGCTCCACCAGCGGCGACTTGATCTTGTAGGTGCTGCCGATCAGCACTTCCGGGCGCTCGATGCGCTCGTGCATGTGGATGATGTCGGCGACCGGCAGCTCGGCCTCGGCCTTGGCCCGGCTGATCGACTCCGCCTGGACCACGGCGGCGCTTTCGCGCGCCTTGTCTTCCGGAGTGAGGACGCTGTAACCCTTGATTTTCTTGTCGATCTTGACGGCCATGAACTTCGATCCTGGTGTGCTTTCGGTGTTGGTGTTGGTGTGTGGCGGGGGAGGGTCGCTGGCAGCGTAACCCTCACCCCTGCCCCTCTCCCGCGTTGCGGGAGAGGGGTTCTAAGGGATTACCTTTTCTTCGCGGCTTTCTTTGCGGTCTTCTTGGCGGCCTTCTTCGGCGCGGCTTTCTTCATCGCCTTCTTCACCGCTTTCTTGGCCACGGCCTTCTTCGCGGCAACCTTCTTCGCTACTTTCTTCACCGTCTTCCTGGCGGCGGCCTTCTTCGCGGCGGCTTTCTTCACGACCTTCTTCACCGCCTTCTTCGCGGCGACTTTCTTGGTCGCGACCTTCTTCTTGGCCGCGGCCTTCTTGCCGGTGACCTTCTTCTTCAGCGTAGCGGCTTCGGCCTTGGCGCTGGCACTGGCGCTGGCCAGCTTCTTCTTGGCCTTGGCCACGGTCTTCTTCACCGACTTGCTGGCCTTGTCGGTGCGCTTGGCGACCGCCTTCTTGGCTGCGGTGACGCGTTTGGTCGCGGCCTTGCGCGCCTTCTTGACCGACTTCCTGGCCGAGGCGACGGCGCCGCTGGCGGTGGAAGCGAGGGAGTTGCCGATGTTGCTTGCGGTTTCTTTCACGCTTTCTGCAGCGCCTGTCAGGGTCGCCACCACACCATTTCCATTGCTCATGAAGATGCCCTCCTGGGGCCGTGGGTTTGGTACGGGGCCGATGCTATACCGGTTGGCGTGAGGTGGGGAGTGGGTGGGTTGGGGGGCGCAGAAGGGAGAGCATGCTCGCTGCGCTTCGCACTCCCCTCTCCTGCCCTTCGGGCATCCTCTCCCGCAAGGGGAGAGGAGTAATGCCGCAGGTCAGAACTTGCCGTAGTAGCCTTCTTTCAGGGCGTCGAACAGGTTGGCGGCGCTGTGCATCTCGCCGTCGTATTCGATCTGCTCGTTGCCCTTGACCTCGACCACGCTGCCGTCTTCCAGCTCGAAGCGGTACAGGGTGTTCTCCAGGTCCGCTTCCTTGACCAGCACGCCCTGGAAGGCGGCCGGGTTGAAGCGGAACGTGGTGCAACCCTTCAGGCCCTGCTGGTGGGCGTAGCGATAGATGTCCTTGAACTGCTCGTACGGGTAGTCGGTGGGGACGTTGGCGGTCTTGGAGATGGAGCTGTCCACCCACTTCTGCGCCGCGGCCTGCACGTCGACGTGTTCCTTGGGATTGATGTCGTCGGCGCTGATGAAATAGTCCGGCAGGCGCGCGTCGGCGTCCTCGGCGAACGGCACCGCCTTGGCGTTGACCAGGTGGCGGTAGGCCAGCAGCTCGTAGGAGAACACGTCGACCTTTTCCTTGGACTTCTTGCCTTCGCGGATCACGTTGCGGCTGTAGTGATGGGCGAACGAGGGCTCGATGCCGTTGGAGGCGTTGTTGGCCAGGCTCAAGGAGATGGTGCCGGTGGGGGCGATGGAACTGTGGTGGGTGAAGCGGCTGCCGATCTCGGCCAGTTCGTCGACCAGTTCCGGCGAGACCTCGGCCACGCGCTGCATGTAGCGGCTGTACTTGGCGTGCAGCACCTTGCCGGGGATCTGCTGGCCGATGCGCCAGCCGTCCTTGGCCATTTCCGGGCGCAGGCGCAGCATGGCGGCGGTGACGTCGAACAGTTCTTCCATGATCGGCGCGGCGCCCTTCTCGCGGGCTAGGGCCAGGCCCATTTCCCAGCCGGCCACGGCCATGTCGCGGGCGATGGACTCGGTGAATTCGCAGGACTCGGGGCTGCCGTACTTCATCTTCAGCATGGTCAGGGTGGAACCCAGGCCGAGGAAGCCCATGCCGTGGCGGCGCTTGCGCAGGATCTCGTCGCGCTGCTGCTGCAACGGCAGGCCGTTGACGTCGACCACGTTGTCGAGCATGCGGGTGAACACGCGCACCACTTCCTTGTATTCCTCCCAGTCGAAGGCCGCCTGGTCGGTGAAGGGGTCGCGGACGAAGGTGGTCAGGTTGACCGAGCCCAGCAGGCAGGCGCCGTAGGGCGGCAGCGGCTGCTCGCCGCAGGGGTTGGTCGCGCGGATGTTCTCGCACCACCAGTTGTTGTTCATCTCGTTGACCCGGTCGATCAGGATGAAGCCCGGCTCGGCGTAGTCGTACGTCGAGACCATGATCATGTCCCACAGGTGCCGCGCGCGGATGTGGCCGTAGATCTTGCAGGCGACCAGGCCGTCGTCGCGGCTGACGTAGTTCTTGTGCGTGGGCCAGTCGCGCCAGATCACCTCGGACTCGTCGTCGAGGTTGATCTCGCCCTGTTCCTTGGCGTTGACCGGGAACACCATGGGCCAGTCGGCGTCGTTGGCCACCGCGTCCATGAAGCCGTCGGTGATCAGCAGCGACAGGTTGAACTGGCGCAGGCGCCCGTCCTCGCGCTTGGCGCGGATGAAGTCCTTCACGTCCGGATGCGACACGTCGAAGGTGCCCATCTGCGCGCCGCGGCGGCCACCGGCCGAGGACACGGTGAAGCACATCTTGTCGTAGATATCCATGAACGACATCGGCCCCGAGGTGTACGCGCCGGCGCCGGCCACGAACGCGCCGCGCGGACGCAGGGTCGAGAATTCATAGCCGATGCCGCAGCCCGCCTTGAGGGTCAGGCCGGCTTCGTGGACCTTGTCCAGGATGCCGTCCATCGAGTCCTCGATGGTGCCGGACACGGTGCAGTTGATGGTGGACGTGGCCGGCTTGTGTTCCTGCGCGCCGGCGTTGGAGGTGATGCGGCCGGCGGGAATGGCCCCGCGGCGCAGCGCCCAGACGAAGCGCTCGTACCAGTAGGCGCGCTTCTCGGCGGTGGTTTCGGCGTCGGCCAGGGCCCGGGCCACGCGCTGGTAGGTGCCGTCGATGTCGGCGTCCAGGGCTTCGCCCTGCTTGGTCTTCAACCGGTATTTCTTGTCCCAGATATCCAGCGAGGCCGGCTGCATGGGCACCAGGGATGATCCTGCAGCTTCTTCGTTCTTGACCGCCTCGAGGCGCACCGTACTCATGATTGTGTTGCTCTCCCTGTTGTTTCTGGAACTTATGGTTGGACTTGTTTTTTTTATGCGCCTGGACGGTCGGGCCGGCCAGTACGGGTACTGCCTGTCGTTACTTCCGGGCAAGGCGACAGCGGCGACGGTCCGCACGGCAGCGGCAGGCGCGTCGTGGCAGGTCCGAATTGTGCGTGCGGTCCGGTAAAACCGCTGTCACGATCGCTGTCATGGGCTTCCCCAGAGCGCCTTATTCCCAAGAAAAAACCCTACTGCTTGGGCCCGTTTCGCATCTGACCGCTATATCTAGTGGCAAAGCGAAGGTTGCAAGCTACGCTGGCCCGGTCGGACTGTCAACGGCAAAAAGGGCATTGACTGATGAATTTCGATGACATGCCTGTTCAGCTTTAAGCGGCGCCGCCGGGCCCGGGTCTGGCCCGCTTTCATTGCGGGTTTAGGCGCTGATGCTCACACTCGTTCATCTTGGCGACAACGCCTGCCGGCGAACCCGTCCCGGCTGCCGCTCCTGCCTTCCCGCCCTGCCTTTTCACCCCTTGCCGCGACCTTCGACCATGCGCCCGCTTCCCACCTTGCTCGCCCTCCTCGCCGCCGCCGCGTTCGGCGGTTTCGCCGCCAGCGGCCTCCAGGCCGTCTTCGAAACCCCGGCCCAGGCCGCCCCGCTGGCGCCGGCGGTCATTCCTGCCGCCAGCGGTTCGCTGCCGGCCGCGGTCAACGGCCAGCCGATGCCGTCGCTGGCGCCGATGCTGCAACGGGTGATGCCGGCAGTGGTCAACGTCTACAGCCGCCAGACCGTCAAGCTGCGCAGCCCGATGGGTCCGTTCGCCGACGACCCGATCTTCCGGCGCATGCTCGGCATCCCCGACATGCCGCGCGAACGCGTGCAGCAGTCGCTGGGCTCGGGGGTGATCATCGATGCCAAGAACGGCTACATCATCACCAACCACCACGTGATCGAGAACGCCGACGGCGTGTCGGTGACCCTGAGCGACGGGCGCAGCGTGGAGGCCGAATTCAAGGGTTCGGACCCGGACACCGACGTGGCCCTGATCCGGATTCCGCCGGGCAACCTGACCGAGATCCCGCTGGCCGACAGCAGCGCGTTGAGCGTGGGCGATTTCGTGGTCGCGGTCGGCAACCCGTTCGGCCTGGGGCAGACGGTGACCTCGGGCATCGTCTCGGCGGTGGGCCGCAGCGGCATCCGCGGCCTGGGCTACCAGAACTTCATCCAGACCGACGCGTCGATCAACCCCGGCAATTCCGGCGGCGCGCTGGTCAACCTGCAAGGGCAACTGGTCGGCATTAATACCGCCAGCTTCAATCCGCAGGGCAGCATGGCCGGCAACATCGGCCTGGGTTTCGCGATTCCGTCGAACCTGGCCAGGAGCGTCGTCGAACAACTGAAGGCCAATGGCGTCGTCACCCGCGGCACCCTGGGCCTGGAATCGCAGACCCTGACCCCGCAGATCGCCCAGGGCATGGGCCTGGACGACGTGCGCGGCGCGGCGGTGACCCGGATCTACGCCGGTTCGGGCGCGGCGGCGGCTGGATTGAAAATCGGCGACGTGATCGTCGCGGCCAATGGCGAGCGCATCGACAGCGCCGAATCGTTGCACAACTACGAAGGCCTGCAGCCGGTCGGCAGCGCGCTGACCCTGCAGGTCCGCCGCGACGGCAAGCCGCTGACACTGCGCGCGATGCTGAAGGAACAGCCGCAGGCGCTGGCCGGGGCGACGCTGGATCCGCGACTGGCCGGCGCCTCGTTCGCCGACCTGCCGGAATCATTGCGTAGCTCGGGCCTCAGCGGCGTACTGGTCAAGGACGTGGGCCGCGGCAGCCGGGCGGCGCAGAACCGCCTGCAGCCCGGCGACATCGTGCTGGAGGCGACCACCGGCGAATTCGACGATCTCTCCGGCTTTCAGGCCAGCTTCGCGCGCAAGCCGGAACAACTGGTGCTCGCGATCAGGCGCGGCAACGGCGTGGGCAATTTCCTGATGCGATGACGGCGCGGCAAATGACAGCCTGTTAATGGCGACCTGCTATAGAGGTATTACCCGATCGGCGTTAATGCCTTCCCCACCAAGGAGATGACCATGAACAACCCCACCGCGACCGATGCACTGAAGAGCAACCTGGGCGAAGCCGGTTCGCATCTCAAGTCCGCCGCCGCCGCCGCCAGCGAAGCCATCCGCGGCGCCGCCGGTTCCGCTGGCGACGAATTGAAGCTGGGCAAGGCCAACGTGAAATCCGAACTGGCCGACAGCGCCCTGTCCGGCATTGCTGCGGCCGAGCACGGCGGCGCCGCGGCGATGGAACAGGTGGACCAGCTGATGGACAAGGGCCGCGACCTGATCGACAGCGCCGCCGACCTGATCCGCGAACGTCCGCTGGCCTCGTTCGGCGTGGCCTTCGCCGCAGGCTGGATCATCGCCAAGCTGGCGCGCAGCGGCGGCGGCGACAAGTAAGCCGCTGGCGTGAGCGAAACGCATGATGGCGGCAACGCCACGGATTCCCCGCCTCCTGCGGGGACCGCGCCCGACCTCGGCGAATCGATCCGCGAAGTCGGCAACGCCGCGCGCGAAGGACTGAAGGAAGCCGGCGGCGCGGCGAAGGCGTTCCGCGCGCTGCTGGCCGCCGATGTGTCGCTGGCGCGCAGCGCCTTCGGCCGCGCGATGGCGCTGACCGGGGTGGCGATCGTATTCGGCGCTTCCTGTTGGCTGTTGCTGATGGCGACGCTGATCGTATTCCTGAGCCGTACCCTCGGCTTGCCGTGGGCGGCGTCACTGCTGATCTGCGCGTTGCTCAGCGGCCTGGTGACGACGTGGGCCGCCTGGCAGGCCGACCGCTACTTCGACCACACCCGCATGCAGGCCACGCGCCGTCAGTTGGCGCGCCTGGGTATCGGCGAACTGGCCGATTCGGCACCCGACCCCGGATCGACCGAATCCGCGCGCGATGCGGTGGATCGCAACGCGCCCGAGCACGACCAAGACGGCAACAGGATCACACCCCCATGAGCAAGGATGCGCGCCCACGGGTGAGCTTCGAGCACCTGGTGCGCAAGGTCGCGCGCGCCGAGGACGTGCTGGAAATGCGCGAGCAGCGCGTGGTCGACCGCTATCGCCAGCTCGGCCGGACCTGGCGCGAGGGCTGGACGCCGATACGGATCATCGCCGTGGGCCTGGCCAGCGGTTTCCTGGTGGGCCGCGCCGAGCCGCTGCGCGCGCTGACCGGCGCGCGCATGCTGCAGATGGTCGGCGCGCTGTCGGGATTGTTCGCTTCGGTGCAGGCGAGCTTCGCCGCGGAACAGGCGGGGGAAGCGGCGGACACGGCCGAAGATGCGGTTACCGGGCAGGCCGCGCCGACCATGCGCACCGCTGAATCCGACGACGAAATCGCACCGATCCAGCCACGTCCTGCCGAAGCCGCCACCGAACTGTCCCACCCTTAGAGTCTGCGAGCGGCTTTTTGTGGGAGCGGCGTAAGCCGCGAGCTTTCCCCCGAACCCGAGGCAGGCAGGAGCAGCGGAAGCGCAAGAGCTCGCGGCTTACGCCCCGGAGGAAGTCCCCTTGGGGGACGCCGCTCCCACTGTCGAACCCCCACGGAGTCGCGCCCTTGAACCAGCAACCCAGCGATCCGATTTCCCCCAGCACCGCGCCCGAAGCCGCGCCGCCTGTCGCCGCGCGCCCGCGCGCATCCACCGCATTGCTGATCCTGGCCACGCTGGCCGTCGGCTACACCCTGTGGGCCGCGCAGGACCTGCTGCTGCCGATCCTGCTGGGCATGTTCCTGGCCCTGGTGGCCAACCCGATCATCCGCCTGCTCAAGCGCCTGTGGGTGCCGCGTTTCATCGGCGCCCTGATCGTGGTGGTGGGCGGCCTGGCCGGCACCGGCGCGCTCGCCAGCCAGCTGATCGTGCCGGCCGGCGACTGGTTCCGCGACGTGCCGCAGGAACTCAAGCAACTGGCACCGAAGCTGCGCCAGCTGGCCAAGCCGATGCAGGACGCCAACCTGGCCGCCGAGAACATCGCCCGCGCCGCCGGCGGCGAAAGCGCCAAGAAAGTGCAGGTCGTGCGTACCCAGGTGGACGACCCGTACAAGGTGCTGACCGCCACGCCGCGGCTGCTGGCTTCGGTACTGGCGGTGGTGCTGCTGACCTTCTTCTTCCTGGTCTACGGCGAGAACCTGCAGCGGCATGCGATCGCGTTGCTGCCCGGGCGGCAGCAGCAGAAGTTCAGCGTGGACCTGATGCATTCCATCGAACGCGAGGTATCGCGCTACGTGCTGACCATCAGCGTGATCAATGCGCTGGTCGGCCTGGTCTACGCTGGGATCCTGTACGCGCTGGATATCCCGCTGCAGGAAGCGCTGCTGTGGGGGACGATGGTGGCGCTGCTCAACTTCGCGCCCTATGTCGGGCCGCTGATCGGCATGGCCCTGATGCTGCTGGTGGGTTTCGTCAGCTACAAGGATCCGTGGCTGTCGGTGCTGCCGGCGATCGTCTATCTGGGACTGCACACGCTGGAAGGCCAGATCGTCACCCCGATCGTGCTCGGCCGGCGCATGGCGCTGTCGCCCCTGATCCTGATCCTGGCGCTGATGCTGTTCGGCTGGCTATGGGGCATCGTCGGCCTGCTGCTGGCGGTGCCGCTGCTGGTCTGCGTGAAGCTGGTGCTGGCACGGCTGGAAGGGATGGAGGGGTGGGCGCGGTTGCTGGAGTGAGGCGGGAGGAGCTAGGAACGAGTGAGGAGGAACGAGAAACGAGGAACGAGGAACGAGGAACGAGAAACGAGGAGTGAGGAGTGAGGAGTGAGGGCGGCCGGAAGCTTGTTTTCTCGTTCCTCGTTCCTCCTCACTCGTTCCTCGCCTCACCGCCCCCAGCTACAATGCACCCCGTGACCTTCCCCGTACGCGCCATCACCCTGGACCTGGACGACACCCTGTGGCCGTTCGCCCCGATCGGGGCGCGCATCGACCAGGTGCTGCACGACTGGATGCTGCGACACAGCCCGGCGACCGCGGTGCGTTACCCGATCGCGGCCATGCGCGTGCTTCGCCAGCAGGTGTTCGAGACCAATCCGCAGCTGGTGCACGACATGTCGGCGCTGCGGCGGCTGACCCTGGAGCAGGCGCTGCGCGGCAGTGGCGCCGATCTCGCGCTGCTGGAGCCGGCCTACGAAGCCTTCTATGCCGAACGCAACCGGGTGGAGTTCTATCCCGACAGCGTCGAGGCGCTGGCGCGGATCGCTGCGCGCCTGCCGGTGGTGGCGCTGAGCAACGGCAACGCCGACCTGCAGCGCATCGGCATCGACCATCATTTCGCCTTCCAGCTGGGTTCGCGCGAACACGGCGCGGCCAAGCCCGAAGCCAGCATCTTCCTGGCGGCATGCGCGCGCCTCGGGCTGGAACCCGGCCTGGTCCTGCACGTGGGCGATCACCACGAGATGGACGTCGCCGGCGCCAGCCGCGCCGGCTTGCGCAGTTGCTGGCTCAACCGCGACGACCAGGCCTGGACCTTGCAGGAACTGCGCCCGGACCTGGAATTCGACTCGCTCGCCGCGTTGGCCGACTGGCTGGACGCGACCCAAACCCAACGCACGGAGCACGCTATCGCATGACCCTGCCCAATGGCTTTACCGACACTTCCGTTTCCGCCCTGCCGCTGCACGTGCTGGAACGCGATGGCTTCGCTGCATGGCGCGAGGCGCTGGCGCCGGCGCTGCAGGCCTGGGTCGATGCGCAGCAGTTCAGCGCCGCGCCCGGCGCGTTGATCCTGCTGCCGGGCGTGCATCCCGATGAGAAGCCGGGCATCGCCGCGGCCGCGATCGGGATCGGCGATCCGCTGGATCCGTATTCCTACGCGCATGCGCCGCACGGGCTGCCGCCAGGCGACTGGGAACTGGCCACCTCACTGGAGGCCGAAGCGCGCAACGCTCTGCAACTGGGCTGGGGTCTGGGCAGTTATCGTTTCAATCGCTACAAGCAGCCGCCGCGCCAACCGGCGCGCCTGTTGCTGCGCGATGCCGATGCCGAAACCATCGACCTGCTCGCCGCCTGCGTGCGCGTGCGCGACCTGGTCAACACCCCGACCGAGCACATGGGCCCGGAACAACTGGAAGCAGTGGCACGGCAAATCGCGGAACAGCAGGGCGCGCAGATCGAGGTGATCGCCGGCGACGAACTGCTGGCGCGGAATTTCCCCGCCATCAATGCGGTCGGCCGCGCCTCGCACCGCGCGCCGCGCCTGATCGCGTTGCAATGGGGCGCGAGCGGACTGCCGCATGTCGCCCTGGTCGGCAAGGGCGTGTGCTTCGACACCGGCGGCCTGGACATCAAGCCGGCCGACGGCATGCGCAACATGAAGAAGGACATGGGCGGCGCCGCGCACGCGCTGGCCCTGGCCGAGCTGGTGATGGCGCGCAAGCTGCCGTTGCGGCTGACCCTGCTGATCCCCGCGGTCGAGAACGCGATCGGTCCCGACGCGTTCCGTCCCGGCGAAGTGATCGCCACGCGCCAGGGCCTGAGCGTGGAAATCGACAACACCGATGCCGAAGGCCGGGTCGTCCTCTGCGACGCGCTGACCTACGCGGGCGAACAGACGCCGGACATCGTCCTGGATTTCGCCACGCTCACCGGCGCGGCGCGCATCGCCCTGGGCCCCGACCTGCCGGCCCTGTTCGCCAACGACGATGCCTTGGCCAACGACTGGATCACGGCCGGCGAACGCACCCGCGATCCGCTGTGGCGCATGCCGTTGTGGCGTCCTTACCTGCGCTACCTCAACAGCGGCATCGCCGACCTGGCCAACGCCGGTTCGCGCATGGCCGGCGCGGTCACCGCCGCGCTGTACCTGGAACGCTTCGTGCCCACGCAACAGAAGTGGGCGCACCTGGACGTGTATGCGTGGAACGACAGCGACCGCCCGGGTCGCCCGCCGGGCGGCGAGGCGATGGCGTTGCGCGCGGCGTTCGAAATGCTGAAGGGGCGATACCCCGCCTGAGCGCGGCACCGTGCTGTTGTGGGAGGGGCTTCAGCCCCGACGCTTTCTTCGAAGAGCGTCGGGGCTGAAGCCCCTCCCACATAGTTTTCGCACTGTTTCCAGCCCCACGGTCTTGCCGGTGGCGGGGGGGTGCTGGCCGCAACCAGCGCGATGGTTCCCATGCTCATTTCGATCTTGCCTCCTCGATGAATGGGCATTGGCCTGTTCCGGATCGCTTCCGGACTTGACAACTCTGCAATCCAGAGTACTCTCACATCCGTCAACCCGGAGCATCGCCATGACCGACCCCGAACAGATCAAGCACGACCTCGACTACATCGCCAGCGCGGTAAGGCGCGAAGATGCGCCGCGTGGCGTCCCGGCGATCTATTTCCTGTGGGCGGCCATCGTCTCGGTCGGCTTCGCCCTGCCCGACTTCGCGCCGGACGCGGCGGGACCTTTCTGGTTCGTCTGCGGCATCGGCGGCGGCCTGCTCAGCTGGTACCTGGGTGCCCGCCACGCGCGCGACCACGGCGTCATCGACAAGGCGCTGGGCCGGCGCTACGGCCTGCACTGGACCATCGGCGGGGTCGGCTTCGTGCTGTGCGTGCTGCCCGCAGCGACCGGCCGGCTCGAGTTCGTCGATGTCGTCGGCAACTACCTGCTGGTGGGCGGACTGGTCTATGCGCTGGCCGGCGTGCACCTGGAGCGGCCGCTGATGTGGAGCGGCCTGGCGATGCTGGGCGGCTACGTGGTGCTGAATGTATTCACCACGTCCTACGTGTGGACGATCACCGGCTTGTTGATCGCACTGTCGCTGATCTGGTCGGGCATCGGCAGCCGCAAGCAGGAATCGGGCGAGTGAAAGCCCTGCAGGGTTTCGACGCTGCACTGGAACACCGGGTCCGCCTGGCGATCAGCGTGCTGCTCGCGCGCCATGGCGAGATCAGCTTCTCGCGCTTCAAGGAACAACTGGAACTGACCGATGGCAACCTGGGCGCGCAACTGCGGCGACTGGAAGACGAGGAATACGTCGCACTGCGTCGCGATTTCGTCGAGCGCAAGCCGGTCACCTGGTACAAGCTCACGGCGAAAGGCCGCAAGGCATTGGACAAGCACCTGCAGGCGCTGCAAGGCATGATCAGCGCCGCGGGCCCGGGCGATTGAGGGTTGCCGCGCCCGAGAAACTGACTTCCGGCAGGTTGGCCTGGGTAACATTGACGGTCACACTCCGCCCCCTGCCCCGTCTGGTTATTCGATGAATACTTCCGCCGACCTGCTCAAAGAACTCCGCATCGACCGCAAGGCGCCGCCATCGGCGCCGAAATCGCGCCGCGGACTGTGGATCGCCGTGGCCGCCGTCCTCGTGCTCGCTTTGTTGGCGATCGTGGGCTGGTTCCTGTTCGGGCGCGACAAGGCCATCGAGGTGCGCACCGCGCCCACCGCCGCCATCGGCGCGGGCACGGCCTCGGCTTCGGTGCTCGACGCCAGCGGTTATGTGGTGGCACGGCGCATGGCGACGGTCTCGGCCAAGATCACCGGCAAGGTCAAGGAAGTGATGATCGAAGAAGGCCAGCGCGTGGAGGAAGGCCAGGTCCTGGCCACGCTGGATCCGATCGACGCCAACGCCGAGCGCTCGCTTTACGCCGCGCAACTGGGCGCGGCACGCAGTGCGGCCAGCGGCACCCAGGCGCAACTGGTGGAAGCCGAAGCCAGCGCCAGGCGTCTGTCCACGCTGGTGCAACAGCAATTGGTTTCCAGGTCGCAGTACGACCAGGCCGTCGCCCAGCGCGATTCGCTGCGCGCGCAATTGCTTACCGCACAGCGCAACGCCAAGGTCGCCGCCGATCGCCTGGCCATCGCCGACAACGGCGTGGACAACACCGTGGTCCGCGCGCCGTTCGCCGGCGTGGTGATCGCCAAGGCGGCGCAGCCGGGCGAAATCATCTCGCCGCTGTCTGCCGGCGGCGGTTTCACCCGTACCGGCATCGGCACCATCGTCGACATGGATTCGCTGGAAGTGGAAGTGGAAGTGGGCGAACAGTTCATCGGCCGCGTGCAACCGAAGATGCCGATCGAGGCGACCCTCAACGCCTACCAGGACTGGAAGATCCCGGGCGAGGTGATCGCCATCATCCCCACCGCCGACCGCAGCAAGGCCACGGTCAAGGTGCGCGTGGCGCTGAACACGAAGGACCCACGCATCGTCCCCGACATGGGGGTGAAGGTCAGCTTCCTGGAAGCGGCCAAACCCGCCGGCGAGCAACCGAAGAACGAGGGCGTGCGCGCGCCGGATGCCGCGATCAGCAACCGCGGCGGCAAGGACTATGCTTTCGTGGTGACCGAGGAGGACACCGTCGAACTGCGCGAACTGCGCCTGGGCCGCGCGATGGGCGATGACCGCCAGGTGCTGCAGGGCCTGTCGCCCGGCGAATCGGTGGTCCTGGACCCGCCGGCGGAACTGAGGGAAGGGGCGAAGGTGAAGCTGGCGGAGGAAGCCGCCGAGTAATTAACCGTGATTTTTCCCGGCGTGTAACGAAACACGCGGGAATCGTTGTCGATTCAGTGGCTGCTCCATCGTCGCTCCAGGACTCATCCCAAGATCTGGAATGATTGAATCACCAGGACGTCATCCCCGCGAAAGCGGGGATCCAGCGACTTCAAGCGCTTTACAAAGCAAAGACACTGGATCCCCGCCTTCGCGGGGACGACGAGCGAAGAACCAGAGCAAGACCAAAAGCAGGATCAAAAGCAAGATCAAATGCACCCCTCCTCAATCCTCCCCTGCGCTGCGCGCAAGGGAGGAGGCAAGACCAGAAGCAGAAGCAACATCAAGATGGATCCCGGCGTTCGCTGGGATGACGGCCGAAACATCCAACCGAGTCGAAGGAAAACGCACATGTCCTCACTGGTCTCCATCCGCAACCTCAGCAAGACCTACCAGCGCGGCCCCGAGAAAGTCGCCGTGCTGCATGGCCTGGACCTCGAGATCCCGCGCGGCGACTTCGTCGCCCTGATGGGTCCGTCGGGCTCGGGCAAGACCACCCTGCTCAACCTCATCGGCGGGCTGGACACGCCCAGCGGCGGCGAGATCGAGATCGAGGGCGAGCGCATCGACAGCTTCAGCGACGGCCAGCTGGCCCACTGGCGCAGCCAGCATGTCGGCTTCGTGTTCCAGTTCTACAACCTGATGCCCACCCTGACCGCGCAGAAGAACGTCGAATTGCCGTTGCTGCTGACCAAGCTCGGCGGCGCGCAGCGCAAGCGCAATGCCGAGATCGCGCTGCAGCTGGTGGGCCTGGCCGACCGCGGCTCGCACCGGCCCAACGAACTGTCCGGCGGCCAGCAGCAACGCGTGGCCATCGCCCGCGCCATCGTTTCCGACCCGACCTTCCTGATCTGCGACGAACCGACCGGCGACCTGGACCGGCACTCGGCCGAGGAAGTGCTGGGCCTGCTGCAGCTGCTGAACAAGGAACACGGCAAGACCATCATCATGGTCACCCACGACCCGAAGGCCGCCGAGTACGCGACCCACACCATCCACCTGGACAAGGGCGAACTGACCGATACACCGGCGGCGCATTGAAGCAAGGAACGAGTAGGTAGGAACGAGGAACGAGTCACTACTCGCTACTCGCTACTCGCTACTCGTTCCTCGTTCCTCTGCCCTCGTTCCTCTGCCCTCGCCCCCCGGAGATCCGCATGAAATATTTCTCCCTGATCTGGTCCGCGCTGTTCCGCAGCAAGACGCGCACCTTCCTGACCCTGCTGTCGGTGGTGGCCGCGTTCCTGCTGTTCGGATTGCTGGACTCGGTGCGCGTAGCCTTCAACAGCGGCGGCAGCGTCGCCGGCGCCGATCGCCTGGTGGTCGCCTCGCGCCTGTCGATCACGCAGATGCTGCCCTACAGCCTGCTGCCGCAGATCCAGTCCACGCCGGGCGTGAAGAAGACCGCGTACGCGGCCTGGTTCGGCGGCATCTACCAGGATCCGAAGAACTTCTTCCCCAACTTCTCGGTCGGCCCCGACTACTTCGAGATGTATCCCGAATACATCATCGATCCGGCCCAGCTGAAGGCCTGGCAGGCCGACCGCACCGGCGCCATCGTCGGCGAAGCGCTGGCCAAGCGCTTCAAGTGGAAGGTCGGCGACACCATCCCGCTGCAGGCCACGATCTTCCCGCAGAAGGACGGCAGCAACGCCTGGCCGCTGAAGCTCAGCGGCACCTTCAAGCTCGCCGACAGCAAGCGCAAGGGCGAAGAGAACCAGCTGGTCTTCCACTGGAAATACTTCGACGAGGCCAACCAGTACACCAGCGGCATGGTCGGCTGGTACATGGTCAAGCTGGACAACGTGGACCACGCCACCCGCGTGGCCAAGGCGATCGATGCGATCTCGCAGAACTCCGACCACGAGACCAAGGCCCAGACCGAGCAGGCCTTCAACCAGTCCTTCGCCAAGCAGTTCGCCGACATCGGCCTGATCGTCACCGCGATCATGGCCGCGGTGTTCTTCACCCTGTTGCTGCTGACCGGCAACACCATGTCGCAGGCGGTGCGCGACCGCATCCCCGAACTGGCGGTACTGAAGACCCTGGGTTTCACCAACGGCACCGTGCTGACCCTGGTACTGGTGGAATCGGTGCTGCTGATCGTGCTCGGCGGGATGATCGGCCTGGGCCTGGCCGCGATCATCATCCCGGTGGTCAGCGCGATGAGCGGCGGCATGTTGAACCTGCCCGGCATCCCCAGGGAAACCTGGCTGGTGGGATTGGCGCTGATGCTGGGCATCGGCCTGGTGGTGGGAGCGTTGCCCGCGATGCGGGCGATGCGCCTGAAGATCGTCGACGCGCTGGCTGGCCGATAAGGAGCACGACATGAAGAACAAATGGCTTTGGAATGCGCTCTCCCTCCTGTTGCTGATCGTGGGCCTGGTGGTCTGGATCATGCTGCCGTGGTACGGCGTGGCCGCAGTGGCGGTAGCGCTCGCACTTTGGCTTTTGCTGACCCGCAGCGGACGGCTCGCGCTGGCCGCCGCGCGCATCGGCATCGCCAGCCTGCCGCAACGCTGGGGCGCCTCGTCGGTCATTATCGTAGGCATCGCCGGCGTGGTCGGCGTGCTGGTGGCGATGCTGGCGATGGGCGAAGGCTTTTCCGCCACGCTCAAGCAGACCGGCAACGACGACACCGCGATCATCCTGCGCGGCGGTTCGCAGGCCGAGACCAACTCGGTCATCACCCGCGACCAGGTGCCGTTGATCGCCACGCTGGCCGGGCTGCGCAAGGACGCCAAGGGCCGCGCGATCATTTCGCCGGAGCTGTCGCAGGTGGTCAACCTGCCGACCGCGAGCAGTGGCGAAGATGCGAATGCGCAGTTCCGCGGCGTCAGCGAGGAGGCCTGGGCGATCCGCCCGCAGATCAGGATCACCGAAGGCCGCAAGTTCAACGTAGGCGTGCGCGAACTGGTGGTCGGCCAGGGCGCGAAGAAGCAGTATCGCGGCCTCGACATCGGCAAGCAGGTCAAGCTCGGCAACCAGGCGTGGACGGTGGTCGGCGTGTTCGCTTCGGGCGACGCGCACGACTCGGAGCTGTGGACGGACATCGAGACCCTGTCCTCGGCCTACGATCGCCGCGCCTACCAGTCGGTGACGGTGGGCGTGAACGGCAAGGCCGGCTTCAAGGAACTGACCGCCGCGCTGGCCGCCGACCCGCGCCTGAAACTGGATGCGTTGACCACCCGCGATTACTACAGCAAGCAATCCGAGGGACTGACCAAGGTGATCAAGGCGCTGGGCACGGTGATCGGCGCGATCATGGCCATCGGCGCGGTGTTCGGCGCGTTGAACACCATGTATGCGGCAGTGGCCGGGCGCGCGCGCGAAATCGCGACCATGCGCGCGATCGGCTTCCGCGGCACCCCGGTGGTGATGGCGGTGATGCTGGAAACCATGCTGCTGGCGTTGCTGGGCGGGGTGCTGGGCGGATTCATCGCCTGGGCCGTCTTCAACGGCTACAGCGTGGCCACGCTGGGCGCGAACTTCAGCCAGGTGGTGTTCCAGTTCAAGGTTTCGCCCGAGCTGCTGTGGAGCGGCCTGAAGTGGGCGCTGGGCATCGGCCTGGTCGGCGGATTGTTCCCGGCGCTGCGTGCGGCGCGCTTGCCGGTGACGGTGGCGCTGCGCGCGACCTGACTGCTATCCGGCGTCCAGGAGCGGATCGAGAAGGCCATCGATGATGGCCTTCTCCACGTCTGCAGGCGTGTCCAGGTCGAACCGGAGCTCAGGCGCCTCGAGAAGATGGATCGCTTCCGCCGGCAGATGCCGCAGCGACGCGCGCAGGCCGCGATCGCCATCGAGATTCCGCGCTTCCCTCAATAACGCCGCAGTCACCACGGCGGGAATGCCGGGCGCATTTCCGTGCGATGTCGCCGAACATCCTGCAGCAGCCGACGCGGCTCCTTCCAGCAATCGTCGCAGATGGTCCTGGTCCAGCGCGGGTTGATCGCAACCCAGGACCAGGCAGGGCGCGTCGCTGGCCGCGAGCGCGGACGCGGCCACGCGCAGGCTGCCGGCGAGGCCCTCCTCCCAGCCCGCGTTGGAAACCGTTTCGAGCTCGAGGCCAGCCACCGCAGCGCGCACCTGGCCGGCATACGCACCGGTCACCAGCAACAACCGCAGCGGACGGGTGGCGGCGGCAAGCCGCACCGCGCGACGCACCAGCGTTTCCCCATCGCGGGTCAGCAGCTGCTTGGCGCGCCCCAGGCGCCGGCTGCCGCCTGCGGCGAGCACGATGGCGACATGCGGATTCTTGATGGTCATTGCGGGAAGCGGTGGACCTGCAATTGCGCTGCGATGCTCAAGGCGATCGCCTCCGGTCCCTGCCCGCCCAGCTTCAGGCCGACCGGCGAATGCAGCCGCGACGATAACGCCTCGCGGGCCGCCGGCGGCAGCACCCGGAACAGATCCTCGCGCCTGCGCACCGGCCCCAGCAGGCCCACGAACGGGATGGCGGACGCGGCCAATTCCAGCAGCGCCTCACGATCCAGTTCGAAATTGTGGTTCATCACCAGGGCGGCATCGAAGGCTTGCGCTCCCGAGTGCGACCGCGCGAATCCCGCCGTGGTTTCCAGGCCGGCGTCGGCGTATTGCGCCTGCGCCAGCCAGCGCGCGCGGCGCTCCACCAGCGTCGTCATCCAGCCCAGGCCGCGCAGCAGCGGCAGCAAGGTCGGCGTTTCCGGTCCCGCGCCGAACACCACCAGTGCCGGCGGCGGCGCGATCTCGATCCGCCACGAATCCTCCGCTGCGCCGGATCCTTCCATTGGCGCGCACTCGATCCGCCAGCGTTGCCGCAGTTCGCCCACTTCGACCTGCAGATCGCCCTGGATAGATAACGACAACCGCAAGGGCCCGCGCCGCTGCAGCCATGCTTCGATCAAGTGCGGCCATCCGGCCAGCGCAGCCAGCGGCAACAACGCAAGATGCAGGCGACCGCGGCAACCGAGCGCGGAACCCGCGATCAGGTCTTCGTCGTCGCGAGTGTCTATGTCCATCCATTGGATGCGCGATTGCGCGGCAGCGATGCGCGCGCGTTTCCCGATCTCCGGTTCCAGGCAGCCGCCACTCAACCAGCCCACTTGTCCCGTATTGGCGCCGAACAAGGCCATCGCGCCGGGCCGGACATAGGTGGAGCCTTCGGTATCGACCACGACCGCCAGCGCAGCCGATTCCCCAAGCTGGTGCGCGGCGGCGGATGTTTCAAGCACGTGACGATGGCTGCCCATTCGGTCAGACGATGGACCAATGCGCGCATGGTTGGCAACCCGCCATGGCAGGAGTAACGTCCGTTCACCCCAGCCAACGCCCGGGAACTCCCATGAAGCTGCACGTCAACGGTACCGAGCGCGAAGTCGCCGCGCCTGCGGATATGCCCCTGCTCTGGGTCCTGCGCGACCTGATGAGCCTCACCGGCACCAAGTTCGGCTGCGGCATCGCCCAGTGCGGCGCCTGCACCGTGCACGTCGACGGCGCGCCGCTGCGTTCGTGCGTCACGCCGGTGTCCGCGGTGGCAGGCAAGAAGATCGCCACCATCGAAGGCCTGTCCGCCGACGGCCGGCATCCGGTGCAGCAGGCCTGGGCGGAACTGGACGTGGTCCAGTGCGGTTACTGCCAGTCGGGACAGATCATGTCCGCGGTGGCGCTGCTGGCGGTGATCCCCAAGCCCACCGATACCGATATCGACCAGGCACTGTCCGGCAACATCTGCCGTTGCGGCACCTATCCGCGCATCCGCGCGGCGGTGCATCGCGCCGCGGAGCTGGGCAAGGGTTGATCCGTTCCATCCGCCGCTGGCGGCCATATTCGAGTTCGACGGAGATCCACCGTGAACGCAGAAACCAATAATTCCCGCCGCCAGTTCCTCAAGGCCGGCGCACTCGTCGGCGGCGGGCTGGTCATCGGCTTCGTCATTCCGGGCGCCAGACGCCTGTCGGCGCAACCGGCGGCGGCCGCCGCCGTCGCCAGCTTCGCGCCCAACGCCTTCCTGCGCATCGGCAACGACGACAGCGTGACCGTGCTGCTGTCGCACTCGGAAATGGGCCAGGGCGTCTGGACCGCGCTGCCGATGCTGATCGCCGAGGAACTGGACGCGGACTGGTCGAAGATCAAGGTGGAGCATGCGCCGGCGGCGCCGGCGTACTTCAGTCCGGTGTTCGGCATGCAGGGCACCGGCGGCTCGACCAGTACCTGGTCCGAATTCGATCGTTACCGGCAAGCCGGCGCCGCGGCGCGCGCGATGCTGTTGCAGGCCGCGGCCGCGCACTTCAAGGTACCGGTCGCGGAAGTCCGCACCGAAAACGGCGAAGCCATCGCCGGCAAGCAACGCGTGCGTTATGGCGCGCTCGCCGACGCCGCCGGCAAGTTGAACGCGCCGGATGCGGCCACGATCACGCTCAAGGATCCCAAGGACTGGAAGATCATCGGCAAGGCGACCAAGCGCCTGGATTCGCCGGAGAAGATCACCGGCCGCGCGCAGTTCGGCATGGACGTGCAGTTCGAGGGCCTGCTGACCGCCGTGGTCGCGCGCTCGCCGGTGTTCGGCGGCAAGGTCAAGTCGTTCGACGCGACCGCAGCAAAAGCAGTCGCCGGCGTGCGCAACGTGGTGCGGATTCCAACGGGCGTGGCGGTGATCGCCGACCATTACTGGGCGGCGAAACAGGGACGCGATGCGTTGAAGGTCGAATGGGACCTGGGGCCGAACGCGGCACTGGACAGCACGACGCTGCGCGCGCAGTTCACCGAGCTTGCCGGCACGCCCGGACTTCCGGCTTCGCAAGCGGGCGACGTCGCTGCCGCACTGGCGAAGGCCGCGAAGACCGTCGAAGCCGAATACGCCCTTCCCTACCTGGCGCATGCGCCGATGGAGCCGCTGAACTGCACGGTGAAGATTTCGCCGGACAAATGCGAGCTGTGGATCGGCACCCAGTTCCAGACGCTGGAACAGAAGACCGCGGCGGAAATCACCGGACTCAAGCCCGAGCAGGTCTTCGTCCACACCGCTTTCCTGGGTGGCGGTTTCGGCCGTCGCGCCAATCCGTCGCCCGACGTCGTGTTCGAAGCCGTGCACATCGCGAAGGCCGCCAACGCGCCGGTGAAAACCGTATGGAGCCGCGAGGACGACGTGCGCGGAGGCTTCTACCGCCCCGCGTTCGTGCACAAGGCGAAAGTGGGGCTGGATGCGGACGGCAAGCCGATCGCGTGGCAGCACGTGATCGCCGGCCAGTCGATCATCGCCGGCACGTTCTTCGAACCGATGATGGTCAAGAACGGCATCGACGCAACGTCGACCGAAGGCGTCGCCGATTCTCCCTACCTCAAGGACGTCCCCGACCATCGCGTCGGCCTGCATTCGCCGAGACCCGGCATTCCCGTGCTGTGGTGGCGTTCGGTCGGGCACAGCCACACCGCGTTCGCCATGGAAAGCCTGGTCGACGAGCTTGCGCATGCGGCCGGCAAGGATCCGGTGGAATACCGTCGCGGCCTGCTCGCCGATCACACACGCCACCTGGGCGTGTTGAACCTGGTGGCGGAGAAAGCCGGTTGGGGTGGCCCGTTGGAAAAAGGCCGCGCACGCGGGGTGGCCGTGCACGAATCCTTCGGCAGTTTCATCGCACAGGTGGCGGAAGTGTCGGTCGAGAATGGAACGATCCGCGTGCACCGCGTGGTCTGCGCGGTCGACTGCGGGGTGGCCATCAATCCGGCCGGCATCGCCGCGCAGATCGAATCGGGCATCGCCTTCGGCCTCGGCGCCGCGCTGCACAGCCGCATCACCTTCAAGGACGGCCGCGTGCAGGAATCCAACTACCACGACTACCAGGTACTGCGCATGAGCGAGATGCCGGCGGTGGAAGTGCACATCGTGCCGAGCACCGAGAAATCCGGCGGCGTCGGCGAGCCCGGCACCCCGCCGATCGCACCGGCGGTGGCCAATGCCCTGTTCGCGTTGAACGGACAACGCCTGCGCGAACTTCCGTTCCAACTCGCAGCGCAAGCTGCAACCCCGGCCAAGGCTTGAGGAGACGACGATGCGCATCCTGTCCGCCAGCCTTCTTGTCCTTTCCCTCGCCGCCTGCGGCCCACGCGTCAGCCCGGAACAGAAGGCCAAGGCCGTCGAAGCCTTCGCCACGGTCGAAAAAGTCTTCCAGCACCCACGCTGCAGCAACTGCCATATCCCGGGCGATTCACCGTTGCAGTTCGATGCGCAGACGCCGCACCAGATGGGTGTTGTGCGCGGCCCTGAAGGAAAGGGCGCGCTCGGACTGCCCTGCGCGACCTGCCACGCCGAAGCCAACCCGCCGGCCAGTTACGGCCCGCACGCGCCGCCGGGCGCGCCGCACTGGGCGCTGCCGCCGCCGGAACACAAGATGGCGTGGATCGGACTGCCGGCCGCGCAGCTGTGCGCGATGATCAAGAACAGGAAGAGCAACGGCGACCGCGACTTCCCCGCCCTGCTCAAGCACGTCAGCGAAGACAAGCTGGTGTTGTGGGGCTGGGATCCGGGCAATGGGCGCCTGCCGGTGCCGGTAGCGCATGACCAGTTCGTCGCTGCGTTCAAGCTGTGGGCGGATGCCGGCGGTCCCTGCCCCGGCTCGTAGAGCCGAGCTTGCTCGGCTGCTTTTGATTCATCGCGGAGTGCAGCCGAGCAAGCTCGGCTCTACGCATCGAAGGAAGTCCCCTTGGGGGACAAGATCTACTCCAGCCCTTCCGCCACCGGCAGGCACGCCGGCCTGCGCCGCGAACGCCACACGCCGTCGACGGCGAAGATCAGCAGCCCGACCCAGATGAAACCGAAGCCGATCGCGCGTGCGCGGTCGAAGACTTCGCCGAACACCAGCACGCCGATCAGCAACTGCAGGGTCGGCGCGATGTATTGCATGAAGCCGATCACCGAATACGGCACGCGCCGCACCGCGTAGGAAAACCCGATCAGCGGCACCGCGGTCAAGGCGCCGCCGAAAACCAGCAATGCATCGACCTGCCAGCCCCAACTGCCGACGAACCCGCCATTGCCATTCATTTCCACCCACGCCAATGCGGCCACTGCGGGCAGGAACAGGTACAGGCTTTCGATCGCCAGCCCGGGGATCGAATCGACCACCGCCAGCTTGCGGATGAAGCCGTAGAAGCCGAACGAGGCGGCCAGCGACAGCGCGATCCACGGGAAGCTGCCGTAGTTGAAGGTCAGCCACAGCACACCCGCGGCGGCCACCGCCACGGCCAGCCATTGCGCCAGCGACAGGCGTTCGCGCAGCAGCAACACGCCCAGGACCACGTTGAGCAGCGGATTGATGAAATAGCCCAGGCTGGTTTCCACCACATGGCCGGCATTGACCGCCCAGATGTACAGGCCCCAGTTGAAGGCGATCAGCACCCCGCTGAGGGCCAGCATCCACGCCACGCGCGGCTGCGCCACGGCCTTGCGCAGCCAGTGCAGGCCCTGGGTCAGGCACAGGCCGCCGACCACCAGCAGGGCGCTCCACACGATCCGGTGCATCACGATCTGCAGCGACGGCACTGTCTTCAGCAGGTGCCAGTACAACGGCATCAGGCCCCAGATCACGAACGAGCCGGCGGCCATCCACAGGCCGCCGCGGTCGAGCCGTGCGGTCGTCATGAAGTCGCCTCCGCTGCGGCCTTCGGCGCGCGCCCCTTGCCCAGGGTGATCGCGATCACGCCGAGCAGGATCACCGCCATCGCGCCCAGATCGTGCGAGGTGAAGTGTTCCGCCGCCAGCCACGCGCCCAGCATCACCGCGATCGCCGGATTGATGTAGGCGTAGCTGCCGGCCAGGGTCGGGCGCACATGGTGCAGCAGCCAGACATAGGCGGTGAAGCCGATGATCGAACCGAAGGGGATCAGATAGGCCACGGCAAGCGTGCCCTTCAGCGTCGGCAGCGCGGCGAAGCTTTCGCCGGTGGCGAAGCCCGCGACCAGCATCATCACGCCGCCGGTGATCATCTGCCCGGCCGCGGACATGAAGGGCGTGGGCAGGTCGCGACCCTTGCTCCAGATCGAACCGAACGCCCAGGCGATCGGTGCGATCAGCAGCGCCACCAGCCCGGCCGGGCTGGCCGACAACGTGCTGCCGGCGTTGAGCCAGAGCACGCCGACGAAACCGATGCCGATGCCGACCCATTCCAGCCCGCTGGGGCGCTGCCCGCGCGCCAGCGAGAACAGGCCCATCCACAGCGGCGTCGAGGCGACCGCCACCGCGGCCAGGCCCGAGGACACCCATTGTTCGGCGATACTGACCATGCCGTTGCCCAGGACCATCATCAACAGGCCCATCAAGGCCAGGTTTTTCCATTGCCCGCGCGTCGGCGCGGATTCGCCGCGCCTGCGCAGGACCAGGTACATCATCGAACCGGCCAGCAGGAAGCGGCCGCCGGCCATCAGCAGCGGCGGATAGCCGCCCTCCAGGGCGAAGCGGATGCCGAGGTAGGTGGAACCCCAGATCAGGTAGACGGCAGCGAGGGCAACGACGACGGACAGGCCGCGCGCCGGGGCGGCCACAGGGGAAATGGGGGAGGTCATGGGGATACCCGACAGTCAGGGCGTCATTGTAACCCCGCGTCTGCCGCGCAGCCGGCTCCGCGCATTGAAATTCCTCGAACGCCAGCTTGCGCAACGCTCAAGCCGCAATCGTGTAGGAGCGCCCCTTGGGCGCGATGCTCTTCGCGATTTGCCGAAGAGCATCGCGGGCAAGGCCCGCTCCTACGTTCACGCGGCGCGTTCGCGTTCCAGCAGCGCCTGTTTGATCGGCAGGCCCCATCGATAACCGCCCAGCGAGCCATCGCCGCGGATGATGCGGTGGCAGGGCACCACGACCGCGATCCGGTTGTGGGCGCAGGCACTGGCCACCGCGCGCGCCGCCTTCGGCGCGCCCAGCGCGTCGGCGAGTTCGGCGTAACTGCGGGTCTGGCCGACCGGAATCTTCATCAGCGCATCCCACACGCGTTTCTGGAACGCGGTGCCCATCAGGTCCACCGGCACTTCGCTGTCCAGGCCGGACAGGCGTTCGGCCACCGCGCGCAGACGCGGGGCGAGGAAGTCGTCGTTGCCCGCGTCCACGCGCTGGAGATTCGCACGCGGGAATTCCTCGCGCAGGCGCTGTTCCAGCACGGCCCCATCCTCACCCAGCTCGACCGCACAGATGCCGCGTTCGGTCGCCGCGACCAGCGCGTTGCCGAGCACGGTCCCGACCAGCGACCAGCGGATCTCCATGCCTTCACCACCGGCGCGATACGTGGCCGGGGTCATGCCGAGCTTCGCCGCACCTTGCTCGTAGACACGGGAAGGCGATCCGTAGCCGGCGTCGTAAAGCGCGGCGCTGACGTCATGGCCCGCGCGCAGCCCGGATTTCAACGCGCCGAGTTTCTTCTGCGCGAGGTATTCGGCGGGACTGATCCCGTAACGCGCCTGGAACTTGCGTTGCAGGTGCGAGGCGCTGAGGCCGACCGCGGCGGCGAGTTCGTCCAGCGTGGGTTCGCCGCCGTCGAGCAGGGCGCGGGCGCGTTCGAGTTTTTGATCCTGGTTTGTCATGGCCCAAAGCGTAGCGGGCGTACTGGGCGCCCGCTATCCGATTCTTGCTGTTGCTTCCTTCTCCCATCGGGAGAAGGTGGCGCGTAGCGACGGATGAGGGAGGGAGAATGACGCGCTTTGGAGGATTCAGTACTACCTGAAAGCCCTTTCCCTCATCCGTCCCCCGACTAGAGCATTCGGGGGCAGGCTATTCGGGCACCTTCTCCCGGAGGGAGAAGGAAACTGCTAATCCGCCCAGCTTCCCGGCATGGTCGATTCCGGCAGCACCTGCGCCGACAGCGTGCGGTCATGGCCGAGCACGTCGATGGCGTCGCCGAGGATCGCAGCCGATTCGCGCAGCAACGGATCCGGGCGCTTGTCGGCCAGTTTCTCGCGCGCCGCGTCCTTGACGATGTCGCGCTCGTTGGCGCCCAGGCCGTCGTCGGCCGCATCGTTGGCCAACGGGTCGAGCGGCAAGCCCAATTCCTTGCGTTCGGCCTGGCGCTGCTTGCGCTGGGCTTCCTGCTTGTCGCGTTCGGCGCGACGTTCGGCCTCGTTCAGCGACACGTACTTCTTCGCCGCCTCGGCGCGGAATTCGGCCACGTCCTGCGACCACCACTGGAATTCCTTGTTGTTGGCCACGCGTGCGGCATGCAGGGATTCCAGCTTCGGCAGCAGCGGGGCGAAGTTGCCGTACTGGGTGTGCGGCACCGCCGCGATCTTGGTCCACGGCAAGGCGTTGTCGTAGGTGCTCTCGCCGTACTCGGTGGCGTCGACGCTGACCGGGAAGGCGATGTCGGGAACCACGCCCTTGTGCTGGGTGCTGCCGCCGGCCACGCGGAAGAACTGGGCGATGGTCAGCTTGACCTGGCCGAAGCGCGCGGTCTCGTTGGCCGGCCAGCGGTCCAGGTCGACCATGTTCTGCACGGTGCCCTTGCCGAAGGTGGTTTCGCCGATCACCAGGCCGCGACCGTAGTCCTGGATGGCGCCAGCGAAGATTTCCGAGGCCGAAGCCGAGCCGCGATTGGTCAGCACCGCCAGCGGGCCGTCCCAGGCCACGCCAGGCTTGGTGTCGGCGTTGACGGTAACGCGGCCGCCGGATTCGCGTACCTGCACCACCGGACCCTTGTCGATGAACAGGCCGGTCAGTTCGACCGCTTCGTCCAGCGAACCGCCGCCGTTGTTGCGCAGGTCCATGACCACGCCGTCGACATTCTCCGCCTTGAACTTGACCAGCAGCTTGGCGATGTCGCGGGTGGCCGAGGTGTAGTCGTTCGGGTTCTTCCGGCGACCCTCGAAGTCCTGGTAGAACGCCGGCAGCTTGACCACGCCGATGCGCCGTTCCGGTTCGCCGTCCGCGGCCGGCAGGGTGATGGTTTCGGCCTTGGCCGCCTGCTCCTCCAGCTTGATCTTCTGCCGGGTGATGGTGACCAGCGCGTGCTTGCCGTCGACGCCGCTGGCCGCGGGGATGAATTCCAGGCGCACCTGGGTATCCTTCTTGCCACGGATCAGCGCAACCACGTCATCGATGCGCCAACCGATCACGTCGGTGATCGGTCCGGACTTGCCCTGCCCGACCGCGACGATGCGATCGCCGGCCTTGAGTTTGCCGTTCATGTCGGCGGGGCCGCCGGGGATGATCTCGCGGATCACCACCATGTCGTCCTGGCGCTGCAGTTGCGCGCCGATGCCTTCCAGCGACAGCGACATCGACTGGTTGAAGTTCTCCGCGGTCTTGGGGGTGAAGTAATCGGTGTGCGGATCGATCGCGCTGGAATAGCCGTTGAGGAAGGTCTGGAACACGTCCTCGCTCTTCAACTCGTTGACGCTGCGCTGGTAGGTCGCATAACGCTTGTCCAGGGTCTTGCGGATCTCATCGGGCTTCTGCCCGGCCAGCTTCAGCCGCAGCCAGTCGTTCATCACCGACTTCTTCCAGACCTCGTCGAGCTCCTGCGCGTTGGCGGCCCACGGCGCCTTTTCGCGATCGTATTCCCAGCGCTGGTCGCCGGTGAAGTCGAAATCCTGCTTGAGCAGCGCGCGCGCATAGGCGACGCGCTCGCCGACGCGCTGCTTGTAGACGCCGAAGATGTCGTAGGCCGGGGCCAGTTCGCCGCTGCGGATGGCGTCGTCCAGTTCGGTCTTGTACGGACCGAATTTCTCGATATCGGCCGCGGTGAAGTACTGCTTGCCGCCGTCCAGCGCTTCCAGGTAGCGCTTGAAGATGTCCTGCGACAGCGCATCGTCCAGCGCCTGCGGGCGATAGGCGTAGCGGCTGTCGGAAAGCAGGCCGTAGACCAGTTTCGAGGTGGTGGACTGGTCGGCGGTCGGCGTTGCGGAAGCGCCGGGCAGGGAGGCGCTGTCGGCGCGGGCCAACAGCGCCAGCGGGGCGACCAGGGCCAGGGAAAGCACGGCGATTGCGGGGGTCTTCAATTTCATTCGACTACTCGGGCCTGGAGGGCAAAGGGAGACTGCGACAAGCTTGGACCGGATGACAGTGCCGGAAGTTGCCAAGCTTGTCATCTTGACCCGCAGACTAGCCGCGCAGCGCCGACCGGGTGTGAATACCGCGTTTGCCGGCCGTCGTGCGGACGGACCCTGTTCAGTCAATAACTCCAGCCATCAATCCAGCCGGCGACTTCAGCCAGCGACGCCGGCTTCCATGGCCTGGCGATCGGCATGGTACGAGGAGCGCACCAATGGGCCGGAGGCGACGTGGCTGAAGCCCAGCGCGTTGCCGTACAGCTCCAGTTCCTTGAACTCGTCCGGAGTCCAGTAGCGCAGCACCGGGTGGTGGTGGGCGGTGGGCTGCAGGTACTGGCCGATGGTGATCATGTCCACGTCGTGCGCGCGCAGGTCGCGCAGGGTGGCCTGGACCTGCTCCAGGGTTTCGCCCAGGCCGAGCATGATCCCGGACTTGGTCGGCAGCCCGGGATGCTGCTGCTTGAATTTCTGCAGCAAGGTCAGCGACCACTGGTAATCGGCACCGGGGCGGACGTTGGAATACAGGTCCGGCACGGTCTCGATGTTGTGGTTGAACACGTCCGGCGGGTTCGCCGCCAGGATTTCCAGGGCCCGGTCCATGCGGCCCTTGCCGCGGAAGTCGGGGGTCAGGATCTCGATCCTGGTCTTCGGCGAGTGCTCGCGGATCGCGGCGATGCAATCGACGAAATGCTGGGCGCCGCCATCGCGCAGGTCGTCGCGGTCCACCGAGGTCACCACCACGTATTTCAGGCCCATGTCGGCGACGGTGGTGGCCAGGCTCAGCGGCTCGCCGGCATCGGGCGGCTTGGGACGGCCGTGGGCCACGTCGCAGAACGAGCAGCGCCGGGTGCAGACCTCGCCCAGGATCATGAAGGTGGCGGTGCCGTGGCTGAAACACTCGTGGATGTTGGGGCAGCTGGCTTCCTCGCAGACCGTGACCAGGCGGTTTTCCCGCAGCCTGGCCTTGAGCCGCGCCACGGAACCGTCGCTGGGGATGCGTACCCGGATCCAGGAAGGCTTGCGCAGCACCGGCGCATCGAGGAACTGCACCGGCGAACGGGCGATCTTGTCGCCGCCCATCTGTTTCACACCGGTTTCCAGCGAGGGGGCTGCCGGCCCGGTGGAAGTAACTACTTGCAGGGGGATTTCCCGTGGGGAAACCGGACGGGCGTTGGCATCGTTGCTCATGCCGCAATTCTAGCCCCTCCGGCGCTGCGGACGTAGGAGTGACGTGAGTCGCGACCGAATCCACTCCCAAGCCTTCGCGCGGTGCGGGAAGGGCCGCGACAGGGTCAGCGACACGACGACGTATCGGCGGATGCGCCCGGCCAGAGGGAAGAATCACGCTCGCGACTCACGTCGCTCCTACGGCCGCTCCCGCAAGCCTCCGATCACGGAAGCGTTAGACGAGTTTCAAACAGCCACAAAAAAGCCCGCAATGGCTAGGCCAGTTGCGGGCTTGCTCCCTCCCCCACGTCGGGATGCGCGAGCATCGTGAAGGAGGCCTCGCGGCTCATGCACGCTGCAGTGCAAAACAGTACCCAAGGGTTCAGTAGCTGCGCTTTCAGGCCGATTTTGTGAGAACGGTTACAGCCCTTGTGCCAACTGGATGTTTGCGCATCGTGAAATCCAGGAGGCGGTACGGGCGCATGGCTGCCGGAGTGATGGCGCACAAAACTGAACAGGGAGGGCCGCGTTTGATCGCGCGCCTTGCAGAGTTCTACGGCCGCAGCTCCGGTTGTGCGTCGTACCACTGCCGGGCGCGTAACAGGTGGAACCGGTTCTTCGGACCCTCCGCCTGCACCGCCATGCTCAACACGCCCCATTTCGCATACAGGCTGCCATCGCGTCGTTGTCCGCGAAGGCGCAGCCGCGCCTGCAGGTCGAAGCGGTCGTTATTGGCGGTGATGCGATCCAGCACCAAGGTGTCGCGTTGCCACTGCACCCTGCCCTGCACCTGCGCCTGGCCGGCGTCGATCAGCTTGAATACCCATTTGGGATATTCCTTCTGCCGCGAAAACAGCGACAGCAGGAAGCCGACATCCTTCATCCTCACGCTGGCGGTACCGCCGATGTCGAGCGGCTTGTCCCAGTCCATGCGCGCACGCGGCAGGTCGATGCGCGCCCACCAGCCGCCGCGGGTTTCGCCGCCGGGCTCGCTGAAGCTGATGTTGTCCAGGGCAATGCTGCTGCCGTCGACGGCGAAATTGCGGTTGGCCAGGTCGGCGCGCCGCAATCGCGTGTTGATGTCGATGTCTCCGCGCAGGGTCATGCCGGCCACGCGCATCCGCGCCTTGCGTCCGTTCACCCGGATCCAGCCGCGGCCGATGTCGCCCTGGGCATCCAGGTGCAGGTCGCCGCTCAGCACGCCGCTGCCGCCCTCGAAGCGCAGGTGCTGGCTGGGCAGATAGCGGTTGTAGATGCGCAGGTCCGGGATGCGGGCACCCCTGAAGGTCAGATGCGCGCGCAGCGAATCGCGCAATGCGGCCAGGTCTTCGCCCGCGGCCACGTCCAGATGCAGGTCGTTGCCTTGCACGTAGGGAGCATGCAGGTTGTCGTTGGCGGCGACGTTGAAATGGCTGAGCACGATGTTCAACGTGGGAAGCAATCCACCGTTGGCGCCAGCGTCGAAGCGTCCGTCAGCACGTCCGCGGCCCTCGATGCGATTGCTCATCACCTCGGCCACCACGGCTACCTCCGGCACGCTGAACTTGCTGCCGGCGGCGACCTTGCCGTTCGCCACCTGCACATCGGCAGTGACATCGCCCGCACCATCCAGCGTCAGCCACGGTGCCTTGGTGAAGAAACGCCCCAGCCAGCGCAACGAGGAAAACCGCCATTGGCCTGCCACATGACCAGAGGTGCGCGGCAGCACACTGCCGAAATCCTTGAGTGGAACCTGGTTGCCCGCGATCCGCAGATCCGCGTCCAGGCCGAACGCGCCATCCGCCTGCGGCGGCATGTACACGGTAAGCGCCATGTCGCGATCGACCTGCAACGCGACCTGCACATGGTCGGTGTGGGTCACGCCCTTGGGGTCGGTGCTGATCAGCGGCATCTGCCAGCGCAACCGGCTACCCGGCGCCAACACGCCGCGGGAAAATTTCAGGCCCGCCTTCGCCTGCCCCTGGCCGGGCACGGTCTTGAAAGTGCCTTGCCCCTTGGCGTCCAGCGCCACCGCCAATGCGGCGGTCGTGCCCTGCAACTCCAGTTCGATATCGCTCAAACGCAGCTTGTCCAACCCCTGCGCCTGCGCGCGGGTATGGCGGGCGATGGCGAAACGGGCATCGAGCCTGCCGTCGCGCAGGTATTCCCGGCCCTCCTGGGTCAAGTGCGCGCCGCTGAACTTCACCGTCGAGGGCAGCACTTCCATCGGTCCGCCACGCAGTTGCTTGACGAAGCCGAATTCCGCGCTGCCCTTGCCCTCCAGCAACAGCTTGCCGAAGCTGCCGCGCTGGATCGTATCGCTGGCGATGCGGTCGAAGCGCAGCGTCCAGCCGCCCGGGCGCGGGACCGGCGCAGGTTGTTCCGCATCGACCTGGTCGACGGCAGCGGTGGCATCGACGACCCACACATGGGGAACGTGCACTTCCCTGCGCAGCAACGGCAGCAATCCGATCCTGCCGCGGACGCCAGCGGCGCGGATCGACCATCGGGTGTGGCGCGCATGGCCCTCCAGCTCAACCCCGGACAGCGACACCCGGCCCGGCCACCAGGTCGACCCGCGCGCCCACCGCATCTGGAATTTTTCCGGTTGGCGATTGAGCGCCGCTTGGCCAAGCGATGTGTTGAGGAACAGGTTGCCGGCCAGCAGGTAAAGCGCGTACAGGACGACCAGCGCCAGCAGCGCCCACCCTGTCCAACGCAACAGGCGACGCTTGGTTCCAGAAGAAGGGTTCATCGCAGCAGCATGCCCGAAGCCGCGTCGGGCCGGCAACGACTGCGGCGATGCCTGCCGTCGCTACTCCATTTCCGGATTGCGCAACGGCTTCATCGCCGACAGATCCGCACCGGCTTCGATCCGCCTGATCTGCGCCTGCATCTGTTCGCGCATGCGCGCATCGACCGGCGCCTTGTCCTGGTCGAGCGGTCGCCTGAAAGCGCGGATCGCCGCAGGACCATCGCCCATGCGCACATACGCGTTGCCGAATTCGATGGCGGTGCTGGCCGATTGCGGGAAATATTCCGCCGCTTCCTCCAATCGTCGCGCCACCAATCCCCAGTCGTCGTCATTGTCCTTGTAGACGTATTCGAAAACCTTGCCGCCCATGCTGCCGGCGCGCGTGCGCGGCAATACCTGGCGCCCATGCCAGACTTCGACGAATCCGAACCGGGCCACCGGCTGCAGGCCCTTGAACACGACCTTCGGATCCCAGCCGATGCTCATGGCCGATGGTCGGAACGGGTATGGATGTAGTACCCCTCATAGATGCCTTCGACATTGGTGTCGTCCAGGCTCTCGACGCGACGGCGATAATTGAACCTGGCCGCGCGCATCTGTTCTTCGCCGACCCTGCAATTGGAATACAACGGTTCGCCGCCGGGTTCGACCACGCGGTCGTGGAAGGCGTGCAGTTCGCCGAAGCGCTGGCCCAGGTCCAGGCCCTCGTTGTCGAAATATTCCCAAGCGCCGTCGCTGCCGCCGACCGGTTCGTTGTGGTATTCCCGCACACGCTTTTCGCTGATGGCCATGACGACCGCACCCACCGGCAACAGCGCGATCACCGCGATGCCCGGCAAGGCCGAATGCTCCGCGCCCGGCGCCAGCCCGATCGCGAGTCCGAAACCGGCGACACAGCGCCAGCGTCAGTCCGCCGCCAGCAGGCCGCCGCACACTGCAGCGACCAGCAATGTGGCCGAGCGGCGGATCGGCCATCACCACGGGCAGGTGCGCCGCGACGGTGGGCTCGATGGCGAGGAGGACCAGGCTTCCGGCCACGCATGCCAGGCCGAATGCACGCCACAGCAACAATCCCAGGTCGAACAGCAGCAGGCCGTGCAACGACCACACGCGATGCGCGCATCGCATTGCGCGCGTGCACAGTCGTTGTCGAAGAACATGTCTCCTCGATCTAATCGCGTTCCTGCAGTTTTTCCTTCAGCACGGGCGTCGGCCGCGGTTTGAAATCGCGCGGCATCGCTAACCCCACTCGCAGCTTGGCCAGGGGCGGATGTTGCGGATTCAGGCGGAAATCGTCGCTGCGTACGTAGGACGTGCCAGAAATGATATGCCGCGGCTCATCGACGGTGAACGTGTCGAGTCGCGAGGCCAGGTGCGAACGGAATGCGCCGAGTGGACGATGACTGCCACCAGCAGCGCGCCCATCACGCGACGCTGGAGCGTCATGCCTGCAAATCCGTCAATCGCATGCGGACTTCCCCAGGTTGCCGTCAGCAGGCAGACAGCAACGCGGAGCCTGTCGGGCGGCGGCCCCATGGCGGTATCACGGCGACATCGCGGAGAGAGCGGGAATCCGTCTTTTCGTCATTGCCAGATCGAGTTTCTAGTTGCACGGGAACAACGCGCCTGCTGGGCCGTTGATCGATGCGACATCCAAAGAAAAACCCCGCATCGCTGCGGGGTTTTCTTCAACAACCAGTTGGGTAACTGGCGGGCCGAATCAGAAATCCATGCCGCCCATGCCACCCATGCCGCCGCCCATGCCGCCACCGGCAGCCGGCTCGTCCTTCTTCGGAGCCTCAGCCACCATCGCTTCGGTGGTGATCATCAGGCCGGCGATCGAAGCCGCGTTCTGCAGCGCCGAGCGGGTGACCTTGGTCGGATCCAGGATACCGAACGCGATCATGTCGCCGTATTCGCCGGTCGCGGCGTTGTAACCGTAGTTGCCGGTGCCGGCAGCGACGTTGTTCAACACCACCGACGGCTCTTCGCCGCAGTTGGTGACGATCTCGCGCAACGGCGCTTCCATCGCGCGCTTGGCGATGTTGATACCGTGGTTCTGGTCTTCGTTGATGCCCTTCAGGTCACCGATGGCCTGCAGCGCGCGGATCAACGCGACACCACCGCCCGGGACCACGCCTTCTTCCACTGCGGCGCGGGTCGCGTGCAGGGCGTCTTCGACGCGGGCCTTCTTTTCCTTCATCTCGATCTCGGTCGAAGCGCCGACCTTGATCACCGCGACGCCGCCGGCCAGCTTGGCCACGCGTTCCTGCAGCTTCTCGCGGTCGTAGTCCGAAGAGGTGTCTTCGATCTGCGCCTTGATCTGCTTGATGCGGGCTTCGATGTTGGTGGATTCGCCGGCACCGTCGATGATGGTGGTGTTTTCCTTGGTCACCTGGATCTTCTTGGCCCGGCCCAGGTCCTGCAGCGTCGCCTTCTCCAGCGACAGGCCGACTTCCTCGGAAATCACCACGCCGCCGGTCAGGGTGGCCATGTCTTCCAGCATCGCCTTGCGACGGTCGCCGAAGCCAGGGGCCTTGACGGCGCAGACCTTGACGATGCCGCGGATGGTGTTGACCACCAGCGTCGCCAGGGCTTCGCCTTCGACTTCTTCAGCCACGATCAGCAGCGGCTTGCCGGACTTGGCCACGCCTTCCAGCACGGGCAGCAGGTCGCGGACGTTGGAGATCTTCTTGTCATACAACAGGATGAACGGGTCGTCCAGGTCGACCGACATCGACTGCTGGTTGTTGACGAAGTACGGCGACAGGTAGCCGCGGTCGAACTGCATACCCTCGACCACGTCGAGTTCGTTGTCCAGGCCCGAGCCTTCCTCGACGGTGATCACGCCTTCCTTGCCGACCTTCTTCATCGCGTCGGCGATGATGTTGCCGATCGACTCGTCGCTGTTGGCCGAAATGGTGCCGACCTGGGCGATGGCCTTGTCGTCGGCGGTGGGCTTGCTGATCTTCTTCAGCTCGGCCACGGCGGCCACGACGGCCTTGTCGATGCCGCGCTTGAGGTCCATCGGGTTCATGCCGGCGGCGACCGCCTTGGAACCTTCGCGGATCAGCGCCTGGGCCAGCACGGTGGCGGTGGTGGTGCCGTCGCCGGCGTTGTCGGAGGTCTTGGAAGCGACTTCCTTGACCATCTGCGCGCCCATGTTCTCGAACTTGTCGGCCAGTTCGATTTCCTTGGCGACGGAGACGCCGTCCTTGGTGATGGTCGGGGCGCCGTAGCTCTTCTCGAGCACGACATTACGGCCCTTCGGGCCCAGGGTTGCCTTGACGGCATTGGCGAGGATGTTGACGCCGCGCACCATGCGGGCGCGTGCGTCTTCACCGAAACGGATTTCTTTGGCGGACATGTTGGAACTCCAGAAAATTGATGGGTAACAGGTTTTCTGTTCGTAGATCCGAGCTTGCTCGGATGCCGTTGGCGCGGGGCGAAGAGCAGCCGGGCAAGCTCGGCTCTACAAACCAAAAAAGGATCAGCCGAGGATCGCGAAGATGTCGTCTTCCTTCACCACCAGGTAATCGGTACCGTCCAGCTTCACTTCCGTGCCGCTGTACTTGCCGAACAGGACCTGGTCGCCGACCTTCACCTTGGGCGCGCGGACGCTGCCGTTGTCCAGGGCCTTGCCGTCGCCGACAGCGATGACGTTGCCCTTGATCGGCTTCTCGGTGGCGGAGTCCGGAATGACGATGCCGCCAGCGGACAACTTCTCTTCTTCGACCCGCTTGATGACGACGCGGTCGTACAACGGCTTGATATTGCTCATTTCAATCCTCTTAAGTGATTGATTGCACTGGGAAAGGGGCGGCGATGTTAGCACTCGTACCAGGTGAGTGCCAGCTTCGCAGGGACAAAAACCCGGCAACGCCGGGATCCTGGACAGATGGGGCGCTCGCGGGGACGTTTCAAGGGCACAAAAAAAAGAGCGCACATGACAGGGGCATGCGCGCTCTTATGGAGATGGTGTCGTGTCCCTGCTTGGCGTTACCTCACCCGAGCCTCTCCCCCCGCCGACTCCTTGTCGAAGCCGGCCTCCTGCCAGCGGCCGTAGAGATAGCACTCCAGGAGAGCGTTGACGAGGCAAAAGCCCGTGGGAAAAAGTGACCTTCGGTCACCTGGAATCCATTTTTGCTATCCGCGCGAGAAACAGTATGGAAGCAGCCACCAAAAGCAGACATATGATGTCTATTTTTGTTCACCTAGATACTATTGGTAACATAAAGCTACCCTTTGGCCCCATAGCTTAAGTAAGGTGCGGTTGCGAAGCAGCCAAGCCCGGGAGCGGCGATGACCCAACAGGAAAGGATTCGACTGGCCCGGCGTGCGGCAGGCATGTCCCAGAACCAGTTGGCGCAGGCGGTAGGCGTGCAACGCAGTGCGGTCAGCCACTGGGAAGCCCCGTTGGGCAAGAATCCGAGCGTTTCCCACCTGCGTGAAATCGCCTTGGTGGCCGGCACCCAGTTCGAGTGGCTGGCCACCGGTCGCGGCGAAATGCCCTTGTCCAAGGACATGCAGCTGGATTCGATCGCCACCGCCGAAGCCTTGCTGATCGAGGATCCGCTGGAATTCCGCCTGGTCGAAGCCTTCAGGGCCGCACCGCTGCGTACCCGGCTGTCGCTGCTGGAGGTGATGGAGGAACTCGCTGCCCAGCGGGTAGGCCGTGCCAATGGCCGCCGCGGCATGGTTTCCAAGCCAGGAGTCATCGTCAGCGGTTAACCTTGTGAACTGCACGACGTGCCGACGGTCGAAGTCCGACCCGGCACCCATGGTCCCCCGCCCGGACCCGGACCGCCCCGTGCAGATCGCTGAGGAAAGTAACCCGATGACCTTGCTGCAACGCCTGTTGGCCCTGTTCGTGCTCGCGCTTGTCGCGCATCCCGCCCAGGCGATCAGCGAAGAAGACCTGCTGCCAGTGGACCAGGCCTTCGTGCTCACTGCCAGCGCGCCCACCCGCGACCGCATCGAGGTGCTGTGGAAGGTCGCCGATGGCTATTACCTGTACCGCCACCGGATCGACGTGCAGGTGGAGGGCCCCGGTTTCCAGGCCGGCAAGCTGCAACTGCCCAAGGGCAAGGCCCACCACGATGAATTCTTCGGCGACGTGGAGACCTACCACGACGACCTCACCGGAGTGCTCGCCGGGAAGGCGTCCGCCGACGCCGACAGCGTCACCCTGAAGGTCAAATACCAGGGCTGCGCGGATGCAGGCATCTGCTACCCGCCGCAGACCCGCAAGTTGGTGGTGAAATTGCCTGCGGCCGGAACCAGTAACGGTTTGCCCAACAGCTTCGGCCCGGCCAATACCGGCGGCCTGCCGCTGTTCGGCCCGCAAACTCCGGCCAGCGGCGCGATCGAGGCCCTGCCGCTGCCACAGGAACAGGCTTTCGCCTTCGAAGCCATCGCCTACGACGGCAACCAGTTGCTGCTGCGCCTGACCCCGGCCCCCGGTTATTACCTTTACCGCGATCGCACCACCATGAAGCTCGAGGGCGCGAAAGGCATCGGCCTGGATCGCCCGCGCTGGCCCAAGGGCAGCGCCCATCGCGACGAGCACTTCGGCGACGTCGTGGTCTATTTCAGCCAGGCCGAAGTGCCGGTGCCGCTGATCCGCAGCCATGGCGATGCCGCCGAGGCCACGCTCAAGGTGACCTTCCAGGGCTGCCAGAAGGACGGCATCTGCTATCCGCCGATGACCCGCGCAGTGAAGCTGGCGATCCCGGAGGGCAACATCACTGCGGCCGCGACGACGGGGGAAGCGCGCGCACCCGAACTGATCGCGCCTCTGCCCACGGCCGATGCCAATGCGACTTCACCCGCCACCGATGCCGATGTCGTCGTCGGGACGGTCGCCGCCGGGCAGGTCGCCCGCACCACTCCGCCCGCCGACGTGCTGCGCAAGGCCAATGCGGCCAGCGCACCGACCGGCGTGTTCGTCGCGCTGCTGCTGGCCCTGGCCGGCGGACTGATCCTCAACCTGATGCCGTGCGTGCTGCCGGTGTTGTCGCTGAAGGCCTTGTCGCTGGCCGACGGCGGACGCGGTGGCGGGCATGCGCGCCGCAGCGCGCTCTGGTACACGGCCGGGGTGCTGCTGAGTTTCATCGCCCTGGGCGCTCTTGCGATCGGCTTGCGCGCGGCGGGCCAGGCCCTGGGCTGGGGCTTCCAGTTGCAGCAGCCGCTGGTGATCGGGGCACTGGTCTATCTGATGTTCGCGGTGGGACTGAGCCTGTCGGGGGTATTCGCCCTCGGCCATCGATTCGCAGGTGCCGGCCATGAACTGACCGGACGCAGCGGCCCGGCCGGCGACTTCTTCACCGGCGTGCTGGCGGTGGTGATCGCCAGTCCCTGCACGGCGCCGTTCATGGGCGCGGCGCTGGCTTTCGCTTTCACTGCCTCAACGCCGGTCGCCTTGCTGCTGTTCGCGTTCCTCGGCCTGGGCCTGGCCTTGCCGTTCCTGCTGATCGGCTTCATCCCCGGGCTGGCGCAACGCCTGCCGAAACCCGGCGCGTGGATGGAAACGCTGAAGCATTTCCTCGCTTTCCCCATGTATCTGACCGCGGTCTGGCTGCTGTGGGTGCTGGGCAAGCAACGCGGGGTGGATGCGATCGCGCTGGCCCTGGTCGGGCTGGTGCTGCTGGCGCTCGGGTTGTGGTGGTACCAGCGCCTGCGCCTGCAAGCCGCACCGCTGCGTCGTGCGCTGGCGGTGGCGTTGCTGCTCGCTTCGCTGGCGCCGCTGGCGCTGGTGCACCGCCTGCAACGCGAAACCGCCAACCCGACGGCGACCGCCGATGTAGTGCCGTATTCGGCGGCGAAGCTCGCGGCCTTGCGTAGCGAAGGCCGGGTGGTCTTCGTCGACATGACCGCCGACTGGTGCGTGACCTGCAAGGCCAACGAGAAAACCGTGTTGAACGGCGAGCGGTTCCGCGCGGCGATGACCCAGGCCGACGCCGTGTTCATGCAGGGCGACTGGACCAATGTCGACCCGGCGATCAGTGAATTCCTGGAAGCCCACAAGGCGGTCGGGGTGCCGCTGTACGTGGTCTTCCCCAACGATGGCGGCGAAGGTGAGGTGCTGCCGACCGTACTGACCCAGCAGATCGTGGCCGACGCACTGGCCCGCGCCAAACGATGAAGTTTCGCAACCTCCACTTGCTGGCCGCGGCGCTGGCGGCCGGCGTGCTTGGCGCGCTGGCCAGCCTCTGGTTCGGCGGCAGTCCGCTGCTGCGTAGCGACGCCGGCCAGCGGGCCTTGCAGACGGCAATCGACGCCACCGCACCGGAACCGCCGCCCGGAGTGAAGCCGGCCAAACCAGGCGAACCGATGCCGCCGCTCGAGCTCGCGAACCTGCAGGGACAAATGCAGTCGCTGCCCGGCGCGTACGCGGGCCGACCCCTGCTGATCAATGTCTGGGCCAGCTGGTGCGGGCCGTGCATCGAGGAAATGCCGGAGCTGGACCGCTATGCCCGCTCCCAGGGCAAGCAAGGCGTGCAGGTGCTCGGGCTGGCGCTGGATACGCCGGAGAACATCCACGGATTCCTCGGCCGGGTGCCGGTGGCCTATCCGATCCTGGTCGATACGCCCGGCCCCGCCGACGCCAGCGTGTGGCTGGGCAACCGCAAGGGCGTGCTGCCGTATTCGGTGCTGGTCGGTGCCGACGGCAGGATCCTCAAGCAGAAGATCGGGCCGTTTGAACACGGCGAGATCAATGGCTGGGTGGAATTGCGCTGAACTCGGATAAGCGGGAATGTAGGAGCGGCGTCCCGCCGCGAGCTTTTCGGCTTTGACTTTAGATCGCGCCGGAACCGGGAAGGACACAAGATCAAGAGCTCGCGGCGGGACGCCGCTCCCACGTCGCCACCCTGGGCGTCAACTGTCCATTTTCAAATGCGTGCTTAAAACGACAGTAACTTCTGCGAACTGGACAGCATTGACGTCTTCACGCAGACTGCGCCGCTTCCGCTGGAGCGTTCGATGGCAAAACTGCTGGCCCTGCATGGCCCCAATCTCAACCTGCTGGGCAGCCGCGAGCCTGAAGTCTACGGCCGCACCACCCTGGCCGAGATCGACGCCGCCCTGGCCGCGCAGGCCGCGGGCGCGGGGCATCAGTTCGAGAGCCTGCAGTCCAATGCCGAACACGAACTCGTCGACCGGGTCCAGGCCGCGCGCAACGACGGCACCGCCTTCCTGCTGATCAATCCCGCCGCCTTCACCCATACCTCGGTCGCCCTGCGCGACGCCCTGGCGGCGGTGGCCCTCCCGTTCATCGAAATCCACCTGTCCAACCCGCACAGTCGCGAACCGTTCCGCCACCACAGCTACCTCAGCGACCTGGCCGTGGGCGTGGTCTGCGGCTTCGGCGCGGACAGCTACCGCTACGCGATGGAAGCGGCGATCAAGAAGCTAGGAGCGAGCGGAGAGGAGTGAGGAGTGAGGAACGGCGAATCGCTTCTCCTCACTCCTCATTCCTCACTCCTCTCCGCTCACTCCTCACTCCTCTCCGCTCGCTCCTCATCCATTCCATTAGACACACTCCCGAGGCCACCATGGACCTGCGCAAGATCAAGAAACTCATCGACCTGCTGGAAGAATCCAACCTCGCCGAAATCGAGATCAAGGAAGGCGAGGAAAGCGTGCGCCTGGCTCGCGTGCCCAAGGGCAGCTACGCCCCGCAGCCGCAGATGTACGCAGCCGCACCCGAGCAGCGCGCGGCCGCACCGATGCCGATGGCCTCGCCCACCGAATCCTCGACCGGCGGCAGCGCCAAGCCGGCCGGCAACGACCAGCCCGAAGGCCACGTCATGCGCGCGCCGATGGTCGGTACGTTCTACACCTCGCCCTCGCCGGACAAGCCCGCGTTCGTCACTGTCGGCCAGACGGTCAAGGCTGGCGAGACCCTGGCCATCATCGAGGCGATGAAGATGTTCAATCCGATCGAAGCCGACGTGTCCGGCACCATCCTGGCGGTGCTGACCGAAAGCGGCTCGCCGGTGGAATTCGATCAGCCGCTGTTCGTGATCGGCTGAGGCGCGGCCATGCTCGACAAAGTAGTGATAGCGAACCGTGGCGAAATCGCGCTGCGCATCCTGCGCGCCTGCCACACGCTGGGCATCCGCACGGTCGCGGTGCATTCCACGGTCGACCGCAACCTCAAGCACGTGGCGATGGCCGACGAATCGGTATGCATCGGCCCGGCGCCTTCCAGCGAAAGTTATTTGAACGTGCCGGCGATCATCGCCGCGGCCGAGGTGACCGACGCCCAGGCGATCCATCCGGGCTACGGCTTCCTCAGCGAGAACGCGGACTTCGCCGAACGCGTGGAGCAATCCGGCTTCGTCTTCATCGGCCCCAAGGCCAACACCATCCGCCTGATGGGCGACAAGGTCGAAGCGATCCGGGCGATGAAAGCCGCGGGCGTGCCCTGCGTGCCCGGCTCCGGCGGCCCGCTGGACGACGACATCGTCACCAACACCAAGATCGCGCGCGAGATCGGCTATCCGGTGATCATCAAGGCCGCCGGCGGCGGCGGCGGGCGCGGCATGCGCGTGGTCCATGCCGAAGGCACGCTGCACAGCGCCATCAGCACGACCAAGGCCGAGGCCAAGGCCGCTTTCAGCAACGACCAGGTGTACATGGAGAAATTCCTGGAGAATCCGCGCCATGTGGAGATCCAGGTGCTGGCCGACGGCCAGGGCGGCGCGATCCACCTGGGCGAACGCGATTGCTCGATGCAGCGCCGCCACCAGAAGGTGGTCGAGGAAGCGCCCGCGCCCGGCATCAGCGAGGAACAGCGCAACGAGATCGGCAAGGTCTGCGTGGATGCGTGCCTGCGCATCGGCTATCGCGGTGCCGGCACCTTCGAATTCCTGTACGAGAACGGCCGCTTCTATTTCATCGAAATGAACACCCGCATCCAGGTGGAGCATCCGGTCACCGAACGCATCACCGGCATCGACCTGGTCTGCGAGCAATTGCGCATCGCCGGCGGCGAGAAGCTGTCTATCAGGCAGTCCGACATCGTCCTGCGCGGCCACGCGATCGAGTGCCGGATCAACGCCGAGGATCCGGACACGTTCGCGCCCAGCCCCGGCACGATCACCGGCTTCTATCCGCCGGGTGGCCCGGGCGTGCGCGTGGACACCCACATCTACACCGGTTATCGCGTGCCGCCGAACTACGACTCTATGATCGGCAAGCTGATCGTGCACGGTCCCGACCGCGACACCGCCATCGCCCGCATGCGCGTGGCCCTGAGCGAGATGGTCGTGGACGGGATCAAGACCAATATCCCGTTGCAGCAGTCGATCATGCGCGACCAGGGCTTCCAGGCCGGCGGGCAGAACATCCATTACCTGGAAAAGCGGCTGGCGGAGCGCAAGAGCAAGTCGATCGCGCTGGTGTAACCGGGCCGGCCGGTCCTATTCCGTCGACGGCCGCTGTGTGCCCCCCAGCGGCCGTGCGGCGATGTTCGAAGCAGGGTTGCCCACCAGGATTTCTTCCGATGAGCCGTCCGGCCATACGATCTTGAAGGTGCTGCCCGGCGGCAGCGACGAAAACGGCACTCCGCTGGTCGCGCGATAGACAGCCGCGACCTGGCTCGCACCCTTGCTCCGCATTTCCTCGGCAGAACTCACCGAGATCACCGACACCTGCGTCAGCCCGCGAAACTCGGGTCTTATGGTGTCGATCACCACGCCCGCCGCCAACGCGGCATAAGCCACGAACAGAAGTATCCAGAACCAGTTCTTCGCTTTTTGCGCAAAGCGCTTGTGATTCATTTCGCAACTCCGATATCCGACATGAGGCTATCCACCATTAAGTTCAAACTGTCTGCTCCCTGCCGCGGCACGCCAGCGTCCAGAACGAATGCGCTGAAATCCTGCGAGCTGTCGCGCGAACAGATTCCGCCGTTTGCGCAGTACGACGTCACCAATACGCTCCCGGGGCCACAAGCGTTGCCGAGACGGCAAGACGCCAGCAACCAGGCCAGTTCCGAAAGCTGCGTGCCGGACACGCTGCCCAGGTAGACTTCCTGGCCACTCCCGGCGATGCCCATTGCCGGCGAAATCGCGACATAGGCGTCAGGGTTTCCGGACCTCCTGACCCGTTCGACCAGATCCCGCTTGTATTCGTCGCTGTCCGACAGGGGTTCGCCCATGGCCAGCAGCGCCGCCTCGGCAGCCAGGCTGCCCGCGCGTGCGGCTTCCAGCCGTTTGGCGCGCAGCGCGGACAAGGAAAAGTCATCGACAGGAGCGAACCGCGCACAGCGCCGGCCTACGCGGTCGCGCGCCGCCGCCATCGCCGCGGTCCCGGCGCCTTTGAGTTCCGAGATCGTGCGGGTATCAGCGGCATAACCGGTCGGATCGGACGCGTAGGCGGCGCAGTAGTCGAGCACGCGGCTTACCCTCCACAAGGCTTCCGCGTCTCCCGCCGTTTCCCGCGCGCGCAGACCCTGGACATAGGCGTAAAGGTCGCTGGCGCCTTCGAAATCCGCATGCGGACCGTTTTCCCCAAGCGGCCTGGGGGCGGAAACGGATCGATCGCGCCAACCGGTGGCGGGAATCGCCATCCCACTCACCCCTTCTTCAACGCGCGGCGCCACCCCGGTCCAATCCGCCATGCCACGATTCCAGCACACGACAACGAGCAGTCCGGCGACTGCAAGCAGCAAGAACATGGATTTCGCTTTCGACGTGAGCATGGGAGCCGTTGCTGCTGTCCAGTTTTGCTATGCGGGCCCGGAGAGCCCGGGAAATGAATCGATCGCGCCCTCGCCTTCGGGCGATATCCATCGCCCAGTTCGAACTTGCGGACGACAATTCGCCGGCGCCGCCGTAGTCTAATGCAGTTCTCACGTTACCCGGCACGGCCGATTCTTCTTCAGGAATCGAATGTGGCGTTCATCTCCAAGCCCCCATCGACCGAGCGGCAACATGCCCTATCTGGAACTCTCCCTACGCTGCAGCGAAACCGATCAACCACGCTACGAGAACGCGCTGGAAGACGTCGGTGCGCTTGCCGTCACCTTGCTGGATGCCGATGCCGATACCGGCAACGAGCAGGCGATCCTGGAACCCGGCGTCGGCCAGACCCCGCTGTGGCATGCGCTGGTGCTGACCGCGTTGTTTCCCGCCGAGACCAACGCGCTCGCGTTGCTGGCCGCGCTGGAATCGTTCGATCCCGGCCTGGACTGGACCACGGCCGGCTTCCGCACCGTGGACGACCAGGACTGGGAACGCGCATGGATGGACCAGTACGTGCCGCTGCGTTTCGGCGCACGTACTTTCATCGTGCCCTGGAACCACGACCTGCCCGGGGAAGCGGACAACGCGGAAGCCGCGGTGGTGCGGCTGGATCCGGGCCTGGCCTTCGGCTCCGGCACGCATCCGACCACCGCCTTGTGCCTGCGCTGGCTCGACCAGTTGGCCGGCGAAGGGAAATTGACTGGCGCGACCGTGCTCGACTTCGGCTGCGGCTCCGGCATCCTCGCCCTGGCCGCGCTCAAGCTGGGCGCATCGAAGGCCGTCGGCGTCGACAACGATCCGCAGGCCTTGATCGCGACCTTCGACAATGCCGGGCGCAACGGCGTCGGCGAGCGGCTCGCCGTCTACCTGCCACAGGACGAACCGGTCTCCGCCTATCCGGTCGTGGTCGCCAACATCCTCGCCTCGGCGCTGGATGCGTTGGCCGCAACCCTCGCCGCGCGCGTCGCCCCGGGCGGCCGCCTCGCGCTGTCCGGGATCCTGCACGGACAGGAGGACGAATTGCTCGCCCGTTATTCCGAATGGTTCGATGGGCTGGTCGCCACCCGGGACGGCGACTGGATGCGCATCGACGGCCGCCGCCGCTGATGGCCGCGTGTAGGAGCGGGCCTTGCCCGCGATGCTCTTCATGCAGATCGCGAAAAGCATCGCGGGCAAGGCCCGCTCCTACACCCGCGATGGGTTGTGATTGAATAGCCGCATGTTCATTTCCTGTCCCCACTGCCGCGAACTGGTCGCCATCGACCGGGAAACACGCCTGGCGCCGGAAATGTGCCCGCGTTGCGGCGGTGTCCTGCGTGAAAGCACCGCGACCGGAACGACGGCCGCGGACGTGCCGGCCGCGGATGGGCGCAGTTTCGTCAGTTTCCTGCAAAACGACGAAACGGCCACGCTCTCTGCGCCCGAAACGACGGCCACCACCGAGGCGGAAACCATCGGCGACGAAATGCCTGCAGATCCGGCTTCGCTGGAAGACCCCAGCGAAGAATCCGCCGGAACCCGCGCAGCAGTTATCGACGAAGCAAACCCCGATATCGATCCGCAAACGACCGATGCCACCCAAAGCAACGCGACGGCCGCATCCACTGCCTCCGTACCTGTCGCTTCCGCACCGGCGCCACTCACGCGGGCGCTTCCGGCAACGCCCAGTTTCACCCGCCAAGTCGCACGGCCCGGCGTGCGCCCACGCACCGCCAGGTGGCAATGGGCGATGCTGATCGTGCTTTCGCTGGCGCTGGCCTTGCAGGTATTGCTCGCCGACCGCGCCCGCCTGGCGGCTGATGCGACGTGGCGGCCCTTGCTAACGCGCCTGTGCGGTGCGCTGGGCTGTTCGATACCGCCGTGGCACCAGCCCGGTGCGTTCTCGATGTTGAGCCGCGACGTCAGTCCGATCGCCGGCAGCGCCGCTGGCTTGAACGTGCAGGCCACCTTCCGCAACGACGCGCGCTGGGCGCAGGCCTGGCCAGTGCTGCTGCTGTCGTTGTCCGATGCGGATGGTCGCGTACTGGGGTCGCGCGCATTCACGCCACGGGAATACCTGGGCACTGCGGCAACGCAAACGGAACTGGCCCCGGGGCAGAGCGCACGGATCGCATTGCAACTGCATGAGCCGAACCCCAACGTGGTCGCATTCACCTTCGACTTTCGTTAACCGGAGCAGATTTTCCAACAAGGGCGTGCATGCGCGCAGATCACGCGCTAGACTCCCCTCCCCGCCGAAAGCTGCCAACCGCACGACGGGCCTACTGTCCGAGTTTGCAGGGGAACCTCCTTCGTGAATGCCGCTGCTCGCCACGACGCCAGTCGCGGCAATCCAAAACCGCCGTTGCGCGATCACGTGGCGCAATCCGTACGCCGCTACCTGCGCGACCTGGATGGCAGCGATGCGGACGACGTATACGAAATCGTGCTGCGCGAAATGGAAATCCCGTTGTTCGTGGAGGTGCTGAACCACTGCGAAGGCAACCAGAGCCGCGCCGCGGCCCTGCTCGGCATCCATCGCGCCACCCTGCGCAAGAAGCTCAAGGATTACGGGCTGGCGTAGAGCGCAGCTTGCTGCGCTGTCTTTCGGCCTGATCTCGGGAAAGTCCCAGCCGGGCAAGCTCGGCTCTACGGGGCCCCGCCGCAGCAGTGTGGACCGCTACAATGTCGGCCCACGCCGCTTCACCGATGCCTCCATGCCCACCGATTTCCTGCCCGTGCGCCGGGCGCTGCTGTCCGTTTCCGACAAGACCGGCCTGGTCGAGCTGGCCACCGCGCTGGCCGCGCGCAAGGTCGAACTGTTGTCCACCGGCGGCACCGCCAAGGCATTGCGTGACGCGGGCCTGGCCGTACGCGATGTGTCCGAAGTCACCGGCTTCCCGGAAATGATGGATGGCCGGGTCAAGACCCTGCATCCCCTGGTCCATGGCGGGCTGCTGGGGCGCAGCGGCACCGACGATGCGGTGATGGCCGAACACGGCATCGCCCCGATCGACCTGCTGGTGCTGAACCTGTATCCGTTCGAGACCGTCACTGCCGATCCCGCCTGCAAGCTGGAGGACGCGGTGGAGAACATCGACATCGGCGGCCCGGCGATGCTGCGCTCGGCGGCGAAGAATTTCGCCCGCGTGGCCGTCGCCACCGACCCTTCGCAGTACGCCGGCCTGCTCGCCGAACTCGACGCGCGTGACGGCTCGCTGTCGGCCCGAACCCGCTTCGCGCTGTCCGTCGCCGCCTTCAACCGCGTGGCGCAGTACGATGCGGCGATCAGCAACTATTTGTCCTCGGTCACCGATGCAACGGGCGACGTACCGGTCCGTGCCGCGTTTCCGGCGCAAACCAACGGCAACTTCGTCAAGGTCATGGACTTGCGCTATGGCGAGAATCCGCACCAGCAGGCGGCGTTCTACCGCGACCTGTATCCGGCACCCGGCTCACTGGCCACCTTCGCCCAGTTGCAGGGCAAGGAGCTGAGCTACAACAACATCGCCGACAGCGACGCGGCCTGGGAATGCGTGCGCCAGTTCGACGCGCCGGCCTGCGTGATCGTGAAGCACGCCAATCCCTGCGGCGTGGCGGTGGGCGTGGCCTGCGGCGATGCCTACGAACTGGCCTACGCCACCGACCCGACCAGCGCCTTCGGCGGCATCATCGCCTTCAACCGCACGCTGGACGCGGCGACGGCGAAAGTCATCCTGGACCGGCAGTTCGTCGAGGTGCTGATTGCGCCCGACTACGAACCCGGCGCGCTGGACTACGCAGCCAGGAAGGCCAACGTCCGCGTGCTGCGCATCCCGCTTGCGCCGGCTTCGAGCGGCTTCATCGATACCAAACGCGTTGGTTCCGGCCTGCTGCTGCAGACCGCCGACGACCGCATCGTGACCCGCGACGACCTCAAGGTGGCGACGAAACTGGCGCCGACCGAGGCCCAGTTCTCCGACCTGCTGTTCGCGTGGAAGGTGGCCAAGTTCGTCAAGTCCAACGCTATCGTCTATGCGAAGGACAACCGCACCATCGGCGTCGGCGCCGGGCAGATGAGCCGCGTGGTCTCGGCGAAGATCGCGGGCCTGAAGGCCGAGGAAGCGAAGCTGTCGGTGCCGGGCTCGGTGATGGCCTCGGATGCGTTCTTCCCGTTCCGCGACGGCATCGACGCTGCGGCGGCGGCAGGGATCAAGGCGGTGATCCAGCCGGGCGGCTCGATGCGCGACAATGAGGTCATCGCCGCGGCCGACGAGCATGGGCTGGCGATGGTGTTCACCGGGGTGCGGCATTTCAGGCACTGATTCGTGTTGAAGGCATCAAGGCCGTAGCCCGGGTAGAGCGCAGCGAAACCCGGGGGAAGCGTTGGGTAATATTGAAAAGCCCCGGGTTTCGCTGCGCTCTGCCCGGGCTACGAAGCAATGCCACGGGAGTCGAAACGCTATGAAGATTCTGGTTATCGGTTCCGGCGGCCGCGAGCACGCCCTCGCCTGGAAGCTCGCGCAGTCCCCGCGCGTCACCGAGGTCATCGTCGCCCCCGGCAACGCCGGCACCGCGACCGAACCCAAATGCCGCAACGCCAACGTGGCGGTGAACAACATCGACGGCCTGCTCACCCTGGCCCGCAACGCGAAGATCGCGGTCACCGTGGTCGGCCCGGAAATCCCGCTGGTCGCCGGCGTGGTCGACCGTTTCCGCGAAGCCGGCCTGCGCGTGTTCGGCCCCACCGCCGCGGCCGCGCAGCTGGAAGGCAGCAAGGCCTACGCCAAGGACTTCCTCGCCCGCCACCGGATTCCGACCGCGTTCTATTCGGTGTTCACCGATGTGGAGCCGGCGCTGGCTTATATCCAGGAGAAAGGCGCGCCGATCGTGGTCAAGGCCGATGGCCTGGCCGCCGGCAAGGGCGTGATCGTGGCGATGACGTTGCAGGAAGCCGAGGACGCGGTGACCGACATGCTCTCCGGCAACGCCTTCGGCGACGCCGGCGCGCGCGTGGTGATCGAGGAATTCCTGGAGGGCGAGGAAGCCAGCTTCATCAGCATGGTCGATGGCAGGACCGCATTGCCGATGGCCACCTCGCAGGACCACAAGCGCGTCGGCGACGGCGACACCGGCCCCAATACCGGCGGCATGGGTGCGTATTCGCCGGCGCCGGTGGTGACCCCGGAAGTGCACGCGCGGGTGATGCGCGAAGTGGTCGAACCGACCGTGCAGGGCATGCTCGCCGACGGCATCCCCTTCACCGGTTTCCTCTATGCCGGGCTGATGATCGATGCGGCCGGCGCACCGAAGGTGATCGAATTCAACGTGCGTTTCGGCGACCCGGAAACCCAGCCGGTGATGATGCGCCTGCAATCGGATCTGCTGGACCTGGTGGAAGCCGGCATCGACGGACGATTGAACGAAGTCGAGGCGAGCTGGGATCCGCGACCCTCGCTGGGCGTGGTGATGGCGGCGAAAAACTATCCGGACACGCCGCGACTCGGCGACGCCATCAACAGCTGGGATGTGCCCGACGTGCCCGAGACCAAGGTCTTCCACGCCGGCACGCGAGTGGAGGGCGACCACGTGGTGACTTCGGGCGGCCGCGTGCTGTGCGTGTGCGCGCTGGGCAAGGACATCGCCGATGCGCAACGCCGCGCCTACGAGGAAGTCTCCGGCATCTCCTGGCCCGGCGAATTCCACCGCCACGACATCGGCTGGCGGGCGATCGCCCGCTCCTGATTCCGTAGGAGCGGGCCTTGCCCGCGATGCTCTTCGTCGGGGTCGTGGATGCGGACCGAAGGGCATCGCGCCCAAGGGGCGCTCCTACAGGCATGGGAGGTTCTGCTAGTCTCCGCGGCATCCAAGGAGCGCGCATGTCGAGCCACAGTCAGTTCGCCTTACTGAAACAGCGGCGCTTCCTGCCGTTCTTCGTCACCCAGTGCTTCGGCGCGTTCAACGACAACGTCTATCGGCAGGCCATCATCGGCCTGTTGTTCTATCTCGGCGTCAGCACCGAAGAACGCACGCTGTACACCAACCTGGCGCCGGCACTGTTCATCCTGCCCTACTTCCTGTTCTCCGCCACCGCCGGCCAGATCGCCGAGAAGCTGGAGAAATCCAGGCTGATCCGCATCACCACCACCATGGAAATCGCGATCATGTCGCTGGCGGCGATCGGCTTCGTGACCCAGAACATGGTCGTTCTGCTGGTGGCGCTGTTCTGCACCGGCCTGCAGTCCACGCTGTTCGGTCCGGTGAAGTATTCGATCCTGCCCTCGGTGCTCAAGCCGGAGGAGCTGACCGGCGGCAACGGCCTGGTCGAGATGGGCACTTCGATCTCGATCCTGGTCGGCATGATCTTCGGCGGCCTGATCTTCAAAATCGCAGGCGACCAGGGCCCGGTGGTCGCGGCGACCGCGATCATCGTGCTCGCGATCAGCGGCAACCTGGTCAGCCGCGCGATCCCGCGCGCGGAAGCCGGCGCGCCCGGGCTGAAGATCAACTGGAACCCGATCCCCGAATCGCTGGCCGTGCTGCGCCTGGCCAAGAAGCAGGTCGCGGTGCGCAACGCCATCCTGGGCGTGTCCTGGTTCTGGTTCATCGGTACGGTGTTGACCTCGCAGCTGCCGACCTATGCGGAAATCAACCTGGGCGGTTCGGAGACGCTGTACATCTTCGCCCTGGCGTTGTTCTCCATCGGCACCGGCGTCGGGTCACTACTTTGCGAGAAACTGTCGGCGCGCACGGTGGAAATCGGCCTGGTACCGCTGGGCGCGTTCGGCATCAGCGCGTTCCTGCTGGACCTGTATTTCGCCCGCAGTGGCGCGGCCACGACCAGCGGGATGGAAGTGATGCAGTTCCTGCGCCAGCCCGGCAGCTGGCGCATCGTCATGGACCTGGTCGGCATCGGCCTGTTCACCGGCTTCTTCGTGGTGCCGTTGTTCGCCCTGATCCAGAACCGCACGCCGAAGGACGAGCTGTCGCGCGTGATCGCCGGAATGAACATCCAGAACGCGGCCTTCATCGTGCTGGCCGCGGTGCTGGGCATCTTGTTGCAGATGAAGCAGCTGAGCGCATTCGGCTATACCGTGCCGATGCCGGGGCTGAGCATCCCGCAGGTATTCCTGGCGCTGGCCATCGCCAACGTGGTGGTGGCGATATACATCTTCACCCTGGTGCCCGAATTCCTGATGCGCTTCCTCAGTTGGGTATTCGTGCGCGGCCTGTACCGGCTACGCCTGCACGGCATCGAGAAGAACGTGCCCGACGAAGGCGCCGCGTTGCTGGTGTGCAACCACGTCAGCTATATGGATGCGTTGATCCTGTCGGCCAGCGTGCCGCGGCCGGTGCGCTTCGTCATGTACTACAAGATCTTCGAGATCCCGGTGATGAGCTGGATCTTCCGCACCGCCAAGGCCATCCCGATCGCCGGTGCGCGCGAGAATCCGGAAATGATGCGGCGCGCATTCGAGGAGATCGACGCGGCCCTGGCCGATGGCCAGATCGTGGGCATCTTCCCCGAGGGTGCGTTGACCCGCGATGGCGGGATCGCGCCATTCAAGTCGGGCGTGGAACGCGTGCTGGAACGCGCCAATGAAAGCGGCCGGCCGGTGCCGGTGGTCCCGATGGCGCTCAAGGGCATGTGGACCAGCATGTGGAGCCATCGCGACGGACGCATGCGCCGCATGCGCCTGCCGCGCCGCTTCCGCGCGCATGTCGAAGTGGTGGCGGGGGAACCGATCGACGGCCGCACCGCCAGCGCCGGACTGCTGGAAGCCAAAGTGCGCGAATTGCGCGGCGGCGACGCCTGAGGCTATGCCGGGGCGGCGGCCTCGGTTAGGCTGGCGCCGGGGGAAACATCGCTTGCATCACACATCCGCGCCCGAGGTTGCGGATGCCTTGCCGGAGTCAATCCATGAGTTACATACCGCCACCTCCCGGTGGCACGCACGAATACATACCCAACCACCTGGTGTGGGCGATCCTCAGCACGTTGTTCTGCTGCCTGCCGCTCGGCATCGTCTCGATCGTCTATGCCTCGCAGGTGGATGGAAAGCGTGCGGCCGGCGACATCGCCGGCGCGCGCGAAGCTTCGGGCAAGGCGAAATTCTGGGCGATGCTGTCGGCCGGACTGGCATTGATCCCGATCACGCTGTACCTCGTTTTCGTCCTGTTCCTCGGTGGCCTGGGGGTGCTGGGCGGACTGAGTGGGGTGAATTAGACTGTCGCCGAGCTTCCTTACCCGAATCCCTGACGGAGAACTCCGATGAGCTACGTACCGCCCCCCGCTTCCGCGGCACCCGGCAGCATCCCCAACCATCTTGCCTGGGCGATCATCGCCACCGTGCTGGCGACCTGCCTGTGCTGTCCGCTGGGCCTGGTGGGCATCGTCGCCATCGTGTTCTCCGCCAAGGTCAACGGCCTGCTGGCGCAAGGCGACATCGCCGGCGCGCAACGCGCTTCGGCCAACGCCAAGACCTGGTGCTGGGTCGCCACCGCTCTTGCGATCATCGGCCTGTTGATCAACATCGTCATGTTCGCCACCGGCGGCGCCGAGTCCTATCTGCAAATGATCCAGCAATATCAATAACCGGCCGATGTCGTTCGCATTACGGCCGATCCGGATAGCCGCACTGACAACGGCCGCGCTCGCGGCCGTTGTCGGTTTCTGGCTACTGCGCAATTTCGATCCCAACGCGGCCGGCAGCCTGTTTCCGAAATGCATGTTCCATGCACTCACCGGCTGGTATTGCATCGGTTGCGGAATGACCCGCGCGCTGCACGCGCTGGTCCATGGCGATGTTCCGCGGGCGTTCTCGATGAATCCGCTGGCGATGACGGTACTGGCGATCTCGCCGCTGCTGCTCGGGTGGAAACTGGGTTGGCGGCCCGCGTGGTTGCGGCCCTTGATCGCGATCGTGGCCGAGCCGAAGTTCTGGCTGGTGCTGCTGCCGCTTTACTGGATCGCGCGTAACCTGCCGTGGTTTCCGTTTACGCTGCTGGCGCCGGGTTAAAGGCTCGCTCCAGCGGCCACTGCCTGATGCGCTGTGGCGCGGATCGCGCGTAACTTGCCGTGATTTCCGTTCGCCTTGCTCGCGCCAGGCGGCTGATGCCCATGTAGGAGCGGGCCTTGCCCGCGATGCTCTTGCTTCGGACAGATAACCAAAGCATCGCGGGCAAGGCCCGCTCCTACATTTTTGGAATCCAGGGTCAGCTCACCCAGCCGGCGATCACGAACAACGCCAGCACCGCCATCCACAGCAGCAGGATGCGCCAGACCAGGCTCATCGCATCGCGCAGTTCCGGCAATTCGCGCATGGCCTGGACCATGCCTTCCTCGGCGTATTCCTCCGCCTCTTCGGCCAGCTCGCTCTTGACGCTGGCGCGTGCGGCCGCGCCCAGGAAACCATTGTCCAGTTGCATCCTGTTGCCCTGCGCTTCGCGCCAGGCATAGAACACCGTATCGAAATTGCCGACCAGCGCCATCGCCAGGGTCATCAGTTGAGCGACGGGCCAGTCCAGCACCGCTCGCAATGCGTGCGCACCGGCCAGGGTTTCGGCGGGAAGAGTGCGCGAGTACGCGCCTTCGGCGGCGAATGCGGCCAGCCGGTACAACAGCGCCCCCACCGGACCGAGCAGCAGGAACCAGAACAACACCCCGAACCAGCGGTGCAAGGCGTTACGGAACACCGCTTCGACCAGGGCCGGGCCATCGGCAACGACGGTCGCGGCGTCCGGCCAGAGATGGGCGATGGCCTCGCGCCGGGTCGCCGGATCGTGCGCATCGATGATCGCTTCCACGTCCACGTCCAGGTCGCGCGGCCCCCACGCATAAACCAGCGCGGCGATCCCGAACAGCAGGCCCAGCAGGCCGAACAACGGCGCGTGCAGCCACCATTGCAGCAATGCGACCAGCGACAACGGCGGCAGCAGCGCCAGCGCCACGCCATGGCGCCCACGCCAGAAACCACCGCTGCCGATGTGCGTATCCAGCCATTGCAGCCAGTGGCCATACCAGGTGTAGCGACGCGCCGCCGTCACCAGCGCCGGGGCGATATGCCCCAGCACCAGCGCGATGACCACGGCAACCAGGGTGATCGACATGTGTTCCCTCCGTGGCCGATTCTAGCTTGCCCGGTCGTGAATAACGGGTCGCGACGGGCGCAACCGCCCGCCGCGGCTCAAGCGTCGCCAGCGGCGATCATGCCCGCATACCAGTGTTCGATAAGCGAACGGGCGATGGAAATGCGCGGCGACAGCAGGATTCCGTCCTCGTCGTTGCCTTTGCGCTGGCGCGCAGCGGCGATCTCTTCCAGTCCGAACCAGCGCGCTTCCTCCAGTTCGCCATCGACCTGCGGCGGATCCGGTTCCGCATCTGCGGCGAAGCCGAGCATCAACGCGCCAGGGAACGGCCAGGGTTGCGCGCCCAGGTAGCGGCAACTGCGCACCCGTACCCGGGTTTCCTCGAACACCTCGCGGACCACGGTCTGTTCCAGCGATTCGCCCGGCTCCACGAAACCGGCGATCACCGAATAACGGCGCGCCGGCCAGCCGGTCTGGCGGCCCAGCAACAGGCGCTGGCCATCGCTGACCGCGACGATCACCGCGGGATCCACGCGCGGGTAATGGTCGCTGGCGCATTGCGTGCAATGGGCGACATAGCCGGCGCGGCGGAATTCAATCGTGCCGCCGCAGATCCCGCAATAACGGCTGCGGCTGCGCCAGTGCTGCATGGCGCGGGCGAAGGCGAAGGCGCTGGATTCGGCCACCGGCCACGTGGCCGCCGCGCTGCGCAGGTCGACGCGGCGCGGCGCGGCCAGCGGCAACACCTCGGCATCGACCGAAAACCACGCCTCCTCGCCCTGCAGGCCGAGGAACACCGCAGTGCCGGGCCCGTTGCCCAGCGCGGCGCCGCGGGTGACCAGCAACCCTCCAGCCTCATCGGCAAACGCGCTGCCGTCGGCTTCCAGCACGATCACCCGCGCATGCGGCCACAGCCGCAGCAGCGCATCGGCATCGTCGCGCAAGGCATCGGAACGGTCGAGGCGCGCGTCGCCGAAGGCGAAGCCGGAAAGTTCCGCGGGGAATTTGAGGCGGGTGTCGGTCACTGCCTGCGCATGATACGCGGCGACCGACGCGCACTCACATGCTGAAACTGCTGCCGCAGCCGCAGGTGGTCTTGGCGTTGGGGTTGCGGATCACGAACTGCGCGCCCTGCAGGCTCTCGGTGTAGTCCACTTCCGAACCCATCAGGTATTGCAGGCTCAGCGGATCGACCAGCAGGGTCACGTCGTCGGTGTCGACCGCGACATCGTCCTCGGCGCGGTTTTCGTCGAACTCGAAGCCGTACTGGAAACCGGAACAGCCGCCACCCTGGATGTATACGCGCAAGGCCAATGCCGCGTTGCCTTCCTCGCTGATCAGCTCGCGCACCTTGGCCGCGGCCGCGCCGGTGAAATTCAACGGCCGATCCAGCGACTGGTAATCGGGGGCGGGTGTGGCGACTGGCAGGGAAACTAGCGTGTTCATGGGATCAGGATGGGGCCGCAGGCCGTGCGGTTCAAGCGCAGCAAGGGATTCCCGGCACCCGTAAGCCGCCGGATTCCGTTCATGGCGTGGAAAAGGCGCCGGCCAGCGAGTCGTTCCAGGAGAACGATTGCTCCACCGCCGCCCCGCTCTGCGGTGCCAGGCGCACGGCGACGCGCGATGGCTTGAATCCGTCGGGCAGGACGAAATCGCCTTCGACCTGCTGGAAATACTTGAACGAATAATCCACGCCCGGCGCATCGGCCTGCTGGCGCAGGTCTGCCCAGGCCAGGCGCTGCAACTTGCCGTTGTGGGTCCCTTCCACCGCCACCTGCAGGCGGCCGGCATTGACTGCGCCGCGATTGAGGTTCTGGGTGAGGGTGGCGATGAAATGCCAACCCTGGTCGCTTTGCGGCACCAGTTGCAGCTCGTGCACGGCCAGGCCGCGGCGCTGGGCGGTCGCGCCGACGAAGCGTTCGTAGAAGGCGACATCCGCGCGCAGCCCGGAAATTTCCTCGTCGCGTTCGGCCAGGGTGCTTTGCAGGTCGCGGTTGGCGTCGCGGCTGATCTGGTCGGAACGCGCCAGGGTCGCGGCCCCCTGTTCCAGTTCGTCGATCTTTTTCTGCTGGGCCCGCATCTGCGCCGGGGTCGGCTGGTTGGCATCGGCGCCGGCGAATACCTTCCATACACCCCACGCCCCGAATGCCAACGCCAGCAGGAGCAAGGCCGCGGCGGCATACAGCCCGCGGCGGGCCATCGGGGTCAGCGGCGGCAAGGGCGGATGCGGAGCGGTGGCTGGAAGATCAGTCATGGGCTCAGGATATCCCTTGCGGGTTAAGGAGCTTCTGAACGTCGATATCCAGGAGCTCGCGGCTTACGCCCCGAAGGAAGTCCTCTTGGGGGACGCCGCTCCCACAGCCTTCCGGCGCTAGCCGTTCGCCGCAACCAGGGTCGGACCGGCCTGGGCCGCAGCTGCGGCATCGACATGGATCAGGCGCCCGGTCAGGGTCGCCCCGGCGCGCATTTCCACCACCTTGTAGTGCACGTTGCCCAGTACCCGGGCCTTGGCCGCCAGCTCGATGCGCTCGGACGCAAACACGTCGCCCTGCAGTTCGCCGTTGATGATGACCACGGGCACCTGGATCTCGCCCTCGATGCGGCCCTGCTCGGCCAGGGTCAGCACCGCGGGTTTGCCTTCTTCGGCGACGACCTTGCCGTGGATGCGGCCTTCCACGTAGAGCCCACCGCTGAACACCAGGTCGCCATGCAGGGTCACCTGCGGCCCGATCAAGGTATCGATGGCCTGGCCGTCGTGGTGGGTCGACTTGTTCTTGAACATACGGGTCTCCTGCGGGGGAAGCGGAAAGGGGAAAAGGAACCCGGGCGATCAAACCCGGAAGGAATCAGCGGAAGGGATCAGGTGTTGGCGGTCTTCCAGTCGAAGGCCTGCTCCACCGCCACGCCTTCGTTGTCCAGCACCACCCGGACCCGTTGCGGTGTGAAATCCCGCGGCAGCATCACCCGTCCGTCCAGGGTCTGGAAATAGCGGAAGGAGTAGGTCTGCCCGGGCGCGCTGGGCTGCTGGTGCAACTCGTTCCAGTTGATCGTGGCCAGCTTGCCCGCGCGCACGCCCTCGATGACGAAGCGCATCTGCCCCTGGCTGATGGCGCCGCGATTGAGGTTCTGGGTCAACACGATCTGGTAGTGCCAGGCGGCCCCGGTGCCGGCGATGAATTCCGAGGAAAACACGTTCAGGCCCTTGCGCTGCTGGGTCGGCCCGACCAGGCGCTCATAGAAGGCGACGTCGGCGCGCAGGGCGGAGATTTCCTCGTCGCGTTCGGCCAGGGTCCCTTGCAGGTCGCCGTTGGCCTCGCGGCTGATCTTGTCGGATACGCTCAGGGTGGCTTCACGCTGGCTCAACTGCTGCAGGCGGGACTGCTGCGCCGCCAGCTGCTGCTCGGCGTCGCGCATGCGTCGGGCGGTATCGGCCAGAGTGGGCGCGGCGCGGATCCCGGCCCAATGCCAGGCCAGCCCCAACGACAACAGCCAGACCCCACCCACCGCCACGGCCAAGGGCCAGCGACGCGTGGTCCGACGCTGCACGATCTGGTAACGGGAAGGGGCTTGGTAGGAAGGGGCATGGGACATCGGAACAATCCGTAAAGGGAAGCCTCTGCTTCCACCAGGCGGCGCCGATCCGACGCGGCCGCGCCAGCACGGATGGCGGGCGGCAACGGGCCTATACTCGGCAGTGGGTGGACGGCCCCCTGTGACCGTCCGGTGTCGGTTCCAGTCTAGGCGAATCCCCCGCATGTCCGAAGCGCATCTTTTCGTAATTGGGATCCTGTTGGCATGGATGGCGGGGATCCGCGTGTATCTGACCGTGTTCGGGCTGGGCCTGGCCGGCGCATTGGGTTGGCTGGACCTGCCGCCGGCCCTGCAGGTGACCCAGTCATGGTGGGTGCTGGGCACCTCCGGCGCCTTGGCCGTGGCCGAATTCTTCGCCGACAAGATCCCCGGCGTGGATTCCGGCTGGGATCTGCTGCAGACCCTGGCCCGGGTGCCGGCCGGCGCCTTCCTGGCCGCGGCCACGCTGTCGCCCGACGGTCAGTTGAGTGGCGGCGCGCTGGCCGCCGGTGCCGGCGTGGCCCTGACCAGCCACCTGTTAAAGTCCGGTTCGCGCGCATTGATGAACACCTCCCCGGAGCCGGTCAGCAACTGGACCGCCTCGATCACCGAGGATGCGGTGGTGGTGGGCGGCCTGGCGCTGGCCTTCGCCCATCCCTGGCTGGCCCTGATCGCGGTGGTCGGAATCAGTGTGATGCTGGCCGTGCTGGTGTGGTGGGTCTGGCGCAAGCTGTCGCGCGGAATCCGCAGCCTGCTGCGGCCGTCGCCGGCGGCTTCTATGCCGGGCCAGCGGAATGAGCAATGATCCAACTCCCCATTATGTGAACTTCGTCGCATAATGGCTCTCATGCTTGGGGAAGCCTGATGTCTGTCATTGAACCCACCTCCCGCCCGCAGGACGAGCCTTTTCGCCCGCGGTTGCGTGCCGAAACCCCGCCGCCGCATTACTGGCGGCGCTGGGCCGGCGACGCGCCCGCGGACGAACCCGGGCCTGTCGCTCCTCCGCCGGCCCCGCTCGCCGCTTCGGCTGGCACCAGCCCTGCCATCAAGCCGCAGGCCGTCACGAGTACGGGTGCGGACACGAAAAAGGCCACTGCGAACGCCAGCGCCAGGCGTAGTTCCGCCAATGACCCGCGCAAGCTGGACCCGGACGAGGCACCGTTCCGCATCCTGATCGTGGAGGACGATCGCGGCCAGGCCCTGTTCGCGCAAAGCGTGCTGCACGGCGCCGGCATGCTGGCCGAAGTGGAGATGGCACCGACCGGGGTGATCCCGGCCATCGAAAGCTTCCAGCCCGATCTGGTCCTGATGGACCTGCACATGCCAGGCCAGGACGGCATGACCCTGACCATGCAGATCCGCCAGCGTCCGGACCTGCTGCACCTGCCGATCGTGTTCCTGACCGGCGACCCCGACCCGGAGCGCCAGTACGAAGTGCTGGAAAGCGGCGCCGACGACTTCCTGACCAAACCGATACGCCCGCGCCACTTGATCGCTGCGGTTTCCAACCGGATCCAGCGTTCGCGCCAGCGTGCGCCCGCGGCCGCCGCACCGAGCCTGGTCGTCAATCCTGAAACCGGCTTGCCGACCCGCGCCTATGTGATGCAGCAACTGGGCGCCGCGCTGGAGGAAAAGACTTCCGCCGGCCTGTTCTTCATCGAGATCGGCGGCACCCTGGGCCTGCGCGAGCGCTATGGCTACGCCAACTTCGAGCACCTGATGGCCGACGCAGGACGCGCGCTGGCACAAGCCGCCGCGCCGCATCCGCTGGCTCGCCTGAACGACAACAGCTTCCTTGCCCTGGCCCGCGACCTGGATGCCGAAGCGATGGCGGCGTTCGCCCGCCGCCTGCGCGAGCAACTGGGCCAGCACGACTTCATCGTCCGCAATGAGGAAACCCTGCGCCTGGCGGGCGCGGTGGGCTATGCGGCGCTTCCCCACACTTTCTCCGACACCGGCAGCGCGCTGGAAGCCACCGAACGCGCCGCGCTGCAAGCCCGCATGCAGTCCGAAGGAATCGCCGCCTACCTCCCACCCGCGGTATCCGCGGACGACGACGGTCTCTCGCTTGCCGACGCCGACCTGGAATTGGCCTACCAGCCGATCGTCTCGGTCGCCGGCAGCGAACTGGCCCAGTACCAGGTGTTCCTGCGCATGCGCCAGGCCGATGGCACGCTGATCGCGGCGGCGCAAGCGGTCCCGGCCGCGGAACTGGCCGGACGCATCGTCGAGCTGGACCGGCAGGTGATGGAACGCGTGCTGGACCTGCTGTCCCGCTACCAGATGGAAGGCAAGTCGCTGCGCCTGTTCGTGTCGCAATCGCCGCGTTCGCTGGCGCGCGAGGCATTCGCCGACTGGCTGTTGCAGACCATCGCCACGCGCGGCATCGAAGGCACCTCGTTGATCATCGACCTGCGCCTGGACGACGCGCTGATCCATTCGGTGACCCTGCGCCAGTTCTGCAACCGGCTGATGGCCGCGGGCGTGCAGTTCTGCCTCAGCCAATTCGAGCCCGGCCGCGAAGCCGAGGCCCTGCTCAGCCAGTTGCCGCTCGGTTACCTGCGCGTGTCCAACCGCTATGCCGCCGCCCATCACGATCCCGGCCTGCGCGACCAGTTGCGCGGGATGATCGACTTGGCGCACCGCATGGGACTGCAGGTGATCGGGCAACAGATCGAAGACCCACAGGCCGCGGCGGCGATGTGGATGGGCGGCGTCGACTTCATCCAGGGCAACCTGGTGCAGGGCGTCGGCAGCGATCTGGGTTTCGATTTCCATAACGCGGTGTTGTAGGGATGAGCCTGCTTGGGCGCTGGCCCGTGGCGCCATGGCTGGCCTTGCTCGCGATCCTGCTCGCGGTGGCGGCCTTGCTGCTGCCGATGACCGGCGTCGCCGGACCGTGGACATGGGTGGCGCTGGCCAGCGCCGGTTGCGCCGCGCTGTTGTGCATGGTCGTCGCCCTGCGCATGCGCGCCCTGTCCGCACGCCACGAAGGCAGCGAAGCGCGTGCGGCGATGGCCGAATCCGAGCGCAACAACCTGCAACGCGAGCTGCAACACCACGGTCGCCTGGAACAACAACTGTTGCTGGCCAAGCAGGCGGCCGAATCGGCGGTCCTGGCCAAGGGCGAATTCCTGGCCACGATGAGCCACGAGATCCGCACCCCGCTCAACGGCATCGTGCCGATGCTGGACCTGCTCTCGCGCGCGGCGCTGCCGCCGGATCAGCGCGACATGCTCAATACCGCCAGCGCTTCCTCGCAACAGTTGCTGCGCATCGTCGACGACATCCTCGACTATTCCAAGCTGGAAGCGAACAAGCTGGAACTGGAAGTCACCGGCTTCAACCTGCGCGACGTGCTGGACGGCGTCATGCAACTGATGCAGCGCCCGGCCGACAACAAGAATCTGCGCCTCAACCTGCAACTGGACCCGGCGGTGCGCCTGCCGGTGCGCGGCGATCCGGTGCGCATGCGCCAGGTCCTCAGCAATCTGATCGGCAATGCGGTCAAGTTCACCGAGCGTGGCGCCATCACCGTGATCGTGCGCCGGCTGGGCGAAACCGCGGCCCAGCACCTGCTGCGCTTCGAGATCCGCGACACCGGCATCGGCATCGATGCCGAAGCGCAGTCGCGGCTGTTCAACTCCTTCACCCAGGCCGACGCCTCGACCACGCGACTGTACGGCGGCACCGGCCTGGGACTGGCGATCTGCAAGCGCATCGTCGACCTGATGGGTGGGCGCATCGGCGTGGTTTCCGAGCCAGGACGCGGGGCCAGCTTCTGGTTCGAAGTGCCGATGCTGAAGGTGATCGGCGACATGCGCGCCCAGGATCCGGGCGCCGACCTGTCGCGTGCCCTGCTGGTCGGTCCCGACGCACGGCTGCGCCAGCGCCTGGCCCTGTTGCTGCCCAGTTGGGGCATCCAGTTGACCTGCGCGGACACCACCCAGGAAGCACTGGAGCGCGTACGCGCCGGACTGGCGCCGGGATCGATGCCGTTCGCGATCATCATCGGCGATCTATCCAGCATCCGCGCCAGCGCGCGCGCCCTGCATCGCGGCGTGACCCGCAGCAACGCCGCCCGGCAAGTACGCATGGTCTGGCTGTATGGCGACGAGGAAATTCCCGACGAACTGCGCGAAGGCAGCACCCTGCTGCCACGCCAGTCGCATGGTGCGGACCTGCATGCGGCATTGTCGTTCGCGCCACCACTGGACAGCCCGGAAGTGGCGTTCGAACCGATTCCCGACAAGGACGTCCTGTTGCCGCCCATCGGCAACGATCACCCCCGTCCCGTTGTGGACGTTGCGACCGCAATCGCCGCGACTCCAGCCGAAGCCGGCGCAACGACCCGGTTATTGCTGGTCGAAGACAACCCGGTCAACCTGGCGGTCGGGGAAAAACTGTTGTCGGTGCTCGGCTACGCCTGCGACATCGCCGTCAATGGCCAGATCGCGTTGGAGAAGATGGCGGCCGGGCAATACGACCTGGTGCTGATGGATTGCCAGATGCCGGTGCTGGATGGCTATTCGGCCACGCGCGAATGGCGCGACCGCGAGACGCTGCAGAAATCATCGCGGCGGCTGCCGATCGTGGCCATGACCGCCAATGCGATGGCCGGCGACCGGCAACGCTGCCTGGATGCGGGCATGGACGACTACCTGTCCAAGCCGGTTTCGCGCGAACAGCTCGAGAACTGCCTGCAGCGCTGGCTGCCGGGTCGGGCCAGCTTCGAGCCCCGCGAGATACCCGAGCCGGTCGTCCAGCCGTTGCCTTCGCTGCATGCGGTTTCGGCCATCGCCGCGCCGGCGCGGCCGGGCGCGCCGGTTTCCTTCCCGGTGCTGGACCACAGCATGCTGGACGAGCTGCAGGAAATCGCCGGCGATGAAACCGCGCGCATCATCGCCCTGTTCCTGGAGGACGCGCCGCGTTTGATCGCGCAGTTGGAAAACGCCGCCTTGGTGCCCGATCTGGATGCCATGCGCGATGCCGCGCATACGCTCAAGTCGTCCAGTGCCAATGTCGGCGCGATGGCGCTGTCGACCGCGGCCAAGCGGGTGGAACTGGGTGCGCGGGCGATGAAACTCGACCGCCCCGCAGTGGCGGTGGCGCTGGTGATCGCCGAGTACGCGCGTGCGCGAATGGCGCTGCAGGGCTATGTCTCGCAGCTCAACCGCAATGCCCGGGTCCCGGCCGCCCCGACCGATCAGTCCTCGAGCTTGGTCAGCAGGTAGTTCGGCTCGCCGATCCGGTCGATCACCGACAGCTGGGTCTCGAGCCAGTCGATGTGCTCTTCCTCGGCCTCCAGAATGTCGGCGAACAATTCGCGACTCACGTAATCGCTCACTTTTTCGCAATGCGCGATCGCCTCGCGCAACAAAGGCGTGGCCTCGTTTTCCAGGGCCAGGTCGCATTCCAGCAACTCACGCGGATTCTCGCCGATGCGCAGCTTGCCCAGGACCTGGAAATTGGGCAGGCCATCGAGGAACAGGATCCGCTCGGACAGTTTGTCCGCGTGCTTCATCTCGTCGATGGATTCCTCGTATTCGTGTTTCGCCAGCTCCTTCAGGCCCCAGTTCTTCAGCATCTTGGCGTGCAGGAAATACTGGTTGATCGCGGTCAGCTCGTTGTAGAGCGCCTTGTTGAGGAATTCGATGACTTTGGCGTCGCCCTTCATGGCCCTGCTCCGGCGGTGGGGAAGGCGCTGAGGTTAGCCGTTCGCACCGGCCGATGGCGGAACGCGAATCGTGTTCGTTTTCGGTTGGGTCCGGGCGTCCGCGACGGCTCAGGCGGCTCGTTGAATGACCGCAACCAGCATGGGCACGGGAAATGCATTGCCAAGCTCGCTGCGCGAGGCTTCCAGGATCGCTGAAGCGGTGTCCAGGCAAGTCCCGCAGGTGGCGCCGCAGCCGGTCCGCATGGTCAGCTCGGCCACGCTGCGTACGCCGCTGGTCGCGGCTTCGCGGATCTGGTGGTCGGTGACACCGTTACAGATGCAGACGTACATGGCGCGCGTGGATCCTGACAGCCCGATCGGGGACGGGGCCTATTTCATCGCGAATGAGAATGATTGTCAATTCTTGCCAGGACCGCCGCTTCCATCGCGCCGGACGCCGGGACGCGGATTGGGCCGATTGCGCGGCGCCGGCCGGCCCAGGGCCAGTTCGGGCAGCCAGGCTTCCAGCAACGCCTGCGGCATCGCCTGCACCCCCGCCACCAATTGGGCGAAGGGGGCAAGGTGGCGCAGCGCCCGGGCATAGACCCCGCGCTTGAACACCACCACGTGCTCCATCGGGTACCAGAAATCCACCCACCGCCAGTGGTCGAATTCGGGCGTATCGGTCAGGTCCAGGCGCAGGTGGGATTCGTCGCCGACCAGCCGCAGCAGGAACCAGACTTGCTTCTGGCCGATGCAGACGTGGCGTTCGTTGTAACGCACGGCACGCGGCGGCAGCCGATAGCGCAACCAGCCGGGGGTGGCGCCGAGGATCTCGACATGCTCGGGGAGCAGGCCGGTTTCCTCGCGCAATTCGCGGTACATGGCCTCGACCGGGGTCTCATCGGTGTTCATGCCGCCCTGCGGGAACTGCCAGCCGTCCCGGCGCACCCTGCGCGCCCAGAACACCCGCCCATCCGGGCCCATCAACACTATGCCGACATTGGGTCGGTAGCCGTCCGGATCGATCACGATGCGGACTCCTGAAATCTACTGTCACCGACTGTGCCACGCCCACGCCGATGTCTCAAGCACAGAGGCCCGGATTGACAGGCACGGGTCAGACAGGAAGAATGCGCGGTTCAATGCGCGGCTATGTAGCTCAGCCGGTTAGAGCACGTCACTCATAATGACGGGGTCGGTGGTTCGAGTCCACCCATAGCCACCACCGCGTTTTGCGCCGAACCCCATGATTCCATGGGGTTTTTTGTTGCCTTTCACAAAAGTTCAGGGGCTATCCCAGACAAGGGTTACAGGTCGAGCCAAGCGCGGAATAGCTAGCTGTCGATTGGGCGTCCCGTAGTTGAATCGGACCCGCATTCTTTCGGGAACAAGAAGGACTTCTTGCGCGGAATGCCGTTGTACTTGCGCTACACGCGTTTGGATTGGTTCGAGAAATTCTCTGTACCGTTGATGTGATTGCCGCGCCGCCTGACGAAGGTTTGGCTGTGATTGACCCTGTGACAGCAGAATCCGGACACATCTATCCCCGGGGGCAACTCCAGCCCGAGTCTATTTCAATCAGCCAGGGGCCCTCGGCACGGCCTCGAGCAGCACCGATGCCGGCGGCTGCTCGCCGAAACCCTCGGCCTGGACATCCAGCAACATCGCTGGGGCGTAGCCGGCCGGCACCCTGTCGCGGTTCCAGATGTTCACCGACACGCACCATTCGGCATTGACTTCGCGCTTGCGCGGCGCGTCGGCACTGGTCAATACGCCATATTTCGCATGCGCTTGCGTTTCGCGCAGTTCGACCTTGCCCGGCGCATCGCTGTAATGGGTGACGACCGCCTTCCAGGTGCCGACCTTCGGCCGGTCCACCACGATGCGTTTGTGGCGGCCATTGACGTCTACGTCGCCGTGCCGGGTGCATTTACCGGCCTCGCACTGGTACAGGTTCACCCAGGCCGAATCGGTACCGGCGTCCGGTAGCAGTTCCAGCAGCAGGCGCTCGGTGCCTTCGGCCACGGTCAGCGTGCGCTCGACCTCCTGCACGCGCGCCAGGGCGATCGTCTCGCTGCGTTGCGCGGCCAGCGCATGGCTGCGCAAGCCGCCTTCGAACGCCGCACCGCGGTTGCGCAGCACCACGCTATCGCCTTCGGCGCGCGCTTCAACCGTCAGCAGGGACGCCTGCACTTTGACTTTCGTGCGCGGCAGTACCGTGCCCGGTGCGACCGACCAGTCCTGGGCGAAAGCATCGCCCATGTCCATCAGCATCAACTGCCAGCTGCCTGGCATCGGACTGGACAGGTCATGGCCGCTTTGTTCGAAAGTGAAACGAGCCGCTCCCTGCCAATTGTCCGGCGCATGCAAGTAGGTACTGATCTCCTTGCGTGCTTCCGGCATGCGGAAGCGCACCAGGCCGGCACCCTCCGGCACGTCGTAGAACAGGTTCCTGCGACCCGGGCGATCCAGTTCGAACTCGTGCTCCACCTGATATTTGTTCTGCGCCGTGAACCGGTGCGGCACCACGATGGTCGCCTGCACCACCGCGGCGGGCCCGGCCAGGCCGTCGCGGTGCAGCTCCAGTAGCGCGCTGTAGACCTTCTCTTCCGGCACGCTCACCCGCACCTCCAACGGCACCAGCCGGTCCAGCGGCAACATCACTTCCGGCACGGACCGGAACGCCCCGGCATCACCCCTCCATTGCAAGCGGTAGCGCACCGGCGCCCGCGGGCCGCTGGTGCGCTTGAGCGTGATGGTGCGCGTCGCCGATTGCCCGGCTTGCCAACCTTCGCGTTCGAACAGACCCTGGCCCACATCGGGCTGTTGCAGCCACGGGCTCATCAAGGTTTTCACCGGGGCGGCCACCTCGATGGTTTCCGGCGTCTCCTGCGCGATCTGCTGCAATCGCTGCCAGGCTGCGTCGATCTGGATCAGGCCGCGGCCCTGCTTGTAGACCGGGAAGCGCGCAAGGGGCCGCGCACTGTCGCGCAGCGCGCGATGGACGATGGAACCGCTGACAGGGAGGCCTTCACGCTTGGCCGCGCCGACCAGCAGGGCGGTCGCGCCCGTGGCCACCGGCGTCGCGCATGAAGTCCCGCCGCAGATGCCATAGCCAATCATCCGGAAAACGCCGGCGCGCTTGCCGCCATCGTCCCGGTCGACATTGCCCGGTTCCAGACTCGTGGGGTTCGCGGGCGACAGCAGATCCGGCTTGAGGATGCCGTTGCCGGCCGGTCCTTCCGAACCGACCCAGTGCAGATCGTCCTGGTAACGCACGTGGATGCCGTAGTTGGAATACACCGCCTCCGCGCTCTGGTACGCCCCTATCGAAAGCACGTTCTGCGGGACCGTCGCATCGGAAATGGTCGACAAGCCCGGGGTGTTGAATGCGGTGAACAACGTCGGCTTGTCGTGCAGCGCCTGCAGCCGGTCCAGCACCACGGCGACCAGCGAACGCCCTCCCAGTTCCTGCTCATGCAAGGTCGTGATGGCCGCGTGGCCTTCGATCAGCACGATGTCGGTCGCCGGATGCTCGTAGGCCGCGATCATGCCGCGCGCATAGCCGCTCACAGCCTCGTTGACATTGACCGAGATCAGCTGCACGCCGGGCGCCACGCCCTGGATCCGGCCCTTCGCGCTCTTGCTCGCGGCTACCGCGCCGGCGACGGCGGTGACATGCGAACCGAAGCCCATGTTGACGGACACGTAGTCGCCATCGGCCTGGACCGTATAGCCCACGGTTTCGCGCAGGACGGTTGCGGGATCGTCCTGTCCAAGCACGCCGATCTGTTGCGAGGCCGCGTACGCGCGGACGCCCGCCTCATCGTCGAAGTCGCCGTCCTGGTCGGTGTCGATCCACAGCGTCTGGCTCGCCTGCGACCACAGCACGCGCGTGCGCAGGTAGATTTCCGGATCCTCGGGCTTGAGCCCCTGCGGATACCTGCGCCCGTGGAATGCCTTGTCGAGTACGGGCCACACCGCCCATAGCGCGCCGATGTCCTTGTTCAAATCCAGCAATGCCAGCCGGTACTCGCCAGCGCCCGGCACACGGTGCCGATGGCCGTCGACTTCGATCGTCCCGCCGCGTGCCGTCGCCGGCGTGCCAAGCCGATGGCTCCAGAATGCGCCCTTGCGGGGCGCATCCGGGTCCAGCGAAGGAGCGAGGCCCGGGATGTTGATCACATCCCGGAACTTCGGTATCTCCTTTCCGTCCGCAGCGGATGCCGTCCTCAGTTCCGGCGACAGGAAGTCCGGGAAAAACTCGACGTGCGCGACCACCACGCCACGGCCGTCATTGCCCGGGTTGCGCTTGAGAAAGGCATCGCCGTCCATGTCGCTGCGCACGTCGTAGGGATGTTCGACCGGACCCATTCCTTCGCGCCGCGGCCAGTCCTCCCGGGCGTTGCGTACCGGGGAGATCGCCGGGTCGGATTTCGGTTTTGGGTCCCAGCCGTCCGGCGGATTGCTGCCGCTGATGGCGACCTTCTCCACCGCGAAAGCGGCCAGCGGAGCTTCGGCCAGGAAGCGGTCCACCTGTGAAGTGGGCAGTACGATCGACAGATAATCCGTGGGTTCGTGCGCATAGTCCACGCGTCCGCCCAGCTGGCGCGTCAGCCGCTCCACTTCTGCGCTTTTGCCGGGTCGTGCCGCCACCGCCAGCCCCACCGCGGGCCTGGCATCGACCGACCATGCTTCGCGGCTGTCCAGCTGGTGCCGGTAGCCGGGGTTGGCTTGAAGTCCGAAGCCCAGTCCGGCACCGATGAACAGCATCAGCGCACCAAGCGACCATCGCCATGATCGCGCCTTGTTCGCCGCCAAAGAATTGCGCCCGTTGTTTATCGCCATTGTCATCCCCTGCAAGAAAAGCGACGTCTTATTGCAAAGACGGGTGAGCCCTGCCGTCCCCTACCCGATCAAATTGAACGCAATCCCATCCTTGTCTCCATGGCAAAGCGGAGTTGGTAATTGCCGGGTTCCTTAGCCGATGCGACATCCCCCGCTTCCAGTAACGGTTCTATCCAGGACTTTTTTACAACCGATGCACGCGCTTCCAATCGTGGCGCCGGCCATCATGGCCGGGCACTGCAAACGCTCGCTCGCAGCCGCGGTGGAACGGTCAATGGCCCGATAAGGAATCGGCTTGCACTCTTGTCCCGCCCGCTACTTTTTCGGTTCCGCTTCCGCCTGCTTCTTTTCCTGGATTTCTTCAAGAGTGACCCGGCACTCCTGATCGCCGTTCTGCATCTGCTTTTCTTTGCATACGCGTACGCGCTCCCAGTAAAGCTCCGGCATGTCCGTCAACTGCCGGAGTGCGCCGGGCTGCTTCCGGTCGCAGCCCGATCCGGTACAGACGAGTATCGCGGCCAGGAGACAAGTCGCTCGCTTGCTGATCAACTCCTCCCCCCAAGACAAGTTGCAGATGCGCCTGCCTGTCTATTAAGACGCTGTCGGGGCGCCGGACCCTACCTTGGTGATCAGCGAAGGCGCCTTCTCATCGGATTCCGGGCGCCCTCAAATGCTTGTCGAGGAATTCCACCATGCGCCGGCTGGCGTCGACTGCGTTCTTCGTCGACCAGGTCGAGATGACGTGCCCCTCTCCCGGATAGATCGCCAGTTGCACGGGACGCTCCAGGCGGCGCAGGCCCACGAACAGCTTCTTCGACTCCTCGTACGGCACGGTGCCGTCTTTCTCTCCCGCGACGATCAGCAACGGCGTATGGATGCGGTCGATGCGATAGAACGGCGAGTTGTCGATGAAGCGTTGCGGATTCGCCCAAGGCGTTTCGCCCATGCGTCCCTGGCCTTTTTCGGCCCAGCGTATCCAATGGCTGTCGCCGGCATCGTCCATTCCACCGTAGAAGCTGGCCAGATCGAACGTGCCGTTGACGGGAATTCCCGCGCGGAACAGATTCGTATGGCTGACGATGGAAGCGGTGCTGTAGCCGCCATAGGATTGGCCGCTGACCGCCAGCCGGTTGATATCCACGTAACCGGCATCGGCTACGGCGTAGGCCTGGGCCAGCACTTCATCGGTCATCCGCTCGGCCGGATGGCTTGGCACGCCTTCCGGCGCCAGTACGATATTGGCCATGATCACGGCATAACCGCGACTGGTGAACACCTGGCTGGGAACCGTGTTGCCCATGCCGCCACCGAAATAGCTGGCGCGCGTGGACAGGTCCGAACCCGAGTAGATCATGACGATGCCGGGCAGGCGGTCGCCTTTCTTCGCCCCGGGCGGCAAAAGCAGCGTGGTGCGTACGCTGGCCATGGAACCATCGTGCTGCGGCGTGCGTGTTTCGATTACTTCCGCCGATCCGTAACGACGACCTTCCAGCCGCGGATCGATGATCGACAGCTTTTGCCCGCGCGCGACGCTGGCCGAAAAGCGATAGAGGTTCGGCGGGGTCGCGATGTCTTCGTAGATCGCGAACAGGTTGCCGTGATCGCCGCCCGAAACGAACCCGCTGGTCCGGTGCATGCCCTTGGCAAGGGTACTGCGCTTGTCCGAACCGATATCGAGACGCATGACGGCCTGCTCGCCGGTACCGCGTTCGCGCAGCACCACCGAGAGCGAACCCGGGTCCGGTTGCCACAACACGTTTTCGTTGGCGCGAACCAGATCCAGGAACTGCCATTCCTTCTCGCTGGGCAATCCCAGGCGCTTGACCGTGCCCGCGGATAGCGACACCAGCGCCAATCCTTGCGGCGCGCGGTCGCGCCCCAGGCCCTTCGGATCCAGTCCGACCAGCAGGTCTTTCCCATCTGCGGTGAAGTAAAGAACGGCAGGCGCAAGCTCACCCAGCTCTTCCGCCAGCCGCCGCGGCGTCCCGGCACCATCGTCCGTGAAGTCCACCGACCATAGGCCGCCTTCCTTCAAATAGAACAATCGGTCCCGGGTGGGATGCCAGCGGTAGTCCAGGCGTGTGTAGTTGACGTTGTGCTCGGAGGACTGCAGCCCTTTGGCCAGCACCCGTGGCGTGCCGCCCGCCGACGGCACTACCTGCAGATCGGTCACGTACTCGGTGGAGATTTCCTCCTTCGGATGGATTACCGACATGTAGCTGACCCAGCGCCCGGAAGGCGACAGTTCCAGCCGGTTCGGCCGGGTCTCGTTCTCCGCGGGCACCAGGACTCGCGATCGCCCGTCCTGCAGCGAAATCGCAGCCAGCGTAGTGTTGTAGTGGCGCAGCATGAACGCCTGGCTGGAACCCGACCTGGTCGTTTCGCCCGCCACCTCGCCCGCTTCTCCACCGCCGAAATGGACGATGGCCTTCGACTTGCCGTCGTCAGCCGCGGTGACCGCCGCATTGCTATTGGCGATCCCGGACTCCGCCGTCGGCGGATTCGGGTCCAGCGGCACATAAAGCGTGCCGCCGTCCGGCGACCAGCGCGGTTCGGAACCGGAAAAGACGCTGCCCCGCACCACTGCATCCGACACGCGGCGGCATGCGCCGGAATCCAACCCATAGACCCATGGTTGCACGCGGCCATCGGCATCGGAATAGAACGCGAGTTGCCTGCCGTCGCGCGACCAGGCCGGCGCCCACTGGTTGCCTTTTCCGGCGCACACGGCGATCGATGCGCTGGCCGACCGCGCATCGGCCGATGCGATATGCAGGCTGGCGCCTATCGCGGTCGTCGGCGTTCCCGAAGGCAGGAAGCGGTCATCCTGCGGCTGCGTGGCCGGAGGCGCGATGACGACATAGGCCACGCGGTCGCCCGATGGCGAAGCCACCGGGTTCTCGTTGTAGGGAAACTCGTTGGCGGTGAACGCGAGTTCGTAAGGAAACGCGTCCGGGGTTTCGCCCTGTCCGGCACCGCCCGCCTTCGCTCCCGACGCCGAGGCCATGCAAGCCAACGACGCGAGCAGGCACATCGCGACGCGCCAAGCGGAAATCCGATGCGCGGTCCTCATTTCCCGACCCCGCTGGCCGGCTTCGCCCGCATGTCGCGCAAGCCGCGCCAGTGCGCGTACTGCGCGACCTTGGCCGGATCCGGATCCTCCTGGTCCATCAGCCAGAAGCGCCACCAATCGATATTGCTTCCCAGCGAGCGCAGACGATGCTGCGGCCGCGTGGTGGAATGCGATGCGCTCTGGAAATACAGGATGTCCGCCGGACGATTCAGCGCCAGCAGCCGGTCCGCCATCGCGCCGTGGTAGACCAGGCTCCACAGTCCATGCGAATTGAACAGGATCGGCGCGCTCACCCGCTTGAGCTCTTCGTCGGTGAAGGGCCGCAGGCGGTCGGTGTACTCGGAGGCGCCGCCATCGATATTGCTGGCAGCGGCGAACTTGATCGAGGAATGGATCAGCAGGTACGACGTGTAATAGCCGGCGCGGCTCCAGCCCGCGATTCCGATCCGCAACGGGTCTATCAACCCTTCGCTGTCCAGTTTGGCCACGGCGGCCTCGGTGTACGTGCGTATGCGTTCGCCTTCGGCGGGCGTTTCGACCACGTCGCGCATCGGCGGCTCGCGCGTATAAAGCACCATGAAACCCTGCGCCGCCAGCATCTGCGTGGCATGCCCGCTCAGTTGCCAGGCACCGTCCAGCAAGTAGGGCTCGCCTTCCTTGTGCAGCGTGCCGTCGTCCAGCAGTATCACCAGCGGATAGCGCTTGCCAGGCTGGTAATCCACGGGTTTGACCAGGAAACCGTCCGCCGGCGCATCCGCCTTGCTTTGCCAGTGATAAGGCGCGATCTCACCCAGACGCAAGGCCGCCAGTTGCGGATTGAGATCGGTCAGCGGCGTGCTCTGCTGCGTCGCCGGATCGAATGCGACCAGTTCCGGCGCCGCTCGCAGCCCGTCGCGTACGCCCAGCACGAGCCTGCCGTCGCTGGCCACGGACCAGTCCGGATTGAAGCCCTTCACCGCGCCGGTGTAGACGGCCTTTCCCCAGGCACGGCCGCTTCCGCGCGCCAGCCTGCCGAACTGTTCGCCCTTGCGGCTGAGCACCAGGGTACGGCCATCCCCGGCCCATGCCAGTGGCCGGGAATCCTTTTCCAGTCCCAGCGGCGACACGCGATGCGTGTCGAGATCGACTTCGACCCACGACGGCGGATCGGCGGGGCGTTCGGGCGACAAGGTGTAGACGATGACGGACTTGCCGTCGGGCGACCACAACGGCGCACCGCTCTCGTAGCGTTCGAATTGCGGGCTCGGGGCATCGACCAGCGGCTCGATCCTGCCGGTGGCCACGTCGACCACGCCCACCAGCGGTGCGGTGCGGTGCGTGTAGGCGTTCATGTGCGGAGCGCCGTAGTAGGCGTACTTCTCCGGATGCATCGGATGTTCGGTCAATTGATACGGATACAACAACAGATGCTTGCCGTCCGGCGACGCGGGAAGCACGGCGAAAGGCAGGCTGCTGTCGTCGACCAGCGATTGGGTCGGCGCCGCGGCCACTTTCTCGTCCTTCAGGTCCAGCGGCAGTGCAGGACGGCTCTGCCGCGTATCGAAGATGAGGCGATTCCGCCCGCCTTCGACCAGGAAATACTGGCGGATCGCATTCCATCCATTCATGCGCGACAGGACCGGCGAGATCAGGGTGAACTTGGAAGGCGTCGGGAAGACGTCGGTATCCCACATGAAGACGCCGTCGTCTTCCATGCGCTGCGCGCTGCCGTCTTCCGGATTCAGAACGGCCGAAAACGCGAGCAACTTGCCATCCGGCCCGACGGTGAAGGTCCGGATCGCGCTGGGATGCCGGGTAAGCTGGGTTTCGGTGCCGGTCGCGAGATCAAGCAGATAGGCTTGTGCCAGGCCAGCGCTGTCAAGGCCGAGGTAGCTGATCGCTTTCCCGCCCTGCACGAAACGCAGCTGCTTGATCGGCGAGGCCTGCTGGTCGCGCCGCTCGCCCGGGAATTCCCGCGTCAGCACGATGTGCGGCGGTCTTACGCCAAGCGGTGACCGCAGGTCGACAAGACGCAGCTCGTAAACATTGGTGTTGCGGGCCAGATCGCCGCGCCAGGTCACGAATGCCGCCTGCGAGCCATCCGGCGAGAAAGCCGCGACGTCGTCCTCGGGCGTGACGCCATGCTGGATGCGCACCATCGCGATGGCATCCTCGACCGTCGCCCCACGCACCTGGGCGGCCGAGGCAGGCGACATCGATGCGGTGAATAGCAGCAGCAATGCCGCTGCGTGCAGGCTTTTCGCCCGCATTCTGTCCATCAAACTCATTTCCTGCCTCGTGCGTTGTGCGTTGGAAAAAGTGGCGAAGTCGGGCGATGCATGCCGTCCTTCGATAAAGGCGCGCCGGGAAGCAAACTCCCTACGTCGGTTGGTGCGCATCCTCGATGCGATGCCACCTCAACTGCCTTCCCCCCCGGACGCGCCCTTGCCTTCGGCCGGGAATGCGTCGAACCATTCGAAGATCCGCTGCCACATGTCGCGGATGTTGGCCGGGCTTTCCAGCACGTGGCCTTCGCCCCAGTAGCGTACGAAGCGCGCGCGCTTGCCCTGGCGATACAGGCCATTGAAGAACTCCTCGCCCTGCTGGATGGCGACATAATCGACATCGCCCTGCACGATCATCAGAGGCGTGTTGACCCTGTCCACCTGGAAGATCGGGCTGTTGCGCAGGTAGCGGTTCAGTTCCTCCCAGGGCGGTCCGCCCATGCGGATCTGCGCCGATTCGCTGAGCGCCATCTGGAACAGGTTCTCCTGCGGATGGTCGCCGTAACGCTGGCGCGCATCGAACTGGCCGTAGAGGCTGACCAGGTTGGAAAGTCCCGCCAGCGAGACGGCAGCGGCGAAGCGATCGGTCTGCGTCACCAGTCCATACGTCGAGTAGCCGCCAAAACTCTGCCCCATCAGGTACAGGCGCTTGGGATCGGCGATTCCCATCTCCACGACTTTGTCGACCGCCGGTAGCACGCCTTCGGGCAGGCGCAACATCGGGTCGTCCGCAGCGCCTTCCGGGCCCAGTGGCATGCTGGGAACCAGCACCGCGTAGCCATGCGCAACGGGGATCTGCATGTTCAACGAACTGGCCGAGGCGAGGTCGGCGATCGACGGCGGCGTGGCGCGTGCCATCGATCCAGCGTAGACCCAGGTCAGCAGCGGCAGTCGTTCGCCCTTGCGGTGTTCCGGCGGCAACAGCAACCAGGCTTCCAGTTTCTGGCCGCTCAGGCTGGTGTAACTGAAACGTTGTGCGGAGGCGGGCCTGATCTCGTTGAGGAAGCCGTTGGCGTCGATCAAAGACAGCGCGCGGGCGCTGCCGGCAGCAGTGCGCCACAGGCGGAATCCTTCGCCGTCGTTGCGCAGGAACAGGGCATCGCCACTGCGCGGATCGAACGCCTTGAGCTCGGCGCGCGCGGCCGGCGTCCTGATCGATTCCACGCGACCAGTGGCCAGGTCCAGCGAGAAGGGCCGGGCGTTGTCGCCTTCGCCGGCCTCCAGGACCAACTTGCGATAGACCTCGCTCTGGCGCGGCCACTGTTCCTGTCCGTTGTTGCCGTAGACGGGCCATTGCAGCGACGCGATGGAGGGCGAGAACGCTTCGGTGAGATTCTGCGCGGGCGCATCGGCGCGGATGCGCCATATCTCGCCGTCCGCCAGTCCGACGAAACTCCCATGGCCCGGCTCCACCCAGAGCTCCGAAGGCACCTTGGCCATCGAAGCCGTCAGATTGCGCGGGTCGCCTTCGCGATCCAGCAACCACCAGTCCCGGCGCGCAGTCACGTCCGGCGCACGGCTGCCTTCGCGGCGCGCGGCGTACAGCAGCAGCGCTCCCCGGTCGGTCCATTCGATCCGTTCGTTCTCGCGCACGATGGCGGAGGCGTCCAGTTCGTCCAGCGCGCGCACGGTCGATTTCCGGCTCTGCAGATCCACGTAGTAGAGCGAAGGCGAACCGCTGCGTCCCGCCTCCGGATAACCCAGGAAAACCAGGGTCGCGCCATCCGGCGACCAGCGTACCGAATCGGCGAGCACGTTGGGGCTGCTCGGGCCGTCGATGTGGATGCGCTCGCCCGCGAGCGTGGCCAGGCCGATTTCATAGGTATCCGAGGCCGCGAACGGAAGCGGCTCGCCTTTCCTGGGACGATACATCCCGACCGTGCGCACGAAAGCGACCGCGTCGCCGCGTGGCGACAACTGCAGGTTGAGCGTGCTGCCTTCGACCACTCGCGACGATGTGCCGGCTGCGATGTCCACCAGCAGCAACTGGCCCTGCGGTCGGGTCGAAAGATCCACGGGAACGCCGCTGTCCAGCACACTGGCGGTGGTTTCCTTGCCAGCAACGACCTTCGGCCATTCGCGGCTGGCGATCTGCGGCGTCGCCAGCTCGATGCGCATGCCCAAGGGTTGTTCGCCCTCGGGTAGTACCGGCAGCAAAAGGTGTCCGCCATCGACCCAGGTATAGGGCCGCGCATGGATCTTGGCCGTATCCACGCCCAGTTCGGAGAGTAATTTCAACTGGCGCGCCCGCGCGTCCCACACCCAGGCGTGCACATTGCCCCCGCGCGTGGACAGCATCGCCAGGTAACGTCCATCCGGCGACCATTCTGGAGCCCACCAGCCCGATCCGTCTTCGATTCCTTTGGTCAGGTTGACCGGCGCATCGTCGCCCGACTGCAACCACACATCGCTGCCGGCGTTGCCCCACAGGTATTCCCATTTGTGATTGGTGAGCTCGCGTTTCGGACGTACGCGGGTAAAGGCGAGCGTGCCGTTCTCGGAGAACGAATACGGTCCGCCGTAGTAGCGACCGAGGCTTTCTATCTCGAAGATGTCGTCGATGCGGAACGGCCTTCCCGAATTGCTCTTGGTCGCCGCCGCGAGATCCTGTGCCAGCAGCGAGGCGCACAGCAGTAGAATTCCCATCCAGAGACCGCACGTTGTCCTGCCCCGGGACGCGGCGTCGCGACGCCGCATCATCGTCTTCATTCGAATCATTGTTTCGCTCCGTAGCGCTCGGTCATGCGTGGCGTGCCTTTCCCCTGTATCCAGTAGTCGAACCACTCCAGGTTCCTGCGCATGCTGTCGATGCGCAGCAGGGGCTCGACCACACCATGTCCGGTGCGTGGATATGCAATGAGCTCCACCGGCACGCCTTGCAGGCGCAGCGCATGCAGCAGGATCCGGCCTTGCGTGGCGGCCATGCCATGGATGCTGCCGAACTCCGCCAGCACCGGCGTTTTGACGTTTCCGATCCGCATCAAGGGCGACTCGCGCAACAGTCCTTCGACGCCGGCGGGCGTGGTCATGTTTTCTATGCCGGCCAGGTCGCGCAGCAGGTCCTGGTACCACGGCATCGCCGCCTGGCTGTAGGCCACGCTCAGCATCTCCACGACGCCGTCGCCCAGCGAAGCGGCGCGGAAACGCTGCGTTTGCGCGATCGTCTCCAACCCCAGACCGAAGCCATAACTGAAGCCGGTGATGCCCATGCGTTGCGGATCGACGATGCCTTGCTTCACCAATGCATCCACGCCGGACACGACATCGCCATGCGGGCCGATGTGCTCGCTGCGCTCGTCGGCGATCGCGGCACTGAACGCGGGCCCGTAGCCCGACCTGCCCCGCGTATTCGGCGCCAGCACCAGGTAACCACGCCGGGCCCAGGCCAGCAACGGATACTGGCTGGCGACACCGAACTCCGCTCGCACCATGCTCGGTCCACCCTCGACATAAACCATCAGCGGGTACTTGCGTCGGGGATCGAAACCCGGCGGCTTGATCAGGATGCCGTGCACGTCCCATTTGCCGTCCGCACTGCGCCATTGGACGATCTCGCTGGACAATCCGTCGAAGATCCGGTCCCCGTTCCAGCGTTCGAGCACGCGCCAGTCGCCCGCTGGCACATCGCGGACCACGATTTCAGGCGCCTTCGTGGGCGCCTGGCGGACGCAGGCGACCGCACCCCGCGCATTGCGGCCGCACGAACCGTATTGGGCAAGCGCATCGCGCGGCGTGTCCGCGGAAACGGCCATGTCATCCGGCCGCGCGCGGAAAGCGCCGGACCGCAATTCGGCTCCGCCTTCGAAGTAAAGATCCCGGCTATCGGCCGACCACACCAGGTTGCTCACGTGGACCGGCAACCACGGGTGCCGACGCGCATCGGCCAGAAGATCGGCAGCCGCTTCGCTGCCGTCCGCTTTTATCCGGTACAGGCTCCTGTTATGGCGCAGATTGTAGGGCGCGGCATCGGTCGTGAACGGCATCTGCGAAGTGAAGGCGATCCACTTCCCATCCGGAGACCAGGCCGGATCCATTCCGCCGCCGCGCTGCGTGGGCAATGGCCGGCTGCTGCCGTCCACACTGTCCACCACATACAGGTCCGCGCCCAGACCGGACCGCGTCAAACGGAAATCGATGCCCGCAGACACCGCCAATCGGCGCCCGTCGGGAGCCCATGAGTAGGCCATCACATCCAGGGTCTTGCCGGTCAGGCGCTTCGTCTTTCCATCCTGCAGGCCCATCACCCACAGCAGCGCCGGTTGGTGCGGAAACGAGCGCAGCGCGTCGGGGGTGCCGGCCGCTCGCACCGGATCCCAGTTTTCGTCCAGCTCCGAGCCGACGTTCGGATCGGGCGTGCCGCCGTTGGAATCCGCAGCTTCCGGATCGGGCGCGGTGAAAGCGATCCTCTTGCCGTCCGGCGACCACTTGAAGCCGCTGGTACCCACCGTGAACAATCTTTTTGCCGAGGCGGGAATCGCCAGTTTCCGGCGCGCCTGCGTGGCCGGCGAATACAGTTCGATCCCGCCGCCGCCCGGAACGCTGAAGGCAAGTTCTTCGCCCACAGGCGACCACGCCAGGAAGCCTCCCCCGTAGGGACTGGTGATGATCTTGCCCTCGACGAGCACCCGCTCGGTGCCGCTGCCGTCCGCGGATCGGACGACAGCGGCGTACCGATAGCCGTTTTCTTCGAGCGAGGTGGTGCGCCGCAGATAAGCCAGCCAACGCCCGTCTTCCGAAAGCACCGGACTGAAGAATCCCGGCGCCCGCACCAACGCGAGAACGTCCTGATCCGCTCCTTCTGCAACCGCCGGCCCGGCGGAGACAAGCGGCGAGGCCAGGCCAAGAAGCAAAGAAAGCACCGCCGAACGCATGGAAATCGACATTCCTACCTCGCAATAGCTTGTTTCGGTCAAGCCGATGGCGACCCGCTCATGGAAAGCGGAGCAACCTCGGATCGTTGGGATCGTCTGCCGGCGCTGGAAACCGCGCCGCGGACCGGAACTTAGAACTTGTACTTCACGTTCGCGTAGAAATACCGGCCACGCAGATCCGCTTGCTGGAAGTCGTACCCGGAAAAGTTGTTGGAAAACCTGCCCTGGTTGTTCGACGCATTGATGACGCCGACATTGACGCTGAAGCCATTGTCGCTGTCGCGCGCCCTGCCGAAATCGTATCCGGCCTGCACGTCATACCACCATTGCGAAGGCATGTGCCGGATGGCGTCGTAGTCCAGGTAGCCGTGCAGATAGCGGGCCAGCAGACTGGCGCTCCACCCTCCCTTGCTCCACTGCAGTCCGGTATTACCCTTGAGCTTCACCGGATAACCGGCGCGGTTGGCATGGCCCACTTCCTCGGTCGGCGAGGCGCCCGGGCTGAGCAGCACTTCATAGCTGTCCACATAGCTACCCTTCAAGGTCCAGACGAAGTTTCCCCAGCCCTGAGTTTCGAACGCGTACGCCGCTTCGAAGTCGATGCCTTCCACCACCACCTGACCGAAATTGAGCGTGGTCAGATCCAGACGCAGCAATCGGCCCGGAAGCCCGGCAGCGATGTCCGCGGCGGTCGGATCGGCACGATAGATCAGATCGCCGAACAGATCGGGATTGGAGAGGATCACGTTGTAGTCGTAGAAGCGGGTGATGAAGTCGGTCTGCTTGACCCGGAAGAGGCTGGCGCCGAACGACAGGCCCGGGACCGATTGCGGCTCGATGATGAATCCGGCGGTGACCGACTCGCCTTCCTCCGGCTTGACGTTGGGGTTGCCGCCGTAACGCGTCTCGATCTCGACCGCTTCGTCGTTCCGCAAGGGATCGTTTAGGAAAGACGAGGGAGTAATTCTCAATGGCGCGTGCATGTCGTACAACGAAGGCGCCTTGAATGCGGTACCCGCCGAAGCGCGCAACAACAGCCAGTCGGCCGGCTTCCAGACCGCACCGAACTGCGGGTTGAACGAGGATCCCATGTCGCTGTAATCGTCGTAGCGACCGGCGACATTGAACTCCAGTCGCTTGCCCGCCTCCCGGGCGAACGGAAGCGACGCTTCGAAATACACCGAATTGATATCGCGACGTTCATCGATAGTGGTGGTTGCGGTATCCCACTTGAGCGATTCGCGGCGCCCTGCTGCGCCGAACGAGTAGAGCAGTCGGGTGCCGAACATGTCCCAACCGCCGGAAAGCGACCCCTCCAGCATGGTCGCGCCGGTACTTTGCCAGTACGTATCCTTCAGGCGGATCGCATCCAGGGTCGCGGGATTGTTGCTCCCGGAAACGCTGGAGAACACGTTGAGCGCGACGTTGGGATCGGTCATGTTCAGATATTCACGGACCCGATCGATGTCGATGTAATTGCGCTCGACGGTGGTGTTCTCGTCCTTGTCCGAGAGCAGGCTCACGTCCCAGTCCAATCCGGCGAAACTGCCCTCCGCTCCCACCACCAGGCGGGTGAAGTTGGTAACTGCGTCGTCCTGGCGCGGCCCCAGATCGACGAAGCGATAGTTCACGCCGACGTCCACGCCGAAGGGGTTGAAGGGATTCGTGGCAGGCACGGTGACGAAACCGAAATCGCCGCTATAGACGGAATCAGACGCGATTTCGACCAATTGCTCGGCACGAGTATGCATCAGCTCGCCATAGAACGAGATGCCGTTGTCCAGGCGATAGCGCCCATTGCCCATGACGCCGATGCGCGTGGTGCTGGGTGCGATCACATTCCACGGCGAAACGTCGGAGTAGTTGAGCACGCCGTCGGTCCCGGCGAAATCGGCGGGGGTGAGGCCGATGCCGTTGGTGCCCGCCGGTACGCCCGCGAAGGTGTTGTTGAGTCCCGGCAGATTGCCGGTACCGGGCAAGGCGAAAATATTGGCGGGAAAGCTGTTGACCGAACGACCGTCCGATCCGCCGCGGTCGCGAAAGTCCCAGGTCGAGGTAGCATCGCGATCCAGCGCGCGCAAGGCGTCGCGCGTGAAATGCTCGAATACCAGGGTGCCTTCGAACCGGTCGCCGGATCCACCCAGCAGAAAGGACGTGGATTCTTCGGTCGCATCGCCCTCGTAGGAGGTTCCGTAGCGCGCCCTGGCCACCGCGCCATCGTAATTGCTGCGCAGGATGAAGTTGATGGCGCCGCCGATGGCATCGCCGCCGTAGATCGCGGACGCGGTATCGGTCAGGATCTCCACGCGCTCGATCGCCTCCAGCGGAATGGTATTGAGGTCGAAGAAATTGCGCGAAGCCTGCGCACCTGAAGCGTTGACGCGACGCCCGTTGATCAGGATCAGCGTCGAGCCGTAGCTCAGGCCGCGCAGCTGTACGGTCGCCGACCCCAGCCAGCTGTTGTTACCCGATTCGTCCATCGCCACCGCGGCCTGCGGTATCGAATTTATCAGCTCGCGCACGGTGGAAACGCCCGTGCGCTCGATCTCCTGGCGATCGATGCGGATCACGGGAGAGGCGCCTTCGAATTCGCTGCGCTTGAGTCGCGAACCGGTGACACGCACCGTATCCAGGTTGGTGGCCGGATCGGACGTGCGCGCGCCGCTGGCCGGATCGCGCGCAGGCACGGGGGCAGCGCGGGTGCGCGGCGCGGGGGTGGGCGCGCCCTTCTTCAGCACCACGGTGCTGGAATTGATGAACTCGTAGGTCAGTCCCGTGCCCGCCAGCGCCTTGTCGAGGGCCTGCGTGGTCGACAGGCGGCCCTTGATCGTGCCGATGCTCTTGCCGCGCAAGAGTTCGATGTCGTAGACGATCTGTACGCCGCTCTTCTGGCTTATTCCGTTGACGGTCTGGATCAGGTTGCCGGACGGAATGTCGTATTCCTGCAGATCCGTTTCAGTTTGCGCAAGCACATTGCCGGCGAGCGCCAGCGTGATCATTGAAGCCAGGCACACACGCTTGAAAACATGCAATGCCTTGTTGCACCGCGGAATCCCCGTCATTGGCGTTTTTCCTTGTGGCTGTTGTGGATCCGTGGCGCCATTGCCATCGAACCGCCATCAACCTGAGACGCCCTGGTCGGGATACCCCCTACCGTTTCGTAACGATAATTTCTCCCGGCGCATTCGTTACCTGCACGGGAAGCACGGCCGGCAGCGCAACCGAGATGTTCCGCGCATCGCCGATCTTGAAGTTTCCGCTCAACACCAGGCCATCCAGCGAGTGGTCGGCCAATCGCAGTTTCACCGCCGAATACTTGTTGATCTCCTTCACCGCCGCCGAAAGCGGCGTAGCGCTGAAGACATGGAATCCTTCCGACCAACTGATCGCGGACATGACATTCGCATCCTGCCGCGTCCACGCGGAACGCATCCGCGAATACCGGGCCTGCTCTCCCGCGACCAGTCGGATCCGATCCGATCCGTCCGATTTTTCCTGCTCGCTGCTTTGCAGTGCGATGGAACCTTCCACCAGGGTCACCAGTACGCTCCCCTGGTCCTGCCGGTCCACCTGGAAGCGGGTTCCGAGTGCGGTGATCCGTCCTCCTCCGGCATCGACCACGAATGGCCGCTTCGCGTCATGCGCCACTTCGAAGATCGCGCGCCCCCGCAGCAGCCGCAAGTCCCGCTTGCCGGGCTTCAGATCGACTTCCAACTGCGTGGCCAGATCCATCTGAATGCGCGAGCCATCGGCCAGGACGATGGTGTAAGGACGGTCCCCGCTCTGGTAGAGCTGCTGCGGGTCCGGCCAGAACCGGATCGCCAGGCCCAGGCTCAGCGCGCACAGGAAAAGGCTCGCGAACAATGCGATCGGCATCCTCCTGCGGCGGCGAGTCGAGCCGCGAGACGCTTGCCCGCGCCGTTGCTGGACGGCGGCCGTCCAGTCCGCCATCGGGTCCGGCTCGGGCTCCAGTGCCGTCTGTGCGTATGGTCCTATGACCTCATCGTCTTCGAGGCCTTCGAGCCGCTGCCACAACGATTCGGTCGCGGCGAAGGCCTGGGCGTTCTGGGGCGCGTCATTGCACCATCGCTCGAACGCGGCGCGCTCGACGTCCGAGAAATCGGGTGCCAGTAGGCGCGCGAACCAGGCCTCGGCCTGTTCCCTGGCTGGATTACTAGTAGACATGACCATCTAAGACGCCCCTCCCCCGCATCCCCCTACCGCGACCCGCAGGGCGGCCAAGGCCTGCGATACGTACTTTTCGACCATTTTCACCGAGATGCCGCACAACTCGGCGATTTCCGGGTAGGTCTTGTGATGGGTGCGGCTGAGCAGAAAGACCTTCCTGCACTTGGGCGAGAGCCCGCCTATCACCTCGCGGATCAATTCCAGCTCCTGCTGCGCCAGCACCGTCCTCTCTTGGGAGGGCGCGTCCGACACCAGCTCCACATCCTCCAGCGACTGTTGCCCGGCCACGTTGTGCGCGCGGTCGGAACGCAGGCGGCTCACCGCCAGATTCGCCGCGATCCGGTACAGCAGCGATTTCCAGACCACGGCAGGCCTGGAATCGCCGTAGCCGTAATGGAGGATGCGCATGTAGCTCTCCTGCACAATCTCCTGCACATCGTCTTCGGTGGCGGTACGGCGCCGCAGGAACGCGGAAAGCGCGCGCCGGTGCTCCATGAAGAATGCATCGAAGCTCAGCTCCGAGCCCATGCCGGACTCGTCGATCGAATCCGTGGAATCGAGCAATAGTTCCTGACCGGCGATGTAGGGGCCGTGCGTCATGGACCTGATTCGCAGCTCCGGCGGGGGAGAGCACTGTTAACGTAAATTTCTCACTTCCACCAAACAATGACAAGGCTGTTTCAGGAGGAATGTCCGCAGGAATCGCCAGAAAATAATGAATGTAATGTCGTCTCCGGCAACGTGCGAATATTTTCGATCGGTTCGGTAGGGTGCTTGCCTTCGACGGCGTCTAGCACCGGCCGTCGCCTGTCCATCCGGCGACAGCCACAGCGGATGCGCGATGCCGTGCCAAGCCTGTGCACGGCTTCCCGACCGGTTGTTCCAGGACCGGCGCCTTATGCGGAACGATGCTCGCGCCTCGACCTAGTTGGGTCTCCCCGTCTCGGCCGCAGCCGGCGTCGGCGCTGCCTTTTCCGGCATATTGGTTTCCAGCCAGGCGAAGATCTCGTCGACGATGTCGCGCACATTGGCGGGCGACTGGCGCAGGCCATGATCTTCGCCCCAGTAGCGCAGCAGTTTCGCGCGGCTGCCTTTGCGGTACAGCGCGAAAAAGAATTCTTCCGCCTGCGTCATCGGGCCGCGGATATCCTGCTCGCCGTGGATCAGCAGCAGCGGCGTCTGCACTCGATCCGCGAAGTACAGCGGAGAATTGCGCAGGTAGCGCCACAGGTCTTCCGATGGCGGTCCGCCCATGCTGATCTGCCCGCCTTCCGAAAGGCCCCAGTTCGCCGACTTCTGGTGCTCGATGCCCGGATAGGAACGGGCTGTGGTATCGAACTGTCCGTATGCGCTGACCAGGTCGGTCAATCCGGCCATCGCGATCGCGGCTTTGAAACGGTTGGTGTACGTCACCAGCGAGTAGGTGCTGTATCCGCCGTAGCTCTGGCCCATCACCGCCAGGCGATCGGGATCGGCGATACCAAGGTCTATCAAGCGATCGACCGCCGGCATGACGCCCTTGGGCAGATCGATGTAGTCGTCGTTCTTCGCGCCGTCGGGCTTGAGCGGCATGCTCGGAACAAGCACGACGTAGCCTTTGGCGGCATAAAGCTGCAGGTTGTACTGGCCGGGTTGATAAGTGGCCAGGAAGTAATTGTTCAGATCGCGCACCACCGATCCCGCATATACCCACACCAGCACCGGGTACTTGCGCCCGGGTTTGTAGTCGGGGGGCAGGATCACCGCCGCCTTCAACGCATCCCCCTCGTTCCCGCGGTAGTCGAACAGCATCTTCTCGCCCCACGCCACGTTCGCCATCTGCTCGTTGAGCGACAGCAGCTTCTTGCTTTTTCCACCCGTGTCCGTCGACCACAGGAAAGCGCCGGCAGGCGTGGGATCGCGGAACAGCGCCATCGATCGCGCTGGAGCATACGTTTCAAGCTCGGCTGCGGGACCGGGAACAGCCAGGGGCGTGAGGGACGCGCTGCCTACATGCAATACCGCGCGTACCACCGGCCGCCCCCGCTCCTTCCTCTTCCCGGCGATGAGCAGTTCCGAAGTCGTGCCCTGCGCAAGCGGCCAAACGATCTCGGCGCCCGCGGGGAGAGCCGCCTCATTCAGCTTTCTGGCCTTGCCGCTTTCGATATCGAGAGACCACAAATCCTCTCCTGCGATTCCCACGTACTCGTTCGACACGGCTGCGGGCCGAAGGCTGACCGGCGTTTTGGGCATCTCCTTGGTGATGTTCACGGGCTCCGAATCGTGGGCGAATGCCCACCAGTCGACTCGAGGCGTCGATTCGTCCTTGTTCAGCCTCGAATACCATTCCCAGGGAGACAGCTCGTTCTCGACACGAATGGCGCGCATGAGCACGCGTCCATCTTCCGTCCACAGCGCAGCGCTTGCGTTGGGGATATCCGCACCCGCCGCCGAGGCCATCACCGAAATCCCGGGCGGGCTGAGGCGATCCGCCGACAGGCCGCGCGCCGATACCACGAACAGGTTCTGCGCCAGCGTCGAAGGAGTGGGACGCGCCCGGATCGCGACCTTGCTGCTGTCCGGCGCCCAGGACAACAGGTCCAGGATATACCTGCCTTCCTTGGGCATTTCCTGCACCCAGCGGACGGACGAACCGGGGATCAGATCGACAAAGCCGAGTTGCTTGTCCACTGCCCAGGATGCGTACGGATACGCGAAATGCTGCCCGGCCGCGTGGGGAATCGCACCGATGGACGCCAGAACCGCTGCGGACCGGTCATCGGGCGCGATCGTCAGCTGCAGGCCGCCGTCGAACGGATATATCGGCAGCGACGCGATCTCCTGCGTGCCGGCCGTCATCACGTCGATCAGCTGAAGCGATGCGGTCGTCGGCTTGGGCATGCCGCTTCCGCTCTCGACCGCCGTCGCCGTGGGTGTCGTGCCGTCGTGCAGTGCGCCCAGCGTGCCGGCCGCATGCTTCAGGCCTCTCGAATAAGCATCGATGATTCCCGACACTTCGCCCTGGGGCAGGGTGAGGGCGAGAATGGATGTGGAGTCCCGCCACAGATAGGGAGCGTTCTCCATGGCGCTGCAACGCGCGCCGCCGCTCGCATCTCCATGCAGACCACGCATGTCCACGCGGTAAAGCGCCGATCCGCCAAGCGTCTGGGCCATCATCGCGTTCGACGTCAATCTCGTGATGCTTCCCTTTTCCCGGTCCCAGACATAAAGCCGGACATTGTCGCCGCCCTTCGGCTCATTCCCTTCCGGTTTGGTCGAAAGCATCGCCAGTCGCCTGCCATCCGGTGACCAGGTCGCGCACCAGAACCCGCTGGACTCAGCCGCGCCCTGAGTGAGATTGCGCCGTTCGCCGGTCTTGCTGGAGATCAGCCAGATGTCGGCCCGGGTCGGATCCATCTCGTAGAAGGCCCGCCCGTACACCTCGTTCGGACCCGCCGGTCGAATCACGTTGGCGGCGATCCATTCGCCATCCGGCGATATGTCGACGCCGTTGAGTGTGCTCAATCCGAGCAGGTCGTCTATCGTGAGACCGTGCCTGGTCGACGCATGCGAAGCCGGACTGATCATCGACATGATCATCGACAGGAGACAGGCAAAGGCGGCTCCGAAAAAGCGGAAGCGGCGACGCGGGAGATCCATCGGGCGATCCTGCTTCGGATCGTCCGATGCGGTTGAGGGGATACTGTGCCGGTCAATCATTTGCGATCTTTCTCCATCGAAGTTCGGAGGACCACCGGCAATCGTTCAGGCCGGCGCGGACTTGCCTCCGACGGCCGGCCGGCCTGTCGAAGCATCGTCGTTTCCAGGATTGATTCGAAAAGGCGGGACCGGACTCAGAAATTCAGTCCGATCTCCAGGTAGGCGTAGCGCCCGCGGATATCGTTCTGCGATCCGTCCCATCCATATCCCGATGTCGTCGTGGCCGAGAACTCGGGCTCGCGGTCGAGCAGGTTTACCGCACCCAATGAGACGAACGTTTTCGAGAACCATCGGCTACCCGCAGCGAGGTCCTGGCCTACCGCCCAGCGCACGTCCGCATCCATGGTCCAGAAATTACCGAGCTGCCGATAAACGCCGTTGGTGAGCGGGTTGTAATCGCGATAGCGGCCGACGTAGCGCCCGGTCATGCTCGCCGACCACGAATCGAGGCTCCAGTTGAGCGCAAGCGTCCCGCGCCAGCGGGGCACCCAGATATCCGTATTGGCCTTGGCCAGGTAATCGTTGGTGCCGACCTGCGGATTGAGCAATGCGTCGTAGCGCGTGTACCTGGTGGTACGCAGACTGGCGAACCAGTTTCCCTGGGCCGTGCGGAAACGGTAGTCGATCCCCAGATCGACGCCCTCCACCCAGATGTCGCCCAGGTTGAGCGCGCTGTAGTCGATTTCGGTGATGCGGCCGGGCAGCCCGTCTCCCTGCGGCGCCTCGCGGATAACCCGGTCGGGGAACAGATCCTCGTTGTCGACGATCAATTGCAGGCTGGGGAAATTCGATATGCGATCGGTCATTTCGATGCGCCACCAGTTGATCGATGCGTTCAATCCCTCCCAGCGCGTGCTGCTCCATACCAGACCCGCGGACAGGGATTTTCCCGTTTCCGGCTTCAGATCGGGGTTCCCTCCCGACAGGTAGGTGTCACCCGCCCTCTCGTTGTTGCGGCGCGGATCCAGCACGCTGCCGCTCCACACGCCACGACTCGATGGCCCGTAGACGGAATAGAGATCCGGGGCCCGGAACGCTTCGGCGTAAGCGGCTCTCACCAGAAACCCCTTGCTCGGCCTCCACTCGATCCCGAACTGCGGCGCCGTCGCCGACCCGAAATCGCTGTAGTCGTCCCGACGCAGCGCGCCGCTGAGGGTCAGCAACTCGCTTTTTTCATCGTCCCCGTTCCCGCGCGAGAGCACCGGGGCGCGCAGTTCCGCATAGATTGCGTCCGAATCGCGGCTGACGCCGAAATCGCCACGGTTGGATCCGGTATTCTCGAAAGATTCGCGCAGACGCTCCCCGCCGATGGCCAGGGAAAGAGGGCCTGCCGGCAAAGTGGCCAGGCTGCCTCTGAATAGGAAGTTCGCTCCTTTGGTCGAGGTAACGGCGTCCCGCTCCGCATCGTTCTGGCTGAGCGCGTAGGCGCCGGGCGAAGCCGCATAGGCATCCAGAATGTCCTGCGACGCCGGCATCCCCGACGTGAACAGATTCAATGCGGTCTGCGGATCGATCGAGGACAACCATTGCGATGCAAAGCCGGGGTTAGGAATCCGGTAGATCGACCACATATGCTCGCGGCTGTTCCAGCCGGTCACTTCCCACTGCCAGTCGCCGCCCAGGTCGCCGCGCGCGCCGAGCAGCACGCGCGTCATTCTGGAATCGATCGCGGAGGTCGCATATCCCAGCGATTCGTCCGAGAACCGGTAATCGACCAGAACGTCCTGTCCGAAAGGATTGAAAGGATTGGCGGCCGGAACCAGCACCTTGGACAGGGTGAAGGGGTAGAAATATTCGTGATGCGCCTTGTTGTAGGACGCTTCCGCGAACAGGGTCGTGCGCTCGCCCAGTCGCCAGTCGGCCGCACCCATCAGTCCTAAGCGGCTGGCCGGAAACAAAAGCGTGCTGCCTCCCACGTAGCACCGGTTCAACCGACCCTCTGTTCCGGCGAAGTCCGCGATCGTGGCGGTTCCTGTCAACCCCCCGGGGACTCCCCCCGACGGCGCGTTCAATCCGGGCAGGGTGCCGCCGTTGGTGGAATACACATTGCCCGGGCCGCAGGCGGTACCGGTCAGATTGCGCCAGCCCTCGCGGGTGAAATCCACATCGTCCAGTCGCTCGCGTTCGTCGGCCATCAAGGCGGTGCGGTCGTAATAGTCCGCGTTGAGCGTGATCGAGCCCCGATCGGAAGCGTGTCCCCACACGATCGACGCCCTGCGGTCGCTGGTTCCATCGGCGGACCCGAATCTTGTGCTCACATGCGCGCCATCGACATCGCGCTTGAGGATGATGTTGATGACGCCCGCCAGCGCATCGCTGCCATAGATGGCGGACGCGCCCTGGGGCAACACATCGATCCGCTCCACGGCGCCGATCGGAATATTGTTCAGATTCGCGAACCCGCCGTCGACGCTCGCGCTGTTCGGCATGCGCCGCCCGTTCAACAACACCAGGGTCCGACCGGTGGGCAGACCGCGCAGCTGGACCGTTTGCGCGTGCGGGTTACCGCCGAACGAGGATTCCACGTTGATGCCGCTGCCCGACGCTTCCGGCAAAGTACGCAGGAAATCGACCACGGAACTCTGGCCGCTGCGTTCGATCTGCTCGCGCTTGAATACCAGCAGAGGCTGCGGTCCTTCGACTTCGGTTCGGCTCAGGCGCGATCCCGTTACCTGCACCGCATCGAAATCGGTTGCCGCTTGCTGCGCACGGGCCGGCCGGTCCGCGCCGGCCGCGTCCGGCTCGGCCACGGCATCGGCAGCCCCATCGATCGTCTTCTTTTCGCCGCGTCCGGAAGGCCCCGACGATCTCGGCCGGATGGTGGCCGCATCGTCCGCGCTGTAGATCACTTCCAGATTCGTCCCTTGCAGCAATTGCTGCAAAGCCTGGCGCTTGTCCAGCCTGCCCTGCACCGGTCGCGCCATGACCCGGTCGACGGCCTCGGCGCGATACAGCAACTGCATGCCCGCCTGATCCGCAAAGGTCTTCAGCGCTGCCGACAGCGGTTGTGCCGGAATGTCGAACTGGGCGGGCGCGCTGGATTGCGCCCAAGCGACGCCGGGCACGGAAAAGCAGAGCGCGGTAGCGAACACTCCCGCATGCAACGCCTTGGCGATGCCCTTGTGCAACACGGCTCTGCGGACTTGCGCTTGCTTCATCGGCCTGATCCCGGGTTATGTGATGTCCATACGGCTGCGATAGCAAACCGTCCTTCATGGACAACGAACCGCGAACAGTCGATTTCCCCCACCTCGATCGTGCGACGCGATCACTCTACATGAACCCGCCCACCATTCTCGCGCCTGACCCGCAAGCCGAGTCCATCGTGCAGCATGCTGAGCAATGCTTCCGCACCCTGCGGATTCGTTTGAAAGGTACCGCCAACCGGCAAATCCCGAGCGCCCGCCCCCAGTTCGATCTGCAATGGCGTGTAACGCCTTAGCTCCTTCACCACTTCATGCAGCGGACGATTGTCGAAGTGGACCGTGCCCCCGCGCCACGATATTTCACGGCCGATGTCAGGCAAGGCCAGGGTACGCACCTTGGTATTGGCGCCGCGCAGCTCGGCCTGCTGGCCGGCGCCCAGGAGCGAAACCGGCAACAGCGCCAGCGCCGTGTCGGACGGCGCCTCGCGGATATTGGCGATGGCCACCTTCACGCGTCCTTCGCTGACGGTGACTTGGGTGTCGCGCTCCCGCCGGTACACATTGAACGCCGTACCCACGGCGCGCACCCATGTTCTATCCGCCTGGACCCAGAACGGACGTTCGGTGTCGTGCGCCACGGTGAAGAACGCCTCGCCCCGGTCCAGGCGGATCACGCGCGCGGCGTCGCTGTAGGACACTTGCACGGCGCTATTGCTGTTGAGTTCCAGACGCGATCCGTCGGGGAGCGCCACCGAAGCATGCTCGCCGATACCCGTCTCGAAAGTGGACGGAGTCCGCAACTGCAGCCAGCTTGCGGCCACTACGGCCAACACGACGGCAGCGGCAGTGGCGATGACCCCGTACCGCCGGCGCAGCGTTCGAGTGGCCGATTCCATCGCATTGCCGAAGGCGACCGTGCGCACGGTGCGGCCGGCCGCGACGAACTGCTTCCAGGTCGCGGTCAATTCCCCATAGGCACGTGCATGGCGCGGATGCGCATCGTGCCAGGCTTCGAACGCGGCGCGGTCTTCGGCGCTGACGTCGTCCGCCTGCAACCGCGCGATCCAGTCGCTGGCCTGGCGTTCGGCGTCTTCGACGCTCGGAAGATAGTGGATGTCACTCATGGGGCCGACCCGCTTCCTTGTCCGGTATCTGGTAGCGACGACGCAGAAAGGCGTGCGTATCGCGCAAGCCGCGCGAAATATGCTTCTCCACCGTCTTGACGGAGATGCCCAGCCGATCCGCGATTTCCTTGTAAGAACAAGCGTGGAATACCTTCAATGTGAACGCCGCCCTGCATTGGGAAGGCAACCTCTCTATCGCCTGCTTCAACAGCAGGTTCGCCTCGTCGCAGAGAACCGCCTCTTCGGGAGAGACGCCTTCGTTCTCCAGCATGTCCGTCTCGTCCACGTCCCCTACCGAGTCGGTCGCGGCGATGCGTTGATGGCGTTGCGCGTTCCAGGCCAGGTTGCGTGCGGTAATGAAAAGAAACGCCTTGGGGGCCTGCACCCGCTGCCCTTGTTCGAGAGTTCTTGCGTAGGCCTCCTGCACGATATCTTCCGCGGCCTCTTTGGACCGGGTCAGACGTCGCACATAGCGCAGCAATCCCTGCCGGGTCTCGGCGAAGAAATGCGAGAAACGCTCATGAGCGGTTTCGACCATGCTTAAAACTACGCCTAGGAATTGCTCGAAAGCAACCGTTTTTCCTGGTTTCCGCCCGACCCGAAAGGCATGCGAACAGAGGCCATTGGAATAAGACACTTGTCGCCGGAATTACCCCCACCCGGGTTATCACCCGGGCTTCTGTCCGCCGCACGCCAACAGGCCAGACTCGGAAGAGGCGGGGTATCGGCACCCAAGCGGGCCTTTGCCTGGCTGATCGATGTTGCGCCGCGACCGGACAATGGGGTCGTGCTCCCGGCGGCATTGCCGCCCGGATGCGAACCTGGAGCCTGTGTCCATTGCCTTCGACTGGGACCTGGTCCTGGGAGGCATCGGTGCCATCGGCGCTGATGGTCAATGGCGATGCGAGAGCCCACGGCCGTACTTGCGCTCTACCGGCTAGTCCCTCTCCCTCGTGCAGGAACGCTGTTCGCCGACATGCAACGGGAATCGATGAGGGGCGGAGCGAGGCGAATCGCGAACCGCCCTGCCCCTCCCAGTCATTTCCGATTATCTTGTCGCGCAAGTTCCGGGGGGACGTCGCGCACGTATCGGTCGAGGAAAGTCACCATGCGTTGCGCCGCGTCGGCGGCATTGGCATGCGCCCACTCGGAGACGACGTGGCCATCGCCGACATATTCCGCAAGCTGGGCGGTACGGCCCAGGCGCTTCAGCGCATTGAACATCTTGCGCGCATCCTCCACGGGACAGGCGCTGTCGCTTTGGCCATGCAGCATCAGTAGCGGGGTCTGGATACGGTCCGCGCGGTAGTAGGGCGAGTTGTCGATATAGCGCCGCAGATCGGCCCAGGGATGGGTGCCCATGCGTCCCTGACCGGTCTCAGCCCATCGTGCCGAAGGATCGCCGCCGTCGCGCCCCATCCACGCATAGCCTCCCGGCAGGTCGTACAAGCCGGAAATCGCCACGGCGGCCCGGAAGATGTTGGTGCCGCTGATCACCGATGCGGTGCCGTAGCCGCCGTAAGACTGTCCGCTGACGGCCATGCGCTTGATATCGATATAACCGAGCTCGGCCGCACGGTAGATCTGGGGCATGAGGGTATCGACCATTTCGGGAATCGGATTGCCTGGCTTGCCGTCCGGGCCGATCGGCAATTCCGCGAGCAGTACCGCGTAGCCGCGCGTGGTGAAAAGGGACACGGGTACGGTCGACGGACTCCCGCCACCGAATTCCGCCGCCGATCTGGAGACTTTTCCTCCCGGATACAGGAAAACCAGGCCCGGCAGTCGATCGCCGCGCTTGCTGCCAGGCGGCAGCAGCACCGCGGTAGTGACGTTGGTCACCGAGCCGTCGTACTGCGGTACTGCGGTCTCGAAGGTTTCGACCGGACCAAAACGCATACCCGCCAGGCGCGGCTCGAGCTCGGATACCCGTCGCTTGTTCGAGAAGGCGGCATTGAAGCGGTAGTAGTCCACCGGCGTATTGAGGTCCTCATACGCTGCGAAGAACGAACCGTGATCCCCCGATGCGCCTGCCAGCTGGATCCTCCCGAGCCCCTTCCATAGCGTGGCGTACGCCCCGGAGCGCAAGTCGATGCGCACGATCACGGTCTGCGCCGTGGCCGGGTCGCGGGCCTGGACCGTCACCGAGTCCGCTTGCGGTTGCCAGGCGGTAGAACCCTGCTGGGTAAGCAACTTGAGGAATACCAGGTCCTTCGGCAGATCGACTATCCGTGCGGCGCCGCCATCCAGCGGCACCAGAGCCAGCGCCTGCGGATAGGGATCGCGGTAGTCGTGCAGATCCAGCGGTTTCACGCCCACGATCACCGCTTTGCCGTCGCGCGTCACGGTGATCGGTTGGCGAGTGACGTCGGCCAGCCCGGGCGCCAGTTGTCGGGGTGCCGCCGCAACGTCGGACGCATCGTAGGTCCAAAGCTTTCCTTCCTCGGTCCAGAACAGCTGGTCCTTCGAGGAATGCCAGGCGTAGGCGTTGAGGAAGTAGTCGCCTTCGGTCACGCGATGTCCCGGCGCCACCATGCGCGGCGGACCGCCTTGTGCGGAAACAAGAGCGATATCGTGCAGCGTCACCGTCTGCAACGATGCAGGCTTGTGGAACACCGATAGGTAAGCCAACCACTTGCCCGAGGGCGATACCTGCAACACGCTCGGCGCAGGCGTGGAATCCGCGGGGACAACGACGCGCACCGCGCCCGTGGCGACATCGACCGCCGCCAGGGTGGCGTTGTTTTCGCGCATGTAGTGCGCCTGCATGTCGCCCATATCGTCGCCGGCGGCCTGCGCGGGCGGAACTTCGTTGCCCGCAAGGTGCTCGGCGACCTGCGCACGGCCCGCAACCGCCTCCGGTTTCAGGTTGTTGGGCATGACCGGCGAATTGTCCGTCGCCAAAGGCACGAACACCTCCGTTCCATCCGGCGCCCACGCGGGCTCGCCTCCGCTCCACAGCATCGCCTTGACCGGGGCTTCGCCCAGTTGGCGATCCTTTTGCTGTTTTATTTCATGGATCCACAACTGCAGGCCGTGTTCGGCGCCGCAGTAGAACGCGATCCGCGCGCCATCCGGCGAAATCGAAGGCGCCCAGCAATCGGATCCCTCCGGACCGATCGCGGTGCGCTTGCCGGTAACGGTATCGCTGATGAAGACACGGTTGCCCATCGCGGAACCCGGCAGGCCGTTGGGCAGATAACGCGCATCGGCCGATCCCTGGACCGGTGGATTGCGAACGGTATAAGCCAGCAAACCGCCGCTCGGCGAAATCGAAGGCCTCGCAGTCCAGGGGAGGTCGGTCCGGTTGAACGCCAGGTCGAACGGCATGGGATTGCCCGGCTTTCCAGCGGCGGATGCCGCATGGGCCGGGACGGCATCGATCAAGGCGGCGAGCACGATCAGTTGGAACGCTTTCGTCAACAGGGCGAATCCGCTTCTTGGCGTCATTGAGTCTGGTCCGCTGCGCAAAGGAGCGCCTAAACCTGCGCCCGTGGGTTGGTTCCAAAGTACGTCTTGCTACCTATCAAGACGAACCGGAAGGCGAACACCCCACCATTGAAATCAAGATGCGTAGCCTTGCGCCATTCCACGCCCTGTCATGCGGCATCGGTCACTTCAGCTTACGATCTATCCAATCGACCGTGATTCTCCCGTATTCGCGAACGTTCTCCATGTTCAGGGGCACATGCTTCTCGTCGGCCAGCTGAACCACTTCGGCCTCCAGGCCTTTCCCTCGCAAGTCGGCGACCACCCTATCCAGCGCCTCCTTCTTGACCAAGGTTGCGGCATCCGGATGCTCGGATATGGCATTTATGAAGAGGACGGGTGAATTCACCTTCCCGGTGTTCGACTCGAGGGAGTATCGGGTCAGCATCCGCTTCAGATCCGCTTCACTGCTCGCATTGAACCACCACATCCAAGCGTCCTTCATCCGCTCGTAATAGCCGGGCAGGTTCCAGGAGGGAATGCCTTCTTTCGACACGACGGCACGGAATCGTTCTCCGCGCATCAGCATGTGATTGGCCGCTACCGACCCCATGCTGTGGCCGATTATGGCGATCCGTTCCGGATCCGCGAATCCGTCGTCCTTGAGTTTTCCGATCCCGTCGATCACGTCGTCCACATTGCGGTCGATGACGAACTTGCCCGGACCACTCCGGATGAGCTCTTCCGAAATGCCGTACGCGCCGCTTTCACGATAATCGGAAACGAAAACCAGATAACCGCGGTCCGACCACATCTGCCATTCCAGCGGAGAGGAACTGAATAGCGCTCCCCTCAGTGCCACGGGGGCCGGACCTCCGTGCACGTCGACTATCAGGGGATACTTCCGGCCCGCCACGAAATCCTTGGGGGTGATCAGAAGCCCCTGCAGCTCCATGCCATCTCTGGTGTTCCAGCTGAAGGCTTTCACCCTGGCCAGCCTATCCTGGTCCACGATTGGCGCCGACCGGTAGACCTCCCTGCTCTCATTGCCGCCGATATCCAGCATGCGGATACGGAAAGTCCCCAGCACATCGAGCGAGGTCCAGGCGATTTTCCGGGCGTCAGGCGATATTCCGAACGACTTGACTTCTTCGTTGAACGGACCGGCGATCTTGAGACCGATGCTTCCGTCCTTCCCGAGCCGGCAAAAACTGTCCAGCAGGGGACCGGATCGACAGGCCGCCCACAGGTCGCCGACGGCATCCCATTGCAGGGTGTACGTATCGAGTCCCGGCGCCTGGACCATCGACTGCAACGCTCCGCTTTCGACATCGAGCGAGCGGACAGGCAGGGCAGCGGCCACAGGTCGGTGGAAATAGTCTCCCAGGGAGTGGATCAGTCGCGTGCCGTCCGGGGAGGCGATGGGCCGGATCATGTGCGCCGGAAGATCGGGATAGTCGATCCCGCTCTTCTTGCGGCCATCCAACGAAACCTCGATCAGGCTGGATTCCGGCCCGGCCGCATCCTTCCCGCTCCGTCCTGCCGCCAGGAAGATCGAATCGCGATGGCCCGGCCAACTTATCGCGGGTATCGGCCTGCCAGGCGCGAACAGCACTTCCTCGCTCAAAGACTTCAGGTCCACCAGCATCAGCACATCTCCGGACGCGCCATGGCTCTTCGCCTCCCGATCGCTTTCTTCGGCGCGCGCGGCAGCGACATAGGCCAGAGATCCGGAATCGGAAGACCATGCAAATGTCTTCGTGGACGGGCCCGTGCGGCCCTCCAGCTTCTTCCATCCCTTGATCTGCCTCGACTCGGTGAAGGCGCCATCGACGATCCGCCCGAGGGCCAACCGTCCTTCATCGAATCTCAGCGCGAACTTTCCATCTGGCGAGAACCCGACGTAGCTGTAGCTTCCCGACCTCTCGGTCCCTCCGTTGCCCGCATCTATCCTCAGCAACGACTCTCCGCTGCCGCCGAGCTTTTCTCCGGGTATCCGGGCGTACGCGACCGAATCGCTGTACCAGAGCAACTCGCGCGGCCCTTGGCTCACCAACAGTTTCCCGTCCTCCGACGTAACTTCCAGAAGTTTTTCGAGAGTGACCTCTTCCGCAGTCGCCGGTTCGCCGGTCGTTGTGGCGGTATCGGCCGCACCGGCAAACTGCATGCACGGCAATGTCGTCAGGAACACCGCCGCTTTTGCCCCGACGTAAATCCACTTCCTCGACAATCCGAGCGACCGGTCGGGTTGCATGCACTCTCTCCTGTTGTGTTCTGGACAGGCCCCGATCGAATCCCGCCCATCGGACAGGCAGGGCATTCGTGGCCGCTTTTGAAAATGGGCTTCAAGAGCCGGGCGCGAAACGATTCGCCGCATTGCAGCCGCGGACCGCGCAAGGTCCGTACCGCCTTCACGCGACTACCAGTGTTTGGACACCGAGACGCTCAGATAACGCCCGATGGCCGAATGATTGAGCGAGTCGTAGGGCGGTATCGTGGGCGACGCGGGCAGGTAATACGGCGGCGGCCGGTCGAACAGGTTCTGCGCCGACAACGAAAATTCGAACCCCGACCAAAGAGCATCCTCCTTGCTGGTCGCATAGTTCATTGTGGCGTCGAACGTCGTGAACGACGCCGTTTCCCGCGGAATCCCCGCAACGTCATAGGTCAGGCCATCGGTGTAGCTGGCGAAAGCCGAGGCAGTGAAGCCGCCCCTGCTCCAGACCAGGCCGAGACGGCCGTTCAACTTGGCCGGATTGAAGATGGTTCCCGACAGCTGGTAACTGCTTTGCCCCGCACTGTTCTGCTGCGAACTGTCCAGCCAACTGGCGGAACCGCGAATCGTCACCCTGCCGCTGCCGAGATCGAGCCGATAGGATCCCGATAGATCCAGGCCCTTGAGGCGTTGTCTGGCCATGTTGGTGTATTGATTGTGCAGGATCGCGACAACGGTGTCGGCGTCGTAAGGCGCACTCGATGCATTGACGAAGATCGGCATGGCGAGAATCTCGGCCTGCTGCGCCGGGGTCGGAGAGTAGGTGATGAAATCGGCATAGGCCGGCGTACTCAACGCGAAGTTGATGAGCATCGGCCGGAGCACGCGGTCCGTGTAATCGATGTCGAACCAGGTCAACTCGGCTTCCAGGCCCGGCACGGCTTCCGGATGGAAGGCCATCGATGCGGTCCAGGTGCGCGCACGCTCCGGGCCGAGATCGGGGTTTCCTCCGAACGCCATCAGGGCCGTCGCATTCGGCGCGTATCCGGTGCCGCCAACCGTGCCCGCGTCATAAAGGACGCCATACTGGCCCACGCTGCGCTGCTCGAGGGTCGGACCCTTGAACGATTTTCCCCAGGATGCTTTCAACGTGAAGTCTTTGTTCGGATCGTAGAGCAGGCCTACCTTCGGCGTCGTGACCCGTCCGAATTCATCGTAGTCCTCGCCGCGAACCGCAAGGGTCATCGCAAGCCGGTTCGCTCCAACGAGGTTCGACTCCGGACTGATGAACGGAAGATTCAACTCGGCATAGGCGAAGCGGCTGCTTTCCGAGTCTCCATATACCGTATTCGAGCGGTACAGGTATTCGTTGGTGCGATATCCCAATCCGACGGCAAGACGCGCATCACCGCCCCCCATCGGAAACAATGGCCCTTCGGCGCTGGCCTCGTAGGAGCGGCTTTCGTTGCAATGGCAGATCGTCGCTAGTGGCGCGGAGGCGCCAGTCGCGACGATCACCTGGGTTACGTCTGACAATGCTTCGTCCTTCGCCCGCGTCCCCGCGAGCGACAATGTCCAGTCCTTGCCCAGCCAGAATTCGACGCTGGGTGACACCAACGAGGTCGTGTTGTTTGTCTTGTAGAAATTGTAGTAAGTGGCCAACCCCAGGTACTGGATCTGCTCGCGCTCGGTGCGCAGGGCATCCAGCCTCAGTTCTGCCACTTCGCCGAGCGATTGATGGGCGCTGACCAGTCCACTCTGCAACTCGAGTCCCGGATAGATGGCTCTCGGGCTGATGAGATGCTCGGTGTATTCGCGCTGGTCCGCATAGATGGGATCGGAGGAGGAATCCTTGTAGGTCGCGATCAGGCCGCCGCTGGACCAGACTGCCCCCGCGGTGGCGGTGTATTCCCGCGTAGTCAGCCCACCATCGGTCGCGGTCCCATAGCGGGCCCCTAGCGTCACGCCTTCGAATTCGCGCTTGAGAATCACGTTGCCCACGCCGCCGACGGCATCGGAACCATAGATCGCCGATGCGCCATCGGTAACGATCTCGATGCGCTCCACCGCCTCCAATGGAATCGCGCTTATGTCCACCGCCTGGGCGAAGCCGCCGTAAGCCATCCGCCGGCCGTTGAGCAGCGTGAGCGATGCATCGGGACCCAGGCCACGCAGATTGAGCCCGGAACCACCGGTCATGTTCTGGTCGATCACGTTGCCGCCGTTCACGACCCCGGGGTTCTGTCCACCCCTGAAATTCTGCGGCACGCTGCGTATCACCTCACCGAGATCGGTGAAACCCTCCTCCCTGATCTGCTTGGCATCGATGGTGATAAGCGGAGAAGCGGTCGTGCCGCCACGGATGCGCGTGCCGGTAACGACCATGGCATCCATTTCGCTGATGCTTCCGCTCGCTTTGGAGGCGGCTGCCCCGGAACGGACCTGGGACTCTTGCCGCAGGCTTCCTGCCGCATCGGCCGCCGGCGATTCCGCCGCAGTCGAACCGGACTGCGGAGCGGCCGGGATTTCCCCCTGGAAAGCATTGCCGATACTCGCCTGCAGGTGAACCGTCTCGATCAGGAAAGTTCCGCCGTCCGTGGCGCGTACGGTCAGTCCGGTGCCCTCTATCAACTGCTGCAACGCCTGCTTCACCGTGAAGCTTCCTTTCAACGCCTTCGCTTTCCTGCCCTTCACTACCGCCGGGTCGAATGCGACATTGACGCCTGCCTTGCTGCCCACGGCCCGCAGCGAATCGGCCAAGGGTTGCGTCGGCAAGTTGAAGACATGCGTGACCTGCGCGTAAACAGCGATCGGCGCGGAACAGAGCGCCAACGACAAGGCGGCGGCGAGCGTGGAACGGCTTGCGAACAACGACATGAAAACCCCCAGGGATGCGTTCGGCGTACCGGGCGATGCGCCTTACCGGGATAGACGTTCGACGGACCGGATCCGGACATGCGGAAGATGCGCTTCCACTGTTTCCATGCATCGACTATTTTTCGCCGATGGTCGACGCGGATGCCGCATCTTGAGGCAGAGGTCAACGCTTGAGGACGATGTTGTTTCCGCTGTCGTCCATTTTCAAACGATGCAACTGCGCAACGGCTTGCGCGAACTCTTTTGGATCCCGGGTGCTGAAAACGCCCGATACACGCAATGCCTTGAGTTCCGGATCGACCAGACGCACGCTGATCGCGCCATAGCGGTTGAGCTCGGCGACCGCATCGGCCAACGTTGCGTTGTCGAACATGACTTCGCCGCGTTGCCAGGCGGTGACCGCTTCCGTCCTGGGACGATCCAGTTGCGAATGGGTTCCGGCACGCACGGTCATGCGGTCGCCGGGCAGGAGCAAGGTCGCCTCCGCGGGCCGGTCTGAGCCGCCCGATGGCCGCGCCGTCACTTCCACCTTGCCCTCGAGCAACGCCACCGCGAAGCGATCCGGGTCGCGGCGTACGACGAATTTGGTGCCTACCGCCCTCACCCTTTCATCGCCCGCCTGCACGATGAACGGTCGCGCGGGCTGCTTGGCCACTTCGAACAACGCTTCACCACGGTCCAGGCGCACATGCCGCTCCGATCGACCGTAACTCACGACGAGCTTGCTGTCCGTGTTGAGGGCGATACGGGTACCGTCCGGAAGGGTGAAAGTCTGCTGCTCGCCCACGGCGGTCCGGTAGACCGGGTCGCGCAACATCAGTTGCCAGAAGACGGCAGCGACCGCCAGCAATGCGACGCCCGCTGCCAGCGCCATCGGGACGGGCCGCCGAGCGCGATGCCGCGGCGTTGCCGCCAACATCGCCGCGCCCGGAATGATGTCCCAGGTGTCGGTGACGCGCGCGAACGCGCGGGCATGCGAAGGATCGGCCGACAGCCAGGCCTTGAACGCCGCCTCCGCCGCGGGCGTGCGCGAGGGTCCCTGCAACCTAGCCAACCAGGCCGATGCCTCGGCCAGGACCACGTTCTCGACCATTTCCGACTTCCCTTCCATCACCATCCGTCCATCCATCCCGTCAGGAACATCACTGCGCGCGCCACGCGTTTTTCCACCGCCGCGACCGAAACGCCCTCGCGTTCGGCTATCTGGACGAAGGTCATTCCGTCCAACCGTTGCATCAACAGGCAACGCCGCGCCTTGGGATCCAACCGGGCAAGACCGGTGCTGGCCCGGCGCAACCTTTCCTGGGCCCGCGCCTGCTCCTCGGGCTGGGGAGCACTGTCGGCGATCGCCTCCAGGTCGAGGCCGCCGGAATCCATCAGGCCATGTTTGCGACGGCGCGCCTGGTCGCGGCTGATATTGACCGCAGCGGTGACCAGGAATGCTTCTTGCGAGCGCAATTCGTGGGTCCGCGTGTAGGCCTCGAGGCGAGCGAAAGCTTCCTGCAGGATGTCGTCGGCGTCCTGCGGCGCAACCCCATGGCGCAGCACCACCGCCCTGGCCTTGCCCAGCATCTGCGCGATCGTGCTCATGCCAAAACTGGCTCACCCACGGGTCCCATACCCCCTAGACGATACTGCAGGCCGATCCGGACATCTGGATTGTCGGTCGGTGGGCGATCGGGTCGCAGTTCTAATGGGCTAATGATGGCCCGCGCCTCATTCCCCAAGGAAATAGTCCATGAACACGACGCCCGGCGTCGAAGCTTGCGCATCCAGCCCCGTATCCGCAGCCTTCATGGAGAAGTAGTTCCGGTTGAAGAAGCGGAACGCATGCTGATTGTTCCTGGAGAACTGCACCGAAACAGTCATCTTTCCCCGCTGGCGGCGGCTCCATGCTATCGCCTCCTCCAGAAGCAATTGCGAAATCAGGGATCCCCGAAGGTGCGGAACGACGTAGAGGCCCCAGAGACGGATATCCTCCGGATTCCGATTCCCCCGGTCCGCATCGAGTCCAATCGCCCCGACCAGGCTGCCGCCATAGAACGCCCCGACTACGCTTTTCCGCTCCTGGCCGTAGGCGACCAGCAGACCACCGGTTCCGGCCCGCGCGGCATAGAGCTCCCGAAGGATTTCCGGCGTCGCCAGTTCGGCATGTTCCTCGATTGATCTGGAGCGCAGCGCCAGATAGCTGGCCTCATCTCTTTCCCCCAACAGCCTCACTTCCATGCTTCACGCCCTTCGCTTGGATATCCATCGGGAGATCGGCAGCAAAAAAAAAAGACCCGGGCGAGCCCGGGCAATGGGGATAGAGAGAGAATGCGACTTGGCTGCCATAGCGCCACCTATAAGACGCATGGCCAAGAGGAAACCCTACTTCTCATCGGGAATTATTTTTTGTCGCCTGGAAAAGCATGGGGTCCGGGCGCGCTGCCCCATGCAGGAAGGCCGCTCGGTCAATTCGCCGTTCGGCTCGCTGCCGGCGCCAATTCCTTCTCGTAGAACTTCAACACGCGGCCCCAGTAATCCTGCAGATTCGCGGCCCCCACCAGCAGATGCCCCTCGCCTCCATAGCGCAGGTAGGTGGCCGGCTTCGACAGTCGCTGCATCTCGACCCATACCTGGTCCGAATGCTGGACTATGGACAGATCCGCGGTGCCGGCCTGGATGATCAGCGGTGTCTTGATGCGATCAAGATAGTAGATGGGCGAGTTTTCGACATATCGCTGTGGCGCCTCCCACGGTGGCACCTTCATGCTTCCCCCGCGCTGTTCCAGCCAGGGTATCCATGCGCCTCCCATGGTGCCGTGGAATGCGGTCAGGTCACCGAAGCCGGCATTCATCACCGCCGCCTTGAATCGATCGGTGCGGGTGATCAGCGCCAGCGTGGAATAGCCTCCGTTGCTGTTACCCATCACCGCGAGCCGGTCCGGATCCACGATTCCCAGATCGACGACCTTGTCGATGGCCGGCATCACCGCTTTCATCAGGTCGTCGACCGGCGTGCCTTCGCTGGTCGGGATATCCGGCCACATGACCGCATAGCCCCTGGTCGTCAGCATGTGCATGTTGAAGGACTGGAAACCCACCAGCCCGAACTTGTGAACGTTCCTTGCCGCATCCGCGTTGCTGGCGTAGACCCACAGCACCAGCGGGTAGCGCTTGCCCGGCTCATAGTCCGCCGGCAGCACGAGGGCGGCCTGCAGCGGCTTTCCATCGGCGGTCTGGAAATCCACAACGCGGCTCTTGCCGAACCTGTACTTTTCCAGCTGCGGATTGAGCTCGCTGAGCATCCTGGCGCGCTCGAACTTCCCATCCGCTATCCACGCCTCTTCGCCATGCTCGCTGCTCTCTGCGGTGAAGGCGATGGCACGCCGGTCCGGGGAAAGATAAGGCGGATTGAATATGTTGCCGTAGCTCTTGTCCTCCTCGCGCAATAGGCTGCCTTCTCCAGTTGTCGTATCCACGCGAAGGAAGCCGTTGCGATGGGTCTTCCTGTGCCGCGTCGTCACCAGCAGTGTTTTTCCTCCGTCCTGGCTTCCAATGGCATTGCTCGATGCTTCGCTTACCAGGATCAACTTCTTGCGCTCCGTATCCGAGGTCAGACGGCTCGACGTCATATCTCCGGTGTCGATCTTCCAAACCTGGTTGTCCTGGCCGATGGCATAAAGAAGAACGCTGTCAGCGGCCCACAACGGCGCCGAATAGTCCGACAGGAAGAGGTTCGGCGCGCCTGCGACACGACGTGGCACCCTGTCGCCGTCGATGTTCATGATGAACATGTCGGCGCCTTCGCTGATCAACGTGGTTTCCTTCCCGGAGGCCTGGGTCTGGTCCTGGACTTGTTTGTCGATCGACGCATAGGCCAATCGCCGGCTGTCCGGCGACCAGCTGATCGTCCCCGCGAAGGTCTGCCTGATACCGGTCGCGACGACTTCGGTGGTTCCCGAGTCCAGTGACAGGAGCTTCAACGCATGCACGCTGTCGGTCGCACGTGCGCCGTATTCCCTGTCCAGGAAGGCGAGGAAACGCTTGTCAGGAGACAAACGATAGGCGTAAGACTCTCCACCCCGATAGATCCTGGCGGTCGCACCGGAAAGTACATCCAGAACCGCGAAATCGGTCTTCCTGGAATCGGCGCCTTCGGGCTTTCTTTCCTGTGGGGGCTTATCGACCGCAGGCGAGACGAATACGGAAACGGTCGAGCCTTCGACCTTCTCACTCGGGGGAGCGGCGAACAAGGCACTCGTCAGCGGTTCCGTGCCCGGCTTCTCGTCCGCTGGAACACTCTTGACCAGCACCTGCCTGTCGTTCAACCAGAGTGGAAACTCGTAACCTCGCGATTGGCGCGTGGCAAGATCCGAAACCTTGCTGACCACGTCCGTTTTCCTGTTCCATAACCAGATCTTCGGCACCCCATCGCGATCCGACTGGAACGCCAGCAGCGATCCGTCCGGCGACCATGAAGGGGACCAGTTGCTTCCCTTCGATTCGGTCAGGTTCCTCTTCTTGCCACCGGACAGCGGATAGATCCAGATGTCGCATCCGATGCTTCCATACGGTGCGTTGGCGCCGGATCTGCTCTGGTCGGCGATGTTGGGATCATCGACCACTCCGATCCGCTTCGGATCGCACGACACGCTCGCCAGGTTCTTCCCATCCGGCGCGAAAACCGTCGCACTGGCCGCCTGGACCTGGAACGCGTTGGCGCCGATCAGGTCCGCGATCCGCGCGGGTTCCGAGGCGTGGGAAGACAAGGCGGTCGTAGCCGCCATCAAGGCCGTAAGCAGGCCGCTGCGGAAAGAGATCATGATCATTCGACTCCGGGCAGGTTCGTATGGGCGCGATCGGATTCCACCGCGCATTTATCTAGATGGGCGCGTCAGCCAAAAAGCCTTCTAGGCGGGTCTCCGTCCCGGCCCGCTTCCGATCGGCCGGCATAACGCTTTCGTGGATCAATCGGATACAAGCAAGGCGGAGAACCCATGCCTTGATAGGACGCGCGAATGGAGGCGGGCCCTACCGGCCGGAACGATCGAAGGCGAGGCGATCGTTCCGGCTATTTCGATACTTGCGCTTTTTTCGCTCCGTTTTCCCACTTCTCGCGCATTTCCCGCCACCTTTCGTACTGGGCGATTTTTGCGGGATCCGGATCTTCCTTTCCCAGCAACCAGTAGTCGAACCATTCGATGTTTTCCTGCATGGCGGTCAGCCGATTCCTGGGCTGGTGGAACAGATGCGACTCGTTGGGGTAGTAGACCAATTCGCTCGGCACGCCCGCATCGCGGAGCGAGACGTGGAATCCAAGCTGGGAGGCGTGGCCGCTGGCGACCTGCTGAAGAACGGGACCGGCCGCCTGGGCGGCTCGGAAAGTGGGCGACAGACGCCGATAGAGCGGTACCGCCGCGGGATCGTACGGCGACCCACCGAAAACAGGGCGGTACGACGCGCTGTTGGAGAAGTATCCGGACGGCTCGAGATAACCGCCGTCTCCGCTCGATGCGGCACGGAACGCCTTCGATCGGGTCATGGCGACATTGACCATTTGCGATCCCGCGCTGTAACCGGCGATTCCCACACGGCTTGCATCCACCAATCCTTCCTTGTCGAGATCCTTCACCGCATCCTCGAAGCTCGACACGGTATTGATCCAGATCAGATCCTGGACCCGTTCCATTGGAAGCGGACCTGGCGCGCCGCCCCACTGCGCATAGGCGGCACCGAGTTCGGCCGAATCCGAAACGGCGGATTCGTTCATGGCGATGACGACGTAGCCGCGTTCGGCCCAGACCTGGACCGGATAGTCCCATTGGAACCCGGCATCCACGAATCTCTGGTCGGCGTCGCTGCCATGAGTGACCAGGATCGCCGGATACTTCCGACCCTTCTCGTAGTCCCTCGGGTACACGAGGTAGCCGTTGGCTTTGTAACCGTTCCGGTTCGTCCATGTCCTCGGCGCGACGCGCAAGGGCCGTATGGTGGCGTACGAAGGCGCAAGACCGACTATCGAGGTCGCACCGCCCTTGCGAGGATCCAGACGAACGAGTTCCGGGGGCGAAATCATCGACTGGCGGACACATACGCCGGCCGTGAACGCGCGATTGACGGAACAGTTGGTCAGGCTGCCGGCAACGGGCACTTCCTCTACGGCACCGGATTTCATGACCCTTACCAGTCCGTATCTGGTGTCGTCGTAGTACCGGGTGCCTAACAGAGCGACGTCGCCCGCAGGCGAAATCCAGGTTCCTGATGCCCGCGGATCGCCGAGCCTGAATCCTGCGCGGCCATACTCGACCACCGAACCATCCTTCAACGTCTCGATGAGCTTGCGATCGCCGCCAAAGCCGGTCGTCGCAAGCGAACCCCCTCGAGGGCCGCGGGCATCGTGGACCGGCACATGGAATGACGATTCGCTCGAGAGGGCCTCGGCTTTCCGCCCATGCCGCGACCATCGGCGTTGCTCCAACGATTTCCGGTCCTGGGAACGCACCCAGTAGGTCAAGGAAGAAGACGTATCGTCCCACTCGACGGTGAAATAGCCCCCCGCGATAGCATCGATGCGGTCCAGAAGCGCATCCTCGCCATCGCCGCTTCTGACCCAAAGCTCGACAGGATTGGCGCCGTATGTGGTAATCAGCGGCAGGAACAGGGGATTCACTGTCGGCGTGTCGGGCGATTGCGAGGTCCTCTTCTCGTACCAGCAACTTTTCCCGTCCGGCGACCAGCCGTAATCGGAAATCCCGAATGCCTGCCGACCCTCCGCCGCTCCACCCACCTGATCGAGATCGCGGTTGATGAGCATGGCCTTGAACCGTCCCGTGCCGTCGACGCGATAGAGCTGCACCCCGTCGCCTGTATCGGCCAGCACACTCCAATCCGTCGACCCTGGAATGATCTGGAGCTTGCTGAGCCAGGTCGAAGACTTCAGCTCCCGATCGACGCCCGTTGCAAGATCGACCCGGTGAAGGCTCGAAATCTTCGCATTCTTGTCCAGGTCGCCGTGGCGGATGATGTACATCGCCTGCCGCCCGTCCTCCGAGACGGAAAGATCGACGATCTCCGGCGCCGCGGCGATGTCCTGCAGCGTCCAGACACGCCCCGGCTCTGCAAATGCCGATGCGGCCTGCGCCGCCAACGTCGTTCCGGGCAGTGCGGCAATGAGGGTCAGCAGCGCCCTCATGCCTGTGATGAAACGAATCCGGATCGGACCGGGCCGTGAGAATGATGTGCGGCGATGCATGATTTTTATTCCTCTGTCTATGTTGGCGGACGCCTCCGGACTCATCGGCATCGCACACCGTTCAATCATCGTTCCGATGCCGGATCGACTCCATGCGTACTTGCGGAATAGAGCCACCCATCTCGATGGAACGCGGGCGCCCTACGGGAATGCGCTTGATCGCGGCCGCAGCGATCCCGTGTCACAAACTCCGATAGTCCCCGGACGTCGCGCGGTCTCACCCGAATGCATTTCCGGAATCGGTCACCAGTGCTTGGACACCGACACGCTCACGTAGCGGCCGATCACCGAGGTATTGGTCGCGTCGTAGCGCGGCACATAGGGCGAATACATCGGGACAACCGAGAACAAGGACGGATCGCGGTTGAACAGATTCTGCGCCGACAGCGAGAATTCCAGGCCCGACCACAGGCCCGACTGCCCATCGGTCCGATACAGCAAGGTCGCGTCGAACGTGGTGAACGAGGCTGTCTTGAACGTGCCTCCGCTGGCCCAGAAATTCTCTTCCACGCCGCCGGTGTAGTTGGCGAACGTGGATGCGGTGAACCTGCCCTGGCTCCAGACCGCACCGAGACGCGCGTTGAGCTTGGCCGGGTTGTAGATCGAGCCCGACAGGTCGTGGCTGCTCTGCCCGGAGGTGGTCTGCTGCGAGCTGTCCAGCCAGCTGGCCGAACCGCTCAGCATCAGGTGGCCGTCGCCGATATCCTGTCCGTAGGAGGCGGACAGGTCGATGCCGCGCACCCGCTGCCGCGTCGCATTGACGTAGGTATTGAAGGACATGGCCACGACCTTGCCGGGATCGTAGGGTGCCCCGGTCTGGTTGGTGAAGATGGAATCGGCGATGACCGCCGCCTGTTGCTCCGGCGTCGGGGCCAGCACCACGAACTGCGCGTAGATCGGATTGGTCAAGGACTCGGCACTGTTGGCGATGGGCATCACCACGCGATCGGTGTAGTCGATGTCGAACCAGGTCAGCTCGGCTTCCAGTCCAGGCAAGGCCCGGGGATGGAACGCGAGCGACGCGGTCCAGGTCCGTGCACGTTCCGGACCGAGATCGGCATTGCCGCCGTTGGTCCCGATCACCGTCGCATCGGCGGGCGTGGCGACGCCGTAATTGCGCGCCGGGCTCAGATAGGCGTACTGCGGCGAGTAACGCTGGCTCAGGGTCGGCGCCTTGAACGAGCGTCCCCAGGAGGCTTTCAGCGTGACATCCGCACTAGGGTCGTAGACCAGGCCGAGCTTGGGAGTGTTCACGTTGCCGAAACTGTCGTAGTCCTCGCCGCGCACGGCGGCCGTCAACATCAGGCGCTGCCCCGTCGAGGTCGCCGGGTCCGGGCTGATCAGCGGCAGGCTGAGTTCGGCATAGGCGAAGCGGCTGCTTTCGTCGCCATCGGCGGCAGTCCTGCCGGTGGCCTGGCTTTCAACCAGCAGGCTGTTGGTCCGGTAGCCTGCGCCCACGGCCAACCGTGCATCGCCGCCTTTCAACGCGAACAACGGGCCTTCGGCACCGAACTCGTAGGTGCGGCTCTCGTTGCCGTAGGACGTCCTGATCGCGGGCGTGGAGGCACCGGTCGCGAGGGTGACGATGTCGGCATCGTTCTGGGTGTCGTCCTTGCCCCAGGTTGCGCCGAACGACAGCAGCCAGTCGCTGGCCATCAGCAATTCGAGGGCCGGCGATACCAGGGTGGTCGTGGTCCTGGGCGCGTAGTGATAGTAGATGCTGCCGTAGCCGGTGTCGTAGACCTGGTCGCGCTCGGTACGCAGCGCGTCCAGCCTGAATTCGAAGGCATCGCCCAGCGATTGATGCGCACTGACCAGTCCGCTGCGCGCGTCGCTGCCCGGATAGATCGAATACGGGTTGGGCAGGTTCGCGGCATAGTCGCGCTGATCGGCGTAGATGGGATCGACCGACGTGTCCTTGTAGGTCGCGATGACGCCGCCGCTGGACCAGGTCGTGCCCGCAGTGATGGTGTAGTCGCGCGATGTCATCCCACCGTTGGCGGCGTCGCCGTAGCGCGCGCCCACGGTCACGCCCTCGAAGTCGCGCTTGAGGATCACATTGCCGACACCGGCCACCGCATCGGAACCGTAGACGGCCGAAGCGCCGTCGGGAACGATTTCGATGCGCTCCACCGCTTCCACGGGAATCGCGCTGATATCGACCGATTGCGCATTGCCGCCGTAAGCCATGCGTCGGCCGTTGAGCAGGGTCAGGCTGGCGTCCGGCCCCAGGCCGCGCAGGTTCAGGCCCGAACCTCCGGTCAAGTTTCCGTTGGCGATATTGCCCAGCGAAGCCGAAGTGGCGACGGCGCCCGGATTCTGGCCGCCGTTGAAATTCTGCGGCAAGCTGCGGATGACCTCGCCGAGATCCGAGAAGCCTTGTTCGCGGATGTTTTCGGCGTCGATCGTGATCGTCGGCGATGCGGCAGCGCCGCCACGGATGCGCGTTCCGGTAACCGTCATCGTATCCAGCATCGTCGGTTCGGGCGCCGCAGCGCCCCCCTGCTTTTCGGAACCCGCCGGGCGAGCGGGCGCTGCCGGCTTCTCGGGCGGTGCGGCCTCCGCTTTCTTGATGACGACGGTCCGTTCGTTGATGAAGCCCGAGCGAAGGCCCGAACCCTTGAGCAACTGCGCCAAGGCGGCATTGGCGCTCAACTTGCCATTCACCGCGGACGCGCGCTTTCCCTTGAGCAACTCGGCGTCGTAGGTCACCTGCAAGCCGCTTTGTTCGCCGAAACGATCCAGCGCCTCGATCAGGGTGCCTGCCGGAATATCGAAGGCTTGCGGCGGCGCCGTTTGCGCATGCGACAGTCCGGCGACCATCATCAGCAACCCGACTGCGACCGCATGGCGCAGTGATGTTCGACAGGAACGTCCGAGGCGTCCTGCTGCAGCGGTATTGGTCATATGCGATTTCCCCAGGTGGCGGACCGTGTCGGCCCGGCTTCGAGAACTAGAGTCGCAATCCCAATGACAACACCCTACCGCCAATCGCAGCTCCTTCCGGCTTCGATTCAACGGCAATCGCCATCGCCTTCCGCTCCATTGCGGAGCCCATCTTCCAGGCGCAGATCGACAATCCGCACTTTCCTGGAGGGCCCACTTACTTGCGGATGGATCGAAGTACGATCTCGTCGCTCCGCTTCTCGACCCGCAGCGGCAACGTAGCCGCCCAGGTGGATGCCACAAGGTCGCCGTCGCCCGCGATGAAATTTCCGCTGACCCGCAGATCGGACAACGACGGATCCGCCAGGTGCAGCTTGGGATTCGCGTAGCGATTGACCTCCCGGACCGCTTCAGCCAGGGGCGTGGCACGGAACACCAGGCGACCACGCGACCAGGCGGTCTCGGCGGCGCTGTCCACTCTGCGCTTGTGCCACGTCGACGGATCCTGCCGTGAGTAACCGACCTGGTCCCCGGGCACGAGCCGCTCGCTGCGGGCGACGGCCCCGGTTCCTCCATCCAGGCGAAGCGAACCCCTGTCCAGAGTGACGCTGACATCGTCGGGGCTTCGCAATATCTGGAAACGCGTGCCCAGCACGGTTACCTGGCTGTCGCCCAGATCCACGGTGAAAGGCCGCTGCGCATCGTGCGCCACATCGAACAACGCGCGACCGCGACGCAGCGTCACCGCACGCGCGTCGCCATCGAAACGCACCGCCAGTTCCGTGCCCACGTCCAACTGTACGCGCGTACCGTCTTCCAATGCGACTTCGCGAAGCGCGCCCATGGAGACATACATCGCTTCCGCGGACCCCGTCCCCATGAAACGCACGCCAAGCGCTATCGCCAGGGCGCAGATGCTGGCGGCTATCGCCAAGGGCCATGTCCGACGTTTGCGGACGATGCGCTCCGGCCTGGCTCTCGGTGGAAGCGCCGCCAGTGTCTGTTGCCAGTCGGAAGCGCCAGCCGCTCCGCCTGCAGCGGTACGCGCAAGGACACGTTCCCGCAGGGCCGCAAGGCGCGGATCGCCGGCGACTTCCGGCTCCGCGAAACGCCGCCACAATCGCTCGCGCTGTCCGTAGGCGGAAGCATGTTCGGGCACGCGCCGCCACTGCTCGAAGGTTTCGCGTTCGCGCGCGCTGCAATCGGGCGCCAGCAAACGGGCGAACCAGCGGTCGGCCTGCTCCTGCACGCCCACGGTGTTGTTTTCGTCCATGTCCATCTACGTCGCAGCCCCGGGCCGATCACCTACCCGCCCGCGCAACTCGGCCAGGGCACGGCTCATGTACTTCTCGACCATCTTCACTGAAATTCCGCAGCGGGCGGCGATCTGGGGATAGCTGAGGCCCTCCATCCGGCTCAGCAGGAAGACGTCCTGGCATTTCGGCGACAGCCGTTCCAGCGCCTCGATCAACTGTCCAAGATCCTGTTCCGCCGATGCCAGCTGTTCGGGGGAAGGCTCCTGCGAAAAGAGCGGGACATCCTCCAATGGGCAATGCGCACTGGCCCGGTGCGACTGCGCGCGGCGCAAGAAGTCCACCGCGACACGGTCGGCCACCCGGTAGATCAGCGCCGCCGGCGACTCAACCGTGCTGTGCGACTGGAAATGGAACAGCCGCAGCGAGGTTTCCTGCAGCGCGTCGTTGACGTCTTCTTCGTTGCGCAAGCGCTTGCGCAGGAAGACGCGCAGGGAGGGGCGATGCTCTTCCAGCACGTGCATGAGATCGTCTGCACGCGGGTCGTCGCATGCGCACAATTCCATCATCGCAGGAGCCGAAGCATTCATCCTGGCAGCGCAGGCGAACCTGTCCGAGTGGGGGGGGTTAGCACAGTAATACGCAACCCGGATTACATCGTCAAGGAACGTCCATCGAAATAAATCCGCGCTTCTGCTTGCATGCAAGCATCCGATCAGGAACCAAGTCGCAGGCATAGGAACGGCACCCTACTTCACGCCGCGAGAGAGGTTCGATCGGGGATTCGAACCCCACGCTCCCGAGTCTGTTCCCGATCGGTCAGTCCAGCGGAAAAGGCTTCAATGCAAGCGGTATGGAGTGGGAGCGCTTGGCCGTCTCGTGGATGTAGTGCTGGACACGACCTTCCCGTTCCTGCAACCAGATGAGGCCGGCGGCCCGATAGCCGGGCTTCGGCTCCTGCGCCCGCCAGACGTTCCAGTCCACCGCCCATTGCGCGCCGGGGCTTCGTTTCCGGATCGAGTCGGTGGTGGCCAGCGCGCCCAGTCCGGGGTGGGTGTAGTAGTCGGAATACCGGACCTTCGCCTCTCCGGAACCCGATGCGACCAGTTGCGCCTTCCATTTTCCCGCGCTTGGATTTTCGACGAGGATCCGTTTGCTTTGCCCATTCCACTCCAGGCGGCGCGAGGTCGTGCAATCGGACTTGGAGCAATCGTAGAGGAAGAGCGCAACCTCCTGGCCCTTGGACTCCACTATTTCCAGTTCGACCACCAGCAGCTCGGTCCCCGCCTCCACTTCGATCTCATGGACGAGCGTTTGCCCCGCCTTCAGAGTGTGTTCCATCGAACGGATTCCAGCCACGGAGGATTTCGCCACGGCGGTTTCCGTCGCCGCCATTTCATTGGTCAACTCCACACGCCGACCCTCGATAGCCACCGAAACCGCGCGAATCGAAGCGGTCAGCTTGACCGGGGTCGCCGGCAGCACCTCGCCCCTGGGCACGGACCAGTCGAAAGCCCTGGAATCGGCGGTATCGGTGACCACCAGTTGCCAGGTACCGGCCATCGGCTTGTCGAATGCAGCGGCCCGCGACGCGTCTTTCGGCAACAGGTAGCCGGCGAAACTGTTGTCGGGCGCGATCACATCCACTCTTACCTCCTGCCTTGCCGCCTGCACGGAGAAGTCCAGTACCTCGGCGCCCTCCGGAACTTCGAAGAAGAGATTGCGACGGTCGGGGCGTTCCAGATCGAAGGACTCGACCACGCTGTATCCATTCTCGTCCGTGAAGCGTTGCGGCACGACGATGCTCACGGGCACGCTGGCTACCGGGCCGCCGCCGCTTTCCCGTTCGAGATGCAGCGCTGCGCTGTAGACGCCCGTCTTCGCCACCGAAATGCCGATCGCCAGCTCCACCGGTTTATCCAGGGGAAGCACGATGCTGTCGGGTGCCGTGAAGGCCGAGTGCTCGCCTTGCCAGGAAATCCTGTAAGGAACGGGCCCCTCCGCACCGCTCTTGCGGATCAACGTGACGGTGCGTTTTTCGCTCGTGCCCGCCCGCCAACCTTCGCGTTCGAAGATCCCCACGCCTTCATTGGGCGTTCCGAGATACCGGCTGGTCGCCGTGCGGACGGGCGCGATCACTTCGATCCGATCCACGACCGGCCCCGCCGCCGACGCCTGCAGCGCCCGCCAGGCCGCATCGAGCTGCATTACGCCGCGGCCTTGTTTGTAGGCCGGGAGACGATCCATGAAGCGTGCGCCATCGCGGAACGCACGATGCACCGCTGGTGCGTCGTGCGGCAAACCTTCGCGCTTGGCCGCACCTACCAGTAAGGCGGCCGCGCCAGCGGCAACGGGCGTCGCGCAGGAAGTTCCGCTGCAGATCCCGTAACCGGGGGGAAGCTCGAATATTCCATCGGTGCGGGCGCCGCTGCCGGGGCGGAACCTCGGCTCCAGGCTCATGGGATTGGCGGGCGACAGGAAATCCGGCTTGAGCGACCCGATTCCGGTAGGCCCTTCGGAACCGACCCAATGCAGATCGTCGGCATGGCGCGTGAGGATCCCATGGTTGGAGTAGACGCTCTGCGCGCTCTGGTAGGCGCCGACCGCAATGATCGATTCCGGCACCGCGGTGTCGAGCATGGTCGACATTCCCTGCGCGTTGAATGCGGTCATGAAAGTGGGCTTCGGATGCAGCGCCGCCAATCTGTCAGCGATTATCGACAGCGCACTGCGGCCGTCCTTCAACCGATAGATCGCACCCGTGGTGTACAGGTTTCCTTCCAGCAGGACGACGTCCACGTCCGGATTCTCGAATACCCGGACCAATGCGCGCGCGTACTCGGCCGTGCCATTGGAGCTGGAGGAGCCGACCGCGATCACCTGTGCGCCGGGGGCGACGCCGTCCACCCTTCCACCCGACGACTTGTTGGCCACAGCCGCTCCCGCGACCATGCTGGCATGGCCGCCGAAACCGATGTTCACCGCGATATAGTCGCCATCCTTCTGGATGCCGTAGCCGATCGTCTCGCGCAATGGCGTGGCGGGATCGTCCACTCCGAGTACGCCGAATCGTTGGCCGGACCGGTACTCCCGCACTCCTTCTTCGTCGGCGAAATCGCCATCGAAGTCGGTGTCCAGCCATGCCGTGCGCTTTTCGTCCGACCACAGGATCTGATACGTGATTGCGCCTTCGCGGGCGCGACCCCTGGCCTCCGCGGGCATCGTTCCGCGCAGCAGGGGATAGACGCTGGTGGCCCATGAATCGGACCGGCGGACGGTGAATTCCGCCATCCTGTAACTTCCCGCGGCCGGCACGCGGTAACGACGGCCCTGGAAATCCAGCGACCCGTTCCGCGCATCCGACCTTGCGCTCAACCTGCTGCTCCACATCTCGCCGGCGCGTGGTGGATCCGGATCCAGCGAGGCCGACGTGCCCTGGATATTGATCACATCCGCGAACTTCGGCACTTGCCTGCCCTGTGCGTCGTAAGCCACCTGCAGTTCTGGAAGCAGGAAGTCCGGGAACCACTCCACATGCGCGACCACCACGCCGCGACCATCGTTGGCCGGGTTCCTCTTCCGGAATGCGACGCCGTCGAGGTCCTCGAGTATCGAATGCGCCTTGTCCAGGTTGTGCGCACCGGGCCTTGGCGGCCAGTTTTCGTCGGCATGCACTACCGGCGGGACCGGAGGACGCTTTTCTTCCGGCTTTTCCGGGGATGTTTCGGGATACTGCCAGCCGTAGAGCTGGCCCAGGTACGGGCCGGGAAGGTTGTCGACTTCCACGGCTTCGACTTGCGCCTGCGCCAGGAAGGGTTCCACCTGCGCCTGCGGCAGAACCACCGTCAGATAGTCCGACGCGGCGTGGAGGAAATCCACGCGGCCGCCCAGCTTTGTCGTGAGCTCCGCCACTCCGGCCGAGGCGCCCTTGGCGGCGGCCACGACCAGGATGACCGTCTTCTCGTTGTTCGCGCGGTAAAGCGCCAGCTTGGTCGCATCGTGCTCATCGAGGCGATAGGCATGGGCAGTGGAACAGAAGGCGAGCAGCATCGCCGCTACGCTGGAAGCGATATTCGAATTCATGTATGGGCCCCGGGGGTTTCGGTTCGACTACGCGCAGTGGCTGGAATCAGAACGACTTGGTGACCGTGATGTAGTAGCTGGCCAGCCTGGGATCGCCCAGGTAGCTGTAGTAGTTGAGCGTCGAGTAGTCGAAAGGCGGCGTCCGGTTGAACAGGTTCCTCACGCCGACCTTGAGGTCGAGCCCCTCCACGATGTTCCCCATGCCATGGCGGTCCGACAGCCCGAACGCATATCCGAGGTATACGTCCTGGTACGTCTGGCTCGGAATCCTCCCGCCCTTGCCCTGGCTGGCGATGGCGTTGGCGCTGCTCGCCAGCGAAGGATCGGCGACCAGATAGGAGTCCAGGTAACGCAAGGTCCAGCCGCCGCTCCAGTTATCCAGATGCCAACGGACGCCGGTATTGACCTTGTATTTCAGGGCGACGTTCGCCGTGGACCCGCCGATTCCCAGCTGGTCGGTGAAAGGCAGCGTCGGCGCGAGTTGGCGCTCGTACTTTCCGATCCACGTCCCGACGGCGAACCAGTCGAACTGGCCGAACCTCTCCGTCTGCCACGTATAGTCCAACTGCATGTCGACGGTATCGATGTTGAACTTGCCCACGTTCACCATCGAGCCGTCCAGGGCGATGATCGGACCCGCCCAATCCTCCGGATCGGTGGGCAACTTGGGGCCGCGGGTGATTCTTCCCGGGAAACTTTCCTCGTTGTCCAGGATCACCTGGTCGCTCAGTGTCGAGATGACATTGGTCTTCTCGGTGCGGGTGAAATCCAGGGACAGGCGTAGCGAGTCGATCGCAGCCGGCGTCAGCACCATGCCGATCGACCAGCTCTTGGATTCCTCCGGCACGAGATCGGGGCTTCCGCCCTGGCTGCGCAGGTAGGGCGCGACCGGCCCGGTGAAACCGCGCTTGGGATCCATGAACGAGGCGAAGTTTTCGTACTGCGTCGGCACGCCCAGCTGGTTCACGTCCGGCGGTATGAAGCCTGTGCCGTAGCTGGCGCGGAACATCAGCGACTCGCCAGGCCGGTATTTGAAAGCGATCAGCGGACTGAATTCGTTGGCCTCCTGTTCGACGTAGGTGAATACCGGTGGTGGCCCTCCCATCGTTCCGCTCACGTGGCTCGCATTCCAGCTCTTGTAGAAATCCCAACGCCCCGCCAGTTGCACATCGAGCGATTCGATCCACTTGACGCGGTTGAGATCCGAGAAGATCGGAAGGCTGAGCTCGAAATAGGCGCTGTCGACGGTCTGCGTCCGCGGCGGGAAGAAGGTGGCCACCACCGGGGTCGCCTGCATCCCCATTCCGTACTCCAGATCCTGGCGCTCCAGCAGCAGGGATACCGTCGGCTTCCCTCCGGGCATGTTTCCCAAGGGACCGCTTATCCGCAGGGACGGATTCTTCGCCACGGAATCGATCGGGAACCATGTAATGGCATCGCCCGCGAAGTACGGCAACAGGTCGTTGCCCAGCAGGTAGGGATCCTTGAGCAGGTCGATCGCGCCGCTTTGGACATCGGCATTGAAACTGGGCGGGAAGTACGGCGAGTCGTTCACGCTGGAGATTTCCGCTTCCGTGCGGGTGTAATCGAATGCGCCGGTCCATTCCTTGCCCAGCTTGAATACGGTGCCCACGCCGATCCGCCGATACGAACTGTCGCTCTTGACCACGCCGTCGAGTTGCGGCGCGTAGGTGGAGATCCAGACCGCCTGCTGGAAGGGATTGGCCGCGGAACTCGCGGGCACCAGGCTGCCGATGAGCTTGCCGGTTCTGGTCACGCTTTCGTTGGAGGAGTAGGAATAGTCGATATAGGCATTGATACGGTCGTTGAACTCGTGTTTGACCGATCCCGAGAAGGAAGTCACTTTGGGAGTGGCCAGCAGGTCCGCGCCGCCCGCGGAGGGGTACTGGACCGCCGAGTCCGCCAGATCCAGATTGAAGCCGCCGGCGTTGGCGACCAGGCCGGCCCCATTGTCGGAGAGCGCGCCCAGGTAGCCGGCCGGCGCATAGGTCATGGACGATCCGAGATCGGTACCGTCGCGCAGCCGGAGATCGGACCCGTCCGCGGAGACGATGTTCGCGGTGGAGCTGATCGGCGGGAAGGAACCGATGCGCAGCCCTGCCGGGTGGTTGGCCAGGATGGCCCGCCGCGCATCGCGCATGAAATCGCGGTCCTTGACCCGGAGCGAATTGGCTTCGGAAAAGCTGCCCGACAACCACACGCTGGTCCTGCCGTCCAACAGGCTGAAGCCGGTCGACATGTCGATCCGCCTGACCGCGGAATCCGTATCGAAAGTGTTGTCGTAGGTCACGCCCACCTGCGACCCGACGAAATCGCGGCGCAGGATGACATTGATGACGCCACCGGTCGCCGAACCTCCGTAGATCGCCGAAGCGGTCGTCGGCAGCACCTCGATGCGCTCGATGGCCGCGAGCGGGATGCCGTTCAAGTCGGCCTGGCCGGAGCTGTACCCGAGGGAGCTTCGGGCGACCCGTCGTCCGTCTACGAGGATGAGCGTCTGTCCTTCGCCCATGCCGCGAAGACTGACCGAACTGGTGTCGCCGCCCACGTTGCCCGCCTGGGAATTGCTGCTCGCGTTGGTGCCCATGGTCAATCGCGTGCGCAGGAAATCGTTGATGTTGACCGCGCCGGAACTCTCGATGACTTCGCGGGTGAACACCACGTAAGGCTGCGGGTCGTCCACGCTCCGCTGGATGTCCATGTTCAAGGTCCGCTCGCCCTTGACCATGATCGCCGGCATGCCCACGATGTTCTGGTCATCTCCGGATGCCGCTGCCCCCAAGGGCTTCTTTACTGTCTTTGCCGGAGCGGGTGGTGGCACCGATCGCTTGATGACCACCGTGGTCGCGTTCACGAACTCGTACGACAAGCCGCTGCCCGCGAGCAACTGCTCCAGCGCCTGTCTTGCCGTGTAGTTGCCGCTGACCGATTCCGCGCGCAGGCCCCGGGTCAATTCCGGTGGAGCAAGCAATTGCAGCTTGCTTTGCATGCTTAACTGCTTCAGGGCATCGGACAGCTTGCCTGCTGGAATTTCGTAACGCCGCGCCTCCACGGCCTGCGTCTGGGCCTGGACGTCCTGGCTAATGCAAACCATGCCCATGGCCAATGCCACTGCGATCGTTATGGCGTTCAAATTCCCGGAACCCCTTGCGCGCATCGAAATCCCCATCAATCGAAGTGGCCGCCCCGGTGCGAGGTGGCATCAGGGTCTATTACGCAAGCGCAACCCGTTCCCCTACCCTCGATTCGTTTCAGCATGATGATATTTCCCGGAAGCTGCATTCCCGGGATGCGGATTCCCTTCGGCGATGACTCGGGAATGAGGCGGCGGATCGGCATTGCGCCGGACCGTGCGCGTTTACGCGCGCCTACTTGCGGCTTAGCACCACTTCGGTACCGCGATCATCCACACGCAACGCGTATGCGTATCGCAGGGCAAGCAAGATGGAGTCCGTATCTCCGGCATTGAATACCCCTTCGATACGGATCTCGCCCACGGCCGGGTCGTCGATGCGCAACTTGCGCTGGGAATAGCGATTGAATTCCGATACCGCCTGGCTGAGGGGAATGGAATCGAAGACAAGCCGACCCGACAGCCAGCCGTTGGCGGCCTCGGTATCGGTTCGGGTGCGCAGCCAGGGCGTGCCCGCTTTGGCCAGCAGCTTGTCTCCGGGCACCAGGTCCTGGCGCACGGCGACATTCCTCTCCGTGCCCGCAGGCACCACCCGCACGCGACCTTCCAATAGCGATACCTGGGTGGCCGCATCGATATTGCGCACCTGGAACACCGTGCCGACCGCGGTCACCGCGGCCTGCGGCGTACCCACGGTAAAAGGTTTCTGCGGGTCGGGAGCGACCTTGAACTGCGCTTCCCCACGCTGCAAGGTAATCGTCCTCGCGTGCGTCCCCATGCTTACCTGCAGCATGGTGTCGGTATTGAGCGTGATCACGCTTCCGTCGGACAGGGTGAAGGAACGGATCTCGCCAATGGCGGTGCTGTACATCACGGCCGCCGGCGTCGGGGACAGCCAACCGCTTCTCATCGCTCCCGCGACCGTGCCGACCAGCACCACGACAGCGGCTGCCCAGCCCAGCAGGCGAGCACGACGCGGCGCGGCATGGCGGCGTTGCCGGGCGCGCGACAGGATCGCGTCGGCCATCGCGGCCATCTCCGGATCCTGCGCTTGCGCTGCGGCCGCCGACCACAGATGCTCGGCATGGTTATAGGCCTGCCAGTGCATGGGAGCCTGGGCCAGCCATTCCTGGAAGCATCGACGATCGGCGATGCCGCAATCCGGGGAACGCAGGCGCGCCAGCCAGCGATCGGCTTGCATGGCCACGGATTCGGAAGGGTACCGGCGCATATCCTGGTCTTCTACGTTCATTGTCGCGACTCCCCCACCCGCTGCCGGCACAAGGCCAGCGCGCGCGAAATGTGTTTCTCGACGGCCTTCACCGAAATGGACAGGTGCCCGGCGATCTGCTGGTAGTTCATTCCCTTGATCCGACTCAGCACGAAGACTTCCTGGCAGCGCTCCGGCATGTCGCGGATCGCGTCCTTCACCAACGCGATGTCTTCCTGGGCGAGCAAGCGTCGCTCGGGCGTGGCCTCGCCGGATTCGAAGTCGAAGTCGTCGACCGAAACATGATGGTGCGTGTGCCGCGATGCGCGATGACGGGCCCGATCTATGACGACATTGGCGGCGATGCGCATCACCAGCGCGCGCGGCAGTTCGTCCCATTCGGACTGGCGGTAGCGCAGCAGGTGCTCATAGGTTTCCTGCAGCGCGTCCTGGACTTCATCTTCCTCGACACCCATCTTCCAGCGCAGGAAGCCGCGCAATGCCGCGTCGTAGCGGTGGATGGCCCGCTCTACCAGGTCGTCCAGCCTGGTGGCCTCCACGCTCACCGGGGATCCCGGCGAGGCGGGCCGGGCAGGCGGCGCTTCGGGTTCATCCACGTCGGCACAGCCCTCGTGAAAGTGGTTACTCCGCAGTCTAGCGCCGATATCTTCCGCGTCCGACCTTGCATGGGCTGCTCCCGAGGACCCGTTGCGCGGCATGCGCAGGGAGGGCCAACGGGTCTTATACGGAGCGTGGCGAAGTCACCCTACCCCGGCCGGGAGGAATTCCCGCTGTCCCCGTGAAGGCGAGCCGCGCCGGGCGCTTACTTATGTACCAGCTTTATCCGGTCGCCTTGATGCAGCGCATGCACCGGCAGGGTCGCTTCCCATGCGGCGACGACCAGTTCGGCATCGCCGGCCAGATAGCTGCCGTTGACCTTCAGCTGTCCTACTTCGGGATCGGCCAGCTCGATCTGGACGTGCCTGGAATAGCGGTTCACTTCCACGATGGCGTCGGCCAGCGATGCGTCCTCGAACAGCAACCGTCCGCGCGTCCATGCCAGCGCGGAAGACGGCGTGGCGGCCGCCGTTTGGAAGCCGGAGGCATCGGCGGTCCACCAGCCGCGCTCGCCAGGCGCCAGCGTGGCGAACAGCGCGGTACCCGGACGTTGCATCCGCACCTTGCCTTCTTCGAGCACGACCTCCGTGCGATCGGCGGTCTGGCTGACCTGGAAGCGCGTACCCAGTACGACCGTCTCGACCTGACCGCTCTGCACCACGAAGCGTGCGTGATGCGGATCCTTGGAGACGCTCAGGTACACCCGCCCCGAGGGAAGCAGCAAGCGGCGCGTCTCGCCCACTTTCATGTAGTCCACCGCCGTGCCTGCGTCCAAAGTCAGGCGCGTTCCGTCGGGGAGAAGCACTTCGCGCGTTGCGTCGCCCGCCTGGTAATGCAGCACGTTGGTTGTCGTCATCCGCTTCCATGAGAAACCGAACGCAAGGATCGCCAGGCAGGCGGCCATCGCGAATGCCGCCTTCATGAAACCGGAACCCTCCCGGTTCCGCGAGCGCGAAGTCGGGGAGAACACCAGATCGCTCCAGTTGGCCAGCGGCTCCACTTTGGGAGCTCCGTTGCGCGCGCGCTGCATGGCCTCGTCCTTCCAACCCGACCACTGCGGATCGAGCCGCTGGTCCAGCGCTTCGACGCAAGCGGTGCTCCACTCGCAATCGGCATAGGCCGCGGCGTGCGCGGGGACCGCCATCCAGTGACCGAACTCCTCCATCTCGTCCTGCTGCAAGCTGCCGCGCTGAAGCTTCCGCTGCCATTCCCTTGCCTGCGAATCGATCTGGATGCGTTGTCGTTCGCTCGTGCCCATCCCTATCATGATCATTCTCCTTCCCACTCCCGCGACTGCTCGCGCAGTTCCCGCAGCGCGCGGCTTATCTGCTTTTCGACCAGCTTGATCGACACGCCGCAGCGCTTCGCGATCTCCGGATTGCTCAGGCCATTGCTGCGGCTGAGCAGGAATACATGCCTGCATCCCGGCGGCAACCCGCCGATCACCTTCTTCACCAGCTCCAGCTTTTGCGTTGCCGAAGCGGAGCGCTCCGGTCCTGGATCTTCGGCGGCGAAATGCTCGATCTCGCTGGCCTGGCCGGTGAAGGGCGCGCGTTTCTGCGCCCGGGCGAAATCGATGGCCACGTTCTCGGCGATGCGGAAGCAGATGGAGACCGGCGCCCTGACCTCCGACCTCGCGGCGTAGCTCCATGCCCGAAGGCTGGTTTCCTGGAGGGCATCGTGAAGGTCGACCGGATCCTGCAGCTTGCGGCGCAGGAATGCGATGAGCGCGGGACGCAGTTGCTGCAACCACGCTTCCATGCCCCGCTGCCCGCCAACGGAGTCGTCGCCACCCAATCCATCGACGACCGCGCCCTGGTTCACGTGCCCATCCGCCATGTCCGCCAGCTCCCGACTTTTGGCCCCCCAATCCATGAAGGCGACCCAGTGTGCCTGCACCCTACCTCCACTCGGCCGGACAGTCAGCAGCAGGGCCAGGCCCTGCCGGTACCCGGCAACCGGTACTTCTCCGTGACCGGGGTTCTTGCCGGCTCCAGCCGTTGCCCCATTGGCCGGGCGGGGCGCCGACTTCAGCCGCTTACAGGCCCGAAACCTTTTTCTGCGCCCCCGGCGCGGACTGCAGGTTCTGGTCGAGGAACTCGAAGATCCGGTTCCACATGTCGGTGATGTTGCCTGGTGAATTGTAGACATGGCCCTCGCCCCAGTAGCGGACCAGTTGCACGTCCTTGCCCTCGCGATGCAGGGCCGCGAACAGCTGCTCGGCTTCGTTCACGTTGACGAAATCCAGGTCGCCGTGGATCAGCATCAGCGGGGTCGTGATCTGATGCGCCCAGAACACCGGGCTGTTGTCGATGTAACGTTGCGGATCGCGCCACGGCGGCACGCCCATCCGGCCTTGTCCTCCTTCCGACCACAACGCACCGAAGTTCAGTCCTTCGGGAACCGCATAGGCCTTGTCCTGGTTCATGCCGATGCCGTACCCACTGGTGAGGTTGGATGGGCCGTCCATCGAGATCGCCGCCTTGAATCGTCCGGTCTGGGTGATGACGCTATTGGTGCCGTAGCCGCCGTAGGAGTGGCCCATGATCGCCCAGCGGTCCGGGTCCACGTAGCCCTTGGCCACCGCGTTTTCCGCCGCGCGGATGAGCTGCTCGTGCATCTCCCGCATCGGGTTTCCGCCTGCGGTGCCGTAGTCGGAGATCTTCATGCTGGCCATGAGCACCGCGTATCCACGCGCCGCGGGAATGTTCTTGTTCAAGAACGAGATGTCGCGAAGGTCGTCGCCTTTCAACTCCTTGCGATAGCGCGTGTCGGGGTAGAAGTACACCAGCAGGGGATGCCGGTCGCCGGGCTTGTGGTCCGGTGGGAGCAACAGCCAGTCGTTGCGATCCTCGTCTTCGCCGGCTTCGCGGCGGGTCAGCAGTACCGGCTTGGCGGCTTCGACGCCCGCGAGATGCGTATTGAAGCGATACAGCGACACAGGCGCGGCGCCGTTTCGGACCAGCAGCACCTCGTCGCCATCGTTGCCCTTGCGCTGGAACACGGCCGCCTGGGCGAAGGCGGACACTTCCAACGGCGCGCTGTCTTCCGTAGGCCGCTTGAGCCGGGCGATCTGGCCGCTCGCCAGGTCGACGAACGCGAACTCGCCGGTGAAGGCGCCGTCGCGCATGATGCGCAACGCTACCCGGCCGCGCTGCAGCGCCAAAGGCTCGATCGGCGGGAAAATGGAATCGCTGCCCATCGCGTCGCAGCGCGGATTGGCCATCCTCCAGGGCGCATAGGGGGCGCACCAGGTGTCCACGTCCGCACCCAGCTTCTCGGTCAGGTTGACGGCTTTGCCTTCCACCGGAACACGCCAGAGCCGACCGTCGGCGATCAGCAACAGCGCACCCTGGTGCACGGCGGCGGGCAACTTCAACGCCTGTTTGTCCTCGCCGCGCGGCAAGCCGGCGCTCAGTTCCTTCACTACCTCGCCGCCACGAGTAACCAGATTCCAGCGGAACTCCTGGTTTCCGAACTCGCCCGCCTCCTTGTTGCGCGTGCGCACGGCCAGGTGGCTTTCGTCCAGCCAAAGCACGGGCGCCAGGAACCGGGCCTGTTCGACTTCCGTATCCCAGGCCAGGCCGGGCGTCTGGAACCGGCTCGATTCGCCCGCCTGCACATCGTAGATGAAGTGCTGATGGGTGAATTTTCCTCCTTCGCGGAAGCGGACGCTGTAGTACAGCTGGCGACCGCTCGGCGACCAGCGCAACGATCCGTCGTCCACCGAACATCCATCGCACATCCGCACCGTGGTCTTGCCCTTGGAAAGATCGTAGATGTTCAACTCGTTGATCGTTTCCACGCCGATGATGGCCTCGACTTTGATCCCGGCCATGTCGAAGGAACCGGACTTGCGCAGATAGGCCAGGCTACCGCCTGCGGGCGACGGCACCTGGACCATGGCCAGGGTGCCGGCATCGATCTGCCGAACCTGTCCGCTGCGCGCGTCGACCAGCGCCAGCGATACCGGCTGGTCGTTGGGCTTGGAACGATAGCGGCCACTGCCCGCGACCTTTACCGAAGCCAGGCCTTGCCAACTCTTGCGCGACATCTCCCCGATCTTGCGCAGCGAGTAACTGTCGGACGCCATCATCTTGTCCTGCTGGCCCGCGTCCATGGAGGCGATCACGAGCTCATGCGCCGACAGCCAGAGGAGCGGAAGCGGCGAAGTCGTCGCAGCCAGCGCGAGTCTCTGTTCCTTGCCGCTCTTCGGGTCCAGCAGGCCGATGCGTTGGGTATCGCCGTCGAACCAGCCGAACGCCACGTGATCGCCGCCGGGCGAACTTCCGATGTACCAAGTGCGATCCTGCGGGGACTTGCGCAGCGCGCTGTCCTTTCCCGTCGCGGCATCGACGATGGAGAGGACGGAGAGGCCGCGCCCCCAGTCGCGCTCGCGGTCGAAATGCTGTTTGTCGCGATAAGGCAGGTATTTATCCAGGTAGACCTGGCTGCCGTCCGCGGAGAACCGGACTTCGCCGACGTCTTCGTTCTGCAGCATGAGTTCGGGCGTGAACGGCTTCGATTCCGCCGCATGCAACGAGCCGGCGACCAGTATCAGTGGAACGAACAAGCGGATGACGGAACTCGCTTTCATGCCGGACAGCCCTTATGGGAATCGAAGTAATGACTAAGGCGTCCGGCGGCACCCGGCCCCCACCATGACTTACGACAGGGGGCAACGGCCCTCGCGCCGATATCTACTGCGCAAGAGGACTCTGCCTGGGCGGAAAATCGCGGTGATGCGCCCCGCGAAGAAAAACCGGCCCACGACAAGGTCGGGGCCGGCTGTGTGCGTGGAACTCGTCTGGCAGAACGAACGATTGAAGCTCGGGCTCGCTACGCCTTGCCAGCTTAGAACATGTACTTCAGCTGCAGGTAGTAAGTGCGCAGCCGCGCATCCACCAGGTAGCTGTAGAACGTGTAATCGCTGGACACATCGACTTCCGGTTCCTTGTTGAAGACATTGCGAATGCCCGCATTGACCTCCACGTTGCTCAGGATGCTGCGCCACACGCTGTCGTCCGAAGACGAAAGCGACCGCCAGCGCAACGAAAGATCATGCAGCATCTGTCGCGGCACCCGCCCGCCATTTCCCTGCGCCGCCAGTATCGGTGCGCTGTTCGCCAGGCCCGGGTCCGCCACCAGGTATGAGCTGTAGTGGCGCACCGTCCATCCAAAACCCCAGCCATCCTTCTCCAGATCGACCCCATAAAAACCGCGGAAATTGAGCGGAATCGATTGCCCGTACGATGCGGATATCCCCCTCAGCTGGATCGGCTCAAGGCCGGGCAGAATCTGGCGCTCCGCCTTCAATGTCCAGGTGCCGTTACCCCAGAATTCCACGTGCGCTCCGTTGTCCAGATCGAATCCGTACTTCAACTGCATATCGATGTTGTCCAGGCGCGCAGTGGCGGCATTGATCCGGCTCGTGTCGATGTAGGTGATGGGACCGGCCCAGCCGGGCTGGTCATCGGGCAGCGCCGCGCCGCGCTGGATCCGCTCCGGAAATATCGCCTCATATTGGAGAAGCTGGGCTTCGCTGATCGAGGTGATGTTGTTGGTCTTCTTCAGCTTGGTGTAGTCCAGCGAAGCGCGGAACCCGGGCAGGAAGGTGGGTTCGAAGATGACGCCGACCGACGTCGTCTCGGATTTCTCCGGCTCCAGGTTCGGGTTGCTGCCGGAGACGTAGACCATCGGTAGAGGCGAGGTCGTGTTTCCTCGGCGCGGGTCCGGCGTGCTCGAGAAATACTCTTCCTGCCGCGAGGGCGCTCCGAGTTGGGTCACGTCCGGCGGCACGAATCCGGTGCCGTGGCTGGCGCGAATGCTCAATCCCTGGACAGGCGTGTACTTCAGACCGAACAGGCCCGTGGTCTCCGCGGATGAATTTTTCACGAGTTCGAAAGGCGGCGGTTCCGGCGTCTGGCTGGGAAACCAGAGGGAATAGTTTCCGCTGACGCTGCGGTAATCGTCATATCGCACTGCCAACTGCAGGTCCAGGCCCTGCAGGCCGGGCCGCGCATTGGCTTTGCTGAACAATGGGATGCCGAACTCCATGTATGCACTTCGCACGTCCTGCGAACGCGGTGGGAATACCGCCATGAGTTCGGTCGGACCGCCGGGATCATTCCACTGCGCGCCACTTCCGAAGTTGCTCTTCTGCTGCTCGATCAGGAACGACGCCGTCACGGCTCCGCCCGGGAGTTGCCAAATAGGGCCGGCCAATCGCAGGGTCGGGTTGTAGCTGTAGGTAACCACGGGGACGCCAATACTGCTGATCTCCGCTGGCGCGTATGCTCCGAAGTCCAGCGTGCCGAGGTTGTAGTGGTCGATCAGGGGATCGAAGCCGGACGCGAGCAATCCTGCAGAATCCACCAGGCCAGGTCGCAGCGTGTATCCGATCGTCGACTTCGACCATGTGAAATCCATGGATGCAGCCCAATCTTTGGGCAGACGCGCGATCAAGCCGGCGCTGGCTCGATCTGTACGATTCGAACTATCCGAGTAAGTGTTGTACGCGTCTGTCACGACGCCAGTCTGGATGGCCTGCTGGAATGGATTCCGTGGATCATCAGCGGACAGAGTGAAAAAGGCGGCTGCACCGCGAGGATCGCGCGAGTGGGTTTCGTTTTGCGAGATATCCAAAAAACCATCAAGTCGGTCGGTGAAACTCTGTCGGATCGAGGCACTGAAACTCTTGGTCCGCGGCGCGGCTCCAAACGCCCCGGCACCACCTGTTATGTAGGCATCGGGGCTTGGTTCGGTATTCAGACGCCCGGCGTTGGCAAGCAGCGCGGCGCCACCATCGGACCCGGGACCCAGATAACCCGTAGGCAAAAAAGTGATGGGCGATTCCAATGGAGTGCCGTCATCCAAGACGAGGTCCACGCCGGTAACGCTCCGGATATTCGGGGTCATGCTGCGTCGGTAAGCCAATCCCGAGAAATCGGGATTGTTGGCGAGGACGTGTTCCAGCCCCCGAGCGATGAAGTCGCGATCGCGATTCAACACCGTGTTGGCCTCAGTCAAACTGCCGTTGAGCATCACACTGGTTCGGCCCTGTCCCAGCGAGAAGCCATAGGAGAAGTCGATACGTTTGATGGAGGAATCCGTGTCGAAACTGTTGTCGTAGCTGATTGCCACTTCGCCGCCTTCATAACCCCGGCGCAATATGATGTTGATGACGCCACCGGTCGCCGACCCACCGTAGATGGCAGAGGCGGTCGTGGGCAGAATTTCGATTCGCTCCACCGCGGAAAGCGGAATCCCGTTGAGATTCGGTTGTCCCGGGCTAAATCCTGCGCTGACGTTCGACAACCTGCGACCGTCGACCAGAATAAGGGTTTGACCCTCCCCAAGCCCGCGCAGGTTGATCGAACTGCGGTCACCCAGTATTTCGCCCGATTGGCTCGTCGTGGTCGCGTTGGTATTGGCGCTCAATCGCTTCAGCAGAAAGTCGTTGAGGTTGATCGCCCCCGCCCGTTCGATATCCGTCCGGTTGAATACCACATAGGGCTGCGGGTCATTGATGCTGCGTTGGATGTCTGCGTTGAGCGACCGGCTCCCCTTCACCAGCACTTCCGCCATGTTGACCGGTTCTGCTCCCGGGGCTGACATCTTCTTTGCTTGCGGCTCGGCCGTGGATTCACCGCGTGACGGCGGCGCGGCCACCCTCACCCGCACCGTGCGCTCGCTGACGTGCTGGAACTCCAACCCTTTCTTCTGCAATAACGATTTCAGCGCCTGCTCCGCGGTCATCACCCCCCGCACCGGCTCGGCGGTCTTTCCCGAAAGGATCTTGTCGTCGTACACGATCTGCAGGCCGCTCTGCTCGCTCAGCACGTTGAGCGCATCGACCAGCCTTCCGGCGGGCAGATCGTATTGACGTTGCGTATCCAGGCTTTGGGCGACCGCCCATTGCATGCAACAACCGACCGCCAACGCGAGCAGCGTACGACGGCCGGCAAAAGATCGATGGAATTTCATTCTCGTGTATCCCCAGGAGTCACAGCGGCGCTGCTTGCTGTGGATGGCGATGCGGCACACGAATACCCTACCTGCAACACGGATATGCTAGCCACTCCGTCTTCGCACCCGATTGGTGCCGACCCTTTTCGCTCCGCGCTTCCGGTAGGGTGCGGCCCCACTGCGACGTCTGCACTTTCCTGACCCAGCAAACGATGCTGAACAAGGAATCAAACGATGCAGTGGAAACTCCCGAGTGTTCGCGCCTTCCCGCATTGCGGCTGGATCTGCGCGTGGGCGGCACTGGCTTCCGGCGGATTGCAGGCGGCGCCGACGGATGCATTTCGCTACGAACACCTTTTCCGGATCGACCAGGTCGTGGAGGCCCAGATTTCTCCCGACGGCTCCCGGGTGGCCGTGGTCACGGAGCGACCCAAACCGGAAACCTACTATTCGCGCCAGCGGACGATTTGGCTGGTGCCCCGTGCCGGCGGCAAACCCGAGCGCGTACCTGCCGCGGACGCCGGCTCGTCGCTCGACAACCCGGTCTGGTCTCCGGACAGCCGGAAAATCCTGTACCGGGTCGCGCGCGACAAGGTCAATGAACTCGTCGTGCGGGATCTTGGCAGCAACCAGTCGCGAGTCCTGCAACCTTGCGGCACCAAGGAAACGGTGGGTGTCGCGATCTGGTCGCCGGACGCCAGCCGGATCGCGGCCATCTGCAACGGCGCGAATCCCCTGACGGCATCCGTCGAGGAAAAGAAGGAAGAGAAAGGAGGACTCGAGTCGAAGGCCATCGTGGCGACGCGTTCGCGCTTGTACGACGACTCTCTGGCCAAGCGCTGGTCGCCCGAGCGCAGGGCCGTGGTGATGGACCTGACGGGCAAGAAGCGCGTGGAAGCGTTCAACAGCCAATACCTGCTGGACGAGCCTGGCGCCCTGCAATGGCGGGAGGCGGAAACCCTGTGGATCGTCGGTACGCCGGCAAATCCGTTCGGTGGCATGGCGTTCGTGTCGGGCCGCACCTTGCATCGCTACGACGTGCGCCAGCGTCGGCTCGACACGCTGGCGGGAACCGTCGATACCGAACGCATGCCCTTGCTGACCGGTCCCGATGCTGGCTTTATCGTTCCCGTTGCAGGCACCGTGGCCTCTCCCGACCCCAGCCAATTCCGAAAGACGTGGGAATTGGAGCCGCTGCAACTCTTCGAGTTCAGTAACGGAAAACAAGGGCAAGACCCTCTTGCATCGCTGGAAATCTATGTCGGTCGATCCGCCCCTTTCCTCTGGTCGCGCGCCGGTGGCGATGGCGCGGGGAACGGAACGCTTTACTTCCAGTGGTTCGACCGGGGTTCGAACCGGATCAAGGCTTTCCACGCGGATCGGACCGGCCAGGAACGCTGGCAGGACCTGACGCCGGCGGGCAAGAACGTCATTGCGTTCAGCCTGAGTGCCGACGGCCGCACCATGGCGCTGGTGACGGGCGATGCCAACACGCCCAACGACGTCTACCTGCTCGACCTGAAACAGCCCTCCACGTCTCCGTCGCGATTGACGCGGTTTGGCGATGCCGTGCGCGACCTGTTCCAGGTGTCCGACGTGGAAACCGTACGTTGGCGCAGCAAGGACGATCGCTTCGACATCGACGGCTGGTTGCTCAAGCCGGCGGACTACCAGCCGGGCAAGCGCTATCCGCTGATTCTGCTGGTCCACGGCGGCCCGGGCGTCGCTTTCCGCAACAGTTTCGACGCGATGCACTTCGAAGGCGCCCACCAGGTGCCCCCCGAACTTTATCTCGCGCGCGGTTACATGGTGCTGATGGCCAACCCGCGTGGCGATCCGGGCTACGGCCGGCAACACCAGGAGGCCATTCTGGAAGGGTGGGAGTTCCCGACCAATTACGATCTTATTCCCGGCGTGCAGGAAATGGTCCGCCGAGGCTATGCCGATCCGGAGCGCCTCGGCATTGCAGGGGCCAGCTATGGTGGCTGGGTGACGGCGTTCGCGGTGACCCAGACCGACATGTTCAAGGCGGCGTCGGCGCATGACCCGGTCATCGACACCGGAATCTCCAGTGCGGTGGCCTATCGCGGCAATCTGCTGGGCAACTACTGGTTGCATGCCGGCTTCGTCGACAACCACCTGCTCGATGCGCCGTTCCCCACCTCGGATCCACGCAAGGTCAATACGCCCATCCTGTTGCGATTCGGCTTGAAGGAACAGCCGCCGATGCCCAGCATGTTTTTCGTCTCTGGCCTGGAGTACTTCACCTACCTGCACGCGCATTGCAAGCCGGTGGAAATGATCATGCATCCTGAGGAAGGGCACGGCATAGGCGACGGCGAGACACTGCGGGATTATGTCGATCGCGACCTGGCGTGGTTTGACTACTGGCTGCTAGGAAAGGGCGGGCTTCCGTACAAGCCGCACACTTGCCACCCTTGAGTCCGGGCGAGTTGGTGCTGGACATCGATCTCGAGGAAATGGCATGCCTCGCGGCTCATGCGCCGCGGGCCGACGACCGCGCTCCTCGGAATGAGAGCCGGACAATTCGCCTCGCAATAGAGGCTTGAATGCCCATTGGACGCGAAGCCGCTGAACAGCGGACGGTCTCCGGCAAGGCGCATCCGCAGCCTGGCGGCGTTACTGCCCTGCCAGGGATTGTTGCTGCCTGACGTACGCCATCAGGTTGATGAAGGTGTCCACCCAATAGATGTCCCGGTGGGTCGAGAGGTGCTGCAGCAGTTCTTCATGGGCCTGCTTCGAGACCGACAGGTAGTCACCGCCGACGCCGTGGAAGGTGAAGTTGACCATGGTGCCCTTGCGCGCCGCCTCCTCGACCCGGGCGATGAGCTGTTCGCCGGTGATACCAATTGGCGTCTCGACGGTGACCGCGTAGGGGTCGAGTTTCCACATGCCGGGCGTGACCGCGCCGTCGCCGAGCTTGATCGCAACGAACTCCTGCCGCACCGCGTCGATGTAGTTGACGCCCGTGGCCATCACGTCGCCGCACGGCACGGTCATGGTGCGCTCCGTGCGGCCGTCGATCGCGGTGAGCATGACATTGGCCAGCAGCACCTGATCCTTCATCGCCGCCGCCGAAGTCCTGTCCAGGTCCCGTTGCGGCTCGACCCAGTCGCGATCCTGCAGCGAACCGGAGCACTGGTGGAACAAGGTGTGGTTGCCCAGCTCGTGTCCGTTCCTGGCGGCGGCGCGCCACTCCTCTAGCCGCAAGCGCACGGGATCGCGCGACAGCTGCAGGTAGAAACTCCCCTTCAAACCATATCGATCCAGTGCGGGGATCGCGTTGTCGAGCTGGGAATCCAGCGCATCGTCGTAAGCCAGGCTGACCGCGGCCTTCCTGCCATCCGGCCAGGCGAAAACACCGGTCTCCACGGCCAGCACCGAGTGCGGCCAGGCGAATGCAATGAGCGCCAACGTGACCGAAAGGGACTTCATGGTGCGTTTCCGTCCTTTCCTGCGCCCTGTAACGATCAAGGCTTGATCGTCGCGCAATCGAAAGCATCCGCGTCGGCGCCCGCCCCCGCGACCACGCGGATATTGGTGAAGGCCGCGGCGAACGGCGCGTCGGCCGCGACACTGAAGGGTACTTCGACTGCGCCGAGGTCCACGCCGCGCTGCGCGAAACAGGGCAGCGGGATCTTGAAGGTGTGCTTCCGACCCGTCGGCAGGGTGGCGAGCGCAGGCGCGATGTCGATACCACCGCCGCAATCGCCACCACAACCCATCGACAGCATCACTGCCGACGCTGGCGCATGCACCAGCAGCAGGTCGAACTGCAACGCGGCCTTGGCATTGGCCAGGGCATTGAGATTGTCGCGTGCAGGATTGCGCGAGAAGAAGCGCGCAGGCGCCAGCCAGATGACTTCCTTGGCGTCCTGCTGCGTGTTGACCTGCACGGTCCGCACCTGCAATGCCGGCGCGGAATCCGGCCAACGCAAAGTCGCGTTGAGGTCGGCACCGAGTGCGCGCTCCACGGCATCGGTAGCCACGTGCAAGGCGAAGTTCGGCGCGTCGCCCAGATTGAAGATCGGCAGCGCGACGGCCTCACCGCAGCTGGTCGTGGTCGCGACCGGCAACGCTGCCGTGGAAACCGGCCGCGCATAGCTCAAGCCATAGCCAGGCTCGAACAACGCGGGATGTGCCGCGTCCGCGCGATCCGCAGGCGCTGGGCATGGATCGCCGGGCCAGGGGAACGTCAGCCGGCCGCGGAAATCCGGCGCCGGTTCATCGCCTTCGCTTGCGAACAGCACATCGGTCACGCCCTTGCCTTCCGTACCCGGCAACCAGGCGGCGACGAAGGCCCGCGACAGGTTGATCAGGTCGTTGGCATAGAGCGGGCGCCCGGAGAAAAACACCGTGACCACCGGCTTGCCCATGGCCGACGCGGTCTGCAACACGGCCAGGTCCTCGGGGTGGCGACGGCTATGGGCCAGCGTGTCGGAAGCCACGATGTCTCCATTGGTTTCCGCATACGGCGTTTCGCCGATCGCGGCCACGACCACATCGAAGCGCGAAGGATCCACGTCCTTGCCGGTTTCACTGAACACCACTTTGTCCTGGCCCACGATGGCGCGGATCGCGGCCAGCAACGTGTCGGCGTTCGGATAATCCTGGTTGGTGTTCCCGGTGCCCTGCCAGGTCAGCGACCAGCCTCCGACCTGGTTGGACAGGCTGTCGGCGCTCTTGCCGACCACCAGCACGCGCTGGTCTCGCCGCAATGGAAGCAGCTTGTCTTCGTTCTTCAGCAGGACCAGCGACTCGCGCACCGCACGGCGCGCGAGTTCACGATGCTGCAACGCTTTTTCGTCGCTGGCGTAGCGGCCGTCCGAAGGCTTGCGCTCGAACAATCCGGCGCGCAGCTTGACCCGCAGGATGCGCGTCACCGCATCGTCGATACGCGCCATGGGGATTTCACCGGCCCGCACCTGGGCCATGGTGCTGGCGATGAAGGCCTTCCAGTCCTCGGGCACCATGACCATGTCGATACCGGCGTTGATCGCCTGTGCGCAACTGGAGTTGCTGCAGCCCTTCACCTGGGAAATGCCGTTCCAGTCGGTGACCACGAATCCGTCGAAGCCCATCTTGTCCTTCAACGTTTCGGTCAGCAGCGCATGGTTGCCGTGCATCTTCCCGTAGTCCACGCCCGCTGCCGCATCGTTCCAGCTGTTGAACGAAGCCATCACCGTCTGCACGCCCGCGGCGAGCGCGCCGTAATAACCCTGACCGTGTACGTTGATCATCTCGGCCTTGCCGATCACGGCATTGCCCTGATCCTTGCCGTGATCGGTGGCGCCATCGCCGATGTAGTGCTTGGCCGTGGCCACCACGTTGCCGTCGCCACCCAGGTCGCCCTGGATACCCTTGATGTAAGCGGCGGCGTATTCCCGGACCAGCGCACCATCGGCCGAGAAACTTTCATAGGTGCGTCCCCAGCGGGCGTCCTGCGCCACCGCCAGGGTCGGCCCGAATACCCAGCCGATGCCCGTCGCGCGCGTGGACTGTCCGGTCGCTTCGCCTATGCGTTCGATCAACTCCGGGTCATGCGCCGCGCCCAGGCCGATGTTGTGCGGGAACAGCGTCGCCCCGTAAACATTGTTGTGGCCGTGCACGGCATCGGTGCCCCAGATGACCGGGATGGGCGTGGTCGCGTCGGTGCTGATCGATGCCTGGTGGTACTGCTCCGCCAGGCGCAGCCAGTCGCCCACCGAGGCGTGCTTGTCCTTCCCGGGCCACGAACCACCACCGTTCAAGACCGAACCGAGGTAGTACTGGCGCACCTCCGCGGGAGTGACCGACGAGATTTCCGGCTGGGTCATCTGTCCGATCTTCTGGGCGAGCGTCATCTCGGCCACTATCTTGCGGACGCGTGCTTCCACAGCCGCATCCTTCCCGATCGCGCTTTCGATGCGCGGCCAATCCTGCAACGGCTTCGGGCTCGCGTCGCTTGCGCTGGCGTCGGCTGCCAGGGCCAGGCCTGCGCCAAGGCAGGTGCAAAGAAAAGTCACGCACAGAGCTTTCACATGTCTCTCCAACAAGTTTGGAAGCGTTCGTCGAGGGCCTTGTGGTCCCTCCTGTCAAACGTGAACGATGGCGACCGCCGCCGCCGAGAAATCCAGCAACCACGGACCCGCAGGCGAGGCGCGAACCGGAGCGGATTGCCTGTCGGCCGCACACATCTGACAGCGCTGTCATATAATCAACCCGAAGCGAAGTCAATTAATAACTCGCGTGACGTGCGGATTTGCCATGCAAAGTCGAACACAACACCCATCCACCCATTTGGCGACAACGCATCTTGTTGCCTTGCAGCACGCGCCAGCGCACATGCGGCCCGGCAGTGATGAAGCAATGGCGCAAGATCGCGGACGAGATCGCGGAACGGCGAATGCCAGCCCATGCACCCGCAGTCGATGCTTGGCTCCATTCGCACCCATGCGCAGGGGCGCCGAGGCGAAAGGACGGCTGACTGGCGATCGCCCGGCGGCGGCGCGCGTGGATACACAATCCGGTGCGGCACTGTCAAAATCCTCATTACCTGGCCGGCTGCCGCAAGGCGGGCCCAATCTGGAGCGGGAACGTGGCTATGCGTAGTCGTATCGAGGATGTGGCGACCGCTGCAGGCGTGTCCATGAAAACCGTGTCGCGTGTGCTCAACAACGAGCCCAACGTGCGCGAGGAAACCCGCAACCGGGTGATGCGCACCGTCGAGCAGCTGAAGTACAAGCCCAACCTGTCCGCACGCAGCCTCGCGGGCCAGCGCTCCTACATAGTGGCCCTGGTCTACAACAATCCCTCGCGCAACTATCTGATGGAAATCCAGGGCGGCATGCTCGAGGCCTGCCGTGCCCATCACTACAACCTGATCCTGGCGCCGGTGGGATCCGGCAAGCGCACGGCGGACGACATCAAGGGACTCTTCGAGAACTTCGGTCCCGATGGCGTGGTGCTGATCCCGCCGCTGACCGACGACAACGTCGTGTTGTCCTACCTGGAAGAACATGAGGTGCCATTCGCCTGCATCGCGCCGCGCAACCCGCGCGACCGCATCGGCGTGATGATGGAAGAAACCGCCGCGGTCCTGGAATTGATGGCCGGACTGATCGAACTCGGCCACAGGCGCATCGGCCACATCAAGGGACCCCGCGCGCACGGCGCCTGCCAATGGCGTTATGCGGGCTATCGCGAGGCGCTGCGCAAGGCCGGAATCGCCTATGACGCGGACCTGGTGACACAGGGCGAATTCTCGTTCGAATCGGGCATGAGCGGCGCCAACGTGCTGCTCGATCTGACTCAACCGCCGACGGCGATTTTCGCGGCCAACGACGACATGGCGGCGGGCGTGATACGCGCCGCGGGCGAGCGCGGCCTGGCCGTGCCGCGGGATCTCTCGGTCTGCGGCTTCGACGACACGCCCATCGCGCGGCACATCTATCCCGCCCTGACCACGGTACGCCAGCCGACTTCGGAGATGGGTCGCCTGGCGACGCTGGAGCTGTTCGACCGCATCCGCACCCCGGACGCCGGACGCATGGTCCATGTAGAACACACGCTGCTGTTCCGCGAATCGACGCGTCCGCCGAAGAAACGCTGAGCTCCGGGCAGCACGCCATTCGACGCAGTGATGCGTAATGCGATGCCTGCCGTTCCGCGGCTTCCTGGCGATGCGTGGCATCGAGTGGAAATCGGTGAGTGGGAATTGATCGGCACATCGCCGATGGAAACCCGGGGCCGCACAGTAGAAGATCGCTGATCCGCCCACCCGCACGCGCGGATGACGCGAGGCATCGGCTGCGCTGAAGTCCAAGTCGCAGGATTCATGCTGCACTTTCTCGCGCGACAGCCTTCCCCGGCATCCCTAACCACCATTCCCGACGCGACCTACGAACGATCTTGCGAGCGCGAACAGGGCGCCGGGCAATGACAGTCAAGTTCGTTGCGGTGCAGCATGAATTCATGCGGAAAACCCTGCTTTTCAGGCCTTTCCGCGGTCACGGATGCCCCGGTTGACAACGCTGTCAATTGGGCGTCCAATGCAGCGGCGCTCATAGGGGCCTGGTATTTGCCGCACAGAGACACACAAAATTTTTCGTGACATTCCGGGGAGGAAATCCATGAAAGAGCTGCATGTCGTTCCGAAGAAGAGAATCCTTACGTCCGCATTGCTGCTCGCACTGGCCAACACCGCCTGGGCGCAGGAAGCCGCAGAGAAAGTGGACAGTCCTGCCGCCAGTACGACCGAAACCGACGCCACCACGCTCGACACGGTCGTAGTCACCGGCATCCGCGGCAGTCTGACCTCCTCGATGAACCTCAAGCGCGATGCGCAGGGCATCATCGACGGCATCGTCGCCGAGGACATCGGCAAATTCCCCGACACCAACCTGGCGGAATCGCTGCAGCGCATCAGCGGCGTGTCCATCGACCGTTCGCTCGGCGAAGGCTCCAAGGTCACCGTGCGCGGCGTCGGACCCGATTTCAATCTGGTGCTGTTGAACGGTCGGCAGATGCCGGCATCCAGCAATGCGGGAGGCGCCGGCGTATCCAATTCGAGAGCATTCGATTTCGCCAATCTCGCATCGGAGGCCATCTCCGCGGTCGAGGTCTACAAGACCAGCCGTGCAAGCACGCCTGCCGGCGGCATCGGCGCCACGATCAACATCAAGACCGCACGTCCGCTCGACAATCCCGGTTTCCTCGCCAATGTGGGCATCAAGGGCGTCCACGATACTTCCGTGAACAACCTGCCGCGCTCGTTCGAAGGGGATTCGGTCACGCCGGAAGTGTCCGGCATCTTCAGCAATACTTCCGCCGACGGAAAATTCGGCATCGCCTTGACCGCCAGCTATCAGGAACGGGATTTCGGTTTCAGCCAGGCGGCTGTCGCCAATGGTTGGGCCAGATTCCGCGGCGACGACACAACCAGTTGGAACAGGCTCCCGCAACCCGGAGACCCAGGCTACGACCTTATCACCAACCGTCCGGGTCCGGACGACATCTATTCGCGTCCCCAGAACCTGGGCTATAGCGTCAACGGCGTGCAACGCCAGCGCACCAACGGCCAGCTGACCTTGCAGTACGCGCCAACCGACCGGGTGACGACGACCCTCGACTACACCTATTCGGAAAACAAGATCCAGCAACAGCGCAACGAGCTGTCGGTATGGTTCAACTACGGTCCGGGCGCGAGCTCATGGACCGACGGCCCGGTTTCCGCGCCGATCATCTATTCGGAAACGATCACCGCCGCCAACGCCGACATCGCCATGGGCGGCATGCAGCTCGCGAACAAGAACACGAACGAATCACTAGGTTTCAATGTCGAGTGGGAAGTAAACGACTCGCTGAACCTGGAGTTCGATTACCACGACTCCAGCGCCGAGACGAGGCCTGACAGCCCGTATGGCTCGGCGGGCGTGCTCGGTGCCGCGGCGTTCATCCGCGGCACCACCACGGCCGACTTCAGCGGCGATTTCCCGATCGTCAACATCCAGCTGCCGCCCGGCGTCGCCGGCGTCGATCCCTCGCAGGCGCTGGTAACGGGCTCGGTGTTCCAGAACGCCTACAGCCGCTCCGAAGTCGAGCAGGGCCAACTGAGCGGCACCTTCAAGTTCGGCGACTATTCCGGGCTGGACTTCGGGGTCGCCTCGACCGAAGTGAACAACCGCACCGCCTACGGTTACATGCAGCGCGACACCTGGGGCGGCGTGGGGACGCCGGCCGATTACGAGGATGGCATCTGGTACGTCGACGACATGTCGCGCTACTTCGACAGCTTCTCCGGTTCCAACGACCCGAACTTCAGCAGCCAGTTCCTGGTGTTCGACTTCAACCGGTTGCGCGACCAGGCGGCGCTGGTCGCCGGCGACGATTCGTTCTATCGCGCGCCGACGGAATTCACCCGCGACCTGCGCACTACCGAGAAATCGAAGAGCGCCTACCTGCAGTGGACCACGACGTTCGATTGGTCGATGCCGCTGCACGTGGCCGCGGGCGTGCGCTACGAGGAGACCGAAGTCACCTCGTCGGCACTGGTGCCGATCGGTACCGGGATCTCATGGGGCTCGGCCAACGAGTTGAACGTGATCTTCGGCGAAGCCGGCTTCACCACGCTGAAAGGAAAGTACGACTACCTGCTGCCGAACCTCGACCTGGCCCTCGACCTCACCGACACGATCAAGCTGCGCGGCTCCTACGGCGAAACCATCGGCCGTCCCGGCTGGCAGGACATCCAGGGCGGGCAAACCATAGCCCAGCTGCTGCGCGTCGATGGCGGCGACGGCAACCAGGGCAACCCGGCCCTGGAGCCGCTGCTGTCGCACAACTTCGACCTGTCGTTCGAGTGGTACTACGGCGAATCGAGCTACCTGTCGGTCGGCTACTTCCGCAAGAACATCGACAACTACATCGGCGTGACGCAGATCGAGGACACCCCGTTCGACCTGCACACCCCGGTGGGCGGCGCCTACTGGAACGAGGCATTGGGGAGCGGCTGCGCGGTCTCCGACATGGTCTGCATCCGCAACTTCATCCTCATCAACCATGCCGGCGATCCCGGGGTCACCTCGACGGGCACCAACGCGAACGGCGAGCAGACCGGCACGATCGAAGGCCTGCCCGGCGATCCGATCGCGTCGTTCGCCATCACCGTGCCCGCCAACCAGCAGTCGGCGTCGCTGGATGGCTGGGAGTTCAACGTCCAGCACGTGTTCGGCGAAAGCGGCTTCGGTCTGGCCGCCAACTACACCATCGTCGACTCGAGCCTGGGCTACGACAATTACAACCTGGGCGAACAGTTCGCGCTTGAGGGCCTGAGCGACTCGGCGAACCTGGTGGCGTTCTACGACAAGGGCCGCTGGCAGGTCCGCGCCGCGTACAACTGGCGCGACGAGTTCCTCTCGAGCCGGTTCGATGGACAGGGGCCAAACCCGAACTACGTCGAGGCCTATGGCCAGTTGGACATGAATGTCAGCTACGAGGTCACCGAACGGCTGACGCTGCAGGTGGAAGGCATCAATCTGACCGACGAGACCCAGCGCGTCCACGGGCGACACCAGAACCAGGTGCTGTTCGCGACCCAGAACGGGCCGCGCTACATGTTCGGACTCCGCTACAAGTTCTGATCGACGGCAGCATGGCCGCGCGACCCACGGGTCGCGCGGCAGCAAAGGCCGCTGGCGACAGCGGCTTCTTCTTTTTGGCACCATGTCCGTATCCGGAGCTCAAGGCCCACCGCTGCATGCCAAACCACGTCCTGCTGAACAACATCGACCACAAGGACCTGCGGATAGATACCGGCCGCAACGCCGCGCTGGGCGACGCCGTGATGTTCGCGCCGACGTTCCCGGCAGAGTTCCGCAATGCGCAGGCGCACTACCCCATCGTCTTCCGCAAAACGGCCGAAGGCGGGTTCCAGCCGGTCGTGTTGTTCGGTCTTCGCGAAGGATCCAACCTGTTCCTGGAGAACGGGCGTTGGGATGCGGCCTACCTGCCGCTGGCTATCGAGCGGCGTCCCTTCCTGATCGGTGTTTCCGGCGACGAGTTGCTGGTCCATGTCGACCTCGACGACCCCAGGGCCCGCACGGATACCGGCGAGCCGGTATTCCGCGAGCATGGCGGCACCACGGATTATCTCGAGCGCATCAACTCGGTCCTGCTCGCGCTCCATCAGGGGCTGGAGGACACGCCTGCGTTCATCGATGCGCTGCGGCGGCACGAACTGCTGGAATCGTTCGTGCTTGACATCCAGCTCGACGATGGTTCGCAGAACCGACTGGCCGGGTTCCACACCATCCATGAGGATCGCCTGCGCGCGCTCGACGGCACCACACTCGAGCAACTGCATCGCGCCGGATACCTGGAGCCGATCTACATGGCGATCGCCTCGCTGTCGCATTTCCGCGACCTGATCGAGCGGATGAACCGGGCCCATGCCGCCGGTCGCTAGGCCAATCAAGGAAATCGCCGGCCTGCATCCGCAGGCCCTGCCCGACGAGTTGCTGCGGTCGACGCAACCCGTGGTACTCCGGGACCTGGTCGGGCACTGGCCCGCCGTACAGGCCGGACGGGCGACGGCAACCGATGCCGTCGCCTACCTGCGACGCTTCGACGCGCAGCGCGCGCCGGTGATCGCCACGGTCGGCCCTCCCGAGATCGACGGCCGCTTCTTCTACAACGACGACCTGAGCGGATTCAATTTCCGCCAGGAACAGATCCCGCTCGGCGTGGCGCTGGACACGCTGTTGAAATACCTGTCCGACGAGGCGCCGCCGGCGATCTATATCGGCTCCACCACCCTCGACACCTGGCTGCCCGGCTTCCGTGCGGAGAACGATCTCGCCCTCGACGGGAAGAATCCGCTGGCCAGTATCTGGATCGGCAACCGCACGCGCATCGCCGCGCACCAGGATGTCCCCGACAACCTCGCCTGCGTAGTCGCCGGCCGTCGCCGCGTCACCCTGTTCCCGCCCGACCAACTGGCCAATCTCTACATCGGTCCGCTCGATTTCACCCCCGCCGGCCAGGCCATCAGCCTGGTCGATTTCTCCGCGCCCGATCCCGACAGGTTCCCGGACTTCGCCGAGGCGATGCGGTATGCGCAGGTCGCGGAACTCGAGCCCGGCGATGCGGTATTCATCCCGAGCATGTGGTGGCACCACATCGAGGCGCTGGAAGGTTTCAACGTGCTGGTCAATTACTGGTGGCGGCAGAGCCCGGCGTGGATGGATACGCCGATGAATGCGCTGATGCTCGCGATCATGACCGTGCGCGACCTGCCACCGGACCAACGCGCGATCTGGCAGGACGTATTCCGCCATTACGTCTTCGAAGCCGACGAGGCCACCGCCGGCCACATCCCCGAAAGCGCACGCCGCGTGCTCTCGCCACTCGAAGAAACCAGGGCGCGGGAGTTGCGCGCACGATTGCTGCAACGATTGAACCGCTGAAGGAGAGATTCCGTGCCGAACAACGATCCGCCCGACATCAAGCAAAGGCCCATCAAGCGCGTGGTCATCGCCGGCGGCGGCACCGCGGGCTGGATGGCCGCGGCCGCGCTGTCGCGGATGCTCGGCAAGGTGCTCGACATCAAGCTGGTCGAATCCGAAGAGATCGGCACGGTCGGTGTCGGCGAGGCGACCATCCCGACACTGGTGACCTTCCATCGTCTGCTGGAAATCAACGAGCAGGAATTCATGGCCGCAGCGCAGGCCACGATCAAGCTCGGCATCTCCTTCGAGAACTGGCTCGATATCGGCCATCGTTACATCCATCCGTTCGGAGCCAGCGGCAAGGACCACTGGATGGCGGGGTTCCAGCATTTCTGGCTCAGGGGGCGCGCACTCGGCATCGAGGGCGACTACGGCGACTATTGCGTCGAACACCGGGCCGCGCACGAGCACAAGTTCGCGCACCTGCCACGCAGCGGCATGAACTACGCGTACCACATGGACGCCAGCCTGTATGCGAAGTTCCTGCGCAGATTCAGCGAGGGCTATGGCGCGCAGCGCATCGAGGGCAAGATCGCCGAAGTAGTCACCGACCACGAATCCGGTTACATCACCTCGCTGAAGCTCGAAAGTGGCGACGTGATCGAAGGCGACCTGTTCATCGACTGCACCGGCTTCCGCGCATTGCTGATCGGCAAGACCCTCAACGTCGGTTTCGCCGACTGGTCGCACTGGCTGCTCAACGACAGCGCCATCGCCGCCCAGACCACCGCGGTCCGCGACGCGGTGCCCTACACTCGCGCGATCGCGGGCAAGGCCGGCTGGCAATGGCGCATCCCGCTGCAGCATCGGGTCGGCAACGGCATCGTCTATTCGAGCCGCTACACCAGCGACGACGAGGCCAAGCAGGAATTCCTGTCCAGCCTCGAAGGCGAGGTGATCAAGGATCCGTGGCCGGTCCGTTTCCGTCCGGGACAGAGGCTCCAGTGCTGGAGCAAGAACTGCATCGCCCTGGGCCTCGCCGGCAGTTTCATCGAGCCGCTGGAATCGACCACCATCCACTTGATCCAACGCGGCATCACCCGCCTGCTGCAAACCTTCCCGGAAGTCATCACCCAGTCCGGCATCGACGAATACAACGCCAGGCTGGACTCCGAGATCCAGCACGTGCGGGATTTCGTGGTCATGCACTACCACCTGACCAACCGCAGGGATACGCCCTACTGGCGCACCGTCGGCGGCATGGACATCCCGCCCTCGCTGCGGCATCGCATCGAGCTGTTCCGCGAGACCGGCAGCGTGTTCCATGTGCCGCTGGAACTGTTCGCCGAGAATTCCTGGATCGAAGTCCTGCTGGGGCAGGGAATCATGCCCCAGCGGCACCATCCGGTCGCCGACGTGATGAGCGAGACGGAACTTGCCCGATTCCTCGCTGATATCCGCAGCAACGTCGACAGCACCGTGCGCCAGTTGCCGGCGCACATGGATTACCTGCGAAGCTATTGCCCTGCCCCAGCGCCCTCGCGCTGACCCGCATGCATACGCTCCTCGCCACCACCGCCGACGCGCTGATCTTCCTCCTGCTGGCCTGGGGCCTGTGGCGCCTGCTGGGCCGTTCCATCCCCATCGCGGTGATACCGATCATCATCGGCCTGGTGCTGGCGGCCACCGGTTGGTTGCCGGCCTCGCTGGGCGTGCCTTCGGTCATCGGCGATGGCATCGGCTGGGCCGGCGTGCTGCTGCTGGCTTTCGCCGCCGGCCTGGAAACGCGCCAGTCCGCGCACATCCGCTCGTCCTCCGGCTTGCCGGTCGCATCGCGTGGCGCGGTATTCCAGTTCGTCGCCAGCGCGGCGCTTGCGCTATTGCTGCCGTTCGTCGTTGGCGCCCTGGCGGCCTATCATTATTTTTCGATGCTGCCGGACTGGACCGCGCCGAACGGCGACCGTGCGCTGGGCGCGATCGCCCTCGGCCTGTGCATCGCGGTCAGCGCCTTGCCGGTATTGATCGGCATCGTGCGCGAGCTGGGTCCCTTGCATCGTCCGCTGACCCAGATGGCCGTGCGCATCGCCGTGTTCGACGATGCGGTGCTGTGGATCGGGTTGGCCTTGCTGCTGTTCGCCAGCGGCGATGCCACTCTGTCCAGCGGATCGCCGCTGCAAATGCTGGCCCTGGCCGTGCCGGTGGCGCTGGTCGCAGTGGGCGCGACAAGCCGTCGCAGGAACCTGGTGCCGCCACGCTGGGCGATCTGGTTGGCGCTGCCGGTCTATCTGGTCGCCGGTTCCTGGGCCAGCTCGCGACTCGGGCTGCATGCCCTGCTCGGCGCCTATTTCGCCGGGGCGATGCTGCCGCCGACATGGACCCGGCAGTTGCCGGTCGAACGCATCGGCCGCTTCGCCTTGCTCGGCCTGGCCCCGCTGTTCTTCGGCCACAGCGGCCTGAAGATCGATGGCGACGTACTCGGCTGGGCATCGCTGCAGGCGTCGCTTGCATTGCTGGCGGTATCGGTCGTCGCCAAGCTCGCGGCGGTGCTGATCTGTCCGCCGACGTCCAACTTGTCCAGGCGCGAAGCCCTGTCGATAGGCGCGCTGCTGCAATGCAAGGGACTGATGGAAATCGTGGCCGCCGCCATCCTGCGCGACAAGGGGCTGCTGTCCGAACACGCTTTCGCCGCCCTGGTCACGCTTGCCGTGCTATCCACGCTGCTCACCGGGCCGTTCTTCCGTTTCCTGCTCAGGCGCCCGCTCGACCAGCCGCAGTCGGAAAGCCAGCCGGTGTAACCGGCGATGCTTCGCAACGCGCATGAAAGCCCCCACATGCGGGGGCTTTCATGCTTGCGGCATCACCCGGTCCAGGCTGGCGCCCGACAGGCCGCGAACAGGTCGTCGGCAGGTCGATAAACCTCGGTGCGCACCTGCAACAGACCCAGCACCGAGGGGAACAGGTTGTCGTGGCTCGCGGGCTGCGCGGCCCGTCGACGCAGGCAGTCCAGATCCAATCCCGAATCGCCGATGAAACCCGGCGAGAACCACATCACCATCGGCACGCGGGTCTGTTCCTGGGGTGCGATGGCGTAAGGCACTCCGTGCAGGAACAGGCCTTTCTCGCCCAGCGACTCGCCATGGTCGGAAACATAGATCAACGCGGTGTCGTATGCGGTCTGCTGCCGCAGGAAGCCGATGGCCTGGGCCAGCACGTGGTCGGTGTACAGCAGCGCGTTGTCATAGGCGTTGACGATGTGCTCGCGCTCGCACCGGCCCAGTTCCGGATTGTCGCAGGTGGGCGTGAAGCGCTTGAACGCCGGTGGATAGCGTTCGAAATAATTGGGGCCGTGGTTGCCCAGTTGATGCAGCACCACCACACGATCGCCTTTCACCGGCGACAGCTGCGCCTGCAGGCCCTTGAGCAGGATCCCATCCAGGCAGCGCTTGCCGTTGCACAGCTCCGTATCCCTGGCGTCGTCCAGGCGCTCGATCGGAAGCTTGTCGCATACGCCCTTGCAACCGGACTGGTTGTCGCGCCACAGGGTGGCGATGCCGGCATGGTCCAGCACGTGCAGCAGCGATTGATGGTCGCGGATCCTACCTTCATCGTAGTCGCGGCGGCCATACGGCGAGAACATGCACGGCAGCGACACTTCGGTGCTGCTGCCGCAGGCGGTCACCTGCGGGAAGTTGATCAGTCCCGGGATCCGCGCGAGTTCCGGCGTGGTCTGGCGGGCGTAACCGTTCAGGCCCCAATTCCGGGCGCGCGCGGTTTCACCCACCACCAGCAGCAGCAGGCGCGGCTTGCCGGTTTCATGCGCCTGCCGCGCATCCAGCCCTATCGGCAACAGCGCTTTTTTCGGACCCGGCGGCGAGGACAGCAACACATTGGACAGCGAGACCACGTAGTTGGCCGGGGCGACCAGGTAACGCACTTCGCGCTGGCTGCGGAACAGGGTGGAGAAGTCCTGCGAAGACAGCATCACCCCGCAAGCCGCGACCAGGGCCATCGCCAGCAGGAAACCCGCGCGCGCGGCCAGGGCACGCGGCCAGCGGCGGCGGCGCAGGCGGACCCGCCAGAGCAGCACGATCGGCAGCAGGCTCCAGGCCAGCGGGATCAGCAGCCTCGGGGACAGCAGTTCGCCCGACTCCTTGCTGTCGGTGTGCAGCACGTTGCGCAGCATGTCCGCATCCAGGTACACCCCGTACGCGCTCATGTAATGGCTGGCGACCGCGGTCGCCAGCAGCAGCGCCGTCAGCAGTGGCTTGGCGATCCAGCGATTGGTCACCAGTCCCAGCAACAGGGCATGCAGCGCGGTCACCACCAGGAACAGCGACAGCACGAATCGCCATTGCGCCAACGGATGGGCGATGGCCGCATGCCAGAACGCGCCATTGCTGAACAAGGAGAAATACAGGGCGGACAACAGCACCAGGCTTTCGCCGCTGATCTGCGGACGCCACTGCCACCAAGTCGTGGTGGCGGCGGCCGCTTTCGCAGGCATTGCGCCCGCCATCGCCGGAGCACTCATGCCAGCGCACCCCGGGTTTGATCGTTGGCATGCCGCGCAAGCATCAGCCGGTAAAGCAGCAAGGCGGTCGACCAGCAGATCATCAACGCCCACACGTCATGGGAAAGGAAATGCGCGCCGCGCAATTGCTGGGTGATGCCGAAGACCAGGCCAACGCCCAGCGCGAAACCCAGGCCCCACCAGCGCCACGCAGGACGCGTGGCGAGGAAGAAGAAATACAACGCGATCCAGCCATAGCCGGCGCTGGCATGGCCGGCGGGAAAACAGGTGCCGTGCGCCATTCCCGAAGGACGATGCATGAGCAGGCCGTGGTAGACCTTGTCGCCACCGTAGCGCAGCAGGTCCCACGGGCAGTCCATGTCGGTCCAGCGCTTCAGCAGGGCGACCACCGCGGTGGAAAGCAGCGATGCCAGCAACAGATAGACCAGCGGTCGCCGCCATTGGCGCATCCTCGGCACGCACAGGGAAATCGCCAGCACCGGCACCAGCGCGAACCATGCGTCCTTGCTGGCCTGGCGCCCCGCGGCATGCAGAAGGTCCTGGGCGACATAGGCGTTCTGCAAGGCCCACTGGTGCCCTTCCATCGCATACAGGCGGTCGGCCAGCCACTGGTCGCCATGCAAGACCATCAGCACCAGGGACGCGACTACGAAAGCGCCCAGCGGCATCCACAGATGCCAGCGATAGAAGCGCGATTCCAGCCGGGAAACCCAGGAGGAGAGGCCGTCGTTCGGCAAGGACGGGCCTGGAGGGTCGGGGATGAATTGCATTCGCACGCACTGGAATCCGGTGCCGCGATGATTGTTGCCGCGCTGTCGGAGACACGTCGGAGCGCCGTTCGCTGCCCGTTAAAGCGGCCTGCCGGCACTCGGCCGGTCACGAGCGGTTCAATCCGGATTGTCGTCCTGCTTGCTGAACACAGGCGTCGTGCACCCGGGTTTCCACGCCGTGCCCGGCACCAGCAGCCATCGGTTGCGGTTGGACTGACCGATATCGATGACGCCGGAGGCTTCCACGCACGGACTCAAGGCCTGGTCGAGGACGAATATCCACCTGCGTCCCGGATCACGGGACAGCCACTTTCCCGCCTCGTTCCACTGCGCATCCCAGGGCTGCTTGAATCCGAAATCGATCGTCGGACGATCGCTCTGCAACAGATTCTGTTCGCGCCAGGCCACCATACCGAGTTGCGCATCGGGCCCTATGCGCTTGCCCACGGCCCGCATCAGCCTGCTCGACGAACTGTCGGCGTCGAGCGCGGGCGCCAGGCCGATGCCATAGACCAGCCACAGGCTGGCGGTGGCGAGCACCAGCGCCAGGCCGATGCGGCGCGGCCGCAACCAGAACAGCAAACCAAGGACGGCCGCGCCGAAGGCCAGCGTCCACGACAACAGGGCCTGCACGGTCTGCGCTTCCATGCCGCGCCGCGCCGCCTGGTGCTCGGCCCAAGGGCTCGCGCCCAGCAAGCCCGACAGCGAGGCGCCGCAGGCCAGCAGCGCCAGACCGGCCAGATAGGCGAACAAGGTCCAGCGCACGCCACTGCGCCGCAGCAGTCCCCGCAACATCGGCGCCGCGGCGATGCACAAGGCAGGCAGGGCCGGGAAGATGTAGACCTCGCGCTTGCCCGGACTTGCGGTGAAGAAAATCAAAACCAGCGCGACCCAGCCGAGCAGCAGCCAGAAACGCGGATCGCCGCGGCGAATCCGGCGCCACCACGCAGGCAACAGCCAGGGCAACAACAGCGACCCCGGCAGCCACAGCGTGAACATGACCTGCAGGTAATACCAGGCCGGCTGCACGTGATGCCAGGCATTGGCGTAACGGGTGCCGGTCTGCCGGAAAAGGATTTCGTCGGCATAGGCCTGCGCCGCAGGATCGTGGCGCGCGTAGACCGCCAGCAGCATCGGCAACAACCAGACGCCGGCGCCGGCGATGAAGCACAGCACGCCGAGCAACCAGTTCCCGACGCCGGTCGCGGAACCGTCGCCGGTGCGCGATCCGGTCTTCCATCGCCACGCGGCCCATGGCAGCAGTATCAGCAGCGGCAGGAAACCCACGCCCTTGGTAACCGTCCCCAGGCCCGCGGCGAACATGCCCAGCCACAGCATCTTCCGGTCCGGCCCCAGCAGCAGGTGCCGCAACATTCCCCACAACGACAGCGTGGTCATGGCCACCAGGACCATGTCGATCTGCCCACGCTTGGCCTGCAGCCCGAACTGCAGGCAGACGAACAGCGCCAGCACCGCGTAACCGGCGATGCGCCGGTTCCACAACCGCCGCGCCAGGTCCCAGGTCAGCCACAGCGTCGCCAGTCCGGCCAGCAGCGAGGGCAACAGGAAGGCGACCCGCCAGTTGCCGGCCGCTTCGTAGGCCGCCGCCTGCATCCACATGAAGACCGCGGGTTTCTCGGCATAGAACTCCACGCCACGATGCGGGAACATCCACTGGCCGGTGGCGACCATGTCCCTGGCCGCCAGTGCGAACCGCGGCTCGTCCGGCGGCGAGGGTTCGCGCATCCCCAGGCCGGCGAGCAGGCTGAAGACGATCAGCGCGGCCAGCAAGGCGCACAGGGTGGAATCGGCGCGGAAACGTGGAGACGGGGTCATGGTCGCGTGCAGTCCTTCGATCCGCAATGCGGGCAGACATGGAGCGCGAGCGATGGCGCACGCATGGCTTCAGTCCGCTCCACGGTCGCGGCGCCAGCCCCGATGCTGGATGTCCAGGTAAAGGCTGTAGAGCGCGGTGAACGCGGGGAACAGGTTCTGCACCACGCCGACGGAATCCTGCTTGGCCGAGAACATGAAGTAGCTGAGGGTCATCAGGCTGCCGACGATGCTCATGTACCAGAACATCCGCGGGATCACCGGCTTGCGCGCGCGGCGCGAAGCGAAGAACTGCACGAACCACCGGGCCCCGAACATCAACGCGCCCAGCAAGCCGATCAGCTTCCACGGGGTCATGTGCACGCCGGTCCAGCCCAGCCACAGAATTTCCTGGTTCATCGGATGCATGTGGGCCTCACAGTTCTTCCACGCCGGTGAGCTTGCTCCGGCTGATCAGCCAGGCGACGCCGCGCAGGTCGCGCAACCCGACCCAGGCGCGGTGCAGGTTGTTGTACTTCGAAACGCCGGACGAACGCGCGCGGTGGTGGACCGGGATGCTGACCGTCCTCCAGCCGGCACGCTGCATCAACGCGGGCAGGTAGCGATGCATGTGGTCGAAATAAGGCAAGGCCAGGAACGCCTTGCGCTCGAACAGCTTGATCCCGCAGCCGGTGTCGGGGGTATCGTCGCGCAACAGCCGCGACCGGATCGCATTGGCCGCGCGCGAGGCCCAGCGCTTGCCCGCGTCGTCCTTGCGATCCACGCGCCAACCGGCGAACAGTTTCGTATCCGGTGCCGCCACGGACCGCGCCTCCAGCAATCCGGGGATATCGGCCGGGTCGTTCTGCCCGTCTCCATCCAGGGTCGCGATCCAGCCCGCGCGCGCCGCTTCGACCCCGCTATGGATGGCCGTGCTCTGGCCGCTGCGCCGGGAGTGCCGCAACACGCGCAGCTCGGGGAACCCGGCCTTGAGCGCAGTCAGCGCGCGCAGGCTTCCGTCCACGGAAGCGTCGTCGACGTACACGATCTCGAAGGCGATCCGTCCGCGCAGGACGGCGGCGATTTCCCGAACCATCGGAGCGATGTTGCCTTCTTCGTTGAACACCGGGACGACGACGGAAATTTCCGGCGACAGGGGTCTCTGGGCTTCGGTCATGGGGATCAGGAAGTCTGGGTCGCGAACGGCCTGTCGTGGAGATCTTCGACCGCGGATGCAACTCCGGTTTCCTGCATCCGACGGGTCGTGGTCGATCCTCGTGGCGAGGACGTCGCAAGAATGTCGAAACGAAGTTACCACTGGATGAAGACCGGAATCCAGTACTGCCGGGCACCTCCAATCATGCGACGATCCACCCCGGTCCAAAGGCACCGTCGGCACCCTCACACCCACCGGAAAACATCCCCCATGCGGCTTTTAGTGATCGAAGACAACCAGAACCTGGTCGCCAACCTCTTCGAATATTTCGAGGCGCGTGGCCACACCCTGGACGCCGCGCCCGATGGAATCACCGGCCTGCACCTGGCCGCCACCCAGTCCTACGACGTGGTCGTGCTGGACTGGATGCTGCCGCGGATGGATGGCCAGGAAGTGCTGCGCCGACTGCGCGAGAAACAGGACTCCGGCGTGCCGGTGATCATGCTGACCGCCCGCGACGAACTGCCCGACAAGATCGCCGGCTTCCGCGCCGGCGCCGACGACTACCTGACCAAGCCGTTCGCCCTGCCGGAACTGGAAGTCCGCATCGAGGCGTTGCTGGCCCGCGCGGGCGGCAGGAGCCGCAGCCGGGTCCTGGAAGTCGAGGACCTGCGCCTGGACCTGTCCACGCTGGAGGCCAGCCGCGGCGGACAACTCCTGCACCTGTATCCGGCCTGCCGCAAACTGCTGGAAACCCTGATGCAGGCCAGCCCCGCGGCCGTGCCCCGGCAACGGCTCGAACACGTCCTCTGGGGCGACGACCCGCCGGATGGCGACATGCTGCGTTCGCACGTCTACGAGTTGCGGCGCAGCGTCGACGGCCCGTTCCCGGTCAAACTCATCCACACCCTGCCGCGCGTCGGCTATCGGCTGGCTGCGATCAAGGACGGGGACCATGCGCCGTAACACCGGACTCAAGCGCCGCATCCTCTACTGGCTGATGCTCTATGCGGTGCTGCTGTCGGCCGTGGTCACCATCGCCGGCGCATCGATCCACGAACACGTGGAGCACCTGGCCTGGAAGTCGTTGCTGCATTCGGAACTGGATTATTTCCGTCAGCGCAACGAATCCCAACCGGACTCCCTCTGGAACGACACCGATACCCTGCGCCTGTTCGGTGCCGGCGGCGCGCCGCCGGTGCCCGCCTTCATCGCCAGGCGCAAACCCGGTCTGCACGACGACGTGCTCATCGACGGCAAGCAGAGCGCCGTGCTGGTGGACCAGATAGACGGCAAGCAGGTGGCGCTTGCGCTGGACCTGACCGAATTCGAAGGCGTGGAAGAAAAGATCACCGGAAGCGCGGTCGTCATCATCGTCGGTGTGATCGTGGTGCTTGCCTTGCTGGTGATGTGGGGATTGGGACGGGTGATCGAGCCGTTGGCCCTGATGGCCCGGCAGATCGCCGGCTTGCAGCCGGACAAGGCGGGCCAAAGCGTCTTCGTCGACGCCAGGGCGAGTTCGGAAATGTTGGTCATCGCCGACGCCTTCAACGACTATTTGAAGCGCAACGAGAATTTCGTGGAGCGCGAGCACGCCTTCATCGCGACCTCGAGCCATGAATTGCGCACCCCCATCGCGGTGATCGCCGGTGCGGCCGAGCTGGCGCTCGGGCAGCCGGACATGCCGACCGCCACCCGCAACCAGGTGCTGCGCATCCACCGCACCGCGCGCAACGTCGAACAACTGATCTCGCTGCTGCTGGTCCTGGTCAAGGATCCATCGCGACTGGGCGCGGCCAGCGAACGCGTCGCCCTGGACCAGCTGCTGCCCGGCATCGTCGAGGACCATCGCCACCTGACCCAGGACAAGGGCCTGACCCTGGTCCTGGAGCCGATGCCGTCCTGCGAGATCGTGGCGCCGGAAGCCATCGTCCAGGCGGCGATCGGCAACCTGCTGCGCAACGCCATCGAGAACAGCGACCGCGGCGAAATCCGCATCCGCCTGCAGGCCGATGCCACCTTGGTGATCGAGGATCCCGGCCACGGCATGTCGCCGGAAGAGATCAGCGAACTGTATGCGCGGGTCGCACGCGGCGGGCGCGATGGCGGTGGCATCGGCCTGGATCTTATTTCACGGCTATGCGAGCACCTGGGCTGGCGCCTGGAATTTTCCTCGGTGCCCGGGCGCGGTACGCGCACCACCTTGCGCCTGGGCTGAAGGCGCTGCGGGCAATATGGGATTGTGGGAGCGGCGTAAGCCGCGAGCTCTTGCTCGAATCGCGAGGGCAATAAGGGCAAAAGCTCGCGGCTGATGCCGCTCCTACAAGTCAATCGCCGCGCCCCGCTTCCGCAAGACGCTCCGCTTCCTGCTCCCGCGCCTCACGCGCGGTGCGGTCGTTCTCGCGCATTTCGTACCACATGCCGTTGAGGATCGCGAAGCTCGCGGCCAGGCAGGCGCCGAGTATCCAGGAGAAATACCACATGCTCTTGCCTCAGTAGGAGTGATGGTTCTGTTCGATGCTTTCCGCGCTCACCTTGCCGCGCAGCACGCGGTACACCCAGCTGGTGTAGAGCATGACCAGGGGCAGGAACAGGCAGGTGACCAGCAACATGACGAACAGGGTGAGATGGCTGGAAGTCGAATCCCAGACCGTCAGGCTGGAACCGGGATCGGTGGACGACGGCAGCAGGAACGGGAACATCGCCACGCCTTCGGTGAGGATGATGCAGGCGATGGCCAGGGCCGAACACAGGAACGCCGAACCCGGGCGCCGGATCCGCAGCATCGCCGCACTGAGCAACGCGCCGATCACGCCCAGCAGCGGGAAGACCCAGGTCCACGGCATGGCGCGATAGTTCGCCATCCATGCGCCGGGCGCGGCGATCACCTGCTTGGCCAGCGGATTGGAGGCGCTCGCCGCATCGATCGCGCCGACGATGCTGTAGCCGGCGAGGCCATTGGCCACCCAAACGCCCGCGAGCACGAACAACACCGCCGTGGCCAGCGCCGCCAGCGAACCGTAGCGCCGCGCGCGCGTGGCGACATCGCCTTCGGTCTTCATCGCCAGCATGGCCGCGCCATGCATCACCAGCATGCTCACGCTGACCAGTCCGCACAACACCGCGAACGGCGACAACAGCGCGAAGAAACCGCCCGTGTAGAAGATCCGCAGGGTTTCGTCGAAGTGGAAGGGCGCGCCCAGCAGCACGTTGCCCATGGCCACGCCGAACACCAGCGCCGGTACGAAACCACCGACGAACAGCGCCCAGTCCCAGACCGCGCGCCAGCGCTTGTCCTCGACCTTGCTGCGGAACTTGAAACCCACCGGACGCAGGATCAGCGCCAGCAGGATCAGGCACATCGCCAGGTAGAAGCCGGAAAAGCTCACCGCATACAAGGCCGGGAACGCGGCGAAGATCACACCCCCACCCACGATCAGCCAGACCTGGTTGCCTTCCCACACCGGACCGATCACGTTCAGCACCAGACGGCGTTCGGAATCGGTGCGCGCCACCGCCGGCAGCAACGTGCCCACGCCCAGGTCGAAGCCGTCCATCACCGCGAAGCCGATCAGCAGCAGGCCCAGCAGCAGCCACCAGATCAGGCGCAGGGTCGCGTAGTCGAGGGGAATCGTATCCATGTCGCTCTCCGGTCAGGCGATGGTCGTGGAAGCAGCCGCGAGCGGCGCGCCTTGCTGGTCGGGGTGTCGCTCGCCGCCGGGCACGTCATCGGGCCCCTTCAGGATCACCTTGCGCAGCAGGTACGCATCCACCACCGCCAGCGTGGTGTAGACCACCACGAACCCGGCCAGCGAAATGATCACCTGGTGCAACTGCAAGCCCGATGCCGCGAGGAAAGTCGGCAGCACGCCGTCGATGCTCCACGGCTGTCGTCCGTACTCGGCGATCAGCCAGCCCGCCTCGATCGCCAGCCACGGCAGCGGCAGGCTCCACAACGCGGTCTTGAGGAACCAGCGGTACTTGTCCAGCTTCTGCACCGTCGCCAACCAGAACGCCAGGGCGAAGAAAGCGATGAAATAGAAGCCCACCCCGGCCATCAGCCGGAAACTCCAGAACAGCGGCGCCACGCGCGGGATGGTATCGGCGGCGGCCTTGGCGATTTCCTGCTCGGTCGCGTTGCCTATGTCCTCGCGGTAGCGCTTGAGCAGCAGTGCGTAACCCATGTCGCGCCAGTGCAGGTCGAACATCGCCTTGGCATGCAGGTCGCTGCGGTCGGCGCGCAACTGCTGCAGGGCCGCGTAGGCGAACTGGCCGTTGCGGATCCGTTCCTTGGCACGCTCGACCAGCTCGTTGATGCCCGGGATCTGCGTATTGAACGAACGCGTGCCGATCAGCCCCATCACCCACGGCACGTGCACGACGTAGCCATTGGTGCGGGTTGCCTGGTCGGGGATGGCGAAGACGTTGAAGCCCGCCGGCGCGGCTTCGGTTTCCCACATCGCCTCGATCGCGGCCAGTTTCATCTTCTGGTTCTCGCCAGCGACATAGCCGCTCTCGTCGCCCAGCACCACCACCGACAGCGCCGCGGCCAGGCCGAAGCTCGCGGCCACCGCCATGGAGCGCTTGGCCAGGTCCGCATGCCTGCCGCGCAGCAGGTAGAACGCACTGATCGACATCACGAACACCGCGCCCAGCACGTAGCCGGCGCTGACCGTATGCACGAACTTGGCCTGGGCGACCGGATTGAACAGCACCGCCATGAAGTCGGTGACTTCCATGCGCATGGTGGCCGGATTGAATTCCGCGCCGACCGGATACTGCATCCAGCCATTGGCGATCAGGATCCACAAGGCCGAGAAATTGGTGCCCAGCGCGACCAGCCAGGTCACCATCAGGTGTTTGACCCGGGACAGCTTGTCCCAGCCGAAGAAGAACAGGCCGACGAACGTCGCTTCCAGGAAGAACGCCATCAGCCCTTCGATGGCCAGCGGCGCGCCGAAGATGTCGCCGACATAGTGGCTGTAGTACGACCAGTTCATGCCGAACTGGAATTCCATGACGATGCCGGTGGCCACGCCCATGGCGAAGTTGATCCCGAACAGCGTGCCCCAGAACACGGTCATGCGCCGCCAGATGTCGCGCCCGGTCATCACGTAGACGCTCTCCATGATCGCGATCATGAAGGACAGGCCCAGGGTGAGCGGCACGAACAGGAAGTGGTACATCGCGGTCAGCGCGAACTGGAAGCGCGACAACTCGACTACGGTCATGTCCGGCATGGCGTCGATCGCTTGGGGGGATAGCGCGTATTTTGCGCCTGTCCACCGCGCATTGCACGGCGCCGTGCGAACCGCATCCACGGGCAGCGCGAACAGGCATCGTTGCATCGCATAGTTACAATGCCCGCGCCCGCGGCTTCACCCTCCGCGAACATCTGGATTCTCCTTGAGCGCACCGCTTCTCCCCCCCATGCAACGCGCAGAGGCGCCGTGACCGCGGCCGCGGCGCAGACGCCGGCGCTGCGCCGCGAACGGGTCCGGCGCCTGGATGCGTTGGGCCATGCCGCGCGCAAACGCCTGCGCGCGGCCAGCGCTTGCGTGGCGCTGTCCGGTTGGCTGCTGGTCGCGCAGGCCGCCGCCATCGCCTGGGCCGTGCAACAGGTGCTGGTGGCGCACGCGCACGCGCACGCGCGTTCCACCTTCATCGCGCTGGCGTTGCTGTTGACATGCGGTTTGCTGCGCGCGGCGTTGACCTGGCTGTCGCGCCACTTGGCCGACACGGCGGTGGAAACCATCCGCCTGGGGCTGCGCGCGCAGCTGATCCGCCGGCTGTTGGAACGCGGCCCGTTGTGGCTGCGCCAGCGCCGCAGTGGCGAACTGGCCGAATTGATGGGCACCCATGCCGAGGCGATGGAGGGTTATTTCGGCGGCTACCTGCTGGCGCGCGCGGAAGTGGCCGCGGTGCCGCTGGCGCTGCTGGTCGCGGCGTTCTGCGTGGATCGCGTGGTCGGCACGATCCTGCTGCTGACGCTGCCGCTGGTTCCGATGTTCATGATGCTGGTCGGCTGGGGCGCCGAAGCGGCCAGCCGGCGGCAGTTGCGGGCGCTGGCGCGGATGGGCGGGTATTTCGCCGATCGCCTGCGCGGCCTCGGCGTGATCCGCCTGTACGGGCGCGGCGAAGCCGAACTGGCGAACATCGGCGCCGCGGCCGAAGACGTGCGCGTGCGCAGCCTCAAGGTGCTGCGGATCGCCTTCCTGTCGTCGGCGGTGCTGGAATTCTTCGCTTCGTTGAGCGTGGCCATGGTGGCGGTCTACCTGGGCCTGACCTATCTGGGCATGCTGGATCTGCGCAGCACCCCGTTGAGCCTGGGCGCGGGCGTGTTCTGCCTGCTGCTGGCGCCGGAGTACTACGCGCCCCTGCGCCGCCTGGCCACCCACTATCACGACCGCGCCAATGCGCTGGCCGCGCTGGACGAGATCGACGCCGCCTTTGTAGGAGCGGCCCTTGCCCGCGATGCTTTTTGCGACGATGAGGCAAGAGCATCGCGGGCAAGGCCCGCTCCTACGCCCCGAAGGAAGTCTCCTCGGGGGACGGGTGAGGATTTGATTCGTGCGGACGGAGTCTCCCTGCGGCCACTCGACGCGCATCGCGACGTTCTGACCAACCTCTCTTTCGAGCTCCACGCCGGCGAACACCTCGCACTCGCCGGTCCCAGCGGTTGCGGCAAGAGCACCCTGCTCGATGCCCTGGCGGGCTGGCTTCCGGCTGCGGCGGGACAGTTGATCGTTCCGCGAGGAATCCGCATCGGCTACGCCCCGCAGCGCCCCTACCTGTTCCACGGCAGCATCGCCGACAACCTGCGCTTGGCCGATCCGCAGGCCAGCGACGAACAACTTCACGCCGCCGCCGAAGCCGCGCAAGTGATGCGTTTCGCGCAGCGCCTGCCGCAAGGACTCGAAACGACGATCGGCGAACGCGGCTTCGGCCTGTCCGGCGGCGAAGCACGGCGCATCGCCCTGGCCCGCGTGTTCCTGCGCGATCCGCAACTCTTGTTGCTGGACGAACCCACCGCTTTCCTCGACCCGGAAACCGAAGCGTCGCTGCTGGCCGCACTGGCCGGATTCGCACGTGGACGCACGCTGGTGCTGGCGACCCACAGTCCCGCTGCGATGCGCATGGCCGGAAAAGCGCTGCGGCTGCCCGCAGGCGTCGTCGTGGAAACGGGGGACGCGGCGTGAACGTCTTCCGCCCGCATGCCCGATCCATCGCCCTGGCGATCGGGCTGTTGCTGCTGACCTTGCTCGCGGGCACCGCCCTGCTCGGCGTGGCCGGGCATTTCCTGACCGCGGCCGCACTGGCCGGCGTCGGCGCATTGGGATTCAATTTCTTCGCGCCCTCGGCCGGGATCCGCGGACTGACCTTCGTCCGCATCCTCTCGCGCTATGCGGAGAAACTCGTCGGCCATGACGTGACCCTGCGCCTGGCCCGCGACCTGCGCGTGGACTTCTTCCGCAGTACCTTGCCATTGGCGCCGCTGGGATTGGGAAGGCATCGGGTGGGCGACCTGCTGGCGCGACTGCTGGCCGATATCGAAAACGTCGACGGCCTGCTGGTGCGGGCGATCGGACCGCTGCTGGCCTTCGCCGGCCTGGGTCTGGTCGCTGTGCTGGTGGCGGCGATGGCCTTGCCGGCCGCGGGCGCGTTGCTGGCCGCGGTCCTGCTGCTGTTGTCGCTGGTTATTCCCGTCGCCATCAGCGCCAGCACGGACCGGATCGAACAACGCCGGGCGCAGGCGCGCGCGGAGTTGCGCACCAGGGTGCTGGAAGGGCTGGAAGGCGCAACGGACCTGGCCGCACTCGAAGCCACCACCGACTGGATCGCGCGCATCGATGGCGCGAGCGGCGAAGCCGCATGCTGCGAACGCGAACGCAAGGACCGCCTCGCGCTCGCCATTGCCCTGCATGCGACCGTCGTGGCGGTGTCGCTGCCGGCCATGTTGTGGCTGCTGCTGGACGCCGCGCACGATGGCCGCCTGTCGCCTGCGGTGGCGGGAGGCTTGTTCTTCATGACCGTGGCGGTTTACGAAGCCGCCGCCGGCGTGGGCCTGGCCTGGCAATCGTTGCAGGCCGCATTGGCCTCGCAGCGCCGCTTGCGTCAGGTGACGACGCAAACGCCGCTGGTGCGCGAACCCGTCGCTCCGCAACCGGTTCCCGCCACTGCGGAACTGGAATTCCGCGGCGTCGCTTTCCGCTGGCCCGGAGAAACGCGCCGCGTCCTGCAACATGTGGATCTGCGGATCGAGCCCGGCCAGCGCATCGCCCTGTACGGCGATAGCGGCGCGGGCAAGAGTTCGTTGCTGGCGCTGGCCTTGCGCCTGTGCGATCCGCAAGCCGGCACGGTGCGTTATGGCGGCATCGACCTCCGCGAGTTCGGGCAAGCCGACTGGCACGATCGCATCGCATGGCTGCCGCAGGACGCGCCGGTCTTCGCCGGCAGCGTGCGCGACAACCTGCGCATGGGCGCGCCGGATGCCGGCGATGCGCAGCTGTGGGAAGCGTTGTCGCAGGTGAAGATGGAAACCGCGATCCACGCGCTGCCGGAAGGCCTGGACGCGTGGATCGGCGAGCACGGTGCGACCTTGTCGGTGGGCCAGTCGCGACGCATCGCCCTGGCACGCGCATTGCTGCGGAGAACGCCGCTATTGCTCCTGGATGAGCCGACCGAAGGACTGGATGTCGACACGGCCCACGAATTGCTGCGCGACCTGGCCGCCGCCAGCGGTTCGCGCAGCGTGTTGATGATCAGCCACGACGAGCTGCCGGTGGGTGCGGTGCATGCGCGTTATCGCTTGAGTGAAGGCAGGTTGCTGCCGGATCCCGGCAACCTCCCATGATCTGTGGGGACCTCGATAAACCTCGGAAAACCTCGGAAAAGCAGATCGTCATTCCCGCGAAGGCGGGAATCGCTCCTGCTCTTCGGATAGCCCGACGCGATCCGTGCCAAGAGCGATTCCCGCCTTCGCGGGGTTTTCAATCGACGAATGCCGGGTCATGACTGTCGGCAAATGACGGCCGATGGGTGCCACTGCGACAACAGCGCCATTGACTCGACGCCTGCCCGCAATATCCGCGCGGACCCTGCTTTCCGCTCCTTCCTGAACAAGAAACCCCGGCAACACGGGCTTTTCCGCCCCGGATCGGTTACAGTGCGCCCCGTTTGCAAGCGGCCGTCCGTTTCCCTTCGGGATCGCCGGCGCCTCAGGTCCCTCAAGCGGACCGATGCGCCCGCCCCCACTCCGACGCCATTCGCCTTGCAGATACGGCCCCGCCGCTTTGGCGTCGGCCGCATTCATTTCTCGCAGCGCGGTTCATCGGGAACGCTTCGGGCAATACCTCGATCCACTGCTGGTCTTTCGCCGTCCGCGCCTTGCGTGGGCGCTTGTGGCCGTCTTGATCGAAATACTGGAGTTCCACCGAATGTCTTTTGAAAACCTCGGGCTTTCGCCCTTCCTGCTGCGCGCCCTGAAAGAACAGGGTTACGACACCCCCACCCCGATCCAGACCCAGGCCATTCCGCTGGCCCTGGCCGGCCACGACCTGATGGCCGGTGCGCAGACCGGTACCGGCAAGACCGCCGCGTTCGGCCTGCCGCTGCTGCAGCACCTGGGCACTTCGCCGCAGGCAGTGAACGGCGTGCGCAAGCCGCGTGCGCTGATCCTGGCACCGACCCGCGAACTGGCGGTACAGGTGCACGACAGCCTGCGCGACTACAGCAAGTACCTGCGCATCCCCAGCACGACCATCTATGGCGGCGCCGGCATGGGCCCGCAGCAGGATGCGCTGCGTCGTGGCGTGGATCTGATCGTGGCGACCCCCGGTCGTTTGATCGACCACATGGACCGCCGCAACGTCGACCTGTCGGGCATCGAAATCCTGGTCCTGGACGAAGCCGACCGCATGCTCGACATGGGCTTCCTGCCGGCGATCCAGCGCATCCTGACCAAGCTGCCCAAGCAGAACCGGCAGACCCTGCTGTTCTCGGCGACTTTCGTCGACAGCATCCGGCAGCTGGCGATGCAGTTCATGCACGATCCGAAGCAGATCCAGGTCACCCCCAGCAACACCGTGGCCGACACCATCAGCCACCGCGTGCACCCGGTCGATGGCCCCCGCAAGCGCGACCTACTGCTGCATATCCTGGCCGCCGATTCGCGCAAGCAGGCCCTCGTATTCGGCCGCACCAAGCACGGCTGCGACAAGCTGGCCAAGTTCCTGGAGCAGTCCGGGATCAAAGTCGCCGCGATCCACGGCAACAAGAGCCAGGGCGCGCGCCTGCGTGCGCTGAAGGACTTCAAGGCCGGCCGCATCAACGTGCTGGTCGCCACCGACATCGCCGCGCGCGGCATCGATATCGACCAGCTGCCGACGGTGATCAACTTCGACCTGCCGATGGTCGCCGAGGACTACGTGCACCGCATCGGCCGCACCGGTCGCAACGGTTCGCAGGGCGAGGCTATCTCGCTGGTGGCGCAGGACGAAGCCAAGCTGCTGCGTGCGATCACCCGCATGCTGAAGCGCGACGTGGAAATCCGCGACGTGCCCGGCTTCGAGCCGATGCGTCCGATCCGCTGGGGCAACGACAACCCGCCCAACGAGCGTCCGGGCGGCAACAACGCCCCGCGCCGCGCCAACACCGCGCGTCGCCCGCATTCCGATGCGCCGCGTCACGCGCATGCGGGTCCGAAGCAGCGTACCGGTGGCGGCGGAGCCCCCGCTGGCGGCCAGCGCGATGGTGCGCGTAGCCCGAACCCGTATCGCCAGGGTGCGCGTCCGGCACGTTGATTGCCGGTAGCGAAAGAATGAAAGGCCGATCTTCGGGTCGGCCTTTTGCTTTTGTGGGAGGGGCTTCAGCCCCGAGGCTTGCCGCAAAGAGCGTCGGGGCTGAAGCCCCTCCCACAAAATCAGTGATCCACCCCCTCCTCTACAATGCCGCCCATGGACATCTTCAAGATCTTCACCCTGGAAGCCGCGCACCGGCTTCCCAACGTGCCGCCGGGGCACAAATGCGCGCGCCTGCATGGGCATTCGTTCCGCATCGAAATAAGGGTGGGCGGCGAGCCCGGCGCCGAGACCGGCTGGATCATGGACTTCGGCGATATCAAGGCGGCATTCCAGCCGATCTACGACCAGTTGGACCACCACTACCTCAACGACATCGAAGGCCTGGACAACCCGACCAGCGAACGGCTGGCGATCTGGGTCTGGGAGCGGCTCAAGCCGGCATTACCGGCGCTGAGCGAGATCGTGATCCACGAGACCTGCACCTCCGGCTGCCGCTACCGCGGGTAGGAGCGGGCCTTGCCCGATGCCTGATGCTTTCCTGTAGGAGCGGGCCTTGCCCGCGATGCTTTGTGCTTCTGGACACGGATCGAAGAGCATCGCGGGCAAGGCCCGCTCCTACACGGCCTCATACAAGCGCTTGATTCTAAACAGGTCCTGACCGTTCGTCGGATTCCATACGCCTGTTGTTGCGTTGCAACATATCGATCTGTATATTGCACTGCAACAAGGTCGCAAGACCCTCTCAACTCCGGAGACACACCATGTCCGCACAGATCAACGAGCAGTTCACCACCTTCACCCACCAGTTCGCCGCTGCCGCTGCGCGCGCCAATCGCCTGGCCCTGGAAAATGCCGAAACCATCTTCGGCGTGCAGCTGAAGACCTTCGAGAAGAACATCGAAGCCACCACCGCGTTCTTCGGCGAGCTGTCCGAAATCCGCGACGTCGAAGCCTACAAGACCGTGTGGCCGAAGGGCCTGCAGATCGCCAAGGAAAATGCCGAGCGCGTCGCCGCTGCCGGCCAGGAAGTGATCGGCCTGACCCTGAAGACCAACGAAGCCCTCGGCCAGCTGGCCAAGAACCAGTTCGAAGCCGCCAGCGAAACCGCGCAGGCGACCGTGGCCAAGGCGACCAAGGCCGCCAAGGGCAAGTAAGCAATACCGCAACACCTCGTCGTTTATTGCGCGGCTCCCCTCCCTCCGCGCAACCGACCCGGCAGCCCCACGCTGCCGGGTTTTTTATTGCCCGGACGGCAACGGGGAACAAAAGAGCGCGTAGGAGCGACGTAAGTCGCGAAGGGTTTTGGTGTGAGCGTCAAGTCGCGACTTGCGTCGCTCCTACGCGCTAACGGTCTTCCATCTGCAACCGCTTCGACAGCACTTCGGGAGCCGATCCGGGACTGAAGGGAATCCTTCCCCAGCACGGCGCCTGCATGCGCGCCGTCAACAGTTCGAAGTTCTCGTCCTGCCGCTCCATGCCCGCATCCACATGGTTGGCGATCCATCCCGCCAGTTCGCAGCCATCGTCGAGGATCGCCCGCGCCGTCAGTCGCGCATGGTTGAGGCAGCCCAGGCGCATGCCGACCACCAGGATCACCGGCAGGCGCAAGGCGCGCACCAGATCCGCCTGGTCCAGCGTGGTCGCCAGCGGCGCGGCCCAGCCGCCCACGCCTTCCACCACCACCGCATCGGCCGAGGCCTGCAGGCGCCGGAAGGCGGCGACGATTTTTTCCAGCCCGACCTCGACACCGGCTTCGTGCGCCGCGATCTCCGGCGCCAACGGCTGCGGCAGCGCATACGGATTGAGGTCGGCATAATCCGGGCGTGGATCGCTGGCCGCCAGCAACGCCAACGCATCCTCGTTGCGCGGGCCATCGCCGCTGTCCACGCAGCCGCTGGCCACCGGCTTCATGCCGACCGCGCGCAGCCCGCGATGACGCAATGCATGCAGCAGCGCGGTGGACGCCAGGGTCTTGCCGATGCCGGTATCGGTACCGGTGACGTAGTAATGGTTCATTTCAGGGGCTAGTGGCCGTTATCGACCGCTACATTCCGTTTCAATCGCATGGGGACAATTATCGCGAATGCCGCGCCCGGACCAAGGTGCAGCATGCCGCACCCCAACGCAAGACAACCCGCGGAATCCACCTGGAACGCCGCTCACGCCAAACGGATAGAATCGAGCGATGTCCTTCACCGCTTCCACCCTTTCTGGCAGCAAGCCGGAACAATACGCGCAGCTCGCCGCGCAGGCGCGCGCCCTGGTGCACGGCGAACCCGACCGTATCGCCAACGCCGCCAACCTCGCGGCACTGGTCTATCACGCCCTGCCCGGCCTCAACTGGGTCGGTTTCTATTTCTACGACGGCAACGAACTGGTGGTCGGTCCGTTCCAGGGCCTGCCCGCCTGCGTGCGCATCGCCCTGGACAAGGGCGTGTGCGGCGCCGCGGCGCGCACCCGCCAGACCCAGCGCGTGGCCGACGTGGATGCATTCCCCGGGCATATCGCCTGCGATTCGGCATCGCGTTCCGAATTGGTGGTGCCGCTGGTGCACGGCGATGCATTGGTGGGGGTATTCGATCTCGACAGCCCCAACCCCGGCCGTTTCGACGAGGAGGATCAGCAAGGCCTGGAGGCCATCGCCCGTATATTTCTGGAGTCGCTCCTGGAGTCGCTGCCATGACCCAAGCAAGCACCATCAAGATGCGCAACATCGGCCCCAAGTCCTCGGCCTGGTTGCGTCAGGTCGGTCTGCGCACCCACGAGGACATCGCCGCGGCCGGCCCCGTGGATGCCTTCATGCGGGTCAAGCGCGCCGGTTTCCGGCCCAGTCTCAACCTGCTGTATGCGCTGGAAGGCGCACTCGCCGACTGCCACTGGCAGGAAGTCCCCGAGGCCAGGCGCCAGGTCCTGATTGCCGAATACGAAGCGGCGGTGGCGTTGTTGCCGGCGCCGCGCGGTCGTCCGGCGGCGGGTCCGGTGACCACCACGCAGATGCAGGAAGACGAAGCGCCCGCTTCCGATTTCCTCGATGAACCTGTGGGCGACGACGAGCGCGAGTGAGTCGCTGCAACCGTGTTTGTGGATCCGAGCTTGCCCGGATGCTCTTCATACGAGGTCAAAGGCATCCGAGCAAGCTCGGATCCGCAAGGCGTGGGAGCTTCGCCGATCGGGTACACTGCGCGCGCTTCAAGGTGACCCGACGGCGGCGACATGCCGCCTTCGGGTTGAAACGGGAAGCCGGTGAGTCCATCCGACCCAGGTCGTGCATGACGAGTCCGGCGCTGCCCCCGCAACGGTAAGCGAAGACAACCGCGGCATCCGCCACTGTGCTCAGCATGGGAAGGCGCCACGGTCGAACGTCCCCGACGTTCATTCGCAAGCCCGGAGACCGGCCCTGGAGCTCACTGGTTGCGATGCGGCGGGCATTGCGGCGGCGGTCCGCTCTGCGGCCTTCCGTGCGTTCTCCCCCGTGCTTGCGACTCCCTCGAACCATTCCGCGTACGGGTCGTGCGCGGTGGAGAGCCGTCATGCAAAAAAACATTTCCTCGTACTCGCGCGCCATCCCGCTCCACGCACTCGCCCTGGGCATCGCCCTGGCGCTTCCTTCCGTGGCCATGGCGGAAGTCGCCGCCGACGCCACCGACTTCGATGAAATCGTGGTCACCGGCACCCGCACCGAGGTCGCCCTCGAGGACAGCCTGGTACCCGCGCAGGTGATCGATCGCGAGGAAATAGAACGCAGCCAGGCGCGTTCGCTGCAGGACCTGCTGAAGGGCCGCGCCGGCGTGAATTTCACCAACCAGGGCGGCGCGGGCAAGCTCACGACCTTGTTCCTGCGCGGCGCCGAATCCGATCACGTGCTGGTCCTCGTCGACGGCATCCGCGTCGGCTCGGCCACTTCCGGACTGTCCATGTTCCAGGACTTGCCGGTCGACCAGATCGAGCGCATCGAGATCATCCGCGGTCCGCGCTCCAGCCTGTACGGTTCGGAAGCCATTGGCGGCGTGATCCAGATCTTCACCCGCAGGGGCGGCACGGGTTTCGAGCCGCATTTGCGCATCGGCGCCGGCAGCCACAACCTGCGCGAAGCCAGCGCCGGCTTCAGCAACCGCGGCGAACGAGGCTGGATCAGCGCCGAAGGCGCCTATCAGGAAACCGACGGCATCAATGCCTGTCGCGGTTCGGAGGCCTTGTTCCAGGGCTGCTTCGCCGACGAACCCGACCTCGATGGCTACCGCAATCTCTCCTTGTCGTTGCGCGGCGGCGTCGAGATCGGCGATACGCTGGCCGTGGAAGGCCACTTCCTCAATGCCGATAACGACAACGAGTTCGACGGCAGCCGCTTCGGCGGCAACGAAACCTCGAACACGCAGCGCGTGCTCGGCGGCAAGCTGGCATGGTCGCCGGGCACGCGGGTCAAGGTCACCGCGCAGGCGGGCCGCGCCATCGACAAGTACCATGCGTATTTCCGCGAGGCCGGAACGCGCCGTTTCGTGGACAATTTCGACACCCGGCGCGATACCGCCTCGGTACAGGCGGACATCGCCATCGCCGACGGCCAGTTGCTCAGCGCGGGCGGCGACTGGCAACGCGATGAAGTGACCAGCCACACCGGGTTCACCGTGACCAGCCGCGACAATACCGCCGCCTTCGTCGAATACCAGGGCAAGTTCGGCGCGCACCAGCTGCAGGCCAGCGTGCGCAACGACGACAACGAACAGTTCGGCAACCACAGCACCGGCAGCATCGGCTGGGGCATGAGCCTGGGCAATGATTTCAAGCTCAACGCCACTTACGGAACCGGCTTCAAGGCGCCGACCTTCAACGACCTGTATTACCCGTTCGGCGGCAATCCGGACCTGGAGCCCGAGGAATCGAAGAGCCTCAACGTGGGCATCGGCCAGTACGCCAGCGCGTGGAACTGGACCTTCAACGTGTACGAGACCCGCATCGATGCGCTGACCGGTTACGACAGCTTCTTCAACCTGGTGCAGGTGGACGAAGCGCGTATCCGCGGCGCCGAGTTGACTTTCGCGACCTCGATCGCCGGCTGGGATCTGTCCACGCAACTGAGCTATGTCGACCCGCGCGCCGACGCGCGCCTGACCGCGGAAGGCGCCGACAATCCGAACTACGGCAACCTGCTGCCGCGCCGTTCGCCGCGCAGCGGCCGCATCGACATCGACCGCAGCTTCGGCGCATTCCGCTTCGGCACCACGGTCAGCGGCGCCAGCGCGCGCTACGACGACGCCGCCAACAACATGCGCCTGGGCGGCTACGGCACCGTCGACCTGCGCGTGGAGTACGCGGTCAACGCCGACTGGAGCCTGCAGGCGCGCGCGACCAACGTGTTCGACCGCGATTACGAAACCATCGCCTGGTACAACCAGCCCGGCCGCGAGTACGGATTGAGTTTGCGCTACCAGCCGGCACGCTGAGCCGGACAACCCCACCGTAGAGCCGAGCTCGCTCGGCTGCTCTTCCCGGAATCAGGAACAGCCGAGCAAGCTCGGCTCTACCTGGGGGCCGAGCAGTTCGCGCATATCGTCGATCACGGCAACGCCCGGCACCGAATGCGGATCGAAACCGCGCAGGTAACCGTAAGTGACCAATGCCATCGGCACGTCCGCCGCCTGCGCAGTCAGCAGGTCGGTGGCCGAGTCGCCTACCATCAGGCATTGCGAAGGCTGCAGGCCGAAGTGATCGACCAAGTGCAGCAGGGGCGCCGCACTCGGCTTGCGTTCTGGCAAGGTATCGCCACCGACAATGCACTCGAAGTATTCACCCAGCCGCAACGCATCCAGCAACGGACGCACGAAGCGTTGCGGCTTGTTGGTGCAGATTGCCACGGCAACTTTCCTTTCGCGCAACGCCTGCAGGGTCTCGACCACGCCCGGATACACGGTCGGATACAGCAGTAGGCAGTCGGCGTAATGGACCATGAAACCGGGCATCACCTTGTCCAGGTCGATGGCCTTTCCGGCATGGGCGAACGCGCTGGCCACCAACGCGCGTGCACCATCACCGATCCAGCCGCGGATCACGGTTTCCTCCTGCCGCGGCAATGACCAGTCCACCAACGTGCGGTTGACGGCTTCGGCGATGTCGGAGGCACTGTCGACCAGCGTGCCGTCCAGGTCGAACACAACCAGCGAATAGGAAAAGTTCAAATCAATGCTCCATGGGGGGTGGGGTTGCGGCTTGTTCGTAGCCGTCGAAAAGCGTGCCTTGCGAAACCGTCTCCTCGCGTTCGCGGAACCCGCCCAGTCCCACGCCGACCAGCCGGTACAGCGTTCCGGCCGGCTGTTCGACGCGGTCGCACAGCGACAGGGCGATGTCGGTGAGCACTTCCAGCGAATGCGGCGGGCTTTCCGGAGTGAAGCTGCGGGTCAGGATGCGGAACTGCGAGGTCTTCAGCTTCAGCACCACGGTGCGGCCCACGCGCTCGGTCTTGCGCGAAGCTTCCCAGGTCTTCATCGCAAGTCGCCGGACCGTCGGTGCGATTTCGGACAAGGGCACATCGTGTTCGAAGGTGTCCTCGGCCGAGATCGACTGCACCGGCTGGTCGGGCTGCACCGGTCGTTCGTCGATGCCGCGCGCGCGCCGGTACAACGCGGCGCCGAAGCTGCCGAAGTGGCGCTGCAGTTCGTCCATCGGATATTCGCGCAGGTCGCCGACCAGTTCTATTCCCAATGCGGAAAGCTTGCCCTGCATCACCTTGCCCACGCCCGGGATCTTGGCGACCGGCAACGGCGCGAGGAAGGCTTCCACCTGCTGCGGGCGGATCACGAACTGGCCATCGGGCTTGCGCCAGTCCGAGGCGATCTTGGCCAGGAACTTGTTCGGCGCGATCCCGGCCGACGCGGTCAGCGAGGTCTCCTCGCGGATCTGCCGGCGGATCTCCTCGGCGATGGCGGTGGCGCTGGGGAAATCGGTCTTCGGCTCGGTGACGTCGAGGTAGGCCTCGTCCAGCGACAGCGGTTCGACCAGGTCGGTGTGGCGCAGGAAGATGTCCCGGATCGCCTTCGATGCCGCCTTGTAGCGGACGAAATCCGGCGGCACGAAAATCGCCTGCGGGCACAGGCGTTCGGCGCGCACCGCCGGCATCGCCGAGCGCACGCCGAATACCCGCGCCTCGTACGAGGCCGCGCACACCACCGACCGCGCGCCGCGCCAGGCCACCACCACCGGCTTGCCGCGCAACCCCGGATCGTCGCGTTGCTCGACCGAGGCGTAGAACGCATCCATGTCGATGTGGAGGATCTTGCGCATGCCGGCATTATCGCCCGTGCAGGCACGACCAGCGTGGGAGCGTGTGGGAGCGAATCCCCGAGGGTCGAAAAGGATTCCCGAAGGGTTCGCAACCCCATGAAACAAGCCGCCCGGAGGCGGCTTGCAGGTTCCACGTCGTTCAAGAAGCTCTCTTTGCTGTCCCCGCGAGCTCGGGGATTTTGTACTAGAACCTGAAGCTCAGGCCGAGGTTGACCGAACGGCCATAGCGGTAATAACCCTGCGAAAGCAGCGGGTTGCCGTTGATGCTGTAGGTCTGCTCGTCGTCCAGCAGGTTCTGCCCTTCCAGGCTGATGCTGAACATGTCGTTGAACTTGTAGGACACGTGCGCGGTGAGCCAGGTGATGTCGTCGGCTTCCTCGTTGTAGCCGGCGCCCAGCACGTTGATCGCAGTGACGAAGCCGTCGGTGTGGTCGGCATTCGCGCCCATGGACCACTTGCCCTTCTCGTACATCAGGCCCAGCGAATAAGTGGCCGGAGCGATGCCTTCCAGCGGGCGCTTTTCGTCGCCCACCCAGCTGTTGGACCAGTTGCGGGTGTATTGGGCGCGCACGCCGAAGCCGTTTTCCCAGAAGTGCTGCAGGCCGAACTCCAGGCCATGCACCTTGGCGTAGTCGCCGTTGATCGGGCGCATCACGTTGAACAGGGTCGGGCCGGAGGTGATGGGATTGCCGTCGGTATCGAGGATCGGGCCGACGCCGATGTCCTGACCCGGCTCCCAGCTGGTGGTGATCTGGTTCTCGATGCGCTTGTAGAACGCGGCGATATTGATGATGGACTGCTCGGAGAAATACCACTCCAGCGACACATCGCCCTGGCGTGCGCTGTAGGGCTTCAGGTTCGCATTGCCGCCATAGACCTGGGTGAATTCCCCCCACGACACGCTCTCGGTGGTGTTGGTCGGGGCCAGCTTGTCCACCGGCGGGCGGGCCATGGTCTTGGCGGCGCCGAGGCGCAGCTGCAACTCGTCGGTGAAACGCCAGGGGAAGTTGGCCGAAGGCAAGGCGAAGGGGTAGTCGGCGTCCTGCAGAATCGGCGTCGGTTCCGCGTAATCGGCGGTGTAGTTGAACGCGCCGTTCTCGGTGATGCTGAGGATCTCCGCGTCCCAGGCCTGGGCGCGGGTGCTGGTCTTGACCAGGCGCACGCCCACATCGCCGTTCCAGCGTTCGCCGGAGAAGTCGGCCTGCACGTAGAAGGCATTGGTCTTCTCGCTGACGCGATAGCTCTGCAGCGGGTTCCATGCCGGCGCGGCCATCGAGAAATCGTAGGGCGTGCCGTCGGGACGCAGGTTGCCGTTGTAGGCCTCGAGCATGGCCAGGTAGTTGGGCACGTCGAAGCCCAGGAAGCTGCGCGGGAAGCTGCTGCCGACGCCATCCATGAAGTGCGGGAAGTTCAGCACGCTGGAGATCACCGAACCCTCCAGGTCGCCCACGTTGATGGCGTTGTCGCCCGAGTAGTAGTCGGCGCCGCCGTTGAGGGTGTTGTTGATCAGGTCGCGCGACTTGGTCCGTTCGGTGCGGGTCACGCCGAAGTGCAGGTCGTCCAGACCCCACTTGCCCACGAACAGCTTGCCGGCCACGGTGCCGCCGGTGATCTTGTCGACGATGTTGTCGCCACGCAGTTCCATGTAGTGCGTGTTGAAATCCGAACCGGTGAACTCGCCATTGGCCAGGCCGGTGATCAGGTCGCGGCCATCGTCGAACGTGACCGCGACATTGGGCACCGCGCTCGGGCCCAGGGTGATGCGGGCGATGTTGGGCTGGTTCATGCGCAGGACCACGTAGGTGTCCTGGCCGCCGGAATAGCGCTTGGAGGTGGAGCGATAAAGATCGGCGGTAAGGGTGAAATCGTCGGTCGCCTTCCATTCGCCGTTGACGCCGTACAGGTCGGTATCGACCACGCGATGTTCGGTCTGGTTGAGCAGCTCCGGGTTGAGCCGCAGTTCCGGATCGGCATTGTCCATGGTGAAGCCGGTGACGATGCCGTTCTGCACTTCGATGTCGGACCAGCGGCCCGGCGCGAACAGCGGATAGTAGGACTGCTGGTAGGACACCTGCGGCGAATCCAGGCGGGTCTTCAATCCGTCCACCACGATCCTGACGCTGTCGCTGGGGCGCCATTCGATCTTGCCGGAGAAGGCCTTGCGCTTCTTCTCTTCGAGGATCGAGCCGACCCGGAACTGGCCCGGCGCGATCAGGCCGTATTCCTCGGGATCCAGGTCGCCGTTGCCGTTGAGGTCGATATTGCCGCCCCAGGCGTTGCCCCACAGCCAGCTCTCGTCGTTCGGATCCGGGTTGCGGGTCCAGCCGCCGTCGTTGCCGGCGACATCGGTGCGGTCCTTGCGTTCGCCGTAGACCACGCCCAGCAGCACCCCGAAGGTGTTGTCGGCGAAGGTGTTGCTGTAGGCGGCCGAGAACTTCTGGCCGTCGAGTTCGGACATCTGGTTGCGGTCGCCTTCCAGGCGCACGATCGCGTGCTGTCCGGGATCGTCGAAGGGGCTGGCCGAGCGCAGGTTGACCAGGCCGCCGACACCGCCTTCGGTGAGCGAGGCCTGCGCGCCCTTGATCACATCGGCGCCGCTGATGACATCCGCCGGCAACACGTCGTAGGCAAAATCACGGCCTGCGCCATCGGTGGCGAGGATGCGTCCGTTGAACGTGGTCAAGGTGTATTCCGGTCCCAGGCCGCGGACGCTGACCTTCTGGCCCTCGCCACCGGCGGTGCGCGAAATGGCCACGCCAGTGATGTGGCTGAGCGAATCGGCCACGTTGTCGTCGGGAAACTTGCCCAGTTCCAGCGCGGTGATCGAATCCTGGACGGTGCCGGCTTCGCGCTTGAGCTCGACCGAGCGCGCCAGGCTGCCGCGCACACCGGTGACCACCACGGTCTCCAGGTCGACAGCTTGTTCGCCGACGGCAGGCTCCTGGGTCGATGACGTACTCGCGCGCGCTTCCGGGGCCGGATCCGTGGCAGCGGCGCCGGTCTCCTGGGCAAGACCCAATTGAGGGATCAGCAGCGCGAGCGCGATGCCATGAAAGAGCGTGTTCCGATGCGGCTGGATGGACTTCACTGGGATCTCCTCAGGATTAGCGGTGACAAGCATACGCAACAAAACGAAACCAAGGCTATAACACATTTCGTTTCGTATCAATAGCGAAATTTAACGAAATGACCGATACTTTGGTCCCATCACAAGGAGTACCCATGGTCGCCACCCGCGACACCAGTCAACGACGCCTGCAGATCAGCGAACTCGTGCGCCAGCATGGCAGCGTGCAGGTGACTGCGCTGGCCCAGCGTTTCGGCGTCAGCATGCAGACCGTGCGCAAGGACTTGCGCTATCTGACCGAGCGCGGGGTCATGGCGCGCGCCTACGGCGGCGCCATCGACAGCGGCGTGGTCGGCGGGGCGCTGTCGGAGCCTCCCTACGAGGCCAAGCGGACGGCTTTCCTGGATGAGAAGCGCCGCATCGGCCAGCGCGCGGCGGCCATGGTCAAGGCCGGCGACACCATCGCCATCGATTCGGGCACCACCGCCATCCAGCTCGCGGAGGCGCTGCCCAACATCGAGGTGACCGTGGTCAGCAACGACTTCGGCGTGCTTACCGTATTGACGGCCAAGAGCAACATCAACATCGTCATGCTCGGCGGCGAGTTGCGGCGCAAGAACATGGCCTTCTACGGCGGCCTGGCCGAGGAAGCGCTGGGCGCGCTGCACGTGGACATGCTGTTCCTCGGCGTCGACGGGTTCGACCTGGAGCGCGGCATCACCACTCATTACGAACCCGAAGCCATGCTCAACCGGAAGATGGTCGAAGCCGCGCGCATGGTGGTCGCCATCTCCGACAGTTCCAAGTTCGGCAAGGTCTGCCTGCACCGGATCATCCCCGTCAGCGATCTCAACACGCTGATCACCGACATCAATGCGCCGGAAGACGTGCGCCAGGCCAGCCATCAGCTCGGCTTCGAACTGCTGCTGGCCTGAGCCACCGGTCAGCTGCCCGGTTTCGCGGGCACGAACTCGCGCACCGCGTTGGCGTAATAGATCTTGTCGATCACCGCGCGCGGCAGGGCCAGGCCGGGTACGTCGACGTGGAGCACGTCCACGCGCTGCGACTGGCCGGTCGCCAGGTAACGCCAGTCCGCGCTCCACACCGCGTGCGCCTCGCGCTTGAAGTCCTCGGGTTCGGCGTCCGGGCCGTAGGTCAGGTCGGTGCCGTACAGCAGCCGGTCCTGGTAGCGGATGAAGAAGTTCCGCACCTTCTCGCGGTCCCGCACCGACTGGTATTGCACCTGGCTCATGCGTGCGGCCAGGTCGACGCTGGCGTTGGGGAAACGATCGAGGAACGCGGCGATGCGGTCCACGTCGTATTCCAGACTGGCCAGGTGCGCGCCGACGACACGCAGCTGCGGGTGCGCGGCCACGAAACGATCGCGTGCGCCCATCAGGTCCTCGTACCCGGGCATCTCCGGATGCAGGTACATGTGGTATTCGGGATGGTGCTGGAAGTACTCGCGATCGTTGTCGGTGGTCATCTGGTCCAGCGGCAACCAGCAGTTGTACGGCTCGCCCTGGTGCGCGATCAGGGGCACGCCCAGCGCACGCACCTGCTCGGCCACCGCCGCCAGGCCGGGGTTGTCGAGCATGATCAGCTTGCCGTCGGCGTCCTTCTCGACCATGCCGACGTTCTTCCAGACCTTCACCGCGCGCGCGCCCTGCGCCACGTCCTGCGCCAGGCCGGCATCGACCCGTTCGGTCCAGCCCGCGGTGCCGAAGCCTTTCATCGTGAAAGTGGTCGCCCAGTGGAAGCGCGCCGGATCCTGCTTCGCCAGGGCCACGGCGGCTTCGTGCTGCAGGGCCACGCTGGGGAAGGCCGGATAGTCGACGTTGATCGACAGCAGTTCGAAACCATCCGCACGCGCCTGCTCGAGGAACGCGTCGTCCCGGGTGTTGGCGTGGACGTGCGCATCGTATTTGCGTACGCGGGCGAAGTCGTCCATCGAATAGGCGTCCGATCCGTTCGCCTGATCCACGGGAGGCATTGCAGGTGGAGCCGCGACCGCGATCGTGAGGGAGAGAAAACCGGCCGCCAGGGACGCCGCCACAGTGCGAAGGAACAGGGCCATTGCTATCGCCTCAGGTAATATAACGAAACTTACTAATACCATATCGCAACAAAACGCTTGCATCAACCGGAACGGATGACGGAGAATCAGGCCATCCCAACCGGACTGCCGCCATGCCCCCCATTGGACGCCGCACCGTCTTGAAGCTCGTCGCCGGCAGCGTGGCCGGCACCGCTGCCCTCGCCACCCTGCCATGGGCACTGTCTGCGACCCGACGCGGAAGCAAGGAGGCCATGGCGGTGGTCCAGGATTCGGCCCTCACGATCACCTTCGACTCTCGCCTGCATACCGCGATCGCCTCCAAAGGCAAGGTCCTTGCCTCCTACCAACCCAGCGAAAGCCTGCTCCTGGCCGACAGCGAGCTCGGGGACTTCGCCTTCTCCGGGCAGCAGGAACTGGCGGTCGATGACGCGCGCCACGGCGCCGGGCACCAGCTCATCGTCACCGGTCGCTCGGATCGCGGCATCGAGAAGCAGGTCGCGGTGACCTTCTTCGACGCCCTGCCCGGCCTGGCCGTGCTGCAGACGCGCTACCGCAATGACGGGAGCGCCGCGCTGGAGGTCACCGGCTGGCGCAACGTCGCCCACGAATTGGCCGACGCGCCGGGCGGGTTCTGGAGTTTCTCCGGCGCCACCCACACCGACCGCCGCGACTGGGTGCAGCCGCTGACCGCGGATTTCGACCAGCGCAACACCTTGTCCATGGATTCCTCCGACTACGGCGGCGGCACGCCGATGGCCAACCTGTGGCGTCGCGATGTCGGCCTGGCCGTGGGCCATGTCGAACCGGTGGCGCGCCTGCTGGACCTGCCGGTGCGCAAGACCGGCGGCGGCGCCAGCATCGCGGTCGAATCGGCGCAAGCCTCCGTGCTGGCGCCGGGCCAGACCCTGGTCACCGAGCGCACCGTGCTCGCCGTGCACAGCGGCGACCATTTCGCCCCGCTGCAGCAATACCGGCAGTTCATGCAGGCCGAAGGCATCGAGGGACCGCAGGCGCCCGAATCGGCCTTCGCGCCGATCTGGTGCGCCTGGGGTTACGAACGCGACTTCACCGTCGAGCAGGTCCTCGCCACCCTGCCCAAGGTCCGCGAACTGGGCTTCGAATGGGCGGTGCTGGACGATGGCTGGCAGACCAACGAGGGCGACTGGCGCCTCGACAAGCGCAAGTTCCCGCGCGGCGACGCCGACATGCGCGACTTCGTGCAAAAGATCCGTGCGCAAGGCATGCGTCCGCGTTTGTGGCTGGCGCCGCTGGCGGCCGACCCGGGTAGCGACGTGCTGCACGAGCACGTGGACATGTTGCTGTTGGACCAGTACGGCGCCTTCCAGACCGTGACCTGGTGGAATGCGCTGACCCAGTGCCCGGCATACCAGCCGACCATCGATTTCTACGTGGCGCTGGTGAAGAAGATCATCGGCGACTGGGGCTTCGAAGGCCTCAAGCTCGACGGCCAGCATCTGAATGCAGTGGCGCCCTGCTACAACCCGGCGCACAAGCACGCGCATCCGACCGATTCGGTCGAGGGCCTGGCCACGTTCTGGAATGCGATCCACAAGGCGGCGCACGAAGCCAACCCGGAAGCGGTGGTCGAACTATGCCCCTGCGGCACCGCATTCGCCTTCCACAACCTGCCGGCCACCGACCAGTACCCGGCGTCCGATCCGCTGTCGTCATGGCAGGTGCGCAGCAAGGGCAAGTCGATCAAGGCGCTGATGGGCGCGCGCAGCAGCTATGCGGGCGATCATGTCGAACTGTCCGACGGCGGCGACGATTTCGCCTCCAGCGTCGGCATCGGCGCGGTGATCTCGTCGAAGTTCACCTGGCCGCGCGATACCGAGCATCCGGTCGACAAGCTTCCACCCGGCGGTTTCGTGCTGAACCCGGAGAAGGAAGCGCTGTGGCGCAAGTGGGTGGGGCTGTACAAGCGGCACATGCTGCCCAAGGGCGAGTACCTGGGCGCGCTGTACGACATCGGTTTCGACAAACCCGAGGCGCATGCCATCCGCAAGGAGGGCGCGATGTACTACAGCTTCTACGCCGCCGACTGGAACGGTCCCGTGCAACTGCGCGGACTGGGCGGAGGCCGCTATCGCGTGCGCGACCTGTTCAACGAAGTCGACCTGGGCGAAGTGGACGCAGACAGCAACTCGCTCAAGTTGGCGTTCAAGCGGTTCGTGCTGCTGCAGGCGACACCGCTGGAGGCGGGCGCGTGAGCGCTTCCCCGATCGGCAACGCGATCGCACCGCGTCGGCGCCCGTGGCTGGCCTTCGCACTGGCCACCGTCGCCTTGTGGGGCGTGTGGGGCGCGCTGGCCGGATTGTCGGCCGAGCATGGCTTCCCCGACACGCTGGTCTACTGCGTCTGGGCGCTGACCATGATTCCGCCCGCGTTGTACATCCTGTGGCGCAATGGCTGGAAACTGGAGCGTTCGCCGCGCGCGGTGGCTTACGGAATGACCATCGGCCTGCTCGGCGCGGGCGGGCAGATGCTGCTGTTCCACACGCTGACGATAGGACCGGCGTACTTCGTGTTCCCGATCATCTCGCTGTCGCCGGTGGTGACCATCGCGCTCTCGTTCCTGTTGCTGCGCGAGCGCACCGGATGGATCGGCACGCTGGGCATCGTGCTGGCGCTGGTGGCATTGCCGCTGCTGGACCTGTCGTTCGGACGCGGCGCGACCGAAGGACTCGGCTGGTTCCTGCAGTCGCTGCTGATCATGCTGGCGTGGGGCGTGCAGGCCTATTTCATGCGCCTGGCCAACCACACGGTGAGCGCCGAAAGCATCTTCTTCTACATGGCCGTGGGCGCGTTGCTGCTGGCGCCGGTGGCGTGGGCGATGACCGACTTCACCCAGCCGATCAACCTGGGAATCGACGGCCCGTGGATGACGGCCGCGATCCAGTTGCTCAACGCCATCGGCGCGCTGACCCTGGTCTACGCCTTCCGCCATGGCAAGGCGATAGTAGTAGCGCCGCTGACCAACGCCGGCGCACCGCTGGTGACCGCGGTGCTGTCGCTGATCTTCGCCAGCGTCGTGCCGGGCCCGCTGAAGATCGTCGGCCTGGTCCTGGCCCTGATCGCCTCGTTGCTGCTGGTGCTGGAGCCCGAGCGCGTGGAGCCGGAGCGCGATCCGGCCACACCTCTTTCCTGATCGGACCTTCCCCCATGCAAGTGCTGCTCGACCTCATCGCCCGCCATAAACAACAAGGACACGCCAATGGCGTGACTTCGTTGTGCTCGGCGCATCCCATCGTCATCGAAGCGAGCCTGCGCCACGCCCAGCGCACCGGCCAGGACCTGGTGCTGTTCGAAGCGACCTGCAACCAGGTCAACCAGGACGGCGGCTATACCGGCATGACTCCCGCCGACTTCGTGCGCTTCGTGCACGGTATCGCCGACCGCGTCGGTTTCGATCGCACGCGCATCGCCTTGGGCGGCGATCACCTGGGTCCCAATCCCTGGACCGGACTCGACGCCGCCACCGCGATGGACAAGGCCGAAACGATGGTGGCCGCGTATGTCGCCGCCGGCTTCCGCAAGATCCACCTGGATTGCTCGATGGCCTGCAGCGGCGATCCGGAACCTTTGCCCGAAGCTGAAATCGTGCGCCGCGCGGTACGCCTGTGCCAGGCCGCCGAAACCGCTTATGCGCAGGCCGGCGGCGAAGCACCGGTCTATGTCATCGGCACCGAGGTGCCGGTGCCGGGCGGGGCGACTGAATCGATAGAAGGTTTGGCCGTCACTACGCCACAAGCGGCGCTGGCCACCATCGATGCGCATCGCAAGGCATTCGCCGCGGCCGGACTGGAGGCGGCATGGCAGCGTGTGATCGCTTCGGTAGTGCAACCGGGCGTGGAGTTCGACCATCACAGCGTGATCGACTATGACCCAGACGCCGCGCGCAGCCTTAGCCAGGCCATCGAGGCAGTACCCGGCATGGTCTTCGAAGCGCATTCCACCGATTACCAGACCCGCGACGCGCTGCGCGCGCTGGTGCGCGATCATTTCGCCATCCTCAAGGTCGGCCCCGGCCTGACCTTCGCCCTGCGCGAGGCGCTGTGGGCGCTGGATGCGATCGAACGCGAATGGATCGATGCGCCGCAGCGCGCGCGTTTGCGCGAAGTGGCGATCGGACGCATGCGCGAACATCCCGGCCACTGGCGCAAGTACTACCACAGCGAAGGCGAAGCGCTGTCCGTCGACCTGCAGTACAGCCTCAGCGACCGCATCCGCTACTACTGGCCCGACCCGGCCATCGAACAGGCGCGCCAACGGTTGTTCGACAACCTGCAGGCCGACCCGCCGCCGATCCCGCTGATCAGCCAATACCTTCCCCACGCACTGCACGCGCTGCGCAACGGGACCGCGACCCACGAGCCGCTGTCCCTGGCCATGGCCCACATCAGTGCCGTCCTCGATGACTACTACCATGCATGCCATGACCAACAAGACCGTTGAACACCTGGGTATCCCGGAGCCGGACCTGCTCGCCTCCGGGGCGATCTGGACCGCGCGCGAGATAGAGCAGCAGCCGCGCATGCTGGAACAGACCCATGCCCTGCTCTCGGGCTTGCGCGAACAGGTCGAAGCCTTCGTCGCGCCCGTCGCGGGGGACGCCAACGCCCGCATCATCCTCACCGGCGCGGGCAGCTCGTCCTACATCGGCCAATGCCTTGCGCCGCTGCTGGACCGAAACCTGGCTGCGCGCGTCGATTCGGTGCCGACCACCGACCTGGTCAGCGCGCCATATCTCTACCTGGATCCCGCCCAGCCGCTGTTGCTGGTGTCGTTCGGCCGCTCGGGCAACAGCCCGGAAAGCCTGGCGGCGGTGGCGCTGGCCGAATCGCTGGTGAAGGACGTGCGCCACCTGGTGGTGACCTGCAATGCCGAAGGCGCGCTCAACACGGTCCCCGCGCGGCGGATGATGGCCCTGCTGCTGCCGGAGGAAACCCACGACACCAGTTTCGCCATGACTTCCAGCTTCAGCTGCATGTTGTACGCAACGCTGCTGGCGCTCGGCGATACGCAGGCCATGGACGCCAGGATCGGACCGATCGCGCATGCGACGGCGCGCGTGATCGACGGAGCGCGCCTTTCGCTGCAGGAACTCGCGCTGCATGGCTTCGATCGCGTCGTCTACCTGGGAAGCGGCCTGTTCCAGGGCCTGGCCCGCGAAGCGGCGTTGAAGCTCGGCGAGCTGACCAACGGCTCGGTCGCGACCTGCTTCGACTCGCCGCTGGGATTCCGCCATGGCCCCAAGACCTTCATCACCGACCGGACCCTGGTGATGGTCTTCGTCTCCAACGATCCACTGACGCGCCGCTACGACCACGACCTGATCGACGAGTTGCGGCAGGATGGCTGCGCGGCACGGATCATCGAGGTCGCCGCACAGCAACGTCAGCAGCAGGATCCCGACACGCTGCTGGTGCCGGGCATGGCCGAAGCGGCCGACATCGACCTGTTGTGGCCTTATGTCGCCATCGCGCAGATCTACGCATTCAACGCCTCGCGCGCGCTGGGACTGTCGCCCGACAACCCCAACAAGCAGGGCACGGTGAATCGTGTCGTGCAGGGCGTCAGGATCCATTCGGCCGCGCCATGACCGCATCCGATTGCTTCCTTGGCGTGGACGGCGGCGGAACCAAGACGCGCTTCGCGCTGATCGATGCGGAAGGCCGCGTTCTTGCCCAGGCACAACACGGAACCACCTATCACCCGCAGGTGGGATTCGAGGCCGTACGTGAAATCCTGACCGCGGGCGTGCGCCAGGTATTGCAGGAAGCCGGCTTGCCCGGTGCCACGATCCGTTATGCGTTCTTCGGTCTTCCCGCATACGGCGAGGATCGCCATGCCACGTCGCTGTTGCAGGCCATTCCGCACGCCGTTCTTGGCCATGACCGCTATGCCTGCGACAACGACATGGTTTGCGGATGGGCGGGATCGCTGGCCTGCTCGGATGGCATCAACATCATCGCGGGCACGGGATCCATGGGCTACGGCCAGCGCCAGGGAGCCGCGGCACGTGCGGGTGGATGGGGCGAGGCGTTCTCGGATGAAGGATCCGCGTACTGGATCGCCGCGCAGGGCCTGAACGCCTACTCGCGCATGAGCGACGGACGACTGCCCAGGGGTACGCTGCATGCGGTGTTCAACGCAGAGCTCGCGCTGGAGCAGGACCTGGATATCTGCGCACGGGTCTATGGAGAGCAGGCCTACAGCCGCGGCGATTTCGCAAAGCTTTCGTTGCTGGTCGCCAAAGCGGCCCGGCTCGGAGACGCCGTTGCCGGGCGCATCTACTCGCAAGCGGGAAACGAGCTCGCCCTGATCGCCGATGCGCTGCGCCGATCACTGGGATTCACCGACGGGGAGATCGTTCCGCTCTCCTATTCGGGCGGGGCATTCAGCGCCGGCGACCTGCTGTTGATCCCCTTCAAGGAATCGCTGCGCAGCGCATCGCCGGACTTCGAACTGCGCGCGCCGCTGCACGAACCCCATTACGGCGCGGCGATGTACGCCGCCAAGCTGTTCCGAAGGTCCGGGAAGAGCCGATAGTCGTGAGCCGGAGCCGGCCACAGAAAGCACATCGACAGCGATCACGACGCCAGGGGGATCGCCTGCTGCACTTCCTGCGTGCGCGGGTCGCCGCTGCGGCCGACCACGGCGAAGCCATAGCCGTTGCGGTACCAGTATTTCAGGGTCAGGCCATCATCGCCGCGGGTGCCGCTGAGTCCACCGGCGAAGCGCGAACTGGGGCGCACGTAGAAGGTGAGGCGCTGGCCGTGCGGATCCTGGTACATCAACATCGCCGCCGGGCCATCGGCCGTCGACAACATGCGTCCACCGAGCAAGGCGAAGCCGTAGGCTTGCAGGTCGGGCAGCGCCAGCGGACGCCCCAGCCGCGAAGACATCCACGATTGCAGGCGCACCGATTCATCGGCATCCATCTCGACCGGATGCAGGCGATCGGTGGCGAAGATTCGATAAGCCTCGACGGCGTCCTTCATCGGTGGATTGGCGGCGGCCACGCGCCACGTGCTGGCCTGCCATCCACCGATGCCGCCGACACCCAACGCCAGCAGCAACGATGCGCACAACGCCAGGCGACGCCGCACGCGCTGGCGACGCGCATGGCGGACGGCGACCGGATCGAGCCGTGGTGCCGGCGCTTCCGCCAGGGTGCCGGCAAGCGCGGCGCGCAGTTGTCCGGCATCGCGCTGCCATTGCGCCACGCGCGCGGCCACCTCCGGTTGCGTCGCCAGCCAGGTTTCGATTTCGCGACGGCGTTGCGGCGCCAGCTGGTCGTCGACATAGGCGTGCAGTTCGTCATCACCGGGCAGGCCAGAATTCATTTCACGCTCCTCAATGCCGTCACCGGGACATCGCCGCCGATCAGTTTCCGATACGCGATGCGCGCGCGCGACAACCGCGACATCACCGTGCCGATCGGGAGATCGAGCGCTTGCGCGGTGTCCTGGTAACTCAATCCTTCGACCACCACCAGCAGCAGCACCGCGCGTTGGTCGGCGCCGAGCCTGGCGAATGCCTCCAGCGAGGTGCGCGCCACGAACGTGTCCTCGGCCGATGGCGCAGCCTCGCGTTCGTCGGTGAACGTGGTCAACAAGCGGCGCAAGCGGCCGGCGCTGCGCCGGCTGTCGATGAACTGCCGATGCAGGATCGCGAACAGCCATGCCTTCAGGCTGGCGTCCGCGCGCCGCGTCGACCAGCGCGACAGCGCGCGCTCCAGACAGGCCTGCACCAGGTCGTCGGCGTCGCTGGGATCGCGCGCGAGCCACAACGCAAAGCGCCGCAGCGAGGGCAGTAAAGCCCGCAGCTCGTCGTCATCGATCGCGCCCATGGTCAGTGGTGTCCTCATCAAAGAGAGGGGCTGGTCGGCCCGGATGCAGTGTGACGCGTGGCCGTCGCATTTATTCCCCCGCCTCTCTGCTTGCGTTCATTTCCGCGCATCCAGGGCCATCGCAACAGGCGTCGGCAGCTAGGGAATAAACCAGGGCCTGCGGGCGTCACAGCTGCATCCAGTCCCCACGGCCGCGGCCGGCACAGGAGTCATGATGCATCCCTTACCCCCTTCCGGACCCTCGTTGCGGGATCGATTCGGGCGCTACCGCCAGCCAGCGGGTTTCGCCTTGATCGGCGTGATCATCGCTGGCGTCGTCGTCGCCTTCGCCGCCACCGCCGGCTGGTTGACGCCTTCGCGCCTTTCCGGCGCCGACGTGGTCGACGCCCTGGAACAGCACAACGGCGCGCACCCCGGCTTCCGCCGTGCGCACCAGAAAGGGGTGTGCGTGGTCGGCCACTTCGACAGCAATGGCCAGGGGCAGGCCTTGTCGAAGGCGGGCGTGTTCGTGCCCGGCCGGACGCCGGTCTTCGGCCGTTTCGCGCTGGCCGTGGGCACGCCGTACTCGCCCGATGGCGTACCCGCCCCGCGCAGCCTGGCATTGAACTTAACCCAGGCCGATGGCGACGTGTGGCGCATGGCGATGAACCACGTGCCGCTGTTCCCGGTGGGCACGGTGCGGGACTTCGTGGCCCTGCAACAGGCGACGGCGCCGATACCGGACACCGGCAAGCCCGATCCGGCCAGGCTCGCCGCCTTCATGGCGGCGCATCCGGAAGCGCGCGCGTTCGGTGCGTTGATGAAGAGCACGCCGACGCCTTCCAGTTTCGCCAATGGCAGCTACTACAGCATCAATGCCTTCCGCTTCGTCGATGCCGGGGGAAGGTCGCAAGTAGTGCGCTGGTCGCTGGCGCCGGAGGCCGCGTTCGCCGCGCTCGACCGGAGCCGCTTCGGCGCATTGAACGCGCAGGATCCGGACTTCCTGTTCAACGATCTGCTCACGCGCCTGCAAGCGGGCCCACAACGCTGGCACCTGCTGATCACCCTGGCCGAGCCCGGCGACCGCAGCGACAACGCCACCGTGCAATGGCCGGCCACGCGCACGCAGGTCGATGTCGGCACGCTGGTGATCGACCGGGCGGCGCTGGAGGAAAACGGCCCCTGTCGTGACGTCACCTTCGATCCCCTGGTTCTGCCCGCCGGCATCGCGGCCTCGGACGATCCGCTGCTGAGCGCGCGTTCGGCGGCCTATGCCGTCTCCCTGCGACGCCGCTCCGGCGAGCCGCCGCAACCCAGTGCGCTGGCCCGCGATGGTGCCGTCCCTACGCCAATGGAGCCACGTCGATGAGCGCACCAGTCGCCCGGTTCAACCCTTATGCGCGCCTGCTGCATTGGCTGATGGCAGTGATGATCATCGCCATGCTGTTCATCGGTGTCGGCATGGTGTCGACGACCACGCAGGCCTATGCGCAGCTGGTCGCGATCCACAAGCCACTGGGCGCGGCGATCCTGGTCCTGGTGCTGATCCGGCTGGGCGTGCGGTTCACCCACAAGCCACCGCCGCTGCCGAGCGACCTGCCGGCCTGGCAGCGGCACGCCGCCATGCTGTCGCACTGGTTGTTGTACGCATTGATGCTGCTGATGCCGCTGATCGGCTGGGCGATGCTGTCGGCGGGCGGCTATCCGGTCGCCCTGCTCGACGGGCTGCTGCTGCCGGCACTGGTTCCACTCGATCCGCAGCTGTTCGCGTTCCTGCGTGGCGCGCACCGCTACCTTGCGTTGCTGCTGTTCGCCACGTTCCTGCTGCACCTGGCGGCGGCGCTGTTCCATGCATTGATCCGTCGCGACAACGTGCTGCCAAGCATGCTGCCGTGGTCGTCGCGTGGAGCATCCATCGATTCCCAGCGGGATGCCGGCATGCCGCCGGAATAAACCGGCCGAATCCAGATGTGTTGCATTTCCGTGTGTCATGCAGAAGCATGACTACAGGATTGACGGGGCCGGAAACGGGACCTCTGGCTGACCTAGTCTCTTCACTTCGCATACCGGCGACAGCAAGCTCAAGAGCGGCCCTCCCTCCTCAGCCGCTTGACGCGGCTTCGAGCTCCCCTTCGCTATGCGAAAGGGAGGGGGCGCAGCATGTTTATTCCACCGTGACGCTCTTGGCCAGGTTGCGCGGCTTGTCCACGTCGGTACCGCGTGCCAGTGCCGTGTGATAGGCCAGCAATTGCACGGGAATGGTGTGGACGATGGGGCTGAGCACGCCGGCGTGGCGCGGGGTGCGGATCACGTGCACGCCTTCGGATTCGCTGAAGTTGCTGTCCTGGTCGGCGAACACGAACAGCTCGCCGCCGCGCGCGCGCACTTCCTGCATGTTCGACTTCACCTTCTCCAGCAGCTTGTCGTTGGGGGCGATCACCACCACCGGCATTTCCGCATCGACCAGCGCCAGCGGGCCGTGCTTGAGTTCGCCGGCCGGATAGGCCTCGGCGTGGATGTAGGAAATCTCCTTGAGCTTCAACGCGCCTTCCAGGGCGATCGGATAGTGCAGGCCGCGACCGAGGAACAGCGCGTTTTCCTTCTGCGCGAAACGCTCGGCCCAGACCGCGATCTGCGGCTCCAGATTGAGCGCATGCTGCACGCTGCCGGGCAGGAAGCGCAGTTGCTCGAGGTAATCGGCTTCGTCGGCGGCACTGACCTTGCCGTGCAGCTTGCCCAGCACCACGCACAGCTGGAACAGCGCGGCGAGCTGGGTGGTGAAGGCCTTGGTCGAGGCCACGCCGATCTCGGCGCCGGCGCGGGTGTAGCAGACCAGTTCGCTGGCGCGCGGGATCGCGCTCTCGGGCACGTTGCAGATCGACAGCGTGTGCAGGTGGCCCAGCGACTTGGCGTATTTCAGCGCCTCCATGGTGTCCAGGGTTTCGCCGGACTGGGAAATGGTGACGATCAGGTGTTTCGGATTGGCATGGGCGGCGCGGTAGCGGTATTCGCTGGCGATCTCCACCGAACACGGCAGGCCGGAAATCGCCTCGATCCAGTAGCGCGCGGTCATGCCGGCGTAATAGCTGGTGCCGCAGGCCAGGATCTGAACGCCTTCGACGTCGCGCAGCACGGCTTCGGCGTCCTTGCCGAACAGCTCCGGCGAAAAGCCGCCGTCGATCACCGCCTCGATGGTGTCGGCGATGGCGCGCGGCTGCTCGTGGATTTCCTTCTGCATGAAGTGCCGGTACGGACCCAGCTCCAGCGAGGCCAGCGACACGTCGGAGACATGCACTTCGCGTTGGATTTCATTGTTGTCGCCATCGAACACGCGCACGCCTTCGCGGCTGACTTCGGCGGTGTCGCCTTCCTCCAGGAAGATCACCCGGCGCGTGGCCTGGATGATCGCCGAGACGTCGGAGGCGATGAAGTTCTCGCCTTCGCCCAGGCCGACCAGCAACGGACAGCCCATGCGCGCGCAGATCATGCGCTCGGGTTCCTTGCGGCTGACCACGGCCAGCGCATAGGCGCCGTGGAGTTCCTTGACCGTGCGTTGGACCGCCGCAAGCAGATCGTCGCCCTGGCTCAGGTAATGATGGATCAGATGGGCGATGACTTCGGTATCGGTCTGCGATTCGAACGCGTAGCCCAGCGCCTGCAGGCGCGCGCGCTGCTCCTCGTGGTTCTCGATGATGCCGTTGTGGACCAGGGCCACGCCGTGGCTGATGTGCGGGTGCGCATTGGCCTCGGTCACGCCGCCATGGGTGGCCCAGCGGGTGTGGCCGATGCCCAGGTGCGCGTGGAAGCCTTCGGCCAGCGCCGCCCCTTCCATTTCCACGACCCGGCCGGTGCGGCGCACGCGGTTGACCTCGTTGCCGTCGACCACGGCGATGCCGGCCGAATCGTAACCGCGGTATTCCAGCCGCTTCAGTCCTTCGATGAGTACCGGAACCACATCGCGATCCGCGATCGCACCAACAATGCCGCACATGTAGGAATGCTCCAGAAAGCCGGGTGTCCAGTGTAAACGCCGAAACCGTGCCGGACCGTCCGCGCGGACGCCGCGAGTGTCCGCGCGGACACTTTTACAAGCATCGATTCCCTTTCCATTCAGTAGCTTGCAGTTGGCACGCCGATTGCTATGAACCTGGTGTCCAACCCCAGGTTGGATTTCCGCATCCAATCCCCGCACAGCCAACGGACACCCGACCGCCCCATGGAAACCCGCGACCGCTTCCGTATCCGCGACACCTCCGCCCAGGACCAGGTGATCGCACCTGCCCCCGCGAGCGCGGCGCGACGACGCATTCCGAAGCCGTGGCTGATCGGCGGCATCGCCGGTGCTGCGGTACTGGCACTGACCGCATGGGTGGTGATGGGCTGGCTGGGCGGCGGCAGGTCGTTCGACGCTTCGCGGCTGCGCATCGCCGAGGTCACCCGCGGCGACCTCGTCCGCGATCTCTCCGCCGACGGCCGGGTGATCGCGGCCAACAGCCCGACCCTGTACGCCATCGCCGGCGGCACGGTCGCGCTCAAGGTGGTGGCCGGCGACGTGGTCAAGAAAGGTCAGGCGCTGGCCGAGATCGACAGCCCCGAGCTGCGCAGCAAGCTGGCCCAGGAAGGTTCCACCCTGGCCAGCATGGAAGCCGAGGCCAGCCGCGCGATCCTGGACGCGCAGATCGCGCGCGCAGCCGCCGGCAAGACCGTGGACCAGGCGCAGATCGAGCGCACCGCGGCGCAGCGCGACCTGGAGCGCTACCAGCGCGCCTACGAAGGCGGTGCGGTCTCGCAGAACGAATACGCCAAGGCCCAGGACGAACTGAAGAAGGCCGACATCGGCCTGGCCGCGGCGCAGAAGGATGCCGGCCTGCAGGGCCAGGGTGCCGGCCTGGATTCGCGCAACAAGCGCCTGCTCGCCGATCGCCAGCGCGCGGTGGTGGTCGAACTGCAACGCCAGGTCGATGCGCTGACCCTGCGCGCGCCCTTCGACGGCCAGATCGGCCAGGTACAGATCCCGCAAGGCACCAATGTCGCCACCAACGCGCCGATCCTGAGCGTGGTCGACCTGAGCGTGTTCGAAGTGGAGATCAAGGTCCCGGAAAGTTTCGCCCGCGACCTGGCCATCGGCATCCCGGCGCAGATCAGCAGCAACAACGCGCAGTACCCCGCGCAGGTCTCGGCGGTGTCGCCGGAAGTGGTCAACGGCGAGGTCAACGCGCGCCTGCGCTTCGCCGAAGGCAAGCAGCCGCCCGGCCTGCGCCAGAACCAGCGCCTGTCCGCGCGCATCGTCCTGGACACGCGGCGCAACGTGCTGATGGTCGAGCGCGGCGCGTTCCTGGAACAGGACGGCGGCCGCTTCGCCTATGTCGTCGATGGCAGCCGCGCGCAGCGCCGCCCGATCCAGACCGGCGCCAGCAGCCTGGGCGCGGTGGAAATAATTTCCGGCCTGCAGCCCGGCGAAAAGATCGTGGTCTCCGGCAGCGACCAGTTCGGCGATGCGGAAAACGTGCGGATCAATCGATGAATCCTTTCGCTGCCATCCTTTTCGTCGTCATCCCAGCGAACGCTGGGACCCATTTCGACGTTGTCTTCGACCCTCCCCGGAAGCAACCGCAAAAGCAAGATGGATCCCAGCGAACGCTGGGATGACGAGCAAGAACCCGACGTCGCATTGCAACGAACCACCAGCTGCAAACCACTAACCACGAATTCCCCACCAGTACCCGACCCAAAGGAACGCCCCAATGCTCGACATGCGCCAGGTCACCAAGGTCTACCGCACCGCCATGGTCGAAACGCACGCGCTGCGCGCGCTCGACCTGCACGTGAAGGAAGGCGAATTCGTCGCCGTCACCGGGCCTTCGGGTTCCGGCAAGACCACCTTCCTCAACATCGCCGGCCTGCTCGAGGATTTCACCGGCGGCGAATTCACCCTGGATGGCGAGAACGTGAAGGGCCTTTCCGATGACGCGCGCAGCCGCCTGCGCAACCAGAAGATCGGCTTCATCTTCCAGGGCTTCAACCTGATCCCCGACCTCAACCTGTTCGACAACGTCGACGTGCCGTTGCGCTACCGCGGCATGTCGGCCAAGGACCGCAAGCTGCGCATCGAGGATTCGCTGGGCCTGGTCGGACTGGGTTCGCGGATGAAGCATTTCCCGGCGGAGCTTTCCGGCGGCCAGCAACAACGCGTGGCCATCGCCCGCGCGCTGGCCGGCAGCCCGCGCCTGCTGCTGGCCGACGAACCCACCGGCAACCTGGACTCGCAGATGGCGCGCGGGGTGCTGGAATTGCTGGAAGACATCAACTCGCAGGGCACGACCATCATCATGGTCACCCACGACCCGGAACTGGCCGCACGCGCGCAGCGCAACGTGCACATCGTCGATGGCATGGCCACCGACCTGTCGGTGGAACCGGCGCTGATCCGCGCCGCCCAGGCGGCCGGCGCCTCCGCCAGCACTTCGGTCTAAGGAGAACGCCATGCTCGGCAACAGCATGTTCGCCTATTACTTCAACCTGGCCCTGCGCAGCTTCAGGCGCAACAAGGTCCTGACCGCGCTGATGGTGCTCGCCATCGCCCTGGGCATCGGCGCCAGCATGACCACGCTGACCGTGTTCTACGTGCTGTCGGGCGATCCGGTGCCCACGCGCAGCGACAGTCTGTACTACGTGCAGATGGCGCCGGAAAGCATGAACGGTTTCACCCCGGGCGAAGAACCGGCCGAGCAGGTCACCCGTTTCGATGCGGAAAAACTCTTGCGCGAGAAGCGTGGCGATCGCCAGTCGATGATGACCGGTGGCGGCGCCGCGATCACTCCCGACAAGCAGGGCCTGATGCCGTTCCAGGTGGACGCGCGCTACGCCTCTTCCGACATTTTCCCGATGTTCGACATGCCGTTCCTGTTCGGCGCCGGCTGGAGCGCGAGCGAAGACGAACGCCGTGGCCGCGTGGCGGTGATCGCCAAGGCCCTGAACGACAAGTTGTTCGGCGGCGCCAACAGCGTGGGCAAGACCGTACGCATGGACAAGGTCGATTTCACCATCGTCGGCGTACTCGACGAATGGCGGCCGACGCCGCGCTTCTACGACATGAACAGCGACCGGTTCGGCGAGCTGGAACAGGTATTCCTGCCGTTCTCCACTTCGCGCGACCTGAAGATGGGCCGCAACGGCAGCATGGACTGCTGGGACGACAGCAACGAAAGCAGCGATCCGGAAGGCTCCACCGGCGTCAACGCGCCCTGCGTCTGGATCCAGTACTGGGTGCAACTGGACAGCGCGGCCAAGGCCTCGGCCTACAAGCAGTACCTGATCAACTATTCGGACCAGCAACGCAGCGCGGGCCGTTTCGAACGGCCGACCAATGTTCGCCTGCGCAACGTGATGGAGTGGCTGGACTTCAACAAGGTCGTCCCCGGCGACGTGCGCCTGCAGGTCTGGTTGGCGTTCGGCTTCCTGCTGGTCTGCCTGCTCAATACCGTTGGCCTGTTGCTGGCCAAGTTCCTGCGCCGCAGCAGCGAGGTCGGCGTGCGTCGGGCCCTGGGCGCTTCGCGTCGGCAGATCTTCGTGCAATGCCTGGTGGAAGCCGGAACGATCGGCCTGGCTGGCGGCGCCGCCGGCTTGGTGCTCGCGTGGCTTGGATTGTGGGCAGTCCGGCAACAGCCGGCCAGCTACGCTGAACTGGCCCATCTCGACCCGATGATGCTGCTCACGACGGTGGTGCTCGCCTTGGTCGCCAGCCTGGTGGCGGGACTGATCCCGGCCTGGCAGGCGATGCAGGTCACTCCGGCCATGCAGCTCAAGTCCCAATAACGCTTCTCCCCTCCCCTTCGCCTGCGGCGAAAGGAAGGACAACGCCCGAACTAACGGAGAACTTCCATGGAACTGCGTCCCATCCTGTCCACCCTGCTGCGGCACAAGACCGCCGCTGCGCTGATCGTGCTTGAGATCGCGCTGAGCTGCGCGATCATCTGCAACGCCCTGTTCCTGATCGGCAACCGCGTCGAGCGGCTCAACCTGGTCAGTGGGGTCGCCGAGAAAGAAGTCGTGCGCGTGCAACTGACCGGCATCGGCGAGGACGACAACGCCGAAGCCCTGACCAGGAGCGACCTGGCCCTGTTGCGCGGGTTGCCGGGGGTCACGGCTGCGACCGTGACCAACCAGGTCCCGTTCGTCAATTCTTCCTGGAATACCGGCGTCACCATGGTCAAGGACCAGAAGCAGCCGACCCTTAACGCCACCACCTACATGGGCGACGAGCAGTTCCTCGCGGCGCTCGGCCCGAAGCTGGTCGCGGGCCGCGACTTCGCCTCCGACGAGTTCATCGAATGGTCGGCGCTGGATGCTCCCGGCAGCAAGCTTTCGATTCCTGCAGTGATCATTACCCAGAGCCTGGCCGACAAGCTGTTCCCCGGGCAAAGCGCCATCGGCAAGAGCTTCTACAGTTGGGGTGAAAACGCCATCCGCGTGGTCGGCGTAGTCGATCACCTGGTACGCCCCAGCGAGCAAGGCGGCGCGGTGGCGCACGAATATTCGATGATCTTCCCGATCCACGTTCCCTTTTCGATGGGCGGCAACTACCTGCTGCGCACCGATCCGGCACGCCGCGACGAAGTGCTGAAAGCTGCAGTGGCCGTACTGGAAAAGAACAGCCCCAACCGCATCATCCTGGAGGAAAACACCAAGTCCGTGGAGGACCTGCGCGCGCAGTACTACCGCCAGGACCGGGCCATGGTCTGGATGCTGGTCGCGGTGATCGTCGCCCTGCTGGTGGTGACCGCGCTGGGCATCGTCGGCCTGGCCAGCTTCTGGGTGCAGCAGCGGACCAAGCAGATCGGCGTGCGTCGCGCGCTGGGCGCCACCCGCGGCCAGATCCTGCGCTACTTCCAGACCGAGAACTTCCTGCTGGCCACGATCGGCATCGTGCTGGGCATGCTGCTCGCCTACGCCATCAACCAGTTGCTGATGGGCAAGTACGAATTGCCGCGTCTGCCGTTGTTCTACCTGCCGGTCGGCGCGGCGCTGCTGTGGCTGCTGGGCCAGGTCGCGGTGTACGGACCGGCGCGAAAGGCCGCGTCGGTGCCACCGGCGGTGGCTACGCGCAGCGCCTGAGCCGAAACTTCATCGCGGGAGGAACTGCGCCCGACCACCCAAGGACTCAAGGCCTTGGGGGCAAAGTCCCTCCCGCATTCTCTATTCTTGGATTTTTCGGGGTTCATGCTTCGCTGCTTATAGTCACCCCTCCCCGATCCGGAGCAGCCATGCCATGAACAGGTTCCGCCTTCTGCCGCTGGCGCTCGCCCTCGCCCTCGCCGTCCTGCTGCCGTGCGCCGCCTCGCAGGCGCAGGAAAAGCCGGCGGCGCCCGACAGCGGAGTGTTCGTTTCCGAAGGAACGCTAGACACTTATGTCGGGACTTACGTCATTTCGCCCGGCTTCGAACTAAGGGTATGGCGGGAAGGCGAACAGCTGATGCTGCAGGCGACCGGGCAGGCCGCATGGCCATTGCAGGGTCTCTCGGAAACCGTGTTCCGGGTGCAGGCGATGGACGCCAAGGTCACCTTCGGCACCAATGCGGCAGGCGACGTGGATCAACTGGTCCTGCTCATGGACGGTCGCGAGACCAAGGCAATACGAAGATAAGCCCCCTCAGTGCAACGGAGCCGCGGTGATCATGAAGAAAACGAATTTCCTGTGCAGTCTCCTGTTCGCGCTCGTGGCACCGGCGGCGAGCGCCGCCTCCGCATCGCCGGAGGCGCAGGATCAGCTCACCCGCGAGATCTCCGCACTCGATAGCGCCGTGTTCGATGCGTTCAACCATTGCAGCGATCCGGCGCGGCTGCAGGAACACGCCGGCTACTTCGCCACGGATGTCGAGTTCTACCACGACACCGGCGGCGTCACCTGGACCCGCGATGCGATGATCGCCAACACCGGCAAGTACGTGTGCGGCCACTTCACCCGCGAACTGGTTCCGGGCAGCATGAAGGTCTATCCGATCAAGGATTTCGGCGCCGTATCGCAAGGCGCGCACCGCTTCTGCCAGATCGACGGTGGCAAGTGCGAAGGCCTCGCCGACTTCACCATCGTCTGGCGCAAGCAGGACGGCGAGTGGCGGATCACCCGCGTGCTCAGCTACGGCCACCGGGCGGCGGCCGATGCGCAATAGACGCTACGATGCGCGCCACGGACCGACCACATCGACCAGACTGATAATTCAAGCATGCCCAACCTGCTGATCATCGACGACAACCCCGCGGTGGCCACCGCGCTGGAAGTGCTGTTCTCGCTGCACGACATCGCCACCCTGCACGCGCAGACGCCCGAAGCCGGACTGGCGATGCTGCAGGGCGAATCGGTGGACCTAGTGATCCAGGACATGAATTTCACCGAAGACACCACCTCGGGAGACGAAGGCGTGGCGCTGTTCGCGCAAATCCGCGCACAGCACCCCGATCTACCAGTGATCCTGCTGACCGCATGGACCCACCTGAGCAGCGCGGTGGAACTGATCAAGGCCGGCGCCGCCGACTACGTGGCCAAGCCGTGGGACGACCGCAAGCTGCTGGCCACGGTCAACAACCTGCTGGAACTGGCCGAAGCGCGCAGCGAACTGGACCGGCGCCGCAGCCGCGAGCGCGCCCGCCAGGCGCAACTGGCGGACAAGTACGACCTGCGCGACGTGGTCTTCGACGATCCGGCCAGCGAACGGGTGATCGCGCTGGCCTGCCAGGTCGCGCGTTCGGAGCTGCCGGTGCTGATCACCGGGCCCAACGGCAGCGGCAAGGAAAAGATCGCCGAGATCGTGCAGGCCAATTCCTCGGTCCGCAACGGCGCATTCGTGACCTTGAACTGCGGCGCGTTGCCGTCGGAACTGATCGAGGCCGAACTGTTCGGCGCCGACGCCGGCGCCTACACCGGCGCCAACAAGGCGCGCGAAGGCAAGTTCGAGGCGGCCGATGGCGGCACCCTGTTCCTGGATGAAATCGGCAACCTGCCGCTGGCCGGACAAATGAAGCTGCTGCGCGTGCTGGAAACCGGGCGCTTCGAGCGTCTCGGCTCCAATCGCGAACGCCAGGTCAGCGTGCGCGTGATCAGCGCGACCAATGCCGACCTGCCCGCGTTGATCCGCGAGGGAAGTTTCCGCGAGGACCTGTACTACCGGCTCAACGCCATCGAACTGGCGTTGCCGCCGCTGTCCGAACGCCCCGGCGACATCCTGCCGCTGGCCGAGAGCTTCCGCCCGGCCGACAAACCCATCGGCGACAGCGCGCGCGCCGCGCTGCTGCGTCATCCGTGGCCAGGCAACGTGCGCGAACTGCGCAACGTGGTCCAGCGCGCCGGCTTGCTGGCGACCGGCGACCGGATCCAGGCCGCGGACCTCAACCTGCCCAAGCCCAGCGGCGCGCCGAAACAGAGCGTGTCGGCCGAACCCGACCGCGCCGGCATCGAGGCCGCGCTCGCCCGCGCCGGCGGGGTGATCGCGCAGGCGGCGGCGGACCTCGGCCTGAGCCGGCAGGCGCTGTACCGGCGCATGGACCGCTTCGGCATCAAGCTTCCGTGAGCAGGCACGAATGATTCGTCGTTCCGTCGCCGGCCGCCTGCTGTTCTGGTTGCTGCCGCTGTTCGGCGTAGCGATCGCCTTGCCGCTGTTGCTGCTGCGATGGCTGGATGATCCGAAGCTGGTCGGCATGCTCTCCGCGCTGGTGATCGTGCCGCTGGCGGTGTGGGTTGTACGGCGCGCGCTGGCGCCCCTCAACTCGTTGTTCCGCGCGCTGGCGGGCAGCGTCAGCACCTATCGCGATGGCGAGTACAACTTCGGCATCCACTGGCGCGGGCGCGACGACCTCGGCGACCTGGTGCACGCGCATGCGGAACTGGGCGACGTGCTGCGCACCCAGCGCCAGGGCCTGGTGGAACGCGAGCTGTTGCTGGACACGATGGTCCAGAACACACCGGTGGCGATGCTGCTGGTCGCCGCCGGCGGCGATGGCGAACGCCGGGTGGTGTTCGCCAACCTGGCCGCGCGCAAACTGCTGCACAGCGGCTGGAAACTGGAAGGCCAGCGCTTCGACGACCTGCTTGCTGCTGCGCCGGTGGAAATGCGCGAGGCGATGCAGCGCGGCGGCGACGGCCTGTTCGCGATCGGCAGCGAGGAAGAAGGCGACGAGGGGTTCCAGGAAGAGCAGGTCTACCACCTGGCCCGGCGCAACTTCCGCCTCAACGGCCGCAAGCATGAACTGCTGCTGCTGCGCCTGCTGACCAATGAACTGCGCCGCCAGGAAGTGCAGACCTGGAAAAAGGTCATCCGCGTGATCAGCCACGAATTGAACAACTCGCTGGCGCCGGTCGCGTCGCTGGCGCATTCCGGCGCCGAACTGGTGCGGCGCGGGCGCCACGAACGGCTGGAGGAAATCTTCGCCACCATCGAAGAGCGCGCGCGTCATCTGGAAGGTTTCATCCGCGGCTACGCACGCTTCGCCAAGCTGCCGCAACCCTTGTTGAACACGGTGGACTGGACCCATTTCCTGGCTGGGCTGCAGCGACAGATCGGCTTCGATCTGGAAACGCCGGCCGACGGGATCAGCAGCCGCATCGACCAGGCGCAGATGGAGCAGGCGCTGCTGAACCTGCTGAAGAACGCGCACGAAGCCGGCGGCGAAGAAACCGGGGTCAGCGTGCGCCTGGTGCGGCTGCCGGAATGGCTGCGCATCGAAGTGTTGGATCGCGGCGCCGGCATGAACGATTCGGTCCTGCAGAACGCGCTGGTGCCCTTCTATTCGACCAAGCGCAACGGCACCGGCCTGGGCCTGGCCCTGACCCGCGAGATCGTGGAAGCGCATGGCGGCAGATTGTCCATGCACAACCGCGAGGGTGGTGGGTTGTGCGTGGCGATACAGTTGCCGGATAACACCTGAGAAGTATCTTGGATACCTGCTCTCCCTCTCCCCTTGCGGGAGAGGGTGGCCGGAGGCCGGGAGAGGGGTGCCGGAGCTAATGGCAGTGAATGGCGATAGTGCGTCGAGTGCAGAAGAGCCAAAGCACGCGTCGCTACGCTCGCGCCCCCTCTCCTGCCCTTCGGGCATCCTCTCCCACAAGGGGAGAGGGGAGAACTCAAGGCATTTCGAGCCCCTGTACCGCCAACTCACGCCGCATCACCACGCGCAACCGCATCGGGAAACCCAGCATCCGCTCCCGGGCCACGATCTCGCGGAGTCCCTGGCCCCACTCTGTTCCAGCCAACTCCGAGAATCCGCGCTTCGCGTAGAACGGCGCATTCCATGGCACATCGCGCAGCGTCGTCAATGTCATCGCTGCATACCCGCGCGTGGCGGCTTCACCGCAAACCGCTTCCAGCAACGCGCTGCCGATGCCGCATCGTCCGTGTTCCGGCACCACGTCCATCTCGAACAGATGCGCGTGTCCGTCAACCTCCCCGCACAGGGCGAAGCCCACGGCTTGTCCCTCCACTTCGGCGACCCGCAGGATTCCGCTGCGGATGCCTTGCTGCAGATCGGCCGGCGACAAGCTGTGCATGGCGAACAGGTCATGGGCGCCATGGCCCAGCAGCAGCGCAGCAGCGCGACGCTCGACTTCCAGCAATGCGGCGATATCCGATTCGTGGCCCGGACGTATCAGCGGCCGGGTCACGGCGATTCAGCGCCGACGCGAGGCATCGATCCGGGCCAGCAACCACTGCAACCCTGCCAGGTGCTGCTGGTCGTGGCTGCACAGCATGTGCACCAGTCCACGGACGCTGATCGGTGCGCCATCGAACACGGCAGTGCGCTCGAACTGCGCTTCGGTCAGGCTGGAAATGGTTTCAAGCGTCTTCGCGCGGGCGGCGCGGAATGCGGCGAAGACGCCAGCGGCGTCAGCCGAGGCGTAGTCGCGTTCCACGGCCAGCGTTTCGCCATCGACGTTGTCGAGCACGGGATCGGTTTCGCACAAGCCGCGCCGGAAGCGCGCGTGGTAGCCATCGATTTCGATGTCGCGCACGTGGCAGATCTGCTCGATCGCACTGAAAGGCTCGCTGGGGATGCCTTCCCAGCTATCTGGCTTCCAGTTTTCGAAGCCGGTGGGTACCGCAGAAAAAAATTCCTGCAACTGCTGCGGGAAGCTTTCCAGCGCGTCCAGGGTGACCCGATTCATTCGCTCTGACTCGATTTCTTCGGCCGCTGCCAGCCTTCGATCGCCTGCTGCCGCACCCGCGACACGGTCAGCATGTCGGCCGGCGCGTCCTTGCTGATCACCGAGCCGGCGCCGATGGTCGCGTTCTTTCCGATCGTGACCGGCGCCACCAGCGCCGAATTGGAGCCGATGAAGGCGCCATCCTCGATGGTGGTGACGAACTTGTTGATGCCGTCGTAGTTGCAGGTGATGGTGCCGGCGCCGACGTTGACGCCGCTGCCGATCACCGCATCGCCGAGATAGGTCAGGTGGTTGGCCTTGCTGCCCGTGCCGAGCACGGCTTTCTTGGTTTCGACGAAATTGCCGACATGCACGCCATCGGCGAGCACCGTGCCCGGGCGCAGGCGCGAATACGGGCCGATCTGCGCCGCGCCTTCGCTGACCACGCCATCGAGATCGCAATGCGCGCGCACCAGGGTGCCGGCGCCCAGTTTCACGTCCTTCAGCCGCGTGAACGGACCGATGGTCACGCCATCGCCGAGCTCGACCGTGCCTTCCAGGACCACGTCCACGTCGATCTCCACGTCGCGGCCCACGCTGACCGTACCGCGCTGGTCGTAGCGTGCCGGATCCAGCAGGCGCGCTCCCTGCGCGCACAGCGCGCGCGCCTGTCGCAGCTGGAAGGCGCGCTCGAGTTGCGCCAGTTGCCAGGGATCATTGGCGCCTTCGGCTTCGATGGCCTCACCGACCAGGACCATTTCCGCGGCACTGAATTCGCCGGCGGCGGCGGCGAACACATCGGTCAGGTAGTACTCGCCCTGCGCATTGTCGTTGGACAGGTGAGCCAGCCAGCGCTTCAGCGCAGTCGATTCTGCAGCGATGATGCCGGTGTTGATCACACGGATGCGGCGTTGTTCCTCGTCCGCGTCCTTCTGCTCGACGATCGCGGCGACGCGGCCCTCGGCATCGCGCACGATGCGGCCATATCCGGTCGGGTCGGCGACTTCGGCGACCAGCACGGCGAGCCGGCCCGGTGCGGCAAGCAGGCGCTGCAGGGTCTCGCTGCGGATCAGCGGCACGTCGCCATAGAGGACCAGCACGGTGGCCGCATCCGGCACCTGCGGCATCGCCTGTTCGACCGCATGGCCGGTGCCCAGTTGTTTTGCCTGTTCGGCCCAGTGCAGGTCGGGCTGGTCGGCGAAGGCTTGTCGCACCTGTTCCCCACCATGTCCGTACACCACATGGATGCCCGACGGATCCAGCGCGCGCGCCGCGGCGATGACCTGGGCCAGCATCGGTTGCCCGGCGATCGGCTGCAGCACCTTGGGCCTGGCCGAACGCATGCGCTTGCCTTCGCCGGCGGCGAGGATGATGACGTGCAGGGGTGCGGCCATGTGCGCTCCAGTGATGGGTGTCGCGAACTATTCTAATGATCCATTCTAAATCGCTCCGCTGTTAGCATGCGCGCGATGATTCCGCCTCCTGCTTCGACTTCGATCCCGCCTGCGCTTGCGCCTCCGCTGCCCGCCGCCGCTCCCGCCGAGCGCCGGCAGGTTGCCCTGCTTTGGCTGGGCTTGCCGTTGTGCGCGTTCGGGATCTTCCACTACAGGCTGTGGGAGCAATGGCATTCGGGCCGCTTCGGCGAATTGCTGCTCCTTTCCCTGCTGGCCTGGGGCCTGGCCTGGCCACTGCGTAAATTCGCACGCTGGTCCTGGGCCACGGCACTGGCATTGCCGTGGTGCCTCGCGCTGCTGTTGTTCGCGGGAGTAGTGCCGGTAATGGCGACATTGGCACTGGCGACTACCGCGCTGGCCCTGGGCGGCTTGCTCGACGCACGCAGCTCGCCTCGCATGCCGCCCGCCCTGCAGATCACATGCGGCCTGGCGCTGCTGGGAGCGCTGCTGGGATGGCTGTTGCCGCTGCCCGTGCATTTCCGCTGGAGCTATCTGGGCCTGGGCCTGCTGCTTGCGGGACTCCGGCGAAAACAACTGCTGGAATGCGCGCGCAGCCTGCGCGAGGACTGGATGCAGTCGGTGGCCGCGGCGCCGCGCATCGCCGGCATCGCCGTGCTCGCCCTGGGCCTGGCCAGCACCGGAAGCTGGCTGCCGACCCTGCAGGTGGACGATCTGGGTTATCACCTGCGGCTGCCCTGGGAATTGCTGGAACAGGGCCGCTATGCGATGGATCCGGAAACCCACGTCTGGGCCCTGGCCCCGTGGCTGGGCGACGTGCTGCAGGCGTTCCCGCAGGTCATCGCCGGCGAAGAAGCGCGCGGTCCGGTCAATGCGCTGTGGATGCTGCTCACCGCTTCCGGCGTCTGGCGGCTGGGCAAGGCGCTGGGCGGCGATGCGCGCGCCAACTGGGCCGCCATGGCCTTGTATGCGAGCCTGCCGTTGACGGCATCGCTCGCGGGCAGCATGCAGACGGAAACGCCGACGGCCGCGCTGCTGGTCTGGCTGGTCGTGCTGATCGTGCAAGCGACCGAAGTGCGGGGGCGCGGACTCCTTTGCGGCGCCGTGCTGGTGGGTGGCCTGCTGGCTCTGAAATTGGCCGCCGCTGCGGCCGCGCTCGTACTGCTGCCCTGGGCGATGTGGCGGCACCGGAATTCACTGCGCCTGCTGCCGGCCCTTGCCGCTGCGGCGATGGCTTTGGCCCTTGGCGCCAGCAGCTATGCCTATGCCTGGATCATCGCCGGCAATCCATTCCTGCCGTTGTTCAACACTTACTTCCACTCGCCTTATTTCCAGGCCGCCGACTTCGACGACGTGCGCTGGCATGCGGGCTTCAACGCACTGCTGCCGTGGCGCCTGACCTTCGATACGAGCCGCTACCTGGAAGCCTTCGCCGGCGGCGGCGGCTTCGTGCTAGTCGCCCTGTCGGGTGGCTGGGTGCTGGCGCTGATGCAGCGTCGCACTTCTCTGATCGCGATGATGATGGCTGTTTCGATCGCCCTTCCGCTGATCCCGATGCAATACCTGCGCTACGCGTTTCCCGCATGCGTGCTGTTGCTGCCATTGCTGGCGACGACCGCCTTGCGCGCCGATCCGCGGCATGCCGCCTGGTTGCTGGGCAGCGTATGCCTGCTCAATTTCGCCTTCCAGGCCAATGGCCACTGGATGCTGCGGACCGGCGCGGTGAAGGAAACCATCCTGGCGCTGGGCGACGACCACGCCTCGTTCCGGCACTACGCGCCGGAACGCATCCTGCTTGCCCAACTGCGTGGCTCACCCGCCAGCGCCGGCAATGTGCTCGCCATGGATCCGGACAGCGCCTGGGTGGCGGAGATGGGCGCGCGGGCCCGCACCACTTCCCGCTACGATCCGTCGTTGGCCGCGGCGGCGACTGCCGCCGATCCCGATGCCAGCGGCGACGCCTGGCGATCGCTGTTTCAAAAAGAGAACATCACTGAAGTTCTGCTGAGGAAAAAGACCTTGACCGAAGCCCAGCGCAACGGCTTGCGCCGGGCGAACGCGACCTTGCGTGCCGAACTCGGAGAGGCGCAATGGTGGAGCGTCGAGCCGCAGGAGGCCCGGCCATGAGCGTCCTGCGGCAAAGCCGCTATTACCTGCTGATCGGCATCCTGCAATGGCTGCTGGACTGGGGAGTGATGGTCGCGCTGAGCCACGGCGGCCTGCCGGTCGAGCCCGCGAACGTGGTGGGGCGGATCAGCGGGGCGATGCTCGGCTTCTGGTTGAACGGGCGCATCACTTTTTCCGGCGACGAACACCGCATGGGCCGCAGGCAGTTCGCACGTTTCCTGGCGATGTGGCTGGCGACCACCGCGATCAGCACCTGGTCGCTGGGGGCCATCGATGACGTATTCGGCCTGCGTTGGGCCTGGATCGCCAAGCCGGCACTGGAAGTGGCGCTGGGAGTAGTCGGCTTCCTGTTGTCGCGGCATTGGGTGTACCGGCACTAATCGCCTCGTAGGAGCGGGCCTTGCCCGCGATGCTCTTGCACGATCTGATCGAAGAGCATCGCGCCCAAGGGGCGCTCCTACAACCGCTCCGCCCGCAAACCCTTGATCAAAAAAACGCCGGCACGAGGCCGGCGCTTCGACATGCGTGCGGGGCGAAACCTCAGTGCTTGAGGTTCTTGCGTAGACGCTCCAGCGCTTGAAGCTGCACGGTGGCTTCGACCAGCTTCTGCTGGGCTTCGGCCACGTCCATCGCTTCGCCACGATTGGCCAGTATCCGTTCGGCTTCTTCCTTGGCCGCGCGCACCGCCGCTTCATCGATGTCGGTCGCGCGGATCGCGGTGTCGGCCAGCACGGTCACGACCTGCGGCTGCACCTCGAGGATGCCGCCGCCGATGGCGAAATCCAGCTGCTCGCCGCCGGGCAGGGTCACCACGACCTTGCCGGGTTTCAGGCGGGTGATCAGCGGAGCATGGCGCGGAGCGATGCCCAGCTCGCCCTGCTCGCCGGTGGCCACGACCAGGGTGGCTTCACCGTGGAAGATTTCCTGCTCGGCGCTGACGATGTCGCAACGGATGGTGGATGCCATGGGTTTGTCTCGCTTTGTTCGGCTTGGGAAGGTGAGAAGTGAGAGGTGAGAAGTGAGAAACGAGGGAGCAGCTTTTACTGACTCCTCACTCCTCTCCCCTCACCACTGCCCTTACGCCTTCTCGGCCAGCTTCTTGGCCTTCTCGACCGCTTCCTCGATGCCGCCGACCATGTAGAACGCCTGCTCCGGCAGGTGGTCGTACTCGCCATCGCAGATCGCCTTGAAGCCGCGGATGGTGTCCTTCAGCGACACGTACTTGCCGGGCGAGCCGGTGAACACTTCGGCCACGTGGAACGGCTGGCTGAAGAAGCGCTCGATCTTGCGCGCGCGGCCGACGGCCTGCTTGTCTTCTTCCGACAGCTCGTCCATGCCCAGGATGGCGATGATGTCCTTCAGTTCCTTGTACTTCTGCAAGGTGGACTGCACGCGGCGGGCGGTATCGTAGTGCTCGTGCCCGATCACGTTCGGGTCGAGCTGGCGGCTGGTGGAGTCGAGCGGATCGACCGCCGGGTAGATGCCCAGCGAAGCGATGTTTCGCGACAACACCACGGTGGCGTCCAGGTGGGCGAAGGTGGTCGCCGGCGACGGATCGGTCAGGTCGTCCGCGGGTACGTACACGGCCTGGATCGAGGTGATCGAACCGGTCTTGGTCGAGGTGATGCGCTCCTGCAGCACGCCCATTTCCTCGGCCAGGGTCGGCTGGTAACCCACCGCCGACGGCATGCGGCCGAGCAGCGCGGACACTTCGGTGCCGGCCAGGGTGTAGCGGTAGATGTTGTCGACGAAGAACAGCACGTCGCGGCCCTTGCCGTCGGCGTCCTTCTCGTCGCGGAAGTATTCGGCCATGGTCAGGCCGGTCAGGGCGACGCGCAGGCGGTTGCCCGGCGGCTCGTTCATCTGGCCGTAGACCATCGCGACCTTCGACTCTTTCATGTTCTCCAGCTTGATGACGCCGGCTTCGGCCATCTCGTGGTAGAAGTCGTTGCCTTCGCGGGTGCGCTCGCCCACGCCGGCGAACACGGAAAGACCCGCGTGCTCGGTGGCGATGTTGTTGATCAGCTCGAGCATGTTCACGGTCTTGCCGACGCCGGCGCCGCCGAACAGGCCGACCTTGCCGCCCTTGGCGAACGGGCACATCAGGTCGATGACCTTGATCCCGGTTTCCAGTAGGTCGTTGCCCGAGGACTGGTCGGCGTAGGCCGGTGCCGCGCGGTGGATTTCCCAATGCTCGCTGGCTTCGACCGGACCGGCCTCGTCGATCGGCTCACCGAGCACGTTCATGATCCGGCCCAGGGTGCCCACGCCGACCGGCACCGACACGGCCTTGCCGGTGTTGGTGGCGACCAGGTTGCGCTTCAGGCCGTCGGTGGAACCGAGCGCGATGGTGCGCACGATGCCGTCGCCCAGCTGCTGCTGCACTTCCAGGGTGATGGCGGTGCCATCGACCTTCAATGCGTCGTAAATCTTCGGCACGTCGGTGCGTGCGAATTCGACGTCGACGACGGCGCCGATGATCTGGACGATCTTGCCTTGGTTGCTCATGGTGCTGACTCCGTAACTTTCAAGTTGTTGTAGGAGCGGCGTAAGCCGCGACCGTCTTGTTCGGTTGCAGGTTCGCGGCTTGCGCCGCTCCTACGGGAATTCGTCAAACGGCTGCGGCGCCGCCCACGATTTCCGAGATCTCTTGCGTGATCGCCGCCTGGCGGGCCTTGTTGTAGACCAGTTGCAAATCGCCGATCAGCTTGGTCGCGTTGTCGCTGGCCGACTTCATCGCGACCATGCGCGCGGCGTGTTCCGAGGCCACGTTCTCCAACACCGCCTGGTACACCAGCGATTCCACATAGCGCGTCAGCACGTGCTCGAGCACGGTCGCGGCATCGGGTTCGTAGATATAGTCCCAGTCGTGCTGGGTGATCGGAGTGTCCGAAGCCGGCAACGGCAGCAGCTGGTCGAAGGCCGCGCGCTGGGTCATGGTGTTGACGAAGTCGTTGTACACCAGGTACACGCGGTCGACCTTGCCGGACGAATACGCATCCAGCATCACCTTGACCACGCCCACCAGCTGTTCCAGCTGCGGACGGTCGCCGAGGTGGGTGACGCTGGCCAGCATGTCGACCTTGATCCGGCGGAAGAAAGCCGAAGCCTTCTGGCCGATGGTGACCACATCGATCCCGGCGCCCTTGTCCTGCCACTGGCGCACTTCGCCCAGGGTCTTGCGGAACAGGTTGTTGTTGAGGCCGCCGGCCAGGCCGCGGTCGGACGAGACGATGATGTAGCCGACGCGCTTGATTTCCTTGCGCTCGACCAGGAACGGATGCTGGTACTCGGAATTGGCCTGTGCCAGGTGGCCGATGACCTGCTTCATGGCGCGCGCGTAGGGACGCGACGCCTTCATGCGTTCCTGCGCCTTGCGGATTTTCGAGGCCGAGACCATTTCCAGCGCGCGCGTCACCTTGCGGGTGTTCTGCACGCTCTTGATCTTGGTTTTGATTTCACGACCGCTTGCCATTTCTTCTTCCCGTAGAGCGGAGCTTGCTCCGCTGCCTTCCAGCCCAGCGGAGCAAGCTCCGCTCTACACAGCCTTTGTTACCAGCTACCCGTCGTCTTGAATTCGGAGATGCCGGCCTTGAACGCGGCTTCGATCTCGTCGTTCCAGTCGCCGCTGGCGTTGATCTTGTCGATCAGGTCGCCCTTGGTGTTGGCGAAATGGGCGTGCAGGCCTTCTTCCAGCGCCAGCAGCTTGTTCACCGGCACGTCGTCCAGGTAGCCCTCGTTGACCGCGTAGATCGACAGCGCCTGGTTGGCGATGGACATCGGCTGGTACTGCTTCTGCTTCATCAGTTCGGTGACGCGCTGGCCGCGCTCGAGCTGCTTGCGGGTGGCTTCGTCCAGGTCCGAGGCGAACTGCGCGAACGCAGCCAGCTCGCGGTACTGGGCCAGCGAGATGCGGATGCCGCCGGACAGCTTCTTGATGATCTTGGTCTGGGCGGCGCCGCCGACGCGCGACACCGAGATGCCCGCGTTCACCGCCGGGCGGATGCCGGCGTTGAACAGGTCGGTTTCCAGGAAGATCTGGCCGTCGGTGATCGAGATCACGTTGGTCGGCACGAACGCGGACACGTCGCCGGCCTGGGTCTCGATGACCGGCAATGCGGTCAGCGAACCGGTCTTGCCCTTGACCGCGCCGTTGGTGAACTTCTCCACGTAGTCCTCGGACACGCGCGCGGCGCGCTCCAGCAGGCGGCTGTGCAGGTAGAACACGTCGCCCGGGTAGGCTTCGCGGCCCGGCGGACGCTTCAGCAGCAGCGAGATCTGGCGGTAGGCCACGGCCTGCTTGGACAGGTCGTCGTACACGATCAGGGCGTCTTCGCCGCGATCCATGAAGTATTCGCCCATGGTGCAGCCGGAGTAGGCGCTGATGTACTGCATCGCGGCCGATTCGGACGCGGTGGCGGCCACGATGATGGTGTGGGCCAGGGCGCCGTTCTCTTCCAGCTTGCGCACGACGTTGGCGATGGACGAGGCCTTCTGGCCGATCGCCACATACACGCATTTAATGCCGGTGCCCTTCTGGTTGATGATCGCGTCGATGGCCAGCGCGGTCTTGCCGGTCTGGCGGTCGCCGATCACCAGTTCGCGCTGGCCACGGCCGATCGGGATCATCGCATCGACGGTCTTGTAACCGGTCTGCACCGGCTGCGACACCGACTTGCGCCAGATCACGCCCGGGGCCACGCGCTCCACCGGTGCGGTCATCTTGGCGTCGATCGGGCCCTTGCCGTCGATCGGCTCGCCCAGCGCGTTGACCACGCGGCCCAGCAACTCGGTGCCGACCGGCACTTCGAGGATGCGGCCGGTGGTCTTGGCCACATCGCCTTCGCGCAGGTTCTCGTAGTCGCCCAGGACCACGGCGCCGACCGAGTCGCGTTCCAGGTTCAGGGCGAGGGCGAAGGTGTCGTTCGGCAGTTCGATCATTTCGCCCTGCATCACGTCGGCCAGGCCGAAGATGCGCACGATGCCGTCGGACACGCTGGTCACGGTGCCTTCGTTGCGGGCCTCGGCGGCCAGCTTGACCTTCTCGATGCGGGTCTTGATCAGTTCGCTGATTTCGGACGGGTTGAGCGTGGTTGCCATGGGTAAGTCCTATGTGCCGGAGTGAAGCCGGCGGTTCAAAAGAATTTCGCGTAGGTGTTATTGGGCGAGTGCGGCCTGCAGCCGCGACAGCTTGCCTTTCAGCGAGCCATCGATCACCACGTCGCCCGCGTCGATCACCGCGCCGCCGATCAGCGACGCGTCGATCGCGGTGCCGAGTTCGACTTCGCGGCCGAAGCGCTTCTTCAACGCCGCCCGGATCGTGTCGAGTTCGCCGGCCGGCAGTTCCGTGGCGGAAGTGACGGTGGCCTTGACCACGCGTTCGGCCTCGGCCTTCAGCTCTTCGTACAAACCGGCGATTTCCGGCAGCTGCGCCAGCCGGCGGTTTTCCGCCAGCAGAGCCAGGAAGCGCGAGAACGATTCGCCAGCGCCATCGATCGACAGCAGCGACACCGCTTCGGCATGGCTCAGCTGTGGATTGAGCAGCAACGATGCGGCGCGCGGGTCGGCGGCCACCTGCGCGGCGAAACCGAGCGCGCTGGACCAGCCGGCGAGGCCGTTTTCGTCCTGCGCCATGGAAAACGCGGCGCGGGCGTACGGACGGGCGAGGGTGAGGGCCTGGCTCATCGGATCAGATCTCTGCCGCCAGCTCGTCGAGCAGCGCCTTGTGGGCGTTGGCGTCGATCTCGCGCTTGAGCAGCTTCTCGGCGCCGCTCACGGCCAGGACCGAGACCTGCTTGCGCAGCTCTTCCTTGGCGCGGGTGCTGGCGGCGTCGATCTCGGCCAGGCCCAGCGCCTTCTGCCGGTTGGCTTCGGCGATCGCGTCGTTCTTGGCGGCTTCAACGATCTGGTTGGCACGCTGGTGCGCCTGGTCGATGATTTCGTTGGCCTTCGTGCGCGCTTCTTTCAACGCGTCGTTGACCTTTTCCTGCGCCTGCGCGAGATCCTTCTGGCTGCGGTCGGCCGCGGCCAGTCCTTCGGCGATCTTCTGCTGGCGTTCTTCGATGGCCGCATTGATGTGCGGCCAGCCGAACTTCATCACCATCCACGCCACCGCGAAGAACACGATGCCCTGGACGATGAAAGTTAGGTTGATATCCATGACGTACTCCTGACGCCGGCGCGCGAAGCGCCGACGCTAGCCAAGACCGGTTGCCTGATCAGCCCGCGATCGCGGACAGGAACGGGTTGGCGAAGATCAGCAGCAGGGCGATGGCGACGCCGATGATCGGCACCGCGTCCAGCAAGCCGGCGACGATGAACATCTTGGTCTGCAGCATCGGGGTCAGTTCCGGCTGGCGGGCCGAACCTTCCAGGAACTTGCCGCCAAGGATGGCGAAACCGATCGCGGTGCCGAGGGCGCCGAGACCGATCAACAGGCCGGCCGCGATGACCGTGAACTTCGCGATTTCTGCGTAGAGGGCGACATTTTCCATGGTGTTCTCCGTACTGCTCGTCAGGTTTGAAAAAGGAATGGATCGAAAGGGTGAAGCGAAATCAGTGGCTTTCCGCCGCCATGCTCAGGTACACGATGGTCAGCATCATGAAGATGAAGGCCTGCAGGGTGATGATGAGGATGTGGAACGCGGTCCAGACGAAGCCGGAAATGAACTGCAGCGGCGCCATCACGTAGGTCATGCCGCTGGAAGCCGCGGCGTTCCAGGTCATCAGTGCGATCAGGATGAAGATCAGCTCGCCGGCGTACATGTTGCCGAACAACCGCAGGGTCAGCGACAGCGGGCGCACCAGCTCCTCGATCACCCGCAGCAGCAGGTTGGCGGGGGCCAGCAGGATCTTCATGACCGTGCCTTCGGCGTGGAACGGCGCGGTGAAGGCCTCGGCGGTGAACTTGCCGATGCCCTTGTGGCTGATGCCGAACACCTGGATCAGCAGGAACACCATCAGCGACAGGCCGAAGGTGACGTTGAGGTCGGCGGTGGGCACGACGCGCATGTAGGCGTGCGCGGGGTCGTGGCCGGCCACTTCATTGGCCTTGCCCCACAGCGCCGGCAACCAGTCCACCGGCAGCATGTCCATGAAGTTCATCAGGAACACCAGGCAGAAGATGGTCAGCGACAGCGGCGCGATCAGCTTGCTGCGGCCGTGGAAGGTCTCGCGGACCTGGCTGTCGACGAAACCGACGACCATCTCGACCACGGTCTGGAACTTGCCCGGCACGCCCGCCGTCGCCCTGCGCGCGCTGCGCAGGAAGAAGAACAGGAACAGCCCCGACAAGGCCAACCCGTACAGCACGCTGTCGATGTTGATGGCCATGAACTTGCCCTCTCCGACCTGCCACTGGAGATGGTGCAAGTGGTGCTGGATGTATTCGGTGGACCCGCCACCGGAAGCCGATTCAGCGCTCACGTTCTACCCTGACACTAAAGTTCAAAACCAGTGGGTACGCGATCAAAGCGACCGCGAGCCCTGCCAGCAACGGGAGCGGCGCCATGCGCCCAACACCCGATGCCATTGCGAATACCGTTATCACCACCGCCCATTTCAGGCCGGTTCCCAGCACCAACCGCAGGAACGCGGACCGTGCCGTGACCACCCCGCCGCCCAGCGCGATATTCGCGGCCAGGGCACTTCCCGACACCACGCTGGCCCCGCCCAGAAGCGCCGCGAACATCGCGGACAAGCCCTGGATCAGGAAGACCAGCGCCACCAGCACTACGGCGGCCATTTGGTATGCCACCGCCCGCAATGCCAGTCGCCGGCCCGCTGCGGCGGAATTCAGCACAAGCGAAACCCGGTGGGATGGAAAGAGCGGGGCCACTGAGGCGCCCCGCCAAGCCGCAAAAGTATAGCAGGCGGCTAATTTCAGCGGCAACCGCCGGAAGCCGGTTCGATGACTTGCAACCCGGACCGCTGCCACAAAAAGCAGCCCTCAGGTGGAGCGTTAAACGATTTCAGCCGATTTGCCTGTTCAGTTTTAAATTCTGGAACTTTCCCCAGACGGACCGGTCAGTCCTTGCACGGTCTGCGCTCACTTCCTCGTCGATGCTCCGCCGCAGACCCTCCACGAAGCCCCGGCCGCTGCCGGGGCTTCTTCTTTTTCTGGAGGGACGCATGACGGGAAGGCATTTTTGATAGCTCTCGACTATCGAACCTAGCTAAAAGACGCATTGGACTAGTGGCCATCCACCTCCATAATGAGATCAATTCTCATTTGGAGCCCGTCATGGGCAAGACCCTGAGCTTCGCCGGCCTGCATTTCACCGTCGCCTTCCTGCTGGGCTGGCTGCTCACCGGCAGTGTGCTGGTGGGCGGAGCGCTGGCCCTGATAGAGCCAGCCTGCAACACGGTCGTGTTCCATTTCCACGAAAAGGTCTGGAGGCGGATCGAGCAGCGTCGTGTGTTGCGGACGTAGAGCCGAGCTTGCTCGGCTGCTTTCGATCTTGAGCGAAGAGCAGCCGAGCAAGCTCGGCTCTACGCACCGAAGGAAGGATGCTCCTGGCGCAGAATCAAAAGCGGCCGAGCAAGCTCGGCTCTACGCAGAAACGCCGCCGCTATTTCTTCTTGGGGATATAGAGGTCGGTGATGGTGCCGTCGAACACTTCCGCCGCCATGCCCACCGATTCGCTCAGGGTGGGATGCGGATGGATGGTGTGGCCGATGTCGGCCGCGTCGGCGCCCATTTCGATGGCCAGCGAGATCTCGGTGATCAGGTCGCCCGCATGCACACCGACGATGGCGCCGCCGATGATGCGATGGGTTTCCTCGTCGAAGACCAGCTTGGTGAAACCTTCGCCGCGGCCGATGCCGACCGCGCGCGCGGAAGCGACCCAGGGGAACTTGCCCACGCCGACCTTGAGGCCCTTGGCTTTCGCTTCGGTTTCGGTGACCCCGACCCAGGCGATTTCCGGGTCGGTATAGGCCACCGACGGAATCACCCGCGCGACCCATTCCTTCTTTTCGCCGGCCGCGACTTCGGCGGCGAGCTTGCCTTCGTGGGTGGCCTTGTGCGCCAGCATCGGGTTACCGACGATGTCGCCGATGGCGAAGATGTGCGGCACGTTGCTGCGCATCTGCCGATCCACGGGAATGAAACCGCGGTCGGTGACCGTTACGCCGGCCTTGTCCGCACCGATCTTGTTGCCGTTGGGCGAGCGGCCCACGGCGACCAGTACCCGGTCGTAAATCGTGGTCTGCAGTTCCGCTGGCTGGCCTTCGGTGGCGCTTTCGAAGGCGACGCTGATGCCTTTCTTCGAGGCTTCGACCTTGGTCGCCTTGGTCTTGAGATGGATCGCCACGCCCTGCTTCTTCAGGCGGTCGGCCAGCGGTTTGACCAGATCCTTGTCGGCGCCCGGCATCAGCTGGTCCATGAATTCCACCACCGTCACCTGGCTGCCCAGCGCGCGGTACACCGTCGCCATTTCCAGGCCGATGATGCCGCCGCCGACCACCAGCAGCTGCTTCGGCACGTCGGCGATCTGCAACGCATCGGTGGAATCCATGACCCGTTCGTCGTCCCACGGGAACGTGGGCAACTTCACCGCCTGCGAACCGGCGGCGATGATGCACTGCTCGAAACGCAGCAGCTGCTTCTTGCCGTCGTCGGCGACGATCTCGAGCTCATTGGGCGATACGAAACTGGCCACGCCCTGCACGGTGCGCACCTTGCGCTGCTTGGCCATCCCGGCCAGGCCCTTGGTGAACTGGCCGACGACCTTGTCCTGCTTGAAGCCGCGCAGCTTGTCCAGGTCGATCTTCGGTTTGCCGAACTCGACGCCGATATCGGCCGAATGCGCGGCTTCCTCGATCAGCGCGGCGGCGTGCAACAGCGCCTTGGACGGAATGCAGCCGACGTTGAGGCAGACCCCGCCCAGGCTGGAATAACGCTCGATCATCACCGTATCCAGGCCGAGATCGGCAGCGCGGAACGCGGCGGTGTAGCCGCCCGGGCCGGAGCCGAGCACGACCATGCGGCATTCGATGTCGGCCGGCTTGCCGGTGCCCAGCGCCGGCTTCGGCGCGGGCGGTTCGGCGGGGGCGCGATGCGAGGGCGCGACCGGCGGCTTCGAAGCCGGGACTTCGGCGGCCTTGGGCGCCTCTTCCTTGGGTGCGGCCGGCGTTGCGGCCGCGTCCGCGGTTTCGAGGACCGCCACCACGCTGCCTTCGGAAAGCGTGTCGCCGAGTTTCACTTTCAGTTCCTTGACCACGCCGGCGGCGCTCGAAGGCACTTCCAGCGTGGCCTTGTCCGATTCCAGCGTGACCAGGCCCTGGTCCTTGACCACCGTGTCGCCTACGGCGACCAGGATCTCGATGACCGGGACGTCGGTGTAATCGCCGATGTCGGGAACCTTGATTTCGATGTTTGCCATGCGGACTGATTCCTTAATACGTGCAGCGGGTCTTGGCCCGCCTGCTTGCGCGATATGGGATGCGGATGGCGGGCCGGGGCCCGCCCTACAGCAGCACGCGGCGCATGTCGCCGAGCAGTTGCGCCAGATAGGCGGTGAAGCGCGCGGCCGAGGCGCCGTCGATGACGCGATGGTCGTAGCTCAGCGACAACGGCAACTGCAGGCGCGGCTGGAAGGCCTTGCCGTCCCAGACCGGCTGGATCGAAGACTTGGAGACGCCGAGGATGGCGACTTCCGGCGCGTTGACGATCGGCGTGAACGCGGTGCCGCCGATGCCGCCGAGCGAGCTGATGGAAAAGCAGCCGCCGGACATTTCCGCCGGACCCAGCTTGCCTTCGCGCGCCTTGCCGGCGAGTTCGCCCATTTCCTTCGCCAGTTCGGCCAGGCCCTTCTTGTCCACGTCGCGGATCACCGGCACGACCAGGCCATTGGGCGTGTCGGCGGCGAAACCGATGTGGAAATACTTCTTCAGGGTGAGGTTCTCGCCGCTGGCGTCGAGCGAGGCGTTGAAGTCGGGATACTTCTTCAGGCCCGCGACCACCGCCTTCATGATGAAGACGAGCATGGTCAGCTTGATGCCGGCCTTTTCATTTTCCTTGTTCAACTGCACGCGCAGTTCTTCCAGGCCGGTGATGTCGGCCTGGTCGTGCTGGGTGACATGCGGGATCATCGCCCAGTTGCGCGCCAGGTTGGCGCCGGAGATCTTCTTGATCCGCGACAGCGGCTTGACTTCGATCTCGCCGAACTTGGCGAAGTCGACCTTGGGCCAGGGGAGGAGATTGAGGCCGTTGCCACCGGCAACCGTCGGGGCTGACGCCCCTCCCACAGACGCTCCACCCGCCAAGGCCGACTTGACGTAGCGCTGCACGTCTTCCTTGCTGATGCGGCCGGCGCGCTCGCTGCCCTTGACCTGGAGCAGGTCGACGCCGAGTTCGCGCGCGAACAGGCGCACCGACGGGCTGGCGTGGGCGACTTTCTGCGGCAATACCGCGTCGGCGTTGAATTCGACCGGCGGGCTGTGCGGCGGCGAAGCTTCGGGATCGACCCCGGGCTTATTGTCGAGCACCTGCGCCACGGCTGCCGGGGTCGATGCGGACTGCTCCTGCGCGATCTCGCGCTGGGCCAGCTTGTCGGGTTGCGCGGCCACGGCCACCGGTTCGACTTTTGCGCCGGTTTCGGAAGCGGGCACCTCCGCCTTCGGGGCGGCAGGAGCAGGCGCGGGCGTCGGCGCAGGTTTTTCAGCGGCGCCCTCGGCCGCTTCGATCATGGCCACGACCGAGCCTTCCGACAGCGTGTCGCCCAGCTTGACCTTGAGTTCCTTGATCACGCCGGCGAACGGCGCCGGCACTTCCAGCGTGGCCTTGTCCGATTCAAGCGTGATCAGGCTCTGGTCCTTGACCACCGTGTCGCCGACCGCGACCAGCACCTCGATCACCGGCACATCGCTGTAGTCGCCGATATCGGGAACGCGTGCTTCCTTGAGTTCGGCCATATGAAGACTCCAGTGATCCGGTTCGAGTGGGGACCCCTATTGTGGCCATCTGCGTGCGATGCGCCAACCTCTGGACGGAATCAATGGCGGCTTACGGCGCGTTTGTCCTCCCGGACAGGAGCGGTAACGCCCTATTCCGAAGCCTCCGCGTCCCGGTCGGGCTTGATCCGCAGCAGGTCGAGGCTGGCGCCGCCCGGCAATCGATACGCCAGCGCACTGTCCAGTCGATCCAACTCTTCCATCTTCGTGCACAGCTGTTGCGCGCGCTTTTCCAGCGCCTTGGCCCGCGGCTGCACCCGCGCCTCGATCTGCTTGTCCAGGCCGTCCATGGCTTCCAGGCGCCTGGTGTCGCCACTCAGCGCGGCGCGCACCGCGCCGCCGACGATGTCGCCGATGACCAGCGGCACGACTTCGGAAACGGCGTCGCCGATGCCCTTGCCCAGGTCGCTGGAATCGAAGCGGTTGGCGCTGATCGAACGCGCCAGGCGCGCATCGATCTTGCCGCGCGCCTGCTCCAGCTTGGCCCGGGTCGTGGCCGGGTCGTTGCTGAAACCGGCGGCGACCTCGCCCAATGCGGTAAAGGCGATGTCGGCGGCGTCGCGTCCTATCTGCGCGGCCAGCGGCATGATTTCGCGGGTGCCGCGGTCGAAATCGGCGATGCGCTTGCGGTCTTCGTGGCCGAGCGCGACCCAACGATCATCCACGAACAGCTTGTCGCCGCGGATCACGATCCACTTGGGGGTGCCGCTGTCGCGGGTCAGGATCACGCTCTGCGGGTTGATGCTGAGGTCGTAGTCGCTTTCGATGTTGCATTCGACATCGCCGGCGCGGGCGCCGGCGGCCAGCGCGAGCAGGGCCAGGAAACAGAGGGCGCGGCGCATGTGCATCTCCCGGGTGCTTGGACGCCGCCAGCATGCCAGTCCGGCGACCGTTGCCAACGTGCCTTTCGGCATGGATGACGTTGCGGGTGCCTGTCGCACCGGAACGGTCCCGCGACAACCGGCAGCCATTGGGCCGAACACCACCATGCGCAGGCTTGAACGAACTGTTCACCCCCGCACTGCAACAATGCCTGCATGGCCGACGCGACTCCACTTCGCCGCCCGCCACCTCCCGTGCTGGACGATGCCTGCGCATTGTTCCTCGACGTGGACGGCACCCTGCTCGAATTCGAGATCCATCCGGACCTCGTCGGCTTGCCGCTAGGCGCACTGGACATCATCGGCCGCGTCAGCGATCGCCTCGGTGGCGCGCTGGCGCTGGTCAGCGGCAGGCCGCTTTCCGAACTGGACCGCCTGTTCTCGCCGCAGCGGTTTCCCGCGGCGGGCCTGCACGGCCAGCAGTTCCGCGGCGTGGTCGCCCCGCAACCCGTGCGCAGCGGCGATGCGCTGTCGGCCCTGCGCCTGGAAGCGGGACTGTTCGCCGAACGCCATCCCGGCGTACTGGTCGAGGACAAGGGCGCGAACCTGGCCTTGCACTGGCGCACCGCGCCGCACGCCGCCGCCGCGGTGACGCAACTGGCCGAATCGCACCTGTCGCGGCTGCCCGGCTATCGCCTGCAGCCAGGCGATCACGTGATCGAACTGGTTCCCGCCGATGTCGACAAGGGCCGCGCGCTGCACACGCTGATGGCCGAGGCGCCTTTCGCGGGGCGCACGCCGGTGTTCGTCGGCGACGACCTGACCGACGAGTTCGGTTTCGCCGCCGCCCATGCGGCTGGGGGCTGGAGCGTGCAGGTCGGCGCGCGCGAGCCCACCCAGGCGCGATACAGGCTCGCCGATCCGACCGCCGTGCATGCCTGGCTTCGCCGCAATGCCGTGCCTGTGGGCGCCGCAGAGAAACCACGATGACAACTGCCCGCACGACCGCTACCCGTATGGCAGCTGCCCACACGACAGCCGCAAACCTCGATCTCGGCGTGATCGGCAACGGCAGCTTCGGCGCGCTGGTCGATGCTCGGGCACGGGTGGTGTGGAGTTGCCTGCCTGCCTTCGATGGCGATCCGGCGTTCTGCGCGCTGCTCTCGCCGCGCGAGCACGACGGCGGCGACTACGCCATCGAACTGGAGGATTTCTCGCACAGCGAGCAGGCCTACCTGCACAACACCGCGATCCTGCGCACGGTCCTGCACGACCGCCAGGGCGGCGCGGTGGAAATCATCGATTTCGCCCCGCGCTGGCGCGAGCACGAGCGCTTCTACCGGCCGGTGATGCTGGTGCGCCGGGTCACGCCGCTCAGCGGCAACCCGCGGATCCGCGTGCGTGCGCGCCCGCTGGCGGATTGGGGCGCGCGGTTGCCGGAATCCACTTGGGGCAGCAACCACGTGCGCTGGCTGCTTCCCGATTTCACCCTGCGCCTGACTACCGACGTGCCGGTGCGTTTCGTGCGCGAGGAAACTCCGTTCGTGCTCGCGCATCCGGTGCATCTTGTTCTGGGCGCGGACGAATCGCTGGCGCGTGGCGTGGCCGGATTCGTGCACGAGGCGCAGCAACGCACCACCAGCTACTGGTGCGAATGGGTGCGTTACCTGTCCATCCCGCTGGACTGGCAGGAGGCGGTGATCCGCAGCGCGATCACCTTGAAGCTGTGCCAGTACGAAGACAGCGGCGCGATCATCGCGGCGATGACCACCTCCATTCCCGAAGCGCCGGACACACCGCGCAACTGGGACTATCGCTATTGCTGGCTGCGCGACGCCGCGTTCGTGGTGCGTGCGCTGAACCGGCTGGGCGCGACCCGCAGCATGGAGGAGTTCCTGCGCTACATCTTCAACATCGCCACCAGCGACGGCAGCCTGCAACCGCTATACGGGATCAATTTCGAGGAACAGCTGCACGAATACGAAGTGGAAAGCCTGGCCGGCTACCGCGGCATGGGGCCGGTGCGGCGCGGCAACCTGGCCTGGGTGCAGAAACAGCACGACGTGTACGGCAGCGTGGTCCTGGCATCCACCCAGCTGTTCTTCGACCAGCGGCTGGCCGATCCGGGCGACATCGATGCCTTCGCCCGGCTCGAACCGCTGGGCGAACGCGCCTTCGCCCTGCACGATGTTCCCGACGCCGGGTTGTGGGAGTTCCGCGGCCGCGCCGAAGTCCACACCTACACCAGCGTGATGTGCTGGGCCGCCTGCGACCGGCTGGCGAAGATCGCGGGCAAACTGGAACTGGAATCCCGCCAAACCTACTGGCGCGACCGGGCCGAAGCGATCCATGCGCGCGTGATCGAGCAGTCGTGGAGCGGAACGCTCGGCCATTTCACCGATACCTTCGGCGGCGAGCGCCTGGATGCTTCGCTGCTGCTGCTGGCCGACCTGGGCTTCGTGCAGCCCGACGACCCGCGCTTCATCGGCACGGTCGAGGCGATCGGTCGCGACCTCAAGCGCGGCGACGCGCTGTTCCGCTACGTGGCGCCGGACGATTTCGGTTCGCCGGAAACCAGCTTCACCATCTGCACCTTCTGGTACATCGACGCGCTGGCGGCGATCGGGCGCAAGGACGAGGCGCGCGAATTGTTCGAGCGGATCCTGGCGCGGCGCAATCCGCTTGGTTTGCTATCCGAGGACCTGGCCTTCGACGGCGGCGAGGCCTGGGGGAATTTTCCGCAGACCTATTCCCATGTCGGCCTGATCATCGCCGCGATGCGCCTGTCGCGTTCGTGGCAGGAAGCCTCGTGAGCCGGCTGGTGGTCGTCTCCAATCGCGTCGCGGTGCCGGGCGAAAGCCGTGCTGGCGGACTTGCCGTGGGCTTGCTGGCGGCGCTGAAGGAGCGTGGCGGCCTGTGGTTCGGCTGGAGCGGGAAAGTCACCCGCGAGCCCAGCGGCAGCCTGTACGAACAGACCGATGGCGACATCCGCTTCGTGACCATGGATCTGGACCGCAAGGACCACGACGATTACTACAACGGCTTCGCCAATCGCACGCTGTGGCCGCTGCTGCATTTCCGCCTGGACCTGGTCGACTACGATCGCGGCAAGCGCGAGGGCTATCGCCGGGTCAATGCGCTGTTCGCCGAGAAGCTTGCGCCGCTGTTGCGCGACAGCGACACCGTGTGGATCCACGACTACCACCTGATCCCACTGGCCTCGATGCTGCGCGAGCGCGGGATCGGCTGCAAGATCGGCTTCTTCCTGCACGTGCCGATGCCTTCCGCCGACCTGGTGCAGGCGTTGCCCGAGCATCTGCGCCTGATGTCCAGCCTGTATGCCTACGACCTGGTGGGTTTCCAGACCCAGCGCGACGTCGAACGCTTCCAGGCCTATGTGCGCCTGTTCGGCGAGGGCAAGGTGATCGGCGACGGAGAGCTGCAGGCGCCGGACGGCCATCGCTTCCGTGCCGGCGCCTTTCCGATCGGCATCGACACCGGACTGATCGCGCAGCAGGCCAGGGAGGCGGTGAACAAGCCTGCCGTGCGCGACCTGCGCAAGAGCCTGGAGCCAAGGCAACTGGCCATCGGCGTGGACCGGCTGGACTACTCGAAGGGATTGCCGGAACGCTTCCACGGCTTCGAGCGTTACCTGCAGCGGCACCCCAAGCAGAAAGGACTGTTGACCTACCTGCAGATCGCGCCGGTGTCGCGGGGCGAAGTGTCGGAATACAAGTTGCTGCGCAACGAGCTGGAACAGATCGCCGGGCACATCAACGGCAACCATGCCCAGCCCGACTGGACGCCGCTGCGCTACGTCAACAAGAATTTCGCCCACGCTACGCTGACCGGCTTCTATCGCATGGCCCGCCTCGGTCTGGTCACGCCGCTGCGCGACGGCATGAACCTGGTGGCCAAGGAATTCGTCGCCGCACAGGACGGATCCGACCCCGGTGTGCTGGTGTTGTCGATCCTGGCCGGTGCCGCGGACGAAATGAAGGAAGCATTGATCGTCAACCCGCACGACCTGGACGGCGTGGCCGACGCCATCGCCACCGCATCCGGCATGCCCCTTTCCGAGCGCGTGGAAAGATGGCGCGCGCTGATGGACCAGTTGCAGGAGAACGACATAGGCGCGTGGCGCAGGCGTTACCTGCAGGCGCTGGAAGCGGCGTAGCCAATCTCCGAACAATCCTCTCTTGCTCGTCATGACCAGCCATCCGGCTGCTGAACCCCCGGCGAAGGCGGAAGTGCTTTTCAACGGCGCAAGCCGGTCAACCAAGCGCCCTGGCTTTCGATCAATGGCTTGAAGTCACCGGTCTCCGCCGATGCAATCCCGTGCGCTTGCTAATGTCACGCGAGTTCGTTCCTTCATGAATCCATTCGCGCATGGAACATGAATCGGATATCACGACGCTGAATATCGATATCGCGACCCATCCGTCAACACGATGAAGCGCCGATGAAAATACATGACGAATAAACCCCTCATGCCGGCATGCATTCATGCGCGACTGGCTACGGTGTGCGCTGCCCTCTCCCCGGGCGCATCCACAAGAACATGAGGAGAACCAAATGTCTTCACTTAAACCCCTGAGCATCGCCCTGCTTTCCGCCATCGCCATCGCGCCCTCCGCGTTCGCGCAGGACGCCGCAAGCACCGATACGACGACCGATACCGCTGCCGTCACCACCACCGACAGCAATGGCACCGTTTCCGGCAAGCGCATCGCGATCGTCGGTGGCGGCGCTATCCTGAAACCCGACTCCGACCCGGCCACCGGCCTGGACATCGACGGCGGCAGCGCGCCGACGTTGAGCGCCAGCTGGTACTTCAACGACAACATGGCGATCGAGCTGTGGGGCGCCGCCGACAAGTTCAACCACCGCGTGCGCGGCCCCGAAGGCAAGATCGGCACGGTGGAACAGCAGCCGATCGCGCTGAGCGGCCAGTACCATTTCCGCGCCGCGGACGCGGTCATGCGCCCGTTCGTGGGCCTGGGCTACTACGAGTCCAACTTCAGCAACGAGGACATCTCCGGTGACGGCCTGCATGTCGGCCTGGATACCGCCAAGGGCGCCATCGCCACCGCCGGCATGGACTTCAACATCAACAGCCGCTGGTTCGCGCGCACCGACCTGCGTTACATGAAGGGCGATTCCGATGTGAAGGTTGCGGGCGAGTCGACAGGCGAGAACCTGAAGCTGAATCCGTTGACGCTGGGTATCGGTATCGGCGCGCGCTTCTGATCGGAACTACGCATCACGTATCACGTAACGACAACGCGGCAGGCTCGGCAACGGGCCTGCCGTTTTCATGCATGCCCGCCGAGACTCATCTGCTCACCCGCTTTTAGCGGAAGGAAAGTTAGCGTTGGACCCAGCGCCGGATGATCCGGCGAGAGGAACCGCCATGCCCACCGTCAGACTTCGCGTCACCGGCAACGAATACGCCGCCTCCGAACTGATGCACGCGCTGGAAGCGATCGAGGGCATTGAGCGTGTCGAGGAAGTGGCCGACCTGATGCCGCACATGGACGACGAAGACTCCAGTTCCGCCGGCTTGCCCGACGACGAGTCTCCCGGCCTGCACGAAATCGAGATCGAGGCGCCCAACGACGAAGCCGTGCGCCGCATCCATGCAGTGGTGGAAGCGCTGGCCGAGCGCACCGAAAGCGCGATCGAGATCGTCGAGGATTTTTAAGGAATGGTGGGCCTGCCCCCCCAGGGGACTTCCTTCGGGGCGTGGGAGGGGCGTCAGCCCCGAAGCTTTCCATCCGAGAGCATCGGGGCTGACGCCCCTCCCACAACCTGAGCGTCGAGCCACGCGCTGGAATCATTCACCGATTCCCTAAACTGCAGTTCGCCGCAACCTGCGCCGCAGACCCCACGTGTAGCCGAGGTAATGGCCGATCAGCAGGCCGGCCACGGCGAAAAGGCTGGCGTGGTCCAGTACCGGGATGATCGACAGCGCTTCGCGGCCTTGCCAGTAGCGCCACATCTCCACGAAGCCCATCGCGATCCGTGCCGCGACCAGCAGCGTCAGGCCCAATGCGAGCCAGGGATTCGGGGTGTAGAACAGGCCCTGCGCAGTGCTCTCGAAACGGCTCAGCCACAGACCTAGGACGCCGGTAACCAGGCCGATGCCCAGCCCCGCCGACGCGTAGCCCAGCGCCCCGGGCCACCAGAGATCGGTCAGGGCCATGCTGGCCAGGAACACGCCCGCAGAAAGCAGCAGCAGCCACGAATTCAAATTCACCATCCACGGCCACGCCCTGCGCCGCGCCTTGCCCAGGCGGTAGCGCTGCCATAGCGACAGCGGCAGCAACAGCAGCCACAAGACCAGCAGGACCAGGATCACCAGCGGGACAATGAGCAGCGGCATCAGGGGTGTTCGGCTTCCGCGTGTACCTTTTCGCGACGCAGCAGGTACAGGCCGCTGGCGACGATGATGCCCGCGCCGATCCAGGTCACGCCATCGGGCAAGACATGCCACAGCGCCAGGTCCAGGCATACGCCCCAGACCAGCGCGCTGTATTCGAGCGGCGCGATCAGCGAGGCCTCGCCACGACGGAAAGCTTCGGTCAGCGCCACCTGGGCCAGCGAGCCGGACACGCCGACCCCGGCGATCACCCACAGGTCGCCGGACTGCAACGGCCGCCAATCCGGTGCGGCCATCGCTCCGGCGCCCAGCGACAGCAGGATCAGGAACCAGAACACCATCGACTGGCTGCTGTCGCGCTGCGCCAGCAGGCGCACGGTGATCGCGCTGGCCGCATAGCAGACCGCGGCAATGAGGATGGCCAGGCCGCCCAGGGTCGCCATGCCCTGTCCGGTCGGGCGCAGCACCACCAGCACGCCGACCAGTCCGATCACGATCGCGGTCCAGCGCCGCGGGCCCACTTTTTCGCCGAGGAACGGCACGGCCATGGCGGTGACCAGCATCGGCGCGATGAAGGTGATCGCGTAAGCGGTGGAAAGCGGCATGGTCCGCAAACCGTAGACGAAACCGAACATCATGCCGATGCCCAATGCCCCGCGCAGCAGGTGCAACGGCCAGTGCACGCGCAGCAGCGCCTGCGGCCTGACCGTGCACAGCACCCACACCAGCACCAGCGGCAGCGACGACAGCCCGCGCAGGGTCGCCACCTGCAACGGCGGGTAATGCGGCGAAAGCAGCTTCAAGCCGGCGTCCATCAGCGCGAACAGCGCGACGGCAACCAGCATCAGGGTGATCGCAGGCAGGTGGGAAGGGCGGGAGTCCATGCCGCATTATCCCTTTCCGGCATGCTTTCGACAGCGGGGCCTGAGTGGGCCGCTTGTCGCGTTGTTCCTGTCGAATCTGTCTGCCGAACCGGCCGAATCCGGAGTCCCCATGCCTGAATACCCGAGTCCTGGCGTATATGCGGAGGAAATCGCCTACCGCGCACGCAGCATCGAGGCGTCATCCACCGACCTGACCCTGTTCGTGGGTGCGCTGCCGGGCGATCCCGACCCTGCACCCCGCGTGGTGACCGGATGGCAGGAGTTCGTCGATGCCTGGGGCAGCTCATCGCGTATCGACCTTGCAGGCGTCACATCACCCAATTACCTGGCCTACGCCGCCCACGCCTACTTCCAGAATGGCGGCAGGAAGTTGTGCGTGGTGCCGGTCGGCGGCATGGGTGGAGAGCCACAGGCAAGCGACTACGCGGCGGCATTGGCATCGAGCCTGGGGTTGGCCGACATCTCCCTGGTGCATGCGCCGGGCGCGTCGACGTGGGCGCAGCGCGAGCCCATCGAGGATGTGCTGGTGGCGCACGCCGGGCACGAGCCCGGAAGATTCCTGGTCCTGGACCCGCCGGCCGCGCAGGATCTTGCGCAGGTGCGTGCCCAACGTGCGCGCCTCGATACCTCGCATGCCGCGCTGTATTACCCATGGATCGTCGCGAATGACGTCCTGGCGACGACCGGAGCCGCTTCGATCACGCTGCCGCCCGGTGGCTTCCTGTGCGGGATCCATGTTCGCACCGCCATCGAGCAAGGCATCCACAAGCCCCCCGCGAACAGCGCGATCCGTGGCGCGCTGGATTTCGAGACCCGATTGAGCGAGTTGCAACAGGACGTGCTCAACCCGGAAGGCATCAATTGCCTGCGTGCGTTCGACGGACGCGGCCTGCGGGTGTGGGGCGCACGCACGATGGGTTCCGATCCGGAATGGAAGTACATCAACATCCGGCGCTATTCCGACTACCTGCAGCGATCGCTGGAGCGCGGTACGCGTTGGGCGGCGTTCGAGCGGAACGACGAAACCCTTTGGAGCAACTTGCGCGCGGTCATCCAGGACTTCCTTCACGACGAGTGGAGGAACGGTGCCCTGCTGGGCAGCAAGCCGGAGCAGGCGTGGTTCGTCAGCTGCGACCGCAGCACCATGACCCAGGAAGATATCGACCAGGGCCGGCTGGTCTGCCTGGTCGGGGTCGCGCTCCTGAAGCCGGCCGAATTCGCGATCTTCCGCCTCTCGCAACCGACGGCCGACACCGCCGGATGAGGCAGCTGCGTCCCGGCTTGCGTTAACCTAGCGCACCCCATCGCCACTTTCCCGCCGACATGCCCTCTTTCGACGTCATTTCCGAAGTCAACAGCCACGAACTCACCAACGCGGTCGACCAGGCCAATCGCGAACTCACCACCCGCTTCGACTTCAAGGGCGTGGATGCCAAGTTCGTGCTCGACGACAACGTCATCAGCCAGTCCGCGCCCAGCGATTTCCAGCTCAAGCAGATGTCCGACATCCTGCGCGCGCGCCTGGTCGCGCGCGGCATCGACGTGCGCTGCCTGGAGGAAGGCGAGGTGGAAACCAACCTGGCCGGCGCTCGCCAGAAAGTCACGGTCAAGCAGGGCATCGAGCAGAAACTGGCCAAGAAGATCGCCGCAGCGATCAAGGAAGCCAAGCTCAAGGTCGACACCCAGATCAACGGCGACAAGCTGCGGGTCAACGGCAAGAAGCGCGACGACCTGCAGGACACGATGGCGCTGCTGCGCAAGGGCGACTTCGAATTGCCGCTGCAGTTCGATAATTTCCGTGATTGAAGTTCCCATGGACGACCCGATCGCCGCTACCCGTCGCTGGCTGGAGCGCGCGGTGATCGGCCTGAACCTGTGTCCGTTCGCCAAAGCGGTCTACGCGAAGCAGCAGGTGCGCTTCGTGCTCAGCGATGCGAGCACGCCCGAGGCCTTGCTGGAACAGTTGGCCGAAGAGCTGCTGCTGTTGCGCGACACGCCCGCCGAGGAAATCGACACCACCCTGATCGTGCATCCCGACGTGCTGCAGGATTTCCTCGACTACAACGACTTCCTCGACAACGCCGACGCCGCGGTCGAGGCGCTGGACCTGGAAGGCGTGCTGCAGGTCGCCAGCTTCCATCCGGCCTACCAGTTCGCCGGCACCGCGCCGGACGACATCGGCAACTACAGCAACCGCTCGCCCTACCCGACCCTGCACCTGTTGCGCGAAGACAGCGTCGGCCGCGCGGTCGAGGCATTCCCGGACGCGGATTCCATCGTCGACCGCAATGTGGAAACCCTGGACCGGCTGGGCGTGGAGGGATGGCGCAAGCTGTTCGCAGACAGTGCTCCCGAATCGGCGTAGGAGCGACGTGAGTCGCGACCGAAATCAAATCCACACCGCATCCCAGAACGGATAGTCGCCAACCCGCCTCACCAACCCCGCACGCACCGGATTCAGCACCAGGTACCGGGCGACGCCACGAAGATCTTCGTCCCTTCGCAACGCCCGATCATGGAAGGCCGGCGCCCAGACCTGTCCGACCCGTGGGTTGCAGGCTTTCAACTCGCGGGCGGCATTGGATTTCGTCTTTTGCACGACGCCCGACAGGCTTTCTTCCGTACCAAGCGCGATCAATAGATGCAGATGATCGGGCATCACCACCCAAGCCAGCAATTGAGCGTCTTTCCAGAGGCGCAGACCATGCAGCGACTTGGCCATGCAAGTCGCATTCCCCGCATCGCTGAAAATATCCACGCGTTGATGAGTGGTGAAGGCCACCAGGTAAGTTTGCCCGGGAATCGACACCCGGGCGCATCGCAAGGCGCGATGTCCTGAAGCACGTTCGCCATGGAAGTTGGTGCCCATGGCTGGAGTATTTGTTGCCGATAATCCGGACGGTATCGGGAATCTCCTGGATAGCTGTCCGGATTCTCTGGTATTCGCGACTTACGTCGCTCCTACCACAGGTGAGGTCGCAACAGCGGGCGCACCTCCCCCAGGGAAGTCACTATTTGCGCCAACGACCGGGTCAGCTCCGACGCGGGCACCAGGTCAGGCACCTGGATCACCGCCATCCCGGCCGCGCTGGCCGCACGCACGCCCATTTCCGAGTCCTCGAGAGCCACGCAATTTTCCGGCGGCACGCCCAACCGCTTCGCGGCAAGCAGGTAGATATCCGCCGCGGGCTTGGGATGCTCCACATCGCTGCTGGTCGCCAACGCGCTGAAGTAATGATCGATCCCGCTACGCGCCAGCTTGACCAGGGCGCGCTCGCGCCGGGTCGAGGTGGCGACGGCGAGCGGCACGCCGCGCGCGGACAGGTCCCGCAGCAATTCGATCGCCCCGTCCTTCAGCGGCAAGCCCTGTTCCACCAGCAGGTCGTAGCGGTCCTTGCAGTCGACGCTCAGGCGTTCCGCCTTCCCGGAACCCAATAATCGGACCAGCAATTCGGTGCAGGCCGCGTCGTGCATGCCCACCATCGATAGCCAGAGTCCGTCGTCCAGCGGCAGTGCGTGCTCTGCGGCGACGCTGCGCCAGCAGTCGAGGATGACGCGCTCGCTGTCGATCAGCAGGCCGTCCATGTCGAAAATCACCGCACGGACACTCATGCCTTGAACAGTTCCGCCCGGTCGCCATCGCCGAGAATCCACCACTCGCCCGACGGCAACCCGGCCAGACCAAGGCCGCCGATCCGGCTGCGATGCAGCGCCTCGACATGATTGCCGACCGCCGCGAACATGCGTCGCACCTGGTGGTAGCGGCCCTCGTGCAGGGTCAGGCGCGCATGACGCGGGTCGATGGCCTCCAGGCCTGCAGGCAGCAACGGCATCTTCTCCGATTCCAGCATCAGTTCGCCGCTGGCGAATATTTCCGCCTCGTCGCCGCGCAGGTCGTTGGCGAGGGTCGCTTCATAGACCTTGGACAATTTCGATTTCGGCGACACGATCCGGTGCAGCAGCACGCCGTCGTCGGTCAGCAGCAACAGGCCGCTGGTATCGCGATCCAGCCGCCCCACCGTGGACAGCAGCGGCGAGCGCAGGCGGAAACGCGGCGGCAACAGGTCGTAGACGAGGCGGCCGCGGTCCTTGGTCGAGCAGGTGTAACCGGCCGGCTTGTGCAGCATGACCAGCAGGCCGGGCGCCGGATCCAGTGGCTCGCCATCGACGCGGAGGTCGTCGTGGTCGAGCGGATCGTCGGCGTACAGCACTTCGCCCTGAGCATCGGTGATGCGGCCTTCGCGGAACATCAGCGCGACCTGCTTGCGGCTGCCGTAGCCGAGATTGGCGAGGTACTTGACCAGTTTCATCGCGGCGACTTGCCCGATCTTGTCGACCCCGACCGGGCCGACGGCATCGCCTTGATCGCCTCGATCACCTTGAAGCCATCGCCCTCGCCCGCCACGCGCACCTGGCCGAAACTGGCGTTCAACACCGCTTCGTAAGGCAGATGACGGTTCGCGACCAGGAACAGCCTTCCCCCAGGCTTCAACGATTCGGCGGCGACGGCGATGAAACGGCGACCGACATCGGGACGATCGGCGCGGCTCTGAGTGTGGAAGGGCGGATTGCTGACGATGAAATCGTACTGTTCCGGCAGGCCGGTGGTGACATCGTGCCAGCGGTAGCCGAGCGTGGCTTTTCCTTCGAATGCAACCAGGTTGCGCTTCGCCAGGTCCAGCGCGCGCGCTTCGGCTTCATACAGGTCGAGCGATACGACCTTGTCGCTGTGCGAAAGGATTTCGGCCGAAAGATAGCCGTAACCCGCGCCCAGGTCGGCACCCTTCCCGGCGAGATCCATTGGCAGGTGCTCGACCAGCAGTGCGGAAGCCGGATCGATCCGGTCCCAGGCGAACACGCCGGGACGGCTGGTGAAGCGTCCATCGAGGATCGGTCGCGGCGCATCCAGCTTCGACCATTGCGCCAGCAGCGCGGCATCGTGCGCGCCATCGAACGGCCTGCTCCAGAACACGCGGCAGTGGTTCTTGGCCAGGCTGCCGCCCAGGCCGGCGAGCTGCTTGAGGTCGGCTTCGCCGGATTTCGCGCCTTCGTTGTTGGTGATGCTGGCCACGATCACGCCGCCGGGGGCGCACAGCGACAGGGCCCGCGCGAACAAGGCGCGCGCTTCTTCGCGCTGCCGCGGCGGCAGGACCAGCACCAGCGGATAGCGGGCGCCGGACGCCGATGCGTCCGCGATCACCTGCAAACCGCCGCGCTCCAGCTCGTCGGCGAATGGCTTGTAGCTCTGTTCGCACACCAGTTGCGCCACCGGGAATTGGCGCATCGCCGCACCTTCGCGCGCGCGCAGGAACAGCACCGATCCTTCGGGCCATCGCAAGGCATGGCTGGAAAGCGGAAGGAACAGGGAGTCGAGCGCGGGATCGGAGTTGCTGGCGGCCAAGAGATGTCACGAATAAGGGGGCAGAGAGGGATTCTACCTGTCGCCGCGCTTCCGGCCCCTCACCCGGCCCGTACCTCTCTTGCGATCTCCTCCAGAACCGCATCGGTGTCGCGCAACACCTCATCGTCCCAGAATCGGAGAACCCGATACCCCAATTTCTCCAGATACAAGGTGCGCAACTCGTCGGCATGCTGTTGTTGTGGTTCAAGGCGTTGGCTGCCGTCCAGCTCGATGATCAGACCGATTTCGAGACACACGAAATCCAGATAGAACGGTCCGACCCTGTGCTGCCGACGGAACTTGCATTCGTGCAGCCGGCGGCCCCTGAGGCACTGCCAGATCAATAATTCCGCATCCGTCTGCTGGCGATGCAACGCCCTTTCCGTGCTGTGGTCCTGTTTTCCGCGCATGACTGCTCTCCTTGGCCGATGTTGGCAAGGCTAGGCCACCGGATTAAGGTCGGCTATCGGGAAAACTCGCGCGCGACTGTAGGTGCATACCCCTCACCCAGTCTGCTGGCCACCTACCCCCCCGCAGTGGGGCTGCATCGTTTGTCCGTAGGAGCGACGCAAGTCGCGAAGGCATTTCTTTTGTTTCGCGACTGACGTCGCTCCTACGGGCAGGTCAGCCTTGCAACTCGCGCAGCGTCACCGACGGCGGCGCATCCAGCACCCGCCGCGTGGCGTACAGTCCCGCTACCAGCGCGGCCAGCATGCCGAGTCCGCCGCCGATGGCGGCCAGCGACCAGTTCGGCTTCCATGGCAGGTCGAACACCTGCTCGGCGATCACCCCGGACAACACCGAAGCGGCGATCGCCGCGACCAGGCCGGACAGCAGGCCGATGGCCGCGAATTCCGATGCCTGCGCCAGGCGCAATTGACGGCGGCTGCCGCCGAGCACGCGCATCACCCCGCCTTCCAGCAGGCGTTCGTCCTGGCTGGCGCTGACCGCTGCGAGCAGGACCAGCACGCCGGCGGCGAGCGAGAACCAGAAAACCACCTGCACCACCGTCGAGACCTGGTCGGCGGTGCTGCGCACCTGCTTGAGCACCGCATCGACATCGATCACCGACAGGTTGGGGAAACGTTCGACCAGCTGCGCAGTGAAACGCCGCTGCTCCGGCGGCACGCTGACCGCAGTGATGTAGCTGGCCGGATAGCCGTCCATCGAGCCAGGCGAGGCGATGACGAAGAAGTTCGGGCGGAAGCTTTCCCAATCGACGCTGCGCAAGCTGGTTATTTTTCCCTCGAAGGGTTGACCGGCGATATCGAAGGCGACGCGGTCGCCGATCTTCCAGCCCAGTTGCTCGGCGAAGCGTTCTTCGACCGACAGTTCCGGCGTGGCCGGCGTGCGCCCGTTCCAGAACTTGCCGGCGGTGACCTTGTTGTCGTCCCGCAATGTCGCTGCAGTGGACAGGTTGAACTCGCGCTCGGCGCGGCGTTTGGCTTGTTCGTCGTTCGCATAATCGGCGCCGCTGGTCGGCTTGCCGTTGAGCGACACCAGCCGCCCACGAATCATCGGGAACAGCGTGGGCGCAGCGATCTTCTGTTCGGCCATGAACGCGTTGACATCGGCCTGCTGGTCTTCCTGCACGTTGATGATGAAACGGTTGGGCGCGTTCTCGGCCAACGACAACTGCCAGCGATCGAGCAGGTCGGTGCGCACGAAGGTGAGCAACAGCAGCGCCATCAGCCCAAGGCCCAGCGCCGACACCTGGGCCACGCTGGTACCGGCGCGACGACTGACGTTGGCCAGTCCGTAGCGCAGGCTGCCGCGCAGGCGCGAACGCAGGCGGCGCACCAGCAGGATCATCAGCCACGCCAGCAACGCCAGCACGCCCAGCGTGGCCAGGATTCCGAGCAGCATGGCCGTGCCCAAAGCCGCAGAGCCCGCCTTCCACCACAGCAAGGCGCCAAGCCCGACGAATCCGGTCAACGCGACCAGCCACGCGCTGGGCTCGGTGGGATCCAGGTCGCGGCGCAGCACGCGCAAGGCGGGCACGCGACGCAACGCCAGCACCGGCGGCGCGCCGAAGGCGAGCAGTACGATCATGCCGACGCCATAGCCCTGCAACGCCGGCAACCAACCCGCCGGTGGAATGGAGATCTTCATTTCCGCCTGCAACCAGCTGCCGATCGCCCACTGCAGGCCGAAAGCGATCGATACGCCGACCGTGCACGCGATCAGGCCCAGCAACACCAGTTCACCGACATGGATGCCGACCAGCGTGCGCTGGCTGGCGCCGAGGCAACGCATCACTGCGGTGCCGGAAAGGTGCCGCTCGCTGTGGCGGCGCGCGGCCATGGCCACCGCCACCGCGGCGAGCACGACCGAGACCAGCGCGGCGAGGCCGAGGAAGCGACCGGCACGGTCCAGCGAAGAACGTATCTCCGGGCGCGCGTCCTGGATCGTCTCCAGCCTTTGTCCGCGTGCGAGCGCGGGGCGTGCGGCGGCGGTGAAACGCTCCACCGCGGCGGCATCGCCGGCCACGATCAGGCGATAGCCGAGGCGGCTGCCTTCCTGCACCAGTCCGGTCGCAGGCAGGTCGCCGAGATTGAGGAACGCCTTGGGCGCGACGTTGAAATAGTCCAGTGACGCATCCGGCTCCTGCACCACCAGGGCGACCAGGCGCAGCTTCGAATCGCCGATGCCGATCATGTCGCCGACCTTGGCATCCAGGGTTTCGGCACCAGCCTGGGTCATCCATAACGTGCCGGGCGCGGGAATGCCCCGGGCGTCATGTTCAACGCTACCCGGCCGGTCGATGAGGCGGAAAGCGCCGCGCAACGGAAAGCCTTCACCCAGCGCGCGCAGGTCGCCGAGGCGAAGCTGCTCGCCGGCGCGGATCATGCTGTCCAGGCTCAGGGTCTCCGCGCGGCGCAGTCCCTCGGCATTAGCCGCCTCGCGGATGGCGCCGGTGATCGGCGCATCGCCGCGCACCACCACGTCGCCGCCGAGCAGGCGGTTGGCCTCGATGGCCAGTGCGCGCTCGGCGCGGTCGGTGACGAAGCCGACCGCGGTGACCGCGACCACCGCCAGCACCAACGCGGCGAACAGGATGCGGATGTCGCCCGCGGCCACGTCGCGCAGCAGTTGCCGCCACGCCATGCGCAGCGTCTTCATGCAACCGCGCCTTCGCCGCGGCCTTCCCCAACCAGCCTGCCGCTGTCCAGGCGCAGCAGGCGGCCGCAGCGTTCGGCCAGGTGTTCGTCGTGGGTGACCAGCACCAGCGTGGTGCCGGCTTCCGCATTCAAGGCGAACAGCAGTTCGATGATCGCCTGGCCGGTGTGCGTGTCGAGGTTGCCGGTGGGTTCATCGGCGAACAGCAGCGATGGCCGGGTCACGAATGCGCGCGCCAGGGCCACGCGCTGCTGCTCGCCGCCGGAAAGCTGTCGCGGATAGTGGCCGAGGCGTTCGGCCAGGCCGACTTTTTCAAGAATCTGCCGCGCCGGTGTTTCCGCATCGGCATCGCCGCGCAATTCCAGCGGCAGCATCACGTTCTCCAACGCGGTCAGCGAAGGCAGCAACTGGAAACTCTGGAACACGAAGCCGACCTTCTCGCCGCGCACGCGGGCGCGTCCGTCCTCGTCCAGTGCGGACAGAGTTTCGCCATCCAGCACCACGCTGCCGTCGCTGGGCGTGTCCAGGCCGGCGAGCAGCGACAGCAACGTGCTCTTGCCGGAACCGGACGCGCCGACGATGGCGACCGTGTCGCCATGGCCGATTTCGAAGCCGACCCCCTCGAGGATGGTCAGCTCGCCGGAAGGCAGCGACACCCGCTTGCCCAGCGTGTCGACCTGCAATGCGGGTCGCAGTTTCGGCTGCGCGACTTCAGCGCGCAGTTCGGTGGTATCGGCCATGATGGTCCTTGGATTGCATCGGAGACGTGGGATGTCATTAGCTTATGCGGGCTGGCGGGGCCGGGTTCAATGTGCCATTGGTCTTGTGCTCATGGCCTTGGCGCTGCTGGCGCCGTCGGTATCGGCCCAGACCGCGGCGGCGAAAGCCACGGCCACGGAGCCCCAACGCACCATCCTGGTGATGGGCGATTCGCTCTCCGCCGCCTATGGCCTCAGCGCATCGCAGGGCTGGGTCGCGCTGACCGCGGACCGCATCGCCAGGACCCGGCCGGGCTGGCGCGTGGTCAATGCCAGCATCAGCGGGGAAACCACCGCGGGCGGCGTGTCGCGGATCGCGGCCGAATTGAAGCGCACGCATCCTGCCGTGGTGGTGATCGAACTGGGCGCCAACGACGGGCTGCGCGGGCTGCCGCTGGCCCAGACCCGCGCCAACCTGGAACGCATGGTCAAGCTGTCGCAGGCCTCCGGGGCGAAGGTAATGCTGATCGGCATGCGCATGCCGCCGAACCTGGGCCGCGACTATACGCAAGGGTTCGAGCGGAATTTCAGCGAACTGGCGAAGTCGAACAGGACCACGTTCCTGCCGTTCCTGCTGGAACCCATCGCACTGGACCGCGCCAATTTCCAGGCGGACAACCTGCACCCCGTTGCCAGCGCGCAGCCGAAGTTGCGCGACCATGTGTGGAAGTCGCTGGCCCCGTTGCTGGAATGAGGATTCCATCGGCAACGATCCGCGATCTTCACGCATGCTTGCTGTCATCGCAACGCTAGTTTCATACAACCACAACAACGTGTTTGCCATGCTCCACAGCGTTTGATGCCTCTTCCCCCCAGGAGAAAAAAATGCGTGCCTTGTTCATCGGCGGCGTGGTCGACAACAGTGAAATGGACCTGGACGGCAACCAGCCGCCGGTGCATTACCCGGAAAACAGCGGCAGTGGCCGGCCTCGCTATCGCCTGCACCTGGTCGGGCAACGCGACGACGGCAGCATCGCCTATGCGGTCTACGGCGCGCCCGACCTGGCCGACCAGGAAGTGCAACGCGTGGCCGATGAACGTGGTTACGCAAGACGCTTCGAAGCCGCGCCGACGCCTGCAATGCGCATGCACTGACGCGCGGATCGCGTCCCCACCGCATATCGTTCCGTCTTGCGCAAGTGGCGGGAGTCAGGACCCTGATCGACCCGCAATCGACGGCATGCGCACTACCATAGGCATTCGCACCGACGCGGACAGCATCCATGAATCCATACGGCCTGGCCAGCAAGGTCAATGCCCTTCCCGGGCAACGCGAAAACCTGGTCGAAGTGCTGCTGGAGATATCGCGCCTGGTGCTCCACGGCGATGGCTGCCTGAGCCATGTGGTCAGCATCGTTCCCGACGATGACGACGCGATCTTCATCACCGAGTACTGGCTCAGCCATGACGCGCATCGCACCGTGTTCGCCCTGCCCGGCCTGTTCGAACTGATGAACCAGTGTCAGGCGCTGGCCGCGGGTTTCGAGCAGACCGAGCTGCGCCCGTTGAACAATTGAGCCGGTCCGCTGGAGCATTCCTCCCGGGGTAGGATTTTCCTTACCCGGCAACGCGGTTTCCGCCGAGTGCGCTCGCGGACTCCAACAGTCACGCTACTTCCATCCCGGGCTCGACCTGCCTGGCGGAGCGTGCCATGCAGCGTCACCTGCTCACTCTCGTATCCACCACCAGCGGATGGCTGCTGCATGAAGGCGGTCACGAGCGCTTCCGGTTCGCCCGCCACGACGAGGCCCTGGAAGCCGCCGGAATCATGGCCTCGACCCTGCACGCGCACCACGGCATTCCCACCGCCGTCATCCTCGAGGTACCGGGAAGCGATCCGGTGATGGTGCTGTCCTGCGGGTAAGCGTCGCGCACCGCGATAGTGAGGCGGGGACGCGTTATCCGCGCAGTCGATCAGGCCCGGTCCGGCAAGGGAATGCCCGCGAGCTGCCGCAACGCCTGTTCGAACAGCTCCACCGGTTGCCCACCCTGGATCAGGTGGCGATCGTTGAAGATCACCGAGGGCACCGCGGTGATGCCCTGGCTGGCGTAGAAACTTTCCTGCTGGCGTACCGCTTCGGCAAATTCGTCGGTTGCGAGTATCTGCCGCGCACGCGTGCCATCCAGGCCCGCTTCGGCGGCCAGCTGCGCCAGTGTGTCCGCGGAAGAAACATCCTCGCCTTCGGTGAAATAAGCGCGCAGCAACGCATGCTTGAGCGCGAGCTGGCGTTCCTGCCCTTCCAGACCGGCCCAGTGCAGCAGGCGGTGCGCGTCGAAGGTGTTGTAGACGTGGCGGCGCCGGTCCATGCGGAACTCGAAGCCCAGGGCCGCGCCGCGTGCGCGGATCGCTTCGCCGTTCTGCGCCGCCTGTTCGGCGCTGATCCCGTATTTGCGGGTCAGGTGCTCGACCGCGTCCTCGCCTTCGGCCGGCATCTGCGGGTTCAGCTCGAACGGTTGGAAATGCAATTCGACCTGCAGCTCTTCGCCGACACGCGACATCGCCTCTTCCAGTGACTTCAATCCCACCGCGCACCAGGGGCAGGCGACATCGGAAACGAAATCGATCTTGATCGGAACGGACATGGAAACAGCACCCGGAATCTGGCGGCATTGCCGCGACAGCCTCTACATTGGGGCCGAAACGCACGGATCAATCGCGGCCCGACTGCGGGCTCGGCTGAATACGGTCAAGGACCTGGTGGCCGCTGCCGCCACGGCCTGCGTTTATCAGGACGATGGCGTGTCCTGCCTGGCAGGCGATGCCCCGATGCCACAAGCGTCCTCGTCGTCGCTTGCGCATCACACCGGGAGGGGCGGTCCAGGCCGCCCCTCCTTTTTCATATGCGCCCGTGTCCCGTGGGCCATACGCGAGACGATCGCTGTCATGAAACTGGCATGCCGCCTGCGTAACTTCATTGTCACCAGACCGACTTGAAGGCCGGATCCCGGTTCCGCATGCTGTTTCCCGTCACCGAGACCCCTTCCTTCAACTCCCTGCAATGTCTGGTCTGGGCCTTTGCCTTTTCGGCGGACGGCAGCGCCCACGGCCTGGACGTGGAAAAGCTCGATGCCGGGGAACTGGCCGAAGCGCGCCGTGACCATGCCTGGCTATGGCTGCATTTCAACAGCAGCGATGCGCGCACCACCCAGGCCATCGCCCAGCTCGGCCTGCCCGAAGCCGCGGGCGAAGCATTGTTGTCGCACGACACCCACGTCAGCCTGCAACTGGAAGGCGAGACGGCTTTCGGCGTGTTCGTGGACTGGCGCCACGAGCGCGGCAGCGACCATAGCCGGCAATCGTTCGCGCGCAGCGACAAGCAGGTGGGCTGGCTGCATTTCGCCCTGGACGACGGCCTGGTCGTCACTTCCCGGCGCCAGGCCCTGCGCTCGGTGGAACAGGTCCGCCAGCACCTGTGCGCCGGCGTGCGTTTCGATTCGGCTGCCGAAGTCCTTGAGGCGATCGTCGAGCAGTTCGCCGCCTCGGTGGCCCATGCCACCCTGGAACTGGGCGAGGAACTGGACCATATCGAGGACCGCGTGCTCGCCGACCGGATCGGCGAGGAACGCCGCGACCTGGCCCTGCTACGGCGCCAGGCCGTGCACATGCACCGGCCATTAAGCGCGTTGCGGCGGGTGTTGAGGCAGTTCGAGCAGCGCTACGCCATGCAAGCCAACCATGCCTTGCTGCCCGCCGCGTCGCGGCTTTCGCAACGCTTCGATGAACTGGACAGCGACGTGGCCACCCTGCACGAACGCGCGCGCCTGTTGCAGGACGAAGTGGCGGCCAAACTGGCCGAACAGACCAACCGCCACCTGTTCGTGCTGTCGGTAGTCACCGCGTTGCTGTTGCCGCCCACCCTGATCGTCGGCGCATTCGGCATGAACATGGGCAACCTGCCGTTGATGCACAGCCCGCACGGCTTCGGCATCGCTGTCGGGCTATGCCTGGCCTCGAGCGTCATCGTGTACCTGTTGCTGCGCAGGTTCGGCGTCGGTCGCGAGTAAACGGATGAAGCGCTTTACCCAGCATGCTTACCCGGCTTGCGTATTCATTCTCCGGGCAGGCTGTACTCGAAGTCGTAATAGTGCCGGCCATCCTCGATGCGGATGCCGAGCGTACCGGCGAGGCCCTTGAGCTGGCCGGTGCCAGTATCGGGCACCACCTCGATCACCAGGCTTTGCGCCTCCTTCGTCATCACGCCCTTGTGCACCAGCGCGAAACTGCCTCCGCGCCCATGCAGGCTTCCGCTGACGCGCTCGATGGCGACATAGGCTGCGGATGTCGGCACATCGCTGCGCGCGGCCAGCATCTCGCCCCTGCCGCTGGCTTCCAGGTCGCCGCTGAAACGCTTGTCCAGCGACATCCGGCCCAGGCTGGAGCCTTCGGCAACGTCGCCCTCGCCCTGCGGCTGCATTGTCACTTCGAAGGTACCGGTGGCGTGTCGGGTCATGGCAGTTCTCGACGGCATGGAAATGGGCATGGGAATGAAGGCATGGAAACATGGTCCTCGCGCCCCCATCTGAGGTCAACGGACAGGCGCCCGTGTTCGCACCCGGCGAATGCGCCGTCGCACACACTATCGACCTTCCGCCACCGGAGCCCCGCCATGAGCGCTTTCGACCTGACCCCGCCCAGCCCCGCCCAACGCCAGCCGCTGATCGACGGCCTCGGCGACGATGAGCGCCGCGTGCTGCTGGAACACGGCACCGAAGCCGCGTTCTGCGGCGTATTCCTCGACAACAAGCTGGAGGGCGTCTACACCTGCCGCCTATGCGGGTTGCCGTTGTTCCGTTCCAGCGCCAAGTTCGATTCCGGCACCGGCTGGCCGAGCTTCTTCCAGCCTTACGACGACTCGCACGTGAAGACGATCCGCGACACCAGCTACGGCATGATCCGCACCGAGATCGTATGCGCGCGTTGCGACAGCCACCTGGGCCATGTGTTCCCGGACGGCCCGCCCCCGACCGGCGAACGCCATTGCCTCAACTCGGTGTCGCTGGGTTTCGTGGAGCAGGGCCAACCGCTGCCGGATCCGCTGCAGCGGGGCGGCGCGGAAGCGGGCGTAGCCGATTGAAGATCGCAGTGCCGGCCTCATGAATACCCAGCAACCGGGAATGCGACGATCCCGCCGCTTGCCGCGTAATGCAGGTTCGCGGGAGCAGAATCAGGCTCCCGCCCTCACATGTTCCCGCCCCCACCGGAGACCCGTCATGAAACTCGCTCCCCCGCTCTCAGGCACCGTGTTCGCAGGCATCGTGCTGGCCCTGCTGGTCGCTGGCCCGGTCGCCGCCAAGCCGCGCAATGTCACCGATGCCGATGCGCCGCGCAGCCTTCCCGCCGAAGGCCCGGTCAGCGTCGACTGGACCGACCCGGCGCAGTTCACCGACATCCGCTACAGCGGCAACCGCTGGGAAGCCGAGCGCGGCAACTGGGTCGAGCAGCTGGCCCAATACCTGCAGAAAAGCGCGCTGAAGCAACTGCCGCAGGGCGAAAGCCTGCAGGTGACCATCACCGACATCAAGCGTGCGGGCAGCTACGAGCCCTGGCACGGAGCCAACCTGCGCGACACCCGCATCATCCGCGACCTGTATCCGCCGCGCATGACCCTGACCTTCAAGCGGCTCGATGCGCGGGGCGAGGTGATCGAACAGGGCGAGCGCAAGCTCAGCGACACCGCCTTCCTCACCGGCTCGACCCGCTTCGGCGACAGCGATCCGCTGCGTTACGAGAAGAGCATGCTCGACGACTGGCTCAAGCGCGAATTCAAGCCGGACGCCTCGCTGAGCGCGCGTTGAGGATCGTTGCGGGCAGGGGGCGGCAGTAGTCCGCCATCGCATTCCCGCTGCGATCCGGGAGCGGAGCGGCTATCCTTCATAGATGTCCCTGCGCACCGTTTCCGCCACCCGCTACGTCACCCCGCTGCGCGAAGGCGGCTCGATGCCCGCGGTGGTCGAAGCCGACGATGACGGCATGTACGTGCTCAAGTTCCGCGGCGCCGGCCAGGGCGCCAAGGCGCTGGTCGCCGAACTGGTCGCGGGCGGGATCGCACAGGCGCTGGGATTGCCGATTCCCGAGATCGTGCTGATGGAACTGGATCCGGAGCTGGCGCGCACCGAGCCCGACCCGGAAATCCAGCACCTGATACGCGCCAGCGAAGGCCTCAACCTGGCCCTGGACTATCTGCCGGGCGCGGTCAATTTCGATCCGGTCGCCGAACGGCCGGACGGGGAACTCGCCTCCCGCATCGTCTGGTTCGACGCCTACGTCAGCAATGTCGATCGCACTGCCCGCAACACCAACCTGCTGATGTGGCATCGCCGTCTGTATCTGATCGACCATGGCGCGGCGCTGTATTTCCAGCATGGCTGGGACGGCGGCAACGCCAACGCGGGCAATCCGTTCGCCCGAATCAAGGACCACGTGCTGCTGCCTTGGGCCGATGCGCTGCCCGAGGCCGACCGGGCGCTGTCGGAGAAGCTCGATCGCAGCCTCCTGGAGGGCATCGTGGCCCAGGTCCCGGACAGCTGGCTGCAGGCCGCCGATGCCTTCGCCGATCCGGCGACGATGCGCGCGGCCTACACCGACTACCTGGTGCGACGCCTCGAACAGCGCCAGGCCTTCGTGCAGGAGGCGATCGATGCACGCCAATGACTCCGCCTCCCTCGTCCCGCATGCGAACCACTACGACTACGCGGTGATCCGGGTGGTGCCGCGGGTGGAGCGCGAGGAATTCGTCAACGTCGGCGTCATCCTGTCGTGCGAAGCGTCGCGCTACCTCGAAGCCCGGATCGAGCTGGATGAGGGTCGCGTGCTGGCGCTGGCCCCCGACCTGGACATGGAATCGCTGCGTCGGCACCTGCAGACCCTTCCTGCCATCTGCCGCGGTGGCGCCGATGCCGGCCCCATCGGCCTGCTGCCGCAGCGCGCGCGGTTCCACTGGCTCACCGCCAAGCGCAGCTCCATCATCCAGACCTCGCCCGTGCATACCGGCAAGTGCGGCGACATGCCCGCGACCATGGAGCATCTGTTGCAGCGGATGGTGCGGATCGCGCGCTGATCGCACGCCCAAGACGCTGCCCGCGTGGCGCTCAATCGGTTCAGCCACGCACTCGCATGTCTTTAACGATTCCTTTCACACAATCGCCGCTCACTTCAATGCGTCAGCCGGAACCACGCTTCTGGGGTTTCGGCGCGCAAGCACGAGGGAGCCGCAGCATGAACCAGAAGCTCAAGTCCGGCTCGGCGGAGCTGGAAGCCGCTTTTATCGACTGGATAAGGAAGAACGCCTACAACCCCGGCGAGGCGATCGACCATTTCATGGAGAAATCCGAATACGTGCTCAACGCCATCGGTACGGTGGTGGAACATGGCCGCAGGAAGATCGCCGAGCACACCCGTCAGCACCTGCTCCGCCTGTCCGAGGACACGGTGTTCACCGCGCAGTTCCCGATGGTCTACGCCTGCAGGAACCTGGAGGACAAGGACATGCGCTACACCATCGCCCTGACCATCGGCGAGAAGGAAGCCGAATGGGTGGGCAAGGTGTGGGCCGACGGCGAATACCTGGGCGAAGTGCATGGCAACGGCAGCGGCCCCAGGGCCAACTACATCGAACTGGCGCGCATGCATATCGAATCGCACATCCGCTGTGCGGGCAAATTCAAGCCGCGCCTGCGCAGGAGCTGACCGCGCCATTACGCAGAATTCCGTAGGAGCGGGCCTTGCCCGCGATGGCCTGCAGGTCCGAGCTTGCCCGGATGCTCTTGATCTTCGGGAAAAGCATCCAAGCAAGCTCGGGCGGGATGTTGTAGGAGCGCCCCTTGGGCGCGATGCCCTTCGGCTCGCATCCACGATCCCGACGAAGAGCATCGCGGGCAAGGCCCGCTCCTACGGCTCAGAACGAATCGCTGCCCGGGCGCAGTTCGATGTTCAGCGCCAGCGCCACCAGGCGCATCGCCTCGTCGTCGCGGCTCGAGGTGATCCAGCCGCCGAAGTTGTCGCTGCCGGTATCCCAGGTCCACAGGGTGTAACCGCGTTCGCGCAGGCGGTCGTAGGCGGTGGCCATCAATGCCGGGATGTCGGTGTTGTCGTGGAACTCCTCGTCGGAAGGATCGCCGCCCCAGTCGATGTCCAGGTTCCAGCGCCGCACCAGTTCGGCCACGCTGTCGATGAAGGATTCGGCATCCTTCCAGTCGACGAAGAAGCCGGAGGTCCAGTCGATCGCGTCCTTCAGCAGCCACACCGGTTCGACGTCCCCGCCCGCTTCGGCCATGGCCTCGCGGTAGTGCGAGAACTGGCGCAACGCGGTTTCCTCGTCGCCGGGATTGACCAGCAGCAGGAGTTGCCAGGCCAGCGCCTCGGTGGTCAGTTCGTCGGCATCCTCGATATCCTCGATATCCTCGGGATCGGCTTCGTGGTCGCCGTAGTCGGCTTCGTTGTCGGGCATGGTCGTGCGGTATGCGGGAATGGTCCGGGTGCCGATAGTGGCGCCTTGCGGGCGGCTTGGAAAGCGTTTCCTCATCCGGTCGCTCGTGAATCCCGGCGGCTCCGGTCGCGGATCTCCGGCAATTGTGGAAAACTCGGCGCATGACCGTTTACGTCGATGATGCGGTGACCTGGTGGCGCGGCCAGCGCTGGGCGCACCTGATGGCCGACACGCTCGAAGAATTGCATGCGATGGCCGCGCAACTGGGAATGCCGCGGCGCGCGTTCCAGGACAAGCCCAGCGGCGCGCACTACGATGTCACTATCGAATTGCGCGAACAGGCGTTGCAGCTGGGCGCCACCGCCATCTCGCGCCATGCCGATCGCGAACGGATGCGCGCGGTGATCCGCAACGCGCGCGCGCAGGCTACCCCTCGCGAAGACTGAGCGGCGTCCTAGGCGCCAAGCGCCTGGCTGGGGATCAGCCGGCGCAGTGGTTGCCGCTGGCCATAGGTCAGGCAGCGCCACACCCACTCCATAGGCCCGAAGCGGAAACGCGCCAGCCACCAGTGGCTGGCCAGTATCTGCAGTCCGTAGATCGCGAGCCACGCCAGTAGCCAACCCGCCACGCCCCAGCGCGGCCCGATGCCCAGCCCCAGCCCATAGAAGAGAACAATGCCCAGCACGCTCTGCATCAGGTAATGGGTGAGCGCCATGCGCCCCATCGGCACGAGCACGCGCATCCGCGCTTGCCAGGCGGGTTGCAGGAACAGCAAGGCGAATCCGGCCGCATAGGCGATGCCCAGCGCAAGCGGCCCGGCGCGCAGCAGCATGCGGATCACGAGCTTGCTCGGTTCGCTGTCGAGCCACGCGATCTGTTCGCGCAGGCCCGCCTGGGTGAACTGCAATACCGTCATCGCAACGCCCACCGTCAGGCCTCCCCAGAACAGCCGCGCGATCAATGCCCGGTGCTGCAGTGGTTGCTGCAACAAGCCGCGCCGCCCGGCCCAGTAGCCAAGCAGGAAGCGACCGAGCACGAAGCACAGCAGCGCCCAGTTGGAGACCCGCGCCCAGCTGGCCATGTTCAGGTTGCCGCGCAAGGCGGTCGATGGCGATGGCGACGAAAAGGCCTGCAGGGCGCCGGCATAGGCTTCAGCCTGCTTCGGCCAATCCGACAGCACTTCCCGCATGTACGGCGAAAGCAGGGGCGGCACTACCAATGCGAACGCCAGACCGCAGGCCAGCAGCATCCGGTCCGGGACGTGGCGGAAGCATGCCAACAGCAGTCCGACCACCGCGTAAGTCAGCAGGATGTCGCCCCACCACACGAACCAGCTGTGCAGCAGCCCGATCAGCAGCAGGATCAACAGGCGCCGAACGAATCGCGCCAGCCCGCCACTGGCCTGGGCACGCTCCATCTGCAGCGAAAAACCCAGTCCGAACAGCAGCGAGAACAGGGTGATGAACTTGATGTTCACCAACAGCTCCATGGCCTGCAGCGCCAGCGCATCGAAGCGCGCGGAAGGCAGCGCAGCGCGTGCCGGATCGGGCAGGAATTCATACAGGGTGAACGAGGCCAGGTTGACCATGAGCACGCCGCCCAACGCAAAACCGCGCAGGGCGTCGATCAGGTCGTGGCGTTCGTGGACGGGGGCGGCGGGGTTGGGAGCGCGGGCGGAATCGATCATCCGGCAAGACTAAACCAGCGAGGGCGTTTATCCTCCCGTCCCTGTCCCTCCTTCCGCAGAACCGCCATGTCCGACACTCCTCCCGACCATCTCGCCATCAATCCCGCCAGCCCGTTCCATGACGCCTCCGCCATCGACCGCGGCGTGGGCGTGCGCTTCAACGGCGTGGAGCGCGACAACGTCGAGGAATACAGCGTCAGCGAAGGCTGGATCCGGGTGCAGGTCGGCAAATCCAAGGATCGCCGCGGCAACCCGATGACGATCAAGGTCAAGGGCGAAGTGGTGGCCTATTACCGCGATCCCACCTGAAACCGGGCGCCACGCGCGCGCCTCATTTCGCCCTGGCGCCGCCGAGGTGCACGGAAAGGAAGGCCAGCAGGCGCGTGTAGTACTCGCGCCGATGCGGTTCGGTGAAGAAGCCGTGGCCTTCGCTCTTGAAGTACAGCGATTCGACCGGAACGCCAGCTTCCTTCAGCGCCTTCTCCATCCTGCGGGTGTGCTCCACCGGCGCCCGCTCGTCCTGGCCACCGGCGGCGAGGAACACCGGCGCTTCGATGCGGCCGGCCAGGTTCACTGGTGAGACGTCGGCCAGGGCAGCGCGATCGCCCAGCCACTCACTGGTCCAGGTTCTCCAGGAACGGCTGTGCGAGGCGTCGTCCTTGTGCATCTTCTCCAGGTCGTACACGCCCACGTAGCCGACTGCGCAGGCATACAGGGAAGATTCTTTCGCAACGCCCATCACCGCGGCATAGCCCCCATAGCTGGCGCCGTAGATGCAGATCCGCGCCGGGTCGGCGATCTGCTCCTTGATCGCCCAGCGGGTGGCGTCGGTCAGGTCGTCCTGCATGGTCCTGCCCCATTGCCGCGCGCCGGCGTTCATGTAATCGCGGCCGTAGTTGCCCGAGCCGCGGAAGTTCAGCCGCAGCACGGCATAGCCGGCATCGGCGAGCATCTGGCTGTCGTCGTCGAATCCCCATTCGTCGAAGACCCCGAATGGGCCGCCATGCGCCAGGACCACCAGCGGCAACTGTTTCTCCTTGCCCATCGGCAGGGTCAGGTAACCATGCAGCTTCATGCCGTCGCGCGCGGTCACCTCGATCGCGCGCGATGCCGGCACCTTGGCCGGGTCGAACCACTCGCGGCGGCTGTACAGCAGGTCCGCGCTGTTCCTGACCGTATCGAACAGGTAGAAGTCGCCGTTGTTGCGATCGCTCCAGACCTGCAGCAAGGCAAGGCGTCCGTCGCGGGTGGTCGAGGTCACCGCCACCGCCTGGCCGGGAAAGGCTTTCTCCAGGCTGCGGTACAGGCGCGCGGTCGGCGAAGCTTCATCGAAGAAGCGGCTGCGGACCCCGTCGCTCATGAACCACGCACCCGCCGGTTCGTGCGAATCCAGGCGTTCGATCACCGCCCACGGGTCGGCGATGGGATCGCGGATGAGCTGGGTGCGCGTATCGGTCGCGGGGTCGTAGGCGAAGATCGCATCCGGCCCACCGGGCATTTCAGCCAACAGGTAAGCCGTCCTGCCATCCTGGGAAAAGCCCAATGCGTTGACCACCACGTCGGTCTTGGCCTGGTCATTTACCAGGCGCCAGTCCTGTCCGCGGGCTTCGCGGTAATACAGCTTGCTGACATTGTCGTAACCGGAGCCGCGGGCGAATCGCACTTCTCCCGCGCTGTCGACGGCGAAGGAAGCATTGCGCACCGGCGCGGTGGCCACCGTGGTCCGGCGCCGGTTGTAGATATCCATCTTGTCGACGTAGGTCTGCGGGTCGGTCGTCAGGCGCATCGCCGACACCAGGATGTTGCGTTCGTCGCCGGCCAGCGGATCGATCATGAACACCGCCGGGTCCGCGACCATGCGGATGGTGCCGACATTGACCGTGTCATTGACGCCGTTGGGGCTGGCCAGCAGCATTCCCTTGCTGCCGTCGACGTTGACCGCGTGCAGTTCGCCGGTGGCGAACGGCGCGTCCTGCGTGCCCAGGCGCTGCGCCATCGACACCACCACGCGTTCGTCGTTGGCCCACCAGAAATCGTCCACCAGCGAATGCTCGCCGCCCATGGCCTTGGCGGTGACGGTCTTGTCCGCGCGGCGCATGATCGCCAGCACGGTGCGGTCCTCGAGCGGGATGGTCACCGCCAGGTATTCGCCGGTCGGCGAGATCTTGATCCGCTCGTAGGTATCGCGCTTCAGGTAGGCGTCCAGGTCCACCTGGGCGAGCGCCGGCGCACAAACGCCGCAGGCCAGCAACAGGATCATTGCTTTCGATATCCGCATGCCTTCCTCCCCAGGATTGCTGCGCTACAGAGTACGGGAAACCATCAGCTTCTGAATTTCATGCCGACGCTGGAAATCCACCGCCTCACAGGGCAGCATTTCTTCCCCAGTTCGATTTCTTCCCCGGCTCGCCAGGGAGCCTCTGGATAATCCTCCCTTTTCGCTCATTGCACAAAGCAGGAAAAGCAGAGGCCTTTAGGCACGGATCAGAGCGGAAAAGACCGATACGGCATTTGCTTTATCCGTGGGTTCCGCTCTGATCCGTGTCCAAGAAAAGCTGTGGGACACCGCCCTAGGCCGTTGCGGGCGCCGGCAGGTCGCTGACCACCAGCCGGTCGCGGCCGGCGCGCTTGGCTTCGTACAGTGCGATATCGGTGCGGCGCAGGTGCTGGTCCATGGGCTCGGCGGGCTGCCGGTGGGCGACGCCGGCGCTGACCGTGACCTTGAACGCGGCCACTTCCCGTTCGAATTCACCGCGCACCTCCCGCACCAGCTCTTCGACCTGCACCGGCGTGCGTCCGGCGAACAGGACCACGAATTCCTCGCCGCCCAGACGCGCGCTGATGCATTCGCGGTCCGTGCGCGCGCGCAGGATCCTGCCCAGCGCCTGCAGCACTTGGTCGCCGGCGTCGTGGCCGTGGGTGTCGTTGACCACCTTGAAATGATCGATGTCGAAGAACGCGAAGCTCAACGCCCGCGCGGATTCGTGGGCCGACATGTAGGTCGCGGCGGCCTCCCGGTTCCAGCCTTCGCGGTTGATCAACCCGGTCAGCCCGTCGGTGACCGCCTGCAGGCGCAACCGGTTGCGCATCTGGAACGCGGCGATGGCGAAATCCATGCGATAGCCCTTCAACATCAGGCCGAAACAGATCGTGGTGGCTGTGTACAGCCAGTACAGCGCCGAACCGGTCGCTGGCGCGCCGTGCATCAACACCCGCGCCGCGGCCAGTCCCACCATGACCGCGATCACGCACAACGCCCCCGGCCGTCGCGCCAACAGCGCCAGCAGCGCGATCGGCAGCAACTGGAACAGGCTGTTGCGGATCGCCAGCTGGCCGGTCTCCCCCGGCGTCGGCAGGGACAGGAACACCCCCACCAGCAGCGTGCCCACCAGGCTCAGGGCCAATTGCATGCGCCAGTCTTCGGCCTGGCCGATGGCGAAGGCGCAGACACCGGTGCCGAGTGCGGCCAGCAAGGTCATCCACCACGGGTAGCCGATCCCCGGGGCAAGTCCGGACCACTCGAACAGGCCGGCCATCATCAGGATCACGGCGCCGCTGAAAACCACGCCGCCGATGATCGGCCGGGTCACCACGACCTGCAGTTCGACCAACTGGCGGCGTTCGACCGGGCTCATTCCCTGCAGGGAACGCCCGACCCAGGCGCGCGGCAGCATCTGCACCAGGAAGCTCGAGGACGCTCGCCTGTGCTTTGGATCGCTTGGTTTCATGCCTGGCCGGACCCCGTATCGACGGCCCTGCACCCGCCTGGCCAGCGCCTATTACAACCCAAACGGGGCGAAAACGGATGGCCAGCCGACCCTGGCGGCCACGGCCAGGCTCAGACCTTGAGCTTCCAGCCGGTGCGGAAGATCCACCAGACCACCCCCAGGCACAGCACCAGGAAGCCGAGGATCGCGGCCAGGCTGATGCCGACGTTGACGTCGGCCACGCCGTAGAAACTCCAGCGAAAACCGCTGATCAGGTACACCACCGGATTGAACAGGGTGATCTTCTGCCACACCGGCGACAGCATGTTGATCGAATAGAACGCGCCGCCCAGGAAGGTCAGCGGGGTCACGATCATCAGCGGGATCACCTGCAGTTTCTGGAAGTCGTCGGCCCACAGGCCGATGATGAAACCGAACAGGCTGAAGGTGACCGCGGTCAGCAGCAGGAAGCACAGCATCCACAACGGGTGCGCGATCTCGTAAGGCACGAAGAGGCGCGCGGTGGCCAGGATCAGCACGCCCAGGATCAGCGACTTGGTCGCCGCCGCGCCGACATAGCCGAGCACCACTTCGATGTACGACACCGGCGCCGACAGCAACTCGTAGATGGTGCCCGCCCACTTCGGCATGTAGATGCCGAACGAGGCGTTGGAGATGCTCTCGTTCAACAGCGACAGCATGATCAGCCCGGGGATGATGAAGGCGCCGTAGCTGATCCCGTCGATGGCGCCCATGCGCGAGCCTATCGCCGCGCCGAAGACCACGAAATACAGCGACGTGGACAGCACCGGTGAGGCGATGGACTGGGTGATGGTGCGGAACGTACGCGCCATCTCGAAGCGGTAGATCGCGCGGATCGCGTGCCAGTTCATGCGGACCTCGCAAGGAAAATTAGATCGTCATCCCCGCGCAGGCGGGGATCGCTCCACAACGGCGCGCAGCGCTGGTCATCCAGTGTCTTGTCGCTTTCTAAGAGCAAAGTCGCTGGGTCCCCGCCTGCGCGGGGATGACGAGCAAATGCAAAACGGCTCATGCTCCTGCCCCATTTTTTCCACCATGCACCAGGCTCACGAAAATCTCCTCCAGCGAGCTCTCGCTGGAATGCAGGTCCTTGAAGTCGATGCCCAGCTCGCCCAGACGCTTGAGCAGCGCGGCGATGCCGGTTTCCTCCTTCTGCGCGTCGAAGGTATAGACCAGGGCGTGGCCTTCATCGGCCAACTCCAGCGGCAGCGAGGACAGTTCCGCCGGAATCGCGCCCAGCGGATTCTGCAACTGCAGGGTCAACTGCTTCTTGCCCAGCTTGCGCATCAGCACCTGCTTGTCCTCGACCAGGATCAGCTCGCCCTTGCTGATCACGCCGATGCGGTCGGCCATTTCCTCGGCCTCCTCGATGTAGTGCGTGGTCAGGATGATGGTGACGCCGCTCGCGCGCAGGTTGCGGACCATCTGCCACATGTCGCGGCGCAGCTCGACGTCGACGCCCGCGGTGGGTTCGTCCAGGAACAGGATGCTCGGCTCGTGCGAGAGCGCCTTGGCGATCAGCACGCGGCGTTTCATGCCGCCGGACAGGGTCATGATCTTGCTGTCCTTCTTGTCCCACAGCGACAGGTCGCGCAGGATCTTTTCCAGGTACTTCGCGTCCGGCGGCTTGCCGAACAGGCCGCGGCTGAACTTGACCGTCGCCCACACCGTCTCGAACGCGTCGGTGGACAGTTCCTGCGGCACCAGTCCGATCTTGCCGCGCGCGGCGCGGTAGTCGCGCACGATGTCGTGGCCGTCGGCGAGCACCGTGCCGCTGCTGGGGTTGACGATGCCGCAGACGATGCTGATCAGGGTGGTCTTGCCCGCGCCATTGGGCCCGAGCAGGGCCAGGATCTCGCCCTTGCGGATCTCCAGGTCCACGGACTTCAACGCCTGGAACCCGGAGGCGTAGGTCTTGCTGAGCTTGCTGATGGAGACGATCGAGGACACGCGGATCCCGGGACTGGCGGATGTTGACGACGGATCGTACCGGAACTCCCGTCGCGCCAGTGTCCCGTCCCCGGGAATATGAATCCCTGTCGGCCCGGTCCTTGACCCCGCCCGCATTCGCCGGTACTTGTTGCCACCTTGCCCCTGCCTGGACGCCCGCGATGCAATTCCTGCTGCTGATCTACAACGATGGCTCGCTGCTGGAAGCGATGCCGGCCGGCGAGTTCGACCGCACCATGAAGGATTGCATCGTCCACGCCGACGAACTGCGCGCCGATGGCAAGCTGCTGGAATCGCAGCAGCTCGAAGCGCCCGCCACCGCGAAAACCGTGCGCATCCGCAACGGCCGCACCACGGTCGTCGACGGACCGTTCGCCGAAACCAAGGAAATGCTTGGCGGTTTCAACCTGATCGAAGCCGCGGACATGGACGAAGCGGTGCGCATCGCCGGCGAATTTCCGTGGACGAAAACCGGCAGCGTGGAAGTCAGGCCCATACGCGACTTCGAAGCCGTGCGCAGGCGCGTGGGTGCTTGATGCGCCGGTCATGCCGGAACGGTCGGGGATGAAGCGATAACCCGTCGCCACGCCGGTCCGGTCCCGCGATTCAATCGTGATCGCGGCGCCGTGGCTTCGCTCGCAAACGATCCGATCCGCCGAAGAACAGGCGCCTGAGCGCGGCTTCGATCTCGCGCCCGAGCCTGGTCAGGCTCATTCGCTTGCACCGACCGGCGCCTGCGCTTCGGTCGACGGTTGCCCCACCGATGACGCCTCCACTGCCTGCGCTTGCATTGGCGGGACCGCGGCTTGCGGAATCGCCATCGCCGCACTCTCGCCCTTGCTCGCCTCGAGGCTGCCGCGCGCGCTGGCCACCAACGACCGATCCAGCGTGGAAACCTTGCAATCGCGCGCCAGGAACAACCGGGTGACGTGGCCCTTGCGCATCTGCAACTGTGCGCCGGCCATCATCGCCTGGTTGTTGTCCTGCATCTCCTTCATCGCCTTGCGGGTCGCCTCGCCCGCCGCTTCCATGCCGCCACTACTGCGCGACAAGGCGCTGGAAGCCAGGCCTCCGGCGATGCCGCCGACTCCGGGAATCATGCTCAGCAAACTGCTGGCCATGCCCTTGGCGCGCATGCCACCCATCGCCTTCTTCTGCGCGGCCATCATGTCTTCCTGCATCTTCGCACTCACTTCCATCGGATCCATTGCCTTGGGCATCGCGGCCACACGCGCATCCAGGTAATTGGATTCCGCGTACAACTGTTCGCAGCTCGCATCGGAATCGGACATCCGCGCCGCGCTGCCCGGGTCGCCCATGGAGGAATACATCTGCGCCATGGCCGCCGGATCGATGTCCGCGGACTGGGCGCGGCATGCACCGGCGAATACCAGCATCACGGCCATGGCAAACATGGAAACGGAGATACGCGACATCGATTGCTCCAGAAGAAGGGATCGGACAAGGGAACGCCTGTCGAACCTGGATTAACGCACTTGCCGCGCGCGTGCGGACCCTTTACGAAGCCATCCGTACGATTCCGCCAAACACTGCAAGGTCGCATCCGACCGTACCCGCGCGGTCGGCCGCAGGGCGTGGCGAGTCCGCGATTCGCTCGCGGCCGGATCGCAGCGGCGACAACGGTCGCGGCTTGCGGCAGGATCGCCGGTCGGAGGTTTCCAGCTTGGAAATCCTGTTTTCCGGGTCGAAACACTGCGTTTTGCGGCGTTTCCGTCGCAATCACGCCCTTCTGCTCCGTATTGGCGCATAGTGGCGGCGGATGTCGCGTTTTGCGCCCTCCCTACCGGATGCGCAGTGCATCCGCCGCCCTGCAGGAGGGAATTGATGAAAGCGAAGAAGACCAGCGGCAAGAGCCCGGCCCCGAAGGGACCACCCGCCGGTAGCGACGGCAATCCGCACAAGCGCCTGGAAAGCGAGCGCATCGCCAACGATATCGCCGATTACGAGAAATCCGGCGGCAAGGTCGAGAAGCTGGGCGTGACCCGCGTCCTGCAGACCGTGGCCCCCGCCCAGAGCGGCGAAGTACCCAAGTCCGCACCTTCGGTGCGTCCGCGCTCGCGCTAGCGAGCGTTACCAGACGCGATCCGTGGTCTCCGCCGGATCGCGCCCGGTCTCCGTTTCCCTCCGACTTTCCTCTGCAGCTATCCGCGTGGCCGGATACTGCCGGCGATACAGCACGTACAGGTAAAGGCTGCAGGCCAGCGCGAACAAGTTGAGCGCCAGGATGAAATCCATGCCCGCGCTGAACATGCTGAACTGGAAAGAGCTGCCGACCTGGCAGGAAAGGCCGACTTTGGACGCGGTCACGTTCCACCAGATCCCGAGTTTGGCCGGCGCCCAGAACAGGTAACTGGCCACCGGCGAATGCAACTGCGGAACCTGCAGCGCCCAGAACACCAGATTCAGCGCGACGGCATGGCGATGCCCTTCCAGCATCCACAACCCCGCGGCGATTCCCAGCGCATACACGCATGCGAAACAGAACATGATCGCGATGCTGAATGGATCCAGCGGCTGGTTGGCCAGCGTCGAGGCCAGCAGCGTCAATCCGGCGCCACCGCCGATGAAGAATGCATCGGGTAATTCTTCTGGCGACGGCCTGTCCGGTCGGACGACGTTTTCTGCGTATTGATAGGCGACGGCGGACAGGATCGCCGTGCCTTGCTACCTGGAGAATTGCGATGAACCTGCGTGTCGTGTGGATGCCTGTCCTGTTCCTGGCCCTGGTCCCGGCCGCCTTCGCCCAGCAGACAGCTGCCCCTGGAGGCGCTTCTGAAAGCCTGGCCAGACAAGCGGCGCCCTGCCACCCCGGCACGCGCGGCTGCCTGGTCAAGTACAGGCACCTGCTGACCTATCCGGCGCATGCGTTGTCCTACAGCAACACCGCGTCCTTCGTGCTCCATCAGCGCGGGGTCAACTGGGTGGAGAAGAACGGCATGATGAGCTTCACCGTGCATCGGCCCGCCGACTACACCGGCGGCAGGATCAGGCTCACCTTCTTCCACCAGATCCTGGACGACAGTGCCGGCGACCTGAAGTTCAACGTCACCCCGATGACCTTCAACAGCGGCAACAACTACGAGACCTATGGCGCGGTCAGCACCAACCTGATCGCGGCGCCGGAAAACCTCGGCACATTGCTGCAGCAGTCGGTGGTGATCACTCCGGGCAACGGCTTCAGCGCGAACGGGACCTGGTGGTATTTCGACCTGGTCCGTGCCGGCACCTTCGCTGGCGGCCTGCGGATGATGTCGGTGGCGCTGGAGTACTAGCGCCACCCGCGGTAGCCGGTGGTCACATGGCTGGAATGAGGAGCGCTGCTAACATGGGTGTTCCACCCGGCTTTCCGACAGGTACCGCATGAAACTGCTCACCGCCTCTCTGCTTTCCGTCGCTATCGCGATGGCCTTGCCCGCCACGCATGCGGCCGATGCGCCCACGTTCGATCCGCAACGCCTGTCCGCCATCGTCAAGACCTTGTCCTCGGACGAATTCGAAGGCCGTGGCCCCGCCACCGCAGGCGAGACCAAAACCGTCGCCTACGTGGTCGAACAGATGAAGGCCGCGGGCCTGCAGCCTGGCGGCGACCTGAAGGACGGCAAGCGCGCCTGGACCCAGGCGGTGCCGCTGCTGCGCACCGAAATCACCGGCACGCCGGAGCTCTCCATTGCCTCCGGCGGCAAGTCGCAGGCGCTGACCCAGGGCGAGCAGATCGCGGTGCGCGCGGCGATGGACGGTTCCACTTCGGTGGACATCGCCAACGCGCCGCTCGTGTTCGTCGGCTACGGAGTCAAGGCGCCGGAGCGCGACTGGGACGACTTCAAGGGCGTCGACCTGAAGGGCAAGATCATGGTCGTGCTGATCAACGATCCGGATTTCGAAACCGGCCAGGGCGATTTCGGCGGCAAGGCGATGACCTATTACGGCCGCTGGACCTACAAGTACGAAGAAGGCGCGCGCCAGGGCGCGGCCGGCGTGCTGGTGGTGCACGAAACCGATCCGGCGTCGTACGGCTGGGCCACGGTGAAGAATTCCAACACCAACACCATGTTCGACATCGTCCGCGAAAAACCCAAGGACACCCATCCGCAACTGGAAGGCTGGATCCAGCGCGACGAAGCGGTCGCGTTGCTCAAGAACGCCGGTCTGGATTTCGATGCGTTGAAGAAACAGGCGCAGACCCGCGACTTCAAGCCGGTGGAGCTGGAGGGCGAAACCTTCTCGGCCAAATACGCGGTCGATTCCAAGGTCATCACCTCGCAGAACATCGCCGGCCGCATCGAGGGCAGCAAGCGTCCCGGTGAAACCGTGGTCTACAGCGCGCATTGGGACCACCTGGGCGTGGGCGAACCCGACGCCCAGGGCGACCGCATCTACAACGGCGCGGTCGACAACGGCACCGGCACCGCGGCGCTGATCGAACTCGCCGAAGCGTTCGCGAAAACCAAACCGGAGCGCTCGATCCTGTTCCTCAACGTCACCGCCGAGGAAAAAGGCCTGCTCGGCTCGGAGTACTACTCCTCCGCGCCGCTGTATCCGCTGGGCAAGACCGTGGCGGTATTGAACATGGATGCGCTGGATCCGCATGGTCCGGCCAGGAATTTCACCACCTCGGGCAGCGCTAAGGTCGAGCTGCTGGATGAGTTGATCGACACGGCGAAGAAATTCGACTTGGCCTACAGCACCGATCCCAAGCCCGAAGCCGGCCATTTCTTCCGCTCCGATCATTTCCCCTTCGCCAAGCGCGGCGTGCCTGCCGTGTCGTTCGGTTCCGGCGACGACCTGGTCGACGGCGGCGTGGCCGCGGGCAAGGCGATCGAGGAAGCCTACGTGAAGGACCGCTACCACCAGCCCGCCGACCAGTGGGAAGCGGACTGGACCTTCACCGGCATGGCCCGCGACCTGCAGCTGCTCTACACCGTCGGCAGCGATCTGGCCAACTCCGACCGCTGGCCGAACTGGAGCCAGGATTCCGAATTCCGCGCCGCCCGCGACGCAACCGCAGCCGACCGCAAGTAAACAAAAATTGCGGGGGTTATGGGAGTTGTGGGAGCGGCGTAAGCCGCGATGCTTTTGGACCGAATGAAACCTGATCCTTCAAAAGCATCGCGGCTTACGCCGCTTCCACAACCGCAACTCGGATAATCCCCACAAAGCGGCACTACCTTCGCTGATAGTGCCGATGCGGCCTCCGCATAAAACTGCTGGCATGCGACACGCCTCCGGCACATCGAAACCAGGCTATGCCGCCCTGCGCAAAGGGCGATGTTCTCTTGCCGGTCAGATCTACCTGGTGACCTTCATCACCTGCAATCGGCACCCCCTGTTCGCTGACCACGAATCCGCCCGCATTGCCTCACGCACCCTCAGCGATCCACGCCTGTGGCAGGACGCGCGCCTGCACGCCTGGGTGTTGATGCCCGACCACTGGCACGGTCTGATCGAACTGGGCGCGATGCATGACTTGTCCGCCGTGGTGCGGAACTTGAAATCAAACACCGCGCGCCGCATCCGTCTGGTGCATCCCGGGCTGGCAACCATCTGGGAAAAAGGATTCCAGGACCATGCGCTGAGGAAAGAAGAGGCCATGTACGCCGCCGCCCGTTACCTCGTCCTCAACCCGATCCGCGCTGGCCTGGCCAGAAGAGTCGGCGATTATCCCTACTGGAACGCCGACTGGATCTGAAGAAATGCGAGCTTGAGGGACATGATCAATGCGGGAGTTGTGGGAGCGGCGTAAGCCGCGAAGCTTTTGACATGGCACAGGCAGCATTCAAATCAAAAGCTTCGCGGCTTACACCGCTCCCACACAGGCGTCGCATGGTTCCATGAAACCTGAATGGAGCCGATGAAGATGCCGCACGGCCGGTATTGCGTTCAGACAGGGACCTCTAGCATCGGCCCGTACCAAGGCAAAGGAGCCTCGCCATGAAACGATTGCTGCTGACCACTTCGCTCGCCGCCACCCTGCTGCTGTCTTCGGCTGCGGCCTTCGCCCGCGATGGCCACGATGACAAGGGCAAGCACGACCGTGATCGCCATGGTTACTACGATGGCCACAAGCACAAGGACAAGCACGACAACGGCCACCACTACGGCCAGGTCAAGAAGGCTTATCGCCGCGGCGACTACGTGCCGGTGGTGTACTGGGAACCGCGTTACTACGTGAACGACTACCGCAGCTATCGCCTGGCTCCGCCGCCGCGCGGCTACCGTTGGGTCCGGCCGCAGGACGACCGTTATCTGCTGGTCGAGATCGCGACCGGGGTGATCTCGCAGGCGCTCGGTTACTGAGCCCAGCGATGCCGGAAGGATCAGGGAAGCCCCGCTCATGCGGGGCTTTTCTTTTGGGTTGCATGGAATTGCACCCAATGTCGTAGGAGCGACGTGAGTCGCGAAGGGTTTTGATCCGAGCATCGAGTAGTCGCGACTCACGTCGCTCCTACGACACGCCAAACTCCGCACATCGCCTGACTGGGGCTGCGCACGAAACTGCGCTAGCGTGCCGGCCCACCATGACTTCCGCGCTTTGCGTGGCGGCCCCGCAACGCCTACCCTCGGCGGATCACCAATCGCCGAGCCGCCTCATGAACAAGCCCGCCGTACTTCCCTTGCTGATCGCCGGCATCCTCGCCACCACGCTGGCAGGCTGCGATCGCCCGGCTTCCGAACAAACTGCGCAAACCCCGGCGGCCGCGACCGCGCCTGCGCCGGCCAAACCCGCGCTCGGCAGTTTCGGTTTCGATGCCGCGGGCATGGACAAGGGTGTTGCCGCTGGCGACAACTTCTTCGACTTCGCCAACGGCAACTGGGTGAAGAACACCGAGATCCCCGCCGACCGTTCCAGCTACAGCAGCTTCAGCATGATCACCGAGAAGGCGCAGGCCGATACCCGGGCCATCCTCGAGGACGCCGCCGGCGACACCGCTGCCAGCGGCGACCGGCAGAAGATCGGTGCTTACTACGCCGCGTTCATGGACGAGGCCGGCATCGAGTCGCGCGGCCTCACCCCGGTCAAGGCCGAACTGGAAAGCATCGCCGCGCTGACCGACACCGCCAGCCTGTCGCGCACCTTCGGCCAGCAACTGCGTGCCGACGTCGACCTGCTCAACGCCACCAACTACTACACCGACCGTCTGTTCGGCCTGTGGGTCTCGCAGGACATCAACCAGCCCGACCGCACCGCGCCCTACCTGGTGCAAGGCGGCCTGGGCATGCCCGACCGCGACTTCTACCTGGAAGGCGGGCGCATGGCCGAGCTGCGCAAGCAGTACCAGGCGCACATCGCCAAGGTACTGACTCTCGCTGGGATCGCCGATGCCGACAGCAAGGCCGCGCGCATCCTCGCCCTGGAAACGTCCATCGCCCGCGTCCACGCCACCCAGCTGGAAACCAACGACGTGGAGAAAGGCGCCAACGCCTGGAAGCAGGCCGACTTCGCCACCCGCGCACCGGGCCTGGACTGGAATGCCTTCCTCGACGGCGCCGGTTTGAGCGCGCAACAGGATTTCGTGGTCTGGCAACCCAAGGCGATCAGCGGCCTGTCCGCGCTGGTGAAATCGCAGCCGCTGGAAACCTGGAAGGACTACCTGGCCTTCCACGCACTGGATCGCGCCTCGGACTACCTGCCCAAGGCCTTCGCCGACGAACACTTCGCCTTCCACGGCACCGCGCTGTCCGGCACGCCGCAGCAGAAGGAACGCTGGAAGCGCGCGGTCGACGCCGCCGACCACGACCTCGGCGAGGCGGTCGGCAAGGTTTATGTAGACAAACACTTCAGCCCCGCGACCAAGGCCCGCGCCGACAGGATGGTGGCCGACATCGTCACCGCCTTCGGCAAGCGCATCGACGCGGTGGAGTGGATGTCGCCGGAAACCAAGACCCAGGCCAAGGCCAAGCTCGCCGGTCTGAAGGTGAGCATGGGTTACCCGGCCAAGTGGCGCGATTACTCCGCGCTGGAGATCAAGCGCGATGACGCGCTGGGCAATGCGCAGCGCGCGAGCCTGTTCGAATACCAGCGCAACCTGGCCAAGCTGGGCAAGCCGGTCGACTACGACGAATGGTTCCTGCTGCCGCAGCAAGTCAACGCGCTGAACGTGCCGCTGGAGAACCGGCTGATCTTCCCCGCCGCGATCCTGCAGCCACCGTTCTTCGACGGCGCCGCCGACGATGCGATGAACTACGGCGCCATCGGCGGGGTGATCGGCCACGAGATCAGCCACAGCTTCGACAACAGCGGCGCGCTGTTCGACGCCAGCGGCAAGCTGCGCAACTGGTGGACGCCGCAGGACCTGAAGAATTTCCAGGCCGCCGGCGCCGCGCTGGCCGCGCAGTACGACAGCTACTTCCCGTTCCCCGACCTGCACGTCAACGGCGAGCTGACCCTGGGCGAGAACATCGCCGACGTCGCCGGACTGGCCACCGCCTACGACGCCTACACGCTGTCGCGCCAGGGCAAGCCGGAGCAGACCCTGGAAGGCTTCACTCCGGATCAGCGTTTCTTCCTCGGTTGGGCGCAGGCCTGGCGCAGCAAGGCCCGCGAACAGGCGCTGCGCAACAGCGTGCTGACCAATGTGCACGCCCCCGGCCAGTACCGCACGCTGACCGTGCGCAACCTCGAGGCGTGGTATCCCGCATTCGAGGTGAAGGACGGACAGAAGCTGTATCTGGCGCCGGAGAAGCGGGTCAAGGTGTGGTGAGGAAGGTTTTTTCTAGAAGGCGCGAGGGAGCCTTGTGAGGCGATGTAGGAGCGACGCAAGTCGCGATGGCCTGGAGAAAAGGCTTCGCGACTTGCGTCGCTCCTACAGGTCGCTCCTGCAAGTTGCTCTCGCGAACGCTTACCGCGCGTAAACGCCCAGGAACATCTCCACCGCCGACTCCAGCACCTGCTGCTGCATCGCCTGGGTCAACGGCGGCGCGCCCAGGGTGACCTGCGGCCAGAAGGCGAAGCTCTTCACCAGTCCCTGCAGCTGGTGCGCGGCGAACACCGGATCCACGTCCTTGAGCTTGCCGTCGGCGAGCGCCGCGCGCAGCCACACGGTCACGCCTTCTTCCTTGTCGCCGAGCTTGGCGACCATGTCGCGCGCGCGTTCCGGCGAGTGGATGGTTTCGGCGATGGCCACCCGGGCCAGGTCGATGAAGCTGGCGTCGGCGAGCATCGTCAGCTTCTGCTGCAGCAACTGCCGCAACTGATCGCGCAGTGGTTTGTCGGCGCGATAGGCCAGGTCGACCTGGGCCATGGATCGCTCCCACAGCTGCAGCATGATCTCGGCGAACAGCACTTCCTTGCTGGGGAAGTGGTTGTAGACCGTGCGCTTGGACACGCCCGCGCTGGCGGCGATGCGATCCATGCTGGTCGCCTCGTAGCCGCTGCCGCGGAATTCCTCGATGGCGGCGCGGAGGATGTCCTCGCGCTTGCGGTCGGTGAGGCGTTGCGGCTGGGTCATGGACAGGGCGGTTTGCGGAGGGACGTCACATTTTACACTCATGGGTTTACTTTCTAGAAACTATGGAACTACACTGTGCAGTGTAATCAATCGGGCGCCTCCCATGAAACGCCTTCTCCTTGTCCTCCTGCTTGGAATCCTCGCCGTGACGGCCCATACCGCCTGCATCTCCGCTACCGCCCCCACCTTCCCCGACTCGCCGCAGCAGCGCGGCGGCAAGTTCCGCAACCCGGCGCCGACCCCGCAGCCGGGCCTGTGGAAGACCCTGAAGCTGGCCTGGGTGTTCTTCTTCGACAAGCCCGCCGACACCGTGCCCGACCGGCCGGTGCCGGTGCTGGCGCTGAGCCGCGCCCAGTTGCTGGCGGCGCCGGACCGCAGCGTGTTTCGGCTGGGCCATTCGACCGTGCTGCTGAAACTGCGTGGCGAGTTCTGGCTGACCGATCCGGTGTTTTCCGAACGCGCCTCGCCCGTGCAGTGGGCCGGGCCGAAGCGCTTCCACGCCCCGCCGATCGGCATCGACGAACTGCCGCCGATCAAGGGCGTGATCCTGTCGCACAACCATTACGACCACCTGGACCACGCCGCGATCCTGCAGCTGACCGGCAAGACCGCACACTTCCTCGCCCCGCTGGGCGTCGGCGACCAGCTGATCGCCTGGGGCGTGGAGGCGGACAAGGTGCAGCAGCTGGACTGGTGGCAATCGACGACCGTCGATGGCATCCGTTTCGTGGCCACGCCGTCGCAGCATTTCTCCGGGCGCGGCCTCGGCGACGGCAACAAGACTTTGTGGGCGTCGTGGACGATCCTGGACGACGACCTGCGTGTGTTCTTCAGCGGCGACTCCGGCTACTTCGACGGCTTCAAGACCATCGGCGACAAGTACGGCCCGTTCGACCTGACCCTGATGGAAACCGGCGCCTACGATCGGCAATGGCCGGACGTGCACATGCAACCGGAACAGACCCTGCAGGCGCACCTCGACCTGCGCGGCAAGTGGTTGCTGCCGATCCACAACGGCACCTTCGACCTGGCCCTGCACAGCTGGCACCAGCCGTTCGACCGCATCACCGCGCTGGCGGCCGAAAAGAATGTCGCGATCACCACGCCACGCATGGGCGAAGCAGTGGCCATCGCCGCGCCGCACGCCGGATCGGCGTGGTGGCTCGAAAAAGACGAATGAGCGCCGGCGTACGGTTCAAGTCTGGGTGAGCTGATCGCCCGAGCCTGCCTGTAGGAGCGACGCAAGTCGCGAAGTTACGGAGCCGTCGGATCGATACCGATCGATCCCGTGAACAGCCATCGGCGTGCAGGACGCCAGGAGCGGCGATTTTCCAGGACCTCGCGACTTGCGCCGCTCCTACAACGGCGGCCTTCAGGCCACCGGCATGAGGAAGGTGAAGCGCGTGCCTTCGGCTTCGCTGGAGGTGACCGTCAGCGTGCCGAGGTGGGCCTTGGCGATCTCCGCGGCGATGAACAGGCCCAGGCCCAAGCCGGGGGCGGGTTCGTCGGACAGAGTGTGCGAGAACGGCTGGAACAGACGCCCCAGCTTGTCCACGGTAATCGCCGGGCCGCCGTTGTGCACCGACAGTTCGAAGCCGCCGCCTACGCAGCGCGCGACCACCCGCACCGGCTGGTCCGTCGCACCATGGCGCAGCGCGTTGGCCAGGAGGTTGTCCAGCAACTGCGCCAGGCGGCTGCAATCGCAGACCACCGCGGTGTCGAAATCGAACTGCGCCTGGATCATGCGATCCGGGTGGGCGCTGCGGTTCTCGGTCACCACTTCCTGCAGTTCCGCGGCCAGGTCGTCGTGCGGATGCAGGGCGACCGGGATCCCGCCGCCAAGCCGGCCACGGGCGAAATCGAGGATGTCGTGGACCAGGTCGGACATGCGATCGACGCTGCCCTGGATGCGCCGCACGTTGCGCTGCGCGGTCGGCGGCAGCGGTTCCAGCAGCAGCATCTCGGCGGCCATGCTGATCGCCTGCAGCGGATTGCGCAGGTCGTGGCCGAGCACGGCGATGAATTGTTCGCGCAACTTCGCGAGGTCGTGCGATGCACTCAGTTCCGCATCGCTGCGGACCAGCCGGTCGTCGGCATCCAGTTGCGTGGCGATCAGTTGCGCGAACAGTTCGAGGGTCTGCAGCACATGCGGATCGTCCAGCTTCGCCGGCAGCGGATCGAGTGCGCACAAGGTGCCGAAGAAGCGGCCGTCGCGATACACGATCGGCACCGAGACATAGCTTTCGAAGCCGTAACGCGCGGGCGTGGGATGGCCGGCGAATACCGGGTGGGCGCTGGCCTGGCTGAACACGACCGGTTTTCCGGTCTGGCGGATCTCGTTGCAGATCGTTGTCTGCAGATCCAGTTCGCCACCGGGCCGCAGGCCGAAATCGATACCGTCATGGACCGCGCAGGCGATCCAGTGCGAGTCGGTGACCCGGGCCACTGCAGCGAAGCGCATGCCGGTGGTGTGGGTCACCGCCTTCAGGATGGTGGGCACGGCTTCGATGCGGTTGATCGCCGCGATGTCGCGCACAATCGATTCCTCGCTGACCGCCTGCACGTCCCCGTCTCCCATTGTTCCCTCCTACCGAGGCAGCATACTTGGATTCGCCGAGGGCGGATTGAGCCGGGTGAAGCGCCAAGCATCAAGCGTGCCAGCAGGTCACGCGCGATATCCGCCGGATCTTTATCCGGTGGTTTCCGGGGTGATTTCACCGGCCACCAGGGCGACCTTTTTCTCCAGGATCATGCCGACGCCCCGGTGGTTGTCGCGCAAGGTCACGCGCATGGTCCACACCCCCGGCAGGTCGCCCACCTCGGCGACGAACTGCAGCGACGGCCTGGCCATGTAGAGGCTTGCTGCTTCACCGGATATCGGACCCTGGTAGCACTCGACGTCCTGCTCGTTCACCCCCTTGCTGCCATCGGGGCGGATGACTTCCAGGTCGCAGGTGACGTCGGCGAGCCGGCCGGCATCCAGCTGCGGATTGGAAAAGAAGATCAGGATCTGCAGTTTCCCTCCCACCCGGACCTCGCTGGCTTCGTTGAAGTGCGGGATGACCTCCCTCGGCGTGTTCCACTTTTCCTGCCAGTCCGCATCCGGCGTCACCATCAGCATGCCGGCGAAACCTTCCACGGACTTGGTGGATGAGGTATCGGGGATGGGATTGCCCTGGCGGTCGTGCCATCCCTGGGCGAAAGCGGGCGTCGCGCCGGACAGCAGCGCGGCGATCAAGGCGACTGGAATCTTCACGGGCATCCCCTGCCGTTGCGGATTGGCCGACTCTAGAAGCGCAGCCCGTTGCAACGCAAGCAAGCGCAACAGGGATGCCTGCGATCCTCCGTTCAGCCCTCCGGCGGACGCGTTATCCTGCCGCCGAGCCGCCGCCCCTCGAGCGCATCCCCCGCAGAGCGCGTGATGAAGCAAAGCATCCGCTACGTCGCCACCTCCGACCAGGTCAACCTGGCCTGGACCGGGATCGGCCGCGGCATGCCGCTGGTCAAGGCGGCGACCTGGCTGACCCACCTGCAATACGACCTGGAGAGCCCGATCTGGGCGCACTGGATCCGTTTCTTCGGCGAACATTTCCACTACGTCCGCCATGACGAACGCGGCTGCGGCATGTCCGGCTGGAAGGTCGAAGGCCTGGCGCTGCCGCAATGGGTCGACGACCTGGAATGCGTGGTCGAAGCCGCGGGCATCGACCGGCCCTTCGCCCTGCTCGGCATCAGCCAGGGCGCGGCCACCGCGATCATGTACGCCGTGCGCCATCCCGAACGCGTGTCGCACCTGATCCTCTATGGCGGCTATGCGGTCGGCGGCAACAAGAGCGACAACCCGGCGCGGCGCGAGATGTACCAGGCGGTGATGGAAGTGGTGCGCCTGGGTTGGGGCAGCGACAACCCGGCCTTCCGCCAGCTGTTCACTTCGCGCTTCGCCCCGCAGGGCACCCAGGCGCAATTGGACTGGTTCAACGAACTGTGCCGGCGCACGACTTCGGTCGAGAACGCGAGCGCGCTGCTCGCCGCGCGCGGCGACATCGACGTGCGCGAGTACCTGCCGCGGGTACGCACGCCGACGCTGGTGCTGCATGCCAGCCACGACCAGGTCGCGCCGTTGTCGCAGGGCAAGCTGCTGGCGGCGCGGATCCCGGGCGCGGCGTTCGTCGAACTCGATTCGCACAACCACGTGTTGCTGGAACACGAACCGGCCTGGCAGCAGTTCCAGCAGGCGGTGCTGGAGTTCACCGGGCAACAGGCACCGGTCGAAGGCGCGATCGCCGACACGCTGACCGCGCGCGAACGCCTGCTGCTGGGCCTGCTGTGCGAAGGACACAATAACGCGCGGATCGCCTGGCGCCTGGGCATCGCCGAGAAGACCGTGCGCAACCATTTCTCCAACCTTTACCGCAAGCTGGGCGTGCGCAGCCGCGCCGAAGCCATCGTCCTGGCGCAGCGACAGCGTTAGGGAAGGTCTGGACAACTATCGTCATCCCCGCGAAGAGCCTGCCCTCGAATGCGGTAGTCGGGGGCGGGGACCCAGTGACTTCAAGCCATTGCAAGCAAAATCACTGGATTGACCGGCTTGCGCCGTTGAAAAGCACTTCCGCCTTCGCGGGGTTTTCAACAGCCGAATGGCTGGTCATGACGAGCAAGAGCGAATTGTTCGGAGATTCCTTAAAGCGGCGGGCATTAGCGACAACCAGCCGACCCGGGACATTTGTCCCACAGCAAGCCGTGCAACGGATGCAACCGGGACAAGGTTCCCATGGCTTGGGCGTGACCGGCTGCGCAGAATCGGCTCGTCGAGATTCCTCCGTAGCCCCCGCCATTCGAGGTCCGCACCATGTCCCGCATTCTTGCCCTGCTTTACGGCGTCGCCTGCTATTCGATTTTCCTGGCGACGTTCCTGTACGCCATCGCCTTCGTCGCCGGCACCGGCGTACCCAAGCACATCGACAATGGCGCGACCGCGCCTTTCCCCGTTGCGCTCGGCATCGATCTCGCATTGCTGGGCCTGTTCGCGATCCAGCACAGCGGCATGGCCCGCCCCGCGTTCAAGCGCTGGTGGACGAAGTTCGTGCCGCAACCGATCGAGCGCAGCACCTACGTGCTGGTCAGCAGCCTCGCTCTGGCCCTGCTGCTCTGGCAATGGCGTCCGTTATCGCCGCTGGTCTGGAATGTGGAAAACGGAATCGCGCGCGCCGCGTTGCATGGCCTGTCGGCGCTGGGCTGGTTGCTGCTGTTGTCGAGCACCTTCCTGATCAACCATTTCGACCTGTTCGGCCTGCGCCAGGTCTGGTTCCATGCGCGCCGGCGCCAGGCCATGGACGAGCCCTTCGTCACCCGCGCCTTCTACCGGATCGTGCGCCATCCGCTGATGCTGGGTTTCCTGATCGCGTTCTGGGCCACGCCGACGATGAGCCTGGGCCACCTGCTGTTCGCGCTGATGACCACCGGCTACATCGTGGTCGCGGTGAAGTTCCTGGAGGAACGCGACCTCGTCGCGCTGTACGGCGACACCTATCGCGACTACCAGCGCCGGGTGCCGATGCTGCTGCCATGGACTAAGCGCCGGGCGGTGGAATCGGAAACGGTTACGAGGAAGCGGGTGGACGCGATCAAACCCGGTTGATTCCGTCGCAGGAGCGACGTCGGTCGCGAAACAGAGAATGAGTCGGTGGAGATGCCAGGAAATGGAGTTGTGCGAGCGACGTCAGCCGCGATCCCACAGGCCCGGTTTCGTGACTGACGTCGCTCCTACGATCGCCATCTGACCATCTGACCACCTGATGGCGATGTGAAGGATTCATTGCCGCGACGTGCATCGAATCGCGCATCGCCGCCACGCCGCTGTAACCCGGCCGCGCCGATGATCGAGGCATGAAGATCTTCGGCAGGGAATTCAACGACGAGGCGACCATCGAAGCGGACCACGCCTGGATGGAACGCATGGTCCACGAGATGCAGCTGCACGTTCCGCGGATGCTGCGGGAGAATCGGGAGCGCAGCGAATTCTGGCGCTGGTTCTGCGGCGAGGCGGAAAGCCTGTTCCGCCACGCCCGCGATGACCAGGACAGGCTCTATTTCCAGGATTTCATCAACAAGACCCTGGAAGACGCCGGCCTGGAAGAACGCTACCAGCTGACCCGGCATGCCAGCGATCCGATCGGCGCGGAATGCCCCGATCCGGACGCCGGCGACCGCAGATCCACTCACCATTGAGCCCATCGCCCCGATGAACTTGTAGGGTGGGCCCCGGCCCACCGGCCTTTGTCCGGAATGATCGCGAATCCAGGGCGTGGTGGGCCAAGGCCCACCCTACGTCATGCCGTGTGCGGCAACGGGCGGCCGGTCTCGAGGAAGGTCTTGAGGTTCGAAAGCACCGTCGGCCAGCCGCCGGAAATGCCTTCGAGCATCTTCGGATCGCCGGCGAGATCGTCATGGGTGACGGTCAGGCGGACGAGTCCGTCGGCATACGCTTCTATGTCGAAGGCGACGCGCGAATGTTTCGATTCGTCCTCGGCCTCGGTCGGCCGGGCCCAGGTGAATACCAGGCGGCTGGGCGGGGTGTTCTCGACCACCGTGCCGACGATGTCGACGATGTTCGATCCGTCGACGCGGGTGTGCTCCCAGCGCGAACCCGGCTTCCAGTCCGACACGTTGACGCGGGCGCTGCCGGCCTTCGGATCGACCCACCACTCGCGCATCAGGTCCACGTCGTGCAACGCCTGCCAGACTTTCTCCGGCGTGCTCGCGATGTAGGTTACATAGACGTAATCGGGCTTTTTCATCTCCATCTCCTTCCGGTTTGTTCTTGAGGTTGCGTTCGTTGCTTCCGCGGCTCAACCCGGCGGCATCGTCTCGAATTTCGGCAACGCGGGATCGAGGCGGTCCCAGGCATGGCCACGCACGCCATAGGTCACCGCTTGCGGCTTGAACCGGCCGGGATCGTCCAGGCTCGCGGCGTGCACGGTGAAAACTTCGGGCATGGCCGCGAAGGTCAGGGTGACCGGCGATCCGCAGGTGGGGCAGAAGCCGCGGGTCTTGACGTTGCCGCTGTCGCCGACCAGGTCCCAGTGCGCCGCTTGGTCGGTGAGCTTGATGCCTGCACGCGGGAAGGTCAGATAGGAGCCGTGCCCGGTGCCGCTCTTGTGCTGGCAGTCGCGGCACTGGCAATGGTTCATGAAGATCGGTTCGGCAGGAATTTCATAACGGATCGCGCCGCAGGCGCATCCGCCGGTATAGGCCTCGTTATTTTTTTCCATCGTCGTCACCTTCCAGTTTTTTCTTCAGGTCGTGCAGCGCATCGAGGCGGCCGCGTTCGAACTTTCCGATCCAGCGCGCGTAGATCTCGTGCAGCGGCACCGGGTTGAGGTAGTGGAGCTTTTCCCGTCCTTGCCAGACGACGGCGACCAGATCGGCTCCCTCGAGTTGTTGCAGGTGCTGGGTCACGGCCTGGCGCGACATGTCCATGTGCAGGCACAGCGCGGAAAGCGTTTGTCCGTTGTCCTGGTGCAGCAGGTCGAGCAGGCGCCGGCGGCCCGGGTCGGCCAGGGCCTTGAAGACTTTGTCGGCGTCCAAGGCGGGCTTCAGTTCCAGTTGTCGATCTTGACGTCGCCGGGGCTGGGCGCGCCCTTGCCGGTTTCCACCAGCGACTTCAGGCTCATCAGGAAGATCGCCCACTTGGTGCTGCAGTGGTGCATGAATTCCACCGGCTCCTTCCAGTCCTGGTGCTTGAACAGGACGATGCAATAGTCGTCTTCCTGCTTGAGTTCGAAGCCGACCCGGGTGTCGATCCATTCCTCGGGCCCATCGACCACCTGCCAGCGCACGCGCCTGGCCGGATCCAGCTCCAGCACCCTCATCTGGAAGCCGCCCATGTCCTGGCCGTCGTTGCTGAAGCGGAAGACGAGCGTGCCGCCCACCTTGCTTTCGCCGCGGGTGTCGTCGGTCCACCAGCCGGCCAGGCCGTCGCGGGTGGCCAGTGCCTGGTAGACCGCGTCCGCGGACGCCTTGATGCCGACCCGATGCAGGATGTCTGCCATTGCCCTTCTCCTCACGGATGCAGCGGAATCACCGTGGGGCGAATGATATGCAAGCATTTACTTGCATGTCAAGTGGCACCTGCCCGTAGGAGCGACGTAAGTCGCGATTTCCCAACTCAACCGCACGCCCACTCTGCTTCGCGACTTACGTCGCTCCTACGTCGCTCCTACAAAAACGCTCGCGACCAAGGCCTGCCGAGGGCGGCCTTGTCAGCCAGCCGCCGCACCGGTGAAAACCGCCCGCTGGGCGGCGAACGCACGTTGGTAGGCGGGCCGCGCCTCGCCGCGGGCGAGATAGGCGCAGAGGTTCGGATATTCGTCGAGGATCCCCGAGCTCTTCGACCTGAGCAGTACCGACACCATCAGCAGATCGCCCGCGCTGAATGCGCCGTCGAGCCAGTCGGCATCGCCGAGGCGCCTGGAAAGCTCGCCCAGCCGCTTGCGCAGGCGCTCGTCGACGGCAGCCAGGCGCTGCGTGTACCAGGTCTCGCCGCGCTCCAGCAGGGTCATCATCGAACGCTCGACGATGGGTGGTTCCACCGTGTTGAGCGCGGCGAACATCCAGGCGATCGCGCGCGACCGCGCATCGGCCTGGTCCGGCAGCAGGCCCGCATGGCGCTCGGCGAGATGCAGGAGGATCGCGCCCGATTCGAACAGGACCAGGTCGCCCTCCTGGTAGGTCGGGATCTGGCCGAAGGGATTCTGCGCAAGATGCGCGGGTTGCTTCATTTCGGCGAACGACAGCAGGCGCACGTGGTAAGCCTGGCCCGTTTCCTCCAGCGCCCAGCGCACGCGCATGTCGCGCGCCAGTCCCCTGCCCTTGTCGGGCGAGCTTTCGAAGGCGGTGAGGGTGGGGATCATGGGAGGGCTCCAGGGGATGGGATGACGCCAGCGCGCGTCGCCGAGTTTGCGCAAGGGCGTGTTGCCTTGCCTTCACTCGAACGACGAACGACCGCGGCGCGATTCGACACTACGCGCAGCGGAACCAACCTGAGCTCAATGGGACATGAGGCGGAATCGCCCTGGATTCCGCCTCATGGGTTTTGCCGACGCCGGATCAGTGGCCTTCGACTGCGAAAAGGATGTCCGCGAATCCAGCGGTGGTCTTCTCGCGGTTCCAGTCGCGTTGCAATTCGCAGATGAGCTGCACCCAGCCCACCGGCTTGGCGCCCGCCTGGACGAGACGCTGCACGCCAAGCTCATGCGCTTCGGGCGAGGTGCCGCCGACGCAATCGATCACCGGATACACTTCGAAGCCCTCCCTGATCGCGTCGAGCGCGGGATGCACGAGGCAAACCTCGGTCCACAGCGCGGCCATGACCAGCTTCCCGCGGCCCGTGGCTTTCACGGCTCTCACGAAATCCTCGTCCTCCCAGGCATTGATCGAGGTGCGATCGATCGGCTCGACGCCGGCAAGCACCTCTGTGATCTGGTGGATGGTGGGCTGGTTGCGGCCGGTGTCCACGTTGACCGTGGAGAGCACGACCGGCAACCCGTAGAGCTTGCCGATGCGGGCGAGCGCGATGATGTTGGCGACCAGCTCGCGTTTCGGTCGCGATGCAATCGACGAAACCTGCACTGGCTGGAAGTCGATGATCACCAGCGCGGCATTCTGCGGCGTGAGCAGGTGATCGTTAAGTGGATCGCGAACGGTTGCGAAAGACGCCATTGCTTACTCCTGGTTGCCTGTCGATTGATGCTGGAAACGGGTGTCGGTCGGGCCGACTCCGCTGATGTAGACCACGACGGGCTCGGCGCCTGTGCTTGCGAAATGCGGCATTTCCCCGGGCTCGGTGTAAAAACTCCCGGGCGGCAGGACTTTCAATGCGGAGGCATCGAAGCGGTCGCCGTAGCCGATCGACCAGTGGCCGGAGACGACCACGGCGGAGCGTTCATCGCGGTGGACGTGCGCTTCGATGCGCATGTTGCCCGGCACGAATAGGCGGATCGTGTACAGACCCGGCTTCGCTGGATCCCCGGACAGGACCGTGGCGCGTATTCCCGTCATCCCGGAGGTGCCTGGACCGGCACCGGTTTCTTCAAGCTTCGATATTTCGTCGGCAGTCAGCCGGCGCTGCGACGCATCGCCCGCCATGCAGTCGGCGGCAAGCGACAGCAGGACCACAACAATCGGGAGTGCAATCGAACGAATCATGGTTGCCTCCGGCGATCAGGATTGTGGATCGATGAACTCGACCACCACGGCGACGGTGGCATCCGGCTGTTCTTCCATCAGCCAATGCCCGGCGTCCGCGATCACCGCTTCGTGCACATCGGACGCAGCGAAGCGCATGACCGTCGCCATGGTCGAGCCGAACGACTTCTCGCCGCCGATAGCCAGCACAGGCATCGTCAGTTTGCCGCCCTGCGTCAGGAACGCCTGGTTGTCCACGGCGTCCTGGCGGAACGCGGCGAATTGGGCGAACCCGGCATGCATGGCGCCAGGCTGGGCATAGAGCGCGGCATAGTGCTGGCGCGAGGCTTCGCTGAAGCGGCTCGGGGTGGCGGAAAACTCGTTCCAGAACCGGTCCAGGTAGATGCGTTCACGACCGGCGACCAGGCGCTCGGCATCCGGGCCGCCGAACGAGAAGTGCCAGAGGAGCGGATTGCGTAGGATCTCGTCCCAGGGGCCGATGCCAGGCAGTGGCGCATCCATAAGCACGAAGCGTGTCACCCGTTGCGGGTACTGCGCGGCAAAGGCGTAGCCCACCATGTTGCCGATGTCGTGGGTGACCAGCACGGTGCGATCGATCTTCAGCGCATCCAGCACGCCGGCGATGTCCTGGCCCTGCACCTTCTTCTCATAACCGGACGCAGGTCGCGCCGACAGGCCCATGCCGCGCAGGTCGGGAACGATCACCGTGTGATCCTTCTGCAGCGCCGCAGCAAGCGGTGCCCACATGTCTCCGGTCTCGCCGTAGCCATGCAACAGCACCACGGCCGGGCCATGTCCGCCGATGCGCGTGTGGATCGTGGTTCCATTGCTGTCGATTTCCTGGATGCGGAAATCCTTGGGGAAAGGCTGGACCTGGGCAACCGCCGGCGCAGCGGACAGCAACAGGGCCAGGCAGGCAATCAGTAATCGGGTCATGAGATTTCTCCGGTGTCGGACGACTGTGTTGTCACAGCGATGCAATGCTTCGTCGCTGTCAAGGAGGGAAGGACGCAATAGCGGGCAACGTTGCAACGGATGTCCATTGCGCGCAGCACGCAGCCATGGACTTCATCGCGCGACCTCGGCGACTGCTTCGAGAATGATGGCCGTGGTCTCTTTGGGACGCGAAGCGAATGGCACATGGCTGGCCGGCACTTCCCTGGTGCGTGCCCCGATCCGTTGCGCCATCTCGCGCTGCAACTGCGGCGAGATCATCCGGTCATGGTCGGTCACCAGGTACCACGAGGGAATTTCGTGCCAGGCGGCCTCCGTCACCGCATCGTCGAACGCGCTTGCACGGATCGGCCCCTGGGTAGCGGCCAGCACCATGGCATTGGCCGCGGGCAGGTCCTGCGCGAAGTAATGCGGCAGCGCGTCCGCGGGGAAATGCAGGTAGCCCGCGGAGTCCGCGCGCAGCAATGCGGCGTATTCCGGAACCGGATGGCGCGCCTGAAGCGAGTTCGTGGATTCGTTCCGGTCGGGCGCGAACGCCGCTATGTAGACCAGGGCGCGAACGCGTCCGGAGGCGCCGGCCTGGGTGATGACCGTGCCGCCCCAGGAGTGGCCGACCAGGACCACGGGCCCGTCCACCAGTTCCATCGCGCGCTGCACGGCGGCGACATCGTCGGCAAGCGAACTCAACGGATTCTGTACCGATACCACCGGTATTCCTTCAGCCTGGAGTCGCGCAATGACCTCATTCCAGGACGACCCGTCCGCCCACGCGCCGTGGACCAGAATGACGGTGACGACCGGTACCTTTTGCGACTGGGTAGCCATGGGTTCTCCGGTGAAGCAAGGCGGGTTCGATCAGCCTGCCGCACCGGACAGCGAAAAAATGGCACGGGCTTGCGGCAACTGGCCCGCCTTTGACATGGATCTTCGCCGCCAAGGCCTCGTGGCGCGCAGCGGCCGGACCGCGCGATATCCATGGCGCGCCGGATCCATTCGCGTTGCGCCGGGCTGTCCATCCTCTTCGCGAGCGTTCAACGGACAGCGGCAATGGACAACTCTTCCGGCAACGTGACCGATGTGACGAAGCGGCTTGCCGAAGCGCTGCCTGATTTCCTTCCGGACTGGACCCGCGCCAGGCTCTATCTGGTCTCCGGCCAAGGGCCGTGGTGGGCGGCGGCGTCCGCAATGCGGGTGCCCCGGACCCGCGGGGGGCTTCCTGCAGGCACGCTGCGCAGGATCAGCGAATACATCGAAAGGGAGCTTTCGAATTCGATCTCGCTCCACGACCTGGCCTCGATGGCGGGCCTGTCCGACTGCCATTTCGCCCGGGCCTTCAAGCAAAGCACCGGAATGCCGCCCCATCGCTACCTGATGAATCGCCGGGTCGAACGGGCCACGATGCTGATCCAGGGAACAAACCGGTCGCTGTCGCAAATCGCGCTGGAAGCCGGGTTCCACGACCAGAGCCATTTCAGTCGCCTGATCGTGCGGGCCACGGGACAGACCCCTCGCGAGCTGAGGCGGGAAAGTTTCGAGCCAAACGACAGGAAAGCCCAAACCGGCGTTGTGGCCTGAAACCGGCAGGACTACAGTGCAGGGGGGATCCTGGTACGTAGTTCCGACTTCGAACGGAGTGCCCATGTCTGCTCCCCAAGCTGCCGGCTGCAAATGGTCCACGCGCATTCGCATGCCGCGATGGGCGGGAAGGAGTGCTGACTCATGAACGCCCAACATCCGCAGATCCACTACTGGACAACGCGCGATGTCCCCGAGAGGCAGCAGATGGACTACTACGCGTCCGTGCTCAGTTCGGCCGTCGATCCGATGGGAATAACCAAGCGGGTCGTGGGTTCGTTCGAGGCGGATATCGAATCGACCGAGCTGGGCCCGATCTCGCTGATCCATGGGCGCGGTGCGGCCCACGATTGCATCCGCGACAAGGGCGACATCGCCCGGAGCACGGGGCGCAATTTCCACCTGATCATCAATACCGGGTCGGCCTGGCGCGTCGACCACCGCGAACGCCTGCCTCTGCGAAAGGGCGATGGTGTGCTGCTGGACTCGAGATATGGCTATCGGCTCGATTTTCTCGATCCGTTCGAGAACGTGCACCTGAAGCTGCCGGAGGAATGGCTGACGCGATGGATTCCCGATACCGATGTGGTTGTCGGACGACCCATTGCATTCGATGGTGCGTGGGGCAAGGCGCTGACTGCCTTCGTCTCCCAGCTGACACCCGACTTCGTGGTCGCAGCGCCCTTGCCTCACAGCGTCATTGCCGACCACGTGGGCGCCCTGTTCGCCCTGTATGCCAATGAATTTTCCGGCATCCGAAGCTCAACGCCAGCGGGCCGGGCGCTTCGTGATCGAATCGAGGAGGTCATCACCCAGCGCTGTACCGAGTTTTCCCTCTGCGCACAGGACGTGGCCGATGCATTGGGAATTTCCACCCGGACCCTGCATCGGGGACTCGCCTCCTGCCAGCAGACCTTCGGTGCCTCGCTGATGACGGCCCGGGTGGAACTGGCCACGCGGATGCTGGAGTCACCGTTGTTCCGTCGCCTGACCACCGGTGAAATCGGCCGCCGCGCGGGTTTCTCGGACCCCTCCCATTTCGCCCGGGTCTATCGACGCCTTTGTGGACGCACTCCGGTCCAGGCACGCAGGCCGGTTTAGCCGCCCCACCCCCGGCGCCTTTGATCGGGCCCCGTAGGATGGGTCGAGCGCAGCGACACCCATCGCTCTTCCTGTTCGAAGCGACAGAGCCTCAAGCCGATACGCCTGTTTCGCAAAGTCCATGGCGACGTTGGGTGTCACGCGTGATGGGTGTCGCTGCGCTCGACCCATCCTACGATCCTGAAGAACTAGTCAGGGTCTCACGATCGCCCCTTGCTTCATCACCAACATCGGCTTCTCCGTAGCCCGGATGTCCTGCAGCACATCCCCCGGCACCGCCACGATGTCGGCGAACTTGCCCGCTTCCAGCGTCCCGGTTTCGCCATCGATGCCCAGCAACTTCGCCGAACCCTGGCTGCTGCTCAGCAGGGCCGCCGACGGCGTCATGCCCAAGTCGACCATGTCGCCGAATTCCTGCGCGTTGATCCCGTGCGGCGACACCGCCGCGTCGGTGCCGAAGGCGATCGGCACCCCGATCTTCAACGCGTTCTTGAACATCGCATCGTGCGAAGCGCCGGCCGCGCGCGCCTTGGCCCCGATCTTCGGCGGATAGCCATCGGCGTGGCCCACCGTCCACACCAGCGCCAGCCGCGTCGGTACCAGGTACACGCCCTTCTGCTTCATCAACTGCAGCGTCGACGTGGTCAGGAAACTGCCGTGCTCGATCGAATCCACCCCCGCTTCCACCGCCTGCTTCGCCGCCACGTCGCCATGGCTGTGCGCGGCGACCTTGCGGTTCCAGTTGTGCGCCTCGGACACGATCGCGGCGAGTTCGGCCGGCGTGAGCTGCGGCACGTCGACCGGATCGGATTCCGACAGCACCCCGCCCGAGGCGCAGATCTTGATCACGTCGGCGCCGTACTTCATCTGCAGGCGCGCAGCCAGGCGGCATTCCTCCGGTCCGTTGCACACCCCTTGCAGCGGACCGGACGGGGCGACCCGATCCGGCGGGAACGGTGAACTGTCGCAATGGCCGCCGGTGGAACCCAGCGCGTGGCCGGCGACCAGCAGGCGCGGGCCTTCGGTGAGGCCGGCGTTGATCGCGTTGCGCAGGGCCACGTCGACGAAATCGCCGGCGCCCACTTCGCGCGCACTGGTCACCCCGGACAGCAACGTCACCTCCGCGTTGCGCCCGGCATGGAACGACTGCTCCACCGGGAAACGCAGCATGCCTTCGTAGAAACCCTGGGCCCAGTCGTCGTCGTGGTCGTAGGAGATATGCGTGTGCGCGTCGATGTAGCCCGGCACCAGGGTGGCGTCGCCCAGGTCGATGACCCTGGCGTCGGCGGGGATGGCGGCGTTGGCGCCGACCGCGATGATCTTGCTTCCCTGCACCACCACCAGGCCCGGCGAGCTGAGGTTGCCGCTGCGCCCGTCGAACAGGTGCGCGGCCTTGAGCACGGTGGTGGCGGGTGCCGGCGTGGCGGCGGGGGGCTGCGCGGGGGGGGGGAAGGCCAGCGACAAGCCGGCCGCAAGCGCGGCGGTACGGAGGTTCATGCAGGTCTTCCCCAAGCTCGGCGTGAGCGCGGAGTGTATGCCGATTGCTTGCCTGGGAAACTGTGGCCCATCCGGTAGGCCTTGCGAACCGCTAGGCTGGCACCACTCGGGGAAACAGGATCCACAAGGGCGACGTGTGATGAATCGATACGGCTGGATGGTGGTGCGCGCTTACCTGCCCGCGCTGATCGCATTGGCGCTGGCGGTGCTGGCGATGCTGTGGACCTCGCTGTTCAACCACAGCGCCTCGCTCAACGGGCTGGTGCCCTACGCCAAGTGGATCCCGCCGTTCGCCTTGCTGGCCGCGCTGGTCGCCGGACTGATCTCGACCCTGCGCCTGTGGCGTTGGAAGAGCGGCAAGACCGCGCGTTGCCGCGGCTGCGAAGGCCCGCTGGGCCGGTTGCATCATGGTCCGAAAGGCGACTACCGGAAGTGCATGGCGTGTGGCGGCAAGCAGCAGGTGTAAGGCGCGTAGGGGAAGGGCTGCAGGAGCGACGCAAGTCGCGAAAGCCGCATGCCGTCTGGCGCGTGATGCACGGATCCGCGGGGGATTCTGGAGTAGCGGATATTGCGGGCGGTAGGGCTCCTCGATTTCGCGACTTGCGTCGCTCCTACGAATCCGGATGGCGATTGGCGTGCGGGGTAAGCAGCAGGTGTGAGGCGCGAAGGTGAGTTGCACGTAGGAGCGACGTGAGTCGCGACTTGACGCTTTGGATCAAAACCCTTCGCGACTTACGTCGCTCCTACGTCGGTCCTGCGTTGCGCTTAGCTCTTGGTGGGCTGGGCGATGCCCTTGGCCAGGGCTTCTTCGATCAGCTTCTTCACTTCGCGGGCGGTGCGGGCGCTGGCGGCGGCCTGCTTGGCGGCGAGCTTTGCCTGTTCGCGTGCCATCACCGCCTGGCGTTCGGCGAGGAACTGCGCCTGTTCGGCCATGCCGCGTTGTTGCGCGGCCAGTGCGGCCTGGCGTTCCGACTGCGCCTTGCCGATGGCGAGTTCGGCCTGCTGCATGCCGATGGCGCCCTGGCGTTCGCCGAGCTTGCCCTGCTGTTCGCCGAGTTCGCCCTGGCGGTCGCCGAGCTTGCCCTGGGCATCGGCGAGCGCGCTGGTTTCCTCGAAGGCCGAGTGCATGCGTGCCAGCACGGCCGGGTCGCGGACCACGTAACTCGCCCTGCCCTTGCGGAACCACAACAGCTCCTCGCCGTTGCGCTGCTGGCGCCGCGCTTCGGCCATGTCGAGCATCGAACCGTTCATCAGGCTGTGGTTTCTCTGCAACAGCACGTAAGCCTGGTCGTTGTTGGAAGCGAGAGTGAGGGTGCCGCGGGTGGTCATGCCCATGACTACTGGCGCGGGGGGTGCCGGGGGGGCGGGCACCGCGCTTGGCGTGGGCGCCGCAGCGGGTGCCGGCGGCGCGGGCACGGTGCTCCGCGTGGGCGCTGCGGGGGGTGCGGGCTTCGGCGCAGCGGGAGCCGGCGGCGGCGGCGGCGGTGGCATTTCGTAAGCGGACGATCCAAGGGAAACAGCGGCCACCGGGGCCGTCGCTGCTACCGGCGCGCCCGGTTCGGCAAGCGCGGTCAGCTCGGTGGTTTCCGCCAGCGGCGCCAGTTCGGCCGGCACGCCGACCTTGGGCGTGGACGTGCCGTGTTGCGCCACCGGTGCGGCCGTGCCCGCGTGCGTGGCGGCGACGATGCGATACGGCATGACGCCCAGCGCGGCCACGGCTACGGTGAGCAACACGGCGACGACGCGTGGGGTGGAAGCGGTGTTCTGCAACATGACCAGTCTCCTCTTGAGGATGCGGAAGGTGGGCGAAGCGCTGGCCAGGCCGGCGCTGGGTCTGGGGGCGACGCCCAGGCGGACCAGCAGGCGTCCGTAGTCGTGCGCGCAATGGCGGTTGCCGGCGATCACCGCGGCGTCGCAGGCGGCCTCGCGGGCCAGGGCGTATTCGTGCGCGGCCAGGTGCGCGAGCGGATGGAAGAAGAACAGGTGCTGGGCCGCGGCCGGCAGCAGGCCCCACCACAGGTCGTGGCGTTGCAGGTGGACCAGTTCGTGGGTCAGGGCCATGTCCAGTTCGTCGGCGTGCATCGAATGCGAGGGCGTCGCCGGCAACAGCAATACCGGATGCCACGGGCCGATCAGCTGCGGCGAATCTATCGCCGACGACAGGCGCAAGCGCGGCGGTTCGCGCAGGCCGTGCGCTTCGGCGGCGAGCCGCAACGCGCCCAGCAGCACCGCATCCTTGCACGGCTGCGATTCGTCCAGCAGGCGTCGCGTGGCCAGGTAGCCGCGCAAGGTGCGCGCGATCATGAAGACCAGGCCCAGCAGCCACAGCACCGCGAGCGCGGTCGACCACGACCATCGCAGTGCCGGCTGCGCCAGCGCGGCCGGCGGCGAAGCGAAAGTGTCGGTAGTCGTGGAAGCCAACACCGTGACGTGCACGGGCGCGGCCTGGACCTGTTGCACTACTTCGGCGGGAAGCAACGGCAACGCCAGCGGACTGGACCAGACCACGCCGACCACCAGTTGCAACGCCACCAGCCACCACAGGCCGGCGCGCGCGGCCGCCGACAGGCGCGGCAGCGACTTGCACAGCGCCCAGACCACGACCACGAACAGCGTCGATTGCACCGTGGCCGCGAGCAGCCGGGGCAGCAGGATTTCGGAAACCAGTTCGAAGGCCATGGCTCAACTCTCCTTGCGCTTGGATTGCAGGGTGGCGACCAGGGCCTCGAGTTCGGCCAGTTCGCCGTCGCTGACCTCGGTGCGCTGCGACATCCACGCCACGAACGGCGACACCGAGCCCTGCAGGGTTTTTTCCACGAAGCTGCCGACCGCGTTGCGGACCACGACGTCCTGCTGCGCGGTGGTGGTGTAGCGGTACACGCCGCCATCGACCTGCTTGCGCTTGAGGTAGGCCTTGGCGCGCAGGCGCTCCATCATGGTCAGCACGGTGGAACGGGCCAGCCCGCGCGCTTCGCCGAAGGCGGCGGCGACCTCGCCCACCGACGCGTCGCCCTGCCCGGCGATGTATTGCAGCAGGGCCAGTTCCTGGTCGCCTATGGTCTTGCGTCGCATAACCCGCTCCTCGTGATCGCCTGTGACTACACCTGTAGTCATCATGCACATGACTACAGATGTAGTCAACAGGTCGGAAGTCATGGCCGGGGCAAGGAGACGGGAGGCTGGAAACAAATGGGCTCCCCGTAGGAGCGCCCATGGGCGCGAGCTCTTCGGTGGGATCCTGGATGCGTGACGAAAGGCTCGCGCCCATGGACGCTCCTACGGCGATGACCATCTCCGTGGAGAAGATGCCCGCAGCAGCCTGGCTGCGGGCCATGGCGCGCGATCGCCAACCTGCCTAAGCTGCCTTCCAGGATCTGTTCCTCGCAAAGGAAGTGAAGGATGTCCGTCCCTCCTGCCACGCTGCCACCGGGTACGTTTCCATCAAGCGTGTTCCGCTTCGATTCGGCACTGGTCCGCACCCCGGCCCGCTCGGTGGTCCACGGCCTGCGTGCCGATGACCGCGGCGATCCTTCCTACGACGGAGTGGTTCGCGAACACGACGCCTATGTCGCCGCATTGCGTGCCGCCGGGGTCGAGGTGACGGTGTTGCCTCCGCTCGAGGCGTTCCCCGATTCGCTGTTCGTGGAAGACCCGGCGCTGGTGTTCGCCGAAGGCGCGATCCTGCTACATCCCGGCGCCGCCCCGCGCGCCGGCGAAGTGGCGGAAATCGCACCGGTCCTGCGCGAGATGTTCGGCACCGTGCTCGAACTGCCATCCGCCGCCCACGCCGAAGGCGGTGACGTGCTGCTGACACCGAAGGGCGTGATGATCGGCCTGTCCGCACGCACCGATCGCGTCGGTGCCGAAGCGTTGCTCGCGTGCCTCGGCCAACTGGGACGCACGGGAACGATCGTCGAGACGCCCGCCGGGGTGCTGCACTTCAAGACCGATTGTTCGCTGCTCGACGAGGACAGCGTACTCAGCACCCGGCGCCTGGCGCGGTCGGGCGTGTTCGACGGTTTCCGCCAGATCCTCGTGCCCGACGGCGAGGAAGCGGCCGCCAATGCGCTGCGGGTCAACGACGTGGTCCTGGTCGCCGCGGGTTTCCCGAAAACCATCGCGATGCTCGACGGGCTTGGTTACCGGGTCGTCCCCGTCGAAACCACGGAAATCGGCAGGATCGATGCCGGCCTGTCGTGCATGTCGCTGCGCTGGCGGCACGCGGCCAGCTGGTCGCCAGGGAAGGCCTGAATAATCGCCGTCATCCCCGCGAAGAGCCTGCCCTCGAATGCTGTAGAGGGGGCAGGGATCGTTCTTCAACGGTCGCAGGCCGACCGCAGTGACTTCGCCTTTCTGAAAACCAGAGGCGCTGGATTCCCGCTTGCGCGGGATTTTCAACCGACGAATGTCGGGTCATGACCAACAAAACCCGGGTTGTACAGACCCTTCCTAGGCGGCCTGGACCAGGCTGAGCCTGCGGTTCCCTGTCTTATTCTCCTGCACCGAAGCACCGGGCTCCTCGTCGCCCATCGCAACCGATCCGGTCGCCGGGATTTGTCCATCGGCGGAATGTTGGAACGGCCAGTGGAAATGGTTGGCCAGCGCCACCGGCTGCGCATTGCGGAAGGCGCGTGCGCGGTCTTCGTTGCTGGGCGCCGCCGGGGCCACGCCCGGCCGGGTGTGCTGGAGCGAAAGGCCGGTCAGCGGAGCGAGCTCCGCGCCGGCGGCGAAACTGCTGAAGTCGTTCGTGGCGATGTTCATGGCGATACCCGCTTTTCCTTGGGGCAGCGATGCGGCTCGCAAGCCGCGCTTGCCGAGGTTCCCTTGTTCCCGGCGGTTCCGGCGACGCGCTTCCTGCGCAACCGATTTCCTATTCTTCGTGGATCGCCTTCCGGGGCCCTTGCCTCATTCCATGCCGAACCGTTCCCTGCACGAGCACGGAAAGGCACGCTGCAATTGCGCATTTCGCGCCTGCCGCCAGCACGGCCCGGTTCATGGCCGTCTTGCCCTATCAAACGCGGGCCTGGAAACGGGCAGGACACGGGCCTGCAGGCGCGCAGGATCGCATCGGAGCAGGCACGGCGCTGTGACGAAATCCACCGGGCAGCGGAGTCGACCCAGGGCCGAAGCGCATCGGCGGCCCGCGCCGACCCGTTCCTGCACACTGTCCTCACGAAGTCCTGCCGATGATCCGGTTGCCAGCCTTTCCGTGACTGGCCTTCACCCCGCCGACCATCGGAGCCGTCATGAACGACCGCTTCAACGACACCCCTCCACCGGACGCCTGTCGGATTTCATTGCGGGAACCGCGTGAAGTGCAGTACTGGACCACGCACCTGGGCATTTCCCTCAACCAGCTGCGGCAGGCCATCGACGCGGTAGGCGCTTCTCCAGTGCATGTCGAGGCGTGGGTCAAATACCAGGCGCAAGTCACTGCCTGAGGAAGCGAAAGGCGCGATCTGCGTTTCCCCAGCCAGTGCATGCCTGTGCCGCCGAAGCGGATCGCTTGAACGGGCCCGGTCGGCATGGATCGAAAACTTGATATTGGACGTCCCGGTCCCCGGCTCCGATGGCATGTTCCGATAGCGTATCGTGCAGGCTCCGGACGCAAGCGCCACCCTCCCAATCCACGTCGCAGGCCCGGTTCGGGAACCACGAAAATCCCATGTCGGAACTCTCAGTCCAACTGCTCCTGGAAACGCAGACCATCGCCCTCCGCGACGTCGCCTGCCGTGGCACATGCCGGCACAAGAGCGCCGAGGAATGTTCGCGTTCCACCCACCTGGTATTCCCCTATCGCGGCGTCTACGTGCGCCACCTGGGCCGCGAACAGGCGGTGGCCGAAGCCAACCAGGTGCTGTTCTTCAACGCGGAGGAAAGCTACAGCGTCAGCCATCCGGTGAGCGGCGGCGATGCCTGCCTGTCGCTGGCGATCAGCGAGCCGCTGCTGCGCGAACTGGCGCCGAAAGAGCAGGTGCGCGAAGGCGGCGCGCTCGCCTTCCGCCGGCAACGCCTGCGCATCGACCCGCGCGCGCAGGCGCTGGTGGCGATGCTGCGGCACAGCCTCAACAACGGCACCGCGGAAACCCTGGAAGCGGAAACCCTGGCGCTGACCCTGGTGCGGCGCGCGGTCGGCGAGCGCACCACGCATGCGGCGGGCGCCAGCGCGGGGCGACAGAAACTGGTGGACCGGGCCAAGCTGGTGCTGTCTTCGGATCCGGCGCGGCGCTGGACCCTGGCCGAGATCGCGGCGGAGGTCGGGGTCTCGCCGGTGTACCTGACCCAGGTATTCCAGCAGGTGGAAGCGATGCCGCTGTACCGCTATCAGTTGCGCCTGCGCCTGGCGCATGCGCTGGACCTGCTGGGCGAATACGACGACCTCACCGCATTGAGCCTGGAGCTGGGCTTTTCCAGCCACAGCCACTTCAGCTCCGCGTTCCGCCAGGCCTATGGCCGCACGCCGGCGGAATTCCGGCGCTCGGTCAATCCACGCTGAGGTTTTTCAGGTCATCCGGATTTCAGTGTGGACGCTCCGGATCGCATCCCTCTCCCCTCGCGCGAGGGGGTGCCGAAGAGCCTGCCCTCGAATGCTTTGGTCGGGGGCGGGAGAGGGGAAGGCGGAGCCCATGAATTGCCGGATTCTGCAATGCATCGAGTACGGCTTCCCCTGTGTTAACTGCACTCGACACGGTCATGAGATCGGAACGCCAGTTGGCTCCGGCGACCCCTCTCCCGGCCTGTCGGCCACCCTCTCCGCAAGGGGAGAGGGACGCGATCCGGGGCAATCGCAACAACTCCGGATCCGGTTTCCGCTTCCTGCAGATCGCTAAAGATTCCGACAGCGGCCGCGATTGCGGAATGTTCTCCTGTGTTCGCCCGGACGTCGGGCCCCACAGGAGATTCCATCATGACCGAGAAAACCTGCGCCGCTTGCGATTGCGAACTGGACGCCAATGCCATCCAGGTGAAGATCGGCGGCAAGACCGTCGAAGTGTGCTGCGAGGAATGCGCGCAGTCGCTGCGTGAAGCCCACGCCGCGACTTCGGGTGACAAGCCCGGCAGGGCGTGAGCGATGAGTCCGACCACCCGACACAGCGTCGTCACCCCCTCGGGCCGCATCAGCTATACCGAGGCCGGTGACGGCCCGGCCGCCCTGTTCGTGCATGGCGTGCTGCTCAACGGACATTTGTGGCGGCACCAGTTGGCGGAACTTTCCGACCTGCGCCGCTGCATCGCCGTGGATCTGCTCGCCCATGGCGATACGGAAATCGCACCCGGACAGGATGTATCGGTGACCGCGAATGCGCAGATGCTGCGGGAGTTCCTCGACGCATTGCGGATCGACCAGGTGGACCTGGTCGGCAACGACAGCGGCGGCGGCATCGCCCAGATCTTCGCGGCGTCGAATCCCGGGCGCGTGCGCAGCCTCACCCTCACCGACTGCGACACCCACGACAACTGGCCGCCGGAAGCGTTCAAGCCCTTCCTCGCCATGGCCGCGGCCGGCGGCCTGCGCGGCGCGCTGGAGGCGATGCTGGCGGACAAGGATTTCTACCGCTCGGCCGAGGCGCTGGGACCGGCTTACGAACACCCGCAACAGCTCGCGGACGAGACCATCGAGACCTACCTGCGCCCGCTCGTGAGCAGCGAACAGCGCACACGCGACCTGCAGCGTTTCCTCGGCGCCTTCGACTGCAGCCACACTCTGGCGATCGAACCGCAACTTCGGGCATTGCAGGCGCCGACGCTGATCGTCTGGGGCACGGACGATATCTACTTCGGCGTGCAGTGGTCGCATTGGCTGGCCGAGGCGATCTCCGGCGTGCGGCGGCGCGTGGAACTGGAGGGCGCGCGGATCTTCTTCCCCGAGGAACGCGCCGCGGAATTCAACCGGGAACTTCGCACGCACTGGCTGGCGGTCGGCGGATGACCGGCATGACCTTCCATTCTGGTACTGAAGCGAAGATGCATCGCCGGCAGTTCATGCGCATGACAGCCGGACTGGCCGCCTTCGGTGCGGTTTCCGGCATCCTGCCGGGAATCGCGCGGGCCTCCATCGAGGCGACTACGACGACAGAAAGCGGAGCGCTGGATGCGGCCGCCTTCCACGCTGCGCGCAAGTTCGTGGCGACGCCTTTCGGCCGGATCGCGATGGTCGAACGCGGCACGGGCGATGCCGCGTTGTTCCTGCATGGATTCCCATTGAACGGTTTCCAGTGGCGCGGCGCGCTGGAGCGGCTGTCGCCGCACCGGCGCTGCATCGCTCCCGATTTCCTCGGACTGGGCTACACCGAGGTCGCCGCAGGCCAGGACGTGGCGCCGGCCGCACAGGTCGGGATGCTCGCGGCGCTGATGGATGAGTTGTCCATCGATCGCGCCGACCTGGTCGCCAACGACAGCGGCGGCGCGGTCGCCCAGTTGTTCCTGGCGCGTTATCCGCAGCGCGTGCGCAGCCTGCTGCTGACCAACTGCGACACCGAGATCGACTGCCCGCCCCCGGCGCTGAAGCCGGTCATCGAGCTCGCCCGCGACGGGCAGTTCGTGACCCAGTGGCTGGCCCCTTGGCTGGCCGACAAGGCGCTGGCGCGTTCGCCGCAGGGACTCGGCGGAATGACCTTCACCTTCCCGGCGAAGCTCGCCGACGAAACCATCGACATGTACCTGGGACCGCTGGTGCGCGATCCGGTGCGGACCCACGCCTACGCCGTGGCGCTGGACAGCAACGTCCTGGCCGGCGTCGAAGCGGCGCTCGCCCGCAACGACGTGCCGGCGCGCATCGTCTGGGGCACCGGCGACACGATTTTCTCTCCCGCAAGTCCCATCTACCTGGAGCGGACCCTGGCCGATTCGCGCGGCGTGCGGCGTGTGCAGGGCGCGAAATTGTTCTTCCCCGAGGAATTCCCCGACCTGATCGCCGAGGAGGCGCGGAAGTTATGGCGCATCTGAAGCAGGACTCCGTTGCGGGCCAACCCATCGCCGTCTTCGGCGCCTACGGCCACACCGGGCGGTTCGTGGTTTCCGAATTGCGCCGTCGCGGGTCGACGCCGATCCTGTGCGGACGCGATCCGGAGAAGCTCGCGACTCTCGGCGCATCGCATCCGGGATTGCAGCTGCGGGTTGCCTCGATCGACGACCCGGATGCGCTGGACCGCGCGCTCGCCGGCGCGGCCGCGGTGATCAATTGCGCGGGCCCGTTCCTCGACACCGCGCCGGCGCTGATCGAAGCCGCGTTGCGCGCGCGCATCCACTACCTGGACCTGGCTGCGGAACAGGGAGCCGTGATCGCGACTTTCGAAAGATTCTCCACGGCCGCGCGTGATGCCGGCATTGCGGTGATCCCGGCGATGGCTTTCTACGGCGGGCTCGGCGACCTGCTGGCCACCGCGGCGATGGGCGATTGGACGGAAGCGGATGAAATACGCATCGCCATCGCCCTGGACAGCTGGTTGCCTACGCGGGGCACGCGCCTGACCGGCGCACGCAACACCGCCAAGCGCCTGGTGGTTTCCGGCAACCGCCTGCAAGCCATCGCCGATCCGCCGCCGATGCGCCGCTGGGATTTTCCGGCGCCCTTTGGAGCGCAGGAGGTTGTCGGTCTGCCACTGTCCGAGATCATCACGATATCGCGGCATCTGCGCTCGCCCGAGATCCACGCCTACATGAACCTGGAACCGCTCAAGGACCTGCGCGATCCGGATACACCACCGCCGACACCGGTGGACGCAAGCGGGCGCTCTTCGCAGAAATTCCTGGCCGATGTGGTGGTGCGCAAGGGCGGCGAGCGGCGCCGCGCGGTGGCCCATGGACGCGACATCTACGCAGTCACCGCGCCGCTGGTGGTGGAAGCGGCGGTGCGCCTGGTGACCGGGTCGTGCGAAACGACGGGAGTCGCTTCCGCCGGCCAAGGCTTCGATGCGCGCGATTTCCTGGCGTCGCTGAAGGCCGAAGACATCGCCATCGAGCTCGACTGACGCCGCGATGTCGCCCACGGGATGGCATGATCGGTCCCGTGCGCCGGTCCGGCCACTTCATGGAGTCCACCGATGCGCATCTGGATCCTGGCGCTCGCGCTGCTGGCGACAAGCACGGCCCATGCCGCCGACATCTGCCCCACGCTGCGCAGCCAGCTGTCCTCGGCCGATCCGGCCACCCGCGTGGCCGCCGTCGCCTGCAACGAATACATGATCTGGTACCGGCCCTTCATCGACCGCAACGGGCGGCTCGCCAATGGCGGAGTGATGGAAGCCGAAACCAGCCTGCTCGGCGACGGCTACAGCCAGGCCTGGCGCCGCGTCGCCGGCTACTGGCAGGAAAGCGGCCTGCTGCGGCAGATGGGCGGCTCCGCCGGCGCGGGCGAATGCGCCTACGCCGGCAGCGACCTCCGTCCCTCGGCCGGGTGCCGTGCCTTCATCATCGACAACGCCTGGTCCGCGGCTTTCATCTCGTGGGTGATGGGCAGGGCCCGCCTGCCCGGGTTCCGCGCCTCGGCCAGCCACATCGACTACGTACGCGCGGCTTACCAGCGCACCGAGACCAATGCCTACCAGTATCTCGATCCGACCCATGCCCGGCCGGCGACCGGCGACCTGCTGTGTTACGTGCGTGGAGCGCAGACTGCGCTCGGCTATGCGGGCCTGCTGGGCGTGGTCCAGCGCGATGGCGGCCTCAACATGCACTGCGAAATCGTGGTCGCGGCCAACCCGGGCAACGACAGCACCGCCTACCTGGTCGGCGGCAATGTGCAACAGGGCGTGGCCATGCGCCTGCTGCCGCTGAACCGGAACGGCGAATTCTGGAGCCTGCCGCAGCGCATGGACAGCGGAGCGCCGTGTTCGCCGGACAACGCGGAGGCGTGCAATTTCAACCGCCAGGACTGGGCGGTGTTGTTGAAACTGAAATCCCCGGCCGCACTGGCGCAGTTGCCCGGCGCCGTGCCGCCCGCGACTTCGGTCATGCCCCAGGCGCCCTCAGCGCCGACCTGCTGCATCAACTGCGTGGTCGGCTCGGGCGTGCCGCGCTGTCCGCAAGCCGGTACTCCTTAGCGCAGCGACCCGACGCACCGCTGTTTCTTCCGATTGCGCAGCTGCGAGCGAAAACCTCCGCGGCGCGGATCAAGGGCACACTCGATTAACAACGGCGCCCCTAGAATCATCCGATCCACGGAGTGTCGATGAAACCATTGGCTGATCAAGGGTCGATGTCCCGCACAGCGCAAAGCGCACTGGAAGACGATACACGCCAGTTGGCGCTGCTTATCCAGAGCGTCACCGACTATGCGATCTACATGCTGGACGCCGAAGGGTATATCCAGAGTTGGAATCCAGGCGGCCAACGCATCAAGGGTTACTCCAGCGAGCAGATCATCGGCCAGCATTTTTCCCGTTTCTACACGCCCGAAGATGTGGCCCGCGGTGAACCCGCCCGTGGTCTGCGCATGGCCCGTGCCGAAGGCAGGTACGAGGCCGAGGGCTGGCGCCTGCGCAAGGACGGCACCCGCTTCTGGGCCAGCGTGGTCATCGATCCGATCCGGCAGGAAGGCAAGCTCACGGGCTTCGCCAAGATCACGCGCGACATCACCGAACGCCATGAGACGCAGCAGCGCTTGCAGGCGGCCCAGGAAGCGCTGGCCCAGTCGCAGAAGATCGAAGCGATAGGAAAGCTGACCTTCGGACTGGCGCACGACTTCAACAACCTGCTGACCGTCATCATCAACAGCCTGGATCTCATCAGTGTCCGACCCTGCGCCGACCTGCGCACGCTGGAGCTGGTCGAAGCGGCGTCACGGGCATCGGATCGCGGCGCCTTGTTGACGCGACAGTTGCTGGCCTTCGCCCGCGGCCAGACCCTGGCCCCCGAACGGCATGACATCAACGACCTGCTGGGACGCTCGATGGAGATCTACCGTCGCGCCTGCGGGCCGACCATCGAGTTCCAGGAAACCTTGAACGAGCGCCTTGCCGCGGTCGAAGTGGATACTGGCCAATTCGAGGCCGCTATCCTCAACCTGGTGACCAACAGCCGCGACGCGATGCCCAAGGGAGGCACCATCGCCCTCGGCACACGGCTGGTGCACCGCGCGCCTCCCGAGGCGCCCGAAGCGCCATCGCGCGATTACGTCTGCATTTCCATCTCCGACAACGGGGAGGGCATGTCCGCTGACGTCAGCGCGCGCGCGTCCGAGCCCTTCTATACCACCAAGGAAATCGGCAAGGGCAGCGGCCTGGGCCTGAGCCAGGTCTTCGGCTTCGCTGCGCAGTCGGGGGGATTCGCGATCCTGGATAGCGAGGTCGGCGCGGGCACGGTGGTCAGCCTGTGCCTGCCGGCGCTTGCCCGATGAGCGCCATGCCTTCGATCCTGTTCGTGGAGGACGAACACGACCTTCGCGATCTGGTCGGCGGTGTCCTGCAGGACTTGCGCTACGACGTGACCGTCGTCAGCGATGGACAGGAGGCCATCGCCTCGCTGAGGACCAGGCCGTTCGACTTCATCTTCAGCGATATTGCCATGCCACACGGGATGTCGGGCATCGACATGGCCGCCGTCGCCGCGGTGCTGCGGCCCGAGACACGGATCATCCTGACTTCGGGTTTCGCCAGGGCGCAGTTGCCGCCGCTTCCCGCCGGCGTGGCGTTCCTGCCCAAGCCGTACCGCATCACCCAGCTCACGGGCCTGCTGAAGGACCTGAGCAGCAGTCTGTCCGAGATACGGTAAGCGCCGCGAACGGCGCATTGATCATGGCGCCGATGGGCGCGCCCTGCCCGCGCGCAACTCCGGCGCCATTGCCGACGCGCCCTGCCCTCAGCCCTTCACCAACGTGACGAAGAACATCGCCACGGCAGCGAATACCAGCAGGTAGAAATAGACCACGCCGATCACCGAATATTTCAGCAGCGTCATCGGCCAGCCCTGGCCGTACACACGTTTCTGCGTCAGCAGCAGGTAGATCGGCACCCAGGCCAGCAGTGCGCCAAAGGCCAACTTCGCGCACACGGCAAGCCAGCCGACATGCGGCGGCGGCGGCCAGGCCAGGGGGAACAACAGGAACGCCACGGTCAGCGCCATCAGCAGGAATACATGGCTGTACAGCGCCACCACCAGGTGTTCCAGGTACAACCGGCGCTTGAACACGTAGGCGATCTTCAGCATCAGCGCGAATACCGGCACCAGCAGGAACAGCGCGGACGGCAATGAACTCATGATCGCCTTGAACAAAAGGTCGGGCCGACCGTCCATGCGTTCGATGTTCTCCCTCCCATGGACCAGTTGCTCCGTGAGCCACTCGTTGGCGAACGCCGGCAACCCGTCGATCTTCACCGGATTGCGTGCCGGATCCCAGACTTCATTGTCCTTGGAGAACAACGCGCCCTTGGACCTGGCGCGCGTGGGCGGCGCGGTTCCCGGGGTCAGCTCGGTGATCCGGTTCGCCGCCTCGCCCTCGATCTGTACCTGCGCGGCGATCAGCGCCGGGGCCACGCCGGGCAGGCCCCGCTTGTCCGCGTTTTGCGCTTTCTCTATTTCGGCCAGCAACCGGTCGCGGTTGCGCTTCACCTCTTCCACGGTCTGGCTGGCGGTGATCGCGCTGGTGTCGACGCCCAGCGCTACCGGTTCCCTGTCCACGTGGATGGTCAGCTTGCCGACGAAGAACGCCAGCAGGCTCATGACCACGAACAGCCGCAACGGTGGCAGGTAGCGCTGGCGGTGGCCGGCGAGATATTCGAGGGCGGTGCGGCCCGGCACGAGCAGGTCGCGCAGGGTCCGGAACAGGCGTCCGTCCAGGTGCCAGAACGACTCGAACACTTCCTCGATCGCATGGCCGGCGTGGCGCACCGGGTTATGGATGGACTGGCCGCACTGGTGGCAGAACTCGCCCTGCAGGGCTGCGTGGCAGTTCTCGCAATGGGTCGGCGCATCGTGGCCGGCTGCGTTTTCGGCTGCAGTCATGTCATGGACGGAGAGGTCGCGGGGGCGGCCAAGATAACGGACCCACGCAACCCGGCGCCAGCGCGGCGCAGTAACTGCCCCATCGGTTGCAACGATCGACAATCCCGCGAATGCGGTTGAACCAGAACCGGGGCGAGGCAAGCCTACCGTCGCTGCGGACGGCGCAGGCCTCTTGCCCGGTCAGTCGCCTCCGCGCCCCTTTTCCTCGGGCTCACGCGGTTTCGGCCTGGCCTTGTCGGCCTCCTCGGGCAACTGCTTGCCGTCCCTGGTTTGATCCTGTCCGGGCTGTCCCCGCGGATCGTGCTGCTCCCGATATCCGCTTTCCGGACCCGGCTTCTGTTTCTGCTTGCGGTCGACCATGGCGAGGGTTCCTGCATCCTGCTGTGCGGTCAGCTTTCCACGAGGCGGGTTCAGGCGCAGTGACGCGAAGTGCGGCGGTGCAGGCGATCGGGCCTGGCGGGTCAAGCGAAAAGAATTGCCGCGCCGGCACTCAGGCATGCGGTCGCACCCAGGATCACCTGCGCGAAGTGCCTGGCGATGCCATCGGCCCGCTTCAGCGCCCGGAAGCTGGCCGCCGAGAAGACGAAGGAGCCGGCACAGTAGAACAACAGCCATTCGGAATTCAGGGATCCGAAACACAACATGGCCAGCAACAGCGCGATGGGCACCAGCAGGATTCCGTACTTCTGAATCATGGAATCCAACGACAGGACCTGGTCGACATGACGCATCGCTCTCCTCTCCCGGACTATTCCTTTGCAATGGCCAGGGATCAGACCAGAAGGCGGGCCCGTCCGCTTTGCCTGTGTTGGCGGTCGCCTTGAGCCAACAAAGTCGCCTCAACCTGTCCTGCGGGGCCTGCGGCTGCGTCACAAAGTGACGTATCGCCCTGTGCAACCTGAATATCGATGCTCGTGACGTCCGGATTCAATGATTTCGAAGTTGGCACTTAACTTGCGTGTCCCAGCTTCCATACTCACGTGAAGGGTTGCGCCGGGCGCAATCCTCCCTGTTGGACCTTAGATGAACCTCGTACGCACCCGCCGGCTGACCCAGGAGATGGCAGACACCTATCAACGCGCGTTGACCGGTGGATTCTTCTATGCGGCCGCCTGGTTGGTGGTCGGCCTGTACGGTGGCGCCTTCGATTTCGCGCCGCTGGCGAGCGGAGGCCTGGTGGTGGCTTTCCTCGGCCTGGCCACGCAACGTTTCGTGCACAAACCGCTGGCCGACGGCAACGAGGCCGCCCTGGTCCGCTGGTTGCGGCTGCACTGGGGCATCGTGCTGCTGACCACGACCCTGTGGGGCGGGCTGTTCTGCTGGGTCACCCTGGACGCGCGCTTCGGCGACGCGCGGGTGACCGCGCTGTTGTTCACCCTGGGCCTGTGCACGGCGATCGCGCACGCGTTCAGCATGCGCCGCGGCTTCGCCTTCGCCGGCGCCGGCCTGCTGTGCCTGCCCGGCCTGGCCCTGATGTTGCTGGATCCCGTGCAACGCGCCAACGCGCTGATGTGCACGGTGTACCTGGTCTACGTGGTGATCTCGCTGCTGCGCAGCTACAACGAATACCAACAACGCCTGGACCTGGACCAGGAACTGCGCACCCAGCGCGATCTGTTTTCGCGCCAGAGCCGGATCGACCCGCTGACCGAACTGGCCAACCGCCGCCAGTTCTCCGACGTGCTGGCCAAGGCCAGCGTGCGTGCGCGGATCGGTGGCAAGCCGCTGACCCTGTTGCTGCTGGACATCGACCACTTCAAGCAGATCAACGACACCCACGGCCACGCGGTCGGCGATGCCTGCCTGGTGGCCATCGCCGGAAGGCTGCATACCGCCTTCAATGGCGAAGGCGACCTGGCGGCGCGGGTCGGCGGCGAGGAATTCGCCGTGATCCTGGACGGCCAGGACCTGGCGACGGCCATGCAGCGCGCCGAGCGCTTCCGCGCCAATCTGGTCGAACACCCCATCGCTATCGACGGCCTCAGCTTGTGCATGACCGCCAGCGTCGGCGTCGCCGAGTACGCCCGCGCCCGCCATGAAGGCCACGACGCGCTGTACCACGCCGCCGACAGCGCCGTGTACCGGGCCAAGGCCGCCGGCCGCAACCGGGTCTGCCGGGATGCAGCGGTGGCGGAGTTGGCGGAAAGCGGGGTTTGATTGCAGGCATAGTCGGCGCCGCGTTGGCGTCGGCATCCCCCCGTGGCAGCGCCCATGGGCGCGAGCCTTTGTTGGGATCGTCGATACGTGAGGGAAGAGCTCGCGCCCATGGGCGCTCCTGCACGGTTCGTCTTGCAATGAGTACGGAACAGGTATCCTGTTCGCGCATTTTTTGCGGGCGCTCCAGTTTCCCCCGCGACGATCCCGGCAGCGATCCAAGGACAGCACCGCATGAAACGAACCGAGATCACCCCGCCGCTGCAGGACGCTGCCTTCGATTTCCTGTTCGGGTTCTCCCGCTTCGAGTACTGCCTGAAGGAAAAACAATTCCTGAAGTCGACCGATGCGGGCAAGAAGGCCGAGCCGAACTGGGACAAGTTCGTGAAGAAGCATCGCAACGGTTATGCGCCCGGTCCCGGCGCACGCGCGTTGATCGCGGCCAGACCGCGGCAGCAGGTGGTCGCGGCGAACGCGGGCCTGGCCTGGAAGGAATTGCAGTTCGAGGCCAATGAATTCGAATTGCAGAAGGTCACGCTGCTGCTGCGGCTGGTGCGCAACAACCTGTTCCATGGCGGCAAGCACGGCGACACCCACTGGGATAACCCGGAACGCACGGTGCAGTTGCTCCAACAAGGCCAGATCGTATTGGATGAGCTGGTGGAACTGGGTGGATTCGGCAACGACTACCGCAGAAGCTACTGAAGCCCGCACCGCTCCATCGCCTTCACCGCCACCACCCAGGACCCCGGCCATGCCCAAACCCAGACTCGACCCGATCCGGGCGCGCAACCTGAGCAACGACTACGCCAAGTGGCTGCTGCAGGAACAGCGCGAGCGCACCCCGGCCAGCGGCAAACTGTTCGCCCAGCGCCATACCACCGGCGGCCGCCGCTTCCATGGTTTCAACCAGGCGCAGATCTGCACGATCATCGGCGGCGATTACTACGACGAATCGCGCTAGGGGCCCTCTGAATGATTCCCTCTTTTGCGCCCCTCGCACAAAGCAGGAAAGGCAGGGGCCTTTGGACACGGATCAGAGCGGAAAAGACAGATACAGCGAAAGACAGATAAAGCGTTTGCCTTATCCGTGGTTTCCGCCCTGATCCGTGTCCAAGAAAGCCCTGGATAATTCCTTCGCGCGTCCACTGGGCTGCCGCGGATCCCGCGTCAGGCCTTGCGCACAAACTCCGACTTCAGCTTCATCGCGCCGATGCCGTCGACCTTGCAGTCGATGTCGTGATCGCCGTCGACCAGGCGGATGTTCCTGACCTTGGTCCCGACCTTCACCACCAGCGACGAGCCTTTCACCTTCAGGTCCTTGATCACGGTGACGGTGTCGCCGTCCTGCAGCAGGTTGCCGACCGAATCCTTGATCACCCGTTGTTCGTCCGCAGCTTCTGCCTCGCCGTCCGCGGGCCACTCATGGCCGCATTCCGGGCAAACCAGTTGCACGCCATCGTGGTAGGTGTATTCGGATCTGCATTTCGGGCAGGGCGCCAGGGTGCTCATGGGTTCTGCGTACTCGTGATCGGACAAGTGGATGATTATAAGCGGCGCGTGTGCTGTCATCCGCCGCAGGTTGCAATGATGCGAGCGCCCATGCCTCCATTCCGCGCACCCGGGCCCGCAATCGCAAGCGTTACTTACGGGCCGCGACAGGAAGGCTTCCGGCCGTCGTAATGGCAACCTCCGCCACGGAAATGCATGTCATGTCGCCACGAATGATGCTCGCCACTATCCTGCTGCTGGCCGCGTCGCCCGCGTTCGCCGGCGACGAGCAAGCCGTGCGCGACGCCGATGCGCGCTACTGGCAGGCATTCAATGCCTGTGATTTTCCGGCGATGGATGGACTGTTCACCGACGACGTGGAGTTCTACCACGACAGGACCGGCCTCACTTCGTCCAGGGCGGCGGTGATCGATTCGCTGCGCAAGGGTCCGTGCGCGGACCCGCGGATGCGGCTGCGGCGCGAAGCGGTGGAAGGCAGCCTGCGTTTCCATCCATTGGCGGGCGGTTATGCCCTGCTTTCCGGTACGCACCGTTTCTACGTGAACGAGGCGGGCAAGCCGGAGCACCTGGACGGGCAGGCGGAGTTCACCAACCTCTGGCAATCCGTCGATGGCCAGTGGCGCATGCGCCGCGTCTTCAGTTATGCGCATGGCCCAGCGCCCTACGTCCCGCCGGCCTCGCACCTGGCCCTGCCCGCCACCGCACTGGCGGCCTTCGCGGGCCGTTATCGTGGCGACCATGTCGGCGGCATCACCGTAGCCGTCGATGGCGACGGCCTGAAATTCACTGCGGGTACGTTGGTCGTCCACCTGCACGCCGAATCGCCGACGCGGTTCTTCGCCCTGGAGAAGGACCTGCGCTTCGAGTTCATCGCCGATGCCGGCAAGCAGGATGTCCCGGCGTTGACCGTCTACGAAAACGGCGCGGTGGCGGAGACGGCAATGAGGGTCGAATAGGAATCCATAGTGGGCCCCCGCCCAGCATCGCCATGTTGCGGATTGCAGCATGCTCCGGACGAAAGGCGGTGGGCTTGAGCCCACCCCATGCGTTATTCGTCCAACCCCAGGAACACCCGCATCCGCGCCAGTTCCGCTTCCAGGGCGTATTTGAATGCCGCGTCGCGTGGCGGCTTTGCGTCCACGTAATGCAATTGCGCGTGCAGCGCACCCGTGGAGACCGACAGGTTGCCCCAGCCGATCACCCGGTCGCGCCACAGCAGGGGCAGCGCGTAGTAGCCGAGTTTGCGTTTGGGCGCCGGCGTGTAGGCCTCGAAGCGGTAGGCCCAGCCCCACAGCAGTTCGAAGCGGCGGCGGTCCCAGGCCACCGGATCGAATGGCGTCAGCAGGCGCGCCTGTTCGTCCGGTTTCCAGCGACGGCCGTCCGCGCGTTCGTCCGCGGGCCACAGCCAGTCCACGCCTTCCACCCGCGCCCGCTGCAGGCGTTGCCGCGCACGCAGCAGCGCCGGCTTGCGCGCATCGTTCCATTGCGGCACGCCGTTGCCCAGGTAGCTCACCAACTGGCCGAGGCTGGCGTCGGGTAGCGGCGCGTATTTGCCCACGATCAGGTCGATCAAGGCATCCAGGCGCGCATCGATGGCGGTCTTGTCCACCGGCACGGCGTCTTCGCGCACCGCATAGACGCGGGTGCCACCGTCGCGCCGCGCGACCCGCAGCAGGCCGCGGTAGTGCATGCCGTCGAGCAGCTGGGTGCTGGCGTTGGACGAACCGCCGAACCAGTTGGTGGTCTTGCCATGGGCGAAATGCGCGTCGACTTCGCGCGGATGCGCCGTGCCGCGTTCGGCGATGAATTCGCGCACCGCCTGCGCCTGCTTCCAGCGCGCCGGCGTCCAGGCCTGGCGCGCGTCGCGCGGATGCATCAAGGCATGGCGCGCGCGCGGCAGGAAGCCGTAGTTGACGAAGAAGTCCTCCTCCAGCGCCAGCCGCGGATAGCGCCGCTCCAGCTCGCCGGCGCGATAGCCGACGACGCGATGGCGCAAGGTCAGGTCCTGGGCCCGCGCCGGCGCGCGGATCGGATCGGCCTGGACGAAGCCGAGCTTTTCGATCGCCCGCATCAGCGTGGTCGGCTTGAACAGCGAACGGGCGATGGCGTAACGGCGCAGGTGGTCGAGGGTGAGAGGCATGGTGGCCATCATGCCAGCACGCGGGGCCGCGTTGCTTGCGCCGATACCACGCGCGACAGGGAGATACGACGATAGGCACATGCGAAGCGGTGCGCGGGCGCGATAATCGTGATCGACGCCCTGCGGGAATCGCCCATGAAGTTCCGACTGTTCGCTTTCGCCCTGCTCGCCGTCCTATCGACGCGCGCGCATGCCCAGCAAGAGTGCCCGGACCGTTCCGCCTACGAGCCGGCCCGCGAGATCATCCGCGACCTGGGCAGGATCGTCGCGCCCAACGGCGTGCAGGAGTCCTATGCCACGCGCATCGGCGGCATCGACCAGTGGCTCAACGTGCGCGGGCAGGATCGCGGCAATCCCATGGTGCTGTTCGTGCATGGCGGTCCGGCGTCGCCCATCACGCCCAGCCAATGGCAATTCCAGCGGCCGCTGGAGGAATACTTCACCATGGTCAACTACGACCAGCGCGGCGCGGGCAAGACCTACAACAGCGTGGCGCCGGACAGCATCGCCGGCACGATCCGCATCCAGCGCTACGTGGACGACGCGATCGAGATCGCGGAATACCTGCGCAAGCGCTACGGCAAGCGCAAGCTGGTCCTGATGGGCCACAGCTGGGGCACCGTGGTGGGCATGCGCGCGGCGTTGCAGCGGCCCGACCTGTTCCATGCCTACGTGGGGATCGGCCAGGTGATCAATACCCGCGAGAACGAACGCATCAGCTTCGATTACGGGCTCGAGCAGGCCCGCGCGCACGGCAACACCGAAGCCGTCCGCGAGATGGAAGCCATCGCCCCCTATCCGGGGGACGTGCCCATCACCCGCGAGCGCATCGTCGTCGCGCGCAAGTGGCCGCAGTTCTACGGCGGCCTGAGCGCCTACCGCGAGGAATCCGCCTACTTCTTCCGCGCGTCGCGCCTGTCGCCCGAATACGACGATCGCGACCGTTGCGCCATCGACGCCGGCAGCGTGTTCACGCTGGGCCGGCTGCTCGATGAATTCCTGCAGGTGGATTTCACCGGGGTGAAGGAGTTCCCGATTCCGGTGGTGATGTTCATGGGCCGCCACGACTACACCACGCCGTCCGCGCCTACCGAGCAGTGGCTGCGGCAGGTGAAGGCGCCGTACAAGCAGGGCGTGTGGTTCGAGCGTTCCGCGCACATGATGCCGTGGGAAGAGCCCGGCAAGACCCTGGTCAGTCTGCTGGAACGGGTGCGGCCGCTGGCGGTGGAGGGCGACGCCGGACGCTGACCGGCTTCCACTGCGTCCGCCGGATCCTCCCGCTATTCCAGCAACAGCTCCAGGTCGCGGCCGCTGCTGGCCACGTTGCCGCTGTAGTCGCGGGCGGTGATGCGCAGGATGTAATCGCCGGCGGGCAATCCGTCCGCCTGCCAGGTGCCGGTGGCCAGTTCGCCATCGCGCACGGTGTTGGTGAGCAGGTACTTGAAATGGGTCGCCGCGCTGCCGTGCACGGTGATGCCGCTGCCCGGCGCGTAGGCCACCTTCACCGCATCGCCATCGGCGGGCATGCGGTTGAATTCGATGCTCATGCGCGGCGTCTCGAAACCCGGCAGCGGCGTGCCGTCCGCACGCAGTATCTGATAACCCAGCGCATGCAGTCCCAGACGCCGCCGCGGCAGGTTGTGGTCGACCTGGTCCCAGGCATCGACCACGATCCGCACGCCGATGCCGCGCGGCACCGGTACGCGGCCATCCGCACGCCGGGCCAATGGCGTGTCGCTGGCATCGAGCAGTGCGATGCCATCGATCTGCGGAGGGTAGTGGTCGGCGTATCCATTGAAGCCCAGCGCCACCGCGTTGCGTTCGAATCCGCTGGCGCCGACGCTGAGATGCACATGGGCCATGCGATTGATGGTGCCCAGCACGTCGCCCGCCTGGAAGCGCGTGCCGCGCCGAACGCGCATGCGTTCGGTTTGCCCGGCTTCGTCGCGCAGCAGCTGGAAGCGCGACGGATCGGACACCCCATCGCGCGCATCGCGTCCGACCCGCATGTGCAGGTAGCTCAGTCCGTCGATCGCCAGGCCTTCGCCCTGTTCGTCCAGTCCCCAGGCAGCGGACGGGCTGCTGACCTTGCCATCGGCGATCGCCAGCACCTGCGCGCCCACGTCGCCGCGGATGTCCAGTCCGCCATGCAGATGGTGGCGGCTTTCGCCGCTGAAGTTGCCGCGCACCTCGCCCAGCGTGCCGACCACTTCGTGCCAGCCCTCCTGCGGGCGCAGCGGCCAGCGCCCTGCGGTGGCGGGCAACGGATCGTCCGGCGCAGGGCCGATCGCCCCCTTCACTGGCGAGGCTGCAGCGATCGCCGCATCCACGGGGACGATGCGGTGCAGGCGATGGCTGCCGGCATCGCTGACCCACAGTCCGCCGCGCGCATCCAGGGCCAGGCCCGCGGGACGCGACAGGCGCTGCGCCTGCGTGGCCCCGGTCAATACCAGCGGCTGGCCGTCGCGGGAAATCTGGATCACCCGCCCCCACGACATCTCGCCCACGTAGAGCAGACCGTCGTGGGTCAGGGCCAGGCTCATCGGCCGATGCAGCGCATCCTGCACCGCGTAAGGCGTGGTCACCGTGCCATCGGGCCCGATGCGGCGGAGGGCGTTGTTGCGGGTGTCGGCGACCCAGACGATTCCATCCGCATCCACCGCCAGCGCGGTCGGCGTATCGAAACGCGCCTGCGCGCCGAGGCCATCGGCATCGCCGGGACGTTCGCCGCCGGCCAAGGTGCTGACCTGTCCCTGCGTGTCGATCCTGCGGATGCGGTCGTTGTAGGTGTCGGCCACATAGACATTGCCATGCGCATCCACCGCCACCCCGATCGGTCCGTTGAACTGCGCCTGCGTCGCGATGCCATCGCGGAACCCGGCTTCACCGGTGCCGGCCACGGTGCTGACCACGCCCAGCGGCGTGACCTTGCGGATGGCGTGGTTGCCGGTATCGGCGACATACAGATTTCCGGCGCGGTCCACGGCCAGGCCGGAAGGCGTATCGAATCTGGCCGCCGTGCCATCGCCATCGGCGAATCCTTCGTCGAAGCCGGCCAGGGTGGTGACCGTGCCGTCGCTGCCGATCCTGCGGATGCGGTTGTTATCGCCGGCATCGGCCACGTACAGGGTGCCGTCCGCGGCCATCGCCAGGCCATAAGGATCGTCGAAGCGCGTGCGTGCGACCGGCCCGTTGCGCATCCCACGCACGCCGTCGCCCGCGGCCAGCCACAACTGCGCGGTCCAGCCGAACGGCGTGGGCGCGGGACCTGCGTGCGGATCGTGGGTTTTCGGTGCGAACAAGAACGTGGCGGCCAACGCGGTGGCGATCAGCGCCACCGCGGCCCACAACCAGGCGTTACGGCTCATGCGGTCCTGCAAATCGGATGCGAGCACGCAAGATAGTCAATCGCAGGGAATGGGGAAAGGGCAAAGCACCTGCTCTTTTTGCTCGTCATTCCCGCGAAGGCGGAAACCCGGCGTCTTCCCTGCAGTAGCCAGGCTGCCTTCAGCGAAGTGCAAAGTCCCTGGGTTGCCGCTTTCGCGGGGATGACGAGCCGATACTCACGGAGGGCCTCTCTTGCATCGGCTTGGAATATCCTGTCACCCAATGCCATTGGCGAAAGCCGACCCCGGAAGGCCGCGAATCTTGGACCGCAACAACCGCAAACTCGATGAGCTGCGCCAGCGCATTCCCACCTTCACCTGCATCGTCGGCTGCCACGACTGTTGCGGGCCGGTGACGGCGTCGTCGGAGGAAATGGCCAGGCTTCCGGTAAAGACCGAGGCCGAACACGAAGCCGCGCTGGCCGAGCTGAGTTGCCCGCACCTGGGCGCGCACGGTTGCGAGGTCTACGACGAACGCCCGCTGATCTGCCGCCTGTTCGGGACCACGCCCAGCCTGCTGTGCCCCAATGGCAAACGCCCGGTGTACATGATCGACCGGCGCACCGAAGACGAGATCCACCAGTACCTTGCGCGCACGCGGCAAGTGCTGGTCTGAAGCGTTGGCGCAGGAATGAACGTGCCTGGATCCCTGGATACGCCGGTGCTTTCCTTCCGCGCTCCCGTCTTCGATCGCGGCCGCAACACGACGGTGCGTCGCGGCCACAAGTGGCATGTAGCGACGCATGCCCGGCTGCAACTGGGCGACGGAAGCCTGTCCCCGCCGATCGAGCTGCACACGGAACTGAAGCGGTTCTCCGCGCTCACCGACGCCGATCTCCGATTCGAGCACGACCCCGCCTGCCGGACCGTCGCCGGGTTGTTGCGGGTGCTGCAAGGCCTGTATCCGGGATTCAGTGCCGAAGAAGAAGTCACCCTCTGCCACTTCGATTGCGACGGCCGCTAGTTCCTGCCAGAAGCCTGCCGGCCAGGCCCATGCACGCGAACAGGAGCACGCCCATGCCAAAAGTATCTGGCCCTGGTGGCCGGGCTTTGCTGGAATGCAGCGACTCGCCTGCGATCGGATACGGGAATGCGCTCGAAGAATGAAACGGGTTTCCGCGATGCCTTGCAGGTAGTGCTGCTGTTGGCATGCCTGTTCGCGGGGGTTTCGCCAGCGGCGGAACCGCAGGCCGTCCTGCCGGTGCGGGTGGAGTACCACCAGGCCACCGATGTCTTCAACGTCCTCGACAATCTTTCCGATTGGTTGCCGGGTTACACCGCGTCCGCCTACGGCGAGTATTGGGAAGCGCACCTTGGCCTGGACGACGCGGACCGCGCGGCGCTGGCCGCGTATGCCGCGTTCCGGCGGCGTACCGCGCCGGCCGCCAGGGCCGCGCCACCCGATTCTGCCGCCGCGCCCGATCTGTTCGCGCCGCCGCTCACCCGCGATGTCGATGCTTTTGCGCAACCTTTCCTCGAAGCCAGCGACTTCGGCACCGCTGCGACCATCGCCATCGCAGTGCAGGCACCTCAGGATCGCGCCATGTTGCGCGCCTATTACGCGCGCTTCGGCCCACGCGCCGTGCGCCTGGCCGCCGCGCAATCGCATTTCGATGTCCAGCGCGTAGCGCTGGCTTCGCAACTCGCGCATCCAGGCGTGCCGGTGCTGGCGGAGAGAATCCGCGCGTTCTATGGAGTCGGCGCGGCACCGGCGTTCACCGCGCGCTTCGTATGGTGGCCCGATTCCAACCGCACCCAGGCCAAGGTGCGGGGCCGCACCATTCTGCTGCAGGGTCCGGCCGATGGCGCTGGCGGCGACACGCCGATGGACTGGGCGCCGATCGTGTTGCACGAGTACGCGCATTACGTCTCCGCCGGCCAGCCGCCGGCGCAGCGGCGGCGCCTGTCGGCCGCGTTCCTGCAGGGTTGCGCGAAGGCTGCGGCATTGTCCAATCCACTCAATGCGTTCGAGGAACCGCTCGCGATCTACTGGGGCCAGTACCGGTTCGAGCACGACGTACGCGGACGCAGGTTGCCGACCGGCGACGAGTGGTATTTCAAGCCGATACCCGACCGCATCGCCAAGGCGATCGCGGCCGCTTTTCCATCGACAGGCCTCGCGCCATCGCTGGACGATCCCGCCTTGATGTCGGCGGCTACGGCGACCTGCCTGCAGGAACTCTGAAACAGCAAGAGCATCCGGGCAAGCCCGGATCCATGAATCGACCCCCGGTTGACGGTCGTCACAGGCCTGCGCCTGTGCGTTTCGTATGCTCCGGGGGTACCTCGCAAGACAGGATTGTCTTCAGTTGAACGACATGTCCCTGGTAACGCGCCGCAACCGATTGCTGCTCGATCTGCTGGTCATGGCGGCGTTGACCGGCCTCACCGCCTGGGTTTCGCTGGCCATCGCCCGCATCCCCGGCGGCGTGGCGGCGGTCTGGATAAGCAACGGGATCTGGGCCGGCTGGCTGCTGTCGCGGCGCACCGCATCGTGGCCGCGCTACCTGGCCGCGGGCCTGGCCAGCCTGCTGCTCACGCGCTACCTGGCCGGCGACGGTCTGCCGACCACCCTCGCCCTCAGCGCGTGCAACCTGATCGAGGTGCTGATCATCGCCGGTGCCATCCGTCGCTCGGTGCCGGACGTGGGCAACCCCAGGCACTGGCTCGGGCTGGGCGGCATCGCCACCGCCAGCACCCTGGTCGCCTGCGCAGTCTCCGCGCTGCTCGCCAGCGCCTGGTTGCAGGTCGTTTCCGACGCCCGCTTCGCGGCCAATTTCCTGACCTGGTACGCGGCGCACGTGGTCGGCATGGTGGCCGTGGGCACGCTGACCCTGGTCGCCCATCGCAAGGGCATCGGCCTGATCGACATCCCCGGACAGCGCTGGGATTTCCTCGGCTGCATGCTGCTGATCGCCGTGGTCGGCGGCGCGGTGTTCTACCAGTCCGCGTATCCCTTGCTGTTCCTGGTCTATCCGCCGTTGCTGTTCGGGGTGTTCCGCCATCGCTTCGCCGGCCTGGTCGTCGGCATCTCCCTGCTCGGGATCATCGGCATCATCGCCACCACCCTGGGCCATGGCCCGCTGGCGCTGGCGGTTGGCGGCAGCGATGTCGAGCGCACCATCCTGTTGCAGCTGTTCGTCGGCACCGCTTGCCTGATGGGTTTCCCGGTGGCGCTGGGCATGGCCGAACGCACCCGGCTGATGACCCGCGTGCGCGAGAGCGAGCTGCGCTACCGGATGCTGGCCGACTACTCGCACGACGTGGTGGTGCGGATGCGCGCGGATGGGCACCGGCTCTATGTGTCGCCGTCGGCGCGCGACATCCTCGGCTGGGAACCGGAGGAGCTGCTGCAACCCAGCGAGCACCTGGTGCATCCCGACGACCTTGCGGTACAGCGGCAGGCGATCTCCGCCGTGCTCGCGTCGGGACAGCCGGTCACCGCGATCTACCGGTTGCGCCACAAGGACGGGCATTACGTGTGGATGGAAGCCGCGGCGCGGCCGATCCCCAGCACCGAGGGCGACGCGACCGACCTCATCTTCGCCGGCCGCGACATCTCCAAGCGCGTGGCCGCCGAACAGGCGTTGCAGGCGAGCCGCGATGAACTGGAAGCGCTGGCGCGCGCGGATCCCCTCACCGGCCTGGCCAACCGCCGCCAGTTCGAAGAACGCCTGGCGCATGCCCTGGGCCGGTCGCGGCGGCACGGGCAGGCGGTGGCGCTGATGTACATGGACGTCGATCATTTCAAGCAGGTCAACGACAGCTTCGGCCATGCCGCGGGCGACGAAGTGCTGCGGGTCTTCGGCCAGCGCCTCAGCGCGTGCGTGCGCTCCGGCGACCTGGTGGCGCGCCTGGGCGGCGACGAGTTCGTGGTGTTGATCGAGGACCTGGACGCGCCGGAAACCGCCGAAGGCATCGCCCGCAAGCTGATCGCGGCGATGGGCGAAGACATCGCGGCGGAAGGAGCCACGCTGCGCGTCACCACCAGCATCGGCATCGCTTACTCGATGCACCCGGCCGTGTCCAAGACCCTCGCCGCCGCCGCCGACATGGCCCTGTACGCGGCCAAGAAAGCCGGCCGCAACACCTGGCAATTGCTGGTGACGGACGACCCGGTGAGCCCCGATCCACCCCCTGCCTAGGGCCGGCCCCGGCCCACCACCGCCATGCGCCCGATTGCATTGGCGCCAGGACGGACAGCGGTGGGCTTGAGCCCACCCTGCGGGATCCGGGATCAGTAGGATGAGCCGTCACCCATCGTCCCCAGCATCGTCCCTTTGCCCGGAGCCCTACCGATGATCCAGAACAACCCTGCCCTGCGCTTTCCCCTCCTGCTCGCGACGCTGCTCGCCTTGTCCGCTTGCGCCACTGCGCCGACGCAGCAGGGCGCATTGGTCGTCGGGCAACAGGCCGCCCTCGAAGGCGAGGTGGTCAGCGTGGACACCAACCCCTGGGCCTACGACGGCAACGCGGTGGTCACGCTTTCCACGATCGAAGCAGGCACGGTCAGCGTGCAGCTGCCCGCGCGCTGGAACCTGTGCAAGGCCCAGCCCCTCGGCGACGTGCAGGCACTGAAGCCACGCGACCGCGTGCAGGTCGTCGGCACGGCGACTGCGCCGAACGAAATGGTGGTGTGCGGACAGCCAGAGGACCGGCTGCGCAAGAGGGAATGAAATCGGCGGACGCGAGACTTGATTCGCGGATTGGATGGGGCGAAAGGTTTCCAACGGCGAAGCAGGCTCATCCATTCTACGGAACCCGGGCACTCGACCTTGTCGCTCCCGTCGCGTGTCCGGCACCGCTTCATGGTGCGGTATAGATGGTTTTTCCTTCCTTGATCGTCTCCACCACCTTGATGTCCTTGATCGCATCCGGCTCGACCTTCATCGGGTTGCCGTCCAGGACCACCAGGTCGGCCAGCTTGCCCGGTTCGATCGAACCCTTGCTGCCCTCTTCGTGGTACTGGTAGGCGGCGTTGATGGTGATGGCCTTGACCGCATCCAGCGGGCCGATCCGCTCATCCGGTCCCAGCACCTCTCCGCTGCGCAGCTTCCTGTTCACCGCGGACCAGACCACCATCATCTGGTCGATCGGCACGACGCTGAAGTCGGTGTGGTTGGTGGGCTTCAGGCCCATCGCCAGGGCGGTCCTCATCGGACTGATGAACGACGCCTGCTCCAGACCCCGGTTCTTGATGTGCGCCTCGCCGAAGAAGAAAGTGTGCTCGGTGTAGAACGACGGGATCATCCTGTAATCGACGTATTTCTGCAGCTGGTCCTTGCGCACGAACTGGGAATGGATGATCACGGTGCGACGATCCTTGTCGGCCGCGCCGGCGGTCGCGGTCTCGTGGCCCTTCAGCACCGCGTCGATCGCGGCGTCGCCGTTGGCGTGGGCGATGACCTGCAGGCCGTTGTCGTAGCACTTCTTGAACATGCCGTTGAGCACGTCCTGCGGGAAAGTCGGCTCGCCCTTCCAGTCCTTCTCGCCCCCGGGGCCACCAGTGAGGTAAGGCGTGGTGAAGAAGGCGGTCCTGCCCTGCGGCGAACCGTCCGCCATGATCTTGCAGCCACCCAGCTTCAGGCGATGGTCGTATTTGCCGAACGAGGAAGCCGGGTGCGCGGCCAGGATCTTGTCGAGATCGCCGATGAAAGGATAGGAGATGACGTCGATGAACAATTCACCACGATCGGCGGCACGCTGCAGCACCTCGACCTGCGGTGCCATCGAGGCGCCATCCTGCGCCGTGGTGACGCCCGCGGCCGCATAAAGATCCTGGGCGAACTTGATCTGCCCCGCTTCCAGTTCCGGGGCGGAGGCCGGCATCTGTTCGTGCAGCGAGATCCACGCGGTTTCCATCAACAGTCCGGTGGGCTCCTGGCTGCCCGGCTTGCGCGCGATCACGCCGCCCGGCGGCGTCTTGGTGGCCGCCGAGATGCCGAACTTCTTCAGCGCCGCCGAGTTCAGCACCGCGCCGTGGGCCGAGACGTGCAGGACGATCACGGGGTTGTCTGGGAAAGCCGGATCCAGGTCGTCCCGGGTCAGGGGATGGTCGCCGGGCAGCATGTTGTCGTCATAGCCATAGCCCAGGATGAGGTCGCCGGGCTTCTTGGCCTTGGCCCTGGCGAACTTCTGCAGCTCGGCGACGATTTCGGCGGCGGTGCTCGCCGGACCGACCGGCGGCGCGGTGACATTGGCCTGGTCTTCCATCGCCATGCCGCTCATGAAATGGCTGTGCGGATCGATGAAGCCGGGCAACAGGGTCTTGCCCTGCAGGTCGATCATGCGGGTGCCGGCTCCCCTGGAAGCGGCGCTAAGCTCGGCGAGCGTGCCCACGGCGACGATCTTTCCGTCCTTGACCGCGACAGCTTCCGCGCTCGGCTGCGCATCGTTGACGGTCACGATGTCGCCGCCGAAGTAGATCGCGTCGGCGGCATTGGCCGATGCGATCGCTGCGTTTTCAGCAGGCTTGGCGCAACCCGCCAACGCCAGGAAGGCGAAACTGATTCCCAGGGCAAGGGTTCTCACGGTGATTCTCCATGCGGCCGGAAGGTTTGGGGAAGTGATGGCGCGTCGTCGCGATGCATGCCTTCCGGTCGGCACATGCACGATGCGGGCTCGTGATCTTCGGCAATAGGAGGGTGTCGGCGCGAGGCCGCACGCGCAAGCATCGCGCGGGCGGCTTCCATCGAGGAATCGCTGCGAGAGCAGGGCGTGCGCTGCGACCGAACCCATCGGGAACATAGCGACCCGGAAGACAGCTGCATCCATCAAGAACTCCCTGCGCTTCCGCATGGCTTGTCGCCCCTGCCCCGGAGCATACGCCAGGCATTCCCTGCCGAGACGGGCTGCTTTCGTGGCCTCGCGGGTCCGGCATGGCGCTCCCCATCGCATTGCACGCCTTCGATCGGATACGACGTTGGCCTGTCGGGATGTCGATTCCATGGATCCTGCTTCGTCGCACCCCTGAATGCGCATGACCGGGCCAGGATCCACTGCCCCTAGAATCTCGCGACGAACCCTCGCACCCCAGGGATGCCCACCGATGAACACCGAACCGCACAACGACCCGCAACCCGGATCCGAGGCCGTGTTGCCGCCTCCCCCTTCGCTGTGGGCCGGGTTGCGCGAAGCGATTCGCGGCACCAACGCCGACTACACCAGGATCCCGCTGCGCAAGGCGGTGTTCCTGCTTGCGGTGCCCATGGTGCTGGAGCTGGTCCTGGAATCCACGTTCGCGGTGGTGGACATCTTCTTCGTCGCCAAGCTCGGCTCGTCGGCCGTGGCCACGGTGGGGCTGACCGAGAGCTACCTGTTCCTGCTGTACGCGGTCGCGATGGGCCTGGCCATGGCGGTGACCGCGGTCGTCGCCCGGCGTATCGGCGAGGGCAAGCGCGACGAGGCCGCGATCACCGCGGTGCAGGCCATCTTCATCGCGTTGCTGGTGTCGCTGCCGGTCGCGGTGGTCGGCATCGTCTATGCGCAGGACCTGCTGCGGCTGATGGGCGCCGACGCCTGGACCCTGGAACACGGCTACCGCTACACGCAATGGATGCTGGGCAGCAACGCGGTGATCCTGCTGCTGTTCGTGATCAACGCGATCTTCCGCGGCGCCGGCGATGCCGCCATCGCCATGCGCGTGCTGTGGCTCGCCAACGGCCTGAACATCGTGCTGTGCCCGTTGCTGATCTTCGGCATCGGTCCGTTTCCGGAGATGGGCATCGAAGGCGCGGCGGTCGCCACCGTCATCGGTCGCGGCAGCGGCGTGCTGTACCAGCTGTGGACCCTGTTCCGCGGCGGCAAGCACATCCGCGTGGCGGCCGCGCAACTGGCCTGGCACGGCGCGATCGCGTGGAGCATCGTGCGCACCTCGCTGGGCGGGGTCGGCCAGATGATCGTGGCGATGACCTCGTGGATCTTCCTGATGCGGATCCTGGCCAGCATCGGCAGCGAGGCGGTCGCCGGCGCGACGATCGCGATCCGCATCATGATGTTCACGACGATGCCGGCGTGGGGCATGTCGAATGCCGCGGCGACTCTGGTCGGGCAGAACCTGGGCGCGCGGCAGCCGGAGCGCGCCGAAGCCTCGGTGTGGCGGATCGGCTGGTACAACATGGCCTACCTGGTCGCGGTGTCGGCGTTGTTCTTCCTGTTGCCGCGCGAACTGGTCGCGCTGTTCAGCAGCGACCCGCGGGTCGTCGCGATCGGTGCGGAATGGCTGCGGATCCTGTCGTACTCGTTCTTCGTCTATGGCTGGTGGATGGTCTCGGTGCAGGCGTTCAACGGCGCCGGCGATACGGCCACGCCGACCTGGATCAACGTGGTGTTCTTCTGGCTGATCCAGATCCCGCTGTCGTACTGGCTGGCGATCCATCTGGGCTGGCAACACACCGGCGTGTTCTGGGCCGTGTTCGTGTCCGAGACCTCGGTCGGCCTGTTCACGCTGTGGCTGTTCTCGCGCGGCAAGTGGAAGGCGGTCGCGGTGTAGGCCCTCCCGGATGCGCAACTCGATCCGTCCTGCGGGGCTTCCTGCCGTTTCGGTTCGGCTGCATGAGACGTTAGACTCGCAGGCATGAAAAAAATCCTGCACCGCCTGATCCTGCCGCTGTTGCTCGCCACCGCGCCCGCGTTCGGCGGCGAGCCCGTCGCCACCGTGCGCGTGGCCTTCGACCGCCACGGCATCACCGACACGCGCGTCGCCGGCCTGGCCGATGCCGCTGCCGGCCGCGCGGTCACCGCCGACGATCCGGTGCGGATCGCATCGATTTCGAAACTGGTGGCCGCTCTCGGCGCGATGCGCCTGGTCGAGCAAGGCAAGCTCGACCTCGACGCCGACGTGTCGGCAACGCTGGGCTGGAAGCTGCGCCACCCGAAGTGGCCCGACACGCCGATCACGCTGCGCCTGCTGCTGTCGCATCGCGCCGGCCTGACCGATGCGGCCGGCTACTGGCAGGTGCCGCTGGATGGCGATTTCAAGGCGCTGCTCGACGATCCCCGCGCATGGGACATGGAGCACGCGCCGGGCAGCTACTGGCGCTATGCGAACGTCGGCTTCCCGCTGGTGGCGGCGGTCATGGAACGCGCCACCGGCGAGCGCTTCGACCTGCTGATGCAACGGCTGGTGCTGAAGCCGCTGGACATCGCCGCCTGCTACGGCTGGCCCACCTGCGACGAAGCCGCGGCCGCGCGCGCGGTGGTGCTGTACGCCGACGGCAAGCCGGTGGTCGACGACAACCACGGCCGCAAACCGGCCTGCGGCATCACCCCGGCCAGCGACGGCAGTTGCGATCTGTCGAAGTGGCGTGCCGGCGCGAGCCCCAATGTGTTCGGCCCGCAGGGCGGCCTGCGCATTTCCGCGAACGGCCTGGCGAAGATCGGCCGGCTGCTGCTCGGCGAAGGCAAGGTGGACGGCGTGCGGATCCTGAAACCCGGATCGGTGCGGATGATGGCGAAGCCGCTGTGGACCTATGCGCCGGGCAATGGCGTCACCGGCGAGGACGACGATCCGATCCGCGCGCGCGGCGGCTTCACCTGCGAGTACGGGTTGGCCGTCACCACCCTCGCCACCAGACACCCCGACTGCAACAACGACCCCTTCGGCGACGGCGTGCAGCGCATCGGCCACAGCGGCAACGCCTACGGCCTGCTGGCCGGCCTGTGGGTGGATCGCAAGCGCGGCACCGGGGTGGTCTATTTCGCCACTGGCAACGATGCGCCGGAAATGGGCGAGCGCTCGGCTTTCAGCCGGGTCGAGGAGAAGCTGGCCAGTCCCGACTAGGGCTGGCGGCGGGAGCCTGGCTCAAGGGGCCGGATCGACGGGCGGATCCTTGCTGCGGGTGCGTGACACCGCGGTCACGATGCCGATGCCCAGCAGCACGACCGCCCCCACCGCGATCCATTGCGTGGCCAGGCCGGCCAGGTGCGCGCCATAGGCCAGACCGCCGATCAACACCACCATGCCGATGAGATAGATCGCCAACGACGACATATGCGTGCTTCCTGTGTGTGGACGGCGCGATTGTAGGCGGCGTCCGTACTGCCGGCGTGAGGATGGACTGCGCCGCCAAGGATGGCCGTCCGCGAAGGGCGGCATGGCCGTGGAAGCCACCGGCGGTTTCGGCGAACGCGACGATTCGCAAGCCATTGATGATTCGCAGGATGTGGTGAGCGGAGCGAACCGCATCTATCGCCGGATCGAGAACCGCGAAGCGGTTCCGGCTTGAATGAACCGTTAGGCCTTGGCTGCGAACGAGTCATGGTACGAGACCGTTCCAAGGGGCAGCGAACCGTCGAACAAAATGGCTTGGAAATACTCCGCCGGGACGCCAGGCAACACCAGTGAAGGCTCCGCATTGAAGCCAAATCGCGAGTAATAGCCAGGCTCTCCAAGCACAACGCATCCGGAAGCGCCCAACGTGCGCAACTCCGCCAGCGCGTGCTCCATGAGCTGAGCGCCAACTCCCTGGCCTTGGTGCTCTGGCCTTACGGAGATTGGCCCAAGCCCATACCACCCTCGAGCATCGCTCGAAATAACTACGGGCGATACGGCGACATGCCCGATAATCGAGTCATTGTCCTCTGCAACGAGAGAGACGGTGAGCTGGCCGGAGTCGCGCAGCGCCCTGACGATAAATTGCTCGGCATGGTTGGTGTGAGCGGCGTTCTGGAATGCCGCGATAGTCGCGGCCTCAATGGCTGCGGTATCCGAGGGGCCTTCCTTTCGGATTCTCATGATGCTTGCTCCAAGGTCCAACGTCTGAATTGAGCCGTTCCGCGAAGCGGTTCCGGCTTGAAGAATTGCCTGGTGCCGACCCTTGACGTTGCCCTGCACCCATTGTGCAAACATACGTACAACTGGAGACGCCCATGGACGCTATTATCTGCAGCTCTGCACGGGCCAGATTGCCCGACACCATGGACCGTGCTTGCGACGACCACGAGCCTATCATCATCACAATGGCCAGCGGGCCATTGTGATGATGGCGCTCGATGATGATGGCGCTGGAGGAAACCTTCTGCCTGCTGCGCAGCCCCAAGAACTCGCAGCGCTTGCTTGAAAGCATTTCGACCCTTGAGTCGGGGAACCGAAACGTTGGGGTTCACTTCGTTCACCCCGACCTATTCCGCTCGACCCCTCCTACGGGATCTGGCGCACACCGGTGAATCTACTTCCAGGCGTTCGAAGCCTGCCTGCATTGAAGAGCACCAGGCTCAACGCCGCGAACAGCCAGACGCACAGGGCCGCATACAGCATCAGCAGATCGAAGCCGTGCGCGAGCGCGACGTGCGCCGCGTCGGAAGCAGCCGAGCCATGCGGCAACGCTTGCAGGCCGTCCAGTGCGGACAGATCGCCGGCGGCAATCTTACCGGCCGCGGCGCGCAGGCGTTCGGCGCCAATCCGGCCGCCTGAACTGTCCCGCAGACTCGAATGGATGCCGGACAGCAGGATGAATCCCATCATCGCGATATTGATCGACAAGCTGATGAAGCGCGCGCTCATGTCCATCCCCGAAGCCATGCCCGCCCGATCGCCCGGGACCGAGCCGGTCGTCGTGTTCGTCACCGGCGTGTTGGTCAGGCCCAGTCCGATGCCGGCCGTTATCAAGCCGGGCAGCAGCGTTGCCCAAGTGGCCACTACGGCGTTGCCGCCGACCCACATCAACAGGAAGCCTGCGCCGATCACGAACAACCCCGCGGGGATCACCCCTCCCGCCCGATAGCGCAGGCTCAACCGCTCGGCCAGCGGCGGCATCACCAACGCCGGCAGCGTGTACGCAAGCAGGCACGCGCCGGCGACGAACACGCCGTAGCCCAGCACGCCCTCCAGGTAGATCGGCAGATAGACGATGAACGGCCAGAAGCTGAAATTCATCGCCATCGCCCCGAGCATGGCGCCGGAGAAATCGCGCAGCTTGAACACGGAAAAATCGAACATGGGATGCGGATGGGTCTTCTCGGCCCATGCGAAGGCGGCGAACGCCGCCACGGTCGTCGCCGCGATTCCGATCGCCGCGGGACTGGCCCATCCCAGACCGGGCGACTGCGTGATGTAGAAGACCAGTCCGAACACCGCCAGCGACAGCGTGGCGATACCGAGGCCGTCGAGCCGCTTCGCCTGCGGATCGCGCGATTCGCGCACACCGAACAGCAATGGAAGCAAGGTCGCCGCCATCAAGGGCACGTGCACCAGAAACACCCAGCGCCAATTGGACACGGCGACGATCGCGCCGCCGATGATCGGCCCGAAGCCGAGCCCGACGCCGAACACCACGCCCCACACCGAAAACGCGAAGGCACGTTCGCGACCGGCTGGAAACTGATGCGAAAGGATCGCCGTACCGCAGATCAATATCGCTCCGCCGCTGGCGCCCTGCAGGAATCGTGCGGCGACCAGCGTCCAGGCGCTGCCGGCCAGGCCGCAGATCAACGAAGTGAGCCCGAACAGGACCAGGCCGATGATGAAGATGCGCTTGCGTCCATAGCGGTCGCCCAACGTGCCGATCGCCATCAGCACCGAGGTGCAGGCGAGCGTGTAGGCGTTCATGATCCACTGCATCTGCGGGAAATCCGCATGCAACTCGCGCTCCAACGTCGGCAGGATCACCGGCACGCTGGATATCTCCAGACCGAACATCAGGGAAGACAGGGAAACGGCCATCAAGGCGGCCGTGTTGTGGCTGATGCGGGTCATCTTGGCTCCGGAGCGAAGAAAGTACGGGACGTTGCGGTTCCGGATCGCTGCCGTTTGCAGCCGCTGGCGCGTGCCCGGGCAAGCCCTGCGGACGGTGCGATCCCGGAGGGCCGGGCGCGATACTCCGCAGCGAAGGCGGGATTATCGGCAAGGCGATCTGATGAGGGAAATGATTAAGTTTTACGACTATCATTAATTTTCGTCATTTATCCGGCGTCACCATGGACTTCGACCCGACCCTGCTGCGCACCTTCGTCGCGGTTGCCGATACCGGCAGCTTCACCCGCGCGGCACAGCGTCAACACCTGACCCAATCCGATGTCAGCCACCAGATCCGGCGCCTGGAAGAACAGGTCGGCCGCCGCCTGCTCAGCCGCACGACGCGCAGCCTGACGGTCACCGAAGACGGCGAGGAACTGCTTCGCCACGCGCAGCGGATCCTGCTCTCGTTCGATACGCTGGCCCGGCGTTTCCGCCCTTCTCCGCTGTCGGGTACGGTGCGCTTCGGCGCACCGGAGAATTTCATGGGCGATCGTCTTCCGCGGCTGCTGTTGCGTTTCGCGCGCGATTTCCCGGCGGTGCGATTGGACGCCAGCATCAGCGCCAATCTCGACCTGCCGGCGCTGATCGGGACCGGCGATCTGGATGTGGCCGTGGTGATCTCGCTGTCTGCTGCGGACAACCCGGCCACGGGGGGACGACTGCTACGGCGGGCGCGACTCGTCTGGGTGGTCGCCGAGACCTTCGAGCCACCGCGCGACGCGCCCTTGCCGTTCGCGTTCTACCCGCCGCCCTGCGTGCATCGGCAGGTGGGCGTCCGCGCGCTCGACGAAGCCGGCATCGATAGCCATATCGTCTTCACCTCGCACAGCCAGGAGGGCATCCACGCGGCCGTGCTGGCGGGATTGGCGATCAGCGCGATCGCCTTCGACGACCTCAAGGCCGGGATGAAGATCATCGATGGGGAATACGGCCTGCCACCGTTGCCCGACATCGATTTCGCCCTGGTCTGGAGCAGCGGCGGCAAGACTCCCGCGTCCACCGCCTTCGGCGAACTGATCTGCGAGATGGCCTGAAGGCAATCTCCCGCTTTGCCGGCCGCAAGGGGAACGGGATCGGTTCACTTTCCCACGGGAGGTCGGAATAAAAGACCCAAGGTTGCTGAAGCCGGTACCGCCCGCCTCCCCGGGGAGACATCATGCCGAAGCGGCTTGCGCGCTTCGGCAACCGCAGCAAGCCTCTCGGATGCGGTGAGCGCAGCGAACTGCATCCATCGCGGCGGCCACTACGCGGACGATGCGGTGCGCCTGCGGCTTACCGCATCCTGTGCAGCCTCGCCGGCGCCCGGGGAACCGGGCATTCCATGTTAATGTCCGGCAGCCCCGAAGGGCGGTGGAGTGCTCGCACACGCGCCGGGGCGATTATCATTTGAATACTGCATCGCCTGCGGATCGCGGGCGTGCGGCGACCGATGCCGGATGGGTTCCCAAGGGAGATGACATGTCGAAACTGCTCGATCTGATGAAGAAGCTCGGAAGCGACGCGGCGCTGGCCGCGGAATACGGGAAGGATCCGGAAGCGGTGCTGCATCGCGCCGGGGTGACCGACGAGGAGCGCAGGGCGATGCTGGAGAGCGATTACGCGGCCGTCGGGAAACTGACCGGGCTGGCGGACGGGCAGTACGCCACCAACCACACCATCAAGGCCTACGACAAGTAACCGTCGACGACGTTCATCGCCAGACGCTTGCCTATGTTCCGGCTGGTCGCGATCGCATTGCTGTCGCTTGCGTTCGCCTGCGCGCCGGCTGCAGCGGCCCAGTCGCCTGCGGACGCCACGGCGCTGGAGGCGCAGGTCCAGGAGATCGAGCGGCTCGCGGTCACCGCGCACTGGAGCCAATCGGACGCAAAGATCAGCGCCCTGGGGCCGCGGCTCGATGCACTCACGCCGCTGCAGCGGCACCGCCTCGATTACGTCCGCCTGCGCAACCGCGCCCTGGCCGGTGACCAGCCCGCGGCGCTGAAGGGCTTTACCGAGCTGCTGAAGCAGGACCTGCCGGCGCCGTTGCGGGTGCGCGTCTACACCACGGCCACCGGCGTGGCCGCCAACCTCGAGAACTGGGCGCTGGCGTTCGCCTGGCTCAACGAGGGCCTGAAGTACCTGCACGAGTCCCCCGCGGAAGCGGCCAGGCTGCTCGGTGCCGCCAGCTATCTGCATACGCTGGTCGGCGAGACCGGGCGGGCGCGGGAACTGGCGCTGCAGGCCCTGCAGATCGTCGAAAAGCAGGACGACCCGCGCGCGCTGTGCCTGGCCCTGAGCGACGTGGCGCTGGCCGAGGACCATGCGGGCCATTTCAGCGAGGCGGAGAAATGGCGCCATCGCCAGATCGATGCCTGTGCCCGTGCCCACGATCCGATCTTCATCGCCAACGGCAAGTACGGCGTCGGCAAGATGGCGGCCGCGCAAGGACGGCATGCCGAGGCCTTGAAGTGGGCGAGCGAGGCGCTCACCGAATTCAAGGCCGTGGGCTTCGCGGTCGGCGCGTACAGCGCCCGGCTGGTCATCGCCGAAAGCCTGGTCGCCTCCCACCGGCAGCTCGATCAGGCCCAGGCGATGCTGGTCGACACCCTCCGGTACTACCGGGAACAGAAATCGGACCTGGCCATCGCCGAGACCGAACGCCTGCTCGCCAAACTGGCCGAGAAACGCGGCGACATCGACGCGGCGCTGTCGCACACCCGGCAGGCGATGGCGGCGTCGGAAGCGCTCGAGGTCGTCTCCCGCGAGCGTCGGCTGGCCTACCAGCAGGTCCAGTTCGACACCCGGTTGAAGGAGCAGCAGATCGCCCTGCTCGAAACCGAGAAGGCACTGGCCGCGGTGCAGGTCACCGCGAACAAGCGCCGGCAACTGATGCTGGCCATCGGCATGGCCGGATTGCTGGTCACCGCCATCCTGCTGTCGGTCCTGCTGCGCCGTACGTTCCGCGATCGCCGCCGCTACCGCTGGCTGTCCGAGCACGACAGCCTGACCCGCCTGCTCAACTACCAGCAGGTGCGCAAGCTCGGCGCGGCGGCGTTCGCACGCACCCGCGCCAACGGGCGGCCGTTCACCGCGGTCGTCACCGACATCGACCTGTTCAAGCAGGTCAACGACCGCCACGGCCACGCCGCCGGCGATGAGGCGCTGCGCTCCCTCGGCGCGTGGATCAGCGAAGTGGTCGGCGGGCGCGGTATCGCCGGGCGCAGCGGCGGCGACGAGTTCACGATCCTGCTCGAGGCCGACGCGGCGGAAGCCGGGGCGATGCTGCAACGCCTGCGCGAGCGGATCGAACCGATCACCGTGTTCGGGCACACGTTCGGCTTCAACATCAGCTCCGGGGTCTGCCAGGCCGAGGGGCAGGCCGCCACGCTGGAACAATTGATCCACGAGGCGGACCAGGCCCTGTACCGGGCCAAGGACGAAGGTCGGAACCGCGTGGTCCGCGCGAGCGATGTCGCCGTCGCATCGACGCCGTCGGCGGGCCTGGTGGTGGTGGGCAGCGGCATCCAGTTCGGCCGCCACGCCAGCGAACGCTGCCTGTCGGAAATCCGCGAGGCCCAGGTCGTGTTCTGCCTGGCCGACCCGTTCGCGCTGGCGATGATCCATGGCCTGCGCCCCGATGTGATCAATCTCGGCGCCCATTACGCCCCCGGCAAGGATCGGCGCCGGACCTATCGCGAGATCGACGCGGCGATCATGGCCGAGGTCCGCGCCGGCAAGCAGGTCTGCGCGGTGTTCTACGGCCACCCCGGTGTGTTCGCCGACGTGCCGCACCAGGTGGTACGCCAGGCCCGCGCCGAAGGCATCCCGGCGCGCATGGAACCGGGGATTTCGGCCGAAGCCTGCCTGTACGCCGACCTGGGCATGGATCCGGGCCATCGCGGCGTGCAGTCGATGGAGGCGACCCATTTCCTCGTCTACGACCGCCAGCCCGACACCGCCGGTCTTGTGCTGTTGTGGCAGGGGGCGCTGTCGGGCGACCTGTCCTGTACCCGCCTGCACGCGGAACGCGAAGGCGTGCAGGCGCTGGTCGACAAGCTGCTGCGCTGGTACCCGCCCGGGCACGAGGTGATCCTCTACGAAGCGGCGCGACTGCCGATCGAGACCCCGCGCATCGACCGCCTTGCCCTGCGCGACCTGCCCGCGGCGCATTACCAGGAATACACCACGCTCGTCATCCCGCCACTGGGCGAACTGCGCGACGACCCGGTCCGCGCGCCTGGCGCCTAGCAAAAACGGGATCAGGGTAAATAGGTTGGGGTGAGCTTGCGAACCCCGACTTCCTTCCACGTCAGGTTCCACGGCGTTGGGGTTCATTTCGTTCACCCCAACCTGTCCCGCTGAAAACCGACAGGAGCAACGATGGGCTTCGATCGCGCCGAATTTTACGACGCCGAACTGAGGCGGCACGACGAACGCTTCCGTGCCGCGCTCAAGGTCGACCCCCAGGATCGCGTGCTGGATATCGGCTGCGGTGCGGGGCAATCCACGCGGGAAGCCGCCCGCGCGGCGAGGGAGGGAAGCGTGGTCGGCGTGGACCTCTCCGAAGAGATGCTTCAGGTCGCCCGCCGGCGCAGTGCGGAAGAGGGGTTGCGGAATGTCGCCTTCGAGTTGGCCGATGCGCAGGACCACGCGTTTCCGGCCGCGTATTTCGACCTCTGCATCAGCCGCTTCGGGGTGATGTTCTTTGCCGATCCGATCGCCGCCTTCACCAACATCGCCCGGGCAATGCGCGCCGACGCGCGCCTGGTGCTGATGGTGTGGCAGGGTCAGGAACGAAACGAATGGTCTACTGCCATCCAGAGTGCGTTGGCGCCGGAGGCGACCCCTTCCGCAAGTGCGCCTGCGTTCTCGCTCGGCGATCGCGCGGCCACCACGCGCCTGTTGACCGCGGCCGGCTTCGCTTCGATCGACTTTGCGGAAGTGCACGAACCCGCGTTCTACGGCCCCGACGTCGATGCCGCGCTCGACGCCATCGTGGCGTTGTTCCTTGCGAATGGCGGGCCAGCCGGTGCGAACACGACGGACGATGAGACGCTTCGTCGCTTGCGCGACCTGCTGCAGGCGCACCTGACCGCGGACGGCGTGTTCTTCGATTCCCGCGCCTGGATCGTGACTGCGCGCAGGAGCGCTGGGCTTAAGAGCTCGTAGGATGGGTCGAGCGCAGCGGCACCCATCGCTCTTCCTGTCCGAGGCGATAGAGCCTCAAGCCGATGCATCTGTTTCTCCATTCCTATGGCGACGTCGGCGTCACACGCGATGGGTGTCGCTGCGTTCGACCCATCCTACGGGGCCTTTTTTGCGGCCCCAAGTTGCAACCCGCGCTCCACGGATATCTGCATGCTGGGCAGGATGGCCCGGTGGATGCGTCCAAACAGCAATGGATCGCCAGTTGGACGGACGTAATCGGTGCCGCGTATGCGGACATATTCGTCATGGAACAACGGCCATTTTGACTCCAGCGCATTAGTCGCAATACCACCGTGGACTTGATGGAAAGTGGTCTCGCCTAGCAGCAGGATGACGCGTCCAGTCGGGTCGGCGCAGGCGCGCGCCCAAGTATCTAGGTTGACCAAGCCGCCACCAGGAGCGACGAAGGCGGGGTCGTAACCACTCAGCGTTCGCCAATGTTCACGCGTGAGGAACAAAGCGTTAGTTTCCGATGGGATGGTGAGCCAGCCATTCGCCGACGATCCGGCGAAGACTGCGATCGAGAACAGCCGGTAGCCATCGCCGACCCAGTCGACGGAGGCCAGCAAGTCATCCTCAACCTGCTGGTTGTATCCATTGGCGACGCTGCGCATCTGCACATCCGGTCCCAGGTGAAACGCCAACGTGCCGATGACCGGCCGCGAATGCAGTCGTGCGGCTTCGAGCGCGGTTGCCAGCAACCGCGGCGATGCCATCCGTGCGCCATCTATGCAGACGCCGACCAGCTCGCCACGCGCCATTGCCAATCCCTGGTTAATCGCAGCGACTGGCGATGGTGGCGCGTCGGTCATCACGTGGATACGGAGATTTGGACATAGCTGCTGGCAGTGCGCGTAGTCGAAGGGAACGCTCGATCCGTTGTCGACGACGATCACCTCGTAGTCGTCCGCGTCGATGTCGTGCTGGTACGAAGGCGACAGGGTCTGCAGGGTGCGCGGAAGTTCGCGTGCCATGTTGTAGGCGATCACCACAACGGAGAGCCTAAGCGGCTTCATCGTGCATCGTTTCCGGCAAGCACGGCACGCAACGCGTCCACGACCGCATTTCGCTTGGCGCCGCTATCCCGGCATCGCCTGAGCACGGATAATAAGTTGGCCAAGCGCGGATCGTCAGGCATCAGGACGCCGTCGCGTCGCAACGCCGCCGCCGGCACTTCCATTTCCTCGCTGTATTTCCGCACGATGGGATTGTACCGGTCCCACAGCACGCGGTTACCGGGATCGAGTCCCGCCACCAAGAGCAGGCCGGTCGGTGCGGTGTCCAACGACAGCAGGACCAGGTCAGGCCGTGAGTCAGTCAGGCACTTTTGCAGTTTCCAGATATCACCGGTCCACACCCGGGTGCGGCGATTGCGTTCAGCCTGCGCGGGATGCGAGGGATAGATGTCGTCGATCACCACCAGCGTTCCGGGGGTCGCCAACCGCTCGATATGCATGAAATCGCGCAGCGCATATTCGAACAGGTGCATACCATCGATGAAAGCGAGATCCGGCCGCGCGGTCATTTCCTGCGCGGCGATGTCGCGGAAGAAATCGTCGCTGGCCATCGTGAACAGGCGGGTAGCCGGCGGTAACTGCACATCGGCGAGGTCTGGCTCGGGGTCGACACCAATAGCGGGGCCCTGGGCGAGCGCGAGACTGCGCCCGCGTCGCACTCCGATTTCCAGGTACAGCGCAGGCTGTAGTGTTTCGTGCAGTTTGCCCATGATCTCCAGGTAATGGACGCTGCCACGGGTCGCCTCTTCTTCGGCGCTGCCAGGCGGTAGGCTGACGGTGGCGGTGGCACGCACTGGCGGTGTAATAGCCGGCGGGTTGCGCGGCGACGATTGCTTGGCGAACACGCCCACCAGATCGCGCCATGGTCCACGCTCGTCCAGCCACACTTCCAGCAAATGGCAATTGTTGTGCTTCGCCAGCGCGCGATAGGCGTCGGGATAGAAACGGTAGCAATCGACCGGGTAACGATGGATAGGCCCTGCCGACGGCGCGATCAGGAACAGATAGCCGTCGGGCTTCAGCACCCGCATCATTTCGGCGAAAGTGAGCCAGAACAACTCGCAATGCTCGAGCATCTGGCCGGACAGGACGATGTCCACCGAGCCGTCTTCGAGCGGCAGCCGGTACGGGTCATCCAGCACGATGTCGACACCGGCGCCTTCGGCCAAGTCGACGGTCAGGTAACGGAAGCGCGGATCCGCAAAGACCTGGCGATAGCCGCCGTTGACGTCGGCGCCGCCGACGTCCAGCACCACTACCTCATCGCGCTCCTGCAGGAAATCGGCATGCAAATAGCGCGCATAGCACCTGTACATGTTCTCAAGGGAGGAAGCGTGCATTGGCGTGGTTCCTAAAAGCGAGAAAAAGGGGGTGAAAAACGGGGCCGGGTTGGACTACGCCCTTCTTGAAGGAACGGGTCGCGAGCCCGACCCGCCCTCTGGTGCTACCCGCCGTCGTCCCGGACACGCTCCACGCGCTGGCGATACGCAGCTACGTTATCGCCGTCGATGCTGGTCTTCTGCGTGCCGTTGTTCTCGCCGATCTTCTCGTCGGTGCCGGTCACCGGCTGGGCCTCGACCGCGGTTTCACGTTCGAAGGCGTGCGATTTGTCGGTGTTGCGGTAATACCGGTACAGGGCCCAGTACAGCCCGGCTGCACCGGCCGGGCCGAGTGCCAGCAGCCAGAGTCCGCCGTCGTCGCTCATGACGAGTTCCCCACTATCAGGAGTGCGATGCCTTCGAGGAAGGTGCCGACGGTGATCGCGGCCGTGAGCAGTTTCCACTGCTGCACCGGCACGCTGCCCATGGTCTCGCCGGTGCGGCCGTTGACCGCGATGTAATGCAGCATGCCGCCGTTGCTGCCCGGCTGGTGGTACGAATACAGCCAGACCGGCAGGTACATCGAGACCCAGCGCGTGCCGTGCACGCTGAGGCGTTCCTGCTCCCAGCGCACGCCGCGATCGTAGCGGTTCACCGACCTTTCGACTTGCGCCCGCCCGACCGACAGCAGCTGGTCCTCGAGGCGCGGGCGCAGGTGCTCCACGTCGGTATTGCGCTTCTCCGAGGTGAAGCCCGACAGGTAGGACGCGTTCCACTTCACCGCGTTCTTGGTGTCGAAGGGAAGGATGGTGTTGATGATGTTGTTGGTGTTGGCCTTCGTATCCAGGTTGCCGCGTTCGCTGGAGGATTCCAGTGGCAGGTCGTCCACGGTGAAGTCCACTTGCCGCTGCACCTGGTACACATCGGCATCGTAGTAGGTCTTCTTCTTGTCGCCTTCGCCGCGCGTGTACCTGCGTGTCTGTATCTCGCCCTGGCCGGCGACTTCCACGCTCACGTTGCCATCGACGATCATGTACGGCAGGTAGACGCCGACGACGTTCTCGGGCGTGAACTGTTCCTTGAATTCCTTCAGCGCGAACATGCGACGCTTGTCCACGAACTGGCGGATGCGCGCGACCGCGTCGTCCTTTTTGATGTGGAAGGGCAGCACCGCGTCGGGCACCGCGCCGTTCGCCACCTGTTCGTTGACGCCCAGCACATGCCGGCACCAGTGGCAGCGCGCGGTCATCGCGTTGTCGGTATTGACCGTCACCTCGGCGCCGCAGCCGGTGCACTTGAAGCTCATCAGGCTGGCCGCATCGGCGGCGATGTCGCGCGCGCCGGAGGCGATGACCGTGCCCTTGAGCTGGCCGATACCCACGCCGAACCCGAATTCCTCCTCGACCCGCGCGCCGTCCCATTCGTTGCGGCAATACAGGCAGACCAGCAGGTCGCTGCCGGGCTTGTGCCGGATATCGGTCGCGCCGCATTTCGGACAGCGGTTGAGGCCGTCCTTGAGTTCGGCGGCGGCCGTGTCGATGGCGACCGGGTCGGGCGCCTGCAATTCGTCACGGATCGCCTCGGGCAAAGCGGACGGATCGATCGGCAGGCTGCCCGGCAACGGCGGCACGTCCTGCGGCGATCCCGGGCCGATAGGCCCTGACAGAGGCGGGGGCGGCAACGGCGGCGGCGAACTGTTTGTATTCGACATGGAAGTTGCGCGGTTCCTGGTTTACAGACCCAGCGCCTTGGCCTTGAGCGCGTCGTAATCGCCCTGGGTGATCAGACCGAGATCGAGCATCTCCTTGGCCTTCTTCAACCTGGCCACCGGATCATCGGCGGCCGGTGCGGCGGGCGCCACCGGCTGCTGCAGGTTGCCGATGCCGCCGAGCATGCCCGAGGCCATGCCCACACCGACCAGGCCTGCGGCGCCACCGTTCTCGCCCGCCGACTGGATGCCCTGGGCGACGCTGGCCTGCAGGTTGGAGTTGCCGCGCGAACCGGCCAGCGCGTCGGCGCGCTGCACGGTCTTGAGCAGCTCGCGGGTGTTGGCGTCGTATTCGATCGAGACGATGGCGGTCTTGACGATGGCCAGGCCGCGGTCGGATTTCCACTGGTAGCCGTTCTCCACCGCATCGGACAGGCTCTTGGCGAAACCGAGCGAATCCTGCTGCAGCTTGGTGATGCGATTGCCCTTGGCCGGGTCGTTGGAATACAGGCTGAAGGCCGGCGCCAGCGAACCGACGACTTCGTTGAAGAGTTGGCTGGCGGCGGCATTGTCCAGGTCGGTGAAGTCGAAGACCTGGCCGGGTTGCAGGTAGCTGGCCGGCACGAAGTTCTTCACGAACAGGATCGGGTCGACGATCTTCAGGGTGTAGGAGCCGCGCGTGACCGCGCCGACCTGGGTGTTGAGGAAGCCGTCGTCCCAGTAGATTTCCGATTGGGTGCCGAAGCGGTTCTCGGGCAGTTCCTTCAGCGAGACGAAGAAGGCCGCCTGCTGCGACCCGGGCTGGCCGCCGAACTTGAAGCGCTCCCAGCTCTGCTTGATCAGCGGGCTGACGATGCCGTCGCCGGCGAAGATCGACTGCGAGTTGACGTCGTCCGATCGCCATTCGTAGCCGCCCGCCTCGGCGGCGAAGCCGGTGATCTTGCCGTCCTGGAACAGCAGCAGCCCGTAGCCTTCGGGCACGACGATCTTCGAGCCGTTGCTGATGATGTTGGAGGAGCCGTGCGTGTTCGAACCGCGTCCGGCATTGGTGCCGCGCGGCACGGCGGCGAACAGCGCCGCCGTCGACGGCAGGCCGTCCGGAACCGTATAGAAGTCCTTCCACTGGTCGCCGAGCATGCCACCGACCGCACCCGACACTGCCTGCACAAGACCCATGACATCTCTCCGTGATTCGTGGCTGGGCACCGTACCCGCCATACCGCCCGTACTATACATTCCGGAGCGGTCGTGCAGAATCATGAATCAACCTGCGTAGTCGCCAACTCGCCAATATCCACGAGGTCAAGGATGACCAATTACCATCGCATGCATGTTCCAGGCGTCACCTGGTTCTTCACCGTCAACCTTGCCGAGCGGCGTTCCCGCCTGCTGGTGGAGCGCATCGATACGTTGCGCGAGGCGTTGCGCTATGTGCATGCGCGCCACCCGTTTCGCATCGAAGCCATGGCGGTATTGCCGGACCATCTGCATGCTGTCTGGACGTTGCCGCCCGGCGATGCCGATTACGCGATGCGCTTGCGTTTGATGAAGTCGTGGTTCTCGCGCCACATCCCTGCTGGCGAATGTCGGCGTGCCAGTCGGATAGACAAGGGCGAGCGCGGCATCTGGCAGCGGCGCTATTGGGAGCACATGGTCCGCGATGAGCGGGGTCTGGAACGATGCGTGGATTACGTCCATTTCAATCCGGTGAAGCACGGCCACGCCGCACGCACGGCGGATTGGCCGCATTCGACCTTCCATCGCTTCGTCGCAAAGGGTTGGTTGCCCGCAGATTGGGGCGTCGCCGCCGATTACAGCGGAAGCTTCGGCGAACGCGACAATCCACAAGTCAGCCAAGATCCGTAGGATGGGTCGAGCGCAGCGACACCCATCACGCGTGACACCCAACGTCGCCATGGACTTTGCGAAACAGGCGTATCGGCTTGAGGTTCTGTCGCTTCGGACAGGAAGAGCGATGGGTGTCGCTACGCTCGACCCATCCTACCGGTCCAACTGATCAAGTTAGATCGAAATAACTCTTTATGTGCTGCGCTCGGATATGGAAATAATTCACACGCGTGCAGAACCTCCTGCCTCACACAGCGTGTCTACCTTTCCGTTTGTCGGATATTGGTCTGCGGAGAAGACACGCGCTGGATTTCCTTGGTAACTTCGGAAACCGCCGAGGGGAACACGTCGGCCAACGTCTCTCCACACTTAATCTACGACGGCGCCCGACCGCAGCCGACCGGCTCGCAGGAATCAAGGTTGTTGGACGCCACAAGCCGGGATGAACGGTTCGTCCCGACTGCATGCTGGATCCTCGCAGCTTCCCATCCAGGAGCTCGGCGATCCGCGGACAGGGAGTCCTGCCATGAGTGCGACCAATTCCAAGAGTTCGACCTATTCCAAGAGTGCGTTCCTGTACGAAGAGATCAGGCGATCCCTGCAATCGGGACGCTATCTGCCCGGTCAGCGCGTCGATCCGGCCACGCTCGCCATGGAGTTCCACACCAGCGCCACGCCGGTCCGATTCGCCTTGTATCGCCTGGTCGGCGAAGGCTTGCTTGAAGATCACGCCCGCAGCGGGTTTCACGTGCCGCTACCCAATGAAGTCGCGCTGCGCGATCTCTACGACTGGATGGAGCGCCTGCTGCTGGCGGCGTGCGACTTCGACATCGCGCCGGTAACGCGGAAGAACGGCAGGATCGAGGTTTCGTCCCCTGACGATGACCTGGCGAAGCTGACCTGGCAGCTGTTCGACGCGATCGCCCGTGCTGCGGACCAGCGATCCCTGCACCGTGCCGTGAAGCAGGCCAACGACCGCCTTGCGCCGATACGACGGGCCGCACAAGGAATGGCCGAGGACCTCTTCGAAGAACTATCGGGACTGAACCGGCATTGGCGGAACCGGGACATGCCGGCCCTCAAATCCGCGTTGCACGAGTATCACGAACGTCGCAAGCAGTGTGTCCCGCGCATCGTGGCTTTTCTGAGTGACGCCAATGACTACCTCCACTGAGTCCCGCGGGTTCTTCGCGCGCCATAGGCTCGACTTATGTCCACTACGGCACGAACAGGTCGTCCAGCCATGGACCAATCCCACAGCACGCATTGTCTACGGGCTCTATCAATAATCCGAAGATGACCATGCACGACGACCATCACACTCCCGCAATAATCATCGGACTACAGCGCAATAATCATTTGAAAATCAAAAATCCCGCCTCCTACGCTTCATGCGTCATGGATATCCATGACGCAAATCGAAGGAGACAGAGATGAACACGAACGAGAAAATCCGTACCAACGCACTGGATGACATCATCATCCTCGGCGTCGCCAGCATCGAGACGAAAGGCCCGGTTGGCCCAAACGAAGGCGGCGGGGACGGCTTGCCGATCCTTCCAGGTATCTCCGAGGAATAGCAACTCCGGGGCGCGCACTTCGGGGCGCGCCCCATCTTCGGAGGCAAAGATGTCGTACCAGCTCAGAAAAGGCCTGTCATGCTGCGAAGTCGACGGCCACGTGATCTTTCTTGACGTTGCGCAGGATCGATACTTCAGGTTGTCAAATACCGCGGAGCCCATCTTCCGGAGCTTTCTCGCCCATGAGGACGTCTCTGCGGAACAGTTCAGGAAACTTGTGGATGACGGCATCCTGGTCGAGGCCACAAGCGGAGAGCGTGGTGATGCGCCCATACCGTTCATCCAGCCTCCAGCGCGCAGCGCCCTCGAACAGTCTGCTGCGACTGCCAACCGTCGCCTCGGCGTCATGATTTTCCTGGAAGTACTGGCTATCGTCTGGTCGACCCAGCGGCAGCTGAGCTCCCGAGCATTCAAAACCATCATCGAGCATACCGCATCCCAGCGATGCTGCAGAACAGATGTACAAGGCGCGGACGCGGGCGGATCCGCGCCATCAGAGGACAATTTGGTAGGCGCGGCTACTGAGTTCAGTCGTGCGCGGCGCTATGTACCCATCGAGCCGTCCTGCCTACTGGACTCCTTATCCCTAGTCCGGTTTCTCTCGCGGCGCCGGTTGTCGGCAAATATCGTAATCGGCGTCACATTGAATCCTTTTGCCGCGCATTGTTGGGTGCAGGTGGGCGAACTCGTTCTGAATGAAACGCTGTCGGATGCCAACGCGCATACACTCATCAGAGTGATCTGATGGACTATCACTACATCATTCTGGTGGGCGATGAGTCTCTGGAAAACCACGCCCACGCACTCGCAGTGCCGGACGCGGCTCTGTGCTCCGCCGGCATGCAATGTCGATTCTCGTCGACGTCGATAAGGATTTTCACGTCTTCCGATACCCCCACACAGTCCATCCCTGGCCAAGGCCTGATCATCGGACAAGTCTTCACCAAGGACGGTCGACCCATTGCGAACGCACAACCCTTCGAGCACGAAACCGGTGAGATAGCCGGTCACCTGCTGCAGAATCATTGGGGTGAGTATCTCGCGTTCCAAGTCGGTGAAGGTGGACGGGGGCCGACTCTCCTGCGCGACCCCTCCGGAGGCGTTCCATGCGTGTACTCGATCGAGAACGGCACCGGGTTCATCACCTCGGATATCTCCCTTGCGATTGAGCTCGGACTCTATCGCCGCCAAGTGGACTGGCGCGCCATCACGCACGGCCTCAACTTCCCCTATCTTCGGACAGAACGCACGGCATTGTTGGGTGTCAGCGAACTGTTGCCAGGTTGCGTGTTGCACTGCCGGGGAGCAAACATATCCGTGAAGACCGCATGGTCGCCCTGGAAATTTGTTGGACAGAACACTCGTCACAGCGATCCTCGTGCCGCCGCCGCCGATGTCCGGACCGCCGTTTCCACGGTCGTTAAAACCTTGGCCGCTGTAGACGACCGTTTCCTGGTGCAGTTATCAGGTGGACTGGACTCATCTATCGTTGCAGCATGTTTGCGGGAAGCCTCGGATCGGGCAATCTTTTGCTCGTTGGTCATGCCGGTTGCGGGCACTGACGAGCGACCGTATGCCAAGCTGGTGACGGACTCCCTGAGCCGCGAGCTTGTTTCCGTGCAGGTCGGGTTCGAGAATGTCCGCTTTGACTTTCCCACACCACCATCGTCCGTCGTCCCGGCGATCGGCGTCCTTCACCATGCCACCAATCAAGTGTGGGAGGCGGCAGGCTCCAAGTACGGCGCGGACAGCTTCTTCTCGGGCAGTGGTGGCGATACGGTCTTCTGCTACCTGCGGACCGCGGCACCGGCCACCGATGCATTTAGGGAACGCGGCCCTCGTGCAGGTATCGCCGCCATCCGAGACATCTCGGCCCTTCATCAATGCACGGTCTGGAAGGCGGGGCGACTGGGGCTGAAGAAACTTTGGCACCAACCACAAACGATGTGGAAGGCCGATAGCACATTACTCAACCCAAGCCGACTCGCAATGACACATGAAATCCACCCCTGGATGGACGCGCCGCCGGATGCGTTGCCCGGCGATCGAGAGAAAATCTACGACCTCATCGGGACGCAGCTATATAGACATGCAAGGCCTCGTGGCGCATCCCGATCCGTGCGCTACCCGTTGCTATCTCAGCCCGTAATGGAGGCATGCCTGAAGGTACCGACTTGGATGTGGATATCCGACGGGCAGAATCGGGCCATCGCCCGAGCCGCCTTTTCCGGAATACTTCCCGATGGTATCCGCGATCGAAGAAGCAAAGGTTCCTACACGGGTTACCTGGCAGCTGTTTATGCGCGCAACAAAGCGAAGATACGCGAGTTCCTGGAGGACGGCCAACTATGCGCGCACGATCTTCTTGATCGTGCCGCGCTGGCGAAATTCTTTTCATCAGAGCTTGCTCCGCGCGACCAATCGTTCCTACGTACGTTCGATCTGTGCACAGCCGAGAACTGGTTGCGCGGGCAGGCTCAAACACCGCCGTGACGTGCGGTCCCGGCGGAGTGCGCTGCCATCTCATCTTTCATCCGACGCCAGATTCGATATTGCTCGGCCTTGAGCGGACCCGGATCTTCGTAGTCCTGGAGCCAGAAGCGGAACCAATCGAGATTGCGTTCATAAACGGCCAACTTGTGCCGAGGCTGGAACTTGATATGGGCCTCGTCCGGGAACGCGTAGATGTCGCCCTGATTTCTCTGCATCAGTGGCAATGCGTAGTCCAGGGTCATGCGGTATTCCTGTTCCGGCATCTGGAACAGGATGGGTATCCGGATCCGATCCAGGTGAAACACGGGCGAAATCTCCCGCCATCGCCCGGGCGTCTCCTCCAGCGCGCCAAGCTGCAATGATTGCCTTAACGTGGAACGAAAAGCGTCACGCAGGCTATTGAACAGGTAGTAGGTCGGCGTCGACGAAACTCCACTGACCGAAGCGGCAGCGAGAACGTCCGAGTTCGCGGCTGTCCATAGCGTCACTTCGCTGCCGTAGCTAAGTCCACCCATACCGACTCGGGTCGGATCAATCTGCCCCGCAGCGGACAGATGCCTCACGACGCTTTCAACGGCCGAACGTCCTTGGTCATGACGCTCAACGAAGTCCAGCCGGTATTCTGGAATGGCATTGATGCACAACGCCGCGATACCATTCTCGGCAAGGGAGGCAAGTGGCCACTCGTCCCCTACCCCGCCACGCAGAAAGCCATAGCAATTGTAGAAGGTAACGAATAGCGGTGGCGGACCGCTCGTGTTGCGCGGTTCGAACAGTTGACCGGTAAACTCCCGCCCCCGCTCATCCGTCCAATGGATCAGCCTTGCGGGTGCCGTGACTGCGATATCCGTCTCCAGACCCTTGTTCGGCTCGAACAGGATCCGCCGATCACCAGTGGACACGTCGATCGCTTCCAGACGCGGTGGCCGATCCGCCTCGGCGGCAATGCACACTAGTGTGTCGGACGACAGGCCGCAAGGTACATCCCAGTAACGTTGGCCGCCACTGACCAGCCCCTCGGAAAGCACGATCGGCCGCACTCTACCCGTCGATACATCCCAGCCGTAGATCGACTGCGTTCGGCCCCGACGTCTGCGATCGGTTGCCGTGAACAGCACCTCGTCGGTGCCTGGCCGCCACTGGATGTCGGTAATCGTCTGATGGCTGCATAGCTCGGCAGTGCAATGGACGGGCCGGCTGGAGCGTCTGTTCGTCAGCATGGCCAGCTCGACGTCCGTACCCGGCAACAGGCCTGGGTCATTACTGGTGGCAGGCGTCAACAAGGCAATGCGTCCGTCGTCCGGATGCGGTGCAAGCTTCAATGGTTTTGGAAGCCCCAGCGGGAGGTCGGCTACCGTTGGCGCGCGCACCGGCGCCTCCGACGCCGTCAGGTCCCGTACCGACAGGGTCGCCAGATCGACGGCCCTCCATCGATCCGGCGTTTTCGCCAGCAACGGTCCGGTCGAGAACCAGTCTCCCATGAAGCGCTGCGTGGCGGGCCGATCTTCGATCTTGCTCGACCGAAACAGGCCAGCGGCAATGACGACCGTATCATCGATGCGCACCCCACGATCGTACTCAAGCTCTTCGGCGGCAATGACCTCATCCCGGGTGGCGCCGACACTGTACTTCAGCATTCGGCCGTCGTGGCTCAGGGAGAAATCCCGCACGTCCGCCGGGTCGAACGTGACCGGGTAGGCCTGGGAACCGTCCGCGGCTGCTCGCCAGACGGACACGCGCCCATCCAGACGCGCACGGTAGTAAATCCACCGTCCGTCAGGCGACCAGACCGCGGGAGACGGCAGCGCCAGTCCATTGGAGTACTGGCGCAGGGGAACGCCTCCATCCGCCACACGCCGCGGGGGCGATGCTCCTTCCAAATCCTGTACGTACCAGATGGAATCGTAGGTATTACGCTCGATCGATGCCTGCTCGACGCGGAATGCCACCTGCCTTCCATCGGGCGAAATCACCGGATTGCCCAGATCGGCCACCTCCAGAAGACGTCTCGGGGAGATCGCCTCGGCATGTGCAAGGTTCGTGGTGGCTACGCCTACTGCCAAGACGATCGTCGACATCCATCGTAATAAGATCCTGCATGGCGTGGGATACGTACGGACATGCGCCATCGCAGCGACCCGAAGAGCCGGCAAAGAACGGAATCGCATGAGCCGCCCTTACCAGCGCTTGGAGATCGATACGCTTACGAAGCGCCCAATCGCCGAGTAGTTGGTGGCGTCGTACGGCACGAAATTAGCGTTCCTGACGGTGTAGAGCGGCGGCTCACGGTTAAGCAGGTTCTGAATAGAAAGGCCGAACGTCAATCCGGAAAGCGCGTTAGCGCGCTCGCCTGCGTCATAGCCCAGTGCGGTATCTATCGTGGTGAACGAAGCGGTTTTCTCCGTGGTCGTCGCCAGCTGGTTTGTCACACCACTGGTGTAGTTGGCGAAGCCTGATGCACTGAACCCGCCCGATGCCCATACCGCGCCGACCCGGCCGTTCATCTTCGCTGGATTGAAGGCAGTACCTGCGAGTGCGAATTCGGGCTGGCTGGAGCTTGTCTTTTGCGTGCTTTTGAGCCAACTGGTCGCCCCGCGGACCGTCAATTGGCCATCACCGAAGCCGAATCGATATGATCCTGACAGATCGATGCCCTTGATTCGCTGGCTTGCTGCATTCAAGAACTGACCATAGGCGATCGCCACCACGTTGCTTGGATCATAGGCGACCCCCGACAGGTTGTAGAACGCGCTGCTGTATACGGCAAGCAGGTCCTCCTGTTGCTCAGGCGTCGGCGCGTAGTCGACGAATTCGGCATATGCCGGGTTGCTCAGCGCCTGCTGATAGTTGACAGGCACCACCACCCGATCGGTGTAGTCGACGCCGAATGCCGTCAGCTCGGCCTCGAATCCCGGCAACGCTTCGGGATGCACCGCCAGCGAGGCCGCCCAGGTTCTTGCCCGCTCCGCATTCAATTCCGAATTTCCGCCCCAGGACATCAGTACCGTGGCATCGGGCGGATAGCCGCTGCCGCCCGTCGCAGCAGCACTCCACAAAAAGGCCATCTTGTCCTGGTAGCGCTGCACCGCCATGGGTGCCTTGAACGATTTCCCCCAAGAAGCCTTCAGCGTAAGGTCGGCGCTAGGGCTGTAGATCGCGCCAAGCTTTGGCGTAGTGACCCGACCGAAGCTGTCGTAATCCTCGGCGCGAAGCGCCGCATTGAATTCCAAGCGGCGAATGCCCGCGATACCGGCGGAAGGCGAAATGATCGGCAGATTGAACTCGGTGTACGCGTATCGCGCACGCTCGTCGCCGCCATAGCGTGCGCCGCTAATGTGGGACAGGTTCAGGAAATCCTCAGTCCGCGAACCGATACCGATCGCCAGACGCGCGTCGTCGCCGCCTCCGCCGACCGAGAATAGCGGGCCTTCGGCACCAATCTCGTAGGAAATATTCTTATTGTAGAAACTAGTGTCGGCCACAAGACTGGATCCCGTCGCAGACACGAGATGGCGCTCGTCGACGGCTTCATTCTTGCCACGGCTTCCACCAACCGTGATGGACCAGTCGTGCGGAAGGAAGAATTCGATATTCGGCGAGACCAAGGCGATGGACGCCTCCGGGGCATATTGTTGGTAGGCACCCGATTGGGTAACGTACTTGGTCGTTTCGCGGTCGGTCCTGAGCGCATCAAGGCGAAGTTCGGCCACATCGCCGACCAACTGATGGAAGCTGACAAGGCCGCTGCGCGTGTCCCATGTGTTGTAGATCGTGTAGGGCTCGGCCAAGTGATCGGTGTAACTACGTTGATGGGCATTGATTGGATCTGCGGAAGTATCCTTCAGAGTGACGATCAGTCCGCCGCTGGACCAGGTAGTGCCGGCCGTTGCGGTGTACTCGTGTGTTACCGATCCGCCATCGGTCGCTCCACCGTATCGGGTGCCCAATATCACGCCATCGAAATCACGCTTCAGGACCACATTGGCTACACCGCCGACAGCATCCGAACCGTAGATCGCCGACGCGCCATCGGGAACGATCTCAAGGCGCTCGACCGCCTCCACAGGGATGGCGCTGATGTCGACTGCTTGGGAGGACCCGTCGTAGGCGAGTCGCCGCCCGTTTAGCAACGTCAGCGAAGCATCGGGACCCAGGCCGCGCAGGTTCAACGCAGAGCCGCCGGTAAAATCCCCGTTGCTGGAATTACCAGAAGTGCCGATCACGCCCGGATTCTGTCCACCACCAAAGTTTTGCGGCACGCTGCGGATCACCTCGCCAAGATCGGTGAAACCTTCCTCCTTGATGCGCTCGCTGCCTATCGTGATCACCGGCGAAGGCGACGTGCCGCCGCGGATGCGCGTGCCGGTGACCGTGACCGCTTCGAGCTGGGTTACGTTCTCATCGGCATCAGGCTCTTCGGTAGATTGTTCAGAACTCTGTTGTTCGGCCTCCGCCCCGGCGGCTTCCTGGGCCAAGGACAGTCCGGTCGTACCGGTCGTCGTGGCGAACAGAACAATGGAAATGGCGTTGCGTAAAGTGCTTGTCTTCATGCTGCGTCCTTAGTTCTTTCCCTGATTGGCGCCTTGCCGGTCGCTGCTTGGCCACCGGTTTGGATTGCACTCCCTGGCAACCCAAACCTTGCCGTCGGCTTTGCCGCCGTGGTTTCGCCTTCATTCCTGACTGACTCCGGCGTGATTGCCCCCTGCGCCGAACTGTCGGGAAAAAGACCCCATGACTACGATAAACGTAGCAATGTTAACACTACGTTTTACGTAGTATCAATGTCAAGTGCCTATACGGCAGCTTCTGCATATCGGAACCAGATGTGCATGCATGGCCAAGAAGCGACCAGGCACCATCTACGGACGCCGCCTACGCGAGGCGCGGGAGAGCCGCGGCTTTTCCCAAACCGGCCTGGGAATAGCGGTAGGGCTTGATGAGTCCGGTGCGGGCTCCCTTATCAGTCGTTACGAGAACGGCATTCACCAACCGAAGCTGGGCAGGCAGGAACTGTTCGCACGGGCCCTGGAACTGCCGCTGACCTATTTCTATACCGAGGACGACGAGGCGGCGCGACTGATCGCGAACGCTGCGCGTAGCGACAAGCCGGCGCGGAGACTCGTTGAGATCAAGGGCAGGATGAAGCGGAAGTAGCGCTTCCGGGAACGACAAGTGGCAATGCGCTCGCCCGGCACGTGCGCGGCGGCGGCACAAACCGGATCGGCAGGATGTCCGACACTCCTTTCCAACCACCCGCAGCCGGCAACGCCTTCGAATTCGAACCGAGACCAGCAAAATAGCGGGGTCCCGCTTCGATCGCACTCTATAACTACGTTTAACGTAGTATCGCAATCGCGCATGTAACTGGAAGCTTCCCCGCATGGAAGTTCTGGACACATGCAAACGTGGCTGACAAGGGATCGCTTCCTGTCTACAGCCGTCGGCTGCGTGAAGCGCGCGAAGCCCACGGCATCTCGCAACGCAACCTGGGCATCGAGGCGGGCTTGGACGAATTCGTCGCCAGTACCCGCGTCAACCGCTACGAGACCGGTGTCCACCAGCCCGACCTGCAGACCCTGCAACGGCTGGCGAAGGTCCTCGGCCTGCCGCTGGCCTACTTCTATGCCGAGGACGACGAACTCGCACGGCTGATCGCGAACTTCAAGGGCCAGAGCAAGCGCAAGCGCTGACTGGCAATGCGGTCGCGGCGAACTATCTGCCACGCTCGGACCCAACAAAGGGCCCAGTGGGAATATCGGCTTTAAGCCGATATTCCCACTGGGCCCTTTATCGCATCAGTCGAACTTGACCAGATCCTTGAAGATCAGTCGACCCCAGCTCTTTCCACGCGTCTGCACAAGCAGTCCGCCTTCCAAAAGCCCGCCAAGCTGGATCGGCGCGAAACCGAGATTTTCCGCAAGCCCGCCGATCTCCGCGGCGGCGCCTTCATCGTCGCTCGCCAGGAACACGACTCTCCTGCCACCGTGTACCGCCGGATCCTGTTCGAGGACGGCAGCGACCAGATGGTTGAAGCCCCTGACCAGTCTTGCACCCGTGAAGGCCTGCGCGACGACCTGGGAAGAGGACTGCCCCCCCAGCTCCTCCGGGGACACGCCGTAGGTATTGGTCACATCGACGATGGTCTTTCCCTTCCAGGTCGGCAGCGCCTTCGCGACCTCCGGGTGCGATTCGAAACGGACCGCCAGGAAGACGACGTCGGCCTTGACGGCTTCCGCCAGTGTTTTGGGAATGATCCCGGGTCCGATCGCGGCCGCATCGGCCGCAAAGCTTTGCGGATCGCGCGTGGTGGCAACAGATACTTCGATGCCCTTGCGGGCAAACGTCTTGGCAAGGGCGCGACCGAACTGGCCGAAACCGATAATTGCGTAGCTCATGGATGTTCTCCTTGGGAGGGTGTCAGATTTGTGCCAGGCCGCCGTCGACGGCGAGCTCGCTGGCGGTCATGAAGCTGCTGTCCGACGACGCCAGAAAGGCCGCCGCCGCCCCGATCTCCGCCGGCTCGGCCATGCGCTGCAGCGGATTCATCGAGGCGAAGACCTTCATGCCTTCCTCGCCTACCGCTGCCTTCGCCAGTTCGGTCGCCGTCGGCCCGGGCGACAGCACGTTGACGCGGATGCCGGTGCCTTTCAGGTCCTGCGCCCAGGTCTTGGCGAGGTTGCGCACGGCTGCCTTGCTCGCGCTGTAGACGCCGAATGCCGGGGCACCGGTGGTGCCGGCGCTCGATCCGGTCAGGATGATCGAACCGCCCGTGCCCATCAGCGGCAGCGCCTTCTGCACCGTGAAAATCGTGCCCTTCACGTTGGTGTCGAAAGTTTCGTCGATGTGTCCGGCGGTGATCTCGCCGAGCGCAAGCAGGCTTCCCGTCCCGGCATTGGCGAAGACGATGTCGAGGGTGCCGCGCTCGGCCTTCACCGCCGCGTAGAGCCGGTCGAGGTCGGCCGGATCGGAGACCGAGCCCTGCACCGCGCGGGCATGGGGCCCGAGGTCGGCCACGGCGGCGTCCAGCGCTTCTTGCCGGCGGCCGAAGAGGAAGACGAAGGCGCCCTCCTCGATGAAGCGCTTCGCCGCGGCGCGGCCGATGCCGGTCGCGCCGCCGGTGATCACGGCGGTCTTTCCATTCAATCTGTTCATGTCATGCATCCTTGGTGGGGGTTGCAAGACTATCTGCTCTTGATTACCTTAGGACAAGTATGCACCTTTTGGTAAGTATCAAATCATGACGACACACCCCCAAATCTGCGGCACCGGCTTTTCCTGCGGGCTCGACGCCACGCTCCGCATCATCTCGGGCAAGTGGAAACCGCTGGCCCTGTTCTTCCTGCGCGACGGCACCAAGCGCTACGGCGAGCTCAAGCGCTCGATCGGCGGCGTCAGCGACAAGGTGCTGATCCAGCAATTGAAGGATCTGGAAGCCGACGGCGTGCTGGTGCGCACCGACTACCAACAGGTGCCGCCGCGCGTGGACTACGCGCTGACCCCGCTCGGGCGCAGCCTGGCCGACGCGCTCGTCCCGCTGTGCACCTGGGGAACCGAGAACATGCCGGAAATGGCAAACATCCTGGCCAGGCGCGATGCTTTGCCCTAGCGGGATGCTGAAGAACGAAACAAAGGGGCAACCCGCATCAGCCGGCGGCGTAACCCACCAGGAGGTCGGCCAACTCCTTCGGGTGGCTGAGCGCGACGCAATGGCAGCCGGGCATCTCGTCGGGGGGGACGCCCAAGCGCGTAGGCTGGGTTAGCTTCACCAACCCAGCGCCTCATTCGGATTGATCGGGGCCGATATCAACCGGCGTCGCCCAGTCCGGCGGATAGACACCTCGTTCCACCCAATGCAGAAAGCTGGAATGCGGCCAATCCATGGCATGGACGGCACGGCCATGTTTGACAGGGTTGTAGTGGATGTAATCGAGGCAGCGCTGGAAGTCCGCGTCATCGCGAACCAGGTGTTCCCAGTAGCGGCGTTGCCAGATGCCGCGCTCGTTCTTGTTCGCACGGCTATGAGTGCGTCGCTCTCCCGCGGACAGGCTGCGAGAGAACCGGGATTTGATCAGGCGCCAGCGCATGGGGAAATCGTCATCGCCGGTCGGCATCCTCCAGAGGCAATGCAGGTGCTCGGGCAGGACTACGAAACCCGGCATGGCGAACGGATGGTCTTGCCGGGTTTGCTGTAAGGCTCGCTTGAGAACGTCGATGCGATCGACCAGCAAGGTGTTGCCGTGGCGCTCGGCCAGGTTGACCGTGAAGAAATAGGTGCCGCCTGTCACCCGAGCCCGTACATAAGTACGCATACCAGCATCCTTGCCAGAGGGAAGATCAGACCGAAGTGTACGGCGTAGGCTGGGTTGGCTCCATCAACCCAGCATCGCGGAACAAGTCAAGGGCGCTGGGTTGGTGAAGCTAACCCAGCCTACGATCCTCAACCCATCCTGCGGAACCTACGGAACCCGATCCTTTGTTGCCGCGCGGCATCAGCCAGTGGTGTAACCGACCAGGAGGTCGGCCAACTCTTTCGGGTGGCTGAGCGCGACGCAGTGGCAGCCGGGCATCTCGTCGGGGGTGATGCCCAGGCGCTCTGCCGCAAGCCGACGCAGGAAGTCGGGCGGGAAAAGATGGTCGTCCTGGCACAGCACGAACTTGGTCGGCACGTCCGGCCACGCGTCGAGCGGCCACGGCGTACGCCAGGCGGTCGAGGATTCGTCGCGTGCCCTGCGCAACGCCTCTTCGGCGAGTGCGCGCGGAACACCGTTGTAATAACCGACGAGCGGGTCTTCGCTGCCGGTCAAGCCGCCATCGCGTTCGCCCTGTTCCCGCGCCGCCTGGTTGTAGCCGGTGTTGGTCCACCAGTCCTCCGGGGTCTCCCCCGGGGATGGAATCATCGCGGCCAGCAGCACCAGCAGGTCGACCGGGAGCCGAGCGGCCACCAGCGGTGCGGTGAAGCCGCCATACGATTGGCCCACCACCACCAGGTCGCGGCGGTCACCGACCGCCGCGACCACGGCGTCCGCGTACTCATTCAAGCCCGCGGAGTCGTCATCGCACGGCAGGTCGGGCGCGACCACATCGTGCCCGCGCGAACGCAACTCCGCCTCCAGCAGATGCCAGTACCAGCCGACGTCTCCGCCGCCGTGGATCAACACGAAGGTCGTCATGTCCGGCTCACATCGGTCGGGAAGCGCTTCGGGTCACGGGAACAATCGCCGCCGGGCCAGGGCACGAAGCGCCTGCCTCTGCGAGCAGCGCCGAAAGCGCATCGGCGACGACGGCATGCGCATGTTCGTTGTCGAGCCGGGCCAATGCAGGCAGGCTCCGCTGCCGGGCGGCCTCGGCCGCGACACGGAGTCCCACGTAATAACCGAAACGAGGAGGCAGGTCGGAGGCATTCTGCGCACCGGTGAACGCGGCGCCGGCCGCCGCTTCGTCGGTGCCGTCGAATTGCGTCGCAACCGTGCACAGCGCCTCCTTCCAGTGCTGGTCGGTCGGTCCACGGACGGGGCGTGGCTGATCGAGCAAGAGCTGGTGATCGCTCGCCCCGGCGGTCATCGTCGAGGCTGCGTAAGTGGCAAGACCTTCTTGCCACAGCAAGCACCAGAATTGCTCGCAGTCGGCGAAGTGCCTCGCATGCTCGAGATGGAACAGCTCGTGTTCGAGAAAGGGCCGTAGGGAATCGTCATTGTGCAATTTGGCGATCATGTCGGCGCCGAACAGCATGACCTTGCGTCCCGCCACGAAATCGGATCCGCCATCCCGCACGCCAAGCTCATGGGCCAGGATGATCGGCAGCGGCGAGGAGAAATCCGGAAAGAGGGTCCGGAAATGCGCTTCGGCCTCGGAAAGGGCCTCGCCGAAGCGTTGCTCCACGGAGCGGAACGCAGGCCGAAGCGCCGGGAATTCCTCGAGGGACCGCAGGATCCGTCGATCGAGACGCTGTGGATTGCTGTCGGCGTAGAGGCCGGGGCGGATCCGATCGAACTCCCGACGGAATGCCGCGACCCGTGCCTCCGCCGGCATGTCCCTGGTCCGTGCCTCGAACTGATCGAAGTCTGCGGCATAGCTGACGTACTCGGTCGGCGCCGCGCCAGCCGCGCCGGTCGTCAGCAACGCGAGCAGGCACGCCGCAATCCTCGGTAGGCTCATCAACAATTTCCTCGGTCGCAATGTGGATAGCGGGAAGTTGAAAGGTTATACGAATGTCCAGGACCCGCAACATTTCGGCTCAAGACAACCGAGTTGCCTTGGAAGCGGTGTCAGCGAAACCAAAGGGGCCAGAGGAAATATCGGCTCTAAGCGGATATTCCCTCTGGCCCCTTTGGTTTGCATTCCTTGCAATGGATTTCGTATTGCAACGGGGCGGCTCAGGCGCCTGCCGCCCTGGTCAACTCATTCGCACCTGTGGGCCCGTTTGCCGTATGGCTTCGTCCATTTGCAGGGATTGTTGCGGTTGCGGCATTTCGTTCAGCGCCTGCAGCTGCCCCAGCGATTTTTCGACAGGCATGTCGATCGCGTCCTGCGTTTTCATCTGCGCCCTGAGATGCGCCGGATCGCCCGGAGCACCTTGCACGACAAACAGGTTCTCTCCTTTCTGGGTCGAACCGCGAGCCTCGCTTAGGAAGATATGGTCGATCCGCGAGAGGCCGTTCGCCTTGGCAAGGCAGGCGGCACTGGCGGCCATGCAAGCGCTTTGGTCGTCGTATTGGTGTGCGTCCAGGCGGCGTACGGCCGCCTCGGCCTGTGGGATCAGCGGATCCCGAGGGCCGGTGCTCGCGTGGCCGCGGGCCGGACCCTCCGGCGCGGCCTGCTCCTGTTCCGAGATCAGCCATTGCAGCGGCGTGCGCTCCGGCATCTTGTTCTGCCGTTCCTGGTTGAGCTCGCTCTTGGGGAAGGGCGCCTCGATGCTCTTGATGTCCCGGACGTTGTCCAGCGGCTTCAGCGCGCCGTCGTAATCCTTGTCCTTGCCAAGCAAAGTATGCCGATGCAAGCCGGCATGGTTCAACGCACCCCAGGTGTAATCGATGCAGCTGTTGACGGCGCCGCGATACTCCATGTCGAACCCATGCTCATCTGGTTTCCCACCGAATTCCCGCAGCTTGTCGTACTGCGCCTTGGTGATCTCCAGGGTCCGGGAATAATACGGATCCTTGTAGTCCGTGACGTCATGCTCGTACACCTTGCCTGGGCCGCTCGATTCGCCATGCTTGGCGGGAGCGAAACCGTAGCTATCCACCATCTGTCCATCATCGACCGAGTAGTAGACGTGGCCAGCGTCGGAGGTGCCCTTGGATATCGTCAATGGGGTTCCGGGTGCGGCCACATAAATCGTGACGGTGTAATGCTTGTCTTGCGGGTCCATGTTGTCGCGCTCCTATTTTCCTTTCGCGGTGTAGGCGACCAGAAGCTCCGCTTCTTCGGCACGCAATGCCTCGCGGTTCTGGCCAAAACGAATCGCAACCCGATAGCGGCCCGCCGGGATACTGGGCGTATAGGCAAATGCCAGCTCCCGGTATGCGGCACCCTCGGAAAGCAAACCCGCCGCTTGCATCGTGCTGAAGTCGGCATTGAAGGCGAATAATCGGGGGGCCAGGCCATCGGCGGAGAGCGCCACCGGTTCTTCTTCGCCTCGTCCGACGCGCTGGCTGCGTTGCAGCCCTACCTCAACCGGACCCGATTCCTGGACGCGGTAAAGACGCACTTCTGCCGAGATGTCGGCGCGCCTCAACCGATCAGCCGCATCGAAAACCGCAGTGGAATCATCGCCCGTCACCCGTACGCCTATGAAAACTGGCGGCGCGTCATCGTCCGGCTGTGCAGGAACATCGAACTCCAGCTCGATGGGCCCGGTTTCATTCGGATCCAGACGCCGCACCAAAGGGACTGCGGTTCTCATTTCACTCTGCTCCTTTGCGGCGGGGTCGCTTGCTTGCTGCGGTTGTTGAGGTTGCTGCTGACAACCCGTTACGACAAGCATTGCCAGCGCGACAAGCGCAAGGCGCACCTTGATGTGTTCTTTAAGCATGATTGCCTATCCTTGGTTGATTGGGACGCAAGCCGGGAAACGACATCAACTCGCTCCTATCGGAGGAGACCGCAGCTTGTTTTCCCGACGGCATCGCTTATAGGTATTCCCTCGGCCTTCTGCAACCACCATCAGGACATCCTTGCTCAAGACGAATATTTCCACGGAGCCGGCTTCATAGAATCCCGAAGGCCCTACGTCCATGACGGACTCAACCCTCCATGTCATCGGATCGCTGGAAAGAAGCGTGACCCGGGTGGGTTTGCTGACGTCCTCATAACCGTGAAGGAGGTCAGCGGAAATGCGCATCTGCATGTCGCTGTCGGAAGCCTCGCCACCGCGCGGACATTCTCCTGCATCGCTGATGCCAGAACCCATGTAGTGGCGTCGGGTAATGCGCGATGGTTCCTTCTTCCCCGGCACTGCTCGCGCAGGAAACGCATGTTCCGACGAGCATCGCGATTGACCTGGCTACCGCCAGTGACTTTCCTGGTCCCATGATCGAGCATCCTTGGCTTTCCGGCCCAAGCTTCACGTTTTCATCGCGTAAAGAAAAGGAGGTGACCATTGGTCACCCCCTTTTGTCTGGATTCAAAGGGCACCTTCACCCGGTCTTCGACCACCCGCTAGGAAACGGCGTCAGAGACACTTAATCAGGGCGAGGGAGTCGAGCCGTGGGCCATGGCACACACCTTCGGCCATTCGGCTGGAATCACCCAATGCCGCAGCTGTGCATTAGAGAACCTCTCAGATCATGTCCGGGAAGTGACTCTGGCACGGTTTCCACTGCGCCATGCATCCGATTGCATGGGCGAAGGACCGGAGAGCGGCGGTCTTGAATATAGGTTGGGGTGAGCCTGCGGACCCCAACATGCGACTACGTCGAACTCCAAAGCGTTGGGGTTCACTCCGTTCACCCCAACCTATCCCGCTGACTTTTTTCGCACGGCATCAGCCGGAGGTGTAACCCAGCAAGAGGTCGGCCAGCTCTTTCGGATGGCTGAGCGCAACGCAGTGGCAGCCGGGCATCTCGTCGGGAGTGATGCCCAGGCGCTCTTTCGCAAGCCGGCGCAGGAAGTCGGGCGGGAAAAGATGGTCGTCCTTGCACAGGATAAATTTCGTCGGCACGTCCGGCCACGCGTCGAGCGGCCAGGGTGTACGCCAGGCGGTCGATGACTCCTCGCGTGCCCTGCGCAACGCCTCTTCGGCGAGTGCGCGCGGAACACCGTTGTAATAGCCGACGAGCGGGTCTTCGCTGCCGGTCTTGCCGCCATCGCGTTCGCCCTGTTGCCGCGCCGCCTGGTTGTAGCCGGTGTTGGTCCACCAGTCCTCCGGGGTCTCGCCCGGGGACGGAATCATCGCAGCCAGCAGCACCAGCAGGTCGACCGGCAGCCGGTCGGCCACCAGCGGTGCGGTGAAGCCGCCATACGATTGGCCCACGGCCACCAGGTTGCTGCGGCCGCCGACCGCCTCGATCACGGCATCGGCGTACTCACCCAGGCCTGCGGAGTCGTCATCGCACGGCAGGTCAGGCGCGACCACGTCGTGCCCGCGCGAACGCAACTCCGCCTCCAGCAGATGCCAGTACCAGCCGACGTCCCCGCCGCCGTGGATCAATACGAAGGTCGTCATGTCCGCGAATCCCTGCACTTGAGGTGGTTATTCGGTTGAAAAGGGTATTAAACAAAGGGGCCAGAGGGAATATCGACTTAAAGCCAATATTCCCTCTGGCCCCTTTGTTTGGGCACCGTTGTTTGGAAAAGGCACCCTGGTCCCGTGGAGTGCCAGCCGCGTTCAATCGCAACTGACGCTCTTGCCCGATCGCTGTCTCAGTTCGACACAAAGGCGGTCCGCCGCTGCCGGGTCGCCACCCTTCCGCAACAGGCGCGCCAGACCCACGGTCGCGGCCGGGTGCAGTGGCGATTCCACCAGTACGCGCCGGTACCAGGCCTCGGCCGCCGATGAGTCGCCGTGCGCACGATAGCGATCCGCGATCAGCACACCCAGGTCCGAGTACCAGGGACGCACCTGCACCGGATTGCGGTCATAGACGCGCCCCATGGCGGCATAGGCCCGCTCGAACCACAGCAACGCTTCCGCATCGCGCCCGATGATCTCCATCACATCGCCTATGTTGATCATCGAACCCCAGGCATCCGGATCCAACGCCACGGCACGGTGGTAGGACGCCAGCGCCGGCGCGAATTGATGCTGCGCACTCAGTACGAAACCCAGCGCCTTGTGCGCCGCTGCGGAATCGGGTGCCAGCGCCACGGCGCGCTCGGCCAGTTGCCGGGCACGCTGCAATTGCTGACGGGCGGGTTCGCGTTGCAGATGCCCGGAAGCGAGCGCGTCTCCAAGCCGGGTGAATTCCTTGCCTTCCCCTTGCACCGGCTGCGGCCAGCGGATGGACCGCTGAGCCAACGCATTGGCAAGCCCGGCCAGCGCAGGCGCATCGTCCGGATGCATGCCGAGTACGCGCTGGTACAACTCGATGGCCGACTCGTTGTCCGCACGCGAGAACTGGAAATAGTAGTCGTCGGCACGCGAGACCAGCTGGTCGCCCGCATCGCCTGCGGGCGCGGGCGCGGGGACTGGCCAGTAGCGGACACCCGCCCAGGCCAGCACCAGCACCGCCACCATGCCCAGCACGACCACCACCGGTCGCGGCGCGTGGCGTGGGGAAGCGGCTGGTCCGCCGTCACGCCGGTTGGCGGCTGCGTCGCTGCTTCAACCTGCACGCGCAGCCGGTAGCCGCGCTTGGCGATGGTTTCGATGTACCGCGGCGCCTTGGCATCGTCGCCCAGCGACTGCCGCAGTTTGGAAACCGTGCGCGCCAGGCTGTCTTCACCCACGACCAGGCCGGGCCACAAACGGGTCATCAGCTGTTCGCGGGTCACCACCTGGCCCGCATGCGCAGCCAGCACGAACAACAGGTCCATGACCTTGGGCTCCACGCGCACGACTCCCGAAGGCCCGGTCAACTCGCCTGCCGGGCGGTCGGCACGCCAATCGCCGAACCACAATGAATCGGGGTAACTGTCTGTATTCACTGGATTACGCCATCCGCGTGGAATAAATCAGGAAACCAGGAGGATTTCCCCATGGCCCGCTAGCATTGTCGCCCATGCAATGCACCGGACCGGCAAGCACCCGCCGGATGGCCCACCGCATGCAAAGGAACCACCATGTTGCCGCACTGCAAGACCGCCTTTTTCATGATCGTGCTCGCCTGGGCATTGTCGAACACCGCCTGTGCCGCACCGGCGGCGCCGGCCCCGGCACCTTATTCCGCCGAACAGGTCCGCGCCGACTTCGACCAGTTGTATGCGCAGCTGAAGGCCTCGCACTACGACCTGTTCGCTCGCCGCAGCCGCGCCGACTATGACGCGCGCTTCCGGCAGATGCGCCGGCAGATCGACCAGCCCCTGACTCCGCTCCAGGTTCGCGCGCGGTTCCAACGCTTCGTCGCCTTCGGCAACATCGCCCATGCACGCATCGACCCGCCAGGCGCGGCCTGGGACGAATTCCGCGAGCAGGGCGGGAAGGCGTTCCCGCTTTACCTGCGCGTGGTGGATGGCAAGGCTTATGTCGTCGATGACTACAGTGGCCGCGACGACATCGCCCAGGGCGACCGGGTGCTGTCCGTGGATGGCCAGCCCGCGATGCGCTGGCTGGAGCGCATGCGCGAGTACGTCTCCGCGGACAACGACTACATGGCGTGGGCCCAGGTGGAAACCCAATTGCCGCTGCTGGCGTGGATGGCGCTGGGTGAGGCCCCTGCTTTCGACGTGGTGCTGGCCAAGCCCTCGGGCGCTCGAAAGAAAGTGAAGCTGAACGCACGGACCCGCGCCGAGTTCGAGGCCGCGGAGGCGAACAGGCCCCCTCGCTTCGAACTGGATGGGAACGCGCGCGAAGCCCGCCTGTTAAAGGGAGGCGTGGGGTACCTGCGGCCAGGCCCGTTCTACGACAATCGCCCGGAGGCGGCCACGCCGTGGGACCCGACCGCCTTCCGCGCCTTCATCGACGCCGCGTTCGGCGAGTTCATCGCCGGTGGCGCCAGCAGCGTGCTGATCGATCTGCGCGACAACCCGGGCGGCGACAATTCCTTCAGCGACCCGATGGTGGCGTGGTTCGCCGACCGGCCGTTCCGGTTCAGTCCGGGCTTCGACATCAAGATCAGCGAAGCGACGGTCGAATCCAATCGAAAGCGACTGGACAGCATCGGCGGCGACCAGGACTCCACGTCCAGGCAATTGGCTGCCGCTTATGCAGGCAAGGTGGCAGGCAGCCGGGTGATGTTCCCGATCCCGCTGGTGTCGCCGCGCAAGGAGGGAGGTTTCAAGGGGCGGGTGTATCTGTTGGTCAACCGGCATTCGTACTCCAACACGGTACTCGTGGCGGCGATCACCCAGGATTATCACTTCGGCAAGATTCTTGGCGAGGAAACCGCGGACCTGGCGAGCACCTACGGCGCGCTGGAGAAATTCACCCTGCCGCTTACGGGTATCGAAGTCAGCTTTCCCAAAGCGCGGATCATGAGGCCCAATGGCGACCCACAAGCGCGCGGCGTGGTGCCTGATATCGCCATAGCGACGCCATTGGCTGCGGGATCGACCGACACCGTGCTGGAACAGGCCGTGGCGCTGGTACGGGCAGCGGCTCCTTGCTGCGTACAGCAATAGCGGCAACAGGCAGGCCACACGCGGGGTGGCCTCGGCCCACCATCGCAATCGGTCGGGGGGGTAATCCAACCTGACCCCCTTTTCTTGCTTGAGGCTCTGTCGCTTCGGGCAGGAACAGCGATGGATGTCGCTACGCTCGACCCATCCTACGGGGCCTTCTCCAAAAAAAGTCGGCGCCCACAAGGGACGCCGACATGGTGTGGCCTGGGGACGGGCGAAGCGTTGCCCGCCCCGAACTTTTTCGCTGCCCGTCAGGGCAAGGTGTTCAACGTCGCCCTCACCGGTGGGGAGAAGTTGTACCCGTCACGTCGGTCCCAATTGACCGACCAGGTCATGACGCCGCGGAAAGTGGGATAGGCCTGCTGGGGCCTGATGGTTCCGCAACTCTGCAGCCGCGTCAGGCAGTTCAAGGCATTGGCGATCGTGACCGACGACGCCTGCCCGCTATTGGCCGACGAGGGTCCCGAAGGCAATCCGAACGCCACCTGGTCCGGCCGCAGGCCATTGAAGACGACGCCGGTATTGTTGTTGGTCCTGAATCCCTCGATCAGCATCAGGCTGGCACCGACCAGCATGTCGACCGAACCCTCGGCCAGGCCGCCCTGGCTGTACGGCGAATACAGCGCGCCGTTGTTGTAGTACTGCACGTGGATGAGGTCCAGTTCCTGGCGCAGTCCATCGATGATCGGCAGGTAAGCGCCCCAGATGCCGCTGTAGGCGGAAAAGCCGCCCTGGACATAAGGGTGCTCGGGCGCCATCGACAGGTAGAACGACGGACCGATGCGTGTGTTGAGCTGCTTGATGGCGGTGACCAGGTTGGTCTGCACGGCCGCGCCGTGCATCACGCCCGCGCCGCTTTCCAGGTCGATGTCCACGCCGTCGAAACCGTAGTAGCGGATCAGGTCCTCCATGCTGTCGACGAAGTTGGCGACCTGGGTCGGATTGTTCAGCGACACCGTGCCGTTCTGGCCGCCCAGCGACAGCACCACTTTCTTGCCCCGCGCACGCGCCGCTGCCACGTCGGCGCGGAACTGCGCTTCGCTGCCGGCGCCCGGATCGACGGTGAAGCTGACATTGCCGTTGCCCGCGTCGTCGCCGAACGCGACCACGATGACGTCGAAGTCGTTGGAGACCTGGCTGATTGGGAACGTGGGGCCGGACGGATTGGTGAAGTTGTGCCAGTACCCCACCAGGGCGTGGCGCGGCAGGTCGTTGGAACCGCCGCCGCCGCTGGTGGTCGCGGTGATCTGCGCGCCTTGCGCCGAGGCGTTGCCGGCGTTGTCGCGGGCGCGCACGCGGAAGGTGTAGGCCGTGGACGCGGCCAGGCCGGTGCTGCTGAAGGAGGTGCCGGCAGGCGAGCCGACCAGGGTGCCATTGCGGTAGACGTCATAGCCCGCGACGCCGCTGCCGCCGACGTTGTCGGTGGAGGCGTTCCAGCCGAGGTTGACGCTGGACGACGTCACCGACGTCGCGGCCAGCCCTGTGGGAACACTGGGTGCGGTGGTGTCGGGCGTGGTCACCGTGTTGACGGTGATGTTGGCCGTGGCCGACGTGGTGGTGGCGCCGGCGTTGTCGGTGGCGACCGCCTTGATCGCATGGTTGCCCGCGGCCGCATTGGTCCAGGTCACGCTGTAGGGGGACGTGGTATCGGTGCCCAGTGAGGTGGTGCCACGGAAGAACTGTACCTGGGCGACCGTGCCGTCGGCATCGGCTGCGTTCGCCGATACGGTGATGCTGGCGCCTGCAGTGAAGGTCGCGCCGTTCGCCGGCGCGGTCAAGGCGACGGTGGGCGGCGTGTTGCCGCCGGTGCTGCAGACGCCCAGGTCCTGGTACCAGCCGCAGCTGGGGCAATGGGTGGGCGGCGCATTCCAGATCGTGATGCTCGCCTGGTACAGCCGTCCCTGATAGACGAGCTTGTTGCCCGGGTTATAGATGGTGGATGCGTTCCATTCGGCGACGCCAGTGCAACTGACGCTTTGCGCGTGCGCGGGCGCTATCCATGCCGTCAGCAAAAAGCCGCACAGCAGGATCCTTGTCAATCTGATGCTCATGGTGTGTTCTCCAAATTCCTGGTGGGTAGGGACGGAGGCAGGCGCGGAGGCGCGGGCCGTTCACGTGACGCGCGGCGAAGCTGCGGCGGCGCGTTTTTTCCCTCAGGCAAGAACGACAAGGTTGCTGCGGTGTTGCGAAGCCGTGAAGTGCGCTGCATGCATGTGCGGCGCTACCGGGCGCTGCCGACTGTGGTGCGCGACGACCCTCGCGTCAAGCGCTCCATTTCCGATAATGCGGCGATCGTCACGCTACGAAAACCGCTGTCCTGCAGCGATGTCCGCGTGCTTCCGCAAGCATGTCGCGCAGGCGTCTGGCGATGACCGCTTTTGTCTTGTCAGAGCCGCCGGAAGTCACGCGTATGCCGCGTCAGGCGTTACGCGCAATGTCGCGCAATCCATATGATGTCGCGCGCAGGCGGGGAAACAAAGGGGCCAGAGGGAATATCGGTTTTAAGCCGATATTCCCTCTGACCCCTTTGTTTTCGGGGTTGGCTATCAACACAGCATCACGCAAAAGCAATTGGGGTCAGGTTGGACTGCCCCTTTTTCTTCGGGCTACCGTGCCGGAAGGAATTCGTTCGCCTCCACCAGCTTGACACCCGGCGCCACGCCGAGGCACTGGCGCAGGAGGTGGACATGGCCCTGGCCGTAGAACACCACGGCGCGGTCGCCGGGTTTCAGGACCTGCAGCAGGCGCGCACAGATGCCGAAGTTGCGTTGCGCCCAGGCGGCATTGAGCGCGACTCCCGGCTGCACCTCGCCGCTGCCGTAGCGCAGGAACTCGGCATAGAAGCTCGCGCTCTCGTCGATCGCCTGTGGGGTGTTCATCTCGCGCAGCACGCCACCAATGGTGTGTGTTGCCTGCAGTGCGGTGATGCGGCCTGTGATGGCTTGCGCCTGCGTCATGAGTGCGCCCAGCGCGTCGGTCTTGCCGTTGGCCTGGGCCCAGGCTTGAACCGCTTCGAACGGAAAATCGCCGGGGACATCGAGGCCGTGGACCTGCGCCAGTCCGCGTTGCTTGGCCAGGCGGAAGCCGAGTTGCACGACTTCGTTGGTCGAAGGCGGCAGGCTGCCGTCGAGATACTGCGCGTACTCCGCGCGTGCGGTGTCGGCCGGCCATTCGACCCCGACCAGGGTCGGCTCGAATTTGGCGAGTGCGTCGGCAACGGCCTGCAGTTCGGCCTGCCGCGCCGGCACGCTGACATCCACGGAGTCGACATTGGCCTGGTCCTGGCCCGGGTTGCTGAAATGGTAGGTGGCGACGAGCACGACACGTGCCGGTTCGACGGCGTGCGCGATCGTGGCGTTGAGCACCAGGCACAGGGCAAACAGGGAACGGATCATGGGGACAGCCTCGGAAAGTCGAAGGGGGAGCGTAACCGGGTCAGCTTCATCAATTCAGCCTCGCCAGGCGAGTGAATTCGTTGGGGGCTGGAAAAGGGGCTGGAAAAAGGGGTCGTCCACGAGTCAACGACAAATGAACCTGGAGTGGTCCGGCTAATTCGGACACCTGATAAAGGGGACAATGGCCCCTTTGTTGGATCCCTTTTGTTGGCTTTGTTGCCGACACACTGGAAATCACCAACTACGATGCTCAAGCTAATTCGAAATGGGTGGACGTGTTCGTTCGTGGTGTTGGTGTGTGGCCTGAGATATCTGCACCCGCATATCGAGCAGGTGAAGGTGTGTCCTCGTGTCGGCGGCTTTGGGGAGGGCTTTCACGATTTGCACATCTAACGTTACCAGTTCACCGCGCAGGAGTGCGCGCGAGTCGTCCACCACTTCCGACGAGCTCATCCGCTCGCACAAGAGCTCCAGATAGGTGCGCTGCAGGTTGCGGCGATAAGGATCGATATGCACTCGTGGCTCCGCCAGCTCTTTCCAGACACCTCGACGAACATCGTTGAGGAAATCAGTGAGTTGATAGGCTTGGCCGCCGTCCATCGCCTCCTGTTCCATCATTCGATTCAACCTCGATGCGTCAAGGAGCATTCGCAGCACATCGCGTTGATGGGAGCGGATGCGCGCTAGAGCGTCGTCCGGCCCGATTCGACGAAGGATCTGAGGACGAATCGCGAATCCGGGAACCATGAACGCATGTTCGTTCAGAAACGCCACCGCTTCGGCCTGCCGCTCGCGCGCCACCGGTGTGAATCGAACGCCCTCCTGCCCGATATGCTTCTGCTGAGAATGGAACCCGCCGACGATATTCACCACATGTCCCATTTCGACCTTCCACTGCCCCATCATCGCGTCGTACAACCCTTTTAGTTCGTCGTAGGATTCTCCTACGCGTCCTTCCACCGCTGGGAGCAAGTATCCGGCCACGCGCTCAAGGTTCTTCAAGCCCAGCCTGGTACTTTCGACGGCGTCGGCGTCGCCGACCGCTTCGCTTTGCTCCTCCACCTCTCCAAAGGAGCTGACGTTAGAGAATCTGTACCACGGCACCTGGTCCTGTTCGCGCGCCCAGGTATCGAGGGTCGCTCTCTCGTCATCCGGTGTCAGAAAATCGGGAATCTCAGCATAGCCCCACCTCACTGCCCATCTGTCGTACGGACCTACTCTGGGAATCAGATCCTCCACCGCGATGCCATCCTCAGGTTGGGCGACATAGTTCATCCGCGAATAGTCCATCACGCTAGCGACGTGGCCCATGGCGGCCACCCACTTTGGGTCTCGCACCTTGGCGGCCGGATATAACGCGCTCGCTTTCATGTTGTGCTCCAGGCCCAACGAGTGGCCGACCTCGTGCGCCACGATGTAACGGAGCAGGCTGCCTACCACCTCATCCGACAACGGCAACTTGCGCGCACTCGGATCAAGAGGAGCCGCCTGCACGAAGTACATGTTCTGTAGCCAACCCAGGACGTGCTGGTGTATCTGGATATCGGCTGAGATGGTTTCGCCCGTGCGCGGGTCGTTGACGTGCAAGCCGAGTATGTCTCCGCCCAAGGTCGGTGCCCAACGGATCATTGAGTATCGTGCGTCGTTCGCACTCCAATCGGGGTTCTCCTCAGCGGTAGGCGCCTCCTCTGCAAAAATGGCGTTGGTAAAGCCGGCGGCCTCCAAGGCCTGCCGCCATTCTTCCACGCCCTGCTTCACGTATGGTACCCATTTTCTGGGCGTCGCTCGATCGATCCAGTACACGATCGGCTTCACCGGATCGGACAACGCGCTACCGGGATTCTTCTTATCCAGACGAAAGCGCGTTATGAATTTACGTCTGGTAATCCGGTAATCTTCGCTGCCGTAATCGATCGTGCCGACGGAATCGAAGCCCACCCGATCGTCGAACAAGCGCGGCTTCATGGGCGTTTCCGGCAGTTTCACCATGCTGTGATGCATCAGCACGCTTCCGCTGATCGGCGGCATCCGCGGAGGCGCAGCCGACGCCGCTACAGACGGGTCCGGCGGGACCGAATAGGTGTTGACCGCCTCAACCTCGACATTTTCCGGGAAAGACTTGACGCTTTCCACGAACGAACGCTCCGGGTCCATGTCTTGGGCCCGCCCCACCTTCGAGCGCACGCTGAACTCTGGCACCTCGGTAACAAATAGTCTTGTCACGTTCGCGACAGGCGCATTCTTTTTTCCGATCGCTTCGATACTGAAGGACATGATGATCGGCGAGAAATTGGCCGTCTCGACGGCATCGGCGACGGGCAGCGTTGGGTCAGCGGTTATGCCATGGATTGTCTCGCGCAACAGCAGGCGGTTCCCGTGGCGCTCCCAGCGGACGACCCTCGTGCCTGATAGGCGGCCGCCATAGCCATCATCGACACCCAGGGGGACCTTCGCGATTCTGCTAACCCATAGGAAATCACGACCCAGCTCCCGCTCTGGAATCTCGTAGAAGATCTGGTCCGCTACCCGATGTACGGTGAAAACCCCATCATCAGACTGGGCCTCCGCAACGATCTTGTCGTACGCCTGAGCATCAATCACCTTATCTGCGCCAGGCGAACTTGAAGTTTCACCGGCATGAAGAATTGTAAGAGCCGCAATGCACCAGCGCACGGCCATCGAGCGGAAACTCATCGGTCTTCCTCAAGAAAATTTGGCCCGCTACGGCGGGGTCAATTCGTGACCCGAAGCTGGCCGGTCGAGCATGGCGATGGTTGTTTGATGATCGGCGCGCTAGAAGCTTTTCTTGAAGCTCAAGTAGTAGCTCGCCAATCTCGGGTCGCCATAAGTGCTGTAGGACTGCAGATCTCTGGGCGGCTGCTTGTTGAAGACATTCCGAATGCCGAAGGTGATCTCGCTGCCCTTGAACAATTTTTCTCCCAACGAGGCGGAACCGGCGCCTCCGAACCGGTAAGTGGCGAACGCGTCGTGGTATACCTGGCTGGGTACATGCCAGGTGCCTTGCGTGACGATATTGTTGGCGATCGTGGTTGCCGAGGAGGTCGGCCCGTAGATCTTGTACGAATCGAAATATCGGCTGTTCCACCCCACTGTCCATCCGCGGCGATTCCATACCAGGCCGGCATTGGCCTTATATTCAAGCACTCCGCCGCGGAATCCCACGTTGTCAACGATGGGCTGTCCCGCTTTCGTTTGAGTTTGCAAGTGCGGCTGCCAAGTGACCAGCGCGGCGAAATCGAACGTCCCCGCTCGGTCCGTCTCAAAACGATAGTCGAGCTGCATGTCATATGCCCCGACTTCTGCCAGCGCGATGTTGAGCAACGTCTGATCGATGAACGCGATCGGCCCTGCCCATCCTTCAGGATCGCCCGGCAGTTTCGGACCGCGCACGATCCGCCCCGGAAAGAACTGCTCGTCGTTGACAAGGCCTTGGATGTCCTGGGGATGATTCGCGATGTTTCCCTCTTTCTGGATGCGGATGTAGTCCAGTGAAAGGCGCAAAGCAGGCAGAAAGCGCGGAGTTAGGATGAGGCCCATCGATCGAGTCTTCGACTCTTCGGGCTGCAAATGCGGATTGCCGCCGTACAGGACGGCATTCGGAATATCCACGTTGATCGGCAGATTGCCGCGACGCGGGTCAAGCAAAGTGGATGGGATGGTCCCGCGAAACGCTTCCGGCACCAGCTGAGTCACATTGGGCGGGAGAAAGCCTGTGCCGTAGCTTGCGCGAAATGCTACGTCTTCGATCGGCTGCCAGCGAAAACCCACCGTCGGATTGATCGAATGCAGCTTGCTATCGACCGACGCTGGTTGTTCTATGCCCGGGAAGTTTATGCGGTAGTTGGGCGCCCCATGGACGGTGTAGTCGTCACGCCGAATCGACAACTGGAGCTCCAGTTCTTCGGTGAACTTGAGACGGTTCTTTGCCGAAACCAACGGCACCCTCACCTCGCCGTACATGCTGATCACCGACTGGGACTTGCCTGGATACTCAATTCCGAAGTCGTCGGCCAAGTCCTTGCTGGTGCCGCCGTCGAACGACTCGTCCCTGTGCTCCAGTCTGACACTGAGGGTGGGTCTGCCCGCCGGCAGGGACCCTATGGGGCCGCCTAGCAGAAGCGTAACGTCCTTGGTGGTGGTTTCAAACGGCCCTTCATACATGGTCGTCATATACGGCGACAGGTCGATCGGATAGAGATTGGTATCCCGAATGGGATTGAAGGCAGGGTCGTTCTCCAGCGCAGGAAAAATAAGGTCCTGTGCGGAAGAGCGAATAGCGCCATTTATCGTCTGCGTGTTGCGCGTCCGACTGAAGATGTAATCCATTTCGGCGCGCCAATCCTTCGGCAGCTCCGCGATCAAGCCGGCAACCAGCCGGCGATCGGTGGTTTCCACGCGCCACTGGGAATCCTGCATGGGCAAGGGCACGCTGATCTGGATCGGCTGTTGAAACGGGTTATTGGGAGCATCGGCCGCCAGCGAGTAGGCGCTGCTGACGAAGCTCGAAGTAAAGTGCCCTATGTTGTTGGAGGCCATGCCCTCCAAAAAGGCTCGTACCCTCGGACCGAACTCCCGATGGACGGTGAGGTTGAGCGATTCAAGAGTTGGATTATTGAGCAAGGCCGTTCTCCCGCCTCCGGTTTGCGAGGAGTTGGCCAAGTCGAAGTTGTAGCTGCCCGCATTAGCCACCAAAGCGCCGGTGCCCGCTCCCATTCCCGGGTATCCATTGGGAACATGGGTAATAGGCGAATTCAGCGACGTTCCGTCGTCAAGGACGAGAGGCGTTGCGTTGCATTCTGCATAGCCCGGAAAATACACGGTGGCGCTGCAGATGTTGGTCGTAGCGCCCAGAGGAGGCGCCGTCGGCGGCAGCCACAGATCCGGCCTGTTGGCGAACGCTTCATCGCGGTATCGCCGGACGAAACGCCTGTCCTCCAAAAGGAGCGGCTCGGCGTCCGACAACGTGCCGGCGATCAAGACCTTGGTCTTGCCGCCATCCAGATTGAATCCCGCGCGGAGATCTAGCTTCCGCTTTGCATCGCTCGCGCTGAACGAGCTGTCGTAGCCCACCCGCAGTTCAAAGCCTTGGTAATCGCGTCGCAGAATGACGTTTACCACGCCTCCTGTCGCGTCACCGCCATAGATGCCGCCAGCCGTCGCCGGCAGAATCTCGATTCTCTCCACCGCATCCAAGGGTATGCCATTCAGATCCTGCTGCAGCAGCGTCCCCCCAAGATCCGAGTTCGATGTCCGGCGACCATCGATCAGTATCAGCGTCTGGTTGGCGCCCAATCCCCGCAGGTTGACGCGGCTTCGATTGCCGAAATCTACGCCTTGGCTGAACGAGCCCTGCTGTGTGTTCATCGTCAGCCGTTGCTTGAGGAAATCGTCGATATTAGCCGCCCCGGACTGCTCGATACGCTCCCTGTCGAACACCACATAAGGCAACACGTCGTCGCGCGTTCGCGGGATATCTGCGTTCAGTGAAAACCCGCGCTCGCCCCTGACCAGCACCTCTGGCAAGGTCGTCACTTCGTCTGGATTCTGCTGTTTCTGGCTGGAGTTGGCAGACTTCGCCGCGGGAGCCCGCTTTGGCGATGGATCCGAAGCCCTTTTCAGTACAACAGTGGTTGCGTTGATCGATTCCCACGTCAGCCCAGACCCTTCGAGCAACCTTCGCAGCGCCTCAATGGATGCGAAATGCCCCGACAATCCAAGCGTGGTTTTTCCCGCGACCAGCTCCGGCGCGTAGACGATGGACAAGTCACCTTGCGAGGCCAAGGTGTCGAGCGCTTCCCGCAGGCTACTTGCGGGAATTGAATATCGCTTGCCCTGCGCAGCCGATTGCTGCGCCAGAGCGGGCGACGTTGTTACGATCGCGCCCACTCCTACCAGTACGATTACCAACGCTATCGCGATCGCTTTATGCCGCGATTCGCTGATCCTGCAGATCGCTGCTTGGTTGGCACGCTTCCTTTTGCGCAGAACGCTTACATTCACGTGTCTTCCTCCAGAACCAATGGATGAAACGCATCGACGATCACGAGATATCAATGCGATTCTCGCCGCCGGGTCATTTACCTATAACGGGAACCTGGAGGTAAAGCCTACCTCGCGCTGGATTTTCGCCGGAGTCCGCTCACTTTTTATGGGCGGCTGAAGGGATACACGTAGTCTGGCGGGCACTAGCGCTCTAGCTGTGGCCGGTGGCACAGCGGAAGATGCGGTGTTGTAAATGTTCGGGAAGTGGCTATTTTCGGGTCAAAACGACTTCGTTCGCAGAGGTGCGCTTCGCCCGGATCGACCAGCCTTGCTGCAGCACCAGCGTCAGGGTCTCCGGATCGTCCGTACGAAAAATGCCGCTAATGGGGATGGTGCGTAGCGAGGGATCCCCAATGCGAAGCTGTGTGTCCGTGTAGCGGTTCATCTCGACAAGAAGATCTTCCAGCATCCAGTTATCGACGAACAATTTGCCTTCAGTCCAACCTCGCGCGGCTTTCAAATCCGCCGCCTGCACGACACCGATCACGCCGGCGCGATTGATGGTCAGTCGCTGTCCGGCGATAAGCGCAGCCGTACGGGAATCTCCGCCATGCTGCAGCTCGGCATCGACCCTCAGCTTTCCTTCGAGCAGCGTCACGGCCGATCTGGCAGCGTCGACGCGTACCTGGAATCGGGTGCCGATGGCGGTAACGGTGCCGCCTTGTACATGCACGACAAACGGTCTGTTGGGATTGCCCCGTACTTGGAACTGCGCCTGCCCCTTCTGCAGATCTACGCGTCGCTCACCGTCGCTATAGCGCTCCACCAGCACGGTGGCGGTATCGAGCACCACAGATGACCCATCTTCCAGCATGAGGTTGCGCTGTTCGCCAGCGACCGTGGCGTAGCGGGTGCCGACCGGCGGGCCAGCGTCCGGAATCCAGCGGGGCACGATCACAACAGCGATCACAGCCATTGCGGCCATGGCTGCCGTCGGCAGAAACCAGCGTCGAAATGCGCCGTGCTCCGACTCGGCATGCCGCCGCGCCCGCATTGCCGCCGCCATGACGGCGGGGTCCTTGACGGCTTGTTCGCTTAGGTTCCAGAGACGCGCTACTTGATCATAAGCAGCGGCATGCCCTGGATCCGCGGCGCGCCAGCTTTCGAAAGCGGCACGCTCCTCGGCCGGGCAATCGGGTTCCAGCAACCGTACGAACCAGCTTTCAGCCTCGCCATTAGAGCCATTGCCGGCCTCGGTACCCACATTCCTGTTCATGCTCATCTAGAACGCGCCCGAGACTTCACCGCCTACCCCACGCCGCAATTGAACGAGCGCCGTGGCAAGGTGTTTTTCGACCATCTTCACAGAAATTCCACAGCGCTCAGCGATCTGCGCCCGACTGAGATCATGCACCCGCTTGAGCAGGTAGACCCTCTGACACTTGGGCGGTAGTTGCAGGATGGCCCGGGTGAGCTGGGCGATCTCTTGATCGCGCACCGCCTGCTGCTCCGGCGTGGGTGCCTCGGCGGCGACCTCTTGGTTCTCCAGCGATACGTGCTTGTCTGCCCGGTGCGTTACCACTACGCGCGACTGGTCGTGGGCGACGTTGGTCGCGATGCGGTACAGCAGCGGTTTCCATGCCGAGGCCGGCTCGGACTCCTTGTAGCGCAGCAGCCGGGTCAGGCTTTCCTGCGCCGCATCTTCGGCATCCTGCTCTGTAGCCGTGCGTCGGCGCAGGAATTGCACCAGGCCGCGATACTCGTCGCGCAGGAAGCCGTCGAAGCCTCCGGCTTCGACGTGCGGCTGATCGTCCTGCAACGTCACGCTGAGCACGTTGTCGTGGCCATTCGCCATATCGGGCTTTGCACCTGAGGTCTACTCACGAATAGTCAACCCAATTTTCAGCGTCCGCAAGCGGCCCCAGCTGGAAGACGCTGCTTGGCCTCAACTCCGCCCGGCGAGGCATGCGAATCCGGAACCAGCACATTTTTACCTAGACGTGGCTACTGTAGAAAAGCCTACCTCGGTCAGAGAAGTTGACATGCGCGAGCCGTTCGCGGGGGCCGATTAGCTAGAGGCGACCTTCAGGCCCCCTCTTCTTGGCGATGGGCACGGGTATCCGGACGATCCAATTGCCACTAGGCCACCGAAACTCGAAGACCACGATGATCTACACCCACGTCGAGCAGGCGATCCGCAAGACGGTCAGCCCATTGGACCGGTTGGACGTTCGGTGAGCGCCCGCTGCGTCGATCGGGTGTCCATTGAATCCTGGTAACTCCAGAGGCAGTTAATCAGGTTATTGAAATGGTGTCAGAGGCATTCAATCGAGACCGGAGTCGAGCCAAGGACCCAGGCGCACAGCTTCACCGTGCCGGTGACCATCAGCATCGGTCTAGCACCGGTACGGCCCACTGAGTCGCTGGCCTCTGCCGCGCATCGGCCGACGAAGCCCTGTTGCAGGCCAAGCAGAGCGGCAGGAACCGTATCGTCTGCGCGCCCGGCGACAGCCAGGCGGACTAGAAAGGCGAGCCGCCGTTACCGCGGACCGATCGAATCGACCTGCCGGGATCGCCGATCGCGCGGTTCCAGCCCCGAACAAAGAGGCCAGAGTGCGCAGGCTGGGTTAGCTTCACCAACCCAGCGTCTCATTCGGATTGATTGGGTCCGATATCAACCGGCGTCGCCCAGTCCAGCGCGTAGATCCCCGCTCTCCCAAGGACAAGCTGCGGAAAAACCGGGATTTGATCAGGCGCCAGCGCATCGGGAATAAGTACGCATGCCAGTATCCTTGCCGGGTAGAAGATCGGATCAAAGTGTCCGGTGCAGGCGGGGTTGGCTCCATCAACCCAGCATCACGGACCAGGTCAAAAGTGCTGGGTTGGTGAAGCCAATCCAAGCCTACAGCCCTTCGATCAATGCAGACGCACATTGCGCGATGGACTTGCATCGGACGTGGACAACGCTGGCGCGGACGGACAGGCGCGTCCGGTGCCGTATACGGCCCGCTCTTCGCCCACGCCGGTGGGCCGACGCGGCATGCGCCCGGGCCGCTGCGCTTCTACCTGGTCGAGGATGTCGCGCACGGCCTTCGCACCGTCATGGATCGCCTGCGCAAGCGGGGGCACGGTGTGGTCGGCCAGTTCGGCGGCAGGATCGGCGGCCGTGACATCGCCATGGGCCGAGATCATTGCGACCAGCCGGTCGAGCAGGTCGACCTGCTCCCCGGTGACGCTTAAAGCAAAGCGTTCGACGGCCGTGTCGGAATTCTCCGGCCAGGCCGCAGTTGTAACGTCACGGTCGGATGCGTCTGCCGCTTCCCGCCGCGCCGGCCACGACACTTCCTGCAGCACGAGGTCCGCTTGCTCCGCCAGCAACTCCAGGCAGATCGCAAGGTGGCCCGCGGGCACCTCCGGTGCGCGTTCCTGCTCTTCCTTCCACGTGCGGGGTTGCGCCAGCCCCGACAGGAACTGCATGTGGTCGCGCAGCTTCTTCAGCCGGGACTGGCTGTCCTCCGGCAGGAAATAGCCCCGGGTATGCAGATCGTTGAATGCAGAGTTCGACATGATGGCCTCCTCGTTCCATGAAGTACCCCCCCACCGGAAGACGGCGGACGGGAAGTCGGGAGGCTAGAAACCGCAGAGAGCCGGCGGGCGTATTCCCCTTGCGGGTGTTGTATTAGCCGCCCTCCCGACGCAGGCATCGCGTCGGCTTGCGCCCGAGGATTGGGCACAAAAAACCCACCGTTTTGTCGGAGGTGGGTACCGCTCTCTGAGGAGTTTCTAGGCTCCTTGAGCCCGAGTCTGCTATGGATCGGCGGCGAGGTCAAGACGTATATTTTTTCAGTTCGGAGACGCGAAGTACGACGCTGATCTCCGTTCGATGGAAACAGGGTCAGAGTATCTTTCCCACTTAGAAAACGTACTCTGACCCCGTTTTCCGCTGCCTCGCTTTCAGTAGATATGACTGACCTGTTGGCCAAACTCGTGCGGTCGGCAACGGACATTGAATCCGTGATTTTCGGTTTACGTCTGCCCATCCCTTGATCCGATCCCGCAGGCAGAGTTGGTGTCATCGATTCCGCGGCACCTGGCATCAGGGCAAAGGTGCTGGATTGACTGTGCAAACGCGGCAGCTAAATCGAAATGGAGAAGGCGGACCCACACCCACTTTCCGCGCCTCGCCTACACAGCATCAAATCGACCTAAACGCATCAACCACAATTTCCTTAGCTCTTTCACTTAGCCTCTCAGCCGAAACCAGTTCGACTTCAAGCTCTGTTTTTGCCAGGTTGAAATCACGCGTTATCTCGCTGAGTGAAAAGTATCTCGTCTTATCTCCTTTCACTGGTTTTTTTTTGGCACTCTTTGTAGGGGCCCTATTCACCATAAACACCTCTAAGGTAATTGTTGTAGAACAGGTGATTTATATCCTGCGGAAAGTAATGCTTTCGTTTTACCCAAACCAAGCCGTCACCTTTTGAAATAACGCATACGTCAATTGGACCGCCCACCGTTTCAAGTGCTCCAGTCACACGCCTCTTGAAAGCTGTCAAATTGACCAAAGCCTCAGCCATCGCCGCCAGCTCGTCCTTGGGCAGCGCGGTAACCATATTAAGTATGGGCATTACGTGCTCGTGAAATCGGTACTTATACGCTGTTTCTGAGAAATCACTCCTTACCTTTTCACATGCCCGATGGAGCGATTCACCTAGTGCGGCATCGTTTGAGCCAATTGCATTCAGAATTGAAGCAGGGAAAGAATCAAAGACAGACTTCAATCCAGCTTCCATGAATCTCTTAACAGCCGGATTTATACCCTCCATGAAAGTTGCCACCATATCTTCCTGCGCGTACGCAACAATCGACGCAGAGTTTTCGCCAGCGTTAATAACTTGAGTCCTGGACTCATCAATCTTGAAGCGCGCAAATCCAGATACGGCGCCGTCAAACTCTAGCGTTCTAACAGAAGGGAAGATCTCCTTCTCCCCGTATCCAGCAATAACAATACCGGATGAAGGTCCCGGAAAAAAAGCGCGGCGGAAAGCTTCGATTGCAGCATTGGCTAGATCATTCTCAATCCTAGGAAAGATATCTCCAAATAGCTTTGGTCCGTACTCCTTAGTTAACTCCTTACAAAGGACGCGCATTCTCGCCAGAACTTCTTTAGGTGGCTTCAGGTTCGGCCAAGACTTCGCAGCAACCAACTGATCAGCAGCAGTTTCTATGAATATCTCCGTGACCCTTTCTGCTGTTAGGCCGGCGCCCTTACTCGATTCAATTTCTTGCTCACACTTTCCCGTAGCTGTCTTATACGCTCCCATGAGGAATCCATTTACTCTCTCTGCGAGCCAAAGACGCTCTGTCGCAGAGTCAAACAACAGCTTATTGCTTGAGATGTATCGAATGAAATCATCCGCATAGTCGTTGAGCCGCGAGAAGGTTCTCGACTTTATGTTGCGCCGATACTCCTTAATTACGATTTCCCAGGGAACTCGAGAGAGCGTTGCATTTCCATACACCATGATCGCCACGGGCGCGACCTTAGATAGGGCAAAAAGCTTTATCGCAGAGTTATAGATTTTCTGTGAGCCGACTGTAACGGCACTGTCCGCTGCAAGTGCAACACCAGAGCAGTTAAGAATTGCCACTTCGGCAGTCATGTGTACCCCCAAGGTTCGCCGACCATTTACAGCAATTTGAAAATTGACGCAACCTATTGGTGCCCGGGCTCCATCAGCTCGGTGATAAACAGAAATGGGGTCAGGTCCATTTCCTACCCACCGGCGAGCCTTATGCCGATGGTGGCTGCGCCGGTCAAGCAGGACGCTATGGCCTCAGCCCCATGGAGGCCACGGATGGCCCGATTGCCTCGACTCGATCTGCCCGGCATTGCCCAACATATCATCCAACGTGGCAACGACCGCCAGGCTTGCTTTGCCGACGACGCGGACAATCTGCACTACCGTCAGGAGCTGGGCGAGGCCGCGCTGAAGCACGGATGTGCCCTGCACGCCTACGTGCTGATGACCAACCACGCGCACCTGCTGCTTACTCCACGACCAGAAAGGGGACGGAGGAAATAAACAGCTTAATTGCCTCCGTCCCCTTTAGCTCAGGTGAAACCCTTCCCATTAGTTAAGAGCCTGACAAGATCGCTACGAAATCCGCGTCCGATCGGCAACCGTCCAGGTGAACGGAAAGTTCGCAGTACTTCTTGATCTCTTTCGGTGAAAGCCGCATCGCGGCTCTAATGCTGCTAATAGCATCAGGACGTTTATCGGCCAGAAAACTCATAATGCAGTCGTTAAAAGCAATGACAGCTGCGGCATGCCCGGAGCGCTTCTTGTGCTTCGCAGCTTTCATAAACGCTTGCGCTTTGTCATGTTCCTTCTTCAGGGCCTTACATAACGCCAAATTGGACAATGTATAAGCATCATATCGTCCTGATTTTACGGACTCGCTGAGAATTTCGTCCGCCTCATTTATCAGGCCGTTGTGCAGCAATAAGAAAGCTGCATTATTCTTGTCAGATACAAGAACTTCCGTCATTCCTGACTTCTTGGCTCTCCAGTAAAATATTGGAATTAAAAGGGAAAATAAGAACGCGGAAAGGGGAACAATGAATGAAGACGCCTTGTTGATTTCAGATCGCTTCTCTGCTCTTTCGTCCAAAGCTATTTCGCTAACAGCTAGGCTCTCATCACTTCGGATAGAAACACTTGGCGTCGATGGTGCCGAAAGTAAAAGATCTACTGTAATAACTTCTCCCGGCAGCAACTTGGGGTACTTCAATGTTGCTTTCTCCGGAGTTACATTGCGGGACTCTTCCGTTCCGGACGCTATGTCCGTGGACAGGTCCTTTATGACGTTGGTCTTAAACTCGATGCTCGCGGCAACGTTGTTTGCTGCGCGTCCGCCGCGATTTGATATCGATATGGAAGTAAAAGCAACGCGTTCCTTATCACCGGCAAAGTCACCGCTACTCCGAGTGGAGTAGGTCAAAAGCTCGCGCGATTTAAGTTCTGGCTCTTTTGTGGCGTAGTAGACGCAAACGCCTCCTATCACTGTGACGACCAGTGTTGAAAAAGCACCAATTAAGACGTCTTTTGCTTTCACTCGTCTTACACCCCTACAAGACAATCCCCAGCGAAGTATGCCCTGATTCCAAGGTTAGGGGATCTAAAGATCTGCGGAACACCCCGGCGGGGATCATCGGCGTGCAAGGCTCGAATGTGAAAAATTTACAGTTGGGGGGAAAATGGGATCAGGGGTAGCCCAGAGGAGATAAACAGCTTAATTGCCTCCGTCTCCTTTAGTTAACTATTCTGAAGCGCGGGCCGCAGGGCCTGCGCCAGTGCGTCGGGGCGAACCGGGGTATGGGCCACATCTGGATCGGGATAATGATGGAGTTGGTTGCGAGTCGTACAAAGGAAGATGAGAGGGAATCGAAAAGGTACTCTGACCCCTATTTCGTGCGGACCTATCGACTCACCCCAATTAAGATTTAAGCTTGGCTTGGGAAGGGAGAAATAATGATGCTTGCAGCCAACATTGCCGATACGATTGGATCGGCTGCTATTAATCTCGTGGGGACGGTGATCGGTACTGTCATAGCTACGATGCTCGCGGTACGGATTACACGAAACGGCGGAAAGTTCGCACCTGTCGATAAAGCTATAAGCGTAGCCAAGAGATACTGGCAGGGATTATTCGGCCTATTGGTGATTGCCTTCTCCGCGATGGTGCTTTGGGCTTTCCTAAATGGAGCCGGCCCAATCACGCGAGTTCACCTGATCACAATACCGCTCACGCTTTTCAACCTGATTGCTTACTCGTTCGCGCTTATGCTGGGTGTTGGACAAGTATGGCGGCGCAAGAGAATGGAGAGAGGTACTCCGGGTGGTGGTGGAAGCGCTGTACGAGAATGAAAAGTCACTATGCTCGACCCATTCTATGTTTCCGATTACCAATAAAGTATTGACGTCAGCTCGATCTAAAGTGACAAAGGCGGAGTGAAAAGTGCCCAACAATATTAATGCTGCATCTCGTGTTTGGATACTACTTAACAACACGCGCGGATATCAGGCTGACAAGGGCGCTTTCTCGTCTTGGTGCAAACTGTTCTCTGTCAACGGACCCGATCAGAATTACAACTATATATCTGTCGCAAACAAGCTTGGTCTTGTTTATGAAGAATTGCAGAGCATTCGCGAACATCTAAAAGAATCAAACTTCAACGAAGAAATATTTACGCCGACATTCCGAAAACTTGAATCCGCGATATCGCCTCAGATTCTCCATGCGAAGTGGGTGAATGTTAGCCAATACCTCACTGAGGATGTTTTTACCTCTCTAGGCTATTGCAGCCAAATTTTGCCCAATGAAGAAACAGAAATATCTGAAGGGGACTTCGCTGGCATATCCGAATTAATCAATGAGCTGGAACAGTTGCTCGCAACCGATACAATTCCAAAGTCGTTGACTAAACTAATTGAGCGACATATAGCGGTCATTAGAGAGGCAATGGCTAATTACACGATTTTAGGCGCATCTGCACTTAAACAGGCCGTAAGCAATGCTCTTGGCGAGATAGTGGTTGAAAGCGACGCGCTCGAAGAGAACAAAGATTCTCCGGTAGTAAAGAAATACGGCAGTCTTTGGAAGAAGGTGAGCTTCGTAGCGGATGGTGCTCTCAAAGCTGAAAAACTGGTGCTGCTAGGGACGCGAGTAGCCAAAGCGCTAGAACAGATCTTATGAGCGTCGTCGGCTAAAGCGAGCGCAGCAACCAATCCGGTGTGACGTCCCCGCCGTCGCCGTGGGAAGATCGGGGACGGAGGCAGTTAAGCGGGCTATTCCTACAAAAAGGTTGAGCAATCACTGATCGCCGCCGCTGGGCCGTGCATGCACAGTCAGTGCTCTCGTCCGGAGCTCACCATGCCTCGCCGCGCACGCCTTGTACTTCCCAACCAGCCTCTGCATGTGACCCAGCGCGGGGTCAACCGCGCTGCGATCTTCCTGGACGACGAAGACCGGCACAACTACCAGCGGCTTTTGCGGCTGGCGTGCAGCGCGCACCAAGTGGCCGTTCACGCCTTCGTGCTGATGGACAATCACGTGCACCTGCTGCTCACACCCGAGACCACCGACTCCCTGGCCCTTGCGATGCGGGTCAGTGGACAATGCTACGTGCAAGCGTTCAACGCGCGGCACGGACGCACCGGCACCTTGTGGCAGGGTCGCTTCAACTCCTGCCTGGTGGATTCGGACCGCTACCTGCTCACGGTCTGCCGATACATCGAGCTCAATCCCGTTCGCGCTGCGATGGTCGAAAGGCCGGAGGACTACCGTTGGTCCAGCGTGCATACCCACTTGGGCACGGCACGCGATCCCCTGATCACGCCGCATCCCCTGTACCTCGCCCTAGGGTCAACCAGGGAGGTCCGAGCACTGGCATACAGGCACTGGCTGCAGGCCGGCGTAAGTGAGGAAGAACTGGACGCCATCAGGCGCTACATTGCCCAGCAACGGGCACTGGGCGATGACAGGTTTCAGGAAATGGTGGAGAAGACATTGAACCAACCGGCTCTCTACCGGCCAGGTGGTCGGCCTAGGGTCAAGGCCGTTTAACTGCCTCCGTCCCCTTTAGTCGGTATCGAGGTAGTTCTTAGCGCGTTGGCATCAAATAATGACGCGAAGATGAGAGAAGCGAATGCACAATTCCAAGAATTGTTGAAGCCCATACTTGTGTGGGTTGAAAGTATAAGCCCTTATGCTGCAATTAATGAGCTGTCGGACTTGGCCAAACGTTTCGACACCGCCCAAGGTTTATCCCCCGAACTGCAGCGTTTACTTCGACCTGGACGTGAGGCACTTTCTGAGCTCACGGGTGCGTATGACGTCGCCCTACAGAAAAATAAGAAGAATCCAACTCTCGTGCCCTTAATCCGGCCCGCAATCGCTTTAGAGGTTGCCTACGCGCATTACGGAGCGCTGAAGAAGCTCTACCCCGATGCGGATGAATATGCAGCGGCCGCCGAGACAAGTGCATCAATAGAACTTGATGGACTCAGTCAGCTTCGTGCCTTCTCGGACTTCATGACGATGCTCTCTAAACTAGTCGATATAGCAGAGACTATCACTGCAGCGAGAACTGAGGTTTCTTCCCTATCGGATTCAGGCATTTGGATTTCTAGCATCGAATCAGGTTCGCCAATAAAGATTGTCTTCAGGGGAAGCGCTAAGACCATTGGTCTCTTGCTGGCAATGCTTAAAGATTTAGTACGTACGCCCTATCTCCTTTGGTCAAAACAAGGGAACCTGATTCAAACAATGGAGACATACACCATGATGAGGGATCTTGGTATAGACGATCCAATTGTTGTAGCGAATGTGAGGGACGCTATTCGAAAAACGTCGCAACGCTACTCTGAATCTTTTGGCGACGGCAGCGAGATGGATTTGAAAATTAACGGCGAGACATTGTCAGAGGCAAGGCCACTAAACCAGCTGGCTTTAGAGAACCCGACGCCGAGCAAAGAAGATAATGGTCAAAAACTCTTGGAGACTAATCACGGAGATGAAGAGGACGAATCAAAGTAGGCGAGACATGCTCTTCGGCATACATATCCACACATAAGACTCAAACGAAAAACAGTGTCAAGGTGACCTGCTGCGTAAGTGACTCTGACACCGCTTTTCCAGACACCGCTTTTCTGCGTTATAGGTCTCATACAACTCCCCGTTATCTAAAAATGCGTGAATGCATTGTAGGCTGGGCTCGGCTCATCCTACGGATCCTGCGCGGGTAGCAACAGGGTTTACCCTACCCGAGAGAAGGGATATGCATTCTTGATATAGATATTCAGGAACTGCCCCTTTGATGAGGACTGCATTAGCTGCATGTAAAGGTCCGCTCCCACATTAAAGTATTGATATACCGTCCCAGAGTAAAACTCTACTTCGAGTGTCTGTGAACTTTCGTCGTATCCAATAGAAGAGATATTCGACGATGCAACACTTTGCCTTTCCATGAATTTTTACTCCTCACCAGGGCTAACTTTAGTTCGGGTAATATCTAGATGTTCCACCACAGCAGTAGTCCGCTGCGCTCTCCACGACGCTACTACACGGTCATACCCCTCTGCATTTCTGCGCAAGCCCCAAGCCTTACTTACTTCGGGATCTGCGCTTCTGGGTTGATGCTCTTTAGATGGTAGCGTTATGCGGCAGCGCACAGGTAATCGTGCCGCTTCTCCAGCAATTATTGCTTCGCCTGTTCGAAGGACGGGCAATAGGTCCATTAGACCTGCGAGATTGTCTGGCAACGCACCCTTTACGCGCGCGCGGTCAGTTGGGTTGGATAGTCGCATTGCAATCAGTGTTCCGCATTGAGACAGGACCGTTTCATCTATCTCTGCAGGTCTCTGCGAGACCAACATTGCTCCAACACCGTATTTTCGTCCTTCTTTTGCAATTCGCTTTACAACGTCTGCCGCAACCATGTTGCCGTCTGCGCCCAAGTAGCGGTGTGCTTCTTCCATGACCACTAAAAGAGGCCGATGAACACCGCCCTCAGATTTCTCTCGACTCCAGAAAAGTGCCTCATACACAATATTAAGTATCGATGCGATCATTCGAACCAAGACAGCACTCGGGACACCAGACAAATCCAAAATCGTGATCTGCTTATCGTGCCCCAGCCATCCAGCCAATAATTTGTCGAGATCAGCCTCAACTGAGCCATCATGTTCTGGCTCCCACTCTCCCGGATGCAAAATAAAGTCATAACGCCGATCAAGCAGCCGAGATCGCATCAAATTTAGCTGGCGGCGTATACCTTTTGCCGCCTGATTCAAGAATGGACCGGCGGCACCCATGGCATGCGGCGTATAAACTGGAGGAACTAGCTCAAATTCGTTACCAGCTTTCTCCAAACATGGTTCATTTCGATCCTTCCCCGTGAAGGTCATAGTCTCAAAATCGATCAGTTCGAACCAAAGCCTTTTGATAGAAAATGGAACCGGGCTATCTACCGTAAGTGATTTTGGATCAAGCCCAGGCAGCGCATTTGCCGCCAGACTTGCCGACTTAAGTTCAAGAATCTTGTCTGATATTGCTATTTCCTGAGTCTCGGTCAGATCGCCCGCGATTAGATCCAAAAGCTCTGATCCTTCCAGCGCCCAATAAGGCACGCGCAAAGCTTCGTCGCCAGGTCTTGGCGTGGTGCTGAAGACCTTAGATATATCCGAAAGTGCCGATGCGTACTCTCCATGAATATCAAGCAATAGAATCCTCGCGGCTGGCGAACGCGTGGCATTTTCCTCCACCCCAATAATGGATCTAAGCAAACTCGCCACGGTGGTTGATTTTCCAGATCCAGTTGAGCCAAGTACTGCGGAATGCCGTGTGACCAAACTGTCGAGCGAGAGCTTTACTTCTACATTGTCTGAGCTAGCAAGCGTTCCAACTGCTATTTGATCGCCCCCGCCGGCTCCATAGATGCGCCTCAAATCTCGCTCTGTAACGATATGTACAGAGTCTCGTATGTTGGGGTGTTGACTTAGGCCTCTCTCAAACCTAGCTCCAATCGCTTCTCCAGCCAGCTCAATTCGCATCCAGCGGCCGATCTCGCCCAAACTAGCAGCTTCTGTTGCTGGAGCCGCATTTGCGCCTACCTCTGAAACAATTCCGTATAAATCCTGATATCCCTGCGGAATTCTGACGAAACTACCTACTTGCGCTACTCGATAAGTATGGCCGCCAATAATTGCTAGGCCTGACGCCAAAGACTCCGTAAGCCGCACGGTGACGGTCGCACCAGAAACGGCATAAACTTGTCCTACGTAGGTCGGATCAACGCCACTCATACTGATGCTGCCGAATCTTCGGGCGATGACTGAGCAGCACTTAGTTGCTCTCTTCCGAAGTCTTTTGCCTGAGCCAATGCACAGAACCTGGCGAAAAGATTGAAGTCGCCCAGCAAGAAGTGGACTGGCTTATCTGGTGCGCGACGCCCCCAGAAACTCGACCGGATTTCTTCCCAATTTTTGGGTAATTCTCCAGGACGCCAATTACCCTCTACACCATTTACAACTGCGCCATCTGCTGCATAGATGCTTAGATTAGGTCGATCAAAAGCAAGTTTCCGCGCGCACTCTTCTTGTCCAAGGGATTGGAATTGAAACGCTAGGACCGCGGTATTCGCGTTCATAGCAAGCGCTTCATCGATTACTGCGCATATGTGCGCATCTCGAAATGAGAATCCGATTGTTAGAAGCAAAGTATCCGGGGTCAGCAGAAATCTTTTTAACCGTTCAAAAAGAGCTGCGTAAGGCTGCTTCTGAGTAAGGTCATATTTTAAGTGGTCAGGGTAAACAAGTTGAGCCGCCTCTCTTCCTCTCCCTCTAACGATAGAGCCACCTTCAACTGCCCAGCCAAGTGAGCCGTGAATTTTCCACAAGCGAGACCACCTTGCCGGAAGATCATCACCTGCAACCGTTACCGGATCAAAAAAGGGTGCACTTCCTCCTGTGAACCCGTCGAAGTATGGTGCTCTTGCACGCTCAAAAGCTTCTTCGAAAAGTAGATCATAGTTTGTACAAAATATTTCTACGGGATGAGCGCGCATGGTGCCGCTGATCCAGGCAACAAGCTCTGTATACGCGGACACCCCTTCCGGCAGGACTGGCCCCACAATCTCGCCTATCTTTTTACAGATGGATTGACCAAGAGCCTTATATCCCGCGCTATTCAGTCCATTCACTTCGGTGGGACCAAGAGCCAACTCCAGCAGTCGCACTCTAGACAAGATTGCTTCGATATTCCCTTTAGCTCCCAAGCCCACATTTATCGCGAGCGCCGCATCCTTTTCGCTGCCAATGAGGCTGTCGAGCACACTTTCTGTGAGCTTCTCAACTCCTGGAATTAGCGACCTTCCTGCATTATCCAGTGCGCCATCCTCGTTGACACGGACTGCGATTGGCGCGCCGGCGCCTACAAGCAGTCCTATTCGCTTTCTGCCTTGAGAAAGGATTTGACGCAAGTCAGCCATGAATCTATCTGGGTTATGCAGCGTTTCCATGCTTCGCTCCTAGCAACAGGCAACTGTCGAGAGAAATGAAAAAAAGAGGGCGCCTATCGGCGCCCCTTTTCAATGAATATGGTTGATCCCTCAAACCCCAACCGGGTTAACTTTCTCCACATCAATCTTGTACTGCTTGATCGCCCTGGCCACATCCTTGCCGGTCATCTTGCCTTCCTTCGCCAGCGCCTCGATCGCCGCCTGGGCGATGTAGTAGCGGTCGACTTCGAAGAAGCGGCGCAGGTTGGCGCGGGTGTCGGAACGGCCGAAGCCGTCGGTGCCCAGCACCGTGTAGTGGCCCGGCACGAAGGCGCGGATCTGGTCGGCGAAGGCGCGCACATAGTCGGTGGCGGCGATGGCCGGGCCCTGGCGGCCCTCCAGTAGTTCGGTCACGTAGGGCTTGCGCGGGGTCTTGGCTTCCGGGTGCAGGCGGTTCCAGCGCTCGGCATCGAAACCGTCGCGACGCAGCTCGTTGAAGCTGGGGCACGACCAGATGTCCGCGCTGACCCCGAAATCCTTGTCCAGCAATTCCGCCGCCGCGATCGCCTCGCGCAGGATGCTGCCGCTGCCCAGCAACTGCACCCGCAGCTCGCCCTTCTTCGGCTTGCCCGCGTCCTTCAACAGGTACATGCCCTTGATGATGCCCTCGGCCGCGCCGGCCGGCATTTCCGGGTGTGCGTAGTTCTCGTTGAGCAGGGTGATGTAGTAGTACTCGTCGATCTGGTCTTCCATCATCGACTTCATGCCGTGCTGCAGGATCACCGTGACCTCGTAACCGAAGGTCGGATCGTAGCTGCGGCAATTCGGGATTGCCCCGGCCAACAGATGCGAGTGACCGTCCTCGTGCTGCAGGCCCTCGCCGTTGAGGGTGGTGCGGCCGGAAGTGCCGCCGAGCAGGAAGCCGCGGGTGCGCATGTCCGCCGCCTGCCAGGCGATGTCGCCGATGCGCTGGAAGCCGAACATCGAGTAGTAGATGTAGAACGGCAGCATCGGCACGTCGCTGACCGCATAGCTGGTGCCGGCGGCCATCCACGACGAGATCGCGCCGGGTTCGCTGATGCCCTGCTGCAGCACCTGGCCGGACTGGTCCTCGCGGTAGTACATCAGCTGGTCGGCATCGACCGGCTTGTACTTCTGCCCGAACGGTGCGTAGATGCCGATCTGGCGGAACATGCCTTCCATGCCGAAGGTACGCGCCTCGTCGGCCACGATCGGCACGATGCGCGGACCGATCTGCTTGTCGCGCAGGGCGATGTTCAAGGTCTGCACGAAGGCCATGGTGGTGCTGTTCTCGCGCTCGCCGCTGGACTTGAGCAGGCGCTCGTAGGTCTCCAGCTTGGGCACTTCGAACGATTGCGTGGACTTGCGCCGGCGCTGCGGCAGGTAACCGCCCAGGGCCTCGCGGCGCGCCTTGAGGTACTGCACTTCCGGCGAATCCTCGCCCGGGTGGTAGAACGGCACCTGGCCGTCGGCCAGCTGCGCGTCGCTGACCGGGATGTTGAAGCGGTCGCGGAAGGCCTTGACCGATTCGTCGTCCAGCTTCTTGGTCTGGTGGGTCGGGTTGAGCGACTCGCCGGCCGAACCCATGCCGTAGCCCTTGACCGTCTTGGCCAGGATCACCGTGGGCATGCCCGTGGTGTTGACCGCCTGGTGGTAGGCCGCATAGACCTTGTGCGGATCGTGGCCGCCGCGGTTGAGGCGCCAGATGTCGTCGTCGGAAAGGTTGGCTACCATGGCCGCGGTTTCCGGATACTTGTTGAAGAAGTGCTCGCGCGTGTACGCGCCGCCGAAGGCCTTGCAGTTCTGGTACTCGCCGTCGACGGTTTCCATCATCAGCTTCTTCAGCACGCCGTCGGTGTCGCGGGCCAGGAGCGGATCCCAGTAGCTGCCCCAGAGCAGCTTGATCACGTTCCAGCCGCCGCCGCGGAAGGTGCCTTCCAGCTCCTGGATGATCTTGCCGTTGCCGCGCACCGGGCCGTCCAGGCGCTGCAGGTTGCAGTTGACCACGAAGATCAGATTATCCAGGCCTTCGCGCCCGGCCAGCGAGATCGCGCCGAGGGTTTCCGGCTCGTCGGATTCGCCGTCGCCGATGAAGCACCAGACCTTGCGGTCGGACTTCTCGATCAGGCCGCGGTGCTCCAGGTACTTCATGAATTGCGCTTGATAGATCGCGGCGAGCGGGCCCAGGCCCATCGACACGGTCGGCGTCTGCCAGTAGTCAGGCATCAGCCACGGGTGCGGATACGAGGAAATGCCGTGGCCGTCGACTTCCATGCGGAAGCTGTCGAGCTGGGCCTCGGTGATGCGGCCCTCCAGGAACGAACGCGCGTAGATGCCGGGCGAGCTGTGGCCCTGGATGAAGAGCAGGTCGCCGGGGTGGTTTTCCGACGGCGCGCGCCAGAAATGGTTGAAGCCCACGTCATAGAGGGTGGCGCCGGAAGCGAAGCTGGCGATGTGCCCGCCGAGGTCGCCGGGCTTGCGGTTGGCGCGGACCACGGTGGCCAGCGCGTTCCAGCGGATGATCGAGCGCAGGCGCCATTCGATGGCGGCATCGCCGGGCGACTTGGCTTCCAGCGCGGGCGCGATGGTGTTGACGTATTCGGTGGTCGGCGAGAACGGCAGGAAGGCGCCGGAACGGCGGGTCAGTTCGACCATGCCCTCCAGCAACTGGTGCGCCCGCAGCGGGCCTTCGGCGTCGATCACGGCCTTGATGGAATCGACCCACTCGCGGGTTTCCTGCGGGTCCGGATCGTTCTGCAGCATCTCGTTCAACCAGTTCATCACCACTCCCGTTGCACCGCGCCAGCGCGCGGTCGTTGTCGTTTTTATGAGCCATGGAGTGTAACGCAGCGCCTGTAACGGCGAAGCGCTACGCAGGCGTATGGAGCGTTCCGAAAGCGGCGGTTTCCGCGCCCGCGCCGGCTTGTCCCGCGACAACGCCGCGCCGGGATTTGCGACGGACGCACCGCCACTGCCCGCGTTTGCGGCCTATGATCGGGAGGGGGATCCAAAGAGGCGCCGGCATGACCGGAGCAGGACCAGATCAGCGCAGCGCCACGTTGCCTGCCGACGCCGTGCGTTGGCGCGGCAGCCTGCGCACGAAAATCGCGCTGTGGTCGGGCGCGCTCAACCTGATCCTGCTGCTGCTGATCTGCGTCGCCATCGCCTGGGTGGCGCGCGACATGATCCTGGACGACGCCAAACGCAACACCCGCGCCAGTGCGCAGGAAGCCGCGCAGCGCCTGGCCGTGGCGATGCGCTCGGTGACCATCACCACCGTCGGCCTGACCGACCTGGTGGCCGCTTCCACCCTGGATCCCGACGAACTGACCACCACCTTGCGCGCGATGGTCAGGGCCACCCCCGGCGCCAACGGCGCGCTGCTGGTGCTGGACCCGGTGCACGGGCAGCCGGAGCTGGGTTACGCACGCTACATCGCCGCCGACGGCCAGGACCGCGACCTGCTGGCCGACGGCTACGACTACCGCAGCCGGGACTGGTACCGGCGCACCCTGTCTTCCAGCGGCGGCTGGTGGTCCGAGCCGTATCGCAACGACACCGCCGGCGGCGTGTGGATGCTCACCTACAACCTGCCGCTGCGCGCCACCGCCCGCGGCGGCAGCGCCCGCGGCATGGTCAGCCTGGACCTGCCGCTGACCACCCTGACCGACAGCTTCGAAACCCTGGCCAGCCTGCCCGGCTGGCGGGTGTCGCTGGTGGCGCCGGCCGGCACCCTGGCCGCCAACCCCGAACCGGGCGTGGCGCTGGGCATGACCCTGGACGAGTACATCCGGCGCAGCGGCCGCGTCGACCTGGCGGACGCCGCGCGTGCGGTGCGACTGCACCAGGCCGGGCAGTTCATCCATCGCGACACGCGCAGCGGAGAACAGCGTTACACCGTGGTCGAACCGATCGGCGACACCGGCTGGTCGCTGCTGGTGGCGCAGTCCTACCGGCTGATCGTGGCCCGCCTGAATCGGGCGCTATGGCAGCTGGCCGCGGTGGGCCTGCTGCTGGCGCTGGTCTCCATGCTGGTGGTGCGGCGCCTGGCCAAGCGCATCAGCCGCCCGGTCGAGCACCTGGCCGAATCGACTTCGCGCCTGGCCCAAGGCCAGTACGACTGGCCGGTGCCGCACACCGGCCGCGGCGACGAGGTCGGGCGCATGGCCCGCACCCTGGAGCACGCCCGCACCTCGATCCAGCAGCAACTCGTGGAGATCGGCGAGATGGGCGCGGCGCGGCAGAAGCTGCACAGCGAACTCTCGATCGCCCGCGACATCCAGCGGGCGATGCTGTCGCCGGCGCGGGTGATCGAACGCGGCGCGGCGCGGTTGCAGGCGCATGCGGTGCTCGAGGCGGCCAAGGAAGTGGGCGGCGATTTCTACAGCTTCATCGAGCGCGGCGACGGCGAACTGTGGTTCGCGATCGGCGATGTCTCCGACAAGGGCGTGCCGGCGGCGCTGTTCATGGCCCGCGCGGTGACCGTGCTGGAAGTGGCGGCGCATTCGTCGGCCTCGCCGGACCAGGTGCTGGCCGAAGCGTCGCGGCGGCTGATCGAAGGCAACGACACCTGCATGTTCGCCACCGTGCTGTGCGGCCACATCGACGTGCGCAGCGGGCGCTGCACCCTGGCCAGCGCCGGCCACGATCCGCCGCTGCTGCTGCATGCCGACGGCCGGGTGGAAATGCTGGAGATCGCCGCCGGCCCGCCGCTGGGCTTCGAGGTGTCGGAAAATTTCCCGCTGTGGCACGGCACCCTGGAACCCGGCGCCAGCCTGATGGCCTATACCGACGGCGTGACCGAAGCCTTCGACCCCGGCAACGAGGCCTACGGCAGCGAACGCCTGCTGGCGGCGGTGCGGACCGGCGACGACGCGGGCGAGAACTGCCTGCAACTGATCGCCGATGTGCACCGTTTCGCCGGAACCGCGCCACAATCGGACGACATCACCGTGCTCGCGATCCGCCTGGACCAGGCGGCCGCGGCGAGCGCGGAGACGGGCACCAGCACCGACATCGCAACCGGAACGCAGGAGAACTTGCATGCTGATACGACTGATCGTCCCGGGTGAAATCGCCCGCGTCGAGGACCTCAACACCTCGCTGGAAGCGGTGCTGACCCGGCACGGCATCGACGCCGGGGTGCGCGGCGACGTGCGTCTGATCGTCGAGGAACTGGCCAGCAACGCCATCGAATACGGTGGCGGCGATGGCATGGACGTGGGCCAGCACGAGCTTTCCGTGGACATCGGCATGGACGGCGACCTGCTGACCCTGCGCTTCCGCGACCAGGGCGCGCCATTCGACCCGTTGTCGGCGCAGACGCCCGACCTGGAAGCCGATATCCTCGACCGTCCGATCGGCGGACTGGGCCTGTACCTGATCCGCCAGATCGCCGAATCGATGCACTACGAGCGCATCGACGACTGCAACCTGCTGCGCGTCAGCCTGCGCGTCCCCGCCCCGGAGAATCCGCGATGAGCCTGCAGATCAAGATCCTGCCCCCGAGCAACGGCAGCCAGCGCGTGACCCTGACCGGGCGCCTGGATACCCATTCCTACGAGGACCTGGACGTGGCGCTGGCGCCGTTGCTGCAGCGCCAGCTGCAATCGCTGGTCCTGGACCTGGCCGGCCTGGAATACATCAGCAGCGCCGGGATCCGTTCCATCTTCAAGGCACGCAAGGCGTTGGGCGGGCATGGCGGCAAGGTCCTGCTGGTCAATCCGCAGGCGCAGATCCAGAAGGTCCTGGACGTGGTCAAGGCGGTGCCGATGCACGAGATCTTCGTCTCCACCGCCGAAGCCGACGCCTACCTGGATGCGATGCAGCGCAAGGTGTTGCGCGGAGATCAGGACGAGGACGAGTGATGGCAGCCACCGGAAGGCGCGACGCGGGAAGCGATGGATGAGCCTGGAAGTCGACATCTATCCGCCGGTCAACGGCAACCAGTACGTGGTCCTGACCGGGCGCCTGGACAGCGACAGCCACGAGCAGCTGGACGATGCGCTGGAACCGCTGCTGGCCGCGGCCCATCCGTCGATGGTGCTGGTCCTGGAGCTGGCCCGGCTGGACTACATCAGCAGCGCCGGCATCCGTTCCATCCTCAAGGCGCGCAAGCTGCTGGCTCCGGGCGGCAAGGTGCTGGTGGTGCACCCGCAGGCGCAGATCCGCAAGGTCCTGGACATGGTCCAGGCACTGCCGGTGAGCGACATCTTCGCCACCACCGCCGAAGTCGACGCCTACCTGGACAAGCTGCAGCGCGAGATGCTGCACGGAAGCGACGACGAAGCCTGAGCTGTTCCTTCTCCCTCCGGGAGAAGGTGGCGCGCAGCGACGGATGAGGGAAGGAGGATGACTAACCCAGTAGCTTCAGCAGCGCCTGATAGCTCCTTCCCTCATCCGCCCCCCGACTAGAGCATTCGGGGGCAGGCTCTTCGGGCACCTCCTCCCGGCGGGAGAAGGAAAGCCCTACTTCTGCTGCGCCCTGATCTGCGCATCCACCGCCGCGATGGCGGTCATGTTGACCACCCGGCGCGGGGTCGCGGAGCTGGTCAGGATGTGCACCGGCTTGGAGATGCCCATCAGGATCGGGCCGATCGCCACGCCATCGGTCATCACCCGGACCATGTTGTAGGTGATGTTGGCCGCGTCGATGTTCGGCAACACGAACAGGTTGGCGCGGCCGCTCAGCGTGGTGTTGGGCATCATCCGCTTGCGCAGCAGTTCGTCCCAGGCGGTGTCGCCCTGCATCTCGCCATCCATCTCCAGCTTGGGCATGCGCTGTTTCAGCAGCTCGCGCACCGCGCGCATCTTCCGTGCACTGGGGGTGTCGTGGCTGCCGAAGTTGGAGTGCGACAGCAGCGCCACCTTCGGCTCGATCCCGAACAGCTTCAGCCGGTAGCTGGCCTGCAGCGTGGCCTCGGCGATCTGTTCGGCGGTCGGATCGTCCTGCACGTGCGTATCGAGGAAGAACCAGGCGCCCTGCTCGTTGATCACCCCGGTCATGGCCGAGGTCGATTGCACGCCCGGATCCAGCGGGATCACGCTGCGCACATAGCCCAGCTTCTTGTGGAAGCGGCCGACGATGCCGCTGACCATCGCGTCGGCTTCGCCGCGCGCCACCATCACCGCCGCGATCAGCGTGGGCCGCGAGCGCATCAGGTTCTTGGCCGCCGCCGGGGTCACCCCGCGGCGTTCGGTCAGGGCGTGGTAGTACTGCCAGTACTCGTTGAAGCGCGGGTCGTCGCCCTGGTTGGTCAGCTCGAAGTCCACGCCTTCGCGCATGCGCAGGCCCAGGCGCTCGATCCGGGTCTGGATCACGTCCGGGCGGCCGATCAGGATCGGGAACGCCAGGCCGTCGTCGATCACCGTCTGCACCGCGCGCAGCACCACTTCCTCTTCGCCTTCGGCATAGACCACGCGCTTGAGGTCGGCGCGGGCGCGGTCGTAGACCGGCTTCATCATCAGGCTGGTGCGGTAGACGAACTGACCGAGTTTTTCGCGATACGCGGCCATGTCCGCGATCGGGCGCAGGGCCACGCCCGAGTCCATCGCCGCCTGCGCCACCGCCCCGGCCAGTTCCACCAGCAGGCGCGGATCGAACGGGCGCGGGATCAGGTATTCGGGGCCGAAGCAGGGGATCTCGTCGCCATAGGCGGCGCCCAGGTCGGAGGACTCGCGGCGCGCCAGCGCGGCGATGGCCTTGACGCAGGCGGTCTTCATCGCCTCATTGATCACCGTGGCCCCGACATCCAGCGCGCCACGGAAGATGTAGGGGAAGCACAGCGCGTTGTTGACCTGGTTCGGATAGTCCGAGCGGCCGGTGGCGATGATGCAGTCCGGGCGCACGGCCTTGGCGGCGGCCGGATCGATTTCCGGGTTGGGATTGGCCAGGGCCAGGATGATCGGCCGCTCGGCCATGGTCGCGACCATCTCCGGCTTGAGCACGCCGGCGGCGGACAGGCCCAGGAAGATATCGGCCCCGGCGACGATGTCGGCCAGGCTGCGCTTGTCGGTGTCGCGCGCATAACGCGCCTTGTCCGGGTCCAGATGCGGGCGGCCGGTGTAGAGCACGCCGTCGCGGTCCACCGCCAGGATGTTCTCCGGTTTGAGGCCCAGCGCCACCAGCATGTCCAGGCAGGCGATGCCGGCCGCGCCGGCGCCACTGGTGGCCAGCTTCACGTCCCCGATCTTCTTGCCGACCACTTCCAGGGCGTTGTAGATCGCCGCGCCGACGATGATCGCGGTGCCGTGCTGGTCGTCGTGGAATACCGGAATCTTCATCCGCTCGCGCAGCTTGCGCTCCACGATGAAGCACTCCGGGGCCTTGATGTCTTCCAGGTTGATGCCGCCGAAGGTCGGTTCCAGCGAGGCGATGATCTCCACCAGCTTGTCCGGGTCGGTCTCGTCGATCTCCAGGTCGAACACATCGATGCCGGCGAATTTCTGGAACAGCACGCCCTTGCCTTCCATCACCGGCTTGCCCGCCAGCGGGCCGATGTTGCCCAGGCCCAGCACCGCCGTGCCGTTGGTCACCACCGCCACCAGGTTGCCGCGCGCGGTCATCTCGCTGGCCGCGTTGGGATCCTCCACGATCGCCTCGCAGGCGAAGGCCACCCCCGGCGAATACGCCAGCGCCAGGTCCCGCTGGGTCACCATCGGCTTGGTCGGCGATACCTTGATCTTGCCCGGCGGCGATAGGCGGTGGTACTCCAGCGCAGCCTGCTTCAGGTCGGGTTGCTGCGAAGGGGACTGACCGGGATCAGGCATCACGGGAGATTGTTCGGACATTTCCTTGGCATTCGAAAAAAAACGATCTTGATTCTACCTCGCCCGTTCCGGCCGTGGACTCTGCCGCCCCACGCGCGCCGCCTCGACAGCTATGGCCTGGACAGCCGGGCCATCGTCAGCACCTTCGCCAGCGTGGATCCCGTGCCCACCACACATAACCTTGGGCTATGCACCGACAGCGTCTTTTCAATGGTGGGCCGCAGACCCAGTGGCTAAGGTGGTCGCATCCCGCGCCGGGGCGGCGCCTCCTCAGGCAATCTTTCGTCCAAGCCGCGACCTCTTTCCCACTGCGGTCCGTGGCCGGGCACGGAACTGCCTTTCCGCTTCCCCCCGCAATCGTGCCGTCGGCTCATCGCTGCCGCGCACTCACAAGACCCACGTCATCAAGGACCGCGTAAAACCATGCTTCCGATCGACCCAACCCCCACCCCGGCCATCCCCGCGTCTCCGTGGTCGCCGCCCTACCTGCTTTACCTGGGCAATGCCCCGGATCACCTGGCCGCCAAGACCGCGCGCGGGTTGGCCCATTGGCGGCCACAGTGGTGTGTGGGCCAGTTCCGGGGCAGCGAGTGCAAGACCACGCTCGGCCTGCCGGACCTGGATTTCAGGCAGGCCGTCGAAGCCGGCGCGAAGACCATGATCGTCGGCGTGGCCAATGCCGGCGGAGTGATGGATGCCGAAGTCGTGCGGCATGTGGTGGCGGCGCTGGATGCCGGCATGAACATCGGCTCCGGCCTGCACGAACGCCTGACCTCGCACCCGGAAATCGTCGCCGCCGCCGAACGCAACGCGCGCTTCCTGTTCGATGCGCGCCAGGCGCCGGCGTTGCCGGTGGGCAACGGCCGCCGCCGCGCCGGCTTGCGCCTGCTGGCGGTAGGCACCGATTGTTCGGTCGGCAAGATGTACACCACGCTGGCGATCGAACGCGAACTGCGGTCGCGCGGCGTGCGTGCCGATTTCCGGGCCACCGGCCAGACCGGCATCTTCATCGCCGGCGCGGGCGTGCCGATCGATGCGGTGGTGGCGGATTTCATTTCCGGCGCCGCCGAGTGGATATCGCCGGCGCGCGATGATGGCGGCTGGGACCTGATCGAAGGCCAGGGCTCGCTGTTCCATCCCTCCTACGCCGGCGTCTCGCTGGGCCTGCTGCATGGCGCCCAGGCCGATGCCCTGGTGCTGTGCCATGAACCCGGCCGCGCGCACATGCGCGGCTTGCCGCACTACCCCGTTCCGGACCTGAAGACCTGCCTGGAAGCCAACCTGGAGGCCGCGCGCCTGACCAACCCCGACGTCGTCGCCGTCGGCGTCGCCGTGAACACCTCGCAGGCCGGCGGCGCGGACAACGCGGCGCGGATCTGCAAGGACATCGAGGACCTGCTCGGACTGCCCTGCCAGGACCCGGTCGGCATGGGTGTGGCGCGCATCGCGGATCGGTTGCAAGCATGCTTCGCGAACTGAGCGTCGCCCATCAAAGCTGGCCGCTGGCCGCGCCGTTCCGCATCTCGCGCGGAGTGAAGCACTCGGCCGAAGTGATTGCCGTCGAAATCAACCAGGGCGGGATCTGCGGCCGCGGCGAATCGGTGCCGTACGCCCGCTATGGCGAAACCGTCGATTCGGTCCTGCGGCAAATCCGGCTGGTCGCCAAGGCGATCGAAGCGGGATCGTCGCGCGCCGAGCTCGCCCAATTGCTGCCGGCGGGCGCGGCCCGCAACGCCGTGGACTGCGCGCTCTGGGATCTGGGCGCCAGGCTGGCCGGCACCTCGGTCTGGTCGATGCTGCACCGGGCGCAACCGCAGGCCCTGACCACCGCGCTGACCGTCAGCCTGGACACGCCGGAACGCATGGGCGCCGCCGCCGCGAAGATCGCCTCGGCGGGGCTGATCAAGGTCAAGGTCGATGCCGTCGCTCCCGCCACGCAGATCCGGGCGGTGCGCCAGGCAGCGCCTGGCGCACGCCTGATCGTGGATCCGAATGAAAGCTGGACCATCGACCTGCTGCGCCGCATCGAACCCCTGCTGGTGGAACTGGACGTGGCTTTGGTGGAACAGCCGCTGCCCGCGACCGACGACGGCGACCTGGAAGGGTTCTCCTCGACGGTGCCGATCTGCGCCGACGAATCCTGCCATGTCGCCGCCGACCTTCCGCGCCTGCAGGGCCGCTACCAGGTCGTCAACATCAAGCTCGACAAGACCGGCGGCCTGACCGAGGCGCTGTCGCTGTTGGCGGCGGCGCGCACGGGCGGCTTCCGCATCATGGTCGGATGCATGATTTCTTCGTCGCTGAGCATCGCCCCGGCGTTCCTGGTGGCGCAGGAGGCCGAGTTCGTCGACCTGGACGGTCCGCTGTGGTTCAAGGCCGACCACCGCGGCGGCGTGCAGTCGCATGACGGTGTCTTGCAGCCGGTCGCTCCCGGATTCTGGGGCCAGGCCGAGGCCATCGCGCGCGCGGCCGTCTCAGGCCATGCCTCGTGACGGATGCGCCAGGCCACGCGGCACGAGGCCGAGCCGTGCGAGGCCTGCTGCTTGTCGCCACGCTCACCATTTTCGTGCAGGCCGGTTGCTCGCAGAGCCCGCCGCCTGCATTGCCGGCCGCCGATCTGCTGTTGCTGGGCGGCACGGTCTACGACGGTAGCGAGGCGGCACCGCGCCTGCTCGACGTGGCGGTGGCGGGAGATCGCATCGTTTATGTCGGCGAGGAGGCCGCTTCCCGTTTCCGCGCGGCGCGCACGCTGGATGTTACCGGCAAGATCGTCGCGCCGGGCTTCATCGACCCGCATACGCATCCCGACCGCTTTATCCGTTCGGACGATGCCGCCGTACGTCTCAATGCGCCGTGGCTGTTCCAGGGCGTTACCACGATCTTCATCGGCTCGGATGGCTCGGGCTCGCCCGACATCGCCGAACAGCGCGACTGGTTCGCCACGCACGCCGTCGGCACCAACCTGGCGCTGTACGTCGGCTTCGGCGCGGTGCGCTCGCGGGTGCTGGGCCAGGACGACAGGGTGCCTTCCGCGCAGGAGCTGCAGCAGATGCGCGGGCTGGTGGCCAACGCGATGTGCGAGGGCGCGTTCGGCCTCTCGACCGGGCTGTTCTACGCACCGCAGAGTTTCTCCAGCACCGATGAGGTCGTGGCCGTCGCAAGCGAGGCGGCGAAACGCGGCGGCCTTTACGACACCCATCAGCGCGACGAATCGTCGTACGGCATCGGCCTGCTCGGTTCGGTCCGCGAAGTGCTGGAGATCGGGCGCCGCGCGGAGATCCCGGTGCACATCTCCCACATCAAGGCGCTGGGCGTGGATGTCCAGGGCCAGGCCGCGGCGGTCATCGACCTGGTCGAGCAGGCGCGCGCCTCCGGGCAGCGGGTGACGGCGGACCAGTATCCGTGGCTGGCTTCGGGCACCCACCTGGGCGCCGCGTTGTTGCCGCGCTGGGCAGCCGACGGCGGCCGCAAGGCGTTGCTGCGGCGATTGCAGGACGCCGCCACGCAGGCGCGCATCCGCGCGGAGATGGTCGACAACCTGCGCCGGCGCGGCGGTGCGGATGCGTTGCTGCTGACCGGCAGCGGCTGGCCGTGGACCGGCAAGACCCTGGCCGAAGCGGCACGCGAGCAGGGCGTCGATCCCATCGAAGCGGCATTGCGCGTCATCTCCGAAGGCGGCGAGCGCACCGGCAGGCAGCGCGCGGCGGCGTCCGCCGACAGCGTGGCCTCGTTCAACATGCGCAAGGACGACGTCGACCTGTTCATGCAGCAGCCCTGGGTGATCACCGGCTCCGACGGCAGCAACGGCCACCCGCGCCAGTACGCGACCTTCCCGGAGAAATACGCGCGCTACGTCAGGCGGGACCATGTCATCGACGTGGGCGACTTCATCCGCAGCTCCACCGGCCTGAGCGCCGACATCCTCGGCCTCGATGACACCGGCTACCTGCGCGAGGGATATCTTGCCGACGTCGTGGTGTTCGATCCGGAACGCTTCGCGCCCATGGCCGACTACGTCCATCCGCGCGCGCTGTCGCGCGGCGTCGAATACCTGCTGGTCAACGGACGGCTGGCCATCGCCGATGGCAGACTGACCGGCACGGCGGCGGGTCGCGTCCGCCTCCACACTCCCACGCCCGGCACCTGTCCATGATGCTTCGGCGCCGACGGGTGCGGGCCGGATCCACTTCGCGAACACCCACATGGTTGAACCCTCATGCTTGAATTGAACGCGGTGCAGACCGTGGCCTTCGGCGGCCTCGCCCTCTTCCTCGGCTATGCGCTGTGTCGCCTCATCCCGGTGCTCGGCCGCTACAACCTGCCCGCGCCGGTCATCGGCGGACTGGTGGTCGCGCTGGTGGTGCTGTGGGCGCATGGCCGCGACACCGTGCTGTTCCAGTTCGACACCGCGCTGCAGGGGCCGTTGATGATCGCCTTCTTCACCTCCATGGGCGTCAACGCCAGCGTCGCGCTGCTGCGGGTCAGCGGCAAGCAGGTGATGGTGTTCCTGGCGCTGGCGACGGGATTCGCGGTGGTCCAGAACCTGGTGGGCATCGGCGTGGCGACGTCGTTCGGGCTCGATCCGATGTTCGGCGTGCTCGCCGGCTCGGCCACGCTCACCGGCGGACCGGCCACCGGCCTGGCCTTCGCGCCGCTGTTCGAAAAGGCCGGCCTGGTCGGCGCGGAATCGATCGCCATCACCTCGGCGATGGCCGGCATCGTCTGCGGCGGGATCGTCGGTGGTCCGGCGATCACCGTGCTGATCCGGCGACTGCGCCTGCGGCCCGATGGCGACCAGGCAGCCGTGCCTGCGGCCGTGGCGGCGGAGATCGACCTCGCCGTCGGCGATGGCGTTGTCGTCGACACCGAAGCCGCGCGCGAATACAAGGCGCTCAAGAGCATCGTGGCGATCCTGATCGCGATGTGGGCCGGCGCCTGGGTCGGCAAGGGCTTCGACGCGCTCGGCATAACCCTGCCCGCCTACATCGGCGCGATGCTGGTCGGCGCGGTGATCCGCAACCTCGACGACCGCACCGGCTGGGTCGGCCTGTCGGTGCAGACCACCGACCTGATCGGCAACGTCTGCCTGGCGCTGTTCCTGGCGGTCGCGCTGATGAACCTGAAACTGTGGGAGCTGTCGGGGCTGGCGTTGCCGCTGGTGGTCAACCTGGCGCTGCAGGTCGTGCTGGTGGTGCTGTTCTGCATCCCGGTGTTCCGCATCATGGGCCGCGACTACGACGCCGCGGTGATGGGCGGCGGCTTCATCGGCTTCATGCTCGGCACCACCGCCAATGCGATGGCGGTGATGCGCACGCTGGTGCTGCGTTACGGCCTGGCGCCGCGCGCGTTCCTGGTCGCGCCGCTGGTGGGGGCGTTCTTCATCGACTTCACCAATGCGCTGATCATCACCGGCTTCCTCAACTTCTGGCCGTAGGCAAGGCCCGGGCCATGCGCGGGGCGACAACGATTGCGCGCCCTTGGGGAGCCTCTGCAGGATTCCCTCTTTCGCGTCCACTGGAAGGCTGGAACTCCTGCGGCAGCCGTGAGATTGCCGATCTCTCCAGGTGGTTCGAATGAGCCTGCCCCCGGAGTCCGTTCGGAATCGTCGGACCTTCCTGAGCCTGCCCTTGATCGCGTGGGTCAGCGATGCCGTCATCGCCGCGATGGCGGAAATGCAATGGCCCGGCCCATGCCCGGGCGGCCTACTCCGCCGCCGGCGCGTCCGCGGCCTTCGCGATGAAGTGCTCGTACAGGGCCCGGTTGACCTCGGTCCGGACTTCCATGTCCCGGGTCCCGTTGGTGATCACGACGAAGCCGTACTTCTTCTCCGGGTCGAAGAACATGGAGCTGTACAGCCCGTACGCAGATCCGGTGTGCCCGGTCAGCACGACGCCAGGCACCAGGGCGCGGTCGGTACGGATGGCCAGGCCGTAGCCGGCACCCTCGTCCGCATCGACGGTGGGCGTCTGCATCCTCTTCGCGTGTTCGGCCGTGATGATCCGCACGCCGTTCCACTCGCCCAGGTTCATGTGCATCAGCATGTACTTCGCCAGGTCGGGCGCGGAGATCTTGACGCCGCCGGTCGGGGAGAACAGCGGCGTGTCGTAGCCCATCGTGTAGCCGTCCAGGCGCTCGCCCAGCGGCGCGTACGCCTGGTCCGAGCGCACGAAACCCTCGCCCTCGCCCTCGCCCCAGCGGTAGATCCGCGCGAAGCGGTCCGCATCCAGCGCCTCGGGCACGTAACCGCCGTACAACCCGAGCGGATCGAGCACGTGCGCCTTGACGTAGGCGTCGAACCGCTCGCCGGATACCCGCTCCACGATCGTCCCGACCATGTTGTAGCCGAGGTTGGAATACTCGTACCGCTCGCCGGGCGCGCGGTCGGCGTAACTGTCGCGCCAGGCCTTGCCGGCGCCGGGATTGATGAAGTCGAGGCTGCCGTACTTCTCCCCGTCGGTGATCGACGAGGTGTGGTTCAGCAGCATCCCGAGCGTGATCATCCGGTCCGGGAACACGGGATTGCGCACGGGAAAGCCGATCAGGTCGCCGACGTCGTCGTCCAGCGACAGCCGGCCCTGTTCCACCAGCTGCAGGATGGCGGTCGCCGCGAACGACTTGGAGATCGAGGCGATCCGGAAGAGATCGTCCTCGTCGAGGGGAATCTTCTTCTCCCGATCCTTCCAGCCCAGGGCTTTCTGGTACACGACGGCATTGTCCCTGACCACCACGACCGCCAGGCCCGCGGTTCCATGCTCGGCCATCAGCTGGCCCAGGCGCTCTTCGATGCCTTGCGCGGATGCCGACGATACGCAGGCCCACGACAACACGAATGCCGCGCAGAGTGCCAGGGCGCGTCCCGCTTTGCTGCCTTGCCTCATGATCCCTCCAACTGATGCCGTGATGGTGCGATTCCACACGTCGGCCACGTCCGGGCGCGTCGTGCAGCGATGGGGGAAAGCCAGGGCACCGGTCGCCTACTGCGCGACGGCGGCGGCGCCGGGACGGCGCGGATCGGCGGCGCCTTCGACGCCGTCGGCGGCTTTGAGCAGGGTCTGGGTGCTGCCGATGGTTTCGTCCTGCACCACCTTGTGCCCGCGCGCTTGCAGCAGCCGCAAGGTGTCCGGGCTGAAGCCGCGTTCGACCTGCAATTCGCCGCTGCGCATTTCCTGGTGGATGCGCGGCATGCTGGTGGCCTCGGCGATGTTCATGCCGAAGTCGACCACATCGACGATGGTTTGCATCACCGTGCCGGGGATGGTGTTGCCGCCCGGGCTGCCGGTCACCATCCACAGTTCGCCGTTGCGGAACAGCAGGGTCGGCGACATGCTCGACACCGGGCGCCGGCCCGGGCCCAGCAGGTTGGCCAGGGCCTTCTTCGCGTCCTTGCCCGCCTTCGCCTGCGCCGCGATCGGGAAGTTGCCGATCAGGTTGCCGAGCAGGAAGCCGGTGCCTTCGATCATCACCCCGGCGCCGAAATCCGAACCCAGCGTATAGGTGTTGCTGACCGCATTGCCGTCGGCGTCGATCACCGAGATCTGCGTGGTTTCCTTGCTTTCGTACGGCCACGGGTCGCCGGCGGCGAGTTCCGGCGCCGGCAACGCTTTCGTCGGCGAAACAAGTTTTGCGCGCGTGGCGGCGTACGCCTTGGACGTCAGGCCATGCGCCGGAATGTCCGAGAACCCCGGATCCCCGGCGAAACGGCTGCGGTCGCTCCAGGCCAGCTTGATCGCCTCGGTCATGTAGTGCAGGGCGTCGGCGGATCCCGCGCCGAAGGCGGCCAGGTCCCTGGTTTCGAGGATGTTGAGCATTTCGATGACGCTGGCGCCGCCGCCGCTGACCGGCGGCATGGTGGCGATGCCATGCCCGCGATAGCTGCCCAGCAGCGCATCGCGTTCGATGGCTCGATAGGCGGCAAGGTCGGCGCGGGTGATCAGGCCGCCGTGCTTTTGCATGCCGGCGGCCAGGCGTTCGGCGATCGCGCCACGGTAGAACGCATCCGCGCCGTGCTCGGCGATCTGCCGCAACGACCAGGCCAGATCGGGTTGCAGCAAACGTTCGCCGGCGCGCAAGGCGCTGCCGTCGGCGTGCAGGAACACCTTGGCTCCGGCCGCGCTGCGCGCCAGGCGTTCCTTGCCCCAGTCCAGGGCGAAGGCTTCGTCGCGGGTCAGCACGAGTCCTTCGGCGGCCAGCTGGATCGCCGGTTGCAGCAGCTTCGACCACGGCAGCCGTCCGTACTTGCGATGCGCGAGTTCCAGGCCGGCCACGGTGCCGGGCACGCCGGCGGCCAGGTAACCGGCCTTGTCGCCGACCACCTTTCCGTCGCCATCGAGATAACGTTCCAACGTCGCCGCGTTCGGCGCCACCGAGCGGTAGTCGATCGCGATCGTGCGCTGCTCCCGGGCCAGGTACACCAGCATGAAACCGTCGCCGCCGATGTTGCCCGCGCGCGGCAATACCACCGCCATCGCGAACGCGGTGGCCACCGCGGCATCCACCGCGTTGCCGCCGTCGCGCAGGACCTGGGCGCCGATCGCGCTGGCGACTTCGTTCTGGCTGGCGACCATGCCGCGATCGGCATGCACCGGCTTGTGGATCGCCTCGTAGTTGAGCAATTGTCGGGGCTGCGCCTGCGCCTGGAAGCACAGCATCAACAAACAGCACAGCATCAGGGGCCAGGGCCGTACGCGGTCCGGTTCCAGCCCGGGGCTCGAAGGATTCATCGCTTTCCATTCCTCATGTCATGCAGCGGCAGCAGCCGCCCGGATCGAACAAAAAACGGCGCGACCAATGCATTTGCAAGGATCGCGCCGCAAAGGGAATCGACAGGCCGCGCTTAGAACTCGAACCGCAGGCCAACGCTCATGTAACGACCGAGCACATCGTACAGCGTCGCATTGAGGCCATTGTTGTTGGTGCTGATGACGACCGGATCCTTGTCCAGCGCGTTATCCACGCGGAAGAAGGCTTCCAGCTTGTCGTCGGCGAACCGGTAGGAGCCGGACAACCCGAGATACCAGGTGCTGGGCACGCTGTTGTCGTCGATGTCCACGCCTTCGACCCAGTCGTTCCTCTGCACACCGGAGCCGACGAAGCGCACGGAAGCGCCCAGGCGCAGCGGCCCTTGCTTGTACGTGGCGCTTCCCAGTGCCCGCCACTTGACCGAACTACCGGTGTTTTCGCCTGCGTAGTCGTAGCTGGTGAAGGGGTTTTCGGTACGGCTTTCGATCAAGCGCGTGGCTACCAGGCGCAGGTCGATCCCGCCATCCTCGGAGAACACGCGCATCGGCTGGTGATAGGCCATATCGAAATCGACGCCGCGCACCACGCGCTTGGCGATGTTGACCGGCTTCAGCACCAGACCGTTCAACGCACCCGTGGCATCGCGACTGACGTATTGGCACAGGGTCTGGTCGCCGTCGTAGCAACGGTCCACCGTCTGCTGGTTGGTCAGGGTGGAGATCGCATCGCGGATATCGATCTGGTAGTAGTCGACCGCCGCCTGGAAATCGGCGGTCGGCGTATACACCACGCCAAGGCTGTAGGTATCGGCGATTTCCGGGGTCAGATCCAGGTTGCCTTCCGATACGCGTTCGATATTGCGACGGATGTTGCCGAACCACGGGTCGTTGACGTTCTGGCGCTGGGTCACGCCCGCCTGGTACAGGTCGCTCAGGTTGGGAGCGCGGATATCACGCGAACGCACGCCGCGGATCAGCACGGAATCCACCGGCTTCCATGTCAGGCCGGCCTTCCAGGTCAGCTCGGTTCCCGAATAGCTGTAGTCGGCGACACGGGCCGCGCCATTGAAGGTGAGCTTGTCTTCGACCAGCGGCATCAGGATTTCGGAGAAGGCTTCGTTGACCTTGTTCTCGCCCCTGGTGGGCAGGAAGTTGCCGAACAGCCACTCGCGCGCCTGGCCCGCTTCATCGCTGCTGCCCACCACGCTTTCGCGCCGGTGCTCGACGCCGAACGCGGTAATCACCGCGCCGGCCGGCATCTGGAAGGCTTCGCCGCGAACGCTGGCCGACAGCACCTGCTGCTTCATCGTTTGCCGCAGGTAGGGATTTCCCTGCACATAGGCCAACGCTTCATCGGACATGCTCGCGCCGCCAAAGGTATTGATGGGCACGCAACCATTGGTCGGGGCAGCCAACGAAGAACGGCATACGATCTGCCCGTTCCCGGGATCGACTACTGCATCGAGAGCCAACCCCAGCCGGGTCGAGTTGGTGGTGTTCATCACCTGCGTGTCGAGCTGGCTTTCGCCGTACTGGTAATAAGCATCCAGCTCCCAGTCGCGGCCGAAGGTGCCATTCACGCCGAACACCGCGCGATAGGTATTGACCTCGACGCGCGGCGACGCATCGCCCAGCAACAAGCCATAAGCGGCGCTGGTGACGCCCGCGGCCGCCATTGCATCGCGGGTGACCGGATCGAGATAGGGGTTGTCGCTGCGGATGGTCAGCGTTCCACCGTAGTAGTTGTAAGACGAATTCGTGTTCACCACCGACCGCGCATGGCTGGCTTCGGCAAACACCTCGAAGTTGTCGCTGACCTCGAACGAGCCACGCGCGAACGTGTTGTGGCGTTCCACCGCTCCCTTCAGCGACATGGAGGCGAAATGCCCGTCAAGCTCGCCGCCCGAGGAACTGGTGCCGGTGCGGTCGAGCGTGCCGTAGTCGAACCGGCGCGGCGAACCATCCGGGTCGAACGTGGTCCACTGCAGCGGCCCGCTGGTGATGAGGCCGCCGACGGCTTCGTTCGGACGGTTCAGGAAAGGCACGGTGATGAGGTTCGGCTCGCCATTGGTAGCCGTCCACGCAGGATTGTTCATGGTGCCCCAACCGCGGAACCAGTCGCGATCGCGAACCGCGCCAACACCCTCGTTCTTCGCGTATTCGGCGTTGAACAGGAAGTGGCCACGGCCACCGGCGAAGGGCGTGCCGAAAGTCAAACCGACGTTGGTCTGCTCATCGTCCTGCTGCCCCGACTGGCCGACTTGGGCAAAGCCCTTGATGCCGGTGTAACGGGTATCGAGCATGAAGTTGACCACGCCGGCGACGGCATCGGAGCCATAGACCGAAGAAGCGCCGCCGGTCACCACGTCGACGCTGCGGATCAGGCCATTGGGCAGGCCATTGGCGTCCACGTTGCCTTCCAGCGTGGAACCGACGAAACGCCGACCGTCCACCAGTACCAGGGTGCGGTCCGATCCAAGGCCACGCAGGTTCAACCGGTTCATGCCCGTGCTACCGGCACTGATGGCGTTATTGCCCTGGGTGGTGGTGCGGTCGCCGACCATCGACGGCAGCGTGTTCAAGTAGTCCGCGATGTTGTTCGGCGCCGCCATCTCGATCTGCTCCAACTCGATCATGGTGACCGGGGTGGGCGACTCGTAAGCTCCGCTCATGACGCGCGAACCGGTGACCCGGACCGTGTCCAGCGTCGCTGCGGTGGATTGTTCGCTCGCCGGGACCTGCGTGCCCGCGCGTTCTTCCTGGACGGCCGCCAGCGTCGTGCCCGCGCACAAGCCACCAATGACCAGAACGCTGCCCGTGACCAAGCCACGTGTTGAATTGACATTTCTAATCATGAAACTTCCCCGTTCTTTGGAATGGCTGCGCTGATACTCGGACACACGAATGGAGCTTCCGAAACCCGCTTCCATTTCAGAGTGACGACAACATGTCGATTTGTCGTGCATGGTTTTTGCGAAACGGTATAGCCTCAGGCTATGGAGATCGCGCGGTGCCTGCTCCTGGAACCGCTGCACGCAGGCATCTCTTGCGTCTCGCATGGCCCGACCATCAATGCATAGCTACAGGTTATTGAAGATGCACGCGATGTGAGGGCACAAGCCGCGTGAAGCCCGCTACGCTTCGGCAATGGCCAATTCACCTTCATATGCCGGCGCATCCAGCTGTCGAGCCCGGGCTGGCGTCCGCCTGTACGTGCTCGCTGTATGCCTCTCCGTCCTGTTTCCCGTCATCGCCGGCTGCGCAAGCCGCCAACCTGTCCCTTCACTCGGCGCGCCCCAAAGCCGGGACGTACAAGCGAAAGCGGTCGTGGTCGCGGCGCATCCCTTGGCCGTCGATGCGGGCACCGCGGTGCTGCGGCGCGGCGGCAGCGCAATGGATGCGGCGGTCGCGGTGCAGATGATGCTGGGCCTGGTCGAACCGCAGAGTTCCGGCATCGGTGGCGGCGCCATCATCATGGCCTACGACGCCGCCAGCGGCGAAGTGACCAGCTACGTCGGGCGCGAGGCGGCGCCTGCGCTGGCCACGCCGCGACTCCTCGACGATGCCGAGGGACGCGCGATCCCGCATCGCGAGGCGATGCTGACCGGGCGCGCCACCGGCGTTCCCGCTGCGGTCGCGGTGTTCGCCGCCGCGCAGCGCGATCACGGGAAATTGCGCTGGGACCAGTTGTTCGATGAAACCATCGATCAGGCCGAACGCGGTTTCCGCATCACCCCGCGGCTGGCACGGCATATCCACGGCGAGTTCCCGCAGGCGTCGGCGCCCGACGTCACCGCCTATTTTTCCGATGCCGCCGGCCATGCGTTGCAGGCCGGCGACCTGCTGCGCAATCCCGCCTACGCCGCCACCCTGCGCACGTTGGCCAGGAGCGGTGCGGCGGCGTTCTACCACGGCGGCATCGCGCGCGCGATCGTCGCCCGCACTCACCAGGAGCCGCTGGGCGGCGCAATGAGCGAGCATGACCTGGCCGATTACGAACCGGAGAAATCCGCACCGATCTGCAGGCCGCTACGGCAATACGTACTGTGCGTGCCGCCGCCGCCCGCCAGCGGCGTCGGTCTGTTGCAGCTGATGGCGCTGCTCGATGGCACCGATATCGACCAGCGCGGGCCGGACGATCCGCAGGCGTGGTTCCTGTTCGCCGAAGCCAGCCGGATCATGTACGCCGACCGCGACCAGTACGTGGGCGATCCGCGTTTCGTGCCGGTGCCCGTGGACGGCCTGCTCGATCCTGCCTACATCGCGGCGCGCCGCAAGCTGATCGGCACCACGGCCGCGCCCGCGCCCACGGCCGGACAACCGCAAGGCGCGCCGGAAACAGCCGACGATCGCACCGACGAACCCGGCGGCACCAGCCACATGGTGGTCGTCGACGCGCAAGGCAACGCGGTGTCGATCACCACCACGATCGAATCGTTCTTCGGTTCCGGGCGCATGGTCGACGGTTTCTTCCTCAACAACCAGTTGACCGATTTTTCCTGGAACCCGGCCGCCGGGCCTGTTCCCGCCGCCAATGCGATCGCCGCCGGCAAGCGTCCGCGCTCGTCGATGACGCCGGCGATCCTGCTCGACCGCGACGGCGGGTTCGTCGGTGCGATCGGTTCGCCCGGTGGTTCCTCGATCCCCGCCTACATCGGCAAGACCCTGGTCGGTCTCGTCTACTGGCATCTGCCGCTGCAACAGGCGGTCGACCTTCCCAACCTGGTCGCGCGCGGCGAGCGTTTCGACGGCGAAGCCGCGCGTTTTTCGCCGCGCATCCGCGACGAACTCGCCCGCCGCGGCGTCGAGGTCCGCGCGGGCGCCGGCGAGGACTCCGGCCTGCATGGCGGGTTCCTTCGCGACGGTGCGCTCGAGTGGGCGGCCGATCCGCGGCGCGAGGGAACCGGCCGTCATCCCGGCCGGTAGCGCTTTCGCAGGACCGACCCTCCATGCCGACCGACTACCAGGCTACTGCCGCCAGGCCGGCACCACGGAACGACACGACCGTGGATGTGATCGTGCTGGGCGCCGGCGTGGTCGGCATGGCCACGGCCTATGCGGCGGCACGCCGCGGCCTGTCGGTCCGGCTGGTCGACCGCGCCCCGGGTCCCGGGCTGGGAGCCTCGTTCGCCAACGGCGCGCAGCTGAGTTACGCCTACACCGACGCCTTGGCCAGCCCTTCGCTATGGAGCAAATTTCCACGGATGGCGCTGGGCCTGGATCGCGCTTTCCGCATGCATTGGTCGGCGGACCCCGACTTCCTGCGCTGGGGCCTGACCTTCCTGCGCAACACCGGGCACGCGCGCTTCAGCGAGAACACTCTGGCCGTATTGAAGCTGGCGCTCGAATCGCGCGCGGCCATGCAGGCGCTGCTGCAACGCCACCGGATCGACTTCGACCACGCCCCTGCCGGCAAGATGCATCTCTATGGCGACGCCGAAACGCTGGCGGGCGCAGCCGCCATCGTCGCGATCAAGCGCTCCCATGGCGCCGTACAGGAGGTGCTGTCGCCACGCCAGGCCATCGACCTGGAACCTGCGTTGATCCATGCCCCGGGACTGGCGGGGGTGGTGTATTCGCCCCAGGAAGAAGTGGGCGACCCCCACCGCTTCTGCCTGGGATTGCTCGCGGTGCTGCAGACGGACTATGCGCTGCGGACCGATTTCGGATTCGCGGTGGCCGATCTTGCCTTGGGTGCGGAGGGGGTGGCCGTCGAAACCCGCGACCACCATCGCCTGCAGGCGCGCCATCTGGTTGTCTGCGCCGGTATCGAGTCGATGGCACTGGCGCGCCGCATCGGCATCCGCGCGCCACTCGTGCCGATGAAGGGCTATTCCTTCACCGCGCCTCCGGGCAGCCATGCGCCCGCGATCAGCATCACCGACACCCGCCGCAAGATCGTGTTCTGCCGCCTCGGCGACAGGATGCGGGTGGCGGGGCTGGCGGAACTGGGCAACGGCAGCATCGCGCCGGATCCGGCCAGGAGCCGGTTGCTGGTTGCGATGGCCCGCGAATCGCTTCCCGACGCCGCGCGCTATGACCTGATCGACAGCACCTGGGCGGGGTTGCGCCCGATGACGCCCGATTCGGTGCCGATCATTCGCCGCGCGCGGCCCGGCGTCGTGCTCAACATGGGCCATGGCATGCTGGGCTGGACCCTGGCGATGGGCGCGGGCGAACGCGCGATCCGCTTGTTGCTGGAAGAATGATCGATGCGGCCGGGCGAACGCTTCTGGCATCCATGGTCTCCCCTGGCTTAAGATCGAAGCCATGCGCTTTCGCCAGATAGAAGTATTCCACGCGGTTTACACCACAGGATCGATCAGCGCCGCCGCACGTGCGTTGCATGTCTCGCAACCCTCGGTCAGCAAGGTCCTGCACCACACCCAGTACCAGCTCGGCCTCGAATTGTTCACCCTGGTCCGGGGACGCCTGGTCGCCACCGACGAGGCCCATGCGCTGTTCGTCGAGGTCAGCGACATTTTCGAACGCCTCACTTCGCTGCAAAAGACCGTAAGCAACATCAAGAACATCGGCGGCGGGCACATCCGGCTCGCGGTGGTGCCTTCGCTGGGGCTGCATGTCGCGCCGCTGGCCATCGCGCGGTTCAGGAAACTGCATCCCCAGGTGACGTTCGACGTGCAGACCCTGCATCACGACGATTTTTTCCAGGCGCTGTACGAGCGCACCTGCGACATCGCCGTCGCCTACGACCCGCCCGTGCATCCGCGCATGAAGCGGCGCGTACTGGATACCGGCGAACTCATGCTGTTGTTCCAGAAGGACAGTCTGCTTGGTGTCGACGGCGCGGTGCCGCTGTCGCTGCTCGATGGCCGGGACATGGTCGGGCTGACCACCAGCGGCCCGATAGGCGACGCCTTCACCACCGAACTCAAGCGCCAGGGCATCGTTGTCCACGAGGTCGTGTCGAACCAGACCTTCTACCTCGCCGCCGCATTGACCCGCTGTGGAGCGGGAATGACCGTGGTCGACGAATTCACCGCCCGCGCCAGCGCCAACGAGGTAGTCAGCTTCCGTCCGCTCGAGCCCCCGATCCGGTTCAAGATCGAATGCATCTACCTCGAAGACCGCCCGCCTTCCAAGGCCGCCGAGGAGTTCGTCGCGCTGTTCGCCTCGACCCTGCGCGAGATACGCGGCAAGGATCGCGAGCCGGCAGCCAAAGAACCGGTAGCCGGCAGCCGGAAATAAAAACGGCTCTCCCGCCTCCCGGCTACCGCCCCGTCGCGGGATCGGAGAGCGCATCCAGGCGGATGCGGTTGGCGAACAGCGAGAACGCGAGCATCCCGGCCAGGCCGTTGGCGCGCCGCACCCAATCCGGCAACCAGCGCGGCGGCGCCAGCACGCCGGCCTCGAACAACGGGGCGAACGCCCGCGCATCGCCCAGGGTCATCTTCCCGGCGAACAGCCAACGGCACAGCTGCAACCGGTCCTGCTGCAGCGAACGGCGGAAGAAAGTGTGCACGCCGATCAGCCCGCGCAGGTACACGGTGTCCTTGGTGAACGCCGCGCCGCCGCCGAGGGGAACGCCGCGGAACACGCGCTGGGCCGAGGAGAAACTTTCCTCCGGATCCTGCCCGGCGGCGACGAAATAGCGGAACACCTCGATGAAGTCGGCGCCATCCAGGGCCAGCGCTATCGCCTCGATGCGCAGGCTGATGCGCTTCATCCGCGCGATGTCGATGCTGCCGGTGATCTGCTCGGCGAAGGTGGCCAGGCCTTCCTGGGTTTCGGTGGCGCGCGGCGAGGACAGGGCCAGGCTCGGCAGCAACGGCTGCCCGCGTCCGTTGAGCGCGGTCAGCGAATGCACCAGCGCTTCATGGTGGAAGAGTTGGCGACGATCGTAGTCGCTGAAGGCGGCGCCCTGGCGCAGGCGGATGCGGGTGGCGCCGGCCGCGGCCTTGGCGATCAGATCCGGATCCAGCTCCACGGCGATCACCCGGCCGTCGAAGAACCCGTCGAGGTCGTTCTGCAACTGCAATTGCAGGGCGGTGGCCGACACCGGGACCTGTTCCTCGGGCGCCAGCAGTTCGTGGTCCAGTTCGTTGGCGATGGCGATGAAATGCCGCGCGGCCTCGCGCGTGGTCGGTCCGTTGCCGGGCAAGATCTCGTCGGGCGCACCGAACAGGGCCAGCGAATGCGCGGTGACCGCGGCCGTGCCCAACGCTTCCAGCAACTGCGCCGCCAGCGTCCAGCTACGTGTCGATTCGACCAGGTAACGGCCCAGCGGATGCGCGGGATCGGCTTCGGCCGCGATCGCATCCAGCTCGCGTCGTTCCGCACTGAAGTCGAATTTTTCGTAGTCGATCCGCGGCAGTTGCGGCTGCCCCCGCGCGAACGATTCCAGGAACGGCCCCTGCACCGCCGCCGGCCAACTGGCCAGACTCAACAACTTGATCCCGCGCGCGGCCTTGACCATGCGCGCGTCGAGCGCGGCGTGGTGGAGGATGTCGGGAGTGGGTCCGGTCATGGCATTGCCTTTGCTGTTGCCGTTGTTCCTGCTTTTTCCATTGCCCCGTGAGGTGCGGCAAGCGGGACGGGCAAACCCGAAGGGCGGCGCACATGGATGTGCGCCGTTTCCGTAGACACAGGATGTGTCTTACGGAAATTCCCGGCCCGCTTGCGGACCCGGCGGTTTCATCGCCGGGCGCACCGTAGGGTGTGCTTTCTTTGGTTACTTTCTTTGCACAAGCAAAGAAAGTGACTCGCGCGTCAGCGCGAAACGCTTTTTCGCTTCTTCATAAGAGCAAGAGCCAAGATCAAAAGCACCCCTCCTCAATCCTCCCCTGCGCTACGCGCAAGGGAGGAGGCCAGGAGCAAGATCAAGAGGGGATTTCCGCTCTCAATGCCGCCCATACTTGTCATCCGACCGCTTCGCCGTCGGTCGCCCACCCGTCTTGGTATTGGCCTGCGCCAGCCGCACCGCCAGCTTTTCCGCCGCTGCCACAACTTCGTCGCGCAGCTTCAGATAATTGATGAAGCGTTCCTCGTCGATAGCGCCCGCCTCGATCGCCGCCCGCACCGCGCAACCCGGCTCGGTCTGGTGCGAACAGTCGCGGAACTTGCACTGTTCGGCCAACGCTTCGATATCGGCGAAGCCGCTTTCCGCCAGTTCTTCCTCGCCGGTCGGCTTCAACTCGCGCATGCCCGGCGTATCGATCAGGCATGCGCCCGACGGCAGCGGGATCAATGCGCGATGGGTAGTGGTGTGGCGCCCGCGCGAATCGTTCTCGCGCACCGCCGCGGTCTTCATCCTGTCGGTGCCCAGCAGCGTGTTGGTCAGCGTCGACTTGCCCGCGCCCGAGGAACCGACCAGCACCGCGGTCCTGCCTGCGCCCAGCCAGCCATGCAGCGAGGCCACGCTGGCCGGGTCCTTGGCGTTGACCGCGCACACGGTGATGTCCTGCGCGGCGAGTTCGGCCAGGGTCTCGACCGCATCGGGCGCGTACTCGGTCTGGTCGGCCTTGGTCAGCACCACGACGGGTTCGGCGCCGCCGCCACCGACCAGCATCAGGTAACGTTCGATCCGGCGCGGATTGAAGTCGTCGTCCAGCCCGCAGACGATGAAAACGGTATCGACATTGGCCGCGATCACCTGCTGGTGGTAGTGCTCGCCAGCGGCGCCGCGCTTGATCGAAGTGTGCCGCGGCAGCAGGGCGACGATCTTATTGCCTTCCAGCAGCACCCAGTCGCCGACCGCGGCGCGTTCGTGCGACGGGAAACGCGGCTTCTGCCATTCGGGCAGGGACTCGGCCTTGAGCGCCGCTTCCGGGCCGTCTGCGACCACATAGCCGGAGCGGTGCTGTTCGCTGACCCGGGCGGGCCTGGCCTTGGGATGGGCGGCGAAAGCCTCGGCCCAGGCCGGGTCTTCGGGCAGGCCGGCGTAAGGCCAGCCGATCAGGCGCAGGGTCGGGAAATCGAGGGGAGTGGCGGGCATGACCCATTCTAGAGGCGGAAGCGCCGTGGGAGCGGCGTCCCCGCCGCGAGCTTTTGCCTTGTCTGGATGCTCAAAAGCAAGAGCTCGCGGCGGGGACGCCGCTCCCACGCTCCGGGAGATTGGGAATTCACCGCGATTCGCGGTATTTCCGCTAAGATTTCGTTCTTTCCGCCGCCAGACCGCGCCGATGTCCACCCCACCGATCAAAACCCCGGGTAACAGCCCCCTGGCCACCCGCGAGCGCCTGTCCGAGGTCCGCTACGAGATCCGCGGTGAACTGGCCCGGCGCGCCCGCGACCTGGAAGCCCAGGGCCGCAAGCTGATCAAGTTGAACATCGGCAACCCTGGCGCCTTCGGTTTCCGCGCCCCCGAGCACTTGCAGCACGCGATCACCGGCGACATCGACCGCACCGATCCCTACACCCATCAGCAGGGCCTGCCGGCCGCGCGCGAAGCCATCGCCGCCGCCTATGCGCGCCGCGGCATGCCCAACGCGCATCCGGACCGCGTGTTCGTCGGCAATGGCGTCAGCGAGCTGATCGACCTGTCGCTGCGCGCGCTGCTCAATCCCGGCGACGAAGTACTGGTGCCTTCGCCCGACTATCCGCTGTGGTCGGCCGCGACCATCCTCAACGATGGCCGCCCGGTGTATTACCGCTGCGATGCGGACAACGGCTTCCTGCCCGACCCTGCCGAGATCGAGACCCTGGTGTCCTCGCGCACCCGCGCCATCGTCCTGATCAATCCCAACAATCCGACCGGCGCGACCTATCCGCGCGCCTTGCTCGAACGCATCGTCGCGATCGCCGCCAAGCACCGGTTGCTGTTGCTGGTCGACGAGATCTACGACCAGGTGCTTTACGACGACGCCAGGTTCGAACCGCTCGCGCCGCTGGCCGGCGACGTGCCTTGTCTGACCTTCAGCGGCCTGAGCAAGGTCCACCGCGCCTGCGGCTGGCGCATCGGCTGGGCGCTGCTGTCCGGCGATGGCGAGGCGGTCGGCAACTTCCACCACGCCATGGACCTGCTCGGCGCGCTGCGTCTGTGCGCCAACGTGCCCGGCCAGTACGCGGTGGATGCGGCGGTCAATGGCCCGGACACGATTTCGCCGCTGTGCGCGCCGGGCGGACGCCTGTACGAAACCCGCCGCGCGGTGATCGAGGCCTGCGCGGCCAGCGAGCACCTGGAACTGGTCGCGCCGGCCGGCGCGCTGTACGCGTTCCCGGCGGTGATTGGTGATGCGGCGAAGGGCTTCGACGACCACGACTTCGCCCTGGAACTGATGGAAAGCGAAGGCGTGCTGGTGGTGCCGGGCTCCAGCTTCAACGTGCCCTACCGCAACCACTTCCGCGTGACCCTGCTGCCGGAAGCTGAGGTGATGCGCGAGGTGTTCTCGCGCATCGACCGGGTGCTGGCGCGGCGCGCGGAGGCGGTGACGAAAGTGGTGCCGATCAAGGCCAAGTCGCGGCCCGCAGCGGCGTGACTCCCTTGCCGTCATCCCAGCGAAAGCTGGGATCCATTTTGACTTTGACTTTGCTCCGCTCGAATGTAGCGAACAGCAAGAGCAAAATGGATCCCAGCTTTCGCTGGGATGACGGGCGATATGACTGAAACCTTCCTTGCTCCGCCCATCGGCAAACCAACCGAACTGCGCTACCTCGCCCTCGGCGATTCCTACACCATCGGCGAAGGCGTGCCGGAATCCGGCCGCTGGCCCATGCAGCTCGCCAATGCGCTGCGTGCGGATGGCATTCCGGTGGCGGATCCGAAGATCATCGCCCAGACCGGTTGGACCACCGGCGAACTGGATGCGGCGATCGACGCGGCGCATCCGCTGGCCGAATACGACCTGGTCAGCCTGCTGATCGGGGTCAACAACCAGTACCGCGGCCTTGGCGTGGACGAATACCGCGCCCAATTCTCCGCCTTGCTCGAACGTGCGATCGGTTTCGCGCAAGGCCGGCGCGAGCGCGTGCTGGTGCTGTCGATTCCGGATTGGGGCGTCACCCCTTTCGCAAAACGCGAGCTGCGCAGCGCGGCGCGCATCGCCAGCGAGATCGATGCCTGCAACCGTGCCGCGCAGGAGGCCTGCGTGCAGCGCGGGATCGTGTTCATCGACATCACCGCAGTCAGCCGCGCGCGCGGCGCCGAACCGCGGATGCTGGTCGAAGACGGCCTGCATCCTTCTTCGACGATGTATGCGGAATGGACGCGGCTGGCGCTGCCGTGGGCGCGGACCCTGTTGGCGCCGCGTTGAACGCCTCGTCCACCCGTCCCTTCGATCGCGCCACGGCGACGCGCATCGCCAGTGCATTCCTGCCCGCGCATCCGCTGGGCAATCGCTGGGACTATTACTACACCCGCACCAAGCTGGGCAGCGACCCGCTGTATCCGGGCGTGCTGCAGGCGCTGCGCGGCAGCCAGGCGCCGCTGCTCGACCTCGGTTGCGGGCTGGGCCTGCTGGCGCATGCGCTGCGGCTCGACGGGCAGGCGATGGCCTATCGCGGCGTGGACAACGATGCGGCCAAGATCGGGCGGGCGCGGAAAGTGGCGGACCGGAGCGCTCTTGCCGACACCCGCTTCGAGGTGGTCGACCTGACCGGAGGTCCGTCGCCCCACCAGGGCAGCGTGGCGATCCTCGACGTGCTCCAGTACCTGGAGGCTTCCACGCAGTGGACATTGATCGACGAAGCGATCGCCATGCTCACCCCCGGCGCACGGCTGGTGATCCGCACCACGCTCGGCGACGCCAGCCGGCGCGGACGGACCAGCCGCGTCGCCGACCGGCTGGCGAACCTGATCGGCTGGATGCAGTCGCGGCCGCGGTGCTACCCCGACATCGACGCGATGCGGACCCGGCTTGCCGAAGCCGGCCTGCGGACCACGTTCTCGCCGCTGTACGGCAACCCCCCATTCAACAACTGGCTGATCGTGGCCACCCTGTAGGAGCGGGCCTTGCCCGCGATGCTCTTCCGCTCTTCTGCGGCCCGACCGAAAGGCATCGCGGGCAAGGCCCGCTCCTACAGATGCTCCGGCAGGATCGCGCGGTAACCGCGTTCGCGCATCGCCTCCAGCACGCCTTCGATGATCGCCAGGTTGTTGCCGTGCGGCGCGCCTTCGTGCAGCAGCACGATCGCTCCCGGCTGCAGCTGGCCGACGATGCGCGACACCACTTTCCCGGGTTCGCCACGCACGCCGTCGAAGCCGCGTGCGCTCCACGCCACCCGCGCCAGCCCGTTCTTCTTCAACGGTGCGGAAACGAAGGGGTTGGCCATGCCCACCACCGCGCGGAACCAGCGCGGCGCCTGGCCGGTGAGGTCGTGCAGGATCGCCTGGGACCGGTCGATTTCGGCGGCCATGCGGCGCGGACCCAGCGCCCAGAACCAGGCCTGCGGGTGCGACCGGCTGTGATTGCCGATGCCGTGGCCGCGACGCAGGATCTCGCGTGCAAGCCCGGGACGCGCCGCGGCGCGGTCGGCGACCAGGAAGAAGGTCGCCCTGGCTTCATGCCGGTCCAGCAGATCCAGCAAGGCTTCGGTTTCGTGCGACGGTCCGTCGTCCACCGTCAGCCAGACCGCGTTCTGCGCGATCGGCAGCCGGTTGAGTACGGGACCGAACAACCGCGACTGCGGCCGCATCGTTCCCCACAGGAACAGCAGGTGGGTCGCGAACAGGCACGCCAGTCCAGGCATCCAACCCCATCGCCACCAGACCACGACCGCCCCGAGGTGCAGGGCCAGCGCCAGCCAGATCCACGCATGCGGATGGCGCGGGACGCGATGCAGCGTGCGACTCAGTGTTTCCGGCAGGGTCATGCCGCAATCATGCCACGCGGCGTAAAATGAACCATTCCCCGCGAATCGGTAAATCCTGATGTCCCTCGACCCCGCACTGCGTTCCCGCATCGAATCCCTGTTGCACTCCAACCGCGTCGTGCTGTTCATGAAGGGCCAGCCGACCATGCCGCAATGCGGCTTCTCAGCCAAGGCGGTGGGCGCGCTGTCCGCGCTGGGCGTCGATTATGCGCACGTCAACGTGCTGGCCGACCAGGACATCCGCGAAGGCATCAAGGCCTACGGCGACTGGCCGACCATCCCGCAGCTGTACATCGACGGCGAACTGGTCGGCGGCAGCGACATCATCGAACAGATGAGCAACTCCGGCGAACTGGCCTCGGTACTCGGCGTCGCCGCCCCGGACCGCACCCCGCCGAAGATCACCGTCACCCCGGCGGCCGCCGAAATGCTGGCCAACGCGGCAGCCGATGCGGGCCCCGGCAGCGCCTTGTCGCTGTCGATCAATGCGCAGTTCCAGCCGAATTTCCAGCTGGCGCAGTTCGACGCCAATGCCATCGCCGCCGAATCCAACGGCGTGCGCATCCAGTTCGACCTGGCCAGCGCGCGCCGCGCCGAGGGCGTCACCATCGACTGGGTCGACGACATCCGCGGCAAGGGCCTGGCCATCGACAACCCCAACGCACCGAAACCGGTGCAGACGCTGTCGCCGGCGGAAGCCGATGTCCGCGTAGCGGCCGGCGAAGTGCTGCTGGTGGACGTGCGTCCCGCCGAAGAACGCGCGGTCGCGTCGGTGAAGCTGCCGTTCAAGACCTTCGACGGCAATGGCCGCGCCGAACTCGAAGCGCTGCCGAAGGACACCGCCATCGCCTTCCTCTGCCGCAGCGGCGGCCGCAGCCAGCAGGCCGCCGAGGAATTCCGCGCGCTCGGCTTCAAGGACGTCTACAACATCGTCGGCGGGACCAATGCCTGGGCCGATGAAGCCGGTTCGGACCTCGTCAAATATTGATCCTCTCGTAGGAGCGCCCCTTGGGCGCGATGCCTTTCGGTCGGATCGCAAGAGCATCGCGGGCAAGGCCCGCTCCTACCTGGGCTCCGTAGGAGCGCCCCTTGGGCGCGATGCCCTTCGGTCGGATCGCGCAAGAGCATCGCGGGCAAGGCCCGCTCCTACCTGGGCTCCGTAGGAGCGCCCCTTGGGCGCGATGCCCTTCGGTCGGATCGCGCAAGAGCATCGTGGGCAAGGCCCGCTCCTACGCGGGCTCCGTAGGAGCGCCCCTTGGGCGCGATGCCTTTCGGTCGGATCGCAAGAGCATCGCGGGCAAGGCCCGCTCCTACGCGGTTCGGTCAGCCGCTGAACCCACCGCTGGCCAGATAATCGATTTCCTCCCGCGTCGATTCGCGCCCCAACGCCGCATTGCGATGCGGGAAACGGCCGAAGCGCTGGATCAGGTCGTGGTGCAGCTGCGCGTACTTCATCAGCTCCGCATCGCCGATCCCGCCGAACAGTTGCATCGACCGATCCTGGTCGGCGATCGATTCGGAATGCTCGAACGGCAGGTAGAAGAACAGGCGCAGGCCACTGTCGGTTTCGAGGTCGAACCCGGCCTCCACCGCCCTGCGCGCGTAGTGCCGCGCCAGGCCATCGGTGGCGTAGGAATGCGCGCTGCCGCGGAAGCAGTTGCGCGGGAACTGGTCCAGCAGGATCAGCAACGCCAGCGCGCTTTCGGCCGAATCCATCCACGCCTCGCATTCGCCGCGGGCCACGGCGAAATGCTCCGCCTCGAAACGCTGGCGGAACTCCGCATCGAAAGCGTCGTCGCGCGCGAACCATCGGGCTGCGCCGGCGTCACGCCAGAAAGCAACTACTTCATTGCGTGTCATCGGCATAGCTCTCCGTAGCCCGGGTAGAGCGCAGCGAAACCCGGGATTTTGAATGATCCGAGCAAAGAGCTCCGGGTTTCGCTGCGCTCTACCCGGGCTACATTAAATTGAACGCTGTGGGAGGGGCTTCAGCTCCGACGCTTTCATCGCAGGAGCGCCGGGGCTGAAGCCCCTCCCACAACTCCACAAACAGAGAGCCCAATCCCGCCTCATTCGTCAAACCGCAAATGCCGCACCGACTTGCCGTTGCGCCGGATCAGCTTCAGCGCCTCGATGCCGATGGTGATGTGGTTTTCCACGAACTGCGAACTGACCTTGCTGTCCGACGCCTCGGTCTTCACCCCTTCCGGGATCATCGGCTGGTCGCTGACCAGCAGCAGCGCGCCGCAGGGGATGCGGTTGGCGAAGCCGGCGGCGAAGATGGTCGCGGTTTCCATGTCGATGGCCATGCAGCGCAGCTTGCGCAGATATTCCTTGAACTCGACGTCGTGTTCCCAGACCCGCCGGTTGGTGGTGAACACGGTGCCGGTCCAGTAGTCGTGGCCCAGGTCGCGGATCATGGTGGAAACCGCGCGCTGCAGGGCGAACGCGGGCAGCGCCGGCACTTCCGGCAGCAGGTAATCGTTGCTGGTGCCTTCGCCGCGGATCGCCGCGATCGGCAACACCAGGTCGCCGAGTTCGTTCTTCTTCTTCAGGCCGCCGCACTTGCCCAGGAACAGCACCGCCTTGGGCATGATCGCCGAGAGCAGGTCCATCATCGTCGCCGCGTTCGGGCTGCCCATGCCGAAGTTGATCATGGTGATGCCGTCGATGGTCGCGCTGGCCATCGGCCGGTCCAGGCCGACGATGGGCGCGCCGGTCAATTGCGAGAATGCGTTGAGATAACCGCCGAAGTTGGTCAGCAGGATGTGTTCGCCGAACTGGTCCAGGGGCACGCCGGTGTAGCGCGGCAGCCAGTTGTCGACGATCTCGGTCTTGTCTTTCACCGTGGTTCTCCTTTGTTCTTCGTTCTTCTTGTTTTCCCAATTGTGTCACGAGCCAACTTCCTGCACTTGGCAATGCGGCCGGGGCCGGTTAGGTTGGGGCGCAAACACCGGGGAACCCTCATGACTTCCATTGCCACCCGCACGGGCCTGGCCCTGCTGGCCGCGTTCGGCCTTGTTTCCTTGCAAGCCGGAGTGGCCGAAGCCAGGTCCCGCTTCACCCAGGATCCTTACCCGAGCACCTACCGCACGATCGCCTCGGGCCCGGTGCTGATCGAACACGCGACCGTGCTGACCGGCACCGGCGAACGCCTCGACGACGCCGATGTGTTGCTGCAGGACGGCAAGGTGGCGGCGGTGGGCCGCGGCCTGTCCGCGCCGGCCGATGCGATCCGCATCGACGGCCGGGGCAAGTGGGTCACCCCGGGCGTGATCGACGTGCATTCGCACCTGGGCGTCTATCCGAGCCCCGGCATGAAGGCGCACAGCGACGGCAACGAGGCCACCGCGCCGGTCACCGCCAACGTCTGGGCCGAGCATTCGATCTGGCCGCAGGATCCCGGCTTCCAGGCCGCGCTGGCCGGCGGCATCACCTCGCTGCAGATCCTGCCGGGCTCGGCCAACCTGATCGGCGGCCGCGGCGTGACCCTGAAGAACGTGCCGGCCACGACCTACCAGGGGATGAAATTCCCGGACGCGCCGTGGGGCCTGAAGATGGCCTGCGGCGAGAACCCCAAGCGCGTCTATGGCCAGAAAGGCGGACCGTCGACGCGCATGGGCAATATCGCCGGCTATCGCGCGGCCTTCATCGATGCCAGCGAGTATCTGAAGAAAAACCAGCCCAAGCAGGAACAGCCGAAGAAAAAACGCTGGTGGAGCCGCGCCTCCGGCGACGACAAGGCCGACAGTGCCGGCGACAGCGGCGGCAAGCGCGACCTGAAGCTGGACACGCTGGCCGGCGCGATCAATGGCGATATCCGCGTGCACATCCACTGCTATCGCGCCGACGAAATGGCGACGATGCTTGACCTGGCCAGGGAGTTCGGCTTCAAGATCGCCGCCTTCCACCACGGCGTGGAGGCCTACAAGATCGCCGACCGGCTGGCCGCGGAAAACGTGTGCGGCGCGCTGTGGGCGGACTGGTGGGGCTTCAAGATGGAAGCCTTCGACGGCATCCAGGAAAACCTCGCCCTGGTCGACCGGCCGGCCAACAGTTGCGCGATCGTGCATTCGGATTCGGAGGAAGGGATCCAGCGCTTGAACCAGGAGGCGGCGAAGGTGATGGCCAACGCGAAGCGGGCGGGCATCGACATACCACCGGAACGCGCGATCGGCTGGCTGACCCGCAATCCGGCCAAGGCGATGGGCATCGACAACGTCACCGGCACGCTGGAGGCCGGCAAGATGGCCGACGTGGTGGTCTGGAACCGGGATCCCTTCAGCGTGTACGCACATGCAGAACAGGTCTATATCGATGGCGCGCGTGTCTACGACCGCAACGATCGCACGCGACAACCGGTCTCGGATTTCATGCTGGGACAGGACGTGATGAGCGGAGGTGCCAAATGAGCGCGCTGCACGATCTCTTGGCTCGTCATTGCCGTTTTGCCCGTCATTCCCGCGAAGGCGGGAATCGCTGTTGCGCAACATCCTCGCAATCCGGCCGGAGAGCGATTCCCGCCTTCGCGGGAATGACGATGTCGAGGTTTTGCGCAGCGTTGCTGACGACCGGCATGTTCTTTGCCACGACCACCTCCGCGCAGGATCTCCTCATCCGCCACGCCACCGTGCACACCGCCGGCGCGCAGGGCACGCTGCAGAACGCGGACGTGCTGGTGCAGGGCGGCGTGATCCGCGCGGTGGGCGCGAACCTGCCGGCGCCCGCTTCGATCGACGTGGTCGAGGCCAACGGCAAGCCGCTGACCCCGGCCCTGTTCGGCGGTATCACCGAGATCGGCATCGAGGAAGTATCCGGCGAAGCCGAGACCGTGGACAGCGCGGTGACCCTGGCCAACGGCCAGCCGATGCGTCCGGAGTTCGACGTGACCCTGGCCTACAACCCGGATTCGGTGCTGGTCCCGGTCGCGCGCATTGAAGGCCTCGGCTTCACCCTGCTGGGCGCGAATACCGGTGGCTCCTTCGTCGCCGGACAGGGTGGCGTGGTGCGGCTGGATGGCGGCGCCGATCCGATCGGGCCGCGCGTGCTGTTCCTGAAGCTGGGCAACGACGTGCTGGGCCTGAGCGGCAGTTCGCGCGCGGCGCAATGGATGCTGCTCGACCAGCTGGTCGGCGAAGCGCGCGGGCGCATCGCCGCCGATTCGCCGCATGCCCTGCTGACTCCGACCGGGCGCGCGGTGCTGGCGCGCTACCTGGCCGGCAACGGACGCATCGTGGTCAACGTCAATCGCGCCGCCGACATCCGCCAGCTGTTGCGCTGGGCGCAGCGCGAACACGTGCGCATCGCCATCGCCAGCGGTATCGAGGCATGGAAGCTGGCCCCCGAGATCGCGCGGGCGAAGGTGCCGGTGTTCGTCGATGCGCTGGCCGACCTGCCGGGCGATTTCGACCAGATCGGCGCGACCCTGGAAAACGCGGCGCGCCTGCATGCGGCCGGCGTGGAAGTGAGCTTCGCCCAGTTCGGCGACGCTTCGCACAACGCGCGCAAGATCCGCCAGTACGCAGGCAATGCGGTGGCCAATGGATTGCCGTGGGAAGCCGGACTGGAAGGGCTTACGCGCATCCCCGCGCAGGTGCTGGGCGTGGGCGACAAGCTGGGAACCATCGCCCCGGGCAAGCTCGCCGACCTGGCGCTGTGGACCGGCGATCCGCTGGACGTGGCCAACGTGGCCACGCAGTTGTGGCTGGGTGGAAAGACCATCCCGATGCGCTCGCGGCAGACCGAGTTGCGCGACCGTTACCTGCGTGCGGCGGGCATCCTGCCGCGCGCGTATATGCCCTGATCCGTGAAACGCGCGGCCGGCGCTCAGCCGGTCGCCGCTTCCTGCACCACCACCCGGTTGCGGCCGCCATGCTTGGCGACATACATCGCCTTGTCCGCGCGCTTGATAAGGCTGGCGACCGTGTCCGCGGAGTTGCACTCGGCCACGCCGATGCTCACCGTCAATGCGACCTCGATGCCTTCCACGATACGGCACTCGGCTTCTATTTCCCGTCGCAGGTGTTCGGCCATGGCCATCGCCCGATCAAGGTCCGCGCCGGGCAGGCCGAGCACGAATTCCTCGCCGCCGAAGCGCCCGAGGTGGTCTCCGTAGTGCAGTTCCGCGCTGATCGCCTTGACCACCGCGCACAGGCAGTTGTCGCCGGCCGCGTGGCCGTGGCGGTCGTTGATCTGCTTGAAATCGTCCAGGTCTAGGAACAACAGCGAAAGCGGCAACTGTTCTCGGCGCGTGTTGAGGATCGCCCAGTCCAGCCGGTGCTCGATGCCGCCGCGGTTCATCACCCCGGTCAGCCAGTCGCGTTCGGCATGTTCCTGCGCGGTGTCGCGCTCGCGGCGGAAGGTCAGCATGCGGTCGGCCAGGCCCAGCGCCAGGACCACGGCGGCGAAGGCCAGCACCAGCGGCAGGCCGTACTGCAGCCAGGGCTCGATCGCGATGCCGAGGCTCAGCTGCACCGCGCGCGCGGTGCTGAAGAACACCAGCGGCACCCAGGCGATGAGGATGAAGCCGGCATGCCGCCCGCCACCGCGCCAGGCCAGGGCCAGGGCGGCGATCGCCAGCAGGTTGGTCAACAGGAACAACAGGTTGCCGGCGTTGGGAAACCATTCCTTGCTTGCCGGCCACGGCGCAACCAGCAGCAGCAGGAGCACCGCCGGCAGATAGATGCCGAGCCAGCGCATCAGCCGGCCCAGGCGCGGAACGCGCGTGCGCAGGTCGGCGTAGTCGAGCAGCAAAAGCACCGAGACCATGGTCGAAACCGTGGCCAGGAACCAGATCCCGGGCGCGCCGAAGGTCGCCAGCGAGCGCAACCCCGGTATCGCGTAGGCCTCGCCATAGGAGCACAGCAGGAACAGCATCTGCAGGGCCATGCTCGTGGAGTAAAGCAGGTACACGCGTTCGCGCAGCATCGCCCAGAACAGCAGCACGGTCAGCGACACCCCCACCAGCACCCCGACCGCCAGTTGCAGGATGCGCACCTGGACCAGGTCGTTGGCGATATGCCGGCCGCGCGGAACCACGGCGACCTGCAGCGGATAACGCGCGCCTTCCACCCGGATCTCGACCGGACCCTCGCCGGACAGCGGGAACACCAGCGCGTGCCGTGAATACTGCGGATCCAGATCCCGATCGAACAGGGTTTGGACGATCGGCATCGCATCGGGCGCGAGCCGCACGCTGACGCGGGCGCTGTAAGGGTGGTAGACCAGCAGCAGCGGCTGCTCCAGGCCACCGGCCGGCTGCAGCCGCCAGGCGCCGTTGCCGATCACCGTGGGGACCGTGGGGTCGGCCTTGAAATCGCGTTCGTGGAAGATCCCGGCGGTCTGGGTAGCCGTCTGGCCGGCGACGGACAGGGGATCGATGCGGACGATGCCGCCTTGCTGTGCATGGGCCGCCGATAGCGCCAGCGCGCATCCGACCATTGCCAGCAGCAGCCACCGCTTGATCATTTCGCCCCTTGCTTGCGCCACTGCAGTGTCGGCGTGGATGAGGGCTCATGACAAGCCTCCATCCCTGCAGTAATGTAGTTTTTATCGCACCTTTTTTGAGAGCCCGCTTGCAGCAAGCCGGCTCCATTCGGATTCCGCGCGATCCGAATGGGCTTCAATGGTTGCCACGACACAAGGCGATTCTCCGGTTCCATCACAATCGGCCAGAATTCAATAGTGTGCTATGTATCACGTATTTATAACGTACCCGGTAACAGATTTGCGCTACGTTGCCGGGCTCGATTGCGATGCATGCCGGGAGGGGCTTCATGCGCATAGGAATAGTGGTGGATTCTGCCTGCGACCTGCCGCAGGACTTCATCCAGAAGAACGACATCGTGGTCCTGCCCATCACCGTGCGCATCGGCGACGCCGTCCTGGCCGACCATCGGGACGAGGAAGCCACCCTGAGCTTCCTGCACGCGCACGTGGCCGCGCGCGGTCATGAAGCCGAGACCATTCCGTTCTCGGTCGCCCAGATCCGCGACCTGTTCCTGAGCAAGCTGGTCATCGACTACGACCACGTCTACTGCATGACCATCACCAAGACCCGCAGCCCGATCCACGAGAACGCGATGCAGGCCAGTTTCGCCATCCTCAACGACTACAAGCCGGTGCGCCAGGCCGCGGGCCACAACTCGCCGTTCGCCCTGCGGGTGATCGACACCCAGACCCTGTTCGCCGCGCAGGGCATCACCGCGGTGGAAGCGGTGCGCATGCGCGCGGCCGGCGCCAACGTGCAGCACATGCGCACCAAGCTGGAATTCCTGGCCTCCAACACCCACGGCTACATGATCCCGCGCGACCTCTACTACCTGCGCGCGCGGGCGCGGACCAAGGGCGACCGCAGCGTCGGCCTGCTCAGCGCCGCGCTGGGCAGCGCGCTGGACATCAAGCCGGTGCTGCACGGTCATGCCGGCAAGACCGAGCCGGTAGCCAAGCTGAAGGGCTTCGACAATGCGGTGGAACAGATGTTCAAGTTCGCCGGCAACCGGGTCATCGCCGGCCTGCTCACGCCGACCGTATGCCTGAGCTACGGCGGCGAACTAGGCGAGCTGCGCGCTCTGCCCGGCTACAACCGCCTGCGCGAGATCTGCGCCAACAACAACGTGGAAGTATTCGAGAGCGTGATGAGCCTGACCGGCATGGTCAATGTCGGCAAGGGCGCGGTGGTGGTCGGCTTCGCCGCCGAGCCGCACACTTTCAGCGTTTCCTAGGGAATTTTCGAACGGCTCACGGAAGCGCGAAAGAACGGATTATCCAGAGCTTTTCTTGGACACGGATCAGAGCGGAAAAGGCAGATACAGCAGAAGACAGATACAGCTGTTGCTTTATCCGCGGTTTCCGCTCTGATCCGTGTCCATAAGCCCCTGCCTTTCCTGCTTTGTGCAATGGGCGCAAAAGAGCCGGTTATTCAGAGGCCCCCTAACGCATCGCTAACGCCTGACGGCTAGGCTGGCAGCGACTCCAACGAAGATAGCCACCGTATGCCGATCCGCTACTACATCAGCCTCAAGCATCCCGAGAAAGCGCGCGGCAGCGACGCCGCTTTCAGTTTCAGCGCTCACGGCGCGGCGGAATTCGCCGCGCAACTGCAGGACGCACTGCGCAACGACGGCTTCTTCCAGCGCTGGAAACAGGCGCAGTCCGATCCGGACGCGGTCGATCCCGGCCTGGGCGCATGCGATCCCGGCGCCACGGTGACTGGCGAACAGCACAATCTGCAGATCGACCTGATCGCCGTGACCACGATTCCCGGCAGCGTGCTCAAGCATCGCCTGCGCCTGCTCGCCGGCAATGCCTGGGAATTGCGCGATGTCTCGACGGCGTGACCCGGTCCTGCGGATGACGGCATTACGATGATGCGCACGCCGGCGCTGCTGTCGTGGAGCGGCGGCAAGGATGCGGCCTGGGCGTTGCATGCGCTGCGGCAGCGCGGCGAAGTCGAGGTGGTCGCGCTGTTGACCACGATCACCGCGGAATACCAGCGCGCATCGATGCAGGGCATACGCCGCGAGGTGCTGGACGCGCAGGCCGCCGCCGCGGGCCTGCCGCTGCTTGCGGCCGAGATCCCCGCGCAATGCGACAACGTCGCCTACGAAGCGGCGATGGCGCGGGCGTTGGCCGAGGCCGGAGCGCGCTGGCCCGGTCTGCGCAGCGTCGCCTTCGGCGACCTGTTCCTGGAAGACATCCGCGCCTATCGCGAAAGCAAATGTGCGAGCGCCGGCTGGCAGCCGCTGTTCCCCCTGTTCGGCAGCGACACCGCGCGACTCGCGCGCGAGATGATCGACGGCGGCCTGCACGCGGCGCTGTGCTGCGTGGACACGCAACAACTCGACGCCGGCTTCGCCGGCCGCGACTTCGACACCACGCTGCTCGACGCCTTGCCGGTCGGCATCGATCCCTGCGGCGAAAACGGCGAGTTCCATACCTGCGTCCACGCCGGGCCGATGTTCGATCGCCCGATCAGGGTCGAACGTGGCGAGACCGTGCTGCGCGACGGGCGCTTCGCCTACACCGATTTCCAGCTCCTGTAGGAGCGCCCCTAGGGCGCGATGCTTTTCCCGTAACCAACGCAAGAGCATCGCGGGCAAGGCCCGCTCCTACAGGCATGTCAGGCTTTCAATGCATTCGCATGGTGCGCGATATGCTCGCCGATGAAGCTTTCGATGAAGTAGTAGCTGTGGTCGTAGCCGGGCTGCATGCGCAACTGCAGCGGATGCCCGGCGGCCTCGCACGCAGCCTGCAGCAGCTCTGGCTTCAACTGCCCGGCCAGGAATTCATCGCCATCGCCCTGGTCGATCAGCAGCGGCAGGCGCTCCTGCGCATCGGCGACCAGCGCCGCCGCATCCCATGCCTTCCAGGCTTCCCGGTCACCGCCCAGGTACGCCGCGAATGCTTTCTGGCCCCACGGCGCCTGCGACGGCGCGACGATGGGCGAGAACGCCGACACGCTGCGGTAGCGTCCCGGATTCTTCAGGGCCAGGATCAATGCGCCGTGCCCGCCCATCGAATGGCCGCTTATGGCGCGCGCATCGGACGCCGGGAAATTCGCTTCGATCAGCGCGGGCAGTTCCGACGCCACGTAGTCGTACATGTGGTAGTGCTTCGACCACGGCGCCTGCGTCGCATTGACGTAGAAACCCGCCCCCTTGCCCAGGTCATAGCCATCCGCATCGGCGACCTCGTCGCCGCGCGGACTGGTGTCCGGCGCGACCAGGATCACGCCATGTTCGACGGCGTAGCGCTGCGCGCCGGCCTTGGTGATGAAGTTCTGTTCGGTGCAGGTCAGGCCGGAAAGCCAGTACAGCACCGGCAGCTTCTGCGTTTCGGCCTGCGGCGGCAGGTAGATGGCGAAATTCATCGCACAGCCGAGCACGGGGGAGTCGTGCCGGTAAACGTCCTGCCAACCGCCGAAGCAGGCGCGGTGTTCGATGCGTTCCATGGAGTTCCTTCAAGGATTGCGGCGGTGTGCCGGTCGGCACGTCGCCGCGTCGGTCGGATTATTCCAATACGCCATTGCGTTTCGCCACATGGGTGGCAATGGCATCCATCAGCGTCGGGTTCAGGCAGTCGTGGGGCGGCAGGCCCAGTTCGGCCAGCCGCGCGCGCACGCCGTCCATCTGCTCCGGACGCGCGCCGCCGCCCTCGATGATCGAGGACACGAACGCAGCGAACCGCGGTTCTTCCCAGCCTTGCTGCGGCGAGAGCTCGACGTGGATGAAATCCAGGCCATGGAAGGGGTGATCCCGATTCTCGATGCGGCCATACATGTGCGTGCCGCAGGCAGTGCAGGCGTGGCGCTGGATCGCCGCCTTCTCGTCGACGACCGACAGCTTCTCCGCATGCGCGGTCACGCCGAGTTTGTCGCGCGGCACCACGCCGACGACCGAGAACGCCGCGCCTTCCGGCTTCCAGCATTTGGTGCAGCCGCAGACATGGTTGTGCGCCACGTCACTATTGACCTTCACCTCGATCTTGTCGCTGCTGCACCGGCACTGCAGGGTACCGCCAGCGAAGCCGGGAATGCCCTTCTTCACTCCATTGTCCACGCTCGGATGTATCGACATGGTGCTCATCTGCTTGCTCCCGTTCTACGATCGGTTCGACGCGGAATGGCCGCGCTGCCCACTGCGCGCGGCGATCCTCAGTAGTGGATCACCGTACGGATCGACTTGCCTTCATGCATCAGGTCGAAGGCGTCGTTGATGCCCTCCAGCGGCAGGGTGTGGGTGACGAACGGCGCGAGCTCGATTTCGCCCTTCATCGCGTCCTCGACCATGCCCGGCAACTGGCTGCGTCCCTTGACCCCGCCGAACGCGGTGCCCATCCACTTGCGCCCGGTCACCAGTTGGAACGGACGGGTGGAGATTTCCTGGCCGGCCCCGGCCACGCCGATGATCACCGACTGGCCCCAGCCGCGATGCGCGCATTCCAGCGCCGCGCGCATCACGTTGACGTTGCCGATGCATTCGAAGGAATGGTCCACGCCCCAGCCGGTCATCTCGACGACGACCTGCTGGATCGGCTTGTCGTGGTCCTTCGGATTGACGCAATCGGTGGCGCCGAACTGCCGCGCCAATTCGAACTTCGACGGATTGGTGTCGATGGCGATGACGCGGCCGGCCTTTGCCTGGCGCGCGCCCTGGATCACCGCCAGGCCGATGCCGCCCAGTCCGAACACCGCGACCGAATCGCCTGCCTGCACCTTGGCCGTGTTGTGCACGGCGCCGATGCCGGTGGTTACGCCGCAGCCGAGCAGGCACACGTGTTCCGGGTTCGCCTGCGGGTTGATCTTGGCCAGCGACACTTCGGCGACCACGGTGTACTCGCTGAAGGTCGAACAACCCATGTAGTGGTAGATCGGTTGGCCGTTGTAGGAGAAGCGCGTGGTCCCGTCCGGCATCACACCCTTGCCCTGCGTGGCGCGCACCGAAGTGCACAGGTTGGTCTTGCCGCTCATGCAGAACAGGCACTCGCCGCATTCGGCGGTGTACAGCGGGATCACGTGGTCGCCCGGCTTGACGCTGGTGACGCCCGCGCCCACCTCGACCACGATGCCTGCGCCTTCGTGGCCGAGCACGGCGGGGAACAGGCCTTCCGGATCATCGCCCGACAGGGTGAACGCATCGGTGTGGCAGACGCCGGTGTGGGTGATTTTCACCAGCACCTCGCCCTTCTGCGGCGGGGCGACGTCGATCTCGACGATCTGCAGCGGTTCGCCCGCGGCGAAGGCGACGGCGGCGCGTGATTTCATGGCAATACCCTCTTGTCACTTGAGATAGGAACGAACCAGCGCGACCGCATGGTCGATGCTGGCCCGGCGTTGCTTCGGCGCGGCGTCGATGTGTTCGAACTCCTCGCGCAAATGGCTTTCAAGCACTTCCGACATCAATCCGTTGACCGCGCCGCGGATCGCGGCGAGCTGCTGCAGCACCGGCGCGCAGTCCGCGCCGGCCTCGAGCTTCCGCTCCAGCGCCTGCATCTGGCCCTGGATGCGGCGCACCCGGGACAGGGCTTTCTTCTTTTCGGCGGGGGAATGCGGCATCGGCGGATGGCCCGGCTTGATACTGGGGGGCAGTATATGCCAAAAGCCAATGCGATGTCGCCGCGAGGCGGCGACCAGTGCCGGTAATGATGCAATGCCGCGATGGCAGGGAGTGCCCCGCCGTTGCCGCCTCAGTAGGCGAACTCGCGGAACACGCGGTCGATGTCGCCCTTCCATTCGCCATGGAACAACGCCAGCTTGCGTTCGGCCGGGGTTTCGTTGGCTTCGGCAAATTCGATCAGCGGATCGAGGAAGCCGGATTCGTCGGCGCCCTTGCTGTTGAGCACGGCGCGGCGCTGCAGCCCCTGCGCGGAAATCTTCAGCGCGGCCATGGCCAGGTCGCGCGCGGTGCCGCCGCGGAACGGCAGTTTCAACGCCTGCTTCGGCACGCCATCGCGCAAGGCGTTGCGTTCTTCCAGACTGAAATCCTTGACCAGGTCCCATGCGGCATCCAGCGAAGCCTGGTCGTAGAGCAGGCCGACCCAGAACGCAGGCAGCGCGCACAACCGCCCCCACGGGCCGCCATCGGCGCCGCGCATCTCCAGGAATTTCTTCATCCGCACTTCCGGGAACGCGGTGGTCATGTGGTCGGACCAGTCGGTCATCGTCGGCAATACGCCGGGCAGCGCGGGCAGTTTTCCGGCAAGGAAATCGCGGAAGCTCTGCCCCGAACAATCGATGTACTCGCCATTGCGGTAACTGAAGTACATGGGCACGTCGAGCAGGTAATCGACGTAGCGCTCGTAACCGAAACCCTCCTCGAACACGAAGTCGAGCATGCCGGTACGGTCCGGATCGGTATCGGTCCAGATATGCGAGCGGTAGCTGAGGTAGCCGTTGGGCTTGCCTTCGGTGAACGGCGAATCGGCGAACAGCGCGGTGGCGATCGGCTGCAATGCCAGCGACACGCGGAATTTCCTGACCATGTCCGCTTCGCTGGAGAAATCCAGGTTGACCTGCACGGTGCAGGTGCGTTTCATCATGTCCAGGCCCAGCTTGCCGACCTTGGGCATGTAGTTGCGCATGATCTGGTAGCGGCCCTTGGGCATCCACGGCATCTCGTCGCGGGTCCACTTGGGCTGGAAACCCATGCCGAGGAAGCCGAGCCGCAATTCGTCGGCGACGGTCTTTACTTCCTTCAGATGGGTGCCGACTTCACTGCAGGTCTGGTGGATGTTCTCCAGCATGCCGCCGGAAAGTTCCAGCTGCCCGGCCGGCTCCAGGGTGACCGAGGCGCCGTCGCGCAGCAGCGCGATGACCTTGCCGTGCTCTTCGACCGGCTCCCAACCGAAGCGGGTCAGTCCTTTCAGCAGCGCTTCGATGCCGCGCTCGCCTTCGAAGGTGGGCGGACGCAAATCGTCGAGGCGGAAGCCGAACTTCTCGTGCTCGGTGCCGATGCGCCACTCGGACTTCGGCTTCTCGCCCGAGGCGATGTAGTCGACCAGTTGGCTGCGGTCGGTGATCGGCGTACCCGCAACATGGCTGGGACTGGACAAGGGCGGATGCTCTGCGTCGGAGACTGGGGAATGTTGGGCCGCTGCCCTGACATCGCAAGGCCAGCACTATATCCTGAGCCGATGCGCCCGATCGTTGCCGTCCTGCCGCTTCTGTGTTCTGCCGATGCCGTAGCGCAGCCCGCTTTGCGGGTGCGGCTGGAACGCGGCGATTGAGTCTCGAGCGAATCCCCATGCGCGCCAGACACCAGGAAATCCATCGTTCCAACCGCGCCGGCTGGCTGCGCGCCTCGGTGCTGGGCGCCAATGACGGCATCGTTTCGATCGCCGGCCTGCTGGTGGGCGTGGCGGCGAGCGGCGCCAGCCATGCCGTTCTCCTCGCCACCGGACTGGCCGGGCTGGTCGCGGGCGCCATGTCGATGGCCGCGGGCGAATACGTTTCCGTGCAGTCGCAGGCCGACGCGGAGAAAGCGGATCTTAAGCGGGAAACGCGCGAGCTGGCCGAGGATCCGCATACCGAGCTGGCCGAACTCGCGCACATCTACGTGCGCCGTGGACTGACGCCGCCGCTGGCGCGGCAGGTGGCCGAGCAATTGATGGCCCATGATGCGCTCGGGGCGCATGCGCGCGATGAGCTCGGCATCACCGACGCCCTGCGCGCACGCCCCATGCAGGCGGCGGCCGCTTCCGCGCTGGCCTTCACCCTGGGCGCCGCGGTGCCGATCGTCGCCGTACTGCTTGCGCCGATCGAAAACGTTACTGCAATCACCGTCGGCGTCACCCTTGCCAGCCTGTGCGTGTCCGGTGCCCTGGCCGCCTACGCCGGGGGGGCGCCGCTGCTGCGCGGCGCTTTGCGCGTGGGCTTCTGGGGCGCAATGGCGATGGCGGCCGCCTACCTGATCGGCAACTTGTTCGACGTGCGCGTGTGATGCGCAGCGACGCGGCACTGGAACCTATTCGGAATCGACCCTGGCCAACCGCAGCACCCACCCGGGCACTTCCGGTTCGCCCGCATAGAACGCCTTCGGTTTCTTCTCCGCCATCGCCCAGCGGTGCAGCCAACTGGGGCCATAGCGACCTTCGTAGCCATCGGCATGCGCGTACGCAGGATCGCGCAGCGCTTCTTCCAGGCTGACGAAGCGATAGCCGCGGCGATGCGTGGCCCGCACCAGCGTCGCGAAGCAATCGGCATTGAGTTCGTTGGCATGCATCAGCCAGACCTGCGGCAGCGCGTAGCCCAGCAACCGGATGGATTGCGCTTCGTAGTAATCCAGCTTGTTGAGCATGTACGGCACATAGCCCGAGCGCAGGCGCTCGAGCTGCGCTTCGCGCGCGGACGAAGCGGCTTGCGAGTCCAGCACGTTGGCGTAAGCGAACGCCCACACCCATTCGCCGTTGTCCACGGTCACCGGCGCGATGCGATAGCCGTGGGTATCGAGAAAGGCGGCCACGGCCGCCTTCTGTCCGGCAGTGCGGCCGGCGCGCAGGTAAGGATGGCGGAACCAGCGCGGCGCCTGCCCGCGTTCGGCCAGCAACGGTCGCAGTTGGCGCTCGCCGTCGACAATCTCCTGCTCGAAGGCGGGTACTCCCACTATGTTGATGTCCGCATGCGAATACGTGTGGTTGCCCAGCTCATAGCCGGCGTCGAGCCAGTCTTCCAGCATCGCCAGGCGCGTCGGGTCCACCTTGCCGTCGATCTCCAGCTTGCTCTCGTTGACGAAGCCGACGATGGGCACGTTGGCCCGCCTCAACGCCGCGATCAGGCGCTCGTGCCGCGCCTGCAGATCGGTCGGCATTGTTTCATCCAGTCGCGCCCACGGCAGATCGTCGATGGTGACGGCAATGCGGCGGTCGGGCGCCTCCAGTGCCCGTACCGGGAGTGCGGCCAGGCACAGGCAGAGCGGGAACAACAAGGCGAGCAACCGCATGTGCGATCTCCCTCCGGAAACGGCAAAGGAATAGCCGCGGATCGAATTATCCGGCCGGCCCGAACCCCAGCCACCCGTTCACCACCGCGCGCGCCTCGTCCACGCCCTGCTTGGACTCGCCGGAGAAGGCCTGCACGCTGACCGTGTCGCCGAAGGCGCTGAACAACTCCTTCTTCACCGCCTGCAATGCGTTGGCCTGCTGGCCGCGACCGAGCTTGTCGGCCTTGGTCAGCAACGCATGGGCCGGGATGCCGCGCTCGACCGCATAGGTCAGCATGTGCCGGTCGTATTCCTTGAGCGGGTGGCGGATGTCCATGACCACGACCAGCCCCTTGAGCGCATTGCGGGTACGGAAGTAGCGGTCCAGGAAGGCCTGCCAGTGATCCTTCAGTTCGTGCGGGACCTTGGCATAGCCGTAACCGGGCAGGTCGACCAGGTATTTGTCCTGTTCCACTTCGAAGAACACCAGCTGCTGGGTGCGGCCGGGGGTCTTGGAAACGCGCGCCAGCGAGTTCTGCCGGGTCAGCGCGTTCAGCGCGGTGGACTTGCCGGCGTTGGAGCGCCCGGCGAAGGCGACCTCGTGGCCCACGTCCGCGGGAAGCTGGCCGGGAAGGTGCGCCGCCAGCACGTATTTGGCTCTTTCTAGGGGATTGAACATGGCACTAGGATCGCATGCCGGGGGGCTGGAATCGTGACCGGCCGGGACTCGCCGGGGACCGGGAAACGCGGTGGATGTCCGCTTTCATTGACCGGCAAGGCCTGCCGCGACGATAATTCCTCTGTTTCGCGGTCGCCACACGGCACCGCATTTCTCAGGTTTTACGGAGCTTTAGCATGCGCCACGCTCGTGTTTTGGTACTTGCCGGACTGGCCACCGCGGTCGTGGGTGCGGTTGCTTTCGCCCAGACCACGGTCGCGCCGCTGCCGGACAATGCGCCGGTGCAGGTCGCGCCGCTGGAGATCGACCTGACCAAGACCAGCTGGGGCGATGCCACCGCCGGCCAGGCCAAGGCCTCGGCCTGCGCCGCCTGCCATGGCGCCGACGGCAATCCCAGCGATCCGCAATATCCGCGCATCGCCGGCCAGAGCGAGCGCTACGTCGCCCACCAGATGGCCCTGATCGCCAGCGGCCAGCGCGGCGGCATGGCCGTGGCCATGGTCCCGTTCGTGCAGGGCCTGACCCCGCAGGACATGCGCGACATCGGCGCCTACTACGCCACCCAGAAGGCCGGCGCCGGCCTCGCCGACGACGGCCTGATCGCCGACGGCGCCTACAAGGGCATGAAGTTCTACGAAGTGGGCCAGCAGCTGTACCGCAACGGCGATGCCGCCCGCGGCATCCCGGCCTGCATGGCTTGCCACGGCCCCAGCGGCGCCGGCAACCCGGGTCCGGCCTATCCGCATGTCGGCGGCCAGCACCAGGATTACGTGGCCCGCCGCCTGCAGGAATACCGGACCGGCACCAGCACCGAGAAGGATCCGGCCCTGTTCAACATCATGGCCCAGGTGACCCACGCGCTGACCGACCAGGAAATCCAGGCCCTGGGGACCTACCTGCAGGGCCTGCACGACCGCGCCGACGATGCCGCGTCGGCCACGGCTCCGGCAGCCCATGCTGCGCCGGCCACGACACCGGCGGCACCGCCCGCTCCTGCTGCCGAGCCCGCTCCCCAGCAGTCGTGAACTTGATCGGCCCGGCGCGGTCAGAACTCCGCAGCTCTCGTTCATTGCGCCGGCCCGATCATGGCCGGCGTTTCTTTTTGCGCTTCCGCCTTCCGGAGTAGTCCGATGAAATCGCGTTTCATCCTGTTGCTGCTGACGTTGTTGCCGCTGTTCGTCCACGCCGCCGAACCGGTCGCCGGCACCGACTACGTGGAGATCCCCGGCGGCAAGCCGTATGCGCCGCTCGATGGCAAGGTCGAAGTGGTGGAGGTGTTCGGCTACACCTGCATCCATTGCGCGCATTTCCAGCCGGTGCTCGGCGCCTGGCTGAAGAAACAGCCGTCCTCGGTGCGCTTCACCCCGCTGCCGGCGGCGTTCGGCGGCTACTGGATGCCGTATGCGCGGGCCTATTACGCCGCGGCCAGGCTGCGCCTGCTGGGCAAGACCCACGAGGCGATGTTCAAGGCGCTGCACGAAACCGGCAGCCTGCCGATCCAGAACGCCTCGGACGAGGAAATCGCCGCCTTCTATGCGAACTACGGCGCCGATCCCAAGGCCTTCGTCGCCGCCATGCAGAGCCCGGCCACGGCGTTGCTGCTGGACCGCTCCAGGGATTTCGCCGTGGCCGCCGGCATCGAAGGCACCCCCACGATCGTGGTCAACGGCAAGTACCGGGTGACCGCGCGGAGCTTCGACGACACCCTTCGCGTCACCGATTACCTTGTCGCCAGGGAGCGCGCCGCGCGCAAATGACCCGCTTCGTGATCGCGTCGGTTTGAATCCTTTCCCGCTGGCGGCATAGTGCGGCCAGCCTTCCCCTTTCCATGTCCATGCCTGGAGCCCGAACCATGAAATCCCGTTATGCGCTGACGCTGATGGCCTTGTTGCCGATCCTCGCCGCCTGCAGCAAGCAGGAAGCGGCCGCACCGGTCGCCGATACCGCGCCCGCGGCCGAAGCACCGGTCGTGGCGGAAGCACCGGCGGCCACGCCCGCCGAAGAAGCAGCCGCCGAGCCCGCTGCGGCCAACAACAACCCGGTTGTCGCCCCCACCGGCCCGGCGCTGGTCCCCGGCACGGACTATGTCGAGATCCAGGGCGGGCAGCCGTTCGATCCGCTCGACGGCAAGATCGAAGTGGTCGAGGTGTTCGGCTATGTCTGCCCGGCCTGCAACGCGTTCCAGTCCTCGGTGCGCGCCTGGAAGGCCAAGCTGCCCGCGGACGTACGCGTGACCTACGTGCCGGCGCAGTTCGGCCCGGACTGGATCCCGTATGCGCATGCGTTCTACGCGGCCGAATCGCTGGGCCTGGTGGACAAGACCCACGACGCCGTTTATGACGCGATCCACGCCAAGAACACCCTGCCGGGCGAGGGCGAAAAGCCGACCGCGGCACCGATCGCCGCTTTCTATTCCCAGTACGGGGTCAGCGCCGAACAGTTCACCAACGCCATGAACAGCTTCGCGATCAACGGCAAGCTCAACAAGGCCAGGCAGTTCGCGGTCCGCAGCCAGATCAGCGGCACGCCGTCGCTGATCGTGAACGGCAAATACCTGGTCAAGGGCAGGAACTGGGACGACATGCTGCGCATCGCCGACCAGCTGATCGCCCAGGAGCGCGCGGCGAAGTAAGCCGGGCGCATCCCCACGTGATTCCCTCGGATACACGCCGGCTCAAGCTGCTCAGCGCCAACATCCAGGCCGGCTCCAGCACGCGTCGCTACAGCGACTACGTGACCCGCAGCTGGTCGCATGCGTTGCCTACCGGCAACAAGCGCGGCAGCCTGGACTCGATCGCGAAGATGGCCGGCGAGCACGACATCGTCGGCCTGCAGGAAGCGGATCCGGGCAGTTTGCGCTCCGGCTTCACCAACCAGACCCATTACCTGGCCGAACAGGGACGCTTCGACTACTGGAGCCACCAGCCCAACCGCAATGTCGGACGCGTGGCTTCCAGCGCCAACGGCCTGCTCAGCCGGCTGGAACCGGTGGAGGTCAGCGACCACGCGCTGCCGGGCCGGATCGGCGGACGCGGCGTGTTGCTGGCCAGGTTCGGCGACGGCGACCAAGGCCTGGTGGTGGCGGTGGCGCACCTGTCGCTGGGCTCGACCTCGCGGCGCGCGCAACTGGCCTTCATCGCCGAGTTGCTGGCCGAGCATCCGCATGCGGTGCTGATGGGCGATTTCAACTGCGTCCCCGATCGGCCGGAAATGGAGCTGCTGTACGACCGCACCTACCTGCGTCCACCCGCGTTCTGCGTGCCGACCTTCCCCAGCTGGCGTCCGCAGCGCGCCATCGACCACATCCTGGTCAGCGAGAAGCTCGCATTCGCCGATGCGCGTGCGATCCCGGCGGCGTTCTCCGATCACCTGGCGTTGGCGATGAGCATCGACGTGCCGCTGGCGGCGTTGAAGTAAACAGGCGCGCGTTCCAGCGAAAAGGCCGGCTCCATGCCGGCCTTTTCGCTTGTTGGATCTCCGGATACCCGGTATTCCGCGCCTACAGCAGCAACGTCACTCCCACCGTGATCAGGAATATCGCGAAGACCCGCTTCAATACCTGGCCGCTCAACCTGTGCGCCAGGCGGGTTCCGTATGGGGCCGCCAGGATCGAGGCCGCAGCCACGCCGATCGCGGCGGGCAGATAGACGTAGCCGATCGAGTACTGCGGCAACGCGCCTGCAGGCGCGTGCAGCGCATAGCCGAACGCACTGGCCAGGCCGATGGCCACCCCGCAGGCGCTGGAAGTGCCCACCGCGCGCACCGGAGCGATGCCGCGCCAGACCAGCAGCGGCACGGTCATGCTGCCGCCGCCGATGCCGACCACCGCCGACATGGCACCGATACCGACACCCGCCGCGGTCATCGGCAACCCCGAAGGCGCCGTCGCGGCGACCCCGGCTTGCGCTCGATGGGCTTTACTGGACAACAGCTGCGCCGCAGCCAGCAGGCAGTAAAGGGCGACGAACCAGCGCAACACCTGGTCATCGAGCTTGACCGCGATACCGCTGCCCAGCCATCCCCCGAGCAGCAACCCCGGCACCATCCACGCCACTGTCGGCCACAGCACACCGCCACGTCGATGGTGCGCATATGCGGACGAGGCCGCGGTCATCACGATGCTGGCCAAGGAACTGGCCAGGGCCGCATGCATCGCCGCTTCCTTCGGCACGCCATACAAGGGCAACAACCACGCCAGCGCGCCGACCAGCACCAGGCCACCGCCGACGCCGAGCAGGCCGGCAAGGATCCCGGCAACCACGCCGAGCAAGGGGAAGATCCAGATTCCTTCGAACACGTTCGCTCCTGTGGGTACTGCATGGAAAGCGGAACGTGGTCAGCCACGAGAAAGCGCGATTCATCCGCCCTCCCTTACCATTCGATCATGATCAGATCCCGCCACGCCATCGTACTCGCCGCCGCTTGCGGCATGCTCCTTTCCAGCATGTTCCTTTCGGGCGTCGCCCACGCGCAGAACCTCGACGCGCAGCGCCCGCAGATCCAGGCGGCATTGCAGGCGGCGGAGAGCGGACAGTTCGATGCCGCGCGATATCCGGGACTCGCCACGCATCCGTTGTATGGCTGGGTGGAATTCGCCGCGCTCAAGCGCGATATCGACACCTTGCCGACCGCGCGGGCGCAGTCCTTCCTCAAGCGTTACCAAGGCCAGGCGGTAGCCGATGCGTTCCGCGTCGCATGGTTGCCGGCGCTGTCGCGGCGCCAGGACTGGCCGACCCTGCTCGCGTCCTGGACACCGACCTCCAATGTCGGCCTGCAATGCGCCGAACTCAACGCGCGCCAGGCCATGGGCAAGGCCGATGCGCAATGGACCGCCGACGCGCAGAAACTCTGGACCGGCAGCGGCAAGCCGTTGCCGGACAGCTGCGATCCGGTGTTCGCAATCCTCGGCGCGCAGGGCGGCCTGCCGCCGGCACTGCGCTGGGAACGGATCGAGAAAGCCGCGGCCGAACAGCAGCCCGCAGTCATGCGCAGCGCCGCGCGCGGCCTGCCGGCGTCCGAAGCCGCGCAGGCCAACGAGTACGCCTCGTTCCTGGAAACGGTGACTCCGCGCGCGCTCAACTGGCCGCGGACCGAACGCAGCCGCAAGGTCGCCATGTACGGCCTGATGCGCCTGGCCAAGTCGGCCCCGGCCGCGGCCGAGCTGCAGTTGCCGCAATACGCGACCGCGCTGGGCATGGACGAAACCGAGCGCGGCAAGGTGCTGTATGAAGCGGCGTTGTGGACGGTGGCCTCGTACGATCCCGATTCGGCGCGGCGCCTCAATGCGGTGCCCGAATCGGTCTACGACGAAAGACTGCACGAATGGCGGGTGCGCGAAGCCATGGCACGTGGCGACTGGCGCGCGGCGCTGGCCGCTATCCGCAAGATGCCCAAGACCCAGCGCGGGGATTCGCGCTGGCTGTATTTCGAAGGACGCCTGGAAGAGGAAACCGGCAACAAGGCCGGGGCCCAGCGCCTGTTCCAGGAAGCAGCGAAGTCGGCCACTTTCCACGGTTTCCTCGCCGCCGACCGCCTCGACCAGCCGTACGCGCTGTGCGCCTGGATTCCCAACGACAGCGCGCAGGCCCAGGCGGCGATCGCGCGCGACCCGGCCATCGTCCGGGCGATGGAATTGTGGAAACTGGAACGCGTGGGCTGGGCGACCAGCGAATGGAACAGCGCGCTGACGCGATTCGACGACACCCAGCGCCGGATCGCGGTGGAAGTGGCGCGCGACAACGGCTGGTTCGACCGCGCGGTGTTTTCGCTGGGCAAGGCCGGCGGCCAGAGCCGCCCGGAAGAACTGCGCCTGTACGAATTGCGCTTCCCGCTGCACCACGATGCGACCATCCGCCGCGAAGCGGCGAAACAGGCCATCGACCCGGCCTGGGTCGCGGCCGAGATCCGCGCCGAAAGCCTCTTCAATCCCAAGGCGCGCTCCGGCGCCAATGCGATGGGCCTGATGCAGGTGCTGCCGGGCACCGGCGCCACCGTGGCCAGGAGCCAGGGCCTGCCGTGGGGCGGCGCGGCCAGCCTGTACGATTCCGACACCAACATCATGCTGGGCACCGCTTACCTGCGGCAGATGTTGAACAAGTACGGCACGCCCTACGTGGCCATCGCCGCCTACAACGCCGGCCCGACCCCGACCGCGCGCTGGCAATCGCAACGCCCCGGCTTCGACGCCGATTTCTGGATCGAGACGATCAGCTACAAGGAAACCCGCGAATACGTGGCGCGGATCCTCGCCTTCAGCGTGATCTACGACTGGCGCTTGACCGGCAACGCGCTGCCGGTCACCGACCGCATGCTCGGACGCAGCGGCGGCAAGCGCAAATCGTTTACCTGCCCTACGGCGCTGGTGCCGAAGAGCTGATCTCCAGCTTTCCTTCTCCCACCGGGAGAAGGTGGCGCGAAGCGACGGATGGGGGAAGGAGAATTCTGCGCGTAGTGGAGTCTTCTACGATCTGATAATCCATTCCCTCATCCGCCCTGCGGGCACCTTCTCCCGGAGGGAGAAGGAAAATCAGGCATCATCCGAACATGAAAACCTACCTCGTCGGCGGCGCAGTCCGTGACCGTTTGCTGGGCCTGAAACCCGGCGACAACGACCATGTCGTGGTCGGCAGCACCCCGGAGGAAATGCTCGCGCTCGGCTTCAAGCCGGTAGGCCGCGACTTCCCCGTGTTCCTGCATCCGCAGACCGGCGAGGAGTACGCACTGGCCCGCACCGAGCGCAAGAGCGGGCGCGGCTATCGCGGTTTCGTCGTCGATGCCGATCCGTCGGTGACGCTCGAGGAAGACCTCCGGCGCCGCGATTTCACCATCAACGCGATCGCCCAGGACGAGGACGGCAAGCTGGTGGATCCGCTGGGCGGCGCGCGCGATATCGAACAACGCGTGCTGCGGCATGCCGGAACCGCGTTCGCCGAGGATCCGCTGCGGGTGTTGCGCGCCGCGCGCTTCATGGCGCGTTTCGCCGCACTCGACTTCCATGTCGCGCCGGAAACGATGGCCCTGATGCAGGACATGGCCAACGGCGGCGAACTGGCCGAACTGGTGCCCGAGCGCGTCTGGCAGGAACTGTCGCGCGCCCTGCGTTCTCCCACGCCCTCCGCCTTCCTCCGCACCCTGCGTGACTGCGGCGCGCTGGCCCAGGTGCTGCCGGAAATCGATGCCCTGTACGGGGTGCCGCAACGCGCCGAATACCATCCCGAGATCGATACGGGCCTGCATCAGGAAATGGTCAGCGACATGGCCGCGCGGCTGGCGCCCGGCGATGACCTGATCGGTTTCGCCGCCTTGACCCACGACCTGGGCAAGGCGCTCACGCCTGCGGACGTGCTGCCGAAGCACATCGGCCACGAGCAGGCCGGCCTCGCGCCGCTGAGAGCGCTATGCGGGCGATTCAAAGTCCCGGCGGCGCATCGCGAACTGGCGATCGTGGCCTGCCGCGAGCACCTCAATGTGCACCGCCTGGACGAGTTGCGCGATGCGACCGTATTCGAACTGCTGGCGCGTTGCGACGCCTTCCGCAAACCCGAACGCATCGCCCAGCTGGCACTGGTCTGCGAAGCGGATAAACGCGGGCGGCTGGGCAGCGCGGAAGCCGAGTACCCGCAGGCTCGCGACCTGCTGCGGTTGCACGCGGCCGCGCTCGCGGTCAACGCCCGCGACATCGATAATGAAACCCACAGCGGCCCAGCCGTCGGCGAAGCGCTCAAAAAGGCACGGGTCACTGCGATCGGGAAGGCGAGAAACCGGGAAACGCGCTGACGATTCCTTGATTCCGGCGGGATGCCGTGACGTTCGCGGGTATCAGCGGCCTTTATTCACTCCCCCCAGGTCGGCTGCATGGGCGATTACCGACGCAATCGGGCACAAATGTGACAAACATCACATCAATTTGCGAACTGCTCCCACAAATCCTTGTGGAAACGCACCTCTTACAGGCCCTTCGATAGATGGCACGATAATTGCTTGAACGGTCCCCATCCGCGATATGCGATCAAGACCGCCATGTACGAACCTGCCTTAGCTCCCCCTTCGACTCCCGAATACGACGCTGCTCAACTGCCTGCGCCGGCTATCGAACACGCGCCCGCCTCCAAGACCGGTCGCCTGTACGTTCCGCTGCGCCTGAAATTCATGCTGGTGCTGCTTTTCGCTTCCGCCTGGATGGCGCTCAGCGTATGGCTTTCGCAAACCTGGCTGGGCGAGCTGTCGCACGTGATCGGCTTCGGCCTGGCCTTGACGGTGATCGTGTTCATCGCCTACGTGCCCGGCTTCATGAATGCGTTCCTGATCGGCTCCATCCTCAGCGACCGGCGCCCGCAGCGACGCGAATTCGCACGTTACCCGGACCTGTGCGTGCTGGTCGCCTGCTACAACGAAAGCGGCAACATCGACGACACCCTGCTCAGCCTGGCCCGCCAGGACTACACGGGCAACGTCGAGGTGGTGGTGATCGACGATGGCTCCACCGACGACACCCTGGCCCGGGCCCGGGCGAGCGCCGTGGCCCTGTCGCGCGACGGGCTGCGCATCCGGGTGCTGGCGCAGCCGCGCAACCGCGGCAAATCGGCCGCGCTGAACCGGGGCCTGGCCGAAACCGGCCAGCGCCTGGTGATCACCGTGGATGGCGACTCCTACCTGCGCTCCGATGCGTTGCGCAAGATCACCCAGCGCTTCCTCTCCGACCCGAGTGGCACGGTGGCCGTCGCCGGCGCCGTGCTGGTGCGCAACTCGCGCGAAAACTGGCTGACCCGCGCGCAGGAGTGGGATTACTTCCACGGCATCGCCGCGGTCAAGCGCATGCAGAGCATGTACCACGGCACCCTGGTCGCCCAGGGCGCTTTCTCGCTGTATACCCGCGAAGCGCTGGAACAGGTCGGCGGCTGGCCGGAATGCGTGGGCGAGGACATCGTGGTGTCGTGGGCGCTGCTGGCGACCGGCGCGCGCGTCGGCTATTGCGAAGACGCCTGCCTGTTCACCAACGTGCCGGCTACGGTCGGACAGTTCGCACGCCAGCGCCAGCGCTGGTCGCGTGGCTTGATGGAGGCCTTCGCGCGCCACGGCCGCCTGCTGTTCAAGGCGCGCATGAGCACGCTGTTCATCTGGTGGAACCTGCTGTTCCTGCCCCTGGATCTGGCCTACACCCTGGCTTTCCTGCCCGGCCTGGTGCTGGCGCTGTTCGGCTACTACTGGATCGCGGGCCTGATGACCCTGCTGGTGCTGCCACTGGCGATGCTGTGGAACGCCGTGATCTTCGGCGTGCAGACCCGCATGTTCAAGAAGCAGGACCTGCACGTGCGGCGCAACATCGGCGGCTTCCTGTTCTACACCCTTGGCTACACGATGCTGCTGCAGCCGGTATGCGTGCTGGGCTATACCGCCGAACTCCTGCGCCTGCGCAAGACCTGGGGCACGAAATGATGCGCAACGCACTGGTCATCGCGCTATTGATGGCGCTGCCGATGGCCGCGGCCGCGGCCGAAAAAACGCAGCCGGAGCAGGCGCTGCGGCCGGAGCTGTGGCTTTCTTCCGACGCCGACGGCAACGAAACCCAGAAATACGGACTGGGCTGGGACCTGCGCCGCTACAGCGACGACCGCTGGCTGGGGGCGAAGGTGGAGCGCGCGCGTTTCGCCGGCGACGACTGGTCGCAGACCGAACAGCGCCTGTACGTGCGCGCCGCGGGCGGCGGAGACCTTTGGCGCTGGAAGGTGGATGCGGGCACCAATGGCGATGCGCTGTTGGGCAGCGCTTCCCTGCATAGCGAAGACGCACGACGCAAGGAATTCTTCCTGGAGCGGGAAATCCTGGAGACCCGCGACGGCGCCGAGCGCGGCCTGGTGCAGACCTTCGCCGGCGCCGCGCTGGACCTGCCGCTCGACGAGCGCTGGACCGCCACCGGATTGGTGGGCGTGCAGGATTTCGGCGCGGGCGACAACCTGCGCACGCATCTGCGCGGCAACCTCGTCTTCGCCGCATTCCCCGAACAGGGCATCAGCGTGCAGTTGCGCAGCCGCTACTTCCGCAACAGCGATCCGGCAGAGGGCGACTACTACTCGCCGGCATGGTATGGCGAAGCGCTGGGCGTGGTGGCCTTGCGTCGCAACCATGCGGGCTACCAGTGGCGCGCGGTCGCCGGCTGGGGCCGCCAGCGCAGCGACAGCGAGGGCTGGAAGCGCGCGCGCATGTTCGAGATCGGCGTGGACACGCCGCACTGGAAGCAGGCCTGGCTGCGCGCCAACGCCGGTTACAAGGACACGCCGGTACTCAACGACACTGGCGCCGGCAGCTATGCCTACCGCTACTTGAGCCTGGAAGCCGTCATCGGGTTTTGAACGTTGCTGTCGATCGGCAAGGTCGTCTGAAGGATGGCCTTGCCCCCTTGCAGAAACGCCTTCGGGATTCCAAGGCTTACCCGTAGTTCGGCGTCAGTTTCAGCAACCGCGCGCTGCTGCCGTCTTCCAGCAACCAGATCGCGCCATCCGGCCCCTGTTCCACTTCGCGAATGCGCTGGCCCATCGGATAGCGCCTGGCCTCGTGGCCCTGCACGCCGTTGAATTCGATCCGGATCAAGGCCTGCGAAGCCAAGCCGCCGATAAAGCCATTGCCGCGAAAAAACGGAAACAGGTCGCCGCTGTAGATGATGAAGCCGGCCGGCGCGATCACCGGCGTCCACCAGGCTTCGGGCGCATTGAATTCCGGGCGGGTCGGATGGTCGGGAATCACGCTGCCATCGTAGTTGTCGCCGTTGGAGACGATCGGCCAGCCATAGTTGGAACCGCGTTCGATCAGGTTGAGTTCGTCGCCACCCATCGGGCCCATTTCATGTTCCCAGAGCCGGCCCTGCGCATCGAAGGCCAGGCCCAGCACGTTGCGATGGCCCAGCGTCCACACTTGTGCCGCGACGCCGCCCTGGCTGTGGAAAGGATTGTCGGTGGGAATGGAACCATCGGCATTCAGGCGCACGATCTTGCCCAGGTTGCTCTGCATGTCCTGCGCCGGGGCGAACTGCTGGCGTTCGCCGGAACTGATGAACAGTTTGCCGTTGCGGTCGAAGGCGATGCGATGGCTGTAATGGTTCTCTCCGCCCACCTTCGGCACTTGCCGCCAGATCACCTGCAGGCCGGACAGGCTGCCATTGTTGCTGCCCGGTTCCAGGTTCAAGGCCGCACGGGCAACGGCCGCGCCGCGCATGCCGCCAGATCCCTGTTCCGCGTAACTGAGGTAGACCAGTCTGTTACTGGCGAACTGCGGATGCAGGACCACGTCGCCGAAACCGCCCTGCCCCCCATACGCCACGGCCGGGACGCCGCTTATTTCGCCGATCGCGCCGGAGGCGACATCGATCAGGCGCAGGCGGCCCTGCTTCTCGGTGACCAGCAGGCGGCCATCGGGCAGGAAGACCATCGCCCAGGGCTGGTTGAAACGCGCGACCTCGGTGCTCTTGAACGGCGGATCGAGAACGCGACGCACTGGTGCGTTGCCACCCGTCACCCGCGGTCCCGCAGCGGCCTGCGGTGCGGAAACGGCCTGCGAAGGCTTTGCGCCGAGGATTCCCGCGATGGGACGGTTGCGGGATTCTTCGGCTGCGCTTTTCCCGGTTTCGTTGGTCGTGGGACGCTGGCAGGCGCCCGACAGCAGGGCGGTGCAGGCGACCAGGCAGAGGAAGGGCTTCATGGCGCGAGTTCGCATCGGGATGCCTGACGGTTTCTACCGCAATCCGCGGAAGGAAAACGTGATTGGACTGCCGGTCCGAAGCGGGCTGCGGCGCGGCGAGCTTGGCACGGACCCAAAAGCACTTGCTGTTGCCTTGTAGATCCGAGCTTGCTCGGATGCTTTTGATTCCCGCCAAGAGCATCCGAGCAAGCTCGTATCTACAAGGTCGGAGAGTGGCCCGATCGGCGATTCCTGGGCTCAGACCTTCACATGCCAGCCGCGTTTGTCCATCCAACGCACCACCACCCACCAGAACGCCACGAAGGCCAGGGCAAATGTCAGTGAAGGCAGGTATGGTCCGAAACGCGGCGTCATCCAATCGCTGAAGCCGACGCTATAGATCGGCTCCCACCAACCCAGCGCTGCGAACACGTAAACCATGATCGCCGAACCTGCGTAAGCGGCGATCGCATTGACCCCGAAGCTGCGGCCCACGGCCGGCCACCTCCTTCCATCGACCAGCACATGACCGAGCGCCAGCGCCAGCATCGCCCAGCCCGCGGTCCATAGCGCGTACGAAGAAGTCCACAGGTTCTTGTTGAACGGGAATACCTGCGACCAGGCCAATCCCAGCGCCAGCGCGATCACCGCCGCCAACAACAGGCGTCGGGTTTGCCCCCGACGCAGCCAGTCGCCCGCACGCAAGCCCAGCAAGGTGGTTGCGATCGAGGGCAGCGTGCTCAACAGGCCTTCCGGATCGTGGCCGCGGCCGGTCGTCGGGTCGAACTGGTAGGCCATGGGTCCCAGCATCGCGGTATCGAGGCGACTGGCCAGGTTGTCCCACGGCGCATACGAACCGCCTGCGGCGAGCAACGCCCAATAACCCAGAAGCAAGGCCGCGATCAGCAGCCACTGCGCACGCGCACGCGTCGCCAGCGCGAGCAGGCCGACCACCGCGAAACACAGGCCTATCCGCTGCAGCACACCCCAGGGCCGGAACCAGGGCTTGTCCAGCAACCAGAACGCCAGCGCATGCAGGATCAGTCCGAGACCGACGATCTTCGCCGCGCGAAGCAACACTGCGCGTCGCAGCACGGCAACATCCGAGCCCGCTTCGACGCGTGGCACGATGCCCAGCGCGATCGATACGCCGACGATGAACAGGAAGAACGGGAACACCAGGTCGGTCGGCGTGCAGCCATTCCATTCCGAATGCAGCAATGGCCAGTACACATGGCCCCAGTCGCCCGGATCGTTGACCAGCAGCATCGCTGCGACGGTGAGGCCGCGCAGCGCGTCGACCGAAGCGAAGCGCTGCGTGGAGTTCATTGCTTTCCGTTTATCCAGGTGGCGACGACTTGCAGGTCGCCATCCAGCGCCACCAGGTCGGCGTGGTAGTCCGGCGCGATGCGTCCGTAACGATCGCCGATGCCGAGGAATGCCGCCGGATACGCCGAAGCCATGCGCGCGGCTTCCTCCAGCGGCACGCCGAGCATCGCCACGCTGTTGCGCACCGCGGTGGCCATGTCCAGCGCGGAGCCGGCGAGCGAGCCGGCGGCATTGCGCACCACGCCATCGCGTGCGGTGATGGTCTCGCCGTACAGCTCGTAGCTGGGATCATCCGCACCGACCGGCGGCATCGCATCGGTGACCAGGAAGACCTTGCCGCGCGGCTTGGCCGCCAGCGCCACGCGCAGGCTGGCCGGATGCACGTGATGGCCATCGACGATGACCCCGCACCAGGCCTGCGCATCCTCCAGCGCCGCGCCGACCGCGCCGGGTTCGCGCCCGGTCAGCGGCGACATCGCGTTGTACAGATGGGTGAAGCCGCTGATGCCCGCCTCGATGCCGGCGCGCGCTTCTTCGTAGCTGGCTGCGGTATGGCCGGCGCAGACAATCGCACCACGTTGCACGAACGCGCGGATCGTCTCTGCGCCAACACGCTCCGGCGCCAGGGTGACAAGGGTGATGCCGTTGTCCAGGCCGGTGGCCAGCGCGATTTCCTGCGCATCGGGCACGCGGAACTTGCTGGCGTCGTGGGTGCCCTTGCGCGCCGGGGCGATGTACGGGCCTTCCAGGTGGATGCCGAGCACGCCGGGCACGCCCTGGACGATGGCGTCGCGGGCGGCGGCGATCGCTTCGCCCATCCGACCGACATCGTCGCTGATCAGCGTCGGCAGGAAGCCGGTGGTGCCGAACTTGCGATGCGCCGATCCGATGCGCCGCAACGCGGCGACATCCGTGGAGTTGTTGAACAGCACGCCGCCACCGCCGTTGACCTGGCAATCGATGAATCCCGGCAACAAGGTGGCGCCCTGCAAGTCGTGTACTTCAGTCGCGCGTTGCAAAGCCTGTTGGGGCGTAATCACCGCAGCGATCCGCCCGTTTTCGATCACCACCGCCAGGCCGTCCTCGATCCCGCGATCGGTCAGCACGCGGCCATTGATCAGGGCGAGACTGCTCATACGGTTTCGGTGACCTTGTTCAGATGCGGCGGCACGTCGGGATTGTGCCCGCGAAGCAGCGCCAGCGCATTGATCGCGCGATAGAAACTCTGGATGGTCAGCAGCGGCGCGCAGGCCGGATGCGAAGCTTGCACCAGCGGCAGATCGCCATGCGCCGACGACACCCATACTTCCGCGCCGCGCGCACGGAATTCCTTGGCCAGTGCCAGCGTGCCCGCCTCGGTTTCGTCGGGCTGGGCGAAGCACAGCACCGGGAAGCCCGGCCCCACCAGCGCCATCGGCCCGTGCTTCACTTCCGCCGAACTGTAGGCCTCGGCATGCAGGCCGCAGGTTTCCTTGAACTTGAGCGCGGCTTCCTGCGCCGCGGCCAGGCCCAGTCCGCGACCGAGCACGAACAGGTTGTGCGCATCGACCAGGCCTTCGGTCAGCGGCGACCAGTCGGCCTGCCAAGCGGCACGCAATTCGTCGGGCAGCTTCACCAATGCATCCAGCAGCGGCGCTTGGTTCTTCCAGTGCGCGGCCAGCTGCAGGATCGCCGACAGCGACGAGAGATAACTCTTGGTCGCCGCCACGCTGCGCTCCGGTCCGGCATGCAGCGGGATCACGGTATGCGCCAGTTGCGCCAGCGGCGAATCCTCCACGTTGACCAGCGCGACCACGCGCGCGCCCGCCTCACGCGCTGCCTCGGCGTTGCGCAGCAGATCCGGACTCTTCCCCGATTGCGAGATGACGAGGTACAGCGCGCCTTGCAGTTTCTGCTTCGCTTCGTACACCGAACCGACCGACGGCGAGGCCGAAGCGGTGACGATGCCCAACTGGGTCTCGAACAGGTACTTGGCGTAGGTCGCGGCATGGTCGGAACTGCCGCGCGCGCAGGTCGCCACGAACGGGGGCGGGTTGCGGCGCAGGTCTTCGGCCAAAGTGGCGATCACCGCTTCGTTGCGCGCGAACTGCGCGGCGACCACGTCGGCGGTCTGCGCGGCCTCCGCATGCATCAGGGTCTGGTCGGGATCGGGCAAGCGGGGTTTGTTCATCGGCTCGGGTTCATTTCAATCGTTGCGCGGACGTACCGGCGCGGTGGAGCCGCGCACCACCAGTTGCGGCACGAAGCCCTGGTTGTGCAGCGGGGTGGGATTCTCGTCGTAGGCGTCGTGGCGCAAACCGGCGATCAGCAGCCGCGCGGCCTGCCGGGCGATGTCTTCGGTGGCCTGTTTGGCGGTGGTCAGCGCGGGCCAGGACTGCCTGGAGAACGGGCTGTCCTCGAAGCCGGCGATGGACAGGTCGTAGGGCACGTTCATGCCCGCCGACTTGGCGGCGGCGAGCACGCCGGCGGCGATTTCGTCGTTGGATCCGAAGATCGCTGTCGGCGGTTCGCGCAAGGCGAGCAGGCGACGCGCGCCACGGAAGCCGTCATCGAAGGTGTAATCGCCCGGCACCACCAGGTGCTTGTCCAGGGTGATGCCGTAGTCCTTCAGCGCGCGCTCGTAACCGCTGTAGCGCTCGGTGCTGGAACGATGGGCCAGCCCGCCCCAGAGGAAACCGATGCGCTGGTGGCCGAGCTGGATCAGGTGCTCGGTGATTTCGTAGGCGGCATCGTTGTCGTCCACGTACACGCAGGCATGTCCATCGCGAGGATCCTCGGTGGCGGCGATGATCCGCACCAGCTTGACCCCGCGCGCGGCCAGCGCGTTGACCAGCTCCATGCTTTCCGACATCGGTGCGGTCAGCACCAGGCCGGCCAGGCGCGAACGCTGCACGAGTTCGGACAACTCCTCGGCCAGCAACGGCGAGGTGGAATCGCAGGGATGGATCTGCAGGCCGAAACCGGTCTCGCGGCACGCCGCCAGCACGCCGTTCTGCACGCCGATGATGTGGTACGGATTGGGGTTGTCGTAGGTCAGGCCGATCACGAACGGGGTGCCGCTGCGCAGGTTGCGCGCGGACTGATCGGGCTCGTAATCGAGTTCGGCGATGGCATGCAGCACCCGCGCGCGCGTGCCCTGCATCACCGAGGGCTCGTTGTTGATCACCCGGGAGACGGTCTTCAGCGAGACCTTCGCGCGCTCGGCGACATCCTTGATGGTCGGCCTGCGCAGGGACGGTTCGGTCATGGTCGTGGCTCGCTTCAGGACTGCATCGGATCGGCAAGGATACGCAGCCGCATCACTTCATGCCGGCGCGGTGGCCGCGCAATGCGTAGTACAGGATGTACAGGTAGCAGGGGATCGCCACCGCGGCGAACACCAGCTGGAAGTCGTAATGCTGTTTCAGCACCACGAACAAGCGCGGAATGATCGCGCCACCGGCGATGCCCATGATCAGCAACGCCGAGCCGGTCTCGGTGAAGCGGCCCAGACTCTTGATCGCCAGCGGGAAGATCGCAGGCCACATCATCGCGTTGGCGAAGCCCAGTGCCGCGACGAAACCCACCGAGACGTAGCCATGGGTCAGGAACGCGCCGATGGCGAACAGCACGCCCAGCACCGCGGACACGCTGAGGTAGCGCTCCTGCGAGATGAAGCGCGGGATCGCCACCAGCCCCACCAGATAGCCGATCAGCATCGCGCCAAGGGTGAACGAGGTGAACATCTTGGTCCGGTCCAGCGGCAGGCCGAAGCCATTGCCATAGGTGCCGATCGCATCGCCCGCCAGCACTTCCACGCCCACGTACACGAACAGGCACAGCACGCCAAGCCACAGGTGCGGGAACTGGAAGATGCTGCGCTTGCCGACCGCACCCATGCCGCCGCGTTCGGCATTGGCCTCGGAAGTCTTGAGTTCGGGCAGCGAGGAAAACAGGATCGCGCCGGCCAGCAACACCAGCACGCCCGCCATCGCCAGATAAGGCGTGTGGATCTTGGCCGCGAAATCGTTCAACAGTTGCGTCTTCGCCGCCGCGTCCGCTGCCGCGACCTGCTCGGAAAGATCGCCGATGCCGTGCAGGACCACGGTACCGATCAGCAACGGCGCCAGGATCCCGGCCACCTTGTTGCAGATGCCCATCAGGGCGATGCGCTGGGCCGCGCTTTCGATCGGGCCGAGGATGCTGATGTACGGATTGACCGCGGTCTGCAACAACGCAAGCCCGCCGCCGATCACGAACAGGCCGGCCAGCGCCCCCGGATACCAGCGCTGCGTGGCGAGCTGGCCGAACATCGCCGCGCCCACCGCCATCACCAGCAGACTCAGGGCGAGGCCTTTCTTCATGCCGGTGAGCTTGAGCAGCGAGGCCGCCGGAAGCGCGAGGAAGAAGTAGGACAGGTAGAACACCATCAACACCAGGAACGCATTCACATCATCCAGGTCGAAGGCGAGCTTGACGAAGGTGATCAGCGGTCCGTTGATCCAGGTGAAGAAGCCGATGATGAAGAACAGCGCGCCGATGATGGCGATGGAACCGATGTGCCGGTTGGCCGCGGCGGCGGCAGTGGCGGGTACTGCGGTCATGGCGATGGACTCCCCTGCTGACGGTGGCCGCGATGGCGCCTTGGGGGCCATGCCCGGGTCGGGTGCGCGGATCGAACTGGGAATAACGTTGTCATACTTTTTCGTTTGGAGCCACTTCGCGCCCCTCGGGATCGCATCCGGAAGTCAATCCAACGCCCTGACACTATCCTGCACTGCAGCAAGATGTCCGCACTGGCAGCAGGGCTATATGCCTGAATATGAACATTAATAATCATTTCCGGATCGAATGCATACTGATTCCCCTATTCAGTTCCCTTGTTGTCGTGAAGAGGGAGGGTCTTAGCGGTTTTTCGTGACCGACTGTTGACAACGTTGTCAGACCGCTCACACACTCCGGCGTCATGGCACTGCGGATTCCTGCAAGCAGCCGCGAAAGACATGGGGAGATGTGTGGTCGCAAACGCCAATCCAACGCCGGTCGTTCCCCAGGACACGCTGCACGAGCGGTTCATCGCCGCGGACGTGGGCGGCACCCATGTGCGCATCGGCCTGGTCCAGGAAAGCGGCGACCCGGCCCACCCGGTCAGCGTGCTGCAGTACCGCAAGTACGTCTGCGCGCAGTACCCCGGCCTGGCCGAGATCATCGAGGACTTCATCGGCGCCCTGGATGGGGAAACCGTCAGCCGTGGCGTGATCGCCAGCGCCGGTTACCCGCTGGAGGACGGCACCGTCATCACCGCCAATCTGCCGTGGCGCCTGTCGCCGCGCGCGATCGGCGAACGCCTGGGTTTCCGCGAGCTCCGCCTGGTCAACGATTTCGAGGCCGTCGCCCACGCGGCGGCCTACGTGGATGCCAGCGAAGTGCTGCGCCTGACCGGCCCGGAAATCGCCCCGGTCGCCGGCCCTACCCTGGTCCTGGGTCCCGGTACCGGCCTGGGTGCGGCGGTGTGGATTCCCACCGGCAAGCGTGCCGTGGTCCTGGCCACCGAAGCCGGCCAGGCGGCACTGACCGCAGGCAACACCATCGAGATGGCGCTGCTGTCCGAGATGCTGAAGGACCGCACTCATGTGCCGGTCGAATACGCGCTCTCCGGCCCCGGCCTGATGAACCTGCATAACGCGCTGTGCGCATTGCGCGGCGCCCGGAACACTTACAGGACACCGGGCGAGATCACCGCCGCCGCCGCGTCGGGCAGCGACCCGCTGGCGCGCGAAAGCCTGGAGATCTTCTGCGGCCTGCTCGGCAGCGCGGTCGGCGACATGGCCCTGCTCTACGGCGTGCAGGGCGGCATCTATCTGGCAGGCGGGATCCTGCCGCAGATCCGCGAATTCCTCTTGAACAGCAGCTTCGTCGAACGGTTCCTCAACAAGGGACCGATGCGTGCGGCGCTGGAACGCATACCCGTGCGATTGGTCGAGCACGGTCAACTCGGCGTCATCGGCGCCGCGAACTGGTACCTCGGCCAATGTGAGGGTGGGTAGGAGAAAAGTCGTCGGAGCGACCACGGATCACCTGCTGGCTTTACACCGCCAGGGCAGGCGCGATCCAGCAACAAGAAGCTACAGGCACGGCAGCGGTCTTCGTTGCCTCAATTCAACCAGTGATGGGGAAGAGCATCATGAATTACAAGCAATCAATCCTCTCGGCTGCGATCGTGGCGAGCCTCAGCTTCGCTGCGCAACTGCATGCGCAGGAAACGGCAACAGCACCGGCACCGGCACCGCAAGCCGCCAGCAATGCGGAACAGGACGCCACCGACCTGGACACGGTCACCGTGATCGGCATCCGCGGCAGCATGGAGAAGTCGCTCGACACCAAGCGCAACGCCGATGCCCGCGTGGAAGTGGTCACCGCCGAAGATGTCGGCAAGCTGCCGGCCCACAATGTGGCCGACACCCTGCAGCGCCTGCCGGGCGTGAACATCAGCTCCTCCAGCGCCGACGAAGGCGGCTTCGACGAAGCCGACCGCGTCAGCCTGCGCGGCACCAGTCCCAGCCTGACCCAGACCCTGATCAACGGCCACAGCGTCGGCTCGGCCGACTGGTTCGTGCTCAGCCAGGGCAGCAACGTCGGCCGCAGCGTCAGCTACACCCTGCTGCCGTCCGAGCTGGTCAGCTCGGTGGAAGTGAACAAGTCCTCGCAGGCCAAGCTGCAGGATGGCGGCACCACCGGTACCGTCAACATCATCACCCGCAGGCCACTGCAGTTCGCCGACCAGATCACCGCCGAAGCCTCGATCGGCGCGGTCCGTTCCGACCAGGCCGAGAGCACCGACCCGCAGTTGTCGGGCCTGTTCAACTACAAGAACGACGCCGGCACCTTCGGCGTGATGGTCCAGGCGTTCAAGCAGAAGCGCGAATTGCGCCGCGAGGCCCAGGAAGTCCCGGGCGGGTTCTTCCAGATCGGGGCCACCGATGCGGCCGGCATCAGCAACCCGGACCTGGTCGGCGTCTACGCCCCGGGCCTGCTGGGTTCGACCCTGTTCGAACAGACCCGCGACCGCAAGGGCGGCCTAGTCGACATCCAGTTCAAGCCCAACGACGACCTGACCCTGGGCCTGAGCCACTTCACTTCGGACATGAAGGCCAACAACTACAACCGCAACTTCATGCTGTGGGGCGGCAACTTCGCCCGGTCCCAGGCGCCCGACCCCGGTTATGTGGTCGAGAACGGCGTGCTGACGAATGCCACGTATGCCGGCGTGGCCGGTACGGACTACGCGGTGTACGACATGATCTACCGCGAAGCCTCGGCCAAGAGCAGCTACACCACCCTCGACGCGGACTGGCAGATCACCGACAACCTGAGCTCCAGGTTCCAGGCCGGCACCACCAGCGGCGAAGGCTCGACCCCGCGCCAGTTCATCGCTGAAGTGACCCTGGCCAGGGGCGGCGGCGCCAGCTGGAACACCCATGGCGCCGGCTCGCCGGTGGACTGGACCGTCGGCGGCGATATTTCTCCCGCTGGCGTGACCGGCTTCGGTACCTGGGGCAACCAGGAAGTGACGGCCAAGGACGACGAGGACTGGTTCACCGCCGACTTCAGCCAGTACTTCAACAGTGGAACCCTGTCGTCGATCGACTTCGGCGCCCGCTATGCCGACCACACCCGTGAAGCCCTTTCGCCGGAAGGCGCCAGCCCGGGCGATATCTGGCCTGCGCTGCAGAATGGCGCCACGGGCATGTACCCGAGCGGGTTCGCCGGCGACATCGGTGGCGATTTCCCGCGCAACCTGTGGTACTTCACCCCGGGCGCGCTGCAGGAGGCGATCCTCGCCAACTCGACCTGGCTGTCCGACAACGACGGCCCGACCGGCCGCCACAACTATGGCGGCGAATGGAAGGTGGCCGAGAAGAACTTCGCCGCCTACGTCCAGGCCAACTTCGTCGGCGATCGCTGGAGCGGTAATTTCGGCCTACGCTACGTCAACGTCGACCAGGACATCGACACCTACTTCGCCGATACCGTCAGCCCCGACGTGAGCAGCCTGTTCGGCGCCTGGGATCGCCGTCACTACAACAACAAGTACAGCCGCGTGCTGCCCAGCGCCAACCTCAAGTTCGAACTGGCCGACGATTTGTTGTTCCGCTTCGCCGCCTCGCAGACCCAGACCCTGCCGGACTACTCCGCACTGGGCGCCTCGAGCTGGGGTTCGGACCTGAACCGTACCGGTGGCGGCGGCAACCCGAACCTGAAGCCGGTGCTGTCCACCAACTTCGACGCCAACCTGGAGTGGTACTTCATGCCGCGCGGCCTGTTGTCGCTCGGCGCCTTCTCGATGGACTTGAAGGACTACGTCGCTTTCGGCGTGGAAACGCAGATGCTGTTCAGCGAGCTGACCCACCAGCTGGAGGCCTACCAGGTCTCCGTGCCGATCAACGCCGACGGCAAGGTCCATGGCCTGGAGGTGGCGTACGAACAGCCGATCGGCGAGCACTTCGGGGTCAACGCCAACTACACCTATTCCGATGGCAGCAGCTCGCATACCTGGGCCGATGGCAGCAACAACCTGCAGGGCAACTCGCAGGACACCTACAACGTGGGCGCCTACTTCGAGAACGACACCTTCGGCGCGCGGGTCAGCTACACCCGTCGCTCGTCGTTCCTGATCGCCCTGTCCGGCGCCAACCCGTACTACCAGGATGACTTCGGCACGCTGTCGGCCTCGTTGAACTACAAGGCCACCGACTGGCTGAGCATCAGCCTCGATGGTCTCAACCTCAACAACCCGACCATCAAGTACTACCAGAGCGCGGCCATTCCGACCTCGTTCTACAGCAACGGCCGCCAGTACTACCTGAACTTCCGCTTCAAGTTCTAAGCGGCAACGTACTATCGCTTGATGTGCTTTCCCTCACGGGCCTGGACTTGTCCGGGCCCGATTTTTTTGCGGGATGATGATTGCCAATGCTTGATCCAGATGCCGAGCGGCACTACTACTCTCGGGCCGGATCGACAATATTGCGAGGATGATCTGATGACGGTTTCCAATAGCTTGCGATGTGCCGCATTGATGGCGCTGGCAGCGCTGGCCGCGATTCCACTCGGTGCGATGGCAGCGAACAACACGGCATTGGCGGAACCTGCGTTGATCCCCGCGCCTGCCTCGATGCAACGGCATGCGGGCAACTTCCTCGTGGGCCCGACCACGCCGGTCCGGGCGCTGGATCCCCAGGCGCGCGCCGCCGCGGATCAGTTCGCGAGCCTCGTCGCCCGGACCCATGCACTGCAATTGAAGGTCCAGGAAGCAGGGGGCGACCACAAGGGCGCGATCGACTTCCGCATCGATCCGGAGGCAGCAGGCGCGAATCCCGAAAGTTACACGCTGGATGCCGATCCGCAGCGCATCGTGGTGTCCGCACGCGATCCTCGCGGCCTGTTCTATGGCGCGGTGACGCTGTGGCAGCTGCTGACAACGGACGCGAAAAATGACCTGAGCATTGCCGCCGTGCATATCGACGACACCCCGCGTTTCGCCTGGCGCGGATTGATGCTGGATTCCGCGCGCCATTTCCAGACCGTGGATGAAATCAAGCAACTGCTCGATGCCATGGCGCTGCACAAGCTCAACACCTTCCACTGGCACCTGACCGACGACCAGGGCTGGCGCATCGAGATCAAGCGCTACCCGAAGCTGGCCGCGGTCGGCGGTTGCCGCATCCCCGCCGGCGACGGCGGCGTGGGCAACGACGGGAAGCCGCGTCCGTATTGCGGTTACTACACCCAGGACCAGATCCGCGACGTGGTCCGCTATGCGGCGCAGCGCCACATCACCATCGTTCCGGAGATCAATGCCCCCGGACACGCGCAGGCCGCGGTGGCCGCGTATCCGGAACTCGGCGTGACCGGCAAGCAAGTCCATGTACTCAACGAATGGGGCGTCAATACCACCCTGTTCAACGTCGAGGAGAGCACCTTCCAGTTCCTGGAAAACGTGCTGGCGGAAGTGGTCGAACTGTTCCCCGGCACCTACGTGCATGTCGGCGGCGACGAAGCGGTCAAGGACCAGTGGAAGGCTTCGGCGCGGGTGCAGGAGCGCATCAAGGAACTCGGCGTGAAGGACGAAGCCGGAATGCAGAGCTACCTAGTCAAGCGCCTGGAGAAATTCCTGGTCGCCCATCACAAGCGCCTGATCGGCTGGGACGAGATTCTGGAAGGCGGTCTGCCGGAGGAAGCCACGGTAATGTCGTGGCGCGGCATCGAAGGCGGCATCGTCGCGGCCAACCAGGGCCACGACGTGGTGATGTCGCCCTCCGACAAGCTGTACCTGGACTACCTGCAGACCGATTCGCCCAACGAGCCACCCGGGCGTCCGGCCACCATCACCCTCGAGCAGGTCTATGCGTTCGAACCGGTACCCGCGGCGCTGGCCGCGGACAAGCGCGCGCATATCCTCGGCCTGCAGGCCAACGTGTGGACCGAACACATGCGCAGCTTCGCCCGGGTCGAGCACGCGATCTTCCCGCGCATCGCCGCACTGGCGGAGACCGCCTGGTCGCCACAGGACAAGAAGGACTGGGAAGGGTTCGTCGCACGGCTACCCGCGCAACTGCAGCGCTATCGGGCAATGGACATCGCCTACGCGCAGACGCCGTTCGAGGTGCGCAGCGCGTTGATCGAGGACCGCAAGCAGGGCACGGTCCAGGTCAGCCTGTCCAACCAGCTTGGCTATGCGGACATGCGCTATACCACCGATGGCAGCGATCCGACCGCGGCATCGAAGCAATACTCGGCGCCCTTCGAGCTGAAGCTGCCGGCGGAATTGCGCGCAACGGTATTCGTCGACGGTCAGGCATTGGCGACGCCGACGCTGCGCACGATCGATGCCGCATCGCTGCTGACCCGCAGCGACGAGGAACTGGCGATGTGCACCGGCGCGCTGATGCTGCGCCTCGAAGACGACGGCCCGGCCGAGGGCGAACGCGCGATCTTCAATGCCGACATCTTCAACCCGTGCTGGGAATGGAAGGCCGCGGACCTGGACGGCATCGCCTCGATCACGGTCCGCGCCGGACGCATGCCGTACTACTTCCAGCTGGCGCACGACGAATCGCATCGCAAGTTCAAGCCCGCGAAGTCGGTGCATGGCGAACTTGAAATCCGGGCCGGTTGCGAGGGCCCGGTCCTGGCGACGGTTCCGATGCCCGCGGCAACCGCTGCGGACGGTTTCGTCGATCTCAGAACGGAACTGAAGCCCACCAGCGGTCCGCAGGATCTGTGCATCTACTTCACCGGCGACACCCGCCCGGCGATGTGGGTGCTGGACCGGGCGACCCTGGGCCGGTAAGCCGAGGATGGCGTCCTGTCAGGCGCCCGGCCTTGCGGACGCGCCGCTCGTCGGGAGCTGTACCGGTCCGCGCGCGCCCGCGAGTTTCTGCGCATGCATGGCCCGGTATAAGCGCTCCAGGTCATGGGCGAAAACCTGCGGCTTGAACAGCGCGGAGTGGGGCAGGTTCTCCCGCAGCCGTTGGCGCGTGCGTTCGCGCAGCGATGCTTCGGTTCCCATGCGGATGGCAAGCGCCACGTAATCGTGGCGGTCGCGGGCGATGCATTCGGGCAGTCCGGCGACGGACAGCAGGCTCGCCGCCATCCGGCCGACGAACGTATCGCCAGGGAAAGCCAGCAACGGCACGCCTGCGCGCAATGCATCGCTCGCCGTGGCCCCGGAATTGTAGGGGTAGGTATCCAGCGCCACGTCGGCGAGAGCCAGCCTGGCCAGGTGCGCTGCGCGTGGTTGCTGCGTGGCGAAGATCAGTCGCGCGGGGTCCACCCCGCGGCGTTCGCTTTCCGCACGCAGGTTGCGCTGGCCGGCCTCGTTGCGCGGCGGCGCCAGCCACAGGACGCTGTCGGGCACCTGGCGCAGGATCTCGCACCAGTCGTCCCAGAGCGCGGGATGCAGCTTGAAGGTCTGGTTGAAGCTGCAGAACACCAGTCCGTGTTCCGGCAGGCCCTGGCTGGTTCGCGAGGGCGGCGGCGGCAACGACTCGAGCTTGCCGCCAGGCTGGAAACAACGCGGCATCGAGGCGATCGACTCGCTGAACTGTCCGGCGATTTCCGCCGGCGTGGCGACTGCATCGCCGATCACGTAATCGGCCAGTCGCGGCTCGCCGAGCGTGCCTATATAGCCAAGCCACGAAGCGACCACCGGCGCAGGGCGCAGGGCGACGATGCCCAGCCGCCCGTTGCCGGTGTAACCATTGAGGTCGACCAGCACATCGATGCCGTCGGCCGCTATCCTTTCGGCGGCGGCGCGATCGCCCAGCGCGTCAAGATCCACGAAATGCCCGGCCACGGCGATGGCCGATTGCCGCCATTCGTCCAGGGCTGCGACCTGTCCATGCGCATACAGGAAGACTTCGACCGAATCGCGATCGTGCGCTGCGATGGCCTCCAACGCCAGGTAGGACACCGCATGATCACGGAAGTCCGACGAAAGATAGCCGATGCGCAACCTGCGCCCTTCCAGCGCGGCGGCCGCCGGTGCCAGCGGCGGCGACGCAAGCGCGGCGGCCCACTGCGATTGGGCGAATTTCCTGGCTGCGTCCTTCTGCGCGTCCGCACCCGCCTCGGGCAGCGCCAGCAGCAACAGCGGCGGAAAATCGCTGCGCGAAGCGCTGGCGTATGCCGCCAGCAGCGCGTCCGGCGTCGGCCCGCCATCGCCCGACCAGTCGGCCAGGTGCCGGCGCAGAAACAGCCCATCGCCGAGGCTCTTCAAGTCCGCGGGATCGAGCTGCGCCGCCCTACGATAGCAATCCAGCGCGCGTTCGGGCCGGTCTTCGATTTCCTCCAGGCCGCCCAGCTTCTGCCAGGCGATGGCGAGCGAAGGCTCCTGCCGCAAGGCCTGTTTATAGGCTCGCCCGGCCAGGTCGTATTGCTCCAGCTTCTGGTGCGCGAAGCCGAGATTCACCAGCGTTCCCGCACCTGCGCCCGCGGCGACCGCGCGCCCGAAGCAGGCGATGGCCGAATTGAAATCGCGCTCGATGGTGTAGATCACACCGCACAGGTTCCAGCCATCGGCATGCCCTGGATCGGCTTTGAGCAGCGGGCCCAGCAGCAGCAGCGCGCCATGCAGGTCGTGTTGCCGGTAAGCATCGAAAGCCTGCGTATAGCTCGCGGCCGGAGTGTCGCCTTGCATGTTGATACCTGTCAGACGGAGTCGAAGGATGTGCCCGGATGCGATGTGCGCATCAGGTACGGGAATTAACGGCCGAGCGGCTCTGCATCCGCAGCAGCGCATCACACCATGGGGTCGCCAGGGTCGCAAGGCCGAGCAGCACGCCGATCGTATCGGCCAGCGCATCCATCGGATCGCCGCTGCGGTCTGCGGTGAATGCGGCCTGCGCGAACTCGATGCCCACGCCCAGCAGCACCAGTCCCGCGGCCGCGCCCAGCAGCGCCCGGCCCGGGCTGAACAACTGCACTGCGCTGGCGGCCAGTACGAAGAACGCGAGCGCATGCTCGATCTTGTCGATGTTGCGCGGCATCGGCGGCAGATCCGCACCCGGCATCAGGCACGTGCCGATCACCACGGCAATGGCCAGCAACCACAGGCCAAGCCATATCCACGGACGTCGCAACGGCTTCAGCACTACAGTCGCCACATCAGATCGCCAGACAGGAATGCGGTGCCGAATTCCACTTGGCGCGAGAAGCCCATCACCTGGAAGCGTTCGCCCATCTCGCTGGGCAACGTCAGCTGCTTTGCTTGGTTGCGCAAGCGCTGCATGCGGGCTTCATCGGCGCGAGTTTCCGCTTCTTCCAGCAATTCCGGCAGGCCGTTGCCGAGCAGGAAACTGGCCTGGGTGCAGTAGCCCTCCAGCTCGAAGCCCGCATGCGTGCCGGCTTCGGCCAGCGCGGTGAAATCCACGGAGGCAGTGAGATCCTGCAGGCCGGGCCACAGGAACGCATCGTTATGGATGTGGTGGCGATAGAACGCGCGCAGCGTGCCCTGGTCGCGCTGCGGCAGGTAGAACTCGCGCCGTGGATAACCGTAGTCGACGAACAGCATCGCTCCGGCCTGCAACCCGCCCATCACCGCCTGCAGCCAGTACGGCAGTTGCGGCAGCAACTCGGAGCGATAGCCATCGGCGAAGGACGCGCCCAGGTAACGTTCGACATGGCGCACCGCGGCCGCGAGCAAGGCATCGGCGGGCCGGTCGCTGCGCACGAAACGCCCGTCGCCATCCAGCGCCACGTTTTCCTCGAACACTTCGCCCTCGCGCAAGGTGAAGCGCGGCGTAGGCAGGGCATCGATCACCTCGTTGGCGAACAGCACGCCGTTCCATCGGGCCTCGGGCGGACCATCGAGCCATTCGATGCGATCGAAGACCGGTGGAATCAGGCTGCGGCCGAGGCGCTCGCGCTGGCGTTCGCGCAGATCCGCGCTGGGTTCCAGGATCGCGTAGCGCGCCGGCATCGCATCCAGCGCGAGCAGGCGTTTGAGCACGGTCTCGGCGAAGGCGCCGCTGCCGCCGCCGATCTCGACGAACTCCGCTTCCGGCCCCAGTTGCCGCAACACCGGCGCCACCGCTTCGGCCACGCAGCTTGCGAACAACGGGCCCAGTTCCGGCGCAGTGACGAAATCCCCGGCAGCGCCGAACTTGGTGCTGCCGGCGCTGTAATAACCCAGGCCGGGCGCGTACAGGCAGCGCTCCATGAAGCGCGAGAACGGGAGGTTGCCGCCGGAAGCGGAGATTTCGGCGCGGATCAACGCAGCGAGTGCCTCGCTGTGGCGTCGTGCATCGGGATCGGGCGCGGGCAGCTCGGACATCGTTGAAGAACACGGGAAACAGGCCGTCATCTTACGCGACGGCAGCGCATGGCTTGGCGCATCGCGAGTGGCCACGGCCAGTTGTGCGGCTGCGGGAGCGATCGCGCATTCGCGCTGGGCGCCGGATTGGGGACACAATGCGCCGACTCCAGAATCCAAGGTATTCCATGCCCGCACCGGCCCCCGTTGCCCTGATCACCGGTAGCGCCCGCCGCATCGGCGCCGCGATCGCACGGCGACTGCATGCCGAAGGCTACGACCTGGTCCTGCACTATCGTGGCTCGGCCACGGAAATGCAGGCGCTTGCGGCCGAGTTGGAAGCGACCCGCGCCGACAGCGTGCTGACCTTGCGGGCCGACCTGTCCGAATTCGACCGCCTGCCGGAGCTGGTGGCCAAGGCGGTCGGCCGCTTCGGCCGACTGGATGCGCTGGTCAACAACGCCTCCACCTTCCAGCCGACGCCGCTGGGCACGGCGACTCCCGCGCAATGGGACGCGCTATTCGCTTCCAACGCGCGCGCGCCGTTCTTCCTGGCCCAGGCCGCGGCGCCGCACCTGAAGGCATCGCAAGGCGCGATCGTCAACCTGGTCGATATCTACGCCGAGCGCCCGCTGCGCGACCACTCGGTCTATTGCATGGCCAAGGCCGCGCTGGTGATGGCGACCCGGTCGCTGGCGCTGGAATTGGCGCCCGACGTGCGCGTGAATGCGATCGCCCCCGGCGCGATTCTCTGGGCCGAGAACGAAACCAGCGACACCAGGCAGCAGGCGATGCTGGCGCGCACGCCGCTGGCCCGGACCGGCGCCCCCGCCGAGATCGCCGAAGCCGTGCGCTGGCTGTTGCGCGACGCGACCTACACCACCGGTCAGGTCATCCACCTGGACGGCGGACGCACCCTCGCCGGTTGATCGGCGTAGAAATGGCGTAGGAGCGACGTTAGTCGCGATGGGCGTGCGGCATACCCGGATTACATGCATGTCCTTCGCGACTTACGTCGCTCCTACGCGCGGAACGCGTCTTCCAGCATCGCGCCGCGGAACGCCGCCGGCGCTTCGTGCGATACCGCGTAGCGGTACAGCGCCGCCGAATACACTCCGCTCAGCGCGGCCTGGTAGATGCCGAGCAACAGCACGCCGAGCAGGAAAATCGCGCCGATCCCGATCGCCAGCGGCAGCGACACCTGGTACGCGGCGAACACCAGTCCGGCGCCGACCAGCAGGGACAGGAAAGTGATGAGTCCAAACGCGGCGCCGATGCCGACGTTGCCGATCGCGTTCTCGCCCCAGGTGCGCCTGAGCAGGGTTACGCTTTCCTTCAACGCGTCGATCGGACCGATGTCGCGGCTGACCAGCACCGGCACCACCAGGAAGGTGGCCAGGGTCCAGGCGGCGCCGAGGCCGCTGCCGACCAGGCGCACGATGAAATTGTTGTCCTTGTTCTTGAGCGCCTGCAGAAATACGCCAACGGTTGCGGCGATGGCCGCATAGCCGAGGATCGAAGGCAGGCGCGATTTCGCCGCATCGAAACCGTCGCGCAGGGTCGGATCGCCCCCGTCGAGGCGGATCATCGCCGCGCCGACCAGCGCGCAGTTGAAGAAGATGATCACGCTGTACTGGCAGAAGTAGAACAGGAAGCCGAGTACCGCGCCGCCTATGCCGATGCCGTTCTCGAAGATGCGCAGCGCGAATACCGGGATCAGGAACGTCGCCATCACCACCAGGGTGGCGGCACCGGAAATCAGCGGGAACAGCATCAGCTCCTTGTCGGAGCGCAGGACCCCGGCGCTGGCCTTGACCAGTTCCCAGCTACGCGAAAATTTCTCGAACATGACCCTTCCCCAGTGACGATGCGGATAGCGTGCCGCCTGCGGACGGGCGCCGCAAGCTGCCGGAAGTCATTGTGGGGGCGGCATGACGTAGGAGCGGCGTCCCGCCGCGAGCTCTTGCATGAGTCGCCGAGCAAGCAATGCGTGCGCTTGGGGGGAGGGCTCGCGGCGGGACGCCGCTCCCACGTCAGCCTTCCACTAGTTGCATCGGGACACCGCTCTCTGGCGACTGCGCCCACAGATCGGCCAGAGTCCGACCCGACACCGGATCCACGAAGTCCGGAGCGATATCCGCCAATGGCCTGAGCACGAACGCATGCTGCAGTTCCGGACGCGGCAGGCGCAAGCTGCCGGGCCCCTGCATGACCAGATCGTCATAGAACACGATGTCGATATCCAGCGGCCGATCGCCAAAACGCGGCCCGCTACGATCGCGGCCATGCGCGTCTTCCAGCGCATGCAGCCAGTCGTTGAGTTCGCGCACGCCGAGGTCGGAATCGAGCACGGCGGCGGCATTGAGGAAATCAGGGCCGTCGAATCCGATCGCCTTGGTCCGATAGACCGGAGAAACCAGCAACGCACCGAACCTTTCCCGCAACGCGCGCAGGGCCGAAGCCAGGTTTCGTTCCGGCAACACATTGCTGCCCAGACTCAGATAGGCCTTGCCCATCAGCCGCGGTTGCGCTCGATGATCACGCCCACCGCCACCGCGCCGCGCACCGCGCCGGGCTTGCTGAGTTTCAGCCGCAGCCAGGACACGCCGAATTCGGCCAGCACGATTTCCGCGCAGCGTTCGGCCAGGGTTTCCACCAGACCGTAGTCCGACTGGCCGACGAACTCGATCAGGCGCTTGCTCACCGCCTTGTAGTTGAGCGTGTCGGCGATGTCGTCGCTGGCCGCGGGCTTGCGGTTGTCGAAACCCATTTCCAGGTCGAAACGCAGGGTCTGGCGGATGCGCCGCTCCCAGTCGTAGATGCCGATCAGGGCGTCGATCTCGAGACCTTCTATGAAGACTTTGTCCATGAGCGGAGTGAGGAGTGAGGAGTGAGGAGTGAGGGAAGCGTAGCCGCTTTTGTTCGTCATCCCAGCGAACGCTGGGATCCATCTTGATCTTGTTGAACACCTGTTCGTTCGAAGGCTGAAGCAAAGTCGATCCCGGCATTCGCTGGAATGACGGCAGGAATTTCCCGCCCGCTATTGCTGAAGTTCCGGCTTTTCGCTAGCCACTTCCGGCAACGTCGCCATATCCCAGCGTGGCGTCACCCTCACCGCCGCATCCTCGAACTGCCCGGCCTGCAACCGCAACGCGCCAGCGAAGGCGATCATCGCGCCGTTGTCGGTGCACAGCTCTGGGCGCGGGAAGCAGGCCCGTCCGCCGCGCTTGCCGGCGATGTCGTGCAGTTTGGCCCGCAGGCGCTTGTTGGCGCCGACGCCGCCAGCGATCACCAGGGTGTCGCTGCCGGCTTCGTCGAGCGCGCGCTGGCACTTGATCGCCAGGGTATCGACCACCGCGTCCTCGAATCCGCGGGCGATGTCGGCCCGGGTCGTATCGCTCTGGTCGCTGTCGCGCCAGGCCAGCATGACCTGGGTCTTCAGGCCGCTGAAGCTGAAATCCAGCCCGGGCCGGTCGGTCATCGGCCGGGAGAACTTGTAGGCGCCTGGCTTCCCGCCTTCCGCCAGCGCCGCCAGCTGTGGGCCGCCCGGATATGGCAGGCCCATGACCTTGGCGGTCTTGTCGAAGGCCTCGCCAGCGGCGTCGTCCAGGGTTTCGCCCAGCAACCGGTAGCGGCCGATGGCGTCCACCGCAACCAGCTGGGTATGTCCCCCGGAGACCAGCAGGGCCACGAAGGGAGGTTCGGGTGGGTCGTCTTCCATCAGCGGCGCCAGCAGGTGGCCTTCCATGTGGTGCACGCCCAGCGCCGGGACTTCCAGCGCCCAGGCCAGGGAACGGGCCACCCCGGCCCCGACCAGCAGCGCCCCGACCAGCCCGGGGCCGGCGGTATAGGCCACCCCGTCGAGGTCTCCGAGCTTCAGGTCGGCCTCGGCCAGGGTCTGTCTGACCAGCGGCAGCAGCTTGCGCACGTGGTCGCGGCTGGCCAGTTCGGGCACCACGCCGCCGTATTCGGCATGCAGGGCGATCTGGCTGTAGACCGCGTGGGCCCGCAGTCCGGCGCTGCCCGGCAAGGCCGTGTCGAAGACGGCCACGCCGGTTTCATCGCAGGAGGTTTCAATGCCGAGGACGCGCATGGGCTCGAAATGTGGGCTTGAGGGCAGGATTCCAGCGCCCGGGCGGGTTGCAGGCAGCCCCGGGGAGCCGTTATCATACGCGGCTCGCCGGGACTGACCCGGTTGTTTGTGTCCCGGAGATTCCATGCCCAGCGTCAAAGTCCGCGAAAACGAGCCTTTTGAGTTTGCTCTGCGTCGCTTCAAGCGTACCTGCGAAAAAGCCGGTGTTCTGGCCGAAACCCGCAAGCGCGAGTTCTACGAGAAGCCGACCCAGGAACGCAAGCGCAAGGCCGCCGCCGCGGTGAAGCGCCAGCTGCGCCGCAGCTCGCGCGACGTCACCAAGAAGCAGCGCCTGTACTGAGCCGCGTCGCTTCGCCAGAAGCCGGCACGCGCGAGCGTAGCCGGCTTTTTGTGTTTTTGGCCGTGGCGAGCATCGCCCCGGTCTTGTAGGTCCGAGCTTGCTCGGATGCTCTTGCCTCAATGCGAAATGCATCCGAGCAAGCTCGGATCTACGAGGCGAGAGGACGGCACGCCTTGGCATACGGTTTTAATCAACAACCTGGAGATCCACATGTCCCTGAAACAGCAGCTCGTCGAAGACATGAAAGCCGCGATGAAGGGCGGCGACAAGCACACGCTGGGCGTGGTGCGCCTGATCAACGCCGGGATCAAGCAGCGTGAGGTGGACGAGCGCATCGAGCTGGATGACGCCGCCGTGCTCGCCGTCATGGAAAAAATGGTCAAGCAGCGCAAGGATTCGGTCAGCCAGTTCGAGGCCGCAGGCCGCGAAGACCTGGCCGCCATCGAGCGCGCCGAGATCGTGGTGATCGAGAAGTATCTGCCTGCCAAGCTCGGCGAGACCGAGATCCTTGCGGCCATCGACGCCGCCATTGCCGAGACCGGCGCCACCGGCCCGGCCGACATGGGCAAGCTGATGGGCGTGCTGAAGCCGAAGCTGGCCGGACAGGCCGACATGGGCCTGGTGTCGGCATTGGTGAAGAAGAAGTTCGCGGGTTGAGTCCGGATGCTGCTGCGATTCGTCACCCCGGATCGCGATGAACGGACCGGTCAACGGACCGGTTTGATGACTGTGGCGTATCGCTTGCTTCGCTCGGGCAATCTGCCTCATGCGGAAGAAGAAAGATTGCGCAGCCACACGCAATGGCTCGAAACCAATCTGCCGGTTCCCGCCAGGTTCGCCCGCAAGCGCAATGTTTCGCACAAGCAGACGCACGGAATCTCATGGCTGAGATCCAGCGCCACCGATGCCGTCCGTTACCTGCACGCCATTGCGGATATCGCGCGGCAGCATGACCACCTGATAGAGATCGTGCAGACGGAGCGGCCCGGCTACATTGTTCATGAAGACCAGTGGCAGGTCGTCGCTGAACCCTTCCACGGCGAGGAACGTTGAGAAAATGCCCATAACGACATCCCTTCCGATCCCGCCAGACGTGCGACTACGCCCTGCAGCGCGCGATGACGTCGGACAAATCCTGTGCTTCATTCGCGAACTCGCCGAATACGAAAAGCTCGCACACGAAGCCGTGGCCGACGAAGCCACGCTGGCGGCACAGTTGTTCGGCGAACGACCCGCCGCCGAAGTCCTCATCGCCGAAGTCGATGGGCAACCCGCCGGCTTCGCCCTGTTCTTCCACAACTTCTCCACCTTCCTCGGCCAGCGCGGCCTGTACCTGGAAGACCTGTTCGTGCGCCCGCCATTCCGTGGCCTGGGCCTGGGCAAGCGCCTGATGGTCCACCTGGCCAGGCTGGCGGTCGAACGCGATTGCGGCCGCTTCGAATGGTCGGTGCTGGACTGGAACGAGCCGGCGATCCGCTTCTACCGCAGCCTGGGCGCGCTCGGCCTGGAGGAATGGACGGTGCAACGCGTCACCGGCGCCGCACTGCGGGCATTGGCTGCGAACCGGGAGGAATAACCACCTTCCTCCGAGGGCACAGTCTTCGGGTCGGCTATACTCCAACCGAATTCGGACCGAATTGGAGATGCGAAGATGAGCGATCCTGTCATCAGCCTGAGCGATTTCAAGGCCGGCGCCAGTCAATGGCTGAAGCACCTGCAGGAAGACAACCAGGCGGTCGTGCTGACCCAGAACGGTCGTGGCAGCGCCGTCGTGCAAAGTTTCGAGAGCTTCCAGCGCCAGCAGCAGAGCCTGGCCATGTTGAAGCTGATGACCCAGGGCGAGGCCGATATCCAGACAGGACGCACCAGTACGCAGGCGCAGACATTCACGGCCCTGCGGCGCAAGCTGGAAAAGCGACGTGACTAGGAGCGTGGTGTTATGGACCGACACCGCACGCAATGATCTCGAAAGCCTGGTCGATTACATCGCCGCGGACGACCCCGCGGCTGCAATGCAGGTTCTCGACACGCTCGAGCGGCGGGCACGGGCCCTGGAGTCGCAAGCGCGACGCGGCAGGATCGTCCCCGAATTGCGCGCCGTCGGCGTATTGCACTACCGCGAACTGCTGGAACGCCCGTGGCGTATCGTCTATCGCATCGAGGCCGGCCGGGTGTTGGTGCTGGCTGTGCTGGACACCCGACGCGATCTGCAATCACTGCTTCTTGAACGCCTGATCCGCTCCTAGACAAGATGGCACGCATCCCCGACGCCTTCATCGACGATCTCCTCGCCCGCACCGACATCGTCGAGGTGATCGGCACGCGCGTGCCGTTGAAACGCCAGGGCAAGGAGTACTCGGCGCGCTGTCCGTTCCACGACGAGCGCTCGCCGTCGTTCACGGTGTCGCAGACCAAGCAGTTCTACCACTGCTTCGGTTGCGGCGCGCACGGCACCGCGATCTCGTTCCTGATGAACTACGACCGCCTGGAGTTCCTCGACGCGGTCGACGAGCTGGCCAAGCGCGTGGGCATGGAAGTGCCCAAGGAAACGCAGAAGCGCAACGAAACCGACGACGGCCGCGACATGTACGCGGCGCTGGACGCGGCGGCGAAGTTCTTCCAGCGCCAGCTGCAGGAAAGCGACAAGGCAAAAACCTATCTCGACCAGCGCGGCGTCGATGACAGCATCCGCGCGCAGTTCTCGATCGGCTACGCGCCCGATGGATTTTCCGCGTTGAAAGACGCGCTGGGCACCGACGAACGCCGGATCAAGCTGCTCGACAAGACCGGCATGTTGTCGCGCAGCGACAACGGTCGCGTGTACGACAAGTTCCGCGACCGGGTGATGTTCCCGATCCACGATCGCCGCGGCCGGGTGATCGCCTTCGGCGGCCGCGTGCTGGCCAAGGACGATGGGCCGAAGTACCTCAACTCGCCGGAGACGCCGCTGTTCCACAAGGGCCGCGAACTCTACGGCCTGTGGCAGGTGCGCCAGGCCAACCAGAAGATCGAACGACTGGTCGTGGTCGAGGGCTACATGGACGTGGTCTCGCTGTTCCAGTATGGAGTGACCCAAGCCGTGGCGACGCTGGGCACGGCGACCACGCCGGACCACGCCGAGCTGTTGTTCCGCAACTCGCCGGACGTGTATTTCTGCTTCGATGGCGATGCCGCCGGACAACGCGCGGCGTGGAAGGCGCTGGAATCGGTGTTGCCGCGGATGAAGGACGGGCGCCAGGCGTTCTTCCTGTTCCTGCCCGATGGCGAGGATCCGGACAGCATCGTGCGCAGCGAAGGCGCCGCCGGTTTCGACAGGCGCCTGCAACAGGCGACGCCGCTGTCGCAGTTCTTCTACGACGAACTAGGCAAGGACGTGAATCTTTCCACGCTGGATGGCAAGGCGCGCCTGGCCGAGCGCGCCAGGCCGCTGCTCGCGCAGATCCCCGATGGCGCGTTCGGCGACCTGATGCGGCAACGCCTGGGCGAGATCACCGGCGTCGGCGTGCGGCAAGCGCAGGCCCTGCCGGAAAAGCCGAAACCCGTTTCGCGCGCGCCGGTGGCCACGCAGAAGCGCAGCCTGGTGCGCGGCGCGATCTCGGTATTGCTGCAGCAGCCGTCGCTGGGACTTTCGCTGATGCCGCCTTATGGCTTCCGCGACCTGAAGCAACCCGGCGTCGAATTGCTGGTGGAGTTGCTGTCGCTGGTCCATGCACGCCCCGAAATCAGCACCGGCGCCTTGCTGCAGCATTTCTCCGGACGCGACGAACTGGCCGCGCTGCAGAAGCTGGCGTCGCATGCGCTGCCCGGCAACGAAACCACCTGGCGCATGGAGCTGCACGACGCCGTGGCCCAGCTGGAACGGCAGACGGTCGAACAGCGCATCGAGGAACTGCAGGCCAAGAACCGCGACGGCGGGCTGGACGAAGCCGACAAGTACGAACTGCGCGCCCTGCTGCAGGCGCGCATCGGCCGCGGCTGAACACGGATCCCGACACCTTGTCCCCCAAGGGGACTTGCTTCGGGGCGTAGAGCCGAGCTTGCTCGGCTGCTCTTGATTTTTCGCGAAGAGCGGCCGAGCAAGCTCGGCTCTACCAAGGCATGACCTTGGTCATGCACAGGCCCGCGCCCGCCGCGATAAAGTGTCGCGACCCTCTCCAGGAGAATCCTGATGCGCCGCATGGATCATGCCCTGTTCGCCAGCCTGTTCGCGCTCGCCGCATTGCCCGTCGCGGCGCAGGCGGCGATGAAGCCGCAGGAAGTGGTGCGCAAGGAACAGGGCAACCGCATCACCGAGAACGTGCCGGAAATTCCGGCTGAACTGATCGACAGGCTCAACCGTTACCAGAACACGCGCGGTGCGTCCTTCGCCGGCTGGACCGGGGACGGATGCCTGCTCATCAGCACCCGCTTCGCCGAGACCGCACAGGCGCATCGCGTGTGCCAGCCGATGGGCGCGCGCGAGCAGTTGACGTTCTATCCGGAGCCCGTGGCCGGCATCGCGCCTTCACCGGCCAAGGCATGGCGCGAAGGCTTCGTCTTCGCCAAGGACAAGGGCGGAGACGAGTTCTCGCAGTTGTACTGGTTCGATGCGCAGACCCGTTCCATCGCCCTGCTGACCGATGGCAAGCGCACCCAGAACGGTGGCGTGGTGCTGAGCCATGACGGCGGACTGATGGCCTATACGAGTACCGCGCGCAACGGCACGGATCGCGATATCTGGCTGCGCGACACCCGCGCGGGCACGACACGCACGCTGGTGACGGCCGGCGGCAGCTGGAGCGCGATGGACTTCTCGCCGGATGGCAAGCGCCTGCTGGTGATGAAGTACGTTTCGGCGAGCGAATCGCAACCCGGCGAAGTCGATATCGCCAGCGGCAAGCTGGAACTGTTCCCGGTCGATGGCGGCAAGGCGGCGTTCGGTGGATTCAGGTACGCGCCCGGCGGCAAGGCGGCGTACTTCATTTCCGACGAGCCGTTCGAAGGCAAGGCCAGCGAGTTCCAGTCCCTGCGTTTCCATGACCCCGCCAGCGGCAAGCTCCTGCAGTTGAGCGGCGGCATCCCATGGGACGTGGAAGGACTGGAGATCGCAGACGACGGCAGGCACCTGGCCTTCGTCAGCAATGAGGACGGGATCGGCAAGCTGCATGTGCTTTCGCTTCCGGACCACCGGCCGTTGCAACTGCCTGCCCTGCCCGTGGGCGTGATCGGCGGCTTCGGTTTCTCGCCCGATGGCAAGCGCCTGGCCCTGAGCCTCAACACCGCGACTTCGCCGAGCGATGTGCATGTCATCGACCTGGCCGGCGGCGAACGCACGCAGTGGACCAAAAGCGAAGTCGGCGGACTCGATGCCTCGAAATTCGTCGCGCCGACGCTGGTCCGCTTCCCCACTTTCGACCAGGTGGATGGCGGCGCACCGGGCAAGAGCCCGCGTACCATTCCCGCGTTCTACTACCGGCCCGCGAACGCGACGGCAGGCCACAAGCTGCCGGTGGTGATCAGCATCCATGGCGGACCCGAAGGCCAGGCGCTGCCGGCCTTCAACCCCGGCATCCAGTTCATGGCCAACGAACTCGGCATTGCGGTGCTGGTGCCCAATGTGCGCGGCTCATCGGGCTATGGCAAGACCTACCTGACCCTGGACAATGCGGAAAAGCGCGAGGATTCGGTCAAGGACATCGGCGCGTTGCTGGACTGGATCGCGCAACAACCGGAACTGGACGCGGACCGGGTCGGCGTGACCGGCGGCAGCTATGGCGGCTACATGGTGCTGGCCTCGCTGATGCATTACAGCGAGCGCATCCGTGCTGGCGTCGAAACAGTCGGCATCTCGCACTTCGGCACCTTCCTCAACAACACCGAGAGCTACCGTCGCGACCTGCGCCGCGCCGAGTACGGCGACGAACGCGATCCGGAAATGAAGGTCGTGTTCGAGCGCATCTCGCCGCTGAACAACGCCGGCAGGATCACCTCGCCGCTGTTCGTCGCCCAGGGCCGCAACGACCCGCGCGTGCCCTACACCGAAGCCGAGCAGATCGTGAAAGCGGTGCGCGGCAATGGCCGGCCGGTGTGGTTCCTGATGTACGCCGACGAAGGGCACGGCTTCAAGAAGAAGACCAACAGCGATTACTTCGGCGCAGCGACGATGCGCTTCTGGCAGGAGTACCTGTTGCCCGAATAACCGCGGACCGTAGGAGCGCCCCTTGGGCGCGATGCCCTCCGATCCGATCGCGAAAAACCCAAGAGCATCGCGCCCAAGGGGCGCTCCTACGATTCTCGCGGAATCATCCGGCCAGCGCTGCCGGCTGCAGCAACGGCATAAGCCAGTGGTCGGCCAGCAGGAACACGAACAACGCCATCAGGTAGACGATGGAATAGTTGAACACGCGCATCGGGAAGAATTCGTCGGGCGGATCCAGCAGGCGCCATGCGTACCACAGGAACACCGCGCCCAGGACCAGCGCGCCGCCCAGGTAGAACAGGCCGCTCATGCCGAAGATCACCGGCAGCACGGTCACTTCCACCAGCAGCACCGTGTAGAACAGGATCTGCCAGCGCGTATAGGTCACGCCATGGGTCACCGGCAGCATCGGCACCAGCGCCCGCGCGTAATCGTCGCGGCGGAAGATCGCCAGCGCCCAGAAATGCGGCGGCGTCCACACGAAGATGATCAGCACCAGCAACAACGCGTACGGCCAGTCCCACTCGCCGGTCATGCCGGTGACCGCGGCCCAGCCCAGCAACGGCGGCGCGGCGCCGGCGACGCCGCCGATGACGATGTTCTGCGGCGTGGCCCGCTTCAGGAACACCGTGTAGACCACCGCGTAGCCGATCAGCGAAGCGAAGGTCAGCAGTGCGGTGATGGTGTTGACCCACAGCACCAGCACCGTCATCGACAAGGCCGCCAGCAGCAGCGCGAACACCAGCGCCTGCCACGGCTTCAGCTGGCCGACCACCAGCGGCCGCCACGAGGTCCGCGCCATCTTCGCGTCGATGCGCGCGTCCAGGATCTGGTTGATCGCCGCCGCGCTGGACGCCGCCAGCCAGATGCCGAGGAAACCGAGCGCGCCATGCCTGAGCTGCTGCGCATCGGGCATGCCGTCGATGGCCAGGAGCATGCCGACCAGCGCGGTGAACACGATCAGCGCGACCACGCGCGGCTTGGTCAGGCTCCAGTACTGGCGGACGGTAGCCATCGTCGTCATTCCGGCCTGCGCAGGCGCGCCAGCAGCGACACCAGCACGAACAGCAACAGCGCCGCACCGGCGTTGTGGGCGACGGCCACGTGCAGCGGCAGCGCCAGCTTGACGTTGAGGATGCCCAGCGACACCTGGCCGATCACCAGCACGATCAGCGCCGTGGCCCAGCCGCGCATGCCCGGCGTGCGCAGCAGGCGCACTGCGAACACCAGCAGGTACAGCGCCAGCAGCACGGCGACGATGCGGTGCGCCATCTGGATGGCGATACGCGACGCGCCATCCAGCACGCCGCCTTCGTAGTCCACGCCGACCCCGCGCCAGAGTACGAAGCCTTCGCGGAAATCGTGCGGCGGCCACCATTGGCCCACGCACCTGGGGAAATTGTCCGCGGACCAGCTGCCCGCACCGCACGACAGCGCCGCGTAGTTGGCGCTGGTCCAGCCGCCAAGCGCGATCTGCAATCCGAGCAGGACCAGGCCGGCGATCACCCAGCGTTTCAATGCGCCGGCTTCGACCAGGGTGATCGGGCGATCGATCGCCCGCCAGGCCATCCACACCAGCAGCGCGAAGGTGGCCAGTCCGCCCAGCAGGTGGCCCATGACCACGATGGGCTTCAGCAGCAGGGTCACCGTCCACATGCCCAGCAGGGCCTGGAAGATGATCACCGCGAGGGCGAGCACGGCCACCCGCGACAGATCCGAGTTCGACCAGCGCACGGCCGCGAACAACAGGATGATCTCACCGGCTATCGCCAGCGCCGACGCAGCCGCATGTTCCCCGCGCATGTACAGCGGAATCGCCGCCGCCACCAGCAGCGATGCCAGCGCGACCTGGGCGATGCCATGGCGCCGCTTGCGCGCCGCGAGCACCGCCAGCAGCAGCACCAGCACGCCCAGCGAACCGGCCAGCATCCTGTGCACCTGTTCGCGCCAGGCCTTGTGGGTCTCGAACGGACGGATCGCGCTGGCCGCGTGGTCGCTGACTTCGCTGGCGGCCTGCGGCCAGGCCGCGCGTCCATAGCAGGTCGGCCAGTCCGGGCAACTCAAGCCGGCATCGGACAGGCGCACGAAAGCGCCGAACACCACCACGCACAAGGTCAGCACCACGGCCAGCCAGGCGAAGCGATGGAAATGTCGGTAGACAGCGGGACGGGCGACCAGGGTCATCAGATCAGTTTCAGCAGTTTGGAGACGTCGGCGCGGATGAAGCCCGGATCCGTGCCCGGCGCATAACGCAGGATCACGAAACCGTTGGGATCGATCACATAGACAGGCACGCCGGCCGGATCCTTCACCCGCGGCAATGCGGCCAGCAACTCCGGCGTGGGCAGCAGTACGCGACGGGATTGGGTGTCGGGCGCATCGGCGGGAAGCGCGCCGGCCCAGAGGATCTCGACATGGTCGGCGTTGTTGCCGAACAACTGCCACACCGTGTCGAGGTCGCGCGCCAGCTTCTGGCATTCGGTCGTGCAGTCGGCCGCAGGCGCGACCACGATCCGCCACAGGCGCTCGGTGGGCCGCCACTCATAGTTATTGCCATCGGCGAGCCTGGGCACCACGGCGCGCGCGTCGATCGCGGGCCGCAGCATCTCCCCATGGACCTTGCTGCCCTTTGGCTGCCAGCCGCTGAAGCGCAACACGCCGGCGCCGAAGATGGAACCGAAGAACAACAGGAAGATCAGCACCAGTATCCAGCGTCCGCGGCGGACTTGGGCGGGATCGGGTTGCATGGGATCGGGTCGTGCAGGAACGGGGGAATTCGGATTCATGTGCGGCATTTTCTCATGCGCAGCCGCTCAGCGCGGGCGTCGTTTGCGCAAGGTCAGCACCAGCGCGACGACCAGCACCGCAATCGCCAGGCCGAACCATTGCACCGCATAGCCGAGGTGGCGTTCCGGCGGCAGGGTGTTGGGCAGGATGTCGAGGTCGCGGGCGTAGCCGAGCTTCAATGCCGGATCCAGCTTGAGCACGCGCGATGCCAGGGTCGGCACCTTCAGCGCATCCGCGAGCGCGGCGGGATCCAGCCCGATCGCCAGCAGGTTGCCATCGGCCTGCGGCGTGGCTTGCGACCCGGCGATGCCCGGGGAAGGCGGCGGCGCCAGCAGGCCGGCTACACGGATCGGGCCCGGGGGAGTTTCGATGACGGGGAGCTTGCGGTCGCCCGGCAACGGCAGCCAGCCCAGTTCGACCAGCAACGGCGGCGCGGCGGCGGACAGGAAAACCCGATAGACACGGATGCCGGCGCGATCCCCGTGACTCTGGTTGTCCAGCAGCACCGCCGGCGCCGGCGCGAACCGGCCCTCGCCCGCCGCCCAGTCGTAGGCGGTCTTGCGCGCCGGATCGCCGGCCGCGGACAACGGCAGCGGCTTGCGCTCCGCGAGTGCTTTCTGCGATTCGGCCAGCATCGCCTGTTTCTGCTCGGCGCGATCCAGTTGCCACACCCCCGCCCGGCAGAACAGGGCGATGACGATCGCGGCGAGTATCCACAGCTTTCCGGCCGACCGGCTCATGCGCGCTTTACCCGTGGCTGCGATAATGGAAACACATCGCTGGACGTATCCCTCATGAGCCCTTCACTGCAAAAACTGCTGATCATCGCGTTCCTGATCGTGATCCTGTGGAACCTGGGCGCCGGCCTGTACTACCTGCTGGTCGACAAGGGCCAGAGCAAGCGTACCGTCAACGCACTGACCCGGCGCATCGCCGTTTCCGTGGCGCTGATCCTGCTGGTGGCGCTGGGCATCTACACCGGGGTGATCAAGCCGCACGGCATCGGCGGCTGATCTTCATTATCCCATATGGAGCTGGGCATTCTCGAGACTGGATAAGCGGCGCGAAGCGCCGGATGAACACATGGACTTTCGATGCTCGACACACCCATCGGTAGAAAGCCCGTACATGCCCTTGGGGTGGATCGAATCGCCCCGGGCACAGGCGCCCAGCAAGTGAATTACCGGCTTTCGTTCCCGATCAGTGTCGCGTGACGACCAAAGGCGCACCCGTCGTGATGATCATGGTGTGCTCGTACTGCGCGGACAGGTTTCCTTTCGCACCCGAAAGCGTCCAACCATCCGCTTCTTCCGCGACGACCCGGCTTTTCGTGGACAGAAATGGCTCTATGGTGATGACCATGCCTTCTTCCAGGATTCGTTGATCAGAGGGATCGAAGTACCCGGGAATATGCTCCGGCTCCTCGTGCAGCGCCCGGCCGACGCCGTGGCTGCCAAGATTCTCGATAACCCTGAAACCGTATTTCTTCGCGGTACGCTCGATGGCAGCACCGATTCCGTTGATGGGCAGCCCGGCCCTGGCGTTCTTCATCGCTTCAGTCAACGCAATGCGGGTGGCGTGGCACAGGCGGGTCTTCAGCGGAGTGGTCGGCAGTATTACCGTGGTACCGCCGGTATCGGCGAAGTATCCGCCCAGCTCCGCCGACACATCCACGTTGAGGACATCTCCAGCCTGGATGATCCGGTCTCCGGGAATGCCGTGCGCTGCCTGTTCGTTGATGCTGATACAGGTCGCGCCAGGAAAGCCGTATGTCAGCTTCGGCGCGGATCGTGCGCCGTATTCTGCCAGGAGCCGTTCGCCGATCCGGTCGAGGTCCCGGGTCGTCATTCCAGGGGCTGCTGATTCAAGCATTCGCTGGAGTATCAACGAGACTATACCGCCGATTCGCTGAAGTCCTGCGACGTCCTCATCCGTTTCGATCGTCATTTAGATTCCTCCGTAAGCCAGCAAGAAAACCGGTGGCGCCGTTACCGGCGGGGTCTCGCTTGCACGGATGCGGCGGACGTTCCGCTTTTCTTCCGTTGCGCTTACAGCACGTAAACGAACAGGAACAAGCCCAGCCAGACCACGTCGACGAAGTGCCAGTACCACGCGGCGGCCTCGAAGGCGAAATGGTTGTCCTTGCTGAAGTGGCCCTTGGCCACGCGCAGCCACATGATCGCCAGCATCAGCGTGCCCAGGAACACGTGCGCGCCGTGGAAGCCGGTGAGCATGAAGAAGGTGGAGCCGTAGATGCCCGAACCCAGCGTGAGGTTCAGTTCCTTGTAGGCATGGATGTATTCCTCGGCCTGGAAGGTCAGGAACAGGCCGCCCAGGATCACGGTCAGGCCCAGCCAGATCAGTATCTGCTTGCGGTTGGCGGCCTTCAGCGCGTGGTGGGCGATGGTCAGGGTCACGCCGGAGCTCAACAGGATCAGCGTGTTGACCAGCGGCAGGCCCCAGGCCGGAATGGTCTGGAAGGCGCCACCGACCTGGCCCGGGCCGCTGGTCGGCCAGGCCGCGCTGAAGCCTTCCCACAACAGCGCATTGGTCATCACCCCATCGCCGGCACCGCCCAGCCACGGCAGCGCCAGGTTGCGCGCATAGAACAGCGCACCGAAGAACGCGCCGAAGAACATGACTTCGGAAAAGATGAACCAGACCATGCCCATGCGGAACGACACGTCCACCTGCTTGTTGTAGTTGCCGGTGACCGATTCGCGGATCACGTCGCCGAACCACATGAACAGCGTGGCGCACAACATGAAGAGACCGGCGAAGAACGTCCACTTGCCCCAAGCCGTTTCATTGAGCCAGCTGGCCACGCCGAGCATGGTGGTGAACATGGCGATGGAACCCACGAACGGCCACTTGCTGTGGTGCGGTACGTAGTAGACGTTGGCGTCCGGCGAATGCGATTGGGCCATGGCGGAATCTTTCCTGTTGCTGATCCGGTGGAGAGTGCGATATTTGCTTCGATTGGAGTTACGGTGCCGCGAGCGGCGAGGACGAGGTCTTGGCCCCACCCAGCTGAGTGGTCAGGGCCTCGTTCTTGAAGAAGGTGTAGGACAGGGTGATGGTGCCGATGTCCGCGGGCAGATTCGGATCGACGATGAAACGCACCGGCATGTCGCGGCTTTCGCCGGCCTGCAGGGTCTGGGCGGTGAAGCAGAAGCACTCGGTCTTGGTGAAGTAGCCCGAAGCGCGCGACGGCGCCACCGAGGGCACCGCGCTGCCGACGATGGCGCGCGCGCTGTCGTTGCGGGCGAAATACTTCGCCTCGTTCAATTCACCGGGAACGACCTGCATGGTCAGCTGCTCCGGATGGAACGCCCACGGCAGCTTCGAGTTCACCCCGCCGTCGAACTGCACGGTGACGGTGCGCGCCTTCGGCGCCAGCGCCGCGGCCCTGGCTTCGCCGGGGCCCTGCTCCAGGCGGATGCCGAAGACCTTCTCGCAGGCGATGCGGTACAGCGGCACCAGCGAGAAGGTGAAGGCGAACGCGGCCAGCGACACGCCGATCAGTTTCAGCATGCCCGCGGAGTTGGACTTGCCCGCGCTCATGTCGCGACGACGCCGGACAGGATGAAGCCGATGTAGATCAACAGCGCGATGCCGCCCACGACCAGCGCGGTACGCGCCGCGCGCTTGCGGCGCACGGCGGAATCATCGACGGGGCGGATCGGATCGCTCATCTCGGATCATCCCTCCCGGATCAGTGGCTCACGTCGTCGTGGGCCAGGTCGCCCGGACGGATCACCGGCGGCGTGGTGAAGGTGTGGTGCGGCGCCGGCGACGGCACGGTCCACTCCAGGCCCTTGGCGCCTTCCCAGGCGCGCGCTTCGGCCTTGGCCCCGCTGCGCAGCGAGCTCAACAGGATCGCGGCCATCAGGAACGGGGTGACGAACATGCCGAACGCGCCGATCGAGCTGACCATGTTCCAGTCCGCGAACACCGGGTTGTAATCGGGGATGCGGCGCGGCATGCCGGCCAGGCCCAGGAAGTGCTGCGGGAAGAACAGCAGGTTGACGAAGACCATGGTCCACCAGAAGTGGAACTTGCCCCAGAACTCGCTGTACATGCGGCCCGACCACTTCGGCCACCAGTAATAGACCGCGGCGATGATGCCGAACAGCGCGCCGGTGACCAGCACGTAGTGGAAATGCGCGACCACGAAATAGGTGTCGTGGTACTGGAAGTCGGCCGGCACGATGGCCAGCATCAATCCGGAGAAACCGCCGATGGAGAACAGGATCACGAAGGCGATCGCCCACAGCATCGGCGTCTCGAAGGTCAGCGAGCCGCGCCACATGGTGCTGACCCAGTTGAACACCTTCACCCCGGTGGGGATCGCGATCAGCATGGTCGCGAACATGAAGTAGATCTCGCCGCCCAGCGGCATGCCCACCGTGAACATGTGGTGGGCCCAGACGATGAACGACAGGAACGCGATCGACGCGGTGGCGTAGACCATGGCCTGGTAGCCGAACAGCGGCTTGCGGCTGAAGGTCGGGATGATCTCGCTGGCGATGCCGAACGCCGGCAGGATCATGATGTAGACCTCCGGGTGGCCGAAGAACCAGAAGATGTGCTGGTACATCACCGGGTCGCCGCCACCGGCCGCATTGAAGAAGCTCGTCCCGAAGAACTTGTCGGTCAGCAGCATGGTCACCGCGCCGGCCAGCACCGGCATCACCGCGATCAGCAGGAACGCGGTGATCAGCCAGGTCCAGCTGAAGATCGGCATCTTCAACAGGTCCATGCCCGGCGCGCGCATGTTCAGCACCGTGGCGATGATGTTGATCGCGCCCATGATCGAGCTGACGCCCATCATGTGGATGGCGAAGATGGTGAAGGCCAGGTTGTAGCCGCCCTGCAGCGACAGCGGCGGATACAGGGTCCAGCCGCCGGCCGGAGCGCCGCCCGGCAGGAACAGGGTCAGCAGCAACAGGGTGAAGGCGAACGGCAGGATCCAGAACGACCAGTTGTTCATCCGCGGCAAGGCCATGTCGGGCGCGCCGACCTGCAGCGGGATCATCCAGTTGGCCAGGCCGACGAAGGCCGGCATGATCCCGCCGAAGATCATCACCAGCGCATGCACCGAAGTCATCTGGTTGAAGAACTCGGGCTTCACGTACTGCAGGCCCGGGGTCATCAGCTCGGCGCGGATCACCACCGACATGCCCGCGCCGATGATGAACATGATGAAGCTGAAGATCAGGTACAGCGTGCCGATGTCCTTGTGGTTGGTGGAGAAGAACCAACGCTCGACGAAGCCTTGCTTGTGGCCGTGATCTTCGTGGTGATCGACTGCGGAATGGGCCATGGGGTGTTACCTCGGAATATCGGATGCGGACTGGCGAATGCGGACTGGCGTGGGCGGAAACGGCGTCGGTTCGACGACGATCAGGCCTCGGTCGGCTCGGGGGCGGGTTCGGGGGCGGCCTCGACCGGCGCGGCTTCAGCCGGGCTTGCGGCAGGCGCGGCTTCGACTGGCGGCGCCGGCGCCGCGGCCGGCTTCTTCGAAGCCAGCCACTGCCTGAATTCTTCCTTCGGCACCGCGCGCACCACGATCGGCATGAAGCCGTGGTCCTTGCCGCATAGTTCGGCGCACTGGCCGCGGTAGATGCCCGGGGTCTGGATGTCGGTCCAGGCCTCGTTGATGATCCCGGGGATCGCATCCTGCTTCCAGCCCAGCGCCGGCACCCACCAGGCGTGGATCACGTCGTCGGCGGTGATCACGAAACGGATCTTGGTGTTGACCGGCAGCACCAGTTCATTGTCGACGTCGAGCAGGTAATGCGGGTTGGCAGCGATCGTCGGCTGTACGCCGCTCTGGCGGACGCGATCGGATTCGCGGTCCAGGCGGCTGGTGAACGCGACCTCCTCGCCCAGGTATTCGTACTTCCACATCCACTGGTAGCCGGTGACCTTCACCGTCATCTCGGAATCGCGGGTGTCGTACATGGCGATCAGCTTGGCCGTGGCCGGCCACGCCATCACCACCAGGATGATGATCGGGATCACCGTCCAGATGACCTCGGCGGTGGTGTTGTGGGTGAACTTCGCCGCGACCGCGCCCTTGGACTTGCGGAACTTGAACATCGCGTAGCCCATCGCGCCGAACACGATGACGCCGATCACCACGCAGACCCACAGCGCGAACATGTGCGCGTCGTAGGCGTGGTTGGCCGACGAGGTGACGCCGCGGCCCATGTTGAGCTGCCAGGGCTTGGGATCGGCGGATTGCGCCCAGGCCAGGGCCGGCGCCAACATCGATGCGCAGGCCGCACCCATCGACCACGTGACCCGCTTGAAGAAACCTTTCGCTTGCGTCATTGCCTAGACCCTATGTGCGTCATCGGTAGCGGCTTGCGGCCGCCAGTAGAACCTGCAACTGCCCTGCCAGCTCCCGGCGTTCGGCCGGCCCGAGGAAGTTGCCCACCTCGACCCGCCTGCCACTGGAAGCCAGCGAAATCCTTTCGCCATCCTCTTCGATACCCAATCGCACCCAATAAGGATGCGCCCGGAATACCGCTTGCGCCTGCACTCCCGCCGGCGCGGTGCGGCTGACCTCCACCACCTCCGGACCGATGGTGATGCACTCGTCGCGATCGCCGCTGCGCCACAACCAGCGCAGCGCGGCCGCCAGGATCGCGCTGTGCAGCAGGGCGAAGGCCGGCGCGAAGACATTGCCGGCCAGCCAACCCATGCTTGCCACCAGCCACATCGCCCCCGCCAGCACGGCGAACAGCGCCACGAACTGGCGGGCCGTCAGTGCCCGGGGCGGTCGCAGCCGGAGCCGCGCGCTACGCCCGTCGGGGAAAGACGGAACCACCTCGATCACGTCGCCAACCTCGCTGCGAGGCCGCGGAAAACCGCTAAATGGTAGCCCTCGCCACAGTTAGCGGCAAGCTTCGGCGATTCCGCCGACACCGTCCAACACCTCGCCAAGCGAAGCCACAAGGCGCTTTCGCGTCTGTATCCCGACCCTGGCCAGGGTCGCGACGGGATCCGCATTATCTGCAGAAACAGAGGGCATCAGCGCAAGATTCGACAGTATCCCGGCCAGCCCGGTAGCCCTAAACTATCGGGCTTCGCTTCCGAGTCCCGCGACCAGCATGTCGATTCCCTCGCCCGCCGCCGTCACCCCTCCTGCGGATCTCATTGCCCCCGAGCTCCCGGGCGAACCGTCCCCCCTGCGCCAGGCCATCACCGCGGCCTGGATGCGCGACGAAACCGAACACGTGCGCGATCTGCTGGAGCAGGCGCGCCTGCCCGCCGCGGACCAGGCCGCCGCCCAGGCACTGGCCGCGGATCTGGTGACCCGGGTCCGCGCCCGCGCCCAGGATCAGGGCGCGATCGAGGCCTTCATGCGCCAGTACGACCTGGGCAGCGAGGAAGGCGTGCTGCTGATGTGCGTGGCCGAGGCGCTGCTGCGCATCCCCGACCAGGACACCGCCGACAAGCTGATCCGCGACAAGCTGGGCGACGCGGACTGGAAGAAGCACATGGGCGAAAGCGACTCGGTGCTGGTCAACGCCTCGACCTGGGGCCTGATGCTGACCGGCAAGCTGGTCAGCCTGAACGACCTGACCCGCCACGATGTGCGCGGCGCTTTCAAGCGCCTGGTCGGCCGCGTGGGCGAGCCGGTGATCCGCCTGGCCGTGCGTCAGGCCATGCGCATCATGGGCCACCAGTTCGTGATGGGCCGGACGATCGCCGAAGCGCTGGCCCGGTCGCGCAAGGGCGACAACGCCAGTTACCGTTATTCCTTCGACATGCTCGGCGAAGGCGCGCTGACTTCGAAGGATGCCGCGCGCTACCTCGAGGCCTACCGCAAGGCCATCCACGCGATCGGCAAGACCGGCCCGTTCGCCGACGTATTCGCCGCCCCCAGCATCTCGATCAAGCTCTCCGCCCTGCACCCGCGCTACGAACACGCCAAGCGCGAACGGGTGATGGCCGAACTCGCCCCCGGGATCCTCGAGCTGGCGCAACTGGCCAGGTCGTACGCCATCGGCTTCACCATCGACGCCGAGGAAGCCGACCGCCTGGAGCTGTCGCTGGACCTGATCGAGGCCACTTTCTCCGACAAGTCGCTGGAGGGCTGGGAAGGCTACGGCCTGGCCGTGCAGGCCTACCAGAAGCGCACGCCCTGGGTGCTCGATTTCCTCGCCGACCTGGCCCGCCGGGCCGGCCGGCGCATGCCGGTGCGCCTGGTCAAGGGTGCGTACTGGGACGCGGAAGTGAAGCGCGCGCAGGTCGAAGGCCACCCGGGCTATCCGGTGTTCACGCGCAAGCCCAACACTGACGTGTCCTACCTGGCCAACGCGCGACGGATGTTCGCCAATATCGACGCGCTGTATCCGATGTTCGCCACGCATAACGCACAGACGATCGCGGCGATTCGCCAGATGGCCTCGGTATTGCTGGAGAAACGAGAAACGAGGAACGAGGAGCGAGTAGAAGCGGGAGCGGCGGTGGATACCTCTCGTTCCTCGTTCCTCTCCACTCGTTCCTCGCCTTTCGAATTCCAGAAACTGCACGGCATGGGCGACGACCTGTATGCCGAAGTGGTCCCGGCCGACCGCCTCGGCATTCCCTGCCGGGTGTACGCGCCGGTCGGCTCGCACGAGGACCTGCTGCCCTACCTGGTCCGGCGCCTGCTCGAGAACGGCGCCAACTCCAGTTTCGTCAACCGCATCACCGACGAAAACGTGGCCATCGACGATCTGATCCGCGACCCGGTCGAAACCGTGTCCGGGTTCGATTCCATTCCGCACCCGCGCATCCCGTTGCCGGTGCAACTTTTCCAGAACCAGGCGCCGAGCCTGAGCACCGACAGGAAGAATTCCATGGGCGCCAACCTCGCCAACGACCAGGACCTGCGCGCACTCGCCGAGCAGATCAACGACGCCTTCACGCAAGCCGGCCCGCATGGCTGGCGCGCCGCGCCGCTGGTGCCGGGCGCGGTACTGTCCACGCGCGCGCTGCCGGTGACCAACCCGGCCGACCGCCGCCAGGTGGTGGGCGAATGGCATGCCGCCGACAGCGCCATCGTCGAGAAGGCGCTGCACAATGCGGTCGCCGCGCAACCGGGCTGGGACCGTACCCCGGCCGCCGGCCGCGCCACGATCCTCGAGCATGCCGCCGGCCTGCTGGAAGCGCGCATGCCCGAATTCATCGCCCTGTGCGTGAAGGAAGCCGGCAAGACCATCCCCGATGGCGTCGCCGAAGTGCGCGAGGCGGTCGATTTCCTGCGCTATTACGCGGCGCAGGCGCGCGCCCAGTTCGGCGCGCCGGAACGCCTGCCCGGCCCGACCGGCGAATCCAACGAGCTGCAACTGCACGGTCGCGGCGTGTTCGTGTGCATCAGCCCATGGAATTTCCCGCTCGCCATTTTCCTCGGCCAGGTCGCCGCGGCGCTGGCCGCAGGCAACAGCGTGATCGCCAAGCCGGCCGAACAGACCAACCTGATCGGCCATGCCGCGGTGAAGCTGCTGCATGAAGCCGGCGTGCCGGAAAATGTGGTCCAGTTCCTGCCCGGCGACGGCGCCGTGGTCGGCGCTGCATTGACCAGGGATCCGCGCGTGGCCGGCGTGGCCTTCACCGGTTCCACCGACACCGCCCGCGCGATCAACCGCGCCATGGCCGCGCGCGACGCCGCCATTGGCGTGCTGATCGCCGAGACCGGCGGCCAGAACGCCTTCATCGCCGATTCCTCCGCCCTGCCGGAACAACTGGTCAAGGACGCGATCGGCTCGGCCTTCACTTCCGCCGGCCAGCGCTGCTCGGCCGCGCGCGTGCTGTTCGTGCAGGAAGACATCGCCGACAAGGTGATCGGCATGCTCGCCGGGGCGATGGACGAACTGAGGGTCGGCGATCCCGGCCTGCTGTCCACCGATGTCGGCCCGGTGATCGACGCCGATGCGCTGAAGATCCTCGAAGACCATGCCGCGCGCATGGACCGGGAAGCCAAGCCGATCAAGCGCGCGCATGCCGACGCGTCGGTGGCGCACGGCACCTACTTCGCGCCCGGCGCCTGGGAACTGCATTCGCTGGACCAGTTGCAGAAGGAAGTCTTCGGTCCCGCGCTGCACGTGCTGCGCTGGAAAGGCGAGGACCTGGACAAGGTCATCGACGCGATCAACGCCACCGGCTACGGCCTGACCCTGGGCGTGCATTCGCGCATCGACGAAACCATCGACCGCATCGCCGCGCGGGTCAAGGTCGGCAATGTCTACGTCAACCGCAACCAGATCGGCGCGGTGGTCGGGGTGCAGCCGTTCGGCGGCCAGGGCCTGTCCGGCACCGGCCCCAAGGCCGGCGGCCCGCACTACCTGCCGCGCTTCGCAACCGAGAAGACGGTGACCGTGAATACCACCGCCGCGGGCGGCAACGCCTCGTTGCTGACCCTGGGCGACTAGCAAGCCGCCTTCCTGCGGGACGGGTCCTGCCGTAGGAGCGACGTGAGTCGCGAAGGCACGATCTATGCGGCGCGACATCCTCCAAGGAGACTTCGCTCCTGCGGTCGAACCGGTCAGACAACCAGGTTGTGCTGGCGCCGGAAGGAAGAGCGGCGGGCCAAGGCCCGCCCTACGATCCTGAGCGTCGATGGCCTATGGCGGCCGACGCGATATGTACGAGATTTGTCCGCATGGCCTGATGGAAGCCGGCCATGCCCAATGGCCGGGGTGGCGGGGCGCGTTGGCCGTTAATATCCGGCGATGACCACCGATTTCTACAACCTGCTGCTCAGCGACTGCGCCCTGGCCGTGCTGTTGCTGGTGCTGTTCTGGTATGTGCAGCGCAACTCGCGTGGCCTGCGCGGAATCGCCACCTGGGGGGTGGCCCACCTGCTGTATTCGCTGGGCGCGGCCATGCTCGATGGCACCAGCCAGGAACTGACCCGTTCCGGCGACCTGCACTTGGCCTACTGGACCGCGGGCATCGGCGGCCTGCTCGCCTGTGGCGGCCTGGCCGGACTGGCATGGTCGATCGTGCAGTTCGTCCGCCAGCGGGCATTGAGCCGCTGGGAATGGGCGTTGATGCCGTTATGCCTCGGGTTCTCGCTGGTCGGCTGGATCTTCTGGGGAACCGTCGACGCCCAGGGCGCGGCGATGAGCGCGGCCGAAGTGCTGATGCTGGTGGTGGTGATCAGCCACCTGCTGAAACTCAACACGGCGCCGGACCATCTGCCCGCGCGGCTGATGCTGCTGGGTTGCGCGGTGTTGCTGGTGCTGTACGGGCGCGACCTGCTCAACGCCTTCACCGGCGAATACGGCCCCAACGATGCCTGGGTCAACCTGGATCTCTCGATCTGGTTCCTGCTCAACTTCTGCATGCTGATGCTGACCAGCTTCCGCGCCGGCGAATCCCTGCGCCTGAGCGCCCTGTACGACCCGCTGACCGGCGCCCTCAACCGCCGTGGTCTGCACAGCGAACTGCGCGCGCGGGGCGGATCGATGCCGGCGGGCGACGGACTGGCGGTGGTCGCGCTGGACCTGGATCATTTCAAGGCCATCAACGACCGGCACGGGCACGAGGCCGGCGACCAGGTGCTGCAACGGTTCTCGGAAGCCGTGCGCAGCTGCATCCGCGGCGAAGACCTGTTCGCACGCCTCGGTGGCGAGGAATTCGTGGTGGTGCTGCCCGGCAGCAGCGCCGACAGCGCCAGGCGCATGGCCGAACGCATCCGCGCGGAGGTCGAGGCGCTCGAATTCGCGCCGCACGGCCCTGCCTTGCGCGTGACGGTCAGCCTGGGCGTGGGTACCTCGGCCGGACCGCAACCTTTCCCGGCGCTGATGCGCATCGCCGACCAGGCCCTGTACGAGGCCAAGCACCTGGGCCGCAACCAGGTGCAGATGCGCGCGCTGCAGCCCTGAAGCGCGGAGCACAGGCATGAAAAACCCCGCCGCAGCGGGGTTTTCCGTTTTCCGTGTGTCCGCGATCAGAAGCGGTACTGCGCCGAAATGCCGTACAGGTCGGCGCCGCCGTCGAATTCGCCCACCAGGCGCGAGCCGCTCGAGGACAGGATGTCGACTTCCGGCGTATCGACCAGGTCGATCTTGGTGTAGACGCCGCTCAGTTCGAAGTTGTCCGTCGCCTTCCAGGTCAGGCCCAGCGAATACCACATGCGGTCCTGGTCGGGCATGCGCGGGGTGCGGTACGGACGGCTCACCGGGGAGTCGTCGCGGGCCACGCCGGCGCGGAAGGTGAACTTGTCGTTGAACGCGTACTCGCCGCCCAGGGAGTAGAACCAGCTTTCCTTCCAGTTGTAGTCTTCGGCCGCATCGGCCTGCAGCGGGTTGTCGAACTCGATGCGGATTTCCTTCAGCGAGCTCCAGTCGGTACGCGACACTTCCGCCATCAGGCTCAGCTTGTCGTTGGTCTGCCAGGTGCCGCTGAAGGTATCGATGGCCGGAGTGGTCAGGTCGGCGCCACCGCCATCGGTCGGCAGGTACACGGAGTTTCCGATCAGCGCGCGGACGCTGGCCGGGACATCGAACTTGGCCGAACCGCGCAGTTCATGGTCGATTTCCGAACGGTGCGAATAACCGAACGACAGGCTGTCGGTCGGACGCCAGTTCAAGCCGAAGATCCAGCCCAGCCCATTGTTGGTGCCGTGGATCTGGGCGGTGCCGTCGTTCTTCTGCGGACCATAGGGGGCAGCCACCGGGTTCGGGGTGATGCAGGCGGCGATGTTGATGCGGCAAATGGCCGAACCGAAGTCGACCGCGTTGGACAGGGTCACGTCCGCGCGCTCGTACACCGCGCCCAGGCCGACCGAGAAGCTGTCGCTCAGTTCGAGCGAGGCCGCCAGCGTCAGGTCGATGAGCTTCACGTCGGATTTCAACGCGTGGTAACGGCCGACCCAGTCGCTGTCGTAATCGGTCTTCAGGCCGAACGGCGCGCTGACCATGGCGCCCAGGGTCAGGTACTCGAAACGGTCGCTGAGCGGCAGGACGAAGGACATCGCGGGCACCGGAGTCACGCCGCCGGCCTCACCGCCGTCGCCGCCGACCAGCGGACGCTGCAACGGGCTTCCGGCCGCGGCCGAGCCGCCACCGCTGAACTGGAACGAAAGGTCGATCGCGGTGACATCGGCCTGCACCGTCTTTTCGGTGAAGGTGGACATGACGGCCGGGTTGTTGACCACGACCGAGGCATCGCCCTTGGCCGAAGCCGAACCGGCCATCGCGCGGCCCTGGGCCTTGACGCTGTTTTCCTTCAGCTGGAAGGCCGAGGCCTGGGCATGGCCACAGGCAAGCGCGCCGGCGATGCCGAGTGCGAGCGCCGTGATGCGGGTTGCGTTCTTGGTGAATTCCATGGTGTGTCTACTCCGGAAAGACGTGGGGAAGTTCATATGCGCCGTTGCTTATAAGAGCGGGTTTCGCCCCAAGACCACGTGCCGGAATTCCCTCCCGACATACGACGCCGTACGTAGTATAACTTCAGCGCATAACCAAACACTAACAACTTGAGTCCGAGCTGGTTAGCCTTGGGTTCATCGACCTGACTTGGGTCTGGCACCGTCCTGGCGGGCCAAACCCGGTAAATTCCCCCTCATGTTCGTTTCCCTGCCATCCCGTAGAAAGCCCACCTTGCGCTGGGCCACCCCACTTCTGTTCGCGGCCCTGTGGCTGGCCTTCCTGTGGGCGGCGACGCGGCCGGAACCGGCGCATGGCAGTCTGCTGCTGGAATGGGGCGCCTTGTCCGGTGGCCTGTCCACGCCCGAAGCGTGGATGGCGGCATTGCGCGACGGCAGCGCCTCGCGGCTGTTCACGGCCTTGTTCCTGCATGCGGACTGGGCCCACCTGCTGGGCAACCTTGTGTTCCTGCTGATCTTCGGCCTGCCGGCCGAACGGACCATGGGCCCGTGGCGGTTCCTGATCCTGTTCCTGCTCGGCGGCGCGTTCTCCAACCTGGCCGCGGCGCTGTCCATCGGCGCCCCCGACCGGGTGATCATCGGCGCCAGCGGCGCGGTGTCGGCGGTGATCGGCGCCTACCTGGCCCTGTTCCCGCGGGCCAAGCTGGGGGTGGTCCTGCCGTTGGGATTGTTCCTGGAGTTCGTCAAGGCGCCGGCCTCGCTGCTGATCGGCATCTGGGCGCTGCTGCAGGTGATCTTCGCCTACATAGGCCCGGCCTTCGGCGCGGTGGCATGGTCGGCGCACATCGCCGGCTTCCTGTTCGGGGTGGTGTTCGCGCTGTTGGTGCGTGCGGCGATCGCGCGCAGGTTGCGCAAGCGGCAAGGGTATTGAAGGCCGGGAAGTCGCTTGCTGCGCAAGCTGCGAGGGGTGAAGTCGGCCGCTTCGCGGCCTGCGAGGAACTGGATCGCTTTAACTTCGCCATTCACAGTGGGCGCGGCCCACGACTTCGCAGCCCGCGAAGCGGGCGACCCCACCGCCCTATAATCCGCACATGGCCAAATCCCTCTACAAGATCACCTTCCTCAACCACGGCAAGATCTACGAGCTGTATGGCCGCCATGTCGCCGCCAGCAGCCTGTGGGGCTTCACCGAGGTGGGCGAACTGGTGTTCGACGTGCACGACGGGATCGTGGTCGACCCCACCGAGGAGCGCCTGCGCGACGAATTCGCAGGCACCAAGGTCCTGCACCTGCCGATGCAGAGCATCGTGCGCATCGAGGAAGTGGAGCGCAAAGGCCAGTCGGTGATCCGCGACGCCGAAAGCGGCGAGCGCGTGGTCACGCCGTTTCCGTTGCCGGCGAAACCACGCTAGCAGCCCCACGTGGGAGGCGCCGTCCCGGCGCGAGTTCCTGCGCATGCGTTGATGCCAACTGCGTGCATGGCATTGCCGGGTCGTCGAAAGCTCGCGCCGGGACGCCGCTACACCGGCCGGATCAGGGTTTGGCGGCAGCGGTCGCCTGGGTGGTGACGGGAACCTTCTTCTTCAATTCCGCCAACGCGGCGGCGATCGGCTTGTCGCCGTCCAGCACTTCGCCGGCGCTGTAGCCTTCGGCGCCTTCGTCGTCGCCGCGCAAGTGGCCGGGAAGCGTGGCCTCGCTGTAGTCGATGCCGCTCTCCGGCTCCGCGTCCTTCTGCACTTCCGCATGCAGGACCACGTCGGGGACGATGCCGCTGGCCTGGATCGACTTGCCGCTTGGCGTGTAATAGCGCGCGGTGGTGAGCTTGACCGAGTCGCCGTTGTCCAGCGGCAGCACGGTCTGCACCGAACCCTTGCCGAAGGTGCGGCTGCCGACCACGCGCGCACGATTGTTGTCGCGCAAGGCGCCGGCCAGCACCTCGGCCGCGCTGGCCGAACCCGCATCCACCAGCACCACCAGCGGCGCGCCTTTCAGGCGGTCGCCGGGAGTGGCGTCGAACTTGGCATCGCTGACCGCGATGCGGCCGCGGGTGCTGACGATGGTGCCCTTGTCCAGCAGGTCGTCGGCGACTTGCACCGCCGACGTCAGCAGCCCCCCCGGATTGCTGCGCAGGTCCAGGACCAGACCGCTCAATTTTCCCGCGGCCTGCAGTTTGTCCAGGGCCTGCTGGAATGCGGCGCCGGTATCGGCCTGGAAAGCGCTGATGCGGATGTAGCCGTAGCCGGGTTCCAGCATCCGCTCGGTCACGCTGGCCACGCGGATGGTCTCGCGGGTCAGGATGATGTCGAAGGGCTTGGCCTTGCCTTCGCGCAACACGCTCAGGGTCAGCTTGGTGCCGGGCGCGCCGCGCAGCGGTTCCATGCCGTCCTCGCCGCTGATCGGCTTGCCGTCGATGGCCACGATCACGTCGCCGGACTTGATCCCGGCCTTGGCCGCGGGCGTGCCGTCGATCGGCGCGATCACCCGCAAGGTGTTGTCCGGCTGCTGCAGCAATTCCACGCCCACGCCGTCGTAGGCGCCGGTGGCCTGCTCGTCGAAGGCGTCGGCGTCTTCCTTGTCGAAATAGGTGCTGTGCGGATCCAGGTCCAGCAGCAGGCCGCGGATCGCCGAATGCATCAGCTTCTTGTCGTCGACCGGTTCGACATAGGCGTCCCTGACCGCGTTGAACACCGCCACGTAGCGGCGGATCTCGTCCAGCGGCACTTTCGAAGGCGCGGTTTCCGCGGCATCGGGATCGTCGCTGGAAGCGACTTCAGGCTCGTCCTTGGCCGCGTCCTGGGCGAAGGCGGGCAGGCAGAACAATGCGAACAACAGGGCCAAGGGCAAACGCATGCAATCGCTCCGGGAAGACTTCGAATGATCGACTCCGCGCCGTGGCGCGAAGTTTCGGCGGATTATGCGGGAAGGCGCCGTAAAACCGCGTTCGCTGACTGACCCGCGTCGTAACGTGCGGATCGCCTGGTTTTTGTGGGAGGACTTTTGTGGGAGGGGCGGGCGCGGAAGCGGGCTCAGCGCCGTTGCAGCCATGAGGACGGATCGACCGGCTGGCCATTGCGGCGCAGTTCGAAATACAGCGCCGGGATGCCCTGTCCTCCCGAAGTGCCGACCTTGGCCACCGCGTCGCCGCGCTTGACCTTGTCGCCGGCATCGCGCAGCAGGCTTTCGTTGTGCGCATACAGGCTCATGTAGCCGTTGCCGTGGTCGATGATCAGGATCAGGCCGTAACCGGTCATCCATTCGGAGAAGACCACACTGCCGTCGGCCACCGCGGTGACCGTGCTCCCGGTGGGCGCGCCGATCAGCACGCCCGAACTGCTGCGCCCGTCGGGCATGCGCCCGCCGAAACGGGCCAGCAGGCTGCCCGACAGCGGCCAGCCCAGGCCGCCGACCTTCAGCGCGGGCGCGTTGGCCACGGCGGGACGCGGGCTGGTATTCGAAGAGGGCGGCTTGCTGCCGGGCGGGCGCGCGGCCGCGGCTTTTTTCTCGGCGGCCCGCTCAGCGGCGCCGCGCTTCGCTTCGGCCCGGCGTTCGGCTTCGGCTCGTGCGGCCGCGGCGCGCAGGTTGGCGAGCAAGGTTTCCAGCGAACGCGCATCCTCGCCCAGGGCTTTTGCGCGCGCGCTGCGGTCCTGGTAACGCTTGTCCAGGTCCGCGGTCAGCGCGGCGTTGGCCTTGCGGTCCCTGGCCAGCGTATCGACCTTGGCCAGTTGCTGCTTGCGGGTCGCGGCCAGTTGCGTGCGGCGCGCGGCGATATCGCGTTCCACCTCGTCCAGCGCCTTCAGTTCGGTGCCGAGCGTGGCGATCCGGCGCGCGCGATCGCCCTGCAGGTAGCGATGATAGGCCAGCATCCGATTGGCATCGGCCACGCGATCCTGCGACAGCAACACCTTCAAAGGTGCATCGCTGCCCGTCTGGTAGGACGCGCGGACCAGGGCGGTCAATTGCTGGCGTTGCCCGGCCAGGCGCTGGCGCATGTCGTCGCGTTGTTGCTGCAGCTGCGCCAGCGCGGCTTCCTCGCGCTGCAGCGCGGCCTCGGTTTCATCGAGGGAGCGGCTGGACTTTCCGACCTGCTCGTCGGCCTCGCGCAGCTTGCGCGCCGCTTCGCCGCGCGCATCCTCCAGTTTGCGGCGTTCGCGGGCGATGTCCTTCAGTTCGCCGCGCAAGCGCTGCAGTTTCTTCTCGGCTTCGCGCTGGCTCTGCGCAGGCGCGGGAGCGGTCGCCGCGAAGGCGAACGCTAGTACGACGCAGAAAGTGGCGAAACGATGGGTCATCCGGCGGCATCGAACAGGCTGCGGCCGGTCATTTCCGCGGGCTGCGGCAGTCCGAGCAGGTCGAGCAAGGTCGGCGCCACGTCGCGCAAGGCGCCTCCGCTTCGCAAAGAAGCGTTGTCGCGCTCGCCGACATAGACCAGCGGCACCGGACCGACCGTGTGCGCGGTATGCGGCTGCCCGGTGACCGGGTCGCGCATCATCTCCAGGTTGCCGTGGTCGGCGGTGACGATCAGCGCGCCGTGCCGCGCCCGCACCGCCGCATCGACCGCGCCGATGGCGATGTCCACCGCCTGCGCGGCGAGGATCGCGGCCTGCAGGTCGCCGCTGTGGCCGACCATGTCCGGATTGGCGATGTTGCAGACGATCGCGTCGAAGCGATCCGAGGCGATGGCGTCGACGAGCCTCGCGGTCAGTTCCGGCAGGCTCATCGCCGGCTGCAGATCGTAGGTGGCGACCTTGGGGCTGGGGACGAGGATGCGCTCTTCGCCGGCGAAAGGCGTTTCGCGGCCGCCGCTGAAGAAGAAAGTCACGTGCGCGTATTTTTCCGTCTCGGCGATGCGCAACTGGGCCAGGCCGGCCTCGGCGAGCAGTTCGCCCAGGGTATGGCGCAGATCGTCCGGGGCGAACGCGACCGCAGCCGGCAGCTTCGCGTCGTATTCGGTCAGGCAGACGAAACGCGAAAACTTCGGCCGGCGCGCGCCGCCGCCTGATTCGCCGAAGCCCTCGAAGGCGGGTGAGACGAAGGCGGCAGTGAGCTGGCGCGCGCGATCGGCGCGGAAGTTCATGAACACCACCGCATCGCCGTCCTGCATCGCCTGCGCACCTCCGATCACGGTCGGCAGCACGAATTCATCGTTCTCCCCGCGCGCATAGGCATCGCGCAGGGCGGATGAAGCGTCGGCGGCATGATGTTTGCTCTTCGCTTCGACGATGGCATCCCAGGCCAGGCGCAGGCGGTCCCAGCGCTGGTCGCGATCCATCGCGTAATAACGACCGCTGACCGTGGCGATTTGCGCGTTGCCCAACTTTCCGCACAGCTCGCGCAGTGCGGCCAGGCTGGCTTCGGCCGAGCGCGGCGGGGTGTCGCGTCCATCCAGGAAGGCATGCACCGCCACGCGCGCGACGCCGCGGCGCCTGGCCAGCTCGAGCATGGCGAAGATCTGGTTTTCGTGGCTGTGCACGCCGCCCGGCGACAACAGGCCGAAGACATGCAGCGTACGCCCGCCGCCTTTGGCGTCGTCGCAGGCGCCTACCAACTCAGCGTTGTCGAAGAAGCTGCCATCCTCGATCGCCGCATCGATCCGGGTCAGATCCTGGTAGACGATGCGGCCGGCGCCCAGGTTCATGTGCCCGACCTCGGAATTGCCCATCTGCCCGTCCGGCAGGCCCACGTGGCGGCCTTCGGTATGGATCAACGTGTGGGGGGCAGTGGCCAGCAGCCGTCGCCAGTTCGGCAACGTGGCCTGTGCGACCGCATTGTCGGCGGTCTCCTCGCGATAACCCCAGCCATCGAGGATCAGCAGGACGACAGGCTTGGGACGCGCGGGGGATGCGGGCACGGCAGGGCTCCGGTAAATGCAGGGGAGTGACTTAAGGCAGGTGACGATTGTAGCGAAGCATGATGCGATCGCGACCTGACGCAGGAGCGACGTGAGTCGCGAAGGAAACATAGCAAGGAGTTCACCTTCGCGACTCACGTCGCTCCTGCGCCCGGAAGCATCGGGCAGAATCCCTCCTACAGCTCTAAACCCTGCCCGCTTCCCGCGCATCCCACTCCGTACCACCCAGACAGGAATCCGCCCATGTCCCCCATCCGCACCGCCCTGTTCATCGCCCTGGCCCTGAGTGCCGGCAACGTCTTCGCTGCCGAGGACATCTCCAAGGTCAATGGCGGCATCCACACCGAATCCGGCCAGACCTACGGCGATCTGGAAACCGTCAACGGCAGCATCCACATCGCCAGCGGCGCGACCACCGACAGTGCCGGTACCGTCAACGGCGGCATCAGCGTCGGCGGGAAGGCCGTTACCGGAAAACTGGAAACGGTCAACGGCGGCATCAAGCTGGAACGCGACGTCACCGTCAATGGCGGCATCGAGACCGTCAACGGCAGCATCTTCGTTGACCGCGGCGGCAAGGTGAAGGATGGCGTGGAAACCGTGAATGGCGCGATCGGCCTGGTCGCGACCCAGCTCGGCGGCGGCATCGAAACCGTGCGCGGCGACGTGACCGTGGGGGTCGATTCGCATGTCGCCGGCGGCCTGCGGGTGCAGAAATCGCATGGCGTATTCAACATCGAGCCCAAGCGCGATCCGCGTATCGTCATCGGCCCCAACGCGGTGGTCGAAGGCCCGCTGGTGTTCGAGCGCGCGGTCAAGCTGTACGTACACAAGACCGCGCGCATCGGCGCGGTGACCGGCGCCACCGCGCAGAGCTTCGACACCCCGACCGCACCGGCCGAGTGATGCGACCCTTGCGCTTCGCCTGATGAAGGCGAAGCGCATCGCGCCGGGATCGGTACGCTGGAACCGGCGCGTTGGAACAAGCACGTTAGAATCGGCGATTCCCGGAACGAGGAATCCCCGATGCGATCCCGCAATCTCCTGCTGTGCCTGGCCGCGATCGCGGCCCTGTCGGCGTGCAAGCGCGAAACACCCGCGCCTGCCGCCACCGAACCCGCATCGGTCGCCGCGACCGCCGCGATCGCGTTCAAGGACGCGATCGACCCGGCCGACTTCGCCGAACACGTCAGGACTCTGGCTTCGGACGAGTTCGAAGGCCGCGGCCCCGGCACCCCGGGCGAAGACAAGACCGTGGAATACGTCCGCGCGCAGATGCAGCGCATCGGCCTGCAGCCCGGCAACGGCGACAGCTATTTCCAGACCGTGCCGATGGTCGAGACCCGCGCCGACGAACACACGGCGATGGACATCAGCGTCAAGGGCAAGGCGCACACGCTGGCGTTCGGCACCGACATGGTGATCGGCACGCGCAGCGGCAAACCGGAAGTGAAGGTCGAAGCCAGCGACCTGGTCTTCGTCGGCTACGGTGTGGATGCGCCGGAGCAGGACTGGAACGACTATGCCGGCATCGACGTGAAGGGCAAGACCGTGGTCATGCTGGTCAACGACCCCGGTTTCCACGCGCACGACGAATCGCTTTTCGAAGGCAAGCGCATGACCTATTACGGGCGCTGGACCTACAAGTTCGAGGAAGCCGCGCGCAAGGGCGCCGCCGCCGCATTGATCATCCACGACACCGAAGGCGCGTCCTACGACTGGGACGTGGTCAGGGGCTCCTGGTCGGGCGCGCAATACGACCTGCCCGCCGCGGACGACCCGGCCCCGCGCCTGCCGTTGCAGGGCTGGATCACCGGTGCCCAAGCCACGACGCTGTTCGCCGATGCGGGACTCGACCTGGCGCAATTGCGCGCGGCCGCCAACAAGCGCGGCTTCAAGGCGGTGGCGCTGCCGGCGAAGATGAGCGTGGACCTGAAGAGCACCAGCGTCGAGAAACAGTCGCGCAACGTGGTCGGGATCCTGCCGGGCAGCGAGAAACCCGATGAGGCGGTGATCTACATGGCCCACTGGGACCACCTGGGCCGGCATGCCGACGAACCCGGCGACAACATCTACAACGGCGCCGTCGACAACGCGACCGGCGTGGCCGCGATCCTGGAGATCGCCGAACAGTTCGCCAGGCTCGGCAAGCCGAAACGCTCGGTGCTGTTCCTGGCGGTGACGCTGGAGGAATCCGGCCTGCTCGGCTCGCAGTATTACGTCGCCCATCCGCTGATTCCGCTGGACAAGACCGCGGCGGTGATCAACCTCGACGCCATGGGCGTGGCCGGCAAGACCCGCGACATGACCGTGGTCGGCATGGGCAGTTCGGAACTGGAAGACATCCTCAAGCCGATCGCGGAAAAGCAGGGGCGCGCGCTGCATTCCGAATCGCGCCCGGAGTCCGGCGGCTATTTCCGCTCCGATCATTTCAACTTCGCCAAGGCCGGCGTGCCGGCGCTGTACGTAGACGCCGGCGACGACCTGATCGACGGCGGAAAGGCCGCGGGAGAAGCCGCCGCCCGCGACTACAACGAGCATCGCTACCACAAGCCCGGCGACGAGTACGACGCGGCGACCTGGAAGCTGGACGGGACCATGGACGAACTGGCCGCGGTGTACGCGGTCGGCCTGGAAATCGCCAACGGCGACCGCTGGCCGAACTGGTACGCGGGCAACCCGTTCAAGAACGCGCGCGACAAAATGATGCAAGCCAAGTAATCGCCCCCGTAGGAGCGCCCCTTGGGCGCGATGCCTTTCGGTCCGGTCGCCGAAGGGCATCGCGCCCAAGGGGCGCTCCTACGGTGATCAGGCGGCGCCTTCGGGCGCCGCCTTTTTTCGTTTCGGCTTGCGCTACGCTATGGCAACTTCCGGGAGAGAAACATGATCATCGCTTACTGGTGCATCCTGATCGCCGCGCTGCTGCCTTACGTCTGGGTATTCGTCGCCAAGCAATCCGGCGAGCGCTACAACAACCGCGATCCGCGCAGCTGGCAGGCCAGGCAGACCAACCCGCGATCCATGCGCGCCCATGCCGCCCATCTCAATGGCTTCGAATCCTTCCCCGCTTTCGTCGCCGGCGTGCTGATGGCGCAGCTGGCGGGCGTGCCGCACGGCACCATCGCCCTGCTGGCCATCGTCTTCGTCATCGCCCGTGTGCTGCATGGCGTTTTCTATATCGCCAACGTGCATGCGCTGCGCAGCCTGGTCTGGCTGGTCGGCTTCGCCAGCGCCCTGGCGTTGATCGTGATGGCGGCGTTGAAGGTCACCTGAAAATTCCCGTAGGAGCGCCCCAGTCGAACAAGGCGAACGCCTTGCTGAATTCCGCATCCAGCGGCGCGACCGTTTCGATGCGCTGGCCGGTCAACGGATGGACGAACGCCAGCCGCGACGCGTGCAGCAGCATGCGGTGCACGCCGCGCATGCGGAACTGCAGATTGTGGCGGCCATCGCCATGGCTGGTGTCGCCGATCAGGTGATGGAAGGAATGCTTCAGGTGGCGCCGAATCTGGCGGAAGCGCCCGGTTTCCAGCTGGCAGCGCAGCAGCGCATAACGCGAGGTTTCGAATCCGTTCGAGGGCACCTGCAGCTCGCCGGTCGCCAGGCGGACAAAGCGGGTGATCGCCGGTTTTTTCACCGGCTTGCCCGGCCCGCCATCGAGCGGATGGTCGACTGTGAACCTTTCTTCCGGCCAACCCCGGCACACCGCCAGGTAGTCCTTTTCCACATCCCCCGACATCAACGTTTTCCCCAACGCGCTCGCGGACTCGCGGTCGAAGGCGAGCAATAGGCAGCCGCTGGTGGCGCGATCCAGGCGATGGATCAGGAAGATCGGCTTGCCGAACTGTTCGCGCAGCCGGTCGGCGGCGAAATCGGTCTCCCCGCGCGCCAGCTTGCTGTCGTGGACCATCAGTCCGGCGGGCTTGTCGATGACGGCGAGGTATTCGTCGGCATGCAGAACCGGCAACTGCATCGAGACGACGCCAGTGCATCCGTCCATCTAGCTCAAACCATATCGCAGCCACGTAATGGCTTCGTCCTCGCTGGAGAACACGCGCGCGCGCATCCCGGCTTCGAGCGCGAAGAGCTCGCAGTATTCGACGCTTTGCAAGCCCAACGGCTTGACGTGGGCGATCCGTAGCCCGTCCAGGCCCTTGCCCTTCATCGCTTCGACCAGTTGCTGCCAATCCTGTTCGGGCAGCGGATCGCCGCGCGTCTCGTCGATCAGCAGCAACGCCGGCGCCGGCCGCGCTTCCAGTTCCACGACGATGGCCTGCCAGTAAGCCAGCGTGTTCTCCAGCGAACCTTGCCCCTCCACCCGCGCCTTCAGCCCGACCGGATGCGCGGAAAAGGCGATTTCGAAGGATGCCTGGGTCATCGCGATGATCTCCCTGGACCGGGCGGCCGATGGTAAACCCATCCCGCCGAGCGGTGTGAATCGATTTTCCATGCCGCGGCCACGGCGTGGGGCATGCTTCAGCGCCGCGGCCACGCCGCCAGCAAGGCCCACAAACCGCCGAGGCCGGCGATCCACGACGAAGCGGGGATCGCCAGGATGCGCGGGCCGCCTGCCTCGAAACCGTACAGCACCGCCGCGACGATCAGCAGCCCGGCGCCCAGGATCGCGGCGACGATGCGCCGCTGCATGCCCTTCATGGTCTGCGCCAGCTCGTTGAGGTCGCGCGAACGCAGCGCGAGCTCGTGCTTGCCCTCCACTTGCTGCTTCAGCCAGGCATGCACCAGTCGCGGCATGTCCGGCAGGTGGGTCATGATCTCCGGCAGGCGCTTGCGCAACTCCTGGGCGGCGCGCTGCGGGCTGTAGCGTTCCAACAGGATCCGCTCCAGCACCGGCTTGGCCACCGCCCAGATATCGAGTTGCGGGTCCAGCTGGCGGCCGACGCCCTCGATGTTGAGCAGCGTCTTCTGCAACAGGATCAACTGCGGCTGCAGGGTCAGTTCGTAGCGCTGCGCGGTACGGAACAGCTTGATCAGCACCTCGGCCAGCGAGATTTCCGACAGCGGCCGGGTGAAGTACGGCTCGCACACCGAACGCGCCGCCGCTTCCAGCTCGTCAATGCGGATGGTCGCGGGCATCCAGCCGGCTTCCACGTGCAGTTCGGCGATGCGCCGGTAGTCCTTGTTGAAGATGGCCATGAAGTTCTCGGCCAGGTAGTACTGATCTTCCTGCGACAGCTGGCCCATGATGCCGAAGTCCAGGGCGATGAAGCGCGGGTTGGACTTGCGCGCGGGATCGCTGTCGACCCAGATGTTGCCGGCGTGCGCATCGGCATGGAAGAAGTTGTCGCGGAACACCTGCTGGTAGAACACGCGCACGCCCTTGGCCGCCAGCGCCTTGCGGTCGATGCCGGCGGCATCCAGCGCGGCGACGTCGTCGGAAGGGATGCCGCGCACCCGTTCCATGGTCAGCGCGCGCTCGGCGGTATGGCTCCAGATGATTTCCGGCACGTAGAGATCGTCGGAATCCTTCCACATGCGCCGGATCACGCTGGCGTTGGCGCCTTCGCGTTGCAGGTCGAGTTCGGCGGCCAGAGTGGTTTCGATCTCGGCCACGATCGCGCGCGGGCGGATCTTGTCGGCGCTGGGGTGGGTGCGGTCAACCAGCGCGGCGACCGAATTGAGCAGGGAGATGTCGCCGGCGATCTGCTTCTCGATGTCCGGCCGCAGCACCTTGACCACCACTTCGCGTCCGCCGGCGAGGGTCGCGGCATGCACCTGCGCGATCGAGGCCGAAGCCAGCGGCGTGGTGTCGAAGGCTTCGAAGGCCTCGCCGATCGGCAGGCCCAGCGCCTGCTCGACGATGGCGCGCGCGGCTTCACCGTCGAAGGGTTTGACCCGGTCCTGCAACTGCGACAACTCGTCGGCCACGTCGGGCGGCACCAGGTCGCGGCGGGTGGACAGGATCTGGCCGAACTTGACAAAGATCGGCCCGAGTTCCTGCAGCGCGAGCCGCAGCCGCGCACCGCGCGATTGCGCGGCGATCGCGGCCGACGCGCGCGGCACGAACGGACGCGCCAGCTTCAGCCAGCGCTCGGCGGGCGTGTCGTCGAGCAGGTCGTCGAGGCGGTAGCGCAGCAGGACCCGGCCGATCCTGCTGGCGCGCAACACGCCCTTCATGCGCCGTTCCCGGACGGTCGTGGCTCGGCCGGTTCGTTTCCACGCAGGCGCTCGATCCTGGCCTGCAGGCGTTCGACGTCGTCGCGCAAGGCATCGACGTCGTCATGGAAGGCGTTCAATTCCGCGCGTCCGACCACGTCGCGCGATTCCTCGGTGACGAATTCGGCCGCGTTCCGGGCCAGGTTGCCGCCGGCATCGCGCAACTGCCGCACCGCGCCGCGCGCCGCATTGGCGACCTGCACGCCGATGACTTCGCCGAAGGCCGCGACGAATGGTTGCTGCCAGTCGGGATCGAAACGCTCGGCCAGCGTCTGCAGCCGGCGCGCCAGTTCCGCGTCGCCGGAAACATGCACTCGACCGACCGGCGCGGCATTGTCCCTGCGCAACGCGCTGCCCATCAAGGCCGGAAGCTGCCCGAGCAGGCCGCCGAGCGTCGTGCGCACGGCGAGATCGGGTTCGGTCGCATCCTCCACCGGGCCGACTTGCAGGCGTTGGCCGCTGACCGTGACCTGCAACGCCAGCGCGGGCGCCTGCAGCGTCAGGGCGATGCGGCGGCCGTCGAGCGACTTCAGCGCATCCTGGGTATCGGGGTCGAGCGCCAGCGCACGATTCAGCGCCGCTTCCAGCGCTTTGCCGGCGAGCGGCTTGAGGGAGTCGAAAGGGGAAGTCGCCATGCCGGCATTCTAACCGGCCGGCGTGCCCGCCCGCGGCCCGCCACGCCTGGTGCGCGTGGACCGCCGGCGAGCGTCGCCTCAGGCGCGCTTGCGGAAGAACGAAACCGCGGCCAGGATCAGGAACACCACGAACAGGATCCAGGCGATGTTGCTGGCGGTTCCGGCGATGCCGCTGAAACCGAGCACGCCGGCGATCAGCGCGATGACCAGGAAGATGATGGCGTAATGCAGCATGGATTGCTCCGGTAAGGGACACGCCGGATCGGCGATGCGTCCATCCTCGGCAAGCGCAAGTTTCTTTCAGGTGACGATGGCGCCCTGGTGCAGGGATTGCTTCAGTCTTGTGAGACCTTCGTCAAAACCTACCCGCGGCCGATAGCCGAAGTCGCGCGTGGCCGGCGCCATGTCGTACCAGTGCGCGGTGCTGAGCTGTTCCGCGAGGAACCGGGTCATCGGCGGCTCGCCTTTCAACGGCAACACCTTCCACAGGACCTCGCACGCGGCGCCGATGCGGTAGGCGGACTTGAAGGAAAGATGCTTGTCCACGCGCGGCGCGCCGGCGGCGTCGAGCAGCGCATTGAGCAACTCGCCCATCGGCCTGGGTTCTCCGTTGGAAATGAAATAGGCGCGTCCGGCGCAGGCCGCGCCGACGGCGAGATGCTCGAAGGCATCGAAGTGCGCCTGCGCCGCGTTGTCGATGTAGGTGGTATCGACCCGGTTGCCGCCATCGCCAACGATGCGCAAACGCCCGGCTTTCGCACGCTCCACCAGGCGCGGCAGGATCTGCTGATCGCCCGGACCCCAGATCAGGCGCGGACGCAAGGCGATCGTGGCCAGCTCCGGTCCATTGGCGGCGAGCACCGCCTTCTCGGCGATGGCCTTGGTTTCGGCATAGGGCGCCTGGAAATCCTCGCCGTACGGAACCTCGTCGGCGGTGCCGCCTTCGACCGGATGGGTGGCGCGATGGGTCACGCTGGGTGTGGAGGTATAGACCAGCTTGCCGATGCCATGGAGGCGGCAGGCATCGAGCACGTTCTGCGTGCCCACGACATTGGCCAAGCGGTAGCTTTCGTAACTGCCCCAGGCGCCGGCCTTGGCCGCGTTATGGAAGATCGCTTCCACGCCATCGGCGGCATGGACCAGCGCATGCGCATCGGCCAGGTCGCCCTGCACCTGGCCCACGCCGAGTTCCGCCAGTACCGGATAGTGTCCGCGGTTGAAGCTGACGACCTGGTGGCCGCGCTCGACCAGGCCGCGACACAGGGCCTGCCCGAGGAATCCACCGCCGCCGGTGACCAGGATTTTCATGCTTCGTCGCCCTTGCTGTTGCTGTTGCTGTTGCTGTTGCTGTTGCTTTCAGCCTCCTCCCTTGCGCGCAGCGCAGGGGAGGATTGAGGAGGGGTACTTTTGATCTTGCTTTTGATCTTGCCGTTGATCTTGTTGTTGCCCCTCGCCAACTCCAAAGCCCTCAAGATATCTTCCAGAACTTCTGTCGTACGCACCAGCACATCATCATTCCACCCGTTCAACATTCCTCACAGAATGTGGCGATCAGGTAGGCAAGGCAACCGCGAGATCAAAATCAAGAGCACCCCTTCCCAACCCTCCCCTGTTCGCAAGGGAGGGGGCGGGTTCATGCCCACCCCTATTCCTCGAGTTGCTTCGCCGCCCAAACTGACAATTTCTCGCGGCCGATCTTGGCATTGTGGCGGATGTCGACCGGGAAGGTGGGATGGCGGAGGAATCGCTTTATGCCTGCGGTATGCGCATGGGACGCAGCCATCGCCCGTAGTGATTCGACGATATCGGCGTGGCGATCCTTTGCAACATGCGGCTGTAGTTCGTAGCAGAGCACCGGTTCCTGCCGGCCATGCGCACCGATCCCGACCAGCGCCGTGCGCTTCACCTCGGCAACAGTATTGAAGATGGGCTCGACCTGTTCGGTGTACATCGGACCGGTTACGGTTTCCACGCGCTGCGTCTTGCGCCCACAGAACCACAACCGTCCCTGCGCATCGAAATAGCCCACGTCGCCCATCCGGTGCACCACCCGCTCGCTGCCATCGCCCAGCGTTTCACGGATCTTGGCCGCGCGGGTCGCGGCATCGCGGTTGAAATAGCTGTCGGTGGCGGTGGGGCCGGCGACGGTGATCTCGCCGACCACGCCTTCGGACAGGACCAGGTCGTCCGACCATTCGTCGATCGCTTCGTCGCGGATGGCGATGATGCGGACCTCGTTCGGCGTCACCGTGCGGCCGACGCAGGTGCCGGCACCGCTCTCGGTTTCGGCGCGCGTGCCTTGCAGCTCGCGGCCTTCGATCACCGCCACCGGCAGGCATTCGGTGGCGCCGTACGGGGTCCAGAACTGCGCGTCCTCCGGCAGCAGCGCGCGGATCTTCTCCACCACCTCCGGCGGTACCGGCGCGCCGGCGGAGGTGACGCGTTGTACGCCGTGCAAGGGTTCGCCATGGTCGGCGAGCACGCGCATCAGCGCCGGCGAACCGAACAGCTGGGTCACGCCGAACTGCCGGATCGCCGCATGCAGCTTGCGCGGATCGGCGCTGGCGGGCCGGGTCGGATCCATGTCGGGAATGATGGAAGTCAGCCCCAGCGCCGGATCGAACAACGCGAACGGCGGAAAGGTCGGCAGGTCGACGCCGCCGGGCTGCATGCCGAAAGCACTACGCAGCAGTTCGACCTGGGCGACGAAATGGCGATGCCGGTAGACCACGCCCTTGGGTACGCCGGTCGAGCCGCTGGTGAAAAGGATGCCGGCGGTGTCGTCGGGCCGGGTGTCGGCGAGTTGCGGACCTGCACCGGATCCGTCGCGCTCGATCCTGGCCAAGGTCGCGCCGCCCCAACCGAAGCGACGACCTACCGTCACCAGCTTCTTCGCGCTGCGCGACCAGCCCAGCAACAAACGCGCGACATGCGCGAGCGGAATGCCGATGAAGGCCTCGGGTTGCGCTTCGTCCAGGCACTGCTTCAGCGCGCGCCGGTCGATGCCCGGATCCACCAGCACCGGCACCGCGCCGGCCTTGAACAGGGCGAACATCAGCAGGAAGAATTCCGGCGAGGGCCGCACCATGATCACCGTACGCGTGCCGCGGATAATGCCGTGTCCCGCCAATCCAGCGGCGATGGCATCGCTGCGCGCATCGAGTTGCGCATAGGTCAGGGCGGTATCGTAGCGGCCGCCGCCGCTGGGGCAGCGGATCGCGACCTGGTCGGGGCGTTCGCGGGCCAGGCGCGGCAGGCTGGCGGCGATGTTGCAGGGTTCATCCATCTCCGCATTGTCGCCGCAAGCGATGCTTGCGTCAGCCGATACAAGCCGCAGAATGCCGCACCGATCCGATTCCCGCGTGTTGCCTCCGATGCATCCCTGCCTTGCCTGCGGCGCCTGTTGCGCGCACTACCGTGTCAGCCTGCACTGGTCGGAAGCCGATCCTGCGCTGGGTGGAATCACGCCGGTCGAGCTCACCGAACCCTGCGGACCGCACCTGCTGGCCATGCGCGGCACCTGGCAGGCGCGTCCGCATTGCATCGCCCTGATCGGCGAAGTCGGCCAGGCCGGCGGATGCTCGATCTACGCGCAACGGCCTTCGCCTTGCCGGGAACTGAAGGCGGCATGGGAAAACGGTTCTCCCAGCCCGCAGTGCGACCGCGCGCGGCAAGCCCATGGTTTGGCGCCGCTATCGCCGCTGGATTGGCCAGTGACGATGCCCGCGATCTTGTCCCCCGAAGGGACTTCCCCCGGGGCGTAGAGCCGAGCTTGCTCGGCTGCTTTTGATTGAATGCCAGAAAAAACCAGGAGCAGCCGAGCAAGCTCGGCTCTACGCTCTACGCCCCGAAGTGAAGCCCCTTTGGGGGACAAAGCAGGATCAGGCAAGCGGATTGCGGTCGAGGAACGCGCGGATCGCCGGCACCAGTTCGGCGGCCTTGTCTTCCAGCACGTAATGGCCGGCGTCTTCGAATGCGGTGACTTCGGCTTGCGGCAATGCACGGGTGAAGCCGGCGAGGAAGTGCTGGTCGAACACGAAATCCTTCAGTCCCCAGCCGATGAAGGTCGGGCGGTCGGCGAACTGCGGCAACTTCTGCCCGGCCGATTCGACCAGCGCCCAGGCCTTGTCGCCCGGATGCAACGGGATGTCCTGCATGAAGCGCAAGGTGCTGATGCGGTTGGCCCAGCCGTCGTACGGCGACACGTAGGCGCGGCGCACGTCGGCGGGCATCTTCTTCTCCACGCCGAGGTACGAAGCCCCGCCGGAGAAGGCGTTGAATGCGCGGATGAGAAAGGCACCGAGCTTCGAGTCGCGGCCCAGCGACAACTGCCACGGCATCTTCTTCGCCGACGGCAACGGGAAGGCGGCGGTGTTGGTGATGACCAGGCGCTTCACCTGCGCCGCATGCGACAGCGCCCAGCCGAAGCCGATCATGCCGCCCCAATCATGCACCGCCAGGGTCACCGGGCCGTCGATGCCGAGGTGCCCGAGCAGCGCGGCCAAGTCGTCGACGCGCGATTGCAGGGTGTAGTCGTAGTCGCGGTCGCCGGGCTTGGCCGAGAAGCCCATGCCGATGTGGTCGGGCACGATGCAGCGGTATTTATCGGAAAGCCCGGAGACCAGATTGCGCCAGTAATAGCTCCACGACGGATTGCCGTGCAGCATCACCACCACTTCGCCATCCTGCGGGCCTTCGTCCAGGTAGCTCAGCGACAGGCCGGGACGAACTTCGAACTGCTTGGGCGTGAAGGGATAGCCGGGAAGATTCATCGGGTACCGCCACCTGTAATGAAAAGGGCCGGCGAACCGGCCCCTGGAAACTTTCGCCCGCCTGCTTACCAGACGACTTCGGCCATCGAGCAGTTCAGGCCGGAGCCGATGCCGAGCAGGGCGATGCGGTCGCCCTTCTTCAGGCGACCCAGCTGCTTGAGCTTGCTCAACACGATCGGCACGCTGGCCGGGCCGATGTTGCCGTGTTCGCCGAAGATGGTCAGCACTTTCTTCGGGTCGATGCCGAAGGCCTTGATGAAGGCCGCGGTGTGCGGCTGACTGACCTGGTGGATGACGAACTGGTCCAGTTCGTCCACCGCCCAGCCCAGTGCGATCTTGGCCGCGACGAAGGTCTTCTGCGCCAGCTTCAGGCCTTCGATCAGCAGCATGCGGGTATCGGTGACCATGCGGTCCAGGTTGCCGCGGCACAGATGGTTCCACTGCGTCGCCGCCTTGGTCACGCCGCCCTTGTAGCGCGGCGCGTCGGGAGTCAGGTCGCTGCGCGACATGACCATGGCCGCAGCGCCGCAACCCAGGGTCAGGGTGGCCAGCTCGTTGCGGAACTGCGCCTCGGTGACGTCCGGCGACAGCATGCGCTCCAGGGTCATCTTGTAGGCGAGGTTGGCGGTCTCGCCATCCACGACCAGGGCGTAGTCGATCTCGCCACGCTCGAGCATGCGCGCGGCGATGTCCATGCCGTTGATGAAGGCCAGGCAGGCGTTGGCGACGTCGAAGTTCTGGCAGTCCTCGCCCATGCCCAGGTTGCCGGACACGATGCTGGCGGTGGACGGCTCCAGGTAATCGCGGCTGACCGAGGTGTTGACCAGCAGCCCGACCTGGTCGGCGGTGATGCCGGCGTCCTCCATGGCCAGGCGCGCGGCCAAGGTGGCCACGTCGGAGGCTTGCTGCTCGTCGTCCCACAGGCGGCGCGCGTGGATGCCGGCGATGTCGCCGAGAACGTCGGTACGGATGCCGAGACGGTCCAGGGTGGGCTTCAACTGTTCGTTGATGGCTTTGGAGGTCAGGGTATGCGGCGCATCGATATGCGCCAGTCCCGCGATGGAGACGTTCTGGAAGAGCATCTAGGTGAGCGCCAAGGCTGGCCGGAGGGGCGACAAGATTACCGGCTTCGGGCCTTCACCGCATCTTTACGTTGGGTCCCGCCGTTGCCCGCGCAGCGGGTCGGTGAGGCTGGAAGGGGTGGTTTTGGGGGGATTCCGAGAGCCGGGAAGGAAGCAAATGAAGATCAAGAGCGACCCCGCCCCCTCAGCCGCTTGAGGCGGCTTCGAGCTCCCCTGCTATGCAAGGGGGGGCAAAACTCAGCGCCCAGGGCAGCGATACGCCGCGAAACGCTGCTCGCCGCCGCTCGGATCGCCCAGCGGCTGCACGGTATTGGCCTGGATGCCCGGGGCCTCGTTGCGGGCCAGGGTTTCCAGCTCATCGCGCACACGCAGCTCATTGCGCTCGTAGAAAGCCACGTTGTTCTTGACCGCCACCGAGACCTCGCCGCGCTTCTCGCAGTCGGCGGGGGCCGCACCCGCGGCGATCACCCGCACCGCGCTGGCACCCGGCGCCATGTGCACCCAGGTGCAACCGGAAACGGCGAGGACGGCGGCGGCGGTCATCAGGGGCAAGCGCATGGACTGGATCCTTGTAGGCGGGGACGAAACGCAGCGGATTATGTCCCGCCGCGTCTGAACTTGGCGGAAAGCACGCCGGGCGAAGCTATGAGTCATACGCCTCGTCATGAAATGCGAAGCTTGTCGGGATCCTGGCAGGCTTCGCGTGCAATCGAACGGGCGGCGGGCTTACTTCGCGCCCGCCACCGGCTTGCCGTCGGCATCGACGATGCTGACTTCGCCCAGGTCCAGGGCGCGGATCGGCGCCTCGATCTGCTTGAGGTCGCCGACCACCACCCAGGTCAACGCCTTCGGATCGACGGTCGCGGCCGCGGCCTTGACCTGTTCGGGGGTCAGGCTTTCGATCTCGGCCTTGCGCTTGAACACGTAGTCGTCCGGACGGTCGTAACGGACGATGCCGCCGATGGTGCCGAGTACCGAGGCTGCGGTCTCGAACGAACCCGGCAGCCCACGGATCTGGATCGCCTGCATGCGTGCGACCTCGGCCTGGGTGGGCGGCACCTTGCCGGTGAAGTACTCGTTGATCTCGCGCCGCATCTCGGCGATCGATTCGGCGGTCTTGTCGATCTGCACCGGCGCCGACGCGATCCACGGACGCTGGCCCAGGGCGCTGGGCGTGCTGCTGCGCGCGCCGTACGACCAGTGCTTGTCTTCGCGCAGGTTCATGTTGAGGCGCGAGGTGAAGTCGCCGCCGATCACCGCATTGGCGATGTCGAAGCGGACCGCGCCCGGATCCTTGCTGGAAGGCACCACTTCGCCGGCGAAGATGTTCGCCTGCACCGCGCCCGGCTGGTCGATCAGGTACACGCGGGTCCCGGCCGGACGCGCGACGTCGCTGACCGCCGGCACCGCCGGTGCCTGGCCTTCGCCCTTCCAGTCGCCGAAGTGCTTGTCCAGCAGCGGCACGATTTCCTTCAGGGTAGTGTCGCCGACGACGATCACGGTGGCGTTCTCGGGACGCACCCAGGCCTTCTGGAAGGCGACCAGGTCTTCGCGGTCCAGCGAACCGATCGAGGCCTCGGTGCCGCTGCCGCTGAAGGGCATCGCGTACGGGTGGCCGACGCCGTACAGCAGCGGCGGCAGAACGCGCAGCGCGGCGCCGTTGGGCTGGGCCTTTTCCTGGCCGATGCCGGCGATCCAGCTGGCCTTGATCCGGTCGATTTCCTTCTGCTCGAACCGTGGATGGCGCAGCATCTGCGCATACAGCGCCAGCGAGGGATCCAGGTTTTCCTTCAGCGCCGACAGGTAGGCGTTGCTGCCGTCCAGCGAAGCGCCGGCAGAGAGGTTGGCGCCCAGCGATTCGGCGCGGTTGCCGAACGCCAGCGAATCCAGGTCGCCCGCGCCTTCGTCCAGCATGCCCATGGCGAAACTCGAGGTGCCCAGCTTGTGGCCGGCATCGGCGCTGTAGCCGCCGTTGAACTCGTAGCTCACCTGGACCACCGGGATGTCGTGGCGCTCGGCCAGGACCACGGTCGAGCCATTCTTCAATTTGGCCCGCTGCAGTTCCGGGAAGACCAGCTGCGGATAGCTGTCGGTGCTGGGGATGCCGGTCTTGCGGTCGACGCCGGGCGTGGTGGTGTACTTCGGGTCCACGGCCGGCAGGGTCAACGGGGCCGGGGTCACCGCCGGGTCTTCGGCCAGCGCCACGCGCGGGCCCGGGGTCACCACCAGGGTGTGGCTGCCCCTGCTCAGCCAGCGATCGCCGGCGGCGCGGATGCTCTGCGCGGTGGCGTTGTTCAAGGTCTCGAGGCTGTCGCGGAAGCAGCCGGCGTCGCCGGTGAACACCGCGCACTCGGCCAGCACGTCGGCCTTGCCGCCGAAACCGCCGATGCGTTCGACGCCGCGCACGAAGCCGGCCTTGAACACGGTCCGCGCCTGGGCGACTTCGGTCGCGGTCGGACCGTCCTTCAACAGCCGCTTCAGCTCCTCATCGATCACCGCCTCGACCTTGGCCGGGTCCACACCCTGCTTGACGTCGGCCATCAGGAAGAAGATCGAGCCCAGCTGCGCGCCGAACGCACCGGTGCTGACGCTGTCCACCAGCTTGTCCTGGTGCAGCAGGCGCGTATCCAGGCGCGAACTCTTGCTGCCGCCGAGCACCTGCGAGAACAGCTGCAGTTCGTCCAGGTCCGGCTGGCCGTATTCGGCCACGTTCCAGACCCGGTAGATGCGCGTCTGCGGCACCTGGTCGGTCATGGTCGAGCGCGAATCCTTGTCATGCGCGGCGACGTCGACCCTGGGCTGGGCCATGGTCGGCGTGGCCGGGATGTCGCCGAAGTACTTGGCGACCTTTTCCTTGGCCGTGGCCAGGTCGATGTCGCCGGCCAGCACCAGCACCGCGTTGTTGGGGCCGTACCAGGTGCGGAACCAGTTCTTCACGTCCTCCAGCGAGGCCGCGTTGAGGTCGGCCATCGAGCCGATGGTGCTGTGGTGGTAGGGATGGCTGACCGGGTACATCTTCTCGCCCAGCACGTCGAAGACCTGGCCGTAGGGCTCGTTCTCGCCCTGGCGCTTCTCGTTCTGGACCACGCCGCGCTGTTCGTCCAGGGTCTTCTGGTCGATCGCGCCGAGCAGGTGGCCCATGCGGTCCGATTCCATCCACAGGGCCATGTCCAGCGCCGTGGTCGGCACGTTCTCGAAATAGTTGGTGCGGTCGGAATTGGTGGTGCCGTTCTGGCCGGTGGCGCCGACCTGCTTGAACGGATTGAAGAATTCACCCGGAGCGTTTTCCGACCCGTTGAACATCAGGTGTTCGAACAGGTGGGCGAAGCCGGTGCGACCGGCCGGCTCGTCCTTGCTGCCGACGTGGTACCAGATGTTGACCGCCACGATCGGCGCCTTGCGGTCGGTATGCACGATCACCCGCAGGCCATTGGGCAGGGTGAATTCCTGGTAGGCGATGTCGACTTCCCCCGCCACGGCAGGCTTGGCCTGGACCGATTCCGGCGCGAAGTACAGCCCGCCCAGGGCGGTGGACAGGGCGACGGCGAGCAGGGCGGCGCGGGGACGGCGCAGCGGGCTGGTGGAAAAGATCATCGGACACTCCTTTGTAATTGCAGCGGGAAATGGTTGCAGCGGATAGTTGCAATAGAAACTGGCAGCTGACCGCCGATGCTAGCGGCCAGCGCCGGTCTTTACACTAGGCCACAAGGCATGGGTGCAGGAGGAAGGCGGGCATGTCCACACGCTATTGTCTGGTGACCGGGGCCAACCGGGGCCTGGGCCTGGAGTTCGCAAGGCAACTGCTGGCGCGCGGCGACCGGGTCATCGCCGCCTGCCGCCATCCCGGCAAGGCCAGCGCATTGAATCTCCTGGCAGGCGAGTATCCCGGCTGCCTGCGGGTAGCTCCGCTGGACGTGGCCGAAACCGGACGCCACGCTGCCCTGGTCCACGAACTCCCATTGCTGACCGACGGCCATCCGCTCGACCTGCTGATCAACAACGCCGGCGTCCTGCGCGGCGGGGAGCGTTTCGGCACGGTGCAGGCCAGCGACCTGGAAACCAGTTTCCGCACCCATGCGCTGGGGCCGTTCCTGCTGGTGCAGGCGCTGTTCCCGCAGCTTGCCGATGGCGCCACAGTGGTCAACATTTCTTCCGAGATCGGTTCGATCGGCTTGCGCCAGGAATTCCGCACGCCGAGCTACGCCATCGGCAAGGCCGCGCAGAACATGGCGACTTCGCTGCTGGCGCAAGCGCTGAAGGTTCGCGGCATCAAGGTCGTAGCCCTGCATCCGGGCTGGGTGCGCACCGATATGGGTGGAACAAGTGCGCAGCTCACGCCGCGCGAATCGGTCGCCGGGTTGCTGCAGGTCATCGATGGCTTGCGGGCCGATGACTCCGGGAGCTTTCTCGACTGGCAAGGGCAACCCTTGCCCTGGTAAGCGCAGCAAGCGCCCGCGTTTCAACCCTCGCCGCCTGAACCGCATCCCAAACCTGTCTCCACAAGGCTGGCCGGGAGGTTCCGCTTCGCTCGTGAGAGGGAGTCACAACCGGAAGGTGCAGACGTCTTGGTACGTATCAACCGCCGGACGGACACCCAGAACGGACACTGCGGACACCGAAATATTCTTTTATTTTCTTAAAAATCAAATAGTTGAAGTTGGCACGGCACATGCTTCATAGCCAACAAGAACCAACCAACCGCAAGCAAAGCTGACTGGAAACTGAATTTTGGAACTAGATGTGCAAGTTCCACTTGACCGATCTGATTAGGTGTACTACTTTACTACCACACCACCCAACAACGTCACTAAAGAGGCCCTACACCATGAACGCCAAGACCCTGATCCCGCTGTCCGCCGCCGCCCTGTTCGCCATCGTTGCCGGCTCGCTGGTCGCTGCCCACTCTTCCAACACCGCGTTCGCACCCGCCGCCAGCGCCCCGACCCAGAACAGCATCGTCGACCTGCCGGCCGTGACCGTGCGTCCTTCCCTTGAAGATGCCGCTTACTTCCAGGCCCACAAGATCGTCGACCTGGCCACCGTGACCGTGCGTCCGGCCGCCGCGGACCTGGCCTTCTTCCTGGCCGACAACACCGCCCGCGTCGTCGACATGCCGGTCGTCACCGTGCGTCCCTCGTTCGAAGACATCCAGATCGTCGCCGTGGGTGCAGCCACCCTGGCCCAGCAGCTGGCTGCGCGTTGATCGCTTGAAGCAAGCACCGTTTCGTTCAATGCAATAAACGCTTCAAGCATCGCCGCAACCATTGCCGGACCGCACGCACACTGAAAGCGGCCCCGTAGAATCCGTGCAATGGATATCGACACCGCGACACCCGGCGCACTGGATCTCGACGTGCTGCTGTACCAGCCGGAGATTCCACCGAACACCGGCAATGCGATCCGCCTCTGCGCCAACACCGGCGCGCGGCTGCACCTGATCGAGCCCCTGGGCTTCGACCTGCAGGACAAGCAGCTACGACGCGCCGGCCTGGATTACCACGAGTACGCCGCGTTGCAGGTCCACGCTTCGCTGGAAGCGGCCCTGGCCGCGATCGCGCCGCGACGCCTGTTCGCCCTCAGCACCCGCGGCAGCCAGCGCTACGACCAGCCACGCTATATGGCCGGCGATGCGCTGCTGTTCGGCCCCGAAACCCGCGGCCTGCCTGCCGAGGTGTTGCAAGGCCTGCCGCCGGAACAATGCCTGCGCCTGCCGATGCGCCCGCACAACCGCAGCCTCAATCTTTCCAACAGCATCGCCGTGGTCGTGTTCGAAGCGTGGCGCCAGTGCGGATTCGCCGGCGGCGCCTGAGTCTGGATCGCGCCTGCCGGCGCATGGAATTCAATGCACAACCAGCCACGGAAAAGTTCCGCGATCCTCGCGCTAATTTATGTACTGGTAAGTTTGATATTCAGTGGGCATTGAACCGGTTTAACGGATACTTCACAAACCGGCTGCGAACGGCTTCATGCCCCAGCGCTGGCTAATAACCATAAATCAACGAGGTCCATTGAAATGAAGAAGTCCTTGCTTGCCCTGACCCTGCTCGCCTTGCCGGCCCTGGCCGTCAGCACCGCCGCTTCGGCCGCCGAAGGCGTTTCCTACAACTATGTCGAGGGCGGCTATACCGCCACCAATCTGGACAAGGCACCCGATTCCGATGGCTGGGGCTTGAACGGCTCGGTCGCCATCGCCCCGAATTTCCACGTTTTCGGCAGCTACAACCAGCAGGACTTCAAGGACGTGAACTACGGTTACGACCAGTGGCGCGTGGGCCTGGGCTACAACCACGAGATCTCGCAGAAGGTCGATCTGGTCAGCCGCGTGGCCTATGAGAAGTTCAAGGGCGACGATTACACCGTGGGTGGGGTGCGCTTCCCGGGCGATGACCTGGACGGCTACAGCGCCGAAGTCGGCGTGCGCGCCGGACTGACCCCGTTCGTGGAAGGCTATGCGATGGCCGGCTACGAAGACGGCAAGGATTACGACGGCGACTTCTACGGCCGCCTGGGCGCACAGGTGAAGTTCAACCCGAACTGGGGCATCACCGGCGACGTCAAGTTCGCCGACAACGATACCCAGTGGTTCGTGGGTCCGCGCTTCACCTGGTAACGGACACCCGGTAACGGAGCCCGAACATCTGGTTCACCTGGTCATACGCCTTGTCTGTTATGACCTAGGCAACCCCGCAAGGCGACGCGTCCCTCTCTCTCCGCGTCGCACCCTGAGCCCGGCCTAGCGCCGGGCTTTTTTATGCGGCTTCCCAACGCCCCATGGGCGTGGGTTTTTCGTTTCCCGATCACACCGGACAAGAGCTCGCGCCCATGGGCGCTCCTACGGGGATGACCGCCTCTTTCCGGTTCAATCCTTGAACAGGGTTTCCGGGTACTCGGGTTTCTGCTCACGGGCCAGCAGTTGCTGCAGGCCGGCGGCGGGGGTCAGGTCGCCGTGCAGTACATCGCGCACCGCGCTGGAAATCGGCAGGTCGATGCCATGGCGATCGGCCTGGCGCAGAACCTCGTCGGCGGTCTGTACCGATTCGACCACCTGGCCGATCTCGCGCACCGCATCGGCCAGCGACTGGCCACGACCCAGGGCCAGGCCGAGGCGGCGGTTGCGGGACAGGTCGCCGGTGCAGGTCAGCACCAGGTCGCCCAGCCCGGCCAGGCCCATCACCGTTTCCGGCTTGGCCCCGATCGCCGCGGACAGGCGCAGCATCTCGTTGAGGCCACGGGTGATCAGGCCAGCGCGCGCGTTGAGGCCCAGCTGCATGCCATCGGCGACGCCGGTGGCGACCGCCAGCACGTTCTTCATCGCCCCGCCGAGTTCGGCACCGACCATGTCGTCGCCGGTGTAGGCGCGGAACGCGGGGCCGTGCAGCACATCGGCCACGCGCTGGGCGAAATCCGGATCCTGGCCATGCACGGTCACCGCGGTGGGCAGGCCCAGCGCGACTTCCTTGGCGAACGAGGGGCCGGTGACCACGGCCAGCGGCACCTGCGGGCCGAGGATGTCCTCGGCCACTTCATGCAGGAAACGCCCGGAGCCCGGCTCGAAACCCTTGGTCGCCCAGGCCACGCCGGCCGCGGCAGGACGCAGCGGCGCCAGCAGACGAAGAGTCTCGGTGAAGGCGTGCGAGGGCACGACCACGAGCACCAGATCGGCATCGTGCAACGAAGCGGCGAAATCGGAGGTGGCGCGCAATGTGTCCGGCAATGCGATGCCGGGCAGGTAACGCGGGTTTTCGTGTTGCCGGTCGATGGCGTCGGCAGCCTGCGCATCGCGGCCCCACAGCACCACCGAGTGCCCGTGGCGGGCCATCAAGGCGGCCAGCGCGGTGCCCCAGGAGCCCGCGCCGAGTACTGCGACTTTCAGGATTTGCGTCATCGGGTTCCCCTGCGCGCACCCGGGCCAAGGGAAGTCAGAAACGGAACCCTCTCCCGGCCTTCGACCACCCTCTCAACCTTGCACACCCTGCGGGCGCCGCAAGGAGAGAGGTGAAAAGATATCAGGCGTTGCCCGCCGTTTCCGCGTTGGCCAGCTCGCCGCCGTCGGCCTGGGCCGCGCGCTGGCGCAGGGTTTCGGCATACAAACCGTCGAAATTGATCGGCTGCAGGAAGAACGGCGGAAAGCCGCCGGCCTGGATCAGGTCGCTGAGCAGCTGGCGGATGTACGGGAACAGGATGTTCGGGCACTGGGTGCCGAGCAGGCCGTCGACCGTCTGCGGGTCGAGGCCGGCGATGCCGAACACGCCGGCCTGCTTCACTTCGGCCACGTAGGCGGTCTTGTCGCCGGCTTTGCAGGTCAGGGTCACGGCCAGCACCACTTCGAACGCATTCTCGTTCAGGCGCTGCACGCTCTGGTTGAGGTTGAGCTGCAATTCGGGCTGCACATTCTCGCTGTAGATCGCGGGCGCGCCAGGCACTTCGAAGGACACGTCCTTGACGTAGATCTTCTCGACGGTGAAGGCGGGGCCGGTGGCTTCGGCGGGCGCGGCGGCGCCGTTGGTGGTTTCGTCGGACATGGACGTACTCCGTAAATCTGAATGGAAAAAGAAAGGGATTATCTCACGGGATGGCGACGCGCCGGCCCGGGTTCAAGGGCGCGGCGCCGGTGCAGCAGCTTCGTTCTCAGCGACCCTTGACCAGCGGCAGATCGGCCTGCTGCCAGGCGGCGATGCCGCCGTCGAGCCACGACACCTGTTCGAAGCCGGCCTTCTTCAGGCGCTTGGCGGCGGCGGCCGAAGCCTGGCCGTTGCGGCAGACCACGACCACCGGCAGCTGTTTGGCGGCAGCCAGCAATTTGTTTTCCGGGTCGAACTGGCTGGGGGCGACATTGCGGCTGCCGGCGATATGGCCTTTCTCGAAGTCGCCGCTGGCCGACAGGTCCACCACCAGGGCGTTGTCGCGATTGATCAGCGTGGTCAGGTCGGCCGGACGCAAGGCCTTGTAGCCGCGGAACAGGTGCGCGACTTCGGTGACGACAAGGGCGATGGTCAATCCGGCCAGGGCCAGCGACAGCATGGGCGAGGAGCTGGCGAACGCCTGCAGTTGTTCGAAATTCACGGGATGGGGGGCGGCTGTAAAACGGGCCGCGATTGTCGCATAGGCGGGAGAGGGGAGGAGGAACTAGAAGGGAGGAACGAGGAACAAGCAGTGAGGGAGGTGTCTTGCGCTTTGTCTCTCTCTGTAACGGAGCTGAGGGGGAATCAGGAGCAAACCCCAATTAGCCCTCGCCAAAGGGGCGATCCTGTCCTCCCGCCCTATTCCCCGTTCCACAGATCGGGCAATCCCAGCACCATCCACCAGCGCCTGGCTTCCGGGTCCCAGCGCCATTGTTCGCGATAGCGCAGGCTGCGCTCGGCCATGGTGTGCCGGTTGATCACCCGCAATTCGATATTGCGGACCACGCTGCCGTCCTCGCCGGCGACGCTGCCCCGCTCGGTATAACCGGAAATCTCGATCTGCTTGTAGCGCTCGAAAGCCAGTTCGGTCATCGGGTGCGCCTCGCGATAGGCCGGGTCCACTAGTTGCCAGGCCTGCTCGAATTCGCCCCAGCGGATGGCCGTGGCATAGGCCGTCTGCACCGTGTCCAGCTGGCTGCTCTTCTTGCGCTTGCCGAAGGCATTGGCCGGCGCCGCCACCAGCAACAGCGCCAGCATCAACACCGCCAACAGGTTCAGTCCTCTGCGCATCCGTCCGCCCTCTTCTTATTGCAAGCGCTGCATCCTACCCTTTCGCAATAGCCACGTAGCGGCCCGCCAGGTCGGCCATGATTTCACCTTCGGTCCCGATCATGCGGGCCTGCAGGTGGATGCGGGCGCGTCCTCGCTGGGCCAGCGTGGCCAGGAACAGTTCCCAGGATTGCTCCGGCGCCAGCATCGCTTCGGCCCGCAAGTCCGCATACAGCGGCTTGAGGTAGCGCACCTTGCTGTCGGCGACGAACACGTCGGCCCGCACCCCCGCCTGTTGCAATTGCAGGGTGACCAGGCCCCAGCCGGCATAGGTCATCAGCGAAGTCATGCTGCCGCCGAAGGCGCTGCCCTTGTCGTTCACATTCGCCGCCAACGGCGCGGCCAGGCCCAGGCGATGCCCGTCGTAGGCCGTGATCCGGGCCTGGATCGCAGCGAGCGGCGGCAGGCTGCGGGTGTAGTCGCGCAGGGTTTCCAACGCGCTCTCCCTTGCTGCGGCCTCCTTTGAACCAGGCTCCTTTGAAACAACTTCCATCTGCGATCATCTCCCCATGGCTTTCACCGAACCGCCCGGATGGTACGTCATCTCCTTGCGCCCCCAGGGCGAGCATGCCTCGTTGCGGCGTGCCGCCGCGGCGCATGGAGCGCGCCTGATCGCGTTGTCGCCGTGGAAACTGCGGCTGCGCACCGACGATGCCGCGTGTGCTGCGTTGCGCATCGCGCTGGACGCGCATCGGGTGTTGTTCACCAGTCCCGCGGCGGTACGCGCTGCCGCGGCCTTGCTGGAATTCCGCCCCCGGCCCGGCCAGGCCTGGATCGCGGTCGGCAGCGGCACCGCACGGGCGCTGCGGCGCGCGGGCGTGGATTGCGTCCAATCGCCGGCGCGCATGGACAGCGAGGGCCTGCTGGAGCTGCCGGCGCTGCAGGAGCTCGCCGGCCTCGACGTCGGGCTGGTGACCGCGCCGGAAGGCCGTGATTTGCTGGCGGCCAGCTTGCGCGAGCGCGGCGCGCGACTCCTGCGCGCGGACGTGTATGCGCGCGAACCGATCGCATTGTCGGCCCCGGCACTGCGCAAGCTGCGCGCATTGCAGGCGCCGGCGCTGCTTGCCTTGTCCAGCGAAGGCGCGTTGCGGCACGTGCTGGCGCAGATGCCGACGGACCTGCTGGCGCGGTTGCGCGCCGCGCCGGCGGTGGCGGCAAGCGAGCGATTGCAGCGGATCGCGCGCGAAGCGGGCTTTGCTGAAGTGGAACTGGCCGAAGGGCCGCGCCCACACCAATTACTTGCCGCCATGGCGCGCCGCTTCCGTTAGCATTCGCAATGCAAGTGGCTGATTCTGGACAAGGACGCTGGCGTGACCGAAGAAACAACTCCTTCCACCCGCAAACGCGGCCGCACCGGATCGATCGCGCTGCTACTTGTGGTGCTGTTTCTGGGGTTCGTGGCGTGGCGCGGCTGGGCGGCATGGCAGGCACGGGAAAACCGCATCCAGGCGGCCGCCACCGGTGTCGAGCAGCGCATGGCTGCGATGGAACAGCGGATCGAGGCCCTGCGCCGCGACCAGCGCGCGCAGACCCAGCGGATCCAGGACGCGGCGGCCACCAATCGCGTGCTGCGCGATGAAGTGCTGGGCCTGAGCCAGCGCGGCGCGTTGCTGGAAGACAGCGTTTCCAAACTCGCCGACCCCACCCGCCACGGTGCCCAGGCCCTGCGCCTGGACGAAGTGGAGCTGTTGCTGAGCCAGGCGCAACAGCGCCTGACCGTCGCCAACGACGTGGAAGGCGCGCGCCGCGCCTACACGCTGGCCGACGGCGTGCTCCAGGGCGTGGACGATCCGCGCCTGCTCAACCTGCGTCAGGCGCTGGCCCAGGAGCGCGCACTGCTCGACGCACTGGGCAACGGCCCGCATGCCGCCATTCGCGCACGGCTGGACGGCTTCGCCGTGGCCCTCGGCAAACTTCCGCAACGAACGCCGGAGACGCACGTCGCCGATCGCCCGGCCTGGCAGCGTGCGCTTTCGCCACTGGTGGAAGTCAGGCGGACCCAGGGCGATACCGTCATCGCACCGACCGAGCGTGCCGCGGGCGAAGCGGCGCTGCAGATCGAACTGGGCCTGGCCCGGGCCGCGCTGGAGCGCGACGACGCCGCAGCGTTCCGCGCTTCGATCGCCCGTATCGAAACCTGGCTGATGCGGCTGTGGCCGGATTCGCCCGCATTGCGCCTGCAACGTGCCGAACTGAAGAGCTTGCGCAGCGCGTCGTTGCGGCCGGCGCAGCCGATCCTCGGCAGCACGCTGGAACAACTGCGCTTGCTGCGCAACGCCGGCGTCTCCCTTCCGCACCCGGTCATCACGGTCGGTCCACGATTGCCCGCGTCCAGCCTGCCCGCGCCCGGCCTGAAGGTGGAACGATGAAGGTGAAACCATGAAGGTTTTCCGCACCACCATCGCGTTGCTGTTGTTGCTCGCCGCCGGCGTGTTCGGCGCGCAATGGCTGGCACGGGACAGCGCGCGCGACCTGGGCGAAGTGTTCGTGCGCGCTGGCGGCTATGACCTCAGCGCAAGCCTGCCCGGCGCCCTGCTCGCCGTCGCCGCCTGCTTCCTGTTGCTGTGGCTGGCATGGAAATTGCTGACCCTGCCGTTCCATGCCTGGGATCGCTATCGCCGCAAGCAATCGCGCGCACGCCTGACCGAGGGACTGGAAGCGCTGCATGGCGGCCACTGGCTGCGCGCCGAAAAACTGCTGCAACGCGCGGCGGAAGACGATGAGGTGGGTACCATCGCCCGCACCGCGGCCGTGCGCGCCGCCGATGCGCGCGGCGATGAGACGGCCGTGCAGAGCCACCTTTCCGCACTCGCGTCGCTCAACCCTTCCGCGCACGCACTGGCCATGGCCGAGCGCGCCATGGCCCGGCAGAACCCGGTCGAGGCCTTGCTCGCGCTCGATTCGCCCGCCGCGCAACCGTTGCCGCCGCGCGGAGTCGCCTTGCGCGCGCAGGCCATGGCCGCGAGCGGTCGCGCTGGCGAGGCCTATGGCCTGCTCGGCTCGCTGAAGCAGCAGCAGGCGCTGTCGCCCTCCGATCAAGCCGCACTCGAATCGCAACTGGCCGCGCAGGCCCTGCACGAAGCCGGCGACGCCAACGTGCTGGCCGAGCGCTGGGAAACCATGCCCAAGCCGCTGCGTACCGATGCGACCATCGTCTCCGCCTACGCCGAACGCGCCGCCGCGCTGCGTTGGGACGATGCCGCCGCGCACAGCCTGGAACAGGCGATCGACGTCCGCTGGGACGAATCGTTGGTCGCGTTGTACGGTCGCCTGCCGATCGGCAAGCTCGATTCGCGTCGCGCCAGCGCGCAGCGCTGGCTGCAGACGCATCCCGCCAGTCCGGCATTGCTGGTCACGCTGGCGCAGCTGGCGCGCCAACAAGGCCAGTGGCCGCAGGCGCAGGAATTCCTGCATCGCGCACTGGCCCAGGGCGCCAGCGCCGAGGCCTGGGAAGAACTCGGCCACGGCTTCGCCGCCGCCGGCCAGGAAGAACTCGCGCGCCGCAGCTACGCCAATGCATTGAATGCCAGGCGCGGCGAAGCGACGGTCGAATTGCCCGGCCGCGACCTCAAGCAGAAGATCTTCGATGAGGCCGTGATCGAGGAACGCGACGAACACGGTGTGCCGCGACTGCGTGGCTGAGTTCAGGCAGGCTCGGCCCATGGTCAGTTCTCTTCCAACCATCATGGAAATCCGACAAGCAACGGCCGCCGATCTTGATGCAATGTGGGACATCTTCCAGTCCGTCATTGCCGCTGGCGATGCTCTACCGTTCCCCGATGACTTCGATCGCGGGACATTTCAATCGCACTGGTTCGGCGCTCAAACCTCGTACGTTGCTGCCGCTGGATCCGACGTGCTTGGCATGTACAAGTTCGGCGCCAATTACCCCGGCCTCGGGGCTCACGTTGCAAGCGCTACCTACCTAGTGCGCCCTGCCGCCCAAGGCAGAGGCATTGGCCGCGCCCTTGTCCAGCACAGCCTTGCCCAGGCTCAGAGCGATGGTTTCCTGGCAATGCAGTTCAACTATGTCGTGAGCTCCAATGCCCCGGCTGTCGAGTTGTACAAGAAGCTGGGATTCACTATTGCCGGCACGCTGCCAAAAGCCTTCAGGCACGGGCAACTTGGTCTTGTCGATGCGTATGTCATGTACAGGTTCCTGCAACCGCAAGACACCTGACAGTTCATTCAAGCCGAACCCGCTGCACGGCACGGTTGTGTCAGGCGACGTACGCCGTCATTCGCGCTGCAATTGCGTCACCAATTGCTCCTGCAACGGCGCGAAGGTTTCTAGCGAGAACTGCCGATACACCAGCTTCCCCTGGTCTTCGACCAGCAACCCGAGCGTCTTGCCGTCCTCGCTCACGTCCTTGTCCAGCACGCGCGCCACCGGCTTGCCCAAGGTCGCGTAACCGCTGCCGTCTGCATGCGTCACCGCCGGGCTTACGCCTTCGGGACGCCCGGATCCGTCGCCTTGGGCGATCTCGAAATAGAGTGCCAGGGCCGGACTCTTCACTCCGTCCCTGCAAATGCAAAGTTGATCGATGTCGCTGAGGTATTGGCCGTCGCCCTTGAACAACCAGCGCGCCGGGCTGCTGCTGCCCGGCTGCACGAAGACGAGGTTGCGGGTGCGGAAATTCCACCCATACCCTCCGGACGACAATCCTAGGCGCTTGCCGCGATCGACTTCCGATTCCACCTTGATCATGCGGATCGCGGAACCACGGATCAGCTCCAGGTCGCCGAAACGCAGTTCCTCCACCTTCTTCTGGCCATCCGCCGTGGGCTGCTGCACGGCGACGGTGTTGCGGTGCTGCCATCGACGGCTGGAGAGTTCGCCCGCGATGATCGCGTAGGCGATGACCAGCAGCAGGCCCAGCCCCCCGAGGGCGAGTAGCCGGTACAACCAACGGAAGAACTGGTTCTGCTCGCTCATCAGGAATCGCCCGGCCATATCGACGTGCGACCGTTGCTTAAAACCGCTTCCTGCGCAAGCGCTTCGTAGTCACCACATTCGCGGGAGGGCCCGTGGAATTATTCCTCAGCGTTCGATGATCGCCACCACGCCCATGCCGCCGGCGGTGCAGATGGACACCAGTGCGCGGCCGCCGCCGCGCTGCTTCAGTTCCTTGGCCACGGTGGCGACGATGCGTGCGCCGGTGGCGGCGAACGGATGGCCGGTGGCCAGCGAAGAACCGTTCGGATTCATCTTCGCCGGATCGATCTTGCCCAGCGGCGCGTCCAGGCCGAGGCGATTCCTGCAGTAGTCCTCGCTCTCCCACGCGCGCAGCGTGCACAGCACCTGCGCGGCGAAGGCTTCATGGATCTCGTAGAGGTCGAAATCCTGCAGACTCAAACCATGGCGCTTGAGCATTTGCGGCACGGCGATGGTCGGCGCCATCAGCAGGCCTTCGCCATGCACGAAGTCCACCGCCGCCGATTGCGCATCGCGCAGGTAGGCCAGCGGTTCGTGGCCATGCGCCTGCGCCCACTCGTCGCTGGCCAGCAGCACCGCGGCGGCGCCATCGGTCAGCGGAGTGGAATTGGCCGCGGTCAGGGTGCCGCGGCCGGAAGTCTTGTCGAACGCCGGCTTCAGCGTCGCCAGTTTTTCCAGCGAAGTGTCCGGGCGCAGGATGTTGTCGCGCTCGACCCCGCGGAACGGAGCGATCAGGCCGTCGAAGAAGCCGCGCTCGTAGGCCGCGGCCAGCTTGTGGTGCGAGGCGACCGCGAGTTCGTCCTGCGAATCGCGCGAGATGCTCCACTCCTTGGCCATGTCCTCGCAGTGGTCGCCCATGCTCTTGCCGGTGCGCGGCTCGGCCACGCCGGGAAACTCGGGCTTCAATTCGCTGAACTTGAAACCCTTGACCAGCGTCTTCAACTTGTCGCCTGTGCTCTTGGCGCGGTTGGCCGCGAGCAGGCGCGCGCGCAATTTCCTGCCGTACACGATCGGCACTTCGGACGTGGTGTCGGAACCGCCGCCGATGCCGGAGTCGATCTGGCCCAGCGCGATCTTGTTGCCGATGTGGATGATCGAATCCAGGCTGGTGCCGCAGGCGCGCTGCAGGGTGATGCCCGGGGTCAGCGGCGACAGGCCGGACGAGAGCGCGGCTTCGCGGCCCAGGTTCCAGTCGCTGGAATGCTTGATCACCGCGCCCATCGCCACTTCGCCCAGTTGCTGGCCATGCAGTCCGAAGCGTTCCACCAGCGCGCCGAGAGTCCGCACCGACATGCCCAGGTTGCCGACATCCGCATAGGCCGTGTTCTGGCGACAGAAAGGAATGCGGACGCCACCGAGGATGGCGACGGGACGGGGTGCTGACATGGGGAACCTCGCGAGTGAAGGCGGGATGCTCGGCCCGCAACGTACGGCGGGCATAATACTGAAGTGTAATGCCGACCCGGCACCGGGCCAACCTAGAAACGGAAGACCATGAGCCAATCAGAATCCGGTGTTCATGTGACGGATGCGCATGTGATGAGCATGCATGTGATGGGAGTGTTCGCGCTGGAGCTGTCCGGCGGCAGCGTGCCCACCTGCGCCGCGCTGCCCCAGGAACAGGCGGGCCGACTGGTGGAACTGCTGGCCCGCGACCTGGACAAGCTGGTGCCCGGCGCCAGCGCGCTGGACCTGGTCTTCGCCGCCGCCCATTTCGACCCCGCCGAGGTCCTGCGCCCGGGTTGGCCATTGCACCGGCGGCTGGACGAATTGCGCCAACGCGCGCCGGGCCGTGAACAGGGACCAAGGGTGATCGCATTCGGTGCGGACCGCGAAGGCGTGGTGCCATTGCCCCTGGCCGCCGATCCCGGATTGCATGGCGGACAGATGCGGGTACTGCCGTTCCTGCTCAGCGGACCAGCGGAAACGGTGCGGGCGCTGCAGGAAAACTTCGAAGAAGTGCTGCTGGACCGCGGCATGGCCGCTGCCGACACCGCCTTGCTGGCGCAGGAAAGCTTCGGCGCGCGGATCGAACACGCACGCTACCTGACCGTGCACGACCTGACCGCGATCATGGCCATGCAGTACCAGCACCAGGGTCTGCAACCGCTATGGCCGGTGATCGAGACCGCGCTGCTGGCGCCGGACGAAGAGGAATGGCTGGACGCCCCGCCCGAGCCGCTGCTGCGTTACGCGAGCGGCGAAGTACAGATCGCGCTGCTGGATCCGGGCGCCTGGCAGCAACGCAATGGACAGGCGGCTACCAACCCGGCGGCGACCAGCGACGTGCAGGAACTCGAACGCGCCTACGAATACTTCCAGGCACGGCAACGCCAGTTCGCCGCGGTGCTGGAGGCGCATGGCATCGCGGTGACCTTCGCCCACTGCCCGGCCACCGCCGACGCGCGCGAGTCGCTGGAAGGCTGAAGCCGCGACTGGATGCGAGCAGGAGCGACGCAAGTCGCGAATGAAAGCCCAACATGAAGGCTTTCGCGACTTACGTCGCTCCTACTCGCTCCTACGCGCTCCTGCAGGATTGCTATTGGGTGACGGTGATCACGCCGCAGGCTATGCGTGCGCCGGCGTTGCCCGCGGGCTGGCTGGTGTAATCGTCCGGCGCCGCATGCACGACCAGGGCGCGGCCGGCGATGTCGTTGGCCGCGCCGCCGCCCAAGGTCACACCACTGACGTGGACGTCGAGGTTGACCACGCCTTCGGCATTGGCGACCACGTTGTCCATGTCGCCGGCATGATGGGCGCCCGATTCGGCCTTGCCATGCGGGGCGGCGGCCGGATTGAAGTGCGGGCCCGCGCTGCTGGCATCGGCTGCGCTGCAATCGCCCTTCTCGTGGATGTGGAAGCCGTGCGTGCTGTTGGCCGGCAGGCCGCCGACGGTGCCGGTGAGATGCACGCCATCGGCCATCGGCATCACCGTGACCTTGCCGCTGACCAGGCTGCCGGAAGCGGACGCCAGGTTGACGACGGCTTGCCTGGCGGTGCTTTGTGCGGGAGCGGCGGCGCTCTTGGGCTCGGGCGTGGTGCCGCAGGCACTGAGGAAAATAGTGGTGGCGATGGCCATCAAGGCGATGCGCATGGGCTTGCTCCAATGATGATTCAGGTGAACCGTACCTGCATTCCGGTTCAGATGCGATGAAACGGACCGGCACGTGGGGCGGCTTTCCTGTGGGAGCGGCTTCAGCCGCGAGCTTTTGACTTTCTTTGCTTTGCTCCTGCCGCTCGGCATAAAGAAGTCTGGCCACAGAGCAAACTCAGGAGCTCGCGGCTTACGCCGCTCCCACATTGAAGCCGCTTCCACTAGCTGCGCTTGCGGCCCGGCCCCAGCTTGCGCGTCACCGTATTGCGACCGACACCGAGCCTGCTCGCCGCTTCCGCGCGTCTGCCTTGGGTGAACTGCAATGCGACTTCCAGCAAGGCGCGATCGAGGCGTTCGCGCGCCTCGGCGTGCAGGCCTTCGGCGCCTTCTTCCAGCCGGGCTTTCGCCCACGCGGCCAGGGCCTGGTCCCATTCCATGCCGCGCGCAGCCGGCGTCGCCATGGTCGACAGCGCGCCCTGCAGGTCGAAAACGGTGATGGTTTCGCCCGGCGCCATCGCCGCCAGGCGCCAGCACACGTTTTCCAGTTCGCGCACGTTGCCGGGCCAGTCGTGCAGGCGCAATGCTTCCAGTGCGGGCGCGGCGAAACGCTTGGCCGTCGCGTCGAGCTTGCGCGAAGCGATGGCGAGGAAATTTTCCGCCAATCGGGCGACATCGCCACGGCGTTCGCGCAAGGGCGGCAACTGCAGGCGGACCACATCGAGGCGATGCAGCAGGTCGGCGCGGAAGCGGCCTTCGGCGACCAATGCTTCCAGGTCCTGGTGGGTGGCGGCGATCACGCGCACGTCCACCCGGATCAGTTCGCGGCCGCCGACCCGGAAGAATTCGCCTTCGGCCAGCACCCGCAGCAACCGCGTCTGCAACGGCAGCGGCATGTCGCCGATTTCATCGAGGAACAGGGTGCCGCCATCTGCCTGCTCGAAACGTCCGACATGGCGGCGCTGGGCGCCGGTGAAGGCGCCTGCTTCATGTCCGAACAGTTCGCTTTCCAATAGTTCGGACGGGATCGCGGCGGTGTTGAGGGCGATGAACGGCTTGCGCGCGCGCGGCGATTCCCGATGCAGCGCATGCGCGACCAGCTCCTTGCCGGTGCCGGTTTCGCCGGTGATCAATACCGACAGCGGCGCCTGGGCGAGGCGGCCGATGGCGCGGAACAACGCGCGCATCGCCGGGGTGTCGCCGATCAGTCCGGCGCTTCCCGCGCTGGATTCCGGCAGTCCGGAGGATTGTTCCTGCACGAGATTGGCGCCGGCATCGGGCAGCGTGCGCGCGGCCAGGGCAACGGCATCGTCCAGATCGAAGGGTTTGGACAGGAATTCGTGCGCGCCGCCGCGGAACGCTCCTGCGGTGCTGGCCACATCGGTGTAGGCCGACATCACTATCACCGGCAACTGCGGATGCGCCAGCTTCAGCTTGTCCAGCAACACCAGCCCATCATCGCCCGGCATGCGCACGTCGGTGAACAGCAGATCGGGCGCATCGCGCGTATCGAGTGCGTCCAGGGCCGAAGCCGCGCTGTCGAAGCCATCGACCGCATAACCGGCATCGCGCAATGCGGTGGCCAGCACGAAACGCACCGAGCGGTCGTCGTCCACCACCCAGATGCGTTGCGTGTTCGGCGCCGCGGGGGCGAAGGAGGCTGGGTCAATTGACATGGCGCGGCTCCTCCAGACGCTGCTCTTCCGGTTGCGGCAACAGCAGGGTGAACACGGTATGCCCCGGGCGTGAACGGTAAGTCAGCGAACCGCGGTGTTCGCGAACCACCTGCTGCGCCAGGGCCAGGCCCAGCCCGCTGCCTTCGGCGCGGCCGCTGACCAGCGGCAGGAACAGGTGTTCGGCCAGCTCCTCGGGCACGCCGCGGCCGTCGTCGACGATCTCCACGCGCAAGGCCATCGCATGCAGATGGTCGTGGACGCGCACGCTGTGCTCGACGCGGGTACGCAGGGTGATGCTGGCGGCGCCGGCCTGGATCGCATTGCGGACCAGGTTCCACACCGCCTGGGTCATGCGATCGGCGTCGCCGGGGAATTCGGGAATGCTGGGATCGTAGTCGCGCTGCACCCGCACCGACCAGCCGCCTTCGGTTTCGGCCAGGCGCAACACGCGTTCCAGCACGACGTGGATGTTGAGCGCGGTATGCGGTCGCTGCGGCGCAGGCGAGAGCAGTTGGTCGAGCAGGCCGTTGAGGCGCTCGATCTCCGATTCGATCAAGCCGATCAGTTCGCGTTCGTCCTCGTTGTCGTCGCGGTGCAAGGCGCGCCGCGCCAACAGTTGCGCCGCGCCCTTGAGCCCGGCCAGTGGATTGCGCAGTTCGTGGGCCAGGCCTTTCAGCGCCGCGCCCAGTGCGCTGGGCAATACCTGGGCCGGATCCAGCGCCGGGAATTCGTCGACCGGGTGCGCCTCCAGCAGCCAGCCACCGTCATCCAGCGGCGACAGCCAGCCCTCGGCGAAACGCTGCGATTCGCCGGGCAGGCCCAGGACCATGCGCTGCAGGCGCAGCACGTCGCGATCGCGGTCGTGCGCCGGCTTTTTCTGGAACAGTCGCGTCATGGCATCGCCGTCCATTTCCAATGCCGCCAACGGCTGCCCCAGCAGGCGTCGTGCGCTGACTCCCAGCCAGCGGGCGAAGGCGGGGTTGACGCCGAGCAGGTTGCCGTCGGCATCCGTCCACGCCACCGCCGTGCTGAGCACGTCGGTGGTGGGTTCGTTGAGGGCCTGGGGCGACATTGCACCAGTTTAGTGCAAGGCCGCCCCGGCCATGCCATCAGGCCTCGTAGGCCGATTCGCCGTGCGAGGTGATGTCCAGACCTTCGCGCTCGGCTTCTTCCGCGACCCGCAGACCGAAGACCAGCCTTGCGACCAGGAAGGCCACGATCGAGACCGCGCCGATCCAGACGATGGTCACGCCGACGCCCAATGCCTGGATGCCGACCTGATGGGCGATGTTGTAGTCGTCGCCCTTGGCGCCGCCCAGCGAGGCCGCACTGAACACGCCGGTGAGCAGGGCGCCGACGATACCGCCGATGCCGTGCACGCCGAACACGTCCAGGCTGTCGTCCGCGCCCAGCAACCGCTTCAGGCCGGTGACGCCCCAGACGCAGATGACCCCGACCGCCAGGCCGATGGCGATCGCGCCGAACGGACCCACGGTGCCGCAGGCCGGAGTGATCCCGACCAGGCCCGCCACCGCACCGGAAGCGACGCCCAGCGCCGAGACCTTGCCCTTGGTGAACTTCTCGGTGAGCGCCCAGGCCAGGATCGCCGCGGCGGTAGCGAGCATGGTGTTGAGGAACGCCAGCGCCGCGCCCGCATTGGCTTCCAGGTTGGAGCCGGCATTGAAGCCGAACCAGCCCACCCACAACAGCGCCGCACCGACGAAGGTCAGGGTGACGTTGTGCGGCTTGATCGCCTCGCGCCCGAAGCCGACGCGCTTGCCGACGAAGTAGGAACCCACCAGGCCGGCGACGCCGGCGTTGATGTGGACCACGGTGCCGCCGGCGAAGTCGAGTGCGCCCTTCTCGAACAGGTAGCCACCCGCTGCCCACACCATGTGCGCCAACGGCAGGTAGCCGAAAGTGAACCAGATCACCGAGAACAGCAGCACCCCGGCGAACCTGGCGCGTTCGGCGAAAGCGCCGACGATCAGCGCGCCGGTGATGCCGGCGAAGGTCAGCTGGAATACCACGAACACGTATTCCGGCAGGCTGACCCCGGCGGTGAACGTGGCCGCCAGCGATTCCACGGTCACGCCTTTCAGCAACAGCTTGTCCAGGTTGCCGACCCAGGGGCCTTCGCCCGAGAACGCCAGGCTGTAGCCGTAGATCACCCAGAGGATGGAAATCAGCGAGAACACGGTGATGACCTGGATCAGCACGGAGAGCACGTTCTTCGAACGCACCATGCCGCCGTAGAACAAGGCCAGGCCCGGGACCGTCATCAACAGCACCAGCAGCGTGGAGGTCAGCATCCAGGCCACGTCGCCTTTTTCGACGATGGGTTCGGGTTCGGTGGCGGCTGGTGTTTCGGCAGCCGTGGTGGCTGCTGCTTCCGTACCTGCAGGTGTTGCCTCGGCAGGAGCGATGGCAACGGGATCGGCCGGTGCCGTCGCGATTTCTGCCGCAGGTGTCGAGGTTTCCTGCGCCATCGCGCCGAAACCCGTTCCCAACGCCACGCAGCAGAGCGCTGCCAGGCACATCACTTGCAACCGGGCTTTCCACCCGGAGAAAAGACGAGTCTTCATGTGGGGGCTCCGAGTGGGGTTAGATTGCGTCCGCGCCGACTTCGCCGGTGCGGATGCGGATGACCTGGTCGATGGCGGTGACGAAGATCTTGCCGTCGCCGATCTTGCCGGTGCCGGCGGCCTGCTGGATGGCCTCGATCACGGTCTCGAGGCGCTCGTCGGTGACGACCGTCTCGACCTTGATCTTGGGCAGGAAATCGACGACGTACTCGGCGCCCCGGTACAACTCGGTATGGCCCTTCTGCCGGCCGAAGCCTTTGACTTCGGTGACGGTGATGCCGGACACGCCCGCTTGCGACAAGGATTCTCGGACCTCGTCGAGCTTGAACGGCCGGATGATGGCGGTGATCAGTTTCATGCGCATTCCCCGTGTGTGGATGGAACCGGCCTGGAAACGACCGGCGGGTTTCGTGACACAAAACAGAAACCGCACTACGACGTGGGAGAGGGAGCTGCGGTTTCTGCGTTCTTGCGTGCTGCCTTTGCCTGGGAACAGTGGAGCGGAAAGCGCGACGGCAGCCTTGCGGGCTGCCGTCGCGGGTGGGATCAGATGCCGTAGTACAGCTGGTATTCCAGCGGATGGGTCGCCGCGCGGAACTTGGTGACCTCCTGCATCTTCAACGCGATGTAGCTGTCGATGAAGTCGTCGCTCATCACTCCGCCGGCCTTGAGGAATTCGCGGTCGGCATCCAGCGCGTCCAGGGCCTGGTCCAGGCTGGAGCAGACCTGCGGGATGTTCTTTTCCTCTTCGGGCGGCAGGTCGTACAGGTCCTTGTCGCTGGGCGCGCCCGGGTCGATCTGGTTCTTGATCCCGTCCAGGCCGGCCATCATCAGCGCGGTGAAGGTCAGATAGCCGGACTGGGTCGGGTCGGGGAAGCGCATTTCGATGCGCCGCGCCTTCGGGTTGGACACCCAGGGGATGCGGCAAGAAGCCGAGCGGTTGCTGGCCGAGTAGGCCAGCATCACCGGCGCCTCGAAGCCCGGGACCAGGCGCTTGTAGCTGTTGGTGCCGGCATTGGCGAAGGCGTTGATGGCGCGGGCGTGCTTGAAGATGCCGCCGATGTACCACAACGCCACCTGCGACAGGCCGCCGTAGCCGTCGCCGGTGAACAGGTTGACCCCGCCCTTGGCCAGCGACTGGTGCACATGCATGCCGCTGCCGTTGTCGCCGACGATGGGCTTGGGCATGAAGGTCGCGGTCTTGCCGTTGCGGTGGGCGACGTTCTTGATGATGTATTTCATGGTCATCAGCTCGTCGGCCTTCTTCACCAGCGAGTTGAACTTGGTGCCGATTTCGCACTGGCCGGCGTTGGCCACTTCGTGGTGGTGCACTTCGACTTCGATGCCGGCCTGCTCCAGGGTCTTGCACATCTCCGAGCGGATGTCGTGCAGGGTGTCGGACGGGGCGACCGGGAAGTAGCCGCCCTTCACCCCCGGCCGGTAGCCGGTGTTGCCGCCTTCGTACTTGGTGCCGCTGTTCCAGGCCGCTTCCTCGGACTCGATCTTGAAGAAGGTGTTGCCCATGTCGTTGGCGTAGCGCACCGAATCGAAGATGAAGAATTCCGGCTCCGGACCGAAGAACGCCTGTTCGGCGATGCCGCTGGACTTGAGGAAGGCCTCGGCGCGCTTGGCGATGCCGCGCGGGCAGCGCGAGTAGCCCTGCATGGTGGCCGGCTCGAGGATGTCGCAGATCAGGTTGAGGGTGGGATCGGCGGTGAACGGATCGAGTACGGCGGTGCTGGCGTCGGGCAGCAGGACCATGTCCGATTCGTTGATGCCCTTCCAGCCGGCGATCGAGCTGCCATCGAACATGCGCCCGTCCTCGAACAGCGACTCGTCGACGATGTGGGCCGGAAAGGTGACGTGATGCTGCACGCCACGCGGGTCGGTGAAACGCAGGTCGACGAACTCGACCTTGTGGTCCTGGATCAGCTTTGCGACTTTGTCCGCAGACATGTTGGAACCCCGGGGTGTGTGGAAGTGAGTGGTCTGACTATCGCAAGCTGCATGCCAAGGTTTCAGTTCGCGCAACTGATTGATTCTGAAGGAATACAGCACTGTATTTTTATCACGATTGCACCAATTCGGGGATTTTGTTTTATTTACGCACTGACTTAGTGCGTTACTAATTCACTATTCTTCTGTGTACAAAGGCGTTCGATTCGTCATCCCAGCGAACGCTGGGATCCACTTTGACTTTGCCCTTGGCTTTGGCTCGATGCCGAGCTGAGACTCGAAGGCAGGGTCAAGATGGATCCCAGCGTTCGCCGGGATGACGGGCAAAATGCCCGCCCCGGCCTTTCCCCACCTTCATCCAAGAATCCGCACTCACCCCCATGACCGACCTGCTCAACGCCCTGCTCCTCGGCATCATCGAAGGCATCACCGAATTCCTGCCGATCTCCAGCACCGGCCATCTGCTGATCGCCGAACGCTGGCTGGGCCATCGCAGCGACCTGTTCAACATCGGCATCCAGGCCGGCGCGATCCTGGCGGTGGTGCTGATCTACCGGGAGCGGTTGTGGCAACTGGCCACGTGCTTCCTGCGCCCGGACCAGAAGACATCGGTGCATGGCCAGGAGCCGCGCGATTACGCCTACAAGCTGGTGGTCGCCTTCGGCGTCACCGCGGTGCTCGGCATCGCGGTCAAGAAGCTCGGTTTCGAATTGCCGGAACAGGTGGCGCCGGTCGCCTGGGCGCTGGTCCTGGGCGGCGTGTGGATGATCGCGGCGGAATATTTCGCCGGCCGGCGCGCGCTGGCACTGGGCGAACGCAGCACCATCACCTGGACGGTGGCGATCCTGGTCGGCGTCGCCCAGGTGCTGGCCGGCGTGTTCCCCGGCACTTCGCGCTCGGCGGCGACGATCTTCGTGGCGTTGCTGTTCGGCACCACCAACCGCGCGGCGGCCACCGAATTCGCGTTCCTGGTCGGCATTCCCACCATGTTCGCGGCCACCGGCTACGAACTGATCGACGTGCTGCAATCGGGCGAAGCGGCCAACGAGGACTGGGCGGCGTTTTCGGTCGCCTTCATCGCCTCGGCCATCACCGCCTTCATCGCGGTGAAATGGTTGTTGACCTATATCCAGAGCCACCGCTTCACCGCGTTCGCCGTGTATCGCTTCGTGCTGGGTGCGGCATTGTTGTTGCTGGTGCCGGCCGGCAGTTGATCCCTCTGCGGCACGTAGGAGCGGCGTGAGTCGCGAAGAGCCATGAATTCGCGACTCACGTCGCTCCTACGTCGATGCGCTTGTTCGAATCCGCCAAAGGAGAATGAAATGAAACGCTACCTGATTCTCGCACTGCCATTCGCACTGGCCGCCTGCGCCAAGCCGCCGCAAGGCGAACCGGCGACGACGCCTGCCGCAGAAACGCCAGCGGCCACCGCTCCAACCGATGCGCCTGCGCTGTCCGCGAACCACTGGCGCCTGACCGATGCGAAGAACGCGCAAGGCCAGCGCATCGATGCGCTGTTCGTCGATGCGGACAAGCCGGTGCAACTGGATTTCGTCGACGGGCGCGTGGGGGTGGGCAACACCTGCAACCGCATGGGCGGGTCGTACTCGGTCGCCGGCGATGAACTGACCTTCGATCGCATGGCCTCGACCATGATGGCCTGCACCGATGCCGGACTGATGGCCCTGGACCAGGAAGTCGGCAAGCGCCTGGAGGGCAGCTTGAAATTCGCGCAGTCGGCCGACACGCTGACCCTGACCACCGCCAGCGGCGACGTGCTCACCTTCACTGGCGAACCCACCGCCGAAACCCGCTATGGCGGCCCCGGCGAAACCGTGTTCCTGGAAGTGGCCGCGCAGACCAGGGCCTGCAGCCATCCCATGGTCCCCGACAAGCAGTGCCTGCAGGTACGCGAGCTCGAATACGACGACAAGGGCGTCAAGACCGGTACCGATAGCGCGTTCGGTAATTTCTACCAGGACATCGAGGGCTACGCGCACGAGCCCGGCATCCGCAATGTGTTGCGGGTGAAGCGCTACACGATCAAGAACCCGCCGGCCGATGGCAGCTCGCTGGCCTACGAACTGGACATGGTGGTGGAATCCGAAATCGTGAAGCGGTAATCCGGTTGTTGCGTGCGCAGGAGCGACGTGAGTCGCGACTGATCGATGGCTTCGCGATTCACGTCGCTCCTACGCCAACCGTTGTCCAGCCCAGGCCTTGGCGTTCAACGAATACGCTCCGTATACCGAGGCTTCCGCCAACACATGCTGGTGCATGGCCCGGAACACATCGGATGCGGTGAAGCGCTGCGGTAAATCGAGCTTCTGCACGTCCAGCGCGAACAGGCGGAAGAAATAACGATGCATGCGCAGGTCGTTGAACGGCGGGTACGGGCCGTCGTAACCGAAGTAATCGCCGCCCATGTCCGCGTCGCCGGCGAACCAGCCGGTGTAGTCGTTCAAACCCTGGCGTGAGCCCGGTGGGCCCGGCGGGCTCCGCTTCCCCTTCACGGTGATGCCATCGCTGCAACTTCCCGCCGCGATGGCGCGCGCGTCCGCGGCGATATCGACCATCGTCCAGTGGATGAAATCGCCACGCGGCTGCTCGACCGGAATCTCCAGATCATCGCGACCGACCGTTTCCGCCACCGTCGGCGCATCCGGATCGATGCACAGCAGCGCGAAGGATCTGGTGCCTTCCGGCACCTCGTCCCAGGCCAGGTGCGGATTGCGGTTGCCGGCGAAGCCATCGGCCTGGCCCATGGCGAATTCGGCCGGAATCGGGGTTGCGTTGTCGAAACTGTCGCTCCAGAGACGCATGCCGGGTTCCTCGTGGTGGAGAGCGATATTGCGGTCGTATCAGTTTTCGGGATAACCCAGGCGCACCGCAACCGGGGTGAGCAAGGCGAACGGCTCCGCGAGCACCTGCGCATATTCGCGCCAATGCCCGGCCGGGAATCGCAACGGGCCGGTCGAAGCCGGCGCCGGCCATTTGAGTTTCATCGCTTCGGAAAGCGCATCGGCGGCGGCTTGCGGGTCGTTTTCGATCAGGTCAGTCCGCACCACGCGATTGGGATACCACTGTTCCTCGACCAAGCTGGCGACCTGGTTCAACGCGATGGCCAGCCAGCCGGCCGCGCGTTGCGGCGCTGGCATCGCGAACGGCATCGCCGTACCGAAGGCCAGCCATTCCAGCAGCATGTCGCGCGGATCGCGCAGCGCGATCATCAACATGCCTTCGCGCACATGCGGACGCAGCGCCATTAGCAAGGAGTTGTCCCACCACGGCAGCCAGTCGAACACGTGGCCATTGGCGACACCGCGCACCGGCAAGGTTTCGCGCCACTGCCTGATCACGGCTTCACCGGAAACACGTCCCGAAACCAGGGCATCGACCACCGCATAATCCTGCAGGCCGTCGCGCGGAGGCGTCGCCCCGAAACGATCGCCACGGAAAGGTTCCGCGGCCGTTGCCATCACCGCGGCCAGACGCTCGACCCCCGAGCCCGGCGCGCCCCACAGGAACATGGTCATCGCCGGCTGCGGCGGCATCTCGCCTAGCGCGGGCCACTGCCTGGGCGGCGCGCTGGTCGGGGGCAGGGGCGTGCGCGAAGGTGCGGCATTGGCGTGGAACCGGGTCCAGGTCGCCAGAGCTTCCCCGCGCAGGCCGGCGCGATCCTGGGCCTGCCCGAGCCAACCGAGCAGGGCCTGTTGTCGCGCCGGCTGCGTGGCGCGTGCGCTCCATTCTTCGATCCGCTCGATCGCTGCCCGCGGATCCTTGACCAGCAGTTTGTCTAGCACATAGACCTGGGCCTCACCCTGGTCCGGGTCCAGTCCCAGGATGCGATGGGCCAGCGTTTCGGCGGCGACGCTTTCGCCCAGCCTCGCATGCAGGCCCATCTGCGCCGCCAGGGGCACGGTGGAACCGGGCATCTGCGCCACCCAGCGCTCGAGCAGCTCGCGCCCGGCTTCGCCCAGCGGCTCTATCGCCAGCCTCGCCTGCCATAGTTCGACGGCTTGCGGGTGGGTGGCCAGCGCCGCTTCCAGAGCATCGCGGACCTGTGCATGCAGTGCGGGGACCCGGCCGGCCTCGACCAGCGCCGCCAGCGTGCCGCGGTCGTCCGGCAGCTGCGCCAATACCTGCAGCAGCAAGGGCAGGGCCTGTCCCGGCTGGCCGGCGGCCAGACGCAGTTGCCCGGCGAAGCGGCGCAACGCCGGGTTTGCGTCCTCGCCCAACAACGGCGCCAGTTCCTCGGCTGCCTCGGCAGGACGTCCCTGCCGGCGCATCAGTTCGGCGATCAGGGGCCGCAGGGTCGCCGCTGCCGGGGTTTTCTCCAGGACACCACGGAACGCCTGTTCGGCGAAGGCCCAAAGACCCTTTTCCATGTAAATGAAGCCGAGCGCGTAACGCAGCTGGATGTCTTCGGGCTCGCGCTGCAAGGCAGCGGACACGAGCTTCAGCGCATCGTCGCCCTTGCCGCGGCGCAGGGCCAGCATGCCGTCGATCGCGGCCAGTTGCGGATGTTCGGGCGCGACCCGGGCCGCCAATCGGCTGAGCCGCTCGGCCTCGTCCAGATCGCCGCGGCCAAGGGCCAGTTGCGCCTGCATGGCGTAGGCGTCGAACTGGTTGGGATCCAGTCCGCTGGCCTGGGCCAGCGCCGACCGGGCCGCCTCATTCTGGCGCGTGCCCACCAGCAGGCCGGCATGGGCGACATGCAGGCCGGCGTCTTCGGGCGCCAATGCGATCGCCTGATTGATGCTGGCCAGGGCCGCTTCGGCCTCGCCATTCTGCTGCAGGGCCACGGCCAGCCAGCGATGCGCCTGCGGGTCTTGCGGATGCGTGGCCACCAGCGCGCGCGCGGTGCTCAGGGCTTCGTCGGTCGCGTTGCGGCGCAGGGCCTCGATGAGGTTGTCGTACATGGGAAGGAGTGCCGGATCAAACTCCCATTGTAGCCTCGCGTCTTTATGGACCCGCGCCTTGCCGGGCTCAGGCGCCCGCCATCAGCAGGCGCCCGGTCACCCAGCGCTCGCCGAAGCCGTCGCAGGCCGCGTTCTCGATGAAACCGCAATGTCCGCCCCAGCGCGCGGTCTCCAGATGGGCCGATGCCGGCAACTGCCAGGCCTGGAAATCGGCGAAGGGAATGACCGGGTCGTCCTCGGCCATGAGGATGTCGGCCGGCACGGCCAGCCCCGCCAGCCGGTTGCCGGCGATGGAATAGCCTTCGAAGTACGCATCGATGGTGCCGAAGTCGGTATGCCGCTCGACCATCCAGCGGGTCAATTCGCGCACGCTCTTGGCCAGCGTCTCGTCGTCGTAGTTGTGGCGTTCGGGGAACAGCTCGCGCTTGCGCTCCAGCGAATGCCGCCACTTGCGCTGGAAATACCAGTGATACAGCGGCAGGCCTTCCTCCATGCCCATCAGCGAGGCCGAAGGATCCAGCACCGGGCACACCGCGGCCACCCGCAGCAACGGCAGCCCGGCCTGCGGCGCGCGCAGGGCCAGGCGCAGGACGAAGTTGCCGCCCAGCGAATAGCCGGCCGCCACGAACGGTCGGTTGGGAAAACGGCGGGCGACGTCGCCGGCCGCATTCACCACTTCGTCCAGCCGGTTGGAGTGGAAGATTTCCTGGTTGAGATGATGGGTGTTGCCGTGGTCGCGGAAGTTCAGCCGCACCACTTCGAAACCGCCCTCAAGCAGGCGCGCGGCGGTCATGCGCATGTAGCTGGATTCGGTGCTGCCTTCCCAGCCGTGCAGCAGCAGGGCCAGGCCGCTGCCGGTCCTGCCGGGCACCGCGCTGTGCCAGCCCTGCAGGCGCACGCCGTCGCCGCCATCGAAGATATGTTCGGTGGTCACCGCGCCGGTGGCGTTGAGCGCGCGCAGGCCGCGGCGGCGGCGCAGGCCGCTGGAACTCAGCACCGACTGCAGGTGCGGGTTGTGCAGCCATTTCGGCGGCTGGTAGTCGGCGGCAGTCAGCATGGGGCGCCACGTGCTCCCGGGGAATGGAATGTCGCGCCGATCGCCATCAGGCGTCGGCGCCCATCGCGGCAAGGATCCGCTCGCGCGACAGTTCGGCGATCTTGCTGCGGCCTTCCAGCTCGCCGGCCGCGATCGGGGCCAGGAAACACACATCGGCAATGCGCGCGGGTTCGCCGAGCAAGCGCATGAAATTGGCGAAGAAACTTTCGCGGGGCCCGAACGCCACCACCGTCTGCGCATTGCCGCGCGGGCCGTAGCGCAGCGCGACCGGTTGCACCGGCACGCCCGCTTCCACCGCCGGCTGGAAGATCCGCGCATGGAACGGGCCCACTTCAACGCCATCGCGCGTGCGTCCTTCGGGGAACACGCCGACCGGGCGCCCGTCCTGCAGGCGCGCCAGCATCGCGTGCATCACCCCGCCCATCGATTCCTGGCTGCCGCGCTGGTGGAAGATGGTCTCGCCGCGCGCCGCCAGCCAGCCCACCAGCGGCCAGCCGCGGATTTCCTGCTTGGCCACGAAACCCATCATGCGCTGGCTATGCAGCATCTCGATGTCCACCCAGCTGACATGGTTGGCCACGAACATCACCGGATCCGGCAACGGCGTACCGATCCGGCGCAGGCGGAAACCGAAGATCCGCATCAACCCCGCCGACCACAGCTTGACGGCCAGGTGCTCGATGCGCAGCCCGCCCACGCGCAGGCCCGACCACAGCGGCACCATGCTCAGCAGCACCAGCGGCAGCAGCACGACGATGTGGAGGAGCAGCAGGGGAACGCGATACAGGTAGCGGAACGCGCGCCCCAGTCCGCCGCCGGAGCTGGCGTGAGGCAGGGGGAAAGTCATCCGCGCACGATACCGGATGGGTCTGGAGTTGCGCCACTAAAGGATGGCCTGAATAACTGCCGTCTTCACTGTGAAAGCCGGTGGCCGTGAGCGGGAAGCCGAACCTCTCACCCCACCGGCACCACCGCCAGGGTGATCCGCGAGATGCACACCGGCTTGCCGGCTTCGTTCTCGATGCGGATTTCCCACACCTGGGTGCTGCGGCCGACATGGATCGCGCGGGCGGTGCCGGTGACGACGCCCTCGCGTGCGGCACGCAGGTGATTGGCGTTGATCTCCAGACCGACGACCATTTCCTTCGCATTGTCCACGCACAGGTTGCCGGCCATGCTGCCCAGGGTTTCGGCCAGCGCGACCGAGGCGCCGCCATGCAGCAATCCATAAGGCTGCCTGGTCCGCGCATCCACCGGCATGGTCCCGCGCAACCAGTCGTCGCCGGCTTCGGTGATGCGGATGCCCAGGTTTTCGACCAGCGAACCGCGGGCGCGGGTGTTGATGGCGTCGATATCGACTGGAGTGCGGAAAGCCATGGGGGAGCCTTTGGAGTGAGGAGTGAGGAGTGAGGAACGAGGAGTGAGGAGTGAGGAACGAGGAGTGAGGAACGAGGAGTGAGGAGTGAGGAACGAGGAACGAGGAACGAGGAACGAGAGCGGCGAGAGTCTGGTTTTGCTTCCTCACTCTCCCAAAGGAGGCAAAAGCAAGAAACGAAGCCGCACGCTTTTGCCTCCAACCACCAACTTCCAGAGAGGCTACAGAATCGGAACCAGCCCAGCCCCGAATGCGGTCAACAACCGCGTGTACAGCCACTTCGGGCCGACATTGACTTCAGGGAAGTCACCGACCGCCTGGTAACAGCGATGGAAGGCGGGGTCGTTGGCCGCGACCGGTACCGGGCAGTCGGGTCCGGGCTTGAATTCGTAGCTGGTGGCGTAGCGCCATGGCCACAGGTCGAACAGCGGCAACGCCTCGGAGACCTTGCCCAGGCTGTAATCGAGCCCCGACAGCACCGGCGGCTTGGCCCGCGGCGCGATCACCCAGGAATTCTCCGGCGCGATGTCGTGGCGGATGCTGGCGGCCAGGGCCTGGGCGAAGGCCGGATCGTCGATGATCACCGCGCTCTCGGTGTTGTAGTTCTCCGAGCGCGGATCGAAGTTGTGCGTGCCGATCACGCCGATCCGGTTATCGATCACCATCGACTTGGCATGCAGGCCCAGGCGAACGCCGGCGCGCTTGAGCGGCAGCAGCCTGGTGGCGGCGCCGCTGCTGAGGAACGAGGGTCGCGATTCGGTGCGCTGCAAGCGGCGGGTGGTGCCCCTCGCACCTCTCCTCTCCCTCATATCCCTCCTGTTCTTCGCATCCGTCGATCCCGAAGACGGGCCGAGCGAACCGGATGGGCCGCGAAAACCGTCTTCATCCTTCACCGCCAGCGGCGGGCCATCGGGCATCAGCGCGGCATAGTCGACCGGCGCATCCTCCGGGAAAGGTTTGTACTCGTAGATGCGGAAGCCGAACTCGCGCAGGTAGCGGCGCTTGTACTTGAACGACATCGAGTACACGACCGCGTTGTCGGTCGCGGCCAGGCTGTTGGTGGAGACGATCACCTGCGGCGGCGGCTTGCGCTGGTGCAACGCCCTGAACAGATCCTGGGCCGCATCGGACATCACCAGGTAAGGAGTCTGGATCAGCACTTCCGCTTGCGCGCCATCGATCAGCGCTTTCAGTTCCGGCACCGCCGGGGCCGCCCCATCCGGGCGTTCCCGTCGATGTTTCTGCGGCAGATCGGCGACGTATTTCACCATGCCCACCGCCATCGCCGGCTGGACCAGGCGTTCGCGCACCCGCTCGTCATCGCTGGCCTCGGCCGATATCGCCGCCACCCGGTCGGGGCGCAGGAAATCCGCCGGCGGCATGCTCGGCACGCCCTCCTTGAGCAGCTTGCGACCGACGTCGTTCAGGCGTTCCACCGGCACGCTGCGGCGCGCGCTCCAGAACGCTTCGAAGTTGGCCGCCATTTCCCGCGCGGCCGGCCCCGCCACCAGCACATCGCGATCGCGGAAATTGTATTCCGCATCCCAGTCGTAATAGTCGTCCTGATAATTGCGTCCACCGGTGATGCCGACCGCATCGTCGATCAGGATCAGCTTGGTGTGCATGCGCTGGTTGAAGCGGCGGAAGCAGCACAGCACGCTGCCGGCATAGTCGAAATAATTGAGCTTGGCCTTGCCGAAGCTGGGGTTGTAGATGCGGATCTGCAAATCCTTGTGCGCCCCGGACAGCGCGGCGAGGATGCGCAGGTCGGGGATCGCCGAGAGCTGGTCGATCAGCAACCGCACCTGCACTCCGCGCCGGGCCGCGGCCAGCAGTTCGTCCAGCACCAGGCGCGCGCTGTCGTCGGTGTCGAAGATATAGGTCTGCAGGTCGATGCGGCTGCGCGCGCTGCGGATCAGGTTGAGGCGCGCCAGCAGCGCATCCTGGCCGCGGTCCAGGATCAGCGCATAGTGGCGTGGCGCCTGCGCGGTCGATTCGGCCTGCGCGCGATCGCCCAACGCGCGCAAGGCCGATGCCTGCGCGCAGGCATCGGCCGCATTGCAGTCGATGACCTGCGAGCGCGCGGCGTGGGCGATGGACGCGGCCCGGTTGCGCTGGGTGCCGGACAGGCTGACGCAGGCGCCGCAGAGCAGGGCCAGCGACAGCACCAGCAGGCGCGACAGCGGATTCAAGGCGCGTCCTCGGGCTTCAGCCGCGCGCGCAGCACGAACACCACCCGGTCGCTGATCGCCATCATCCAGTCATCCATGTCGTAGTCGCTGCGTCGCACCGCCCCGGTCGCGACCACGTCGCAATCGAGCGCCGGGCGCGCGCAGGTGGACGGCGCCACCGTCAGCGTCTTCGGCCGGGTGATGCCGCGGATGCTGAGCTCGCCGGCCAACGGCCCGCCCCGCCTGAGCATTTCCGGGTCGTAGGGCCGGGACACGAACGCCACCACCGGATAGCGCTCGGCCTCGAAGAACCGGGAGCTGCGGGTCCACTCGGTATAGCGGGGATGGTCGACGATCTCGACCGATTGGGTGAACATGCGCAGGACCACCTGGTGGCGGCCATCGGCCAGATGCCTCACTTCGCCTTCGTAACGCGGGAACACGCCTTCCAGTTTCATGCCCCAGCGCGTGCGCAACTCGAACCCGAAGCGCGACGCCGCCGGATCGAAGGTTTCGGCCGTGTCCGCGAACGCGGGCCACAGATACAGCAGCAACAGACCGCACAATCCCCAACGCTTGCCAGCGGACATTGCGGGAGTCACGGCCACCAGAAGGCGGAAAGGGTGGCGATACCCGGCTCGATGGTCGCCTCCATCGGCAACTTCAAGACCACCACCGAGGAAGTCGGCATGCCGCGGTAGTCGCCGGACTGGCCGCTGTGCATCAGCGCGGCGAGCCGTTCCAGCCCCGGATTGTGGCCGACCAGCAACAGCCGCTCGGTCTCGCGGCTGGCGTCGACCAGTTCCGCGAGGATCCCGGGGGTGGCTTCGTAGATGGAATCCTCCAGGCGCTGCTCGACATAGCCGATCGTGCCCAGCACCGCCTCCAGGGTTTCGCGCGCACGCCGTGCCGGCGAACACAGCACCCGGTCCGGGACCAGGCCCTGGGCGGCGAGCCAGCGGCCGGCGGCTTCGGCTTCGGCCAGGCCTTCGGCCGACAACGGCCGGTCCAGGTCCGGCTCGCCTGCGGCTGCAGGTTCGGCATGCGCATGGCGCAGCAGGATCAATTCACGCATGGCGTCCCTTCAGTTCGCAGGCCCAATGCCGGGCTCAGGCTTTCTTGACCCATTTCAGCAGGGGATCCCAGTCGGCCTGGTGATCGCGGACCTGCGCCGAGCGGTAATCGAACAGGCTGCGGCCGAGGCCGGCCAGGACTACATAGGCCTGGGTATCGCGCAATTGCGCGACCACCGGATACGGCCAGGTCTTGAGCATTTCCACGGCCTGCTGGGAAGTGTTGGTCCACGGCTTGCTGCGGTTGACCACCAGGCCCACCGGCAGCTTGCGCTTATGCACGCGCGGCACCTTGGACAGGGAGTTGAGGAAACCAACGGTGGCTTCGATGTCCATTGCCGAGGGCAGCACCGGAACCACGATCGCGTCGGCATGTTCGATGAAATGCTCGAGATCCTCGGCCATCGAGCCGGCCGGCGCATCGATCACCACGCGTTCGGCGTCTTCCGGCAGCGAGGTGCGCCAGGCCCGTTTCCGGCTGGCGTCGATCGGCAGCACCGCGCTTTCCAGTTCGGCGCGGCGCTCGGCCCAGCGGCTGGAGGAATGCTGGGGATCGGCATCCACCAGCACGGTGCGCTTGCCTTCCAGCGCGAAATGCGCGGCCAGATTGGTAGCCAATGTGCTCTTGCCCGCACCGCCCTTGGAGCTGGCGACCAGAATCGTCTTCATGCGCACGCCTCGTTACCGGGGAACCGGCAGGGTACACCGGGGAGCGGGGGGAGAGGCAAGGAGCGAGGAACGAGGGGTTAGGAACGAGGAACGAGTGAAGAGGACGGCAAATTTCCTCAGCCCCAGCCAGCGACCAGCCCGGAACCCATTCTCGTCCCCACTCCCCACTCCCCACTCCTCGTTCCTCACTCCTCGTTCCTCGTTCCTCACCCCTCGCCCTTTGCTATCGTGCGCGCTGCCATGGACCCGGACCGATCGTGACCGAACTGCAGGACCTGACCGCGCTGATCCGCGCCAACACGCCGTTGATAGTGATCGAGACCCAGGACGAGACGCGCATCGTCGAAATGTTCCGCCAGGCCTTGTCGCAGGTCTGGCGCGCGCTGTACCGCTGGTCGATCACCGAGGGCCTGCGCCGAATCGACATGGATCGCGAGGACGAGGCCGAGGGCCCGCCCGACGCCAGCGCCGCCCTGCAGGCGATGAAGCAGGCCAGCCAGCGCGGCATCTATCTGCTGCTCGATTTCCACCCCTACCTGGGCTACGCCAGCAGCCAGCGCCAACTACGCGACATCGTCCAACGCCGGCATTGCCAGCCGCACGTGGTGGTCCTGGTCGGGGCCAAGGTCGAACTTCCGGCGGAACTGGAGGCGGTGGCGGTGCGCTTCAACCCGCGCCTGCCCGATGCCAACGCGCTGTTGAAGATGGTCCGCGAGGAAGCCACCGACTACGCCCGCGAAAATGGTGGCCGCCGGGTCGAAGCCGATGGCGAGGCTGTGCAGCAGATTGTGCGCAACCTGCAGGGCCTGAGCCTGACCGACGCGCGGCGCATCGCCCGCCAGCTGATCTACGACGACGGCGCGCTCAGCGCCGCCGACCTGCCGCAGCTTTCCAAATTGAAGTTCGAACTGCTCAACCGCAGCGGCCACCTGCATTACGAATACGACACCGCGCGCTTCACCGACGTCGCCGGCGCGGGCCGGCTGAAGCGCTGGATCGAGCAGCGCCGCGACGTCTTCGTTTCCGGCAACGCGCCGCCGGGACTGGACCCGCCCAAGGGCATGCTGCTGCTGGGGGTGCAGGGCTGCGGCAAGTCGATGCTGGCCAAGGCCACCGCCGGCGGTTTCGGGGTGCCGTTGCTGCGCCTGGATTTCGGCACCCTGTACGACAAGTACCACGGCGAAACCGAGAAAAACCTGCGCAGCGCGCTAGCTTCTGCCGAGCAACTGGCGCCGTGCGTGCTGTGGATCGACGAGATCGAAAAAGGCCTGGCCGGCGGCAGCGGTGAAGGCGATGGCGGCGTGTCGCGGCGCGTGCTCGGCTACCTGCTCACCTGGATGGCCGAACGCAAGGGCGCGGTATTCATTGTTGCCACCGCCAACCAGGTGAATGAGTTGCCGCCCGAATTGCTGCGCAAGGGCCGCTTCGACGAGATCTTCTTCGTCGACCTGCCCGGCCCCGATGCGCGGGTGGACGTGCTGCGCCTGCACCTGTCACGACGCAAGCTGGCCGCGGACGATTTCGCACTGCCGGCCCTGGCCGCAGCAGCGAACGGCTTCTCCGGCGCCGAGATCGAACAGGCCATCGTCGCCGCGCTGTACACCGCGCATGCGGAAAGGAAAGCGCTGGATACCGACCTGCTGATGCAGGAGATCCGCAACACCCGCCCGCTGTCGGTGATGATGGCCGAACAGGTGGCGGCGCTGCGCGCCTGGGCCAGCGAGCGCACGGTGCCGGCCGACTGAACGCGCCAGGAGATCCGAGGCTTTTGTAGGAGCGACGCAAGTCGCGATGCTCTTGCTTGTCCGCGAAGGCATCGCGACTTGCGTCGCTCCTACGGACACATCGCGAGGAGTGGCTGTTTACTCGGCGCTGGCGGCTTCCCGACCGGTGCTGACCAGAGCGCGATAGCGCGGCTCGCGCGGCAGCCACCCCGCCGGGGCCCGTATCGGCAAACCGTAATGCGCCAGCAATTTGCGCATGGCCGGCAACTCGCCTTCCGTCATGAACCAGGCGCCGTACTCGGCGGGAAGCGTATCGCTGGGCGCCATTCCCATCATGTGTTGCTGCGCATTCTCGTAGATCCAGTAGAACTGCCGCAGTTGCTCACGCCAGGCTTTCCCTTCCGCACTGTCGCCGGACAATTCGACCAGTTTCGACAAGCCGATCATCGGTCCGAACAGCGTGGATTCGTCGGCGGACAGCAGCTCCAGCACGCGTTCGCATTCGGCCTGCCGGTTGAGGCTGGCCGATGCCAGTTTCTCCCCCTCGCATTCGTGGGTGACGGGCGAAAATCCCGGCATGGCCTGGGCCATCCAAATTCCTATCACGCCCACTTCGGCGAAATCCTGCGCGGTGGCCGGCCGGTTCAAGCCGAACTGGAGGCCCATGGCCTGGGCCAGGCGCGGATCCAGTGGCGGCAGATCGATGTCGGCCATGGTCGCGTGCAGCAGTTGGCCGATCTCAAGGGTGTGCGCATCGTGGATCGAGGCGGCGGCAATCGCCTGCCAGAAGCCATCGATGGCCTTGCCGTCGCCGCGCTTGCCGGCAGCGGCCACGGCCAGCATTTGCACGGCCGCATTCTGCGGTTCCGCCTGCAGCAGGAACTGCAACGCTTCGCGCGCATTGCAGCTGTCGCTCAATCCCTTGCAATCGCTGGCTTCGATCCAGGCCACCAGCACATCGCGCGGACGGGCCCGGCGGGCGGCGTCGAACCAGGCACGGGTTTCCTGTGCGGGTTTCGCCCGCAACGGCTGCGCATTGTCTTCAAGATGACCGAATCCGGACCACAGCATCGACGCCGCCAGCAGGCTGCGCGGATCGCCTTGTGCCGCCACCGCGCGCAGGTGCTGGCGGATTGCCTCCCGACTGGCCTTGTTCCAGGCCTCGCCCGCGCGCTTGACCTGCGGATCGTTTTCCAGCCGCTGCAACTCGGCCAGCCGCTGTTGCGACGAAGCCGGTGCTTCCCTGGCTGCGGCAAGCGGCAAAGCCAGGTACAACGCCAGCGATACGATCAATGCGGTTGCCGCACGACGACTACGATCCATTTGTGTCCATTCCTTGCGCAAAAAAATCATTCAATAGCCTGCGGCCTGGCCGTCCTTGCGGCTTTCCGAAGCGCCGAAGTACACCCCGGTCTCCGGGTCGCGGCGGATCGCCTGGTAACCGCCGTACGGGCCCAGCGCCCATTCCACGTGGTGGCCCTTGTCCATCAGCGCACGAATGGTTTCGTAGGGAAATCCGCTTTCCAGCTGGACCACGCCGCCATCGCTCATCGCCGTGTTCTGCCCGGTCGGCTCGGTGTCGCCCTCGTGCTGGATGCGTGGCGCGTCGCCGGCTTCCTGCAGGTTCATGTGGAAGTCGACCAGGTTCATCACGATCTGCACGTGGCCTTGCGGCTGCATCGCCCCGCCCATCAACCCGAAACTGACGAAAGGTTTTCCGTCCCTGGTGATGAACGCGGGGATGATGGTCTGGAACGGACGCTTGCCGGGCGCGTAGCAATTGGGATGCGGAGCGGCTCCTTCGCAATCCTTAAGCACGAACATCTCGCCGCGGTCCTGCAGGATGAAGCCCAGTCCCGGCGGCGCCATGCCGCTGCCCATGCCGCGGTAGTTGGACTGGATCAGCGACACCATCATGCCGCTGGCGTCGGCGGTGGTCAGGTAGATGGTGTCGCCTTCATCGAGTTCGGCCGGCGTGCCCGGCCGCACTTCGCGCAAGGGCTTGTCGGCGGAGATCAGCTTGCGGCGAGTATCCGCATACGCCTTGGAAATCAGCCTGGCCACCGGCGCCGGCTGGAACGCGGGATCGGCATACCAGCGCGCGCGGTCGGCGAAGGCCAGCTTCTTGGCTTCGACGAATAGGTGCACGTGTTCGGCACTGCCGTACGGGATCTTCGAGAAGTCGTAGCCTTCCAGCACGTTGAGCATCTGCAACGCGGCGATGCCCTGGCCGTTCGGCGGCAGTTCCCATACGTCGTAACCGCGATAGTCGGTGCTGACTGGCTCGACCCATTCGCCATGATGCGCGGCCAGGTCTTCATAGCTTAGAAAACCGCCATTGGCCTTGAAGTAGGCATCGATGACGTGGGCGATCTCGCCCTTGTAGAACGCATCGCGGCCGCCGTCGGCGATCTTCTGCAGGGTGTCGGCGAGGTTCGGGTTCTTCCACATCTCGCCGGTGCGCGGCGCGCGACCGTCGATCGTGAATTGCTCCTTGAAGCCGGGGTACTTCGACAGCTTCGGCACCGAACGGGCCCAGTAATAGGCGATGGTCTCGGCCAACGGATGGCCTTCGCGCGCGTAGCGGATGGCCGGCGTCAGCACATCCTGCATCGACGCCTTGCCGAAGCGCTCGTGCAGGGCGAACCAGCCATCGACCGCGCCCGGCACGCTGACCGGCAACGGACCCAACGGCGGGATGTCGGTGAGGCCCTGCTTCTGGAAATAGTCGAGGGTGAGTGCCTTCGGCGAACGTCCGGAGCCGTTGTAACCGTAAAGTTTTTTCGTCTTCGGATCCCAGACGATGGCGAACAAGTCGCCGCCGACACCGCTGCCGGTCGGCTCCATCAAACCCAGCGCCGCATCGGCGGCGATCGCCGCATCGACCGCGCTGCCGCCGTTCTTCATCACCTCCAAGGCGATCTGGGTGACCAGCGGATGCGAGGTCGCCGCCATCGCACGCGGCGCGATCACTTCCGAACGGGTGGCGAACTCGCGGCCGGTGATGCGGTCGGCGGCCACGGCCGGCAACGCAAGCAGCAGGGCGGATAGCAGCATCAATCGGCGCATCGTCGTTCTCCTCGGAATGTTTTCCCGGCGTGCCCGGGCATGTCGTCTCTGTGACCCGCTCAGCTGCGCCTGAACCAGCCGGTGATGCTGTAGCGGTTTTCCTTCGCCCACGGCGCCAGCAGGCTGACCTGGTGCCTCTGTGGCACGCGGAACAGGCTCAACGAATTCCAGTGCGGGGTGAAGGTCTCCACCACGTCCTGGTTTCCATCGAGGAATTCCAGTAATCCGCCCCAGTCGGCCTGCCAGCCGTGGCTCAGGTTGATCACGTAGGCGAAGGCCCGGTCTTCCTCGCCGGACTTGTCGTCATGCAGCTTCAGAAAATGGCCGGGGCGGTAGCGCGCGGCAATGGCGCTGACCATGCGGATGTCGCGATCGCCGGTCAATTCGCGGGCGAATTGCAGGAACGGCGGGCTGTTGAGGAAATCCACGACCACATGCAGCGCCAATCCCGGATCCAGTCCATCGCGCCGGGCTTCGATCATCCGGTAGCGGTCGAAGACGAATTCGAAATCGTCGCGCGCGCGCTCGTACAGGCATTGCAGCATGTCCTGGTGCAGCGGCCCGTCGGGCGCCATGGGCCCGGCGGCACCCGGCGGCGAGGGCCGGTCGCTGCGGACGGCGGTGCTCCACGGAACTTCGTTGCGCAGGCAGTCGTGCAGTCGCTGGGCGGAAGGCTCCTGCAGGAATCGCGGTATCTGCACCCGGCCGTGGCCGAGCAGTCGCGCGCGGTACGGAGTTACATCCAGGTCGTTGCTGATCATCGTGCTGGGTGCGCTATCGCGGTCGTGGCGTGGACCAGGTTCGCCACGTCCCCGATTCTGTCATGCGCGACGACGTTAAGGCCAAGCGGGCGGATCGGCCTGCCAGGCGGCGAACACTTCGGCCAGGCGCTTGCGCTCCGGATCGCTCCAGCCCGGCAGCAGGGCGGGGAAATTGGCCGGATCGCTCCACTGGCTGGGTTCGGTCCGCACCGAGGCCGCATACCACTGCACCGCCTCGGCCTTGCGATCCAGGTCCCACAGGACCAGGGCCAGGGTCGGCGGCACCCACGACGGCGAACCGAAGCCATTGGCCAGTTCGGTCCATTGCGCCAGGGCAGCCGGTTTCTTGTCCAGCCGGTAAAGGTCCCAGCCATAGTTCCAGCGCACCGCCCGTCCCAGGGTGCCGCGCCCTTCGGTGCTGGTCAGCGCTTCCTGGTAAAGCTTCTCGCCCAGTTCGATCCGGCCCTGGCCTATCGCCACGTGGGCGAGCTGCGCGGTGGACTCGACCCGGTTGCGATTGCGCTCGATCTGTTTCACCAACTGCTCGGCCAAGGGCTCGCCCTCGCCTGCAACGGCCACGATCAACCGTGCGGTGTTGCGATCTTCGTCGAAATAGAATTCTTTCGGCTTCGTCAGCGTCTGCGCTTGTGCGGCAAATGCAGCCAGGGCCAAGGCAGCAGCCAAGACCAATCTTTGCAAAGTCATGCGGTTCCCCTTCAACAGCAATTACCTTCCCAAAGTCATCGTAACCGCTGCAGCGCACAAATATCGAGTGATAAGGGTCACAAAATGTCCCGCTGCTACAATTTCGCACCTTTGCGCCGGGCCTTCCCCCGGACGCCGCCAGCCGTCGCAACCCCCGGGCCAGCCATGACCAGCACCGCCGAACTCACTTCCCCCTCGTCCGCCAACACCCCGCAGATTGGGGTGCTGGACAACGACTATTCGCTGGAACACAAGTACACCCGCACCGACGGCCGCATCTACCTGAGCGGGGTCCAGGCCCTGGTCCGGCTGCCGCTGATGCAGCGTTTGCGCGACCAGGCGGCGGGGCTGGAGACCGCCGGCTTCATCAGCGGCTACCGCGGTTCGCCGCTGGGTGGTTTCGACCTGGAGCTGTGGCGGGCCAAGAAGCACCTGGCCGAGGCGCAGGTGAAATTCATTCCTGGACTGAACGAGGATCTGGGCGCGACCATGGTCTGGGGCACCCAGCAGACCAACCTGTTCCCCGGCGCCAAGGTCGAGGGCGTGTACTCGATGTGGTACGGCAAGGGTCCGGGCGTGGACCGCTGCGGCGACGTGTTCAAGCACGGCAACGCCGCCGGTACCTCGAAGCATGGCGGCGTGCTGGCGATGGCCGCCGACGACCACAACTGCCGCTCGTCCACGCTTCCGCATGGCTCCGAGGATGAATTCGTCAGCGCCATGATGCCGGTGCTCAATCCGGCCGGCGTGCAGGACATCCTCGACCTGGGTCTGGTCGGCTGGGCGATGAGCCGCTACACGGGGCGCTGGGTCGGCTTCAAGACGATCGCCGAGACGGTGGAGTCGTCGGCGTCGGTGGAAGTGAATCCGTTCGCGCGCCGGATCGTGCTGCCGGAAGATTTCGAAATGCCGAACGGCGGCTTGAACATCCGCTGGCCCGATCCGCCGTTGGACCAGGAAATGCGCCTGCACCGTTATGCGGTCAAGGCGGCGCAGGCCTTCGCCCGCGCCAATGGCGTGGACCGCATCGTGCTGGATTCGCCGCGCGCGCGGCTGGGCATCGTCACCACCGGCAAGAGCTACCTGGACGTGCTGCAGGCGCTGGAATACCTGGGCCTGGACGAGGCCGCCTGCGCCGACATCGGCATCCGCGTGTACAAGGTCGGCATGACCTGGCCGCTGGAGCCGGTCGGCATCGCCGACTTCGCCCACGGGCTGGAAGACATCGTCGTGGTCGAGGAGAAGCGCGCTTTCATCGAGCGGCAGATGAAGGAGCAGTTCTACAACTGGCCGGCGAGTGCGGGGCCGCGGCCGTCCATCGTCGGCAAGTACGACGAAGCCGGCGAATGGATCCTGCCTTCCACCGGCGAGCTCACGCCCGCGACGATTGCAGGTGTCATCGGCAAGCGCATCCAGCGTTTCTTCACGACTGAATCCATCGAGCAGCGCCTGCGCTGGATGGAGGAGAAGGAAGCCGAGATGGCGCTGCCGCGCGCCAATTTCCCGCGCGTGCCGCACTACTGCAGCGGTTGCCCGCACAACACCTCCACGGTGGTGCCGGAAGGTTCGCGCGCGCTCGGCGGCATCGGTTGCCACTACATGGTCACCTGGATGGACCGCGACACCGACACCTTCACCCACATGGGCGGCGAAGGCGTGACCTGGTCGGGGCAGGCGCCGTTCACCGAAACCGGGCATGTGTTCCAGAACCTCGGCGACGGCACCTTCTTCCATTCCGGTTCGCTGGCGATCCGCCAGTCGGTCGCCACCGGCGTCAATATCACCTACAAGATCCTCTACAACGACGCGGTGGCGATGACCGGTGGCCAGCCTGTCGATGGAACGCTGAGCGTGCCGCAGATCGCGCACATGATGCGCTCCGAGGGCGTACAAACCATCGTCGTGGTCAGCGACGAGATCGAGAAGTGGTCCAAGCCGGAGATCTTCCCGTCCGGCGTCGAATTCTTCGACCGCAAGCGCCTGGACGAGGTGCAGAAGCAATTGCGTGAAGTGAAGGGCACCAGCATCCTGATCTACGACCAGACCTGCGCGACGGAAAAACGCCGTCGCCGCAAGCGCGGCAAGCTGGTCGATCCGCAAAAACGCGTCATGGTGAATACCCTGGTCTGCGAAGGCTGCGGCGATTGCGGCGTGAAGAGCTTCTGCGTGTCGGTGCTGCCGAAGGAAACCGAGTTCGGGCGCAAGCGCGAGATCGACCAGTCCAATTGCAACAAGGACTTCAGCTGCGTCAATGGCTTCTGCCCGAGCTTCGTCACCGTGCACGGCGGCGCACCGCGCAAGGGCAAGAAGAAGGATCCGGCCGAGCTGCTGGCGAGCATTCCGGCTCCCGTGTTCAAGGCCGATTTCGAACAGCCCTGGAACATCCTCATCACCGGCGTCGGCGGCACCGGCGTGGTCACCATCGGCGCGCTGCTGGGCATGGCCGGCCATCTGGAAGGCAAGGGCGCCAGCGTGCTCGACCAGACCGGCCTGGCCCAGAAGGGCGGCGCGGTCACCACCCACATCCGCATCGCCAGGACGCCCGAAGATATCCACGCGGTGCGCATCGCCGCCGGCGAGGCCGACGTGGTCCTGGGTTGCGACATGGTCGTGGTCAACGACTACTGGGTGCTGTCGAAGGTGCGTGGCGAACGCTCGCAGGTAGTGTTGAACACCTATCAGGCGATGCCCGGCACCTTCACCACGCGCCCGGACATGGAATTCCCCGCCGCCGGCATCGTATCGGCGGTCACCCAGGCACTCGGTGGCCGTGCACCGTTGCAGGTGGACGCCACCGTGCTGGCGACGGCGCTGCTCGGCGATGCCATCGCCGCCAACCTGTTCATGCTCGGCTATGCCTGGCAACAGGGACTGGTGCCGATTTCCTACGAGGCGATCATGCGCGCGGTGGAGTTGAACGGCGCGGCGATCGAGATGAACCGCCAGGCCTTCGCCTGGGGCCGGCTGGCCGTGGTCAATCCGGTCGCGGTCGCCGAAGCGGCCGGGGTGATCCGCAACACCCAGACCGAATCCGAGCGCACCCCGCACGGTCTGCAGATCCTGCCGCCCGGCGAATGGGAAACCAGCGAATGGGCCAGCCCCAGCGCGCCGCGCACGCCGGACAACGAACACGAAGTGCGCGGCCTGCAGGACGCGAACGGCGAGGGCAATGTCGCCTTCCTGCCGCTGGACGACCTGCGCCTGTCGCGCTCGCTGGACGAACTGATCCAGCGCCGCATCGCCTTCCTCACCGAATACCAGAACGCCGCCTACGCGCAGCGTTACAACGCGCTGGTAGACCGCGTGCGCGATGCCGAGCACATGCGCGCGCCCGGTTCGACCGCGTTGAGCGAGGCGGTGGCGCGCTATTTCTTCAAGCTGATGGCCTACAAGGACGAGTACGAAGTCGCGCGCCTGTACACCAGCGGCGATTTCAAGCGCAAGCTGGAGCAGCAGTTCGACGGCGACTACAAGCTGCACTTCCACCTGGCGCCGCCGTTGCTGGCGAAGAAGGATGCGCAGGGCCGGCTGGTCAAGCAGGAATTCGGCCCGTGGGTGTTCACCGCATTCAAGCTGATGGCGAAGTTCCGGTTCCTGCGCGGCGGCATGCTCGATATCTTCGGCTACACCGGGGAACGCAAGGGCGAGCGCCGGTTGATCGGCGACTACGAGAAGACCATCGGCGAACTGGTGACCGCGCTGAATGGCGACAACCTGGCCCTGGCGGTGGAGATCGCCAGCATCCCCGAGCACATCCGCGGCTACGGCCACGTCAAGGAAGCGCACCTGCACACCGCCAAGGCGCGCGAGGCGGCGTTGCTGGCCAAGTGGAACAACCCGCACGAGATCCCGCTGGTGCAGGCGGCCTGACCGCAAATGCGGGAGCGGCGTCCCCGCCGCGAACTTTTGTAGATCCGAGCTCGCTCGGATGCTCTGGCGTCAACGTTAAAAGCGTCCGAGCAAGCTCGGACCTACGCTCCGAAGGAAATCCCCTTGGGGGACAAGGCAGGCAAGAGCTCGCGCCGGGACGGCGCTCCCACGGGTTACTCGCGCTTGAACTCGATCGCCTGCCCGCCCTGGTGCAACGTCACCGATGAAGCAGGCGCATCGCCCGGCGCGAATTCCAGCGACGCCTCCACGACCTTGAAGAAGAACTTCGTCGGCGATTCGGCGAAAATCCCGAAAGCCGGCTGACCGGCGAGCTGCGCGGTGAGCTTTTCGCCGTCCAGCGCCACCGTCATCAGCATGCCCTGGTGCGCGTACTTGCCGACCAACCGCTCCAGCGCCGGCTTCGGCAACGCGACCGGATCGCGCTCGCTCGGCAACGGTTCGTCCGAGCGCCTCACTACGTCCCCCTCGCCCTCGTCATCGGCGAAGAAGCGCATGGCCGAGATCCTGCCGGCGGCATCACGCTCGAACGTCATGCGCGACAGGCCCTCATCGAACAGGAACACATCCTTCGCAATCGGGATCAAGGCATAGGCGGGCCCGCCGGTGCGCTGCGAGGTCAGCTTCCCGTCGACCACGCGCAACACGCGCGCGGCCTCCTTGTCGATGCGGTAGACGCCTTCGTATTCCCTCAGCGTGGCGGCATCGATCGCGATCGCCTTCTTCTGTGGATACGGCTTGCCGATGGCCTGTGCCGCGAGCATGCGCGCCAACGTCCCGGTGCCGATGCCCGGCGGCCGGCCACTGTCGGCGTTGTAGAGGACGGCGACGGTCAGGTCTTCCACGGGCAGGTAGAGCAGGAACGTACTGAAGCCGAAGATGCCGCCGCCATGTTGCAGCATGTCGGTCCCGCGGAAGGCCTCATGGGAAATGCCGAAGCCGTAATGCTCATCGGCCGCCTTGCCGACCGGGGTGATCATCTGCCGGTAGCTGTCGGCCTTCAACACCTTGCCCTCGTGCAACGCACGGTTCCAGCGCAACAGGTCGTCGACGGTGGACACCAGCGCACCGGCCGCGTGCGGCTGGGTCATGCTCAGGTACATGGCCACCGCCCATTGGTCATTTTTCAGGGTGTAGCCCATGACGTGGCCGGGGATCACCGCCACGGCTTCGTCGCCGTAACCGGTGTGCTGCATGCCCAGAGGATCGAAGAAGGATTTCTTCAACCAGGCGTGCCACGGCATGCCGCTGGCCGCCTCGATCACCGCGCCGACCAGCACGTAGCCGGAGTTGTTGTATTTCCAGCCTTCGCCGGGGGCGAAGTCCGGTTTCTCGTTCTTGAAGGTGTCGATCAGTTGCGCGGTGCCGACGGTCTTCTGGATCGGGCCGTCCATCACCCCGACAATGTCGGTATAGCTCTTGATCCCCGAGGTGTGGTTGAGCAGCATACGCACCGTGATTTTTTCACCGCCCGGGTAACCCGGTACGAATTTCATCAGCGGATCGTCCAACGAGAGCTTGCCGTCCTCGGCCAGTTTCAACACGCCGGCGGCGGCGAACTGCTTGGTGATCGAGCCCAGGCGGAACACCTGGTCGGGCGACATCGGCACGTCGAGTTCGATGCTGGCCGCGCCACGCGCGCCGCGGTAGAGCACTTCGTCGCCGCGCGCGACCAGCACCGCCACGCCTGGCGCGTGGGCATCGGGGTAAGCCTGTTCCAGCAATGCTTCGGCATAGCGGGCGACATCGGCCTTGGGGGCCGGGGCCGGGGTCGCGGCCAAGGCCGACGACGACGCGCCGAATGCGAGCAGGAGCGAAAGGATGGGCAGACGCATGCGCTTTTCCTGAGATTATCGGATAAGCGGAGTATGCCAGCGCCGGCTCTTGTGGGAGCGGCGTAAGCCGCGAAGGCGGTGATACCGAATCATCGCTTGACCCCGGCGCTAGCAGGCTCCCTTTCGCGGCTTACGCCGCTCCCACAAGAGCATGCGCTAGACCACGAACATCAAAGTGGCGGTAATACGGGTGGCCCCTGCTCGCGCAGCGCATCGAGGATCTTGCGTCCCGCGCGCCCATCCTGCGGTTGCATCCCGAGCCGTTGCTGTTCGACCACGATCGCGCGTCGGGTCAGCGTACCGATCATGCCGTCGGCTTCGCCGATGGCATGGCCACGCGCGAGCAACAGGGTCTGCAACTGCCTGCGTTCGCCACGGCCCAGGCCCGGATCGTCGGTCGGCCAGGGCGTGACCAGCGCTCCGCCGCCACGCAGGCGATCGGACAGCGTGGCGATGGCCAGCGCATAGCTTTCGGCGGCGTTGTAGGAATAGATCGCGTCGAAGTTGCGGAACACCAGGAACGCCGGCCCGTTCGCTCCGGCCGGCAGCAGCACGCCGGCTTGCATGTTGGCCGCCGGGATAGAAGCGCCATCGATACGGGTCACGCCACGCGCGATCCAGTCGGACAACGGGCGCTTGTTCTTCCTGCCCGCGAGCCTGGCGTCGAAACCCGCGGGCAATCTCACTTCGTATCCCCAAGGTTCGCCTGTGCGCCATCCAGCCTGTTTCAGGTAGTTCGCGGTCGAGGCCAGCGCATCGGGAATGCTGGCGACCAGGTCGCGCCGGCCATCGCCATCACCGTCCACGGCGATGCGCTGGTAGGTCGACGGCATGAATTGCGTATGGCCGAATGCGCCCGCCCACGAACCGGTCAGTCCCTCGGGCTTGAGATCGCCGGATTGCAGCAGCTTCAGCGTGGCGAAGAATTCGCCGCGGAAGAATTCCTGGCGACGGCCGAAGCACGACAGCGTGGACAGCGACACCAGCAGCGGCCGCTTGCCGAAGGTCTTTCCGTAATCGCTTTCCACGCCCCACACCGCGACCACCGTGGCCGGATCCACGCCGTATTGCTGCGAGACCTGCGCCAGCGTCGCCGCATGGGCCGCGAGCATCGCCTGGCCATCGCTGATGCGCTGCTCGTCGACCAGGGCGGCGAGGTAGTCCCAGATCGGGGTGGTGAATTCAGGTTGCGCGTCGAGCAGTTCCAGCACGCCCATGTCGGGCACGAGGTCACGGGTGTAGGTATCGAAGGAACCGCCGGAAATCCCCGCCGCTGCCGCCTGACCACGCAGACCGGCGAGGCAGTCGTTGAAAACCAATTCATCGGCATGGGCTGAAGGCGCGCCCACAACCGCAAGCAATGCGACACCAAGCACCAGCCGGGTCTTCATGATGCGGATCTCCTTGTTGCCTCGCCCGATTGTAGGAGAATCCAACTTGAGTGGCAGATGAAGCGCTTCTTCCTGGAAAGGCAAGACCGTGGGAGCGGCGTCCCCGCCGCGAGCTCCTGCTGTTGTCTTGATGCGATACGAAGAGCTCGCGCCGGGACGGCGCTCCCTCCACCTCACCGGCGCGGTGCCAGCAATCGCTGCAGTCCATCGGCCGTGCCATTGATGCGCTCGAGATGCGGATACCGCAATCCTTCGTGGTAATCGATGCGGACGCTGCGATACGACTCGCCCTGCCGCAGCAGCAATTCGATCGCCTGCTTGCCCGACTTCGCGGCGCCGATCGCACGCCCCAGCCGCTCGGCCTTGTAGGCGATTCCGTTCACCGCGACCACCTGCATGTCCTTGGCGATTCCGGCCCGATACGCCGGACCGCCCCACAGGACTTCGTTGACCTTGCCCTCGTCGCTGGCGATGCTCAGGCCCAGCGAAAAACGGAAGTCGTCGTATTCGCCGTCGCTCGCGGCATCGGCGATCGCCAGGTTCGGGGTGTCGGTATAGACCAGCTTCCAGCCGGCGCGCGCCAGCCCGTCCAGCGGCGCACCCGGTCCATGGCTGTCGATGCGCTCGCGCAGGTAACCGGCCCAGTCGTGCGCCTGCACTTTTTCCAGCGCGCCGATCACATCGCCGAAACCATACCGTCGTGCTTCCAGCTTGCCTTCGTAGCCTCCGAAGAAGCCACGGGCGAAATCGTCCAGCGAACGCTTCCCCTTCGACAGTTCGTCCAGCCTGGTATCCACATCCAGCCAGACCAGGATGCCTTCGTCGTAGAAGTCGTAGCCGCGCTGCCAGCTTTCCCACGCCTGCGGCGCGTCGTTGAAATCGACGATGCCCTGGTACACGGTGTCCTGCAGGTCGCGCCAGCCGCGGCCGGCGCGATGTTCGAATGTCGCCGCGGTCGCGGCCAGCACTTCCCGCGCCTGTTGCGGCGTGTACAGGCCGGCGCGCGCGGCCAGTACCCAGGCCCAGAATTCGGTCTGGCCTTCGTACACCCAGAGCAGGTCGTTCTGCATCGGCGTGTTGTAGTGCGGCGTCCACAACGTCGCCGGGCGCACGGACTTGCCGTTCCAGCTGTGGGTGTATTCGTGCGGCAAGAGATAGTTGTCGGTGAACGGCGCATCGCCGGTCAGGTAGCCGGGGAAGGTGCCGTTCTCGCTGGACTGGTGATGCTCCAGGCCGATGCCGCTGAACTGGTCCGACAGCGCCAGCAGGAAGTCGTAATGCGCGAACGGGCGCGTCCCGAATACGCGATCGGCCTGCTTCACCAGTGCGCGATGCGCTTGGAGGATTTCGGGCTTTGCCTCAAGCAGTTCCGGCGCATCGGCGACCACGTCGAGATGCACCGGGACCTTCGCCCCCGGATCCAGGTCGAAGCGCTTGAAGTAGCGGCCGGCATAGACCGGCGAATCGACCAGGTCGACCAGGGCCAGCGGCTGGAAGCGGATCGTGTCGCCGTCGCTTCCTGTCCTCTCCAGCGCGCTGCCGAACTGCCAATCCGTCGGCAGCCGCAAGTTGGGCTGGAAACGGATCCGGCGCGCGTCGTAGCCGGCCGGATACAACAGCAGCCGCGACCATTGCACCGACATCAGTTCGGTGGTCATCGCCACCCGGCCCTGGTCGGCGGCGGTCGGCGACAGCGATTGGAATTCGATTTCCAGCGTATCCACGCCCGCCGGCACTTCCAGTTCGAAGGCATATACATCCAGCGGATCGCGCCGCCACGGAATGCGTTGGCCGTTGCCGCTGATCACCAAACCGGCGAACTGGTTGATCGGCCCCGTGGCCGCATGGTTGCCCGGGATCCACTGCGGATACCACAGCTTCAACGGACCGGCCCGCACCGGAATGCGCTCGCGCACCTGGTAGATGCGGCGCGCGATGTCGGTGGCATCGACGCTGAGTTGCAGGGTCCCCGGATAGTCGACGTCGGCAACCACCGCCTGCGGACGAAGCTCGTCGGCATGCGCCACGCCGATGACCAGCAACAGCGACGACAACAGCAAGGCAGGCAGCTTGGACATGGACACCACATGGTTTCCCGACGAGGCTCGCATCGTAACGTCTCAGCCCATCCCTGTAGGAGCGCCCCTTGGGCGCGATGCCTTTCGATCCGATCGCGGAAGCGATGCCTTTCGATCCGATCGCGGAAAGAGCATCGCGGGCAAGGCCCGCTCCTACAAGGCTCGCACGAAACCGCGGATCAAGGAAATCCTATGTTGGGTCGTGCGGCCCGGTGCCGCGACGCCAGACCAGGCAGCGGTTGTTGGCCGGCATGGCGATATCGGCGATCAGTTCGAGCCCGATCCCGCGCGCCAGTCCATTCACCGCCTCGAAATCGCGGATGCCCATGCGCGGATCGCGGGCACGCAACGAGGCGTCGAATGCACGGTTGCTGTCGCTGGTGAAATCCCCGCCGTAGTTGAAGGGGCCATATATCGCCAGGGTGAAAGAGGTGGCCGCTGCGGCTGCGAACGCCAACTTCTCCCCCAAGCCGACAAACAACGCCTCCACTTCCTCCCAGCCCATGATGTGCAAGGTGTTGGCGGTGAACACCGCGTCGAAGTCCGTGGGCGGCCATGAACCATGGGCGACGTCGAGTTCGACCGGCACCGGCATGTTCGGCAACGCGGCCTCGTCCAGCCACGCACGGATGCCCGGCAGGTGCTCCACGCGATCCGAACACTGCCACTGCAGCCATGGCATCGCCGCAGCGAAATGCACCGCGTGCTGGCCGGTGCCGCTGCCGATCTCGAGCACGTGGCGCCCCCCGGCGAAATGCACCCGCAGCACCTCCAGGATCGGATCGCGGTTGCGTTCGCACGAAGGCGAGAACGGTTTTCCTGTCTCCATCGTCGCCGCGCTCAGCCAAGCGATCGGATGTAGATCATCTTGTTGCTGCCGCCGGCGACCGCACGCTCCTCGATGGCGAAGTGCCTGGACTGGTGCTTGAGCAGGTCGCTCAGCTTCTTGTGTCCGTACAGGCGCGGATCGAAGTCCGGCTGGATCTTGTTGAGATAGCTGCCGACGCTGCCGAGGAAGGCCCAGCCCTGGTCGTCGGAGGCTTCCTCGATGGCCTGGCGGATCAGTTCCAGCGGCAGGCGCTCGACGCTTTTGTCCTTGTTCTCGGCTGCTGGTGGAGCGGCAGGCGCGGCTTGCGGCACCGGTTTCGGCGCGACTGTCCTGGCCGCCTTCTTCGCCGGTTTCGCAGGAGCGGGCTTGACTGCTTCGTTCACCACCTGCGCGGTGCGCAGCACTTCGGTGTAGATGAACTTGTCGCAGGCGCGGACGAAAGGATCCGGCGTCTTCTTTTCCCCGAACCCGTACACGGTCAGGCCTTCCTCGCGCAGGCGCTGGGCCAGGCGGGTGAAATCGCTGTCGCTGGAGACCAGGCAGAAACCGTCGAAGCGCTGCGTGTACAGCAGGTCCATCGCATCTATGATCATCGAGCTGTCGGTGGCGTTCTTGCCGCTGGTGTAGGCGAACTGCTGCGCCGGGCTGATCGAATGCCGCAGCAACGCCGCCTTCCACTGGGTCATGCGCGGGCTGGTGAAGTCGCCGTAGATGCGCTTGACGCTGGCCACGCCGAACTTGGCCACTTCGGCCAGCAGGCCCTCGATCACCGAAGGTTGCGCATTGTCCGCATCGATCAGCACCGCCAATCGTGGCTGGTCGTCGTCGTTGTCGGGCTTGCCGTTGTTTCTGGATTTCATTGTGGAAACTCCGTCCGGTCCGGTCACAGGTATGCGCGCGATTGTGCGCGCAGTGCAAGCCACATGCTTGCATGGCGGATATGAAAGCGTTGTTGGTTCAACCAGGTTATTTCTCCCTCCCCTTGTGGGAGAGGATGCCCGAAGGGCAGGAGAGGGGGGCGAGCGCAGCGAGGCGTGCTTTCGGCTTTGGCTTTCCCGCACTCGACATCGCCTAGCCATTGATTGCCACTAGCTCCGGCCTGCCCTCTCCCGGCCTTCGGCCACCCTCTCCCGCAAGGGGAGAGGGGAAACTGCCGGCTACATCGCGCGTGCCTGACCCGCCGCCACCATCTCCATCGCCACCGCCTCCGCCGCCCTGATCCCATCCACCGCGGCCGAGAGGATCCCGCCCGCATAGCCCGCACCTTCGCCCGCGGGAAACAGTCCGCGCGTATTGAGGCTCTGTCCATCGACGCCGCGGGTCATCCGCACCGGCGAGGACGTGCGCGTTTCCACGCCCGTGAGGATCGCATCCTCCATGGCGAAGCCTTTTATCTGTTTGTCGAACGCCGGCAACGCCTCGCGGATCGCGTCGATGGCGTAGCGCGGCAGCGCGGTCGAGAGGTCGCCCAGGATCACGCCCGGCGTATACGAAGGTTGCACCGTGCCGAATCCGGTCGACGCACGCTTGCGCAGGAAATCGCCGACCAACTGTCCCGGCGCGTCGTAGCTTTCGCCGCCGAGCCGGAACGCCTGTTCTTCCCAGTGCCGTTGCAGGGCGATGCCGGCCAGCGGGCTGCCGCTGGGATCGAACTCGGCGTAGTCCTCGGGGGTGATGCCGACCACGATGGCGGCGTTGGCGTTGCGTTCGTTGCGCGAGTACTGGCTCATGCCGTTGGTGACCACGCGCCCGGCTTCGCTGGCGGCCGCGACCACGGTGCCGCCCGGGCACATGCAGAAGCTGTAGACCGAACGTCCGCTGCGGCAGTGGTGGACGAGTTTGTAGTCGGCCGCACCGAGCAGCGGATGCCCGGCCTGCGGGCCGAAACGCGCGCGGTCGATCAGCGATTGCGGGTGTTCGATGCGGAAGCCGACGGAGAACGGCTTGGCTTCCAGGAACACGCCGCGTTCGTGCAGCATGAAGAAGGTATCGCGGGCGCTGTGGCCCAGGGCCATGACCACGTGGTCGGCGCGGATTTCCTCGCCGTTGGCCAGGATCACGCCGCGCAGGTGCCGGGTGCCGGAGGAATCCATTTCGACCAGGACGTCGTCGACCCGGTGCGAGAAACGGATCTCGCCGCCCAGCGCCTCGATGTCGGCGCGCATGTTCTCCACCATCGACACCAGGCGGAAGGTGCCGATGTGCGGCTTGCTGACGTAGAGGATTTCCCCGGGCGCGCCGGCCTTGACGAATTCGGTCAGGACCTTGCGCCCGTAGTGGCGCTTGTCGCTGATCTGGCTGTACAGCTTGCCGTCGGAGAAGGTGCCGGCGCCGCCTTCGCCGAACTGGACGTTGGATTCGGGATTGAGGATCTTCCTGCGCCACAGCCCGAACGTATCCACGGTGCGCTCGCGCACGTTCTTGCCGCGCTCCAGAATGATCGGCCGCAGGCCCATCTGCGCCAGGATCAACCCGGCGAACAGTCCGCAGGGACCCATGCCGATGACCAGCGGGCGCGGTGCCGGGCCCGGCGCCGGCCGGGCGACGAACCGGTAGGTGGTGTCGGGCGTCGGGGCGAGCGTGCGCCCGAGCGCGGGATCGCCTGCCTGCAGGCGCTGCAGCAGGTCGGCTTCGCGCGTGGTGTCCACGTCCAGCGCATAGATCAATGAAATGGCGCCGCGCTTGCGTGCGTCGTAGCTGCGCCTGGCGATGGTGTAACCGGTGAGTTCTTCGGCGGTGATGCCGAGCCCTGCAAGGATGGCGCCTTGCAGGGCCGAATCATCGTGGTCGAGCGGCAGTTTCAGGTTGTTGAGTCGGAGCATGGGCAGGTCCGCGGAGGTACGCCAGTTTAACCAGCGTCCCTTTTTCGGCCGTCGATGCCGTATTGCGCCAGCCGGTGGATGGCAATGTTCCACGATCCTTCGTTCCCGTGGAACCAGGCCGCTGCATATCGCTCGAGATATAGACAAAGCGGCCTCGACCAGGCCTCCATGCACGGACCATGCCCATGAAGGAGCGTGCGCATTGCTTCGAGACGCTGGATTCGCGGGCGAATTGGCGTCGCCCCGCGCCCAGGAAACCGGAATCCTTCCTGCATCGAACTGCCCGATGGACTTTTGTCCCGATTGCCTGTCCAGGCCGTTGCCGCGGGAAGGCGTCGGTTCGAACCGCTGGCCGGGCTTCGTTGCATTGCCATCGAATTGATCTCGCTCAACAAGTCGTCACGGCGCCAGGCATAGGGTGTTGGTCCCCCGGATCCGGAGCGCTTCCCATGGCCATGATGAAAGCCGCGATCTTCGTCGAGCCCAACCGCATCGTGCTGGACGACAAGCCGATTCCCGAGGTCGGGCCGCTGGATGCGTTGCTGCGGGTGACCACGACCACCATCTGCGGGACCGACGTGCACATCCTCAAGGGCGAATATCCCGTCGCCCGCGGCCTCACGATCGGCCACGAGCCGGTCGGGGTGATCGAGAAGCTCGGTTCGGCGGTCACCGGCTACCGCGAGGGCCAGCGGGTGATCGCAGGAGCCATCACCCCCAGCGGCTGGAGCAATGCCTGCCTGTGCGGGCAGCATTCGCAGGACGGCGCCGGCACCGAGCATGGCTTCAAGGCCATCGGCGGCTGGAAGTTCGGCAATACCATCGACGGCTGCCAGGCCGAATACGTGCTGGTGCCCGATGCCATGGCCAACCTGGCGCCGGTGCCCGATGGCCTCAGCGACGAGCAGGTACTGATGTGCCCGGACATCATGTCCACCGGCTTCAGCGGCGCCGAGAACGGCAAGGTCCGCATCGGCGACACCGTGGCCGTGTTCGCGCAGGGTCCGATCGGCCTGTGCGCCACCGCCGGCGCCCGGCTCAGTGGCGCCAGCCTGGTGATCGGCGTGGACAGGGTGCCGGCGCGGCTGGAGATGGCGCGCAAGCTGGGCGCCGACCATGTGGTCGATGCCAGCCAGGGCGACGTGGTCGAACAGATCATGCAGCTGACCCGGGGCCGCGGCGTGGACGTGGCGATCGAGGCGCTTGGCACCCAGAAGACCTTCGAATCCGCCCTGCGCGTGCTGCGCCCGGGCGGCACCCTGTCCAGCCTGGGCGTGTATTCCAGCGACCTGACCATTCCGCTGGACGCCTTCGCCGCCGGCCTGGGCGACCACCGCATCGTCACCGGACTGTGCCCGGGCGGCAAGGAGCGCATGCGCCGGCTGATGTCGGTGATCGCGTCCGGCCGAGTCGACCTGGGCGCCATGGTCACCCATCGCTACAGGCTGGACGACATCGAGGCCGCGTACGAACTCTTCAGCCACCAGCGCGATGGGGTGTTGAAGGTGGCGATAACGCCGTAGCAGGCGTAGATGCGACGTCCCCGCTCCGCCTGCCGGAGATCTCCAGTTGGCAGTTTGCTCGGGAATTTCGGGAAGTAGGGAGGCCAGCTTTCAGGCGGACGCATGAAATACACCTCTCCCCTTGCGGGAGAGGTCGACGCGCCTGCGCGTCGGGAGAGGGGCAAGCGGAGGGATGAACTCAACCACGCAGGAGACCCATCCACAGGCTTGATCTGTCGAGACAAGAGGCAGCAGGCTTCGCCTGCCACCCCCCTTCCGCCCTTCGGGCACCTCTTCCCGCAAGGGGAGAAGGGATCAAGCCTGCTGTTCGACTGTGGAAGACCAGCCCCAATCTCACCAGGTGAGAAGCCCCCAGCGTCCAATCCTCAGCCCCTGTCGCATGGATCCACACCATGGCCTTCGCCCTCGCCAAACGCACCGAAGACCAGGAGCGGGCGCTCTCAACGCTCGAAGATGGGCGAATGAGCCGCGACGGCGGCCTGCTGACTGCCCGGCTGTCGAAGCGCTACGCCGACCGCATCACCGGCAATTTCATGATCCCCGGGCGCGAGGGGAGCTACGCGCCGATTCCCGATGACGTGCCGGTGCAACTGAACGCGGCGCTGCGGGCGCGTGGCATCGACCAGCTCTACAGCCACCAGGCCGAGGCGTGGAGCGCGGCGCAGGCCGGCGAGCACGTGGCCATCGTCACCCCGACCGCGTCGGGCAAGTCGCTTTGCTACACCCTGCCGGTGGTGGCCGCGGCGATGACCGGCAATGCCAAGGCCTTGTATCTGTTCCCGACCAAGGCGCTGGCGCAGGATCAAGTCGCCGAACTGCTGGAGCTGAACCGCGCCGGCGAGCTGGGGGTGAAGGCGTTCACCTTCGACGGCGACACCCCCGGCGATGCGCGTCAGGCGATCCGCCTGCATGGCGACATCGTGGTCAGCAATCCGGACATGCTGCACCAGGCCATCCTGCCGCACCACACCAAGTGGGCGCAGTTCTTCGAGAACCTGCGCTACGTGGTGATCGACGAGGTGCATACCTACCGCGGTGTGTTCGGCAGCCACGTCACCAACGTGCTGCGCCGGCTCAAGCGCATCTGCGCGTTCTACGGCGTCAAACCGCAATTCATCCTGTGCTCGGCCACGATCGGCAACCCGCAGGCGCATTGCGAAGCGCTGATCGAGGACCGTGTGCACGCGATCACCGGATCCGGCGCGCCCACCGGCGACAAGCACGTGCTGCTATGGAACCCGCCGGTGGTCAACGCCGATCTTGGCCTGCGCGCCTCGGCGCGTTCGCAGAGCAACCGCATCGCCCGCATCGCGATCAAGTCGGGGCTGAAGACATTGGTGTTCGCGCAGAGCCGGTTGATGGTGGAGGTGCTGACCAAGTATCTGAAGGATGTGTTCGACCACGACCCGCGCAAACCGCCACGGATCCGCGCGTATCGCGGCGGCTACCTGCCGACCGAGCGCCGCGAAGCCGAACGCGCCATGCGCGCCGGACGCATCGACGGCATCATCGCCACCTCCGCGCTGGAGCTGGGCGTGGATATCGGCAGCCTGGACGTGGTGGTGTTGAACGGCTATCCCGGCACGGTGGCCGCGACCTGGCAGCGCTTCGGCCGCGCGGGCCGCCGCCAGCAACCTTCGCTCGGTGTACTGGTCGCCAGTTCGCAACCGCTGGACCAATACGTGGTGCGGCACCCGGATTTCTTCGCCGACGCGCCGCCGGAACACGCGCGCATCGCCCCGGACCAACCATTGATCCTGTTCGACCACATCCGTTGCGGTTCCTTCGAACTGCCGTTCCTGGTCGGTGAAGCCTTCGGCCCCATCGATCCGTCGGTGTATCTGGAAGCGCTGGCCGAAACCGAAGTGGTGCATCGCGAAGGCGAGCGCTGGGAATGGATCGCCGACAGCTATCCGGCGCAGGCGGTGAGCTTGCGCTCGGTGGCCGACGGCAACTTCGTGGTCGTGGACAAGACCGACGGCCGCCAGGTGATCCTGTGCGAAGTGGATTACTCCGCCGCCGCGCTGACCCTGTACGAAGGCGCGATCCACATGGTGCAGAGCACGCCGTATCAGGTCGAACGGCTGGACTGGGAGGGGCGCAAGGCCTATGTCACCCGCACCCATGTCGATTACTACACCGACAGTATCGATTTCACCAAACTCAAGGTGCTGGAACGCTTCGACGGTTGCGGCGCGGGCGATGGCGATTCCCACCACGGCGAAGTGCACGTGGTCCGGCGCGTGGCCGGCTACAAGAAGATCCGCTACTACACGCACGAGAACATAGGCTACGGACCGGTCAACCTGCCCGACCAGGAACTGCACACCACCGCGGTGTGGTGGCAGTTGCCGCAGGCGGTGTTGCTGAAGTCATTCGCGTCGAAGCAGGACGCGCTGGATGGCTTCCTCGGCGCGGCCTACGCATTGCATGTGGTGGCGACGGTGGCGGTGATGGCCGATGCGCGCGATCTGCAGAAATCGGTGGGCAACGGCGATGGGGCGTGGTTCGCGACGCAGGATGGCAAGGGCAATGGGCGTGCGCAGGACGATGCGGGCAAGGCGGTTGCGATGGTGGAAGTGCAGCAGTTCGTGCCGACCGTGTATCTGTACGACAACTTTCCCGGCGGCGTGGGCTTGAGCGAACCGCTGTGGGAGCGACAGGCGGAGCTGGTGCAGCGCGCGCGCGAATTGGTCGGGCGTTGTGATTGCGTGGCCGGTTGTCCGGCCTGCGTGGGGCCGGTGCTGGCGGCGCATGAGGACAAGCAGCTGGCGACGCCGAAGTCGCTGGCCCTGGAGGTACTGGGCCTGCTGGGAAAGAACGAACGTGCTTGATTTCCGTCGTAGGAGCGACGTAAGTCGCGAAACAATGACCCACATTCGGAGCGCCCCTTGCCCGAACGGAAGATGTTCTTCGCGACTTACGTCGCTCCTACGCCATGCACCGGTGGCCGCGCCGTGAGCATTTCTCTTGAGAAATTGCGGGCGTTGAAGCGCGAGGCGGGTGCTGTTGCCCCCTCCCTTTGCGAAGCAAGGGGAGCTCGAAGCCGCGACGAGCGGCTGAGGGGGAGGGATGCTCTTGATCTGGATTTTGAATCTTCCGAAGACGCGCTTTTATTGACCAACAACAGCAGCAGAAAGATCAAAGGCACCCCTCCCCCTCAGCCGCTTGAGGCGGCTTCGAGCCCCCCTTCGCTACGCGAAAGGGAGGGGGCAGAAGCGCCAGCTTCGCAATCGATCGACACATTGCGGCGACTTCTAGGCCTTCGCGAGAAGACTTCCTCTCCGGCTGCGCCACGCAAACCCCTCGACCGCGACCTCCCGGGCGAAGAAATTTCCCCCGGCCTGCGCCTGATCGAAACCCATCTGCCGATGCCCGCGCCCGATTTCGACCTGTCGCTCGCCTTCGCCAAACGTCACGGCGAATCGGTCGACCCGCGCAACCTGCTGTTCTTCGACACCGAAACCACCGGCCTCGCCGGCGGCACCGGCACCCGCGCCTTCATGATCGGTGCGGCGGACTGGCATGGGGATGGTTTGCGCGTGCGCCAGCTGCTGATCTCCACGCTCGGTGCGGAAGCGGCGATGCTCGACGCATTCACCGGTTGGTTGCGCGCCGACACCGTGCTGTCCAGCTACAACGGCCGCTGCTACGACTCGCCACTGCTGAAGACCCGCTACCGGCTGGCGCGCAAGCAAGATCCGATCACGCCGCTGGACCACGTCGACCTCTTATTTCCCACCCGCCGCCGCTATCGCGGCATCTGGGAAAACTGCCGGCTGGCGACGATCGAACGCGAGCTGCTGCGCATCGTGCGCGAGGACGACCTGCCCGGGTCGGAGGCCCCCGCCGCCTGGCTGAATTACCTGCGCGGCGGATCCACGCGCAACCTGCGCCGCGTCGCCGCGCACAACCACCAGGACGTGGTCACGTTGTCGCTGTTGATGACGCGGCTGGTGGAAGTAGAGGCGGCGGGCGAGGAAACCGCGCCGTTCGTCGAAGCGCCGTGAATCCCGATCCTTCTCCCGCGTGGAGAAGGGTCGCGGCATCGATGTCGAGGATCAGCGTGACAAGCCGGATGCTACCTGCTGCGGCTGATCGAACGAAGGCTGCCGTGCCTGCAGCGGTTCCGTCTGTCGCTGGTTGAGCGCCTCGACCTGGCGGAACGACTCTTCCACCGGCATGTCCTGGGCCGAGCGGCTGTTCACGTGCGTGCGCAGGTGGCCCGGATCGCTGGGCGACCCTTGCACGGCGAAGATGTTCTCGCCTTCGGGCGCACGCGAGGTCTGCACGCTGCGCAGGACGTGGTCCACTTGTTGCAGTCCGTCCCGCTTGGCCTGGACCAGCAGGCTGGCGGCGACGCGCTCACTGGCCGCATCCGGCGCCTTGCCCTGGTTGATGTCGAGTGCATGCACGCCCTGGCGGATCTGGCCGTACATCGCATGGTCCGGATGTCCCGGCTGGCGGGGATCGGGCACCGGCAGTGCGCATTGGCCGGCGACGAACGCCGGCGCCGGTGCGTCCTGTGATTGCCGCCCATGCACGATGTCGCGCGCGGTGTCGATCACTCCGTCCACCACGTTGCGTGGCAGGGACAGGGTGCCGTGGATCAGGCCGATGTCGTTGCGGTACTTGTCGACCATGAGCTGGTACTGCTCGTAGCGGGCGCGGTTGGCCTCGCCGATCACCGATTCGCCTAGCAGGTCGTTGCCCGCCAGGAAATTGCGGCTGTAGTGCGCTTCCACGCCGATGCCGAAGGCGACGCCGAGCGGATTGCGCAGGTCGGTGAGCACGCGACTGTCGTTGGCGTAGCCCTTGTCGCGCAGCGCATCGATGTCCGGCGCCGCGGCGTAGACCCGCAGTTCGCCGAAATGCGGGCTGGCGGCACTGACGAAGTCGGTGGCGCGGACATGGTTGACGACTTGGGTGCCACCTTCAGGAAGGTCGGCAACCAGACCCGCGGCGCCATAGGCGTCGAAGGTTTCGCCATGCAATCCCAGCCGATAAGCGGTGATCTGCGTCAGCGTGCCGCCGAGGGAGTGGCCGGTGATGGTGATATTGGGAACTTGGCACCTGTCCGTGTTCATGTCGTTGGCGAGATCGGCCGCTCGTCGAGCGAAGGCGAGCGCGTCATCGGACTGCCGGTTCACTCCAACCAGCACCATTCCTGCATCCGCGAGAAGGCCATCTTTCACCAGTTCGCGATCGAATTCGGTGCCGCGATGGGCCACGACCATCTCGCCCGTATCGGTTCGTTGGTACAACGTGCCTTGGTAACCGGAGGATGCGCTGACCTGCTCCAGGATCTTGTAGTGGACACCATCGACCTCGACACCCTTGTCCCATTGGTCGCGGGGATAGGTCTTGTAGGCATCGGCCGCAAGAGCGGCATGCGCTTGCGTTGATATGCTCATGGCGTCACCTTCCTGATATCGAAGGCCAGGACGAAGAGTTCGTCACGTACCTCTGGCTTGAACTTCAGGATGTCTTCTTCCCCGGAGACAGGAATGTCCTCAAGCTTTCCCTTCGGATACCGCCCATTCCAGAAATAGCTTCGAATCTTGTCCTTTCTGACTAGATCATCATGGAAGATGTGGTGGGAAAAGCGGGATTCCCCTTGCACCACTCCCGCCTGCAACTTGAATTGGGTGGTCACCAGCGACCAGTGGCACACGCCCAGGCCGTAGTAGTCCTCGTCGACCAGCAGGTTGTCGTACACGACACCGCGGTAGGTGTTGCCGGAAACATGGCTGAGTTCGACCGGAACCCATTCCAGCAGGCTGGCCTTCGTGCCGGCCATGCCGCCCAGGTCGGGTAAGCAGCTTTCATCGAGCACCTCGTACTGCATCGCAGCCTTGACGATGCCGAACGGTCCCGGCGCGTTCTCGATCGTCATCGTGATTTCGTACGCGGTGGGGTTGGGGTTGCGCCTGATCTGCGGGCGCGGCGGCTGGTTGTCCTTGACGTCCACAGAGCGGACGGGGCTTGGGTTGTGCATGGCGGCGGATCCACAGGAAGTGGTGAGAAGGACCAGGAACAGGCCAAGTGCGATAACCGGAGTTTGTTTCATGGCGGCGTCCCTGGCGGTCCGGAAAGAGAAACCCGATTCCATCGGGTACCCGATCAGAACCCAAACTGCGCGCAGAATCAATCGGCAGCGGGGCAAGACGTGAGCATGGTTGCAGGGCCGATACTGATCGCGTGTTGAACAACGGTGTCGCTTGCCTGCAATCATTCGGCCCCGGGCCCGTGATTACCGTGCCTTCCCGGCCCACGGCACCCGTGTGGTGCCGTCGCCGCAAGTCGGATCACCCCCGCGGCCCGCCCATCACCGGCAGCACCACGCGCTGAAGGCACTGCTGCTTTTGGAGCTGCGGGCTTACAGGTCGCCATGCTGTTCTCCGTCGACTCAGCTGCGGTCGTCGATGCCGGTGACTCCAGCCTTCTTCGCGCAATGCGCGCAGCAATAGAATCTGCCGCCGCTCTCTGCTCCGTGGCCGATGATCATGCAGCCGCAGTGCTCGCATTTCGGGGCGAAGGCGTGGATGGCGCATTCGAAGGAATCGAAAGTGCCCTTGCGGTCGCCCTGGGTAAGGGTGAAGGCCTTGTCGTAGTCGTTGCCGCAGACATCGCACAGCGCCATGTCGATCTCCAGCACAGCGGGGGGAATCGCAGTCTCCAGTGCCGGCGCTTCACGCCGGGTGAAAGCGCGACGCCATCACGTGGACTTTTTCCTGGCTTTCCCGCGGGCGGATGCCTGCTGCGTACGGTGCGACCGCGCCAGGAACCTGAGCGCGGCCTGTTCCCATTGCCGCTCGCCGCGCGAACCGTTGGCCGCGCGTTGCAGGCTGCCCTCGCGCCAACCCGCGAAGGTGCAGGGATCGATGTAGGCCTTGCGGCAGACCGCGGGCGTGTTGCCCAGCGCAGCGGCCACCGACCGGACGACTCCGTTCTGCAGCTCCTTCAAGGCGCGTTCGCTCGCCTTCTTCGGCAGTTGCGTCGCCGCCAGCCGCTGGAACGCCGCCAGCGTCCCGCCCCAGGTGCGGAAATCCTTGGCGGTGAAGCTTTCGCCCATGGCGGCGCGCAGGTAGTCATTGACCTCGCCGGAATCCACGGGCTGCACCGCGCCCTCGTCGTCGCGGTACTGGAACAACGACTGTCCCGGCAGTTGCTGCACCCCACGCACCAGCTTGACCAGGCGCCTGTCGTCCAGAGCGATGTCGTTGTCCTGGCCGCCCTTGCCCTTGAAACGCAGGCGCGCGCGTCCGCCACTGACGAATTCGGCATGGCGGTTGCGCAGCGTGGTCAGACCGAAGGACTTGTTGTCGCGCGCATAACCTTCGTTGCCCACGCGGACCAGGGTGTCGGCCATCACCGCGACGACCAGGGCGAGCACCTTTTCGCGCGGCCAGCCCGGCAAGGCGAGATCGCGGCGCAAGGCGCGGCGCAGCTTCGGCAACGCCTTGCCGAAGGCGACGATGCGATCGAACTTGCCGTCGCCGCGGATCGCGCTCCATTGCGCGTGGTAGCGATACTGCTTGCGCCTGCGCGCATCGCGCCCGGTCGCCTGCAGGTGGCCACGCGCGCTGCGGCAGATCCACACCTCGGTATAGGCCGGCGGAATGGCCAGCGCGCGGATACGTTGCAGGGTAGCGGCATCGCGCACCGCATCGCCGTTCGGCTGGCGGTAGGCGAAGCCCTTGCCCGCGCGGCGGCGGCTTATCCCGGGATCGTCGTCGCTGACATAGCTCAGCCCGGCTTCCACCGCCTGCGCCGCAGCGGCACCGGACGCCGCTTCTTGCGCGGATGCAGTGGCGGAACGGCGGGCGGAGGACGGCATCGCCGGATTCTGGATCCCGCCGGTTAACGCCTTGCGAATGCGGGATGCGGGATGCTTGAATCCATCCCACCGATTCCACGGAGCCCCGCATGTCCCGATTCCTGATGCCCGTTGCCGCCTTGCTCACCCTGGCCCTCGCCGCCTGCGCTCCGCAACCGGACGAGCAGGAACAGGCAGCCGCGCAATCCGAACAACGCGCCGAGGAAGCCGCGCAACCCGCCCCCTCCGAACCGGCGGCGACGGCGGCGGCCTGCGACGATTCGCAGGCGCAATGGGCGATCGGCAAGAAAGTGACCGATGCCGATGTCGAACAGGCACGCAAGGATGCCGGCGCGGAAACCGCGCGCACGCTCAAGCCCAACCAACCGGTGACCCTGGAGTTCAACGCCAATCGTCTGAACCTGGACCTGGACGACGCCGGCCTGGTCACCGCGATCCGCTGCGGCTGAGCAACACCCGCCGCCGGACACGCGCGCTTTTCCTTCCCTGAAGAGGCGACCCCAATGTCCAGATCATTGATGCTTTCGGCCATAGTCCTGTCGCTCGCCCTTTCCGCCTGCGCCCAAGCTCCGACCTCCGAAGCCGCGGCCGTTCCGCCGCAACCGGCGACCGATCCCGCGTCGCCTTCCCATTGCGACGCTGGCAAGGCTTCCGACGCCATCGGCCAGTTGCCGTCGGCCGTGGTCGTGGAAGCCGCACGCAAGGCGGCGGGCGCCGAAGTGGTACGCACGCTGCGCCAGGGACAGCCCATCACCAAGGAATTCCGCGTCGGCCGGCTGAACCTGGTGCTGGATGCGGAAGGCAGGATCGCTAGCGCGAATTGCAGTTAGGCCGCTCAGGAAGCGCCCAATGGATGTTGCCGCCGTCAAAGAACATTGCAGCCGCTACCCCGGCGCCTCTTCGAAGTTGTTCGGGCCGCCTGGCAACGTTCTCGCCTACTCTGTCGGCGGCAAACAGTTCGCCTATTTCAAGACCAGTGAGCCGGAGAAGTGGCGCTTCAGTATCTGCGCCACCCCAGAACGCTTCCTGGAGTTGACGGACGTCCCTGGCATCAAGCCAGCCCGTTATATGGCCAGGTTCCGTTGGGTCACAATCGTGGATGTCGGCACAATTCCAGCCGATTACCTTAAGGAGCTTATTGCATGGTCCTATACCAAGGCGCTCACGAGCCTTCCAAAGCGGCGGCAAGTCGCTATTGCGGGCGAGCGACCTAACGATTCATTCGAGCCGAACCCGCTTTGAGGTTCGGCTTAATTCAGGCGTAGACATCAATGAGCGCGGAATTTTCTATCTTCATAATCTCCTTGGCCTTTACCGTGTACTTCTGTATCGCGACCTGCGCCGCGCATCGCTCTTGGAAGGCATTCTGGATAAGCTTCAGTATTGCCTTCTTCGCGTTGTGCGGATTGGCCGCATCCCACACAGACCATGATCTCCCAACACATGGCCTGCCCGAACTGGCTCTGCTCATCTTATTTGTTGCTTTATTCTTTTCCACGGGTTTAGCTTGGCTATGCTCTTTCATAGCAATCAAGGTATTCAGCAGCAAACTTGATGCCCGATCATTCATTCAAGCCGAACCCACCTCCAGGGCGGCTTAATTCAGGCGTTAGGCCTCATCCATAGACCATCGCAGATTGGATTAACCGCATGGAAGCAGACGAAAAATCCAAAGGACCAGCTTCTTACTTTCCTTCGATCGAAAAGACTTATGGAAAGCCCGTGAAGCACTGGCTCGGACTCCTCGATCCGGTACGGGACAGGAAGCACATGGAGCAGGTCGCCTTTCTCAAGTCCGGACATCGGATCGGACGCGGCCGCGCCAACGCGCTTGTCGCCCACCACCGTGCGCAACAAGAGGCCTGACAATCCATTCAAGCCGAAGCTGCTTCGCGGTCGGCTGTGTCGGATGCCAGGGCTCTGTCGCAGCATTGGTCGCGCCGCCAGCCCAAAAATGATCAAAGCAAGAATGACCAACCCACAAGGGAGACAGCATGAAAACGACATTCATCGCGGCGCTGGCTGTCGCCATGCTGCAAGTCACGCCGGCATTCGCCGCGTCGCCGGCCGAATCACCATTGGTGGGTCAATGGACTCTGGACGTGGATACCTTGCCGATGCCGCCCGAAGCGCGGCCAAAGAGCGTCCATCTCGATTTCCGCGATGCGCCTGGCGGGAAGTGGACGACCCACGTCGAGATAATCGACCAGAACAACAACAAGATGCTCACCCAGTCCACGCTGTCTCTGGACGGCACGCCCGGGCGGGCTTCCGGCACCTACTGGGTCGATGTTCTCGCTGCAAAAATGCCCGCCCCGAACGTCCTCGTAATGCAGATCGTTTATCAGGGAGTTCCAAGATCCACGCGGGTCTTTTCGGTGGGCGCGGACCGCGGGGTCTTGACCGAGACCGAAACGTATTTCAAAGAGGATGGAACTCCCATGCAGCGGACCGCGTTCTTTTCCCGCGTGGCGGACGAGCCCTGACAATTCGTTCGAGCCGGGGCCGCATCGTCAACTCTCGCAGCTGTTCTGTATCGACATCCGGTTCTTGCGGCTGAATTCCCGCGTACGCGCGCGTTAAAGGCGACTGTCGTCCCCGGCGCGGAGCCCGGGCTTCCGATTGCATTCGTGGCAGGCGACGCAATGACGGGCACGGCCATCGGTTTCCGCAAGCACGTGATCCACCTATCCGGGCCCGACCGGGTCGCAGGCGCGCCTGCCTGGATCCGACGATTGATTCGAGCCGACCCACTCCACCAGCCGGCCCGATCCGGGCGCAGACCGAAACGGAATCGCCATGGCCCATCCGCCATTACTTCCAGCACCCGGCTTTCGTGGCCGCAGGGTTTAAGGTGGGTTGGACCTCCGGCCCGGGAACAGGGAACGCCATGACTTCGCTGAAGGCTCCGGCTATTCGCGAGACGATCTCATGACCAATGAAAACAAGGTCAGCAGGCTGGCGGGGCTGTTGTACCTCATCGTCGTGGCGACAGGCATCTTCAGCCTGGCCTACGTGCCTTCGCAGATCAACGTGACGAACGACCCGACCGCGACGGCCGGCAACATCGTCATGCACGAATCGTTGTTCCGGTCCGGCATCGCCAGCTTCATGATCGAGCAGGTCGCGTTCCTGCTGTTGCCTCTGGTTCTTTTCCGGTTGTTCCGTTCCACCAGCCCGACCGCCGCCGCGCTGATGGTGGCGCTTGCGGTCGCGGGCGTGCCGATCGCGCTGGTCAGCGTGGGCCATCGGCTGGACGCGCTCGCATTGTTGACCGACGCCCGTTTCGGCCAGGCATTCGCTCCCGATCAGCTGCAGGCCATGGCCAAGCTGTCGCTCGAGGCGTACGGCAACGGACTTCTGGTCACCCGCCTGTTCTGGGGACTGTGGCTGCTTCCCTTCGGCTATCTGGTGCTGAAATCCGGCTTCCTGCCGAAACTCCTGGGCCTCCTGCTGATGCTGGGTTGCCTTGGTTACATGGTCAACGTGTTCGGGGAGCTGTTGGTTCCGCATTACTCCGACACGCTGGTCTCGAACTATGCGGGCTTGCCTGCCGCGGTCGGTGAGATCGGCACCTGCCTCTGGCTGCTGCTGGTGGGAGCACGGCGACCCAAGACCGGCGCTGCCTGACGACTCGTTCAAGCCTGCCGGCTTGATTTAGACCCTGGATCGATTGTCCGCCTTGACCGAATCCCAGGAAGCAAAACAGTTGCCGATGTAACTACCGGACCGTGTGTCGAACCGTGTTGCGGCACCGCAACATCTATGCTTTAGTCGGGTCTCCGGAGACATTCCAGTAGCGCCGCTTGCGCAGGGTGCGGTGTCGCCGTCACTTCGCCGACCGGCGTGAGCCGGCCGGCCTTATCCGGTGGCAACAAGATGGACCCCAGCAACAGCCAGGGACTCTACGATCCCAACGACGAACGCGATGCCTGCGGTTTCGGCATGGTCGCGCAGCTGGACGACCAGCCTTCGCGTTCGCTGGTCGATACCGCCATCGCCGCGCTGTCGCGCATGACCCATCGCGGCGGCGTCGCCGCCGACGGCCTGACCGGCGACGGTTGCGGCCTGCTGCTGCGCAAGCCCGACGTGTTCCTGCGTGCGCTGGCGAAGGAAGCCGGTATTTCCATCGGCGCGCGCTATGCCGCCGGCCTGGTGTTCCTGCCGCACGATGCGGAACAGGCCGCGCAATGCCGCGGATATCTCGAGGAGGAATTGCAGCGCGCGGGAACGATGTTGCGAGGCTGGCGCGTGTTGCCCACCGACGACTCGGTCTGCGGACAACTGGCGAAAGACACCTTGCCGCGCATCGAACAGCTTTTCGTCGATGCCGGCGAAGGCCAGGACGACGATGCCTTCTCGCTGGCGCTGTTCCTGGCGCGCCGCCGTGCGGAACAACGCCTGCGCGAGTCGCTGCCGGAAAAGAGCGCCGCCGATTTCTACGTGGTCACCCTCACCCCGCACGCGATCGGCTACAAGGGCATGGTCCTGCCGGACAAGCTGTCCACGTTCTTCCCCGACCTGCAGCGCAACGACCTGGCCGCGAGCGCGGTGGTGTTCCACCAGCGCTTCTCCACCAACACCCTGCCGCGCTGGCCGCTGGCGCATCCGTTCCGCCTGCTCGCCCACAACGGCGAGATCAACACCATCGAAGGCAACCGGCGCTGGGCGCAGGCGCGCAGCAAGGTGTGGAAGACGCCGCGCTTCGACATCGCCGAATTCGATCCGGTCATCTCCATGCACGGTTCGGATTCGCAAAGTCTCGACAACATGCTGGAGTTGCTGGTCGCCGGCGGCATGGACCTGCTGCAGGCGCTGCGCATCCTGGTTCCCCCGGCGACGCAGTCGCTGGAATTCAAGGATCCCGACCTGGCCGCGTTCTACGAGTTCTACGGCCTCAACACCGAACCGTGGGACGGTCCGGCCGGCATCGTCGCCTGCGATGGGCGCTATGCCGCATGCATGCTCGACCGCAACGGCCTGCGCCCGGCGCGCTGGCTGCTGACTTCCGACCGCCATTTCCTGGTCGCTTCCGAAGCGGGCGTGTGGGAACTGCCGGCCGAACGCATCACCCGCAAGGGCAAGCTCGGCCCCGGCGAGATGATGGCCATCGACCTCAAGCGCGGCGACCTGCTCGACAGCGAGGCCATCGACCGCATCAACCGCGGCCGCGCGCCGTACAAGCAATGGCTGCAGCAGGGCGTGACCTACCTGCAGACCGAGCTGATCGATCCGTCGCTGGTCGAGGAGCCGTTCGACGAGAAGACCCTGCGCAGCTACCACAAGCTGTTCCAGCTCACCAACGAGGAAGTGGAGTTCGTGCTGCGCCCCTTGGCGGAAACCGAGCAGGAAGCCACCGGTTCGATGGGCGACGACACGCCGATGGCGGTGCTGAGCCGGCAGACGCGCCCGCTGTACGACTATTTCCGCCAGGCGTTCGCCCAGGTCACCAATCCGCCGATCGATCCGCTGCGCGAAGACTGCGTGATGTCTCTTACGACCCAGTTGGGCAGGGAAACCAACATCTTCCACGCGGGCCCGGAGACGGTGAACCACGTGATCCTCAACTCGCCGGTGCTTTCGCAGCGCAAGTTGCGGCAGTTGTTCAAGATGCAGCCGTACGACCGGAAAAACCGGCTGCTCGACCTGTCTTATTCGCACGAGGAGGGGCTGAGGGCCGGCATCGAGCGCATCTGCGCCGAAGCCGAGCAGGCCGCGCGCGACGGCATCGTCATGCTGCTGCTGAGCGACCGCTATCCGGTCGCGGATCGGCCTATGGCGCATGCGCTGCTCGCCACCGGCGCGGTGCATCATCACCTGGCCCGCGTCGGCCTGCGCTGCGACGTCAACCTGATCATCGAAACCGGCACCGCGCGCGACCCGCACCACATCGCCTGTCTACTCGGCTTCGGCGCGACCGCGGTGTATCCCTACCTCGCCTACCAGACCCTGTTCGACCTGGGCCGTCGCGGCATCCTGCAGTTGAAGAAGGGCGGCGAGCAGGCGCAGATCGGCCGCAGCTACCGCAAGGGCATCTACAAGGGCCTGTCCAAGATCATTTCCAAGATGGGCATCTGCACGATCAGCAGCTATCGCGGCGCGCAGCTGTTCGAGATCGTCGGCCTGGAACCGGAGGTGGTTGGACTTTGCTTCCCGGACACGCCATCGCGCATCGGCGGCGTCGGCTTCGCCCGCCTCGACACCGAGGCGCAGCAACTGACCGGGCGCGCCTGGAACGAGCTGCAGGCGCCGGAAGTCGGCGGCCTGCTCAAGTACGTGCATGGCGGCGAATACCACATGTACAACCCGGACGTGGTCATGGGCCTGCAGCGCGCCACCCGCAGCGGCGATGCTGGCGACTGGCAAAAGTACGCCGACGCGGTGAACTCGCGGCCGCCTTCGGCGCTCCGCGACCTGTTGCAGTTGCAGCCCGCCGCCGCACCGATGCCATTGGACCAGGTCGCCGACGCCAGCGATCTGTTCCGCCGCTTCGACACGGCCGCGATCAGCCTGGGCGCGCTGTCGCCGGAAGCGCACGAGGCGCTGGCCGTCGCCATGAACCGCCTCGGCGGACGCAGCAACTCCGGCGAAGGCGGCGAAGACCCCGCGCGCTACGGCAGCGACAAGCGCAGCAAGATCAAGCAGGTCGCGTCGGGACGTTTCGGCGTGACCCCGGAATACCTGGTCAATGCCGAGGTGCTGCAGATCAAGGTCGCCCAAGGCGCCAAGCCCGGCGAAGGCGGCCAGTTGCCGGGACACAAGGTCAACGAGATGATCGCGCGGCTGCGTTACGCCAAGCCGGGTATCGGCCTGATCTCGCCGCCGCCGCACCACGACATCTATTCGATCGAGGATCTTGCGCAGCTGATCTTCGACCTGCGCCAGGTCAATCCGTCCGCGCTGATCTCGGTGAAGCTGGTTTCGCATGCCGGCGTCGGCACCATCGCCGCGGGCGTGGTGAAAGCGGGCGCGGACCTGATCACCATTTCCGGCCACGACGGCGGCACCGGTGCGAGTCCGTTGAGCTCGATCCGTTATGCCGGCGTGCCGTGGGAACTGGGCGTGGCCGAATCGCACCAGGCCCTGGTCGCCAACCAGTTGCGCGACCGCACCGTGCTGCAGACCGACGGCGGCTTCAAGACCGGGCTGGACGTGGTGAAGGCGGCGCTGCTGGGCGCGGACAGTTTCGGTTTCGGCACCGCGCCGATGATCGTGCTCGGCTGCAAGTACCTGCGCATCTGCCACTTGAACAACTGCGCCACCGGCGTGGCGACGCAGGACGAATTCCTGCGCGCCAAGCACTTCACCGGCCTGCCGGAACGGGTGGAGAACTTCTTCCGCCTGCTGGCCGAGGAAGTGCGGCAGTGGCTGTCGTATCTGGGCGCGCGTTCGCTCGACGAGATCGTCGGCCGCACCGACCTGCTGCGGCAGATCGAGCTGTCGCCACGACCGGGAGTGAACGTGGACCTGTCGCGCCTGCTCAAGCACGTACACCAGGACACCGGCCACTGCGCGGGACAACGCCTGTACGAATCGCCGGACAGCCTGGCCACGCAACTCGACGGGCTGATGGCCAAGCCGATCGCGGAGAAAACCGGCGGCGAGCAGCGTTTCCTGATCCACAACACCGATCGCTCGATCGGCGCGCGCCTGTCCGGCGCCATCGCCCGCGCGCACGGCAACCACGGCATGGACGAGGCGCCGTTGAACCTGCGCTTCCGCGGCACCGCCGGGCAGAGCTTCGGCGCGTTCAACGCCGGCGGCCTGCTGATGGAACTGGAAGGCGAAGCCAACGACTACGTCGGCAAGGGCATGGCCGGCGGCCGCCTGGTGGTGCGTCCGCCGCGCGGCGCGCGCTTCGAGGCGCGCAACACCGCGATCCTCGGCAACACCTGTCTGTATGGCGCCACCGGCGGCGAGCTGTTCGCCGCGGGCCGCGCCGGCGAACGCTTCGCGGTGCGCAATTCCGGCGCGCTGGCGGTGATCGAGGGCGCCGGCGACCACTGCTGCGAATACATGACCGACGGCATCGTCATGGTCCTGGGCCGCACCGGCCTGAACTTCGGCGCCGGCTTCACCGGCGGGCTTGCGTATGTCCTCGACCTGGATCGCGATTTCGTCGACCGCTACAACCACGAACTGATCGACATCCACCGGATCTCGCCGGAGGGCTTCGAGAGCCACCGCCAGCACCTGCACAAATTGATCACTCGCCACCGCGAACTGACCGGCAGCATCTGGGCGCAGCAGATCCTCGACGAATTCCGCGACTACGTCGGCAAGTTCTGGCTGGTGAAGCCGAAGGCGGCGAGTCTGGAGTCGTTGACGGAATCGTTGAGGAGAGCGGCGTGATGCGAGGAACGAGTGGAGAGGAACGAGGAACGAGTGTGGGCCGCTCGAATTCCTGCAGATCATGGCGATGCCCGCTCCTACTCGTTTCTCGTTCCTCTCCACTCGTTTCTAGTTGCACACCCCTATGAGCCGCAAACAAGTCTTCCAGTTCGTCGAACTCCCCCGGCAGATGCCCCAGCGCATCCCGCTGGAGCTGCGCACGTCCGGCGACTGGGGCGAGATGTACGGCAAGTTCGCGCTGCCCGAGGCCCAGCACCAGGCCGGGCGTTGCCTGGATTGCGGCAACCCTTACTGCAGCTGGAAGTGCCCGGTGCACAACGCGATCCCGCAATGGCTGCAGCTGGTGCAGGAGAACCGCATCGACGAAGCCGCGGCGCTATGCCACACCACCAATCCGCTGCCGGAGATGTGCGGCCGCGTGTGTCCGCAGGACCGGTTGTGCGAAGGCAGCTGCACGCTGGAGGACGGCTTCGGCGCGGTCACCATCGGCGCGGTGGAGAAATACATCGTCGATGCGGCGCTGGAAAAAGGCTGGCGTCCGGATTTGAGCGATGTGGTCGCGACCGGCAAGCGCGTGGCGGTGATCGGCGCCGGTCCGGCCGGCCTTGCCTGCGCCGACGTGCTGGCGCGCAATGGCATCGCCGCGGTCGTATTCGACCGTTACGAACAGATCGGCGGGCTGATGCAGTTCGGCATCCCCAGCTTCAAACTGGAGAAGAGCATCATCGCGCGCCGCCGCGAGGTGCTGGAAGGAATGGGCGTGGAGTTCCGCCTGGGCGTGGAGATCGGCAAGGATCTGTCCATCGAGGAACTGCTGTCCGAATACGACGCGGTGTTCCTCGGCACCGGCGCGTACCGCTACACCGATGGCGGGCTCGCGGGACAGGACCTGAAGAACGTGCTGCCGGCCTTGCCGTTCCTGGTCCAGAACGGACGCATCGTCGGCGGCAACGATCCCTGGGGCCGGCCGATCGCGGGCTGGGAGGATACGTTGACGCTGCCCGACCTCAACGGCAAGCGCGTGGTCGTGCTTGGCGGCGGCGACACCGGCATGGACTGCGTGCGCAGCGCGATCCGCCTGGGCGCCGCGAAAGTCACCTGCGCCTATCGCCGCGACGAAGCCAACATGCCCGGCTCCGCGCGCGAAGTTGCCAACGCGCGCGAGGAAGGCGTGCGCTTCCTGTTCAACCGCGCGCCGCTGGCGATCGAAGGCGACGACGAACAACTCGTTGGGGTGCGCGTGGTCGAAACCAGGCTGGGCGAGCCCGATGCGCGCGGCCGCCAATCCGCGGTTGCCATCGAAGGCAGCGAATCGCTGCTGGAAGCGGACGTGGTCATCATCGCCTTCGGTTTCTCGCCGACGGTGCCGGAATGGCTGGCCGCCCAGGGCGTGGAAGGCAGCCCGAACGGACGCATCATCGCCGGTGGCGACGAACGCCTTCCCTTCCAGACCACGAATCCGAAACTGTTCGCCGGCGGCGATGCCGTGCGCGGCGCCGACCTGGTGGTGACGGCGGTGGCCGAAGGCCGCGACGCGGCCAACAGCATCGCCCAGCTGTTGCTCACCTGACCCATGTAGGAGCGGGCCTTGCCCGCGATGCTTTTCGTTATGCCTCCCGCGAAAGCATCGCGGGCAAGGCCCGCTCCTACGGGTTTCCGCCGGTACCGCGTAGAATCGCCGGCCCCGCGCAGGCTTCCTCCCCCCATGAGAATCGGCATCGACTTCGGCACCAGCTATTCGGCGGCGGCCGCGCGCGTGGGCGACCGGCTGCAGCACATCCAGTTCAACGGGCTGCCGCAGTTCCGCACCGCGGCGTTCTTCCCCGTCGCCCTGCCAGACCCGGCCGATTTCCGCCTGACCCGCGAGTTGGAAGGCGAAGTGGCGGTACTGGTGCGTGCGGCCAAGGCGGAACAGACCCGCAGCGGGGCGATGCCGCGCAGCGAGGCGCAGCTGTATCGCGATGCGGTGCAGGTGGTGCGCCGGCAGTGGCTGGAAGCGCAGGTGAAGGAAGCCGAGGATTCCGCAGCCGATCTCGACGACGCGGTGTTCGGCGAGGAAGCCATCGACCGTTACCTGCTGGAAGGCAGTGGCCACCTGGTCCAGTCGCCGAAGTCGATGCTCGGCTACGACCTGCTGCCGCGCGCGCGCCAGACCATCACCGGCATCGCCGCGCAGATCCTGGAACACATCCGGATGGCGGCCAGCGAGCAGTTGGACATCGACGTGCGCCTGGCCACGATCGGGCGACCGGTGCAGTTCCGCAGTTCGCTGGGACCGGAAGGCGGCGAGCAAGCGCTGGACATCCTGGCCGAGGCGGCGCAGATCGCCGGTTTCGAGGCCGTGGATTTCCTGGAAGAACCGGTGGCCGCGGCGCTGCACTACCACGCCGGCAGCGATACCCGTCATTCCACGCTGGTGGTGGACATCGGCGGCGGCACCACCGACATCGCCCATGCCCACGTCGGCGGCAGCGAGATGCCGGTGATCCATCGCGCCTGGGGCCTGCCCAATGGCGGCACCGACGTGGACCTGGCCCTGAGCATGGCCCAGTTCATGCCGCTGTTCGGCCGCGGCGACACCCGCGTGCCCGCGCATCATTTCGTCGACGCGGCGATGGTCCAGGACATGCCGCGCCAGCGCGCGTTCCACAAGCGCGATTTCAGCGAAGTCCCGGCGCCGTACAACGGCCGCCTGCAGGCGCTGCAGCAGGACGGTGGCACCACGCGCCTGTATCGCGGAGTGGAAACGATGAAGATGCGGCTCAGCGAACACCAGGCCAGCCGCCACGAACTGGATTACATCGATGCGGCGTTGTCGGTCGCGGCCAGTCGCGCCGACCTCACCGCCGCCAGCGTGGATTTCCTGGGCAGGCTGGCGCGCTTGCTGCAGGAAGTCGCGGCGGAACTGGCGATGCCGCCGGACAGCGTGTTCCTGACCGGCGGCATGTCGCGCGCGCCGTATGTGCAGGCGGTGGTCCGCGATGCGTTCCCGCATGCGCGCCTGGTGCACGGCGATCCGTCGCTGGGCGTGGTTTCGGGGCTGGCAAGCCACCTGTAACCCTCTTGCGGGCGGGGTAGGAGCGGGCCTTGCCCGCGATGCTCTTGCGCGGCGCGCAGGAGCGCCCCTTGGGCGCGATGCTCTTCGTCATGCCACCCGCAAGAGCATCGCGCCCAAGGGGCGCTCCTACGGGCGACAATATCGCCATGTCCTCGAACCCACCCCGCCACTTCATCCGCGACCTTTCCCTTTCCGCCATCGCCGCCGGCTTCGTCACCGTGCTGGTCGGCTTCACCAGTTCGGCGGTGATCGTGTTCCAGGCCGCGCAGGCGCTGGGCGCGTCGCAGGCGGAGATCAGTTCATGGATGTGGGCGCTCGGCCTGGGCATGGGCATCACCTGCATCGCCTTGTCGCTGCGCTACCGCATGCCGGTGGTGACCGCCTGGTCGACGCCGGGCGCGGCGATGCTGATGACCAGCAGCGCCGGCTTGCCGTTGTCCGATGCGATCGGCGCGTTCGTGCTGTCGGCGCTGCTGATGGCCGCGGCCGGTTTCTCCGGCGTGTTCGAACGCATGCTCGGGCGCATTCCGGTGTCGTTGGCCTCGGGCATGCTGGCCGGGGTGTTGCTGCGTTTCGGCCTGGATGTGTTCGTTGCCATGGACACGCGGCCGGGCATGGCCCTGACCATGTTCGTGGTCTATCTGCTCGGACGCCGGCTGATGCCGCGCTATGCGGTCATCGTCACCTTGCTGGTCGGCATCGCCTTCGCCATCGGCCAGGGACTGCTGCGCACCGGCGATCTGCAACTGGAGCTGGCCCGGCCGGTGTTCATCATGCCGACGTTGTCGCTGGCGGCGGTGTTCGGCATCGCCCTGCCGTTGTTCATCGTCACCATGACCTCGCAGAACGTGCCGGGCGTGGCGGTGATCCGCGCCTCCGGTTACCACGTGCCGATCTCGCCGGTGATCGGCTGGACCGGCGTGGCCAACGTGCTGCTGGCGCCGTTCGGCGCCTACGCCCTGAACCTGGCCGCGATCACCGCGGCGATCTGCATGGGCCGCGAAGCGCACGAGGATCCCGACCGCCGTTATGTGGCAGCGATGTCGGCGGGTTTCATCTATGTGCTGGTCGGCCTGTTCGGGGCGACGGTAGCCGCCTTGTTCGCGGCGTTCCCGAAGGAACTGGTCATGGCCATCGCCGGCATCGCCCTGTTCGCCACCCTCGGCAACAGCCTGGCCGCGGCATTGCGCGAGGACGGCGATCGCGAACCGGCGTTGATCGCGTTCCTGGTCACCGCCTCGGGGCTGACTCTGTTCGGCATCGGTTCCGCGTTCTGGGGCCTGCTCGCCGGCGTGCTGACCTTGCTGGTGTTGCGCTGGAAGAAATGAATCAACCTTTCCTGTGGGAGCGACGTCGGTCGCGAGCTCCGAGGTTTTCCTTTTTTGTTGCGCGAGGCCTTGGGGATCAGAAACTCGCGCCCATGGGCGCTCCTACAGAGGTCTTGGCCGGCATCGATGCGTTGGCATTGGCTTCAGCAATGTCGACGGACCGTGAGTTCATGCGCGAGTGCATTGCGCGCACGCACACTCCACGCTCCCTCGAATGCAGGAGCAATCCATGCGCAACTTCAAGCACAATCTGATTGCCGCCACCACCGTTTCACTGATGCTCGTCTCCGGCGCGGCCATGGCGCGGCAGCATGCTTCCGTCGACACGATGACCGAACCGCAGGTGCGCGCCCTGTTGACCGAGAAAGGCTATACCCGCATCGACGACCTCGATTTCGAGGATGGCGCCTGGGAAACCGACGCCACCAGCGCCGACGGCAACCGCGTCGACGTGCGCGTGGATCCTGCCAGCGGCAGGATCTTCGCCGAGGCCCTGGTCTCGACGCTCAGCGAGGACGACGTAAAAGCAAAGCTGAGCGCCGAAGGTTACTCGAAGGTGCACGACGTCGATTTCGATGACGGCGTGTGGAAGGCCGAGGCCGAACGCGAGGACGGCAAGAACGTGGAGATCCGCCTGGATCCGAAGGACGGCAGGATCCTGCACGTCGAGAATGATTGAATGTTGAAGTAGATGGAAAAAAGGAAGGCCGCAGCGATGCGGCCTTCTTTTTGGGTGTTGCGACCGATGGCGTAGGAGCGACGTGAGTCGCGACTGAAAGAAAAAGCTCGCGACTCGCGTCGCTCCTACAAAGGCGAGACCTCGATGGTTTGCCGCAGCGTATGCGTCTCGCCCGGCGCAAGCTCGATTACATCCTCTCCCGCATTGGCCGCTTCCAGGCAGACGAAATGGCGCCAGCCATCGGCCGGCGCATCGCCGATCGCAGCGATGCCCTGTTCGCCCGGATTCCAGACCACCAGCGAACGACTGCCCGAGGTCTGCAGTTCGATGCGACGACGCAGCACCGGGTCGTGCAGGACGTAACGGCCACCAGCGCGACGGTAGATGCGGTCGCAGCGACCCGGATCGCGCAGGCTCCATGCGCCGGCCTGCAGGTATTCGCGACCGTCGTATTTGTCTGCGTAGGTCAAACCCTCCAGACCGCCGACCTGCACGCGTTGCGCATCGCCGACATGGAAATAAGTGTGCAGCGCCTGGGTGAACGCCACCGGCGCGGTCCCGGTGTTGCGCGTGGTCAACGACTGGGTCAGGCCGCGGCCGACGCGCAGGGTCTGGGACAGCCGCAGCGGCGTGCCCGCGTGTTCCGGCAGGGACAGTTCGATCGTGGTTTCGCCGTCCGACCCATTCGTTGTCTCGACCAGCGTCCATGCCGTATTGCGTGCGAAGCCGTGCTGCGGGACATCGTCCGTCTGGCCCTGGCGACCGAAGTACGGCCAGCACACCGGGACCCCGCCACGGATCGCATCAGGCGCGCGCTTGCTGTCGGGCGACAGCCACAGCAGATCGACGAATCCATCCGGCACATAGGACAACAACTGCCCTCCATGCAGCGAAAAGGCCGCGGTGGCCTGCGGCGTGCGGATCAGCAGCGCGGGCAGGCCCAGGAATTCGCCTTCATCCATCGATGCCATCCGCGACGCCCTTCAATGCGACTGGCGCGGGCGTCTCGCGGGCGAACCTCCAGCCGACGAGGAACGCGCCGAACAACAACAGCGCAGCCAGGAACCATGCCGCGCCCGGCAGGTGCACCGGCGCCCGTTCGCTGATGAACAAGCCGAAGGTGCCCGCGAACGCCAGCGGCGCGAACACTCCCGCCAAGCTGACCAGGCTCATCAGCGCGCCCTGCACCCGGCCTTGCGCGCCGGCATCGACCTGGCGCGTGATCAGCGATTGCGTCGCCGGCCCGGCCACGCCCCACAACGCGCTGATCGGCAATCCGATCAGGAACATCCATCCCGCTTCGGCCAGGCCATAGATGCAGAAGCCGGCCACGCCGCAGGCCAGCCCGAACAGCAAGGCGCGGCGTTCGCCCAGCTTCTTCACCAGCGGACCGATCAGGCCAGCCTGCACGATGACGCTGCACACGCCGACGATCGCCAGCACCCAGCCGACCTGCAACTCGGTCCAGCGGTACTGGTATTCGGCGAACAGCACGAACACGCTCGGATACACGTAGTGGGCGAAGTTGGCCAGGAACACCACCGCCGCCAGGCCGAACACCTGCGGATATTTCTTCAACAGCACCAATGAACCGACCGGGTTGGCATGCGCCCAGTCGAAGCGCGCGGTGCGCCTTTCCTTCGGCAGCGATTCGGGCAGCACGAACCACCCGTACATGAAATTCAGCAATGCGAGCCCCGCCGCGAACCAGAACGGCGCGCGCAGATGCCAGCTGCCGAGGAAGCCACCAAGCGCCGGGCCGATGATGAAGCCGAGCCCGAACGCCGCGCCGATCATGCCGAATGCCTTGGCCCGCTTCTCCGGCGCGGTGACGTCGGCGATGTAGGCGTTGGCGGTAGTGAAACTGGCCGAGAAAATGCCGGAGAAGATGCGCGCTACCAGCAGCCACGGCAGCGACTGGGCCAGCGCCATCAGCACGAAGTCGATGCCCAGCCCCAGGCAGGACAGCAGGATCACCGGGCGTCGGCCATAGCGGTCGGATAGCGTGCCCTGGATGGGCGAACTGAAGAACTGGATCAAGGCGAACAGAAAGCCGAAGATACCGATCCACCAGGCGGCCTGCACGTAATCGCCGCCGGTGAACTGGCGCACCAGCCCCGGCAGCACCGGGATGATCACGCCGAACGACAGCACGTCGATCAGCACGGTGACGAAGATGAAGATCAGCGCGGCGGTGCGCTTGTTCGCGGGCTTGGAGTCTGCGTTCACGGTAGGACGGGTCGACAGGGGTTGCGCAGTTTAGCGGGTGCGGGTCGCGGACGCTTCGTCAAAGACAGGGAAAGGCTTGGCTCCCCCCTCTCCCTTTACGGGAGAGGGAAAGGCGCGCAGCGCCGAGGGAGAGGGTTCGGCTTTTGATCCTGGGCGTCATCATCTTTCCTCCCGAACCCGGAACACCCGGCGCAATCGAAAACATCCTCGCTCCGTTCCCCTCTCCCGCCGCGCAAGCGCGTCGATCTCTCAGCTCTGCACACCCTGCGGGCGCCACGAGGGGAGAGGTGGGTCAAGCCAGCAGCTTCTCCCCTCTCCCTTTATGGGAGAGGGAAAGGCGCACAGCGCCGAGGGAGAGGGTTCGGCTTTTGATCTTGTTCGCCATCATTCTTCCTCCCGAACCTGGAACGCTCGACGCAATCGGAGATATCCTCGCTCCGTTTTGCCCTCTCCCGCCGCGCAAGCGCGTCGACCTCTCAGCTCTGCACACCCTGCGGGCGCCACGAGGGGAGAGGTGGGTCCTATCGCGTCTCCCTTGCTTCCAGCCGGCGAAGTATTTCCTCAAGCACCAGATCCTTGCGCTGCAGCACATCGTGATTCCAGAAGCGCAATACCTGGAACCCCTGCGCTTGCAGCCACTCCGTACGAGCCTCATCGCGTACTTGCATATCCACGTGTTGCCCACCATCCACCTCGATGATCAACTTCTGTGCGAAACACACGAAATCGACGATGAAATTGCCGATGGGTTTCTGGCGCTTGAACCTGTAGTCGGCTAGCCGGCCTGCGCGTAGTTGCCGCCAGAGCGTGGACTCCGCCTCGGTGGGCAAATGGCGCATGCGCTTGGCATGGATGAGCAGCTTGGTTTTGTCTTGCATGAGACCTCCCTGTCTCTACTCCCCTCTCCCTGGCCGCCTGCGGCGGCCTGTCCCTCTCCCACAATGGGACTCAACGCTTGTTGTTGACCTCGATGAAGCGCAGGAACTCGGCGCGGGTGCGGGCGTCGTCGCGGAAGCTGCCCAGCATCTTCGAAGTGACCATGCTGACACCGCGCTTGTGGATGCCGCGGGTGGTCATGCATTCGTGCGCGCCTTCCACCACCACGCCCACGCCCAGCGGCTGCAGCACGTCCTGGATGCACTTGGCGATCTGCGCGGTCATCTTCTCCTGCACCTGGAAACGGCGGGCGTAGGTCTCGACCACGCGCGCCAGCTTGCTGATGCCGACGACCTTGCCGTCGGGCAGGTAGCCGACATGGGCGCGGCCGATGATCGGCGCCATGTGGTGCTCGCAATGGCTCTCGAACTCGATGTCGCGCAGCACGATCATCTCGTCGTAACCGGCCACTTCCTTGAAAGTGCGTTCGAGGAATTCGCGCGGATCCTCGTTGTAGCCGCTGTACCAGTCGCCATAGGCATCGACCACGCGCCGCGGCGTGTCGAGCAGGCCTTCGCGGGTCGGGTCTTCGCCGGCCCAGGCCAGCAGCGTGCGGACCGCCGCTTCGGCCTGGTCCTTGGTGGGTTTTTTGGGGGTGTCGCTCATCGGATCTGCTTCCCTGTGGGGACGCGCATCGTAACCCAGCGGCCGCCGGGCGCCGTTAGCGCAAGCGCGCGGCAAGGCCGGAAATGCGTTCTACACGCCTTGCCAGCGCCTGGCGCAGCGATTCGGCGCTGGCGCAGACGTGCACCTCGCGGCGGGCGCGGGTCAGCGCGGTATAGACCAGTTCGCGGGTAAGCACGCGGGTCGGTTGTCGCGGCAGCTGCAACCAGACGCTGTCGAATTCCGAACCCTGCGCCTTGTGCACGGTCATGGCGAATGCGCTTTCGTGCGCGGGCAACGCGCCGGGATGGAAAGGACGCGGCCCGGTTTCGGCATCGCCTGGGAACCAGGCCACCGGCGCGCCCTTGTCGCCACGCAGGCAGATGCCGATGTCGCCATTGAACAGGCGCTGCCGGTAGCTGTTCTCGGTCACCAGCAGCAGGCGGCCATTGAAATAAGCGGGGGCCTGGCCACGGTGGGCCGCCAACGCTTCCTCGATGCGCGCGTTGAGCCCACGCGCACCTTGCGCTCCTTCGCGCACGGCGGTCAGCAGGCGCAGCCGGCCGGCTTGTGCCAGCGCGGCTGCGGGATCGTCGATATCGGCCAGTGCGCGCCAATGCGTGAGCAGGGCTTCGCGGTGCGCCTGCAACGGGTCGAACAGGTTTTCGTGGAAATGCACCCCGGCCAGTTGCCCGCCGCGCAACAACGCGAGCGTGGTGTCGGTATCGCCTTCGCGCACGGCCAGCGCCAGCGGCGACAGGTTGAAGGATTCCGCCTGCCGGTAGCCGCGCCGCAATCGCACATGGTGTCCGGCTAGCGGACGCGCATCGATCGGGCTTTTCGCCGGCCCGCCGCCCAGCAAGGGTGCGAGTGCTTCCCCGGTGATGTCGTCGTCGCTTGCCGCGCCCATGATCGCGGCGAGCACATCGCCGGCTTCCACCGAAGGCAGCTGGTCGGGATCGCCCAGCAATACCAGTCGCGCCCCGTCGGGCACGGCTTCCACCAGCTTGCACATCAGCGGCAGGTCGACCATCGAGGCTTCGTCGACCACGACGATGTCGAACGGCAGCGGATGTCCGGCATCGAAACGGAAACGTGGACTGTCGGGAATGGTCCCTAGCAGGCGATGTAGGGTACTGGCCCGGGTGGGCAACGCATCGCAAAGCGCGACCTCCACCCCCGGCGTCTGCCGCAAGACCGAAACCGCGGCAATCAGGCTTTCGGCCATGCGCTCGGCGGCACGCCCGGTGGGCGCGGCCAGCGCGATCCTGGGTGGTGGTCCGCCCTCTCGCTGCGCCTGTGCGACCAACAACAGCAACAGGCGCGCGATGGTGGTGGTCTTGCCGGTGCCCGGACCGCCGGTGACCAGCAACAATGAGCGCAGCAAGGCCGAAGCCGCCGCGTGCGCCTGGCAGTCGTCACCGTTGCGCGCCTCGGGAAACAGCGCGGCAAATAGCGACGCCAAAGCGGCGAGATCGCCCGCGTCGGGAACCCGTGCCGCGATCTGCCGCAGGCGCAACGCCAACCGGTATTCGTATTGCCGATAGCGCCGCAGGTACAACAATCCGTTTTCCAGCACCAGCGGCGTGTCGCTGGAAGCGGAAGAATCCGCATCCGGCGCGTCGACCCAGCGCGACTCCGACAAGGCTTCGAGCCACGCCTGCGGCGCAGGCCAGTCGATGTCGGCATCGAACAGCAGCTGCGGCCGGGCCGGATCGAAGGCGGCGTTGCCCTGGCCCACCGCGAACGAAGCCAGCGCCGCGGCGGCGAGCACGGCTTCCGGCGTGGCCGGATCGAGGCGACGCAGGCTCTGCGCCAGCGCGTGATCGAGCACGCGCAGGGTGCCGGTGCGGAACAGGTCGTCGAGCAGGCTCATGCGCTACCGCCCGCGAACAGCGCGTCGAGCGCATCGACCAGCGCCACCGATGGTTTCCACGCGTGGATGCCGTCGGCAGTCGCGGACCGCGGGTCCAATCCGCGACAGAACAGATATCGCGTGCCGCCGAAATCGCGCGCGTAGTCGTAGCGGCCGTCCAGGCGGAAGCGCAGCCATCGATGCAGGGCGAGCGTGTAGATCAACGCCTGCAGGTCGTACTCGCTGTGCGCCATCGCCTGCTGCAGGCTGGCGGCGTCGTAGGCGGGCAAGCGATTGGATTTGTAGTCGAGCAGGTACCAGCGCCCGTCGTGCAGGTAGGTCAGGTCGATCTTGCCGGTCATCAGGCCTTCCAGCTGGCGGCGCAGGCCGAAGGCGCGGCGCTCCGGCAGCACGCCATGCGCATGCAGCGTCGCCAGCAAGGCGTCCACTGAGGTCGGCTTGAGCGAGAAATGGAATTCCAGCTCGGCGCGACGCGCCTCCATCGGCAGGTCGGAGAGCGTCCCGCCCTCCGGCAATGACACGGTCAGCGTGCGGCCGACCAGCGTGGTCAGTTCGGCGACGCCATCGTCCAGGTCGTCATCGGCATAGCCGCCGCCACGCAAGGCCTCGCGAAGCGCGGTTTCCTGCCCATCGGGCGCCTGCGCTTCACGCCAGTCGCGCCATGCACCGAAATCCATGTGCTCCAGCGCTTCGTGCAACACATTACCGAAGCGGCTGCCGCTGAAACGCGTGTCGAAGGCAACGGGCATTTCGAAATCGTCCGCGGCGACGGAGTCCGGCTCGTCCTCGGCACCGCGTTCGATGGCCGCTGCCGTGGTCGCATTCGACCCATGTTCGCCTGCGTCCGCCTTGCTGAGCTGGGTGAAGCTGTACACCCACCAGTCGCGCGGCACGCTGCGTTGCGACTGGCGCGGTGGTGGTACGGCCGCGCTGGATTCCGGAGACAGCGGCGACGGCAAACCCGCCGGCGGGTTGTCGTCGACAACGATATCCGCCTGTCCGCGCAACGCATCCAGTCCAGCCAGCATCGGCGCCAACGCAGCCGTATCGGCCTGGTACAGATCGCCCGTCGCCAGCCATAGCGCCTGCTTGGCGCGGGTCAGGCCGACGTAGAGCAGGCGCGCGTCTTCAGCACGCTGTTCGTGTTGCCAAGCCAGGACCGCGTCCTGCCAGCGTTGCGAATCATCGTCCTTGCCCAGCTTCCAGTGCAGCACGCGGCCCTCTGCGGCCGGCACCTGGCAGTGGCGCGCAGGCTTGTCGTCCTTCCTGCCCACGCCGATGTAGGGCAGGAATACCAGCGGGAATTCCAGTCCCTTGGCCTTGTGCAGGGTCAGGATCTGCACCCGTCGCGCATCCGATTCCAGGCGCAATAGCTGCTGCTCGTCGTTCGGATCGGCATCGGCGATATGCGTGCGCAGCCAGTCGACCAGGCCGTGCATTCCCAGCGCGCGCGCGTCGGCTTCCTGCAGCAGTTCGCCGAGCTGCAGGGTGTTGGTCAGTCGGCGCTCGCCGTCGTCGAGCGCGAGCAGGCGTTCGGCGTTGCCCGCGCACAGGTCGGACACCAGCGCCAGCGGGCCATGGCGTTGCCAGCGTTCGCGCCAGGCCAGCGCCAGCAGCTGCTTTTCGCTGCGCCAGGCATCGTCATGGTCCAGGCGCGCGATGCCGGCGGCGTCCGCGCCCAGCAGCACCGTCGCCAGCGCCGCACGCAGCCGGCTTTCGTCGGCCGGTTGCAGCAGGGCTTCGAACACCGCCAGCAACTCTTCGGCCTGTCCGGTTTCGAACAGGCTCCGCTTGCCGGCGGCCACCGCGGGAATACCTGCGGCGGACAGCGCCAACTGCATGCGCGTGGCTTCGGCATGGCTGCGCACCAGCACCGCGATATCGCCGGGCTGCACCGCTTCGCCATGGATCATGGCGTTGTCGCTGCGTGCGTCGGACAGCACCGCGTGGATCTCCGCCACACAAGCGTCGGTGGCGTGGCGTCGCGATTCCGGTGCGCTCCACGCGACCGGCCGGCCCTTGTCACCGCGTTCGCCCGATGCCAGCACGCGGACCGTCAGCGCTGGCGCGGTCATGCCCCTGCGCTGGTAATCCACATCGGCATTGCCGGCACCGGCGAAGACTTCATGGAAACGAATGCGCTCGTCGACGAAGGCGCGCTCGCCCGCCTGCGCATACAGCGCCTCGATCGCGCGCAGCACGCCGGGCCGCGAGCGGAAGTTGTGCGCCAGGGGCGGCGCGGCGATCGCTTCGCGCCCGGCGGCCAGATAAGCGTGCACATCGCCACCACGGAAGCCGTAGATGGCCTGCTTGGGATCGCCGATGAGGAACAACGCCGGCGGCGCGGCGGCGGCGCTCGTTCCGTCATCCGCGTTGCCGAACACGCGACGGAAGATCGACCACTGGCGTGCGTCGGTATCCTGGAATTCGTCGACCAGGGCGATGGCGTACTGGCTGCGCAGGTTGCGCGCGAGCGCCGCACCCTGCGCACCTTCCAGTGCATTGGCGACATCGTCGATCAGGTCGTCGTAGGTCTGCAGGCGGCGCGTCTGCTTCAGTAGCGCTAGGCGCTGGCGTGCGTCGTCGCGGATCCGGTACAGCAGGATCAGTGCCTGTTCAGCAAGCCATTGCTTGTAGACCTTCTGAACATTGAGTAAGGATTCCGCTGCAACGCAAAAAGGAGATGTAGGCGTCTGCTCTTGCTTTCCTTTGTTAGTTCTTAGTGTCAGCGTTGCTGGTGTCAGTCGGTTATCGATCCCATCAGTAGCTGCGCCAATGCTGCACCAATGATTTACAGACGACCAAAGTTTCGCTGGAAGATCAGATGGGTAGCTCTTCCCATTCAGGACCTTGTTTGCAATCGCACGTTCCAATTTTTCCCAGAATGCAAGTCCATGATCCCTGAATGCCGCTCTAAATTCCGTGGCTGCGCGCTGGAGTTGGTCGCTCGGATCAGGACTGTCTTTTGGCAAGACAGGAATTATCTCCCGTGCGCGCAGCAGCACACCCAGATCCTTTGTTAGCGCATCAGGAGATGTCCACAACACCTGCAACAATTCCGCATCGCGTGCGTTGGCGCCGTGGGCGCGCCACAGGTCTGCGGCGAGTTCTTCGTGCAGTTCGCGCTCGCTGCCGATCATCTCCGGTGGATCGAACGCCTGCCCGGTCTGCAGCGCGTATTCGGAAAGCACGCGCGCGCAGAAGCCGTGGATGGTGAACACGGCGGCGAGGTCTATCTCGTTTTCCGCGCGGCGCAGGCGCGCATGCAGGCTGGCGGCGTCTTCCCGCGCCAGTTGTCGCTGCAGGATGCGCAGGGTGAGTACGGTTTCGGGATCGTCACTGGCTGCTGGCGCATAGCCGGCGAGCAACGCCTGCGCGAGCTCGGCGGCCAAAGCCAGGCGCTTGCGCAAGCGCGCGCGCAATTCCTGGGTGGCCGCTTCGGTGAAGGTCACCGCGAGGATCTGGCCCAGCGCGAGGCCGCGTTCGACCACCAGTCGAGTGACCAGCGTGGCCAAAGTGAAGGTCTTGCCGGTACCGGCACTGGCCTCGATCAGCCGCACGCCGTCGAGGTCGATATCGAGATAGGAATCGGCGGTGGGGTCGCGCTCGATGTTCATGCGCCTTCGCCCTCGCGCCCATGCACCACCGCATCGAACACGATGCCGGCGACGGCGCGGAATTCCTCGCCCAGCTCTTCGTCCGCGAACGGGTCGCGTCCGCGCAGCGCCAACCGCGCGCTGGGAGTGTCGCCCTCGCTCCAGCCGCGCTCCGCGTGCCACTGGTCGCGGGCACGCTCCCAAGGCGTCTTGCTGTTCGCGCGCGGCATCTCGCCGGCTTCAAGGCGACGCTGGCCGTCGTACCAGAGCCAGCCGGCGCGCGGACCGAACGGCAATGGTTCGCGCAGGCCCTGCGCACGCAGCCGCAACAGGGCACGCAAGGCAGCGCGCGCGGCTTCGGGATCCGCAGGACCGCGTGCGAGCGGGCCGACACCTTCGCCGGTGTCGTAGAACTGGAACAAGGTCGACTCCTTGCCCAGCGCCGACATCACCAGCCAGTCCAGGCCATCGGCTATTTGCGACGGTCCATGCAACTTGTCGTAGCGGAACCGCGGCAGTCCCGTTGCATAAATGTCTTCGATGCGGCCATGCAGGCGCACGCCGCCCAGATCGAGATCGAAGGCCTGCGATTGCGGCGCACGGTCGCCGCGCCATTGCACGAACGCGTCCGCATACGGCTGCACCTGCGCGCGCAGCAATTTGAGTTGGCGCTCGCCCAGCGGTCCCGAGGGCAACAGCGCGCGCGCGCGCAGCTGGCGATGCAGCGAAGCATAGTCTTCCGCACCCGATACGCAGGCCTCGAACACGGCCTGCTGCAGTTTCCAGCGATCCAGGCCGCTGCCGGGCGCGGCGAGCGGATCGAGGTCATCGTCGGCGTCGCCCACTTGCGGCAGGCGCAGGGCAAGGCTTTGCCGCAGGAAGGCGTCGGCGGGATCGCGCAGGAAGCCGCGCAACTCGGCCAGCGACAGCGATTCCACCGCCTCGCCCGCCGGCAGCGGATCGACCAACCAGCGCGCGGGTGGCTTGCGTTGTTCCTGCAATGCCCCGGCTGCGGGATGCCATTCGCGCCGGTAGCTGAAGCGACGCGGCTCGGTCCTGCCTTCTTCTTTTCCGTCGACGGCGCCGAACGCCGCCGCCGCGAACGGCTGCAGCGGATGATGCACGACCAGCTGCCTGCCGGCTGCTGCGACGTCAGCGTGATAACGCGCGACGACATCGATCAGTTCCGAGACCAGCACCGACGGCTCGCGCGCGCTGCCGTCGCGCGGATCGGCGCCAAGATAGCTGAGATAGAACACTTCGGACGCGGCACTGAACAATTGCAGGAAAAGATAGCGGTCGTCTTCGCGCAACGAACGGTCGCCATGGCGACGCCTGCTGGTTCCCAGTTCGGCGGTGAGCTGGTTGAGGCCGGCGGCAGGATCGCGGCGCGGGTAGTCGCCGTCGTTCATGCCCAGCACGCAGAGCACGCGGAACGGCAGCAGCCGCATCGGCACCATGCGCCCGAAACTTATCCCGCCGGTCAGCAGCGGCGCGCGCGTATCGGCTTCGGCCAGCTCGGCGGCGAAATGCGCGCGCAACACCTCGGGCGGTACCGGCTGATCGAAACCGGCGCGGCGTGCGGCCTCGGCGAATCCATCGATGCTGTTGCGCAGGCGTTCCGGCGCGCGCTGGTCGGCGAGCGCCTGCGGTGGTTGCGGCAAAATCGCTTCGAGCAGTCCGAGCAGGCGTTCGCGCCACTGCGCGGGCGTCATCGCTTCACCCAGCACGCGCTCGTTGCGTGCCAGCACGCGCAACAAGCGGATCAGCGCATCCAACGCCACCAGTCCACTGCCTTCGAGCTCCGGCCACGGGGCGACGCCGGCGATCTCGCCTTCGCCGCCGCTGGCATGGCCCAGCAACAGGCGGTCGAGCGCGAACGCCCAGGTATAGGCGTCGTCGCGCGGTGCCTGGTGGCGTTCGCGGTGGCCCGCATCTATGCCCCAGCGCGCTCCTGCCGCCGACAGCCAGCCATGCAGTCGCTCCAGCGCAGGCGGGTCGAGTCCCGCGGCATTGGCGATGGGCGCGCAGGCCAGCAGGTCGAGGATTTCGTTGAGGCCGAAGCGCGAGATCGGCAGCGCAAGCAGGCGCAGGAAGACTTCCGCCAACGGTTCGCTGGCCAGCGGACTGGTATCGGCCAGCGCATAGGGAATGAAATCGGCCGTGCCGGCCAGGCCGCCGAATACCGCTTCGATATAGGGCGCGTACGGATCGATATCGGGCGCCAGCACCGCGATCTCGCGCGGCTGCAACGGCGGATCGAAGCGCGGGTCTTCAAGCAGGCCGCGCAACTGGTCGTGCAGCACCTGCACTTCGCGCAGGCGTGTATGGCAGGCGTGGATCTGGATGCTGGAATCGTCCACGTCGACTTTTTCACGCCAGGCCATCGCCGGTGGCGGACGCCGATGCAGCAGGTCGCGCTGCAGGCGCTGCAACAGGCTGTCGCTGTCCGGCTTGTCATCGACACGCGTCTCGGGATCGGCGTAGGCGGCGATCTCGCCCGAGGGATGCACCACTTCGTAGCTGCCGAGCACGACGACGAAGTCGCGACCGGCCGCACCCCAGGCCTGCAGCAACGGATTGTCCGCATCGACCATGGCGAACGGATCGTCGGCCTGCGCGCGCAACCGTTCGCCCAGTGTCTGCAGGTCGCCCCAGTACGAACGCGTCGGCGTCGGCATGTAGAAATGCAGCGTGCCGACCCGCGCCTGGGTGGCGATGACCCGCAGCACATCCGGCGACACGTTGAGGGTGGCGAAGGCGAACAGCCGCGAGGGCAGGCCGACGGGCAGCGGCGCGGCGCCGTCGTGGGCGTCGTGGGCGTCGTGGGCGTCGTGGGCGTAGTCGGCAAGGTAGTCGTCGATGCGCCGAGCGCGATGCGCGCGGCCGCCGGCGATGTGCCGCCACAGCACGGCCTGAGGGTCGCGCGGCGCCTGCCCGGCCTCCCAACCCAGCAGCCAGTCGCGGCGCCAGGCCTGGTACTTCTCGAATACCGAGGCCAACTCGCCGGCCAGCGACCACGGCTTCAGCGCGTTGTCGCCGTCCAGGTAACGTTTGAGCGGCTGCATCGCAGGTTCGCGCAGGATCGCCGGGACGGTGAGCGCCGCATACAGCTGCCAGCGCAGGGCGGACGCATCAAGGTCGTCGTGGTCGCCGGGGACATTGGCCTGCAGCGCACGCTGGACGAATTCACCCGGGGTCAGGAACTCCAGGTTGGCGGCGATGCCGTGTTCGGCCGCCAGCGTCGCCTGCAGCCAGCGCCGCATCGCCACCTGCGGGATCAACACGATGTCCGGGGCCAGCAGCGACTGCCCGGGCGCGGGCGCGCGCAGCTCGGTGGCCAGCAGGCCGGCCAGCACTTCCAGCGAATTGGAGTGGTACAGGCGGAAGTCGGAGGAAGGGGCGGGCATTGCTCCATCTTGCCGCAGACCCGTCGCATTCGCCGCGACCACGCCCTCTGCGTCTCGCGATCAAGGCGAATTCGCCGGCACGGGTCCCGCATTGTCCCTAAAATAAAACTCGACAGTGCAATATTGTTCAGCTACCGCCGGTGATCCTTTACGGTGTTTTGGAGTTTGCCTTGCCGATGCCCTCCCCCGACTCGCCCGCCGTGCGCCTTGCAAAGCTCCGCCTCGACCGTGGCGGGCGCACGATCCTGCGCGACATCGACCTGTCGGTACCGCGCGGCAGCATCACCGCGGTGCTGGGCCCGTCGGGCAGCGGCAAGTCGACCCTGCTGGCGGCGCTGACCGGCGAACTGCCGCCCGCGGCGGGCAGCGTGGAAGTGTTCGGCAAGCCGGTGCCGCGTGGCACCCGCCACCTGCTGGAGATGCGCAAGGGCATCGGCGTGCTGTTGCAGGGCAATGGCCTGCTCACCGACCTGAGCGTGGCCGAGAACGTGGCCCTGCCGTTGCGCACGCATACGAAATTGCCGGCGGCGCTGGTCCGCCGCATCGTCGACTTCAAACTCAACGCTGTCGGCCTGCTGGCCGCGGGCGAGGCCTGGCCGCGCGAGCTTTCCGGCGGCATGGCCCGGCGCGTGGCCCTGGCCCGGGCCCTGGCCCTGGACCCGCCACTGATGATCTACGACGAGCCACTGACCGGACTGGACCCGATCGCCAGCGGAGTGATCATGAGCCTGATCCAGCGCCTCAACGACAGCCTGGGCCTGACCAGCATCATCGTCACCCACCACGTGCACGAGACCCTGCCGATCGCCGACCACGCCGTGGTCATCGCCAATGGCGGGATCGTGTTTTCGGGTACCCCGACCGAGCTTGAAGCCAGCACCGATCCGCTGGTGCGGCAGTTCCTGCGCGGCGAACCCGATGGCCCGATCGCCTTCGACGCCACCCCACGGACCGAGGCCGCCTGATGCCCTTCGTCACCGCGACCCGCTCGCTCGGCCGCGCCGGCCTGTTCACCTTGTCGGTGCTGCGCGCCTCGAAGCCGACCAAGGACTTTTTCGCCGAACTTGTGCGGGAAATCTACAAGATCGGCGGACGTTCGCTACCAATCGTCGCCGCGGGCGGGGCCTTCGTCGGCCTCTCGGTGACCCTGCTGGGCTACCGCGCCCTGGAAACCTACGGCGCCACCAGCCAGGTCAGCGCCCTGCTCGGCCTGGGCCTGTACCGGGAACTGGGGCCGGTGCTGACCGCGCTGCTGTTCGTCGGCCGCGCCGGCAGCTCCATCGCCGCCGAACTGGGCCTGATGCGCGCCACCGACCAGATCAAGGCGCTGGAACTGATGGCCATCGACCCGATCGCCAAGGCGGTGGCGCCGCGGTTCTGGGCGGCGGTGATCAGCGTGCCGCTGCTGACCGGTTTCTTCTGCAGCCTGGCCATCACCGCCGGCTACTTCGAGGCCGTGCATGTCATCGGCGTCGATGCCGGCACCTTCTGGCAGACCCTGAAGGACAGCGTCGATTTCTCCGACGATTTCCTCCAGGCGTTCTTCAAGGCCGCGATCTTCGGCGGCACCAGCGCCCTGGTCGCCGCCTATGTCGGCTTCCATGCCGAGCCCACCATCGAGGGCACCTCGGTCGCCACCACCCGCGCGGTAGTGAACGCCTCGCTGCTGGTGCTGATGTTCAATTTCGTCCTTTCCGCCTTGTTGTTCAGGAGTTGACCCATGGCCGTCCGCGGACCCCGTCTTGAATTCGCCGTCGGTGCCTTCCTGTTGCTGGCCCTGGCCTCGCTGCTGGTGCTGGCGCTGGCTTCCACCAACAAGAAATTCGGCTTCGGCAGCGACAGCTACGAGCTGACCGCGCGCTTCAGCAACCTGGGCCAGTTGCGCCCGCAGGCGCCGGTGAAGATCGGCGGCGTGGTCGTGGGCCAGGTGGCCGGGATCAAGCTGGACCCGGTGAAGTTCGATTCCATCGTCACCCTCGACATCAACAATGAATACAAGGACCTGCCCGCCGATACCTCGGCCGGCATCTTCACCAGCGGTTTGTTGGGCGAGAACTACATTGGCCTCTCACCGGGCGGCGATCCGGAAACCCTGAAGCCCGGCGAAGAAATCGCCTTTACCCAGCCCGCGGTCGACCTGCTGCAACTGGTCGGCAAGTACATGTTCAGCGGCGGCGGCAAGCCGGCCGAGGGTGCCGACGCCGGCGCCGACGCCAGCGCCCCGCCCGCCGCGCAGGGTTCCGCCAGCAAGGTCGTGCTGGACAGCAGCACCCGCATCCTGAGCACGCTGGAGCAGCGCCGCGCCGAATTCCGCAAGGATCCGGCGGCGCTCAAGCAGTTCATCACCAGCGAATTCAACCGCATGTTCGACCGCGGCTACGCCGCGCGCCTGGTCCTGGGCGTGCATGGGCGCGGCGCTTCGGACGCCGACGTGAAGCTGTTCGCCGACGCCCTGGCCGACAACCTGACCTCGCGCTACGGCACCTCGCTGCTGGACTTCAACACCAAGCTGCGCGTGCGCATCAAGTCCGAATCGCCGTTGCCCGGCAACCGCGGCGTGAAAGTCTCCAGCGAGATGCTGCGCGACGGCGGCGATCCGATCCCGGTCGACTACCTGATCCGCAACGTGGGCGGGCAATGGAAGGCGTTCGACGTGATGATCGAAGGCATTTCCTACGTGCAGACCTTCAAGAACCAGTTCGACGCCCCGCTGCGGCAGAAGTCCATCGCCCAGGTCGCCGCCGACCTTCGCGCCGGCAAGATGCAGGTCAATGGCGGCAACTGAGGCCACGGTCCACCGCGATGGCGACGCCCTGGTGTTTTCCGGGGCGCTCGGCCGCGATGCGGCGGCGGCGTTATGGACGATCGCCAGCAAAGCGCTGGCAGGTGTGCAACGCATCGTCCTGACCAATGTCACTACCGTGGACAGTGCCGGGCTGGCATTGTTGGCCGAACTCGCCGCCCGCGTGCGCGCGGCGGGAATCACGCCCCGCATCGAAGGCGAGCCCGCCGGCCTGTCCGAACTGCGCGCCGCGTATCGATTGACGCCCGGGCTGGACTTCCCCGGCGCGGCCCCCACGACGTAGTACCCAGGGAATCGGGATGAATCTGTTACGCATCGCCACTGTTGCCGTCCTCGCCGCGCTGGCCACCGCCTGCGCGTCCACACCGCACACCGCTGCGCAGGCGCCGCCGGCGGAAACCCTGGTGGTCGGCGAAAGCACCAGCGAAACCACGCCCGCCGCGCCGGCGGAAGCCGGCCCGGTCCCGGTCGCCGACGAGGCATCGCCAGTCGCGCCGCCGATCGCGAATGCGCAGGCCGACGCGACTTCCGCGGAAGATGACTTCGCCGCGATCTACGGCCAGAACGAATACAACCCGGTCGCCGACCCGACTCTGCCGCCCGGTGTGCAGATGCCGGTGTCCTACGACCCGTGGGAAAAACTCAACCGCAAGACCCACCGCTTCAACAACGCGGTGGACCGGACCATCGCCCGGCCATTGGCCCTGGGCTACGTCAAGGTGGTGCCGCGTCCGGTGCGCCTGGGCGTAAGCAATTTCTTCAGCAACCTGGGCGAGCCGATCACCACGCTCAACAGCCTGCTGCAGGGCAAGCCCAAGCAGGCGGCCCAGTCGCTGGGCCGTTTCCTGCTGAATTCGACCCTGGGCATCGGCGGCATCTTCGATCCGGCCAGCGATGCGAAGCTGCCGCGCAAAAACGAGGACTTCGGCCAGACCCTGGGGGTGTGGGGCTGGAAACGTTCGCGCTACGTCGAACTGCCGTTGTTCGGTCCGCGCACCATCCGCGATGTGTTCGGCCTGGTCGGCGACGCGCCGCTGTCGCCGATCCGCCAGGTCGAGAACGACAAGGTCCGCCTCGGCCTGCAGGGCCTGCAACTGGTCAACGTGCGCGCGCAGCTGTTGTCGATCGACGCCCTGCGCGAGGGCGCGGTGGACGAATACGCCCTGTTCCGCGATTCGTGGCTGCAGCGCCGCAACTACCAGATCAGCGAAGACCGCAAGAAGTCGGGCGACGAGAGCCTGCCCGAGTACCTGCTGGAAGAGGAAGAAAATCCGACCGTGCCGATGGACGCGATGCCGGATATTTTGCCGACGCCGGGCAGTTGATCGCTTTTCCCTCTCCCTTTACGGGAGAGGGTGGCCGAAGGCCGGGAGAGGGTTCGGCTTTTGATCTTGCTTGTTTCGACCTTGCCTGTCGGTCGAGCCGTTTCCCGAGCCCGGATTGTATGGTGCGGTCGGAAACATTCCCGCTCCGTTTTCCCCTCTCCCGCCGCGCTATGCGCGTCGACCTCTCCCACAAGGGGAGAGGTGATTACTCCGCCTCGTCGCCCCCACCCGCCTCACCCAGCAATCCCTGCTCGCCCTCGCTCGGCAACGACTCCACGTCACGCAACCTGCGCTCGATCGCCCGCGTGCGCACGCCGGTCTTCTCGATCTGGGTGCTGGCCTGATCGAGCTTGCTCTTCACCGAATCGAGCACGTCGCCGAACTTGGAGAACTCTGTCTTGACCGCGCCCAGGGTCTTCCACACTTCGCTGGAACGCTTCTCGATGGCCAGGGTGCGGAAGCCCATGTGGAAACTGGTCATCAGCGCCAGCAGCGTGGTCGGACCGGCCACGGCGATGCGCTGGTCGCGCTGCAGGGCATCGACCAGGCCGGGGCGGCGCAGCACTTCGGCGTAGAGGCCTTCGGTGGGCAGGAACAGGATCGCGAATTCGGTGGTGTGCGGTGGCGACACGTACTTGTCGCGGATGCGCGTGGCCTCCAGGCGCACGCGGCGCTCCAGCGCTTCGCCGGAGGCGCGCGCGGCTTCGACGTCGGCGCGTTCCTGGGCGTCGAGCAGGCGTTCGTAATCCTCGCGCGGGAACTTGGCGTCGATCGGCAGCCACACCACCGAGTCGGCGGAAGAGCCGGGAAAACGCACGGCGAATTCGACGCGCTCATTGCTGCCCGGCACGGTGGCGACGTTGGCGGAATACTGGTCGGGCGCGAATACCTGTTCGAGCAAGCCAGCGAGCTGCACTTCGCCGAACACGCCGCGCGACTTGACGTTGTTGAGCACGCGCTGCAGGCCGCCGACGTCGGCGGCTAGCTTGTTCATGTCGCCCAGGCCCTGGTGCACCTGCGCCAGCATCGCGGTGACGTTGCCGAAGCTTTCGGTCAGACGCGTTTCCAGCGTGGCGTGGAGTTTCTCGTCGACGGTGGCGCGCATCAGTTCGAGCTTGGCGGCGTTGTCGGCCTGCAGTTCCTTGAGCCGCGATTCCAGGGTGGCGCGCATCTCGCCGATGCGCTGTTCGTTGCGCTGGGTGAGTTCGCCCAGGCGCTGGCTGAGCATTTCGGCGAAGCGCTGCTGCGACTCGCTGGTTTCCAGCCGGCCCTTGCGCGCGTCCTCGCCCAACGCCTCGCGCAGCAGGTCCAGGCGCTGGTCGGTGCGGGTGGACAGGTCGGCGAGATTGCGGCCGAAGCCCTCGATGCGGGTTTCCTGCTGTCTGGACAGGCTGTCGAGCTGATCGCGCAGTTCTCCACGGCCATTGCGCTGCTCCTCGCGCAGGGCCAGCTCCATGCGCTGTTCGGGGCGGCGCAAAAGCAGGGCGATCAACAAAACGATGGCCGCGAAGACCAGGCCAGCCAGAATCATGAGGAGAGAATTCGTATCCATGAGGACAGTGTAACGGGCTCGGTCTCAGGGGTTGATCCTGGGCATTCCACCGTGCACAACCCCGGATACTGGGCCACGCCTCGCTTTCGAAGCTTGTTCCTTGCTAGGTTGTCGGGATACCCGACCACCTGGCAATCACCCGACCCGACCCCCGCTTCGCGGTCGGGCCTTGACCAGACCGGCGTGAGGCGGCAAGCAAGGATTGCTGGCCCGCTGCTTCGGCGGAAAAAAAGAGAGCTGACCATGATCAAACATCCAATCATCTCGATCCTGTTGATTCTCCTATTGCTCCCAGCTACCGCGGCAACTGCAGAGGTGTTCGATCGAGCCGCGCAGCTCGAAGTGATCAACGCTGCGGCCGACATCATCGAGTCGCGCTACGTGGATGAAGATAAGGCGCATGAGATAGCCAAAGCGCTTCGCCTGTCCGGAGATCGCTGGAAAGAACCGCGTAATGGAGATTCCTTTGCCAGGGAGGCGACGGCATTCCTGCGTTCGATATCCAAGGATGGACACCTGGGCCTCAGCTACAGCGAAAAAACGATCCCGCAGCAGGATGGCGATGCGGCTTTTTCAGCGGCGGAGATGGAACGATGGTATGGGCCGCAGATCAACCACGGAGTGGAAAAGATCGAGCGCTTGCCGGGCAACGTGATGCTTCTCGACTTGCGCGTTTTTCCGCCTCCATCGATGGCTGGCGATGTGTTCGCAGCGGCGATGACGGTTGTCGCGCAAGGCGATGCGCTCATCATCGACCTGCGCCAGAATGGCGGAGGGGCGGAAACAGCCAACCTGTTGACCGGCTATCTACTCGAAGGCGGAAGCCCTCTTAGCGGCAGCTACAATCGACCAACCGATACGCACGCTTATGCGACTTCGCCGGCATGGGTGCCGGGTCGTCGTTTCGGCCCAACCAAACCCGTCTACATTCTGACCTCGCACAAGACCTTTTCGGCGGCGGAGTCGGTGGCCTACGACCTTCAGGCACTCAAGCGCGCCGTGATTGTCGGCGAAACTACAGGCGGTGGCGCGAATCCATTTGAATATCGTCGTATCCATTCCCACTTCGCTGTCGATCTTCCGGAGTCCAGGTCGGTCAACCCGATTACCGGAACCAACTGGCAAGGGACCGGCGTCAAGCCGGATGTGGAGGTTCCTGCGGAGCAGGCGCTCGACAAGGCGCTTGAGTTGGCGGAAGCATCGCTTACGCGGAAGTGACGAGCGTATAGGTTGGGGTGAGCCTGCGAACCCCAGCATTCGGATCAATTCAAGTGACGATGTCGGGGTTCGCTTCGTTCCCTCCAACCCACGAACTTGATTCAGGCGTTATCCGCCACAGCGCATACTCTCCCCACCTGCAGACCCAAAGAGGCTGCCATGCATTCCTCCCGTCTTTGCGCTCTTTTGATCGATTGCCGCGTATCGGATGTCGACCAGGCCGCCCGGTTCTGGGCCGACGCGCTGGGTCGCGGGATAGATCCCGACCATCCTGGGACCCGCGGCAATTACCGGATGCTGGCCACGCCTCCCGACGAGCCCATCGTCCAGATCCAGCGCGTCGAGCATGAGAGCCGGGTTCACATCGACATCGAAACCGACGACATTCCCGCCGAGGTGGCGCGCCTGGAAGCACTCGGCGCGCAAGTGGTCGATCGCCTGGAACGCTGGGTGGTGATGCAGGCCCCCACCGGGCAGCGATTCTGCGTGGTGCGGGTGCAGCGCCCTGGATTTCCGAAGAACGCCACGCAATGGGACTGAATGAACGGGTTGGGGTGAGCCTGCGAACCCCTACGGTCTACTGCGCAGGCGGTGAGGCGATGGATATGGAAACGTCCAGGTTGGATGAGACTGCCGTGCCGGCACGGAACGGCGCCCGACCCTTCATTCAAGCCTGGGCCGCTTCCCGGCTCGGCTAAACTCGGCGTCGGATACCCAGGAGACGACATCGCATGCGCTTCATTACCGCCCTCGTGCTTTCTCTTGCATTGCTGCCCCCGGGCGCGATCGCGCAACAGGGTCCGGTGGTGCGCGCTCCATTCATCATCGAGCGGACTTACTGGATCAAGCCCGGCAAGGAGCTGCAGTTCGTGGACCTGTTCGAGAAGAACGGGGTTCCACTGCTGCAAGCCAGGATGAAGGAAGGCGATGTGCTCTGGATGCGCCTGTCCAGGCCGCAGTTCAACGCCGGCAACGAGCAATGGGACCTGCGGGTCACCATCGCCTGGCGCGATGCGGGCAGCGCCATGGAACGGATTTCCAAGGCAAGGGAACAAGCGGGCAGGAATACGCAGCGACTGGCGATGGAACAGCAGATCATGGAAGAACTCGTCGTGGAACGCACCGACGTGCCCGTCCAGGAGTGGAGTGCCGCGGACCCCGGCCCCTGATGCCTTATCCGCGCGGCGTTACTTTGAGCACATCAATCCGCCCCGCTCCTCCAATAGATTGGCCGCACGAAGCCGTGCTTTCCCACGGCACCGGCGAGGCGCTGCGACCATGCTCAAGAAAATCCTGATCGGACTCGCGGCAGTGGCGGTTCTTTGCGTCCTTGCGCGCTCCGGCTATGAATTCGGCAAGCGTCTGGCGCACGAGGACAAGGCGGAAGCCGCGCAGGCCCCCGCCGTGGATCCGGCCCACGACTAGATCCCGCGGCACATTCGGGCGCGGGGCGCTGGCGATGTCCATCGGCAGGCCGCATTCCCCGCGGTTACGAACCCGCCCTGCCCGGCCGCGGTATGTCGTGCATCAACCAATGGAACCGTCATGAAGACAAGCATCAGGAAGATGGGGATTGGCGCCGTAGCCTGCGCGCTTGCGTTTGCGGCAACCTCTGTGCCGGCGCAGCACGCTCCTGCGGCGGATAGCGCCAGCGCCGCTACGGCCGAGGCCGTCGTCCAGACCGGCGATGTCGATCTTTTCTACCGCATCTACGACAACGCGAACGGACACCCCAGCGCGGAACAGCTCCAGCACGAATACCTCGACCAGGGTTCGGAAGGACTGCACCTGTTCGCCAGGCTGCGCAACATCTCCGGCCAGCGGATCGCCGACGCCTTGGCCGCGAATCCGTCGCTGTACGCCGACGCCAAGCGTTGCCTTGCCGTCCTCCCGCGAGCGCAGCAACGCCTGGAGACCGCGCTGCGCACACTGGGACGCCTGTACCCGCTAGCGCGCTTCCCACCCGTCACCATCGCCATCGGCCGCGGCAAGCCGGTGGCGATAGGCGCGCCCGACACCGGCATCCAGGTCGGGCTCGAGGCGCTGTGCGCGATCGACTGGCTCGATCCGGACGTCGAGGATCGCATCGTCTGCGTACTCGCCCACGAGTACGCCCACGTCCAGCAGGTCCGGGCGCATGCGCTCAGCGAAAAGGAAAAGCCCACGGTGCTCGAGATCTCGCTGCTCGAAGGCATCGCCGAGTTCGTCGGCGAGCTCACCGCCGGCCGGGCCGCCTATTCCCGCAATGCGGCCGCCGCGGTCGGGCACGAGCGGGAGATCGAGACCCGCTTCGCCGCCGACCTCGACAGGACCGACCTGTCCGACTGGGCCTACAACGCCACCCCGCAAACCCCTGGCGACCTCGGCTACTGGGTGGGCTACCGGATCGCCAAGGCCTACTACCGCAATGCGCCGGACAAGCGCCAGGCCCTGCGCGAGATACTGGAGATGGACGATGCCAGGACCTTCCTGGCAAAAAGCGGCTGGTACCCGGGAATCGGGCTCGAATAAGGCGGACAACGCATCCGGGGGCCGTCGCTCCGGCCGACGATCTCCTGGTGATGTGGGCCGCCCCATGTGATGCGCATTACCATGCGCTCCATGCCATGCACTGGAAGCTGCCCATGACCGAACAGAATCCCCCTTCCGAATTCCTCGTCCTCTCCCGCGGCCAATGGGACAGGGATGCCGCGCCCGAAGACATCCAGGTCGCGATCGACGAGTTCTACGCCTGGCTGGAACAACTGATCACGGAAGGGAAAATGAAGACCGGGCAGCGGCTGGACACACCGGGGGCGACGGTTTCCAGGAAAGGCGTGTTGACCGACGGGCCTTTCGGCGAATCCAAGGAAGTCGTGGGCGGCTACTGGTTCATCCTGGCGCACAGCCTGGAAGAAGCGGCGCAACTCGCCGCGCAGAATCCTTGCATGCGGTTTGGCCTGTTCTATGAAATCCGGCCGATAGATCCGCAGAAGGGCAGCGCCTACGCGGTGACCAACGAAACCCCGGGCGAACGTTGACCGCACAGGGTGCGGCGTGCGGAATCCCTATACCCTCCCGACCATTCCCAAGGAGCGGCCGCCGTGACCGATTCCGACCCGAAGCAATCGATCCTCGATGCGGAACACCTGCGCCTGCTTTCCATCGGTTATTTCATTTCCGCCGGCGTCAGCGCGTTCTTTTCCCTGTTCGGGCTGATGTACCTGTTCATGGGCGTGATGATGGGCGCGGTGTTCTCTTCGGCGGTGAAGGCCGGCCAGCATGCGGAAGGCATGCCGCCGCAGGTGGCGGGCTGGCTGTTCGGCATCTTCGGTGGACTGTTCTTCCTGTTCGGGGCGGGACTGGCGATCGCCAAGTTCCTCACCGGCAAGTACCTCAGGCAACGCCGGTCGCGGACCTTCTGCCAGGTGGTCGCCGGCATTTCCTGCCTGTCGATTCCCTTCGGCACGGCGCTCGGCGTGGCCACGTTCCTGACCCTGGGCAAGCCGAGCGTGGGCGCCCTCTTCGAGCGGTCCACCGCGGTTTGACCGCTCGCCCGGGCCATATCCGCCTCGCATGACCTGATCGCCGCACTGCACATCGCGTCGCCGCGGGCGATGCGCCACTATGTCCCACCTTTCCAATCGCATCTTCGGGAGCACGCATGCAAACCTGGCTCAGGCGCAAATCGATCGACCAGGTCACCGTGCACGAAGAGGGGCGGCGGCTGGTGCCCACCCTGAGCTGGCCGCACCTGATCGCGCTGGGCATCGGCGCCATCGTCGGCACCGGCATCTACACCCTGATCGGGGTCGGCGCCAACCTGGCCGGGCCGGCGGTGCTGCTGTCGTTCGCGGTCGCGGGCATCGTCTGCGCCTGCGCGGCGCTGGCCTACGCGGAGATGGCCACGATGATGCCGGCCGCCGGCAGCGCCTATACCTACAGCTATATCGTGCTGGGCGAGATCCTGGCCTGGGTGGTGGGCTGGAGCCTGATCCTGGAATATTCGCTGGTGGTGAGCACGGTCGCGGTCGGCTGGTCCGGCTACGCGGTCGGCTTCCTCAAGGGCCTGGGCGTGGACCTGCCGTTGTGGGCGACCGCGGGACCGCATGCGGGCGGGTTCATCAACCTGCCGGCGGTGGGCATCGTGTTCGTGGTCGCCGGCATGCTGATGGCGGGAACGCGCGAAAGCGCCACCTTGAACGCGGTGCTGGTCGTGGTCAAGGTGATCGCACTGGGAATCTTCGTGGCCATCGCGCTGCCGCATTTCGATGCCGCGCGGCTGGATCCGTTCATGCCGTTCGGCTTCGTCAAATCGATGGGCACCGATGGGGTCGAACGCGGGGTGATGGCGGCGGCGGCGATCATCTTCTTCGCCTTCTACGGCTTCGATGCGATCTCGACCGCGGCCGAGGAAACCAAGAACCCGGAACGGGATCTTTCCATCGGCATCGTCGGCTCGATGGTCGGTTGCACCCTGATCTACATGATCGTCGCGTTGGCCGCGGTGGGCGCGCTGAGCTACACCGTGTTCGGCAACAGCCCCGAACCGCTGGCGCTGATCCTGCGCGAACTGAACCAGGGCAACGCGGCCACGATCATCGCGATCGCCGCGGTGGTTGCCCTGCCGACCGTGCTGCTGGCGTTCCTGTACGGACAGAGCCGGATCTTCTTCGTGATGTCGCGCGACGGGCTGCTGCCGCGCGGTTTGTCGAAGGTGAGCAAGCGCACCGGCACGCCGATCGCGACCACGCTGTTCACCGCGATCCTGGTCGCCGCGCTGGCCGGCGTGGCGCGACTGGACGAGATCGCGGCGCTGGCCAACGCCGGCACCCTGGCCGCGTTCATCGCCGTGTCGGTGTGCCTGCTGGTGCTGCGCAAGCGCGAACCGTCGCGCAGGCGGGTGTTCCGCACGCCGCTGGCGTGGGTGGTCGCGCCGATCGCGATCTTCGGCTGCCTGTACCTGTTCTGGAGCCTGCCGCGCACGACGCAGCTGTGGTTCCTGCTGTGGAACGCGATCGGCATCGTCGCCTACCTGGCCTACGGACGCCGCAGCAGTCTGCTGGCGCGCGCGCAGGACGCGTGATTCCACAGTAATCCCGTGCCATCGTTCGCGGCCGCGCCGGACGTCGGCGGCCGCGTAGCGTCTTCGGCGCTACACTGGTAACCGTACTCGTTCATACGGAGTGCGTCGATGAGTCGCCACGATATCCGCCTCAAGCGCGCTTATGCGCCGGCTTCCGACGACGACGGCATCCGCCTGCTGGTGGACCGGGTATGGCCGCGCGGCGTCAGCAAGCAGAAGATCGCGATACAGGCGTGGCTGAAGGACATCGCGCCCAGCACGGAATTGCGTCAATGGTTCGGCCATGTGCCGGAACGCTGGGAGGAATTCCGCAAGCGCTACGCGCATGAGCTGGATGCCAACCCCGAGGCGGTCGCCGAACTGCGCAAGTGGCTGAAGCAGGGGCGCGTCACCCTGGTCTACGGCGCGCGCGACGAGGAACGGAACCAGGCGGTGGCGTTGCGCGACTATTTGCTGTCGTAGGAGCGGCCATGGCCGCGACCGGAACACGGACGTCCCGGCGGGGCGGATCTCTGCGTCAGATATCCAACATTCATTGCGCGCCACCCTTGCGGTGCGGTCCACGCGACGTTGGGGTTCGGGTCGCGGCCATGGCCGCTCCTACGGAGTTTTCCTACGCGACGGGGCGTGGCATGCCGATGGCTTGATCTAAATCGGGATCGCAACATGCACGCATGGAAAAGGACGCGACCCTTCGCAGGGGGCATGCCGCGCTACGTCGCGGCCGGGTTTCCCTGCCGAAACAGATTTACCACCTGACCACCAGGACCGTGGCTCGGGCCCCAGTCTTCGCCAATCCGGCGGCCGCGCGAGCGGCCTGTGCCTGTTTCGTCAACCCGGCGACACTGGGCGACGCGGCGTTGTTCGCCTGGGTGCTCATGCCTGATCATGCGCACTGGTTGCTTCAACTCGGAGAAGCCGAGGGGCTGGAAACGCTGGTGTCCAGGCTGAAGGGCGCCAGCGCCTGCCAGGTCAATGCGGCCCTCGGTCGCCATGGCGCGGTGTGGCAAAGGGGATTCTATGATCGCGCACTGCGCAGCGATGAAGACATGCAGGTTGTGGCGCGATACATCATCGCCAACCCGCTGCGTAGCGGATTAGTGGAACGTATCGGCGACTATCCCTACTGGGATGCCGTCTGGCTGTAGGAGCGGCCATGGCCGCGACCGGAACACAGGCGGCCGATGGACCCGTGCGCCATCGATCCAATCCGTGGCGCGTCGCTCTTTCGGCGTGATCCATGCGACGTTGGGGGTCTGGTCGCGGCCATGGCCGCTCCTACGATGTGATCCACGCGACATTGAAGGCCGGTCGCGGCCATGGCCGCTCCTACGTCAGAACACCCGGCAGAACACCGCCTTGAGGTAACGCGACTCCTGCACGTGGGCCATGAACGGATGGTCGGCGCCGGCGCCGGAGACTTTCAGGATCTGGAGGGTGCGGCCGGAGAAGTAGGCGGCGCGGCGCAGCATGTCGAGGAATTCCTGTTCGCTGACCAGGCCGGTGCAGGAGAACGTGGCGAACAGGCCGCCCGGTTTCACCACGCCCAGCGCCAGTTTGTTCATGTCGAGGTATTTCTTCAGCGCGGCGATCACCTGCTCGCGGTCGCGGGTCATCTTGGCCGGATCCAGGATCACCACGTCGTACAGGTCTTTCGCATTGCCGGCATCGCGCAGCCACGGGAAGATATCTGCCTGCACGAATTTCAGCTTCACGTCGTTGAGCTTGGCGTTGCCTTTGGCAATCGAAATCACGTCTTCGTCGATATCCACGCCGACCACTTCCTCAGCGCCGCGAACCTTGGCGTACACGCCGAAGCCGCCGGTGTTGCAGCACAGGTCGAGCACGCGCTTGCCGGCGGCCTGGTGCGACAGCCATTCGCGGTTCTCGCGCTGGTCGGCGAAGAAGCCTGTCTTGTGCGCGCCGGCCGGGTCGGCGCGGAAGCGCACGCCGTTCTCGGTGATGATCGCCGGCGCCGGCGGCTCGGTGCCACGGAAGTCGAAACTCTCCTGCTTCTGCACGTGTTCCTCGGCGAAGCTGTAGAAGCGCGCGCCCGGGAACTGTTCCTTCAAGGCCTCGTAGATCCACTCGCGATGGCGGAACATGCCGGCGCTGAAGAATTCGACCACCAGCAGGTCGTCGTAACGGTCCACGACCAGGCCGGACAGGCCATCGCCTTCGGCATGGACCACGCGCCAGGCGTTGGAGACGTCGTCGAGCTTGAGTACGTCGCGGCGCAGCGACACCGCTTCGGCGATCTTGCGCGAGAACCAGCCCGCGTCGACCGGCACGTCCGGGTCCGTTTCCAGGATGCGCACGGCGATCCGCGAGTGGCCGTTGTAGAAGCCGCGGCCGATCCACTCGCCGTCCACGCCGATGACCTCGACGATGGTCCCGGGCTTGGGTTTCTGCTCGGGCTTGGCGACCAGTTTCTGGAAGATCCAGGGATGGCTGGAGCGCCAGGCGTTCTTGAGATGGACGGCGGGGAGATCGTTGTTCATGTGCCTATTCTACGCGGCGCCCCGCTCACCCTCCCCCTTTATGGGAGAGGGTGGCCGAAGAGCCTGCCCTCGAATGTTTCAGTCGAAGACCGGGAGAGGGTGCGGCTTTTGATCTTGCTTGCCGCTCGATCAGTTTCCCGAGCCTGGATCGTACGACGCTACCGGGAGAAATCTCGCTCCGCCTCCCCTCTCCCGCCGCGCAAGCGCGTCGACCTCTCCCACAAGGGGAGAGGTGGTTCTGCCTGCGGCCCTGCACGCCCCCGGGATTCACCATCCCGGCCCCACCC